>OZ244037.1:0-4095690 GCA_965215065.1 Longimicrobiales bacterium
GGACGACGCGGCACCGATCCTGAGGGCCGTCTGGGCCCCGTGGCGCCGCGCCTGCCGGGCCTGCTCGTTGAAGCGAAGCCGGAGGAGCTCCGATTTCATCTTCTCCGCTTCTGCGGCCTCGGGCGCCGAGATTGCGGTCAGCAGCCGGTGCGTCGAGTCGAGGACACGGTAAGTGTCGTCGGTGCTGAAGCTTTGCTGGTGCGCCCAGCGGTTCCGAGCGGTGCGGAGCTCGGACACGTAGCTGCGTTCGGCAGCGCCCAGAGTGGTTCTGAAGACCGCGTTCCAAGCCCGCCACATGAGCATGAGGAGGGCGTGAGTGTCCCATTTCGTGATGGGTTTCATGGCGAGCTCGCGCTTGTCCAGATACCGCAGCGTCTCGCGTGCCGGAGTGGTCTTGGGAGGATGTGCGGTCGCGATTTCGCGCTCGACGAAGGGGCCCGAGCCAGTGCGGAGAAGCTCCATCGCCTTGCCGACGCGTTCGTGATTGGTAGTGGCCATATGGGTCAGTGGTGGTGGGTGGGGGAGGGGGCGAAGCGTTCAATACCTTCGAGCATCGCTTGAAAGCTCGGTGAACGATTCCGCGCTCGGCTGAGGTGATGGGACAAGACACGCGCACCCGCAACTTTCTGATACTCAGGGACCAACTTGGTTAGTGCTTTCGCTGGATGCGGAACTGCGTCAGGATTTCGGAAGCGCGCCCGAGAGCCGATCCGTCGCAGCGATTCTTTCTTGAATCCCTCGGCCAGTGCCTCGGGCTCACCCAGATACCAAGCCTCAAGCTCTTGGCATGCAATGCGGATCAAGTAGTCGCCATCCGACCGATCCGAGCAGAGTTGCCGCAGGGACTCCTTCAGGGCGATACAGTCCCCTCCGTCGTTGTCTCTGACGATCACGAAGCGGACTCCGGGCTCTCGCCAAGCTCGGAGCTTCCTGGGGATACTCCTTTCCAGATCGCCTTTCCCGTCGTGGGGCACACACTGAAAGAGCAGGTCTGGGAACAGTCGCGGAAGGAGTCCATCCAGAAGCGCTTTCATCGAGTATTCTTCGAGCAGGAAGACCACTCGGTTCATCGTGGGCCCGCACCGTTGAAGAGTCCCTGCCGCCACAGCGTGCCTAACTTGTCGCCCTCGTCGACCAAGCTCTTAAGCAGCTGGTCGGCGGATGCCCGCCGCACCTTGGTGAAGCCGTCTTCCTTGGCCAGCCAGAAGACCTCGTCCAGTCCGGCCCCGTTCAGGAAGAATGGCGAGTGTGTCGAGACGAACACCTGGCCGCCGCGCCTTGCATAGTCCCGGAACTCTTCGACCAGTTCCAGCAAGAGGTCCGGGTACAGCTGGTTCTCGGGCTCCTCGACGGCGAGAAGCGGATGCGGCTTGGGGTCATAGAGGAGGACGAGGTAGGCGAACATCTTGATCGTCCCATCGCTGACAAAGCGGGCGATGAACGGATCGCGGAACGCGTGGTCCTGAAAGCGCAGCACCAGCCGACCGTCTTCAGTCGGCTTCGCCTCGACTCTGCTGACCCCGGGAACTCGCGCGCTCATCGCCTGCAGCACCTTGTCGAAGCGCTCGGGGTGATGCTGGTAGAGGTACTGCGCGACCTGCGCCACGTTGTCGCCTCTGGTGGACAGGTGCTCCGCGTATCCCGCTTCCACGCTGGGTCGTGCGTCCGAGATATGGAAATCCGAAATGTGCCAGTTCTCGATCATACTTCGGAACTCCGACACCACCCGGAACCGTTGAAACTGTCCCAGCCCCTTGATGGCCAGAACACCCGGGTCGTCCAGCTTGAATTCTTCCCGCTCCTCCTCGACGCCCTCCTGCCCGTAGACCGACTCGTTGGTGATGGCATATCCCGCGCCGCTTCTGAAGTCGACGAAATGCCAAGGCTTTCCGTATTGCCCCCGCCTGTAGCGAAGCACCTCGCGGGTCACAACGACCGGTCCATTCTGACCGGCAATCTGCAAGATATACGTCGCGAGCCGTCCGCCGCTCTCCCGGAACTGAACCGTGATCTCGATCGGCCCCTCGCTACCCCGCGAGACCAGCTCCCGAAAGCCGCCGCGTCGCGCCACGGCAGCCCCAACATTGTGGGTCAAGGCATCCTTGAGGAAAGTGAACACATCGAAGAGCGTGGATTTCCCCGACCCGTTCGCCCCCACGACGATGGTGAGCCGAGGCAGCTTCAGCAGCTCCGCGCGGCGAAACAACCGGTAGTTCCGTATCTTGATGTTCTCAATGTGCATCGCTTATCCCTCGGGCTCTGCCGCCGGTCGGCTGCTCACAACAGCTCCGTCTGCTCGGTCGGGGCCTCCGCGCCGGCCATCCGCTTGATCTCCGCCCAGCTGCCGACCAAGCTGTTGTACTGGAGCGCCTCCTTGGCCCGCTTCTTCCGTTCGGCGATTGAATAGAGCCTGTAGGCCAAATCGCGCGCGACATCGGCGACGCCGCCGAGGCGCCTGAGGAGGTTGGATGCCGACTCTTCACCGGTTTCGAGAAGCCGAATCAGGTGGTGGACCATCTCCCAGGTCGTGAGGCGGTCATCCGAAGAGGGATCCCACTTGGAGGGCAGCTCGGAAGGCCGCAGCAGGCGAACCTTGCCCGCGCGACTCGCAAGTATTCCGGCCTCCACCAACCCGTCCACACTGGTGTTCTTCGCCTTGGACAGCGTTTCCGCCACCCCGAAATCGCCCTCCTTGAAGCCATGTTCCTCAAACCACGCAAGAGCCCACCGGGTGTCGGCGTCGAAGTCGCCTTCCTGCTCGGCCAGCGACTCGTCGAGGATCTGGTTGATCATGGCCAGGGCTTCGCGGACCCGCATCGGCTTCCCGTTGGCGTCGAGCACCTTCCCGTGGCGGGTGTATGTGGCCATCCCCGGCCCGATGGCGGCCTGGGCGAGGTCGACGGGAGCGATGTTGCCGGACCGGAGGAGGTGGAGGGCCTTCGGGAGCTCGGCGCGGAGGGCGCCGAGGAACTCGCGCCGGGTGGCGAAGGGGGCGTCGGGGGGGCGGCGGCGGCAGACGAGGACGACGCTGGAGGCGAGGGCGTTGGTGCCGATGGCGGTCAAGCGCGCCCCCCGTTCGGTACGGACGGGCCATGTCCCCGTGATCGCGAAGCCGGATTGGATCACGGCGCTCAGGAACGTCTCCCACCCCGTGCTTGCCGTGCCCTTGCCTCTTTTCGTCTCCGATTGTTTGAAGGCGTAGTAGATGGTCACAGGGTAACCTTCGTGCGCCTGTGCGGCAAGAAGGCGCAGTGCGTCCTGGGTCATGCCATCAAGAAAGAAGGCATTTGCGGCTTCTTTGGTGCCGTGCCGATATGGCGTGGCCACGAGCTCTTCTTCCTTCGGCACGGCGACAGGTTGCGAATAAGTGCGGGAACACCGGCTCTGATTGCAGCGGCGAAGCCAAACATAGAAGTAAGTCCGACAGGTCGGCGTAGCCGATGTTGTCGTAGTAGGGAGGATCCGTGGAGATCACGACAGCATGTCTCGACATGATCCTGTGTCGTCGCATCGTCAGCTTGACGTCGCGTAGCCGTGACACCGTTTTCGCAACGGACCAGAATGCTTTCGATGAATGACTTTACCATGCCATCAACGATGAGTGTTCCCCAGCTACCAGATGCGAAAGAACCAAGAGTGGTTGCGGCTTCGGCGTAGTCCCAGACCATTGGGATAGCCTGTCGCTCGCATACGTGTTTCTCACGGTCACCGCGGCAATGGCATCCCACGTAGCATAGATTGTGCTCCAGTAGTCCGCGCTTGCTTATCTCACCGCGAACGCCAGATACACGCCCGCAGCCTCGGCATACGCCCGCGCTCCGGCGCCGCCGTCGCGCAGCGGGCGGTCGTCGTCCGGAAGGCCCGCGGCCACCGCGTCACGCCGGATGCGACGCATCGCCTCGCCGACCAGATCGGAGAAGGTGGTCAGGGCGGCCAGCTGGCGGGGGGTGAAGAGGTCGGCCCATGTGAAGAAGCCATAACCACGACCACTCACCAGATCGCGGGTATCGCGATTCATGGGCAGGCCCGGCTTCCACATCGGCTCTGCCCGTCCTGCCGCTGATTCGTGCTCAGCGGACGGCGACAGGTATAGGCGCTCCCGGTCTCCCTGCGCCACGACCGCCATCAGCCGCGACCCCATACGCTCGGCCATGCTCTCCGCCTTGATGTACTTCGGCGGCATCGGCGCACCCGACATCACACAGCGAAAGTTCGCCCCGCGCGACAGCTTCGTGCCGCGCTTCGCGGCCGCCAAGTCCCGTGGCGGGCCGGCGCGAACCTCGAACCGATAGTTGCGGCCGCCGGTCACCGGCTCGACGTAGGCCACTTTACCCTTCTTGGCCGACAGCATGAAAGTCGACGCAAGAGGAACATCGACATCACCGAACGCCGGGTTCGGGCTTCGCACCGTCCGCGCCCACAGCCACGCGATGACCGTCAGCTTCCGGCCTTCATAAGGTTTCAGGTCGGGACGCTCCCGCACCATCGCCGAGGTGACCTTCACCTTTGGGTAAAGATGTCCGATCCGTCTATTGGCCTCATCCCTCATCCATTTACCGTAGTGCCTGACATCCTCTGCGAGACCTTGGGCACCTCTCCACTCGCGGTCGATCAGCGATTTGGAACCGGATTTTCCGCCCGGGCGAGCACTCTCGTGAACCGGCATACGGCCCGCAAACTTCGGCGGGATCTCGATCATCGCCTTGTTGATCAGGACCGCCACCGGGTTCAGGTCGCTGGCGTGCGCCTCCAGACCGAGCCGCTGCGCTTCCAGCGGCAAAGCCCCACCGCCAGCGAACGGATCGTGGAAAGCGGGCAGATGTTCGGGATCAAATAGTTCCGCGGCGCGAGGGTGTTCCGAGTTGTCGTTACAAGTCCTCCGCCAGCTGCGCAGGATCTCAGCGCGCGCTTCGGCAAGCAGTTCCTGGTCCGTCGTGTTCTCCCAGCGCACCAGCCGCTCGATGAGCCCGAACAGTCTTTGCCGCTCGCGACGCTGGGCCTCCTCGGTCGGAAACCGCTCCGGGTTCTCGGCCGGATCGTCCACCATCTGCGCGAAGATCACCGCGCGCGCCGCCGCCAGCGGCCGTCGCGCCCACCACAAGTGCAGCGTGCTGGGATGGCCGTGCCGAATGGACTTCTCGCGCCTTGACGCGGCGTTTATTGCATCGAGAGGCAACGCAACCTCTATGAGTTTGCGTCGTCGTCGGGCTTTGTCTGCGTCGGCTGAGGGTCCAACCATTCGGTCAGGCTCCCCAGACCGTGATCCGGGCGTCCTTCCGGCCCCGTTCCTGCCGGTAGATCCTCTCCGCCCAGCTCCTCCCCGGGCGCATGTCGAAGACGACGAGATGGCCGACGCCGGTCCCGCTGATGTCCATGTACCGCTTCGTCTGTTCGAGTCCGTCTTCGACAGTTCGCGAGAGGGAGCGGCCCTCCTTGACGAGTTTGCACTCGACCACGATCCGGTCCTCTCGACCCCCTTCCCGCGGCCAGACGATCAGCAAGTCCACCCGGCGGCTCCCCAGAGCGTACTCCCGCTCGATCCGGCCGGCGGCGTTCACGACGCGATGCAGAAACGCCTGAAGCACGAGCTGCGGACCGGCCTCCGTGTACTGCGCTCGCCGGATCCAGTGCTCCGAGTTCTGCCGGAAGAAATCCTGGAAGGCCGCGAGCAGCTTGTCGAGGTCGAGACGACCCGACGCTTCCACATACCAGGCCGGGCGCTGCCGAATTCCGTCCTGAAGAACCCAGGTCAGTTCCCGCGGCACCACTTCTCCGTAGATGGGATTGGCGAAGCGCAAGGGTGCATCCGGATCCACCAGCCCCAGGTCGCGCACGTACTCCCGGTCCCGGTCGGAATACTCCCCGTCGTCCCCGCTCAGCAACGGCTCGATCACGCGCCTCACACGCGGTTCGCGCAGCTTGTCGGCCAGCTGGTCGAGGTGCGTGTCCCGGCGCAGGATGAGCGCCTCGCGCGCCTCGGAGACATCGCGCTCGGAGAAGGGTCTCCCGGGCTCCCTCGGCACTCCCGCCGAGAAGCAGATCTCCAACGCGAGCGCGTTGACCAGCCACGGTTGCCCGCGAGTCTGCTCCCACACGGCCTGCACCGCCGCGGGTGCAAACCCCTGGCCGGTCTCGGCGGTGTGCTGCCCCAGCAGATCCTCGACCTCGGCGCGGCCGAAGTCCCCCATCCGAAGCGACTTGGCCTTGATGTTGAAGGCGCTGCCGCCCGTGATGACTTCCTTCTCCGAACTGGCTCGGATGCGGTAGTCGCGCACGTCCCGCACCCCGCACAGCACCACGCTCTGCGGAAATCCCTCGGGACGGCGCACGTAGCCCGCACGCAGCTGCCGAAGCACCGACACCAAGGAGTCGCCCACCAACGCGTCGACCTCGTCGATCAGAAGGACCAGCGGTGCCTGGGCGGCCCTCGTCCAGCTTTCCAGAAGAGCGCCGAGCGCGTCGTCCGGACGCCGGGTGGTGTCGAGCGCCTCCGCGGCTTCGGCCGTGGCGGGGTCGTTCAGCGTGTATTTCGCTTCGCGGGCGATCTGCGACGCAATCGCGCCCATCGCCCGTCCCACGTCCTCCCGCGCGGTCTGCGCGGTCTCGACATTGATGTAGGCGCAGCGGTACTCGCCCGCGCTCCCGCCGTTCAGCAGGTCACGCAGGGCGAGCAGGACGGATGTCTTGCCGGTCTGCCGGGGCGCGTGCAGCACGAAGTAACGCTCGTCCCGGATGAGTTCGAGCACTTCCGGGAGATTGATGCGGTCGAGCGGCGGGATGTGGTAGTGGCGCGCGGGCCGGATCGGCCCCGCGGTGTTGAACTTTCGCATGGTAAGTAAACGTGGGCGAGGCGGGCTGGGGGAGCAAGCATGTCAAGAACGCTTGCCGCGTGGCCGGCAACGCGCTCGGGCGCGACCTAGGCCTGACCTTCGACCGCGCTCTTCCCACCCAGCACGCCCTTTTGCTCCACGTTCACAAACCCATCGTTTCCGTACTCGCAGCATCGCTGCTGCGCGACCGTGTCATGGAAGAAGCACGGCCGCTGTGAAACCGCGCAGGAGTCGTCGGATCGCAATCTACCAGCGCTGAGGGTCCGGCCATTCGGTCAGGCCCCCCAGACCGTGATCCGGGCGTCCTTCCGGCCCTGTTCCTGCCGGTAGATCCTCTCCGCCCAGCTCCTCCCCGGGCGCATGTCGAAGACGACGAGGTGGCCGATGCCGGTCCCGCTGATGTCCATGTACCGCTTCGTCTGTTCGAGTCCCTCTTCGACCGTTCGCGAGAGGGAGCGGCCCTCCTTGACGAGCTTGCACTCGACCACGATCCGGTCCTCTCGGCCCCCTTCCCGCGGCCAGACGATCAGCAAGTCCACCCGGCGGATCCCCAGAGCGTACTCCCGCTCGATCCGGCCGGCGGCGTTCACGACGCGATGCAGAAACGCCTGAAGCACGAGCTGCGGACCGGCCTCGGTGTACTGGGCGCGCCGGATCCAGTGCTCCGAGTTCTGCCGGAAGAAATCCTGGAAGGCGGAAAGCAGTCCGTCGATGTCGAGGCCGCCGTCGGGGTGCACGTACCACGCGGTCTCCTGCGGCGTGATTTCGTGCTGAAGAACCCATGTCAGCTGCCGCGGGAGCACCTCGCCGTAGATGGGGTTCGCCACCCGCAACGTGCGGCCCGGTGAGACCAGCCCCAGATCGCGTACGTACTCGAAGTCGCGGTCGCTGTACCCGGCGTCTCCGCCACCGAGCAGCGGCTCGATCACCCGTCGTACGCGCGGTTCACGGAGCTTGTCGGCCAGCTGGTCGAGGTGCGTGTCCCGGCGCAGGATGAGCGCCTCGCGCGCCTCGAAGACATTGCGCTCGGAGAAGGATCTCCCGGGCTCCCTCGGCATTCCCGCCGAGAAGCAGATCTCCAACGCAAGCGCGTTGACCAGCCACGGTTGCCCGCGAGTCTGCTCCCACACGGCCTGCACAGCCGCGGGCGCAAATCCCTGGCCGGTCTCGGCGGTGTGCTGCCCCAGCAGATCCTCGACCTCGGCGCGGCCGAAGTCCCCCATCCGAAGTGACTTGGCCTTGATGTTGAAGGCGCTGCCGCCCGTGATGACTTCCTTCTCCGAACTGGCTCGGATGCGGTAGTCGCGCATGTCCCGTACTCCGCACAGCACCACGCTCTGCGGAAATCCCTCGGGACGGCGCACGTAGCCTGCCCGCAGCTGCCGAAGCACCGACACCAGCGTGTCGCCTACCAACGCGTCGATCTCGTCGATCAGAAGGATCAGCGGCGCTGGCGCGGCCCTCGTCCAGCCCTCCAGAAGAGTGCCGAGCGCATCGTCTGGACGCCGGGTGGTGTCGAGCGCCTCCGCGGCTTCGGCCGTGGCAGAGTCGTTCAGCGTGTATTTCGCTTCCCGGGCGATCTGCGACGCAATCGCGCCCATCGCCCGTCCCACATCCTCGCGCGCGGTCTGTGCTGGCTCGACATTGATGTAGGCGCAGCGGTACTCGCCCGTGCTGCCGGCGTTCAGCAGATCACGCAGCGCCAGTAGAGCCGATGTCTTTCCCGTCTGCCGTGGCGCGTGCAGCACGAAGTAGCGCTCGTCCCGGATGAGTTCGAGCACTTCCGGGAGATTGATGCGGTCGAGCGGCGGGATGTGGTAGTGGCGCGCGGGCCGGATCGGCCCCGCGGTGTTGAACTTTCGCATGGCGTAAAATCGGACGAGGCGGGCGGGGCGGGCAAGAGCGTCGAGAACGCTCGTCGAGTGGCCGACAACGCGCCCAGGCGCGACCTGGCGGTCACTCCAACAGTTCCGCGATGGCCGACCCGATCCGCTCGGCGGCATCCGCCGCTTCCCGGTCGCCGACATGCGCGTAGCGAAGCGCCATGCGGTCGCGGCTGTGCCCCAGAAGACGGGACAGGACCGGCAGAGGCACCCGGCGCATCGCCGCATGACTCGCGAAGGTGTGGCGGAGATCGTGCAGGCGGACATCCTCGATCCGCGCCTCGCGGCGCACCTTGCGCCACAGCGACAGTTCGCTGGAGCGGGGTTTCGATCCATCCCCCAGCGACGGGAAGACGTACGGGCTGTCCGTGCGCGGCTGCCGGCCCAGAACGGTCCGGGCCGCCCTGCTGAGAAACACCGTGCGCGGTCCCGTCTTGCTTTCGGCCAAGCGCAGCACGTCGCCGTCCACCTCCTTCCAGCGCAGGAGCAGCAGCTCGCTCTTGCGGCACCCCGTCAGCAACAGGAGCCGGATGATGTCCGCCTGCTGCCGGCCCGACCCGCGACCTCGGTGGGCGTCGAGCACGGCGTGGACGCGCGCCACCTCGTCTCGGGTCAGGAAGCGGGTGATCTTCGGCCTCGGATTGTGCCTCACGCCGCGGGTCGGATTCGAGTCGAGGTGACCGCACTCGATTGCGTAGCTGCATACCTGCCGCAGAATGTCCAGCGTGCGGTTCGCCCCGGCCGGTGCGGTCTCGCTGTAGCGGTCGAACCACTCGAGCACGGTGGACCGGTCGATCTCGTCCAGCCGCCGATGCCCGAAGCTGGGGAGCAGCTGGGCGCGGAGCGCGCTGTCCATGCGGCGCCGGGTCGACGGCTTGCAGCGGTCGTAGCAAGCGGTCGTCCAAGGGCCCGAGACGAATTCCTCGAAGCTCGGTGCCGCCATCGTTCAGCTCTCCAGAGCCTCGGCGACCTTCTCGACCGCCTCCGTCAGCATCGCGTGACCGAAGTGCACGTACTTGAGGGTGGTGTCCGGGTCTCGGTGTCCCAGGAGACGCCCGATCATCACGACCGATTCGCCGCGCCGCAGCGCGAAGCTCGCGTAGGTGTGACGAAGGTCATGCAGACGGAGGCCGGGCAGGTCCGCCTCCCTGCGGAAGCGCCGCCAGGGTCCGTACAGCATCTCGGTCGACAGGGGACCGGAGCCGTCGGGAGCAGGGAAGACGAAGTTCGCCGTACGGGACAACCGGTCGATCACGCTCCTCGCAGCCGACGACAGCCACACCGTCCGGGGTCCGGTCTTGCTGTCGCGCAGGAAGAGATGGCCCTCGCGGTAGTCGGCCCAGCGCAGTGTTCGGATCTCGCTCTGCCTGCAGCCCGTCAGCATCAGCAGGCGGACGATGGACACCTGGAGCGGCACGGCGGCTTGCTGCGCCGCCAGGATCCGGCCCAGACGACGCATCTCGGCAGAGCTCAGAAAACGCTCCCTCCGCGGTTCTCTATAGCGCCGAATGAGTCGGCAAGGGTTGCTTTCCGGAGGCCTATAGCCGTAGACCTCCGCCTGCCGCATGATCACCGAGAGGATCGGGAGCGAGCGGTTGGCCGCCGCAGGAGTGGCGTGGAGCCCTCCGAACCACTGCATGACTTCGCCCCGGGTTATGTCGGCGACCGGCCGTCCGAGGAACCGGGGCATGATCTGATTGCGGAGATAGCTCCGGTTCACGGCGAGGGTGGCAGGCTTCCAACTACGCCCGTATCTTCGGAATACCTCCTCCGCGACCGCCTCGAAGAAGACGGGCTCGCAGGCGGTGTTGCCGCTGCCGAGGGAATCGGTGGACATCATGCTCCTCCCTGTGATATGGCGGGTGGAGCATCCGCGAGGGTCGCGGACGCGCCGTCCGCGGGGATTTGACCTGACGAAATCGTTCCTACGGATCGAATGCGCCCATGACGGTGACCCGCAGGAAGCTGATCGAGGTAGCTCTGCCGCTTGACGCGATCAGCGCCGCGTCAAGGCGGGAGAAGTCCATTCGGCATGGCCATCCGAGCACGCTGCACCTGTGGTGGGCGCGCAGGCCGCTGGCGGCGGCGCGGGCCGTGATCTTCGCTCAGATGGTGGACGATCCTTCCGAAGACCTGGAACGGTTTCCCACGAAGGAAGCTCAGGAACTCGAGCGTGAGCGGCTCTTCGGGATGCTGGAGCAGCTGGTCCTTTGGGAAAACACCTCGAACGAAGCATTGCTCGCCGAAGCGCGGGAGGAAATCCTGCGGAGCTGGCGGCGGGCCTGCGCGGATAACACGAACCATCCCCGTGCGCCGGAGCTGTTCGATTCCAATCAGCTGCCGGCCTTCCACGATCCGTTTGCCGGCGGAGGGGCGTTGCCGCTGGAGGCGCAGCGGCTCGGGCTCGAGGCGCACGCGAGCGACCTGAACCCGGTAGCCGTTCTGATCAACAAGGCGATGATCGAGATCCCGCCGAAGTTCGCGGGCTGGTCGCCGGTCAACCCGGATTCACGAGGGAGCAGCGAAGGGGAGAAGGCACTGGCGTTGGCAACGTGGAGCGGGGCCCGCGGGCTGGCCGAAGACATCCGCTGGTACGGGAAGTGGATGCGGGACGAAGCGGAGAAGCGCATCGGGCACCTGTACCCGGAGGCGGAGGTCACGTCGGCGATGGTTCGCGAGCGTTCCGACCTCGGGCCGTACGAGGGCCGGAAGCTGGCGGTGATCGCATGGCTGTGGGCCCGCACCGTGCGGAGTCCGAATCCGGCATTCGCCGATGTCGAGGTGCCGCTCGCGTCCACATGGATGCTGTCCACCAAGAAGGGGAAGGAGGTGTACGTCGAACCGGTGATTGAGGGGCGAGGATACCGGTTCGAGGTGAAGTCGGGAGCTCCGCCTGATCTCGCCGACCGCCGAAGGGGGACCAAGTCCGGCGGCAGCGGCAGCGAGTTTTTGTGCATGATGTCGGGAGTTCCGATGCCCTTCGCCTACCTGCGGGCTGAAGCGCGAGCGGGCCGAATGGGCAGCAGGCTGATGACCATCGTGGCCCAAGGGGCTCCCGGCCGCGTTTACCTGACACCCACACCAGAAATGGAAGCGATCGCACGAAGCGCCCAGCCACGAGGAGTGCCGGAAACGAGGCTGCCGGAGAAAGCGCTTGGATTCCGTGTTCAGCAATATGGGATGCTACGGTGGCGCGACCTCTTCACCCCCCGCCAGCTGGCCGCCCTGACCACCTTCTCCGTTCTGGTCGGCGAGGCGATGCGTCGCATCCGGCGTGACGCGGTGGCCGCGGGCCTTCCGGACGACGACCGCCCGCTGCGCGACGGCGGCGCCGGAGCGCGGGCGTACGCCGAGGCTGCGGGCGTGTATCTGGCGTTCGCGGTGAGCAAGCAAGCCGACTTGGGGAACAGTCTATGCAGGTGGGATGCCCCCCAGTGTCCGTGCGCCACACGTTTTCGGGCGACAAGCTATCCCGATGATCTGGGATTACGCCGAAGGCAACCCTCTTGGCAACGCATCCGGTGCTTGGGCGGTTTTCGTTGATGGCATCTTCAAGGCATTCTCGAAAGCGTTCAGGTCCGTTGCGAAAACCGTGTCGGGCGACGCGATTCAAGCAGACGCTGGAACACAGGACATGTCTCGCGGCCGCGTGATCTCCACCGACCCGCCCTATTACGACAACATCGGGTACGCAGACCTGTCCGACTTCTTCTACGTTTGGCTGCGCCGCTCGTTGAGATCGGTGTTTCCGCAGTTGTTCGCGACCTTGGCTGTGCCGAAGGCGGAGGAGCTCGTGGCCACGCCGTATCGGCACGGCACAAAAGTGGCGGCGGAGGCTTTCTTTCTCGCTGGCATGACCCAGGACGCACTGGGGCCTTCTTGCTGCAGCAGGCCCACGAAGGCATTACCCAGTCACGATCTACTATGCATTCAAGCAGTCGGAGACGCGCAAGAGGATCGGAGGGCACCGCCAGCACCGGCTGGGAGACTTTCTTGGAGCGCCGTGATCCAAGACTGGGTTCGCAATCACAGGCACTTGGCCCATGCGTACCGAACGGGGGGCGCGCTTGACCGCCATCGGCACCAACGCCCTCGCCTCCAGCGTCGTCCTCGTCTGCCGCCGCCGCCCCCCCGACGCCCCCTTCGCCACCCGGCGCGAGTTCCTCGGCGCCCTCCGCGCCGAGCTCCCGAAGGCCCTCCACCTCCTCCGGTCCGGCAACATCGCTCCCGTCGACCTCGCCCAGGCCGCCATCGGGCCGGGGATGGCCATATACACCCGCCACGAGTGGTTGCTTCTCGTCGCGATCAAGCCCCGGCGGCCAAGCCGCCAGATGCAAACCGACCAAGAGTCGTCTGTGTACTGCAAAGCGGCATGAGCCATTGTGGCCTAGCAGCCCGTGGAAGAAATGGGTTTCCAGGCCGCCGGACTTGCGCAGGGAATCAACGCCGGGAGGGTAGAGTTTGATGCCGACGGCGGGCGTTTCGGCCTGAAGAGCCGGCAATAACGGGCAAAAGCGGCCCAGACGGGCCTGGAAGGCCGGTACGGGGGCGAAACCGGCGAAGAATCGGGCGAAACAGCGGTCGCGGCCCGGTCCGCGAGCGCGGTCTGCACGGTCGCGAGCCCCTGGAGGCTCCGCGGCGTGCCGACACGGTACAGCTTGCGCATGAGAAGTCCGAGGTTGAAGGCCGCCGCGTGGATCAGCATCCGTTTTCGAATGTTCTCCTGCCCCCGGACGTGGACGCGGCGCATGCCGCCGGTCTCGAGCATGTGCGCGAACGCCCGCTCCACCTTCTCCCCGCGCCGTTGCAGCAGCCGCCTGCCCCGGTTCCCCCGGATCCGCCGCCGGTTGGCGTAGACCGCCTTCCGGGCGTCCCGCTTCCCCTTCCACTTCCGGCGGCCGCGATTCGGCTCGCTCACGCAGCTCCGCATCCCCCGGTCCTTCACGCCCGTCATGGTCTTGTCCGAGTGGTACCCCTTGTCGGCCACCACCTCCTTGGCCTCCGCCCCCACCTCCGCCAGCCGCTGCTCCGCCTCGTCCAGCGTCACCGGCAGCGACGCCGTGTCTCCGCCGTCCATCGTCTGCACCGTCACGCCGACCACCGCTCCGGTGTCCATGTCGACGGCGTGTTCGAGCTTGTGCGCCAGGCGCGTCCGGCCGTCCTTCATCTTCGTGGTCCGCGCCTCCGGGTCGTGCGGATGCTCCCATTCCTTGTTCGACGCCTTGTTCGGACGCTTCCGGTCCAGCTTCGCCAAGTCCTCCCGCGTCGGCGTCTCGATCCCCGAGGCCTTCGCCAGCTTCTCCAGGAACTCCTCGTAGCCGGTTCCGTCCTCGCGCCGCACGATCGTCCGCATCGCCGCGTTCGCCTCGAGCGTCGTCGCGTCCACCCCCAGCGTCTTCGCCTTCAGCAGCCCCGCTTCCATCAGCCGCTCGAGCACGAAGCCGAAGACCGCCGTGTGCGCCTCGAGGCTCAGCCGCTTCCGCGTCTTCGACAGCGTGGAATGCTCCGGCGGATTCCTCGACAGCCCGCAGCCCAGGAACTCGCGCAGCGAAATCGAGTCCGCGCACCGCCAGGCGATGCCCCGCTCCGAGCCGAGGCCCTCCAGGTATCCCACCATCAGCATCCGGAAATACACCCCCGGCGGAATCCCCGGCCGCCCCCGCCGCTCCGCGTAGAACCCGCCGCACGTCTCCTCCGCGAACGCATCGAAGCCGTGCTTCTCCAGCAGCCTGTCGAGAGCACGGTAGAACGGGTTGCCCAGCGCCCGAATCCTGTCCGTGGCCACGAACAACTCCGCCTGCCCGGCCTTGCGCCGCCTGCCTACCGCCATCGCCGTCCTCCATGGCAGAGATCCTTGTACACCTGTAATCCAGCAGCTTCTGCAGAACTTGTGCAGGCGTAGAAGACCGGACTTTATCCACGGGCTGCTAGATCGTAAACGAGGCCAGAACACCTCATGCCTATAATCTATAGCGTCGGTCCTTGCTTATATCATATATATATATATATATATGTGTGTGTGTATATGTATACATTTCGATTGATCTGTTTGCCCGCGAGAAATCCTTCTTGTACAGGCGGCATGCGCGGGCAACACGGTGAGCGCTCTTCGTTCTTTCTGAACTTCCGATTGACAGAAATGACCTTATCCCTCCAGAAACTCAGCCGGTGTTACGATCTGCACACCGCGAAACGGATTCAGAACAAGCAGGTCGTTATCACCTGTGACAATCGCTTCTGCGTTTCCATTGATCGCCAGATCGAGAACATGATCGTCTTTTGGATCGCGGCATACGTGGACGAACTCCGTGATGGTGATCAGTTCGGATTCCCTCACCAAGGATTCGAGAAAATCCAAGCGAATCTCGCGCGAGACATACCGGTCAAATCTGTCACGCGCGAGAACAGCGCCCAGCTCTTCCACGAGTGCACGGGAGATGAGAATCGTTGCGGAACGCAATGCCCGAACGAATGCCTGTCCTGGAACGGAGTTGTCAAAGAGCGCCGCACTGACAATGACGTTCGTGTCGAATACGACCCGGGTCACTTCTCATCCAGGATGGACTGCAATATCTCTGGAGTCAGACCGCGCCGCTGCGCGTCGCGACTCATTTCCCGCATGATGTCCCGAAGCGACTTGGGAGACTTCGTCGCCTCGCGCAAGCGCAGATTGACCAGCAAATCCAGTTTACGACGCTCACTGTCGGACGTCGAGCGGTAAAATTCGGCAACGTCAGTGTCGACCGACACGGTGATTTGATCTGTCATTTGGTTCCTCCAACTGCGTAGCTCCATGGCGAACATTACATTATAGAAGATGACCGCGCCGAGGGCAACGTCGAAGAGCTCTCGGCAGGTGGATCGGGAGTGGAGGGTTGTCCGAGCACACTCCGGGGGGAACTGCGGGTGCGTGTAGAGCGTGCCCCGTGGAGCAGCCTATGTCGGCTCCCCTGACGCCTCCGGGGGCGCATGGATCGTGACGAGAAATTCGGAGCTGCCGATCATGCCGTAATCGGGTACCCGGCCCGACGACTCAAGACTGTTCTCCACGATGATTCGCATCCCCTCACCGCGCTTGTCCATCAGCGTCCTGCGGTCAGTGGCCAGCCACGGAATCTCCGAAGGCATCGGACACTTGGCGAGGAGACTGCTCAGGACTTCGTTTCGCGACGACTGGATGTGAAGCAGGTTCTCTGGCTCCAGCGTGTTTGGGAGCGCACCGGGAGAGTACAGCTCCAAGCGGTTCGCGAACAGCCGCAGGCGTATCTTGGAGCCGTGGATCGAATAGTCCCGGTGTGCGACCGCATTGACGACCGCTTCGAACACGGCAGTCATGTCGAACTGCGGCCGGTCGACGCGCCCCAGATGCTTGAATGCAGCCACCTTCATGTTCCTCGCCACGAACCGGCATGCCTCCTCCACCTGCTTGTCCAGTGGCCCATAAACATCGGCCGCATCCAGTTGGTAGGTCTCTCTGTCCCCCCTTGGGCGTGCCCGGTCACCTCTGTAGGCCACGGCCTGAATGAACGCGTTCGGCAGCCAACGGCGAGAGTCACGCGCTGCCATCAGCACCCCAGCAACCGTCGGCCGCGATACGCCATCGTCGTCCTTGCGGATCATCCGCAACTTCGATAGCAGGGCATCCCCCTTGTCCCGAGTCCTCGGAGTGCGAAACCGCTCCCAGAGGTCTGGAGCAAGAACCTCGGGTGTGGCGTCGGACACTACCTGTTCGTCGAACCGAATTATCCGGGTCTGACTTCGTTGTTGGAACAGTCTCGTCAGATACTCCGGAGACATCGCGCGCTTTTCATCGGCCACCCGATGGAGATAGCCCGCCGGACTCCGGTGTACGAAGAGACTCCGTCTCACCTCCACCTTTATCACCGCCAACTCCTCGCCCGTTATGCTCGGCAACCATAGCCGGTCAACTATAGGGTTGAGGCGTGGTTCAACGAGTTGCGAGCAGGCATGACGCACATGACCGACCACACTGTCAAGTCGGTGAAGCGGGATTCCCACGACATCTCGGGGCTCGTCGCTCACACCGAGCACACAGACACCGCCATGGCTGTTGGCGAAGGCCGCGAGCTCATTCGCTAGATCCCTCGCGGCAGGTCCCGCCACCCGGTTCTTCTTGAACCTCACTTCCTTGAGTTCCAGATACGTGCTCTCACCGAGACGAATCTTGTCTAGGAGCTCCTTATTGCTGTCAAACACTGGCCGACTCCGGTCTCAAGCGACGGTAGCGTGACTCGAACGCCTCGCGACCTCCTTCCATCACCCGGCAGACTTCGTCACGGATCTCCCGGTCCTGTAGACTTCCCGCCCCCGAGACCATGCACTGGCCGTTCCTGAACTCCATCGCGTGCAGCATCTCGGCATCCCCGTTCACGACGATGTTGGGGTTGTGAGTCACCACGATAATCTGTCTTCTCAGCTTGTTCTCGCGAATCTGGCGCACCACAAGGTCATAGATCAGGTGGTTATCCAAGTCATCTTCGGGCTGATCGAGCACGAGCGGTTCCGCTCCGTAGGCCAAGAGAAAGGCCAGCATGGCGGCGGATCGCTGCCCGGCTGATGCTTGCCCGATCGGCCGAAAATCTCTGCCATCGCCCTGCCGACTGTATTCCACGTCAAGTCCGTCCTCTGGAAACCACGCCCATAACCGGTCGAGGAATGCCGGATCCCGTTCGTATTCTCGCTTCAAGTAGTTGTTGAAGTGACCTCCGAATACACGCCCGCTCAAGCAAGCAGACTCGAAGCGGCCCTTGAGCTTCTCGAGCCGATCCTCCAGCTCCGTCCCGCGTTGTGACGGGTCCGTCGGCAGATTCCGCAGCAAGGTCGCAACGATGCCTTTCGGCCGCCCATTCTCGTATACGAGGATGTCACTCGCAAAGCGATCGTCCACCACGCCCAGTGCTTCCCGCAGCGACCGCTCGATCATACGGGCGTCATCACCATACCGCCGGACCGAAATCCGCACGAAATCGTTTTGCGCCAGTGCCTCGGCAAGGAATCGTTCACGGGCCTTGCTGACTGCACGGCGTGCCTTCTGGACCTTCCGACGATGCCCCTTGGACTCGGCTACCCGACGGTTGCGCTCGTTCTTCTTCGACTCGAGAACCTTAAGGGCCCGCGTTATCTGCTGGCGCTCCTGAACCAGCTGCCCGTACTCGGTCGGGTCGGCGACCCCCTCAGACTGTAGCTCCCGGACGAGCCGCTCATAGTCGGCGCTCGCTTGGTCCAGCGCTTCCTTCCAAGAGCTACGCGACAAGACCTCCTGATGGCTTTCCGAGGATTCGCGCACGCGGGCTGCCGTACTCCGTAGTTCATCCACTGCAATATCGACGGCTGTACTTAATGCCTTCATTACCCGCAGGTAGTCCCTGTCCGCCTCATATGTACCAGTGGCAATATCCTCGGGCAGGTCTTCCAGTTCGATTTCGCTCGCTAGCGTCGCAATGCGTCGAGCCACATCTTGGGCCCCAGTGAATTGGCGGTCCGCCTCCCTGTCTTGCCGGGCACGAGTTCGGTAGGCCCTGAGGATCGTGGAGTGATTACTTACTTCAAAGCGCTTCAGCTTGCGTTCAACGTCCTCCAAACCCACAACAAGGTCATCCTCGCGAGCCAGTTGGCCATCCAGTTCGCGAACTCGTGCCTTGGACGTGAAGAACCCGCTTATCGCTTCCCGCAGTTGTCCATGGAGCTTTGATGCACCTGCAGCCTCGTCGATCAACGGCAGCAGTGCAGGCCGACTCCCACCTGCCAGTTCGGCGATCTGTCCCTGACTGAAGATCCGTACCGGGAAACGCCGCGGCGTGACGGACTGTGAGGAGGAACTGACCCAGCCCCCGCCCGGTGCTTGATCCTCGACCTGGAGTGCAGCCGGACTTCCATTGGATCGCCAAGTGACCCGATGGCGGATTCCGTCCCGGATGACAATCCATTGGATTTTCGTACGGTCCGTCAACGCACCATCGTCGACCCGGCTCCTGTACACTCTGTTGAACCGCACGAAGGTGGAGTACGGGATGCTGTCCTCTTTCAAGCTCAGGATGTCCCCTTCCCGTCGGGCCGCAAGCCTCAACGCGTGGACGACCGTAGACTTGCCAGTGCCGCGTCCACCCACGATTGCATTAAGCATGGGGCTGAAGCGAAGCTCCGATGATTGGACACGTCCCATGTAGCGAGCATCGCTGACCTGAATCGACTCGATGAAGTGTTGTGGGACGACGAACGGGTCGATGGCCCCCTCATCGCTGCGCCGAATCGAGAACCGAGCTCCATCCAGCAGGGCCAGCCGCAAACCATCAAGCGAAGGAGTACCCGCCATCTTCACCCACGTATAATGAGAGCCTGGATACCGGTCTTGGCCTTTTCGGTATGGTGGGTGGAAGTCGGATCCTAGGACTTCGGCCCATCTGATGTTGAGTTGCCCGAATATCCCGGGCTTTCTAGCACCGAGATCCACGGTTTCCATCGCAAGGATATCCTCCACCCCAAGAACCTGGGCCACGGTCTTGGAATCGATCTCGGTTATTACGCCATTTCCCTCCTTCAGACGAAGCAGTCCCTTTCTTCGACTCGCGTGGGCCGGGATCGGAATGCCACCGGCACTCACAATCGATTCCACCACCTCGACGGCAGATTTCCGGGTGACTCCATCGCTGTCGCCCTTTGTGCCGTCGTACTTCACCGAGCCCAAGAGGGAATCTATGTCGGATGTGGTGGTCTCCGGTCCGAAGATTGCCAAGAGGTGAAACCCGCCGTTGACGGAGAGCTCGACACCGGGGAACAGATGCAGTGGCCGAAAGCTGGGATGGTCCTCCTCCTCCATCTCCACGAGCGCCGCTTTGAGCTTGTCTATCCAGGCACCGGAGTTATGGTCGGTCACTGCCACACAATCCACTTCGGCGCGCATGAAACGGAGCAACCAATCCCTTGGAGTGACTGGCACTGACGATGCCGAATCCGAGCCTCTTCCGTCCACCGAGGCCGGCGTATGGGTGTGAAGGTCAAACTTCCACCAGCGAGCGCCCGGGTAGGGCCATTTGGGATCGCTGCTTGCTGTCCTGATCATCACGCCACCTCCTTACGGTAGCAAATCAACTCACTCAGCCACCACCATTCCGACTGTGTAGTGTAGTAACATGGCAACCGAAACCGCCATGACCTCGTCACGCGACAGCTTCCACCGCACTCCCTATCTTCGTTGGTGCCGGTAACCCGGTCAATCGCCGCACCTCCAGAAGCCGCATCCCCACAGCATCTCGCCAGCCCGGACGAATCCACCCAATGAAGCGCGAAGACCCTTCCCAAGCGCCGCCTCCCTGGACCTTCGATGCCGACGGCGCGCTCTTCCGCCTCGTCTCCGAGGCCCTGCGCATCCGACTCGCCCACCTCTTCGACCCTCTCCTCGCAGTCCACACATCGCTCGTCGAACCCCTGCCCCACCAGATCACGGCCGTCTACGAGGCGATGCTCCCCCGCCAGCCCCTCCGCTTCCTCCTCGCCGACGATCCGGGCAGCGGCAAGACGATCATGGCGGGGCTGCTCATGAAGGAGCTGATCGCCCGGAGCGATCTCGAGCGCTGTCTGGTCGTTTGCCCGGGCAGCCTCGCCGAGCAGTGGCAGGACGAGCTGGAGCGCCGTTTCCAGCTCCCGTTCGCCGTCTACACCACCGAGAAGCTCCTGGCGGCGCGACCGGACAACTGGTTCGAGAAGAACGACCTGGTGATCGCACGTCTCGACATGCTCTCGCGCAACGAGGAAGTCCAGGAGCTGCTTCAGGCCCCCGACTGCCGGTGGGACCTCGTGGTGTGCGACGAAGCCCACAAGATGTCGGCCGCCTGGTTCGGCCGGAAGATCAAGTACACGAAACGCTACCGGCTGGGGCAGCTCCTCGGCCGCCTCACGCGCCACTTCCTCCTCATGACGGCGACGCCCCACAACGGCAAGGAGGACGACTTCCAGCTCTTCATGGCGTTGCTCGACGGCGACCGGTTCGAGGGCCGCTTCCGCGCAGGCGTTCACCGTGCCGACACTTCGGACCTGATGCGCCGCATGGTCAAGGAAAAGCTGCTGAAGTTCGACGGCACCCCGCTCTTCCCGATGCGACGGGCCTACACCGTCCCGTACCGGCTCTCCGAGGCCGAGGCCGCGCTCTACAACGCGGTCACCCGATATGTGAAGCAGGAGTTCAATCGCGCGGACGCCCTGGGGGGCAAAAAGCGGACGACCATCGGGTTCGCCCTGACGATTCTCCAACGCCGTCTCGCCTCGTCGCCCCGAGCCATCCACCGGTCCTTGCGCCGACGACGCGAGCGCCTGCAAGCCCGGCTTCAGGAGATGGAGCACATCCTCCGCGGCACCGTCCGCGGCACCCCCGGCGGCACCACCCGCGGCACGCCCGCCGGCACCTCGCTCTTCTTCGGCAGTCCCGAGCTTGACCTGGAGGACATCGAGGACCTTGAGGACGCCCCCGAGGACGAGGCGGAGACAGCGGCGGCCCAGGTGCTGGACCAAGCCACGGCCGCGCGGTCGAGCGACGAGCTGCGGGCGGAAATCGACACCCTGCGCGGGCTTGAACGGCTGGCCCGCGAGGTGCTGCAGCGAGGCGACGACACCAAATGGCGGGAGCTGGCCGGTCTTCTGAACATGATCTTCACGCCCGCCGGGCTGGCCTCCCGCGTCAAGGAACCCGCGACTGACTACGAAGCGGGAGAAGTCCCGCCTCCGCAGCCCTCTCCGGGTCAGAAACTCGTCGTGTTCACCGAGCACAGGGACACCCTCTACTACCTGCACGACCGCATCACCACGCTGATCGGCCGCTCCGCCGCCGTCGTCGTCATCCACGGCGGGCTGAACCGGCGCGACCGTCTGAAGGCGCAGGAGGCGTTCCGTCACGACCCCGAAGTCAGGGTGCTGCTGGCCACCGACGCAGCGGGCGAAGGGATCAACCTGCAGCGCGCCCACCTGATGGTGAACTACGACCTGCCGTGGAACCCCAACCGCCTCGAGCAGCGCTTCGGGCGCATCCACCGCATCGGCCAGACCGAAGTGTGCCACCTCTGGAACCTCCTAGCTCAGGACACCCGCGAAGGCAAGGTCTACCGCACGCTGCTGGACAAGCTGGAAACCGAACGGCGGGCGCTGGGCGGCCAGGTGTTCGACGTACTGGGGCAGGTCCAGTTCGAGGACCGGTCGTTGAAGGACCTGCTGGTCAAGGCGATTCGGTTCGGGGAGCAGCCGGAGGTCCGGGCCCATCTCGACACCGTCGTCAGCGACGCGCTGGACCGGGACGGGCTTCGCCGCCTTATCCACCAGCACGCGCTGGCTCAGGACACGATGGACACCAGCCGGCTGCACGCGGTCCGAGAGGAGATGGAACGCGCGGACGCAAGACGCCTGCAGCCCCACTTCGTCGAGTCGTTCTTCCTGGAGGCCTTCAAGCAGCTGGGCGGCTGGGCCAAGCAGCGTGAGCCGAGGCGGTATCAGATATCGAGGGTGCCGACCGCGGTGCGAAGGCGCGCCCGCGGGCTGGGGACGAAAGAGCCGGTTCCCGTCCGCTACGAGCGGATTGCCTTCGAGAAGTCCCTCGTGGCGCCGCCGGGACGGCCGCAGGCGGCCTTCGTCTGTCCCGGACACCCGCTGCTCGACGCCGTGCTCGACCTGACCCTTGAACGGCACCGTGCCCTCCTCAAGCGCGGTGCGGTGCTGGTCGACGACCGCGACCACGGCGCGGAGCCGCATGTGCTCCTCTGCCTGGAGCACGCCGTCCGCGACGCGCTGCCGACACGAAACGGCACCGGGGAATCCGGCCCCAGAGATCGAGACCCCGACCGGATCATCTCGAAGCGGATGATCTACCTCGACCTCGGTCCGGAAGGCGTGCGGGGGCACGTGCGGTACGCGCCCTACCTCGATTTCCGGCCGCTCCAAGCAGACGAGCCCCGGCCCGACGAGATCCTGGGTCGTCCGGAGTGTGCCTGGATCGACCGGAAGCTCGAGGGCAAGGCGGAGGCTTACGCGGCCGGGACCGCGGCGGCCGAGCACACGGCTGAAATCCGCGATGCCAGAACGCCGGCGATCGACAGGACCGAAGCCGCCGTGAAGGAGCGGCTCACCAAGGAGATCTCGCACTGGGACCACCGTGCCGAGACCCTCAGGCTCGAAGAGAAGGGCGGACGGACCCATGCCCGGCTCAGCTCCCGTGAGGCGGCCAGAAGGGCCGACCGGCTTCAGGCCAGGCTCGCGCGACGGCTGGACGAGCTGACTCTGCAGCGGCGCATCTCGGCGGGGCCGCCTAGCGTGCTGAGCGGGATGCTGGTCGTGCCCAAGGGTTTGCTCGACAGGATCGCGGGCCTCAGGATCAACAAGGAAGCGTTGACCGCCGACACGCAGGCCATCGCCGCGAAAGCCCGTCGCATCGTCATGGATGTGGAGCGCAGCATGGGCTTCGAGCCGACCGACCGGGAGTTCGAGAAGCTGGGATACGACATCGAGAGCCGGGTGCCCGAGACCGGCAAGCTCCGGTTCATCGAAGTGAAGGGGCGCGTGGAGGGAGCGCCTGCGGTCACGGTCACCCGGAACGAAATCCTTTTCTCTCTGAACAAGCCGGACGACTTCGTCCTGGCCGTCGTGGAGTTCCTGCAGCAAGGAGGGCATCGCGTTCACTACCTCCGCAGGCCCTTCCGACGGGAGCCGGACTTCGGGGCGACCAGCGTCAACTACGGCTTCGCGGATCTGCTGTCCCGCGCCGGTCCCCCCCGATGAGCGACCCCGGCCGCTCCCGCATCGGCCGCCGGCACACGACCCTTGCGCTCATCGCTTTTCACGATCTGGAAGCGAAGATCGAAGCCGCCGGGGGTGATCGCGACCAAGGCATCGCAACCTTCCTCGCCCAGAATGACGGGGAAGGCCGGCTGCTCCCGGAAACCCTGCACCTCGCCAACTACTGGCTGCCCTTCGACGTGAGGAGGCTACCCAACTGTGGGCACAACGGGTACACTTAAGCCATGGCCCGCAAGAATGTCTCATTCAAGATCCGGCTCTCGAGAGAGTTGCGCAGTGCGTTCGCCGATGCCTGTCGCACGGAACACCGACCCGCCGCCCAAGTCGTTCGCGAGTTGATGCGCGGGTATGTCTCCCGCGTCAGGGCTGACTCCGACCGGCCGCTGACTCGGGCGACGGATGAGAGGAAACCACCGAGCAGGGGATGGTCGGGTGAGTGACGTGCGCGGGACCAACGTCCCCCAAGCAGGCAGAACCGACTTCTCAGTCAGCGCAGTCGATCTTTTCTGTGGAGCCGGTGGGCTCACGCGGGGACTGGAAGAATCGGGAATCGACGTGACGCTGGGCGTCGATATCGATTTCGTCTGTCGATATCCCTACATGTCCAACAACGGAGCGACCTTTCTCCAGAAGTCCGTCGAGGAAGTCACGGCCGACGACTTTCCCAGTGCGTTCCACGGCGCGTCCCACCGACTCCTCGCGGGGTGTGCGCCGTGCCAGCCGTTCTCGACCTATACCCGGTCACGGCCTCGCATCTCGGCCGCTCGATGGAACCTATTGGACCATTTCGGTCGGTTGGTAAGAGAGGCGAAGCCTCATCTCGTCACCATGGAGAACGTCCCGATGCTCCAGCGGGAGCAGGTGTTTTCGGACTTCGTAGATACCTTGCGGGACGAAGGGTTCGCTGTCGCAACTACGATCGTCAATTGCGCCGACTACGGCGTGCCTCAGTGCAGGCGGCGTCTTGTCGTTCTCGCTTCGACCCTAGATCCGATCGACTTGGTTCCTCCGACCACGCCCGGAGGCCGTCGTCCCACGGTTAGAGATGCCATCGCCGACATGCCGCCCATTGACGCCGGTGGAGAGTCCAGCACCGATTCGATGCACCGATCATGTCGACTGTCACCTCTGAATGTTCAGCGGATTCGCGCCTCTATACCGGGCGGGACATGGCGCGACTGGGACGAAGCGTTGATAGCCGAATGCCATCGGAAACCTGGGGGGGGCACATATCCGAGCGTGTACGGCCGCATGGAATGGGACCGCCCATCCCCCACGATGACGACGCAGTACTACGGATTCGGCAATGGCCGATTCGGCCACCCGGAACAGGACCGGGCCATTTCCCTGCGTGAAGGGGCGATACTTCAGAGCTTTTCCGAGGAATATCGGTTCGTCAAGCCTGGCGAGCCGATATCTGCAAAGACGATAGGCCGCTTGGTCGGCAACGCGGTTCCGGTCAACCTTGGACACGCGATCGGGAGCAGTCTGGTGCGCCATGTCGAGAACCACAACCGATCCCAAGGGAGCACTGCATGACCGATACCGAAGTTGGTGAGGGCACCGATTCCGCCACATCTCCCACTCCGTCGCCATACGAGATGACGGTCGACCTCAACGTAATCGAACATCTCGGAATCAATCTCTACAGCAACATCGCGGCCGTCTTGACCGAGGCGGTTGCCAACGCATGGGACGCCGACGCAGAGCAAGTGGACATCGAGGTCGCCCCCGACCACAAATGGATCGCGATCTCGGACGACGGCGTGGGGATGTCGGTCGCCGATATCAACGACAAGTATCTCCGCGTCGGTTACCGCCGCCGACAGGCCGACGACGAAGGCAGTTTCACAGCCAAGCACAGGCCCGTGATGGGACGCAAGGGCCTTGGGAAACTGTCCCTGTTCTCCATCGCGGACGTGATCGACGTCCAATCCGCGAAGAACGGCGAGCGTCATGGGCTTCGCATGACCGTCCAGGGAATCCGCCAATCCCTGGAACGCGGCGATCGCGCTTACCGTCCCGGCCAACTACCACCGGAAGAGGTCGACATCTCCAAGGGTACCCGGATTGTTCTCAAGCAGATCAAGCGAATTCGGCTCACGCCAGGTGTGGTTGCACTTCGGAAGAGGTTGGCCCGACGCTTCTCGATCATCGGAGAGTTGCATGACTTCCGAGTAGCCATCGACGGCGAGGCGATTACTCATGCGGACCGCGGCGATCTGTCCATCGCCCAGTTCCTGTGGACCTTCGGTGACTACCAACCCCCGCAAACGGCGATACCGAACGTGGTCGAGGACGAACACCTTCCCGAGCGGTCTTCAGATTGGGAAGAGAGTTGGAGGGTTCGTGGATGGCTGGGCACCGCCCGCAAGCCGAAGCAGCTGGACAGCAGGGAAGCCGGCAATCTCAACGGCATCGTCGTCTTCGCGAGGGGACGCCTCTTTCACGAGAACATCCTGGACAAAGTGAACGATGGCCGCCTGTACACCAAATACATCACCGGGCAGATCGAAGCCGAATTCCTCGACCAAGACGACCATCCCGACATCGCCACGAGCGACCGACAGCGGATTCAAGAGGACGATCCTCGTTATGAAGCTCTGCTGTCCTTCCTCAAGTCCAGTCTTTCGCTTGTCGACAGGCGCTGGACAGCGTGGCGCCGCAAACATGAAGTGAAGCGGGCCAAGGAAGTGTCTCCCGCCCTTGAAGAATGGCTCACCAGCCTGCCGGAGGGTCACCGCGCGACCGCCGAGAGACTGATCGCCAGACTCAGTGCTCTGCCGATGGACGAAGACGAGGATCGAAAGCTCTTGTATCGACACGGCATTCTCGCGTTCGAGCGAATGAAGTTGCGAGGATCGGCCAACGAGTTTGTGGACAATCTGGAGAACATCGACAAACTACTTGAGGTTCTGGCCGACCGCGATGCCTTGGAGGCGGCCCTGTATCGCGACATCGTCAAGTCACGCCTGGAGGCCATCCGCAAGTTCCGAGGCCTCGTCGAGGCGAACGTTCGCGAGAAGATGCTTCAAAAGTATCTCTTCGATCACCTTTGGTTGCTCGATCCAGCATGGGAGCGCGCAACAGGCAGCGAACTCATCGAGTCTCGCCTGCGAAATGTCGGCGTCATCACCGATGACCTGACCGAGAAGGAGAAACTGAGCCGTGTCGACATCGCCTACCGGACGAACGCCGGCAAGCACATCATCGTGGAATTGAAGCGTGCCGGGCGCCGGCCCAGGCTTTTGGAATTGCAGGAGCAAGGCCAAACGTATGTCGACAAACTGAGAAAAATCCTGCTCAATCAAGGAGAGAGTTCTCCTGACATAGAAGTCGTGTTTGTGCTGGGAAGGCCAATACCGGAACAGGCGGACAATCCTGAGCGCCTGAAGGCGTCGATGGCGGCAATATCTCCTGGAAGTCGGATAACCTCCTACGACGCCTTGATCCATGGTGCGCGGGAAGCATACTCGGAGTACTTGCAGGCGAGCGAGCGCCTGGATCGTCTCGAGAGCATCGTAGAGAGAATCTGACCAGCGGCAGGTCCCGGAACTCCTGGAAGGAGAGCTTATCCCCCGCCTGACCCGTCAGGTTCCAGGGCCGTTCCGCCGAGCCGGCGGCCGCTCCCGCGCCAGCTTCAGCGTCACGCCCCCCCGAAACGCCGAGCCGCTCCGCTCCACCTCGTGCTCCCCGTCGTACAGGTAGTCCAGGATCGCCCGGTCCCACGACAGCCCCGCCTTCGCCACCAGCTCCAGCCACGGACCGTACGCCGTCTCGTCGGGCGCTTCGGTGATGCCGCTCCAGATCGTGATGCGCGGATTGAAACCGCCGCCCCCGCCGCCGGACCCGCGCGAACCCTTGAGCGGCATCTCGATCAGGACGCTGTCCGTCAGCGGCAGCCGAAAAACTTCGGGGTCGAACGCGGCGCCGTAGCGACGGTAGCGGTCGTAGCTCCGTTGGTTCATCTCGAAGACGTCGCGGTTGGAGTTGATCCCGGCCGTGATGTAGTCCCGGATCCTGAAGGCGGCCTCCTTGTGCCGGGGGAACGCGGGATCGTCGATGTAGCCGAACCCGGGCATGAACCAGCCCTTGTTGAAGCCCCAGTTGCGCTCGGTGACCCGCCCGCGCCGCACCAGGCCCGTGTACTCCGAGAACAGCTGCACGACCTGATGACTCGGATAGCCGTGAGGGTTGAGGAAGATGTCGGGCAGCCAGCGCTCCCAGAGCCGTCCGCGCACCTTCGATTCGGGGTAGATGGGGAAGTCCTGCCCGCTTCCCGCGGTCGCGTCCATGCCGAGCGATCCCAGGTAGCCCGCGTGCAGAATGTAGTCCGGCGTGATCCGGTAGAGATCGTAGGCGAGCTGGGCTCCGTCGGGGTTGGTGAAGGGGTGAATGACGACGTTGACCTTGTCCAGCTTGGCCCGCTGCGCCGAATCGGCGAGGAGCAGCTCGGCGTGACGGAGGACGTGGCTTGTCGACGAGACCTCGTTGGCGTGCTGTCTCGCCGAATAGATCACGGTGGGCTTGAACGTGGTCGCCTTCGTGCGCGACCAGTGAGTGGCATTGACCGGGGGCATGAGGTCCATCGCCCAGATCGTCCTGCCCAGGTAGCTCTCGCCGGCCTCGTACATGGAGGCGCGGTCGAAGGCGCGGCTCATCTTGGCGAGCATCTCGTGGCCTTCGAGCGGCGGAATGGGCGTGTCCCACTGGACGATGCGTTCGCCCGCGTAGCTCCACCCGTCGGGCAGCAGGTCGGTCCAGGCCGGGAGAGGTGGAGGCGTTCCGTTGGCGGGGAGGACGGTGGTCATGCGTGCGGAGTCGTCCTGCTCGTGGGTCCACTCGGCCCGGACCGCGATCTCGCCGACCTCGTCCCACGCAAGCGCCGCGGCGTACATCCCCGCGTCGCGCAGGGCGCCCAGATTGGCGATCGTGGCCGCGACCTGTTCGGCGGAGATCATGCGGGCGTCGACTTGCAGGGGCGTCGCCATGTTCAGAAGCGCCTCCCGCTCGTCCGTCTCCGAGTCCGCACGCACCCGCAGATCAAGCCGCGGATAGGCGGGAGATCCCGGCGCGACCACCGCCCGGCGCAGACTGGGGCGCTCCATCGCGATCTTGGGGATGTCGAGGCGCCGTTCGCCGCTTGCGCCGTCGCGCGTTTCGTAGCGGACGACCACGGCGGGCCGGTCGGTGGCGAACCCGGTCAAGGTCGCGCGGCCCCTGCCCGCCGCGCCGTCCGACTTGGGGCGCATGACCGGGATGATGCGGCCCGGATAGGTCAGGTCCTGGCCTCGCGCGTTGCGGCCCATGAGGTGGAAGAACTCGATGGCGCCGAAGTAGATCTCCTCGTGCAGGGCGTCCATCGGCGAAATGATCTCGTTGTCGACGCCCAGCCGGTAGTCAGGTTCGCTGAGCTCGAGCTCTACGGTGAGCGTGCCGAAGAAGGGGGCGTCTGTTCCGCCGCCTCGGGGGTTGCCGTCGTGACGGTCCATGACGTAGTCGTAGACCGCGGGCAGGGTGCGGGCCTGGAAGCGGTCCCAGAACCACTCGGGATCGGTGACGATGCGCTCATGGGCCAGGGTGTCCCGCCCGGCGGTGGCGGTCAGCCAGCCGGTGGTCACGCGGACGTGCTCGTAGTCCTGGAAGCGGTCGACGTACGGGCGCAGGACCCACACGGGGTCGAAGGTGTCTTCAAGGACTGCGCTGCCGTCCGGCGCGGCGGCCCGTACACGGTAGGTCGGGCCGCCGTCCGTCATTTCGAAGCGGATCTGACGGAGGGACACCCCGAGATCGCTTGCCAGAATCTCGTCTATGGGAAAGATCTCGTGCAGCCAGCGGACGGGCGTGTGCATGGCCTGCTGGGGCCAGTCGTCCGGCGGATCGTTGCGGCGGAACTCGATGACGATCTGGCCGATCTCCTTGTCCGCCAGGCGCGGCGCCACCGACTCGCGCAGCCACGAGAAGCCCTGCTTGAAGGCGGACAGGACCTCGACTCCGGTGGCTTCCGGGTCGGCCCCGGCGTCGATCAGGCGCAGGCGGGCTTCGTCGGCGACGGCTCGGCGGACTTCGGGCGGCTCCGAGAGTCGCGCATGCAAGCGGACCGGCTCGCCGCGCACCACTCCCGGCAGCACGCGGGCCTCGAAGGCGGACCAGAAGCGGTCGACCTCGGAGGGCACGGCGAAGGTGTCGTCAAAGATCGTCGCGGCCCGCTGCACATCGCGGTTGTCGATCTTGACCGTGATCTCGTCCGCACCCAGCCCAGCCGCCCGTTCGCGTATGTAATCGCCCAGGCCCTCCGGCGGCTTCTCGACCGAGACCGTGATCTCGGTGCCGACAATGTCCTCGCCGGCCAGCCCGGCGACGATGCGGTCCAGCTTGTAGAGCCCGATAGCGGCCTGGCCCGCCGGGGTGCGGCCCGAAAGCGTACCCCACAGCTCGTACTCGACGTCGTCGAAGGTCGGCGCGCCGTCCTCCCGGCTGCCGACGAAGGGAAAGAACTCGGCCAGGCGACGGGTCGCGTTCGCGGCTCCCTCTCTGTCCGCTCCCGTGACCACCACGCTCGGCTTGTCCCCGAAGGCGTCCGGCACGACCTCGATCAGGCCGTGGCCCGCAGGCAGATCGCCCGGCACGATCTTCCCGCTGTCCGCCAACTCCGCGACGAGCGGGTGGTCGTGGCCGACCAGCACGGTCGTCGGCTCCCGCGCCGCGGCTCCGATCTCGTCCGGCCGCTTCACCAGCGGGACGGTGAGCCCCGCGGCCTCCAGCCCCATGCGGGCGGTCAGCTCCGGCACGCCCTCGGCCCCGTCGCCCGGCACCACGACCACATCGATCCGGTCGGGGATGTCGCCGCCGCCCAGGAAGCCCTCGGTCGTGTAGAGGTTGGAGAGGTCGAGATCGTTCTTGGCTCCCGCGCCGGGGCGGCTCGAGGTCGGGCCGGCGGAGTGCTGCGCGGCCAGCGTGGGGAGCACGACCTGCCGAGCACCGGCGGCGACGGTGATCGTGGCGAGGCCGGGGAAGCGCAGGTCGGCCGAGTCGGGTCCGGTCGCGGCGTCGCCGAGCCGCTCCCACGCGAGAATCTGGAGGCGGTCGAGGGCTTGCGTGGCGGGCGCGGCGACGGTGGCGGGCGCCGCGGAGGCGGGTGTGTCCGCCCCGGCATCGTCGTCGAACGCGAGGTCGGCGAAGAGGTGGACGCCGTCGCCCGGAGCGTACAGGGTGGCGCGGTGGAACGTGAAGGCGGGCGCGGGGGCGGTGGGGTCGCCGACGCCGATCCAGGTGGAGAGCTCGTCGCCGACATCGGAAAGCGAGGGGCCGGACAGGGTGCGGACGTGGGGCAGGGAGCCGGCCAGGAAGCGGGCCGCGCGGAGGAGGTCGTCGTCTTCGTCGCCGAGGACGGCCAGCCAGCGCTCGCCCGACGAGGCGGTGAGGGTGGCCACGGTGGCGGCGCCGGTCGCGGGACTCGCGGGCACCTGGACGTCCGCCCGAAAATCCGCACGAGACAGCCCCGCCGCCTTGACGGCGCGGTCGCCGACCAGGATGCCGATCCTGCCGGGCTGCGGACCGCGCCGCAGGGGCAGATCGAGGGCCATGGTCTCGAAGCCCAGCCGCGCGGTGATCTCGGCGGCGGCGGCCCGCTCGGCGTCGTCGGGGTCGGGTGCGAGGATCAGGGACGCGGCGAGGCGGTCGGGCACGCCGTCGCCGTTCTCGTCGAGGACGAGGTGGCCGAGATCGAACAGGGTAGCCAGGTCCAGCGGGGGCGGGTCCATCGGGGGCGGGGCGGCGGAGGGCGGGGCGGGCTCCCCGGACGAGTCCACCTCATCACCGGGCCGGTACCGCCTGATCGTCGCTCGCCGAATGTCTTCGTCAGTCCACGCGACCCGCTTCATCTCGCCGCGTGCGAACATGGCCGCCTGGTCGGCGTAGTGCGGCGAGCCGGGGCGGGCGGTCTGTCCGTAGGCGAGGACGGTGTACGCTCTGGGCACATCGCCGAACTCGACCGCCAGAACCCATGCGTCGCCGCGATCGGCTGCCCGACGCCCGTCCTCCAACGGCCCGAAAGACAGCGTGCGGAAGCACCCGAGCGTCGCCGGACATCCCGACACCGGCACATCCACATCACCGCGGACCACCCGATGCACCTCGCCCCACGGAGCATCCAGCGCAATGCCCTCCCGTTCCAGCGAAGCCGCGGCGGCGGCGAGCGCCTCCTCGGCCGCGACCGGATCGCCCAGACCGAAGGGCGTCTCGACGGGACGATCGGGATCCCACCGCTGCCGCCACCGCAGCGAATCGGGAACGGCGCCGAAGTACTCGGCCGCCCAGCGTGCGAAGAGGACGCCGCCTCGGCTGTCGGCGGCAGCCGTGCGGTCCCACGCCGCGAGCACCTCCGCCGCCTCCCGCAACGCCGAACGGCCCGCCGAAACTGGGTCACCTCCCGCAGGCGAAGCCGTGAGTGCCGCGCCAGACGGTTCGTCCGCTTCCCGCACCGCGCCGAGCAGATCGTCCATCACCCTTTCCGCCGTAGGCATCCGCGGCGAATGCTTCAACCGGATCACGTCTTCGAGGCTCACCCGCCCGCTCCCCGCTGCCAGCTCCAGCGACAGCTGGCTTCGCAGGCGCAGCCTCGGTTCCGGCAGATTGGCCGGCATCGTGTCGCGGTCCACGGGGACGCCGAGGTTGGTGTAGTCCGGGGGGTCGTTGGCCTGCTGCACGTAGCCGCCGGGCGGGTTCAGGTAGAGCGGCAGCTCCTCCCAGGGAACGAGCTCCGACCACATGTCGTCCGCCGAGGACGCGTGCGCCGCCGTGTCGCCGGTGACGGGATGCGGCAACAGCGGCAGCCGCGCGTTGTAGTAGTGCGCGATGTTCCCGTCGCGGTCGGCGTAGGTGAAGTTCGACGTGGGGTGCGCCCGCATGCGCATGACTTGAAGCCATTCGTCGAGGCTCTCCGCCGTCATCATGCGCAGAAACTGCTCGCCGCGCCGAAACTCGCCGTCCCGCGGATCCTTCAGCACGTAGACGTGCTCGTCCGTGCGGTGAATGACCGGCCCGTGCGCCGTCCGCCACGACGTGCGCATCTCCACCGCCGTGCCCCCGTCGTCCGTCCGGTAGTCCACGACCGCGTCGTGCCGGGTCAGCGGAAGAGGACGCCCGTCGAGGACGGCGTGCTCCTCCAGCGCGGGATGCATGTCCAGCCGGTACACCTGCGACAGCGTCGGATAGTTGTTGGTCGTCGCCCAGCCGAGCTTCGGATTGAAGCCGCCGATGATCCCGAACGCGGTTCCGATGCGAAAGTCCCCGTAGAAGTCGATCACCCCCGGCACGCGGACATGCGCCTCGTAGTAGGTCAGGCCGGACGGGCGTTCGAGCAGATCGTGTTCCCCGTCCCAGGGGAGGTGGGGGTTGCGAAGCAGGATCGCGTGCCCGGACTCGGTGCGGCTGCCGTGAAAGGCCCACGCATTGGACCCGTCGAGGAGGGGATCGGCGGACTCGCGCCCGGTTCGTCCGGCGTCGCGCCCCGGCCGCCCTCGCCCGGCTTCCCCCGCGCCCAGCCGCGCCGTGACGCGGGCCGCGTCCCCCCGGCTCCAGGTCTGCACGTCGCGGGCAAGCGCGTCGACCCCGGTGAAGTCCGGCTTGACCCACGAGGGATACTCGTCGGGGTGCAGGCGGATGTAGCGGTTGACCCCCTCCGCAAAGCCGACGTAGACCTGCCGGGCGCGGGGGTCCAGCAGGTCGAAGGTCTCGACGGCGCGGGCGTGCGTCTCGCGGGCGACGAAGTCGGCGTCCAGCTCCTCCGCGCCGAGGTGACGGGAGAGTATGCCCCGGCTCGCCGCCATGGCCGCGGCGATGGACGCGCCGTAGTCCTCGGACTGCACGTAGCCGAGCCCGAACCCCATCGCCTCGAGGTCGTCGGCCAGGATGTGGGGAACCCCATACTCGGTGCGGTGTATCTCGACGCGACGGGGCTGCCGGTCTCTCGGGTCGGAGGCCTGCAGCGCGATCAGCGCCATGGCGGTCGTGACGATCATGGTGGGAACCTCCGGCGTCGGGTCGGCGGCGGCTGTCCGGCAAGCCGTGCTCCCTCCGACCCGCAACAAGGGCGGCCTCCCCGCAGGCTCACCGCGGCACCACCTCGGCGCGTTCGATCACGGCGCCTTCCTCTACCGCGTCGACGACCTCCATTCCCTCCACCACGACGCCGAAGATGGTGTAGTTGAAGTCCAGGCGCGGATTGTCGGCCAGGTTGACGAAGATCTGGCCGTCGCCCGTGTCGCGGCCTCGGGTCGAGAGGCCGACCGTGCCGCGCCGGTGCGGGTGGCTGCCGATCTCGTCGCGGCTGTAGGCACCGTCGCCCGAGAACTCGTTGGCGTTGGGGCTGCCGCCCTGGATGACGAAGTTGGGCTCGACGCGGTGGAAGGTGAGGCCGTCGAAGTAGCCCGAGGCGGCCAGGCGGGCGAAGCGGTCGGCGTTTGCGGCGGCGAGGTCGGGCCGGAGCGCGATGACGATATCGCCGAAGCCGGCCATGCGGAGCACGACGGCGGAACGTTCGAGCTCGCGGAGGCGCTCGGCGTCGGGGGCGGGGGTGCGGGGGAGCCGTTGCGGCGCGGCCTCGTGGGTCTCGCCGGTGGACTCGGTGAGCAGCGCGGCGGCGCGCTCGGCCACGACGGGGTCGAAGTCGGTGAGGTACGGAGTCAGATCTTCGCGGGCGAAGCCGCCCAGCGCGCCGATGCTCTCGATGAGCGCGACGCGAACGTCCCGCTCGGTCTCGCGCTGCCGGGTGGTGAAGCGGGCGAGGGCGGCGAGAAGGGCAGGCACCGAGGCCGCGTCTGCGGCGGCGCGTCTGTCATGTTCCAGGTGCTCGACGAGCAGTCTGGCCGCGGTCATGACCAGCTGGGGGTCGTCGGCGCCGAGCTGTGCGAGGTAGATGTCGCGGGCCGTGGTTCGGCTCCCGGCCGCCGCTCCGTCCACCGCCCCGTCTCCCACCACCGCCCCGAGCCCCCGCAGCGCGGCCTCCCGCACATTCGGGACCGCATCGCCCGCCAGCTCGGCCAGCACGGCCTCGCTTCCGGCCTCGGCCGCCGCCCGCGCTGCCCACGCCCTCACGAAGGCGTTGGGGTGGGCCGCGAAGGCAGCGATCTCGTCCCGCACGTCGCCCGGCGCGACCGACGCGAGGGCATGGAGTGCGCGCGACGGACCCCGCCATTCGGCTTCCGGGTCGTTCAGCTCCGCGATCCTCGCGCTGAGAGCCCTCCGCTGCGCATCGAGATCCGGGCACGGGCGGGCGGCCAGGCCGATCGCGGTCGCGGCCACATGCGGATCGGTGTCGGCAACGGCGGCGATGATCGCGCCGCATCCCCGGCCGGGCCGCAGCCGGCGGTCGTATGCGGCCAGAGCCTCGACGCGGACGCGCGGGTCGGGGTCGGCGAGCCCCGCGGGCACCGCGCGCTCGGCGTCCGTGCCGTGCAGGGCCGCGGCCATGACCACTTGGCGCCGCACGCCCCAGTCGGCGTCCCGCAGGAGCGTGCGCGCGGCCTCGGTGCCGAGCTGGTCGCCGTGCACGAGCGCCGCCGCCGCCAGTCGGCGGACCTGCGCCGCGGTGCCCGCCCCCCGAAGCTCAGTGGACAGTGCGGCGGCCACGCCGGCCAGAGCCGGACTCAGCGCGCTGCCGTCCTCGCCGGTGTTCCCGGCGGCGCGTCCGCTCCTGGCAAACGCCTCGATTCCGCGGGCCAGTCCGACGCGACCAGTCAGAGCCCGGGGGGAAGGCGGCGGGAGGCGGCGGGAGGCGGAGACCAGTGCGGCTTCCGCTTCGGCACGCTCCGCGAGGGTGCGGAAGGCCAGTCGGCCGAGACTGGTCGCGAGACCGCCCAGAGCCACCGGATCCGATTCGACCTCGATCCGGGCCGCCAGAGTCCGCGCGACCGGCCCGGGGTCCGCACCGAAGACCGCCTGCGCCATCGCAGCCGCGGCGGCTTCCCGCACGGTGCCGTCGGCATCGTCGAGCAGGTCGTCGATCAGGCCCAGCCGGGCCGGATCCTCCAAGCGCCCGAGCGCGCGGACGGCAAGCACGCGCAGCTTCGGGTCATCGCTCGCGAGGTGCTCCCGGATCCGCTCGAGTCCGATGTCGCCGCGCGCGTCCTCTTCGGCGACGATCTCCGCGTAGGCGAGGTGGAAGCCGGGGACAGAACGGTCGCATGCGGCCACGAGGCCGACGATCGCGGCGCAGGCGAGAAGGACGGCGCGGGTACACGCCGACCTCATTCGCAGGGGTACCAGCCGAACCTCTCCCACGACGCTTCCCCCTTCCCGTCGAACGCCACGCCCTCGCCCTCCAGCAGGGCTCTCTGGCGCTGCGCGACGCCGTTCAGCGGCGAGGTGGAGACGGCACCCCGCCGATTGACCACCCGCCACCACGGAACATCCGTATCGGCAGGGAGATGACCGAGGGCATAGCCGACGCCCCGCGCGGCCCGCGGCTTGCCCACCAGCACCGCCACTCCCCCGTAGTTGACGATCCGCCCCGGCGGAATCCGTCGCACGCAGGCGTACACGCGTTCCGAAAACTCGGTCATGGCGGACAACCTATTCCACGCCGGGCGAGTCCGCCAAGGGAGCCCCGGGAACCCTGGGCCGTGCAATACCATGAACCCCGGGCCGTGCAATACCATATAGTGTCATAGTGTCGCGGCGGTGCCGCCGGAGGAGCATGGGACCCTCGGCGGGCCGCGGAGCCGCTTCGCGGAAAGGCAATCAGGAGGATCGAATGATCAGAATCGCAACGGGGGTCCTCGCGGCCTCCATGCTGGCAGCGGGGTGCGGCGCGGGTGGCACGTCGAGAGTGACGGTGGACTCCCCGGCAGCACCGCCACCGCCTCCCACCGACTCCGTTCGGTCCGCACCGGAGGAACATCCGGAAGGGCACCAGCCCGCACCCGACCTGCCGGACCTCGCCACCACGCCCGGAGGGCTCAATTATTCTCCCGCCGTGCGGATCGGGGCGCGGGTGGCCGAAGTGCGCACCGAACCGGGCGAGATCGTCGTCCAGGTGGGCGACTCCCTCGCCGTGGACGAGGACTTCTCGGTCGCGGCCTACGGCGCCGACGGGAACCCCATACGCGGCGTGCGGATACTCACCACCATCGATTCGCGCATCGCGGCGTTGGACGGAGGCTTCCTCAAGGGACTGGCGGAAGGCGAAGCCGAGCTGCGGATGGCCATAAGAGTCCCGCCCGCCGACGGGACCGGGCCGCCCGAGATCCGCAGCTTCACCGCGCCGCTTCGGGTGGTCGGCCCGCCGGTCGTCTCGGTGGAGATCGAGGATCCCGGAGTGAGGTTCTTCACCGGATCGGTCGTGCAGCTTCACGCACGCGCCATGGCCGACGACGGCACCGTCCGCGAGTCGGTCGAAGTCGCCTGGACCAGCAATCGCCGGCGCCTGGCGACGATCGACGCGCACGGCTTCGTGCAGGGAATCCGGCCCGGCGACGTGATCATCACGGCCGCAGTCGAAGGGATCGAGGCCGCTTTCCCGTTGACGGTGGAGGAAGATCCGGTGGCTACCGTCGAGGTGACGGGGGCTTCGCGTGCACGCACGGGCGATGTCGTCCGCTTCTCCGCGGTCGCGCTGGACGCCGAAGGAGCGGAGGTGACCGCCGCCGCCGTGGACTTCGCGGTGGCGTCGTTCGAGGATCGCACCGGCATGGGAGCGTCGATCTATCCCGACGGTGCCTTCGTGGCCGAGCGGCCCGGGCTCTACCGGATCGCGGCCACCGCCGGCGCGAGAACCGGACAGGCCTTCATCGAGGTCGTGGAACGGGGCGTCGAGCACGAAGTCGCCGTCGTCGGACGCGGCACCGTGGGCGAGCACCCCACCTCGGACCTTTGGGCGTTCACCGGTGCGGACGGCCGCGACTACGTCTACACGGGCACGCATCTGGGAGGCCAGCGCATGCTCGCATGGGACGTGTCCGACCCCGCCAACCCCGTCCTCACCGACTATGTGGAGGTAGACGCACGGGTCGTCAACGACGTGAAGGTGAACAGCCGGGCCACCGTCGCCGTCATCACGCGCGAAGGCGCCTCCGACCGCAGGAACGGCATCGTGGTGCTGGACCTGACCGACCCGGCGCATCCGGTCGTCACCGACACCTACACCGAGACGCTCACCGGCGGCGTACACAACGTCTTCTTCTCCGGAGACATCCTGTACGCCGTCCACAACGGCACCTTCGACGTTCACATCCTCGATCTGAGCGACCCCGCGGACGTCGAGGAGGTGGGGCGCTGGGGGATCGAGTCGCCGGGGAAGTACCTGCACGACATCTGGGTCATGGACGGAATGGCCTACGTGTCCTACTGGAACGACGGGGTCTACATTCTCGATGCGGGCAACGGCCGCTGGGGAGGCACGCCCACCGAGCCGGTGGAGGTCGGCCGCCTGGCGTACCCGGAGGGCAATACGCACTTCGCAGTTCCCTACACCAACGCCGACGGGCACCGCTACCTCTTCGTCGGTGACGAGATCTTCGACTGCGAAGAGTGCATCTCGCGCAACGGACACCCCGGAGACGGGTCCCGCGGGTTCGTGCACGTCATCGACCTGGAGGACCCGGAGAATCTGCGCGAGGTGGCCCGCTACGAGGTCCCCGAGGCCGGTGCCCACAACCTCTGGATCGAGGACGACAAGATGTACGTCGCCTACTACCAAGCCGGGCTGAGGGTCGTGGACGTCTCGGGCGAGCTCCGGGGCGACCTCTACCGGCAGGGGCGCGAGATGGCCTGGTTCCCGACGGGATCGCCGAACGGGCGGGTTCCGAACTCGCCGATGGCGTGGGGACCGCAGGCCTTCAAGGGCCATGTCTTCGTCACGGACATGCACACCGGGCTGTGGGTGGTGCGGGTGGAGCCGAAGAACCGCACGCCCGTCTCATGAGGCCGGCATTGTTCAGCAGGACCGAAGCCGGCGGAGACCGAACGGGCGGGGCGCTCATACGGGCCGCCGCCGCAGCCGCCCTGTTCGCCTGCTTCATGCCGGCGCCCGTCCGCCCGGCGACGGCCCAAGGGCCCACGTACCGCGTCTACGTCGCCAACGAGTCCTCCGACCTGGTGAGCCGGGTCGCCTTCATGCCCGGCCGGGGCGCAGTCGTGGAAAGGGAGATCCCGGTCGGGATCATGCCCGGGGACAACGACGGCGCCCACGGGATCAGCGTCTCCCCGGACGGCAATTACTGGTACGTCACCATCGCGCACGGGACGCCCCGCGGATACCTGTGGAAATTCCACGCAGGCCCGGACACGCTGGTGGCCCGCACGCGGCTCGGGCTCTTTCCCGCAACGATGGGCATCACCCCTGACGGCCAATTCCTCATGGCGGTCAACTTCAACCTCCACGGCGACATGGTGCCGTCGGACGTATCGGTCGTCTACACCCCCGAAATGATCGAGGTCGCACGGATCGAGACCTGCCTGATGCCCCACGGCAGCCGCGTGCGGCCCGACGGGACGAAGCAGTACTCGGCGTGCATGCACTCGGAGCGGCTGGTGGAGATCGACGTGGAATCGTTCGAGGTGACGCAGCGCTTCGACGTGTCGCCCGGCAACGGCGTCTGCAGTCCCACATGGGTCGAGCCGGCGACGGGAGAACGGGCCGACCGCTTCGTCTACGTGGCCTGCAACAAGAATCGGCAGGTGCTCGAGGTGGACACGGAGCGCTGGGAGGTATCCAGACGTTTTGCCACCGGCCAGGCACCCTACAACCTGGAGGCCGCCGTCGACGGCACGCGCCTGATCGCGACGCTCAAGGGTGAGCAGGCGGTCGCGGTGTTCGACCTCGAGACCGGGGCGGAACTCGCGCGCATCGCCACCTCGCGGCCGGTCACGCACGGCGTGGTCGCCAGTCCCGACGGCCGTTACGCCTTCGTGTCGAACGAGTCCGTGGGGTCGGTGCGCGGCAGCCTCGACATCATCGACATCGAGGCGCTGGAGGTGGTCGAGACCGTGGAGCTCCAGCATCAGTCGGGTGGGATCGACTTCTGGTCGGTCACCCCTGCGGACGCTCGTTGAGGGGCCGGCACGACAGAACCGGAAGCGGGAGTGCCCGACTCTCGAAGGCCAGGAAACGGATGCTGCGCCGCCACCTAGCGGCGCGCGGAATCCGCGATCCGCGTGTGCTGGAAGCGATGGGAGCGGTGCCGCGCGAAGATTTCGTACCGCGTGAACATGCGCGCCGTGCCTACGCCGACGGACCCCTGCCGATCGGCATGGGGCAGACGATTTCGCAGCCGTATGTCGTGGCCTGGATGGCGGAATCGCTGGAGCTCACGCCGGGGGACCGCGTCCTCGAGGTCGGGACCGGGTCCGGGTACGCGGCCGCCGTGCTCGCCGGGCTCTGCGAAGCGGTCTGCACCGTGGAGCGCCACTCGCTTCTGGCGGATGCCGCGGGGGAACGGCTGCGGGCGCTCGGGTACGGCAATGTCCAGGTCCGTCACGGCGACGGCGCCCAAGGGTGGCCCGACCACGCGCCCTACGACGCGATCGCGGTGGCGGCGGCGGGGCCGCACGTGCCCGAGCCGCTCCGCGAGCAGCTGCGGGCGGGGGGCCGCCTGGTGATGCCGCTGGGAGCCGCGGGCACGGGCCAGACGCTGATCAGGGAGCGCCGCGAGCCGTCGGGCGATTTCACCCGTGAAGACCTGGGGATGGTGCGGTTCGTTCCCCTGGTCCTGCCGGACACCTGGCCCGACTCGCCGGGCTGGAAGCCCGCGGGTTAATCCGAACGAGCACCGAGAGCGGCGAGGCGCCGGGGGGATCTATCCACGGGCTGCTCGCAGGGCGGGATAGGCCCCCCCGTTAGACAGCGTCCCTTGTGTCGGGTTACCTTGATCTTGTACATATTTCATGCTCATGTACATATTTTCTACATCTGGAGGAGTGTCATGAAAGCCAGGATGCAGATACTGGTCCGAGAAGCGAGCAAGATCCGCTACAAAGCCCAAGCGGCTCGGGAAGGGAAATCGCTGGGTGCCTGGATGAGGGAGGCCGCGGAGGAGAAGCTGGCGGCCGCCACCATGGTCCAGCGTCTCTGGACGGCCGAGGAACTCCGGCACTTCTTCGAGGAGTGTGCCGCCCTCGATCAACCGCCCGAGCCGGATTGGGAAGAGCACCTTCGCGTGATTGAGAAATCCCGTACGCGGGGGCTCGAAGTCACATGACCTTCGTCGACGCCAACGTTTTCGTGTACGCGGTAGGTGGCGAACACCCGTTGCGGGCCGAGGCGCACCGCTTCTTGACCCGCTGTGCAGAAAGAGGAGAACCCCTGGCCACATCCGCCGGAGTCCTCCAGGAATTACTCCACGTCTATCTCTCAGTCGGGCGAGCTGCAACTTTGGACAAGGCGCTGGCACTGGTCGACAGGACCGTCGGTACCGTCTGGCCGGTCGAAGCCGAAGATGTCCGGCTGGCCCGGGTGCTGGCCTACCGGCACCCGGGGCTAAGCGCCCGCGACCTGGTCCACTTGGCGACCTGCCGGCGGCGGGAGATATCGCAGATCAAGACATTCGACCGGGCGCTGGCGACGGCGATGGGTTCTCGACGGTAACGCGGCGGGGACCAGGAGGCCCCAAGCAGCCCGTGGGACAAAATCCCCCCGGCATTCGAGCGGCGATGCATCCGTTCTGACCTCGCCGTCCCTCAGCGCGGAATGCCCCTGCTGAACAGGGTTTCCAAGCCCGGTTCGCCCACGGCAGCCATCGCCTGCGCCGCCGGACTGCGCAGAACGGCACGTACCTGACCGGTAACCGGATCCCGGAGGATGGTCATCGGCCGGTCCGTGTCTTCGTTGAGAATGACGGATCCGTCGCCGCCCGCCAGGACGATTGTCTCCAGCTCGCCCTCCCAGGTCACCGGCACGGCGAACACGAAGCCGGAACTCCCGTCGTCGACATCCATGGTTTCGGGCATGTCGAACCTCAGTGAAAACACCTCGTCTCCGGCATTGGTTCTGCCCCTGACGACGAAGTCCCTTCCCGAGGGCGGGAGCGACGGAAGCACATCGTCCGCGATGAACGAAGGCTCCAGAAAAGGATTGCCGTCGGCGTCCAGCCCGCCCCAGACCACTACGGATCGGGTCTTTGGCCCGAACGGGGCGGTTGATTCCGTGTGCATCCGATGCCGAAGCGCGTTCGCACGGTGATAGTCGCTGATCCACGCGCCTCCGCAATAGGACATTAGGTCCGGTGCGAAGGGAGTGACCAGCCTTTTGTTCTCACAGATTAGTCAACTCCTTGATTCCGACCGGTAGCGGGCCCTCCAGCGCATTGTCCTGGAGGTACAGGTAACTCATGTTGGGAAGGCCTTGGAACGATGCAGGGATCGAACCGCTCAGGTCGTTGCCGGCGATGTTCAGTGAGACGAGGTCGCCCAAGTCGCCCAGTTCTGCGGGAATGGAACCGGTCAGTTGGTTCTCCCTGAGACTGAGTGCTCGCAAACGGCGCAAGTCACCGAATTCGGCGGGTATCTCGCCGCTGAGGTGGTTGTCCCCCAAGTAGAGCCAGCGAAGCTCGGCGAGGCTGCCCAGTTCTTGCGGAATGGAACCTGTCAGTTTGCAGTAAGACAGGTTGAGCAACGTCAGGTTTGAAAGGTTGCCGAGTTCCGCTGGAATTTCGCCGAAGAGATAGTTATCGTCGAGGTAAAGATACTCCAAATCGGTAAGCTGCCCCAGTTCCGGCGGGATGGTGCCGGTGAGGCCGGCGCTGTTCAAATACAGGTACTGCAGCTTGGCAAGTCTGCCGATCTCCGGCGGCAGACCACCCATGCTGGTCCGTGTAAGGAACAGGTCGCGCAGTTCCGGCAGATCAAAGAACTCCGGCGGAATCGGCCCCTCCAAGTGATAGTTGTAGCGGAGGTCGAGACGCTCCAAGTTGGTAAGCTGTCCCAGCTCCGGTGGGATCTTCCCTACCAGGAGATTGCTTCGAAGGGTCAGGGCCACCACCTTCCCTTCCCCGTTCGCTTCGACCCCGTGCCACTCGCTGAGAGGCGCACCGGTCAACCAGTTTTCGCTGTTATACCAGTTTGGACCGCTGGTGGCTTCGTAGAAGGCGACGAGAATGTCGCGCTCCGACAAGGGAGCACACTGCGTCCCCGTACCCTCGTGGTGTGCGATCGAATTCAGCCATTCGCGGAACGCGGCATCGTCCGGAACGCACAGCCGGGTGTCTGCGTACCCGAATTCGTCGAGCCACAGATCCGTGAGCGATTGCGGTATCGGTCCCCGAAGTTCGTTGCTGTGGAGGTACAGTGATCGCAAGCTGGTGAGGTTGCCCAGTTCCGGGGGGACCGGACCGTGCAGAGCGTTGTCGTCGAGCCACAGCACTTGCAAGCGGGCGAGTTTGCCCAGTTCCGGAGGGATCAGGCCGTCCAGAGTGTTGCCGGAGAGGTCCAGCGTTTCCAAGCGGGCGAAGTTGCCCAGTTCCGGAGGGATGGTGCCTGTCAAGTTGTTGTCCTCGAGAACCAGAGCCGTCACACTTCCCGCACCATCGACCGAGACGCCGTGCCACTCGTCCAGAGGCGCGTTCGTCAGCCAGTTCGCGTTGTCGGCCCAGTTTGGCCCGTCGGCAGCGTTGTACAGCGCAGCGAGCGTCGCCCGGTCGGGGTTACCCGCAACCGCTGACACCGAGACCGATACGCTGCCCGCAGCCGCCGTCAGGCTCTGCTCGCCTTCGGTCGGCCCGAGCGTCCAGACGGTCCGCGCCAACCCTTCGGCGTCGGTCAGAGCGGACCCCGGGTCCGCCATGCCGTGGCCCGGTGCCGGCGTGAACGACACCGCTACGGATTCCGCCGCGGAGCCGCCGGCGTCCACCACCCGCACGACTATGGTGTCGAGCAACGTGTCGCCGATGTCGCCGCGCTGGTCACCTCCCGAGACGACTTCGAGCGACGCGACTTCCTGCGACACCGTGATGTCAGCGCTTCCCGACGCCCGGCCCGACGCCGCGGTGACCGTAGCCGTCCCGTTCCCGACGGCCGTCACCAGACCCACAGAATCCACCGTCGCCACCGCCTCGTCGCCCGACGACCACGCGAAGACCGCTCCCGCCACCGGGTACCCGTTCGCGTCCACTGCCGCCGCAGCCAAGCGAACCGTGTCGCCTACGGCAGCCAGCGTAGTAGCCGTCGGCGACGTCACCTCCACGACGCTTGCCTCCTGCTCCACCCCCACCTCTGCGCTCCCCGACGCCTGCCCGGAGGTTGCAGTGACCGTAGCCGTCCCGTTTCCGACTGCACGAACGAATCCGTCGTCCACGGCGGCCACAGAGACATCGCTGCTGGACCACGCCACCGCGGCACCGGCTATGACCTGCCCGTTCTGGTCGCGCACATCGGCCGTGAGGCGGACGGTATCGGCCAATGCCGTCAGCCGAACCGTGGACGGCGAGACCCATATCCCAGTAGCCTCAGGCGTCTCGGGGCCGGAGCTGTCCGTGCAGGAGGGCACCCCCGCCAAGGCGACCGCGAGGACGAGCTTTGCTCCTACCGTGAAACGCTGACGTGATTCCGACAACGCCCTGTCGACCCTTACCATCTGCGCCGCGCAAATCCGGGGGGGGGGGGGGGGGGGGGGGTAGCTGTGCGCATCACGAATCGCTTCTCCGGCGGCGGTTCTCGTCTTTTGAGGTCGGGTCAAACATCAGTGGACGTGATCCCGCACGGTGACGTTTGGACAAGTCAGGTCATGGTATTCCGTGGTCTTCGTTAGGACAAGGGACCGGACCGGGAGGAATGGCAGGCCCGAACGTCACGACAGGCCGAAGGGTCGCGGTCGCGGGTGGCGTCTCATCGCCCACCACCCCGCGGATCGTCCTCGACGAACCCGCGATAGACGCCAGCGGTTGCTGTCGCGCTAGCCAGGCGGCTTGCCCGAGCCGTGGACCTGGCCGACCTTCCGCACCATGCGCGACTTCAACACCGCCGGCCCGGTACGGATCGAGGACCACTACTGCGTACCGCCGCTCGACCGAGTGAACTTGGACGAGATCCTGTACTTGGTGCGCGGGAAGCGCTACTTCGTGGTGCATGCGCCCCGGCAGACCGGCAAGACATCCGCCCTGCTCGCCCTGCGTGACCTGCTGAACGGCGGGAGCGCAGGCGAGTACCGGTGCGCCTACATCAATGTCGAGCCCGCGCAGACCGCGCGCGAGGATGTGGGGCAGGCGATGGGGGCGATCGCTTCCGAAATCGCTCGGGAAGCCAGAAACACGCTGCGCGACTCGCAGACGGCGGAGGCCGCGGATCGTTTCGACACGACCGTCCGCCCGCACGCCGCTATGGGAACTCTGCTGGATATCTGGGCGCGGGCCGCCCCGTCACCGCTGGTTCTGCTGATCGACGAGATCGACGCGATGGTGGGCGATTCGCTGGTGTCCGTGCTGCGGCAGCTGCGGGCCGGCTACGCCCACCGACCGGCGGCGTTTCCGCAGAGCGTGGTGTTGTGCGGGGTGCGGGACGTGCGCGACTACCGGATCCACGCAAGCTCCGAGAAAGAGGTGATCACGGGCGGCAGCGCCTTCAACATCAAGGCCAGGTCGCTTCGTCTGGGTGACTTCACGCGGGCCGAAGTCTCGTATCTGCTCGGGCAGCACACGTCCGCGACCGGCCAGGAGTTCGCACCGGATGCGATGGAGACGATTTGGGAGCAAACACGGGGACAGCCCTGGCTGGTCAACGCGCTGGCCCGGGAGATGTGCTTCTCGGCCGCGGCGCCGCGCGCGCTCCGCGACCCCCTCACGGAGCACGACGTCTTCGAGGCGCGCGAGAAGCTGATTCTGCGCCGCGAGACCCACTTGGACCAGCTGGCCGACAAGCTGCGCGAGCCCCGTGTGAGGCGCGTGATTGAGCCGTTGCTGAGCGGGGATGACGGGGAGTATTCAGATCGGGACCGGGAGTACGTGCGCGACTTGGGACTGGTGGCTCCAGATGCACCCTTGCGCTTCGCCAACCCCATCTACGGAGAAGTGGTGCCGCGGGAGCTGACTTGGGTTCTTCAGGACGGAATTCGGCAGCGCCCGGCCTGGTATGTGGATGCGTCCGGTCGTCTCGACCTGGACAAGCTGCTCGCGGCCTTCCAGGATTTCTTCCGGCAGAACTCTGAACACTGGATCCGGCGCGCGCAGTACACGGAGGCGGGACCGCAGCTGGTGTTGCAGGCATTCCTGCACCGGGTGGTGAACGGCAGGGGCCGGATCGAGCGGGAGTACGCGCTGGGGAGCCGCCGCGTGGATCTTCTGATCGTCTGGCCGGGGCGGGACGGAGGCGCGGAGCGTTTCGCGGTGGAGTGCAAGCTGGTGAAGGAGGGGCGGTCGGCCGTACGCGCGATCGAGCGGGGGCTGGAGCAGACGGCGGCGTACATGGACACGAGCGGGGCGACGGCCGGACATCTGGTCGTCTTCGACCTGCGCGAGGGGAAGAGCTGGTCGGACAGGGTGTACCGCGAGCAGCGCGTGTGGGATGGGACACCTGTCACCGTGTGGGGCGCGTGACGTGTGAGGCGCTTTCGTGCGCTCGCTCTATAACTCGGGGCGCTCCCTCCCTATACCAGTCGCAACTGTGAGCTCCCCTTGAGTCTCTTGGCGGCGGCGGCAAAATACTCGGGGAGCAGTTCCGCCGAGAAACACGCCCTCTGCATATCGGAGCAGACGATGGCTGCCGTGCAGAGGCCGCCGAAAGGCTCCCAGACGACATCTTCGGCATCGGAGGTGACCTCGATGACGCGACGGATCAGGCGCATGGGCTTCTGGTTCGCGTGAATGAACTTACCCGAACCATCTTCCCGGCGTACCCGCTCCTCGCCACGGACGGCTGGATCCCTCCAGACGTTGGTCACCCCAAGCTCGAGGCGAAACTTCGATCTCATTCGACTCCACTCAGTGCCTGTCAGCGAGGCCGTTCCGTCCAATGAGAAATAGGGTCGGCCTTCTGGATGGCCATGGTGATTTGCGAAGTCAACGAGTCGCTGGAAGGCCTCCGGCGGGGGAAAGTACCACAGATGATCCTGAGTGAGATATTTCCGGGTTGCGGCGTTCCTCACGCCACAGGCCTCGTTCGCACGGTTCAGCGGCAGCCCGGCCCGTATCCATTCCCAGCGAAGCCATTCCTTCATGTCGACGACCCGACCCCCGACCCGGAACTTCGGAGGTCGGACATACTGCACGCACACCTCCGTCGCCACTGGAAACCTCCGCAGAGTCTTGGAGTTCGTGTTCCCCGAGACATGCGCGATCCCCTTGTCCCAGATATTGCATCCCACATACTCCCACCCGAACTCCGCGAGCAGTGGGTGGACTGTGGCCCATCCGATCTCGGTGTTCCAAAACCACAGAGTCGTCTCGCCGGTGGATGCCTCCGACCAGGCCTCGACATGTGGACGATACCATTCCGTGAGGCCGACGATGGTGGGGGTGTCACCCGGGAACCCGGACACGCCATACGCCCCGTCCGAGACGATCACGGTCGGGCTCGGCCAATGCGGATACATGTCCAGTGCGTCTCCCAGATAGATTCCGACACCACGGTGCTCGGCAGCACGAAACGTGCGCGGGATGGGTCGTGCACGGCCATCGGCTTCACTTGTGGAACGCAAGTCACCCTCCCCTGATCAACGACTCTGCGGGTCGCAGCCATGAGAGCGGCACGTAGTATTTCGCGTACCTGCGCCCGTCGGAGTACCGGCTGCCGCGCGGATCCTCCACCAGCACGGTCGCCCGCTTGGTGATCCGGTTGACCCGGCCCGTCAGCTGAGTGCCGTGCCAGTCGAAGGTGACGAGCGAGCCGACCAGGATGCCGTCCCGTGCGGCGCGCCGGCGCCGGGTGACCAGCTCGTGGGTGTTCGTCCGGTGCCCGAACAGACGACATGCGACATCCTGGAATGGGTTCTCTGCGCAACTGCTGCGGCCGGTGCAGAGGAACTCGGCGAGATGCACGATCTCGTGCTCCATGATCCGCTGCAGCGCTTCCAGGCGGTTGGCGCAGGGAAGACCGGCCACGCTCACTTCGGGATCGCCGTCGCCGAAGCCGTCGAAGAGAATGAAGGTCGATACGGCGATCTCGTAGTCCGATCCGCCGCCGGGCCGCATTCGACGCGTGGTCTGGCCGCCAGCTCGGGTCATGCGCGAAGACAGCCGGAACGATAGGCGATCGTTGGCGAGACGCCGGCGGATCAGGCCGGACAGGAAGCGATCGTCGTATGCGTCGAGCAGGAAGGCGAGGTCGTCCGGGTGGATCACCGAGAAGTCGGGGGCGTTTACGTGGGGCGAACGGGCGAGGAGCTCCAGTCCGATCGCCTGCGCCCTGGCGCGGATCTCTTCGGGGTCGAGATCGGGGATCGGAAGCCGGGCGAGAAAGGTGCCCGCGGGACGGTCGCCGGTCATGCCGAACGCAGTCCCGCATACACAAGTAAAGCCAACATGACATATTGTAATGTTGACTTTACAGTTTGACCAGCGTACAGGGAAGCTCTCAGCTAATCCCCAGGAGCCCCGTCACAAGAGCGACCGCCAGCCGCACGCCCAAGAAGAGCATGGGGAGGACGAAGGTGATGCCGACCGACATGGCGAGGCCCGCCCGAAGAAGGTGCGGTCCCACGGGCAGCACGTTCCGCCCCCAGATCTTGTGGAAGAGCGCTTCGGTCAGCGGGCCGAGCGTGTAGCAGGCGTTGACGACGAGGACGAGGATGAGAGCGGGAATGAGGGGAGGCCATGTGAGCGACGCCGGGAATCCCTGAAGCCAGTTAACCAAGCCGTGGGCGACCATGGATACCCCGCCGCCTGCGCCGACAATGAGGTTGAAGGACAGCCGTCGCCTCTCCCACCATCGAAAAATGCCGCCGATCGTGCGCTTTGCAGGGGCCGGGTAGAGAAACCGGGCGAGCCTGGCTCCGATGGACGAAGCGTGCCCGGCGGATGCATGCCCGACGTCAGCGGCGGATGCGTGCCCGGCGTCAGCGCGGCCGCCGACCAGGTCGATTTCGAGATGCCCCGCACGAGTTGGTCCTTCGACATGCGGTAGATCGACGTGCGGCGGATCGATGCGCGGCGGATCGAGGTGCGTCACGGTTCCCCCGATGGCTGGAGCGATGCGGGCTTCGAACGGCTTCGAACATTAGGTTGCCGCATGGACAGCACAACGTTGCTTCTGGAAGAGATGACCTGGCCCGAGGTCGAGCGCTTGATCCGGGCGGGCTTCACTACGGTCGTCGTCGCGGCGGGAGCGGTGGAACAGCACGGGCCGCACCTTCCCCTCCTCGTGGACGCGGTGCGGGGCGACCGGCTCGCGCTCGAGGTGGCGCGCCGCCTCGGCGACGCCGTGGTCGCGCCCACCATCCGCGTGGGTTGCTCGGAGCACCACATGGGCTTCGCGGGAACGCTGTCCATCAGGCGCGAGACGCTGAAGGCGATCTGCACGGACTATGTGGACAGCCTGTCGCGCCACGGATTCCGCAAGGTCTGCTTCGTGCCCTCCCACGGCGGCAACTTCGCGCCTCTCTCCGAGATGCTCGACGAACTGCGCGAAGCCGCCGGACCGGGCTGCGAGGTGCGTGCGTATACCGACCTTCACGGCTTCGTGGCCTTGTGGGAAGGCGCGGTTCGGGACGTCGCGCCGGAACTTGCGGCTGCGGTGGGCGGTCACGCCGACATCGCCGAGAGCTCGGAAATGTTGTGCATCCGCCCCGATCTGGTCCGCGTGGACCTCGCCGCCGCGGGATATGTCGCCGCCTTCGACGACGAGGTCTCCGAGAGGATATTCCGGGACGGCTTCCGCGCCGTGACCCCCAACGGCGTGCTGGGCGATGCGCGGGGAATGAGCCGCGAGATCGGCGAGCTCTGCATCGCGCGGGCCGCCGACGGAATCGCAGCTGCGCTGCTCGAGTAGCAGCGTGGCAGAAGTCCCTCGGGGCATTCGACCGGCGATGCATCCCGGCCGGCACCCCTCGGCGGTGAAGCCGGTCGGTCCCATCGGCCTGAGCGCCATCCGGGAGGCCCGGTCGCGGATCGAGGGCACGGCCATCCGGTCTCCCCTGATCCGGCTCGACGTCCCGGACGCGCCGACCGAGCTGTGGGTCAAGCTGGAGTGCCTGCAACCGATCGGTTCCTTCAAGATTCGGGGCGCGGCCAACGCGATGTCGCTCGCCGACCCCGCCCTCCTGGCCCGCGGAGTCTACACCGGAAGTGCCGGGAACATGGCGCAGGGCGTGGCCTTCGCCGCCCGGCGGCTCGGGATTCCCTGCCGGGTCGTCGTCCCCGACACGGCTCCCCGCGCCAAGCTCGACGCGATCGCCCGGCTCGGCGCGACGGCGGCTCGGCTTCCCTTCGACGAGTGGTGGGGCGTGCTGCGCGATCACGGTCACCCGGCGGAGGACGGGTACTTCGTCCACCCTGTGAGCGACCCGGCGGTGATCGCGGGGAACGGCACGATCGGCCTCGAGATCGGCGAGGAACTTCCAGAAGTTCGGGCCGTGGTGGCTCCGTACGGGGGCGGCGGCCTCTCATGCGGGATCGCGGCGGCGCTGCACGAGCTCGCCCCGCACGTCCCGGTCTTCGCGGCCGAGGTCGAGACTGCCGCACCCTTCGCCGCCTCGCTGCGGGCCGGCCGTCCCGTCGAGGTGCGGTATCGCCGTTCCTTCGTCGACGGGATCGGCGCGGCCGGCATGCTTCAAGAGATGTGGCCGCTGGCGAGCACCCTGCTCGCCGGGTCGCAGGTCGTCTCGATCGAAGAGGTGTGCGAGGCGATCCGGGTGCTGGCCGGCCACGCACGCATCGTCGCCGAGGGGGCCGGAAGCGCCGCCGTGGCCGCCGCCCTGCGCGGGCTTCCGGGTGCGGAGGAGGGTCCGGTCGTCGCTGTGGTCTCGGGAGGCAACATCGACCCGCACATCTTCCAAGCGATCATCGACGGGCGTTCGCCCGGCGGCGGCTGACGCCGTAGCTTCGTCGGCGGTCCAGCGAATCCACCGACAGCGAGGTCCAAATGACGACGGCATGTCCCACCGCGCACCCCCGCGGGTTGATGACGCTCTTCTTCACGGAGATGTGGGAGCGCTTCTCCTATTACGGAATGCGCGCGCTGCTGATCCTCTTCATGACCGGGACGACGATGAGTACGAACCCGGGAATGGGGATGGACGTCGAGACCGCCGCCGCCATCTACGGACTCTACACCGGTCTGGTGTACCTGCTGGGTCTGCCCGGGGGCTGGGTCGCCGACCAGCTCTGGGGACAACGAAAGGCAGTATTCGTGGGCGGGTGCGTCATCGCGGCCGGCCATTTCAGCATGGCGGTCCCCACGGACTTCAACTTCTTCTTCGGACTGGTGCTGATCGTAATCGGCACCGGCCTCCTCAAGCCCAACGTCAGCTCGGTGGTCGCAGACCTCTACCCCGAAGGCGGAGCGCGGCGCGACGCGGGGTTCTCCATCTTCTACATGGGCATCAACGTGGGCGCCTTCGCCGGACCGATCATCTGCGGCTACCTGGGCCAGGACTTGAACTGGCATTGGGGCTTTTCCGCGGCCGGGTTCGGAATGGTGCTCGGGCTGATCCAGTTCCGTCTGGGGTACGGCCGACTGGGTGAAGCGGGAGTGCTGCGCAGCGAACGCACCGCAGCGGAGCGTGCCGCCCTGGGGCGCCGCTTCTTCGGAGGATGCGCCGCGCTTGCGCTCGCCCTGGTCGCCTTTGGCGTGCTGGTGTCTCGGGGTGCCATCCCGGTTACGCTGACGGAGATCGCAGGCGGACTGGTCGCGGTGATCGTCGTCGTCGTCTTGGTTTACTTCCTGTACGTGATGTTCCACGGCGGACACGACACCACCGAGAAGAAGAAGATCGTGGCGATCTTCTGGTTCGTACTGCTGGCCGCGGTCTTCTGGTCCGGCTTCGAGCAGGCGGGGTCCTCGCTGAATCTGTTCGCCGCGGACTTCACCGACCGGACGATCGGGAGCTGGAGCTATCCGGCGTCGTGGCTCCAGTCGGTCAACGCCTTCTTCATCGTCGTTCTGGCGCCGGTTTTCGGCTGGCTTTGGGTGTGGCTCGCCAACCGCAACGCGAATCCGTCCACCGCGGTCAAGTTCGCGCTCGGTCTGATGCTTCTCGCGGCGGGCTTCTTCGTGATCGCGTGGGGCGCGGCCAACGCGACCGCCGATTCCCCGGTCTCCGCGTCTTGGCTGATCGTCATGTACTTCCTGCATACGGTCGGGGAGCTGGCGCTGTCGCCGGTGGGTTTGTCCGTGGTCACGAAGCTTGCGCCGCCCAGCCGGATCAGCCAGATGATGGGCCTCTGGTTCGTCGCGCCTGCGCTGGGAAACGTCACGGCAGGGCTGGTAGCCGGACTCCTCGAGACTCTCGAACCTTCACCGCTCTTCTTCGCGCTGGCCCGGATCATCGGTGTGGCCGGACTCCTCGCGCTGGTGTTGAGCCCGTTCGTCAAGCGCATGATGGAAGATGTGAAGTAGCTTCCCGGCGCGCGCGTCGCCGCCTGGCCTCGCCGGCAGCCGAATCCGCTGTTCCTCGTAGGTTCCCGGCGCGTCGCCGCTCTTGATGCTCGCGAGGTTTCACTACGGGCTCTTGGCCCGGCCTACCCGTCCAGCCTTAGCTCCCGGAAGTCGTCCCATTCGACCAGGTATTCCTGATCGCCGGAGATGATTACGATGCCCCGGTTGCCGGGATCCACATCGTTGCTGTCCTTCAGGTCGTAGGAGCGGCCGTCGCGCAGGAAAACCGTGCATCCGCGCCCGTTCCTGGCGATCCGCTCGATCTTGGAGAACTCGATGTCGAACTCGACGCCCGCACCGGTGCCGTTCAGCATCTCCCAGGTCGAGTACTCGTCCCGGTCCCACTTGATGCCGCCCGAAATTCTGTCTCCCGCAGCGGTGATCACGGTGCCGTGCAGCGGACGGCCGCCGTCGAACTCGTCCCGTGACTGGTCGTGCGGAGCGCCCTGGAAGTCGACGCGGCTGAAGTGTTTCCACGGAACCTTGATCTGCCCGATGCCCGGATCCGAGACGGTGATCCCGCGGTTGGTCCGATTGACGTCGTTGGTGCCGGACAGCGTCAGCCGTTCGCCCGTGGTCAGGAGCACGCGCGCGGCGGAGGAACCGTGCTGCCGAATCGTCCGAATGGCTCCGAACGGAATCTCGTACTTCCGTCCGTCCGCTTCGCCGTCGAGAATATCTGTCGAGTATATCTCGTCCACATCCCAGGTGATGTAGCCGGTGAACCGCTCCCCGCCCGGGGTGGTCAGGGTGCCGTGCAGGCGGCCTGCGCCGGGACGGACATGCGGCGGAGCCGTCTCGAAGTCGACGCGGCGGAGTTCGTTCCACTCCAAGCTGGTCTGAACCCCGGTGGCACCGGTGACGACCAAGGACCGCATTGCGGAGCCGAGGTCCGTCGATTCTCCTTCCATGCCGATCGTCTGGCCGGAGCGCAGGTGAAAGATCGCCTGGTCCCTTCCTACCGGGACGATGCGATCGACATGCCCGAAACGGATCCCCGACAGGCCGCGGAAGCCGCGGTCGAGTTTCGTGACGTCCAGAAGGTCGCCCCAGCTGCCTTCGTTCCGGTCCCAGCGCAGGAAGCCGCGATGAGTGTCGCCGTTGCGGGTCCGCACGGTGCCGTAGAGGAAGTCGGCGCCCGTGACGGGAGGCTCGCTCAGCTCATAGCTGACCGGCACCGCGTTCCGTGCCGGCACAGGAGCGGACCGAGGTGCCGAACTGTTCCGGCTGACCAGGGCCAGCGTGGCGACGGCCGCGACCAGGGCCGATCCGGTGATCACGGCGATGTTCTTCACGTCTTCGTTCAGATGTCGGCTGTGCTTCATGTCGTTCCTCCCTGCACCACGGTCAACGCTGTTCCAAGTCCCATGGGAGTCCGGTGCCCATCCACGGGCTCCCAAGGCTTCATACACGCCAACATACGAGAAAGGTTCCGGTTCATGTCGTTCATGTCGGCCTTGTCACGAAAACGGAATCCCGTACCTTGGAACGATGCCTGGCCGGAAACGGCCGGGCCGCACCCGCGGTACAAGGGACGGCGACCTTCATCCATGTCGATCTGGAGCAAGATTTTCGGCGGGTCCGCGCGTGCGGACCGGGTCGACTACTACGAGGAAGCGCTCGCGCTCTCCAAGGAGGGCAAATTCCACGAGGTGCTCACCTCCCTCCGCCTCGCGCTCAAGGAATCTCCCGGAGATCCCGTCGTCCTGCAGCAGATCGCGATCACCTACACGCGCATGGGCATGGATTCCGAGGCGGTGAAGACATACCGTCATGTCCTGCAGAGGAATCCGCAGACGCCGGGGGCCCATTACGGACTCGCTTTTCTGCTCCTGCGCCAGGGTGCCACGGCCGAGGCCGTCAAGCATCTGGAGGCGTTTCTGGCCGCAAGCCCCGCCGAAGAAGAGGCGAGAGAGCACATCGCCCACGCCAGGAAAACCTTGGAGGACCTTCAGGGGGGCACCGGCAAGGAGCGCGGGGAACCCTGACCCCAGCCAAGCACGGGAGGCGATCCACGTTGAAGGCGGACAAACAGATTCGGCTCGGGTGGACCGGTGCGGGCCTGGTGTTCGACGGCGGTCCGGCCGGCGGCCCGCAGATCGTGATCGACGGGGACTCGGCTACGGGACCGTCGCCGATGGATCTGGTGCTCATGGGCGTGGCGGCGTGCATGGCCATCGATGTGCGGGTGATCCTCGAAAGGGGTCGAGTGCCGTTCGACAGCCTGGATGTGATCGCCGAGGGAGGGCGGCGCGAGTCTCCGCCCCGTCATTACAAGAACCTGCGTCTCGTTTTCAGCGTCACCGGCGTGCCGCCCGGGAGCCGGCCGAAGGTGGAGCGGGCCATCGCGCTGTCCCGCGAGAAGTACTGTTCCGTACTCTTTTCCCTGAGGCAGGACATTCCCGTGGAGGTTGTCCTCGAAGGAGGGTAGACCTGTGCCCGACACCGTTCACTACTACGCCGCCAAGGCCGATGTCCCCACCGGGACGCTCGTGGACCTTTTCTTCCAGGCCGTGAACCATCTCCCGGACAAGCTCGCCTACAACGTCGTCGGCGAGGGCGCTTCGGCCTATTCCTACGAACAGGTGCGCGATGCGGCTCGGCGGGGTGCGGCGGCGCTGGCGCGATCGGGGGTGCACCGGGGTGACAGAGCGGCCATCCTCTCCGAGAATCGCGTGGAGTGGGCGCTGGCCGACTGGTCCTGCCTGTGCGCCGGGGTTGTGGATGTTCCCATCTACAGCACGCTGCCGGCCGCGCAGGTCGCCTACATCGTGGAAGATTCGGGCGCGTCGCTCGTCTTCGTGTCCGACGCGGAGCAGCTCGAGAAAGCGCGCGCGGCCGCGTCCGGGCTGGGCCGAGAGATCGAGATCGTCGTTTTCGACGAGGAGGCCGCCGGAGACGGCGCAGTGGCCTGGGGAGAGTTTCTTGCGCGGGGCGACGATGTCGGCCTCGATGCTTTCCACGCGGAAGCGCGGCGTGCGCGGCCGGAAGACCTGGCCACCCTGATCTACACCTCGGGAACTACGGGAACGCCCAAGGGCGTCATGCTGACCCACAACAACGTGGCGTCCAACATCTGGGCCACCGAGCAGCTGCTCGAGATCGGGACCGCCGACTCCAGCCTCTCCTTCCTGCCGCTGTCGCATGTCCTCCAACGGATGGTCGACTACCTGTTCTTTGCCGCGGGGTGCCCCGTGACCCACGGCTCAATCGAAACGGTGGCGGCGGATATGAAGCAGCTGCGTCCGACCGTTCTGGTCTCGGTTCCGCGGCTGTACGAGAAGGTCTACCAGAAGGTGCTGAGCGCCGGCGGGATCAAGGGGAAGCTGGTCGCCTGGGCAGCGAGGGTCGGACGGCGGGCCGCCCTCTGCCGGGAACGGAGCGCGAAGTTGCCGTTCATGCTCCGGTGGCAGCACGCCGTCGCCGACCGTCTGGTCTTCTCGAAACTCCGCCGGGGGATCGGGGGACGCCTGCGTTACTTCGTGAGCGGCGGCGCGGCGCTGGCCCCCGAGATCAACCGCTTCTTCCTGGGTGCCGGGATCACGATCCTGGAGGGTTACGGACTGAGCGAGACCTCGCCGGTGACCAACGTGAACACCGAAAAGCACTTCAGAATCGGGACGGTGGGACGCCCGGTGCCGGGGACGGAGATCCGAATCGCGGACGACGGCGAGATCCTCGTCCGCGGCCCGCAGGTCATGAAGGGGTACTACGGGCTGCCGGAAATGACCCGGGAGGTGATCGCCGACGACGGCTGGTTCAGCACCGGGGACATCGGCGAGCTCAGCAGCGACGGCTTCCTGAAGATCACCGACCGGAAAAAGGACCTGATCAAGACTTCGGGCGGGAAGTACGTCGCGCCCCAGGCGATCGAGAACATCCTCAGGAAAAATGCCTACGTCGATCAGGCGGTGGTGATCGGCGAGGGCCGCAAGTTCTGTTCGGTCCTGGTCGTGCCCGCCTTCGAGCGCCTCGGGGCATGGGCCGAAGAGGCGGGGATCAAGGGGGCGGACGAACAGGCGCTCCTTGCCGATGCCAGGTGTCAGGTGCATCTGCAGGAACAGTTCTTCTCCGAAATGGGTGATCTGGCCCGCTTCGAGACACCGAAGAAGGTGGGGCTCATCAGCGAAGGCTTCACGGTGGAGAACGGGATCCTCACCCCGACCCAGAAGGTCAAGCGGGCGGTCGTGGCCCGACGCTACGCGGACCTGATCGAGTCCTTCTACCATGCGGATTCGATCGACCGGACCATGTTCGTGGCGTCCGGTTGACGGGATGAACGATACCCGCCACGGCGGCGGCACGGCAGTCAGGGACGAACCGGACGAGGTCGTTACGGTCCTGATGACCGCGCCGGGGGCGGAAGCGGCGGCGAAGGTCGTGCGGCGGCTTGTCGAAGAACGCATGATCGCCTGCGGGAACATCCTCCCCGGTGCGGTGAGTATCTACCGCTGGGAGGGAGAGGTACATCGCGGCGAGGAGTCGGTCGTCATCCTCAAGACGACCCGGCGCCTGCTTCCCAGGATGCTGGCGAGGGCCGAGGAACTTCATCCGTACGATGTGCCCGAGTTGCTCGTGCACAAGGTGGTGGACGGTGCCGGCACCTACCTGGAGTGGGTTCGGCGCGAGTGCCGCCCCGGTATTGGAGCGTCATGATTCTCGACCGGATCAAGACCTTTTTCATGCGGGAGATGGCGGTACGAGGAGCCGAAGAGGCCCGGGGCAGCGACGAGGAAGCGCTGCGCGTCGCCGCGTGCGCGCTGCTGTTGGAGGTGGCCCACGCCGACGACTTTTTCAGCACGCGAGAGCGCAAGCACCTCCGCGGCCTGGTGAGGCGGCTCTTCGGACTGAAGCGTGACGCGGCCGACGAACTGATCGCGCTCGCGGAAGACGAGCGTCGTCGGCGCGTGGACCTCTGGGGCTTCACCAACCTGATCAACGCGCACTACTCGACGGGACAGAAGATGGTGCTTGCGGAGGCGCTGTGGGGAATCGTCCTTGCCGACGGCGACCTGGCCGGCCGGGAGGACTACCTGATGAGGAAGATCTCCAACCTGATAGGGCTGCAGTCCGGGTACCTGGCGGAGGCGCGACGACGCCACGACGCGGGTACGCGACGAGAAGGCAGCTCCGGGAGCGCACGATGTCGCCCCTCATGAATATCGTTGTCGCCGTGGTCGCCGTCGTGCTCGGCGTGCTGCTCGGGATGCCGAGCAAGGGCGGGCGCAACCTGCGGCTGCCGGGACGAAACCGCATCGGCGAACACGACGAGAAGCGAATCGAGGAGCTGGAGATGGCGCTCGGCAGAACCGCAAGGCGAAGCGGGTCGGCGAAGCGCCACTTCACGCCTCTTGACCTCCTGCGGCGCGAAAGGCGTGCTTCTCATCGTCGGCGACGGCGCAGCTACTTCAAGACCGCCGCGCCTTCCTCCCGGAGGAAGTAGCCCGCCGAACGATGGCCACCGACTCCAAGCGGTCTCCGAAGCCGAAGCACGACGCCTCCTGCAAGAGCCTCTTCGCCCACAGGCGCACGGTGGAGGACACGCTGCGCACGCTTGCCGCCGAGCTCGCCCGCACCCTCGACTTCGCCACTCTCCGGCGCATGCCGGCCAGCTTCGTCACCGAACACCTCGGCCGGCGGGATTGTCTGCAGCGTCTACGGCATGTCTGCCGCGTCTACAGCCAGCGGTTGACCACTACGAGGATCCCCCCGATGAAGGCTCCCAGGGCATAGCCCAGGTAGACGATCAGCCTCAGCTCGCGCTGGGTCACGCGGCGCACCATTTCCTCCATCTTGTCCACGGGGAATTCCCGCACCTTTTTCTCGACGCGGCCGGCCACGTCCAGTCTGGCGGTCACGGACGGAATCTGGGATTGCAGCCACAGCCACAACGACTCGCCGACAGCGTTCTGAATGCTCCGTGCGGCGTTGGCGGGCAGCCAGCGCGCGGGCCGTCCGATGGGGCGTTCCAGCAACGCTGCCACGAGGTGCCGGCCGGTCTCCCGGTATACGTGGCCGGCGGTGTCGCTCCTCGCCGCCGTGACGATCCACCCGGACACGCGCTCAGGAGGAACACCGTCGAGCACCTCTCCCCAGGTCCGCCTCGACGCACGGTTCAGGGCCGCCTGGACCCTTTCTCCCACAAAGTCCCGTGCCGAGGGATCCCGCACGAGCTCCACCAGCCATGCAGAGATCGTCTCCGACGCGTCGGTTACGTCCGGGTCGCCGGGGCTTCCCAGGACCTCGGTGACGGGCCGGTCGAGGAGATCTTCGATGGCGTCGCGGATCCCTCCGGCCATCGCCTCTTCGACCTTCCGTTCTCGAAAGAGGACGGCGATCCGCTCGGCACCTTCCACCCGGATGGTATCGAGAACCCGTTTCACCGCATCGCCCGACAGCACGACCCGCGCAACCACCCTCTGGTGAAAGCGCAGATCCTGAAGGAAGCGGCGCAACACATCCTGAACGGCCCGCTCCACCCGCTCCCGGGCACCGGGATTCTCCAGCACGCTCTCCAGCCGCCTGATCGCAAGCGGCACGAAGTCGGCGACGGCCCGTTCGAGGGTACGAATCACGGGAGGGGGAAACATGTCGCGGATCGTGAGGGTCGGTACCAGCAGCCGATCCGCGGCGTGCGCCACGTATTCGGAAACCGTGCGGTGAAACCGCCCGCTCGAAACCGCCGTGTCCATCCACTGTTCAGCCGCCTGTGCGACCCGGGCCTCCCGCGCCGGGGTGAGGACGTCCGAGACCGGCTGGTCGGCCAGAAGCACGGACAGCGTGGCAGCCCTCCTCTCTACGGATTCCTCGAAGGCGGCCGACTCCATGTGGTGCTCGATCCGGGAGATGAAGTGCTCCAACACCTCTTCAACGACCGGCTCCGCCATGGACATCACTTCCGGGCCGAGGAGATCCCTCAGCGAGCCCCGCTCCACCTCCAGCACTTCGTGCAGGAAGCGCTCGAGCCCCTCGTCGAAGGCTTCTCTGAACTCCGGCTCCGACAGAACCCGCGTGAGGTCCTCCTCGGTGAGGAGCCGGTTTCCCACCGTGCGCCCGATGGCCCCGGCGAGGCGGGCCTGGTTCTTGGGAACGGCGCCCTGCAAAAGCCGGATCCGCCAGCGCCAGAGCCGAGGAGGGCGATACGGGTGGAAGAGCATCCAGATGGCCACCGTGTTGGTGAGCCCGCCCGCCAGCGCACCGCTCAGGATCGTCACGATGGCGCGTAGGATGGCGTCGTTCATGCGCCGGGTCCGTTTTTGGGTCCGATGCCGGGTCCGATCATCGCTGGAAGTGGCGCAGAAACCCCTCCACGTCGATCCGCTCGGTCTCGATGTCGACGTAGCCCCTGACCTCGTAGACGCCGAGCACCGGAATGATCGCCCGCATGCCGTCCAAGGTGTGCTGGTGCGAGCTCACCGCTTCGAACTCTCCCGAAAGCGCGGGATCGCCGGAGCGGATCCGCCAGACGACCGGAACCTCGCGACGGGCCCGCTCGAAGGTGCGCGTCTCCCGCCACAGGACCTCTACCTCGGGCCAGGAATGGATTTCGGAATCGTGGCGAGCCCATGCGCGATAGGGATCCGCGCCCTCCGACCCCTCCGACCCCTCCGCATCGGCGATGACCAGATGGAATCCGTCGCCCCCGGCGAGCAGCGCCAGCTCCGTGAACTCGTCGGCGTCGGTCGCTCTGGCCGTGAAGGCGTCCAGCACGAGGCCCTGCGTCTCCGCTCCCGCGAGGACAGCCGTGCCGGCGAGCAGACGATAGGTATCTCCTCGCTGTCCGCTCCACTCGGCGACGACTTCGCCAAGTCCGACCGAAAGGTCGCGAAGCCCCTCGCGGAAGTAGAGTTCACGCAGCGCGTCCTCCAGTCCCACCACCAGCCGTGCCGACCCGCGGGGCACGATGCGCCACGGCGCGCGAGTAAGTTCGGTGGTCCAGTCCTCCTCGACGAAAAGGCGCCATTCGCCGGCGCGTCCCAGCCATCCGCGCACGGATCTGGCGATCCCGCCGGCCTCCACGCGGTTCACGAAGTCCCAGGGCACGAACATCGGCGAATCGCCGGACGCGCCCATGAAGACGACCGTCCGGCGATAGGTCGTTCCCACTGCAGTGCCGAGCACGGAATCCCCGCCGGTCGTCACGCCGGGCCGGCCCGGCAACGGCGGGAGTTCCAGGCTCTCCGGGTCCTCGACCTCGAGACAGGAAACCGCCAGTGCGACCGGCAGGAGCACCGCCGTGCGGAGTCCCGCTGCAGAGATTGCCGTACGCATTTCCGAAAGCTGTCGCTCGCGGCCGCTCGGGGTCAACCGCCGGTCGCTATCTTTCCGGTATCGCCGCCCCTTTCGGGTATCGCCGCCCCGGCGTCCGACCCGCGCGCCGGCGGGCGCGTCACACAGACTTGCGGAAAGCAGGCTTCCCCCCGATGAAAGCCGTCATTCCCCTCGCCGGAAAGGGTACCCGCCTCCGGCCACACACGCACGCGACGCCCAAACCTCTGGTTCGCGTTGCAGGCAAGCCCGTGCTGGACTTCATCCTGGACGATCTGCTCGAAGCCGGAGTGACCGAGATGGTCTTCATCGTCGGGTACCTTCAGCGGGCAATCAGGGCGCACATCGCAGAGAGCTATCCCGAGGTGAACGCGCACTACGTCGTGCAGGAGGTTCAGGACGGCACTGCCGGGGCGGTCAGTCTGGCCGAACGCTGGGCCGACGACGAGCTGCTGATACTCTTCGCCGACACCCTCTTCGAGGTCGACCTGGGCATTGCCAGGACGCTGGATCCCGCCAGGACCGGGGTGATCTGGGCCAAGGAGGTCGAGGAATACCAGCGCTTCGGAGTGATCGTCACCGACTGTGCAGGCGATATGAAGCGCATCGTGGAGAAACCGCGCGAGCCCGTCTCGAGGCTGGCCAACATCGGCCTCTACTACATCAGGGACCACGAGCTCCTCTTCGAGGGCATCAGGCACACGCTCGGCGCCGACCCGGGTCCGTCGGGCGAGTATTACCTTACCGATGCCTTCCAGTACATGGTCGACGCCGGGGCGAAGATCGTCACAGCGCCGGTGAAGACCTGGCTGGATGCGGGCACGGCCGATGCGCTGCTGGAGGCGAACCGGCACCTGGTCTCGGGAACCCGGGGGGGAGTCGCCGAGGGGGCGCTAGTCACAGGGTCCGTCGTCTCGCCGGTCTCGCGGATCGAAGACGGGGCCTGCGTGACCGGGTGCCGAATCGGCGATAACGTTACCGTTGAGGCCGGAGCCCGCGTGAAGGACTCCCGTCTGCGGGACACGATCGTGGGCACCGGGGCGACGGTCGGGGAATGCCGGCTGCATGACTCCATCATCGGCACGAACGCGGCCGTGCGAGGCTTCGACGGGGTGCTCAGCGTCGTTGACGATTCGGAAGTATTTGCGGGGAGTCCGGATGGACGAAAGCCGATTGATCCATGACTGGAACGTGGAGGAATTCGACACCTTGGCGTGGGGTCGGCACGTGGAGCTCGACGACGAGACCCTGAGGGACGGGCTTCAGTCTCCTTCCGTCACCGATCCCCCTGTCGGCTCCAAGATCCGGCTCATCCACATGATGGACGAGCTCGGGATACACACAGCGAACATCGGCCTGCCCGCCGCCGGAGCGAGGGCGGTCGCCGACGTCACCAGGCTCTGCCAAGAAGTGAGGGACTCGCGGTTGTCGCTGGAAGTCAACTGCGCAGCCAGAACCGTCGTCGCCGACATCGAGCCCATAGCGAGAATCTCTCAGCGGACAGGCGTTTCCATCGAGGTGGCCGCCTTCATCGGCAGCTCTCCGATACGGCGCTACGCGGAGGGATGGGCCCTCGACCGCATGCTGAGGAACGCGGAAGCATCGGTGTCCTTCGCCGTGCGCCGGGGTCTGCCCGTGATGTTCGTCACAGAGGATACCACCAGAGCCGACCCGGACACGCTCAAGGCGCTCTACGGGAACGCGATCGCCCTGGGAGCGGGCAGGATCTGCCTCTCGGACACGGTGGGCCATGCCACGCCCTCCGGCGTCAGGGCGCTGATCCGCTTCGTGAAGCGAGCGATCATCGGTCCTTCCGGAGTGAACGTGAAGCTCGACTGGCACGGCCACCGGGACCGGGGGCTGGGGCTGGCGAATGCGCTCGCAGCGATCGAAGCGGGTGCCGACCGGATCCACGGAACGGCCATGGGAATAGGAGAGCGGGTGGGGAATGTGGAAATGGACCTGCTGCTGGTCAATCTGGCTCTTGCGGGGGTCCACGACGCAGATCTGACGCGCCTTTCCCAGTACTGCGAGCTCGTGGCCGCGGAGTGCAACGTCCCCTTGGCGCCCCACTACCCGGTTGTGGGATCGGACGCTTTCAAGACGGCCACCGGGGTCCACGCGGCCGCCATCATCAAGGCGCAGGCGAAGGGCGCCGACTGGCTTGCCGACCGGGTCTATTCCGGGGTCCCGGCTTCGATGGTCGGGCGCGCGCAGGAGATCGAAGTGGGCCCGATGTCCGGGATCTCCAACGTTCGGTACTGGTTGGCCGGGCGAGGGTACGATTCCGGAGACGCTGAACTGTGCCGGCGGGTCTTCGACGTGGCGAAGCGCGGGGACCACACGCTCTCGGAAGAGGAAATGCTGAAGATCGTGAACGGATTCGGGGCGGAGCCGGTGATGTGAGCGGGGAGCGCGCCCGGGAGCCCGGCAGTCCCGGCGGCCTGAGCGGAGCCGTCGCGGAGCTGCTGAGCGAGGTCACGGTCCACGCCGAGCCCGAGCCGCTTCAGGGGTCCCCGTCCATGAGGGGCCAGTGCGCCATCGTCACCGGCGGCTCCAGCGGGATCGGGCGCGCCACTGTGATCGCCCTGGCGGACTGCGCCGTCAACGTAGCCTTCAACTACCTGGACACGGGCCCGGAAAACCGGCAGGCCGCCGAGGAGTTGAAGGACATGCTGTCCCGGCGGAAGGTGAAGGTGTTCGCCCGTGCGGGCGATGTCCGCGATTCCGGTGCCGCAGCCGATTTCGTCGCGAAAGCCGATGCGCGCTTAGGAGGCCTGCACATCCTTGTCAACAATGCAGGGGTGGGGCGCGACCGGGCCCTGTGGCACATGAGCGACGAGGAGTGGCAGGCGGTCATCGACACCAACCTTTCCGGTGCCTTTTACTTCACCCGCGCGGTCGCGCCGTACTTTCGAGCCCGGGAGTACGGAAAGATCGTCAACGTATCGTCCGTCCACGGACTGTCCAGCGAGTTCGGGCTCGCGAACTACTGCTCCTCGAAGGCAGGGCTGATCGGCCTGACCCGCAGCACGGCGGTGGAACTGGGGCCCGCGAACGTGAATGTGAACGCGGTCGCCCCCGGGTACATCCGCACGACGCAGCTTACCGAACACGTACCGGCCGAGATCATCGACCGGGCCCGGGCGAGGAGTGCGCTGGGCCGTCTGGGAGATCCTCAGGATGTGGCCTCCGTGATCCTGTTCCTCTGCTCCGAGGCTGCGCGCCATATTACGGGTGCCGTAGTTCCCGTGGACGCCGGATACCTGATATGACGCCGGATACTGATATGAAGACCATGCGAAAGAGTGATCGCGAATGGCGCAATCAACTGACCCGCGAGCAATACCGTGTGGCCCGCAAGGGCGGGACCGAACGCGCCTTCACCGGAGAATACTGGGCCCACAAGGAGGACGGCACCTACCTCTGCATCTGCTGCGGCCTGCCCCTGTTCGAATCGTCGGCGAAGTACGATTCAGGCACGGGCTGGCCCAGCTTCGAGTGCCCGGCGGAGCTCGAAAACGTCGGCGAGCGCGACGATCGCAGCTTCTTCATGCGGCGCACGGAAGTGGTCTGCAACCGCTGCGACGCCCACTTGGGCCACGTCTTCCCGGACGGCCCGGGGGCCGAAGGCCTCCGCTACTGCATCAACTCGGCCGCGCTGGACTTCAAGCGGCGGGAGGACGAATGACCGGAGGCGTACTCACGTGAGCAGCACCATCACGGTCATCCCCGGCGACGGGATCGGCCCGGAGGTCATGGAAGCGGTGCTCGGCGTCCTCGACGCGGCGGGCGCGCGCCTCGACTGCGACCGGCAGTCCGCCGGAGCGGGGGCGGTCGCCGCGCATGGAAGCCCGCTCCCCCGAGAGACCGTCGAATCCATCGAGAGAAACCGGGTGGCGCTCAAGGGCCCGCTCGCCACGCCCTCCGGCTCCGGCTTCCGCTCGGTCAACGTCGCGATCCGGAAGACGTTCGACCTGTTCGCGAACGTTCGGCCCGTCCGCACCATCCTCCCCGGCGGGCGCTACGAAGACATCGACCTGGTCCTGATCCGCGAGAACACGGAAGGGCTCTACGTGGGGGTCGAGCACTTCATCGGGATGGAGAACGACCCGAAGGCGGCGGCCGAATCGGTCATGATCACGACCCGCTTCGGCTCCGAGAGGATCGTCCGCTTCGCCTTCGACTACGCCGTCGCGAACGGGCGCGGCAAGGTCACGCTGGCCCACAAGGCGAACATCCTCAAGCACACCCAAGGTCTGTTCCTGGAGGTCGGGAAGCACATGGCCGCCGATTACGCGGGCCGCGTGGCCTTCGAAGACAAGATCATCGACGCCACCGCGCTGTACCTGGTCCTCGACCCCTACCGCTTTGACGTTCTGGTCATGGAAAACATGTTCGGCGACATCCTGAGCGACCTCATGGCCGGGCTCGTGGGCGGGCTGGGCTTTGCCCCGGCCGGGAACATCGGCGAGGGCCACGCCGTCTTCGAGGCGGTGCACGGGTCGGCCCCCGACATCGCGGGACAGGGGGTGGCGAACCCGACGGGCCTCCTGCTGTCGGGCTGCCTGCTGCTCGACCATGTCGGCCAGGCCGAGACCGCGACGCGCATCCGCGAGGCCGTCACCGACGTGATCCGGGACGGCACGGCTCGCACCCGCGACATGGGCGGCACCGACGGTACGGCCGACTTCGCCGCCGCGGTGACGAGGGCGCTTGCGTGAAGAGCTCCGCGCGTCGGCACGAGCGGGCAGTCCACGGGTTGCCGGCCGCCGGCATCGCCTGCGCGAACTGCGGCCGCACCTGCCGCGCCTCCGGCCTGGACCGCCATCTCTGGTGCGAGCGCTGCATCGCCGTGACGCGGGCGCGGGCCAAGCGCGCCGGGTGGATCTGCGGCGCCGTCCTCGCCGCGGCGCTGGCGCTGTGGATTTATTTCGTGCAGCAGCCGTCGCGCATGCTGATCGGGGGATGGGTCGGCGCCGTCCTCGCCACCTTCTGGCTCGGCGGACGCGCGGGCATGGAGGTGACGTACGGGATTCTGCGCTTCCGCGGCCGGCCGCGGTGATTAGCAGCCCGTCCTCGCCGCTCTCGGTGCTCGTGCGCGCGGATTCATCCACGGGCTGACCGGTCGGTTCATCAATTCACTCGCGGAGACCCATTCATGGCCGCAAAGTTCGAAGGACCGGACTTCTACGACATCGACACCCTGCTTTCAGAAGAAGAACGCATGGTCCGGGACACGATCCGGGATTGGGTCGAGGACCGGCTCGTGCCGATCATCGGTGACGCGTATGTCGAGCACCGCTTCCCCGCCGAGCTGATCCCCGAGATCGGAAAGCTGGGAGTGCTGGGCGCCAACCTGCCGGTCGAATACGGGTGCGCCGGGCTGAACAACGTGGCGTACGGGCTCATCATGCAGGAGCTGGAGCGCGGCGATTCCGGGATCCGCTCCTTCGTGTCGGTACAGGGCGCGCTCGTCATGTACCCGATCCATGCCTTCGGGAGCGAGGAGCAGCGCCGCACATGGCTGCCCGGGCTGGCGTCCGCCGAGAAGATCGGCTGCTTCGGTCTGACCGAGCCCGACTACGGTTCGAACCCGGCCGGCATGATCACGCGTGCCCGCGAGACCGCCGACGGGTGGGTGCTCAACGGCACCAAGATGTGGATCACCAACGGCTCCATGGCCGACGTCGCGGTCGTGTGGGCCCAGACCGGGAAAGCCGGGGACGCGAAGGGCATCCGCGGATTCGTCGTACCGACCGGCACGCCCGGCTTCAGCGCCCGCGACCAGAAGGGGAAGCTGTCGCTGCTGGCGTCGGATACGAGCGAGCTCGTTCTGGACGACGTGCACCTGCCCCGCGACGCGATTCTGCCCGGCGCCGCCGGCCTCAAGAACCCCCTCATGTGTCTCACCCAGGCCCGCTACGGGATCTCGTGGGGGGCGGTGGGCGCCGCCATGGCCTGCTTCCACGAGGCGTCGAGCTACGCGGGCCAGCGCGTCATGTTCGACGGACCCATCGGGGGCAAGCAGATCCAGCAGGTGCGCCTCGCCGACATGCTCACCGCGATCACGCAGGGGCAGCTGCTGTGTTACCGTCTGGGGCGTCTCAAGGACCAGGGCGCGATGACGCCGCAGCAGGTCAGCCTGGCCAAGCGCGCCAACGTGAACATGGCCTGCGACATCGCCCGCGAAGCGCGCCGGCTCCTGGGCGCCAACGGCATCCTCGCCGAATACTCGGCCATGCGGCACATGGCCAACCTGGAGTCGGTCTACACCTACGAGGGAACCCACGACGTCCACTCGCTGATCCTGGGGCAGACGATTACCGGGATTTCGGCGTTCTGAGCCAGCAGCTGGGCCTCTGCGGGCCGGGTCCGCGCTCCGACGGCCCTCATCCACCGCCGCTCCCGATGTTCGCGAGGGGTTCGCCGCGGGCTGCCGGGCCGCCAAGCTGCCGCGCCTCCGCCAACACCTTCTGCCGCTTCCCCAGCCACCGCGCCACGACCAGCCACACCCCGGCCAGCGGCACCATGGACCACGCCAGCGCGGCCGTGCCCAGCCCGAGCGCGCCCAGCCCCGCGTACGACCACGCGCCCAGCTGATCGCCCGCACGGTAGACGAAGGTGTCGTTGAAGTTCTTGGCCTTGTACTTGTCGCGCCTGGGCAGGACGGTGTAGAGCACTTCGCGCGACGGCACCGCGACCGCGAAGTTGCCCGTGCGCCGCAGCACCTGAAACACCACGAAGACGGCGAAGACCGGTGCCGCTCCGAGCGCCAGAAAGCCCGCCACGCTCAACAGCGGAAGAATCGCGAGGGTGAACCCCACGCCGAGCCGTCTCATGATGCGGCCGGTGAGGAAGAGCTGGGTGAAGAGCGTCAGCGTGTTCACGGCGAGATCGATGCGCGCGAAGACCGAGGTTCTCTCCGCTGGGTCGGAAAAGGTCCGCGACATGATCTCGGCCTGGATGTTGTACAAGAAGGTGGACCCCACCGTGAAGAGGAGCATGAAGGCGCAGATCCCCAACAGGTAGCGCGAGGCCAGCACCCGCCTGATCCCGTCCAGGGCTGAACCGCCGACGACGGGGCCGGAGTCCTGCGGCGACAGGTCTCCGCCGTCCGGGACTCTCCCGCCGTCCGGCACCCTCCCGCCGCTTGGGACTCGCCCGCCTTCCGGGGCCCTCCCGCCGTCGCCCGCCGTTGAACCGTCCGCCTTCCGCAGCCTTCCGACCCTCCGGTCGAGCCCCCTCACGCACCCGGCCGCGCACTCCAGCAGCACGATCGAGAACCAGAGCAGCGTGGCCGGCGTCAGCTCGGCGGCCAGGAACGCGGTGATCGACGACCCCGCGATTCCGCCCAGCGTGCCGCCCACCCCGATCAGGCCGAAGAGCCGCCGACTCTGGCGCTCCCGGTAGATGTCGGTCATGAAGGACCAGAAGACCGACACCACGAAGAGGTTGAAGACGCTGGTCCAGACGAAGAACGACCGTCCCGCCCAGACCGCCGCAGGGCCGTCCTGCACGCCGTCGAGCAGCAGGTAGTAGACGAAAAGGTTCAGCATGAAGAAGCGGCAGGTGACCGAAACGAACCGCTTCCTGGGCCACCGGGAGACGATCGACGCGAAGACGGGGTGGGCGACGAGCATCGCGGCCAGGGTGGCCGTGAAGAGCCACGGGATATTCTCCACCCCTCCTGCCACGCCCATTTCGTCGCGGATCGGCCTGATCACGTAGTAGGCCGACAGTATGAAGAAGAAATACGCGGCCGAGAGGATGACGATGCCGGTCTCAGCGGGGCGGACACCGGTCAGGCGGGCGACCAGGCCCCTCCGCGTGGCTTCCGAATGTGCGTTCAGCTTCGGCTCCGGGGTTTTCGGCGAACCGCGGTGTGTTTCGCGCCCACCTCGGCTGGCGGGTGACGGGCCGGGCCGGTGACAGCCGGCAGGCGGACCGATGGCGGCCGGCGGGCCCGGCCGGTGGCGGCCGCGCGTCGGCTTGCCTCCGATGGAGGATGGGCTTCTTTTCGGGAACGTCAATCCCGGTTGGGCGGCTGCCCGTCGTCAAGAGCCGGCGCCGCAGCGGAGATTCCCGCCGCGACCCGCCCGGTCACCAGGTGAGCCCGACGGCGCAGGGCGAATTCCAAGAGGCTTTCAAGCATGCCGAAGCTGATCAACATGAGGCGCGGCGAACTTCCCCTCGCCGCCATGTCCGCTCTTTTCTTCTTCCTCGTTCTCTGCGGCTATTTCTTCCTTCGGCCGGTGCGCGAAGCGATGGGCGTCGCGCGGGGGGTGGACGAGCTGCGCTGGCTCTTCGCGGTGACCTGCGGGGTGTCGCTCCTTGCGGTTCTCGCGTTCGGGGGAGTCGTGGCGCGGATGAACCGGCGGCGCTTCATCCCTGTGGCATACCTCTTCGTGATCGTGTGCCTGTTCGGGTTCGCGGCGCTGCTGATCCAGGACGTCAGAGCCGGCGGAGGGCTGATCGGCACGGACGCCCAGACGGGTCTGTCGCGGGGTGTGGGCTACACCTTCTACGTGTGGCTGACCGTGATCAACGTCTTCACGACCAGCGTGTTCTGGGCCTTCATGGTGGACATCTTCGACGTTGACCAGGGCAAGAGGATGTTTGCGTTCGTCGGGATCGGGGGCACGCTGGGCGCGATCGCGGGCGGCGTTGCGACAAACCTGATCAGCGGCATGACCGAGACGCCGTACCTTCCGGCCGGCCTCATGCTGATCGGTGCGGGCTGCTTCGCGCTGGCGATCGCGGTGATGCTCGTTCTGGACCGCATGGCAGTCGGGTCGGACGCGTCGCGGCTGGGGGCGGAGGAGGACATGCCGCCGGAACCTGTCCGGGCGCCGCGGCGGGACGGGCGAGGTCGAGCAGGGGACGCGGAGAAAATCGGAGGTGCCTTCTGGGAAGGAGCCCTGGCAGTCCTCATCTCGCCGTACCTGCTCGGAGTGGGACTGTGGGTGGTCTTCATGGCGGTCGCCAACACCATGATCTACTTCACCCAGGCGAACATCATCCTTAGCGAATCGGACACCTTCAGCCAGCTGGTGGGAAGCTTCGCGCACTTCGATTCCGTCGCACAGTGCGCCACGCTGATTACGCAGATCTTCATTACCACGCACCTGATCAGGAAGGCGGGAGTGGGGTGGACGCTGGCAGTACTGCCGCTGGTCACGCTCGCCGGATTCGCGGTGCTCGCGGTGTGGCCCCTCTACGGCGTCATGCTGCTTTTCCAAGCAGTGCACCGTGCGACCCGGCACGCCATCTCCAGGCCCGCCCGCGAGACGTTGTTCAGCGTCGTGACGCCGTCCGAGAAGTACAAGGCCAAGCCGGTCGTCGATGTGTTCCTGTACCGTGCGGGGGACCTGGCGGGGGCGGGGATCGACGGACTCTTCGCAATGCTGGGACTGACGTTGGCCTGGGTGGCGATGTCCACCGCACCGCTGGCAGCGATGTGGATCGTGCTGTCCATTGGAATGGGGAGGGCGCAGGCGCGCAAGGTGGAGACTTCGGTCGGCTTGTAGTTGCCGACTTCGGAACGCCGGTCTTAACGGCGGTGGACGAGTACGACAAGCCCGTCTTGGATGCGCTGGAGAAGCCGGAGGTGGCCCGCGGCGGGATTCAGCTGCACTGAAGCACGGGCCGTTGGGTGCCAGCGCCCCCGCACGCTCCAGGGCGCGCCGGGCCTTTTCGGTGTAGCCGGGGTCCGTCGCCGCGACCACGCCGTACATCTGTGCCAGCCAGCACTGCAGTCGCCAGTCTTCGGGTTCCGCGCGCAGGGCCTTCTCCGCCTCGTCTTCGACCCAGGCCAGCAGGCGGCGGGCATGCTCGGCGTCCTCCGTCCGAAGCGTCTCCCAGCCGATGCGAACCATGTTGATCAAGTACGCGCGGTAGGTGTTTGCAAGGGGCCGGAAGCCCTCGACGCCTCCGACCGCGACGGACAAAGAGTACGGATCGGCGGGCAGGTTCCTGACGTTTGCCGCAGCGTAGATGTTGCGGTGCACTGCGAGCCCGGCGACCGATGCGGCGACGGCAGCGGCACCGAGTACGACCCGTGCGCCCCGGCGGCGGAACAGCTCCGTGCATGCGGTCCACGGCCGGGCGGGCCGCGGGCTGCCGGGGGTGCCCGAGAACTCCGTCGCCTCCAACCCTGCCGCGAAGGCGAGAAGAACGGTGGTGAGCAGCGAGCCCCCCGCCGTGTCAAAGAGAAATTGGGTCGCCACAAAGCCGCCTGTCATCGCCGCGCCGACGAAGAGCACCAGCGTCCGGTCATACGCGTCGGCCCGGCGGGCGGCACGCCACACCACGAGGAAGGTCCAGCCCCAGAGTGCAAGGTAGGCCAGCACTCCCAGGGTTCCCGTGGTCGCGGCCACCTCGACGAGCTTGCCGTGCGCTTGGTCGTGCGGCTCCGCAACGGCTCCGTACCCGGAAGCGAACCGGCCGAACACTGTCCCGTAATTGTCCGGCCCCCAGCCCAGCAGCGGGCGATCGACGAATCCGTCCAGGCCCGCGTGCCAGGCTGCCAGACGGCTCTGCACGCTCCGAGACTGCAGGTGCATTGTCGCCAGGCGGTCGAAGGGGGATGCGTCCGAGGCATCGGCTGTGTCCTGACCGTCGGGATCCACGCTCTCGGGATTCGCGACCCGAAGTCCGATCATCAGGACGGCGACCGAGAGTGCAGTCAGGGCACCTGCGGCCACCAGGCGCCTGACTCCGCGGGCCAGCATGGTCCAGGCGAACGCCAGAAAGCCGACGGCTGCGAGCGTTCCCACGGCGGCACCGGCAGACCCGGCCAGCAACAGCACCCAGAGGTGGAGCCCGGCGCTGAGAGTCCACGAGAGCCCATGGATCCACCGGAGTTTGCCGGGCGCGGACAGGTACGACCGGACTGCAAGCCCGCCGCCGATGAACAGGTGCGGGAGCATGTAGACGCCGAGGTAGGTCGGGTTGTTGAAGGGCCCGCTCATGCGAGGCAGATGCGGCTCGGCCAGCGAGCCGAAGAAGGGAATCCCGATGCCCAGGTGCCGGGCGAAGACGATGCAAGCCATGGCCGTGCTCACGCCGCCGGCAAAGGCGAGCAGCGTCCGCAGCGCGTGCCGGGTGCGGACCACCGACATCAGGACCAAGGCGAACGCGAACCAGTGGGCCAGATCCACCACCCCCTGCATGCGTTCGTAGTTGGACCAGAGGCTGCGCTGAAAGCTGACCCCCGAGGCGGCCGCGAGCATCGCGACCCCGAGGCCGGCAGCAAGCAGGAGCGGCAACCGGGACCGGGGAGGACGATATGCGGGATCGGCCAGCGCGAGGAGGACCCACAGCGCGAAGACGATCTCGATGAACGATCGCGACCAGACCGCCTTGCCGACCACGAACGGGTAGATGGTGGATTGAGTGACCACAAACGGGGTGAGGAACACGAGGCCGATGCCGACGAGAATCATCCACCGCGCGACCCTGCAGAACCTCCGCTGCCGGGCCGTCGGAGCTCCCCGTGCGCGTCGGGAGCGGCCACGTCGTCTTCGTGCGCCCCTGCCGCCCTGCTTGTGCATCCGTTTCCTCACTCGGCCGGTCCCTGCCCCGTTGCCCGTTCTGCTTCGTGAAGAACTTACTATACTACACGGAGCACTCCGAGGGTGCCGAGACGAGATTCGAACCCGCAGCCCTCCGCGAACAGGTGCGGGCGAGATACCGACAAGCGGAGGAGGAAACCCATAACTTGGCCAGGACGGGGCGACATGTGGCCTGCGGTAACAGCGGTGCTGGGGGTGATAGGTTCCTTCCTCGGGTTCATCCGGGTGCTGCTGTTGCAGGTGCTGTCCAAAGCAGTCCATCCGACGGTGGATTCCCCACACCGGGTGACGCACCCGGGAAAGCCATGAACTCGTTGACGTTCCGTGCGGGCATCACCGACATTTGCCAGTCCTTCGTTCGGACCATGCTCTGGCTCACGCCCGGGTGGTACGACTTCATCCTGAAATACCGCCGGACCGTCATCGGTCCGTTCTGGGAGACCGTGGTCATGGCGGCTTGGGTCGGGGGGCTGGGCCTCGTCGCCGACGGCCTGTTCGGAGGCGGGGACGGAAGCTTCTTCGCCTACGTGAGCGTGGGTGTGGTGATCTGGTTCTTCATGAATTCGATGGTGGCGAGCAGCGCTGACCTGTTCACGAGCAAGGGAATCCTGATCCTCAGCATCAACAACCCCCTGTACACGTATGTCCTGCGGCATATCGTCGCCAATGCGGCGCGGTTTCTTCTGCAGGCCCCGGTGGTGGTGGCGACGCTCGCCATCGTCGCGACCGCGGCGGATTCGAATCACCTTGCGGCGTCGGATCTGCTCATGGCGGTGGCGGGCCTTGCGGTGCTCCTGGCCACTTCCCTCTGGGTTGCGCTTGTGATCGGACTCTTGGGCGCGAGGTTCCACGACCTCCAATACATACTCGGGATCGCCATGCGCTTTTTGTTCTTCGTGACCCCGGTGTTCTGGAAGGCCGACGATTTGGGGGACCGGGCGATGTTGGCCCGCGCCAACCCCTTCACTCACTTCCTGGCCACGGTGCGGGCACCCCTGACGGGGGAGCCGGTGGGGGCCACCGCGTGGACCGTGGTGCTCGCCGTCAACGCCATCGGGCTGACCGTGGCCCTGCTGCTCTATGGCCGGTATCACCGCCGCATCGCCTTCTGGATCTGACGGCGTGGACGGGGATTTGGCGGTTCGGCTGAAGGACGTGACGGTGCGCTTCCCGGTGGGGAGTGCGGGCCGGGGTCCGCGCCGGTCGCAGGGAACCGTCGGCGGCCCGCTGTCGGGCGGGCGGAGGTCGCTGGCAGTGACCGCCTTGAACAAGGTGTCGTTCACCGTCGCGAAGGGACAGAGGGTCGGCATCATCGGCCACAACGGGGCCGGCAAGACGGCGCTGTTGCGGGTGATGGCGGGCATCTACACGCCCACCTCGGGGAGCTGCGAAACGCGGGGCCGGATTTCCACGATGTTCAGCAACGTGCCGGGTATCTACTACGATGCGACCGGGCTGGAATATGCGACCCTCTTCTGCCTCGCGCGGGGCCTTGGCCGTAAAGAAATCAAGCGTCTTCTTCCCGAGATCGTTCGGTTCAGCGAAATCGGAGACTATTTGCACTTTCCGTTGCGGATGTACTCCGCCGGCATGAAGGTGCGCATCGCGTTTGCGATGGCGGTCTGCATCGATTGGGATCTGCTGCTGATCGACGAGGACATCGTGGCCGGCGACCCCCGGTTCCACGTCCGGGCGCGAGAACTGGTCACCCGCAAAGTGGCCGAGGCGGGCACGCTCGTGGTCGCCTCCCAGTCCGCGAGGATCATCCGGGAGTTCTGCGATGTAGCGGTCTGGATAGAGAAGGGGCGGGTGCTCCGCATCGGCGATGTCGGCGAGCTGCTGGATGTGTACCATGCGGAATAGGTGTAGTTTCCGCTGGAGCACCGTCCAACGCCCGGACCACCTCGCCCTTGACCTAACTTCAACGCGAGGCATCCCCTCTCTTCTCGTGTGACGGGCCGCTCCAGAGGGGCTTCGCCGATCACCGGGTGGTATTCGACATCGGGAGCCAGCGTCGGCGCAGCGTGCCGGCTGTTCTTCAGGAGTGCCCGGAGGATAAGACGAAAGCCTATGCAAGGAGGAAGTTCCTTGCGCCTCGCAGATGTCCTGCGGCGGCGACGCCTGCGAGCGCGGCGGGATCGCGGCACGCCGGTCCCTCCGTCTTCCCGGCGGGAAGACGGAGGTCATCAGGGCACGGATCGTAAAAGCGGACATTTCACGTGCTGAGAAACCGGACATCTCTATTTGCTTCTAACAGCTCCCGACACCGAGCTTGCCGTATTGACCAGGCTCATGTATGGTTCGGCCGCTATCATGGACGTCATTTCGGAAGGAGGCGCGTGCGCGACAGCGCAGTCGTCGGATAGAGGATAGATTGAGAGCGACCAAACCCGGAATCCCTCTCCCCTCGGACGGCCCTCGACCCACCTCCGTGCGGTACAACGACTGGCGGCAAGTGGAGCTGCCGCCGCCCGATGCGTTCGCGCCCACGCTGCCGGTCAGCGTGATCATCCCGTCTTACCAGACACCTCCCGAGACTTTGGCGATGACCTTGGCGGCGCTCGAAGGCCAGACCTACCCGCGGGACCTGTTCGAGGTGGTGATCGTCGACGACGGTTCCGAGCCGCCGCTCACGAGGCCCCGCTCGACCCCGCTGAACGTCAAGGTAGTGCGTCAGAAGCGCCGCGGGTTCGGCGCGGCGCGGGCGCGCAACACCGGCGCTCGGGCCGCCGCCCACGACATCCTTCTGTTTCTCGACAGCGACATGCTGGCCGAGGCGGGGTGGATGGCGGCGCACGCCCGATGGCACCACACCGTCGCCGATGCCCTCACGTTGGGGTTCCACGCCTGTGCGGCGGTGGGCGGCCTCGACGCGGCGATCATCCGATGTCGGCCGGGGACGTTGCGAGAGCTGCTTTCAGGGCGGCTGTCGGCACCGTCATGGATCGAAGCTCACATGCTCAGGACCGACGATCTCACGTCGAGAGCCGACGATCTGTTCAGGGTCGTCATCTCGGGCAACTTCGGGATCCGCAAGCCTTTCTATCGGTTGGTGGAGGGGTTTGACGAATCGCTTGTGCGCTACGGGCTGGAGGACATCGAGCTTGGCTACCGCGTCTATACCCGCGGCGGGTTGCTGGTCCCGGTCCGGGACGCCTTCACCTGTCACCTGGACCTCCATGAGGACGACCGCGACGCCAAGGACCGGAGTCATCGCATCCAGTACCGGAAAGCGGCCCACCTGATCGCCCACCGCGGATTCCGCGGCACCAAGCCGGGTCGCACTTACCAGGTGCCCCAGTTCGTCGTGACCGTTGATGCGGGACATCTCCCGGCCGAGCAGGTCATCAAGATCGTCGGGGTCATCTTGGCCGACCGCGTGCACGACCTGGTGGTCAGAGTGGAGACGCAAGCGGGGGACGGTCACGAACGGCTTGTGCAGCTCCGCAACGAGTTCGATCCCGACCCCAGAGTGCAGGTCGCTCCTGCCCGCTCCGCTCTCGACGAATTCCCCGTGGCCTCGTTCCATGTCACGCTGCCCGGGGGTGCGGTGTTCGCCAGGGATTTGGTACACCGTCTGCGTGCCCGGCTGAAGAGTGCGGTCACCGCGGCCGCGGTCCTCCCCGACGGGTCCCGGGTGTCGATCACCCGCGCCTGGGCGCTCCAGCGGGCGCGTCGTGCCCCCGGGGGGGGAGACCCCGCCGACTACGGAGAAGCGCGGATGCTGTCGGCGGCGTCCCTGAAGATCAGGGGCGCGGTGCCGACGAGGGGCGCCGACTGCACCTCCTCGGCGAGGCCGGCAGATTATCCCGGCCATTTCGAGCGTTTGCTCTATGTGATGCGGGATATCCGCGGCCCCGGGGAGGCGTATTCGACCCTGAAGGGGCTGGTCAAAGCGGTTTGGGGGCAGGGGTCCGGCAAGCTACGACGGCAGCGCAACACCCGCACAGGCAACACGGTCGCTCGGCACCGGACGTCGGAATGAGCCCCCGACCGACGTCCGTCCGGTACAACGACTGGCGGCAGGTGGAGTTGCCCGCACACGAGATGTTTACGCCCACCCTTCCCGTCAGCGTGATCATGCCGTCCTATCAGACGCCCCCCGAGACGTTGGCGAGGACCTTGGCGGCGCTCGAAGGCCAGACCTATCCGCGCGACCTGTTCGAGGTGGTGATCGTCGACGACGGGTCCGAGCCGCCGCTGGAGCAGCCCTCTTCGACGCCGCTGAACCTCAAGGTGGTACGCCGGAAGCGCCGCGGCTTCGGGATCGCCAGAACGCGCAACACCGGTGCTCGGGCCGCCGCCCACGACATCCTGCTCTTTCTCGACAGCGACATGCTGGCCGAGGCGGATTGGATGGCCGCGCACGCCCGGTGGCACCACGCCGTCTCCGACGCGCTGACGTTGGGGTTCTGGAGCCATATAGCGATGGACGGCATCGACGCGGAGACGATCCGACGTCGACCAGGGTCGTTGGGAAACCTGTTTTCGGACCGGCCGGCGGACCCTCACCCGATCGAAGGCCTGATGCTCCGAACCGACGAGCTGACGACGAGGGCCGATGACATATTTCACGCAATGTCAGGGGGCAACTTCGGAATCAGCAGGAGCTTCTACTGGTCGGTGGGCGGAAGCGACGAATCGTTCGCCCGCTGGGGAGCGGAGGACACCGAGCTCAGTTACCGTGCCTACACCCGCGGCGGGCTGCTGGTGCCGGTCCGGGCAGCGTCCGCCTGGCACCAGGGACGCTGGACGGAGGGCCGGAACGCCAAGACACGGAGTCTCCGGATCCAGCACGGAAAAGCAGCCCACTTGATCGCCCACCGCGGGCTCCGCCGCGCGGGGCCTGGCCGCATCTACGCAGTGCCGCAGTACGTGGTGACCGTCGAGGCCGGACATCTCCCGGCCGAGCAGATCATCAAGACCACCGCGAACATCCTGGCCGACCGCGAGCACGACTTGGTGGCGCGCATCGAAATGCAAGCGAAAGACGACGAGCGGCTGGCATGGCTGCGGGACGTGTTCGGCCCCGACCCGCGCGTGCGCGTCGCCCCGGACCGCTCCGCCCTCGACGAGTTTCCCGCGGCAGCGTTCCACGTCACGCTGCCCGCGGCCGTCACGTTTGCCCCGAACCTGGTGCATCGCTTGCGCGCCAAGCTGAGAAGCGCGGCCACGGCCATGTCGATCCTCCCGGACGGATCGCGGGTGTCGATCACCCGGGCGTGGGCTCTCCACCGGGCGCGCCGCACGGGGGGCAGCCCGGCTGATTTCGGCGATGCCCGGACCTTTTCCGCGGCGATCCTGAAGCTCAAGATCGGCAAGATGCGGACGGTGCCACGGGATCCGGTGAGCTGTCCCGCCGAGTGGGATCGCTTGCGCCACCGGACGCGGATGCTTCACGGGCGCCGAGAGACATGGTTGTTCCTGAAGTGGCTGGCCGGAGTGGTGTGGTCCCGGGCGGTCGAGCGTGTGCGTGCGGTCTCCCGGCGTCCTCGGCACCGAATGCGGTGAACATGATCTCATCGTTCCCGAGGTACGCAGTTCGGTGGCGGGCCGCCAGAAGGAAGGGGGTGGCCTGGGCGTATACCCGGCACTGGCTGCGCAACCGGTGGCTGCGTCTCACTTGGAAACCGGGCAAGCCGTTACCGAGCCGAACGGTTCGGAAGCGGCCGATGCCAAGCGCATCGAATCCGCCGGAGGCTCCGAGCCCAGCTGTCGTGCCGGCCTTCGATCCGCGGAGATACAACCCGTTCGGATGGCCGCGCGCCGCCGGGGGCGAAGTGGCGGCGCTGGGACCGATCGAGTGGCTGCCGCCCGGCGTCGAGGCGCACCGCGTCGTGCATCGGAACGATCTGTTCCGGCTTCGCCGGTGTCATCATGTGGAGGACACGCAGGCGTACCACGCCGATGTTGTCACGCGGGCCGGCGACTTGGCTCGCATGGCGGCCACCGGCGCGGTGGTGCATTTGGCGGATGGCGGTTCACGGCTTCGGCCGCTGCTCGGCACCGAACTTCATGACCTGATGACCACCGACGTGAGCCGCATGGACGCCGGCCCTCGCGAGTTGCTCAGCATCAGGATGCGCCGTGCGGCTCTGCGGGACCATTCGTTCCGGGCGCGCGCCCGGCAACTCGGCGAGGAGGCACCGCCCCTGGTGTCGATCCTGCTCCCGACCCGGCGCCCCGAACGGCTTCCGCAGGCGCTCGCCGCGGCGGCGAGGCAGACCTATCCCCGGCTGGAGCTGGTGCTGGCGCTGCACGGCGGACCCTTTGCGGAGGTCGACCGGCATGTCGCCCGGTTGCCATACCCGGCGAAGGTGGTGCGTGTGCCGTCGTGCTCGCCGCTCGGCACCGTGCTCGCCGCCGCCACCGCCGCGGCGAGCGGAACGTTTCTCGCCAAGATGGACGACGACGACCTGTACGGCGGCGAGCACGTGTGGGATCTCGTGCTCGCGCAGGAGTACTCCCAAGCGTCGCTGGTGGGCAAGGGGATCGAGTTCGTCTACCTGGCCGCGTTGGATCGCACCGTTCACTGGCACCGCGGGAGCGGTGAAGGCTTTCAGACATCGACCCTGGCCGGGGGCGCTATGTTGATCGCGCGTGACGAGCTGGCTCGGGTGGGCGGCTGGCGGCTGGTGCCCAAAGGGGTCGATCAGGCACTGATCGAAAACGTCCTTCAGGCCCGCGGTCATGTGTACCGGACCCACGGTGCCGGCTTCATGCTCGCTCGACACGGTGATCGTCATGTCTGGGGCGTGTCCGACGACTGGTTCTTCAAGCAGGCCGACGGTAGCAGCCCGGGTTGGGACCCGGCGATGGCCGACCTCGGAGACCTCGACCTCCCGCACCCGGCGCACGTGCGGATTAATCCACGGGCTGCTATTACAGCTTCGCCTTCGACAGGCATCCCTTCGACAGGTACTCGAAGCGGCCCTCGTAGGTCTCAAGGTCCCCGCGCTTGAGGGAGAACGGGCGGCAACCGGGAAACTCCGGCGGGGGCCGAACGGGCCGGGAGCGCGGCTTCGGCAGGCACCGGGCTGTCACAGGTCGGCGTTCCGAATCGGTGATCTGCATGTTTTCGATCCTGTCGTATTCACTTAGTGTGTACGTGTCGTTCACCGACAAGCGGGCACCTCGAGTCGTAGCCTGACAACTCGGAGAGCAGTACGTACAGTATCGGCGCGGGGGGCCCGTCCCCTCAATGCACCTCGAATCCGAGGAGGGCAGCAGCATCAGAACTGGATGCACCACCACCGCCCTGTGGCTGCTTTGCTGCACCGTCGCACAGCTCACCCACGCTGCCGCGTTCATCGTGCAGGACACACGCGGCCGCGGCGATTCCGAGGGTAAGTTCGACTTTTTCTTCACCGATGCCGAGGACGTATACGACACGATCGAGTGGATCACCAGGCAGAGCTGGTCGAACGGCCGCATCGGGATGATGGGCGGCTCATACCGCGCCACTGTCCAATGGCTGGCCGAACGCGAGGGCGCTCCCCTGACCTGCATCTTCCCGCAGGCGCCCGCCGCGCGTTACCTCGACGAAATCCCCTATACGGCGGTGCCTTCCGCATGGAATGGGCGCTTGGATGGATCAACGGGACGTCCGGCCGCATAGGGCAGAACGAGAACGCGATGCTCACCGACCGCGGCACCGTCTTCGCGCACCGTCCCCTGATGACCATGGACTCGGTGATGGGCCGCGTCATGCCCCTCTACCGCGACTTTCTGGCGCACCCGACCGAGGACGCCTACTGGGACCGCATCCTCTTCGACGGAGAAGACTTCGCCGACATGGACGTCCCGGCGCTGACCGTGACCGGGTGGTACGACGCGGACCAGCCCGGCGCGTTCCACTACTGGCACGGGATGCGCGCCCACTCCCCCGCCGCCGACCGGCAATACCTGCTGTCGGGCCCCTGGGACCACGGCGAGACACGCACCGGCGGCACTCCCAGGATCGGCGAACTCGACCGCCCAGGATCGGTCGTCGACATAGACGGCTTGGCCATGGAGTGGTTTGACTGGTGTCTGAAGCGCGACGGCGACGGCGACTTTCAGTTTCCCCGCGCCCGCGTCTACCTTACCGGGTCCGGCGAGTGGAAAGAATTCGACGACTACCCCCCGGGGGGGGTAGTGGAGCGTAGCCTCTACTTCCACAGCGGGGGGAGCGCGAACAGTCTCCACGGCGACGGCACCCTCTCCTGGAACGCCCCCGGCGACGAACCGCCTGACCGCTTCACCTACGACCCGCATCACCCGGTGCCGTCCGGCGCGGCGGGTGACGGCACGGACCAGCGAGCCGTGCAGCGCCGCGACGATGTGCTCGTCAACCCCAATCAAAACACCGGCAATCCCGTCGCCACCGATACGGAATGGCGCGTTGCGCGGCAGACGATCTACCATGACCGGGAGCGGGCGTCACATGTGCGGCTGCCGGTGCTGCCCGTGCTGCCGGATCGTTCCGGGTGAGAACCGGCCGATGAAGAAGGTACGGCTGCCGCCCCTGGCGCTCTGGCTCGCTCTGCCGGGGTGCGCCGCTCTGCCGGGGTGCGCCGCTGCCCCCGCGCCGGACGAAGAGGCTGTGATCCTGGTTCACGGGCTGGGGCGCTCGCGGGCGTCCATGATGGTTCTGGCCCAGCGCTTGGAGCGGGCGGGGTACGGCGTCGTCACCGTAGGCTACAGATCGCTCACCGACGCTTTTTCCGCGCAGGTGGCGACCGTCAGGTCGGTCGCCGAGCGTTGCTGCGCCGAATCGCCCCGAATCCACTTCGTGGGCCATTCGCTGGGCGGGCTGGTCATCCGCAGGTATCTCGCCGAGACTCCGCCTGAGCGGCTCGGCCGGGTGGTCCAGCTGGCCCCGCCGAACCAGGGCAGCCTGTTCGCGGACTGGCTGGGCGAGGTGCCGGTGGCCACCGAAGTGCTGGGACCGGTGGGAAGCGCCCTGGGGACGGACAGCACGGATCTCCCCGCGACGCTGCCCCCGCCCGACTACGAGATGGGCATCATCGCCGGCAACCGGAGCATCCAGCCGATCGGCCATCTTGCCATCCCGGGCCCCGACGACGGGATCGTGAGCGTGGAGCAGACGCGGGTGGAGGGCGTGCCGGTGATCGTGCTGCCGCGGTCACACGCGTTCATCATGAGCAGCCGGTACACGGCCCGGGCCGTGATCAGGTTTCTGCGCACCGGCGAGTTCGGCGATGAGCCGACTGGTCGGCCAGCCGTCTGTCGGCGCCATGCTCGTCGTGCAGCATCAGGTCCGCAGTGCCGACGGTGCGGACCGGCGATCCGCGCGTCCGGGCGATGAGCTCGGCCGGACCGGCCAGCTGCTGGTCGGCCATCTCGGGCGCACAGTATGGCGCCGCTACTTCCCTTCGTCAGGATCGTCCTCGGCCACAACCTCCGCCGGAGCCGCCGACAACGCATCGTGGTGCATGAGCGTGTTGAAGAGCAGCGCATAGGACCCGTGGGTGTGGGAGCGCCAGAAGGGGTTGAACGCGAACATCACCACGTGCCCGTTCCCGAGCGGCACGTCGACCACGGCCGGCGCGTTGGCCATCATCCGACCGTTCCTGAGGCCGCCGCTGATCAGCAGGTCACCGGCGTCGGCTGCGAATCGCATGACCACCCTTATGTGATCCGTTGGAGGACCGACGGAGAATCCGCTGCCGGGTGTTTCGTCGTCCTCCTGCGCCTCCCGGAAAGCCTCGACGCCTGCGGCGCCCAGGTCCCGGGCCCTCCCCTGCACCACATCCTGCTCGTCCGCCCCGCCGCGGCCGGTGCGCCGCGCCGTAGTGTCGCCCGGGCCGCGGTTCTGGTTGCCGCCGCCACCGCCCCCGCGACCCACTCGGAACACGGGACCGGTGTTGAAGGCCACGCCGAGGTCGTCGTAGCCGTAGGCGACCGGGCTGTCCTCGTCGGTGACCCGCGCAGCGAACACACCGCCGCGCGCCCAGAGGCCGGGCGTCTGCCGGATGCTCACGCCCTCGGCCAAGCCGAAGTGGATGGGAAGCCGTGACGCCCCGGCCAGCGTGACGAAGACGCCGCCCGCTTCGACGAAATCCCGGAGGTGGAGGACGCCTTCGAGACCCAGTCCTCCACGCATGTCGTCGGTCGAGGCCTGGCGCCCGATGTTGGGCGTGAGCTCGGTGGCCTTCCAGGGGATGGGCTCGTCGCCCTGCAGGCCGCGCACATGGGTCATCGCGTCGCCGCGCTGCTGCCCCATCACGATCACGTCGTAGGAGTCGCGCAGACCGGGATTGTCGCGCACGTCGTGGACCGAGATGTAGTCGTACGGGATGCCGTATTCGTCGAGGCCCAGGCGGAGCCATCCCTCGTCCTGGGTGTTCATCCAGGTGTGGAGGACCGCGATGCGCGGCGTGCGGGTCTCGTGGGTCGCCGCTTCGAGGTCCGTGCGCGTGCGGTAGGCGGTGAAGCCGTACTCGGCGCCCGCCCGGTCGAGGACCGTGGTGAGGTCGACTTCGGGGTTGTCGTCTTCGCGGATGACGAACGTGCCGGCGTTGAACTCGCGATCGTCGTCGGTGAAGGAGGACTCGGCCGCGTGGATGACGAGGTCGTCATGCGCGAAGCGGAAAGCGGCCAGAGTGTTGTCGCCGTTGTAGTTGATCAGGTAGGTGCCGCCGCGGCGTCCCTCGACCCCGCCGACGACCGTCACCGTCTCCACGAGTGCCATCTCGGCGTCGAGAATGGCCGTGTCCTCGACCCGCACGGTCCTTGCGTTGAGGAGGGGACCGACCGTCCACCCGACATCGTCGTAGGGACGGGGGTCGTCGGGGTTGTAGTACTGCTTGTCGAGGAGCATGTCGGCACCGCGCGAGAAGGGCTGGTCCATGCGCACGATGTAGCTGCCTTCGGGAAAGACGGCCTCGCCGATCTCGATGTCGTCGTGGGCGCGGTGGACCTCGAAGGCGTGATCTTCCATGAGCTGGAGCAACCGGGCCTGCTGGCCGGGGCGCGGGTCGTCGGCAGGCAGGACGTAGGCGGCAGGACCCTCGTTGCGAGCCTTGGCCACGGAGCGCGCGGATTTCCGGTAGAAGTTGCGCAGAAATTCGTCACCGTTGGCGGCGACCTCGTGCATGGCGATCAGCACCGCGCTCTGCTGCAGGTTGACGTTGTTGCGGATCCCCCAGACCACTTCCCGCAAGGGAGTGCTCGGACGGTGCCACTGGCGCTGTACGTTCGAACGGACGATGCGAGTGGAGGCGTCTCCGGCCCCCTGGGTCTCGTAGAAGCGCCCGACCGAGTTGCGCATGTGCGCAACCCACATCATGTAGTTGGCGCCCCAGCCGTCGTAGAAGTCGTGGGTGTAGACGCCCGGCACGCCGAACGCCGTCATATCCTGCACTTCCTTGTAGGCCAGGCGGTTCCACTCGTTGATCACGATCGGGTCGAGCCAGGCGTTGTAGGGCCCGCGCCCCGTCGAGGTGTAGAGGTGAGACGCCGACTCATGGTGGTCGTGGAAGACGGTGGGACGATAATCGAGGTAGGTGCGGGTGACGGCTCGGGACAGGGCCAGCGCCAGCCCGATGTTGTCGCGGTTGTTGTCGTGGGCGACGTACTTGCCCCAGTAGAGCGGTCGCGTCGGCAGGTTGGCGCCGGGGTCCTTGCGCTTCCCCATGTGCAGGTCGACCACCTTGGCCCGCCCGTCGGGCTCGACGATCGGGGTCATCATGTAGATGACTCCGTCGCGGATCTCGCGGATGAAGTCGCTCTCGCCCACGGCCAGCCGGTACGCCAACTCCATGAACATCTCCGGCGACCCCGTCTCGGGCGAGTGGATCGCGCCCGCCGACCAGTAGATCGGCTTGGCGGCAGCGATGATCTCCTCGGCTTCCGCAGGGGTCGTGATCCGCGGGTCGGCGAGTGCGCGCAGCGCGGCCTTGTTGGCCTCCAGGCCGACGATCGACTCCTCGGAGCCGACCACGACCAGGATCAGCTCGCGGCCTTCCTCGGACTCTCCGATCGCGAAGACCTCGACGCGCGGGGAGGCGTCGGCCAGCGCCCTCATGTACGAGTGGACCTCCTCGGGATAGCTCAGGACATCGGGCGCGCCGGAGATGTGGCCGAGGTGGTCGAGGGGGGTCGGCACCGTCTCGCTCAAGGGAAGGTGGTCGACGAGCGGCGTCGAGAAGAACGTCTCGGTGGTGGCCTCGCGGATGAGCGCCGTGTACTCCTCGTCGACGGGCTGCTGGGCGGAGGCCGCATGCGCCAGAATGGACGCCGCGACTGAAAGGAGGACGGAGGTGGGGCGAAGGGCGGCCGAGCGGGACGCGGCGGCGGAGCTCGCCGACGCAGGGGTTCCGACGATGCGCGTGGTCATGGTCGCTGTCCTTGATGCTGGGAGGCGCGGAAACGTTGGAAGAATCCTACCCGGCCGCCAAGATGGTGCGCCAGATGCTTCGCTACTCGCCGCCCACCCGCTCGAGCCGCCAGACCTCGACATGGTCCAGGTCGAGGTCGTCCTGGCGGATCGTCACGAGGCGTGCAGGACGCACGCGGCGTTTCGTCCAGGAAGCTGTAGAACCTCTCGGTGGCTGCGGCCCATTCGTCGTCCGTGATCTCTTCCGGGGCAATGCGTGTTCGATGATTCGCAGCGTGTCCGCGCCGCGGGTCACCGCGATTCGGTAGGCGTCGGTCGTCGCCTGGTACATCGTTCCGCCAAATGATCCTCCCGCCGATCAGGTCGAGAACGAGCAGGCGGTCTCCACCCACGCCACGGAATGGATGTCGGAAAACTCGCCCGGTCCCTCGCCATGTCGGCCAAAGGTGCGGCGGTGATCGCCGTCCACGCCGATGACCCGTACTTCGGCGTTCTGCGCATCGCCGACGTATACCTCGTCGCCCGGCCCGAGAGACACGCTGCTGACCCTCCCGAATTCTTCCGGGCCGCCGACGCCGACCGCCAGCGAAGGCGGGCTGTGGTGACGCCGCTCATGGATGCTACTTGCGCAGGAGGGGAGAGCTGCGCAATGATTTTACCGGGTGGTCTGGAGGTGGCGACGGGTACGGCGCACGCGACCGGAGGGCATTGTGAGACGACGGAATCGGGAGCTGAGTCTCTTCGGCATGTCGTCGCTTGATCTGTTCGCCTCCGCGCTCGGCGCGTTCATCCTGATCTCGATCATCATCTTTCCCCTCATCGCCGATGCCTCGCGGTCGGAGCCTGCAGAGCCGATCCCGCTGCTGGCCATGGCTCCATGCCCGGAACCGATCGTCTGCCCCGTTTGCCCCTCCTTCCCCGCGCTGCCGACACCGGTTGCCTGCCCCGCCGTTCCCGCTCCGATCCCGTGTCCCGCCCCGGTCGTCGTCACCGTTCCCGAGACGCCGCCGGCTGCTCCCGAACCCGTGTCCTGCCCGGTATGTCCGTCGGTTCCCGCTCCGACCCCATGTCCCGACCCGGTCCCGTGTCCAGCAGCGGTCCCGTGTCCAGCCCCGGGGCCCGCCCCTCCCACGGCGACCTACCAGTTGCCCCACCTGGATTTGGTGCTCGCCCTCGACATCACCAGCAGCATGGCTCCGCAGGTTGCCGCGCTCAAGGCCGAAGTCGGCCAGCTCAGCGACCTTCTGAGCCGGATGGCCCCCAGCTTCGCCATCGGTCTGGTAGCGTTCGGCGACCGCCGCTGGGAGAGGCCCACGACGACGTTCACGTTGCGCAGGATCTCGGGCCCCACCCTGCAGCGGGCGGCGTTCCGGGGGTTTGTAAGCGGTCTCTCCGTGCGCATGGGCCTCGGCCGCGGCTCCAACAACGACCCGCCCGAGGATTTCCTGCGGGCGCTGACCGAAGCGGCCCGAATGCCGTGGCGGCCCGAGGCCGAGAGAAAGGTCATCGTGCTCGTGACCGACCACCCCGCCTACCCGGAAGAGGTCAACCGCTCCATCGCCACCGCCGCCGCGATCGCACGGGTTCCGGGCCACCGCGTCTCCACGGTCTACATCAACTCTCAGGGAGTGGTCGATCCTCAGGTGGATAGCTTCCTGCAGGCGGTCGCCAACGCAGGCCGCGGTCAGTTCGTGCGCGACGTGGGGGGCTCGCTGACGGTCAATCTTCTGCTCTCGCTGTTGTGAGGCCCGACTCATTCCATGATATTTTGCCCGCATCCAAACCCTGACTCACGAGCTGAACTGAACCATGATGAGAGTTAAAGTACCAGCCGACAGCGCGGTCTGCGGCAATACCGGGGAGCCGCTCCGGCTGTCCTTGGCGAGGGGCGCAGCGGCGATTCTGTTTATGATCGCCGCAATCGCACCGGTGGACGCCGACGGCCAGCAGGTCCGCATCGTCGCCGACAGCACCGAGATCAGGCTCGATCCCAGAGATTCCAGCCCGATCATAACCACCATGGCTTCCGGGACGCTTCTGGACTGGGTGGGAGAGTCCGGCGCGTGGTACGCCGTGTCGGTCGCCGGGGCTCCCGGCCAGGAAGACGTCATCGGATATGTCCTGGCCAGCGAGGTGGAGCTGGTGGGCGTGACAGCGGCACCAGCCAACGAACCACCCGCCGTGCAGATCCCGACAGGAGTGCCGGGAGTGCCCTCGCTCAGCGTTCGGAACCTCGAGGAGAGGTACAATGAAGAGCGAGAGCGTCGTTCGTCGGGCGTGAGCAAGCTGATCTGGGGCCTCATCTTCATCGGCGGTTCGCATGCGGCTCTCGAGTTCGTGCCTCCGTTGCAGGTTCCGGTCGCCGAAGACTACGACGACGCCGACGCGTATCAGAGTGCGCTGGACCGGCGCGAGACCGCCGAATCCGGCAGAAGCATCGCCACCTTGCTGGGCGCGGCCCTGGGTGCCTGGGGAGCGGGACAGATCGCTTTCGGCTGGTGGAACATGCGCAGCCTGGAGCTCGAGCTTCCGCGGTCGGCAGGCCCGTCGCTGCAGGAGCAGTACGGCAATGCCTTCAGGATGCGCTCTTCCGGCAAACGGAAAGTCTTCTGGGCCGTCTTACTGCCGATCGCCGCGTACGGAACGGTCGAGTGGGTTCCGTACTTCGAGGTTCCCAAGGCCGAAGACTTCGAAAATGCCGAAGACTTCCGCGCCGCTGAGACCAGACGGGACCGTGCCGAAACCGCCAAGTCGTGGACGTACATGCTGGGTGCCGGTCTCGGGGGGTGGGGCCTAACGCAGTGGGTGCTCGGAGCCCGGAAGATGTCCCAGATCGAAGCGTCCGTCAGGACTTCGGCACTTTCTGTGCCGCTCGGACCTTCCGTCGCCGGAGCGCCCGTCGAGCTGTTCGCAAGCCGTCGGGGCACCCGTACCCACATCGGAATCAGCTGGAGCTGGTAAGCAAGGGACCGCAGCCGGTTACCCAGGACCAGTTACCCCGGAAAAGAGCACGGAGGTACGCAATGAAAGTCAACGTCAGCAGAGTCCTGTTTCGGGCAGTCTTCTGGCAGTCCTCCTTGCTCGCGGCCGCAGGCCTGCCAGGGCCCAAGGCGGCCACGGCGCAGCAGGTCGAAGTGATCGCCGAAACCGTCCTCAGGCTCGACCCGTCCGCGTCGAGTCCGGTCATCGCCGCGCTGCCGACCGGCACGGTGCTGGAATGGGTCGGCGAATCCGGCCCATACTTCGCCGTGTCCGTTCCCGGCCCCCCGGGCCAGGAGAATCTGGTCGGGTATGTCCTGGCCAGCGAGGTCTCCGTGGTGGGGGGCCCGCAACCTGCGGCGGGCAACCAGCCGCTGGGAGCGGGCGGCGGCGGCATGCCGATCCCGAACGTCCAGCAGCAGCACGCCACTGCGAAGCAGAGCCGATCGGCGGGAATGAACAGGGCGGCCCAGGGCGCGGCGCTGGCGGCCACTGCCCAGCTGTCCGTATCAATCTTCTTCGAGGCGGAGGAGCGGAATTCCTACGAGGACGAAGCCGCGTACGAGGCCGCGAAGGACAGAGAGGGCACTGCCACGAGCGTCAAGAACGTGGCCCTCGTCGGGGCCGCGGCGCTGGCCGCCTACGGGATCGGCCGCTCGGTCTTCGGGTGGCGCAGGATGGCGGAGCTGGAGCGGGAATTCCCCGAGGCGACGACGCAGCCGCTCGACCGGCAGTACGCCGAGGCTACCCTGAACCGCTCCTTGGGGAAACGAAAGGTGTTCTGGGGCGTCTTCCTGGCCGCCGCTTCCTTCGCGACGGTCGAGTACGTTCCGCACTTTGCGGAGCCGCAGGAAGAAGACTTCGAGGACGTCATGGAATTTCAGTCCGCCGCCGACAGGCAAGACAAGGCCTCGACCGTCAAGAACTGGGTCATGGGCGTCGGCGGAGTTCTCGGTGGTTGGGGCGTGGCCCAATGGGTCTTGGCCTCGCAGAAGATGGGCGAGGTCGAAGAACTCTCGCGGATAACGGCGCTCGTCCGTCCCCTTGAAGCCAACCTGTTCGTCGGCCGCGCCGGCGCACGCACCCAGCTGGGGGTTGCGTGGAGCTGGTGACGCCCGCCGTTCCTTCGCCGGATGCTCTTCGGCCGGGATCGGTGCTTTTACGCGAATACCGCATCGAGCACGAGCTGGGAGCGGACGGCTCGGCGATCACCTATCTCGCGCACGAGCTGGGTCTCGATCGCAAGGTTCTGATCACGGAATACCTGCCGCGGGCCTGGGGGACGCGCGGCGCCGACGGTGCGGTGGGGCTCAGGTCGGCGGCCTTTGCCGAAGCGTACGCCATGGGACTGAAGCGCTTCCTGACCGGAGCGCGCATCCTGGCCCGGGTGGATCACCCCCGGATCGTAAAGGTCCATCGCGTCGCCGAAGCGAACGGCACTGCATATCTGGTCACGGAGCATGTCCGGGGGTGCAACCTCGAGGAAGAGATCGAGAAGGCCGGTCCTTTGCCCGGCGACAGGGTTCAGAAGATGCTGGAGGGGATCGGCACCGGGCTGGCCGATGTTCACGCACTCGGTCTGCTGCATCTGGACATCCACCCGGGCAACGTGATGCTTCGGTCGCGCGATGATGCGGCCGTGCTCGTCGGCTTCGGATCGGCAGTCTCGCAGGCCGGGGCCGTCCAGGAGTCGCTTTGGACTGCCCCGGCATCGACATACGCACCGATCGAGCAGTACAGTCCCACAGCAGAACGGGGACCTTGGAGCGACATCTACTCGCTGGGGGCGGTGGCCTATTACGCGCTTACGGGCAAGGTGCCCTTCCACGCCGCGGAGCGTGCCGGGCGGGACACCCAGCCGGACCCGGCCGCAGCGGCGGGACGGCCGGTAAGCGCGCCGCTTGCCTTTGCCGTGCAGTCCGCGATGCAGGTGGACGAGACGGCCCGGCCGCAGGATCTGGCGAGCTGGTTGGAGATGCTGCGCAGAGAATCGACCCGCGAATCCGCACCCGCTTTGACGGAGGCGCGCAGACATGCGAACCCTGTTGCCCGAATCAGTCGGCGGCGATGGTTCTACGCTGCCGGGATCATCGTCGTATCTCTTGCGGGGGCGCTGATGCTTTCGGTGGCGCGCAACAGCTCCGTAACGCCGGAGCAGCGCGCTGCGGCCGCAGAAGCCCGAATCAGATTGAGCCCGGAGACGATCGAGCTGGTCGAGACGGGACTCTCGGCTGCGGGGCACTACTCCGGGGAGCCGGACGGCGTGCTGGATCCGGATGCCCGCACGGGGCTGCGGCAGTGGCAGGCCGCACACGGAATCGAGGAAACCGGCTACCTGGACCGCAAGAGTCTTTCGGAGCTGTTCGCGGCCGGCCGAGCCGTGGAGGAAGAGGCCGAGGAGGCGCGCTTGGAGGCCGAAAGGGAAGCCGAGCTCAATCGCTTGGCCGAAGAACGCCAGCGCGCGCAGGAACAGCAGCTGGCCGAAGCACGTCAGCGTGCGGAAGAGCAGCAGCTTGCTCTTGACCGCCAGCTGGAGGCGCAGCGTATCGAGGGTGAGCGCCTGGAGGCTGAGCGGCTGGCCGAGGAGGCCCGCTTGGCCGAAGAAGCTCGTCTGGCCGAGGAGGCCCGCCTGGAGGCCGAGCGCATCGAAGCCGAACGCCTGGCCGAAGAGGCGCGTCTGGCCGAAGAGGCGCGTCTGGCCGAGGAGGCGCGTCTGGCCGAGGAGGCCCGCCTGGAAGCCGAGCGCATCGAAGCCGAACGCCTGGACGCCGAACGCCTGGCCGAAGAGGCGCGTCTGGCCGAGGAGGCCCGCCTGGAGGCCGAGCGGCAGGCCGACGCAGAGCGGCTCGCCGAGGCCCAGCGTCGGTTCGCGCTGGCGCAAGGAGACGGCGAAGTGCTCCTGCTGTCGGCGGGCGATCTTGCCGGAGCGGCGGGACTGCTCGACTGGAGTCGTAACCGCAACTGGGTTTCGTGGACCGGTGTGCGGCTGGCGGGCCGTTCCGTTACGGGCATCGACCTTGCCGGCCGGGGCCTGGGCGGCAATATTCCCGAGACCTTCGGACTTCTGCGGGATCTGCGGTACCTGAATCTGGCCGACAACCGGCTATCCGGCGAGATTCCTGCGGACTTGGGCAACTTGAGCGGGCTCGAGGTTCTCTACCTTCAGGGCAATCGTCTGTCCGGCGAGATACCGGCCGAGCTGGGTTCCCTCCACCGGCTCGAGGATCTGTACCTTTACGGCAACCCGCTCACCGGAAGCATCCCCGCCGAGATGAGCAACCTGACGAACCTCCGCCGCCTGCTCCTGTCGCGCACGGGGATCGCAGGGAGGATCCCTCCCGAGCTGGGCAGACTCCAACGCCTCGAGGTGCTGTCCCTGGACCGCAACCAGCTCTCCGGAAGGATTCCGGCCGAACTGGGCAGTCTCGGCAACCTCAAGCGACTGTCCCTGAGCCACAACCGTCTGTCTGGCTGCATACCGGAAGGGCTGAGCCGTTTTGAGTCGAACATCAACCCCCAGATGGACGGGGTGAATCTGCCCCGGTGCGTCCGGGGAGAGCGGGACGAAGCGGGGACGCCGACAGATCCGACGCTGGCCGGTCGTCCGGGTGACCAGATGCACCGGGAGGAAAGCGGGACGCCGCAGGCATGAACCGGTGACCGTGCAGGACGGCGATCTGCCGATGGCGAAGGGAGGCGCTTCCCGGCGACCGGCAAGGGACGACCACGTACCGTTCCGGGCGGTGGTTCTGTTCGGCTCGCTTCTGTTCGGCATTGCCCTCGTCGGAGTGCTCTCGTTCGTGTTCCCCGCCGGCGACGACAGCATGGGTGCCGAGCTGCTGATCGACAGGAACACCCGCATCTTCCCGTATCCGTTCACGATCCAGAACATCATGTGGCTCGCGTTCTGCATGGCGGCCGGCGAGCTGCTGGTACGCCACCTGGCCGGACGCCGGGAACGGGCGCAGATCGGGCTGGGACTGCTTCCCGAGGACGACCGCACGGTCGTGCGCCAACGAGACGCCGCGATGCTCAACGACCAGGTGGCCGAGTCCGACCCGGAGGGCCGCTACCTGTTGCAGCGAATGCTCACCGGGGCGCTGCTGCAGTTTCGCAACAGCGGATCGATCGATCAGGTCACCTCGATGATCGAGCTGTCGATCGAGCTGTGCCAGCACGAGATCGAGCTTCGGTACAACATGCTGCGATACGTGATCTGGCTGATCCCGACGCTGGGCTTCATCGGAACGGTCCTGGGGATCGCCTTCGCGATGCGGACGGCGGGGGTGATGTTCGCGGGTGCGAGCCTCACTGAAGCGTCGATCGGTCCGGAGATGATGGAACAGGTGACCGGCGACCTCGGCGTGGCCTTCTACACGACCCTGCTCGCTCTGTTGCAGTCCGCGGTGCTGATGTTCGCGATGCACGTCATGCAGGAGCGCGAGGAGGGGGCGCTGAACCGGATGGGGCAGTACTGCCTTCGCAATCTGGTCAACCGTCTGCACGAGGATCGGTAGCACAGCCGCGGATGAATCCAGCGTGGATGCCTCGCCGCTCTCGGTGCTCGCGCGGATTTATCCTCGGGCTGCTCGAGAGCCGGGCGGATTTCTTCTACGGGCTGCCGGCCCCGCGCTCCCGCCACTCGCGCAGCAGTCCGGCCTCGGTCGCCCGGTCCAGCCCGGTGCGCAGCCGGTACTCGTCGCCCCCCGCCTCGCGGCTGCGGTGCCAGTCCAGCGTGTCCTCTGCCGTCACGGCCAGCGGCCGGAAGGTGAGCCCGGCCGCGATGCCGCGGCTGCTGTCCATGCGGCCGTAATTGAGGTAGCGGCCTCTCGGCGGCTGCCAGAACGGAAGCTGCCGCTGGGGCATCAGGCCCCTCTCCGCGAGGAAGTTCCAGTCCACCCAGGTGAAAGCGACCGGCGTCGAGGTGACGGCGCGGATGCCGTACACGAGCTCGGCGGCCGACAGAGGCGCGCCGGGACCCACGCTGTTGAAGATGCCCGCCGTCTGCTGCTCCAGCAGGTGGACGTAGAAATCGGCGAGGTCGCGCACATCGATGAACTGTACGGGGTCGGCCGGGTCGCCCTGCACCAGCACCTCGCCGCCGGCGTCGATCCGCACGGGCCAGTAGGTGAAGCGGTCGCTGCGGTCTCCGGTGCCCACGATCACCGGCGGCCGCACGATCAGCGTGCGCGCACCGAAGCTCTCTGCCACCGCGCGTTCCGCGAGGACCTTGGCCGGGCCGTACGCGGTCCATTCGCTTTCGGGAAGATCCTTCGGGCCGACGGGCGCGTCCTCGTTCATGATTTCGGCCGTGAAGTCGGTGTACACCGCTCGCGTCGAGGTGAAGAGGTACTGGCCGGTCGCGTCCTTGAGGAGGCCCGCGGAGAGCCCGGCCTGGCGGGGCGTGTATCCCGAATTGTCGATGACGGCGTCCCAGCGGCGCCCCGACAGCGCCGAAAGGTCGCCGTTCCGGTCGCCCACCAGCTTCTCCACTTCCGGGAAGAGGTGGGTGTTGGTGCGGCCCCGGTTGAATAGGGTGATCTCGTGTCCGCGGGCGAGCGCGCGGCGAACGACATGCGGCCCGATGAAGCCGGTGCCTCCCAAGATGAGGATGCTCATCCGCTCCTGGCGGGATCTGCGGGACGGTTTCCCGCGTCCGCCGAAGCCGGATTGCGCGGCCGCCCGCCGCAGCGATCCGAGGCCAAGCGCCGCGGCCCCGGCCGCGATGCCCGCCCGCCCAATGAATTCACGCCGATTCGTCATTCGTGGTGGCTCCTGTTCGCTTCGCTTCGCAGCGTATGCCCGGGTCGACTCGGGTTCAACTCGAGTCGGACTACCGACAATACTTCTGTCCGCCATGGTCGCGCACCTGTTGCATCCGCGCGCGACACCTATTGTATCCGTGGACGACACCTATTGTATCCGTGGACGACACCTATTGTATCCGTGAACGATACGGGGTGCCGGAATCACAGCCCCGCCCCCCCACCCGCAGCCCCTCTGTACCGGAGATCATTGTGGACCGCAGCATCGTGAACCGCCCTGTCGTGAACCGCACCATCGTGGACCGCACCGAGAGTCATCACCATTCGTCGCTGTTTGCCGCCGGCCTCGCCCTCGGCCTCGCCCTCGCCGCCGGCCTCGTGCTCGCCTCGGGCGCGCATCTCCGGGCCCAAGAGACCCCTGACCCCGTGGCGCAGGCGACGGCTGCCCTGGAGTTCCGTACCATCGGCCCCACGATCATGGGCGGTCGCGTCTCGGACCTTGCGGTCGTGGAGTCGGACCCGCGCGTCTTCTACGTCGGGGTCGGGACGGGCGGCGTGTGGAAGACCGAGAACGCGGGGATCACCTTCACCCACGTCTTCAGGGACGAGGAGACCGCCTCGGTCGACGACGTGACCGTGGCGCCTTCCAACCCCAACGTGGTCTGGGTCGGCACGGGCGAGCCTCAGAACCGACAGAGCTCGCCGTGGGGCGCCGGCGTCTACCGCTCCACCGACGCCGGGCGGACATGGACGCACCTGGGGCTCGAGAACACGCACCACATCTCGCGCATTCAGGTGCATCCGCGCGACCCCGACGCGGCGTACGTGGCGGCGGTCGGGCACCTTTGGGGCGCCAACCCCGAGCGGGGCGTCTATCGCACCACCGACGGCGGGCGGACCTGGGAACGGGTCCTCTTCGTCGACGACGACACCGGCGCGATCGACCTGGTCATGGACCCCGGCGACCCCCGCACTCTCTTCGCGGCGATGTACCAGCGGCGCAGACGCGCCTGGGGGTTCAACGGCGGCGGGCCGGGCAGCGGCATCTATCGGACGACCGACGGGGGCGACACCTGGACGCAGCTCACCGACGGCCTTCCCGAGGGCGACAAGGGGCGCATCGGGCTGGACATCTACCGACGCGACGGCAACCTGGTCTTCGCGCTCGTCGAGGCGGACAAGCGGGCACCGGGACAGGGCTTCGGCGGCGGCCCCGGCGGCACCGATGTCAAGAACGGCGTCTACCGCTCCACCGACCGGGGCGAGACGTGGGAGCACCTGAGCACCACCAATAACCGCCCGATGTACTACAGCCAGATCCGCGTGGACCCCAACGACCCGGAGCGCATCTACCTGGGCGGCTCCAGCCTCTACCGCTCGTCCGACGGAGGGCGGAACTTCACCCCCGACGCCGCGGCGGGCGTGCACCTCGACCACCACGCCCTCTGGATCGACCCCGCCGACTCGGATCACCTGATTCTGGGCGGCGACGGCGGAGTCTCGGTCAGCTGGGACCGCTCCGACAACTGGTACCAGCTCCGCAACCTGCCCCTCGCGCAGTTCTACGAGATCGGCGTCGACATGCGCGACCCTTACCACGTCTGCGGCGGCCTTCAGGACAACGGCTCCTGGTGCGCGCCCTCCAACACCCTCTCCAACCAGGGGATCCGCACGCGCGACTGGTACAACGTGGGGTCCGGCGACGGTTTCTTCACCGTCATGCACCCTGCGAATCCCGACCTCATGTTTGCGGAGTCGCAGGGGGGTAACCTTACGCGCGTACACCTCCCCACGGGAGAGCGCGCACGCATCCGCCCCCTCCCCCGCCCGACCGAGGAGGAAGAGGAGCGCGATCTGCGCTGGAACTGGGACACGCCCCTCCTACTCTCCGCGCACGACGACGAGGTCCTGTACGCGGGCTCGAACATCCTCTTCCGCTCCCCGGACCTCGGCCGGAGCTGGGAGGAGATCAGCCCGGACCTCACCTACGCCATCGATCGGGACACGCTCATGCTCATGGGCGTCGCGGGCGGCGAGCCCCAGATGTCGCGCAACGACGGGCGGGCCAGCTACGGCAACCTGACCGCGATCGCGGAATCGCCCTTCGACGCCGACATGCTGTACACGGGGAGCGACGACGGGCGGCTGCACGTCACGAGGAACGGCGGCGCCGACTGGACCGATGTGACCGGCAACGTGCCCGGGCTGCCCGCTCACACCTACGTGACGCGGATCGCGGCTTCGCGGGGCGCTGCCGGCGAGGTCTTCGCGGTCTTCGACGGACACCGCAACGACGACTTCGCGCCGTACATCTACGCCAGCACCGACTTCGGCGAGAACTGGACGCGGATCACCGACGGGCTGCCCGCCACCTCCATGAACGCGCTCGCGCAGCACCCCCGTGCCCACGACCTCCTCTTCGCGGGCAGCGAGGTGGGCGTTCACGTCTCCATCGACCGGGGCGCGAGCTGGTCGCCGCTCAGGAACGGGCTCCCCACCGTGCCCGTCGACGACATCGTCGTGCACCCGCGCGACAACGACCTCGTGGTCGGCACCCACGGCCTCGGCATCTGGATCATGGACGACATCGCCCCGCTCGAGGGGCTCACCCGCGAGGTCATGGCCTCGTCCGTCCACCTCTACCCCGTACGCCGCGCCACCTCCTACAACCGCTACACCCCGCAGGGCTGGACCCCCGGCATCTACGCGGCCCCCAACCCGCCCGACGGCGCACGGATCCGCTACCACCTGGGCGCGGCGACCGACAGTGTCACGGTGACGATCACCGACGGCGGCGGTGCCGTCCTGCGGAAACTGGACGGCACGGGCGACGCCGGCCTCAACGAGGTCGTCTGGAACCTGCGCCTTGCGGCGGACGGCGGCGACGGCGAGGCGATGGACCCTGGGCCGAGAGTCCTTCCCGGCAGCTACACGGTCGCGCTGTCGGCGGGGGCCGAGACGGTTGAGACACCCGTCGAGGTGCGCCTCGATCCCCGGGTCGAGATCGCCCGGAGCGACCTGGCGGCGCGCCACGAGGCGATGATGGACTCGTACCGGCTGTCGGGCCCGGTGGACGACGCCCGGGAGCGGATCGGGGCGATGCGCGAACAGCTCGATCAGGCCGAGGAGCGGGTCGGCGCTGCCGAGAATGCGCCCGAGGAGCTCGACGACGAGATCGAGGCGTTGCGCGAGGCGCTCGACGAGGCGGGCGAGGCTCTCGGCGACGCGGGACGGGGCGCTGGTATGTGGGGACAGATCGAGCGCGCCACCAGCCCGCCGACCGCCGACCAGCTATGGCAGATCGACCGTTCCTGGCAGGATCTGCCCGCCGTGATCGAACGGGTGAACGAGCTGCTCACCGAGCGGCTGCCCGCGCTCAACGCCAAGGTGTACGCGGAGGGGCTGCGCCCCCGGATCGGCGATGCGGTGGCGATGCCGGGAAGGGGGAGGTGAGAGGGGTGGGGGCCGATCGGAGTGAAAACTCCGTTCCGCCGCCCTCCTCGGCTCGTTCCGCTCGCCTCGGCGGGCGGCGGAACGGAAGAACGGACATCTTCATTTGCTCCCGACATCCCAACATCCCGACACTCGAAGCTGCTTTCGTGAGGTTCCCACGCTATCATGAATGCTCATGTTCTGCTGACAGGTGCCCGCGCCGGGCGGGGCGCTCCAGACACGGAGGACTTGCAGTGAAATACGGTCGATGGATCCTTGCGGTGGCCGGGTGATGAACACCGAGCAGGGGGCGATGATGCAGCTCCTGCAGTCAGAGGCGATGCTGGCCCTCATGCGGGTGGAGCGCCCGATCGAGGCCCTCACCTCGTACGAGCAGCGCGTCTCTGCTTACGCCACGATCGAGATCGGCGGGAAGCTGCTGGGCTTCCGTGTCGATCGCACGGTGACCGCGATGGCGGGCGAGAACTGAGGAGGAGTGACCGACAGAGATATTCAGGCTGATACCGACTATCTACACCTCGTTGCGCGAGTCAGCTCTGGCCGTTGGAGGCAGTCTTATTAGGTCGATCTCTAGCTCTAGATATAGGTCTGTGGACGCGGCGCGAGATGCAAAGACATCTTGGATAACCGCACTGCTGGCAGTCGCTTCCGCTCTCTTCATGGCATCGGGCACTTGGGAACGACTGGCGTTGAACGACTTCCGCTCCCACGTTGTCGAGATGGCAAGCAATGGTGGTGGCGTGCTCTTCGTGATGTCACCCGCAGATTGCCAGCGCACCAGTACCAACGGGATCGTGAATCTTGTTACTGATGGCCTTCGCACCGTTGGCGTGCCAGTTCTGGGCCTCTTGGTCGACGACGGCACAGATACGAATGCGTTGCGTGCACTCCAGACTGAGCGTGCTCAACACTTGCGCCATGAGCTGGTCAATGGCAGGGGTGTGGCAGCATACTTGGGAAGACTCGGCGCGCCACTGGCGCTTGGAGTAGGGCCGACGGGTCATGTGTGGGTGATTGAGCACCTCAGCTTGTCTAACGTTGCCGATGTACCCGGATTAGTCCGTAGACTCCAGAAAGTTGTGGGGACTGCTCAGTGAATAGGATGTCCTCCCCCTTCTTCGCGATCATCCTTGTGACATTCTTGGCCTGTGCGCCGGGGAACGGGGCCCGGCTGGACCACGAACCGGTCAATCTCTACAATGCGGGTACCGGCGATCGCACGGTGGACTCGCGGGCATTCGATACTCTGTGGACGTACTACGGCGGAATAAGCGATACAGTGCTGGCCTCCGTGCACAGCATCGCCGCGCTTCCGGAAGGTGATGCCGTGGTGCTGGATGAGATCACGGACCGTGTCCATCGCATCGGCCCGGACGGCATCGCTTGGTCATGGGGTCGGCGCGGACAGGGACCTCGAGAGTTGTTGTCGCCCACGGCCATCGCTGCCAATCAGCTTGGGGAGGTGGTGATCGGCGACTCGGGCAACGGTCGAATGGTTTGGGTTTCTCCCGAGGGCGAGTGGTTGCGAGAGACCTCGATAGATCGGCCGACAGGACTGCGGACAGCTAGCGAGTTGGCAGGGATCGCAGCGCTTGGCGGTGGGGGCTACGTCACCCAATGGACGGTCCAACAGCCTTGGGTGCACATGTCCGAAGACGGAACGATATCGGAGCCCGTTGCAGTGCCGTGGGATGGTTTTCGCACAATGCACCCGCTGCAGACCTTCGGCGAGGTAGCCGGTGCCGCAGGCGGACGCTGGGCATTCGGATTCAAGTACGGCAATGGGTTCTTCGTCTTTTCCGGTACCGAATCGTCGGATTCGTATCCCTACGTGGAGCATTCCGACTTCCGTCGGCTGGTGATGCAACCCCTGCCAGGGGGCAACGGCGTCGGCATGTCTCTGGATCCACCAGCCCCGAGGTACAGTTCCGCCCGTGACATGGAGACTCTTGGCGACACCCTCTTCGTCCTGGTCGGGGCTCGGACCTTGGACCGGTACAGTCTCGGTACCGGCGAATACTTGGGATCGCTGGTCCTGCCCGGTGAGGGGGTGGCCATCCGCGTGGCGATGGGCCAAGGCGTTACCCTCGTCTTGGAAGCTTCGGATCTGTTCCCAACAATAATGGCACTTCATCCTACAGGAGGATCGCAATGATCCAGAAAACCAAGAAGGTACTCGCAATTACGTTCACGGCTGCGGCGGTCGGGTTTGCCCTTGTCGACTTGGCAAGCGGGTACAACCAGCCTAACTTCAATCCGTGTGTCGCGCCCATGGGTGATTGGTGCTACACGGTGTGCACATGGGACGACGATCACCCGTGGTGGTGCTTCTGGTGCGAGGACGAATGGGACTGCACCGCCCATTACGTTCCCTTGGCAGAGTGCGATGGCACGTGCGTCGGACCTCCTCACTAACTGGCAGCATCCGCGCCACCATCTCCCCGCGACGGCGCAGATCGCTTGCCCCGGATCCGCCGTCGGTTGCCGTAAGTCGCCTTCTGCGCGTCGCGCTTCCCCTTCCCACCGTGGTCAAGTGCGTCCGGCCGTCCTTCATCTTCGTGACCCGCACCTCCGGGTCGTGAAGGGAGTCACGGCGGGTCGGTGCCGCATCCGCCGACTTTGTCGGGGTTTGACCCCGGCTCCGCCGAAGTGGGCGGCTTACCGTCGGCAGCCCGCAGCGGGCGCAAAGCGATCCCGTATGCGTTCGGGTCGACGATTCTCGTGCGCACGCCGTTCACCAAGCGTTCAAGGACGCTGCTCCCCGCCACGAGAACGCTGTCTCGGTATATGCCGATCAGTCGTCGAGAAGCTCTCTGCGGTTTCGAGTCCAAGATGATGGATTGACAGCCCGTCCGCGGATCAATGATGGCTCCGGCGGTCTCGGATGCCCAGAGGGTGACCACTAGATTTCCTTCGCCGTCGTCGAACAGTCCCGAATACGGTTGAACGAACGGCTCGGTCTCGCTCTCCGATCCGGGGACAATCATCCGCGTAGATTCTCGCCTGCGCAGACTCGCCTCCTCAAGTTCCGAAGGGATTGGAAGTTCGAATGTCCGTCCATCCAGCGAGTAACCCGTCAGTCGTTCATCAAGGACATAGGCTATGTCGTCAATGCACGCAAGGCGGGAAGCGGCGAACAGCGACGATGCGTAGCCAGCCTCCTCGGGCGCGTCGAATCCCTTCCCGGCCCGCCCCACGCCATGTACCGTTCCCGAGCCTTCCGAGTCTCGCCGGAGTACTCCCATCGGGAATGGCACGGCGGGCTCGTCCATCCACCAGCAGACGCTGGGAATCCTTCGGACATCCGGTGTCCAGACGCTCGCCAGAGACCCTTCCGAATCCCAGCGGTTGATCCGCAGGCCGTCCGCCGCCAGAACGCCGTCGGACGAGGCAGCAAGCGATTGGATGTCCCGCAGCTCCCCGGAGCTCTCACCTTCCCGTTCCCGGTAGCTGCCAACGACCGATCCATCCTCGACGGAGAATGCCGTGATGGCGAGCGGATCGCTCGCATCTAGGACGTAGACCAGCCCCCGCTCATGATCCAAGGCTGCGATTCCCCTGAACCCATGCTCCCACCTGCTGACGATCTGACGGCCTGATGAGTGGTCGATTTCCAGTCGCAGCAATGGAGACATGGTCTGCTCGTCGCCCCTGCAGGCCAAGCCCGTCACAGCAATCAGCGGCAGCAGCAGCAGGCCAGGTGACGCAGCCAAGCCCCTTTCGCGTCCTGAACCGGGCGAGGCCGGCTCGGGCGGATACCGCCTCCCGCTTCCCGCCATGGCGGCACCTCCTCCTTTACTCTGGCCGGTGCCTACCGCCGCCGAGCGCTGTTCCTGTGGCTTGGTTGGTGCAACACTGTCTTCACTCGAAAGGCCTCATGGTTGGCATCTGGCGATCCCGTCTGATTGATCTAACGACAATCAGGATAACACTTGCTGATCCCAACAACAGTAGGTGCGGTGTACAAATCGCGCCTGCTTTGGGCTTGGGGACCAACCGATGCGAAAGAACAAGAAGCAAAAACCGCCGCCCCCCAACGGCGGCAGCCGAACTGCGACAAGCGGTCCGGGCCGCCAAGCACCACGCCCGACGCCATGAACGAGCCTCTCATCCGGCGATACGACCAAGAGTGGGGCGTACTTGCCCCGCTGATAGCCCGGCACGACCCCGGCCACAACCCCGCCGAGCCGTCGCCTTTCCGGTCGCTGATGGAGCGCACCTGAGGCGCTGCTCGACCAGTCGGGACCGCCCTTCAGCCCAGTGCGCGGCGAAGGCGTACCGCCACCTTGCCGTCCTACCTTGTCTGCCCTTCGAGGAACGACTCGAACTGCGGGATGGCTACCGCGGCCCATGCGAGCAGTTGCTCCTTGATCCGCTCGGAAATCGCGAGAGCCGTGTCCAGGCGCTCCGGCAGGTAGAACACCTCGCTGTAGACGAAGCGGCTGATCTCCCGATCGATCTGATCGAACTGACGGTTCCATTCGTACAGGCGGAACGCGTCGGCAAGCAGATCGGGGTCCACGACGCTCGCCAGATCGCTGCCGGACAGGCGCTCCCAGGTCGCCTCGGCAAGGTCCGGTGTGCGGTAGCCCTGGAAGCGGTCGATGAGTTCTGCGAGCCCGATGTCGGCAGGCGGTTGATCGCGAAGGGCACGGATCTGTCGCAGTCTCGTCGTTACGTCGTCCCTCATCGCGCGAAGTTCGTGGAGATTCAGATCGACTTCAAGCATCAGATGTTCGACGGCGGCCTGCGCCGCTGCGCGACGTGCCGCTTCCTCCCTGGCGCTGTCCACGAAGAGGGCGGCGATGATGCTGAACAGCACGATGACCGCCTCGAGTGCGAGATACCTGAAATCTCTGCGACCAATCATCTTGACCCTATCTCCGTTGTCGGCGGCCTATAGCGACATCCTCTCGCCCTCGGTGTACGGCTCCGGGATGGTGGCGGCTTCAGCGAGTACCATGACCGACGGGAGGCGCGATGACCTGCGCTGCTCCAGACCGGAACCAGCGGGGCTCTTCACACATACGAGCCGGAAGGGTTTCCGTGCGGACATTCAAGGCTTCCACGGAATCGAATTACACTATTGAGAGATTTTACTCAATAGCGTAATGTCCCGGCATTTCCTTGCTGGCAAGCGCGGCTACCCCCACTCTGAAGGTCGGCGGCCGTGGAATGTATCGCCCCGGCATTCGTGCGGCGATGCATCCCCACGGGCTGCCGGAGCCCCCGCCCCCAACCCACAACCCTAACGTTACGTCAGGGTTCCGGCCCCACAGCGCAATTCCGGGAGAATTTCATGCGCTCCGCTCTGTCGATCGCCGCCTCGCTCGCCGTCTTCGGACCCGCACTCATTCCACCGTTCTCACCCCCCCTTCCTGCCCAAGAAGCGGAGGACGACACCGGCGAGTGGGATGTGACTCTGGCACGGGGCGAGACCCGCGACATCGACTTCGTCACCGAAGAGGGGACATGGATGTCGATGGACATCTCCCCGGAGGGCCGCTGGGTCATCTTCGACCTTCTCGGCCACATCTACCGTGTTCCGGCCGACGGCGGCGGCGGCGAAGCCGAGCTCCTGACCGGGGGCACGGGGGTGGCCACGCACTACCATCCCCGCTATTCCCCCGACGGGTCGACCGTCGCCTTCGTCAGCGACCGGGAGGGACAGAACAACCTGTGGGTCATGGACGCGGACGGCTCCGACCCGCGTTCGGTCTTCAGCGACCAGACGCTGCGCGCCGTCGAGCCGGCGTGGTCGGCGGACGGGGACTACATCTTCGTGCGGCTTCAGAGCGTCGCCGGGGGGTTCGGCACCGAAGGGCGCAGCGGCATCTGGATGTATCACAAGGACGGGGGCGACGGCATCCAGGTGATCGCCGGCCAGCCGCAGGCGCAGTGGCCCTCGCCCTCGGCGGACGGCCGCCACCTCTACTTCCACGTCTACACGGGCCCGCCGGGGCTCCAGGGCCGCGACGCCACCGCCGGCCACTGGCAAGTGAGGCGCAGGGACCTTCGCACGGGCGAGATCCTCAACATCACGAGCGGCACGGCGGCACAGCAGGTGCGGAGCTCGAGCGGGAGCGCCTACGCCCCCGAGATCTCCCCCGACGGACGCCACCTCGCCTTCGTGCGCCGGATTCCGGGCGGCACCATCTCGTACCGCGGCCATACCTTCGGCCCCCGCGCCGCGCTGTGGATCCGCGACCTGGAGACCGGCAGTGAACGCGTCGCGATGGACCCCGTCACCGTCGACAACGCAGAGGGGATCAAGACGCTGCGCATCCTGCCGGGCTACGGCTGGAGCGCGGACGGATCCAAGATCGTCATCACGCAGGGCGGCAGGATCCGCATCCTCGATGTCGGGAGCGGCGAGGTGACGACCGTCCCCTTCTCGGCGCGCGTGCAACGCACGATCTCGGAGATGACCCGCGCCGACTTCCGGATCGACGACGGTCCCTTCGAGGCGAAGATGCTGCGCTGGTACGCCGCATCGCCCGACCTGTCGCAGATCGCCTTCCAAGCCGCGGGCAGGGTCTGGATCGCACCGGCGGACGGCGGCGCGCCCACCCGGATGACCTCCGGCGACGGCCCCTTCGAGTTCTCCCCTTCGTGGTCGCCGGACGGGGACTGGATCGCGTACACGACGTGGGAAGGCGGTGAAGGCGGCCATGTCTGGAAGATCCCGGCGGACGGGGGCGCACCCCGGCAGCTCACCACCTCGCCGTCCGAGTACGTCCACCCGGTGTGGACGCTCGACGGCTCCGCGATTGTGGTGACGCGGGGGAGCGGGGCGGCGGCGCGGGCGAGATCCGCCACGCAGAACCCCTACTGGGAGCTGTGGCGCGTCCCGGCCGAAGGCGGCTCGCAGGAAAGGATCCTGACGATCCCCGCAGGCGGGTCCGGCGGGCTCCTCGGCAACCGGCGCCAGATCGCCCGCGCGTCGTTCGGGCCCGGCGGGCGGGTGTACTTCCCGGCCGGCCACGAGAGCGACTCCGGATCACGCGCCACCGCGCTGATGTCGGCCCGCATGGACGGCTCGGACCTGCAGGTGCACGCCACCATCCCGTTCGGAGACGAGTTCGTGGTGTCCCCCGGCGGAAACCGCGTCGCCTTTCAGGAGGGCGACAACGTCTTCTGGGCACCGCTGCCCCCCGGAGGCACGGGCGGCGATCCCGTCGAGCTCAAGAAGAGGGGCGCGCCCGTTCCGGTTGTGCAGCTCACCACCGAGGGCGGGCTGTACCCGCGCTGGATGGACGACGACCGGCTCGAGTTCGGCAGCGGCCGGAGCTTCTTCGTGCACGATGCCGCGACTGGCGAGACCGACACGACGGGCATCCGGCTCAGCATCGACCGCGTCATCCCGGAAGGCACGCTGGCCCTCGCGAACGCCCGCATCGTCACCCTCGACGACCGCGCGGTGCACGAGAACGCCACCCTGCTCATCGAGGGCAGCCGCATCGCCTGCGTCGGGGACTGCGATGCATCCGGGGCCGACGTGACCATGGACATGACGGGCAAGACCATCGTCCCCGGCTACGTGGACATGCACGCTCACCACTACCGCGAGCACAAGGGCCTGATCCCGAAGCGCGACTTCGAGTCCGCCGTCTACCTCGCCACGGGGTGACCGCCAACCTTGACAACTCCATGTGGTCACAGAATGTGTTCGCCAGCGCCGAGCTGATCCGGGCGGGCGAAGTCGTCGGCCCGAGGACTTTTTCCACAGGCGACCCGCTCTACCGCAGCGACGGCGCTCGGCAGAACGACCTGACCAGCTATGAAGTCGCCGAACAGAACATCAACCGTCTTGCGTCGTGGGGCGCCACCGCGCTCAAGCAGTACCTCCAGCCGCGCCGTGACCAGCGCCAGTGGGTCTCGGACATCGCCCGGCGCAAGGGCCTCATGGTCACCTCCGAGAACAACGACATCCCGTACACGCTCGGGATGATCATGGACGGCCAGACCGCATTCGAGCATCCGATGACGTACCTGCCGCTCTACCGCGACTTCAGCCGCTTCCTGGGTCTCGCCGGCGCGATCTATTCGCCGACCTTCATCGTCGGCGGCATCGGTCCCTGGAACGAGGAGTTCTACTTTGCCGAGACCGATGTCTGGCTCGACCCCAGGCAGCGCGAATGGCTTCCTTGGCGGCAGGTCATCCCCCACCTGCGCCGCCGCTGGGAGCGTCCCGCCACCGACTACTCCTTCCCGTTCATCGCCCAGGGGATGATGGACGCGATCGAGTATGGCGGCTGGGGCGCGATCGGGTCCCACGGACAGGCCCACGGCATCGGTTCGCACTGGGAGATCTGGATGGTCGAATCGGCCGGCGGTCCCATGGCCGCCCTGGAAGTCGCAAGCCTGCACGGGGCCGTCTTCCTCGGCGCCCAGCGCGACATCGGCTCGATCGAGGTCGGCAAGCTGGCCGACCTGGTGGTGCTGAATTCGAATCCCCTCGACGACATCCGCAGCACGGCGGACATCATGTACGTGGTGCAGGGCGGCATCGTCAGAGACGGCCTCACGCTCGACGAGGTGTGGCCTAACCAGACGCCGTACGGGGAGCACTGGTGGGTGGACCCGGATTCTTGGCTGACGGACGACCGGCCGGTGGACTACTGGGACCGGAGGCGGTGATCGGCGGGCTTCCGGGCTGCTCACTTCTGACTTGACAAGCAACGCTGCGGGCTGATGACTCCAAGATCGGTACGCAAGAGCGTGATCCAGTCGCTGCCAGGCCTCTGCGACCAACCGCTGATCGCGAACGTATACCGGGGCGAAGCCATGCTCGTACGCCGATCTTGCGAATGCCGTTGCCGATGTGCTCGAAGGGCTGGCACTGAAGGCCGACGAAGGCCTGGGCCGCGAATGCCTACGGCGGCTGCCGATGGCCGTAAGTCGCCAGTGGACTAACCTGGGTCGGCGCGAACCAGCGGCCGCGCACTTCTACCGAATCCAGCCGCGCATCGCAACCCTCCCATTCGGATCGAGTGCCTCGACGGCGCGCTGGCCCCCCGCCAGCGTGATCGGCTGACCGGCGTAAAGCGGTGCCAGCGCACGATATCGGAATTCGGAGACGGACGCCGCATGTTCCCGCCGGGCCGCGTCGAGGAGCAGAAGCGCAGTCAAAGGGCCGTGCACGAGGAGGCCCGCGTAGCCTTCGTGCTCGGTTGCATACGTGTGGTCGTAGTGGATTCGGTGGCTGTTGTATGTAAGCGCCGAGAATTGAAAGAGTGTGACGGTGGTGGGAAGGAAGATCCGGGTCCACTGCGCGGCCGGGCGATCCGCGCCGCCGTGCGCCGGGGCGTGCGGCGGCGGGGAGGGAGGCTCGGGCCGGGCGGGCCGGGCGGCCGTGTGTCGCATGGCCTCGCGGTGCCTGACCTCGCGGTAGACGATGACCTGCTCCTCTTCCACGCACGCGTGGCCGCCTTGCAGCAGGTTATGGCCCACGGTGACGAAGACGAGGCGGCCGCTCTTCCCCCTCTTCTCCTTCACCTCGCGGACTGCGGATCTCATTTCGGCGCGTTCGCCGAGCCGGGCCTGGCGAAGTGCGCGCAGCGTTCCGCCCGCCCACATGCGGCGGGGCAGATCCACGTCCGGCATGAATGCACCGCGGAGTTCGTGTCCGTCGGGGCCGAGGTGTGACGCGCGGAGCGGTTCGTTGAAGTAGAGCCAGTGCCAGCCGAGCGGCAGCGGGTCTCCTTCGGAAAGGGTGCCGGGGTCGCGGTCGAGGAGGCCGAGCATGGCTCGGGACGGCCAGGGGGAGAGGATATCCGTGCGGACTCTGGTTCGGCGGCCCGGCTCGGCGGGCGGGGGCTCGTTCACAGGCTCAGCGCGGCGGATGGGCCCGCTCGATGGTCCGACGCGCCGCTTCAACGACGGGACGATCCACCATTTTGCCGTCGAGGGCGACGGCGCCTCCCCCGGCGGCGCGGTCCGCCTCGAGGACCTTGAGCGCCTGCCGGAGCTCTGCGCGCGACGGGGTGAAGACCTCGTGAATGGCCGGGATCTGGGCAGGGTGGATCGCCGCTTTGCCGGTGTAGCCCAAGTTGCGCGCCTTCGCGGCTTCGGCACGCAGCCCCGTCATCTCGCGCAGGTCCCGGGACGGCATGTCGATGGCGTCGAGTCCGCTCAGGGCGGCGGCGTGAACCACCCGGGAGCGTGCGTAAAGCAGGGGCTCCCACCGGGGCTCGGCACCCAGTTCGGCGGAGAGGTCGAAGCCTCCGAAGACGAGCGCGACGACGGCGCGGGAGGCCGCGCCGATGCGAGCCGCGTTCTCGAGACCGAGGGCAGTCTCGATGATGGGGAGCACGGGAACATCTTCGCTCAGCAGCCGGTGAGCGCGGTGCACGTCATCGTCGGTCGTCACCTTGGGCAGCATGAAGGCGTCGGGCCGCGAGTCTCCCGCCAAGGTCGCGGCGTCACGTTCGCCCTCGTGCGTTTCGAGTGCGTTGACGCGCACGATGATGCCCTGTCGAGACGCCGCGGGCGGGTCGCTGCCGACCGGAGAAGGGGACGGACGGCTCGGGTTGCTTGCGCGGCCTGCCAGGAAGTGCGCAGCCGCTGCCCGGGCCCCCGGCTTCCGCGGCGGTGCCACCGCGTCTTCGAGGTCGATGCAGATCGCGTCGGCACCCGCGGCCAAGGCCTTTTCGTAGCGGTCGGGGCGGTCGCCCGGCACAAAGAGGATGGAACGGCAGGCCGGCAACCGTTCACGCATTGCGGATCCGGCGCTCCCGCCGCCGATGGCCGTCACGCGGCGCGGGCATCGCCTCGCCCGTCAAAACGACCGCGGCATGCCCAGCACATGGGTCGCCACATGGCTCAGCACCAGGTTGTTCGCCACCGGAGCGACCAGGTATAGCCGCGCTTCGCGGAACTTGCGCTCTATTCCGTATTCGGATGCCATCCCCCAGCCGCCGAAGGTGTCCATGGCCGCGTTCGCCGCCTTCCAGGCCGCGCGGGACGCCAGGTACTTCGCCATGTTGGGCTTCTCACCGCGCGTGTCGCCTGCGTCGTAGGCGCGGGCCGCCTCGTCCCGGACCGCCGCCGCGGCGCGGACGGCCATGTACGCGTCGGCGATCGGGAACTGGACGCCCTGGTTGGCGCCGATGGGTCGGTCGAACACCTTCCGGGCGCTTGCATAGTCCGATGCGCGGTCGACGAAGTACAAGCCGTCGCCGATGGACTCGGAGGCCAGCAGGATGCGCTCGGCGTTCATCCCCGACATGATGCAGCCGAAGCCGCTGCCCTCGTCGCCGATGCGGTTCGCGACCGGGACTTGAAGCCCGTCGAAGAAGACCTCGCAGCTCTCGTGGTTGATCATCGTGTCGATCGCGTTCACCCGGATCGCGCCGCCCGCCTCGCGCAGGTCGACGATGAAGACGGAGAGGCCCCCGGTGCGCTTTTCGACATCGGCAAGCGGCGTGGTGCGGGCCAGCAGAATCATCAGGTCGGACTGGCGCACCCGCGAGATGAACACCTTCTGCCCTCGGACGACGTAGCGGTCGCCGCGCCGCTCGGCGAAGGTGCGGATGCGCGTCGTGTCGGAACCGGCGTCCGGCTCGGTCACCGCAAAAGCCTGCAGCCTGAGCTCGCCCGTCGCGATGCCGGGCAGGTATCGCCGCTTCTGCTCCTCGGAACCGTGCCGGAGGAGGGTCCCCATCGTGTACATCTGCGCATGGCAGGCACCGGCGTTCGCGCCCGACCGGTTGATTTCCTCGAGGATTACGCACGCTTCGCGCACGCCGAGCCCCATCCCCCCGTATTCTTCGGGGACCAGGCAAGCGAGATACCCTGCGCCGGTCAGCGCTTCGACGAATTCGCGCGGGTAGGCGCGGGCAGCGTCGGCCGCCTGCCAGTATTCGTTGCCGAAGTCGGCGCAGAGGGCCCGGACTGCGGTCCTGAGTTCGTCGTGAAGGGAGGCGCTCAATGTCCCATGGAGTGTCAATGTCCCATGGAGTGCATGTCGCGCCCGTTCATGACATGCTTGATCACCCGGCCGCCCAGCATCACGAACTGCACGGTCTTCGTCACCTCGATGTCGTCGAGGGGATTGCCCGGCACGGCGATGACATCGGCCAGCATCCCCTTCGCCAGCCTGCCGCGGTCGGGCGTGCCGAGCAGGTCGGCGGCGTGGATCGTCGCGGTGCGGAGCGCCTCGAGCTCGCTCATCCCCATATCGACGTAGATGCCGAATTCGCCCGCGTTCTCGCCGTGCGGGAAGACCCCCGCATCCGTGCCGAACGCGATGGGGACACCTCGGTCGACGGCGCGCTGCACGCTCGCCCGTGCGTGAGGCAGGATCTCCTCGGCCTTGCGGCGCACGAGCGGCGGCAGTGCGTCGAGATCGATCACGTCGACCAGATACGTGGTCGGGACGAGGTAGGTTCCCTTCTCGATCATGAGGTCCATGATTTCGTCGGTGAGCATCGACCCGTGCTCGATCGACGCCGCCCCGGCCTGCACCGCAGCCATGATGCCCTCGGAGCCGTGCGCGTGGGCGGCGACCTTGATGCCGTGCCGGGCGGCCTCGCCGACCATCGCCGCGAGCTCTTCCAGCGTGTACTGCTGGGCGCCGACCGGGCCTTCCATTGACAGCACGCCCGCCGTCGCGCAGGTCTTGATCACCTGCGCGCCGTGCTTGATCTGGTAGCGGACCGCTTCCACCACCTCCCAGGGGCCGTCGGCGACGCCCTCCTCGGGCCCCAGCTCGCGCACCCCGGGTGCGAATCCCGTCACGTCGCAGTGGCCGCCGGTGATGCCCAGCGCGTTGCGCGAAGGGACGACCCTCGGGGCGACGATGTCGCCGCGTTCGACGGCGCGGCCGAGCTCGACCGTGACGTCGCCGCCGAAGTCGCGCACGGTAGTGAAGCCGGCCCGCACGGTGCGCCCGCCGTGGACGACCGCGTTGAAGGCGCCCCAGGCCTCGGTCCGGGTGACTGCGTCGGTGAACGAGGCCGCGCTTATCTCTCCGCCGAGATGAGTGTGTGCGTCGATGAAGCCGGGCAGGAGCGTCACATCGCCCAGGTCCATGTCGTGCATGGCCTCGGGGACGGTCTCGGGGTTCACCGCCGTGATGACCCCGTCCTCGACCACGAGGACCGCGTTCGCATGCATCTCGCCGGTCTCGACATCGAGCAGGCGCGCGGCACGCAGCACGGTGGGGCCGTCGTACATGCCGTGGTGCATCGTCTGGCTCTCCAGCGCGGCGAGGAAGCTCGCTGAGGTGACGGCGGTGGCCGGAAGCGCGGCCGCGAGGCCGGGTGAGGAGACGGCCAGAAGCGCGGCCACGAGGCTCCGCGAGTTCGCGGCACCCGCCTGCGGCGCGGCCGGGCACAGTTCGTTGCAGCGTCGTTTCATGGGTGCTCCTGGGGGTTCGGGGTCGTTCCGGGGGTCGGGCAAGGGAGTGCGGAATCGAAGGGGCGGAGACGGCGGCTCGTCAGCCGTCCGGGTCAAGTATCCGGTCGATGCGCACGATCGCGTCTGCGAAGTGCAGCTGCGTGGCGCGGTGGGACATGCCGCCGGAGGCGGCCGCAAGCTCGCCGCGCAGAGCTGCAAGCTGCCCGCGTGCGAACGGGGCGACGTCCGACTGCATCGCCTCTTCATCGTCCATCAGCTCCTTCATCCGGCCAAGGTAGGCGCGCTGCAGGTTGCGCCGGTAGGCGTCCGTCGCGCGGCCTGAACCGACCTCCGACCAGATGCCCTCCCGCAGATCGTCGAGCATCTGGCCCAGCGAGTACGCGTCGTCGCCGTTGAACGCCTCCTGCTCGACGAGCCGCTTCATGCGGGCGACGTTGAGAACCTGGTTCAGCGCCTGCGCCTGGCGGGCGCGCACGAGGTCGACCGCACCGGTTCCCTGGAAGCGGTCCAGGACATCGGCGTCGAGCAGCCAATCGGGGGTGGCGAAGACCTGCCGGTTCAAGTATGCCATCGCCCGTTCCTGGCGGTCCCTGCCCACCACTGCATACGGGACGCCGTCCTGTCCCTGGCGCTTCCGGGTGCGCACGACGCCGCCGAGGTTGGCGGCCACATGACCCGTGTAGCGGCCCCACTGCGCCACCACGTTGCCGTACAGCTCCTGGAGCTGGGAGTAGTCCTCGCCGTCTTCGAAGCTCCATTCGGTGAGGTTGTCGACGATGCGCTTGAGGTTCTCCACGCCGTAGTCCGACGCGCGCATGGCGTCGTCGCCGATCGCCTCGGTGAGCGCCGTGGGGTCCGAGCCGGTGGGACTCGAGAAGCGGTAGACGGGGTCTTCCTGCATGTCTTCGACCATCGCGCGCAGGTCTTCCATTTCGGTCGTGCGGTCCTTGCCGGGGAAGGGACGGTAGCCCCACTCCACGGCGAACTTGTCGTAGGGCCCGACCAGCGGCAGGAGGCAGGTGTCGTCGCCGGGCTGCGCGACGTAGTTGAAGCGCGCATAGTCCATGATCGAGGGCGCGACGCCCATCTCGCACACGAAGCGGGTGCGAAGCTCCTCGACGGGGTACGCGGCCGAGGCCTGCATGTTGTGCTGCAGGCCGATCGTGTGCCCGACCTCGTGGGCCGAGACGAAGCGGATGAGCTCGCCCATGAGCTCGTCGTCGAATTTGACCCCGCGTGCGTCTTCGTTGACCGCGGCCGTCTGCACGAAGAACCAGTTGCGCAGCAGGTTCATGACGTTGTGGTACCACTGGATGTCGCTTTCGAGGATCTCGCCGGTGCGGGGGTCGTGCACATGCGGGCCCGAAGCGTTCTGGACCGGCGACGCCAGGTAGCGGATCACCGAATAGCGCGCGTCCTCGGCGCTCCAGTCGGGATCGTCGGCGGGCGCGGCGGCGGCCAGGATGGCGTTGCTGAACCCGGCGCGCTCGAAGGCGGGCTGCCAGTCCTCGACGCCCTGCTTGAGGTAGGGGACCCACTTGGCGGGCGTGGCCGGGTCGATGTGGTAGACGATCGGCTTCACCGGGTCGACGAGCTCGCCCCGCGCGAAGGCCTCGGGGTCGCTCGGCTCGAGGCGCCAGCGCGTGATGAAGCAGCGGGTGACGGCGCGCTGTTCGTCGAGGCCGTAGTCGATCCGGCTGTTGCTGAAGAAACCGACGCGTTCGTCGCAGAGGCGGGGCTCCATGGGGTCTTCGGGGAGGAGGAGCATCGAGTGATGCATCTCCATGGAGAGCGTGTTGCTCTGGCCGTTCGAGGGGGCGTCGGTCGCATCGTAGGTGAGCACCCGGCGCACTTCGACGTTCGTCGGGTAGGCGGTCGCGCGCACCACGTAGGTCCGGTCGCCGTCGACGCGGCGCACGCCGTAACTGCTGCGGCGGTTCTTCTGCAGGCCGAGCAGGGTGACGTCTTCGGTGAACAGATCGGTGACCTCCAGGACGACGGCCGTCGAATCCTCGTTCATCACCTCCACGTCGAACGCCTTGACGATGGGCTCGAAGTTCGAATTGCGGACCGCCGCCGCGATCTCGGTGGTGTCGCCGGCGAAGTTCTCGTAGCTGACCAGGCGCAGAAGCACGCGGTCGCCGTTCCGCTCCCACCGCACGGTCGAGGTGTTGGCCTTCGAGCCGCCGTAGCCGACGCCGTCGGGGGTGCGCGCGATGCGAGTGAGGAGGAGCATCTCGCGGTCCAGCATATCGAGCGGGATCTCGTAGAAGAGATCGCCGTCGATCATGTGCGTGTCGAAGAGGCCCTCGCTGGTGACGGCGTCTTCGGTGATGACGTCGCTGTAGGATCGGGCTTTCTCCTGCTCGTCCTCGTCGGCTTGGGCGGCGGCTTCCTCCTCCTGGGGGAGCGGGGACGGGAGCGGAGCGGCGGTCAGGGAGGCCGGGGCGGAGAGGAGAGCGGTTGCGAAGAGGAGCGCGGGCGTCAAGAGGAGCGCGGGCGCGGCGAGGAGCGAAGTCGGGCTGGGCATGATTGTCCTTCCGGTCGGTGGGCTGCGGCGGTTCACCGGCGCATTCGGTAGTTTGCAAGTGTAGGGGGCCGGCGGCCAGAGGGAAAGCGGGACCATGGCCGAACTCCATCACGCTCGCCCCAAGTGGCTCCAAGCCGAAGATGGGGAAGGGCGTCGGGACCGCCAAGAGAGGTGGGGCCCCACCTGGAGAAGAGGAGAAATGGATGAAGACCCGGAAAAATGCCATGAATGAAGGCTGGATCACGGGACTTGTTACGCGCGACTTGACACGGGAATGAGATCGTGTACATTTAACATGTGGGATTTACTATCAACAGGAAGCGGCTCCTCTACTTGAGGATCTTACAGCATGACAGACACAAAAGTGAGACGAGGAGAGTTGTGGCAGGCGGTGGCTGGGTTTCCTCCACTGCCTGTCGCCAAGTATGACATCATCTACGCTGATCCTCCTTGGGACTACAAGGGACAATTGCAACACGCCGGGCCGGGGAACAGCGATTCGGGAGGAGCGGTAAAGCACTATCCGACAGTAACCTTGAGCGGTCTGAAAACCCTTCCGGTGCGGGATATTGCACAGCAAGACTGCTTGCTCTTTCTATGGGCTACGAATCCCCATTTGGATCAAGCCATTGAGCTTGGAAAAGCATGGGGATTCAGTTGGGCCACCGTTGCATTCGTATGGGACAAGGTACGTGTCAATCCAGGCTTTTATACTATGAGCCAATGTGAGCTGTGCCTTGTCTTCAAGCGAGGCCGCATCCCCCAGCCCAGAGGAGCCAGAAATATTCGTCAGTTGGTGCGCGAGAAGAGACGCGAGCATTCACGGAAACCGGATGAGGTGCGAAGGCGCATTGAAGCCATGTTCCCGGACATGGCCAAGATCGAGTTGTTCGCTCGTCCGACGGCAGATGATCTGTTTGGCCAAACTATCCCCAAGGACTGGCATACATGGGGGCTGGACGTATGATTGCTCGACGACATCTGGAGCGGCGGGACAAGTGGCAAGACGAAAGCGCCGCTCGCGGACTGAGTGCCGAGAAATGGTTCCAAGAGGTGTTGTCCGAGCATGTAGCCACTCTTGGCGTGGGTGTCTCAGTGGAGCGTAGACCCAATGACTTGGGGGGAATATACGGAACCCATGCGACGGGAAGGCCTCACGGGATCCAGCCAGACCATGCCATCCGTGGCCCGAATGGCACGGCAATATATGTTGAGATAAAGCGGCAACGGGCGGCCGGTAATGCTCACGAACGGGCCTGCAAGTACTTTACGCCAGGGATCATTCATTCAGGCCGCACTATTGCTAGGCAGCCTTACAGCGTACTCCCGTTCTGGTGGATATTCACCAATGGAGTTGCCGAGGACGCGCGATATATCCAAGAGATAATGCACTGGTTCCGCGGCGTAGAGGCTCACGTATTACTCTGGCAAGACCGCGATCCTGGACTCCTTATCGATCACTTCGACACTTACATTCTCCCTCTAGTGACATGACAATTGCCCGGACCGGGACAACGTGTGCAATCGATGCGAACGGTAGTGAATGCCATAGTTCGGAACAGTAGCGGCAAGTTGGGCGGCCAAGTCCGATGTGGCTCCGCCGTTTGCGGCAGCTCTGGCGCTGATCTGCGGCGGAGGGGTTACCGTCGTGACCGTCGGGATCGTTCTGTTGATTATGATGGCCGCTCCAGCCATTCTGCCCGTACCTGTGTGGGGCGGCATCATCGCTGCGTGCGCTGTAATCATGACGCGAGGCACGTCCGGACTGGCCCATCGCATTCTCCGGCGCTTCTTCACTGGCGAGTCAAGAGCCGAATTATCAGACGAGTCCGTAGTCCGCGGCTGATCGGACTGGGACTGACCATCGTTGCAGGTACCGCTGCGACCTGGGTCGCCACGGCGCTTCCCGATACTCGATGGGCCTTGCTGGCCGTCCCCTTTCTGGTGACCCTCTTTCCGGCTGTTCAGCAGTTCGTGAAGCCGTGGCTGGTCGTGCTGACCATGCAGACCTTGAAGGAATCGGATGGGCACGCGGGTCGAGACTGCGACAGTTGCAGGGCTTGGCGGATGAACTGGCCGCGGATGCGGGGATACGGCCAGTGAGGCTGGCGATGATCCAAGGCGATCTGACGAACGCCGTCGTAATCGGGCTTGGGGCTCGGACCTGAATCGTCCTCGGCGAAGGTCTCCTCCGTCATTTGCAAGGCGATGAAGTGAAGGCCCTTGTGGCACATGAGGTCGCCCACCTCGCCCGCGGACATGCACGTAAGTTCTTCTTGGTGTCAGCGGTGAACGCCACCGGGTTTGTGGGCGTTCTCTATGTCGTTTTCCACCTGTGGAGATGGGGCAAGCGATACCCGGGGGCACTCCTGGCAATGCTGGGGGGCGCGGTCTTCATGGGCATCGTTCCCGGGTGGGTTCGCCGCCGCCAAGAGTACGAGGCAGATGAATTATCGGCGGTCCTGGTGGAGGACAGAGCCCTCGTGGCTCGATCATTGGATTCGCTGGCCCGAGCCGCCGGCATCGATCCAAAGCGGGAATCCCTCTTCTACCCTTCAGTGGCCAGCCGGAAGGGGGCACTCGCTGAACCTATCGCTTAGTTTAGTTTAATCTAACCTAATGTCGTGTCCCGGAAACAGACAGACATAATCTTTCTGTCTTCCGAAGGATGGAGTCCGCGGTGGCGGTCCACGCGAACGGACGCGCCCCCGGGTTGTATTCCTCGGTGAAGCGGAGGATCTTCTTCTTGAGCTCGGCAACCGAGGAGAAGGAGCCGCGGCGGATGGCCTTCCGGGTGATGATGTTGAACCAGATCTCGACCTGGTTGAGCCAGGAGGAGTACGTGGGAGTGAAGTGGATGTGGTAGCGCGGCCGGGCGGCGAGCCAGCGCTTGACCTTGGCGTGCTTGTGGGTGCCGTAGTTGTCGACGACGAGGTGGATGTCGAGATCAGCGGGCACGTTGGCGTCGATGTGCCGGAGGAAGCTCAGGAACTCCTGGTGGCGGTGCTGCGCCCTGCACTGGGCGAGGATCCGGCCGGTGGCGATGTCCAGGGCGGCGAACAGCGTGGTGGTGCCGTGGCGGATGCAGCCGTGCGTGACGCCCTCGACGTATCCGAGCCCGAGGGGCAGCAGGGGCCGGGTCCGCTCCGGCGCCTGGGTCCGGGTCTTCTCGTCCACGCAGAGCACCATCGCGTTTTCGGGCGGATCGAGGTGGAGTCCGACGATGTCGCGGACCTTCTCGGCGAAGAACGGGTCGGTGGAGAGCGTGAAGTGCTTCTGCCGGTGAGGCCGGATGTGGAAGGCCGTCCAGATGCGGTGGACCGGACGTCCCCGGGGCATGGTCCCCTCCTTGATCTCGGGTGGATGAGGAGGTACGATGCCCTGTTCCCGTCATCATGTCAACTTATTTGCAGGACACGACACTAACTTAACCGGCCAATAGGCTTTCGGTCAAAGTGGCATCCCGGGGAGTTGTTTGAGGGCGGCCGTGATGGGCTGACCGGCGATGTGCTCCGGGATCAGAACAAGGTCTCGGCGATGGCATGCAGCCGATCCGCTTGGTCCTTGATCCACCGCGCGGCTGTCGGCCAAGCGTCCCTATCGTCACGGTCCCAACCCCGCCGGACCGTGATACTCCTCCCCTCCTTGCTCCGTGACTCCGCATTCCCGTCGAATTCCTGGTCGCCCATCAACTCACGGATCTTGCGAGAATACTGCAGCATTCGCTCGGCTCGGCTCGGCGTGTCGGAGGCTCTGAGGTAGATGCCGATCCATTCATCGCCAAGACTGACGCCGATTACGTCACCGGCATCGTTGAGCCCCGTCGTCCGACAATTCCAGCTGCGCCATTCATCAGACTGACCCTGCAGACCTCCCGTTTGCACTTTGAGAAACGTCCAGAATTCCTTGGTCATATTCAGTGTGTCCGAAAGCTCGACCTCGACTGAGAGATCACACTGCTTCCCCATTTTTCGACACCTTGCGGCGCTCCGTTCATAATGTCCATAAGGATACATTACGAAGGAATCGTGCCCGGGTACGGCCCGCATGATGAGGTGCTTCTTTTTCCCGACCTTGCTGCCAGGTGGGTACACGCGGGCCATCTGCAAGGTTGACGAGAGCGCGTCCCCCCTCAATCGGTCTGCGTTCTTCGGATCCCTGCTGAGAAGATCTCCAGCGACATTGAGCACCATCTGACTTGCCGTACTTTCCTTATGCCAGTCGCCTCCTTCAATGTGCCATCTCATCCGCCAGCGGGGACCAGCGCCGGTGTCCGACCACGGCCAGAGCCTTACCGCTCGGCCCGCAAGATCTTCGGCGCGCCGCTTGAGGGCCGCTTCATTCCAGCGTTCTTCCTCTGCGATGGCCCTGGTCAACAGGACACCGCTGCGTTTCATAATCTTTCGCTTCTCGTCAAATGGTTTCGATCCCAGTTCTGCGTTGACTCCACTCAGCGTGAGGTTTGCGAGCCGGTTGCGGTACCACCCGTGGGTCCGCTCGGCGTCATCTCCCAGCGCCAGCTTCCATTCGTCTGTCAGCTTCTGCGGCATCACATGCTCGACCGTGAGGGATTCACGCGCGGGAGAATCGCCAAGCTGCTCCGACTCCATCATCGCGCAGAGGACCGCCTTGGTGGCACGCGTGGCACTTCCCCCGTACGCCTTTCGATTGCGGATTCCATCTCGCACCGCCCCGTCGTCGGGCACTTCGACACGCGAGTTCCCGAATCTTCGGATACATCTCATCCAGAATTCCGCAGGATCATCGTCACCCGTCGGGCCGGGCCCGTGGGCGAGTTCGGCGAAAGCCCTGTTCATTCCTGCCATCGGACGGTCAGACAGCCAGCATCGAGTGACCCAAGTCCCGATTCCCGCGTACGCCTCAGCCAGCATCGCGTCCGTCCACCCAGCTTTGCCCGTCTCGGCTTCGTGAAGCAGACGAAGTGTCAGAGGGCGATGGGTATCGAAGCCCATGTCCCTCAAATGCCGAAGCCCACGTCTAAAGTTCTTGTTGCGATGAAGCCTGCTAGTGCTAGTACCCACGAGCACTCCGTAGTGAGCGGCCATGTCTGCTAAATGGGAACATAGCGCCGGGCGATCATCAGCCTTGTCGTTCCGTACGGCCCACCGTCGCAAATCCTCGTATACGTGCCTAACCCCTCGCAGCTCACCGGTCTTCCAACGTAAGAAGTCCCGCAAGAAAGTGTCGATCCGGTCCGTGGAATGCGCCGCATCGAGCGAGTCTTCTATCCGCTTCCACTGACGGTCGTGGACATCCTGCTGTTCCGCATCCGGCAAACCCATAAGGAGCCAGTTCTTGAGCTTCTCGCTCTCGGTAAGTGGCCGCCCTGTCGCGTTCAGGCTCTCGAAGATCTGTTGCGGATCGTCGTGTTCGCCGAGCCCGATGCTGACCACCCGGAGGCGTCCGAGCCCCACAAGGAGTCGACCGACGTCGCTTCGTCCGACCAGCCTTCTCGCGATCCTCCAAGCTTGAGCAACCGCGCCCGGCCCATGCGGGTCGCCCTCGAGGCCAGACCGATATTCCTCTTCGTCCCCGTCCTGCAACCGCAGCTTGCGGAAGCTGTCAGGGGTCTTCCTTGGGTTTGTAAGCCGGTCGTCCTTGATGGTTCGTGCGGTCCAAGCTTCGAATTGTCCGTCGGGGCCGAGTGCTTCGGCGATGCAGGCGAGAAGGATGCTTACCGTCGTGAGCCTTTGCTGACCGTCAACGACGCGGTGGACCGTCACCGGTCCGGGCACAACGGATTCTGGGATCGTGAGCAAGGTGCCGCCGTAATGCGTCGCGCGAGAGCCCTCTGGCGCTTGCGCCACCGTCAGGAGGTCGTCGACCAACCTCTGGATCTCGGCCTGACCCCAGCAATACCTACGTTGCCATCGGGGCACTACATACTGCACTTGAGAGTTGAACAGCTCCAAGAAAGCAATCTGTCGAGTATCCATTCGTTGTCTAGTTTGGGGGGGGTCACCCTTCTCGGCCCGAGTCCTCCCTTTCTCGGAAAGGAAGTATAACATAACTGTACCCGGTCTTTCTAGAACCTATCTCAAAAACAAATGTCACTTGAGAAACATGCAGAGAGCGGACAACTGAACGAAGCCGAGAAAGTTCTCCGGGTAGTATTCCCAGCGGGTCAGCACGCGGCGGTTCCACTGCATCCACGCAAAGAACCGCTCGACGATCCACCGGCGCTTGTACCGGCGAAACCGGCGCCCGTCCTGTGTCTTCTTGCTTGTCCGGTTCTTTCTGTGCGGCGCAATCATCTCCACGCCTTGTTCGCGGAGTTCCCTGTCCAGGGGATCGCTGTCGTACGCCTTGTCGCCGACTAAGTTGGCGGGCTTCTCCCCGCTGAACACGAGGTCAAGAGTCAGTTGTACGAGCTTCACTTCGTGACGGTTCGCCGCGTGCGTGCAGAGCGAGAGCGGGAGGCCGCAACGGTCCACAACCGCCATGATCTTCACGCCTTTTCCCGACTTCGTGTTCCCGACACCGGCACCTCCCCCCTTCGCCCGGGCGAAGGAAGCATCGATGTACGCTTCCGATCCGCCAACGACCCCCTGCTCGCGGAGCTCCGACAAAAGGTCCTCCAGAATCCCTTCCAGCACCTTTTCGCGAACCCAGTTCTGGTAGCGCCGGTGCACCGTCTTGCAGTTCGGGTAACACCGGGGAAGCATGTGCCACGGCGCGCCGGCATGAAGAATCCAGAGAACGGCATCCAGAATGTCCCTGGCGGGAACCGGCGGCCGGCCGCGCCGGCCCGGCGGCCTGGATTCCTCGGGAAAGTGGTGGCGAATGCGCTCCCACTGCTCGTCGGTTATCGTCAGCTTTCGCATATCTATAAGGTACCAGGTGCACCCGGATGCCGCAATCCCGCCATCCCGCCATATTTTTGAGATAGGTTCTAGACACCCGTTGGCCGGACTTGACCTTATCGCTTAGGAGCCCGTGGACTGCCGCCGAAGCGTCTTGGAATGTGATTCCGGGATGAAGCGCAGCGTCACCACGTAAGGACCATCTTCCCAAAGTTCCTGTTCGCTTCCATGCGGCGGTGGGCGTCCGCCGACCGGGCCGCGGGATAAACACGGTCCATGGCAGGCTCCAAGGCACCGTCGGCGAAGCCGGGGAGCACCGATTCGGTGAATTCGCGGGCGAGCTCGGCCTTCTCCTCCACACTGCGGGTCCGGAGCACGGTGCCGAAGATGCGCGCGCGGCGGCCCATCAGCAGCCGCAGATCCAAGGCTGCACGGCTTCCACCCGGCACGCCCACCACCACATGGCGTCCGCCCACCGCGATCGCGGCCTGGTTGCGGGCGAGATAGGGAGCCCCCACGAGATCGAGGATCACGTCGGCCCCGCGGCCGCCGGTCGCGTCCATGACCGCGGCCTCCCACGCCTCACCGCCCGGCACGCCCAGGTGAACCCCCATCGCCGCGGCCCGCTCCAACTTCGACACGGTGCGGGAAGTGCCGATCGCACGCGCCCCCGCACGACGTGCCAGCTGCAGGGCCGCGGTTCCCACTCCGCTCCCGACGGCATGGATCAGGAGCGTCTCGCCGTGTTTCAGCCCGGCTTGGCGGAAAACGGCGTCGTACGCGGTCATGTACGTCTCCGGGATCGCCCCGGCCACCGTCATGTCCATGTCGGCGCGCACCGGCACGGCCACCCGTTCGTCCACCGCGACCCGTTCGGCGTAGCCCCCGCCCGCCACGATGCCCATCACGCGATCGCCCGGGTGCCACCGGGTGACCGCGTGGCCCACCTCGTCCACCACCCCGGCAAACTCCAGTCCCGGCACTTCGGACACCCCCGGCGGCGGCGGATACAGGCCCCGGCGCTGGAGGACATCGGCCCGGTTGACCCCCGAGGCGTGCACCCGCACCACCACCTCGCGGGAAGAGGGTCTCGGGTCCGGCACGGAGTCGAGCCTGAGCACTCCGGGCTCTCCGAAGGCGGGGATCACGATTGCGCGCATGGGAGGAATATACATCCCCGCAGCGACATCTCCGTGATGTGCTGTCGTGATGCGCTCGGGCGCACCATCCGTTACACTGTCCGGGTCATGGAACTGCCCTTCGACCTCGACCGGCCCATCGCGTTCTTCGACCTCGAGACGACCGGGCTCAGCCTGTCGCGGGACCGGATCATCGAGCTGGCGGTGATCCGCGTGTCGCCGCGAGGCGATGTCTTCGAACGGGTGCGCCGCTACGATCCGGGCATTCCCATCCCGCCCGAGGCCGCCGCCGTCCACGGCATCACCGACGAAATGGTGGTCGGCGAGCCCTCCTTCCGGGCCACGTCCAAGTCGCTCGCCAAGCTGCTCGAGCCCTGTGACCTCGCCGGATTCAACATCCGCCGCTTCGACCTTCCGATCCTGGTCGCCGAGTTCGAACGCGTGGGGATCGACTTCGATGTGCGGGACCGGCGTCTCATCGACATGAAGATGATCTTTCACCGCGAAGAACCGCGCGACCTGTCGGCGGCGGCCCGCTTCTACCTGGGGCGGGACCATCAGGACGCGCACAGCGCGCTGGGCGACATTCGCACGACTGCCGCCGTCCTCACGGCGCAGCTGGCCCGCTACCGTCACCTCCCCAAGGACATGGAAGGGCTGCACGCCTACTGCGACGAGATGGCACCCTACGTGAGCGAGTTCGACCGCTGGTTCAAGACCACTCCGGGCGGACTGGTCTTCAACCGCGGCAAGCACAGGGACTCTCTCCTCGGCGAAGTGGCCGTCACCGCGCCGGACTATCTGGACTGGATGCTCCGGGCCGACGACATGAACGCCGCCGTGGCAGACGCCGTGCGCGAGGCGCTGTCGCCCGCGCCGGACGACCCGGCGGTGCGGGGCAACCATCCCCCGGCGCGATCCGCCCCCTGAAATCCCCCCTGGTCAGGAGAAACCCGCACGATGACCGCCCGTAACCCAGCCCCGGCCCTCCTCGCGGCCCTGGCCTTGGCCGCCGCAACCCCGGCCCCCGCCCAGCAGGCGATCACTTCCCAGGAGCTGGCCGCGTTCAGCCCCCGCCACGTCGGACCCGCGGTGACCGGCGGCCGCATCCACGACGTGGAGGCGCTCGCGCACGACCCCTCCACCATCTACGTCGCCTCCGCGTCGGGCGGCCTGTGGAAGAGCGTAAACCGCGGCATCACCTGGACGAACCTGTGGGAGCACATGCCCGTCAGCACCTTCGGCGACCTGGCCGTTGCGCCGTCCGACCCGAACATCCTGTACGCGGGGACCGGCGAGCAGCAGAACCGCCAGAGCACTTCGTGGGGCAACGGCGTCTACCGCTCCGACGACGCGGGCGCCACCTGGCGGCACCTCGGGCTGGAGGAGACGCGGCACACGGGACGCGTGCGCGTGCACCCCGCCGACCCCGACATCGTGTACGTAGCCGCGCTGGGCAACCTCTGGCGCTCCACCCCCGACCGGGGCGTCTACCGCTCCCGCGACGGAGGTCGCAGCTGGGAGAACGTGCTCTACGTGGACGAGCACACCGGGGCGGTCGACCTGGTCATCGATCCATCCGACCCGGATGTCCTGTATGCGGCCATGTACCAGCGGCAGCGCCGCACCTGGGGCTTCAACGGCGGCGGCCCCGGCAGCGGCATCTACAAGACGACCGACGGCGGCGACAGCTGGCGCGAGCTCGGCAACGGGCTGCCGTCCGGCGACAAGGGCCGTATCGGAATCGCGATCGCAGAGACCGATCCGCAGATACTGAACATACTCGTTCAGCATTCCGACGAGTCCGGCGGCTACCGCAGCGAGGACGGCGGCGAAAGCTGGGAGAAGGTGAGCGACCGGAACATTCGGCCGATGTACTACTCGCATGTCTTCATCGATCCGACCAACGAGGACCGGGTCTACACCCTGGCCACCTCGTCGCACCGCAGCGAGGACGGCGGGCGCACCTTCGTCGAGATCGCGGAGCGGCCCACCTACGATGTGGGCGTGCACGCCGACCATCACACCATGTGGATCAATCCGGGCAATCCCGATCACTTCTACCTCGCCGGCGACGCGGGCCTGCACGAAACCTACGACCGCGGCGTCACCTTCCGGCGCATCCACAACATTCCGATCGGGCAGTTCTACGGGATCACGGTCGACAACCGCGACCCCTACTGGATCTACGGCGGCATGCAGGACAACCACTCCTGGATGGGCCCCTCCGCGACCCGCTCCTGGGAAGGCATCGTCGACGACGAATGGCGCCAGAGCGGTTTCGGCGACGGGATGTACCAGCAGGCCGACCCGGACGGGCGCACGGTCTACATCAATGCTCAGAACGGTTCGTGGACTCGTTTTGACAACAGGACCGGCGATATGATGAGCCTCAGGCTCTCCGCGCCCGAAGGCGAGGAACCGTATCGCTGGGACTGGGTATCGCCGAGCCTGATCTCGCGGCACGACCCCAACGTGGTCTACCTCGGCGGCAACCGCCTGTTCATCTCGCGCGACCGGGGAGACAGCTTCACCCGCACCGAGGATCTCACCCGGCGGCAGGACCGCGACACGCTCGAGATCATGGGTGTGCGCGGCGCCGACATCGCGCTCTCCCGCAACGACGGAACATCGTCGTACGGCGAGATCGTCACCATCTCCGAATCCGCTCTCGACCCGGCGGTGCTATGGGTCGGCACCGACGACGGCAACGTGCAGGTGTCGCAGGATGGAGGCCGGAGCTGGAACGAGGTGTCGAGCGGTGCTCCCGGCCTCCCGGACGGTAGCTACGTCAGCCGCGTCCTCGCCTCGGCGGAAGCGCCCGGCACCGCCTACGTCACCTTCGACGCCCACCGCGACGGCGACTTCCGCCCGTACGTGTATCGCGCGGAGGACTTCGGGGCGCGCTGGACCGCTCTCCACGACGACCTCCCCTCTCTCCACCTCCCCTCTCTCCACGACGACTTCCCCTCCGGCTCCGTCAACGTGATCGTCGAGCACCCCGACAACGCGGAAGTGCTCTTCATCGGCACCGAGCACCACGTCTTCGCCAGCACCGACCGGGGCGATTCCTGGGCGCGCTTCCCCGGCCTGCCCACCACCTCATACGACGACATGGTGATCCATCCCCGCGAGAAGGATCTCGTGCTGGGGACGCACGGCCGCTCGATCATCGTCATCGACGATGTCGGCCCGCTCGCCCGCTACGGCGCCACTGCCGCCGACGCGGCCGCGTTCTACGAGCCGGGGTCCGGGACGATCATGAACTACTGGAAGGACACATCCTATCGGGCCCAGGCCGTCTTCATGGGCGAGAACCCGGCGGACGGCACGGCGATCACCTACCGGCTCGGCCCCGGCTCCGGTCCGGCCACGCTCACGGTCAGGAACGGCGCGGGCGAGGTAGTGCGGATGATGGGCGTCCCCTCGGGGCCGGGACTGCACCGCGTGAACTGGGATCTCCGCCACGGCCTCCCCTCCACGGATCAGCCGGAATGGGCACCTCACGACGCGACCGAGGTGCCGCGCCCGCTCGAGATGCGCGGGCCCTTCGTCTCGCCGGGCGTCTACACGCTCGACCTGTCAGCGCGCGGCCTGGTGCGCACCCGCCACGTCTCCGTTCAGGGCGACCCCGATCTTCCCCTCACGGCCGAGGACTACCGGGAGAGGGAAGCCTTCCTGCTCGAGATCCTCGAACTGAACCGCCGACTGGAAGGCACCGGAGACGAAGTCGCCGGCCACCGCCGCAATCTCATGCAGCTCTACGGCGCGATTAACGGCGGCGGCGTCCGGCAGGGGACTCTTCATCCGCCGACGACGACCCAGCGGGAACGGCTAGAGCGTATCAGGGCGGCGCTGCGACGGATGGGGTTGGTGGTGTAGGGAGCCTGATGGGTGTCCGGTGGCACGTCAGGTGAACATTGCAATCGCTATCGAAACCAACACGCCAACGATTACCCCGCAAATGACCCCGACTCCTGCACCACTGAGGATCTCCGAACCGACACGGGAGCCATGTGCTGATGCCGTGAACCGTTTCCGTTTCCCTACATCGCAGCCCGACTCTGACGACCGCTCGGGGAAAGTCTCGGCGACCGCCATGTCAACAGCCGCTGGATCAATGCCTGCTTCACGTGCAATGCGACGCAATTCGGATACCGTCAGCCCATCACATCCGGAGTCAACGTCGATCTCCGATGCACGTTGGAAAATCCGGGACACTTGCGCACTGGATAACTTCCTCGCTAATGGCTTCATCACTAGGCCTCCTTGTAGAAATCCTCGGTTCAACTCCATATCAATACCAAGTTTCTCGCGTTCCTACCCCGGTGAGTGATCGAATCCGGCTGGGACCCCCGGGAGCCCTAGGCCGATCATGACGGACGCTGTCCTCCGCTCGTCAAGCTACGCGGAAGGATAACCTCCGTCTTTCCGGCGGGGCAAGGTCTGCTCGGGGATACTTCGAGGCCGCGTAGCAGGTAGGGGAAGATCCGGTCATCCCGGTGCCCATTCTTCCGCGACCCGCGATCCGGATTCACCTTACCATGTCGGGAAGCCGCCTGACGACAATCGACTCCGCACCCAACTGATCAACCTCGATGAACGCAGCCATTCCGCGAGGGCCGAACGCTTCCGGAACACCAGCAGGTGCACTGCCCTCGCTACGATACGTGCCCACGTACTGGCCATCCACTGTGAGCACATCAATGGATCCATCGCTGCTTGCAACCCCACCGTGACGTCGCAACCAGATCCTCCCTTCCCAACTCGTTCGCATTTCGACAATGACAGGAATCTCGGGAAAGAAACGCATCCGATCAATCGCCCCCAGCCATGCGTCCCTTATCCGTGGACTTGTCCACCTTTCGGCCATTTCTGTCCGTAATCGGCCTCGTTTTGACAACAGGACCGGCGATATGATGAGCCTCAGGCTTTCCGCGCCCGAAGGCGAGGAACCGTATCGCTGGGACTGGGTATCGCCGAGCCTGATCTCGCGGCACGACCCCAACGTGGTCTACCTCGGCGGCAACCGCCTGTTCATCTCGCGCGACCGGGAAGACAGCTTCACCCGCACCGAGGATCTCACCCGGCGGCAGGACCGCGACACGCTCGAGATCATGGGTGTGCGCGGCACCGACATCGCGCTCTCCCGCAACGACGGAACATCGTCGTACGGCGAGATCGTCACCATCTCCGAATCCCCTCTCGACCCGGCGGTGCTATGGGTCGGCACCGACGACGGCAACGTGCAGGTGTCGCAGGACGGAGGCCGGAGCTGGAACGAGGTGTCGAGCGGTGCTCCCGGCCTCCCGGACGGCACCTACGTAAGCCGCGTCCTCGCCTCGGCGGAAGCGCCCGGCACGGCCTACGTCACCTTCGACGCCCATCGCGACGGCGACTTCCGCCCGTACGTGTATCGCGCGGAGGACTTCGGGGCGCGCTGGACCGCTCTCCACGACGACCTCCCCTCTCTCCACGACGACTTCCCCTCCGGCTCCGTCAACGTGATCGTCGAGCACCCCGACAACGCGGAAGTGCTCTTCATCGGCACCGAGCACCACGTCTTCGCCAGCACCGACCGGGGCGATTCCTGGGCGCGCTTCCCCGGCCTGCCCACCACCTCATACGACGACATGGTGATCCATCCCCGCGAGAAGGATCTCGTGCTGGGGACGCACGGCCGCTCGATCATCGTCATCGACGATGTCGGCCCGCTCGCCCGCTACGGCACCACTGCCGCCGATGCGGCCGCGTTCTACGAGCCCGGGTCCGGGACGATCATGAACTACTGGAAGGACACGTCGTATCGGGCCCAGGCCGTCTTCATGGGCGAGAACCCGGCGGACGGCACGGCGATCACCTACCGGCTCGGCCCCGGCTCCGGTCCGGCCACGCTCACGGTGAGGAACGGCGCCGGCGAGGTCGTGCGGGTGATGGGCGTCCCTTCGGGGCCGGGACTGCACCGCGTGAACTGGGATCTCCGCCACGGCCTTCCGTCCACGGACCAGCCGGAATGGGCACCTCACGACGCGACCGAGGTGCCGCGCCCGCTCGAGATGCGCGGGCCCTTCGTATCGCCGGGCGTCTACACGCTCGACCTGTCAGCGCGCGGCCTGGTGCGCACCCGCCACGTCTCCGTCCGGGGCGACCCGATCTTCCCCTCACGGCCGAGGACTATCGGGAGAGGGAGGCCTTCCTGCTTGAAATCCTCGAACTGCACCGCCGACTGGAAGGTACCGGAGACGAGGTCGCCGGCCACCGCCGCAATCTCATGCAGCTCTACGGCGCGATCAACGGCGGCGGCGTCCGGCAGGGGACTCTTCATCCGCCTACGACGACCCAGCGCGAACGGCTGGAGCGGATCAAGGCGGCGCTGCGGCGGATCGGGCTGGTTGTGTAGGGAGCCTGATGGGTGTCCGGTGGCACGTCAGGTGAGCATTCTAATCGCTATCGAAACCAACGCGCCAACAATGAACCCAATGAGTCCGCAAATGGCCCCGGCTCCTACACCAGTGAGGGCCTCCGAACCGAGATGGGAGCCATGTGCTGATGCCGTGAACCGTTTCCCTACATCGCAGCCCGACTCTGACGAGCGCTCAGGGAAAGTCTCGGCGACCGCCATGTCAACAGCCGCTGGATCAATGCCTGCTTCATGTGCAATACGGCGCAATTCGGATACCGTCAGTCCATCACATCCAGAGTCAACGTCGATCTCCGATGCACGTTGGAGAATGCGGGACACTTGCGCACTGGACAACTTCCTCGCTAATGGCTTCATCAATAGGCCTCCTTGTAGGTAGAAATCCTCGGTCGCGATACTGCCCGGGCCCGACGACCCCGCCGGGCTCAGGCCGCATGCTTCTTCTCGAAGTCCGCCGACGACTCGGGCGACATCCCGGAGCGCACCGGCCCGACCATCTCCCGCCGGAACTCCGACGGATACCGCACCCGCTTCTTCGGCATCGCGGAACCCTCCTTCCCCTCAAATGAAAGTGTCCACGAAACCGGGGCAACTCACTCCGCTCCTCCGAGCCAAGTCGAAGGATAACCCTCGTCTTTCCGGCGGGGCAAGGTCCGCTACGGTGACATCGGGGCCGCGCAGCAGGTAGAGGAAGGCCCGGTCATCCGGGTCATTCTTCCGTGACCCGCGATCTCGACTCACCTTACGATATCGGGAAGCCGCCTGACGACAATCGACTCCGCACCCAACTGATCAACCTCGACGAACGCAGCCATACCTCGAGGGCCGAACGCTTCCGGAACACCAGCATGTGCACTGCCCTCGCTACCATATGTGCCCACGTACTGGCCATCCACTGTGAGCACATCGATAGATCCATCGCTGCTTGCAACCCCACCGTGACGTCGCAACCAGATCCTCCCTTCCCAACTCGTTCGCATTTCGACAATGACAGGAATCTCGGGAAAGAAACGCATCCGATCAATCGCCCTCATCCATGCGTCCTTTATCCGTGGACTTGTCCACCTCTCGGCCGCTTCTGTCCGTAGTCGGTCTCGCTCCGCCCGCCGCACGGCCCGCGTCACGGGTACCGGAAGAATCGGGCGAACCAGCACTTTGGCAAGTTGGCCCGAACCGTCAACGATCTTGACCGCATAGGATGACGAATCAATCAGCGCAAGCCCCCCCCCGGGCAGCGCATCATAGAGAAGAGGGGGAAAGAAGACTTCCGCCGATCCGCCTCGATCCGTGCCCTCTCTCGTTCCTTCCATAACAAAAACCACACCATCAGGATGCTGTTTGGCAGGACGCCATGCCCCCCAAAGCGGCTTCCTCACGGCCGTGTCTCCGCTGAGTGTCACCTGATCAACAAAGCGTGTGTCAGCGGTCTCCCTCATCGACAGGAGAACATCGTTCAAGCGGGACGCCCTGATGTCGCGTGCACGTGATGAGCCGACTTTTCGCATGACGGTCCTGACCACTCCTCGGTGCGAGTACACGATAAACGCTTGCTTCGCATAGTCGTGCACGACGATGTTTCCGTCAATCCCCACGACCATGCCACCGGCATATGCGAATTCGCCAGGTCCGTCACCTTGTCTTCCAATATCTCGCACATGGTTCCCTGCCGTGTCTACAAGAACGATTCGCTGGAGGCGACGATCCAACACGACGAGATCACCATCAGGAGTGAACGCCGTAGCGTCGACGGAGCCTAACGCGTCCCAGCTAGTAGCTGATGCACCCCCGATGCGATATATCTCTTCGAGTCTATCTTCCAGCACCCCCAAGGAATGATCTGTCCCGGGAAGACGCACAATCAACTGAGCGTGGGCACCGTTCGGCTCGGTCTCGCCGATGGTGCAGAGGAGCGTCACCGCAAGGTACAATCGTCTGCTCATTCTGCCCTTATCTTAGTTTCGGGGTGATTTGGGGTGAATACGGTTGCCCTGGGAGAGGTGCCGCAACGCCACGCTCCAGCCGTAAGCGTCGTGCATGCTCCTCTCCCAGGGCACCATCGCCGGGCGGCTCTGCGTGATTCACTTCACACAAACTCAGGTGGAGCCAGTCGAGCTACCAGGTTGGTTGAGGTTCTCTAGTCTAGCTAGTTGTTCCCCGTCCCTTCGTCCTCGGCCGTTGTACAACTGCCTTCCCAACTTCCGTCGCCATTCCACGTGACCTCGGCGTCGCCCTCACAGTCTTCCAAGAAGTCCTCGAGAGCCTCGTTGTCGTCCGGGCCGCCTGAAAGGAAATAAGTCACCACTGCACCGAGCAAGGCACTGCCAATGGATATGGCCCCGCCAACAACGACTTTGCCAACCGGGACGCCAAGAATGCAAGGCGGGCAGAACGCAAGCATGTCTGAGAGTCCGGGCACTTCGTTCGCGGGGTCTTCTGGCAGATGGTTGCTGGTTACGGTTCTGCCGGATGGCGACATCGCGGGTGCGCCTCCTTCGGAGACAGTGGAAACGACTTCGTTCCGGGACGCATCGAAGCCGAGAGCGGGCAGGCCTTCGACCGCGCCTGCTGCGGGAACGACCATGGTCTGTGTCATGGTCGCGACCAGCACGACCGCTGCCAGAGCGGATCGCACCGGGCGAGGATGCGGCGCGGGCAGGCACGCCAGGAACATCTGGGCCGTCGCGTTCAGGATCCTGATCACCATCGAGTCCATCATCTTGCTTCCTCCCGTGTTGGGATGGGTGTAATCCGGCGGCATCTCCGCCGGTCCCGTGCACTGTGAAGCCTTCCGAACTCGTCTCCCATGTCCTTTCGCGCCGTTTGTTGTCGTTTCGGCCCCTTACGTCATCGGTACCGGACGGCTGTGCTCGCCGGAATCCCGAAATACACGTCGTTGACCGCTTTGCGGACCCACAGAGCCAAGGGAAGCACCGGCAACTGACTCGGACTCCGTCCCACCAGCCTCGTCGTGAACCTGCTCCAGCCCGCGACATCGTTGAAGCCGAGTCGCCATGCCACCGTATCCACTCGGTGCCCGTCGCCGAGGAGCGCCATCCCGTGAAGGAACCGGACCCAGCGCAACGCCCGTGAGAAGGAGTACCCGTGCTTCCCAGCGGCCTTCGACAGATACGCCGGGCGGCACTTCATCCTCCGGGCAACCTGCGTGGCTGACGCCAAGTACCGATGTGTACATGCGAAAGAATCCTCTCCCCCCCCCCCCCCCCCCCCCCCCGATTGCGACCGGACGACGGGAGGACGGTCTGGATAACTTGATGCGTAGAGTTCCGGAATACCCTTCACAGGCTGGAACGCGGCAATCCTTATACCTGTCCGTGCGAGGGGTGGTCCCGGACAGGCGTCTAGGAACAATCCGATGGTTTCGGTAAAGCTCTTCGCCGTCTCTCCTGCGCTCATTTACGAGTCTCCGGTACCATCCGCCGTAGTTCCCGTGCACCCAACCCGAACTAACCTAACCGCCCGCAGCATCCGGTAACACGGCCCCGCTCAACGGAAGAAGAACCAGCCCCCGCCACCGCCGAAGCGGTTGTTGACGACATTGTTGTAGGTCGAGCCGAACTGGAAGGAAAAGCCGAGTTCGAGTGGAGCAGCCCGACCCCGTCGGAGCTTTGGGGAATGCGGACCCAGTTCACCCAGAACAGCTCGGTGCGGAAGTAGGTGAGGTTGCAGAAGCGGCTCGCACAGTCTAGGAAGACGCTGACGCGGTCGCCGTTCACTCCCTGACCCTGCTGCGCGGACAGGCGCTCGACCGGCCCCGTGAGAAGCATGAGACCGATCAGGAACGCAACCGTCGCTCCGGGGAGGTTCGTGGTTCGGTTCAGCACATGCGGGGCCGCGGCAGCGGCGCGTGGGTCATCGATGTAGACCATGGCCGTCTGCGGTTGGCGGCTGCGCAGGGTCGCTCCGCTTCTGGCCTGCAGCCACCGCGGACGAAGAGCCCGCACGGCTTCGTAGACGGTGCTGTGAGGAACCTCCATCAGCTCTTCGGAGGTGATCAGATCCGCCGCCGAACGCCGCAGGCTTGTGCTACCTTCCAAGTGCAGGATCGGCGATTCGCCGATAAGTCCACGCATCAAGCCAACGGAGGCCACCATGCCGCTGCTCGACGCAACCGCAGCCCGAAGTCGGCCGGAACCGCCATCAAGGCAGATCCGACCCGCGCCGAAATTTCCGGGATGCCGATCGTTTCCGCTCAAACGTCAGGACCTTACGACCTTCGAAGGCCGGATCGAATACTGGGACGGCGACACGGAGACCGCTTGGCAGGTTTGCGAACCTACGAGCGTCACCCATGAACACCCGTCCCAGTTGCTGGCTGGCTTGGCGGCACTGATCGCCCAAACGCGGGGCTCGCCCATCCGAGCCCTCGGGACGGCGGATCTGCTGCTGCGCGACGAACGGGGTGCCAAGTGGCGAATCCTGCAAGCGGACCAGTGCCTCTACCTGCACCCGGAGCGCGCCGGGGTGCCGGAGAGAGGCCCGGAAATCGTAGTCGGCGAACACGACCTCCCGGATGTCGTGTTGGAGGTGGACCACACCACCGACGTTTGCCGGGGCAAACTGTGGCTCTACGAGGAGTGGGGCTTCCCGGAGGTTTGGGTGGAGGTACCGGAGGCGAGCTATCCCGTGAAACGGCCTGCGGGCGTATCCCCCGGTCTCACGATCTACGTCCTGGCGGGAGGCGTGTACCGGAAGACGGCCGCGAGCCGGGCATTCCCCGGCTGGACGGCGGAGGAGATTCACGCCGTCATGAACGAATCGGATATGTCGTCGGCGACTGGCCGGATGCTTCGCAGGGTGGGCAAGGCGCTGGGCAAGCGGAAGGGAACGGGCCCCGACGACCTTCCGTGGTTGCGCATGGAGCGCCGGGAGGCTCGGGCCCAAGGCGAGCGGACGATGCTGACCCGCATGGCGGCGGTGCGCTTCGGTGAGGGGACGGCGGCGAGGCTGTCGGCACTTCTCGCCCGCATGGACGATGCGCGCCTCGGCGAAGCGGGGAAAGCGGTGATCGAAAGCGTCGAGGGTGCCGAGTTGCTCGACCGGGCGGAGACCCTCGCCGCCCGCTGATCGCTTGTCTTCATCTCAAGACATGTCCCCTGAAAATACAGATGGGCAGTCCCGGTCAAGCTTAAACTACATTAATCTAATCTAATACCTCCTGAACGGCAAGAACCCGCCCCGCTCAGCGGAAGAACCAGCCCCCTCCACCGCCGAAACGGTTGTTGACGACATTGTTGTAGATCGACCCGAACTGGAAGGAGAAGCCGAGTTCGAGCGAGTAGTTGAAGTCCTGCGAACGCTGCTGGAGGTTCAGGAGGGCTTCCGCGTCGGTCGCGCCTTCCGCCGAAAGGTAGATCTGGTCGTTGACCCAGGAGATGTTCCCTTCGGCGTTGACGCTGACTCCGCGCGCGATGCGGAAATCGATGTCGCCCCCGAGCCTCACGTTGTACAGGCCGCTGTCGTGAAGAAAGTGCGATCCGGTCATCCGGACGGAAGCGTCGCCCCACTGCTGCCGCTGGGAGAGTTCGAATTCGAGCGACTGCTCCCAGCGCGTCTCGGCCGTCTCCCCGTATACCGTCTCCTCGATATAGCGCCGGTAGGCGGGGCCGATCTTGTAGAAGACCGTCAGTGCCCGCCGGGTCGCCTCTTCGTAGGGAAAGAAACTGTACTCGAGGGCCGGGGTGATCTCGGCCCGAAAGTCCTGGTTGAAGCGCACGATCCGGCGAACCTCTCCTTGGAAGCCGACGGACCAGTGGTCGGCGAGCGAATACGCGATCAGCTCGCTGAATCCCCAGTCGGTCCTCGAATCGACGAAGGTGGGAGCGTCGGTGAGGTCGATCTCCCGCTGGTTGTAGTTGACGTTGCCGCGGAAGTTCATCTTCCAGGTGGGTGTCACCCGCGAGGCGCTGAAGTTCCCGTCGATGCGCGTGGTGCGCCGCGTCTGTTCGCCGTTCAGCTCGGTACGCCCTCCCAGGCGGAACACCCAGAAGTTCCACGGATCCTCCACTTCCTCACCCGTCACGACGCGTTCCCGGGGATCGATCTGCTCGGAATCGATGTCGAGGACATCGGCGATCTCGTGGAAGGCGGCCACGGATTCGAGGAAGCCGTTCAGTGTGGCGAAGTGGAGCAGCCCCACCCCGATGGTGTGCGCGATCTCGTCGAGGGTTTCCCGGTCCGTGTCCGTCGGCAGTGCCTGATGCGCCAGTTGTTCTTCGTAGTCGAAGTCGCCGTTGCCGATGAAGTCGAGCTGGTACTCGCGCCCGCCCGCCCCCGTTCCCTGGCTGGTCATGATGAGGTGCACATCGGAGCTCTGGGGAATGCGTACCCAGTTCACCCAGGACAGCTCGGTGCGGAAGTAGGTGAGGTTGCAGAAGCGGCTCGCGCAGTCCAGGAAGACGCTGACGCGGTCGCCGTTCACCCCCTGGCCCTGCTGCGCGGAGAGGCGCTCGACCGGCCCCGCGAGAAGCGTGAGACAGGTCAGGAACGCAATCTTCGTCCCGGAGAGGTTCGTGGTTCGGGTCAGCACATGCGGGGCCGCGGCAGCGGCGCGTGGGTCATCGGCGTCTCGTCATGATCACGATGGCACCGCCGATGTGATTGGTGCCGAATCGGGTGGTGGCGTCGGAAGCGCTCATGAATCGGATTTCGCTGACCTCGGTCGGAAGCAGGTTCCACATCTCGCCCAGGTCGCCCCGAAGCTGCCCGTCGATGTAGACCATGGCGGTCTGCGGTTGCCGGCTGCGGAGGGTCGCTCCGCTTCTGGCCTGCAGCCACCGCGGACGAAGAGCCCGCACGGCTTCGTAGACGGTGCTGTGAGGGACTTCCATCAGCTCCTCGGAGGTGATCAGATCGCGCGAGCGCGCGGGGCCGCCGGACTGCTGTCCCGACGAAGCACATCCCGTCGAAAGGAGCGCCGCCACCAGAAGCAGGTGTGAGTGGGCTCGTGTCAGCATCGGGTACCTCGGCTTTCCTGCCGCTCCCGGCCGGCGATTGCGGGAGACCGGCCGAATTCATTTACTTCAAGATGACACCCGCAGTCACTGTTTCGTTGACGGACCAAGTCTTCAACGTAGAAGGAGAAACCCCCTTGAGAAAGCCCAACGGTGTGCTGGCCGCATTCACAGCGGCTTCGCTGACGGCCTCGAGCTGCATGTCCGTGCAGCGCATGCCCGTCCCCGAACCCGACATGCGAACCGGTCTCAACGTGAGCGGGGTGGTGCTGGGGGAGGGGCGGCACAGCGAGACGTTCGAGTTCTCGGAGGTCCACGATACCCGGTGGACCGAGACGAGCCTCGTGGTCACCGGCGTGGTTCACGCACCGGATGAGCCCGACGACGGGCAGTTCACCACCGTGACCTTTCCACTGGATGACATCAGCGAAATCCTCGTACGGGAACTGGACGGAACCCGAAGCTCGATCATCATCGCGGGTGTGATCATGGGGGTTACGGTCGTCATCTCGTTCCTGGTGACGGGGAAGTCCCAAGACGGGGTGCCGGTCGGGACGTCCGGTTAGGAGTAGAGGCAGGGGCGTGTGCTACCTTCCAGGTGCCGGATCGGCGATTCGCCGATGAGCCCGAAAATCAAGCAAGGAGGCCACCATGCCCATGGTCGACGCAACCGCAGCCCGACATCGTGCGGAAGCGCCCTCACGGCAGACCCGACCCGCGCCGGAATTCCCGGGATGCCGATCGTTTACGCTCAAGCGCGAGGACCTCGAGACCTTCGAAGGCCGGATCGAATACTGGGACGGCGATACGGAGACCGCTTGGCAGGTTTGTGAACCCACGAGTCCCGCCCACGAACACCCGTCCCAGTTACTGGCCGGCTTGGCGGCGCTGATCGCCCAGACGCGGGGCTCGCCCATCCGAGCCCTCGGGACGGCGGATCTGATGCTGCGGGACGAACAGGGTGCCAAGTGGCGAATCCTGCAAGCGGACCAATGCCTCTACCTGCACCCGGAGCGCGCCGGGGTGCCGGGGAGAGTCCCGGAGATCGTAGTCGGCGAACACGACTTCCCGGATGTCGTGTTGGAGGTGGACCACACCACCGACGTTTGCCGGGGCAAACTGTGGCTCTACGAGGGGTGGGGCTTCCCGGAGGTCTGGGTGGAGGTACCGGAGGCGAGATACCCCGTGAAACGGCCCGCAGGCGTATCCGCCGGTCTCACGATCTACGTCCTGGCAGGAGGCGTCTACCGGAAGACGGCCGTGAGCCGGGCATTCCACGGCTGGACAGCGGAGGAGATTCACGCTGTCATGAACGAATCGGAGATGTCTCCAGCAACTGGCCGGATGCTCCGCAGGGTGGGCAGGACGCTGGGCAGGCGGAAGGGAACGGGCCCCGACGACCTGCCGTGGCTGCGCATGGAGCGCCGGGAGGCTCGGGCCCAGGGGATGGCCCAGGGGATGGCCCGAGGAGAGCGTACGATGCTGACCCGCATGGCGGCTGTGCGCTTCGGCGAAGGGACGGCGGCGAAGCTGTCGGAACTTCTCGCCTGCATGGACGATGCGCGCCTCCGCAAAGCGGGGGAAGCGGTGATCGAAAGCACCGAGGGTGCCGAGTTGCTCGACCGGGCCGAGACCCTCGCCGCCCGCTGATTTCTGCCAACGCCGACTTGAGGACTGCCTTCCAGGTCGGGCAGACCGCTTGCCCGCTCGCGCAGCCGTGATCGCGCGCGGTCGCAACCCCCGTCGGCCCACCCTTGGCCGACGGGGGTTACGCGGCGGGATCACCTGGCAACCCGCTCCACAGGCTGCTACGTGCACACAGAAGAGTTCTGAATCTCCTGGTTGAGCGTGCATTCGATTTCGGGAATCGGCATGCACGACACACGCGGCTCGGCTCCCGGGCCGATGAGCGTTCCGCCTTGCAGGAACGGATGCTGCCATCGGTCGAGATCGAAGAGCCGCCGACCCTCGATCCACAGGGTCAGGTAGCGTTCGCGATCCAGAATGGACAGAGCGTCGTCCTGTGCGTTGGGGAACTCCATCGCCCCGACCGAAGTCGGCTCCTCAATCGGGTCCGCGCCGTAGAACGCGCGGACCTCGTTGACCTTGGCCGTGAACGTCGGAAGGTCTCCGCCGACCAGCGCGGCCTCGGCTTCGATGAGTCGCATCTCGGTGCCGGTCACGATCGGCACGTCGCTGCCCTGTTCCGCATACTTGTCCTGCCTGTAGTGCGCGGTCAGTCCGTCCGCGCCCTGGTGCGCACCGCTGCCCTGCCCGGTGCAGACTCCTGTCGGGGTCACGCCCTGTTGCGGATCGGTGGGATCGTTCCACTCGCCGCAGATCGTGTACGGCACGCGGGGATCCCCGTCGAAGACCCGTTGGGCGGGCGTCGCCCAGACCCCGACTTCGGCACGTCCCCAGGACTCGTTCCACACTCCGTTGCTGTTCGCAGTCAGGTGGTAGATCGCGTTGTGAACGAAGTCGGTCGGCACATGAGCGGCCGCCTGTACGGCCGCCGACCAGTTGCCCAGCCCGACGTTGGCCTGCGCGATTCCGCCGCGCGCCGCCGTGACGAAGTCGCTTGCACCCGCAGCCGTTCCAATGGATACGGCTTGATTGAGCGCTACGATCGCGCTGTCGAAGGCGGCCTCGCGGGGCTGCAAGGGACCCTTGTCGTAAACGACATCGCAGAAGTTCTCACCGAGGATCCGGTGTGCCAGCCCCATGAGAAGGAAGACACGCGCCGAGCCGTCGAAGGTGCTTGCCTCCGCCCCCAGAACTACCTCGAGCCGCTCCCACGCGCCTCCCGCGGCCCAGGCCGCCTCGTGGGTCTGTTCCCAGTGGCCTTCCGAATTCTCGTTGTCGAAGACGCCCCTGCGGTACTGTCCGGTGGTGAAGTAGCTGCCCGTCCCGGAGAGGTCGTCGGTGAGGCGCGCGATGTCAAAGGCGTAAGAGTCGCCGATGTCGTTGAACTCCGCCGAGACCCCGGAAACCAGGATCGGCATGAGGTCCCGCGTGTTGAGGTCTTCGTCGAGGATCGAACCCGGGTTGAGGACCTCGAGATCGCAGCCGACCAGGACGAAGACGGCGAGGAGCGCCGCGGCGGCGCGGGCGCAGGTGTCGGTTTTTCGTTTGATCATGGTATCTGTCCTCCGCATCAGAAGTTCACGGAGAAATTCAGGATGAGGATCCTGGGCGGCGCCATGTTGTAATACTCGTTGGGCGTGGCGTCCCCGAACCCGTTGTCGTTGGCTTCCGGATCCAGACCGCGGTAGTCGGTCCAGGTCATCAGGTTCTTTCCGGCAATCCCGACCTGGGCGCTCCGGGCACCCGGCACCCAGCCGTCCGGCAGGCGGTAGGTCACGGAAGCCGAGCGGATCTTGAAGAAGTCCGCCGGATCGGTCCACATGCCCTGGTCCGAATAGGGGCCGATGCAGCGGCCGATGTCGGTCGCCGGCAGTCCCATCTGCGCCACACGCGACGATCCCGATCCGCTGAGCGAGAAGTACATGTCCTGAATCGCGGGGCATCCGTCACCCGGCCACACGCGCCTGCGCACGTTCTGGAATGCGACGCCGATGGGTCGCACCATCCCGTACTGGCCCTCTCCGACGACATCGATGGTCAGTGAGTGCCAGAGGGTCAGCCGGGAGTTCAGCCCGACCGTCTCGGTCGGGAAGAGGTTGCCGATGTACCCCTTCTCATAGTCCGGCAGCACGCCGATCTCGTCGGGATTCTGGATGATGTCGTCCCAGCTGATCCAGAGCGGAAGGTCAAGCTGGCGGCTGGTACCGAGATCCGCGAGCGGCCCGAGGTCGGTGATTCTGCTGTCGTTGGTGCTGAAGTTGACGCCGACGTCCCATTCGATGTTCTCGGTCCGGACGGGTACCAGCGTGAGCACGGTCTCGGTGCCCCAGTTCTTGTTCTCTCCCAGATTGCGCCACGTACATTCTTCCGTCCCGCCCGACGGTGCCTCCTGGACGCAGATCAGTGCGTCCCGGGTCGTCTGGTCGTAAGCCGTGAACTCGACGCTCATCCGGCCACCCAGGAAGACGGCGTCCAATCCGTACTCCAGCTCCGCCGATATCTCGGGTCCCAGGTCCGCGTTCCCGAGGTTGTCGATGATGACACCGGGCACCTGTTCGTCGGCCGAGATCGCTTCGTAGATGCGCTTGGCGGCGAAGGCGCCGGGCGCCTTTCCGGACTCGCCCCACGCGGTCCGCAGCTTGACGGTCTCGACCCAGTCGAAGGAGGGGAAGAAGTCTTCGTCGGAAATGGTGTACGCCGCTTGGAACTTGGGATAGGCGGCCAGACCGAAGCCTTCGCCGAAGCTGCTGAAGCCGTCCCAGCGGACCCCGCCGGTCAGGAAGAGCTTGTCGTTCAGCCCCAGGACTTCTTGAAGGAAGAAGCCCCCGTTCCGTTCGGTGAGGCGGTTCTCGAAAACCTGCGGGTTGTTGCCGTCGCCCAGCACCTGCTCGCCGGGACCGGCGAACAGCTCGTCGAAGCCGTTGACCGTGTAGTTGAACTCTTCGTACACCTGGCCTCCCCAGGAGAAGTCGGAGCTGATGTTCTCGAAGGGGCTGTAGGAAAACGTCCCGTTGTAGTCGAAGGTCAGATTGCGGTCGAACTGCTGGTCGACCTCGCGGTCTCCGGTCGCTTTCTCGTAGTATCCCCAGCCTTTGAAATCGATGAAGTCCGACGATGTGTAGTCGATCCCGACATTCATCCGATGCGAGAACATGCTGTTCGGCTGCCAATTGACGGCCAGGCCCGTGATGTACTGGTCGAGGTGGGTAATGACATCGTTTTCCAGCACCAGCGAGTCGTCGTTTCCGGGCGTGTAGCCGGCAGTTCCGCGCAACACGTTCAGATACAGACCCGACGCGTTGTTGCCGTTGGGGATCCAGCTGATGTTCCTGCGTGCATAGTTGCTGTTCAGTTGGACGCTTAGCCCGTCAAGCGGCTCGAAGCGAATGTTGGCACGGACGTTGTAGTTGTCTGCGCCCTGCGGGTCGACCACGCCCTGCCGGTCACCGTATTGCCCTGACACGAAGTAGGTGGCCGTCTCCCCCCCCCCCCGCACGCTCAGGTTGTAGACCTGGTGGTGGGCGTTCCGAAACCAGCTTCCGCTTGCCGGGCAACCGGGCTCGTCCACCCCGATCTGACCGGTCTGGTGGTTGAGGATGCCGGGATCGCGGCAGGTGTTGAGGAAGAGCCCCGAGGGGTTCACATCGGACCCCGGACCCTGGTGAGACGAGACGCTCAAGCCCTGCTCCATTGAGACGGTCCACGCCGGAGCTCCCGGGACGCCGCGCTTGGTGAAGATCTGGATCACGCCGCCGGAAGCCTCGGTTCCGTACAGCGTCGTGGCGGCCGGACCCTTGATCACCTCCAAGCGCTCGATGTCCGCGGGGTTGATCATGTCGAAGGCCGAAGGCGTCTGCGCCCCCTCGTCGTCCGCGCCGATCGGGTTGTTCTCCAACCGGATTCCGTCCACGTAGATGAGCGGGTTGTTGCCTTGCTGCAGGGAGTTGTTTCCTCTCAGCCGGATCTGGCTGGCCGCCCCTACCTGTCCGCTGTGGTCGTTGATCTGAATGCCGGTCGTGCGTCCCTGCAGCACATCGCCGAAGTCGGTAACGGCCGTCAACTGGATGTCTTCGGCCACGACCTCGCTGACGCTGTTCCCGAGCTCGCGACGCCGGACCTGTCCCGCGGTTCCCGTTACGACGACCCCTTCCAGGGCGATCGCGTCCTGGCGGAGGTTGAAGTCCGCGGTGGCCGCGCCGCCGGCCGGAACCGTCACCTCCATCTCTACGCTGCCGTAGCCGATCATGTCGACCCGCATCGTATGCTGGCCTGCCGGAACACCGATGATCAGGTAGCGCCCCACGTTGTTCGCGAGGATACCGTGCGGCGTTCCAATCACGGAGACCTGTGCTCCGGGAATGGGCGCCAAGCTGACCGCATCCTGGACGCTGCCCGTGATCGTCCCGGTTTGAGCCGCTGCTCCTTCCGCCAGCCCGAAGGCGAGGACGAAAGAGAACGCGACGCCGAGCGCGGCCAGACGCCCGGCACTGTTGTGTCCGTGAAGTTGCATGGACCCTCCTCTGGCTGTGGGGGAGGTGTGCATTCCCCCGGTGCGACAAATGCGTCTTGGCATAGTAAGCCGCGAACCGACGGCGCGCAAGTGCCGCAGACGTGTCCCGTACGCGGCGGCCGGTGCGTAGCGGGGGGTGCCGGTCCGTCCGCAGCCTCTCCGACCGCCAGTCCCCAAGTCGCACTCGTGTCGCATTTCGCCATGGCAGAATCCAGGTCGCGAAGCGTTATACAGATAGGGAGACACCGATTCGGAGGACGGCCATGGGGAGTTCCAAACGTATCTCGGAATCGGTCCCGTATCTCGCAGCCCCGCGGATGCATCGCTGCCTGCGCCGGAGGGATGTCGTCTACGGGCTGCTGTCAGTACGCGGTCGCAAGCGGGTTGCGGCCGGTCAACCTTCATTCCCGACGAAAGGGGAATCCCGATGAAGATTGTTCGGAGCATGTCGGACATGCCGGCAGGGACGCCTTGGGCCGCGATGTCGGCCCTGGCGGTGGTGCTCACCTTCTCGATTGCGTCCTGCAAGACGACTCCCGCGGAGCCCGTCGACGCGGCCGAGGCAGTGGACGTGTGGGAGGGGAGTCCCTGGGGCGCACTGTTTCTCGTGGCCGAAGCGTGGGGCGGGCGGATTGAGTTCACCTTCGCGAAGGAAGGAGGAAGAGAGCTCATCATCCGTGCGATCGGCCCGCGTCCCGAAACCGAGCTTGGCACGATGGCGTCCGGACCTGATCCGATTTGCAGTGTTTCGGACGATCCTGGCCTCGGAGACGCACGGCAGTTCCGCGACTGCATGAATAAGGCTCGGGACGAAGACGTGTGCGACAGCGACGGGGTGTACGTGATGGAGTGGGATGAGGACGACGGGCGGTGGCACATGCACTGCCCCGAGGAGGAGCACTGACGCTCTCGGCGTGATCGATCCCCTCGGCCGATTACCCACTACTCCACCGCATACGCAACGCCGACATGTCCGCGTTGCGTATGCGGAATCTCGTTTCTGCACGGTTGGGGCGGGGATGCGCTCCTTGGAAGGGACGCGCAGCTGGTCATGGCTTCATGGCTGCCGCCGCCGCTTTCGCATCACCGAAGATTCTCAAGCATCACGTGAGCCACATGGGCCGGGCCGCCCCTCCGAGCGACTTCGGTCGGCGTGATGCCGAGCGTGCGCTTCACAAGGTGCGTATAGTCGGTGGCGTCCGAGAATCCGAGCGCCAGGGCCGTCGGTCCTCGTCTGTGACCGCTCCAGCAGGCCAGTCGCTCCACATGGAAGACGAGCGCCAGCGCCAGCAGCCGCTTGGGCGAGGGCAAGCGGTGGGCTCGGCACCTCCTCTGCAACGTGCGGGGCGCGAGCCCCATTGTCGCGGCCAATTCCGCGACCGAGCACCGCGTCAGCGATTCGTGCATGACCGCGTCCAGCAGCCCATGCATCGCGTTGGGCAGGCGGTCCCGCATGCGGTCCAGCAAGCGCTCCGTCTCGTCGCAGTCCGCGGCCCGCAATAGCGCCATCCGGACGGCGTCGGGACCGTCGTTCACTCCCCTTTGAAGCGTGGCCACGAACCCGATCTCGTCGCGCACCGACTTCCGGCACCAGGACCCCCGAGGGTCGCCATAGCCGATGATCGGGCACGCGGGAAGGCCGGCCCGGAAACGCCTCAGCTGTTCGACTCCGGACCGGCGGGCGCTTGGGCAGCCGGGGTCCACGATCACGGGGCAGCCCGGCAGTCGGTCGGCCAGCGTACGGAGATGCCTCCATCCGGCAGCGAAGCACACGCCGTCGAGGAGGCGGTCGATCTCCCCGAAGCACACACCGGCCCGGACTCGCTCGCGCGCCTCGGTTTCCGGCTGCAGCGCCAGCACCGGATGCCGTCCGTCATCAACGTCAACGCCCGTCCGGCCCGTTCCGGTCATGGTTTTCTCGCCGGGTGACTCCCGCCACACCGCCAGTTCCCGGTTTCCCTTCAGCGTGTGGACGCCCCGGCTGACCAGGGCGCGGACCGCTTTGACTCCCACGTCCATCCGGTCGGCAGCCTCGCTGTGGAGCAGCCCTTCGAGATAGACCAGTTCGACTGCGGTGCGCTCACGCTGCGGCAACCGCTTGACGGCCGCGCGTAGTGCAGCACTTCGACTCACCTGTTCCAGCCTCTCGTCCGGCAAGGGATCCGGGTCGGGGATCTCCTGGACATCATGGTATTCGTCGTCCCTGTCGCAGGGCTCGGCATGATCCGCACGGGCCAGCGACTTGCAGCGGTTGTCGGCCACCTTCGAAGCCCATGCTTTCATCGACCCGGTTGCGCGGTACTTCGACAGCTTGACGGCGACATGCACGAGACACTCGTGAATCAAGTCATCCGCGTGGTCTTCGTCCGTTGCGTACCCTTTGGCGACTTTGCGGATGACCGGAATCAGCCGCAGCAACCGATCGTCCGATGCCACCATGTAGCGCTCCGCCGTTCTGGACCTGTCTTCCGCCGGACCGGGCCGACCCGGCGTTCCCCGGCGGGACTTGAAAGAGTGCTACACTGCCGCGGGGAAGATGTTCCGAATCGCCTATGAGCCGATGATCCGGGCGGTTCAGCGGCGTCCTGCTACCTCACGGTCCGGGGCGCCACCGCGCACTCCGTCAGCGTCCGGCACGTCACCGCGAGACGCCCGCGGTCCGTTTCGGGGACGGAGAGGATCGAGACGGCGGCGACGGCTTCCCGCACATCGACGGGGTGGGGCGGGCGAAAGGTGACGTGCACCCGCCATCTGCGCCGGGCATCTGCTTCGTAGGACTCCAGTTCGGCGTCGCCGATCCACGGCACGGCACGCAGTTCGCGCCGAACGACCGACACATCTGCCCGGGTGCGCGGTCCCGCGCCGAGCTCCAGCGTCAGCGTCTCGTTCGAGAACGGGTAGTTCTCGCGCCACCGGTTCACGGCTTCGTTGACGGCGCGCCACCCCGCTCGCGACGCGAGGAGGTGCTGGGCGTAGTCGCGCAGCAGGAATTCGTTGTGCTTCACCCCTGCATCGAGAGCATCCTCGAAATGGGACACGAAGGCGTCATCGTCGCCGCGCACGATGGACTGGACCCCCTCCAGGAAGTCAGTATCCGGATCGTCGGGATTCACCTCGGCCACGACCTCGGTCATGGTCGCCCAGCGGTCGCTGGCCCAGTCCACGGGATCGCCTTGCCTGGACAGGTAGAACTCGCGCACGCCCACGACGACGCCCACGCCGTAGATGACGAAGAGGATGCGGTACCTCTGAAAAGCCGCACGCACTCCGGCCCCGGTCGAGACAGCGCGAACACGCCGCCGCTTGCGTCCCCGGCTCACAGCCCCCCCTGCACCTGCTTGTCCCTCACCTTCCAGATGAAGGAGTCCACATAGTAGTGGAGCAGCGCGTAGGCGTAGAGCATCATCTGGGACCAGAGCTCGTAGCCTCCCGCATAGTCCAGCGCCGGGATGTTGAACTGGGGGATCGCGGGATAGGGCGCGAAGTTCACGACGCCGAAGCCGAATTCGTCGAGGGGCCGGTTGATGAGGAGCTGAAAGGCGACCGCATAGGCACCGCCCAGAATCAGGAACCATCGCAACCTGCCGCTCCCGGCGAGCCTGCTCCAGAATCCGGGCCTGGAAGCGCCCGTGGCCGCCGAGCGGCTCATGAATGCGTAGACCATCACCATGTACTGGACGCCGTGCATGACCCGGTGGGCGACCGCATACAGCAGGATCGAGTTGGTGTGCCAGGCCACGAAGTACCAGAGGAAGTAGCTCGCGGCGATGAAGGCGTACTTGACGGGATTGATCGATCCACCCGCCCTCACCGTCCGTCGAAGGTGCAGGAAGTAGACGATCAGGTAGCCGCCGGTGACGATCCAGCTGAGCATCAGCAGCCCCTCGACCAAGCCCGCCGAAAGGGGGATCTGCATGCGGTGCAGCTCGCGGATCCACAGGAAGCGGAACATGGGCGCCTGGAGGAACATGTTCCCGTACAGGATCCAGTGGAGCGCCAGGTCGTATTTCCGGGTGCTCTCCAGACCCGTCTTCGCCTTGAAGTCGTAGACTCGGCTGAAGCCGTGCTGCTGCATGATGCTGTGCTGGTGGTCCCACGCCGACACCAGCAGCAGAAGGGTGATGGGTGCCCAGATCAGTCCGGCCGCGGTGAGGGAGAAGATGGCGACGGGACCCGCGATCAGGCGGGCCTTGAACCGCTCCCAGACTTCGGGCATGCCGTAGCTGCGCACCCATGTCGCGTAGTGGTGGGGGGTCGTAACCCACAGATTGATCGACGCCACCGCCACGTACGGCAGCCACGCCTGGAAGCCCAGGGCGAGCGCCACAGCGAAGAAGGGGAGCCCCAGGAACCAGATCGAATCCGCCCGCGGGCTCATGATGTAACCGGTTCGGAACATTGGTCCAAGGGTATGCACGGACCGGGCGCGGATCAATGACGGGCCCGCCGCGATGCGAGCGCGCCCCCGGCCCCTGCGCGGGCCGGCCGACAGCCCGTGTCGGGCTGCCAAGGTGGTGGGCAGCGTTGCTCGGCGTGCGCGCGACCCCCAGACTCATTCGGTCCGGCACCGGGGTTCGGCCCCGGCACCGGGGTTCGGCCCGGCACACTCTCACATCGGACTTCAGGAGCTGCAACCATGCTCTTCGCCGCTCATTCAGGCCTTCGTTTCCTGGTGCTGGCCGGCGGGCTGTTCGTGATCCTCTATGCAGCCGTGGGCTTCTTCGGCAAGCGTGAGTACTCACGAGCCATGGCCCGGCTGGTGACCGTCTTCACCGGATTGATACACCTGCAGGTGGTGGTCGGGGCTGCGGTGCTCTTCACCCGCCCGTTCGGCACCGCCTTGATCGGGCACATCTTTCTGATGATCGCTGCCGCTGCCGTGGCGCAGTTCACGGCTTCGGTGGTAAAGCGGTCGCCGCCGGAGGCCCGGAGCTACGGCACCCATCTGGTCGGCGCGATCCTGGCGCTGGTGTTCATCGCGCTCGGGATCATGGCGATCGGGCGGGGGGTGCTGCAGAGTACTGTATAGTATAGACTCGCGTGGTATAGTATAGCGGCCCTGCCGCCGTCCTATCGTGCGCTGCCCCTCGGGCCGCGAGGGTCCGGCAAGCCGACCCCCAATAACCCCAAACGTCGGGCGGGGCGCCCCGCCCGGATGCGAAGCGCCCCGCCGTTGTGTGATCTCGGCCGGCCGGCCGGTCAGCCGGTCGGTCCGTCGATGTTCGGGTTGGTGTCCACTTCGCCGCGGGCAATCGGGAAGCACAGATCCTGATGAACCAGGTGAGAGCCTTCGTTCTGGCTCCCTGACGGCGTTTCGAGCGGGTGACGCTCGCCGGGCGTGTTGTCGCGGTTCCAGCGGAAGAAGTCGCCGAGACGGCGTCCTTCGAGCCAGAGGACCACGCCGCGCTCGTGCTTGAGCGCCGTCCACGCTTCGACGGTGCTCGAGGCCTCCGCCGCCGGGAAGCCGACATCCGACCGCAGTGCGTTGATCTTGGCCATCGCACCCTGCCATTCGCCGCCCTGCAGCATGGACTCGGCCTCGATCAGGCGCATCTCGGTTCCCTTCGAGAGGGGGATATCCGAACCGGAGTCCGCATACTTGGTCTGCGGCCACCAAGGAACCTGTCCGCAGCATTGGACCGCGGCGTCGCCGGTCTCGTCCGTGGTCCGGTAGGGAACCCGCGGATCGCCGTCGGCATTGTTGTCGCTGAGGCTGTATTCCTCGTACTTCGTAAACTTCTGAGTGTGGGCCTTGTACGGCTCGGCCTGCGAGGCGAACTGGATCCGATTCCGGGTCGCGTTTCCTTCGGTCGCGAAGTAGGGCATGTGCCACACGAAGCCGTCCGGAATTCCGGAAGCGTCCGACACCGCTCCCGCCCAGTCTCCCATGAAGGCCTTCACCGAGGCGCGGGCCGCCACGGCCGCCGTCGCTATATCGCCCGATCCAAGCGATGCCGCCTGATCGAACCGTGCGACGGCGCGGTCGTAGTAGACGCTGCGCGGACCGGCTCCCTCGCCGTCGATCACGGAGACGCAGAAGTTCTCGCCGAGAAGGCGGTAGGCGTACCCGGTCCAGAGGTACGCCTCGGCCAGCAGCGCCTGGTCCTCGGCACCCGTCTCCATGATTTTCGCGATACCGTCGTCGCCCCACCAGCGTGCGCGCTGCGACAGGTTCCAGTGGGTATTGACTGTCTCGTATTCGAGTTCGCCGTTCTGCCAGCCCACATCGATGCCGAAGCTTCCCGTGGAACCGGAGGGATGGATTTCCCGCGAGACCGCGGCCCCGGTGTAGCCGACGTAGTTCTGCGCCTCGGCAGCGGCGCGGCCGATTCCCTTGACGATCGCCTCCTGCGCCTCGACCTCGAAGAGGAACGTTTCCTGAACGCGGCCCGGGTTGACGACATCGATGTCGCAGGCGGCCACCGCCGTGACCAGCGCGACGGGCAGGAGGGCGCACCTGCGCATCCATAGATGATGCAGTGATTGCAGTGTTTTCATTCGTCTTGTCCCTCCCTTAGAAGACGATTTGCAGTGAGAAGGTGTAGAACGCCGGCGGCGGCACGTGCTCCGACATGCTCCGGACCCGGGTGTTGTAGCCGACGTTGGCACCGACTTCGGGGTCCATCGTGCGCATGAGCGGATCGACCCGGCGGAAGAAGTTCCGCCCCGACACGGTCACGTTGGCGCGCGAAGCTCCCATCATCTCCGCCCACGAGTCGGGCAGCGGCGCCTGCGCGCTCACTTCGCGGATCTTGAAGAAGTCGGCGGGCTGAACCGCGAAGTCGGATTGATAGAACTTGACATCGCAGCGAGCGCGTTCCTCCGCCGTGAGAGCCGCGTATCCCTGGGTCTCCCAAGTGTTGTAGGCTTCGAAACACCCCGCCCAGCGCACGGATCGGCGGGTGGCGGCGGCCTGGGGACCGTTCACCATGTAGGCACCGCCCTGGTACTCTGCCCGGGCGGTGAACGTAATCCCCGCCGGGAGTCCGAGGGTGGTGTGCACGCCCGCGATCGTGGTGGCCTGGTTTGGGCCGAATACGCTGTCCTGCACGATGATCGGATCGGCGTGCGCGTCGGGGTTGGCTACGCGGTCGGCACGAATGACCGGCGCCGGTTGTCCTTCGATTACCCAGCCGAAGCTCCCGATCGAGAACTCGGGCGAACCGCCGAGCGAGATGATCTCGGAATCGGTCCGGGACAGGGTGGTGCCCATGTCCCAGCTCCATGTGTCGTTGAGGACGAGGCTGTAGTTGAGGCCGAGCTCCATCCCGTTGTTCGCCAGCTCCCCCACGTTCGCCAGCTGCGAGCTGGTGAAGCCCAGCGAGGGAATCTGCCGCACGCTGAAGAGGGCGTTGAAGGTCTTTTGGGCGAAGTACGTGAAGTCGACTGTGAAACGGTCGTCGAGGAACGATCCTTCGAAGCCCGTCTCGAGCTCGGAGGTCGTTTCCGGACCGATCTCGGCGTTGCCGACGTTGCTGGGCAGGAAGGCTGGAACACCGCCCCAGCCGGCCGCTCCGAAGGTTCTCACCGCGTCGAACGCACCGGGCGCGCGTCCCGCCTGACCCCAGGCCGCGCGGAGCTTGACCGAACCCCAGGCGGCGTCCCAGAAATCTTCATCGGAGATGATGTAGGATCCCGATACCTTGGGGTAGGCCTGGAGCCCGAAGTCGGCGCCGAACGCCGAGTTGCCGTCCACGCGGACGCCGACGGTGACGAAGTACTTGTTGGAGAAGTCGAGCTTGTTCTCGACGAAGAGCCCCGCGTTGACGATCCGCGTTCGGTCCTCGAAGCCCAGCGTGTTGCCCGCGTTGTCCACATCGGGGTCACCGGGACCGGGGAAGTTGTCGCCGTAGGCGGTGGTGAGCTCGCGACGCTCGGTGATCGACTGCCCGCCGAAGGACAGAGCCGAGCGGATGCTCATCGGCAGCTCGAAGTCCACCGAGCCCACATAGTCGAAGGTCAGCGTGTTGAACTCGTAGCGCGATGTGGACAGGATTCCCGTCGGGGCCCGAATGAAGCCGAACGGCCTCAGGTTCCGGTTGTCCTGCTGCGCCAGATCGTAGCCGACGCTCAGCCGGTTCGTGAAGTTCGTCATCGGAGAGTAAGTGGCGGTCAACCCCGTGATCAGGTGGTCGATCTGCGTCGTGATATCCTGGTTGAGGAACGGGTCGATCGCGTTGAACGATTCGTCGTTCAGGTAGTTGCGGTCCCGGCGGAAGGTGTTGAGTGTCATCCCGTGGGCGTTGTTCCCCGCCGCCGTGTGGGCCAGCTGGTCGTTCGTGTACGACGTGTTCCACTGGAGCTGGAGATCCTCCCGCGGAGAGAAGGTGAAGTTGCCCCGCAGGATGAGCTTCTTCTCCTGGTCGTTGGGCAGCACGCCGTCGTCGTTCTCGTAGGCGCCCGAGACGAAGTAGCGTACGGTTTCCGCACCGCCGCCGACATTCAGCGCATAGTTCTGCTGGTGCGCGCCCATGTCGCTGAAGAGCCCGCTGTCGCAGGGCTGGTCGACAACGACGATGGGATCGTCGCACATGGGCTTGTGGCCGCGGAGCCAGGGATTTATGAAGAGAAAGTCGGAGCGTCCGCCCGAGAGCGAGGTGGGGTTCTCCGACGGAGGCCTCAGCGACGGGTCGGGACCGAAGGTCAGGTTGCGCGCCACGCCCTGATTGACCTGCCCCGTCCAGGTGGCGGTGCCGACGGCGCCCCGCTTGGTGAAGATTTGGATCACGCCGGCGGAGGCCTCGGTGCCGTACAGGGTGGTCGCGGCCGCGCCCTTGATGACCTCGACGCGCTCGATGTCCTGCGGGCTGATGCTGTTCAGCGGGCTCGACACATCGTTGTTGCTGCGCCCCGAATACCCGATCGGGGGGACGTTCTTGGCGAATCCCTCGCTGCGGACCCGCACCCCGTCGACGTAGATGAGCGGCTGGTTGGACTGGGTCATGGAGACGTTGCCGCGCAGGCGGATCATCGCGCCTCCGCCGACGCTGGCCGAGCTCTGGGTGACGGACATCCCGGGAACGCGCGCCTGAAGCAGCGCGTCCACGTTCTCGGGCGGACCGACGATCTCCTCCTCGATGTCGAGCTGGGAGATCGAGTTTCCGACCTCTCGGCGCCGCGCCGCCCCCGCCGTTCCGGTCACGACGATCTCGTCGAGACCCAGCGCCTGCGCGGACATGGTGAAGTCCTGCTGCACCGTAGCCCCGGCACCCACCGTGATCTGGGCCTCCATCGCCGTGAAGCCGATGCGTTCGGCCCGCAGCGTATAGTCGCCGGCCGGGACATTGAGGATGATGAAGCGGCCGTTGTCGCGCGACAGGGTCCCGAGCCCGGTGCCCACCAGGTGCACCTGCACCGACCCCACGGGACGCTGGCTTGAAGCGTCGGTCACCAGTCCGGTGACCGTGCCGTCCTGCGCCTGCACGGCGCTTGGCGCGGCCAGCGCAAACACGAGGACCGCAGTCCCCGCTACCATCGCCGCGCCGCTCCCGAGGGAACGGACGGATTCCAACATTCGGTTTTCCATGTTTGCTCGACTCCTCTCTCGAACCTGGTTGCTACCTCCCGGGCCGGTAGCCGGGACTGTCCCGGACGGCACCGAATCATTGATTCTGCTGAATATCTATCATCACTTCCGCGCTCGCCACTCCTTCGACGGAGTCTTCGGCTCGGGCACGCACCGTGAAGAGTCCCGCGGCCTCGTAGGTGTGCTCCCTGGCACCCGAAGCCGTCTGGGCTCCGGCGGCGGCCAGCGAATCCACCGTCCCGTCTCCCCACGTAAAGATGATGCCGATCAGCCTGCGTCCGCTCGCATTATAGAGAACCGACAGCTTCTGGTCGACCACGCCGGTCTCGGGTCCGATCAGCTCGACGGAGAGCGGCGTGCCGATTTCGTCGTCGTAGCAGGCCGCCGGGCTGGCCGCCGGCAGGCAGACGAGAGCGATGCCCGCGATAGCGCGATTCGGCAGATCCGACAGGCGAGCGAACCATCGTCCCGTAAAGAGCCGAGGAGGACCGAAGCCATCACCGCATGCCCCGCCCCGCCGACCAGCCCGGATCCCGATCATCGAGCCGAGAAGGGTATCTGGATCACGACGACCCTGTCTTCCTCGGGGGGACCGGGCGGAACTGCGGTTCCCCGTCTCCCGCGCCCTGCAAGCTGATCCCACGCGATCGCGCCGAGTGCCGCCCCTATGACTCCGGCCAAGGCGTAGGTCCTCGTGCGGTCGAGGGAACGGAGCTCGATGTCCGCCATCCCCGCAGCGGGTATTCTCAGGCGCTGCCGGTACGAATCCACGCGGATGCCATGGGCGACGGTCATCACGGGAACCTCGAGAAGAACTCCTCCGGGATCCGTCTCCACCACGGTCCCCTCCACCAGGCGGTCACCGCCCGCAAGGTATTCGTCGAATTCCCGGTACTGGTCCTGCGTCAGCAGCGTACGCACCCGGTCGCCGCCGTGCAGGTCCGAGAGGCTGGAGGGCCTGTAGGCGTGACAAGCGGCCGCCGAGACCGGGAAGAGCAGAAGGGCGGTGGCTCGGGAGAGATTCATGGTGACTGTAAACCTAACATTGCGCGCACCTGGCGGATGACCTCGACGATGTCCTCGTCGCCGGGAGCGAACTCGAGGGCGTCGTACAGGGACGGCAGCGCCTGTTCCGCCATGCCGGTGTTGACCAGAGCCACCGCTAGGTAGAGGTGGGCCCGCGCGAGTCCGGGGTCGTTGCGGACGGCCGCCCGGTATGAGGCGATCGCACCCGTGAAGTCTCCGCGCCTGAAGCGGGCGTTTCCGAGGTTGAAGTGCGCCAGCGCCTCGGTGGGGCGCACTCGCGAGGCCCGCTCGTAGACAGCCTCGGCTTCGCCCTCGCGGCCGAGCGCCTCCAGCCCCAGCCCCAGATTGACGAGCGCGACGGGGTCGTCGGGCTGCCTTCGCAGGGCTTCGAGGTACGCCTGCACGCCCTCGTCCACCTCGCCCGCCGCGGTGAGCCCCGCCCCCAGCGCCACGAGCGTCTCGGGTGCGTCCGGAAGCACCTCCTGTGCGCGGCGCAGAAAATGGAGCCCGGCGTCCGGGCCGACGGCACGTTCGGCGGCCGCCGCCCATTGGGAGAGGGCAGCCGCCCAGCGCGCACGCAGCCGCGCCGGATCGGCTTCGACGCGCGGCATCCGGTCCAGGAGGGCGCGCACATCCTCGTCGCCGCCCCTTGCGGCGTGAAGCGCGGCCGCCGCCACCGCGCGCACGTCCTCGTCGCCGTCGGCTGCCAGCGCCGCCAGAGCGCTGCCCGCGGCGTCATCGAGCCCGGGCGACGGCTGCCGCGCCGCGCCGCCTTCCACCGCCTCCCCCGCCCCCTGCACCCGCTCTCGACCGTCGCGCGGTCTCGCCCCCGCGCCGCTGCCGCCGCCCTCGACCCATCCCGATACCCACGCATCCAGCGCCATCAGCTTGGCCAGCGCGTGCTTGTCGCCCAGCGCTGCGGTTTCCGCAAGTGCGCGGTCCAGCTCGGCCCGCCCGGCACCGGGGGACTTCGCCGCGGCGAGCGCCGCCACTTCCGCCCGGTGCGGCTTGATCTCACCCCACCATGCGCCCGTCTGCACGGCCAGGTCGGCCGCCGTCATATCCCGGTGGCACCGCGCGCAGGCAGATTCCAGCCCCATCGCCTCGTCTACGCCCGGTCTCGGGATCGAGATCGTGTGGTCGGCGCGCCCGTACGGGATCGCATCCGAGAGTTCCGGATGCTGGATGTACGGCATGTGGCAGCCGGTGCAGGCCGCGCCTGGGGATCCCGCGGGGTGAAAGGTGTGCAGGTCCGGCTCGGCCGCGATGCTCGCGTGGCAGGCCGTGCACTGACCGTCGTCGAACCGCCCCCTCAACGGGTTGCCAAAGGCGTCGCGGTAGTCTTGGGAATGGGGGGCGTGACAGTCCACGCAGGTCATGGAGCCGAAGAGGTAGCAGGCGCTGCTGCGGTGGGTCTGCTGGTAGCCGAAGGTCGCGATCCGGCCGTCTGACAGGTACGGCGAGTCGCCGACGAGCGGAAGGCCGAGGCTGTAATCGGCGGGCGGGCCTCCGGCGGGATCGTCCAGGGCGCGCTTGAGGGCGTGGCACTGGAAGCACACGGCGAGCGCCGCGTCCGCGTCCAGCGTGTCGAGGGCCGCGAGGTCGCCGCCGGGGACGCCTCGTGCGGCCTTCTCCGCGTGATCGCTGGCCGGGCCGTGGCAGGATTCGCAGTCGATGCCCAGCGTCACCAGCCGGGTCTCGTAGCGCTCCAGCTCGGGGCGGTATTCGACCTCGATCCGGCTGCCGTGGCAGTTCTGGCAGTTCGCGAAGCGACGGCTAGTCCCGAGAATGCGGACCGGGGGCCAGTCGCCGCATTCGGTCAGCCGCATCTCGTCGGTGATCGGCTGCCAGCCCGCGTCGGCGCGGAGCCGGGCTCGGTCCGCTCCGGGTATCCAGAACCCTCCTACGAAAGCCGTATTGCAGAACCAGGTGTCTCCGTCTTCGGAGTAGTCGAACGGCAGGAAGCGCTCGGTACCGTCCGGGAACCGAGAGACGTAACCCTGGGTGCCGCCTCCCACCATGTGGCCCCTGCCGATCACGCCCGAAACGACCAATTCCAGAGGTGCCCGACCGTCGCGCTCAATTCGGAAGAGGTAGCGGCCTTCCTCGTCCACCAGGGGTGCGACGGTCGCATCCGCAAACCGAATGGGCCGCCCCTCGAAAGGAGCGACCACGGTCTCCGGTCCCGGCGGTCCGCCGGCGGTTCCGTGGGTCGAACCCGCCCAGGCATCGTACTGTTCTTCGTGGCAGGAGCGGCAGGCCTCCGACCCGGCGAAGCCCGGCGGCTGCTGCGTCGGGCCGGTCCAGGCTGCGTGCCGTGTGCCGCCCAGCACCACGACGGAGGCTGCCAGCACTGCCGCCGCCGTGCCGCGGGCAAGAAACGGATATGATCGGAGCAGCGGTATGATCCATCCGTCTTTCGTTTTCATCGAGGCCCCGTGACATCGCCGACCACCTCCTGACGCGGCAGCCCGGATGAACCCGCGCGAGCGGCGAGGCACCGGGTTGCCAAGGCACAATCGTAGTGCCGAGACCCACGACTCGATAGTTTGTCGCAGGCAGGGCGGCCGGCGGCGGTGGCTTCAGGGCGGAGAAAGCGACGCCGCGACGAAGGCAGAGTTTTCTGAGCGTCGCCCGATCATACCGCCGACTGTGCGTAACGAGGGATACCCGCTGGACCCGTAAGGTTCCAGCGTCGGCGGCGGGCGCGTCCGGCGGTAAGGCGAGGTGTTCGGTCCTTGGACAAGAACGGCCTGCAACCCGATCTTATCTCATGCCGCTGTGCTTCTACCGCTGTGCTCCCTTCTTCGCCATGGTCCGGCTCACAGGGGGGCTTCAACGAGGCTTCCCGTGATCGACGCTCCCAAGGCAGACTCGGCACGAGAAGGCGACCCCGGCGCGCTCGCCTTCGTCATGGGCGGCGGGGGGGCGCGGGCCGCCTATCAGGCCGGCGTGCTCCGGTATCTCTCTCGCCGCTTCCCAGAGCTGCAGGTCCCGATCGTCACCGGCGTGAGCGCCGGGGCGATCAATGCGGCCCACCTCGCGGCTCACCATGGAACCTTCCGCCAGGCCGCCGACGAGCTCTTCCACCTCTGGTCGAGTCTGAATGTCGAGCAGGTCTTCCGCACCGACGCCGGGTCGCTCGCCGGCCATGCCGTCCGCTGGGGACGCCAGCTGGTCTCGGGCGGCGGCAGGTCTCCGCCGCGGGTCCGCGGGCTCCTGGACACCGGGCCTCTGCGGGGATACCTGACCGACAGCCTGCACGCCGTCGACGGCGAGCTCACCGGGATACACTACAACCTCGCGATGGGTCGGCTCAGAGCGGCCGCGCTCAGCACGACGAACTATTCCACCGGGCAGTCCGTGCTGTGGGTGCAGGGACAGGGAGTGACCGAGTGGGAGCGCCCCTCGCGGCGGTCGCGGCTGACCAGACTCACGGTCGATCACGTCATGGCTTCTGCCGCTCTGCCGCTCGTCTTTCCCGCCGTGCAGATCGGGAAGCACTGGTTCGGAGACGGAGGAATACGGCTGACGGCGCCGCTCTCGCCCGCGCTGCACCTGGGCGCCGACCGCATCCTGGCGATCAGCACGCGCTACCCTCGTTCGATCTCCGAGGCCGACGCTCCGGTAGTCACGGGCTACCCGCCTCCCATTCAGGTCGCGGGGGTGCTCATGAACTCGGTCTTCCTCGACCTGCTCGACGACGACGCTCATCGCCTGAAGCGCATCAACCAGCTGCTGGCCGGACTCCCACCCGGACGGCGCTCGGGCATGCGTCCCGTCCGGCTGGTCACCATGCGGCCGTCGGTCGACCTGGGGCGTCTGGCCAACCGATACGAGCCGCAGCTCCCGCGAGCCTTTCGCTTCATGACCCGAGGGCTCGGAACCAAGCACACCAAGGCGCCGGATTTTCTGAGCCTGCTCATGTTTCAGCCGGACTATACTGCGGAGCTGATCCGGGTCGGCGAGGCGGATGCGGAGGGGCGCGAGGATGATCTGGCAGCCCTTCTGGAGCCGAAAGGAACATCCGGCCGGCGACTAACGACGAAGGAGGCACCGTGAACATGCTCGCGACGGAGAAGGAGGAGACGACCTTCAGCGACGCCCGGACATCCCGCGCCGTCGCGGAAGGTGCGCGCGAGAGCCGATGGGACAGGCGTAGCTTCATGAAGGAGCTCTTCGGCGGGCGCCTGTCGCTCGATTTGGTCCACCCGCATCCCGCGCAGGATCGCGAAGAAGCAGCCAGGGCCGCGCCCTTCCTGGAACGGCTCGAGCGTTTCGTGGCGGAACATGTGGACGGAGACGCCATCGACCGGGACGGATGGGTTCCGGATTCCGTGCTGGGGGGTCTGGCGGAACTGGGCGCCTTCGGGATCAAGATCCCGCAGGAGTACGGCGGCCTCGGTCTCTCGCAGACATCCTACAACCGTGCGCTCTCGCTCGTGGCGAGCCGCTGCGCGTCGACCGCCGCCTTCCTCTCCGCACACCAGTCCATCGGCGTGCCCACGCCGCTGGTTCTCTTCGGCACCGAGGAGCAGAAACGCAGATACCTCCCCCGAGCAGCAGGTGGGGAACTTTCGGCCTTCGCCCTTACCGAGCCCATGGTGGGCTCCGATCCGGCGGACATGTCCACTTTCGCCGAGCTCTCCGAAGACGGCGAACACTACATCCTGAACGGCGAGAAGCTGTGGACCACGAACGGTCCGCGGTCGAAGCTGCTGGTGGTAATGGCCCGGACCCCGGCCGGCAAAGGCGTCAAGGGAAGCCGCCCGATCAGCGCCTTCATCGTCGAGACGGACTGGCAGGGAGTCGAAGTCGCGCAGATCTGCCGTTTCATGGGATTGAACGGCATATCGAACGGCGTCCTGCGCTTCACCGACGTCAAGGTGCCGAAGGAGAACCTGCTGTGGGGCGAAGGCAAGGGGCTGAAGCTGGCGCTGATTACCCTCAACACCGGCCGCCTCGCGCTTCCCGCCTTCTGCACGGCCGGTGCGAAGGGGTTCCTGCACGCCTGCCGCAAGTGGGCCGGCGAGCGGGCCCAGTGGGGAGCCCCGATCGGGAAGCACGATGCGGTTGCGCAGAAGCTGGGCCGCATGGCAGCCGAGACCTACGCCATGGAGGCCGTCGTCGAGCTCGCCGCAGCCATGTCCGGTCAGGGAGCGCTCGACATCCGGCTCGAGGCCGCGACGGCCAAGCTCTGGCACAGCGAGAAGTGCTGGGATCTCGTGAACGACGCAGTGCAGATCCGGGGAGGGCGAGGATACGAGACCGCCGACTCGCTGCGGGCGCGGGGTGAGGATCCGGTTCCGCTCGAACGCTACCTTCGCGACGCGCGGATCAACCTCATTTTCGAGGGCACGAGCGAAATCATGCGCCTGTTCATGGCTCGCGAAGCCGTTGACCACCACCTGTCCGTCGCCGGCGGGGTCATTGATCCCCGGCAATCCACGGGCAGGAGGCTCGCCGCGGCGGTCAAGGCCGGGGTGTACTACGCCCTTTGGTATCCGGGCCGGTGGCTGGGGTGGGGGCGATGGCCGCGATACGGAGCCTTCGGGCCGCTGGCGGGCCATATGCGCTACGCGGACCGTAGATCCCGCAAGCTCGCACGGGGCATCTTTCACGCAATTCTTCGCTTCGGCCCGAAGCTCGAGCGGCGACAGGCGGTGCTCGGCAGGTTGGTGGACATCGGTGCCGACCTCTTCGTCATCGCGGCCTCATGCGTGCGTGCGATGAAGCTCCTGGAAGAGAAGCCGTCGGACCGCACCCCGGTCGAGCTGGCGGACGGGGCGTGCGCATTGGCCCGCCGAAGGATCGACGACCGCTTCCGCAAGGTCTTCCGGAACGACGACACGGAGATGTACCGGCTCGCCCAGCAAGCGATGGCCGATCGCTATGAATGGCTTGAGGACGGTCTCTGCCGCTGATGGCACGGCCGCTCCTCTTCTTCGTCCTTCTCTGGACGCTCGCGCTGCTGCTGCTGGGCAGCGTGGTCCACGCGACCGAATCCAGCCTCGCCTGCCCCGACTGGCCGACCTGTTTCGGCACGATGATGCCCGAGATGACGGGGGGCGTCTTCTGGGAACACCTGCATCGCCTGTGGGCGGGTGCGCTGGTGCTGCTGTTCCTTGCCGCCGTGATCGTCGTGCGCCGTGAGCTCCGCGAGCGGACCGTCGTCTTCCGCCTGGGAATCGCCGGCCTGGCACTGCTGCTCGTTCAGTCCTTGCTGGGCGGTCTGACTGTCATCTACAGGCTTCCCGATGCGATCTCCACCTCGCATCTGGTTCTCGCGTTCGTCTTCCTGGCGCTGGTCACGATCATGCTGGTCCGGTCCGGCGCAGACGGAGACCCCCTCGGCGCGGACACAAACATCGCCAGCGCGAAACCGCATGGCGGGATGGCCCGGCACGCCGGGATGTGGGCCGCGGGACTCGTTTTTCTGCAGTCGGTCGCGGGGGCCCTCGTGCGGCACACCGATTCCGGCATGGCCTGCCCGGATGTGCCCCTCTGCCTCGGGAGGGTGATTCCGCCGCTCGATCACCCGATGGTGCAGCTCCATTTTCTGCACCGGGTGCTGGGTCTCGTGGTTGCCGCGGTGGTGATCAGGCAAAGCCGGCTGGTGGTGATCCGAAGCGGCGACCGCGTCTCCCGGCGACTGGCGATCTGTCTCGGAACCGGCATCGTCGCCCAGGTCGTGCTCGGCTTCCTCTCGGTCGCGTTCCGGCTGGGCGTGCCGTACGTGTCCGCGCACACGCTCCTGGCAGCGGTCCTTCTCGCCTTGGCCGTGGCGATGGCGGCCCGCCCTCCCACGATTCCGGCGTGAATCCGGAGTCCGTCGGCAGCGGGCTGGCCGCATTCAACGCCTGCCTGAACCTGACCAGCGCCATTCTGCTGATCATGGGTTTTCGCTCCATACGGCGGCGTCGGATCCGGCAGCATCGGCGCTGCATGATCGGCGCGGTAACGGCCAGCGGGCTTTTCCTGGTTCTCTATGCGGTGCGCTTCTCACTCACGGGCACTCACCCGTTCACCGGCCCGGAGGCGATCCGCCCCATCTACCTGACGGTCCTGTTCAGTCACATGATTCTGGCGGTCGTGACCCTGCCGCTGGTCATCCGGCTGCTCGTGCTCGCCCGGCGCGAGCAGTTCGACGCCCACCGCCGACTTGCCCGCTGGACCTTCCCCATGTGGCTCTACACTTCCGTGACCGGCCTCGCGGTCTACGTCACGCTCTACCACCTGTAGCTCTGCAGCCCGTGGCAGACGCCCCTCGCAGCCCGGTGCTCGCGAGGGGTTCAGCCAGAGCTGCCGGCCGTTTCGGCAGTCCAGCGACAGGCCCGGTCGCCCCTGGTCTCGCATCGCTTCTTGGCGAGCACCAGATCGCGGCCCACGCTTTCGTGGAGCGCCTTCTTGCAGAAGCCCGTGATGACCTCGCAGGCTTCCCCGGTCGGGGCGAACTGCACGAACGGCGAAGCGGACATCTCGAAGATGAACGGCCCCGACCCGAATCCGCCGAGGCGCCGGCCGAACAGCTTCCTGAGCGAACGGCCGATCCGTTTCTTCACTATGTAGAGGCGCACAACGCGCGGTGCCCACCGGGTGACGCGGCGGACCTTCTTCGAGGCAAGGTGGGATCCCATCGTGAAGAACACCTCGGGAGCGTCCGGCCGTCTCATGACGAGGCGGACGAACTCGGCGAATTCGTTGCCTGTCAGTCTTCGGTCCCGGCGCACCTGCTCCCGCAGGAGCACCATCTGGCGGTCCACCACCGCGCTCAGACCCAGCCTGCGCGGTATGGTCAGCCGGATATCCTCGTCGTCGATCCGGTCGGCGGGGCGGTCCACGATCCTCATCGCCTCCAGGAGAGCGAGAGCCACCTCCGCGGCCACCTGGCGTTTCTCCCCCTGACTCAACGTAGCTCGACCAGCATACCGACGGCCCTCGATTTGCCCTCCGGGTCGCGCGATTCCTAACTTGGTTGTCCCTGCGATGACACCCTCCAATGGTACCTTGGCCGAGCCGTGGAACGCCACCCAGCCTTCGATCCCCCCGAATACCGTAACTGGACTGCGGACCCGGTAATGGTGCACAATTATCGATCGCGGATCACGCAGAATGCCCGGCGCGCGGCTCTCGTCGAGCAGCTCGGCGTGCCCGCGCTCCTTGGCCTCTACCGCGATATGGTCATTACCCGGCTCCAGGATATCGGTCTGAAACGATGGGTGCATCAGGGGATCATCAGCAAGGCGTGGCTCGGTGTCGGCGAAGAAGCTGTGACGGTCGGCTGCGTGGCTGCCCTCGACGGTGGCCGGGACGTGGTGATTCCGATGATCCGCAACGCCGGAGCCTGTCACATGATGGGGCTCCCGCTGGAGCAGGGCTTCACCTGCTACCTCGGGACGGCCGACAGTCCCAACCGGGGGCGGGACTTCCATTACGGCGACATCGGCAAAGGCGTGATCCAGCCGGTCAGCTACATGGGAACGAGCGTCCCGGTCGCCGGCGGCGCGGCGCTCGCCTTCACGATCCGGGGTGAAGCGCGGGTGGCGCTCACATGGACGGGAGACGGCGCCACCAGAACGGCCGCCTTCCACGAAGGGATGGTCTTCGCTTCGCGCATGGGAGTCCCCCTTATCGTAGTCATCCAGAACAACCAGGTGGCGCTCGGCACCACCGTGGACCAGCACGGCGCCGCAAAGCCGTCGGATATGCCGGCGGCCTACGGGATCAAGCCCCGAACATGCGACGGCAACAACATCCTCGACGTGTACGCGGCAACGGCCCTCGCGAGGGAAGAGTGCCTGATGGGAGACGGCCCTGCGGTTGTCGTGGCGGAGACGTTTCGCATGGGGGGCCACGCCACGCACGACGAGCCGGAGGCCCGCAAGACCTTCTCGGCCGAACTTTTTGCACATTGGGGACGCCGCGATCCGGTGGGACTCTTCGAGGCCTGGCTCATGGGCGAAGGGGTCTCCGCCGAGACCATCAGGGAGGTGGAGGTCTCGGCCGACCGGGCGGTGCGTGAAGCGGCGGACCGCGCCCTCGCGTCCCGCGATCACCTGCCGCACCGCGATGATGGGGCGCTCTTCGAGGGAGTCTCGGAGGGAGGCGTGCTGCACGGCCTGGCTCACCGACTGGCGGCACCGGGACCGCCGAGCGTTCTGCCCCTCCGGCGACCCGCCTAGCAGCCCGGGATGCATCGCCGGTCGAATGCCGCGAAGGACTTCTGCCCCGGGCTGCTAGGCTGGGGCTAGGATTATGGCCATGTTCGAGAATCTCCGCCGGGCCTTCAGGGAAGCCCTGGACAATTTCAACCGCGAGATGGAGCGGGACGCCGTGCCGGAGGCGATGGACGGGCTGCTGAAGGGAATGGAGAAGGAAGCCGTCTCTGCGAAGAGCGGCTTGGATGCGCTCATGAAGGAGCTGGAGGCGACACGCAAGCGTGCCGACGCCGAGAAGCGAGAAGCCGAGGTCTGCCGCCGCCGAGAGGCGCTGGCCTGCAGGATCGGCGACATCGAAACGGCGGACATCGCTGCGAAGTTCGCCGAGAAGCACCGACGGCGCTTCCGGGTTCTGACCGAGAAGGGCGATGCGATCCAAGCCGAGGTGCGTCTCCGGGAGTCCGAGTTCGACGAGATGCTGGATCAGATCCGAGAGGCTCGCGCGAGCCGGAGCTCACTCGATGCGACCGCCGGGAGAACGCGCGCCCGGCGGTCGGTTCACGCCGCCGCCGATCTCTTCGGAGAACTGGACCGCATGGCGGAGAAGATCGACGGGACGGACGCCGAAGAATCACCCTTCGACGATGGCCGCGAGTTCGACGAAGCTCTGGGGCGTTCGCAGAAGGCGGAGAGGATAGACGCCCGGCTGGAGGAGTTGAAGCGGCGTATGGGGAGGCGGTAGATTGGACTCATGGAAAATTGGATCGGCGTTGCAGTCTGGGTTGTGATGGGCGGGGTCATCGGCCTCGCCATGAAGGTGTTCGTGAAGCGGCCCGATACGACCCCCGGGCATTCCGGCCTGCTCTTCGTGCTCGGGGCTTTCGCCGCGGTTGTCGGGGGCATGCTCGGCGTAGGAATCCTGGAGTTCGACCACCCGGTCGCTCTCAGTCCCGGCGGGATGGCAGGGGCGGTCGCCCTCGCAGTGCTGCTGACCTGGACCTACCGGTGGGGGATCAAGGGCCTCACTTGAGCCCTCCGCCACCTCGCCGCCCTCCGGCACCTCGCCCGGGTGCCTCGTCCGGCGACAGGAGCGATCCCGTCGCATTCGCCCGCGAGCAGCGCGGCCGATTCTATCGAGAACTCGCCGAGTTCCTGCGCATCCCTTCCGTCTCCGCCAAATCCGAGCACAACGCCGACACCCGGCGGGCGGCCGAATGGGTGCGGGCCCAGTTGGCGGGGGCAGGACTGGAGGCCGAGGTCCTACCGACCCCCGGTCATCCGATCGTGGTCGGGGAGTGGACGGGGGCCGGCCGGGACGCCCCTACCGTCCTTATCTACGGACACTACGATGTGCAGCCGCCCGAGCCGCTCGAGCTCTGGGATTCACCGCCCTTCGAACCCGTCGTCCGCGACGGACGCATCTATGCCCGGGGTTCCGCAGACGACAAGGGGCAGCTCTTTCTCCACATCAAGGCACTCGAAGCACACCTCTCGACGCGAGGCCGCCTCCCGGTCAATGTCGTCGTGCTCGCCGAAGGCGAAGAGGAGGTGGGTTCTCCGAATCTCGTTCCCTTCGTCAGAGAGCACCGCGAGATGCTGGCTGCCGACACGGTGGTCATCTCCGACTCGGCGATGTTCGCGCCCGGCCTCCCGTCTCTCCTCTTCTCGCTGCGCGGACTCGCCTACTTCGAGGTCCACGCGTCCGGACCCTCCTCCGATCTGCACTCGGGTGCGTACGGCGGAGCGGTCCTCAACCCGGCGAACGCGCTGGCAAGGGTGATCGGCGACCTGCACGACGACACGGGGAGAATCACGATCCCCGGATTCTACGACGACATTGTCGAGCCGTCTCCCGAGACGTTGGAAGGGATCCGCGCCCTTCCCTTCGACGCCGACGAGTATGCCCGCGAAGTCGGCGGGATCCCGGCGGGCGGCGAGAACGCCTACTCCGTGCTGGAACGGATGTGGACGCGCCCCACTTGCGATGTCAACGGCTTCCTCGCCGGCTATACGGGCGAGGGGGCCAAGACGGTCCTGCCCGCCGAGGCCGTGGCCAAGGTCAGCTTTCGCCTCGTGCCGGGTCAGACGCCGGAGAGAGTCAAGGAGCTCTTCGGACGACACCTGGCCCGCGTGACGCCTGCCGGCGTCGAGCTCGCGCTGGTGGAGCTACACGGCGGCCGCCCCTGGCGCGCCAGCCTGGAAGGCCCCCTCTTCGAGGCGGCGTCCCGTGCGCTCGAGCGGTCTTTCGGCACGCGGCCCGTGCTGACCGGCGAGGGCGGATCCATCCCCATCGTGGCCGAACTCGAGGAGATGCTGGGCGCGAACACGCTGCTCATGGGCTTCGCGCTCCCCGGCGCGAACATGCATGCTCCGAACGAATGGTTCGCCACCGACTGCTTCGAGCGCGGCATCGACACGCTCATTCGCCTCTACGACGAGCTGTCCGCGGCCTGAGTCACCATCGCCGCCGCCCGCAGGAGGGCGCGGGCCTTGTTCAGCGTCTCCTCGTACTCCGACGCCGGATCCGAGTCGGCCACGATCCCGGCTCCGGCCTGTACGTGCGCGCAGCCGTCCCGCACGATCATCGTGCGGATGGCGATCGCGGTGTCCATCTGCGCAGCGCCCCACCCCAGGTGGCCGACGGCACCAGCGTAGGGCCCCCGCGCCGTGGGTTCGAGTTCGTCGATGATCTCCATTGCGCGCACCTTGGGGGCCCCCGAAACGGTCCCCGCCGGGAAGCAGGCGCCCAGCACGTCCAGTGCGGAGAGGCCGTCGCGCACTTCTCCCTCGACCTGGCTGCAAAGGTGCATGACGTGAGAGTAGAACTCCACCTTCATGAGTTCGGGCACCGTCACCGTGCCGTACTGCGAGACCCTGCCCACGTCGTTCCTGCCCAGATCGACCAGCATGCGGTGCTCGGCCAGCTCCTTCTCGTCCTTGGCGAGCTCCCGGGCCAGCGTCCTGTCTTCGGCACGGTCTCTCCCCCGCCGTCTCGTCCCGGCGATCGGGCGCACCGTGACCACACCGTCCTCCAGGCGGACCAGCACCTCGGGCGATGACCCCACGATGCTGAAATCGCCGAAGTCGAGGTTGAACAGATAGGGCGACGGGTTGATCGTGCGGATGGCGCGGTAGAGCTGAAACGGATCCTGGTCGAAGCGGGTCGCGAGCCGCTGGCTCAGGACCACCTGAAAAGCGTCGCCGGCCGCTATGTAGTCCTTGATGCGTCGAACGCCTTCGAGGAAAGCGCCCCGCTCGAAGTTGCTCGCGTATTCGATCTCCGCAGTCCGCGACGGGGCGAGGTCGAGCGCCTCGGGAGCCGACCGGGAGTGCAGCCGACCCACCGTTTCCTCGATCTTGCCGACGGCGGCCGTGTACAGCTCGGTCAGCGCGGCGCGCGACGGATCCTCGCCGGTCTCCACCGTGGCGATCACCTTCGCGCGGCCGTAGAGGTTGTCCGCCGCCACGACCACATCGGAGAACATGAAGATCGCCGTCGGGAGCCCCTGATCGTCCGGGGGTCCTTCACCCAGATGTTCGAGGCGGCGCACCAGGTCGTACCCGAAGTAGCCGACGGCGCCGCCCCAGAACCGCGGGAGACGCGGGTCGGGCCGGGGCGCGGAGCTCTTCAACCGCGCCAGCAGGTCCGCAAGGGGGTCCTCCGTCTCGGTCGGCCGCCAGCCCCGGCGGGGGGTCCAGGTCGACAGTTCTCCGCCGTCGAGCATCCAGACCGCCCTCGGGCGGCTTCCCAGGAAGCTGTAGCGTGCCCACTGCTCGCCCCCGACCACCGATTCGAGGAGGAAGCCGAACGGCCCTTCCTTGACCTTGCGGTAGGCGGTGACGGCGGTGTCGGAATCGAAGAGCAGCTCGGACCAGACCGGGATTCTGACGCCCGGCTCGGCACTGTCGAGAAACGATTCGAGCGAAGGTTTGAAATCCAATGTGGATCAGCTGCGACCGGACGGGTGGGCACGCGATTCCGTGCAGGAGTGTATATTCACGGTAACCATGGACTGGAAAGCTAAACGACCGACCGGGAACCCGGGGCATTCCGACGCACGCCCGCCGTACCTTTGGGCGGGAGGCGTCACGCTCGCGGTCGGGCTGCTTTATGCGGTGACGCTCGCTCCCACGACCGCATTCTGGGACACGAGCGAGTATATCGCGACGGCGCACATCATGGGCATCCCCCATCCTCCGGGAAACCCGCTGTTCGTGGTCCTCGCACGCACCTGGGAGATCATTCTGGGGGTTTTCGGCCTTTCCACGGCCGTCCGGATCAACCTCTTCTCGGCGCTCATGAGTTCTCTGGCGCATGGGCTCTGGTTCCTCGTCGCCCATCACATCCTGGGACATTTCTCGACCGACGGGCGCTTCCGCCTGATCGGCGCGACCGCTGCGACACTGGTCAGCGCGACCGCCTTCACGGTGTGGAACCAGTCGAATGTGAACGAGAAGGTCTACACAGTCTCCCTCTTCACCATCGCGCTGCTCTCCTGGTTGGCCTTCCGCTGGCGCGAACGCCTCGGGCGCGGCAAGGACGACAACATCCTGGTCCTGATGGCGTTCATCCTGGCGCTTTCGGTGGGCAACCACCTCATGGCGTTCCTGGCCGCGCCGGCACTCCTCATCTTCGTCTTCCTGGTGCATCCGAAGACGCTGATGAACTCTCGCCTTTATCTCGTCGGCATCCCGGCGGTCGTACTGGGACTCAGCATCCATCTCGTCATGCCGGTTCGCTCCGGTCTGGATCCGGTGATCAACGAGGCGCAGCCGACGTGCGAGAGCGTCGGTGCCGCGCTGGGAAGCATCGTCACTTATGGAAACGCCGGCTGCGAGAAGCTGTCGGCGGCGCTCAGGCGCGATCAGTACGACAAGCCTCCGCTCCTTCCCCGCCAGGCGCCGATCTCTGCACAGACACGGAACTGGCTGCAGTACTTCGACTGGCAGTGGGCCCGGGGGATGTCGCCGACGGAGGTTCTTTTCGGCAGATCGCGGATCCCGCTGACGCTGCTCTTCATCGGGCTCGGGGTGTTCGGATTCCTCGAACACTACCGGCGCGACAGCGTCAGCTGGGCCTACATGGCTTCCCTGTTCGCCGTCCTGTCCGCCGGACTCGTCTACTATCTGAACTTCAAGTACGGCTTCGCCACCGGCGAATCGGAGCGGGAGGTCCGCGAACGCGACTACTTCTTCGTCGCCGGGTTTTCAGTGTGGGGGCTTATGGCGGGACTCGGGATTGCGAGCCTCTGGCGGAAGGTTTCGCGCAGGTCCGGTCTGCCGCTTGCCCATTGCGCCCCGGTGCTGGGACTCGCGCTGATCCCGCTCGTGCTCAACTTTTCCTGGGCCGGCCGTTCCCGGGATTACTCCGCCAGGGACTGGGCGTACAATCTGCTGATGAGCGTCGAGCCGTACGGGCTGCTCTTCACGAACGGCGACAACGACACCTTTCCGCTCTGGTATCTTCAGGAGGTCGAGGGGATACGGCGCGACGTCACCGTCGCCGTGACCTCCTACCTGAACACGGACTGGTACGTCAGGCAGCTGCGCGATCTCACCCGTCCCTGTGAACCCGGCGAGGATCCGGACGCGGATCCCACCCGCATCGTCTGCCAGCGTCCCTACACGGCCGAAAACACGGGTGCAATGTACACCACGGACCCTGCCGAGGCCGAGGCGGCCGGCAAGGTGCCGATCGTCCTTGACTCCGTCTTCCGTGCGCCTGTGCGGTCCATCTTCAGGGACGATCTGGACGATGTGACGATCGACCGGGTGGTGCGGAGTCTGATTCCCATAGAGGAAACGACCGAATACCCGCTGGGCCCGATCCGGGCGACCTTCGGCGGCGGGAAGTACATGTACCCGTGGCATCAGTTTTCACTGGTGGCGATCGCCAACTCCCTCGGCGACCGTCCCGTATATTTCGCCTCCAGCGGTTCCGCCGCTTCCGATTTCGGGCTCAGGCCGCACGTCATACGCCAGGGCCTGGCCTTTCGTCTTCACCCGGGCGATCCCGCCGAGCTGCTCGACCACGGCGTGAGGCGCAATACCGATGTCTCGCCGCTGACCGGTGTTGTGGGGCCGTGGGTGGATGTCGAGCGCACGAGACGGCTGGCCGAAGAGGTGTTCGTGCACAACACGGGGATCCCCGACGACTGGGTCTACTGGCCGGACCGTTCCACCATCGGGATACCCAACTACTACGCATGGGTGTACTACGCCCTGTTCACGGATGCCGAAAACCGGGGTGACCCGACCGGCCGGAGCGCCTTCGGTGCCCGCTGGAACGCGTGGACAAGACTGGGTTCCGATCCCGTCCCGGTCGGTGCCGAGGAGTCGGCGGTGCGTTAGCGGGGCCAGGCTCGGGGATGCTGGGCGTGCTTGATGTCGGCTACCGGCATGCTCTCGTGCGGCTCGTTCGACATGCTCGGTCCCCGTACTCCCCGCTTGTACGGACTGCTCCCCTTAGGCCTGCTCCCCTTAGGCCTGCTCCCCTTAACTTGAATTATGCCGCGAGTAGACTGAATCATGCCAAAGTAGTAGACTGCAAGCATGAAAGCGACGACTGTCAAGGTAGAATGGGAACTACTCGAGCACGGGCATGGCTAGGGGGCTGGTCAACCTAGAAGAACGAATCCGTCGAAACGTGGAGTCTGAAGCGGGAGGGATCGAGCCAGCCAGTGGATTCGAGCTTGAACCCATGTCCCAAATCCACACGTATCAGGCCGCCGAGGACGCCGAGCCCAAGCCCCATGGCGTAGTGGTTCGTGCCTGCCGCCGCCGCCCAGTCACCGAAGACCGAGAAGCGCAAGGGCCCCATGTCTCCGTGGAGATCCGCCCTGCCCCTCCACACGATCTGTGTTCTCAGGACTCCGGCGTGTCCTCGGAGCCACATGCCCGTCGCGCCAAGCGGCCAAAGGTCGCGGGTCAGCGGATCCCCCCACACGTGGGCACCGCCGCCCTCCAGACCGAGCGAGACGCGGCCTCCCAGGGGGGCGATCAACACACCCGTGACCGTTGCCTTAAGGTGAGGGTTGTCACCGACGACTCCGCGAACAGCCGCATGGCCACCAAGACTGAAGGATTGTCGCGACATTCCTCCCCACCACGGCCTCCAGTCTGACTGGATACCAAACCGGGCTCGTCCGATCCCTCCCCCAACGGCGGTGTGCCGCTCGGAAAAAAGGGAGAGCGACAACCAGCTCCGTTCGTGCGAGGCGGGGGCCAGTTGGAGCGAGGCACCATTCACCCAGAAGTAGTCCTCGGCATCGGTGCCGAATGCAAAGCTACCACCCAGCTTGTCCGGCACTACGCCTACTCCGGCGAGGGAGCGGTAGACACTGGCCTGTACTCGAACCTTGGCACGACGGTGGCTCAGCGCGAAACGGAGATCGGGCGGACGGAACGCCTTGGTTCCCATGCGCACGGTCAAAGTCCCCCGCCCACTGCCGAAGTCCCGTCGCAGACGCGTTCCGACCGATACCCCTTCCACCGCATTGTAGCGCAGGAGCCATAGCGTCTTGACCGGAGGGTAAAAGGTCCACGGGTCGGTCTCTTCCACTGCAACCGGACGGTCATCGCCTGTGCCGACAGCACTCAACTCGGCTGCGACCTCTTCCAGCCCGCTGTCATCCATACCATCGAGACCCGTCTCCCAGATTGAACGTGGTAACAGGTCGCTGGCCGCCAGGGATCGCAGGTCACGGGGGATGATCGTCACGATCCCATGGGACCGGATATCCCCGGGCCCAATGCCAATACTGTCCTCTGGCTCGCTCCACTTGGCGATCGCGTCGGTGGCGCTCGCAGGCATAACCGGAGAGGCCGGGGTACCTCGCTCGCGAATATCCTCGACCTCAAAGGCCAAGTCGAACGTCATAGGCATGACCGGAGGCGCGATACCCGACGGGCTGATGTCATCTCCGACGGCGGCGTATCCTCTCCATACAGCGGCCCGAGGGAGCCAAAAGCGTAGATTCCAGAGCCCGTAATCGACAACGACCGTCGTAGTGCCGAACTCCAGTGAGGATGTCAGGCCATCAACAAGCCCGTTGACAAATCGGTCCAAGAGCCCGTCTGTGCGGGCACCGACAGAGTCCGGCGCAGTAGGGGGGCTTCCAGGCACGTTCAGTCGCGCTTGGGGCTGCCATTCTCCGCCTTTCCTCAGCCTAAGATCGAATTCGGAATCGATTTCCTTCGGCAGCGCGTACGCCACTCGTACCAACCCGAAGGACCGGGGCTCGATCCAAAGGACTGCGGTGACCAGCCGGATGCTGCGAAAGCGCGGAATGGCCGTCACCGCCACCGCCTGGATGGACCGGCCTCCGTCGAGCCTGACGGTGACCGTGTCGCTTGAGCGATACTCGTAGTACCGCTCCGAATCGGGGTCCAGGGGGGTTATCGCCAGAGACTGCGCCTGCTGATCTCCGAAGTGTCCGTGGAGGCCCAAGGCAAAGGGGTCGCGCAGAGGGTGTGCGGCAAACTCGGCAGTCAGTAACGGAAAAGGGTCAGGTGGGGCATCCCACGGCGAGCCCAGAAACTGGACCCGGGATCCGAGCACATGCACAACGGTCGGTTCTTCCCGAGACCACCTGACCCGGAATGCGTATTCGCCATTCGCCAGTGGACCGCGCCGCCGGAGCGACGGCATTTCGAAGGCAATCCGTTCCCGGACCAGCGCCGTGTACGAATCAATGGCCAACTGAGCCCTGTCCCGAGCGTTCTTGACCCCCGGAATCAGGCGGGCAGCCACCTCGTCAAGGTAGGGATTCTGGGCGACTCCCGAGTAGGGAAGGCTCAGGGCAACGAATACAGGGAGGAGCCCCACCCGGGCAGACACAACTGTCAGAAGGGTGAGTGTACTCCGGCACTCTCTAGAAGCAGAGATCGTGGCCTGACCCCGGATCCACTTCGCAGACGAACTCGTATTGGTTGCCGTCGTCGCCCTCCAATATCACCGTAACAACAGCACCCGCCACGATGATACCGATCACGACAGCAATGACCCAGATATTGCCCGTGAAGATGCGAACAACTAATCCCACCATCGCCCAACTCCCTTCTTGTAGTCCCCGGTTACCCGCTACGAAGCTCAATTTCGTACGACCCAGTATACCCGTAAGGAAGAACTGATCATCTGACGTTAAAGATAGGGCCTAGACGCCAGGGCCACAATAGTCTTCGGGCTTCGGTCCGCCGAAGGGGCGCTGCTGTGACTGGCGGGCACCCGGGCCTGGGCCCCTGCGAACCGGCCCAGAACGAAGCGTCAAGGCTGTCCAGACCCCGGCCAAGCCGAGAAAGCGACATCCTCCCGAGCCCGTGGGCCAACCAGCAAGAGCAACTAGTGTAGTGTCGGCGTTATAGCCTGTCAAAGCATGGGCCGTGCGGGTTATGCTTCTTCTTCGTGCGGAATCGAGAGGCACCGACAAGGAGGGAGCCATGCGGAAGGCGGTCGAGATCGAGGTTGCGGAGGGGGACCGGGAGATTCTGGAGCGGTGGTCGAGGTCTCGGAGCGCGACGGTGCGGCAGCGGGACCGGTCGCAGATCGTGCTGATGGCCTCGGAGGGGATGACGAACACGGCCATCGCCCGGGAGCTGCGGACGACCACGGACAAGGTGAGCCGCCGGCGGCGGCGGTACGCGGAGGAGGGGATGAGGGGGATCGAGAAGGAGCGTCCCCGGGGCGGCAACCACGGGGGCAGGTGCCCGAAGGCGCAGGCGGCGCTGAGGACGGAGATCATCCGGCGGACGACGCAGGAGAAGCCGCCGGACGCGACGCACTGGTCGTGCCGGTCGATGGCGAAGGCGGCGGGCACGACGCACAGCTTCGTGAACACGGTGTGGCGGGCGGCGGGGCTGAAGCCGCACCTGCGGCGCACCTTCAAGGCGAGCACGGACCCGCGCTTCGAGGAGAAGCTGCAAGACGTTGCGGGGGATGTATCCTGACCCGCCGGACAACGCGGCCGTGTTCAGCTTCGACGAGAAGAGCTCGGTGCAGGCGCTGGACCGCACGCAGCCGGGGCTGCCGCTGAAGCGGGGCCGGTGCGGGACGATGACGCACGACTGCAAGCGCCACGGCACCACGTCGCTGTTCGCGGCGATGGACGTGGCCTCGGGCGCGGTGGCCGGCGAGACGTACCGGCGGCACCGCCACCAGGAGGTGCTCCGGTTCTTCCGCAAGGTGGAGAGCGAGGTGCCGAAGGGGCAGGAGATCCACATCATCCCGGACAACTGCGCGACCCGCAGGCACGCCGAGGTCAAGGCGTGGGCCGAGCGCACGAAGCGCGTGCACTTCCACTTCATCCCCACGAGCTCGTCATGGCTGAATCTGGTCGAGCGCTTCTTCGACACGCTGACGCGCAAGCAGATCCGGCGCGGCGTGTTCCACTCCGTCGCCCACCTCGAGTCCTGCCTGAAGCAGTACATCGACACCTGCAACGAGAACCCCCGGCCGTTCGTGTGGACGAAGTCGGCGGCGGAGATCCCGGCGAAGGTGGACCGGGCCCGGAAGGCGCTCGCGGCCGCCTCCGCATAGGGAGCATTATATATCGGACACTACACTAGCAGCTAACCTAACCTAGACTAGACTAGAGCTGGCCGCCCGAACACAGGTGCGCCATCCGGCCCCCGAGGCACCATCACCGGAGCCGGACCAGCCCCAGGCCCGGCATCTGCCGCCGGATGCGCCTTCCCGCGGGCGAATTCTCGAAACGCAGAAGAAGGTCGAAGCATTCGGGCGCGGCGGCGGCAACGTGCGGAGTCACCTTGACTACGAGAAGGGGCACATGCTCTGCGAGAGCGGCCAGCTCCGCCAGTACCCGCGGGAGATCCTCGCCGCTGAGCTGTTCCAGGCCGGTTGGGAAGACCACAGACCCGACCTCCGTCCCGCACCCCAGCGCAAACTCCAACATCGCGATCCGGGCCGCCAGCTCGAGGGAAGCGATCTCTTCGCCGCCGACGCCTCCGCGCGCGCCCTCCATCCAGTCGGCGTAGAGGCCCGGGAACGTTCCCGCGAAACGGCCTCCCGTAAGACTCACGGCCTTACGGTGAATTGCGCGCCTGACCGTGCGCCGTACCGCAGCCGCGACTTCGGTCCCCTCAGAATCGGCCTCGCCCGCGACCTCGGCCGACAGTGCCGCGACCTCGGCCTCGAGCGCCGCGGCCCGGTCTTCCAGCTGCTTCACCCGGCGGGGCTTGTCCTTTAGCTGATCCCGCCGGCGGCGCCACCACTTCCCGTCCTGTACCACGGCCTCCCACTCTTCCCTGCGGACTTTGCACACGGCATCCGCGTGCTTGCCCAACAGCCGCCCGCACCCGGCGCAGGCGGCGTCCGCCCCCGCCCTCTCGATCGTGCCGAGCCGTTGCCGCAGTTCGCGCTCGCGGTCGCGGTAGAGAAGAAGCCTCGTCTCGGCGTCCTGTTTCTCCCGGACCCATGCGAGCATCCCGGCCTCGGCCTCCGCTCGTGCGGCGGCTGCCCTCTGGCGCAGATCGCGCACTCGGGCTCCCGGCTCCGGCCCGGCCCGGCCCGCCGCCACGCTGCGCGAGGACTTCACCACGCCGCGCGAGGACCTCCCTGTCGTGCCTTGCCGACTATGCGACCGCCGCTGTCGCTGTTCGGCGAGCGATCCCGCGGCCGAGAGCCACACCGCCGCCGCACCGGCTCCGAACCAGAGCGCCGCGTATTCCTCGCGACCGATGCAGTACGCCGCGAGCAGGGGAGCCAGCAGCGCCTCGAAGTCCGGCGTGCCGACTCTCACGGGCCCGTCCGGGCCCGACACGGCAGGGCCGGGACCGCGGAACGCCCCCGCGCTGGCGAAGGCCACGCGGAGAACCGCGACATATTCACGCCAATCCGTTTCGTCCGCGGCGACGAATGCGACCAGCCCTTCCGCGGCACGAAGGTCGATGCTGGACCCGCGAGTGTTCGCCGCCAAGGTCCGCAGCTTCATTTCCCGGCGCTTCCGGCCGGCAGGGCATCCACCCGGAGTTCGGCGACCCGGTGCCGGATCCCCGCCAGAATCTCCCTGTCCAGAACAGCCAGATCGCGAGCGGACAGGCCTCTCACCGGGATGCGCAGGAGCTTCCCGTCAACGCCCCCCGGCACTCCGGCCAGGGCCTCGCCGAGGCGGCGCGCCACCGTGGCCATTCCTCCGCCCGCGGCGTCGACGGGCGCGAGGCTCACGGCGGCACGGGCGTCGACCGGCCAGAACTCGATGCTCCCGGATGCGAGATCCACGGTCAGGAAGCCCTTGTCCACGGCGGCCTCGCCCCAAGGGTCGGCCCCGATCCGTTCCAGAGAGCCCGAGTAGTGCGCGATGTCGGCGACCCGGGTGCGGGCGTGTTCGGAGCCGAGTGCGATATAGTCCCAGTCGCGAAGCAGGACCGGAAGCGCGGGGGTGACCGGAAGCGCGGGGCTGTTCGCGGAAGCCAGCGCCGCGTGGATGACCAGGACATTCCACCTGGCGCCGGAATCGGGCCGCAGCTTCGGCGGGCGGGCCGCGTTCACGACCGGGTGTGGAACCAGTGTGACGGCGGCCTCCCCTTTGCGGAGTATCAGGCGCCGAACGGAGGTCGTCGCGACCTCCACCGATTCCAAAGCCGCGACGACCGAAAGGGGTCCGTGCCGCTCGGGATCCAGGGGCGTGTCCCGGGCACCGGCCACGATTGCGATGGCCACGCCGGGAAGGCTTTCGCGCAGCTTTCTCACCCCCCGCGAGAATGCCGCGATCGGGGGTGCGGGCACATCGGGATGGTCGAAGACGTCGCCTGCGATCACCAACAGATCAGGTCCGAGTTCGGCGACCCTGCCGAGCGCCGCCTCGAACACGCCCCGCACATCGTCGAACCTCCCGCGGCTATGCCCCGCCCCACCGTAGCCGAGGTGAAGATCGGAAAGGTGGGCGAGCCTCATCGCGGCTCGTCGTATCCGGCCCGCCCGGTGCCTCGCCGATCGTGGCGTTTGGCCCGCCCGGTGCCTCGCCGCTCTCGGTGTTCGCTCGGATTGATCCACGGGCTGCCGGAAGGTGCCTCGGGCAAAACCGTCTTCATCCCGCCGACCGCCTCCGGGGGCGATTGGGAGCGGTCGTAGCACCAAAGCTCGTGGCGCCTGGACACGAGCCGGGGAGGCCCCTCGGCACCGGATCCCGTCCCCTGGTAGCGTGACACCCCGAAGGCGGCCTCTCGTGCATCGTCCAAGAGGTACTTCGGAAGGTGGCCGGGACGACCGCCTACCCAGACACGCTTGACTCCCGCCTCGCGGAGAGATTTCCATCTCACGGCTGCCACCGCCTCGCGTTCGGCGACCACCGTCCACCCCGGGGCCTCCGGGACCGGCGACCCGGCCAGATTCCCATCATCCCAGCCGAATCCTCCGGCGGCGAGTCTCCGCACCTCGTCGTCGGGTTCGAAAACCTGCCACCGCCGACCGCCGGATACGGGAAACCAGCTGCCCGCACCGATGAACAACACCCTGTCGCCACCGTCCAGAGTCCCCACCACGCCGGCTCTCCAGTCCCCGGGCGGCACCGGGTCGACAGCGCGGTAGGTACCGCCGTCCCAAAGAACGCGGACGAACCGTTCCGGGATCATGGTCTGCCAGCTTTCGAAGCGCAGCTCGGGGCGCTCCGGCGACGTGAGCATGACGCTTCGCCGCGGCACTCGGTCGAATATCCACCCCTGACACCGAGCGCCGGCCGACGCGAGAACCGTGGCACCCAGCAGGATGGTCACGGCGAGTACGGGCTCTCCCAGCAGGGCCAGTATCGTCGTGCCGCCCGCCGCAACGCCCACCGCCCCGCCCACAAACACATGAAGGGGCTGCCCGGCCCCGAGCGATGCGGCAAAACTGTTCATCCGGCCCCATACGCCGCCTGCGAAGTAGGCCGGCATGGCTGATGTCACCGCCAGCCCCACGCCCTGAGCGACGGGTGTGGCCCCGAAGGCGTTCATCGTCTCCCAGAGGCCCGCGAATGCGGCTCCCAGGAGGAGCGCCGCCAGGAGTCCCGTCCAACCGCGCGCCGCCGAGGTCACGGCCTTGTCGCGGGCGGCGTTGCCCATCGCGCTGCCCATGAGGATTCCCGTGATCAGGGACACGAAACTCACCGAGAGGAGTACTCCACCGGCCCGCATAAGGCCCCGGGAGTTGTAGAGAAGGAGACCTGCGCTCGTCGCCAGAGCCGCCGCGAGGGCAGCGCCTGCGAGCAACGACGGAAGCCAGATCAGCTTGCGAGCCCGGGTCATGAATCAAGCGACCGGTAGCGGCCCCTGAAGAAAAGAAGCGGATCGCCGCCGTCCGCGGCCGCCTCGTGCACGTGTCCCACCAGAATCAGATGATCGCCCGCCTCGAAGCTTCGGTAGAGGCTGCACGCCATCCAGGCGACGACACCCTCGATGATGGGGCTCCCGCCGCCGTCCACCGTGTAGCGAACGCCGCTGAAGCGCCGGTCCGCGTCCACCTCCGCGAAGCGCACCGCGATGGCCGCGGCCCCCGCCCCGAGAACATTCACCGCGAACGCGCCGCTCGACAGGATCGCCCGAAGCGAAGACGATTTCTCCGAGACGCACACCAGCAGGAGCGGGGGGTCCAGGGACACCGAGGCGACCGAGTTCGCGGTGAGCCCGAAGGGGGTGCCGTCACGGTGCAACGCCGTCACGATCGTCACGCCGGTGGGGTAGTGTCTCATAATCCGGCGAAAGCGTGCGGGCGCGAGGCGAGTGTCGCGGTTCATGCAGGATTCTACCGTTCCGCTACAGCTCCGCAAGAATCGCGCGGTAGCTCCGGTGACGTGCCCGCTCAATGCGTCCTCCTTCCACGGCCGACAGTACCGAACACCCCGGTTCGCGGAGGTGGACACAGTCGTTGAACCGGCATTCGCCAAGGTACGGACGGAAGTCCGGGAAGCAGCACGCCAGGTCACGCGCTGCCACGGTGGCCGGTCCCGCGTCGGAGAATCCCGGTGTGTCGGCCACTCGGCCACCGTCGGCGAGCGTGATGAGGCGGCTCGACACCGTGGTGTGCCTTCCTGCTCTCGATCGCGTTCCGACCGCTTTCGTACGAAGCGAAAGCCCGGGCTCGACCGCGTTCAGCAGAGAGGACTTGCCCACTCCCGACGGTCCCGCCAACACCGATGCACGCGAGCGGATCAGCGTGCGGAAAGCGTCGATCCCTTCACCCGTCACCACAGATGTCCTCACCACTGGATAGCCCGCCTCCCGGTACGCCGCGGCCAGTTCGCCGGCCACCGTCCGGCCGCTCGCCACCTCCGCCTTGTTCAGGACGATCACGCATTCCATCCCCCCGGATTCGCCCATCACGAGCATCCGGTCGATCACGCTGCGCGAGGGCGGCGGATCGGCTACCGACGCCACCAGCAGCAGCTGGTCCAGGTTGGCTGCCACCACTTTGGCGAACCGGCTCCGTGACGGACGTCTCAACAGACTGGTGCGCCGCGGCAGCACCGCCTCGATCACCGCGCCATCTCCAGAGGCGTTCCCGATGTCGACGTAGTCGCCGATCACGACCCTGCCGCGCATTCCAGCGTGCTTGATGCGACCCCTCAACGAGGCCTCGAGCGTCCCAGCATCCGTCCGGACCCGGTACACTCCCCCCACCGCTTCGACGACCTGGCCTCGAATCAGGCGGTCGCTCACGACGGCGTGGAATCCGGCGGAAGCGCTTGGCAGCCCGGACGCCTGGCAGCCCTGGCTTAGGCGGCGAAGGATTTGAGAGCTTTGCCCTTTTCGCCTTCCCGCAGACGCTTCAGCGCCCGGTCCCTGAGCTGGCGGATACGCTCCCGCGTGACGCCCAGCAGGTTTCCGATCTCCTCGAGGGTGTGCTCCCGCTTGCCTTCAAGGCCGAAGTAGAGCCTGAGGACCTTGGCGTCGCGCGGATCCAGCGTGCCGAGCGCGTTGGTCACTGCCTCGGTGAGAAGCCGGTTCTCGACCTCGAGCTCGGGCTCGGCTGCCTCCTCGGTGATGAAGCGCTCCACGAGCTGGGAGTCCTCGCTGTCGCCGATCGGGGCATCGAGCCGGATCTCCGCCGCGTTGAGCGTCTGCAGCGACTCCACGAGCTGCGGAGTGAGGAAGGTCGCCTCGCCCAGTTCCTCGCTGGTCGGGTCGCGGCCCAGCTCCTGCTTGAGGCGCTCCTTCTCGCGGAAGATCCGCGCAAGATCCGAGGCCCGGTTCAGCGGGACGCGGACCGGACGGCCGTGGTTGGCGAGCGAAGCCAGAATCGCCTGCCGGATCCACCACACCGCGTAAGAGATGAACTTGACGCCCTGCTCGGGATCGAACTTGCGGGCAGCCGTGACCAGCCCGACGTTCCCCTCCTGGATCAAGTCCGTAAGGGAGACGCCGCGATTCTGGTACTTCTTGGCGACACTGATCACGAAACGCAGGTTCGCCTTGGCGAGCGCCTGGATCGCATCTTCATCACCCTTCTGGGCACGCGCGCCCAAGATTTTTTCCATGTCTGGCGTGATCAGTTCGTGGCGGCTCACGTCGCGCAGATACTGGTCCAGAGCGGACTGCTCGTCCAAGCTGGCATCAAGCCCCGTCAGCGGGTTTACCCGCCTCTTCCCACGCCGAGTTTTCCTAGCCATCGTGCTTTCTCGATTCTCCGTTGCGGACCGGATTGTTCGTCCGGCGGAACGCGTAGTATGTACAGCCATTGAGCGTATAGCTGACGTTACGGTTTGTCAAATGGTTTCGCTTCGAGGTGGTTTCGCTTCGAGGGGACCGAAATCCCGGATCCTGCGGTCCCTGTCATTCTCCACTACCCTCAAAGACGTTCCCGGTTCCACTCAGGGTTGTCCCGGTCGGGGCGTGTCCGCAGGGTTGTCCCGGTCGGGGTCGTGTCCGCGGGGTTCCTGTCGGCCGGCCGGTCCTCCGGCGGCCGGTCCTTCGCAAGCCGATCCAGAAGCCATTCGGGATCGACCTCCCTGCGCTCGAAGGTGAACAGCCGCAGCACCCTGGCCGTACGGTGGAGTTCCTCCGCAAGCTTCGGCAGATCGATCAGTCCCGGGATCCCCCTGCTCCCCAGGCGCACCGTGCGGCCGCCCCGGTCAACGAGCACATCGAGCTGGAACATGGCCTTCGTGACCGGAAAATCGAGGATGACCTCGCCGGGCGCCAGCCCCAGCTCCTCCGCGACGGCATCTTCCCAGCGCCTCTTCTCGGCCGTGTCTCCGCTTACCCAGGCGGGGAGAAATCGTTCCTCAAGCTGCCACGCCGGTATCTCCGCCGCTCGTTTGGGCAGCTTCCGGCTCTTCAGCGCGGGCAGCCAGCTCCGGCAGAGGCGTTCCGCAGCGCCGCCCGACACGGCCCTCGCCCGCCGCCTCAGGTCGTAGAGCAGCTCCTCGTCGGTCGGGCCGATCAGGTCCGTCGGCGAGAGAATGCCGGCGTCCACCGCCGTCTCCACGATCCGCTTGTAGAGTCCCGTGGCCGCGCGCACCGCATGCTGCCAGTACACGTTGCGGAACATCTGGTACTTTGCGAAGAGCAGGGATTCCAACGCGCTCAGCGACTTCGCGCGCACACCGACCTCCCAGTTGCCCGAAACGGGATCCCGGAGGATGGCCAAGCCCTGAAGGAGCCGCTCCACATCGACCTCGCCGTACGGCACTCCGCAGAAGCGGGCATCGCGGCGCAGGTAGTCCATCTTGTCGAGGTCCAGGCTGCCGCTCACCAAGCCGCGCAGGGCCATGTCGCCCTCGCCCTTGACGATCTGGAAGATCTCCCCGGCAGCGTCCTTACCCAGCACCTCCAAGGCCTCCGTCAGCCCCGGCGAATCGAAGAAGAGCGCGCTCATCTCTTCGTGGTTGCCCGTGATCCGCTCCGGTTCGAGCTCCTCGAGGGCGTGTGAGAAGGCGTAGTGCCCGATGTCGTGCAGCAGCGCCGCATACGGAATCAGGGTCGCGCCCTCCCATGCCTCCGGAGGAACCTGCGGACCGGACTTCAGGATCCGTATCGTGCGGACGGCGAGATGGTAGACGCCCAGCGCATGATCAAAGCGGGTATGCGTCGCACCGGGGTACACGAGATGCGCCAGACCGAGCTGGCGAATGTACCGCAGCCGCTGGAAGGGAGCGGTGTCGATGATCGACACGGCGACCGCGTCGATGCGGATCGTGTTCCAGACCGGATCACGAATGACGATGGAGCGTCCATGCCTGTGCATGAGACACGACGATAGCCGCCGGTGCGGGCCACCGCAATAGCTGTTCGGGACAGATTGCCGAAGACCGAACAAATAGCGAAGTTACATCGTCATGAACTCCGGTCTACTGCGAAACGAGGTCCGTGCACAGGCCGAGGAGCGTCCCGGGGTCTACCGCTGGCTTGGCCCAGACGGCAGAATCCTCTATGTGGGCAAGTCCGTGCGGCTCCGGTCGCGCCTCCTCTCCTATTTCCGCGAGGACACCGGCAAGACGGCCCGCCTGGTCGCCGAGGCCGCGTCCGTCCGGTGGGACTACATCCCCAATGAATTCGCCGCGCTCTTCCGCGAGATGCATCTGATCCGGGCGTGGCAGCCGGAGTACAACGTCCAGCACAAGCGGAACCGCCGCTACGGATTCATCAAGGTCACGCGTGAACCGGCACCGCGGCTCATCCCCGTCACGCGCCTCCACAACGACGGCGGCCGCTACTACGGCCCCTTCGCGCAGACGCGTTGGCTGTCCCGAGCGGTCCACGAGCTGTCCCTCGCGACCGGCCTGCGGGACTGTTCCGCCGACACCCCCATCCATTTCGGCGATCAGCTCGAGATGTTCGCGGCCGGCCGGATTCCGCGCTGCATTCGCGCCGAAACCGGAACCTGTCTCGCGCCGTGCGCCGGCCGCTGTACCGCCGCCGAGTACGACAAGCGAGTAGCCGTCGCCCGCGCCTTCCTCGAGGCCCGCAGCCGTGCACCGTTGGAGCAGCTTGAGGATCTGCTGAAGAGGGCGGCGGAGCGCCTCGACTTCGAGTACGCCGCACGCCTCCGCGACCGCATGATGTCGCTGGCGAAGCTATGGGACCACCTTTCCGGATTCCGCGGGCGGATCGAGAACCTCGACCTGGTCTACCCGGTGCGGGGATTCGGCGGCGACGACCGGGTGTACCTCATACGCCGCGGCAGGATGTGGGGCGAGGTGCCGTGGCCGAAGAGCGACGCCGCCCGCCGCCGTGCCGACGATGTCGTAGAAGCGGCCTTCCGTCCGGTTCCGGCCGACCGCGACGCCGGCCTGGAGGCCGACGCGGCGGCCGAGATCCTGCTGACCGTCTCTTGGTTCAACAAGCAGCCGGACGAGCGGCACCGGACGATGGCGCCGGAGAGGTGGCTGGCGGGGGCTCGGCTTCTTGTCCGTATGCGGTCGGCGCAGAGACGATGACGAGGGCCGTCGACAGCGCGGTCAGACGATTCGCAACGCCGGATGCTCGGCCTGAGGCCGCGCCTTCGGCTCCCGCCTTTCATAGGCGGCCAGTCCGGCCTCGGCCACGAGACCTTCGGCGATCAGGTGCTTCATGCGGGCGAGGTTCCGCGCGCTCCAATTGCTCCGGCGGCGGCGGGGCGTGAAGCGGAGCATGTAGCTCTTCTCGTCCACGGACCGCTTCAACCCGTCGATCCAGCCGAAGCAGAGGGCGGCGTCCACGGACTCGGGCCAGGTGACGCCGGGCAGACCCGTGCCCTTCTTGTAGAAGCCCACCCAGAGCTCGGTGGCCTTGTCGTGGTTTTCCTCGAACCAGGCGCGCAGGTCGGCCGAAGCGGCGAAGAAGCGGGGGGCGTCGGCGGTGCCGGGTGCCGGAGGCTTTCTCACCGCGGCGTCAGCATCCGGCGCTCGGCCGCCACCGACTCGACCCGTTGGCGCGAATAGAACACCGGGAAGAAGCGGTCGTTTGCCCAGAGCTCGAAGAGGTTGTCGTAGAACGGCGAATCGGGGTCGCCGGACTGGCCGGGGGTGTTGCTGCCGACCGTGCGGTCCCAGTCCCCGGTGTCCACGATGATGCGGAACGATGCGCCCGAAGTCTGGTTGTCGCCGCCGCCGGTGTTGTTGAGGGTGTAGCTGTTGCCGCCCCGAGGAAGCGGTCCGACGGTGAGGCGGCCGGCGATCTCGGGGGATGCCGTGCGGGAGAGCGGGTGGAAGATGACGGCGTGCTTGTAGTCGGGCTGCCCGTACTGCCAGCGGTCCATGTCGCCGCCGAGCTTTCTCCGCAGGTTCGCGACCGCCTCTTCGAGGCTGCGCAGCAGCACGGCGTCGCGCCCCGCGACGGGGTCGTCTCCGAACTCCCCGCCGGGCGCGGTGAGGTGGCCGATCACCTTGACCAGCGCCATCCCGCCCAGATGGCGTCGCTGGTCCGCCGGGACGAAGACGTCGCGCACGTTGCCGCGCACCCGGGGCTCGAAGGCGGCGTAGATCCCCGCTGCGACGGATGTCGGCTCCAGCACGAAATCCCAGTCCAGGAGCAGCTCGCGGGCCCGTTCGGTGTCGCGGTCCGCTGCCGCGACGTGGCGCAGCATGGGGACGAGGGTCCGTGCCGGGATGGAGAGGTAGTCGGTCTGCAGCGCCATCATGTCGGTCATGGAGTGGAGTCGTCCCGAGCCGAGGACTTCCGCCGCGCGGGCCCAGCGGTAGGGATCGGACCACTCCCACCCGATCGCGTCGCGGTGCGGGTAGTCCGCCGGGGTGAGGTGGTTGTTGGCGGTGACGAAGAAGCCCTCTTCGGGGTTGTAGACGCTGGGTTTGGCCTTGATGGGCAGGTACCCGTCCCATTCGTAGCGTCCGTCGCCGGGCACGGGAACCAGCCCCGTCCAGTTTCGGCGAATGGGCGCAATCCCCACCGCCTGCCACCCGATGTTCCCGTCGCGGTCGGCCCAGACCATGTTCTCTCCGGGAATATTGGAGTAGCTGCACGCCTCCACGAACTCTTCCCAGGTCTTCGCCTGGTTCATCCGCAGGCTCGCCAGGTAGGGGGCACCGCCCGGCTCCAGCCACGCCGCCCGCACGGCGTAGGCGACGTTGTTCTTCGGGTCCTCGAAGACGACCGGCCCGTGACGGGTGTACTTGAGCTCGGCCCGGCGGGAGGGCTGCCCCTTCACCGGGATCTCCTCGGTGATGACGGTCATCGCCTCCCAGCCGTCCTTGTAGCGGTAGCGGCCGGGGTCGTTAGGATGGGTCTCGTAAACGTACAGATCCTCGCCGTCGGTCCTGAAGACGGTCAGCCCCCATGCGCCGTGCCCGTTGTGGCCGATGCTTACGCCGGGGATCTCGGGCTCGCCTCCGCCGACCACGTTCCAGCCCGGAGCCACCAGGTGCACCCAGTAGCGGAGCGACGGGGACGATTGGGCGCGGTGGGGATCGTTGGCCATGAGCGGGAAGCCGCTTTCGCTCAGACGGCCGCTTACGACCCAGTTGTTGGAGCCGAGGTTCTCGAGGTCCGGCCATGCCGGTGCGTCGCTCCAGTCGGCGTCTTCTTCCCAGCCCGGCATCCGACCGTCGGGCTGCCGACCGCCGGCTGCCGCGCCGCGCACTCCCGTCGCCGCCTCCAGCCGCGCAAACGCCTCCTCGTCGCCGCTGTGCTCCGGGACCAGGTGTTCGGGCCGAAACCGGATCGGCCGCCGGAACGCGTTGTAGATCCGGAGGATGTCCCGGCTGAGCAGCGCGGCGTCGATGGCCGGGTCGAGCGCGATGTGGGGATCACCGGGATGGAAGTTCGCGACCCGCTTGACGGCTTCGTCCCCCACGGCCGCCACCGCGCGCCCGTAGTTCAGTTCCGACCCGATGTTCCCCAGCAGTCCCTGGTGGCGCGAAATCACGACTTCGGGGGTCCATCGCTTCGGGCGGATGCCGAGCAGGTCGAACTCGATCGGGAGCAGCTCCGGATCGGCCTCGGTCTCCGCGATGTAGGCGTTCACCCCGTCCACGTACGCCGGGATGATCACCGAGCCCCGGTCGTGGTAGTGGTTCATCTCCCGCGTCATGTCGCCCCGGAACCGGAAGAGCCGGAAGCCGATGTCGCGCTCCAGCTCGCCGGGACCCAGCATCTCGGCCGCCGTGCCCGTGGCCTGCGCCCGCCAGACCTCGAACTGGAAGAGGCGGTCGCGGGCGGCGGCGTACCCCTGCGCGAAGAAGAGGTCGTACTCGGTCTCGGCGTAGATGTGGTTGATGCCCCATCGGTCGCGGATGATCTCGACCGGAGCGGAGAGGCCGGAGACGGTCACGCGGGCGCCCTGGGGAGCCGTCTGCGCGGCGGCGTTCATCGTAGCGCCCGCAAGCAGGGCGAGCGCGACGGCGGTCAGGCGCGGCGTTCGGGTGGTCGGCATGGCAGGCGGGGAGCAGGGGAACATGTCGGGAGAGTGCATGGCGCCACGTGGATGAATCCGCGCGAGCACCGAGAGCAGCGAGGCATCGGGGGATTTTGTCCACGGGCTGCAAAGGTAGCGCCCGGGTCCCATCCGCACGATCTTGCCGGTGCAGCGGATGCCGGTGTTCCGGGGAATTCCGGCGATCGCGACGCCCCCAATTACCCCCGGAAGAAAGAAATGAGTCCCGGACCCGCAGCCATCCCTTCCGTTCCCTACGGCATGGCCGACTTCAGGCGAATCCGCCTGGAACGCCGGCTGTACGTGGACAAGACCCGTTTCCTTCGGGCGTTGGAGAACGAGGACTTCGTCTTCCTGATTCGCCCCCGGCGATTCGGCAAGTCGCTGTGGGTATCGGTGCTGGAGAACTACTACGATCGCTACTGGGCCGACGACTTCGAGGCCGTATTCGGCGGCACGGACATCGGCCGGGCACCGACGAAGCACCGCCACCGCTATGTGACGCTGCGCTTCAACTTCTCGGCGTTCGACGACACGCTGGAGACCTTGCGGGATCGCTTCGAGGAGTATTGCGAGCTGGAGATCCGCGCTGCACTGGAGCGGCATCCCGACCTGTTTCCCGAGCCCGCGATCCGGCGCATCCTCTCGGCGTCGGCATCGGACGGCAAACTCAACGCGCTGTTTCGACATGCCCGTGACCGAGGCATTCCGCTGTACGTGCTCGTCGACGAGTATGACAACTTCGCCAACACCGTGCTGGCACACCACGGCGAAGAGGCGTACCGCGCCTTCACGCACGGCGGGGGCTTCTACCGGAACTTCTTCGCCGCGCTGAAGGCTGGGACGGAGCGCAGCGGCGGCGGGATCGAGCGCATGTTCATCACAGGGGTCTCGCCGGTCACGATGGACGATGTCACCAGCGGCTTCAACATCGGCAGGAACATCAGCCTGAACCCCCGGTTCGCGGAGATGGTCGGCTTCACCGAGGAAGAGGTGCGGGCCCTGCTGGAGACATGCCGGAACCACGGCGTGTTCGACCAGGACACGGACGCCGCCCTGGACATCATGCGGGAGTGGTACGACGGCTATCGCTTCGCCAGGGAGGCCGAGGGCAGCCTCTATAACACCGACATGGTTCTCTACTATCTCAAGGAGTCCATCTCGGTAGGGCATACGCCGGACGAGCTGATCGACCACAACGTCCGCATCGACTACGGCAAGCTGCGCCACCTGCTGGTGACCGGCCGGGAAACGGCGTTCCGAGCACGAGTGGCCGCGAGTGGCCGGCGCGCCGCCGGGCAAGCGGTGCACCTGAACGGCAACTTCGATTTGCTGCAAGACGTCATCGGCACGGGGGAGGCGCTTGCCAGGATCGAAAAGAGCTTTCCCTTGGAGCAGCTGACGCTGCGAGACAACTTCCTGTCGCTGCTGTACTACTTCGGCCTGCTCAGCATCCGCGGCGTGTCGGAGGGAATGCCTCGTCTGGGCGCTCCGAACCAGACGGTCCGGAGGCTGATGTACGGCTACCTGAACGACGCCTACCGGGACATGGGCGTGTTCTCACTGGAGATGTACGACTTCTCCCGCCTGGCGCACGAAATGGCCTACCGGGGCGCCTGGCGGCCGGTCCTGGAATTCCTGAGCGACGCCATAGCCGACCAAACGGGCATTCGCGACCACATCGACCGCGAAAAAGTCGTGCAGACCTTCCTCGCCACCTACTTGGGTTTGCCCGATTACTTCCTGCTCCGAACCGAGGCCGAGCTCGCCAAGGGCTACGCGGACATCCACCTGACTCCGAACCTGGCCCAGCACCCCGGCATGGCCTATGCCTACGTCATCGAAGTGAAGTACCTGAAACGCAGCGAGACCTTGAACGAATCCTCGATTGCCGACAGAACACGGGAAGCCGCGAATCAGTTGCGGTTCCATTTGGCGGACAAGTCCCTCCGCCGGTATCCGTCGGTGCGGCACATCGGCGTGGCCATCGTGTTCCACGGATGGGAGATGGTCGCCTGCGAGGCCGTGGATCAGCCGTAGCCATGCGCACACCGCACAGGCCCGGCGGTGCAGCTTAGGTGGATCGCTGACCGACCTCCGTCGTCTACGACATCCCAAACCTGCGGTCGTCCCGCGGGCGTTCGCCGGACCCAGAGAAACCCCTCCGGCGACCAGAGCAGCTGCGAGACCAGAGCGTGATGTTCGGGGAGTCGACGGTCGCCCGGGCCACATCTCTTATCGGCTCGAACACACGCTGTCCCATGAACTCCTGGGGTATCGCCGTCTGAAGCCAATGCTCCCGATCATCCTCGCCCACGTCAAAGCGGTCGGAGATCGGCAACGCGGACGGCCACACACGGAGGGCTGGCCGTTCTGGTTGACTATTCCAGTAAACTCGTGTACTGTCGGTTACCATGAACCCTGCAATTTCAACGAGCGCTCCCAGCCAAGCCGCCCTCGTCGAATTCGGGCACCGGCTCCGGGCAGCGCGGCTTGCCTGCGGACTTGCCCAAATCGACGTTGCACAGCGGCTTCGGCTGTCCAATGGATACATCTCCCGCTTGGAGGGGGGCAAGGCCCGGCCGACCGTGGCGACAGTTTGCCGCCTGGCCGAAGTCTGCCGAACGGATGCGGAGTCCCTGCTCATTCTGGCCGGTCGGTTGCCCGACGACATCCAGAAGATTCTGGCGCGCCATCCGGTTGCCGCACCGGCCCTCCTGCGCGACGCCTTTCCGCATGCGAAGAAGGAAGCAGCAACCGCCGCCGAGCCCGCGGCGCACTACGATTCCGGGCGGAGCGGCGGCGACGCGCCCTACGAAATCTTCCGCGAAGACTGCTTCGCCTGGATGGAGCACCGCGAGCCCAGCACCATCCACGCCATCGTCACCGATCCCCCCTACGGACTGAAGGAATACACCTCCGGGGAAAAAGCCAAGCTGCGGCGCGGCCGCGGAGGCGTGTGGCGGATGCCGCCCGCTCTTGACGGCTGCGTCAGGAGGCCTCTTCCCAGGTTCACCGTGCTGAGCGAAGGCGACAAGCGGCGGCTTTCCAGGTTCTTTCGGCAGTGGGGTCGGCGTGCCTTCCGCGTATTAGTTCCGGGCGGACATGTTTTTCTCGCCGCCAATCCGCTTCTGTCGCACTTGGTGTATGCGTCCCTCGTCGATTGCGGTTTCGAGAAGCGCGGCGAGGTGATCCGCCTAGTCCAGACCCTTCGCGGCGGTGACCGCCCGAAGAACGCCCACGAAGAGTTCAGCGACGTGACCGTCATGCCGCGCTCCTGCTGGGAACCGTGGGGGCTCTTCAGGAAGCCGTGCGAGGGCCGTGTTCAGGACAATCTGCGCAAGTGGAGGACGGGCGGACTCCGCAGGATCGATTCCAGCCGTCCCTTCTTCGACGTGATCCGAAGTGCTCCAACCCGCTCGTCGGAGCGCAGCATCGCCCCCCATCCGTCCCTGAAGCCCCAAGCCTTCATGCGCCAGATCGTCCGTGCCTCCCTGCCCCTCCTGGAGGGTGTCGTGCTCGATCCGTTCATGGGCGGCGGATCGACTGTCGCGGCTGCAATAAACGTCGGGTACGCCAGCATCGGAGTGGAAAGCGATCCTGAGTTCATGGAGATAGCGAGGGCGGCGATCCCGCAACTGGCGGCGTTGCCGGTCAAGGGCGGGATTCTTCACCGTCGCCGGAACAGAGTCGCAGCTGCAGATAGCGCCCATGCAGATTTGTTCGGCTGAGCGGCGGACGAAACCGGAGGTGCACGCAATATCATGGTGCGGCTAGGATTTCGCGGTGGCGGCCAACGCCGGCACCTGGGATACGGTAGAGGAGGAAGTTCGTCCTGAGCTTGTCAACACCCGATGCCAGGATCGATGCGGTAGGTGTCCTGCGTGATGTCCCGGCGGCCAGAAAACGACCAGTCCTCTTTTGTGAGCTTGGCACAGAGGATTTCGACGAACGTCAGCGGTGAGCATACACCTCCATCCTGCCCGCCGATGATATACCGAAAGATCATCAGCCAACAATCCTCGGGGTTATGTCCCTGCCATCCACCCTTTTGGATTGACGACTTGACTTCGATTCCTTCATCGCCCCTCAAGACCAGATTCGATGAGTAATGGCCGATCGGCAGAAGATCGGGATGCCCGCCGACCTTCACGTTCCCTTCCAATGCATCGGATGCTCTGGCGATGTTCTTGACCAGAAGTTCCGAAACGATCCCGGAAAGCGAATTGCCGAGCAACAATTCCTCAAGGGGCCGAAAATCATTACTCGTGAGAAAATCATTGATTCCGTGGAAAAGTCGGTAGGTCCGGGCTACAGCTTGTTCTACTTCGCCGACTTTCACGCCATAGGGAAGGTAAACGCGGCGGTTTATGAATCGAGGGTCGAGCCGGGCAGGTCGCGATCCGGAACTGGAAGTCATTGATCCCGGAAAAGCCGTTCAAGTGCCCTTTGTCGGCGGGTTCAACGACCGGCACCGGCGTTCCGGCACCCCCGCGGCCCAAAAGTCACGCCTCATAGGTCGTCCTGCCCCCCGCCACCGTCCGCAGCACGGGAATCGCCTTGATCGCATCGGGATCGACATCGTGCGGGTCCGCCCCCAGCACCACGAAATCGGCCAGCTTGCCGACCGTGATCGACCCCTTGATGTCCTCCTCGAAGGATGCGTAGGCGCCGCCCATGGTGCATATGCGCATCGCCTCGGGAACGGTGATCCGCTGGCTCGGTCCCCAGACGCGGCCGTCAAAGTCCTTCCGCGTCACCATGCTTTGAATAGCCATCAGCGGTTCGTAGGGGCCCGGCGTGTAGTCCGACGCCGGCGCGACCGGGATCCTGTAGTCCAGAAACGACCGGTGGGCGAACATCCACTCCATCTTCTCCGGGCCGTATTCGACCCACTTGTTCCCGTGGTAGTGAGCGTAGGTGTAGAAGGGCGTCGGCACCGCCCCGGCGGCCTTGATGCGCGCGAGCAGACCGGGATTCACGAGCGAGCAGTGTTCAATGCGATGCCTCGGGTTCGGCCTGGGCCACAGCTCCTGGACACGCTCGTACGCGTTGAGAACCATGTCGATCGTCACGTCCCCGTTGGCGTGGATTCCCACCTGCCAGTCGGCCCGGTGCGCCGCTTCCACCGCCTCGTGCATCTCGTCTTGGTTCATGGTGAGGATGCCGTAGTCGTCGGGACGCCCCACGTACGGGGTGCTCATGCGCATCGTGCGCTCCGACGCCGAGCCGTCGGCACCGTACTTGACCCCGCCCACGCGCAGCCATTCGTCGCCGAATCCCGTCGAAATGCCCGCCCGGCGAAGGCTCTCGTACGGCCCGCGCATCATCATGTACACGCGGCAGCTCAGCTCGCCGTTGCGGTACGCCGCACTGTAGGCCTCCACGCTGTTGGACGAGGTGCCGGCGTCGTGGAACGAGGTCAGCCCCGCCTGTGCCATCAGCTCGGTGATGAGCTTCACCCCGGCCCGGCGGTCGTCGTCGGAGTGGGTGTTCGGGATCAGCCCCGAGAAGGCGGCGTTGGCCCGTTCCGCCACCAGTCCGGTCAGCTCCCCGCCCTCGCGATAGAACTTGCCTCCCCGCGGGTCGGGGGTCTCGGCGGTGACGCCCGCCGCCGCGAACGCCCGCGAGTTGTAGACGCTGGTGTGTCCGCCCCGGTGCCCCACCACGGCCGGGTGGTCCGGCACCGCGTCGTCCAGGTCGAGCCGGTTCAGCGGCCGGCCCTCGGCGAGCTTGGTGTCGTCGTACTTGAAGCCGCGGATCCATTCTCCCGGCGGCGTTTCGCGGGCGCGCGCCGCCATGCGCTCCTTGATCTCGGCGATGCTCCGCACATCGACGTTGACGTCCTGGAGCTCCCGGACGCCCGCGCCCGCCGGGTGGGTGTGCGCGTCGATGAAGCCTGGCGTGATCACCGCGTCGCCGTGCTCGACCACCTGTGTCCCCGCCGTGCGCAGCTGCTCGACATCGTCCCGCGAACCTACCGCCGCGAAGCGCCCGTTCCTGACCGCGAGCGACTCGGCCGCCGGGTTGTTCTCGTCCATCGTGTGAATGACGCCGCCGTGCACGATCAGGTCGGCGCCGAGACGGCCGCCTTCCGCGCCGCCCGCTCTGCCGTTCTGTCCCGCGCGGCATCCGCTCAGGAACCCCGCGCCCGCCGTGCTCGCCGCCATCCCCAGGAACCGGCCCCGCGTGACCGACTTCATCCTGTCCTCCCCGACGTTATGTCCCCGATACTCCTATCCCACCGGCAGCCAATCGCACTCGGCGGTGTTGACCCGGTAGGTGCGGATCCACGACCGCATCGTGTCGCCCGCGGTGCTGAGCGTCCGGTCAAGCAGGAATACCGTGTCGCGCGATGCTGTGTGAACAGCCCGCAGCTCGTTGGCGAATGGCAACTGCCCGTCCACGCAGGCCGAAGTGCGGTCGGGCGACAGGACCGAGACATAAACGTCCGCATTGAACTCGATCACTGGCGGCTCTCCCGTGAACCCATAGTCATTGTGGATGAGCCAGGTGGATCGGTCCGGCATCCTGTGGACGCCGCCAAGCGTCGAGAGCATCTCGATCCGGTCTCGAAAGGTGATCGACCTGTCGAGATCGATTCGCTCCTGGGCGTCGGGCGGCACACCCCGGCGACGGACCCGGGGGACATGCAGGGTGTCCAGCGGCTCACCGTCCCATGAAGTCAAGAGCAGCTCGTTCGTGCCGACCATCCCCACAAGCATCGTGTCGGCCCATGAGGTCACCCTCGTTCCGCCGAAGACACCGAAGAACACTCGCGTGCTCTCAAGCGACCGGCGGTACGGGCGCGGCAGCCTCACGATCTCACGAACGATATCCCGCCGCCAGTCCCAGGCCAGCAGCGAATTATGTCCGACCTGATCCGCAGCTGGAACAAAAGCCACATCGCCCGCAACAGCAGGGGTGCCTGCCCAACAACCGTCACAGCGCGTAGAGCCGAGAGGCTCGCCGGTGCCGCGGGCAAACCGCGTCAGCAGTTTGCGCTGAACATCGCTGCCTACGACCGTGGAGTCGTCGAGAGGGAAAGCTATGCTCAGCCCCCTGAACTCCCCCGGTCCTTCGCCTGGCCGACCGTACCACTGCACGATCCCGCCGTTGCGTCCGAATCGGAAGATCCGTCCAGAGTAGCCGTCCGCTATGAGGAAGGAACGATCCGCGGGATCAACCGACAGGCTGTAGGGCTCCCCGAGATAATACTCGGTCTCTTCCAGCAGAAGACTGTCGAGCACCTCGATCAGCGGTCCCCTGCCGACAAGACGGGTATTCCCCTGGTAAGCAGCGGCACCGTCGCCGTTGGGAACGCCTTCGGAACAGCCGAGCGCCAGCAAGACGGAAAAGATCGCGCCGCCCGCTGACCCGGCGCCGATGGGCGAAGATGTCAGGAACCTGTCTCAATCGGTGGAAGCTTGAAGCACCAGCAACCCGCGACCGGATCATAGGACGGGCACGGGTCCGTGCAGGCAGACCTGGGGGTGATCAGGTACATCTGGTCACCCTGCCCGCATGCCGTCACGGTGGGGCCCGAAGCCACAACCGGAGCGGCTAGGGACGCACCAAGCGAGAGAGCCGCCACCAGCAATGCTCTCGCGAACTTGTTCTCGGTAGTTATAGGGGTTTCCTTGCCCTCGGTAGAGGAATCGTTGAATCGCCCCGGAGCATTAACGCATTCCGGTGTCAGAAGCAAATTCACCGCCCCCTCCCGGGACCGCTGTCCGCCGCCGAGAACGGCCCGCCGACCGCGCGCTTCACATCGGCCATCACGGCATCCGCCTCCGGAGGCGGCGCGGTGAAGAGACTCACCCCGATCGTCACGGCGAATCCCGCCGCGAACCCCGGGATCATCTCGTAGAGGTCGTAGAAGCGTTCCTTGACGAGCAGAACCCAGAGCACCGCGGTCAGGAATCCCGCGATCATCCCCGAGATCGCCCCCGCCCGCGTCGTCTTGCGCCAGAAGAGCGAGCACAGGACGACCGGCGTGAACGCCGACGCCAGCCCCGACCAGGCGAAGAGCACGAACCAGAAGATCATGCGCGACTCGGGCAGCGCCACTGCGAGCCCGCCCAGGCCGATCACCACCGTGAGAAGGCGCCCGATCAGCGACAGCCGCCGGTCCGAAAAGTCCGGCCTGAACACCTTCTGAACCGTGTCGCGCACCACCGCCGAAGACGCCAGGATCAGCAGTGAATCGACGGTCGACATGATCGCAGCCAGCACCACCACGAGGATCACTCCCGCGATCAGCGCCGGGAGGAGCTCGGTGGACATGACCGGCAGCACGGTCTCGTGGTCGGCCAGCCCCGGGAAGAGATAGCGGCCCGCCACACCGGTCAGGACCGCGCCGATGTCGAAGACCACGATGCACAGCACCGCGATCACCCCGCCCTCGCCGATCTGCCGACGGTCCCTCGCCGCCATGAAGCGCGTCAGGAGCTGCGGCGCCCCCAGAAACGCCAGCCCGATCCCCGCAAAGCTGAGCGCGCTCATGACTCCCGGCACCGACAAGCCGTGTTCGCCCATCGGCAGAAGCAGAGCCGGGTCGATCTCGCCGATTCCGGCCAGCAGCTTGCCCCATCCCCCCGCCTGCCAGATCCCGTAGACCGGGAGCAGCAGCAGGCACAAGAACATCAGGACGCCCTGCACCACGTCGCTGTAGGCCACCGCCTTGAAGCCGCCGATGCTCGTGTACAGCAGAATGACCGCGGCTCCGAGGAGCACGCCGCCCTCGTAGCTCGTCCCCAGGAACGACGAAAACGCCTTGCCCGAGGCCGTGAGCTGCGCCGCCGTGTACGCCCCCACCATCGTGAAGATGATCACCGCGCTCACCAGCCGCAGCGTATGCGCGCGGTCGGCGAACCGGTCCGCCAGGTAGTCCGGCACCGTGATCGCATCGTAGCGGTCCGTGAACTCCTTGAAGGGACGTGCGACCACCGACCACGCAAGGGCGACGCCGACCACCTCGCCCAGAACCACCCACAGCGCGTGGAAGCCGACCAGATACCCCATCCCGGTGAGCCCCAGCAGCAGCCATGCGCTCTCCCCGGTGGTGTTCGACGAAAACGCGATCACCCACGACGGAAGCTTCTTTCCCGCGACATAGAACCCTGCGACGGACCGGCTCTCGCGACCGGCCCACCAGCCGATCCCGATCAGGATTGCGAAGTAGAAGAGGAGCACGCCGATCATCGCGCCGCTTCCTCCGGCCTCACCCACGGCGGGTGCCCTGTCGCGGCGGAGCCTGCGGCATGTCGGCGGCCGCCCGCTCGTCGCCGCTCCGATGCACGCGGTACGCCAGCGTCACCAGCGCGATGCCCGGCACGACGGCAAACGCCATCAGAATCCAGGTCCCGGCGGGGAGCCCGGCGATCACTTGGCCGCTTCCGTCACCGCGCCTCCACCGCCCCCCGGCATCCGATGCATCCACAGGCTGCCGGCTGTCGCCGCGCGGCACCGGTCACCTGGCCGCCTCCACCGTCGCGCAGGCCCGCCCGAGCCGTTCCACCGCCTCGTCCACCTCGTGCTCCGAGATGAGGAGCGACGGGCCGATGCGGATGACGTGCCCGTGCAGCCCGCCGATCCCGATCAGGAGCCCCTCGTCGCGCGCCGCCTCCAGCAGCATCCCCGCCAGGCGCGGCTCAGGCTCCTTGCCGACCGGATCTTCCACGAGCTCCAGCGCCTGCATGAGCCCCATGCCGCGGACCTCGCCGATCCACGGGTGGACCGCGGCGAGGGCGTCCAGACCTTCCCGCAGCTGCGCACCGCGCACCAGGGCGCGGGTCCGCACGTCCTCGGCGTGCATGACCTCGATTGCAGCCGCCATGGCGGCCATGCAGACGGGGTTCCCGCCGAAGGTCGAGATCGTCTTCCCGCGCCAGCTCCCCGCGATCTCGCCCGTCGTGACGGTGGCGGCCACGGGCATTCCGCCCGCGATCCCCTTCGCCATGACCATGATGTCCGGCACCACGCCCCAATGCTCGATCCCGAACCAGCGGCGTCCCGTGCGTCCGAACCCGGCCTGCACCTCGTCCGAGATGAAGAGACCGCCGTACGACCGGATGATCTCGGCCATGCGCTGGAAGTACCCTCGCGGCGGCACGATGTAGCCGCCCACGCCCTGAATCGTTTCGGCGATGAACGCCGCCGGGCGGCCGTTGGTCGTGGTCTCGATCACCTCGATGAGGTCCTGTGCGTAGAGCTCGACCAGCTCCTCGTGCGAGGCCGCACCGAACGGGGTCCGGTACGGGTAGGGCGAAAGCGCGTGCGTGATCCCGGTCACCGTGCTCGGGAGCACCCGCCAGGGCGCGTGTCCCGTGACCGCGCTCGCCATGGTGGTGCGGCCGTGGTACCCCTGCCGCAGCGCGACGATCTCGGTGCGCCCCGTGTGCAGGCGCGCGACCTGCAGCGCGGTCTCGATCGCCTCGGTGCCGCTGTTCAGAAAGAAGGTGCGGCTCAGGCCGCCCGGCGCGATCTCCGCAAGAGCCCGCCCGGCCTCGACCTGCCGGTCGTTCACGTAAAGGGTCGACAGGTGCCCGACCCGCGCGACCTGTTCCTGCACGGCCCCTACGACCGCGGGGTGACAGTGTCCCAGCGAGGTCGTGAGGATCCCCGCGAAGGCGTCCAGGTACTCGTCCCCGTCGTAGTCCCTCACCCAGCACCCCGACCCCTCGGCTATCGCCACCGGCTCCCGGTAGAGCGGCTTCACGCAGTCGAAGATGTACTTCCGCTGCTCGGCCAGGATGTCGGCGCCGCGGCTTGATGCTGCTTCCATCCGATGCTCCGCTTGGCGTGCGATCTATCGGTCGAAAAGAACCGTCGAACGGCAGCAGTCATATTGGCGGCCACGGAGCAACCCGTCCAGTGGCGCGCTTCCGCACGGTCGCGCCTTCGCAAGTCGTGCTTGCCCTCGGGCTATTGCAGCCCGGGATCGGATCTGCACGCGGCGCGTGAACAGAATTCCGTATCGCTGTCGCAATACGTCGATCCTATGTGTTGTTGCCGTCTGTGTTGTTGCGGCGCCAAATCTTCATCGGAGTCTTCTCCTTTCTGCGCCGCCACTCTGGGCGGCTGGCCGAATCACGATCTCTCCCACGATCGGGTATGGACGGATCCTGTCCGATACCACGAACAACGTGTCTCCCCGGAACGCGGCGGGTACGCCTCGCAGAAGGGAATCCCGGTCGTCGATCCACTGCCTCATCAGCAGCCTGCCGTCGTATCCTCGCGCCTCCAAGACCACCATTGACGCCCGTACCGTCGCCATATCAGCGTTGCGGTCCGCAGGGTCCAGCGTGGTGACCCGACTGAGCAGCAGAGATTCACCGCAGCGGACATCCACGTCCCGGGGCCCAGGGGCCCAGATTCCGTCGTTCCGAAGCCTCGGATCAAGACCCAGGTCCGTGAGGAAATGAAATCGCTCGGCTCCGCTGTCGGGATTCAGCCCGACTCCCTCCAATGCCCACTCGCTAACCGCCACGACGGTGGTGCCATTGTTCTCGCGCGCCCCCACGCAGACACCCCCCACATGCCGAATCCATGCCTGCGAACGAGTAGCGATGGGAGGTGGATCGAGCAGCGTCGTGCGAAACCTGCCGGTCCCACGGTCCATCAGGGCCACGCTGGCATACCCAGGTGCCTCAGTGGCCACCACCAACGTCGAGTCGTCGAGCACATCCATGTGCGACAGCGCAAAAGGTCCCGGTCGCTGCGCAATCACATGCATCCGCCTTCCCTCGCGCCCGTCCGACGACAGCGCTGCAATCTCGTTCCTCCCCTGATCGTAGGCAAAGACGGAGTCCCCGTCTGAAGCCAGCGCGCGAATGAAGCGGAACTCGCCGGGACCATCGCCACAGCCGCCCCATTGCGAGCGAAGGTATCCACTGGAGCGCTCGATGACCTTGAGGGTGCAGGTAAAAGCATCCGATACGACGAGCGCTCCGTCCGCCAGGGTGACCACGGCATAGGGCCGGGCGAACGCCAACGGTCCGTCCAAGGTACCGTATTCCCTGAGCGGCACTGCCACCCAACTGGAGTCCGGCGTCGCAGCATCTGGAATGACCTGACTCAGTCCCGGCAAGAGCCAATCGGCCTGGTCTTGGCAGCCCATTGCCGCCAGCCAAAGGAGCGGCGCGCTCAAGCGGCGTCTCCCCACGGACCGTCTTGCTGGCACTCGCATCATCGGGTGGCCCGGCTCAATCAATGCCCGGGTCGTAGCACATCGGTTATTTGATCGGGCAGTATCCGTCATCACGACACACGACACCCCCCGTGTCTGCGTTCGGATGGCAGTAGTACTCGCCCTCGTACTCACCGCAAGTGCAGCACGAAGAATCCGGGCCCGCTTGGCAATCGGAGCCGAAGTCGGATCTCATCGCTGCGAGCGAAGGAACGGACGGTGTTGTCGCCAACGCCAGCGTCGCCGCGAGGATGCAGCTGGCCAACAAGATACCCCAGTTGCTGTGGTGTGAGACGGAAGTAGACATTGGTTACCCTCCCATCGGATCGTAGTGCACGGGATCAGAAGTTGCGGTGACATTTGGTGCTGCCGGGTCGAATACGAAGGTGTCCAAGTCCTTGGCACCCACGTTGACAGCCACGAACTGGCCGCCTGCCACAGCAAACCAGACGGGGGTTACGCCGTGTGGCAAGCCTACCGACCACCAACCGCCGGTCGGCGTGACGACGCGGAGCCCCTTGGTGGCCAGAGGGTACTTGCCGCGCCACCTAGGCCCGTTGCCTGGAATGCGATCCAGCAGAATGACCTCCCGACCGCCCTGCTCTGCGATCGCGAGAGCCACATCAATAGCCGACTGCGACCATGCACAGTTCCAGTCGACCACCATGTACAGTCCGTCCGATGGCGACTCCCAGGCCAAGGCGAGCTCCGTCGTGTCAGACATCCACTCCGAGCCATCCAAGAATCCGGGCTGGAACTCGCGAATCGGGCGACGAAGAAAACCGGCCTCATAGGCCTCGATTGCGCCCTTGAGACCGATGTGCTCTCCTTGCAGCCGTTGCGCTTCCACCAGAATCTCGTTGGCGGCTGCTCGTAGCACGCCAAAACGGTAGCCAGTCCAGCACACGGCCAACACGACGATCACCGTCGCAAGCCGCTTGGCGAGCGGCGACGGGCCCGCGGACTGCCTTTGCGAAGACGGACTGTTCTTGGTCAACCTCATCGCTCCCCCTTACATCCTTATCGTGGATGGATGTGGCTGAACCGCATTGTAGCAGTTCTCGTGCCCGAACGTATCAATCGCGACAGCGCGTTGCTAACATATTGTAAAGAAATGACTTATGAGAATGAGAGAAACGCCGGGCCCTCGCTCCATAGCTTCGACCTGTCCTGATTCATGGACGGTTGAGTGTCCTGGTTCGTGGACGGTTGAGTCCTTCGTGGTCGGCCGCGGCGCAAGTGCCGCGTCATTCCGCCGACCCCGCTCTACCACCGTGAAATCACCACCTGCTGGTCGGTGAAGAACGTCACCGCGTCCCGGCCCTGGGCCTTGAGGTCGCCGTAGAAGGAGTTCCGCGCGCCGCCGAACGGGAAGAACGCCATCGGCGCGGCCACCCCGATGTTGATCCCGATCATCGAGATCCCCGCACGGTAGCGGAACTCCCGCGCGGCGCGGCCCGACATGGTGAAGATGGAGGCCGCGTTGCCGTACGGGCTCTTGGCCAGCACCTCCAGCGCGGCATCCAGAGACGGTGCCCGCGCGAGACCGGCGACCGGACCGAACACCTCTTCGCGGCCGATCGGCATCCTGGGCGTGACCTCCTCGAAGACCGTGGGGCCGACCCAGTGGCCGTGCGGGTATCCCGCCACGCGCAGCCCGCGTCCGTCCATCAGGATGCGCGCTCCGTCCCGCTCGCCCTCGTCGATGAACGCGGTGACGCGGTCGCGGTGCGTTCGCGAGATGACGGGGCCCATGTCCACGCCGTCGTCGAGGCCCCGCCCCACCTTCAGCGACGCCGCCCCGTCGAGGACGCCCTCGCGCATGAGCTCGTATGCGTCGCCGACCCCGACCACCACCGACCCCGCCAGGCAGCGCTGCCCCGCCGAGCCGAACACGGATCCCACCACCGCGTCGGCCACCGTCTGCGGGTCGGCGTCCGGGAGCACGATCATGTGGTTCTTGGCACCGCCCAGCGCCTGCACCCGCTTCCCCGCCGCACCGGCGCGCTCATAGATGATCCTCGCGACCCGGCTGGAACCGACGAAGGACACCCCCGCGACCTCCGGGTGGTCGATCAGCGCCTCGACCGTCTCACGGCGTCCGTGCACCACGTTCAGTACGCCCGAGGGCAGACCGGCCCGCTCGGCCAGCTCCACCACGCGCTGGTGCGTGAGCGGATCCTGCTCGCTCGGCTTGAGCACCACCGTGTTGCCCGCGGCGACCGCGTAGGGCCAGAACCAGAGCGGGATCATCACGGGAAAGTTGTACGGCGTGACGACCGCGAAGACGCCGATGGGACGGCGCACGGTCTGGCAGTCCACGCCCCGCGCAATGTCCTCCAGGGCGTCGCCCATCATCAGGGCGGGCATCCCGGCTGCGTGCTCCACGTTCTCGATGCCCCGCTGCACCTCGCCCCGCGTCTCGGCCACGTTCTTGCCGTGTTCGCGCGAGAGGCACACGGCGAGGTCGTCGTGGTGCTCGTCGAGAAGCGCCTTGAGCCGGAAGAACACGCGGGCACGCTCCGGGACAGGAGTGCGCCGCCACGCCGGGAAGGCCGTGCGGGCCGCCCGGACGGCGCGGTCGACATCGCTTCGGCCCGAAACGGGAACGGAGCCGAGCACCTCGCCGGTCGCCGGGTCCTTCACCGCGAGCTTCTCGCAGGCGCCGGGCGTCACCCATTCGCCCGCCACGTAGTTGGCCGCGAGGCCGCGTCCGTCCATCGTCACGCTTCTGCTCTCCCGCCCTTCTCTACCCGCCCTTCGCCATGCCGAGAATGTGCTCGTACTCGGCCTTCGCGACCGGCTGCACAGAAAGACGGCTCCTGTTCACCAGGACCATTTCGGCGAGCTCGGGAACGGTGCGGATTTCGGGCAGGCTGACTTCTCGCGCGAACTTCTCGATGAAGCGGATGTCCACCATGAACCAACGGGGGGTCTCTTCGGTGGCCTTGGGGTCGTAGTACTTGCTCGCCGAGTCGAACTGCGTGTGATCCGGGTAGGATTCGCGGCACACCTCGGCGACCCCGGCGACGCCCGGCGGCCTGGCGTTGGAGTGGTAGTAGAGCACGCGGTCCCCGATGCGCATCTTGTCGCGCATGAGGTTGCGGGCGGCGTAGTTGCGAACGCCGTCCCAGAAGGTCGTGCCGTCGCGCTCGAGGTCGTCGATCGAATAGACGTAGGGTTCGCTCTTCATGAGCCAATATCGGCGTGGCATCGGATGTTACTCCTCGTGGTCCTGTTCCGGCGCGGTCCGTCGGTCCGAGCGCGCTCCGTCCGGTTCGGTCAAGCGTGCGGCGACATAGCCTTCCCCGCCGCCCGGCAGCTGCACACGGAACCACTCTCCCGACGCGCCGAGCACGCGGAGGTGGATGTCGGGCTCCAAGTCGGCCAGGATCGTCTCGCGGGTGCTCGGCCCGGCGCGAAGGCGGACCCCTTCGTCGCGCGGCCGGACTCGGGCCCCCAGGAGTGCCGCGTCGGCCGTTCTTTCCGCGAGCTGCGCGCGGGGCGAGGTCAGAAACGGGTAGGGATCGAGAGGACCCTCTCCGCGGCGGTAGATCCCGAAGTGCAGATGCGGCGGGGTGGTGCGCGCATTTCCGGTGTTGCCGACGAAGCCGATCGTGTCGCCTCGCTCGACAAGCGTTCCGTCGCTCACCTGCTGGCTGTCGAGGTGCGCGTAGTAGATGCTGGCCCCCCGCACCGGGTCGCGGATCCACACCACCTTGCCGCCGAGACGCGTGGTGCGGACCCGTTCCGCCCTGCCTGCCGCGGCGGCCAGCACGGGGGTTCCCCGTCGGGCGAAGATGTCGACGCCGTGGTGCCTGCGCCTTCCGCCGTCCCGGGGCGCACCGAACAGGCTCAGGATCGACCGCGTGCCGTGGCCCTCCACCGGGAAGGCGAACACGGTCTCCTCCCCCAGGGCGACGCGGTAGCTGCCGCCTCTGAGGAGCTCGGGCTGTACGCGCAGAACGTAGTCGCCGGCCCTCCACGGGTCCTCGTGGCTGAAGGTTCGGGACAGCGAATCGGATGAGAACACGGGCCTGGGCGGGTCGTCTTCGTCGGTCGGCAGGCGGAAGAGATCGATGAAGAGACGGGTTTCGTCCTCCGAGTCCAGCGAGACCGCAAAGGTGAGCTTCCGCCCCCGCGGGATGTGGACGAGGTACGCCACCGCAGACGGTTCTTCGGGTGTGATGTAGCCTTCCTCCTCGAAGGGCGGTTCGACCGGAACGGGATCTTGCAGTGCATCCCGTCCGGCTCCCTCCCAGTCCCGCGCCAGAGCCGTCTCGCCGAGTCCCGCGGCGACCAGCGAGGCCTGGTAGGTCTCGTACGGGGTCAGCTCGCGGAAGTTGTCCTGCAGGATCTCGGCCTGCTCGCAGCCGGCCGCGATCGCGAGCAGGGCGAGGAGCACGGTGAGTAAGCGCACACGACCCCGCCGTCGCATCCACGGGCTGCTGCCCCGATGACTCCGCGCGGATGCTTCAATCACAGGTAGCGAGGGTTTCACCACGGGCTGCCGGGCTACGCGGGGCCCGCCGCCTTCACCGCCGCGGTCGCCCGGCCCGCAAAACGGGTGAAATTGCGCTTGAACATCGCCGCCAGCTCCCCGGCCGCGGCATCATACGTACTCCCGTCGGTCCAGGTTCCTCGCGGCAGCAGCACCTCGTCCGGCACGCCCGGCACCCGCGTCGGCACCCTCAGCCCGAAGACAGGATCGACCGTCTGCGGCATGTCGTCGAGGGTACCGGTCAGAGCTGCCGCCAGCATTGCACGGGTGTGGCCCAGCTTCATCCGGCTGCCGACGCCGTAGCGGCCGCCGGTCCAGCCCGTGTTGACCAGCCACACATCGGCATCGTGAGCACGGATCTTCCGGCCGAGCAGGTCCGCGTATACGGTCGCGGGCCGCGGCAGAAAGGGAGCCCCGAAACAGGCGCTGAAGGCGGCACGGGGCTCGGTCACGCCGCGTTCGGTTCCCGCGACCTTGGCCGTGTACCCGGACAGGAAATGGTACATGGCCTGGGCAGTGTCGAGCCTGGCGATCGGAGGAAGCACGCCGAAGGCGTCTGCGGTCAGGAACACGACGTTGCTCGGGTGGCCGCCCTGCCCGGACGGCACGGCGTTCGCTATGTAGTGAATCGGGTACGATGCCCGGGTGTTCTCGGTGATCTCCGCGGAGTCGTAATCGATTTCGCGGGTGCGCTCGTCGAGCACGACGTTTTCGAGGATGGTGCCGAATCTGCGGGTCGCCCGGTAGATGTCCGGCTCGCCCAGCGGCGCGAGGCGGATGGTCTTCGCGTAGCAGCCGCCCTCGAAGTTGAAGATCCCGCCGGCGCTCCAGCCGTGCTCGTCGTCGCCGATCAGCCGGCGCTCGGGATCGGCCGACAGCGTGGTCTTGCCGGTTCCCGAGAGGCCGAAGAACAGGGCCGTGTCGCCGCCCGCCCCGATGTTCGCCGAGCAGTGCATCGGCAGGACGCCCCGGGCCGGGAGCATGAAGTTCAGTGCCGAGAAGATGGACTTCTTGATCTCGCCGGCGTAGGCCGTGCCGCCCACGAGAACCACCCGCTCCGTGAAGTTCACCACGATGAAGGCGCCCGAATTGGTACCGTGGCGGCCGCGGTCGGCCTTCATCGACGGGGCGTGATAGACGACGAAGTCGGGCTCGAAGCCTGCTTCCTCGCCGGGATCCGGACGCAGGAACATGTTGTACGCGAACAGATCGTGCCACGGGCTCTCGGAGATGACCCGAACCCGGACTCCGTAGCGGGGATCGGCGCCGGCCCCGGCATCGCGCACGTAGAGATCGCGGTTGTTGAGGTGGTCGATGATCTCGGCCTTGAGGAGATGGTAGCGGCCTTCGGCGATCGGGACGTTCACGTCGCCCCAATCGATCAGGCCGCTCGTGCCGGCCTCCCGGACCACGAAGCGGTCGTTCGGGGAGCGCCCGGTGTGAGGTGCCGTCACGGTCACCAGCCCGCCGCCGCGTGCGAGCCGTCCCGTGCCGAGCCGCAGCGTTTCTTCGTAGAGCTCCGCCGGCGAGAGGTTTCGGCGAATCCGTCCGCCGGGGGTTAGTCCCTCATCACGCAGAGCCGTCGTCGGTGCTTCCGCAACGAGCATGTTCTTATCCGTAACTTCCGGGTTTGTTCGGTTCCGGGTTATTCGGTCAATCCGCAGCGGTGCGCTCGGCATCCGCCGATCCGGTAATCTGATTCCGTGCGGTCCGTGCGTCTACCGATGCGATGCCGATGAGATGCACGACCTCGAGCACGGAGCTTCCTCGTTGCAGAATGTGAACCGGTTTGTCCATGCCCAGAAGGATCGGGCCGATGACCTCCGCGTTGCCCAGCTGGCTGATCAGCTTGTAGCAGGCGTTGGAGGCGCTGAGGGTGGGGAAGACCAGGACGTTGGCAGGCCCGGTGAGGTCGCTGAAGGGGTACGTCTCGGCGATGATGCGTGGGTCCACGGCCACATCCGCCTGCATCTCCCCGTCCACCGCGAGCCTCGGCGCGAGCCGCTTCACCCAGTTCACGGCCTCGCGAACCTTGTCCGCCTCGGGGTGCCGCACGGATCCGAAATTGGAAAAGGACAACATCGCAATCCGGGGCCGTATGCCCAGATCCCCCACGAACCGCGCCGCGGAGATCGCGATCTCGGCCAGCGTGGCCGGGTCCGGATCGATGTTGACGGTGGTGTCGGCGAAGAAGAGGGGATCGCGGTCGCGGAAGGCGACGATGTGGAGCCCGGATACGCGCCGCACCGACGACGAAGTGCCGATGACCTCGAGCGCGGGCCTCAGGATCTCCGGATAGTTGGAGTCGATCCCGGCCACCATGGCATCCGCGTCTCCGGCCCGCACCATCATCGAGGCGAAATAGACGGGTTGGTAGGCGCGGGCGCGGGCCTCGGCCAGCGTCAGCCCCTTGCGCGCCCGGCGCCGATGGAATTCGTAGGCGTACGCGTACCGGGTACTCTCCACCGACGGAGGGTGGATGCACTCGACTCCGCTCAAGTCGATGCCCAGATCGGTGCCGAAGCGGTGGATCTTCTCCGGCTTGCCCATCAGGATGATGCGCGCCGTCCCTTCCTGGACGACCTGCGCGGCCGCCCGCAGGACCCGCTCGTTGTAGCCGTCCACCAGTACGATCCGCGCGGGTTCCTTCCTGGCTCTTCCCAGTATGGCCCGCATCGCCGCGCGTCCGGGGCCCAGGCTGGCCTCGAGCTTGTGGCGGTATTCCTCGAGATCGAGGCCGGTCCTCGCGACGCCCGACTCCATCGCCGCCTTCGCCACCGCGGGCGACACGTGCAGGAGGACTCTGGGGTCGAAGGGCTTCGGGATCAGGTATTCCGGCCCGAACTCGAAGGCGTCGTCGCCGTAGGCCTTGAGCACCGATTCCGGGACGTCGTCGCGCGCCAGCTCGGCGAGCGCCCGGGTGGCGGCCAGCATCATGGCCTGATTGATCCTGCGCGCCCTCACGTCGAGCGCGCCGCGGAAGAGGAAGGGGAACCCCAGGACGTTGTTTACCTGGTTGGGGTAGTCGGACCGGCCCGTCGCGATGATCGCGTCGTCACGCACGCCCGAGATTTCTTCGGGGGTCACCTCGGGATCGGGGTTTGCCAGCGCGAAGATTATGGGACGCGCGGCCATCGACGCCACCATCTCCGCAGTGATCACGCCCTTGGCCGAGAGACCGATCACCGCGTCGGCGCCGTCCATGGCCTCCGCCAGGGTTCGCTCCCGCCGATTCGTGGCGAAGGGGATCTTGTACTTGTTCATTCCCTCTTTGCGCCCTTCGTAGATCACGCCGGCGCGGTCCGCCATGAGCATGTTCTCGGCCTTGACGCCCAGACGCAGGCAGTGGCGGGCGGTAGCCAGGGCCGAGGCGCCCGCGCCGCTGAAGACCACGCGGGCCTCCCCGATGTCGCGGCCCGAGATCTCGATCGCGTTGAGCAGGGCGGCTCCCGCGATGATCGCAGTGCCGTGCTGGTCGTCGTGGAAGACCGGGATACGCAGCGTCTCTTTCAGCCTCTCCTCGATAACGAAGCATTCCGGCGCGCGGATGTCCTCCAGATTGATGCCGCCGACCGTCGGTTCCAACAGCTCGCAGAAGCGGATGACCTCGTGGGGATCCTCGGTGCCGATCTCGATGTCGAAGACGTCGATCCCCGCGAACTTCTTGAACAGGACGCCCTTGCCCTCCATGACCGGCTTCGCCGCCATGGCCCCGATGTTGCCCAGGCCCAGCACCGCCGTGCCGTTGGACACGACGGCGACGAGGTTGCCGCGGGCGGTGTAGCGGAACGCTGCCTCGGGGTCGCGGTGGATGGCCATGCAGGGCTCGGCCACACCGGGGCTGTAGGCGAGGGTGAGGTCCCTTTGTGTCGCGACCGCCTTCGTGGGAACGACCTCGATCTTTCCCGGGCGGCCCTCCGCGTGATACTCGAGTGCGTCGCTTTCGAAGCCCGACAACGATTGTCTCCCTCGTTTCGTTCGTTCCCTATTCGTCCCGTGCGGTCGGCGCGAGCCGCGAACTTCCTCGCCGGGCAGTGATCCTACCGGAGCCGCCGAAGGTGCGTCAATCGCGCGGCGCTCGCAGAGCCCAACCCTTTGACGGGCCCCAAAGTCTAACCATCTTCACGGGTTGCAGCGTCCGTCCGCCGCGCTGCAGCCCGCATCTTCCGCGCAACGGCCGCACGTCCGATGAGAACATGACCGCCACCACCGTCCGTCGGGCGGTCTTCGGACTCCTTCTCTGCTTGTCCACAACCGGACAGAAGGCCTCGGCCCAGCCCCCCCCCGGGGGGGCCTCGCTCGGAAGCGGCTGCAAACGCGCCGCGGTCACCCGCGTCTTCGTAGACAACCATTCGATCTACGACGCCCCCGAACCCGACTCGTCAGGGGAGAGGGGCCTTAGCCGCACGGTCAGCGACCGGGCCCGCGCCGTGGCCAACCGGCTGCATCGTCGGACCCGGCCGAGCGTTATCGAACGCGAGCTCCTGTTCGGGGCGGGTGATTGTTTCGACCCGCTGATGCTGGAAGAGTCCGAACGCATACTCCGAGCCCTCCCATTCATCTCGGAGGCGGACATCTATCCGGTCCACACAGGAGAAGACGAGGTGCATATCGTCGTCGACACACGGGACGCCTGGACCCTCAAGCTGGATGTTCGCCCCGAGTGGAACGACGGCCTGCGGCTGACGCATGTCGGGGTCACAGAAGAGAATCTGCGGGGCACAGGGACGCTTTTCGGCTTCTACCTCGCCGAACGGGACGAGAAGCGTGATCTCGGGGTCCGACTCGGCACCCCCCAGCTGGCCGGAACGCGCCTTGACGCGCACATCGCGGGCGGAAGAACCCGTACCGGGGTTTTCTTCGCCCAGTCTCTGTCCTATCCGTTCGTCGGCGAGGTGGGGCGGACAGCGTTCGTCGAATCCTACGCCCTGCGCGAGGATCTCTTTCCCTATGCCGCGCCTGCAGGATCCTCCTTCACGAACGCGAGCCTCCCGATCCAGACCCGTTACGCGGAGGCGACCCTCGGGAAGCGGTTCGGGAGCCCCGGCGACCTGACCGTTCTGGCCGGCGGACTGTCCTGGGAGGATGTCCGCTTCGACGGGTTTCCGGGCGGTGTCGAGGTCGTCTCGGGATTCGATTTCTCCGTGGGCGACACGGCCGATTCCGCCACGATCGAGGCCATCCGGCCGCAGGTCTCGCCAAGAACAGGCGGGTACCTGAACATCCTGGCGGGCAAGCGCAACGTCCGCTTCATCACGCGCCGCGGCCTCGACGCGATCAGCGGACAGCAGGACATCCGGATGGGAACGCAAGCGCTGGTCGCCGTAGGGGCCTCCTTCGAGAGGCAGCGGTCCGACCTCATGAACGACGGGCGTGAAATCCGTGGAAGGGTGTCGCTCTTTGCAGGTTCCGCCGGGTCGGCCTGGGTCTTCAACTCCGAGTTGAACGTCGAGGGGGCGCGGTTCTTCGGCGACGGGGCCGATGCGGACAGCTTCCACGATATCTTGGGCGAGTTCGGTTCCTACTTCTACTGGCACCCGGAAGAGAGTCGCCGCCACACGTTGGTGGCCGGGCTTTCCGGTGCCGGAGGCTGGAACAACACCCTTCCCTTTCAGCTCACGCTGGGAGGCCTGTTCGGCGTAAGGGGGTACGACCGGGAGGACTTCCCGGCGGCCCAGCGGATCGTGGTCAACCTCGAGGACCGCATCGTCCTGGACGGGCCGTTTCGAGACATCTTCGACCTCGGCCTCACCCTCTTCGTCGACGCAGGGGCAGGATGGCGCGGAGACGTCCCTTTCGGAACCGACTCGGGACTGCGGGCATCGGCCGGCGCGGGGATCCGTCTGGCCTTGCCCGCCGGGGCACGTCAGGTGTGGCGCCTGGACGCCGCCGCTCCGCTGGAGTGCCGCAGCATCGGGTGTGTTCAGTTTCGTGTCGGAGCAGACGCGGTCAGTCTCCTCACCGGCTTCGACAACCGGCAGGTTCGACGCAGCCGGGCGGCAAGTCCGGCCGCTGCCTTCCTGGGCGGCAGGTGACAAACATTTGACTTCGAGTCCCCGGTAACGTAGACTTCACCTCCCGCTCCGGGGGAGCACGACAGTTCAACCCCTTACAGGAGAACGTCATTTGTTCGCAGCCTCGCGAGGTCTTGATTCCTTCGACCAGTATCTACAGGACGTAGAACGCTATCCACTCATCTCGGACCCGGAGGAGGAAAGAGCCCTCGCGCGAAGAGCTCGAACGGGTGACAAGGAGGCGGCGGAACGCCTCGTCACCGCCAACCTCCGTTTCGTCATCTCCTACGTGAAGAAGTACCAAGGCCGTGGTCTGGGCCTCGCGGAGCTGGTCTGCATCGGGAACGAGGGGCTCCTCAAAGCGGTCAAGAAGTTCGACCCCGACAAGGGTGTGAAGTTTATCTCGTACGCGGTCTGGTGGGTTCGCCAGACCGTGCTGCAGGCGCTGGCCGAGCAGACGCGCTCGGTCCGCATCCCCTTGAACCAGAACTCGAATCTCGCGCGCCTGTCGCGCACCAACACGGCTCTGACCCAGCAGCTGGGACGCACGCCGACCGACCACGAGCTCGCCCGCGAGATGGGCGAACCGCTCGATACGGTGCGGGCGCTCCGCCGTGTCGCGGCGACCGAGTTGAGCCTCGATGCCCCGATGGATCGCGGCGACCGCGACAGCGCCAGCTTCGGAGAGCGCTTCGCCGGTGCCCAGGGCGCCGAAATCGAAGAGGACGTGGAATCGGCCGCCCGGCGCAACTACCTCGAGAGCATGTTCGACAGCTACCTGACGGAGCGCGAGCGCAAGATCCTCTACCTCTACTACGGTCTCGACGACGGCGAGGAACGGACCCTGGAGGAGATCGGCTCACTGCTGGGCGTGACGCGCGAGCGCATTCGCCAGATTCGGAACCGGGCCTTCGAGAAGCTCCGCGACAGCCCTCAGGGCGACTCGCTGTCCGGCTTCTGGACCAGCAACTGACCCCGCGTCGATCCCGTCAAGCGTTCGTGCCCCGCGGGGTGAGCATGACCATTTCCCGGGCGCGGATCTCCGCGGTCGGAATCGTCACGCCGTCGCGCTCGTAGGAGTCGTACTGCAGATACCCCTCCACGAAGAGCTTGTCGCCCTTCGAGACGTATTCCTCGGCCAGCTGCGCCAGACGCCCCCAGAGATTCACCCGGTGCCAGTCCGTGCGTTCCTCCGGGTCTTCTCCTCCGGTGCGCCAGTTGGTGGCCAGCGAGATTCGCGCCACCTTCACGCCGGCGCTTGTGACGCGCACGTCGGGGTCGCTCCCGACGTTTCCCACGAGAATGATCTTGTTCACTGATCGGCTCACGGGTCCATCCTCCTCTCGGTTTGCGAAACGATGACCGGCACCCCGTTCACGATGGCCGGGCCTGCCCGGCAGCGCCGGTCGTCTCGTAGACGCACAAGTGTCGGTCGAAACCATGGGCATTCCAATAGCTGGATGGGACTGATTTCCGGCGGGAGCTCCGGTGGGGAATCCGTGCGCGTGGACTACAACGCGCTCACCCCTTGCAGTCGTACCAGGTCTTGCCGGAACCCGCGTCGACACGGAGGGGGACATTGAGCTCCAGGGCCGACTCCATCACCTCCACCACGGTGGCCGTGACGTCCGTCACACGCGCGTCCTCGACCTCGAAGACGAGTTCGTCGTGGACCTGCAGGAGCATCCGAGCGCCGGATTCGTCGCCGAGCGCCTTCCGCAACCGGATCATCGCCACCTTGATGAGATCGGCCGCGGTCCCCTGGATCGGGGTGTTCTGCGCCACCCGCTCACCGAACCGGCGGACGTTCCACGCCCTGCTGCGGAGCTCGGGGATGTAACGGCGCCTCCCCAGCAGAGTCTCGACGTACCCGGATTCGCGGGCCTGCGCGACCTGTTCGTCCAGGAAGCGCCGGACCCCCGAAAAGCGCTCGAAGTACTGCGCGATGAAACGTTTTGCTTCGTTCATCGGGATGCCGAGCTGCCGCGACAGCCCGAAGGGCCCCTGGCCGTACAGCGTGGCGAAGTTCACCGTCTTGGCCTGGTCGCGCATCCCCCCCGTGACCTCGGCCGCGGGCCTGTCGAAGATCACTGCGGCGGTCTCCCGGTGGACATCCTTGCCCTCCCGGAACGCCCTCACGAACACCTCGTCGCCGGAGAAGTGGGCCAGTATCCGAAGCTCGATCTGGGAGTAGTCGGCAGTCACCAGCATGGAGCCTTCGGATGAAACAAAGCCGCGGCGGATCTCGCGGCCCAATGCCGTGCGGATCGGGATGTTCTGAAGGTTCGGGTCGGAGGAGGAAAGCCGGCCGGTCGCCGCGACGGCCTGGTTGAAGGTCGTATGGATACGCTTCGTCGCGGGGTTGACCAGCGCGGGCAGCGAGTCGACGTAGGTGCCGCGAAGTTTTTCCAGCAGGCGGTAGTCCATCATCAGGCGGGGCAGCTCGTGACCGCGTATGGCCAGCTCCTCCAGCACGGACGAGTCGGTGGAGGGGCCCGTCTTGGTGCGCTTCACAACCGGCAGCCCCAGACGCTCGAACAGGATCTCGCGGAGCTGGGGCGTCGAGTTGATGTTGAATTCGGTGCCGGCGACGCGATGGATGTCTTCGCGGATGAGGCGGAGCTCGTCGCCCAGGCGTGCGCTCATGGCCGCGAAGAACCCCGCGTCGATGCCGACGCCATGCATCTCCATCTCGGCCAGAACGGGGATCAGCGGCATCTCCAGCTCCCGGAAGAGCGTCTCCAAGCCTTGCGAAGCCATCTGCGCGGCGAAGCGGCGCCAGAGCCTCAGGGGCACCTCCGCCTGCTCGCACGCGAAACGGAGCACATCGTTCGGCGCGATGTCTCCGAAGTGACGCCGCTTCCTGCCGGTACCCAGCACGGTCGCCGTGCAGGAAGTTCGCGAAGCCGAAGGGCGCGGACGTGTTTTCCCTCCCGCGCGCGACCTTCACTCCGGCGCTTGTGACGCGCATGTCGGGGTCGCTCCCGACATTTCCCACGAGAATGATCTTGTTCACTGAGCGGCTCACGGGTCCTTCCTCCTCTCGGTTTGTGGAACGATGACCGGCACCCGTTCGCGATGGCCGGGGCCTGCCCGGCGGCGCTGGTCGTCTCGTAGACGCACAAGTGTCGGTCCAAGCGAGGGGCATCCCACTGGCTGGATGGGACTGATTTCCGCGAGGAGCTCCGGTGAGGAATCCGTGCGCGCCGAGAAGCGGCGAAGCGCCGGGCTGGCAAGGCGCTCCGCAGGGGGAATGGCAGCAGTTCGACCAAGGAGCCCGCTGTCCGCGCTCGATCACGGCGGGGGCCGGAGAGCATGAGCCCGCTGGGCTTCCGGCTGCAACGCGCTCACGGGACGGCTGAAGGGGCTTCACCCGGTTTCGGTCTCCGGCAGCTGGCGTGTAACCTTCCGGTTCGAGGATGGAGCGCCGGTCGACATGGACCACGTGGACCATCACTGAAGAGAAGCGAGATCATGGCCATGCAGAGCCCGCCGCATCCGGGTAGCATCGTGAAGCATCAGTGCCTCGAACCTCTGGGTTTGACCGTGACTCGAGCCGCCCGAGGTCTGGGCGTAACCCGGCAGACGCTTTCGGAGCTGGTAAACGAGCGAACCGGTATTTCAGCGGAGCTGGCGATCCGGCTGTCGAAGGCCTTCGGCTCTACGCCCGAGACCCTGGCTGGGGATGCGGATGGCTTACGACCTCTGGCGGGCCCGCAGCCGCATCAAGGAGATCGCAGTGGAACGCTTTGTGGCGGTGTGATCTACAGCACACGGCTCTCTGACTTGCGTGCAGGGTCCGTCGGGCCGGAAGCCTCGGCGGCACATTCGGCAGCGCCTGCGGCATCGGTCTTCGTCCCATGACCCAGCCATTTCCGCTTGACCGATCCTTACCCGATATCCACTTTACTCGGCGAAAAGTGTCCAGCGAAGAGTCTGTTATCCCGCCTTATTCATGAACATGCGTAGGGGGCGTGATCCGGGCAGGGAAGCGGATCGCAAGGCGGGTTTGTGCGCATGAGCGGCGGTCGGCAGCTCGCACGAGTCGTTTCGGACGAGGGTTCCGAGCCGGTTTTTCGCATCCGGAGACACGGGTGCGGCGTTCGCTGGCGGCGAACGGGACGGGAACCGGATCCGCGCCGCGTCGGCGCGCGGGGAGCTATCCGCCGGGGTCCGGCAGGAGCCGGAGCTGCCGGACCAGGATCTGCCAGTCCTAGGAAGCCGTGCCGGAGATCATGGTGATCCGGCGCCCCGAGACGGTGAAGCGGGCCAGTGCCCGCAGAACCCGCTCGAGCAGCCGCGCCTCACGCCAGCCCCCCGGCCCTTGTCCTAGTGAATAAGGCGGGGTTATGTTTGCTTCGCTGTGATTCCTGACTCGGAGGTAGAAGCGATGAGAGCCCGTCCCAAGCCGATCATGGGGTACACGCGAGGCTGCGCCAGTCCGCCCGGGCACTCTACTGCGCCTCGGTCGACTGTTGGCAGTGGGCCGCTACGGCGGTGCCGCCGGACTGGCGGTAAGCTGGACTCCCGTTCGCCGACGGTGACAGGATGATGGACATCATCCGTCAACCACCACCCCGAAAGGCCAAGCGGGCGATTCAATTTGCGGGTGCCGCCACCGGTGTCGTCTTGGTAGCCGCAATCGTGAGGGGACTGCAAGAGACCACACCAGTCGTGAGCCGGGCGACGCTCTGGATGGATACGGTGGCTCACGGCAAGATGATCCGGGAAGTTAGCGGACGTGGAAGACTCGTGCCGTATCAGCGTCGCTTCGTCACCGCGGTGACTGCCGGACGAATAGAGCAGCTCTACTTCCTGCCGGGAGCCGAAGTCGACAAGACAACGGTTCTCCTGCGCCTCTCGAACCCGGACGTGGAGATACAGCTCCTGCGTTCACAGGAACAGCTGTCCAGCGCGGTCGCTGCTCTATTGGAACGTCGCACATCTCTACGAGTGCAGTTATTGGCACAAGAAGCAAAGGTCACCACCACGCAGACGCTTCGCGAGGAGGCCCAGCGCGAATACGACGCCAACCAACGGCTGTACGACATGGACCCAAAGCTTGTCGCGCTCGCCGACTTGGATCGAATGCGAGGTGCCGCCAAAGAACTTACAGACCGTGTGAACGTAGAGAGGCAGATTCTAGAGGCACTCCGGGAATCGCTGGAAGCACGTATAGAGGCTCAGGAGCAGCAAATCGAGCGCCTCGGCAGCGTGGTGCGCTTCAACCAACGGCGATTGGCATCGTTGGATGTGCAAGCCGGAGTGAGCGGCGTTCTGGCAGAATTGACGTTGGAAGAGGGACAGTGGGTCCAATCTGGTGGGTCACTGGCCCGCATAGATCAACCGGACAGACTAAAGGCTCAGCTTCGAATCCCTCAGTCGCAAGCTGATCTGATCGCGGCCGGTCAGAATGTACTGATCGACACAAGGAGGGACACCATTAGGGGGGTGGTGGTACGTATCGACCCAGCAGTGGAAGATGGCACCATTACCTTGGATGCCTCTCTTCCTGACGAATTACCGAGCAGTGCTCGACCCGATCTAAACATTGATGGCAAAGTGATTGTCGACGAACTGGAAAACGTCGTCTATGTTGGCAGACCCAGTTATGTCCAGGCCAACTCCAATACCGAACTCTTTGTCCTGACTCGTGATCAGCGCCAAGCGGAACGACGGACCGTACGCATCGGCGTGACGTCTCTTACAGAGATCGAGATTGTTCGAGGCCTCAGCCCGGGCGAGATCGTCATATTGTCAGATGTGTCCATATGGGACGGCTACTACGCGGTGCGGCTCCGGCAATAGGAGCTGCTCACTGCACCACCACGGGAGACTTAGCAAATGTCGCAAACGTTGATTCGTATCGATAAGGTGAGCAAAGTGTTTTACACAGAACACGTGGAGACGCATGCACTCTCGAGAGTTACGTTGCAGATTGAGCGCGGGGAATTCGTTTCCGTAGCCGGCCCGTCGGGATGTGGCAAAACGACTCTGCTCACGATACTCGGCCTGCTTGATACACCAACAAGTGGGGAATATTCGTTAGACGGCAGGTCCGTTGAAGAGCTGTCCGCAACTATCCGCGCTCGAGTCCGCAACCAGGCAATCGGCTTCATATTCCAAGCGTTCAACCTTATCGGAGACCTAACCGTTTTTGAGAATGTGGAGCTACCGCTTACCTATCGCTCCATGTCGCGCTCAGAACGCCGAGGCCGCGTGCGGGAGTCGCTGGACAGAGTAGGGATGATTCACCGGATTGACCACTACCCGTCGCAGATCTCTGGAGGTCAACAGCAGCGGGTCGCGGTTGCCCGTGCGGTCGTTGGCAAACCGAACATAATCCTGGCCGACGAGCCTACCGGCAATTTGGATTCCTCAAATGGCCGAGCCGTAATGGCCTTGCTCCAAGAGCTTCATTCGGATGGCGTTACCATTTGCATGGTGACTCACGACCCCCGGTACAGCCGACTCGCGCAGAGGACCGTTACGCTGCTTGACGGGCAAGTCGTAGACTGACGGAACCGATCCCGTCACAAGCGGATCCGTGAGGCTAATCGTTTTCGGCGTCGTTGCGCTGTCTCTCAAAGATCACACACGCGCTCATGCTCAGCCAGCTGCTGTCCGTCAGTGAACGCCACATATGCAGATGCAACCGAATGCCGAAACCGTTCGGCAAAGCCATCGCAGTAGTTTGAATGCATGGTTCCATTCGCCCCTTCCGCTAGGACCGCACAACCCCCGCCGCAATGTAGATTGTATCTGCATTTTCTACAGGTCGGATTGCTTGCCGCAGTCCGAGTTCTCCATAGCCGATTCAGCGCTTCGTTCATATCGAGTGCGCCGCTCTTCTGGACTCTACCGATTCGTATTGACTTGTCACCAGTCCTTTCCCAGCAAGCATAGATATCGGCAAAGGCGTCAAAAATGTACATTGTACTGTGTGCACCGCAAAATCCAGTCTTCAAATCAGCCACCGAGCTTCCGCTGCCAGTGAATATCTTCTGGGCACGTGCGATCATTCCGTCATCTGGCCGAGCTATGACACTCATATCTGCGTGGGTGTTGCGCAGAGCATCAATCGCTTGATCGAGCTCCCATGAAGAGAAATAGCGCTGTCGCAACTGGATGGTTGTGACTGTTGTTGTGGGGTGAATAGGTGCAGCATAGGCAATGAAGCCGTCTCGTTGATGCCAGCGCCGTTCAACGATGTCAGACGCCAATTCAGGCAACTGATCAATGTTGAGACGATCAACGTTCATGCGAACTTGGACTTTCGCTCCTAGATCCAAGCACAGATCTATGTTCCGCGCGATCTTGTTGAACGATCCAGTACCATCGGGATAGATACGTCTCTTATCGTGCTCCCTTTGTGGACCGTCCAACGTAATCTGGACACTTGAAATCCCGCCGGGACCCAAGAGATCGGAGTAAGCCTCGAGTTCCGTGGCATTGGTGATCGCCCAGAATTCCGCTTCGCCGATGCTACGCACTTTGTCGATGAAGTAACGGATGACATCCTTACTTTTCGCCAGCAGCGGCTCGCCTCCGAAAAACCCGACGGAGCGCCGCACATGGCCATCCGCCGACACTCCGTGTCTCTCCTCCACGGCGGGGAAGGCACCCACAATGCGGTCTACGGTTTCATGCGTCATGTACTGGAGCAGGTGATTGAAAGCAGGATCGGTGCGCATGTGATCCTGAAAGCAATAGCCGCAGCGGAGGTTGCAGTTGTATGTAGGCATTATGATGTAGCTTGGCGCTTGGTGCACCGTGTGTTTGTGCAGTTTCTTGACGAGCCGTGCAACGAACCCAGGTTCCTCCTTCCGAGATTTCGTCGTTAGATACCCCCTGCGCTGTAGGATCTCGATAGTTTGGTCGGATGGTTTGACTATGGGTCGGTTGTCGGCGGCGGTCTGCACCGCTGGTTCCGTCTTCCAAGTCCCATGCAACGGATCCGAGGGAGGGCCTTCCTCTAAGGAAATGACGTAATCCGCCACGGATCGTGAGACACGATCATAGGCACCCGTGTATCCGTGGACGAGAAGCATGTAGTCCGGAGTGTTGGGTAGTTCGACGTAGATATTGTAGCTGCTTGCTCGCATGATGCTCCTTTTTTCTGGTTCCTTGCTGTTTCAAGTGGGGAGGTTGAACTGGAGCTTGCCGCACACGAGGTGGGCCATGGTGATGAAGTTCTCGGTGGTGCGGCAGCCTCGGGCGCGGACCTTGGCCGCCTGCACGAGCGAGTTCATGGCCTCGAGCATCCTGTTGCTGATCCGGGAGTGAAGCCACCGGAGGATGCCCGTGCGGTGCCTGCGGACCGTCCCGGCGACCTTGGCCATCGGCGCGAGGCCGCTCTCTTCGGCGTCCGCGCACCACCGGTCGAGCCAGCGTTCGGCGAGGGTCGGCGGCAGGTTCCAGAACTCCTGGAAGGAGAGCTTGAGCCGGTACGCCCGCGCCGTGTCCGGCGCGACCTGCGCCGGATCGAGCAGCGCGTCCAGCCGGAGCCTCCGGTGCGGTTTCAGGCGCTCCGGGTTCCACAGCCACAGCCACCGGGTCCGCATTCAGGTCCGGCCGCTTCTTCTGCTCGGCGCGCCGCACCCTTTCGACCGCCTCGTTCAGCAGCTTCACGACGTGGAAGCGGTCGAAGGTGATCTCGGCGTCCGGGAACGACTCCTTCGCCCCCCTGATGTATGCCGCCGACATGTCCATGCACAGCTCCCCGATCCCCTCCGCACGGCCGCCGTGGGCCTCGAGGTCGTCCCGGAACTCTCCCGGCACCTCCGACTTCCGTCCCTCCGCGGCGTACAGCAGCCTCCGCTCGTTGATGTCCGCGAAGAAAGTCACGTAGCTGTGGCCCCGGCGGCACGCCTTTTCGTCGACGCCCACGGCCCGCACCTGCGAATGGTCCGCCTCCGCCCTCGCTTCGTCCACATGGTGCTTGACGATCCGCCACAGCCGGGGGGCGTGCCCACGGCAGCCGCGCCTGCCGGACTCCGCACTCCGGGCACTTCACCCGGGGAGACGGCGCGTGCAGGCAGGCCCGGTGCCGGAAGAAGTCGAGGTGCCGCCACTCCTTGAGGGCCGTGTCGTACGCCTTGCAGCCCTCGCTCCCGCAGGCGCCGCAGGCGAAGGTGCCGCCGACCTCGAAGTTCAGATGGATGTCCAGCCGCCGTTCCCCGGCGTCGAACGCCGTGCTCTCCACATACCAGGGCCGCTCGAGGCCCGGCACCTGCGCGAACAGTCTCGTCCTCTTCATCTCCGCTCTCTCCCGCCCGGTCCCCATGGCCGTCGGCCCGGCAGAGCCCGGGGGGCAGCCCGGGCCGGCGAGACTCCGCTCGGGTGCCGGGAGCGGCCGCCCCCGGATGTGCTCCGGCCGATCTTCCCCGAACCGCACGATTCCGAAAGGCCGTTGTGCGTGGAGCATGCACCGGGTCGCCGGCAAGTCTCGGCGGCACGTCCGGCAGGACCTGCGACATCAGCCCGAACCCCAGGCCCCGGCCACCCCCCCTTGACCGATCCCTGCCCCATTACCCATTATGCATGGCGAGGAGCCTCTTTTCTTAGGTGGTCCTACTTCGTTGGCCGGAGCGAGCGTGTCCGCCCGAGGACTGCCGGGGTCCCGAGCCGACCGTTGCGGACGCGCTCCTCCGAGCCTGCCCCTTAATAATAACCTCCGTCTCCCCGGCGGCACAAGTTCCCCGACGGGGCGACCGACGGAACCGGCGCGTTGTGATCCCGCCAGCACCCGGTCCGCGAAGGCCGTGCTGCTGAACTGGGAGCCCTAGTCGGCGGTGGGCGGGAGCCTTCCGGCGCTGGTCGGGTTCACGGTGCGCCGACTCCCCTGTCTCGGCGGCGGGCAAACGGACGCCCGAAGCGCGGGGCGATGAGATCATAAGGAAGGATGATCGTGACTCTTCGCACCGAACGGATCCGGACCCTCGACCAGCTCCGCGCCTAGACCGCGCCGAGCCCGGAGACTTCCACCTCGCCGACCGCGACTCCGCCTACGCCTTCGTCCGGCAGACCCTTGTGTGGTTCCGGTACCACCACGGGCTGGGCAGAGCCGGCAAGGGACTGGGTGAAACAGTTCCTCGCCAAGACGACCCGGGCTGTCCCGGGCCCAGAGATCACCCGGCTGATCCATCCGGCATAGGAGGACCCAGTTCCAGCATCCCTCGGAGCGGTTCCCGGCGTCACCGAGTACTTCCTGATCCCCGTCCTCGAAGCCCTCGTCACCGCCTTCCCCTTCACCGTCCGGGGATTCCACGCCGACAACGGCTCCGAGTTCATCAACCACCGCGTCGCGGCGCTGCTCGCCAAGCTGCACATCAAGGAGCTCACCAAGTCGCGGCCCCGGCGCTCCAACGACAACGCCGTGATCGAGAGCAAGAACGGCAGTATCGTGCGCAAGTGGCTCGGACACACCCACATACCGCTCGTAAACGCCTTCCTCCGCGACTCCCTCTCCCCCCTTCCTCAACTTCAACGGCCCTGCCTCCTTCGCCGTCGAGGTCACAGGAGCTGACAGCCGCGTAGCTACACCCAGGACCGGGTCGCCACGCCCTGCGACCGCTTCCGGTCGCTGCCCGGCACCGAAAACGTGCCTCAAGGCCCGCGGCGAACTCCTCCGCCCGTCGCACGCCATCGAACCCGCCGCATGAACTCCGTCGCGGAGACCGCCGGTTCGCCCGGTGCCCTCGTGTCTCTTTCAGCATTCCGCCGGTCCGCCAGTTCGAGAGCATATATATGATCCGTCCAGCTCCAGACCCTCACCGATGAGGTCGAACGAGCCGGACGGAGCTGTTGCGGGAGTGCGTCTTCCACGGCATCCAGAGGCTGGGGCGCTTACGACGCCAGCGGGAGCTGCTGGAACGGGTCGTGGCATGAGCGGTTCTGCAGGGGGCCCGGTTCACCACGCCCGCAGAGCGACATCCCGGCGGACGTGGCGAGGGGCGTCGTGAGGCGACCGGCGCGACGACGCCCACGGAGGTCATCAGGAGGCGGATCGGAAGAAAGTGGACGTTTAACGTGCTGCGGAGCCGAACATCTTTATTCCCTCCCGGCACCGCCAAGTTCGCCGGTCGCCTTCTCCACCGGTTTCGGGGGATACCGACTCTTCAACTTCAACTGCTCCCGGCGAACACCTCCCGGGGCCGTGTCGAGCAGCTGCCGCCTCCATGCGCTCACCCAGTCGGGTGCAGCTCGTGCCGCGAGGCGATCGCCTGCACGCTGTTTCGCTCCCGCAGCGCCTACAGCGCCACCCCGCTCTCGACTCCGCCATGAACCGTCGTCTCTTCCTAGCCATCTCGGTGCCTCCTGTTCAGTACTGGAATCCACCTTGACGAACTGTCCAAAAACCAGGACCACCTCAGTTTAACGAGGTCGACTATGCACCGCGGCTCCTCGCCCGATCAATCACGTGATCAAGGGTACCAAAGACTGCATCTACGTCCAATCGCTGCCAAGCGCTGTCTATCCTCGAAATGGCGCGGGGGTCAGGGGAATCCACCGTGACACCGTGGTCCTGAGGGAGACGCACTCCTTCAATGTACGGGTAATAAGCTATGCGGCTCTCATGAGCCGCCCAAGTATACAGCACGACGCCCGGAATACTGTGCGCGTCTGCGATATGTGATACACTCGTATCAACTGATATGAAAGCGTCAACCGCGGATACAAGGGCATTCAAGTGCTCAAAGCTCGCCGAGAGATGTGACCAATCGATAAAGCGAGGATGGGCGAATGCTATCGGAACTACACTCACAACGATCCATTGCCGCCGCTCCAGAATCTTCGCAAGCAGCTCGGGGGTCATTCGATTTGGCATAGACCGTGTCTCAACGAATGCACGTGGGTGGAACAGCACCAGAGGCAACCCCAGTGATCTACACTTCTGAACGTCAGGGGCCAACTCCCATTGCACATTCTTATCAACAGGAAGCCTGTTACGTTTTACGGAAGCCGCAACTCCAGCCGGATCCATCCCAAGCGCCGCTAGCGTTCCATCCAGCCAATGCCGCGGGCTAGCGTCCACGCTATTAGCGTTCCCGGATGGATCTTCCATGTACGGCGTGGACAAATCTACATATGCATCCTGGGCTGCCAAACTGGACAGCGGAGTCGGAAGCCGAACGATGTCGTCCACTACTCCAGACTTGAGGTACAGCTGTTCCGCCTCAAGGTTGTCGGGGTGTTGGAATGATGTGATCTCCACCCGCGAAAACCGTTCTAGTAACCGTTTCCGAAACTCGCGCAGGGCGGTCACCGCTACGATAGAGTCACCAAGGGCCGAAGCACACACATTGATGACCCCCACGCGCAAGATCGTGTTGCTGCACATGTCAATAACGCCCAGCTGCGTCTCCAATGGCCCAGCAATGGGTGAAGCATTCCCCAGCTGAATGGGCCTGTGCTTGCCGCTAAGAACACGACGCTGCTGCGTTTTGTTGAGCAATCGAACAATGCCGCCGCCATGACTCTTGGCTAGATCCGCGAGTTGTCGCAGGAAGGGCCTACTGAAACTGAGGTACAAGGAAGCTTCGGTAACGCGGCCGTCACCATGGGGTCGAAGCGTCTGGAGATGGGCATGCGACGACTCTCCAGCAGTTCCGTCTTTGATGTCCAAGGTTAGGTCATCGCATTGAAGTGCAATGCGCCAGCCATGTTGGCGTTCTCTGACCAAGAGGTACACAGGTTGGGACACACAGAACAGGTACATGGGGAGGTTCATCCACAGTTTTCCATAATGATGTTGTGCGCGTAGTCACTAAGTGTGGCTCAGATGCAAGTTGATGTAGAGTCCGACGAATGTCCAAGACCTTCTCGGCGAAGAACGGACCGGAAGAGAGCTTGGAGTGATTCTGCCGGTGAGGCTGGATGTTAAACGCCGTCCAAGACGTAGTGCACCGTGGACTTTGACCGCCCCGTCGCCTCGGCCCAAGGAACGGCAACTCCAGCGCATGTGGCCGCCGGGAGAGCGGATCCCGAGCGTCTTCTTCGGCAGCGCCATGACCTCCGTCATCTTCGATGGGAGCGCGCCATTCCCCGCCTGCATTCGTCGTACAAGGTCCATGTGGCCATGAGGTGCGGAAACGCTTGCACGCCACTTGCCGATCGTCTGGCGGCTGGTGTGGACCCCTCTCAACATCGTCTTGTCCAGAATAGCTCTTGTCTTCATATACTCCTCAACATCGCAACTATGTTGACCCCGATACCTCTCCTCACCGAGGGCCACATGGCCAGCATGGCCGAAGCCAGTAGTAACCCCAAGACTCCAAACAGCACCCAGCCGTCCCATGTCGGTGCCACTAGCATGGTTGTGCTCAGTTCTGGCAGTATCGCGATGGCGATGGCGATTCCAAACGCCACTCCGGTACCCAACGGAATGAGTCCAATCCGTAGAATGCGCCTCACTATGTGAAAAGGAGAAGCACCAACAGCCATCCGTACACCGAATTCGACAGATTGTCGTGCCACCGCAAGAGTGACTGTGCTGTAAAGACCTATCATTGCAATGACTACAGCTCCCACACTCATCAGCCCAAGCAATACTGCGAATATTCGCTGCGGTGACCGAGCTGTTTCGATCAGCTGTCTGAGGCCAGCTACGTCAACAAGAGGCAGGCCCCTATCCAACGAGGTAACCACACTTCGCACGGCGGAAAGTGCAGCGAGCGGATCGCCACGAAATGTGCGGACAAGTACATATGCGTGCCTAGACGGGCGCTGGGCCAATGGGAAATAGATACCCTCGGGCGAATCCCTCTCGCTAGGCGATATTCCGAGAGCGGGAGCAACACCGACTATCGTCGCCCATTGCCCCTCTTCGTGCGGCCACACTTTCACTCGTCGCCCAACGGCATCACTGCCATTGAAGTACCTTCGCTGGAAAGCTTCGTTTACAATCGCTACAGCAGGGCTACGGCTGTCGTCCGCCCACTCAAAGTCACGGCCGTTTACCAGATTCGCACCGAGAGACGTGAAGAACCCTGGGGAGACTGCTACAATCCGAGCGATCGGACGATCCAACAAGCTTTGATATGTCGCGCCCTCGAGTTCGACCAGATGTTGACGTGCCCCCAACCCGGGCACGGCAGTGGTGAGGGACACAGCATATACGGGATTGGCAGATAACCGATTGATGACTTCCGACTGAAACCTTAGGACTTGGTCGTAGTCAGGGTAGGCCTCACTGCGGAGTTCCCAGCCGCCAATTGCAATTGGGTCGGGATCGAAATCGAAATGCCTACCGGTATGAATAATGTCTTTTACCATCAACGCACCTATTAACAACACACAGGTTGACATCGCGACCTCACCAACGACGAGACCTGTCAGCAAGCGCTTCTTGGACAGTGAAGCGGTTTCCCGGTTCTCGGAGCCTAGAAATGCGTTGACATCCAGCGATCTGAGGTGGACGAGTGGTAAGACACTGATTGCTACTGCCGCCACCAACATCGTAGTCGTGACGAAGATTAGCACGAGCCAATCGAGATGGAAAGTCATCCAATAGGACAATTGGTCACTCATCGCATTCGTGATCATGGCGATGGCGGCCCGGGATAATGCGAGCCCTAGGACGCCACTCATGGTTACGAGCATCATGGCACTCAAAAATTGCTCAAAATACAAACGCACCTGTGAGGCTCCTAGCGCGATGCGCAGTGCAGTTTCCGGTGACCTGTCGATACCTCGCGCAAGCATAAGCCCACCGACATTACCGCACGCGATCAACAACACTAGCGACACGAGCAATGTAATGTTGCGGAGAATCGTGTGCACCTCCGGCGCAACCAAAAGGCTTCGGTACGGTTCAACCAGGAAACGAATGTTGGTGTTGGTGTCAGGTAAGTCCGCTTCCAGCCCCACCGCAAGCCCCTCGAGCTGGTCGACCACTCGCTCAACCGCTACACTTGGTCGAGGGCGTGCAACTACCCAGTATACCGAGCCTCTGTCACGTTCCTCGGGCAAGTCAACCGAGAGCGGTATCCAGAGTTGCTCTCGTTCAGGAAACGCGAAGCCGGGTTCCATCACTCCAATGATGACCCGAGACACGTCATTTACCGCTAGTGTCCTGCCGAGTATGGTCGTGCTTCTCCCGAACCGCTCTCGCCAAATCGCATGGGACACTATCACTGTAGGGATGGCTCCAGGAAGTCCATCGGCCTCCGCAAAGTCCCTTCCAAAGACTGGCCCTTTTCCAAGCACCTTAAAACCATTCGGAGTGATCTCAATCCCACGATAACGAACAGGTGTTTCGCCCGGAGACACCACGGCAAAGTTGTGGTACCGATAAGCCGCAGCCTCGAGAACGGTCTTCACATTGTCTCGCACCGCAATGTATTCGTCGGTACGAAGCTGTCCCCATGAGCCAGGTGATTGAGTATCGGTCGTTGCGATGCTAAGCAGCCGTTCGGGTTCCGACACGGGCAGGCCGCCCGCGACGCCACGGGTAACTGACAACATTGCTGTAGGCGCGGCAATCCCAATCGCAATCAGCAGTATTGCAATCAAGGATACGCCGGGTTGCCGTCGAATGGTGCCAAATGCCGATCGTACGCAAGACCAAAAAATACTCATTGATCGTAACCATCCAAGTCGAGTAGTCGCCGCCGTTGTAGCGCCCGCAAGACGAAAGCAGTCGTAACGGTACGGCTTCCATACTCGAATGTAGTTTGGGCAAAACCCATTCTTCCGATGCGCAGAAACGACGTACTCGGCCACGATCCGTCTTCTCGCTGAACCGACAACAGGTGGTGACCAGCACGACGCGAATACTGCACAATGCGCTGCTTCATCCGTTGGTCCTCATCCGGCTTTCCGGTCTTGAACAACTCGGCAAGCGTCAAGAGATTCAGCGCAATACGAAACGCGCTCGTGCGATCTCCACCCGCTAGGTTCAACTCGAATTTTCGAATCAAACTACTACGGACCCGTGCAAGCATTCCGCGATACTCCGCAGCTGTTCGGAGCGCCTGCACGCAGACAAACGTACTGTACGCCTCGTGGCTGTATAGACAATGGCCACACCAATTCCCGCCAATTCGCTGTTGCTCTGCCACCCAGTGCACTGTCTCATTGATCCGACGCCGAAGACCCCGCGGGTCTTCGAGGGACATTGCAATGGCCGTGCTGGCTGCCACCTCGACATCAGTGGCATTCAACCATCCGTAATCCAAGGTGAGAGTGGCAGCGATGTGTTCGGCCGGAGGCCAAGTGTCGCATAAGGACCAATTCAAGAAGGAGCCATCCGCATGTCCGCATCGTGACAAAACAGATTGAACGGCCATCTTGGTCGCCCGCAGTGGCTGGACACCTTCAGTGTTCACCACGTGAAGGGCGATCACTACCTGCGCGGCCACATCCGTCGACACGACTAGTTCGTCAACAGACGGGAAGTAGCTCCATGTTCCGGTGACCGGACACTGAGAACGGAGCAGGTGAGCTACCTCCGTTCTTATCATCTGATCGACGGTCTTGGGCGCAAGCGCTCGTAGTTCTGCCAGACCTTGTAAAACGAGCGCACGTTGGTACGTATCACAAGCCTGAGGTTCCTTCTCGCCGAGAGGATCGAATTCCCAAGGATACGACAGATGATGGCGAGCCTCTCCAAATCCCGACGCTTGCTCATTGGCTAGGAACGAAAGACCATCTTGCATGGCCTCCTCAAACTCGCCACCGTTGCCCCGCGTAAAAGTCAACGGCGGCGCGGGGCGGGTCGTCCGACGTGAATGCACAATATTGGTCAGGTCACGGGCGAGTCGTTTGCTTCGTTCACGACATCGCAGTATTCGGGCATGCCAGCGCCGAGTCGGGAGATGCCGGGTCAGGTTCATTGCCTTGTCGAGCTCACGGACAGCTCTTTCAATTGTGTCAAAGGCCGCCCGGCCGTAATATAACTCCCGCGCGAAGGCGTCCAATACGTCGTCAGTCCTCCGAGCCTCGGCCAAGTCCGGCCGCGTCCTAAGCAAAGTCGTCACCACATGGGATGGCACCCCGCGTGTCAGATCAGCGCGCCAATCCGTGAGGTCGTCCAACAACTGGACGCCCAAATGACAATGCTCGACTGAGCGCCTCAGGGTGTCGAGGAGAGTCGAGTCACCTGACAATGCAACCAAGCCGGAGATCACCGTTTTCGCCATCGCCGCCTTCCCTTTGGCAATACGGTCAAGCACCGCACATTTTGTCTCGTCCTTGTCACTCACAGATCGCATAGCTTCGGCTTCCAACGAGATAGCGGCCATCCATTCACTCATATCTTGCTGAAAATGTGACCAAAAAGGTACATGCGGCGGGAACATACTATACAGGATTTGGTATCCTTCAAACTGTATTGCTTGGACGGTGAGTAGATTTCGTACAATATCGTCCTGCTCTTCCAGATCGCAAATCGTGTCCGTTACACAAACACTGTCAGCCACCAAACGCAGTGCAACTGCTAACCGCCGAACGTCCTGGTCCTCGAGTCCAGGAAATGCTTCAATGAACCAATAGGGATATGAGGCATACACAACCGTAAGGGGCCTTGGATATCTGACGGAAATCTGTGTCGGCCAGCGTCCTTGGAGATGATCAAGCAAGCGATTACCATAATCCAGTACTCTCCTAATGTCGGAATCAGTGGTTCCGCTATCATCGGTCGGTGGCGCGTGGTCGGCTGCTTGGGTCATTTTCGTTAGGCGATTGCAAGAACCGACTGCGAAGCCGCTATTGCGGCTTTCGTTACATAGGCTGTTGTTATCGTGCGACTACCGTAGGGTACGTTAAGCCACTCGCAGCTTGGCCATCCGCTGTAATCTTGGCATCTGCGCAAAAAACGAGCAGCGGCATTCGAGCCCTTCCGGACGTCTGACATAGAATCGGCATCCTCACACGCCGCTGCCAAGGTCAAGACGGCGAATGCGGTGTTTAGTGGATCGCCCAAGCCTTCCCTCACGGCGGACCAACTTCCGTCGCCATTCTGTGAATCGAGGACAAAGTGACGCGCGTTGACAATGGCGGCGGACGACGGCCGAGTTTCTGCCAGTGCTCTCGTGCATACATAGGTGCCGTAGTGCAGGCCGACATACCACTCACTCGTCCAATAGCCGTCAGGGTGCTGCATCCGCTCGATCGCGGTGAGACCGCGTTCTATTCTGAGGCGATACTTCTGGGGTTGATAAATTGCTAGGGCGTACAGCAAGTTGGCCATGACCTCAGGCGTCGGTCCTGGTCGACCCGCGTCGCGTATGCGTCGTCTTTGTGCGTTGTAGAGTTCGTTGTGGGGATCCGCCGGAATTATCCATGTGTCAAAAGTGCCATCATCATACGAACAGTCGTGGAACAAGACGCCAAGAGCAGTGGAAGCATGACGAGCAATGAGGTCGTCCTTGCCCGCTCGCACGAAGACTTGAATAATCTGCCCAAGATCATCTGCGTCCGGGGGAAGCGCAGTCATTGAAGGACAATAGCTCCATCCACCAATACTGCCAGTTAGCCGGGATTGAGAGAGGTATTCTATCTGATCAGCGATCAACGGACGCAGAGCTCCATCTGAAAGTTCGTTGATATCACAGAGCACGTCAGCGACAACGGCGCGCTGGAATACGTCACAAGCGTGCAGCTCGTCTTGTTCGGCATGGACCTGTCCCGGTTTCGTGGACGGGTGAATACTGCGGTTGAACTGCTCGGTTTCTCTTCGTCTCCCCGCTGCTGAGGAGAGCTTCTCCGGCCGAGGACATCCAACATCCCGAGCCGACCGGTCCGGACATCCTCCTCCGATCCTGTTTGAAACATATCCTCCGTCTTCCCGCCGGGACATGCTGCCGGCGGGAAGACGGAGGGACCGGCGCGCAGCAACCCGGCCGCGCTCTCGGGCGTCGCCTCGCCGGTTTCCCGCTTGCAGCCGGCGTCGCACCGGATCGATCGCGAGACCGCCCGGGCCGACGACCCTGCCGGGCCAGGCCGCATGCTTCTTCTCGAAGTCCGCCGGCGACTCGTACCCCGGCGCCGAGTGCCGACGCACCCGGTTGTAGAACCCCTCGATGAAGTCGAACACCGCACGCCTCGCTTCATCCGGGCTGCGGAACCGGCTGCGGTCCAGCAGTTCGCACTCGAGCGTCGCGAAGAAGCTCTCGCACATCGCATTGTCGTACGCATCCCCGACCGATCCCGCGGAGGGCCGCACCCCGGCCTCCCGGCACCGCTTCCCGAAGGCGTACGACGTGTACTGGGAGCCCTGGTCCGAGTGATGGATGATGTCCTTCGGCCGACGACGCCACACCGCCATCGCCAGCGCCTTCTCCACCAGCTCCGACCGGAGGCTGGTTTCCATCGCCCAGCCCACGACGAGGCGGCTCCAGGTGTCCACGACCACGGCCGCGTACAGCCAGCCCGCATCCGTCGGCACGTACGTGATGTCCGCCACCCACAGCCGGTCGGGACCGCCGACCGAGAAGTCGCGGTCCACCAGGTCCGGCACCGCGCGGGCCTGCGCGTCCCGCCGCGTCGTGACGACCTTCCGCCGCCGCCGGGTCACGCCCTCGATCCCCGCCTGCTTCATCAGCCGTCCGACCCGCTTGCTTCCCACCCGCTCGCCCCGGGCCTTCAGTTCCGCATGGATCCGGGGCCGGCCGCAGGTCCGCCGGCTCTGTTCCCAGGCTTCTTCGATCTTCTCCCGAAGCTCCGCGTCCCGCCGGGCCCGCTCCGGAGGCGTCCGCTTCAGCCAGGCGTAGTACCCGCTGGGGGAGAGACCCGGCACGCGGCACATCGCCCGGACGGGGAACTCGGCCCGGTGCGCCTTCATGAACTCGAACCCCTTCCGGGGATCGAGCCGCTCTCCATCGCGAACCAGGCCGCGGCTTTTTTTAAGATGTCCCGCTCCATGCGGAGCCGCCTGACTTCCCGCCTGAGGCGGCGAACCTCCTCCCGCTCCTTCGTGGTCAGCCCGTCCGCCCGGCGTCCCTCGTCCAGGTCCGCCTGCCTGACCCAGTTCCGGATCGCCCCGGACGAGGGCTCGAACTCTCGCGCCAGCGACTCGGGCGACCGCCCCGAGCGCACCAGCCCGACCATCTCCCGCCGGAACTCCGGCGGATACCGCAACCGCTTCTTCGGCATCGTGGAATCCTCCTTCCCCCTCAAGTTGGATGTGTCCACGAAACCGGGGCAACTCCAGCATGGGTAGCGCTATAGACACGCATGAAGTGGCGGAGTTCACCGAAGCCACGTTGGCATTCATCCACTAGCAGCCCGTGGAAGAAATGGGTTTCCAGGCCGCCGGACTTGCGCAGGGAATCAACGCCGGGAGGGTCGAGTTTGATGCCGACGGCGGGCGTTTCGGCCTGAAGAGCCGGCAATAACGGGCAAAAGCGGCCCAGACGGGCCTGGAAGGCCGGTACGGGGGCGAAACCGGCGAAGAATCGGGCGAAACAGCGGTCGCGGCCCGGTCCGCGAGCGCGGTCTGCACGGTCGCGAGCCCCTGGAGGCTCCGCGGCGTGCCGACACGGTACAGCTTGCGCATGAGAAGTCCGAGGTTGAAGGCCGCCGCGTGGATCAGCATCCGTTTTCGAATGTTCTCCTGCCCCCGGACATGGACGCGGCGCATGCCGCCGGTCTCGAGCATGTGCGCGAACGCCCGCTCCACCTTCTCCCCGCGCCGTTGCAGCAGCCGCCTGCCCCGGTTCCCCCGGATCCGCCGCCGGTTGGCGTAGACCGCCTTCTGGGCGTCCCGCTTCCCCTTCCACTTCCGGCGGCCGCGGTTCGGCTCGCTCACGCAGCTCCGCATCCCCCGGTCCTTCACGCCCGTCATGGTCTTGTTCGAGTGGTACCCCTTGTCGGCCACCACCTCCTTGGCCTCCGCCCCCACCTCCGCCAGCCGCTGCTCCGCCTCGTCCAGCGTCACCGGCAGCGACGCCGTGTCTCCGCCGTCCATCGTCTGCACCGTCACGCCGACCACCGCTCCGGTGTCCATGTCGACGGCGTGTTCGAGCTTGTGCGCCAGGCGCGTCCGGCCGTCCTTCATCTTCGTGGTCCGCGCCTCCGGGTCGTGCGGATGCTCCCATTCCTTGTTCGACGCCTTGTTCGGACGCTTCCGGTCCAGCTTCGCCAGGTCCTCCCGCGTCGGCGTCTCGATCCCCGAAGCCTTCGCCAGCTTCTCCAGGAACTCCTCGTAGCCGGTTCCGTCCTCGCGCCGCACGATCGTCCGCATCGCCGCGTTCGCCTCGAGCGTCGTCGCGTCCACCCCCAGCGTCTTCGACAGCGTGGAGTGCTCCGGCGGATTCCTCGACAGCCCGCAGCCCAGGAATTCGCGCAGCGAAATCGAGTCCGCGCACCGCCAGGCGATGCCCCGCTCCGAGCCGAGGCCCTCCAGGTATCCCACCATCAACATCCGGAAATACACCCCCGGCGGAATCCCCGGCCGCCCCCGCCGCTCCGCGTAGAACCCGCCGCACGTCTCCTCCGCGAACGCATCGAAGCCGTGCTTCTCCAGCAGCCTGTCGAGAGCACGGTAGAACGGGTTGCCCAGCGCCCGAATCCTGTCCGTGGCCACGAACAACTCCGCCTGCCCGGCCTTGCGCCGCCTGCCTGCCGCCATCGCCGTCCTCCATGGCAGAGATCCTTGTACACCTGTAATCCAGCAGCTTCTGCAGAACTTGTGCAGGCGTAGAAGACCGGACTTTATCCACGGGCTGCTAGGCGCTCGGCACCCCCAATGGCAATCGGGGCCCAAACAGGAGTCGCGTTTGTAAGACCGCTTAAGTCCAGTCTAGAAAATGCCGGTCGTGCATGCGTACCGCCGGCCGTATTGCGCGAGATCATGCTATTAAGATCGGAAGCGGCCGCGGCAATACGATCCTTGAGTTGGATCAAATACAGTTGCCAATATTTTGAAGAGCATTCCAAAGATCCATCTATGGCCCGCCCAAGGTAATGAATCGCTCGATTGAGACAGTGTGCCATGTGTCCGTCGTAGTACAGAACTCGCGCAAATGAGTTCAGATGCTCTTTACTAGCTGACATTTGGGTTGAAAGGCTCGCATTGCGCAACAATAGTGAAGGCTGGCACCGCGCAAAGTGTACTCTCCAGTCGCGAACTGGAGTTGCCCCGGTTTCGTGGACACATCCAACTTGAGGGGGAAGGAGGATTCCACGATGCCGAAGAAGCGGTTGCGGTATCCGCCGGAGTTCCGGCGGGAGATGGTCGGGCTGGTGCGCTCGGGGCGGTCGCCCGAGTCGCTGGCGCGAGAGTTCGAGCCCTCGTCCGGGGCGATCCGGAACTGGGTCAGGCAGGCGGACCTGGACGAGGGACGCCGGGCGGACGGGCTGACCACGAAGGAGCGGGAGGAGGTTCGCCGCCTCAGGCGGGAAGTCAGGCGGCTCCGCATGGAGCGGGACATCTTAAAAAAAGCCGCGGCCTGGTTCGCGATGGAGAGCGGCTCGATCCCCGGAAGGGGTTCGAGTTCATGAAGGCGCACCGGGCCGAGTTCCCCGTCCGGGCGATGTGCCGCGTGCTGGGTCTCTCCCCCAGCGGGTACTACGCCTGGCTGAAGCGGACGCCTCCGGAGCGGGCCCGGCGGGACGCGGAGCTTCGGGAGAAGATCGAAGAAGCCTGGGAACAGAGCCGGCGGACCTACGGCCGGCCCCGGATCCATGCGGAACTGAAGGCCCGGGGCGAGCGGGTGGGAAGCAAGCGGGTCGGACGGCTGATGAAGCAGGCGGGGATCGAGGGCGTGACCCGGCGGCGGCGGAAGGTCGTCACGACGCGGCGGGACGCGCAGGCCCGCGCGGTGCCGGACCTGGTGGACCGCGACTTCTCGGTCGGCGGTCCCGACCGGCTGTGGGTGGCGGACATCACGTACGTGCCGACGGATGCGGGCTGGCTGTACGCGGCCGTGGTCGTGGACGCCTGGAGCCGCCTCGTCGTGGGCTGGGCGATGGAAACCAGCCTCCGGTCGGAGCTGGTGGAGAAGGCGCTGGCGATGGCGGTGTGGCGTCGTCGGCCGAAGGACGTCATCCATCACTCGGACCAGGGCTCCCAGTACACGTCGTACGCCTTCGGGAAGCGGTGCCGGGAGGCCGGGGTGCGGCCCTCCGCGGGATCGGTCGGGGATGCGTACGACAACGCGATGTGCGAGAGCTTCTTCGCGACGCTCGAGTGCGAACTGCTGGACCGCAGCCGGTTCCGCAGCCCGGATGAAGCGAGGCGTGCGGTGTTCGACTTCATCGAGGGGTTCTACAACCGGGTGCGTCGGCACTCGGCGCTGGGGTACGAGTCGCCGGCGGACTTCGAGAAGAAGCATGCGGCCTAGCCCGGCAGGGTCGTCGGCCCGGGCGGTCTCGCGATCGATCCGGTGCGACGCCGGCTGCAAGCGGGAAACCGGCGAGGCGACGCCCGAGAGCGCGGCCGGGTTGCTGCGCGCCGGTCCCTCCGTCTTCCCGCCGGCAGCATGTCCCGGCGGGAAGACGGAGGATATGTTTCAAACAGGATCGGAGGAGGATGTCCGGACCGGTCGGCTCGGGATGTTGGATGTCCTCGGCCGGAGAAGCTCTCCTCAGCAGCGGGGAGACGAAGAGAAACCGAGCAGTTCAACCGCAGTATTCACCCGTCCACGAAACCGGGACAGGTCCAAACATCGGCAAAGTAGCGGGTCCCGAGACCGTAATCACTAATGATCCTTGCGAGGCGGGTGTGGTGATCGGGTTCGCCATCGAGATCTGTCCATACAGCTGCAATTGCGTTCAAAGGCGCATTTTCACCCAAAACTAACTCGATTGCGGTTGCTTCTGAACAGTAGGGCTTCTGTGCATGGTTCGTCGCAAGGGCTATGTGTTCTTGAGTGCTCTGGTAGTGAGCTGTACGATACCTTTCCACACGGGTCCAGAATACAGAATTCGTCGGGATTAACTCCCAAAGAGATAACAGCGAGGAGTGACGTGTCTGGTGTTGATGGCGTATTTCAGGTGGGCCGTTAACGGTTTCCCCTGACGAGGCAGCCAAGTGCTGCCACCACGCAATTAGGCCCTTCTCAAGATGACCAAGGACCGCTTCATCCAGGGCACTACGGGAAATGCGTGCGAAGTCGCGAAGATGTGGTGGGCGTAGGGCATACACTGACCGTACATGAGAGACCAGATGTCGCACGCCTCTTTAACCCAGCCTTTCCGTTGCAAGCAGGTCATGGGATCGTCCGGCTTCCACGGACGGTTGGTTCTCGGGGATGCTGGTATCTAGACAGGAATCGAATGGTGATGTGCACCGTTCGGTTGTAACTAGCCATGCGGGTCGCCGAGGTGCTTGGCGACATGGAGCCAGTCGAACGCGATTTTCGCCCCGGCATACGGAATCATATCGAGGGTCGTCCCGATGCAGGGCGCTCACCTGTCCATGCTCACGCTCTCGACGGCCCCCCGGTGCGTCTCTCCCAGCCCTCGTGGAACGCCGTGAGCGCATCCTTGCCCCCGCCGCCCCAAGGAGACATGCAGCAACCCGGCCCGTCGCCGGGTTCGACACCGCGGTCACGTAGCGGTCCCGGCGGCGAAACGACGTCCGCTTGGCCACCGCCCGCACGCGCCCGCCACTTTTGAGCCACGGATCACTTCCGCCTCGAGCTGCGCCGTGTACCTCGAACTCCCCTCCGCCCACGGCACTCTCATCGTCAACACCCAGTGCTCATCGTCAACACCCAGTGCTCCCAGCACCGAACCCGCGGAACCTCACAGACCAGAAGGTCTTGTAACCCCAAGCGTCCAGGTTCCGCCACTCTCGCCGCCGCGTGTCGTAGCCCGGGCATTCCTCGCCGCAGGACACCGCAATCTGCTCCCCGTGGCACGCTTCACGCCCACCCGCAGCTTCTTCGGCTCCCGAGTGCGCTCCATCCGGCCAACCTACCCACTTCGGGCCCCAACCCCAGCTCCTCCCGGCCATACCTTCGCCTCGTCGTCGGTGAACGGTCATGACTCCGACCGCTCACCGCAACCCCACCCAATAAGATAAGGGGAAGAGTCCAGATCGTCTGTCACGAGGGTGCGAACGTCCGTACGATGTCCGATGCGGTGACTCGTGAGGGTCACACGCAGAGATTCCCGCACGAATCGGTCCCGCAGATCTTCAGGTTAGGGCAGGTGTTGCAGCCACACCCGGCCCAGCCGTCATCTGCCCATGACGATGTGGCGGCGAGTCGGTTCTCAAGTTCGTGGATGTCCAAGTCGTCAACATTGAGGCTGACGATCTCGTTCTCGTTCGCCGACATCTGCTCGGCTCGTTCTTGGGCCATCGCTCCTCCTCCGTGGGGTAGTAGCGCTCGATACCGCCGCTCGGCGGTTCGGCGGTAAAGCCAGTATATGCAGTAGTAGCAGCGACCGCAAGCTTTCGTCTGAGCGCGGTATGGCTGGAACGCATGAAATCCGAGAGCCCTCTTCGTGCGGAATCGAGAGGCACCGACAAGGAGGGAGCCATGCGGAAGGCGGTCGAGATCGAGGTTGCGGAGGGGGACCGGGAGATTCCGGAGCGGTGGTCGCGGTCTCGGAGCGCGACGGTGCGGCAGCGGGACCGGTCGCAGATCGTGCTGATGGCCTCGGAGGGGATGACGAACACGGCCATCGCCCGGGAGCTGCGGACGACCACGGACAAGGTGAGCCGCCGGCGGCGGCGGTACGCGGAGGAGGGCATGAAGGGGATCGAGAAGGAGCGTCCCCGGGGCGGCAATCACGGGGGCAGGTGCCCGAAGGCGCAGGCGGCGCTGAGGACGGAGATCATCCGGCGGACGACGCAGGAGAAGCCGCCGGACGCGACGCACTGGTCGTGCCGGTCGATGGCGAAGGCGGCGGGCACGACGCACGGCTTCGTGAACACGGTGTGGCGGGCGGCGGGGCTGAAGCCGCACCTGCGGCGCACCTTCAAGGTGAGCACGGACCCGCGCTTCGAGGAGAAGCTGCAAGACGTTGTGGGGATGTATCTTGACCCGCCGGACAACGCGGCCGTGTTCAGCTTCGACGAGAAGAGCTCGGTGCAGGCGCTGGACCGCACGCAGCCGGGGCTGCCGCTGAAGCGGGGCCGGTGCGGGACGATGACGCACGACTGCAAGCGCCACGGCACCACGTCGCTGTTCGTGGCGATGGACGTGGCCTCGGGCGCGGTGGTCGGCGAGACGTACCGGCGGCACCGCCACCAGGAGGTGCTCCGGTTCTTCCGCAAGGTGGAGAGCGAGGTGCCGAAGGGGCAGGAGATCCACATCATCCCGGACAACTGCGCGACCCGCAGGCACGCCGAGGTCAAGGCGTGGGCCGAGCGCACGAAGCGCGTGCACTTCCACTTCATCTCCGCGAGCTCGTCATGGCTGAATCTGGTCGAGCGCTTCTTCAGCACGCTGACCCGCAAGCAGATCCGGCGAGGGGTCTTCCACTCCGTCCCCCACTTGGAGTCAGCCGCAGGAGTGGAGTCCGTACGAGAGTGGATGCCGCCCAAAGTATCTGGGATCCGGGCCCGAGACGCGCGTGAATGCGCTCAACCTGACGTCACATAAGGCAGCTCCGAGTTCTCGCACGTTGTCGTCTGGCGGGCGACAGCCTGGACTTGGATGGTGATCGTATCGTTCCGCCACCGAGGGCCGAAGACGCTCTGCGAGGGGCCGGACGACGCGGCGGTCTCGTGGGTCTCGGCCATGTGACCCGCTGCTTGCCGACATGGTTTGCTTTCGACAGGGCCGCTGGCGGAGAACAGAATAGAGCAGCATAGAAGTGCGAATCGGATAGCAGTCGCGCCAACCAGTCCCCTCCACACCCGTCCCGGATTCCACCATGCCCAAGCCCCCGTCCCCCGTCATCGTCGTGCCCGGCCTCACCGCGTCGGACCTGCACGACGAGTACGAACTCCCGCCCGAGGCCGTCTGGAGCACGCTGCGCAAGAAACGCCACGAGCGGATCACCCTGCACGCTACGAACTCCGCGAACCGGCCCGCGTCGCGCCCCGGGGGCCGTTCCCGCTCGTCTACGAAGAGCTGATCGAAGAACTGCGCGACGGCCTCTCCGAAGATCAGGACGGCCCCGTCCCCGTCTTCCCCTTCGGCTACGACTGGCGCCTTCCGCTCGACCGGACCGAAGCACGCCTGGCCGCATTCGTCCGCGAGGTTATCGACCGCACCCTCCTGACGAGGCACTACCGCGACACCGCCTTCGCCGACGCCCCGAAGGTCAGCCTCGTCGGACACTCCATGGGCGGCCTGATGATCGCAGGGTACATCAAGCGCCACTCCGCCGAACTCGTCGACAAGGTCGTGACCCTCGCGTCGCCGTTCCAGGGCTCGCACGAGGCCGTCCTCAAAATGGTCACCGGAACCGCCGACCTCGGAGATGATTCGGGGAAGGCGAGGGAACGCCGGATGGCGCGCATGACCCCGGCCCTCTACCACCTGCTGCCGAGCTTCGACGGCGCGCTTGCGGCGGACGAGGGCATGGCAGCCGAACGTCGCCGCCACCATCGCACGGCAGGTCGCCGGGTGGGACATCTCCGGGAGCGAGCTCTTCCGGCAGATGCTGGACGAAGCCCGCGCCCACCGCGAGCGCATCTCGCGCTTGGCCCTTCGGGACCCGGCCGGCCCGGCATCACCGCACGAGCCCGGCTCGCCGTCCGCGCGCACCCTCGCCGCCGCCGACTGGCTCGCCATCGCGGGCGTGGACGCGGAGACGCGCGTCGCGCTCAAGGTCCGCCGCGCCGAAGACGGGACGCCCCGCTTCGACCTCCGCTCGGCAGAGCGGATGAACGGCTGGGACGAAGACGACGACGGCGCGAAACGAAACACCGGCGACGGCACCGTCGCGCTAGCGGGCGCGATTCCGCCGTTCCTGGGCGAAGACCGCGTCGTATGCGTGACGGGGAGCGACTTCGGCTACTGGGAGCTGCGGGACCGCACGCTGTCGAAGTTGGTCGGGTTCCACGGCGCGCTCCCGAAGATGAACATGCTGCACCGCCTGATTCTGCGCTTCCTGCTGGGCAGGAGCGACCCGTACGGGAACACCTGGGGACGGCGCGTGCCGGGCGTGGCGGAATGGCGGCCGCCGCTGGAACTGCGCGAGAAGTCCTGACGATCCGCACGCCGAGCGGGTGTGCGTGCGCGGGCCGAGTTTCGACTGCCGGCGAAGCCAGAGGAGACGAGCTTGATTAAGGTTGCAGGAGAGATCAGTCAAGCCAGCATCAGGCGCTCGCCCTTGGGCTCCGGCACGGGTCGTCCCAACTCCTGTGCCCTGTCGATCCAGAACTGCATCGCATCCTTGATGTTCCCTAACCTAACGCGGTCTCCTGATCGTCTCCGTGCGCCATGCACCCGGGCAACTCGGCGACAAAAGCCTGATCTTCGTTGCTCCAGTAGAGAATGATCTCGTACTTGTGCATCAGTCGTCTGCTCCCAGCTTGTACTTGAGGATCAACTGCTGAATCTGCCTCACCTGGTAGGGTTTGGCATGTCCACCACGGCTTTGCAGATTGACGAGTTCTTCGATGCCTTCCCTGTCAAGATGTGGTGGCTGCCGCGCACGCGCTCCTCGAATCCAAGATGCCGCATCAGCGTGCGCAGTTCGTTGAAGCGAATGTTCGCGTCCGACCGTCCGCGCAGTATGGTCTGCACCAGCCGCTCTCGGCGACTCATCGGCTACCTCTCCCAACCCGTCGGAAATCGCAGGCTCCGGGATCTTCCCAGGCCTCGCTGATCGAGCATCGCCACGCCCCCCGCTTGCCGAGATGACGCAGTGCCGCCGGGCAATCGGTGGCCGTCGGCCTGCTCTATGGTCTGTTCGGGCAAGGTGTTCATGGCTTCTCCGCGTCAGGAATCGGGGTCAGCCAATATAATGCCCTCCCAGCCGGAGCGATCCGTTCGGCCTGCTCAACGGTGCCAGATGAGTGCCTCCAATGGCTGGCAGTGGACGGGCGTGTCGGTCATTCCATGCCTCAGGGATCAGCGGCGCAGATCCTGTTCGACCGGAGATGCATCCTGTCCGGTATCCTTCGGCGGCGTAGATCAAGCTTGCGGAGGGGGACCGGGAGGTCTGGAGCGGTGGTCGCGGTCGCGGAGTGCGACGGTGCGGCAGCGGGACCGGTCGCGGATCGTGCTGATGGCCTCTGAGGGGATGACGAACACGGCCATCGCCCGGGAGCTGCGGACGAGCAGGGACAAGGTGGGCCGCTGGCGGCGGCGGTACGCGGAGAAGGGGATGAAGGGGATCGAGAAGAAGCGTCCCCCGGGGCGGCAACCACGGGGGCAGGTGCCCGAAGGCGCAGGCGGCGCTGAGGGCTGAGATCATCCGGCGGACGACGCAGGAGAAGCCGCCGGACGCGACGCACTGGTCGTGCCGGTCGATGGCGAAGGCGGTGGGCGCGACGCACAGCTTCGTGCACGCGGTGTGGCGTGCGGCGGGTCTGAAGCCGCACCTGTTGCTGCACCTTCAATTGTATAGGACATGTCCATCCCCGCCTTCTTGTTCCCCAGCGTGGGCGCCAGCGTCCCGTCCACGTCCACGTAGGCGACCGGACCCAGCAGGTCCCGTCCCCGTCCCCGCCACAGCTTCGGCCGCACGGCGTTGATGCATTCCATCAGCTCGGCGACGTCCGCCTCGGCGAAGCGCCGCATGAAGTCTCCCGCCGCCGACGGGCTCGGCACCATGTCCGCGCCCACGGCGTCCATGTAGGCGGTGTCGCTGCGCAGGCGGTTGAGGTCGTCGAGCCGCACGCCCCCGCACAGCAGGTTGTACACGATGTTCAGCACATGGTCGGACTCGTGGTACGGCAGGTGCCGCTTCAGCAGCTTCAGCCGCCGGTCGATCTCCTGCGGCAGCCCCAGCTTCCACACCAGCCGCCGCACCGCCCCGATGCCCCCGTGGCTCGTCGCGTTGATCCGTGCCCCGATCTCGTAGTGCACCCTGCCCGAACCGAACACCGGCCGCGACCGCGTCCCCAGCCGCCTCGCCCGCCGCCGGCGCCGCGCTTCCACCTTCCGCTTCCGCCGTGCACTGTTCCGGCGGCTCTGCCGGTGCGATATCTTCTTCACCTGAAAGGCCTCCTCGTTGTCGTCCGGCGGTCTCACCGAATTGATCTAACTGCAACAAGAATAACACCTTACGGTCCCCATCGCTAGGTGCGATGTATAAATCGTGCTTGTTTTGGGCCCTAGTGGGCGTGGGCCGTCGCTATACTATCGGCCGAAGGGAGAGCACGGAGAACCTAGCGCTGATGCGGCGCATGGACGAGTTCCACATGGACTGCCTGTTCTCCGGGAGCCGACGGCGGGTCGGCACCGCATCCGACGGCTCATGTGCTGAACACCGATCAGGGGTAGTTCACCACCCTCAGTGCCACGCCCACATCGCTCTCTCCAGCGCGGAACCCCGGTACAATCCGGGCTATCCTGCGCCAAGCCAGAGATTCAAGAAATCAAAGGCACAGATTCTCGCAAATGTGAGTCGAGCAAACTGACAGGTTAGGGCAGGTGTTGCAGCCGCACCCGCCCCAACCGTCATCTGCCCATGACGACGTGGCGGCGAGTCGGTTCTCGAGTTCCTGGATGTCCAAGTCGTCAGTATTGAGGCTGACGATCTCGTGCTCGTTCGCGGGCAACTGCTCGGCTCGTTCCTGGGCCATCGGTCTTCCTCCGTAGGGTAGGGATAGACATTATCGACGGTAAGACTAGTATATACGGTAGTAGCCACGCTCGCAAGCCTTGTGTCGGGACTCGGAACCGATCTTGGTGGACATCGTTTGCCCACGTCGACCCGGATCAGCGGCTTCACGCAGAGCGATTCGTCTCATACCCGGAGGGCTGGAAGCGACAACGCGCTCACCCCTTGCAGTCGTACCAGGTCTTGCCGGAACCCGCGTCGACACGGAGGGGGACATTGAGCTCCAGGGCCGACTCCATCACCTCCACCACGGTGGCCGTGATGTCCGTCACACGCGCGTCCTCGACCTCGAAGACGAGTTCGTCGTGGACCTGCAGGAGCATCCGAGCGCCGGATTCGTCGCCGAGCGCCTTCCGCAACCGGATCATCGCCACCTTGATGAGATCGGCCGCGGTCCCCTGGATCGGGGTGTTCTGCGCCACCCGCTCACCGAACCGGCGGACGTTCCACGCCCTGCTGCGGAGCTCGGGGATGTAACGGCGCCTTCCCAGCAGAGTCTCGACGTACCCCGATTCGCGGGCCTGCGCGACCTGTTCGTCCAGGAAGCGCCGGACCCCCGAAAAGCGCTCGAAGTACTGCGCGATGAAGCGTTTTGCTTCGTTCATCGGGATGCCGAGCTGCCGCGACAGCCCGAAGGGCCCCTGGCCGTACAGCGTGGCAAAGTTCACCGTCTTGGCCTGGTCGCGCATCCCCCCCGTGACCTCGGCCGCGGGCCTGTCGAAGATCACTGCGGCGGTCTCCCGGTGGACATCCTTGCCCTCCCGGAACGCCCTCACGAACACCTCGTCGCCGGAGAAGTGGGCCAGTATCCGAAGCTCGATCTGGGAGTAGTCGGCAGTCACCAGCATACAGCCTTCGGATGAAACAAAGCCGCGCCGGATCTCGCGGCCCGATATCGTGCGGATCGGGATGTTCTGAAGGTTCGGGTCGGAGGAGGAAAGCCGGCCGGTCGCCGCGACGGCCTGGTTGAAGGTCGTGTGGATACGCTTCGTCGCGGGGTTGACCAGCGCGGGCAGCGAGTCGACGTAGGTGCCGCGAAGTTTTTCCAGCTGGCGGTAGTCCATCATCAGGCGGGGAAGCTCGTGGCCGCGTATGGCCAGCTCCTCCAGCACGGACGAGTCGGTGGAAGGCCCCGTCTTGGTGCGCTTCACAACCGGCAGCCCCAGACGCTCGAACAGGATCTCGCGGAGCTGGGGCGTCGAGTTGATGTTGAACTCGGTGCCCGCGACGCGATGGATGTCTTCGCGGATGAGGCGGAGCTCGTCGCCCAGGCGTGCGCTCATGGCTGCGAAGAACCCCGCGTCGATGCCGACGCCATGCATCTCCATCTCGGCCAGAACGGGGATCAGCGGCATCTCCAGCTCCCGGAAGAGCGTCTCCAAGCCTTGCGAAGCCATCTGCGCGGCGAAGCGGCGCCAGAGCCTCAGGGGCACCTCCGCCTGCTCGCACGCGAAACGGAGCACATCGTTCGGCGCGATGTCTCCGAAGTGACGCCGCTTCCTGCCGGTACCGAGCACGATCGCCGCCGAGGTCAGGTCGCGCCTGAGGAGGTCGGACGCCAGGTCGGCCAGATCCCGGTACCGACGGCCCGGATCGAGTACGTAGGACGCCACCATGACATCGTGGAGGGGCCCGGCAAGTTCGAGCCCCGCGCGGCGGCAGGCGATCAGCGAACGTTTGAGGTCGTGCCCGACCTTGGCGACCGCGGGGTCGGCCAGCACTGCCCGGACAGGTGCGAACGGGGCGCTGTCGAGAGCGGGGAGGTTCGGGGGCAGACCGTCTTCCGTGCCTCCCAGTTCCAGCGCCATCGCCGCCTCGTGCGAGACCGGAAGGTACCAGCAGCGTCGCGGTTCGGCGGCGATGGCGAGTCCGGCGACCTGCCCGCGGGTCGGCTCCAGCGTGCGGTTCATCACGGCCACGGCCATCGAGCCGGCACTTCGGCATGCCTGCGCGATCTCGGCCAGCTGCGCGGGGTCGGTCACGAGGAGGTGCTCGGCGGCAGACGCTTCGGCCCGCGATCCAGCGGTACCGTCGGCCCCGTCTTCCCTGTCCAAGCGGTCCAGAAGCGTGCGGAAATCGAGGTCGACGTACAGCGTGCGCAACCGCTCATTGTCCGGCGCGGTGACACGCAGCGCGTCGAGGTCGGTGTCCAGCTTCAGGTCCGTCCGGATCGTCACCAGCTTCTTGGAAAGCAGCACGTCGTCGCGGTTTACGAGCAGCGACTCCCTCGGCCGCTTGGCCTTGATTTCGGCCGCGTGCGCCACCACCTCTTCAACGGTGCCGTACTCCCGAAGGAGCTTCTGCGCGGTCTTCGGGCCTATTCCGGGAGCACCGGGCACGTTGTCCGAAGTGTCCCCCACCAGCGCCAGATAGTCCACCACGCGCCCCGGCTCGACCCCGAACTTCTTCGACGCGCTCTTCTCGTCCACCCACAGCGCCTCCACCCCATGCGGCCCCCCGCGTCCCGGATTGAGCAGGTGAACCCGCTCTCCGACCAGCTGGTAGAAGTCCTTGTCGCCCGAGACGATCACGGCTTCCAGCCCCGCTTCCACCGCATGTGCGGCCAGCGTTCCGATCACGTCGTCCGCCTCCCATCCCTCCACTGCGATCACGCGGTTCCCGAAAGCCTCCGCCAGCTCCCGTATGCGGGGCAGGCTGTCGCGCAGCTCCTGCGGCATCTTTTCGCGGGTCGCCTTGTAGGCGGGGTGCAGTTCCTCCCGGTGGCTTCGCCCCGAGTCGAAGACCACGGCGATGTAGTCGGGCTCATACTCGTCGCGAATCGCGTAGAGGAAGTTCGCGAAGCCGAAGGGCGCGGACGTGTTTTCCCCCCGCGCATTGGTGAGGGGGCGACGGATGAAGGCGAAGAACGACCGGTAGATCAGCGCGTAGGCGTCGATGAGAAACAGTCGGGGTGCCGTCTTGGCCGGGACTTCCATTATTCCCGACACCGCCCTGCACGGTGCTGCCGGGCCGGGACACCCGCAGGACGACGAGAGCTGTAAAGCACGGGCTTACATCAGCAGCCCGTGGTAATACCCGCGCGAGCACCGAGAGCGGCGAGGCACCGGGCTGGTCCACGGGCCGTCAATGGTCGCATTATTCGACCGTCCCTTCTGCGCCGTACAGCCAGCGATAGAGCGCACGGTTCCTGACCACGTTCTTCACATAGCCCCGGGTCTCGACGAAGGGGATGCGTTCGGTGAACCTGCGAGGATCTTCGGCCTCGGGAAACCGGCGCCAGCGGTCGGCGCGCGTCGGTCCCGCGTTGTATGCCGACAGCACCAGGAGGACGGCACCGTCATACCGTGCCGTCAGTTCGGCGAGGTATCTGGTGCCCAGGTGGATGTTCACTTCAGCGGTCCGCAGTGACTCGGTGCGGTAGCCGCGGGGTCCGACCGCGCGTGCCAGCTGTCTGCCCGTCGCGGGCATGACCTGCATAAGCCCTATGGCCCCTGCCGAGGAGGATATCGTCGGCACGAAGGCGCTCTCCTGTCGTATGAGACCGGCTACGAGGTACGGATCCAGCCCGAGCTCCTCGGCGCGGGAGGTCACCAGCGCACGGTAGGGAAAGGGGTACACGACCTCGAGGAGGGCGCGCGTCCACTCTTCCCCGCGCTCGCGCAGCTCCCACCCGAGTCGGATGCCGTCGATCGTTCGGCCGCCTTCGTTGAGGGCGCGGGCAAGCGCCAACGTCAGCTCCGTCGAATCCGATACCGCAGCCTTCAGATCGGCCACCAGAGCGTCGGCCCCTTCGTCCAGCCCCGCGTCGTCGAGCGCCTCCACCAGCTGCAGCTCGCGGGCCAGCCACCGGGGAGGCGGAGAACTCGGACCCGGGTTCTGCTCGAAAGGGAAGGCCGCGGCGGATCCAAAAGGGAAAGCCACGGCGGATCCGGGCGTCTCGGCGGCGAGATAGGCGTAGTAGGACAGGGGGCTTTCCCTCAGGAGTCGCGCAGAGAGATCGCCGGAGCCCGTGGTGTCCCCGGCCTCGCGCGCGGCGTGGATCGCCCAATAGCTGGCCTCTTCCCAACGCCGGCCCCGGGGGAAGTCTTCCAGGTAGTTCCGGAACACCTCGGCCGACTTCCGCGCCTCGCCTCTGGCCAGGTGGATCTGCGCCCAACGCATCCTTGCCAGCCCCGCCCTGTCCGACGTGGGACGAAGCGAGGCGGTCAGACGGTACTGCTCGATCGCCTGGTTGAGGCGGCCCGCGGAGCGATGGTCGTCTGCGCGGAAGAAGACGATATCCACGGCCTCGGACGACGACGGGTAGCGCTCCAGAAGGCGTTCCTGCAGGATGCGCGCATCTTGGTGCCGTCCCTGGCGAGTCCGGATGGACGCCCAGGAGCTGAGCGCTGCCGCCCCCACCGACGGATCTTCCGACGAGGAGAGCTCCCGGTACACTTCGACCGCGCTGCCGCGGTCGCTGCTGCCGTTGTAGGCCCGGGCAAGGGCGAGGCGTTCGGTTTCGGTCAGGACAGCGCCGCGCCGCGCCGCCACCCGCCGGGCTCTGACCGCCAGTCCGAATTCGGCGCCGCGCCCGAATGCCGCGGCCACCAGCCCGAGAATCTCGGGACCCGAATCCCTTGCCACCCTCCAATGCGCTCTCGCTGCCGCCAGGGCCTCTGTCCCCGCGGTGGTCTGTTGCAGCAGGCTCTCCATCGCGTCCACTGCGCCCGCGGAATCGCCCAGCGCGAGCAAGTAGCGCCACTCCCGGCCCAGACGGTCCGCGTGCACCGCGGCGGTCGCCTGCGGAAGGCGAGCACTCCGAAGCGCCTCCAAGGCACGCGCGGTATCTCCGGCCGCCGCCCAGGCGTCCGGCTCCAGCGACCAACCGGTGAGGAGAGCGGTGGAATCGGCCACCAGCGCGAGGAACCTCCCCAGCGCTTCGGCTTCGCCTGCCTCGGCCAGCTTGTAACCCACGTCCAGAGCGGTCCAGTCCGCCACCGTCGGCGACCGGTCGGCGAGCCGGGCGAGAGTCGTGACCGCCTCGTCGTGAAGGCCGTCGTCGGCCAGCAAACGGACCAGAAGGGAAAGGGCGGTCAAAGCCTCGGGCGACCGCCCCTCCGGGCTGCCGGCGACGAAGCGTCTGAACGCAGCCCCTGCGCCCCCTTTGTCTCCCGACGCCAAACGCGCCGATCCCAGGAGATACCAGAGCCGCGGCGGTGCCTGAGCGGTGTCGATTCCCTCGGCCGACAGCGCCGCCGCCGCTCCGTCCCAGTTCTTCCATCCCGCCTCGGCCTCGGCCAGGAGAAGACGATCGGAGCGCGAAGCCGACTCCAGCGGCGCGAGGATGTCCCTGAGGATCAGGCTGGCCTTCCAGAAGCGGCCGTCGGCCAGGTACCCGTGAACTGAATCGGGGACCTGGCTGGTCGCGGCCGAGGCCGGGACCTCCTGTCCGGCTGCGGGACCGCGGACAACGACAGCGACCCACCCCGCGGCTGCCAGGAAGAGCCGCAGGCGGTTAGCCGCCCGTAGGCAACCCTCCCCCGCCATTTGACCGGAGATGCGTCCGAGCTGGTCCGGCTTCGTGGTGGTGGTCAAGCGGAGTCTTACCACTGCCCGGCTTATGTATGGGCGGTGATCAGTCTCCGCGGGTGCCTTGGCCCGCCTGCATCGAGAAGAGCGCGTCGATCATCTTCTGCGCCGACTCCTCCATATCGATGACCAGGTGGTCGATCCGGGAGACGAAGTAGTTGTGGGCGATGCTCACCGGAATGGCGATCGCCAGCCCCGCCGCCGTCGTCGTCAGGGCGATCTTGATCCCCGACGCAACCGTGGTGGCGTCCACCTCTCCTGCCAGCTCGATGGCCTGGAAGGCGGCGATCATCCCAATCACCGTTCCCAGGAACCCGAGCAGCGGCGCCACGTTGGTCAGCGTCGCCAGAACGACGAGACCGCTCTCCAGCTTCGAGAGTTCGATCAGGCCCTGGTTTTCGATCGCCTTCATGACGCGGTCGGTACCCTCGCTCTGACGCTCCAGCCCCGCATGGAGGATATTGGCGGCGGGCGAGTTCGATTCACGCGTGACTTCCAGTGCATCCTTGATCTGCCGGGCGGAGAGCAGCTCGTCGGTCTCGCGCAGGATCCTTCTGGTGGAAGCGCTCTTACGGAAGATGTCGAAGAGCTTCCAGATGATCACCAGAATCCCCAGAAGGAGACACAGACCGAGCGGCCACCCCATGAAGCCGGCGTCCTCCCAGGACTGTACCATCTGCTCCGTGAAGGTGAGATCTGGAGCTTCCATTCCGGGAAGCTGGAGCAGTACGTCGAAGACGTTCATCAAGCTGGCCAAGGGAACCTCCTGCGGTCGATCCTGTGCTGATGGTTGTGTTCAGCCGCGCAACCCTTGCGCGACCGCGAGTCTATGGGCTCTGCCGCCCGTGTCGCAACGGCTTGCCATAATGCGCAGCAGCATGGGCAGTGTCAACCCTGGCAGCCCGTGGTGAACCCACACGAGCACCGGATAGCCGGTCTCGACCCATCGGGGAGACCCTTATCTCCGCCAAGTCCACGCCGGGGAACCGTACCGCGTTTCGAGCTCGGCCGCCAGCGTTTCTTCGTATTCGGTCATGCGGCCCTCCGACCAGTTGCCGCCCAGCGTGTGCGTGAAACCGGTGACGAGCGCGTCCACCAGCCGCGTCCAGGGCGGCACTGCGCCGAGTACCTCCGAGAGCGTGACCGGGCGTGCCGAGTGTCTCTGCCCATTCCCGAAAAGGGAACTCTGGTCCGTGACCAGGAGGAGCGATCCGTGCTGAAGCACCGCATTGCCGATGCGCGCCTGCGCGCTCCCGACCACTTTCCGGCCGGCGACCGCAACCTCTCCCTCGGCCGGTTCCAGAAAGCAGGGCCCCGCATCGGGCGGCAGCGCTCGGCCGGAACCGGCGCGGGCATCGACGCCCAGTCTCCGCAGACCCGCCGCCAGCCCGTCGTTGATCTTGCGGTAGACGCTCCGGGGACCCCCGAACGCTCGAGCCGGCAGCACGACGCAGTAGGTGAGCTCGCGGTCGTGGATCACGGCGCGCCCCCCCGTCGGGCGTCGCACGACATCGATGTCCGGACGGTGGCGCAGGAACTCCCGGTAGCCGGCGGTGACCGGTTCGTTGCGGCCGAGAGAAAGGGTGGCGGGCGTCCAGCGATAGAAGCGCACCGTACCCGTCCGGGGACGCAGCTCCGCGGCCAGCGCGTGGTCTCGGGCCATGTTGGCCGGTCCGGAAAGCGCCTCGTCGACGAGGATCCGCCAAGAAAGCACGCCTCCACACTCGTCCTCACGCGCCTTCAAGGGGAGAAGACATCTCCAGGATCCATAACGTGAACTTCCGCCCGTTCTCCCACCAGGTCGCGGAAGCGTTCCGGATCCTGCTCGATCAGCGGCCAGGTGTTGTAGTGCATCGGCACGACGACCTCCGGCTCGATGAAGCCCACCGCTTCGGCAGCGTCCTCGGGTCCCATCGTGAAGTTGTCGCCTATGGGCAGGATCGCCACATCGGTCTTGCCGCGCAGGAGCTGCATGTCGAGCATGAGCCCGGTGTCGCCGGCATGGTGGATCCTCTTTCCGTCCAGGTGCATGAGGAACCCGCCCGGCAGCGTGGTGAACCGGCCCGTGTCGTCACCGTGAACCTGTCCCCCATGCACTGCGGCAGTCATCTTCACCCGCCCGAACGGAAAGTCGTGGCCGCCCCCGATGTGCAGCGGATGCACGTCGGCGATCCCCTGGGTCTCCGCGAACGCAACGATCTCGAAGGTGGAGATGAGCGTGGCGCCGGTCTCGCGGGCCAGCGGGATCGCGTCGGCGAAGTGGTCGAAGTGCCCGTGCGTGCAGAGGATGTAGTCCACCGGACCCGCATCGGCCCGCTTGATGTCCGAAATCGGGTTGTCGTCGAAGAAGGGATCGATGACGAGCCGCGTCCCGTCGTTCATCTCAACCGTGAAGGTCGACTGTCCGTGAAAAGTGAGTTTGGCCACCTGCCGGGTCCTCCTCTGCGTTAGGGGTGTGCCGGGCGTTCCCCGCCCGGTCTCGGTCTCAGTCGGCGCTCCCCGCGTCCGCGTAGGCTTCGGCGGGAACGCAGGAGCAGATCAGGTTTCTGTCGCCGTGGGCGTTGTCGATGCGCCCCACATGCGGCCAGAACTTGTGTTCCCGCAGCCACGGAGCCGGAAACGCCGCCCGGGTGCGGGAGTAGCGACGGGTCCAGGTGTCGGCCGTCACCGCCCGGGCCGTGTGAGGCGCGTTCTTGAGCGCATTGTCACTGCGGTCCTGAAGGCCGAGCTCGACCTGCTCGATCTCCGAACGGATCGATATGAGCGCACTGCAGAAGCGATCCAGCTCCGCCTTCGATTCGCTCTCGGTGGGCTCGATCATGATCGTTCCGGGGACGGGAAAGGCGATGGTCGGCGCGTGGAAGCCGTAGTCCATCAGCCGCTTGGCCACGTCTTCCTCGGTGATGCCGGTGAGTTTCCTGATGGGCCGGATGTCGATGATGAACTCGTGGGCCACGCGGCCGCTGCCGCTTCCCCACCAGTAGAGGACATCGAAGCAGTCTTCCAGCCGCACGGCCATGTAGTTCGCGTTGAGGATCGCGATGCGGGTGGCCTCGGTGACGCCGTCGCGCCCGAGCAGGGCGATATAGGCCCATGAAATGAGGAGGATACTCGCGCTGCCCAAGGGCGCCGCCGAGACCGGTCCGATCGCCGATGCGCCGCCGGTGGGCACGACCGGGTGGCCGGGAAGGTACGGAGCCAGCTCCGCGGTCGTGCAGATGGGACCCATCCCGGGGCCGCCTCCTCCGTGCGGGATCGCGAAGGTCTTGTGCAGATTGATGTGGATGACATCCGCACCGTAGTCGCCCGGGCGGCACAGCCCCACCTGCGCGTTCAGGTTGGCACCGTCCAGATACACGTAGCCGCCGTGGCGGTGTATGATGTCGCAGATGCTGCGGATCTCCTCCTCGAACACGCCGTGGGTGGACGGATAGGTCACCATCACGGCGGCGAGGCGGCCGGAGTGTCGGGCGGCCTTCGCGGCCAGGTCCTTCACATCCACGTTGCCTCGCTCGTCACAGCGCACCACCACGACCTTCATGCCTGCCAGCACCGCGCTGGCAGGGTTCGTGCCGTGCGCCGAGGAGGGGATCAGGCAGACATCGCGGTGATGCTGTCCCAGGGCACGGTGGCGGGCCCGGATCACGAGCAGTCCGGTGTATTCCCCCTGCGCTCCCGAATTGGGCTGCAGGGACACCGCGGGCAACCCGCTGATCTCTCCCAGCCACGCGCTCAGGTCCGCCGCGATCCTGGCGTAGCCCCTCGCCTGCTCCGGCGGAGCGAAGGGGTGCAGCCGGCCGAACTCGGGCCAGGTGACCGGGGTCATCTGGGTCGTGGCGTTCAGCTTCATGGTGCACGACCCCAAGGGGATCATGCTGGTGTTGAGAGAGAGGTCCCGGGATTCCAGGCGGCGGATGTAGCGCAGCATCTCGGTCTCGGAGCGGTACGAGTGGAAGACCGGGTGGCTCAGGTAATCGCTGGTGCGGTTGAATGGCTCCGGGTAGTCGCCCGGCTCGAAGGACGCAGCCAGCTCGGCGGCGTTCGCCTCGGCTCCGAAGACGGCAAGAAGGTCGTCCAGGTCCGCCGGAGTCACCGCCTCGTCCAGGGCGACGCCCACGGTGCCGTCGCCGTAATCCCTGAGGTTGATCCGCTCGGCCCGCGCCCCCGCAAGGACCGTCTCGGCCGGCGCCGCGGGCCGGACGCGCAATGTGTCGAAGAAGACTGAGCGGACGATTTCGCTGCCGGCCCGCTCCAGGCCGCGCGCCAGAGTGGCCGCCTGCTTCCGGATCCGCAGCGCGATCCGCCGGATTCCCTCCGGTCCGTGGTAGACCGCATACATGCCGGCCATCACGGCCAGGAGCACCTGCGCCGTGCAGATGTTGGAAGTGGCGGTCTCGCGCCGGATGTGCTGTTCCCGCGTCTGCAGCGCCATCCGGAGAGCGGGGTTGCCGTGCCGGTCCACGGACACTCCGATGATCCGCCCCGGCATCTGTCGCTTGAACCTCTCGCGGCAGGCGATGTACGCCGCGTGCGGGCCGCCGTATCCCATCGGAACGCCGAAGCGCTGGGTGTTCCCGACCGCGGCATCGGCCCCGAAGTCCCCGGGCGGTGCCAGGACGGCCAGCGCCATGAGATCGGCCGCGACCACGACATGGCTGCCGGCGGCGCGGGCCGCTCCGCAGAGCTCGCGATAGTCGTGGACTGCCCCGTCCGTGGCCGGGTACTGCACAAGCGCGCCGAACACGTCCTTGCCGAAGGCAAAGTCCTCCGTGGGAATTACCCTGACTTCGATCCCGAGCGGCTCCGCACGCGTCCCGATGACCCCGATCGTCTGGGGGTGGCAGTCCTCCGCCACCAGAAAGACATGTCCGCGGCGGCGCCTTCCTCGTCCGTAGAACATGGTCATGGCCTCGGCCGCCGCCGTTCCCTCGTCGAGGAGGGACGCGTTGGCGATCTCGAAGCCGGTCAGATCCATCACCGCGGTCTGGAAGTTGAGAAGCGCCTCGAGCCGGCCTTGCGCGATCTCGGCCTGGTACGGCGTGTACTGAGTGTACCATCCCGGATTCTCCAGGATGTTCCGCTGAATCACACCCGGCGTGATCGTGCCGGAGTATCCCATTCCCAGGTAGCTCCGCCACACCTCGTTCTGCGATGCGATCCTGCGGAGCCGTTCGAGCAGCGCCGTCTCCGGGACGCCTTCGGGGATTCGGAGCGGGCCCCGGAACCGGATCCCGGCGGGCATCGTCTCTTCCATGAGCTCGTCGAGCGTGACACATCCGACGACCTCGAGCATCTCGCGGACATCGCTCGGACGCGGACCCAGATGGCGGGACGCGAAGTCGGGGGGATGGCCTATCGGAGTGCGCATCTACTCCCCGAGGTGGGCTGCGTAGCCTTCACCGTCCATAAGCGCGTCCACTTCGCCGGGATCGTCCACCCGCAGCGAGATCATCCATCCTTCGCCGTAGGGATCGGTATTCACGAGGGCCGGGTCGTCGTCCAGCCCCGCGTTGATGTCAACGACCTCGCCCCCGACGGGGCAATAGAGGTCGCTGACGGCCTTGACGGCCTCGATCGTGCCGAAGACTTCCATCGGACCGAAGGCGTCGCCGGGCTCGGGAAGCTCCACGTACACTACGTCACCGAGTTCCCCTTGAGCATAGTCGGTGATTCCGACATGGAAGATGTCGGGGTCATCCGTTTCTCGCAGGTATTCGTGCTCTTCCGTGTACTTGAGTCCGTAGGGAATGTGAGACATCGCCGTCTCCGCTGGGGTGGTCTGAAGCGCATCGGGGCTGGATCGAGAAGCAACGAAAAAAAGCCGTCATGAGCCGAGGCGTCAAGCGCGCGGGGTCGCCATCCGGCAGGGACGGGTGGTGCGGTTCGCCCTGGACGGTGCGCATCTCGAGACGCGGCGGGTGAGCCCGTCGGACCGCGCCCGCGCGGAGAGAGACCTGCGACGGGCCGACCCGATCTCCCGGCGCGGGTCAACATTGACGGGTGGCCGGAACACTGGTCGGCGGCGACGGACGTGCTGATCGCTGACTGCGGAAAACGGTTTCGGCTGCTTGCGGTCGCGGACGGCAAGCTGTACGGCGCAGCTGAGGATGAGTCGGGCATGCAGCGCGTCGGGAAGTTGCAACTGCGGTGAATCCCCTGTGCGTGGCCCGGCACGACCTTTCCGGCGGGCAGCCGGGCAAGCGCCCGGGCAAGCGCTTTGAGGGGGAACAGCACCGCAATTCACTCGAAAGCAACGCCGAGCGAAGCGCTCCAGCCCGGATGCGACGCCGCTCGAATGCCGGAGGGATTCTGTCCGCGGGCTGTTAGCATCCGGACGCCGGGCGGGTTAGATTACGGCTTCCGGGCGTGCACGGAGCGCCGTTGGCGGGTGCCCGGAATGCCCACCGTTCGATCGATCATGGCTGCGCCTTCCGAGGTCGCATATTTGGAGCAGGTATGACCACGCTGGCCCGTCCCTCGGCGTTGACGACGCTCGGCGACGAAGAATTGATGTTCCGGGACGCCGTGCGTGAATTCGCCGAATCCGAGGTCGCGCCCAGGGTTTCCCGGATGGAGGCTTCGGGCGAGATCGATTCCGAGCTCATCGCCCTCTTCTTCGAACTCGGCTTCATGGGCGTCGAAATTCCCGAGCACTACGGCGGGATCGGGAGCAGCTTCTTCACCGCGACCATCGTCGTAGAGGAACTCTCCCGCGTGGACCCCTCGGTGGGGGTTCTCGTCGATGTCCAGAACACCTTGGTCAACAACGCCCTGCTGCGCTGGGGCACCCAGGAGCAGCTGGGGCGTTTTCTGCCCAGGCTCGCGGCGGGCACGGTGGGCGCATATGCCCTCTCGGAAGCCGGAAGCGGTTCCGATGCTTTCGCCTTGTCGCTTCGAGCCGTCTCCCACGGAGAGGACTGGGTGCTCAACGGGCGCAAGATGTGGATCACCAACGGCGCGGAAGCCGGACTCTACATCGTCTTCGGAAATGTGAGCCCGGAGCTGGGGTACAAGGGAATCACGGCCTTTCTGGTCGAACGGGACATGCCCGGCTTCTCGGTGGGCAAGAAGGAGGACAAACTGGGCATCCGTGCTTCTTCCACGACGGAACTCGTGCTGGACGATGTGCGCGTCCCCTCCGAGAACGTTCTGGGCGAGATGGGAAAGGGCTACAAGCTCGCGATCGAAACGCTCAACGAGGGGCGCATCGGAATCGGGGCGCAGATGGTGGGACTGGCCCAGGGGGCTTTCGACCACACCCTGAAGTACGTGCAGGAGCGGGAGCAGTTCGGGCGTCCGGTCGCCGAGTTTCAGGGCGTGCAGTTTCAGCTGGCCCGGATGGCCACCGACATCGAAGCCGCACGACTGATGGTGTACAACGCAGCTCGGCTCAAGGACCAGGGTGCCCGATTCCTCCGAGAGGCCGCAATGGCGAAGCTCTATGCGTCGCAGGCCGCACAGCGGGTGTCTTCCCTGTGCATCGACCTCCACGGCGGTTACGGTTTCACCCGCGAGTATCCTGTCGAGAAGCTCTACCGGGACGCCAAGATCGGCACGATTTACGAGGGAACCAACAACATGCAGCTGCAGACCATCGCAAAGGACCTGCTTCGTGGCTGAGCCTGCTTTCCGTCCGCTGCCCGCCGCCCGGCGGGAGGAGGCCCCATGGGTGTGATAGGCCCGCGAGAGATCCTCTTCCTACTCGTCGTGCTGGCGTTGGTATTCGGTGCCAAGCGCTTTCCCGAGCTTGCGAAGGGGCTGGGTTCGGGCATCCGGAACCTCAAGGGGTCGCTTCGATCAGGTACCGAGCGCGATTCCGGAGACGGTGTCGACCGCGAGACCCAGTAGTGCGGTTGCTTCGGGGCCGGGCGGGGTGACGGGGGGCAGGCGGCGCCTCCCCCTGCTCTTTTTCGCGGTACTCGTCGACCTGATCGGGTTCGGCATCGTCCTGCCGGTGCTTCCCTTCTACGCCGCGGACTTCGGTGCGGACGGCCTTCAGACAGGCCTCCTTTTCAGCATCTACTCCCTCGTTCAGTTGGTCATGGCCCCCATTTGGGGACGGATTTCGGATCGGATCGGGCGGCGTCCGGTGCTGATCCTGGGTCTGCTGGGCAGTGCATCGGCATATCTGGTATTCGCCCGCGCCGATTCTCTGTCCATGCTGTTTCTGTCCCGTATCGTCGGCGGGATCGGCGGATCGACCATCCCAATCGCCCAGGCGTACATTGCCGATGTCACGCCGCCCGCGCGAAGAGCGGGCAACATGGGGTTGATCGGGGCCGCATTCGGACTCGGTTTCGTAATCGGCCCATTCCTGGGAGGAATTCTCTCGGGCGCGTCTCCCGGTGCGCCCGCGGCTCCGGGCTACGCCGCGGCGGCGCTCTGCGCGACCAACGCCTTGGCGGCCATCCTGTTCCTGCCGGAATCACGCCGACCCGGGGCCGCCGGCACAACGGCGCGCTTCAACCTTCCGGCATCCGTGGCCCATGCCGTTTCGTCACCCCAGATCCTGATCATGCTGGGGGCCTACCTGTCCATGACGACAGCGTTCGCCGTCCTTTATCCGACGCTGTCGCTTCTCACTTCCGAGCGCTTCACGATGGGCGCCCGCGAGGCCGGCTACCTGTTCGCCCTTCTCGGTCTGGTGTCGGCGATCGTCCAGGGGGGGGGCGTTCGCAAGGTGGTTCCACGCATCGGAGAACGATCTCTTCTTCGCACAAGCGCCGTTCCCTTCGCCGTCGGACTGTTCCTCATGGGAGTGTCCTCCACCATCGCGCTCTTCCTGGCCGGCCTCATTCTCGTCGGAGTCGGGTACGGCTGTGCCGTCCCGAGCGTGCTCGGTCTTCTGTCACGTGCGGTTGAGCCGGAAAGACAGGGTGCGATTCTGGGATTGGGCCAGAGCGTGGGCTCACTCGCCCGTGTCCTGGGCCCCGGCATGGCCGGTGCCTTCTTCGATGTGCGCCTGGCGTTCCCCTATTTCGCGGGAGCGTTCCTGATCGTCGTCTGCTCTCTTCTGGCAGGGATGCTGACACAACCGGAAGAGCGCATCGCATGAGCCTCACCGTCGTCCTCCACGAGCCGCAGATGCTTGTGAACATCGCCGGCACCGTGCGTGCGATGGCCAACATGGGCCTCTCGCGCTTGAACCTGGTCGATCCTGCGGAGTTCGACCCGCAGCGGATAACGGGCATCGCGCACCGCACCGGGCATATCGTGAACCGGATCGCGCAGGCGGGCTCCCTGGACGAGGCCCTCACCGATGCGACCTACGTGGTCGGCACCTCGGCCCGGCCGCGCACCGCGCAGCGGAACTACCGGCGCCCTCGCGACCTGGCCCCCAAGATCCTGGATCAGGCCCGGGACGGAAAGGTCGCAATCGTCTTCGGCCGCGAAGACCGCGGCTTGTCAAACGACGCCCTCGACCGCTGCCACGAAGTGCTCGTCATTCCTACCGATTCCGGCTATTCGTCGCTGAACCTCGCCCAGGCGGTCCTTCTGGTGAGCTACGAGCTGCTTCTGGCCGAATCACGGGTGCCCGGCCCGCTGCCGAGCGGGAAGCGGTCCCTCGGCCCCGCCTCCGCCGCCGAACTGGAAGAGATGTACTCGGCACTGCGAGAGGGACTCGCCCGAATCGGGTTTTTCAGGGCGCGCAAACCGGAGAGCGTGATGCGCGTGCTGCGTACCGTCTTCGGGCGAACCTCACTGGACGCCCACGAAGCGAGGCTTCTGCGCTCGATCGGATACGAAGTGCGGAACCGGACCGACCGACCTTAGCGGGACTTATCCACGGGCTGCTATCCCTCGGCTCCCTCGGCCTCCAGCGGCTCGGGATCCCCCTGAGGCTGCCACATCTGAATGGCGGGGAAGGTGGCGAGGAACCAGCGGATCGCAATGAGGAACAGGCCCAGGAATCCGAGCCCGATCAACGGCGTGGCCACCGAGAAAACCGGGTCGCCCTCGCGATGCAGCGACGGGAAGATGAGCATGTACTGCCACAGCCACAGCCCCAGCAGAACCACTCCCGCGAAGGCCTGCAGGATCCGCGGAGTCTTCTTGGGCCTTGCGCCGAGCAGGCCCCCGAAGGGCACCACGAAACAGAGCACGATCACCGCCGCCGAAAGACCGCCCCAGGGGTCGCTCACGCGGATGTTCACCCACGCCTGCTCCCAGGGCAGCTTGCCGTACCAGATCACGATGTACTGCGACCAGAACAGATAGGTCCAGAAGACGGTGAAGGCGAAGGTCAGCTTGCCGAGATCCCAGAGCACCGACCGTCCCACATGCTCCTTGAAGGCCGGATCACGGCGCTTGAGAGTCACCGCCGCGACCGCCGTCACCGCGAATCCGCTCCAGAAGGCTCCCATGAAGAACCACCCGCCGAAGAGGGTCGAGAACCAGTGGGGCTCGAGCGACATGGCCCAGTCGAAGGCGAGCATGGTCATGACCGCCGCGTAGACCAGGACCATGACCGGGGCGAGGCGGGTCATGCGGTGATAGCTTCGGTCCTCCTCGGCTTCCTGTCCGCTCCATCCCTTCGTGAAACGCTCGTGCCACCAGCTCCGGCTCCTGGCCGCCCGGTCGGCAGCGCTCTGCGGCGGCCCGACCCGCCCCAGGTCGGGACGCACGGCCAGATACACGAAGCCCAGTCCCAGCCCGAAGAGGACCAGTACGCCGACCAGATTGCGGCTCACCAGGAACGGGATGTTCAGCCACGCCTCCTTCTTCTGCACGATCGGGTCGTGGGCCATCATCTCGATCCACGGGAAGTAGTCGTCCCGCAGATTGAGAAGCATGGGCAGGAAGAGGATGAACGCGATCGGCAGGTAGGCTGCGAACGCCTGCTGGATCCGGCGCACCGGCCAGTTCCACTTGGCCTTCACGATCCAGGTCACCGCCGCGACCATCACTCCGCCCAGCGCGATCGACGTGAAGTAGTTCCAGTTGACGACGTACGACTTCCAGGCCAAGGCGGAGTCCGTCGACAGGGTTACGAAAAACGAGATCACGCCGACGAACACCATGACTCGCAGGATCTGCGTAGCGACGCCGCCGCGGCGCAGGTAGCGGAGCGGGATCTCGCCGGGAATCGAATGCCCGCTCATGGTCGGATCCCCTGAAGTCGGCGCACGTAGTTCACGATGTGCCACCGGTCGTAGTGGCCGATCTGATGGCCGTAGGGCGGCATCAGGCTCCGACCGACCCGGATCATCCCGTAGATGTATCCGTCGCTTCGAGCCCTCGCAGCTTCGCCGTTGAGCGGGTACGCGGCCAGGATCGGGTGCACCTCGATGATGTACGCCGTCGTTCCGGCACCGTCCGGGCCGTGGCATACGATGCAGACCCGCTCGTACAGCTGCTCGCCTCGGGCAAGAGACTCCGGCGCCGGCGGGACCGGGTTGGTGAGAGTGTCCACCACCTCGGGGCGCTGGGTCATGTCGATCTGGGTGAAGGGGGGCGGCACGTCCGCGCTGCCCTCCGGCTGGCCCACGTTCAGGTCGAAGTGCCCGGCGGGATAGTTGCCCGCCGACAGGGGCACCGTGCCTTCGGGCGGGAGGAGGGTCATCTCGTACGGGTCGAAGGAGGGTTGGTCGCGCATGCTCCGGCCGAAGACGGCGGCCATGGCGTCGTCCATCGGCGTGCAGCCCCCGGAGCCCAGGCCCCCCAGAGCCGCGGCGGCGATCAGGCAGAAGCAGCGCTGTCGAAGTGTCCCGGACGGGATGCATCGCCGGTCGGACGCCGCGAGGGACCTCCGGCGAGGGCTGCCGAACATGCTAGACATCGAAACCCTCCGGATCTTCCCGCAGTTCGGCGGGATCGAATCCGCCCAGGATCTGCTTCACGGCGGCCGCCTGGGCGGCCGGGGCGGTGACGTAGACGCCGAAGGAGCCGTTCGAGCACTCGGGGTGATAGGCCACCATGCGGCGGAGGTTGGGCAGGCCCGCGTTGACGAAGAGCCCGATGACCGTCGACAGCGCGCCGAAGAGGATCGCGCACTCGAAGGCGATCACCACATAAGCAGGAATGGAGAAGATCGGCTTCCCTCCCGTCACCAGAGGCCAGTCCATCGAGGTCCACGTCGTGAAGGCGAAGCCGGTGGCCGCCCCGGTCATGGCACCGGCCAGGGTGAACACCCGCACCGGACTGTGCTTGAGCGCCAGACCCTCTTCCAGGAGGCGATGTTCCGGCAGCGGCGCAAAGGCCCTGAAGCCCTTGTGGCCCGCCGCCCTCAGCGCCTTGCAGGCGTCGATCGTCGAATCGAGGTGCTCGAAGAGGGCGAAGAACCCTCGGTGTCCGCGGCGCCGCTTCGGCGGAATCATGTCGCGGCCTCCTTACGGCGGCTCATCGGCGGCGGCACGACCTCCTTCATTTCGGCAATCGCCACCGGCGGCAGCAGCCGGGTGAAGAGCAGGAACCAGAAACCGAACCAGGCGAAGCTTCCCAGCAGAATGCCCATCTCGACCCAGCTGGGCCGGTAGAGCCCCCACGCCCACGGCTCGTACTCGTGGGACAGCGAAGTCACGATGATGACGTAGCGCTCGAACCACATTCCGATGTTGATGAAGATCGAGATCACGAACAGGGCCGAGATGGATCTTCGCACCCGCCTGAACCAGAGCATGAGCGGAACCAGGCCGTTGCAGGTGAGCATGATCCAGTTCGCCCACCAGTAGTGCCCGAAGGCGCGGTTCCAGAAGGATCCCCGTTCCGGCGGCTCGCCCGAATACCACGCCAGGAAGTACTCGGTGAGATAGGCGTACAGCACGATGCCGCTCGTCAGCAGGCACAGCTTGGCCATGGCTTCGAAGTGCTTGACCGTGAGGTAGTCCTCCAGCCCGAAGTACTTCCGCATCGGCACGGCGAGCGTGATGACCAGACCGACGCCCGAGAAGATCGCCCCGGCCACGAAGTAGGGGGCGAAGATCGTCGTGTGCCACCCCGGCACGATCGCCATCGCGAAGTCCCACGACACCACCGAATGCACCGAGAGGACGAGCGGCGTCGCCAGCGCGGCCAGGTAGATGTACGCCTTCGAGAAGTGGTGCCACTCCCGGTCCGTCCCGCGCCACCCCAGCGAAATGATCTGGTAGAACTTCCTGCGCAGACCGCGGGCCTGGTCGCGTGCCGCGGCCAGATCCGGGATCGTCCCCAGATAGAAGAAGACCGCCGACACTGTGAAGTAGGTCGTGATGGCGAAGACGTCCCAGACAAGCGGCGACCGGAAGTTCGGCCACAGGAAGCGCGAGTTGGGGTAGGGGACCAGCCAGTAGGCGTGCCACACCCGCCCCACGTGAATGAGGGGGAACAGGCCGGCCGTCATGACCGCGAAGACCGTCATCGCCTCCGACGCACGGTAGATCGCCTGCCGCCACGGTGCGCGGAAGAGGAACAGGATCGCGGAGATCAGCGTGCCCGAGTGCGCGATGCCGACCCAGAACACGAACGTGGTGATGTAGACGCCCCACCCGACCGGCGCGTTCAGCCCGGAGACGCCGATTCCCTTGTATATCTGATAGAACCAGGAACCCAGAAATACGGCCACGCCCGCGGCGGCCATCCCGAAGAGTATCCACCAGCCCTTCCCGGGCCGGGAGAGCACCTTCAGGACATCGCGATTGACGGCCTCGTACGTGGCCACGTCGGGGTTGGGCAGCGTTCCCCGTCGCCTCAGCTCCGCTGTCGCCATGGCGCTAGTGCCCGCCCTCTTCCACTTCGTGCAAGGTGACCTTCTTCAGGTAGTGGACGGCCGGCTGCGTGTTGATCAGGGCGTCCAAGACGCGGTAGGCGCGTTCGTCCCCCGCCAGTGCCGCCACCCCCGAATCGTGATCCTTGATGTTACCGAACGTGATGACATCGCTCGGACAGACGCTCTGGCATGCGGTGTACACCTCGTTGTCACGCACTTCGCGTCCTTCGACGGCGGCCCGGTTTCCCACCTCCCTGATCCGCTGCACGCAGAAGGTGCACTTCTCCATGACGCCGTTGTCCCGCACCGTCACATCGGGATTGAACTGCCAGTTCATCGGCTCGGGAATGTCTTTGGTGTAGCGGAACCAGTTGAAGACCCGGACTTTGTAGGGGCAGTTGTTCGCGCAATACCGCGTCCCCACGCACCGGTTGTACGCCTGCGCGTTGAGCCCGTCGGGAGTGTGATAGGCCGCGAAGACGGGGCAGACCGGTTCGCATGGCGCGTTGTTGCAGTGCTGGCAGAGCATCGGCAGGAAACGGATGTCCACCGGCCCCGAGTGCGACGCGTCCACGGCCTCGTAGTACCGCTCCAGCCGCAGCCAGTGCATCTCGCGGCCCATCTCGACCTGCGTCTCGCCGACCCAGGGGATGTTGTTCTCGGCCTGGCAGGCGGTGACGCAGGCACCGCACCCCGTGCACTTGTCCAGGTCCATCGCCATCGCCCACCGGGGGTGGTCTTCGGAGTAGGGACCGAAGTCCGAACCGGGAAGCGGAAAGTCCTCGGCCCGGCCGTCGGTGGTCACCGTGCGGAACCCGCCGCCTTCCTGCAGCTCGCGCAGCTGGCCGTGCCCGTCCTCCGCGGCGTGGTCGGTCGCCGCGGCCTGGTCGGTCCCCCCGGCGGCGGCTCCGAGTGCCGAAAGCGCGGCTGCGGGGGTGACGTTGCGGTCGTCCTGGACGCTGGAGCCCTCGGTCGAGGCGAGTCGGCGCCACCCTCCCGTGGCGGTCACGGCGACCTGTGCCGACACCAGCGCCAGCGCCCCCGAGTTCGAATCGGTGGCCGCCCCCAGCAGTCCCATGGGGTTGACGCCGTTGCCGTCCGCGAATCGGCCGTAGTTCGTGTGGCCGCCGCCCATGGCTATGGCCACTGCGTCCTCGCGGATCCCCGGGTACGGCCAGACCGGAACTTCGACCGACCCCTGCGCCGTCGCGATGTTCACCACATCGCCCTGCCTGAGGCCCATGCGCTCGGCGGTGGCCGGATTCATCTCGACCCAGGAATGCCACATCACCTTCGAGACCGGGTCCGGCAGCTCCTGCAGCCATGGACGGTTGGCGTGGGCCCCGTCGCCGAAGCGCGGGGAGGGGTAGACCAGCAGGGTCAATTCTCCGCCGTCGCCGAAGCCGGGCGCGTCGAAACTCACGGCGGTGCCGGGAGCCTGCAGCGCCGTTACCTGGGGCGTCCGGTCGGTGAAAGACACCGAACCGGTGCGCAGGGCGGTTCGCCACAGCGCGTTCGGGTCGCCGACGAGACCTGCTTCGCCGTTTTCGAAGAATCGGCTGTCGAACGCGGCGTGCAGATACTCGTGGAATGTCGCGGCGCCGAAGTCGTGGCCGAGTTGGCGGCCCACATCGAGCAGAACGTCGGCCGACGGTCGCGAATCGAACATCGGCACAGGACGCATGGCCGGTTGCCGGACGGCGTAGGTACCCGGCCAAGGCATGCTGTCTCCCCAAGACTCGAGGGGGTGCGCATCGGGAAGGACGAGGTCGGCGAGTGCCGCGGTCTCGTCCAACGCCGTAGCGAACGCGACCTTGAAGAGGACCTTGGCGAACGCATCGTGGAAGCCCGCCGCCGGCGGCAGCGAGTAGGCGGGATTCGTCCCGGATATCACGGCCACCCCGTAGGTGTCCGCGTTCATGCCGGCGATCGCCTCGGCGAGAGCGCCGTCGGACGACGCTTCGGGTTCGGGAGCCGCGTCGATGTGGAGGGTCTGCCCGAGGCTTCCGGCCGCCGCGTTCAGGATGATGACCGCCAGGTTGGCCGCCGTAGCACCCTCGTGCTGACCTGCCAGGCCCGGCCCGAGCGCGAGCGCGGAACCCTCGGCGAAGCGATCCGCGAGGGCGCTCAGGGCTCCGGCCTCGATCCCCGCCGTCTCCGCCGCCTGCTCCAGTGAGTACCGGGAGACCATGTTCGTGTAGGGTCCGGCGTCGCCTCCTCGCCGTACGAGCTCGCCGGCGAGCGCCAGGGCGATCTCCGCCTCGGAGCCCGCCCGGCTCGGGATCCATTCGTCGGCGTTCTGCCCGGTCAGAGAGAGCCGCGGACCCACGAAGACGAAACGGCCCTTCTCGCCCTGGTCGACCCCGTGCATCCGGGCGAAGTCGGCCGCGAACTTCACGGGCGACAGCCAGGTCTCGAGGAAGTCGGCCCCGAAGGAAACAAGCAAGCGGGCAGCCGCGATGTCGTATCTGGGCAGTGTGTTCACGCCGAAGGCGATGTTCACCGCCGCTCGCAGCGAAGCGTCGTCCAAGGGGTCGTGGACCACACGCTGGCCGTTCACGGCGGCCGTGAAGTCGTCGAGGAGCGTGCCCTCGGCGGGCCCCTTGCGCCCCGTGATGAAGAGAGGGCGGCCGCCGGCGCCGAGCCGTTCGGCGAGCAGGTCGAGCGCCTCGTCCCAGCCGATCGGCTCGAAGCCGTTCGGACCGGCCCGCAGGGGGCCTGCGACGCGGTCCGGATTGTAGAGTCCCTGCAACGCCGAAACACCGCGCGAGCACAGCCCGCCGCCGGAAACAGGATGATCCGGGTTGCCCTCGATCATGACCGCGCGTCCCTCGCGCGTGCGGACGCGGATGCCGCATCCGGCGGCGCACTCGTCGCATGTGGACGCGTACCAGGTCGCTACCCCGGGCGTGATCTCTTCGGGTGGAACCACATAGGGGATCAACCGCTCTATTTCGCCCGTGGAACAGCCGGCAACGGTCGCCCCGGCGCCGCCCGCGCCCAGAACCTTCAGGAAATCCCTCCGCTTGAGACCGTCGCTCATGACGACACCGCCCGAAGGACCGGGAGCCCGCGGCTGAATCCGCACCAGCACCGAGAACGGTGAGGCGCCGGGCCGACAAGGGCTGCTAGTAGTGACATACCGTGCAGTCGCGGGAGGCCCCGCGCTCCAAGTGGCAGGAAACGCACCAACCCATCTTCAGATTGCCCGCCTCGGGGGCGACTTCGGTCAGCACCCCCATTTCCTGGACTTCGCCGTGGCAGGTCTGACACTCCACCCCGGCGGCGACATGCCGGAAGTGCGGGAATTTGACATGATCGGAAACCTTGTAGATGCGGCGCCACGGGATGGGTGTCCCGGAATCGTAGTACTCCCTGACCTTCGCCACCTCCTCGGGGTTGTTCCTCCCTGCGACGAGCCCTTCGCGGTGACACCCGATGCAGGTCTCCACGGGCGGAAGTCCGGCATCGACCGACCGCTCCGCCGAAAAATGGCAGTACTGGCAATCGATCAGCCACTGCCCGGCGTGCGTGTCATGGGGGAACTGGACGGGCTGGGAGAGCTCCCCGGGCTCGGCCGATGCCGTATCGTCCTCGTCTTCGGGAGTCTGCCCGCCGGCGATCAACGCGAATGCCAAGAGGATCGGAACGGCGCAGATCCCGACCACCAGCCACAACCGTTTCATATGGGGGTTAGGCATCGGAGGCCCGGCGGGCCCGGTTACTGGGTGGGTAGGTGTGTCGTCATATGTCGGCGAAAATGCCGAAGGAAGGTAGGCGAGGCACCGATTGATGTCAACGAGATGTCGGAGCGGATGTCAGGCGTGCGGGACCGCATCAGACCGATTCCGAACCTTCCCCCTGTCTTGCGTCCGCCGCCCTGGCCGCGGCGGCCGCCCGGCGCCGGCAGCTCTCGACGTTGAGTTCGAAGATTGTGGGAGCGGTGAACGAGGCGGTCTTCGGCGGCGACGGCCGTGGCGTCGCCGCCGAAGACCTTGCCCCAGGCGCTGAAGGGCTCGTTGGCGATCACCAGAAGCGAGCGGTTCTCGTAGCGTGCGCCGGCCAGCCTTCGGGGTGCGCCGGCCATTTATGTTCGCTACACTACAAGCCCATGGAGTCGAAGCTTCCCCCCCAGGCCAGCTCCGGTCGCGCAAGTTCTTCCGACCCGCGCGGCGGTGATTCCCTGCGCGGCGGCGATTCCCCGCGCCTGCACCTGACGACCTTCACGCATGAGGGAAGGTTCTGGGATGTTTTCCTGGAGTTCGTCGAGGATCCCGTGGACCCGGCCTCCTGCAGGGCCCGGCTCGCTTTTCTGCCCGCCGACCGCACCGACCACGAGGAGCCGGTTCAGACCGCCGTGGTCATCATCGAGCCCAGCTACGAAGCGGCGCTCGAGGTGGCCCGGGGATACGACCGCTATCACCTGTCGGCGATGCTCCGTTCCGTCACCTAGCGGCTCGTGGATGAATCCGCGCGAGCACCGAGAGAGGCGAGGCACCGGGCCGACAAAGCGATCCGGCCCGGATGCATCGCCGCTCGGATGCCCGAGCCGGTCCGCTGCCTTCTGCTTCAGGTTCGCGATGCGGACGATCCCATGGGGCCCCACGAAACCGCATCGTTCCGGCGGATCCTGGCAGACCTCCCGGCCCGGATCTGCGTTTTCAACCTGCTCGCCCGACCCCTTCGCCCCCGTGATCTGGAGGGCATCGACCTCGTGCTCATGGGAGGGAGCGGCAATTACTCGGCGGCCGGCTCCGATCCATGGCTCGACACGGCCCTGCGCTCGCTCCGCCTGGTGCATGCCTCTCGGATTCCGGCCTTTGCATCGTGCTGGGGCTTTCAGGGGATGGCCGCCGCGGCCGGAGGCAAGGTCGTTCACGACCGCGGGCGGGCGGAAGTCGGCACCCTTGAACTCGTGCTGACCGGCGCAGGACGCACGGATCCCGTGTTCAAGGATCTCGGCAGTCCCTTCAGAGCCCAGCTCGGCCACGAAGATCTGGTCGAGACCCTGCCGCCGAACACCACTCTTCTCGCGTCGTCGGACAAGGTCGTCAATCAGGCGTACCGCTTCGAAGACGCTCCCATCTACTGCACGCAGTTCCACCCCGAGCTCGATGCCGCCGGCCTCCGCTCCCGCCTGCTCAGCTATCCCAGATACGCAGCCTATATCGCGGGCACCTCGCTGGAGGAACTGCTGGAGGGCCTCGAGGACACGCCCGGTACCGAGCAGCTGGTCCGGCGCTTCGCCGAACTGCACCTGAAACGGTAGCTGCCGGGGGCGACCCACCGCCGGGGGCGGATGCATCGCCGCGCGAACGCCGGGAGGATTTGTTCCACGGGTGCTGGCAGCCCGCGGCAGCCCACCGCCGGGCCCGTGCCTTCGCCCGCCGTCCGGCCCAAACGCTCTTCAGGCCGACCTTACCCAGCGCGCGAGTTCGCGCAGCGTGGGCCGCTTGCCCTGCATCAGGATTCCCACGCGGTAGATCCGGCCCGCCACCCAAGCCGTCACCACGAGCGCGAGGGCCATGAGGACCAGCGAGAGCGCCACCATCCACCAGGGCGCCGCGCCCGCGACCGCCCTGGGGAACATCATGACCGGGCTGAAGTAGGGGAAGAGAGCGACCCAGTCCATCCACTCGAAGCTGTTCCCCTGTATCGTCGTCATCTGCAGGATGAAGGGGACGATCAGCAGCATGACCACGGGGAACTGGGCCTGCTGGGCTTCCTCCTCGGTGCTGCACATGGCCCCAACGGCGGCGAAGAGCGATGCGAACAGGAAGTATCCCAGGATGAAGTAAACCGCCAGCAACGCGATCGCTCCCGGCCCCGGGAGGTATTGCAGGAAGCCGTCCAGCTCCGCCGACGGAAGCTGCGCCATGACCAGGGGGACGCCGAACAGCGCCAGCACGGCCGCGGAAGCGATCCAGATGCCGATCTGCGTCAGTCCCATCGAGCCGACGCCGAGGATCTTGCCCAGCATGAGTCGCCAGGGAGTGATCGACGAGATCACCACCTCGACGACGCGGTTGCGCTTTTCGTCCAGTACCGAGCGCAGGACGTAGGCCCCGTAGAGGATCATGGTGAGGTAGAGCAGAAAGGCTCCGGCGAAGCCGGTCGCGATACCCGTGATGCGCGCCGCCTCGGCCCCTTCGCCGCCGGTGCTCTCCACCACCGACTCGAAGTCCAGCCGCGCGCCGTCGATGAGCGCCCTCACGGCCGTCGCGCTCTCCACGGTGGAGAGGTGGAGCTCCAGCGCCGTTTCCACCACCGCGCGCTCGAACATGGCGCGGCGCAGGCCGCCCGGACGGTCCTTGCCGCGATACGCGAACACCCCTTCGGAAAGGGTCAGATCGTCGAGGACGAGATACCCTTCGAGTTCGTCCTCCATGATCTGCCGGTCGAGTTCGTCCAGCCCGACATCCCGGTCCAGGATCTCCATCTCGTACCCGAACGACTCGACCCGGCCGGCCACATCTTCTCCGATCAGCCCGGTGTAGTCGATGAGCGCCAGCTCGCGTTCCGAACGCTCGGCCTGAATACCGAGAAACGCGCTCAGTCCGAGCATGCCGAGCATGATTACCGGAAGCGCGATGGTCGACAGGATGAAGCCCTTCGTCTTCACGCGCTCCAGGTACTCGCGTCTCAGGACGATCCACACCTGCTTCATCGTGCACCTCCCATCGCTGCCAGCGGCGACTCGCCGATCTCTTCGCCCGCGTGCCGCACGAAGATCTCGCGCAGGCTGGGTTCCAGCACCTCGAATCGCCGTAATGTCATGTCGGCAGCGAAGGCCGCGGCCAGGATCTCGTCGCCGCCGACGTGATGGCCGATGGGGATGTGGTGGGCATCGTCCACCTTCTCGATGTCGCGGATTCCCAGCCGCGCCAACCACCGGTCGTCGCCTTCGAACTCCACCGCCACCACCCCGGAACGCTCTCGCCGCTTGAGCTTCTTGAGATCGCCGTCCAGCACCTTTCGGGACCTGGAGATCAGACACACCCGTTCGCACAGACGCTCGGCCTGCTCCATCATGTGCGTCGAGAAAAGGATCGTCTTGCCCCGCTCCCGTTCCTCGCGTACAATCGCCTCAAGAACCTCCTGGTTGATGGGGTCGAGGCCGCTGAAGGGTTCGTCCAGGATCAGCATCTCGGGGTCGTGCAGGACCGTGCCGATGAACTGCACCTTCTGCTGCATCCCCTTCGACAGCTCTTGAATCTTCTTCCCGGACCACTCGGCGAGCCCCAGCCGCTCCAGCCAGTGCCCCGCCCGGGTCTGGACCTCGCGCCGGGCCAGACCTCTGAGCTCGCCGAGGAACACCAGCTGCTCCAGAACCTTCATCTTCTCGTAGACGCCTCGCTCCTCGGGGAGGTACCCCACGCGGTTGCGACGGGCGAAGTCGGGGAATCCGCCGAGGAGCTCGACGGTTCCCCGGTCGGGGAGGAGGATGGCCATGATCATTCGGATCATGGTCGTCTTGCCGGAGCCGTTGGGACCCAGGAGGCCCACGATCGTGCCGTCGGGGATGTCGAGGTTGAAATCGGAGACCGCCGTGTGCGAGCCGAAAGTCTTGGTCACGCCCGACAGTCGTACTGCGAATTCCGTCACGAGCTTGCTCCCATGTGATCGTCTTCTGCGATCGTCGTCCTGCAGTCCGGGTCATGCCGTCCAAGTCGTCCGGTCCGGTCGTGCAGTCCGGAAGACATTACCCGGAAAGGTAGCCCTTCTGGTCCCGGAGGTACGCCTTCCGGTTCCGAAACGTTCACCGACGTGCCTCGCCTTGCATCGGATGACTCCGTGATCGCGGCAGCCTCGTCGGGGCAAATTGATTATCATTTGGGCGTGGGATGCGGGATCCTGTGAACGTCCACCAGGGAGATTCGAGTGGCAATCTACAGAACGCTCTTCTACAAGGACGTAAAGGTGGGAAGCAACGGGCGTCTGACGATACCGCTGGATGTCCGGTCGGAGTGCGGCATCGAGCAGGGCGACGAACTGACGGTTCGAGTGGATGAAGACTCGTTGACAGGTGTCCGTCAGCTGGTCATGTGGCGGAAGGAACACGACTCCGACGACTGATCCGTCACCCGCGGCCCGACGCCTGCCGCGGTCATCGTAGCTCGCTCCAGCGCACCAGTTCGCCGAGCGGTCTATTTCCGTCGTGGAGCCAGTCCGGGTCCGGAAAGGGCACCTGCGCAAGGGGGACCACTCTCGTGACGCCCAGTTCGCACAGTTTCCGGGCCAATTCGGCACGGTCCGCGTCGATGCCTGCGAGGCCCACGGTCTGAAGCACCGGCGCCAGCGCGGCCAGCGCCTGCAGGCAGGCGTTCAAGCCGGACACCGGAACCACCCAGACGGTGCGGCCGCCCACGGGCTCGAACGCATCCGCCGACGCGAGGATCACCGTCCAGCGCGATCCGTCGGCGTGCCACAGCCGGATAGTCCCAGGCGATGAACCGTCGGATACGGCCTTCTTCATGTGCAGGCGTCCCCTCAGCTGGTGCAGCACCGACAGCTCCCCGGCCTCCGCCGGTCCGGGTGGGAGCACGTGTTCCAGCGCCTGAAGCTCTTTCCCCAGCTCCGCGCACCAACGACGGGCACCGGAGCGATCTCCCAACAGGAAGACCAGCTGAATGCTGACGCAGCCCCGCTGATCGAACAGGGACGCGGCCCGCGCCACCTCCGCTTCCGCTCCGGGCGCTTTTCGGGGATCGACCACCGCGAGACCGATACGGTGGGGGTGCTCGACGAGGCGGGTCGAGGCCGGCGCACGGGCACGCACGGACTCGATGGCGGCGTCGCTCCCGTAGATGACGATCTGATCCGCAGCGCGGAACACCTCCCGCTCCCACAGGTCCCAGCCCTCCGCGCCGCCGGGCCAGTACCGGACCGCCACGGCCGCGCCGAGACGCGGATCGATGCGCCGGATCATCCGTGTGAAGCGGACCGTGAGTGCGACGTCTCCCGCACCCGGTTTCACCAGTACCGCCGACTTGACGAGGAGCGCCCGCATCATCGATGTGATCGTCGTGCCGGGGACCGTCCCGGCACCGAGGTGCAGGGTGAGGCCGGGGCCCGCCGCCCTGATCGCCCGCTCGGTCCTGGGTGCAAAGCCGTCCAGAACGCGCGGGTCGGGGAACTCGGCCGCGACCAGGCGCTCCAATGCGTCGGTGTTCCACGACCGAGCCATGCCGTCGATGATGTCCGTGACCATCGCGGCGGACATCCCGGCGTTCGCGGCTGCCTGACGCACGGCGACGGCGTCCAGCCCGCGGACGAATGCTTCTCCGGCCCCCCCCAATGTCTCCACCATCTCCGCTATTGGGATCGACGCCAGGCCGGGGCCTGCGTCCCGCAGCGACGTCACGAGCGTGCGGGCCAGCCCGGCGTCCGCCGGAGGGTGCTGCACCAGAAGTTCCCCCGGGGTCTCTTGAAGTCGCTCGAGCGTTCCGGCGCCCGGCGGCCGCACCCCTTCGGCCACAGTACGACAAATATGACGCTCCGGCGGACTCAACCGAGGCACCCGTCCGCAGGGCCGCGCCCCCGCGTCGCCCGCAGGAACGACTCCGCCGTGAGAGAACAGCCTCGCACGCTCGCGCCGGGCGCCCGCCCCAGAAGCCCGACACCCCCGTCATCGGTCGTCCAGCCGTAGTCCTCGGTCAGCAGGTGACAGACCGATGCCGCGTTGGCGAGATCGAAGTGCGCGAGCAGCCCGGGCTCGCCTGGGGGCAGGGGGGAGAGGTCCATCGGATCCAGCGCGCGCGTCCTCACCCAAGGCGGAAAGCGATGCACTCTCTCCCGAACCGGGGGAGCATGGCCCGCGACTCCGTCGTACGCTTGGGAGAGCATCTCGGTCATGCCGTACTCGTTGACGATGCGGGACGACGATACACCCAGCCCTTCGCTGACCCGTTCGTAGAGGGTTGCACGGTCCACCTCGGCTGTCCGGCCCTTGAATCCGCCCGTTTCCATGATCCGCGAGCCCGTTGGAAGGACGAGCCGAGCGTCTTCGAGCCCGTCAAGGAGGTGGACCAGCGCAAACGCGGTCGTCAGGAGGAGCACGGATTCGGTGGCGGCACCGACCGCCCCGACCGCGCTCCCGACATCGATGCCTCGCTCGGGATGGCATGCCCAGGTCGTGCCGGTGACCTCCGGTTCGCGGGCGACGAACCCCGCCATGGCCGAAAGCGAGGAATCAGGCGCGGCCTCGGGCGGGAGGATGAGCGAAACCAGTGCGATGCGCAGGGAGCCGTCTTCGCGGGTGCCGGGAACTCCGGGCATGCGCTGTGCGACCGAGCTCCCGTGCGCCCCGTCCGTGAACAGGTGCCGCCGGTAGTTGGCGCGGGCCGCCGCATGGTAGAGGTCAACGCTTGCGACATGATGTTCGCCGCGCCTCGAGGCGCCCCCGGCAGTGCCGCTGGTTCGAAAGACGACCTGGGCAGTGCCCGAGACGATGGGCATGTCCTTGAACGCCGCCGTCGGCACGGGCGGTATCTCGTGCCACGCATGAGGTTCGGCACCCGCAGCAGCATCCCAGTAGCGCCGCAACGCCGGATTGGCAGCGCGCTGCTGTTCATGGATCCTGAGCGCCATCCGATCGAAGGCGTCCTCGCAGCGGAACATCTCTTCCCGTTCCCGGAAGAGCGTCGCGAGCTCCTCGATCACCTGCCTCTGACGGCCCGCCCGCCCGTCTCTCCCGTCTGCTCCCCGTCGCGAATGGTGTGCACGCCCGAAACCACCACATGGGGAATGCCGTCGGGGTACTGGTGCGGATCGTCGAAGGTCGCACGGTCGCGTACGGCATCGGGATCGAAGACGACGACGTCCGCTACGGCACCCGCTCTCAGCGCGCCGCGGTCGGTGAGCCCGAGCTTGCGAGCCGGAAGACCCGACATCTTGTGCACGGCGGCTTCTAGGCTCATGGCTTCCCGGTCGCGCACGTAGTGACCCAGCACCCTGGGAAAGCTGCCGTAGCCGCGCGGGTGGGGCGACGAGTTCGAGAGCGGGCCGTAGGGTGCGTACGCCCCGGCGTCGGAGCACACCATCCCCAGCGGATGCGACAGCATGCGCTCCGTGTTGTCCTCGGACATGCCGAAGCCGATCATGCCGACGCTGCCGCCGGATTCGCGCAGCAGCCGTACGGTGAGGTCGTAAGGATCCTCGCCGAGTTCGACGGCCAGTTCGCCGAGCCTGCGGCCCCGCGCGGCTGCGTTGACGCCGCCGCTCGCGGTGATCTGCACGGCGTCCCACGACCCCAGCAGCGCGATCTTGTCCCGACAGGCGCGCTCCAGCGCCGGGCCGGTTTCCGGATCGGAGACCCGCTCGAGCAACCGGGTCGTGCCGCCCGCCCGCGCCGAGGCGGGAAACAGGTTCGAGAGCCCGGTCGCATAGGCAATGTAGGGATAGCGGTCGAAGTGCACATCCAAACCTGCTTCCCGCGCAGCCCCGATTGCCGTGAGGGCCGCATCGGCCTTCCAGTGGTTGCGCTCCCCCTGCGCCTTGAGGTGCGAGACCTGAACCGCAACCCCGGCCGTGCGACCCACATGCAGCGCCTCTTCCAGCGCCGCGAGCAGCCGGTCGTCCTCGTTGCGCATGTGGGAGGTGTACGGGTAAACCGTTCCGCGCAGCTCGCCCGCGAGCGCGACCAGCTCCTCGCAGTCGGCGAAGCTCCCGGGCGTGTACTCGAGCCCCGTGGACAGCCCCACGACTCCCCGTGCGAGTCCCTCGCGCACCAAGGCACGCATCCGATTGATTTCGGAGGCCGTCGCCGGACGGTCCGCGCCCCCGACCACAAGGCCCCGGATCGTGGCGTGACCGATCATCGACGCCACGCTGACCGCGGGACGCTCCCGGTCGATCCTGTCCAGGAAGCCGCCGGGCTCGCGGAAGTCGATTTCGACTCCGAAGGCGCCGCGGTAGCGGTCCCGGACCGATTCGAAGCCCTCGTCGCTCCAAGGGCCGACCGAGGAGCCGTCCTGCCCCACCACCTCGAGAGTGACGCCCTGACGCACCCGGCTCTCGGCGCGCGGGTTGACGAGCAGCGAAAGGTCCGCGTGGGAGTGAATGTCGATGAATCCCGGTGCGACCGCCATCCCGCGGGCGTCTATCTCGACGGCGCCTGCCGCGGCGACATCTCCGACGGCGGTGATCCGGTCGCCGTCCATGGCGATGTCGCCGCTGCGCGGCGGACGGCCCGTGCCGTCGTAGATCGCGCCGCGCCGGATCACCAACGTCGGGCGGTCGCGGGGAGCCGAGACCCAAGGCGCGGCCGACCTGCCGAGGCCTGCCAGCCCCGCCAGCCCGGCCGCACCGCGCTTAAGGAAATCGCGGCGCTGCAGCCTTCCCGGAGTGATCCCGCCGGCCCTCAGAATCTTCGCCTGCTGGCGGGCCTGCTCACGGTGCACCAGTTCGACGACTGCGACCAGGTGGTCGTCCATTTCGGCGTAGTCGTCCCCCGGAAAGCCGCCCGCTTCGGACGGCTCGACGGCTTCGCGCAGCCCGCGGATTTCGCGGCGCGCTTTCTCCAAGGCCCGGCGGAGCCTGTTCAATGCGCGGCGGATGTCTGCGTCGGATGTGTTCATGACATGTAAGGATGCACCTGCGGTCAGCGGCGGATCAACGGTGCGACGAACCGGAGCGGCCCGCGGCACCGATGCGGACACGCCGGTGACTCCGCTGTTGCGATGGCATTCGCGCACGACATACTTGACATACTTACTTCTTTGGCAGCCCGTGGCAGAAATCCCTCGCGGCCCCTCGCGGCACTCGACCACCGGTTTCACCGCGAGGTTCACCCCGGGCTGCTGGATCGTGGTCACCAAGATGACGGAGGAATGGGCCCGTTGAACGAATTCAGACACATCACACTGGCCGTTCTGGCCGCCGCCCTCGCCGCTCCGGCACCGGCGGCCGCACAGGAACGATACGATATCGTGCTTGCGGGCGGGCGCGTCATGGACCCGGAGACGGGCCTCGATGCGGTGCGGAACTTGGGGATCAACGGCTCCGTGATCGTGGCCGTCTCGGAGGAACCGCTGGTCGGCGATGTCGAGTTGGACGTTTCCGGGCTGGTCGTCGCGCCGGGGTTCGTCGATCTGCACGCGCACGGGCAGACCAACCGCGCGAACGAGTTCCAGGCGCGCGACGGCGTGACCACCGCGCTGGAGATGGAGAGCGGCACCGGGAACCTCACGGCCTACCTGGAAGAGCGCGGCCGGGGCGCGGTCCTGAACTACGGCGCCACGGTGTCGCACATGGCGACCCGGACCTGGGGCGTGCCCGACCGGGCCGACCTCCTGCGGCGCGCCCGATCCATGCTTCAAGGCGACGCCGGGAGGGGTCTCCGCGAGCTGGAGTCGATCGCCGCCGGCGCGCGTTACGAGACTGTCCGGCCCGACCGCTACGGTGACGTGCGTGCGTGGCTCGCGCAGGGTCTGTCCGAGGGCGCGCTCGGGATCGGGATGGCGCACCAGTACTACCCGGGCGCGTCGCTCGAAGAGATCCTCGACGTATTCAGGTTTGCGGCCCAGGAGAACGCGGCCATCTACACGCATGTGCGCGACATGAAGATCAGCGCCGTGCAGGAGGTGATCGCCAATGCCGTCGCCACCGGCGCTTCGCTGCACATCGTGCACGTGAACAGCTCCAGCCTGTGGAACATCGCTCCCGTGCTGGAGCTCGTCGGCGGCGCGCAGAGCCGCGGATTCGACATCACGACCGAGGCTTATCCCTACACCGCCGCGTCGACCGGGCTGCAGTCGACGATCTTCGATCCCGGCTGGCAGGAAAAACTCGGGATCGACTACGGCGACCTGCAGTGGCAGGACACCGGAGAGCGGCTGACCGAAGAGACCTTCCGCAGCTACCGGGCCGACGGAGGCACCGTCATCATCCACATGATGCAGGATGAATGGATCCGGCATGCGCTGAGCACCGACTTCGTGATGGTCGCTTCGGACGGGATGCCCTACGCGCCGGGCGCGCACCCTCGCAGCGCCGGCACCTTCTCGCGCTTCCTGGGCCGTTACGTGCGTGACCAGGAGCTGATGCCGCTGATGGACGGTCTGGCCAGAATCACCATCATGCCGGCGAAGCGGCTGGAAGGGATGACCGACCAAGCGAGGCGGAAGGGACGCATCCAGCAGGGTGCAGACGCCGACATCACCGTCTTCGACTCCGAGAGAATCATCGATACGGCGACGTTCGAGGACGATCTGTCCTATTCGGAGGGCGTCGTCCATGTCTTGGTCAATGGCGAATTCGTCGTCAGGGACGGCGAAAACGTCGAGGGTGCAACACCCGGACGAGCGATCATCGGAAGGATGAGCGCAAAATGAACGCTTTCTGCCTCGGGCTGCCGACGGCAGGTCTTCTCGCTTTGGCCTTTGCCGGGCAGACCGCCGTCGCGCAGGACTACGACATCGTCATACGGAACGGCCGCGTCATCGACGGTACCGGCAACGACTGGTTCCGCGCGGATATCGCGATCGGCGGCGACCGGATCGTGCGCGTCGGCCGCATGCCGAACGCGACCGCGAGCCGAGTGATCGACGCCGCCGGGATGTACGTGAGCCCGGGGTTCATCGACCTGCATTCGCACTCGGACCAGGCGATGACCTCCGAGCACCTCGAAGCCCGCCGGGCAAAGAGCCTCAACAGCCAGGGGCTCACGACCGTGATCGGGGGGGCCGACGGTCGCAACGCGCGATGGCCGCTCAGCGCCGAGATCCAGGCACTGCGGGACCAGGGCCATGCCATGAACTTCGTGCCCATGGTGGGTCACAGCACCGTGCGGAACGCCGTGATGGGGGAGGACTACGAACGCCCCGCCACGACCCGCGAGATCGCGCGCATGCAGGAGCTGGTACGGCAGGGGATGGAGGCCGGAGCGTGGGGGCTCGGCGCGGGAATCGAGTACAGGCCGGCCCGGTTCAGCCGGCACGAAGAGGTGGTCGCTCTGGCTTCCGAAGCGGCGCGCTACGACGGGTTCTACGTGGCGCACCAGCGCAGCGAGGCCGCGATGCCGCTCTGGCAGCTCCCCAGCACTGTGAGCGACTGGCCGGTCGACGGGCTCCAAGGCCTGGAAGAGACGATCAACGTTGCGCGGGAGACGGGGATCCGGGTGGTGGCGAGCCATCACAAGGCACGCGGGCGCTCCAGCTTCGGCCGTTCCGGCCACGACACGCTGGTGGTGAACGCGGCCCGGGCCGAGGGGCTGGAAGTGTACCTGGACGTCTACCCCTACGAGACGTTCGGCGGCGGCCCCCGTCCGATGATCCCGCGCTGGGCCCTCGTGGACGACGACGTCGACACGAGCGGCGGCCGGGACAGCCCGGTCTACGCCGCGGAGGGCATATTCGACAACGCCGGGGCGCACCTGACGCGGCGGTGGAACGACCCGGACACCCGGGCCCGCATCGCGCGGGACATCGCGTGGATCGTGGACCACAACGGGGGAGCGGACCGGGTGGTGGTCGTGGAGTACCCTGACACGGCTTTCGCCGGGAAGACTCTCGCCGAGCTGGCCGGGGAGATGGGCGTGACCTTCCAGGAGGTCGTGGTCCACATGGCGCTCAACGGGTACCCGGACGTGCTCGGCGGCGCCTGGACCCGGGGATACGGCATTCACGATGTCGACGTCGTCAACTACTACAAACAGGAGTACACGGCGACGGCATCGGACGCCGCGGTGAGCGGAGTCGAGGGTGTGCCGCAGTTCGAATCGCGGCCCGGCTCGCATCCGCGGCATTTCGGTGCCTTCACCCGCAAGATCGCTCGCTATGTAAAGGACCTGAAGGCGATTTCGCTGCCCTTCGCGATCCGTTCGATGACCGGGCTGCCGGCCCGGATCATCGGGCTCGACGACCGCGGGCTGCTGCGCGAGGGGTACAAGGCCGACGTCGTGATCTTCGATTACGAGCGGCTGCGGGACCGCGCGACCGTGCTGGAGCCCGACCTGTACAGCGAAGGCGTGGACTACGTGATGGTCAACGGCGTCCTGACGATCGACAACGGCGAGTTCACGGACGCGCTGCCCGGCGAAGTGGTGCTGCGGGGCGGCCGGCCGGTCAGTTGAAGCGGGGTCGCGGGGCACTCGGCCGGCGCGCATCGACGAGATGACTCCGGGCGGGGAGGGCGGTCCGCGGGATGTGGTCATTGTCGGGGCCGGACCCTGCGGCCTGGCCGCGGCCGTGGCGGCGGCACGGAACGGCTTGAGTTACGTCGTGCTCGACCGCGGCTGCATCACCGAGTCGCTGACGCGCTATCCGTATTACATGACGTTCTTCTCGACTGCGGAGCGGCTGGAGATCGGCGGAGTGCCGTTCACGATTCCCGATGCGAAGCCGACGCGGCGAGAGGCGCTGGCGTACTATCGGCGTGTGGTCGCACACCACGGGCTCCGCGTGCGGCAGTATCAGGAGGCGATGCGGATCGTCCGCCGGGACAGTGGTGAAGCCCGCGGTGAAGCGGCGGACGAACCGGGTTTTGCCGCGCACACCCGTTTTGCCGTGCACACCCGCACGCGTGACGGACAGGAGGACCGGATCCGGACGCGGGCGGTCGTCATCGCCACCGGCGGCTTCGGCGAGCCCAACCGGCTCAACGTGGAGGACGGCGAGCCCGAGGGCCGGGTGATCCACTACTACAAGGAGCCCTATCCGTTCTTCGACCAGGACGTGACGGTCGTCGGCGGCGGGAACTCGGCCGTGGAGGCGGCGCTCGAGCTGTACCGGAACGGGGTGCGGGTACGGATGGTGCACTTCCTGGACGTCTTCGACCGGGGCGTGAAGCCCTGGGTTCGGCCCGACATCGACAACCGTGTCGCGAGCGGCGAGATCCCGATGCACTGGGGGTCGCGAGTGGCGCGGCTCGGTCTCGGTACGGTGACGATCGTGCGCGAAGACGGGGGCGGGGCCGAGACGGTTGCGAACGACCGGGTACTGGCCATGACCGGGTGGCGTCCCGACCGCGTCCTGTTGCGCGGCCTGGGCGTGCGCACCGATCCCATGACGGGGGTTCCGGAACACGATCGCGCCACGATGGAGACAAACGTCCCGGGAGTATACATCGCGGGGGTGATCGCGGCGGGGTTCAGCGCGAACAAGATCTTCATCGAGAACGGGCGGGAGCATGGAAGGGCGATCGCGGCGCACCTTGCCGGGCGGATGCCGCGCGGACCGCGAGGCTTCTGAGCCTCGCCAGGGCTGCGGCGACCTCCTGCATGCGCGGCAGGGCGAGGTCTCCCGTCCGGCGCGGGTCGAGTACGTCGAGGCCTTCACGGTCGAGTGACCGCTCCAGTCCTTCCAGCACTTTTTCGACTGCCGTGCCGGGGGCCATGAACTCCTGTGCTCGGACAAGAGCCAGGGCGATCGCACGAGCCTGTGCTCGCGACACGATCTGGCGCACGCCGGACAGGTCGATCCGGTCGCTGCCGATCTCGACGATGGTGCGGTCGTGCGCCTTGACGTGCCTTGGTCTGCGGCCGCGCCGGGGCCGAACGGAACGCGGGTCCGGACAACGATGGCGGCATGGCCATGTGACCTGTCCGCTCTGCGTCGTCCGGCCGGTCGGATTCGCAGCGGCGACCGCACGTGCCGCGTTCGTAAGCTCGTGAGGACGGTATCGGATCATGCCGAGCACCGTGTCGGCCACGTCCAGGTAATCTCCTGATCCCCCGATGACCAGAAGGGTACTGGCGCCGGCGTCCCTGCAGAGGCTTTTCACCCGGTCGATGAATGGAGTGATGGGTTCGTCGTCGCTCTTCACCAGCGCCTGCATCCTCCGGTCGCGGATCATGAAATTGGTTGCGGCCGTGTCCTCGTCGATGAGCAGCAGCCGCGATCCCGCTTCCAACGCCTCGACGACGGCTGCGGCCTGGCTGGTCGACCCGGATGCGTTGGTCGTGGTGAACGATGTGGTGTCCTGCCCGTCGGGCAGCGTTCCGATGAACGGAGAAATGTCGACGCCCGTGACCGATCGGCCGTCCTCGGCCTGGATACTGGTCGCCGTCGGCTCTGTGACGACCCGTTCGCGCCCGTCACCCGGGCGATGGTTGTAGACGCCGCGAGCGACGGCGTCGAGCAGGGTCGACTTGCCGTGATAGCCGCCGCCGACCAGGAGCGTCACGCCCTGGGGGATTCCCATGCCGGAAAGGGGCGGCCCGTTGATGCGCTCCAGAGTGACTTCGAGGCCGGTCGGCGACGAAAAGGGGATGGCCCGACGGCCGGTGAGCGGGCGGTCGTCGATGCCGCTCCGCCGCGGCAGAATCGCGCCGTTGGCGATGAAGGCGACCAGTCCGCGTCTTCTCAGCTGCGAGCGCAGGTGATCGGCGTCTTCGTTGACTCGGGCGTGAAGGGTGACCTGGGCGGGCGAGTGGGCGTCGCTCACCAAGGTTCCAGCGACCAGCGTCGGAAGCGTCTGCAGGAGGAGTGTTTCCGCTTGTCTGCCGAGGATGCGCCGTCCGGCCGCAGGCAGTCCCAAGGTGAACCGGGCTTCCACCGTACCGTCGGCGGAGACCAGAACCGCTGTGTTCGGCAAGACGACCTGGCAAGGGTCCGCCATGGCGATCTCACCGCTCCTGCCGCTGCCTGTCCGGCGGCCGGCGCACATGCTCCTGGCGCGCTCGGCAAAGGTACGAGCGAGGAGGCAGGAGATGCCCGTTCGGCGCGAGGCATCGGCAAGCAGCGACCTGTCGAATCCCGCCCTTGTCGGACTCAGAATCACCGCGACCCGGCTGGGCGCGGCGAAGGGGTCGCCTTGCACGCGGCGAACTTCCAGGTTGAATTGCGACAGGGACCAAACGCCCCGCAGACGCCTGTAGGCGGGGTAGCCGCGCCCGTCGATGTTCCGCAGCGTGCGCCGGAGATCCTCTTCTGTCCTGTTCATTGGCCTCGGCTTCGCGGAGGTTCTGAGATCGAAGGTTCTGATATGCTGTGCAATCGCGGTTCGTGGATGAGTCCGCGCGAGCAACGAGTGCGGGGAGGCACCGGGTCGGGGAGGTTTTGCCCACCGGCCTCCGGGCGCACCGCACGCCTCGAATGGGTCCTCGTCGTGACCGGCACCCTCGCGGCCTGTTCCGGCGACGAGCCGGCGGGAATCGGTCCCGACCTGAGCTGCGGCGGCCTTGATCCGGCATTCCTCGCCGATGGGGGCGTAGGGAGGGACGGCATCCCGGCGCTCACCGATCCCGTCTTCGTCTCGTCGGAGCACGAGTCGGCGACCGGGTACCTGAGCGGCTCGGATCGGGTAATCGGCGTCCGGGTCGACGACGAGTGGCTGGCAATCCCACACAATATTATGTATAGACATGAAGTAGTCAATCTTAACAGGGGCACACAGGAGATCGTGGTCACCTACTGTCCCCTGACGGGATCTGCGTTGGCTTTCGACCGCGGGTCGGTGGGAGGCGCGGAGTTCGGCGTGTCCGGGCTGCTTTTTCAGGCGAACCTGATCATGTACGACCGGCAGTCCGACGATTCCCTGTGGCCGCAGATGAGTGGTGCGGCCGCCTGCGGTCTCCGGGAGGGACAGGCTCTCGCCCGCTATCCGCTGGTGGAGATGCGCTGGCAAGGGTGGAAGGAGCTGTTTCCCGGATCGTCGGTGATCGGGCTTGATCTCTTCGACCACGACACATACGCCGTCAACCCCTACGGGAACGCCTACGAGCACCCTGACAATCCCGACTACCTAGGCTTTCCCATTCCCCGGAACGACGACCGGCGCCAACCGAAAGAGCGGGTCCTGGGTCTGCCTGCCCAGGAAGGCGGGGCACCGGTGGCGTTTCCCTTCCATGCGATGGAGGCGCGGGGCGAGAAGTGGGTTGCCGAGTTCGACTACCTGGGCGAGGCGGCGGCGGTCTTCTGGGACCGAAATCGCTTTGCGGCCGCAGCCGTGCGTCCGGTGGCGAGAGGTCGGCGCCTGTCCTTCGGCGTTGACGAGGGCGCGATCGTCGACAACGAGACCGGGTCGCTTTGGTCGGTGGCCGGAGAGGCGACCGAGGGTCCCCTTGCGGGTGAGCGGCTCGCGATCATTCCGGAGGCGTACGTCGCATTCTGGTTGGCGTGGGCCGCCTTTCATCCGGGTACGGAGCTCTTTATTGAGTGATGTGCGCGTGTCTTCGGCGGCACGCCGAAGAGCCCGCCGCCGCGGCCGAGCAGCCCGTGGCAGAAGTCACCATGGGCTGCTCGGTGTTTTGCCGGGGGCCGTGATCGCCGCTTTCGGAGCGGGCGGCGGCCCGGTCGGCGCGCAGTGGGTGGAGCCTCCGGGCAGGGGATGGCTGGCGTTGGCAGTCTACCGCCAGGACACTCGAAAACACTTCGGAACCACCGGCGATGTCCGGCGGTTCTTCGCGGACGGCCGCGCGGTCACGACCTCGTCGTTCCTGACTTCTGCGGTGGGCTTGGTGCCGGGCATTGACGTGTGGACCCAGTTCTCCTTCAACCGGCTCCGCTATGACGACATCGCGGGCGACCGTGCATCGACCGGTTTCGGCGATGCGCGCATGTGGCTGCGGGTCGCACCGCTCGCATGGTCGGATGTGGCCCTGCCTTTCGCAATTCGTGCCGGTGTCAAGGTTCCAGTGGGCGATTTCGACGTCGACGCCGAAATCATCCCGCTCGGAGACGGGCAGCGGGATTGGGAGCTCATGGCCGAGCTGGGCCATTCGTTCTGGCCGCGTTCGCTGTACCTGTCGGGGTGGGCGGGATACCGGTGGCGCGAGGAGAACACTGAATCGAGAAAGGACTTCGGAAACGAGTTCTTCTACTTCGTGCAGCTGGGCGGGCGGCTGGGTTCCTTCGGCGGCAAGTTGGCGCTGGACGGCTGGGACGGTGCCTCGGGCGTCACCGAAGGCATACGGGTGCCGAGCTTCCGGCGGCAGCTCGTGCAGCTCCAGCCGTCCGTCCTTTATGATACGGGTTCTGGACAGTTCGAAGTGGGTGCCCGCTTGGCGTTACGGGGCAGGAGCCTGCCGGCGGGGACCGCGTTCATGGCGCAGTACTTCAGGAGATGGGAGCCGTTTTGATGCAGCATAGCAGCCCGTGGATGAGTCCGCGCGAGCAGCGAGAGCAGCGAGGCGTCGGGTCGGCAAGGCGCTTTGAAGGGACGGTTTTCGGCGTGGTTGCGCTTGCGAGCGCGTTCGGCTGCGCCCCGGCGGACGAACAGCCGGGTGGTGCGGAGACCGGGGCTCCACCGCAGGTGGCTTGGTCGGTGGACGGCGTGGTGGTCGCGGCACAGCCTCTGGCGGCCGAGGCCGGCGCCGAGATGCTCAGGTCGGGCGGGAACGCAGCAGACGCTGCGGTGGCGGCAGCCTTCGCCGTTTCGGTCGTCGAGCCGTCGATGAACAGCATCGGAGGCCGTACCCAGATCCTTGTGCGGTTGCCGGACGGAACTTTCGCCGGGATCGACGCGACCACCCAAGCACCGGCCACCTACGACCCGGAGACCGCCCCGCAGGCCTCTTACGGTTATCCGACCGTAGGGGTGCCCGGAGCCGTGGCCGGGCTGGCCAAGCTCTTGCGCGAGCACGGAACCAAGCAGCTCGCGGATGTGATGGCACCGGCGATCGCTCTGGCCGAGGACGGGTTTCCGCTGCTTCCGGGAGAAGCGAGGCGGCACCGCGCGGGCGCCGGCCAGCTCGCCGAGTTCGAAGGTTCGCGCGCCCACTTCCTTACCCCCGGCGGCAACACCCGCACGCCCGGGGAGACCTTTGTCCAGCCAGATCTTGCGGCAACCCTGCGGACCATCAGCAAGGGCGGGGCGGATGCGTTCTATCGCGGCGCTCTCGCAGAACGGATCGCGGAGGACATGGAGGCGCACGGGGGAGCGGTCACCCTCCGGTCCCTGGCGGACTACCGGGCGATGGACGCCTCGATCGTGCGCGGGAACTACCGCGGCTACGACCTCGTGGGCACGGACATCCCCGCATCCGGGGCGGCGACCATCGGCGTCCTGCACATCCTGGAAAACTTCGATATGGCATCTCTGGACCGCGACAGCTGGGCCGCACTGGTCGGAACGGCCGTCGCGCGCGCCTTCGAGGAGCGCGCCGCGATCCGAGAGAGCGGCGCCGATGACTTGGTGTCGATGACGGACAAGGCGTGGGCGGCGGAGATCGCGGCCGGGATCGAAGTGCCCGGCGCGGTGCGGCGTGCAGCCGACGCAGCCCCGTCGAAGGCGTCGGCCGAGGCGGCCATGGCGGACTGGGGCGACAACGCCTGGGGGCCGTCGAACAGCCATACCACACACCTTTCGGCGGCCGACGGCGACGGCATGTACGTGTCGCTGACCCAGACGATCGGCCCGAATCTCGGCTCGAAGGTGGCCACGCCGGGACTCGGCTTTCTCTACGCCGCGACATTGGGCGGCTATCTCGGCTACATGGAACCCGGCGAACGGGCGCGGTCCAGCATTTCACCCCTGATGGTGCTTCAGGACGGTGAGCTCTTGCTGGTACTCGGGGCGGCGGGCGGTGCCAGAATCATCTCGGCAGTGGTGCAGGCGGTGCTGCGGGTCGTGGATCAGGGCATGAGCCTTCCCGACGCGCTCGCCGCGGCCCGGGTCCATCCGATCGACGGGGGCATCTCCATGGAGATGTCTCCCGGGATCGGGTGGGGCCCCGAGGTGGTGGCGGAGGTCGAGTCGTGGGGCATGGAGGTCCAGGAGGTCGAGCGCGAGGGGGCTTTCGGACGGATACACGGGATCTGGGTGGACCGTCGGACGGGCGAGAAGGTGGGGGTGGCAGACCCCGACTGGGAGGGCGCGGCGATCGTGCCGGGTCGCGAAGCGCCGGTCTACGACATCGTCCTGCAGGGCGGGCAGGTGCTGGACGGCACCGGCGCCCCTGCCCGACGAGCGGACATCGCCTTCACCGACGGCCTCATCGCGGCGGTGGGCGACCTAGGCGGCGCGGCCGCCGAGACCGTCCTGGACGTCGCGGGGCTCTACGTCAGCCCGGGCTTCATCGACACGCACTCGCACGCGGGGTCCGGGTTGGCCACCCCCGAGCTCAGCCACGCCGAGCCGCTCCTTGCGCAGGGCCTCGCCACGGTGGTGGTGAACCCCGACGGCGGGGGACCGGTCGACCTGGCCGCGCAGCGCGCCGAGCTGGAAGCGGACGGCCTCGGTGTGAACGCGGCCCAGCTCGTGCCGCACGGATCGATCCGCCGACAGATCGTCGGCATGGAGGACCGCGCGCCCACCGACGGCGAGCTGGATGCGATGGAGGACCTGGTGCGCGCGGGAATGGAGGCCGGGGCGTGGGGCCTCTCGTCCGGCACCTTCTACGCGCCCGGCAGCTGGTCCGAGAACTCCGAACTCGTCGCGCTGGCCCGCGTGGCGGGAGAGTACGGCGGCATCTACACAAGCCATATCCGGGACGAGTCCAACTACACGATCGGGGTGGTCGCGGCGGTCGAAGAGGTCATCGAGTTGGGCCGCGACGCGGGAATCACGGCGGTCGTGACTCACGTCAAGGCACTGGGTCCGCCGGTCTGGGGCTCGTCCGCCGCCATCGTCGAAAGCATCGACGCCGCCCGGGCCGAGGGACTGTCGATCTACGCCGACCAGTACCCGTATCTCGCTTCGGCCACGGGGCTGTCGGCGGCGCTCCTGCCGCGCTGGTCGCAGGAGGGGGACGACGAAGCCTTCGCCGAGCGCGTCGCCGATCCCGAAACCAGCGCCCGCATCCGGGATGCGATGGCGGAGAACCTGGCCCGTCGCGGCGGCGCCGACCGGATACAGTTCCGGCGCTTCACCCAGGACCCGTCCATCGAAGGGCGGCTCTTGTCGGACCTGGCCGAGGAACGCGGCAAGGATCCCGTCGACGTGGCGCTCGAGCTGATCCTGCAGGGTGGCCCCTCGATCGTCTCCTTCAACATGAGCGACGAAGACCTTCGCAGACTGATGACGCAGGACTGGACGATGACGTCATCGGACGGCGGTCTGCCGCAGTTCGGCGTCGGCGTCCCGCACCCGCGTTCGTACGGCGCCTTCGCGCGCAAGATCGGGAAGTTCGTCTTCGAGGACGGGGTGATGACCCTGGAAGCCGCGATACGGACGATGACCGCGCTCCCCGCAGAGGTCATGGGCATGGAGGACCGGGGCCGGATCAAGGAGGGGATGGTCGCCGACATCGTGGTCTTTTCCGAGGACTTCCGCGACAACGCGACATTCACCGATCCGCATCAGCTGTCGTCGGGGGTGGTTCACCTCTTCGTCGGAGGGGAAGCCGCGATCATGAACTCGGCGTTCACCGGCAGGCGCACCGGACAGGTACTGACCCGGTGCTGTGCCGACGGCCCGCGGTGAACCCCCCGCGCTTGACCGATCCGCCGATCCCCGATCCGTTCGCACGAGCAACGAGAGCGGCGAGGCACCCGTCCGGCGGCGAGGCGCTCCGCTACTGCCGCACCACCCCGTAGCGCCTGAGCACTTCCAGGGTCTCCTCGATCGGAAGCGCTTCGCGGGTTCCCCAGCGGCTGCTCACGGTGACCGCCTTGAACATGGAGTTGTAGACCGCCTCTTCGGTCGCCTCCACGGTAGCCTGGAAGATCGCCGAGATGTCGTCGTTGGAGAGATCCTCGATGGAGCGCACCGCGTCGCCCGGCCGCCGCCGTACGCCGAGGGCGGTCGAAAAGCTGATCACGTAGTCGCCCGATCCGTTGCCGGCGAACGACCCCGTCCGGGAGAGGCCCATGACGGCCCGCATGGCCACGCGTTCCAAGTTGCGTTCCGAGAGCGGCGCGTCGGTCGCGACGATCATCATGATGGAGCCCCCGGTCTGCGGGTCGGGATCCGGACGAGGCGTGGGCTTCGGGCCCCGGGCGTCCTCGTTCCTGCTCTCCCTGTCCCGGCCTTCCTCGACCTGGGCCCGAAACGAGTAGCGGCCCAGCGACTCGCCCACCGGCGCTCCGGCGATCCGGAGGATGCCCCCGAAGTTGGACTGGACCAGTACACCGACGGTGTAGCCTCCCAGCGACTCGGGCAGCGCCCGCGAACTCGTGCCTATTCCCCCCTTCCATCCGAAGGCGGTCGTCCCGGTGCCCGCACCCACGGCACCCTCTTCCACCGGACCGCTCGCCGCCCCTTGCAGTGCAGCCCCGACGTGCTCGGGCGTGATGGGACGATTTCGGATGTCGTTGAGGCCGCCGTCGTTCGTCTCGCCCACAACGGGGTTGACGGAGCGGACCCGCTCCATTCCATCCAGTCCGAGCGCCCATTCGGCCATGGCGTCCGCGGCCTTCCAGACGCACAGCGTGCAGGTCAGCAGGATGGGTGTCTCCAGCTCGCCGAGTTCGCGAACCTGCGTGACCCCGAGGAGCTTGCCGAAGCCGTTGCCCACGTACATCGCGGCGGGTACCCGGTCGAAATACAGGTTGCCGCCGTGGGGGCGGATCGCCGTGACGCCCGTACGGATGTCGTCGCCGCTGATCACGGTGGTGTGGCCGACGAGAACGCCTTCGACGTCGGTGATGGCGTTGTGCGTGCCGGGGGTGAATATGCCGACCTTGACGCCGAGGTCGCGCGCCCGGGGCCGGGATGCTTCCTGGGCCGGAGCGGCGGACAGAGAGAGCATCGACGCCATGCCGACGGCCGACAGCCCGTGAAGCAACCCACGGGCTGCCGGGGTCATCGGCGCGAAGATCGCGGCCGGCCCGGCAGGCCGGACGCGGATGAGTGCGGCGCGCAACGCATGGGGAACGCACGGCCTGGCCGGAGGACGGGCGGCGGGGCGGCGACGGCGCATGGCGACTCTCCTTGTTCGGGGGTGGCGGCGGCAGGTGCGCGTGAGGGCATCAGAACGCCCCCGCGACCATCAGGCCGAGCAGGAGGGGGTGATAGAGGAGCGAACCCATGAACACGCGGTTGCACCGCTGCCTGGTCGGATTCAGGAGGAAGGCGAGGGCGGCGGCGACCATTGCAGCCCCGAGCACGAGAGCGCCGATCAGATACACGCGGCCTGCCATTCCGAGCAGGGCGGGGACGGTACTCAGCGCGAGGAGCGCCGCCGCGTGGCCGACCATGAGGCCGGAGATGATTCCGGCGCCCCCCCCCGGAATGAGCTGGAAGCCCGCACGCTTGTAGTCGTGGCGCAGATTCCATCCAAGCGCGAGCACGTGGATGAGCTGCCACAGGAAGAGGATGCCGAAGAGCGTCATTCCGCGAGCGTCGACGCCGCCGGTGTAAGCCGCCCATCCGATCAGCACAGGGAGCGCGCCCGGGATCGCGCCGACGGGCGTCGCGATGGGAGAACGGAGTTTGAGCGGGGTGTAGACCGCGTCGTAGAGGACGGCCGACATGGCGGTGACGAATGCCGGAAGCCAGCCGAGCCGGAACCAGAGATGACCGATTCCCGCAGCCAGAAGCAGAAACCCGAAGAGCGCGGCCCGTTCGGGTGGAACGCGCCCCGACGGTACTGGACGGGACCGGGTCCGGATCATGAGGCTGTCGGGTTCGCGCTCGAGGTACTGGTTGAGCGCCAGGGCGCCGGCGGTGCTCAGCATGACCCCGAGGGTGAGATGAAGCAGGTCGGCGATGGCCGGCACGGGTACCGAGGCGATCAGATACCCGGCCGCCGAGGTCACCGAGACGAAGAAGGTGATTCCTGGTTTGGTAAGCTCGATGTAGGCGCCGACGCCGCCGCCGCGCCGCTCCCTGATCCGGTCTTCGAGCGTCACAACAGCCCCTGTACGAGACCGCCGTCGACCTGCATGGTATGACCGGTAACGTACGAAGCGGCTTCCGAAGCCAGGAAGGCCACCACGTCGGCGAACTCCGACGGCTTTCCGATGCGCCCGGCCGGTATGCCTGCCGTAATCCCCTCCTCCACGTCCTCGGGGGTGGTCCCGTGCGCCTCGGCCTGAGAGGCGAGGAGCGATTCGACCCTCGCGGTACGGATGAATCCGGGTGCCGCCACGTTGCAGAGGATCCCCTCGGCTGCCAGATCCCGAGAGATTGTCTTGATGAACCCGACCACGCCCGGCCTCGCGGTGTTGGAGAGCAGCAGGCCCTTGATCGGCTGTTTCACCGACACGGAGGTGACGGCGATGATTCGGCCCCACCCGTTCTTCCGCATCGCCGGGAGCGCCGCCAAGGTGAGCTGCACGGTGGACATGAGATTCACCTCCAGTGCGTCTCTGTAGGCCGCCGCGCCGAAGTCGTCGACTCCGCCGGGCGGGGGTCCGCCTGCGTTCGCGACAAGGATATCCAGCCTCCCGAACTCGTCGAGCGCTCGCTCCACCAGCGCCGCGCAAACCTCCGGGTCGGAGACGTCACCGGCCGCGGCGACGACCCGACGCCCGGAATTCCGGGCGATCTCATCGGCCGCAACGCCCAGCGGGCCGGCCGAGCGAGAGTTGATCACGACATCCGCCCCTTCCCGGGCCAGACGTTCGGCGACGGCGCGGCCGAGACCCCGCGACGCGCCGGCCACGAGGGCAACTCTGTTGTGAATCCCGAGGTCCAAGCGGCACTCTCCCGTTCTGCGCGTGAATGGTTTCGCGTGTGAATGGCGGGCCGGGCAGCAGCGATGCGATGGCAGGCCCGACGGCAACGATTTGATGCCGGGGCCGGAAAGTTGCTCGCCGCCGGGTACCGCGGCAAGGCGGCGGTTGCTGCGAGGAAACAACGGTGTCGGCTCCCTGGTAGTATGATGGAATGAGGATCGAAGAGAACCGGACGAGGGTACCGCTAGGAATGAACGACCTGGATGTCGGCAGCCGGCGGCGACGGGAGCGCAGGAAATGGCGCTGCGCCTACCTCGCATCCCTGGTCCTGCATATCCTGGTTCTGATGCCGGGCGGCGGACGGCCCATTCCCCCGACACCCTTCGCGGCGGCGGGGCCGAGGGCGAACGACGACCGCGCGGCGAGGGGGGGGATGCAGGCGATCAACGTCGTCTCGCCGCCGCCCCGGCCGATCGAACGCCCGCGCGTTCCTCTGCCGGTGGAGATTGAGATCGAGCCGGTGGTCATCGAAGAGGAACCGGTCTTCGATGCTGCTGCCCTCATCGGCGAGCTTCCCGGTCTGGATGACCCCGGACTGGCGAACGGAGACGGCCGGGGGGACGGCGGAACCGCCGCCGAGGGACTCCGGCGCATCCTTCCGCCCTCCCCTCGCGGGATGATCATCCCGCCTGCCAACAGGAATCTCCGGGGGGTGGAAATCGACGTTTGGGTTCTGGTGGACGCGTCCGGGCAGGTGGTTGCGGACTCGACCCGACTCGACCCGCCGACCCGCGACCGCGGCTTCAACCGCCAGCTCATCCGCGAGGCGGCACAGTGGGTCTTCCGGCCGGGAACCAAGGACGGCCAATCCGTCGCTGCCTGGTTCGTCTACAAGATCAGCATGTAGCGCGGTCATGCCACGAGCCGCGAAGCGAATCCTCTGGGTGGACGACGAGATCGACCTCCTGCGTCCCCATCTCCTCTTTCTGCGGCAGCGCGGATACGACGTCGACGGGATCACGAACGGCGACGACGCTCTGGCTCTGCTGCGCGGTCACGCCTACGACCTGATCCTGCTTGACGAGCACATGCCCGGTCGGCGCGGGCTCGAAGTGCTCCAGCTGATCCGCCGGGACGATCCCCATGCCCGGGTGGTCATGGTCACGAAGTCGGAAGAGGACCGCACCATGACCGAGGCGATCGGCCGCCAGGTCGAGGACTACCTCGTCAAGCCGACCAGCCCGCGGCAGGTGCTGTCGGTCGTCACGCGCATCTTGGAGGGGTCGTCGATCCGGCAGCAGCGTGCGGCGCAGGACTTCGCGATCCAATGGCCCGCCCTGGCGCGCATGCGCGAACAGGCGGCCAGCGCACGCGACTTCGCACGGCTGCATCTGGAGCTGGTCGACTGGCACCTTCGCCTGGAAAGCGCCGGAGAGACGGGGCTCCTCGGGACCGTGGAATCGCTGCAGGAGGATCTGCGTCACGATTTCGGCCGGTGGATCACGGTCAGCTACCCCCAGTGGGCGCGAGGCCGGGGAATGCGCCCGGAGTTGTCGGTCGATGTCGTCGAACGCCGACTGCTGCCGCTGCTTGGCCGGGATCCGGTCTTCTTCGTGGTGCTCGACTGCATGCGCCTTGATCAGTGGCGTGCCATCTCACCTCTGCTGGGCGAGCTTTTCGATGTTCACGAGGGCTATCACTATTCGATTCTCCCCACCGCCACTCCCTACGCGCGCAACGCCATCTTCTCCGGCCTCTTCCCGGACGAAATCGCCAAGGCGAGGCCGGAGTGGTGGGACGCGTCGGACGATGAAGGTTCGTTGAACGCTCATGAAGAAGCGATGCTGCGGGAGCAGCTGCGCCGGCTCACGGGAAAGGATGTTCCGGTCCACTACGAGAAGGTGTTCAGCGACATGAAGTCGGAGCAGGTGCGGGGACGGATCAGGGCGGCGACACGGCGGCGGGGTGCGGTGATCGCCATGGTCTTCAACTTCGTCGACCTGATGACGCACGGACGCTCGGAGTCCCCGATTCTGATGGAGGTGGCCAAGGACGAAGCGGCACTGAGACAGCTCACCCGATCCTGGTTCGAGCGCTCGACGGCCTTTTCCGTGCTGAAGGAAGCGGCGGCCGAGGGACATCTGGTGGTCTTCACCACCGATCACGGGAGCATCCATTGCCGCCGCCCGGCAACCGTGTACGCCCGCAGAGGCGCCAGCGCGAACCTTCGCTATAAGTTCGGTGGCAATCTGCGGGCACGCGATCCGAGCTCCGCCTTCGCGACCTCCCGCGCCGCCGATCTGCGTCTGCCTGGGGCGCGGGCGGGCATGACCTACCTGATCGCGCTGGACGACTACTTCTTCGTCTACCCGACGAAGCTGCGCGAATACCAGCGCCGGTACCGGAACTCCTTCCTGCACGGCGGCGTATCTCCGGAAGAGATGATCGTGCCCGTCGCGGTCCTCCGGCCGCGCCCCCGGTGACTGCGCGCTCTGCACGGGCGGACGCCGTGCTCCTGACGGCCGCTGTCGCGGTCCTCCGGCCGCGCCCCCGGTGATTGCGCGGGGCCTAACAGCCCGTGGGCAAAATCCCCCCGGCATTCGAGCGGCGATGCATCCTGGCCGGATCGCTTCGCTCTTCGTTGCTTCTCGGGCGAACAGCGGTGCTGTTCCCCCTGCAAAGCGCCTCGCCGGCCCGGCGCCTCGCCGCTCTCGCGGATTAATCCACGGGCTGCCAAGCCGCCGCGGGTGAGCGTGGCCCGCTGGCGGAGGATCCTCGGGTACCTGGTCCCTTACCGGGTCGCCCTCGTGCTCACGGTCCTGGCGAGCGCGCTCTACGCCGCGCTGGACGCGTTTTCCATCGTGGTGCTGATCCCCTTCCTGCACACCGTATTCGGCAGAGGCGCGGACATCGACGACGGTGCGCCGGCGGAGCCCGGCCGGATCGATCAGGCCTTGGATTTCACCGTGGGACGGTTCGTGGACCTGGATGGAGAGCCGCAGGCGGTCGTGGGGGGAATCATCGTCTTCATCCTCGGGCTGGTCGCGCTCAAGAACGCGGCGGAGTTCGCGCGGGCCTACCTGTCGGCGCATGTCGAGCAAGGCGTCACCCGGGATCTGCGCAACCGCGTCTACAGCCACCTGCTCGACCTCGACCTGGCCTTTTTCGGGAGAGTGCGGACGGGTCAGATCGTGTCCCGCCTGACCCACGACGTCGAGCAGCTGCGCACCCTTGTGACGGCGGAGCTGATCAAGTCGCTGTCGTCGGTGCTCGTCTTCGCGGTCGCGCTCTACTGGATGCTTGTCGTGTCCGTTAGGCTGACGGCGGCGGCGTTCGTCGTGGTTCCGGCGACGATGGTGATCTGGGGGCCGCTCATCCGGCGGCTGAGGCGCGGGGACCGCGCGGTCCTGAACACGGCGGGCGAAGTCAACGCCCACATTCAGGAAACCGTCTCCGGAATCCGCATGGTCAAGTCGGCGTCGGCCGAGCACCTGGAACGGACCCGCTTCCGGGATCTCACCGGTGACTACTACCGAACCTTCCTGCGGACCGTGCGGCTCCGCGCCCTGGCGGCGCCCATTACCGAGGTGTTCGTCGCGCTCGGGACCGCGGTCCTCCTTTGGTACGGCGCCCGGATGGTGGTTGTGGACGGCTCTCTCGCCAGCGAGGAGTTCATCGGCTTCATCCTCCTCAGCACAAAGCTGTATGCCCCGGTCAAGTACCTGAGCAAGCTGCCCGCCCTCGTTCAGCCGGGGCTGGTCGGAGCGGAGCGCATTTTCGAGTTTCTTGACGCACCGGTCGGCATACGGGACCGGGCGGGTGCGAGGCCGTTCACGGGGGTGCGCGAAGGGATTCGCTACCGCGGCGTGTGCCTGGAGTACCGCAAGGGGGAACAGGTTCTTCGCGACCTGAATTTCTTCGCTCCGGCAGGGCGGATGGTCGCGATCGTGGGGCCGAGCGGCGCTGGCAAGACGAGCATCGTGGATCTGCTCGGCCGGTTCCACGAGCCTACGGCGGGAACGATCGAGATCGACGGGACCGACATCCGCGACTTTCAGCTGGCTTCGGTGAGGGGAGGACTGGGGATGGTGTCGCAGGACACGGTTCTCTTCCACGACACGGTGCGCGCCAACATCGCCTACGGGACGGACGATGCCCCGACGGTGCGTGTCGAAGCGGCCGCGCGAGCCGCGATCGCGCACGACTTCGTGACGAAGCTCCCCGAAGGATACGAGACCGTGGTGGGCGAGCGCGGCACGACCCTGTCGGGCGGGCAGCGGCAGAGAATCGCCATCGCGCGCGCGGTCTTCCGCGACCCCCCGATCCTGATCCTCGACGAAGCCACAAGTGCGCTCGACAGCGAATCGGAGCGGCTGGTGCAGCAGGCCGTGGAGGGGCTTCTCGCCGAACGCACCGTGTTCGTGATCGCGCACCGGATGTCGACGATCCAGCGGGCCGGACTGATCGTGGTGGTGGACGAAGGGCGCATCGTGCAGCAGGGAACCGACCGGGAGCTGATGGAAGAGGGCGGCCTGTACCGCCGGCTCAGGGAACTGCAGTTCCGGTGAGCGCCCGGCGCGCCGTCCGGCACCGGATGGAGTACCTGCTTCTCCGTGTGGTCGCGGCCGTCTGCGCGGTGCTGCCCGAGGTGCTGGCCGACCGTGCGGGAGCGGGGCTGGGGTGGGTCGCGGCGCGTGCAGGGCGTCCCCGCTGGAAGGTGGTGGAAGAGCATCTGCGCCTGGCGTTTCCCGAACAGAACGAACAGTGGCGACGCGCGGCGGGACGCCGCTGCTACGCGCATCTGGGAGCCGAAGCGGTGGCGATGTTCCGCCTCGCCGGGATGAGCGCCCAGGCGCTCCGGGCACGCACCAGGGTCGTGGGCATCGAGCTGCTCGAGGCGGCGGCGCGGGAGGGGCGGGGCGTAGTGGTGGTGAGCGCCCATCTCGGCAACTGGGAGGTGGGGGGCGCTGCGGTAGCGGTGCGGGGCCACCCCATGGACATCGTGGTGGCGCGGCAGCGCAACCAGTTCTTCGACCGCTACCTGACGCGCTCGCGCGAACGCCTGGGTTTCGGCATCATTCCGCGCGGAGAGGCGCGCCGCGGCGTCCTCGAGTCGCTCCGGGAAGGACGAGCCGTGGGGATCATGGGGGACCAGGATGCACGGCGTGCCGGAGTCTTCGCAAGCTTCTTCGGACGCCCGGCGTCGACGGCGAGGGGCCCGGCGGTCCTCGCGATGAGGGCCGGGGCGGATGTGATCACGCTGTTCGCGATACGGCAGCCGGGATGGCGGCCGCGCTACACGGTCTACCTGGAGCCGCTCGCTCCCGCCGTGCGGCACGGGGGAGGGCGCCCCGGGCGCGACAAGGCAGTGGCCGCCCTGACCCAGGCGTTCACGACCCGCATCGAGGAACGCGTCAGGGAGTATCCGGCGCAGTATTTCTGGCTGCACCGCCGCTGGAAGACGGTCCAGCCGGAAGCGCATGAACGGGACGGGACAACCGAAGCGGGCCCGGTACCGTCCCATTCGGTGCAGGCAACGTCCCGTTCGGTGTAGATTCGAAGACCTGCAACACCAAGAAACCCCTGCGGCGACCATGGTCTACATATGTATTCCCAGCCGGGACGAGGAGCGAACGGTGGGCGTCCTGCTTTGGAAGATCCGCCAGGTGATGACGGACTTGGGACGGGATTTCCACGTCATGGTGCTCGACGACGGATCGCGCGACGGAACGCACGCCCTGTTGGAAAAATACAAGCGCATCATGCCGCTGACCGTCCTCTCGGAGAAGGAGCCGGTCGGGTACGGTCGCGCGGTCGAGAAGTTGCTGCGCACGGCGGCCGGATACACCCGGTACCCCAAACGGGACGCGATCGTGACCATGCAGGGCGACTTCACAGAACACCCCGATCACCTGCAGTCGCTGATCAGCTCGTATGAAGGAGGTGCCGACATCGTGTTCGGCGAAGCCGTCCCCGGCCCCGGGCCGCCTCCGCATCCGGTCCGCCTTGCACGCTGGCTCTGCCGGCTTGCCTTGGGGCGGAGCATCGAAAGCGCGGCCCCGGGCGATCCGTTACAGGGCTTCAGGGCGTACCGGGCCATCGTGGTCCGAAAAGCACTGCATGCGTCCGGCGACGGTCCTTTGATCAGAACGGACGGATGGGCGGCGAATGCCGAACTAATGCGGATTCTGACCCCTTATGCCCGGCGCGTGGCAACGGTTCCCACGGAGAAGCGGTACGACATTAGACCGAGATCGACCCGCGTGCGCGTTTTCGCCACCATCCGCGAGATCGTGCGCCTGCGCAGGATTTTCCCGCTGGAACCGGAGGCTCACCGTGCGGTTTGAGACGCTGCCCGCCGCTCTGCGCGGATGCATCGCCGCTCGAATGCCGGGGAGATTTTGTCGACGGTCCGGCAGGCCTTCCGCGCTGCGATCGGGGATCCTCTTCGCGTCACTCGTGCTGGCAGTGCCGCAGCCCGGCGCCGCCCAGCAGACCTTGCTGGTCCTGGACTCCCTCGCGGCCGAGAGCCACAAGATCGCCGACATTCCCTTTGCCCGCGGCGAAGAGATGCGGTACACGCTCCGGGCCGGCATCTTCGGCGGCGGCGAGGCGCACATGACGGTGGGCCAGATCGACACCGTGAACGGCTTCCCGACCTATCCGGTCGAGTGGCGCATCGAAGGCAGCGCCCTGGGCATCGGGATCAACGAGAAGTTCTCCAGCTGGCTCGACAGGGAGACGCTGGTCTCGAGGCGCTTCGTAAAGGACCAGCATACGGCGGGGCGAAAGCGGTACCGGGAGTACGAATTCCACCCCGAAGAGCGGCTCGTCCATCGCATCGACTACGACACGACATGGGCCCTGCAGACCGCGCTTCCCCTTGACGACATCTCGTTCGTGTACTTCGCGCGGACGCTGCCGCTGGAGATCGGGGAGACCTACACCTTCAACCGCTTCTACAAGGACGATGGAAACCCGGTCATTCTGCGAATCCTTCGAAAGGACCGGATAGAGGTCCCCGCGGGAGCATTCAACACCATCGTAGTGCAGCCGATCATCCGCACGAGCGGCCTCTTCGCCGAGGGCGGGGAAGCCGAGATTCATTTTTCGGACGACGAGCGCCGCCTGGTGGTGTACATGAGAGCCGACATGGGATTTCTCCTGCCGACTCTCGAAATGAAGCTTGCGGCGGTCGAACGAGGCGGGACCGGAGAGGCGGACGGCCGCGAATCCGGCCGGCCGGGAGCGTCGCGCTGAAGCCGGGTCTGCGAAAACTGCGCCTCGGCACGGCCTGGATCCTGGCAATCGTCTTCTTCTGGGTTGCCAGGCCGACAGCGGTTTCGCTGCCCGTCGGCGGTGTCGTCGTCCTGGCCGGGCTTCTCATCCGCGCCTGGGCCGCCGGGATCTTGGAGAAGGATCGCGAACTCGCGATTTCCGGCCCTTACGCCCACACCCGCAACCCTCTCTACCTAGGCAGCTTCGTCATCGGAACCGGCGGGGTGATCGCCGGAGGGAGACCTTGGTTCGGCCTCGTCTTCCTTGCGTTCTTCGTCCGGATGTACCGCAGCACCATGACGAGGGAGAGCCACGCACTGGCGCGGCGCTTCGGCGCTCCCTACCGGCACTACCGCGACTCGGTGCCCGTCCTCCTTCCGCGCTTGAGCCGGTACCGGCCGCCACCCGCGCCGGAACTTCACACCAGGTCCTTCTCCGTGGCCCGCTACCTGCGCAACCGCGAATACGAGGCGCTTCTCGGCGCGCTGGCCGCCCTCGGGCTGCTGTGGTTCAAGGCGGCCGGTTGGATCGCTCCGGAGGAGTAGCCGGCCACGCCGCGGGCTTCCTCAACCGCGTGGCGGCGCGCTTCGCGTCGGCTCCATCGGGATCAGGTACAGCACCGGCCCGCGCAACGTGCGTCCCTTTGCCGTGATGCGGAAGTCGTACCGTCCCGGCTCCGGGAACACGATGTTCTTGAGGGGCATAACGAGCCGTGTTCGCGGTGGTGGTCGGTCGGCAGGGCGGGGAGCAACCTCTGAATGTCCTTCCACGGTCAGAGCGGGCTTGCCGGCAGGTCCGCGGACATCGACGCGGAAGTTGTATCGGCCTGAATCCCTCCGGTCCCATTCCAACACCAGGACCAGCGTCATCTGTTCCTGCCGCGCCGGGAAGCCCGGCGCATAGAGGTCGTGGAAGATGCCGCGGATGTCGAGCTTCCCGCCGGAGGAGGCGGCAGCGTGGTCGCAGATCGCCGAGGCCAGGACTCTCAAGGGGTTCCCCAAGTCGATGAGGGGGCGAATGCGACTATTGTTGCCATTGTCGGGATGTTCCGTACTTTAAGGGCTTCGCCGGGCCGGGCATGAAGGCCGGCCGGCACGGGGATCGTGTCCCGGCGGGGATCGGATTAAAATTACTTGAAGGAGGAGAAGTGGCGAAGCAAGAGCCGATCGAGCGTGCGCGAGACGAGTTGTTCAGTCATATCCACCGCTGCGGTGTTCTCGATGCCAATGCGGCGGATCAGGACGTCTGGATGACCGAGACGGTCGAATACCTCGGAGAGCGGTATCCGGACCTTCGAGTCAAGGATCTCGTCCAGCTCAAGGCCGTCGGATTGCAGTTCTGCAAACCTGTCATCTCGAGGCTGAAGCGGAGAAGCCCGGCTCCCGAAGCGGCCGAAGCCGGCGAGGCTCTGCTGGGCGAGCCGAGAGAAGCCTAGAAAGTCCGTGGACAAGATCCCCCGGCTTTCGAGCGGCGATGCATCCGTTCCGCGGGGCTGTGGGACCGCAACCCGCTTCACAAATCAACCAAACGCGAATCTGCCCGGCCAGATCCCGGTCGCGGGTCGGCCAAGACGCAAAGGAGACCCGATTCATGGCAAGCCGACGTGATTTCCTGAAGACTACCGCCGGCGCGGGAATGGGCGTCGCCGCCGGGCTCGGGGCGCCCGCACCTCTGCTCGGAGCACCTGCCGTCCGGCGCAGCGCGGTCACGCCCGTTGCAGTCGGCAGCGGCAACGGACTGGAGGCGGTGACCACCGCCGTTCACGTCGTCGGCGATGGCGGCGACACCCTGGATGCGGTGGTTCAGGGCGTGAACATCGTCGAGCGGGATCCCGGCGATGCGTCGGTCGGTTTCGGGGGTCTCCCGAATCTGGAAGGGGTGGTCCAGCTCGACTCCTCCGTCATGCACGGGCCCAGCCGGGGCGCCGGCGCGGTGGCCTGTCTCGAGGGCATCAAGACGCCGTCCCGCGTGGCAGTGGATGTCATGCGCTACACGGACCATGTGCTTCTCGTGGGCAAGGGGGCGCAGCGGTTCGCCCTTTCGATGGGACACAAGCTCGAAGACCTCCTCACGGAGCGCTCGCGCCGCCGCTGGATCGAATGGCGCGCGAGGATGAGCACGACGGACGACTATCTGACCCCGGAAGAGACCGGGCACGGTGGGGCCGATTCCTCCCGGAACGAGGACTACGGCCTCGGCATCCTTGATTCTCACGACGGCGTGCGCCCCCAGGGAACCATCAACTGCAACGTCGTCAACAGTGCCGGCGAGCTCTCCGGCGTGACCACGACCTCCGGGCTGGCGTGGAAGGTTCCCGGTCGGGTCGGCGATTCTCCAATCGTGGGGGCGGGCCTTTACGTGGACAACGATGTCGGCGCGTGCGGTTCCACGGGACGCGGCGAAGCCGTGATCAAGACCTGCGGCTCGCACAGCGTGGTCGAGCTGATGCGCTCCGGCATGTCGCCGACCGATGCGTGTCTCGAGGCGCTGCGCCGCATCGTGACCTTCACCACCGAGCCCCGGCTGCAAAACGAGGACGGGCACCCCGGCTTCAACGTGAACTACTACGCCGTAAACAAGAACGGCGCGTACGGCGGCGCGGCGATCTGGTCGGGAGCGAGGTTCGCGGTGTGCGTGGACGGCGAGACCCGGCGCGAGGACTCGGCATACGTCTTCGAGAGAAGCGGCTGACCGGCGTCGTTCGAGCGACCGGAGAGAGACCGCGCGCGTGACTGATCCCGCGAAGGGCGCGATGGGGAGGTCGCATGTGCCCAACAGGACCGGCGGGAAGCCCAGGCGTGTAGGCTTTGGGGTACCGGAGCTGCCCGAGGTCAAGAAGATGGAACGTCTGCACTGCAGCGGACTGCAGGTACCGTCGCCCATGAAAGGGTTTCTGGAGTACCTCGGCGTGCGCGGTGAACGGGACGGGACGAGCACGGTTCTTTTCGAGTGCAAGACATCGGCCTTGCGATACGAGCTCCCGCTTCGGATCAGCACTTGGCGGGAGCGGCGCAAAGTCCGCATCGTGGCCTTGGAAGGGCTGGATCCGCTCTGCCCCCGTGGCGAGACGGGTCCGCCGCTGGTGCGCCGCGGCAACAACTTCTTCTGTCCGCGCTGCAACATCATGTTCGGGAGGGTCCCGTAGCAGCCCGCGGTGGAACCCCGGCAGCCCGTGGATTAATCCGCGCGAGCACCGAGAGCGGCGGAGGCGCCGGGCCGGCAAGGCGCTTCGAAGGGGGAACAGCACCGCTGTTCGCCCGAGAAGCAACGAAGAGCCAAGCGATCCGGCCCGGATGCATCGCCGCTCGAATGCCGGGGGATTTTATCCACGGGCTGCCAGCAGCGAGAGCGCTGACCGAATGCCGCGAGGGGCTTGTGCCACGGGCGGGTAGGCAGGCATTCGGGTGGCCGACGTACCCGCCGGGCCGGGAGCCGTGCACAGAGGGCGGGCGCCGATGGCTCGCGTCGCAGTAATCGGCGGGGACGGCATCGGCCCCGAAGTCGTGGATGCCGCGACGGCGGTGCTGGCCGAGGCAGCCGAAAGGCACGGCTTCGCCCTCACCCTCGACCACTGGGATCTCGGCGCGGAACGCTACCTCCGGGAAGGGGTCGCGATCACGGACGAGGAACGGGACCGTCTCGTTGGCGAATACGACGCTGCCCTTCTCGGTGCGCTCGGCGACCCGCGCGTCCCCGACAACGTGCACGCGCGCGACATCCTGCTCGGCCTGCGCTTCTTCGCCGACCTCTATGTCAACTTTCGCCCCTGCAAGCTCATCGTTCCCGCCCTTTCGCCGCTGAGGGACCCCGATCCGGCGACCGACATCGTTTTCTTCCGCGAGAACACCGAGGGGCTCTACGCGGGCCTGGGCGGTAGCTTCAAGACCGGGACGCCCGACGAAGTGGCCACCGAGGAGAGCCTCAACACTTGGAAGGGTGTCGAGCGCATCGTGCGGGCCGCCTTCGAGCATGCCGCCGGGACCTCGCGCGGCCGGGTGACGCTGGTGGACAAGGCCAATGTGCTGGCGTACGAGGGTGCGCTCTGGCGGAGGGTGTTCGCCGAGGTCGGGGCCGACTTTCCCGGTATCGCTCGGGACGCGATGTACGTGGACGCCATGGCGATGGACCTGGTGCGCCGGCCCCAGCGCTACGATGTGGTGGTGACTTCCAACCTCTTCGGCGATATTCTGAGCGACCTGGGGGCGCAGGTGACCGGCGGGCTCGGCCTGGCCCCGTCGGGGAACCTGAACCCGGGTTTCTGGGCGCTCTTCGAGCCCGTCCACGGGTCGGCCCCGGACATTGCGGGCCGGGGAATCGCGAACCCCCTGGCCGCGGTGGGGTGCGCTGCGCTGCTGCTGGCGCATCTGGACTTCGACACGGCCGCCGCCGATGTCGACGCATGCATTGCGGACTCGATCCGGGAGGGCGTCACCACCCCCGATCTGGGCGGCGGCGCGACCACGCGCGAAGTGGGCGAATGGATGGTCGCCCGGCTCCGGGACCGGCAGCCGTGGTGAAGCCCTCGCGAACATCGCGAGCACCGAAAGCGGCAAGGCGGCGAGAGATTTCTGCCGTGGGCTGTTAGCTTTTCCGGTGGCCCGAAAGCGGGTTGCGCGGCGGTGAGGTGAGAGGCCGGCGGCCGACCCGAGACGGATCGGGTCGTCTTTTCGGGCAGCACGGATTTCACTGGTGAAACGGAGCGACAATGGCAACCCGGGGCTTCGATGCGGAAGTCGTCTTCCTTTCCGGCAAGCGGACGCCGTTCGGTACCTTCGGCGGGTCGTTGAAGGACTGCACGGCGACCGATCTCGGCGTCTTCTCGGCGACCGCCGCGCTGGAGGCAGCGGAGATCAATCCCGCGGTGGTGGGCCATGTCTTCTACGGGAACGCCATGCCGACCGCGTCCGACGCGATCTACTTGGCACGGCATGTCGGACTGCGGGCGGGGATGCCCGTGAAGACCGCCGCGCTTACGGTGAATCGTCTGTGCGGTTCCGGCTTCCAGGCGATCGTCTCGGGGGCCCAGGAGATCCTGCTGGGCGGGACCGAGGTGGCCCTGTGCGGCGGGACCGAGTCAATGAGCCAGGCACCCCATGTGGTGCGTGGCGCCCGCTGGGGCACGCTGCGTCTGGGTTCGGCCGCAGATGCTTTCGAGGACACCCTCTGGGAGGCCCTCATGGATTCCAACTGCGGACTTTCGATGGCGCAGACCGCCGAGCGTCTGGCGGAGCAGTACGGGGTCACGCGCGAAGAGGCGGACACGGTGGCGCTGAACAGCCAGCTCCGGGCGAAGGCCGCATGGGACGCAGGCCGTTACGACGCCGAGGTGGCACCGGTCGCGGTGAAGACGCGAAAGGGTGTGGTCGAGTTCTCGATCGACGAGCACATGCGGCCGGATACGACGCTGGAAGGTCTCTCCGGGCTGCGGCCCTACTTCAAGAAGGACGGGTTGGTGACGGCGGGGAACGCCAGCGGGATCGGGGACGGAGCGGCCTCGGTGGTGCTTGCGGACCGGGCCTGGGCCGAACGCACCGGCGTGACCCCGCTCGCCCGCCTGGTCTCGTGGGGCTTCGCCGGGGTCGACCCCTCGATCATGGGGATCGGGCCCGCCCCCGCCGCCCGCGCCGCACTTGCGAAGGCCGGGCTGACCCTGGACGATATGGACTTGGTGGAGATCAACGAGGCCTTTGCGGCACAGTACAAGTCGGTCGAGAAGGAGCTCGGCCTCGACCCGGAGCGCACCAACGTGAACGGCGGCGCCATTGCGCTCACCCACCCGCTCGCGGCCTCGGGAGCCAGGATCACGCTCCACCTCGTGCACGAACTCCGGCGCCGCGGCGCGCGCTACGGCCTCGGGGCCGCCTGCATCGGGGGCGGCCAGGGCGGGGCGGTGGTGGTCGAGGCGCTCTGACGCGCCCGCCGAACGGCCGAATGAGCGGCAAGGGAACGCTGTCGCGGCGAGACTTCGACGAAGTGATGCGGCGGGCTTCGGAGCTCGCCGCAACGGAGCCGGGAGGGTCGGAAGGCGAGTTCACGGAGGCCGAGCTGCTCCGCATCGGGCGCGAAGCCGGGTTGGCGGACCGCCATGTGCGTACGGCGCTGGCCGATTTTCGCTCCGGCGGAGGCCGGTCGGCCCGGCGGCGCGGGGGCATGCGGGTGCTGCTTGCGGCGGGAGAGATCCGTGCGAGCCGGACGGTGGAGCGGCCGCGGGCGAGCATCCGGAGGGAGCTCGACGACTTCATGGTGGGCGGGCAGCTCCTGCAGGGAGTCCGGCGAAGGAAGGATCTTCTCCAGTACCGTCCCGCGATCGATTGGGCGTCGCGAGTCGCACGGGCTGCGAGTTCGACATCCCGTCAGCACTATGTGGCAGCTTCGCGGCTGGTGGAGGTGCACCTGGAGGAGCCGCACCCGGACTCGACTCGCGTGGACATCGTCGTAGACCCCGGCATGGCCGGCAACTATAGGACGGGCGCCGTTTTGGGCGGCAGCGTGGCCGGTGCGGCCGCTGGAATGGGGGTCGGTGCCGGACTCGCCCTGCTGGCTTCGCTGCCCGTGGCGGCGGCGGGCGGAATAGCCGCCGGGGCCGCCGCCGCTCTGGTGGTGGTGAGCCTGGTGGCCCAGGGGTTCCAGCGGAGGCTCGGCGAAGTACGCCTGGAAGTGGAAGGCATCCTCGACGGACTCGAAAGCGACGGAGGACTGGAACCGCCGCCGCCGGCATGGCGGCGGTGGGTGCGGCGCCACTTCCACGGTGTCGCCCGCGAAATGATGGGCAAGGACGACTACTGACCGCCCGTGGACAAAATCCCCCGGCATTGGAGCGGCGATGCATCCACGGGCTGCTAACCAACGCTGCAAGAGGAGGATCCGAAATTGGAGATCAGGAAAGTTGGAATCGCCGGTTGCGGCCTGATGGGCAGCGGCATCGCCGAGGTGTCGGCCAAGGCCGGGTTCGATGTCGTGGTTCGAGAGATCGACGAAGGCGCCCTGGCCGCCGGACGGAAACGGGTGGCGAAGTCCCTCGACCGGGCCGTGTCGAAGAACAAGCTCGACGGTACGGGGCGGGACGAAGCGCTGGCGAGGATGGTCTTCACCACATCCCTCGACCACTTTGCCGACTGCGACCTGGTCATCGAGGCGATCGTCGAGTCGCTCGACGCCAAGAAGGAGCTCTTCGGCTATCTGGACGGTGTCTGCCCGGAAGAGACGATCTTCGCGTCCAACACCAGTTCGCTGACCGTGACGGACATGGCGGCCGCAACGACGCGTCCCGAGCGCTTCATCGGGCTCCACTTCTTCAACCCTGTCCCGGTCATGAAGCTGGTCGAAGTCGTGAGGACCATCGCGACCGGCCAGGAGACCTTCGACACCGTCCGCGATTTCGCGAAGAAGGTGGGAAAGACGCCCATCTCGGCAAAGGACAACTCCGGGTTCGTGGTCAACCTCCTCCTCGTCCCCTACGTCCTCGATGCGATCCGGCAGGCGGAGCGGGGAGTGGCCACGATCGAGGACATCGACAAGGCGATGACTCTCGGGTGCGGGTATCCGATGGGCCCGTTCGTCCTCTGCGATTTCGTGGGGATCGACACGCTGCACCGCGTCGCAGAGATCATGTACGAGGAGTACCGCGAAGAGCGCTACGCCGCGCCTCCGCTCCTGAAGCGGCTCGTTACGATGGGGCGCTACGGACGCAAGACGGGCGCGGGATTCTATGATTGGACACCCGACGGACCGGTCGCCCTGAAATTGTAGTGAGCGGAGCGGTAGTGAGCGGAGCGCCCTTGCCGAGCGGGCTGCTAGCCGCTCGCGAGGGTTTCACCGGGGGCTGCTAACGCCGTTCACCGGGGGCTGCTAACGCCGGATGCGGCGCTGACGCCTGCGCTCCCGCCGGATGGCCGCTTCCCTCTTACGCTTGCGCTGGGCACTCGGCTTCTCGTAGAACCGGCGCTTGCGCAGCTCCGAATACAGCCCGGAGCGCTGCACTTTCCGCTTGAACCTGCGAAGTGCCCTCTCCAGGTTCTCGTTTTCTTTGACGAACACTTCCAATCAGATCACCCCCGCCTGAAGGTACCGCTGTTATCGAGTGCGCGTGAGCGCTCCAGCACGCCGACCGGTCGCCCCACGGCAGGTACGACCGCCCGTGCCTTCCCGCAGACGCTCGGAACCGAACCTTAATAATAGCGTCGGCCATCGATCGGCAGCAAGATGGTGTGTCGGGTGTCGGGGCATTTCTGCGGTCCCGAACATTCTGCTTGCCTCGGCAGGAAACATTTGCTTATCGTATGAGTCCCATACGCTCATGGCGGCGGGAGCCGAGCCGCCGTACTTCCACCGGGTCAACCATGCAGAGTGCGACTACCACGGAAAACCGTCCCCCTGCAATGGCCGATGTGCCGGGGATCTGTGAGTTGCCGCTGACCAGAGGCGTGGTGCAGTACCGAGATGTCCACGAGCTCTACCATCCCGGCGGCCGCATCCGCGACATCGGGTTGGCCGTCGTCCTTTCGGGGCGCTTCGCCTCGTCGGTACGGGCCGTGGATCTGGGTTCGGCAGAGGTCAAGTACCTGAACCTCACTTCGGAACTGGTCATCTTGGACTGGGTGTATGACCCCACCCTAGCGCACCTTCGCCGACTCGCCGACGCGCGCGCGGGAAGCGAGGGGCGCTGGCCGTCGGAGGCCGCGTCCGAGAGAAATCCAGATGCCGGATACGGATTTCGCAGGTACTGCTTCGACCTGGCCCTCCGGGTTCTCAACAGGCGGGGGTTCACACCGCTGACGCGCCCCATTCTCCTGCGCATCGGCTTCAGAGACCTGTGTCAGGACTTGGATCTGCACGAGAACACGGTAGTGCGAATCATTACCGGGCGCGAAGGCGTCACGCGGGTCCACCTCGACTACGAGGCGAACACGCTCGTGTTCCGGACCGCTCGACGAGGCAGGGACGAGGAACTGGAGAACACGCTGGGGCGGGCCTTCCCGGGCCTGGAGTCGGAGCGGGCGAGCGAGCCGGATGCGGATGGCTGCGGGAGCTACCGTCTTCGCCTCGGCATTCCCGTCACCTTCGTGGAACTCCAGCGGAGCGTCCACGTCATGCGGCGGGGCTTGAATCATCTGGTTGCTCGCTTCGAACCCGAGCGCTTTCAGGAGCTGCGCGGCTTGGTATCGACCTTCGGAGCACGGGCGACGCTTGATCGGCTGACGTTCTCCGAGGCGCTGAGAAAGGACCTGGGCCAGACACTGGAAGGTGTCGGAATGTCGGTGCACTGACCTTCTGGGAACGGGGGCTGGAATGCAGGAACAGGCATGGCGGCAAGGGGCGACAGGGCGGAACGACATGCCCTTCGAAACGCCGGAGATCCTGTTCGCCAGATACCGATGCTATCGTCGCCGTCAGGTCACCGGACTTCTGCATCTGATGCCTCGGGACGCGATCCGGGAACTGTACGGGCAAGCGCGCGCCTGGGCGACTGAACACGGAATCCACGATGCCCAGGACCCCATGGCCACGTTGAGCAGATTTGCGGAGCACCTCCTGCCGCTGCCGCCGTTCGAGGTGTGGATGGCGGACCTGGCCCGGTATCCCCTCAGTCATATCGAGGACGGCAGGGAGGATCCTCGGGCGGAATCGATGGCCCATCCACGTCGATTGGAGGACCGGCGCTTCCGCTTCGGAGGCCGACACTGGATCGCTTCGCTGAACGTCTTTCGGGACGGGGCCGCATGGCGCGGCTTTCTCCGATTCCGGGAAGTCGGTCGCACACACCGTTACCATACTGCCAATATCTTCCTCGAGGACACGGCCCGGAAGGTGCGGGAGAGGTTCCGGGAGTTCGACCGGGGGACTTTGGGGGCGTTCCTGCGGTCGGTTCTCCCCTGAATCTTCCGATTCAGGCACCCCGGGGCGCGAAGCGGCGTCAAGTCCATTTTTCGGCAAAAATCTGTTCACCGAGTTCTAGTTATCGACGCTGCTGTGAGTACCGTAAACCGTTGTCAGCACCATACATTGCTTTGTACCGCAATAGTCACGGCCGACTCGCGGCAGTCGCGAAAACAAATGAACATAAAATTCGTCGTAGTTTCAGTAAGTACTTGCATTACAACAACTTATGTGAATACCTAGTGCTTCCTGTCTCCGCTTGTGGATATCGTCACGCGAGTGTACCTTGGTACCGTTGCCAATCAAGGCGGCAGATCAGCCCCGCGAAGGCTCGGGCTTCGGTCTCAAACGCTTCGGTTGTCTGCCGATTCTAAAGGATTCCCTATCGCAACGGAGAGCTTCGGGATGTCGGATACCCGGTTAGTACAGCTGACTATTCGTCTTCCGAATGATATCGCGTCCGAAGCCGAGGAAGTGCAACGAACGGATCCGGATTTCCTCGGTCGGGTGATACAATACGGGCTTACTCGGCGTACCCTCTACCGTCGGCTAAGGGAGGTGGAGAGTCGCACTTCCAGATCGATGACCGGTGGTTCCGCCACCGGATTCGCCCAGCTGTAGCCGCCAGGACGGGTCGCCTTCCCGACATGGAGGGGCTTGCTTCTTGGGCGCTGAGCGCTTAATGTAGATAAGGGATATGATTTTCTGATCCGAATCGTAGTGGTGCATGTCGTGTCTGAGTGGGATTGCCCTTTGAAAAGGCAAGATGACTCGTGGGACGCCAAAACCGAAACTCGGTACTTCGGGCGAAGTACCGGGACTATTGCTCCGCACAGATGGCTGACGCCATCCTGTCTCTCTCTCCGGGGGAGATATATTCCCTGGCCGTGGCGGAGGCGCGAGCGGTCGGGCAGATGGCACCGGATACCTACAATGACGCGATTCGCCTCGCGACGGGCAGGATTCGGGAGCGGTTGGGATTACCCGAGTTTGACGAGTGGGCTCTGGCGTACCGCGAAAACCCGGAAGAATTCGATCCCTACATGATCGGCTTCTGGAAATCCGAAGAGTCCGACCCGCCCTGATTACACGCCGACTGCAACCGGCGAAGCTACTTGTAGCGGTAGGTTACTCTGCCCCGCGTCAGGTCGTACGGCGACATCTCGACCTTGACCCGGTCTCCGGCCAGCACCCGTATGTAGAATTTCCTCATCTTGCCCGAGAGATAGGCCAGGATCTCATGGCCGTTCTCGAGCTTTACCCTGAAGTTCGCATTGGGAAGCACCTCGGTTACGGTGCCTTCCATCTCGATCGCGTCGTTCGCCAAGAATCGCCTTCCTCGCTGAGCTGCCTGCCGTGACCCGCTAGAACGGCAGGTCGTCGTCCGGTGCGGTGATGGGCCGTTTCTGCGGGGCCGGCCGGCTGTACCCGGCACCCGGACCTGTAGATTCGGCGTCGCTTCGGCCGCTGCCCGAACCGAGCATGATCATCTCCATGACGATAATGTCGGTCCAATATCTGGTGCCTCCGTGTTCGTCCTGAGTCTGGGAGTACTCGATGCGACCCTCGACAAAGAGCCGATCACCTTTCTTGACCCACTGCTCCACCACATCCACCAAACGACCGAAGAAGGTGAGGCGGTGCCACTGAGTCCGCTCCTGCTGCTGTCCGGAGCGATCCGGGAAGGTACGGCTTGTGGCCAGGGACAGTTTGGCCACCCTGGTCCCGGAAGGCGTGGTGCGAACATCGGGGTCGCCGCCGACGTTGCCGATCAAGGTTGCTTTGTTCAGAGAACGTGCCATGGTTCCTCGGTAAAGATCGTGAGTCCTGTCGGAGGGGGTCCGGACCGAGAAGCAAGGTAAGGCAGGAACGGCTTGACCGCCATATCCGCCGGACGAAGGCGCAGTTGGAGTCGCGGTCGGCGAGGCGCCTTCACGACAGCCATCGCTTCCGCCGCCGATAGTGCTTCACGTCCCGGTACGACCGCCGACCGGCGTCGCCCAGTCCCAGGTAGAACTCCTTTACGTCTTCGTTCGCGCGCAGTTCTTCGGCGGTGCCCTCCATGACCACGCGTCCGCCCTCCATGACGTAGCCGTAGTCGGCGACCGTAAGCGCCAGGCGCGCGTTCTGCTCGACCAGCAGGATCGTCGTTTCCTCTTCGCGGTTGATCCGCCGGATGATCTCGAAGATGCTCTCGACCAGGATCGGTGCGAGCCCCAGCGACGGCTCGTCGAGGAGCATCATGCGCGGCGAGGCCATCAGCGCGCGCCCCAGCGCCAGCATCTGCTGTTCGCCTCCGGAAAGGTGGCCCGCGGTCTGGCGCCGACGTTCGGCAAGCACCGGGAAGTAGTGGAAGACCTTCTCCAGGTCGGCCTCCGCGCCGCGCCGGTCACGGCGGGTGTGCGCGCCCGCAGCGAGGTTCTCGCGCACGGTGAGATGCTCGAACACGCGCCGTCCCTCGAGAACCTGGAAGATGCCCTTTTCCACGATCCGGTGCGCGTCGACCCCGCGGATATCTTCCCCGTCAAAGACGATCGTTCCGTTTGTGACCTCGCCGTCTTCCACATGGAGGAGCCCCGAGACAGCCTTCAGGGTCGTGGTCTTCCCCGCTCCGTTCGACCCAAGAAGCGCCGCGATCTTGCCCCTGCCCACCTCGAGCGACAGCCCCCGAAGGACGAGGATCACGTCGTCGTAGAGGACCTCGATGTTGTTCAGGCGGAGGAGGGGTTCGGCGGGAGGGCCGGGGCCGGTGCTCGCAGGCGGGCCGGGTCCGGTGCTCGCGAACGGGCCGGTGTTCGGGCCCGGTTCGGCGTCGCGGATCGCGGCGGCCACCGCGTCAGTGGGTCTGCGGCGCCTGGACGAACTCGGTGAAGGGCACCCAGTCGCCGCCCTCGACGCGAAAGATCCGCAGGCCCTTGGCGCCGCGGTGATCGGTGGGCGTGAAGCTGATGGGCACCGTCACGCCCCCCATGTCCAAACCGGTGAAGGTCTCAAGCGCGGCCTTGATGTTCGCCCCCGCGAGATCCTGCCCCGACGCCAGCACGCGTTTCATGGCCTCGGCGAAGACGGCGAACGTCCACCAGGCCTGCGTGTAGGCGTTCGTCCTCCCCTCGACCGACTCGCCCTTCCCCTCGAGGTATTCACGAATGACGCGGGTCCCCGGCAGGTCCACGCTCAGCGGTGCGTAGGGCATCGTCCCCATCACGCCTTCCGCCGCTTGTCCCGCCAGCTGCACCAACTGCGCGTTCGAGCACCAGTTCAGGCAGATGAAGGTGGCGTCCAGCCCCAGACTGCGAGCGTTCTGCACGGCCACCGCCGCAGGCCCGGACGTATTCTGGAAGACGATGTACCGGGCGCCGCTCTGGCGGATCCTCGAGAGCTCGGCCGTATAGTCGACGGCGCCCCGCGGCATCTCGTAGAGGGTCAGGTCGATTCCCAGCGCTTCCGCGAACTCCACGCCCCCGTGGCGCGACGGAGACAGCCCGAAGGGACTCGCGTTGTGCATCAGGGCGACGACCGGCGTTCCTTCGCCGTGGTTGTCCGCGATCCAGTCCAGGGCGATGCGGAACTGGTCGGTGTAGCTGCTGGCCACCAGGAAGTTGTAGGGGGCATCCGCCGGGTCGCCCAGAACGTGGGACAGGGAAGCCGAGCTGAACGGAATCTCGTCTTCCGTGATGCGGAGCCGCAGTGCTTCGGTGTCGCCGGTGCCCCACCCCATGAAGATCACCGCGCCCTCGCTCACGAACTGGCTGTACAGCTGCTCGGCCCGGTCCACCTGGTAGGCGTAGTCCTGGTAGATCAAGTCGATCGGCCGGCCTTCGATCCCGCCCTGCATGTTCACCCAGTCGGCGTAGTCGCGCATGCCGTCGGCGTAGTCGGTTCCCACATCGGCGGTGGGGCCGGTGAGGTCGAAGATCGCGCCGACCTTGATGGCATCGGCGGCTCCTGATCCTTCGTCGCCGCCGCAGGCCGCGGCGGCAAGGAGGAGGGCGGCGGCGAGCAGGCGGGTCGGCTCGCGGGCGGCGAGCGGGCGGGTCGGCCCGGCAGGCGTGCGTCTGGTCATGGCGTGGTTCCTTGTGTGCGTCCCGGCAGCCCGTGGGGGGGGGGGCCGCGCGAGCACCGGGGCGGCGAGGCGGCGGGCGGATGCCGTCACCCCCGTCGGTACGCGAACGGCCATACATGAAAGTAGTCTTTCACGTTGCCCCACAGTTTGGACAGCCCCCGGGGCTCGAAGATCAGGAAGAGGATGATCACGATCCCGAAGACCGCCTGCTGAGCATACGGGAGAAGGCCGGCCGCCTGAGGCGCCGTCTCCTGGAGCGCGCGCCCCGCGTTGGCGATGAACGCGGGCAGCAGGGTGATCAGCGCCGCGCCGAAGAAGGACCCCCGGATCGAGCCCAGGCCGCCGACGATGATCATGGCCAGATAGACGATGCTCGTCTCCAGGGTGAAGCGCTCCCAGGTGATGATGGTGCGGTAGTAGGCGATCAGCGCCCCGGCCAGTCCCGCGAAGAACGACGAGGTGGCGAAGGCGAGCAGCTTGGTGCGGAAGACGTTCACGCCGATCACGCTGGCCGCGACGTCCTGGTCGCGCACCGCCGCGAAGGCGCGTCCCATGCGCGTGCGGAAGAGGTTGGCCGCGAAGAGGGCCGTTCCCGCCGCCGTCGCCGCACCGAACCAGTAGAAGCCGAACGCGCTGTTGAGGCGCACGCCGAAGAGGCTCGGCGAGGGCAGGACGATTGCCTCGGTGCCGCCGGTCACCGCCGTCCAGTGGGTCATGCTCCACTCGACGATCTCCTGGGCCGCCAGCGTCGCGATCGCCAGATAGAGGCCCTTGAGGCGCAGCGAGGGCAGGCCGAAGAAGGTGCCCGCTGCGGAAGTGAGGACGCACGCGAACGCGATGCTCACCCCCCACGGCAGCCCGAGGTCGAGGGTCAGCAGCCCCGCGCCGTAAGCCCCGACGGCCATGAACGCGCCCTGCCCCAGCGAGATCTGCCCCGTGTAGCCCACCAGGATGTTCAGCCCGATCGCCCCGACCGTCGCGATGGCGACCTGGTTGGCCAGGTCCAGCCAGTAGGGACTGGCCGCAAAAGGGAAGACCAGCACGAAGACCGCGAAGACCGCGAGCCGGATGCGCTGCGCCGGCCGGGGCCGCAGACCCATGTCGGACTCGTAGCGGGTGTGGAAGACGCCGCACTCGCGAAGGCTCATGACCGACTCATACCCGTTCGATGATCTCCTTTCCGAAGAGCCCGTAGGGCCGAACCATCAGCACGAGGACCAGGACCCCGTACGGAACCACCAGGCTCAGGCCGCGGCCCACGTATCCGCCGGTGTAGACCTCCAGCAGCCCGATGACGGCTCCTCCGATCACGGCTCCTCTGATCGAGTCGAGTCCGCCCAGGATCACCACCGGGAAGACCCTGAGCCCGATCGAGGCCACGTTCGGGCTCACCCCCACGATGTTGCCGAGCATGATTCCGCCGATCGCGGCCGAGGCCGCCGCCAGGCCCCAGGCCACGCCGAAGACCCGGGGAATGCTGATCCCCATGCTCAGGGCCGCCTGCTGGTCGTCGGCGATGGCGCGCATGGCGATCCCGTCGCGGGTGTGGCGGAAGAAGAGGGCCAGCGCGGCGAGAACCGCAAGCGCGATGGGTATCGACAGCAGCCGCCCGGTCGAGAGCACGGCGGGGCCGATGACGATATCTCCCGAGGGCAGAAACGACTCGAACGAGCGCGGCGACGGGCCCCAGATCGCGTTGACCAGGCCCCGAAGCACCGACGAAAGTCCGATGGTCACCATGATCATCGAGATGACCGGCTCGCCGATAAGCGGCCGCAGCACCAGCCGCTCGACGGCGAGGGCCACGGCGACGGCCAGCAGCACCGTGACGACGACCCCGAGACTCCACGGAAGCCCGGTCTGAGCCACGGCGAAAAAGATGAGATAGGTGCCGAGAAGCAGGAGGTCGCCCTGAGTAAAATTAATCACGTCGCTGGCCTTGTAGATCACCACGAAGCCGGCTGCGGCCAGGGCGTAGACCATGCCGGTGCTGAGTCCGGAGACCGTGAGCTGCAGGAAGATGTCCATGTCAGTCGAGGGGCTCGATGCGGAGCGCGTGCTCGACCTCCGCCGTCCGGCCGTCCTGGTAGGTGATTTCGGTCGTCACGGCGACAGTATCGTCGCGCCCCTGCAACGCGCTGATGATGTCGCCGAAACGCGAGGCGATGTGGCGGCGTCTGACCTTGCGCGTGCGCGTCAGCTCCGCGTCGTCGGCGTGCAGTTCCTTGTGGAGGAGGATGAAGCGGCGGATGCGGGCGGGCACCGGCAGATCCTCGTTGACGGTCGTGACATGGCGGCGGATGAGCCGGTAGACCTCGGTGCGGCGCGCCAGGTCCGTAAAGGTGGTGTACGGAATGCGGCGGCGTTCGGCCCACTGCCCCGCATTCTCCATGTCGATCGCGATCATCGCGGTGACGAACGGGGCTGCGCCTCCCCCGAAGACCACCGCCTCGCGGATGTAGGGGCTGAACTTGAGCTTGTTCTCGACGAACTGGGGCGAAAAGGCGCTCCCGTCGGCGAGCTTCATCACGTCGGCCAGGCGGTCGATGACCACCAGATGGCCGTCTTCCTCGAAGTACCCGGCGTCGCCCGAGCGGAGCCAACCGTCTTCGAGGGTCTCGGCGGTGGCCTTCGGGTTGCGGAAGTAGCCCTGGAAGACGGCCGGGCTGCGGCAGAGGATCTCGCCCTCGTCCGAGATCCTGATTTCGGTCTGCGGGAAGGGCGTGCCCACCGTGTGGAAGCGGATGTCGCCGTCGCGGTGCACCACCGAGATGCCCGAGACCTCGGTCTGTCCGTAGAGCTGCTTCAGGTTCACGCCGATGGTGTGAAAGAAGCGGAAGACGTCGGGGCCGAGGGCTGCGCCTCCCGTGTACGCGCGCCGCACCCGGTTGAGGCCGAGCTGATCGCGGACGGGGTGGAAGACCGTCCAGTCGGCGAGGCGGAGGCGGATGCGCGCGGGAAGCGAGGGGCGCCGGCCGTCGGAGGCCGCCTCGGCCGCCGCCGCACCCTGTTTCATCGCCCAGCGGTAGATGCGGCGCTTGAAGGGGGTGGTGTCCTCGGCCATGACCTGCACGTCCGACACCATGTTCTCCCAGATCCGGGGGGGCGACATCAGGAAGGCGGGGCCGATTTCCCGCATGTCGCTCCGCACCGTGGCCGTCTCCTCGGGGAAGTTGACGGTGAACCCGGCCAGCATCGCGCTCGTCACCCCGATCATCTGCTCGCCGATCCACGCCAGCGGGAGGAACGAGACGAACTCGTCGCCGGGCCCCATGGGGTCCACTTTGACGAGCTGCGCCGCCATGGCCAGGAGGTTCGCGTGCGAGAGCATGGCCAGCTTAGGCGTGCTGGTGGTCCCCGAGGTGGTGCAGAGCAGCGCGGTGTCCGCAGGCCCGATTTCGGTGAGCCGTTGGACGAATTCACCGGGGAATCGGGCGCGTAATCCGTCGCCGAGCTCTTCCACCTCTTCAAAGGCCATCAGGCCGGGGGCTTCGTACCCGTACATGCCGCGCGGATCGTAATACACGATGTGTTGCAGCCCCGGCACTCGGTCGCGCACGTCGAGGACCTTGTCCACCTGTTCCTGGTCTTCGGCGACGACGAGGCGTGCCTCGGAGGCCTCCAGCATGCGTGCCAGCTCCGCCGAGATCGAATCCTGGTAGAGGCCCAGCGGGAGTGCGCCGATCGCCTGCGCAGCCAGCTCGGCGATGACCCATTCGGGCCGGTTGTCGCCGATGATTGCGATGCGGTCTCCCTTCTCCACACCCAGCTTGACGAGACCCAGGGCGAACGAACGAACGCGGTTCAGGTATTCCGCCCAAGTCGTCTCCTGCCAGATCCCGAACTCCTTCTCGCGCAGGGCGACATCGTCGGGGTGGTCGGCGGCGTTTTGCGCGAGCAGGCCCGGAAGGGTTGCGTCTGCATGCTCGGCGGCGGGCCCGGCACCGCGTTGGGCGGTCACGCTCCGGCAGCCCGTGGCCACGGGCTGCCGACCCCCGTCGGAGGGCCGACGCTCGCCTTCACGGCCCGGCCCCCATGGCTCCGGCACCGACCCCGACAGCCCCGACCCCCGCGGCCCCCGCGGCCCCCGGCTCGTCCCGCGCGTGCCCCAGGTAGGCATCGATCACGGCCGGGTGGTTCCTTATCTGTTCGGGCGTGCCCTGCGCGATCGGCCTCCCGAAGTCGAGAACCACCACCCGGTCGGAGATGTCCATGATCACGTCGATGTCGTGGTCGATCACCACGACCGTGACGCCGCGCTCCTCGTGCACATCGAGGATGAACCGCGCCATCGACTCCTTCTCTTCCGCGTTCATCCCGGCGGTGGGCTCGTCGAGCAGCAGGACGGCGGGGTCGAGGGCCAGCGCGCGCGCCATCTCCACGAGCCGCTGGTTCCCGTACGCCAGGCTGCCCACCTCCTTGCTGCGCAGCGGTTCCAGGTTCATGAAGTCGATGACCTCTTCAACGTAGCGGCGGTGCTCGATTTCGGCGCGGCGCTGGCGGCCCAGGTAGAGGCCGCCGCTCAGCACGCCGCCGCGCATGTGGACATGTCGTCCCAGCATGAGGTTTTCCAGGACCGTCATGTGTTTGAACAGCTCGATGTTCTGAAACGTCCGGGCCACACCCAGTGCCGCGATGCGGTGCGGCGGGAGGCGGTGCAGCGCGTGACGGCGGCCGTCGCACTCCGTGAGCGTGATCGTTCCCGTCTGCGGACGGTACAGTCCCGAGATGCAATTGAGGACGCTGGTCTTGCCAGCGCCGTTCGGGCCGATGACGGCGAGGAGCTCGCCCTCTCGGACCTGCATGGTGAGGCCGGACAGCGCGGTGACGCCGCCGAAGCGGAGGGAGAGGTCGTCGAGCCGGAGTACGGGGCCGGGGCTGGCTGGATGCACGGCTCGGTCTTCGCTGGTTGGGACGGCGATGCCGACTACGATAAAAGATGGCGGCGTGCGGACTACGATAAGATTGATGTCTTGTCGGCCGAAAGACAGAAGCCGCGCTACCTCTTCTTCTGGGTCCAGCGCATCGCCGGGATCACCTCGCCCCGGGCGCAGGACTCGATGAGAATGCCCAGACGCCGCAGGCGGGTTTCCTCGCGCTTGGCGCTCACGACCCACCAGGTCACCTGCTTTCGGTAGGACGGCCGCGCCGCCCGAAACCAGTCCCAGGCACCGGGATCTGCCCGTAAGCGGCGCTCGTACTCGGCCGACAGAGCCATGTTCGCGCTCTGCTCGTACGACGCCCGCTTCTCGTTGCCGGGACGGCGGCGGCGGTAGGCGGCCAGCCCCGCTTCCGTCACCAGCCCCGCCTTCATCAGGCGCTTCATCCGGCCCAGGTTCCGGGCGCTCCAATGGCTTCCGGGGCGGCGCGGCGTGAAGCGGATCTTGTAGCTCCTGCCGTCGATGGACTTCCTGATTCCGTCGATCCACCCGAAGCACAGCGACTCGTCCACCGACTCCGGCCAAGTGATGCTGGGCAGTCCCGAGCCCTTCTTGTAGTAGCCCACCCACTGCTCGTCGAGCTTGTCGTGGTTCTCCTCGAACCATGCCCTGAGTTCGGCGGGAGCGGCGAAGAAGCGGGGTCCTTCGCTCATGATCTTGGAAGCGGACGGCGCATCGTGTCGATGCGGAACGGTGGCCTCAGGTGGGGACGGGGAGGTCTTCGAGGTTGAGGTCGACGGAAACGCCGCACATGGTGCCCGCCAGGCTTCCGGTCAGGGTCGGGGCGGGATCGGTGACGGAAGGGACGGTCTCTCCGTCCAGCACGAGATTCACCGTGCAGGTTCCCGACCGGTCATCGAGCTCCCAGTCCACCGAGCCGGTGATCTCTATGTCCACGTCCACCCTCTCGAAGAACCCGACGATTGTGATGACGCCCTGCTCGCGGAGGTTGGGACTGCCGTCGAGGGTGAACGTCAGGCCGCGGCTGGACAGCCGACAGGCGCGGGGGGTCACGGTGATGTCGAGCTCTATCGTCTGCGTCACAGCGCTGCCGATGGGGATCCCCTCGAACGTGACTTCGCCGCCCAGCGGGCACGGAGCGGTTGCCGCCGCTCCGGTCGCATCATCGGCGGGACTGAGGATGCCCAGCGTCCCAAGCCCTTCCACGAGGGCGATGACCTCGACTTCCGCGAGCGGGTCGTCGTCCGCTTCCAACAGGTCGCAGGCCGCCTGCGCGAGTAGGAGAGCCGCAAGGCTCGTGCCGAGCAGCGGGGTGCGCTTGTCGCAGCGAAACATCGGGTCGTCTCCTTGTGTTCGCACGTTGAAGGCTTGCGAGCCGCAGATGATCCGGTCAAGGCGCCCCGGACTCTGGAAGTCTTACCGAGCGCGGGGGCTGAAAGTTCACCCGGCAGCGTCGCCTCGACAGCGACGATAACCGCCATAGTCCGGCGCATCCAGTCCCTCCGCCGAAGAAATGTGCGTAGCGATGTCCAAGGCGTTCTGCGCGCAGAGCTGAAGGCCGCGCTCGACTGCCCAGCGACGATCGTGATCCGTGTCGAGCTCGCGAGGCGATATTCCGGCGTGGCACCGGAGGTTGCCCAAAGCCGAGCGCAACGCCGCCAAGTGGCGCCGAACGACGGCGGGATCGGCCTGTCCGGGGGTCATGGCGCACCCTCGGATCGGACCGCCGAATGCCGGGCCGCTTCCATCTTCGCAAGCTGCGGGACGAAGTCGCAGTAACGCGAGAGCGCTTGGCCTTCCCGGGTCGTGGTCGCGCGGAGATCGCGGGAGAGCAGGCGCACACCGTCGCGCAGCACGCGGTGGCAAAGGACCGGCGGTGCTCCGTTGAGGACGAGGAGATCAATGTCGTTGGTTCCCAGGCCTGCCATCAGCTCGGTCATGAGCGTGGCGGTGTAGCCCCATCCGCCGTTGTCGGCCAGCGCTTCGTCGATGTACACGGCCACGTCGATGTCGCTGTGCTTCCGAACGCGCCCGCTCGCCTGGGAGCCGAAGAGGTAAGCCTCCAGCACCTCTTTTCGGGGCTCGAGCAACTTTGCGAGGCGGGTGATCAGCTCCGGGTCGGCCCTCGGCCCCTTCATGCGTCGAAGTCCGGCAGGTCGACATGACTCGGCCGAGCCCGGTCGGCAGAGAAATACAGCGCCTTGAACCGCTCCATCTGCTTGATCCTGTCCAGCAGAGCGCTCTGCTGCTTCGAGCTGGCGACATTCTTCACCAGCGCCTTCGCATCCGGCTCGTTCAAGCGCAGGACCAGATAGTTGGCCCCTTCGGAACATGTTCTTGTACAGACCATAAAGACCAGCGAGGAGAAGGCGTTCTGAGGACGAACGGAACTAAGGATATTCCTGAGGGCTGATTGTGTCCAGCTGCTGCTTGATCGTCCTCCCGCCGCTCCGCGTGGCGGTTCGCCTCCTGGCCGACTACTGCGTTTCGCTCTGGCCGGACCGGGCTCGCTGCCCTTGGGGCCCGATGCGCTATCCTGCTATCCACCTGATGTCCAGCGACAATCAGGACGAGAATCGAGCGACAATCGGCCGTGGGTCCGTTCAGCTCTCGCAGGGCCCCTTGACGCGCTACCTATAAATCCCTACTGTTCTCACTCAACCGTAGGGGCTTTCAGATTATCACAGGGGTTTCTCATGACCAAGAGCCAGCGTTTGTGGTCAAGATCGGCTCGGCTGCTGTCGGATCACGGCTATTTCGATTCGGAGCGCGAGCGCGTCCTGGCCGTCTATCCCGCACTCAATTCGTACGGCTTGGGTCAAGTGCGCCGTCGGCGGCGGGAAGACGGGGAGCACGCGGGGCGTTGGAACGCGGAGCTGATTCCCCCCGACCTGGATGCTGCGCGGGACGAGTTGCGGGCGGGCGGCAAGTATGAACAGGGGATACGCAACACGCTGGAATACTTTGTGGACGGACGGGTGTCGGTGAGCTACCGGTTGAGAGGGTGCGGGTGGGCGCGCCGCTTCAATGGCCCGGCTCCTCCGAGATGTTCGAGTTACACCCTCAAGCACCACGTGGAGTCGTACCTGCGCGATCTGGACAGGCGTGGTGAGCAAGCCGGGTCGCCGACGGAAGGCGATCGGTATACGTCCAATGGAGCGTTTGTTTGCGCAGCCCTGATGGCAGGTTTGCGGATCTGGTCCTATCAGGACTCGGTGAATCCCGACCTTCGTCTGGGCAAGCCGTGGGCGGTCGCGGGGCTGCAGCCGGAAGACTATGGCCACCCCGACGATGAACGCATGGCCAAGTTCTGGCGGTGGGTCGTGCGGCAGGATCCCGGCGATCTCCTCGTCGAGGACTTCATCGCCGACACCGTGGATCTGCTCTATAGCGGGGCGGACTTGAAGCGGTTACGGGAATCCGTTGCAACGGCGTGTTCCGAGGCACGGGAGACGTATGACCGCCTGCGGCGCAAGTTCGGCCTTGACCTCCCCTGCCCTGGGACGACGGTCCGCCGTCTGGGGTTCATGGCCGGACGGATCGAGGTTCCCGATGACTTCGACAGTATGGGCAGTGCCGAGATGGACGACATGTTCGGGGCGAACGCATGACGTTGTTGCTGGATACCCACCTGCTTCTGTGGGCAGCAGGGGATCCCGGACGGTTGTCGCCGAAATCCCGGGACCTTCTCGCAGACCCCGCCACCAGCCTGATGTTCAGTGTCGCCAGCATCTGGGAGATCGTCATCAAGAACGCGCTCGGCAGACGCGACTTCCACGTCGAACCAAGCGAGCTGCGGCATGGTCTGATCCGAAACGGCTACGGCGAACTCGCGATCCGGTCCGAACACGCGGTTGCTGTCGGCCGATTGCCGCCGATTCACAAGGATCCCTTCGATCGCATGCTCGTAGCGCAAGCGCGGGTGGAAAACGTCACGCTGCTGACAACCGACAAGAACATGACCCGCTATCCCGGCCCCATTCGGGCGATCTGACGAACCCGGCCCCCGCCGGGCAGTCTGACGCCACCCGGCCCCCTCCGGCGTACGTCCTTGGAGCCCGATGCGCTATCCCGCTATCCTTGGTGCACCCACGCTTGATGGCCCGACAACACCCCGGATGAACCGACATGCCCGGCTTCCGGGCCGTGCCCACGACGGCGGCGACATGCCCGTGGGGTCGGGAGCGCAGGATCTCGAAGGCGTCGTCCATCGACTTCAGGGCGACGCCGCCCTTGAGCAGGATGCGCAGCCCCCGGACGATCTCGTCGGGCCACTTCGAGAAGTTGGCGAGGGTGCGCTTGCAGACCTTGCCGTCCTTGGGAAGGACTCGCGCAGCAGGACGGCGGGCGGGGAGTTCCGGTTGGGCACGCGTTCGATGTACATGGGTATCATGGTAACGGATATGCTGAATCATGTCAATATGCACACCGAATCGTTACATGGGTACAGCATCCGGATGCCGAAATCAACTCGGGTCTTTCGGCTGCAACACGTTAACCGCGATAATCGGCCCGATTCTGCCCCGAACTTCGGGCTAAGCGCGGAGAACGAAGCCTTACAGCGGCAAAGCGAGCGGCTCGACGTGCTAGCGACACGCTTGGCCGAGTATTTCGGGAAATCCGCCGTCGTGGGACCGCCCGGCCTCCGTATCTGATGCGTCGCCCTGGACCGGATCGCGATCAGGGTCCGAGCCGCTAGATGCTTGGGTCGGTTGGGGAATCAATCGACGGAGGTCTTGCACTGGTTCGGCGCGGCCTTCTGAGAGCGAAACCGCATATTTCCGTGAAACATGCTCCGCAATTCCCCCAATAGCGCCCTCACCGCGTTCTTCGAGTCAGTTCGGCTCATGCCCCTGTTTCGGAAGCTCTGGAACAGGGCCTTCTTGCGGGCTGACCGAAATCGCTTGGCGAATGCCCCGTTTGCCGGCACCTCGACCAGTATCCTCGGGTTGTCGTGCGTGGATGCGAGACGGTCGCCCGGTCGTCCGGATTGCAAGTAGACACCCTTCGCCCAGAGGATTTGATCCACCAGAATGCCCTGCTCCTCCAAGTCGAATTCGATCATAACAAGACATTTGCTCGGCTTCATGAACCTGAGCACCAGCATAGGGGCAGAGAGGCCAATACCGAGACGGGTCTTAAACGACCACCCGGAAATCGCGTCCCCCGATCCCAATTCACCGTGCGCGCGAACCAATGTCTCAATGTCCGGACGGGAGGACGTGTCGAGAATCAGGACCGGGATCCAACGGCCATAGCTTTGGATAGCGGTAGCGACCATTCCGTCGCCAGCAATCGGGACCGGATCGGCTTCGGACGGGTGCCTCAACGGCATCTCCACCGTCTGCCACTTGGACCTACTCACGACTGCACCTCCCACAGGAGAATAGCCTGACGCTGAATGTCTCGGTCATGAGCGTCCGTCACCGTCAGGATGTGTGACTTCACCATACCATCCCCAATCAGCTCGGTATCGAATGGGAACAATGCGGCACCGGAAATGGTGGCACCCGCGGCGATGGAACGGGGGACGCGGATGACCTCGGTTGCTTCCATGCTGGCCGCAATGGCCGCGCTCGAATCGTGAGGGATCACCACGTTGGAAGGCGGCTGGCCCTGCTGGCCGTACTCCAGCATGAGTTCGATTCGCTTGATGGAGTTGGCCGTTAGAGACTTGTTCGTGATGAGCAGATGAAAAACGTAGATGCGGCGTTCTTCGCACGAAGGATTCAGCATCCGGTAGTCGGCTAGGTAGACCTCGACCGCTGGTCCTTTCCGACGCTCCGCCTCGACCGATAGTGCATACGCGCGGCGCGCCAATCGAAAGCGCCGAATGCCCAGCGATACGCCAACCACAGCCGCCAGCGCCCCAACGCAAGCCGCTAGGATCGGCAGCCATTTGGCAACGCCCATTCCGCCGATATCGGTCATCACTGGTCGGAAGGGTTGCGGGGCGGACTGGAGAAACGAGTCGGCGACGGAGAATCCAACAGCGGCCAACTCATGTGCCGAACGTGATCTCTCGGCCCAGCGGGCAGGTTGTCGGGCGCGTAGACACGGGCTTCCGGATACCCTCCACGTTCAAATGGACTTGGTGGCCTTATGATGCTTCTTCGGCACTCTCATGGCCTTGTGGCTCCGAGTCTCGGTCACTTCGCTGGTCATCAGGTTGATCTTCATGCTGATCGTCGTTTCTTCTGTTTTGTCTTCAATCCACGAGGACAGGATGGCGTAGGTGGAGAGTCGATAGGCAAACTCGACCCAGGACAGAAACCGCACCCGGGTTGCTTCCCCTCATGACCGTTGTCAAGGGCTCCTTCTTCCGCGCGCCCAGGGTGTTCAGAAGCTGAAGCAAGTCATCGCAACCGCGATTCCACCTTTCCAGGGCCTGTGGATCTGATTCCCAGTGGTCCCGCCCCTGTTCCCTGAATGTGCTGAAGCGCCGCGATGGCGTCGTGGCAATGATCGGCGGACGAGTTGGCCTCGAACCAGCCAATCAGGTCTATCAGTTGGCTTGATCTCTCTTCGTATCTCATCTCTCACTTGTCCAGGGGTCTCGGATGTGTCTGGTCCCCTCAGTGGGGAAAGGAACCAACCAACGTAACACCTTCGGATACCCCCAGCGGTTAGTTGTCGTCAGGAATCTGGACACCGTCCCCTCAAGACGGCCGACATCCCAAGCAGCGTGTTCCAGACTCGTACGAATCCCGCCACACACTGATCTCCCCGACTGGATCGCAGGCCGCGAGCGCGGTGCTTTAGGCGAGGCACAGGTCGCAGGACGGCTAGCTAGTGTAGTGTCGGCGTTATAGCCTGTCAAAAGCATGGCCGTGCGGGTTATGCTTCTTCTTCGTGCGGAATCGAGAGGCACCGACAAGGAGGGAGCCATGCGGAAGGCGGTCGAGATCGAGGTTGCGGAGGGGGACCGGGAGATTCCGGAGCGGTGGTCGCGGTCTCGGAGCGCGACGGTGCGGCAGCGGGACCGGTCGCAGATCGTGCTGATGGCCTCGGAGGGGATGACGAACACGGCCATCGCCCGGGAGCTGCGGACGAGCAGGGACAAGGTGAGCCGCTGGCGGCGGCGGTACGCGGAGGAAGGCATGAAGGGGATCGAGAAGGAGCGTCCCCGGGGCGGCAACCACGGGGGCAGGTGCCCGAAGGCGCAGGCGGCGCTGAGGACGGAGATCATCCGGCGGACGACGCAGGAGAAGCCGCCGGACGCGACGCACTGGTCGTGCCGGTCGATGGCGAAGGCGGCGGGCACGACGCACGGCTTCGTGAACACGGTGTGGCGGGCGGCGGGGCTGAAGCCGCACCTGCCGCACTCGCCAACCGCCCTCTGGAACCACGCGAACAAGTCCAGATAGAAGCGTTTGTTCAGCTCTTCTGTGTCGAGCTGCTCCTCCCAGCCGGCGTGAAGCGTGTCGAAGGAGCGCTCCACCCTGGCATCGGCCATCCGCTGCAGAGCGAGATCGCCGAGAATCTCGATGTGCGCCCGGTGCGGGTCGGAGACGCGGATGTCCTTGACCAGGGTCACCTTTTCGAGAACATCCCTGTCCGCGTCCCGCTTGTGCGCCCGGCGGTGGATCACGGCGACCGAGAGGGCGGTCGCTCCGTTCGGCCCCGTCTGATTCGGGTGAGCGGCAATGCCCCGGACATATCGGTAGAACACGATGACGGGCATCGGGAAGAGCCGGTTGACGGCCCGCGTCATCGCGGCCAGCCGGTGGCGGGCGTAATCGCCGGATTCCAGGTCGACGGCCAAGAAGAGGAAGGACTCGGCGCGGCCCTGTTCCAGTCCTTGGCGGCCCAACAGATCTTGCCGAAGAAGTTCGTTCTGGGCGGACAGCTCCTCCTCGGTGTACTGGAAGACGATATCTACCCCGCGCCAAGGCTCGAAGAGCTCGCGCTGCCGTTCCGTGAGCATGTCGTCGGCATTGAAGACCCCGAGGAACTCCGAGACGCTCTCCACGCCCCACGTGCGCTCGCTCTCGTAGCCGAGGACGCCGAGCAGCCGTGCCGCCCTCTCCTTCAGCGTACCGTCCGCACACTCCCGAAGCGCTTCCCGGATGTCCTTCTTCAACAGGTCGGTCACGATTCCGTCGCCTCCGCGATCGCCAGCCAAGTGACCAGCTCGAAGTCGGCCGCGCTCCTCGGCTGTTCGGAGCGCTTGGTGAGCTTGGCCCCGCGGCTTCGGCCCAGCCTGTCGAATTCGGCCCTGCGGAACCCGCCGACGATGCTTCGCAAGTCGGCCGCGAGCATGCGCTCGTATTTCTGCATCCGGCGGCCGTGCCGGGTCTCCCGGTCGAATGCGTCCACCAAGTCGGTGAGTACCTCGGTGCGGCCCCGCGCCAGAGCGCTGAAGAGCGCCAGGGTCTGCTTGGCCTGCCTGAAGGTGCAGCGCACCGTGCCGTCATCCCTGACGTAGGCCACGAAATACGGCTGCAGCCGGTTCGGCGTCCGTCCCCGGGGACCTGCCGTCTGCTTAAGGCAGAAAATCGCGCCCGGGCGGACGGCGCACGGAGCCACCCCGCCGCCTGCGGACGAGGACGTGGGGGGAACAACGGCGCAGACGCCGAAGGGAGCGGCTTCCAGAGCCTTCCGGTTCTCCTGCAGGTAGTTGACCAGATCGGCCAGAAAGTCGTCCAAGGTGAGGTCGCTGAGCGACACGCCGTCGTCTACCTCCTCGATATCTAGGCTCTCCTCCCGCAGCCGCTTGAGCTGCTGGTCGCGGAAGCTCAGCTCGAAGCGGGCCGACTGCTCCGCACCCTCCAAGCCGCCTTCCGTCTCCTCCGGTCTCAGGGGATCGTCCTTACCTGTGGCCGCCGCATCGGCGAGGGCCATCCGCGCCTCGACCCGGTTCTTCAGGTCGAGGTAGCGGTCGAGATCCGCGGTCGGCCAGAAGTTGGTCATGGCGACCTGCTCGTTCCGGCTTCCGATCCGGTCGATCCGCCCCAGCCGCTGCATGAGGCGGACGGGGTTCCAGTGGATGTCGTAGTTGACCACCAGGTCGCAGTCCTGAAGATTCTGCCCCTCCGCGAGGCAGTCGGTGGCGATCAGAAAATCGACTTCTTCGCCTTCGCCGGTCCGCTGCTGCGCCCGGGGAGCGAAGCTGCCGAGGATGTCGGTGAAGCCCGTCCTTCCCCCGGTCGTGGTTCTGTTCGCCTTGCTGCCCGTGACCAGCGCCATGTGAACGCCGAGTTCCGCCACCGCCCAGTCGGCCAGATTCTCGTAGAGGTAGCGGGCCGTATCCGCGAAGGTGGTGAAGACGAGCGCCTTTCGGTTCCGGCGGCGGTCCTTGTCGGCCGGAGCCCGCTCTGCCTTCTGTCGCAGCACGCTCTTGAGTTGGGCGAGCTTGGCATCTCGTTCGACGGTCACCCGCTTCGCCAGGCCATGCATGGCTTCGAAGGTGCGCCGGTCCTCCCGCAGGTCTTCCTGCCAGCGCTCCAAGTCCAGCGCCGCAAGCCGGTAGCGCCGCCCCTTACCTAGCGTGAACTCCTCGTCCTCCTCCTCTTCGTCGAGGTCGGGAAGCTCGAACTGCTCGTTGCCCGGCTTGTTGCGCCACGCCTCGATGCGCCGGTCGAGTTCGTTCATCTTCTCGATGATCCGCCCCATCGTGAGGGCGAAGGAGTGGACGGAGCTTTCGAGCCGCTTGAGCAGGTTCACGCGGATCATCCCCACCAGCCAGCGCTCGCGGTCGCGCTGGTCGAAGTTCTGCTCCGCCTTCTCCCTGTCCAGGTCGGTCGTGTCCGTGACGTACTGCGATGGCATGTAGACGGCCAGGCGGAAGCAGCCGATGCGTTTGTGCAGATCGTCGTAGGACAGCTCGCCCTCCGCGTCGCTGGGCGGATGCAGGTTCACCGGCTTCGCCCGTTCCGGAAAGCCGCCGATTTTCTTTTCCACGTCGGGATAGTAGCGGCGGATATGGTCGCGGGAGCGGGCGATCGTGACCGCATCCAGAAGCGCCAGGAAGTCGGCTCCGAGCCCTTCCAGAAGGGACGCCTTGTCCCGCTTTCCCCTGCCGGCGCTCGCCTTCTCCCACTTTCGGAACACGGTCTCGGCGACTTTGAACAGGCTCTGAACGCTTCCGATCCCCAGGCTCTCCCGGAAGGCGTCCTGCCGCTTCTCGGTCATCAGGTAGACCTGGTTGCGAAGATCCCGCAGGCTGGTGTTGACCGGCGTGGCCGAAAGCATCAGCACCTTGGTGCGAACGCCGTCCCGCAGGACCTCTTCCAGCAGCCGCCCGTAACGGCTGCGCCCGATGACGTTGCCCTCGTCGTCCTTCTTGTCCCGGCCTTCGTTGCGGAAGTTGTGAGACTCGTCGATGACGATCAGGTCGAAGGCTCTCCAGTTGAACTTCGCCAGATCGACATGTCCAGACTTTCCGCTCGTCCGGCTCAGATCGGTGTGGGCGAGCACGCTGTATCCCAGGCGGTCCTTCTCCAGAGGGTTGTGGGCGTATCCGGCCCACGACGTGTAGCGCACCCAGTTCTCCGACAGCCTCTTGGGGCAGAGCACGAGAACCCGTTCGTTGCGCAGCTCGAAAAACTTGATCACGGCCAACGCCGTCAGCGTCTTGCCGAGGCCCACGCTGTCGGCGACGATACAGCCGTTGTGCCGGAGCAGGCGGTTGACCGCGCTCACGGCGCCGTCCTTCTGGAACTCGAAGAGCATCTTCCAGACCGCCGTGTCGTGCAGGTGGACCGCCTCGACCAGCCCGTCCCGCGCTCCCCGGTCGGCCAGCCTGTCCTCGAGTACATGGAAGAGCGTCTTGTAGTAGACGAACTCGGGCGAGTAGTCGCGGCCGAAGCGTTCGAGGGCGGCGAGAACATCTTGCTTGGCATCGCGCGTCAGCCAGCGGTCGTGCCACAGGCCGTCGAACCAGTCCAGCAGCGGTGCCCGGTCGGCCTCGTCGCGCACTTCAAGGTTCAGCTCGATGTTTGGATTCGCACTCAGACCCAAGCCGCTGCGCGTGAAGTTGGAGCTGCCGACGACGGCTGCGGTATCGCCCGCGGCGCGAGCGATATGGTAGAGCTTCCCGTGCAGGAAGTTGGCCTTCGCGACCGAGCGAATATCCGCCTTGTCCCTGATCCAGCCGGCGCACGCGCGGGCGAGCGGCTTCTGAGCCAGCGCCTGCTTCAGCTCCAAGCCCCCGTCGTCCGTCAGCCGGAACGCCTTGGCGGCGTCGCCGGCGGGGTCCGGCGCGCCCACGCCGCGAGGATCGCCGTAGAGGAAGCGCAGCCGGTCGACGGATTCCAGCTCGTCGCGCAGGTCCGCGTAGCCGTAGATGGTGAAGTAGGCCGACACCACCGACATTCGCGCCCCGGGGCCGATCCTCGACCGGAGAAAGCTGCCCAGCTTGCGGTCCCGGTTGTCGATGATCGCAGGGGCGGTGCGCGTGCGCGGCAGACGGGTCGCCGACCGCGCCTTCACCGCTCCTCCTTCAGGGACTGCCACAGTACATCCATGCCCTCGTCCGAGAGCTTCGCCGGGTCCGTCCGGTATCCGGCCCGGCCGTTGCCCGTGACGGCTCCGGCGCTCTTGAGCCACGCCAGGCAGACGTAGACCTGGTAGGCCGGGATCTCTTCGCCCCGCTCCTCCAGCAGCGAGAAGATACCGGACGCCGTGAACCGGTTCTCCGGCCCGATGTGTTCCCGGAGCATCCGGGCAAGGGCCCAGACCACGTCCTTCGGAGCGCGGTGAACGTACTCTTCCCGGTTCTTCTTTGACCAGCCGGTCTTGACGAGTCCGTAGCCGTTCCTCTCGAACCGGGGGTAGGCCGCCGGATGGCCGAAGAGTTCCGAACTCGGGTTCGGGCCGGTGTTCGGAGGCGGCGGCGTCTCGAGGATCGCGATCGCCTGCGACAGCTCTTCCGCCACCCCGGCGATCACGGCCACCTCGCCGTACTCGTCCTCTTCCAGGCTCTCCCGTATGAGCGCCCTGAGGGACTCTTCGGCCTCCGCGAGAACATGGAACGCCTTCTTCACATTGGCTGTCATCCTCATGCCTTCTATCCTATCCCGCCCTGTAGGCTGTCGCGCCCTGTAGTGTAGGGAGAATTCTCCGCGATTCGACCATTACAGTATACACACATTATAACGCACACGCGATAATCCTATGGGCATGGGATACGCTGTGAGACTGAGCTGCGTTTACGCCATGACTATTCGATAGAACGGGGTACTCACCACGTACTCACCGTCCGCCCACACCCCCACCGTCCGCCCACACCCCCACCGTCCGCCCACACCCCCACCGTCCACCCACACCCTCACCGCCCGCTCACGCGCTCCCCGCCGATCCACACACCCTCGATGGCCCTCATATTCGCCACATCCGCGAGCGGGTCGGCTCGCAGCACGATGAAGTCGGCCCGGTTGCCCGGCTCCAGCTTACCGACATCGCCCAGGCCCAGACAGTCGGCGGCGACCCCCGTCGCCGAACGCAGGATCTGCTCGGGGGTCAGCCCCGCCTCGGCCATCAGCGCCATCTCCATGTGCTCGAAGTAGCCCTGGAAGCGTCCCAGGGGACCGGAGTCGGTCCCGAATGCGATCGGCACTCCCGCCTCGGCCAGGCGTGCGAGGTTGTCCTGCGCGATCCGCAGCGCACGCCCGTACGCTTCGGCGGCGCTGGACGCCCTGACCCGCTCCTGCCGCGCCGGGGCGCTCACCGCCTCGACCTGCTCCCAGTCGACATCGGACATCAGGAATGGGTCGTCGAAGAAGTCGGGCCGCTCTCCGTAGGCGAAGGTCGACACTTCGCGCGCGAGGGTCGGGACGTAGCAGACGCCGGTCTCGCGGAACAGCTCGATGGTCTCCGCATCCACCGGCTCGTCCCGGATGCTGTGCGCGACCATGCCGGTCCCGGCGCGCAGAAGGGCCTTGGCGTCTTCCAGATAGAAGAGGTGCGACGCCACCCGCAGGCCGTGCGCCCGGGCGCGGGAAATCACCGCTCCGTAGGACTCCGGGGTCATCTTGTCCGTGGTCCCCAGGTTGTCGTCGACCCGGATCTTGATCCAGTCCGGACCCGCCGCCGCGACAGCGTCGGTGTTCACGGTCGCTTCTTCGGGCGTGGACCCGGTCACGACGGGGCCCGCGACGAGAAGCCGTGCCCAGCCCGAGGTCTCCTCGCTCCAGGCGGCGTCGCGCAGCACGAAGGAAGGCGCGCGGTCCCCGCCCAGGCTGTTGACGGTCGTCACGCCGAAGCGTGCGTACCGCGCCAGCTCCGCGATCGCGTATTCGCGGTAGCCGACGCCGCTGCCCGCGTTCCAGCCGCCGCCCACATGACCGTGCGCGTTGATGATGCCCGGGACGACATACCACCCCCTCGCGTTCAGCGCCGCCGCGCCGACCGCCTCCGCCAGCGCCGCCACGTCCGCATCGTCCGGCGGAGGCGCCACGGACAGGACTCTGCCGTTCGCGATCTGGATGACCGACGACGGGGTCATGGGCGCTCCGGTTCCGTCCCAGACGCGGGCGCCGTAGATCACGAGATCGGCGGAGTCGTCGATGCCCGCACCCGGTGCGCAGGCAGCGCAGGCGGCCAGGAAGACCGGCAGGGCGGCCCCAGCAGCCCGTGGAAGAAATCCTCCAGGCATTCGAGTCCACGGGCTGCTCGGAAGCCACGTCGCAGCCCGCGCCGCCGGGCGACGGCCGAAACCCTCGCGCACGCTCACCGCGGCTCTCCCGCGGACACGTACAGCCTGCCGCCCCCGCGCCGGAATTCCCGTGCTTTCTCATTCATGCCTTCCTCCCTGGCCTGAACGGCGTCCAGACTGCGCTCGCGGGCGAAGCGGCGCACGTCGTCGCTGATCTTCATCGAGCAGAACTTCGGTCCGCACATCGAGCAGAAGTGCGCAACCTTGGCCCCCTCCGCCGGCAGCGTCTCGTCGTGAAACTCCCGTGCGGTCACCGGGTCCAGCGAAAGGTTGAACTGGTCGCGCCAGCGGAACTCGAAGCGGGCCTTGGAGATCGCGTCGTCCCACTGCCGGGCCGCGGGGTGTCCGCGCGCCAGATCGGCGGCGTGGGCCGCAATCTTGTACGCGATCACGCCGTCCTTGACGTCGTCGCGGTCGGGCAGACCCAGATGCTCCTTGGGCGTCACGTAGCAGAGCATGGCCGTCCCGTACCACCCGATCATCGCCGCGCCGATCGCGCTGGTGATGTGGTCGTATCCGGGCGCGATATCGGTGGTGAGCGGCCCCAGGGTGTAGAACGGCGCCTCGTCGCACCACTCCAGCTGCTTGTCCATGTTCTCCTTGATCAGGTGCATGGGAATGTGCCCCGGTCCCTCGTTCATCACCTGCACGTCGTACTCCCAAGCGATCCGCGTCAGCTCGCCCTGCGTCCGCAGCTCCGCAAACTGGGCCTCGTCGTTCGCGTCCGCGATCGAGCCCGGGCGCAGTCCGTCCCCCAGCGAGAACGAGACGTCGTACTCGCGCATGATTTCGCAGAGCTCGCGGAAGTGAGTGTAGAGAAAATTTTCGCGGTGGTGGGCCAGGCACCACTTGGCGAGGATCGAGCCGCCTCGGGAGACGATGCCCGTGACCCGGTCGACCGTCAGGGGCACGTAGCGCAGAAGCACCCCGGCGTGCACGGTGAAGTAGTCCACCCCCTGCTCGCACTGCTCGACGATGGTGTCGCGGTAGACGTCCCAGGTCAGCTCCTCGGGCACGCCGCCGACCTTTTCCAGCGCCTGGTAGATGGGCACCGTGCCGATCGGCACGGGTGAATTGCGGATGATCCACTCGCGCGTGGCGTGGATGTTCCTCCCCGTCGACAGGTCCATGACCGTGTCCGCGCCCCACAGGGTCGCCCAGCGCAGCTTCTCGACCTCCTCGTCGATGGACGAGGCCACCACCGAGTTCCCGATGTTGGCGTTGATCTTCACCTTGAAGCCGCGCCCGATGATCATGGGCTCGAGCTCGGGGTGGTTGATGTTGGCCGGGATGATCGCGCGGCCGCGCGCGACCTCGTCCCGGACGAAGCGCGGGTCCATGCCCTCGCGCAGCGCGATGAACTCCATCTCGGGGGTGACCTCGCCGCGCCGCGCGTAGTGCATCTGCGTGACGGGGCCGTTGCCGCGGCGGGTGGTGCGGCGCAGGCCGGGGGGGAGCTCGAGCGGGTCATCCTTCTTGCCGGGAGTGGGGACGGCGGAGCGGCCCGTGACGCGCACGTCGCGTGCGGCGATCCAGGGTTCGCGGAGGGGGGGCAGGCCGTCGCGGACATCGAAGCCGCGCGGGCCGCTGGTGTCGTAGACGCGGAGCGGGGGCTCGCCGCCGGAGAGCGATATCTCCCGCATGGGGACGCCGATGCCGCCCGGACCGTCCACGAAGACCTTGGCCGAGTTGGGGAACGCGTCGTCGTGGGCGACGGGGAGCGGGGGGGGTGCGGGGGGGGGGGGACAGCGCCGGGTCGGCGGGCTTGATCATGGCGGAGCGATTCTCCTCCGGCCCCCGCGTCGTCGCCGGACGGAAGCATCCGGCCGCTGGCGGGGCGGACCCGCCGAAGCCGCGCTCCCTACGCCGGTATCAGCCGGATCAGGTCATTGGGGTTCGTCTCAATCCCGCAGCCGCGTCGCGCGTGCGCCGCAGGATGCCCCCGGCGACTGCTGTGAAGATAGCAGCCCGTGGACGAGTCCGCACGAGCACCGAGAGCGGCGAGGCTGCGGGGCCGAGGGGGGGAGCCTCTCGCGGATCATGGCAGCGGCACCGGCACTTGCCTGCCCCGTGGCCGGGACCGGGCTTCAGTCCGCGGGGGTTCTGCCGCGGGCTGCCTTCACCGCCGTCAGCCCCGCTCGGATGAAGGCCCACTGAAAGCGCATCTGGTCGTTGACGGGCATTGCCCAGAGACCCGCCTTGTTCGCCGCAGCACGGACGGACTCTTGAGCGGCAGCGAGCCTGCCGTTTCGCCCGTCCGGGCTCTCGCCTCCGGCGGCCGCCTTGCCGCTCGCCGCTCGGATCTGCGCGTCCCACCGTGCGATCCGCTGCCGCCACTGCGTCAGCGCCGGGTCCGGCGGCCCGAGCTCGTCTCCCACTCCGGGCGTGACGAACAACGGCATCTCGGTCACGAGCGTCAGGGTGTCGCCGCTCAGCGCCCGCACCGCCTCCATCGAGCTGGGACGGAACCGCGAGGCCGTCGCCGGATCGTCCAGAGCCAGGAAGTGCCGTCTCATCGCGCGGGAGTCCGGGCGGCTGCAGAAGCCGCGCTCGAGGCGGTGAAACCCCTTCTCGCCGTGGCGCTTGACATCGTGGAGCGCGTAGCCCGCTTCCTCCACCGTCCCAGCCAGGGTGCGGGCCACCCCTTGGAAACGCGGCCACCACGACCGTTCGACCAAGAAGTACGGCCCCGCCGCGACGCTCATTCCGTGCAGGCTGACGTGAAGATCGTACGGTGCCGCCTCCCGCCAGAACTCCCACACGGCACGGTTTTCGGGGCGTGCGCCGCGGTCGTCCGCGCCGCGCGGAAAGCCGAATTCGATGTCGTCGCCGGGCAGCTCCCGCACTCTGTGGCGCAGGTAGGCGGCGAAGTCGTAGCGCGGCGCGCCTGGCGTCTGCCACGCCGCGTTGGCCTCCGCCCCGTCGGGATTGGCGTGCGGGACGACCGACCACGTCGCCGCGCGCCGCAGGGCGGCCCCGTTCTCGCCCCCCAGATAACGCACCAGGCGCTGCAGGAACCGCGGACCTACGGGCTCGTCCGCGTGACAACCCGCGACCAGGCTTACGCGCAGCGGGCCCTCGCCGACGGTGTGTGCTGTAATCGCACGACCCGCACGCGATCGGCCGATCTCGTCACCGTGCGGGACGGGGTCCTCGCAGGCGATGATCCGGTCGAAATGCGAAGCGAGCACCGGACTCGTAAGGGGTAATCGCCCGTCCCGGGTCAGACCTCGCTCGCCTTTCCGATCAGCTCCTCGCCCGTACAGAAGGCGTCCGGTCCTTCCCCCTTGCAGCAGGGCCACGGTCCGGCCGCTGCGGTGCGGGTCTCCGCAGGCGTGGCGAAAACGCCGAACGCCAGCACGATGTTCAACACGACCAGTCCTGCGATCAGGATCTTGCGCATGTGTACCTCCTTAGTTCACGGAGTATTCCAAGGGTTCTTCCATTCGGCCAGACGTTGGCCTTCCTCCGCTTGCAACCCTTCGTACGCGCCGAGAACCCGCTGCGGCGTCACTGCCAAGAGGCGGAAAGCTCGGGGGAACTCGATCGTTTCGGAAGTGCCCGCCTTATCGAAGCGAAGCCAGCGCCGGCCGCGTCCAAGGGCATCGGTTCGGTTGTCGAAGAGCTGGAGCCAGACGGTCCGGGCATCTTCGCACAGCAATCGAGTGGCATAGGGTGCCCGGTCCGAGAAAAAGCTCCCGTACGCGCCTCGCCTCGGCCAGCACCGGGCCCCGCCCGCCGAGAGGGACCGTCGCCGTGGGTGCTCCGCCGCCGTCGAGCCACGCCAGTTCGCCCGGCAACGGATCCCAGACCACCAGGCCGGGCCCGCATGCGTCCCAGAGCGGGAAGGCCGCGAACTCCAGAGCGTCTGCGGTCTCCGGTCCGAATCGTCCGCCCCAGACACCGCCGTGGATCGCCTCCGAGCGGACTGATCCGAGCGTTGGACCGAACACAGCGTAGCGCCGGTTCCCGATATCCCAAATGTGTGCCAAGTCCCTCGATTGGGTCCGCCTCCAACGCGACCGGCAAAGAGAAGTCCGCCGGCCCTTCGCCACGCTCTCCTCCGCGCATGATCGACTCGTTCTCGCGCCCGACGCGCGTGACGAAGGGGGGTGAATCATCCAGCACCCAGAGCGCTTCTTCCGTCTCGGCAACGGCGCGTATGTTCGCAAAGGCGATTTCTGGATGGAGGACGACCACAGCTTCGGCCGGAACCGCCCGGAAGCCCGGATCCGGCTCGTCTCGCGTGCAGGCGCTCAGTGCAGCCCAGAAGCCCGCAGCTAGGAAACCCGCTTCCGCTGTGCGCATCGTCATGACGAAGCCACCTCGGCAACGGCGAGCACGGCGGCGACCTCGGACAACCGGCTGCCGTGCGCTTGGGCGAGGATCCGGCCGGTGCCGTCCAGGGCGAACACCCAGGGCGTGCGGCTCGTGAGGGCGTGTTCCCAGCTCCGGGGGTCGTCTGCTTCGACGGTTACGACGGGAACGGACCACCCGTTGCTTACGGCGTGAGCCGCCGCAACGGAAGCAGGCGCTGCCGAGAGTGCAACGACACGGGCCGGCCAGTGCGCTTCGTCGAGCCAAGCCCGCCATTCGGGCGCTATCCGCCGGGAGTGTGTGCAATCCGGATCGAAGACCAGAACCAGCACAGGCTCGCCGACAGCGACGAGTGCGTGTTCCGCGCCGTCCGCGCCGCTCACCCGGACTGCCGACAGGTCCGCGAGGGCGTCAGCCCCTGCGGCGGGAGGAACGCTGTTCCGGGAAGCGAGAACAGCCAGCTGGCCGACCGCCAGTACAACCAAGGCGACGATTGGGGTCCGTCTCTTCATGGGCTGCTCCCAGCGGGGTGATTTCTGCGGTTCGGCGGGGGACGGATGTCCTCGGAGTCGCGCTTCCGCTACCCTGTATTATTAAGGTTGCGGTACGGAGGCTGATCGGTTCCCGTTCGGGTTCGGCGGCCTGTCGGGCGACGACGACAGACTGGTGAACTCACGAAGCGCCGGACATGCTGACCGAGCCGTTGGGGGTGCCCGTCGTCGTCGGCTGAACCATCAGTTGGCTGCGCAAGGCGCGGAGCGTTCTGTGAAGGCAGGACTTCACCGTTCCCGGAGCGCAACCGACGGTCGCGGCGGTGTCCTTGACGGACATCTCGTCTACCACCCGGCAGAGGAGGATCGTCCTCTGAATCTCGGGCAAGCTGTGGACGGCGCTCTGGAGTCTCGCGTTCCGCAGGTCTTCTTCCAGCGTGCGGCGGGAGCCGACGGTGTCCGGCATTTCAGATGCGTATGCCTTCAGCAGCTCCGCCCGGCGGGCGTGTTTCCTGGCTGTCTGCATGCCCACGTTCCGCGTGATGACTGCCAGCCACGCTCCCGTTGCGTCCGCGTCTCGCAGTTCGTGCCGCTGCGACAGCGCGATCATGTAGACTTCCTGCAGGATGTCCTCGGCATCGACGAGTTCGTCGGCAAACCGCCCGGCGACGGCCAGCAGCATCCGGCCGTGGTTCTTGATCCAACCGCTGACCAGCCGGTCCTCTTTCTCGGAGGAGAGCCGAAGATCTTCGGTGCGGGCTTCTCGTGCTTCGGGCGGCGGAGGGTGGCACATGTTCATTGGGCAACCTCGCTGCCGTTGGGGGGTATGCCACCGGGCACCGGGCAGTCCAGGCGCTCCCGTGTGACATAGTGCTGATCCTTCCTAGGGCGAAAACGTGCAAAACGGTGCGCCGGACCACGCAGTCGAAACGGAACCACCCGGCGGCCGGGAGGCCGGAGGAGGGGTGCGCCGGGCCATGCAGTTCCGGGTGAGGTGCGGCACCCTCCTCTTCAAGCATGGAACCGTTTCCGTGGTTCGTGACAACCCATTAATACGAGGGCGGTCGCAGTGACCGTTCTCGTGCTTCACTCCAACCGGAGACACCTCATGAACAAGTTCTTGACTCGCTTTGTCCCCACCCTCGCCGTGCTGATGCTCACCATAGGGTCTAGCGTCAGCGACACCGCGTTGTCTTCGCCTGCGGACACGCCTGTCGAACCCGCCGCCTTCGCTGCCGAGTTGGAAAGGGTGCTCCCTCAGGCGTGCTTGTCCTGCTCGCCGTGTGGCAAGAATGCCCACAGGCACGGAGAGCAACCCCCACCGACCGGTGGCCGCTTGGCGTACCATCCGCATCCATGCCTCGACGGCGGCGGGTGTGAGTGGCATCCGAGTTGCGGCTTGGGCGATCAAGCCATGGCGGCGGCAGCCGATCTGATCAACTCCCTAAGGGAGAGCACACAAGCCCAGCTGTCTTCGCTGGTGGAGCGCTACCCGCAAATGATACAAATCAACGAGGACCGTCGAGCGCTTCAGCTGATCGGGTGCAACAACCGAATCGTTGCCAGCTACTCTTCCGACACGATTCCCGCACTGGAAGCTCTCCTCTAGGGCATCTGGAAAGGACCGCGCAAATGGGCTTGGAATATCCACCACCTAGTTCGTCCCCAGTCCTTCTCCTGTACGCGGCACTGGCAGTTTTGCTGCTCGGCCCGCAGCGGGCAGCGGCCCAGAACTTGCCTCAGCCCATCGCCGTGGCGTCATGCGAAGAGGCTTGCGGAATGAGGGTAGGTCTGGAGATGGAGTACGGCGACGATTCCGGGCCGGGAATACTTGACCTGGTCGGGTGGGTCAAGGCGTATCGAGATGTCTCGGGGCGGACATACATTGTCGGTGAGCCGATCGACAATGTATTGGTGTTCGATCCCGACGGACGCTTCCTGCGACGGATCGGCAGCAGTGGCTCCGGCCCCGGTGAACTCAAGGACGGTTCGTCGCTCGTCGTGACCGGCGACGGCGAGTTCTCGGTCCTTGACCGCGGACGCGGAGTGATCCTGAACTTCGATCACACCGGACGCCTGCGAAGCGAGGTCAGGACGGCGGGATGGGTTCCATGGGGAACGCGCACCTTCGCATGGAATGGACCCCGGGTCATCCATGTGGCGAATCTGACCACATCGGACCGGATCGGGTTCCCGCTGCATCTGGTCAACGTCGAAACTGGCGAGATCGAGCGCTCGTTCGGATCGATGACGGGCGAGCATGAATTGGACGGCAACCCCGGCCTTCATCCCATAACCGTCCGCCGAGACCACCGGATCTGGATGGCCGTGGGGTTCGAGAGGTACGACATCGCTCTCTGGGACATGAATCGACCGCATCGGTTGCTTCGGCACGAGGCAAGTTGGTTTCCCGAGCTTACTCGGGACGACTTGACGCACGGCGGAATGGATCAGCCCCCACCGCCCTTCATCTACGCCCTCGCTCTCAGCGAAAGCGACTCGCTCCTGTGGGTTGCGGGGAGCGTCGCCGACGAAGGATGGAGGGAGGCCGACCTGTACAGCGGAGACGACGACAACTATTACGACGACATCATCGAAGTCATTGACCTGCGGACGAACCGGGTCATCGCGAGCCAGCGCTTCGATCACAGCTTCCACCTCGTTGAGGCGGGCTTGCTCGGCAGACTCGCGATCACCGTGAATGGCTCGGTTCGATACCAAACCTTCAGGGTGCGCCTCGAGGCGGACGAGACCGAGCGATGAAGAACCGGCCATGCCGACCGCCCAACGAAAACGAAGGAGAATCGAGGATCAAGCCCATGTCCCGACTTAGTCTCATACTCATCGCGACGACGCTCGTCGTCCTGCCCGCGGTCGGATGCTCCGGGGATGCTCCGGCAGACCCGCCGCCGACCGAGCCCGATCTTCGGCCCTGGGCAAGCGGTCCCCACGCAGAAGTCGGTTTGGAATCGGCTTCGGGGGAAGACGTCCACCTCTCCTGGGTGCGCGACATGGATGTGGATTCCGAGGGGCGCGTCTACATCGCGGACGGGATGGCGAAGGAGGTCATCGTTCTCGATCCGGACCTGAGGTATGGCCGCACGATAGGACGCGAGGGCGAGGGACCGGGGGAGTTCCGGGTCGTCAGCCGGGTGCAGATGCTGCCCGGGGACAGCCTCTTCGCCTGGGACCAATTGATGATGCGGCTTACCGTGTTCGAGCCGGAAAGCGACGAAGTCGCATACATACACAGACCCGAGAGCACGCTCGAGCTGTCGGTAGGCAACGTCATGAAGCTTCCCGGAGCGGCCGGGCTCATCGGCACCTCCTGGCGCACCTTCAGGGCTTCCGGCCCCACAGAGGAAGACCAGCGGCCATTCAGTATCCTCTACCACCTCGACGAGGATGCGGACGGTACCGTCGTCGCGGCCGATTCGCTGTTCACGTTCCCTCCGTGGGAGAACCTGGTGGAGCGGAGACGGGATCCGCGGGATTCGCGGGGAGGCGCCGTACGCGTAAGCACCCATCCCTTCGGACACAAACCCTTCGTACAGATCCTCGACGGGGACCGGATCGTCTATGCAAGTTCCCTTGCCCTGGACGTGAAGGTAGTCAGCATTGAAGGCCGGACCGAGTCGGCGTTTTCCTACGAGACCACGCGGATCGGGGTCAACAAAACCGAGTTGAGGTCGGAGGCCGACAATATGTCGAGATACTTCGCCAGAATCCTCCGGGACACCGCGCCGCACACGTGGCCGCCCCTCGTGGGTCTGGTGGTGGACGACCAGCGCCGCATCTGGGCGGGGATACGCAAAACCGATCGCTCCGCGCGGGAGTGGGCGGCCTTCATGCCGGACGGAACGCACGTGATGTCGGTCGACCTTCCCGCGGGATTCATGCTGTACGCCGTGCGGGACGGTCGGGCGATCGGCGCCGTTCAAGACGAGAACGAGGTTCCCCAGGTTCGGGCCTACCGCCTGGCGCCGACAGGCGAATGACGACCTTGCGGCTCTCCTCCCGCGAGACGGCACTTATCGAGGGCGAAGCCGGCCCGGCAGCGCGGCTCGCCATGCGGGTGGTCGTCCGCATGGGCGAGATCCTCGGTGCCGGAGAGCTCGTCGAGATCACCTCGTCGCACATCGACGGGTGCCTGTATCACGGCGACGGCGGAGTCGAGTTCGCCGAGCGGCTCGTGGACTTCGGAGGTGCGGTCAGCGTGCCCGCGACGCTGAACGTGGGCGCCCTCGACCTGCTCAACCCGGCCCGGGTGCGCGCGCAGGGGCACCGCCGCGAAATGGCGCTGCGCCTGATGAGGGCGTACGAGGCGCTCGGGTGCCGGCCGACCTGGACATGCGCACCCTACCAGGCCGGCCACCGCCCCTCGCCGGGAGAGCATGTCGCGTGGGGAGAGAGCAACGCGGTGTGTTTCGCGAACTCGGTCCTCGGGGCCAGGACCAACCGGTACGGCGACTTCATGGACATCTGCTGCGCCCTGGCGGGACGCGCGCCGCGCACGGGTCTGCATCTCGACGACCAGCGCCGGGCGACGGTGGTGGTCGACACGGACGCCGTCGATCCCGAGCTGAAGCGGCGCGATGTCTTCTACCCGGTCTTGGGGACGTGGCTGGGGGCGTCGGTGGACGACCGCGTGGCGGTGATCGCGGGTCTCCCCGGGAGCGTGACGGAAGACCAGCTCAAGGCGATGGGGGCCGCCGCGGCGTCTTCGGGCGCCGTGGGGCTCTTTCACGTCGAGGGCGTCACGCCGGAAGCGCCCGATCTGCGTGCTGCGCTGGGCGGCGCAGCGCCCCAGGCCGTCATCGTGCCCGGCCGGGACGAGCTCCGCGACGCCCGTGACGCGCTCAGCACCACTGCGGCGGGCCGAATCGATGCGGTCGCCGTGGGCAGCCCCCACTTCTCGCTTGAAGAATTCGGCCGGCTCGACGCGCTCCTCCCGGCAGCGCCCTTCCCGGTACCCTTCTACGTCTGCACGGGCCGCTCCGAGTATCTTCAGCTCGAAGCGGCCGGCCGACTGCGCCGGTTCGAAGACGCCGGCGTCGAGATCGTGGTCGACACCTGCGTCGTCGTCACTCCGATCCTCCCGCCGAAGGACGGCGTGCTCATGACCAACTCGGGGAAGTTCGCGCACTACACCCCCGCAAACACCGGCTACGGGGTGGTCTACGGCAGCCTCGAAGACTGCGTGCGGTCGGCCTCGCGCGCTCGGGTCGTACGCGACGAGAGTCTGTGGAGCTGAAGGGCGGCGTCGTTCTGAAGGGTGCCGTCGTTCACGCCGGGTCAGGCGAGGGACGCATCCTGCTCCTGGAGAAGCCCATCAGCTTCTGGGGCGGGGTCGACCCGATCACCGGGAAGATCACCGACCCCCGCCATCCGCAGCACGGCACGCGACTGCGCGGCCGCATTCTGGTGATGGAGCGCACCATCGGCTCGAGCTCTTCCAGCGCCGTGATGCTGGAGCTCCTCCGCAACCGCGCGGCTCCGGCGGGAATCGTCGTGGGCCGCCCGGACGCGATCCTGGTGCTCGGTCTCCTCGTAGCTGCCGAACTCGGATACGACACGATCCCCGTCGCATCGGTCGGCGAACGAGGCATCGCCCGAATTGCGGAAGCCGACGGCGTGCCCGCGACGCTGCGCGACGGAACGCTCCGCGTCGAGCACCGGCCCGGGAAGGGGCCGCCCCCGCCCGGTCAGGGCAGCGCGTACCGCTCCAGGGTCTGAAGGCCGTACTCGTCCATCCGGATCGCGTAGAGTGCACCGTCGCCGAAGCCGACGATGCGCCGGTACATGGGAAGCTCGACGGTCATCAGGCGTTCGGCGTCGCCCCCGAAGACGTCGTAGGCGGGCGCTTCGGCGGCATCGCGGTGCCGGCGCACCCAGGCGCGTCCCATGCCGTCGACCGGAACCGGCCCACTGTAGAAGGCCGACTTGAACTCGGGCCAGGTGTATCCGTCCAGATCCTCGTCGTCGTCCGACCCGCCGCCCCGGGAGGCGCGCACGGAGGCCGAACCGTTTTCGATGCTGACCGAGATCCCGAGTCCGCCCCCCGTCTCCAGCCGCTCGTGCGCCCACTGCTCCCGCTCCGCACGCCCGATGCCGACGGGGGTGTAGGGGACCGGCGGACCGCGGGTGACGGAGCCGTCCTCCGCTATCCAGTCGACGTGATAGTCACCCGATCGAACGATCACGACACGGCCGTCGGGAGCGGCGCCCCAGGCATCGCCGGGCGAAAGCGGGACCTGGCTGATCCGCTCGTTCTGCTCGCCCGGCCCGCCGGTCGTCTCGCGGACGGTCTCCGGAAGGCCGAACGACGCCACCGAGTCCAGCGCTTCGGAATCCAGATCGAAGCGGAGGACGTTCGCCGAATCGGACTCCATGCCCATTCCCCCGAAGCCCCGGAAGTACAGCCTGCCCCGGTGGTCGACGGCCTGAGGAATCGCTAGCACGATCTGCCCGCGCGAGAGGTCGCCGATGCTGTAGGGTCGCGTCGCACCGAATTCCAGCTCGGGGCTCATCTCCGTGAGCCGCCCGTTGCCGAGATCGACCAGCAGCGTCCGGCCGCCGGGCAGCGGCCAGACGGCATCGGGCTGACGGTACTCGTCCGGCCCTTCTCCCACGGCTCCGACAGTGTCGGCCGTGCCGGCGGTCAGGTCCAGACGAACGACGACCTGGCCGAGAGGATCGGCCACGACCACACGGCCGTCCGGAAGCTCACGCACCGTGGAGACCACCGAGAAGGGCTCGTCCCAGGTCGCCTCGGCCTCGCCCAGCGCCACGACCTCGACGCCGCCCGCGCCCGCACCCGATCCCCCGCCCCCCTGCATGATCAGCCATGTGCCGGCGGCCAGGACGGCGGCCCCGGACACGACGGCGAGGATCCTGCTGCGCATCGCTCGGCCCCCTATCCCTGTGTCGGTCCCCGTGCCCGCTACTTCACGAACAGCATGTCGCGGTAGGTCGGCAGCGGCCACAGATCGTCCGGAATCACCTTTTCCATGCGGTCCGCCACCTCGCGCACGGCGTTCATCGCGGGGATCACGTTGTCGTGCATGTGGATCACCTTCGACGACACCTCGTCGCCGCCGAGCTCCTCGTTCTGCGCGTCGAGCTCGTCCAGAGCAGCGCTCAGCTCGTCGACAAGGCCGGAGACGCGGGCGATGTTGCCGTCCAAGCCCTTGGTGGAGGCGCCCGCCGCCTCCGTGCCGCTCCGGGCCGACGTCAGCTGGTTCAGATAGGCGACCGCCGCCGGAAGGATCATGCAGCGCGCGATGCGGGCCGCGGTCTCGCCCTCGATGTTGATCTTGATGAAGTACTGTTCGGTGAGAACCTCCAGCCGGGCCTCCAGCTCGCGCGGCGAGAGGACGCCGTACCTGTCGAACAGCTCCTGGTTCTTGGGCGCGGCGATGGCCGGGAGCGCGTCGACCGTCGAACCCGTGTTGAGAAGACCTCGGCGCGCGGCTTCGTCCACCCACTCGGGCGCGTAGTTGTCGCCGTTGAAGATGATCCGCTTGAACGACGGGATCTCGTTGGACAGAAGGGTCCAGAGCGCGTCTTCGATGGAAGTGCCGGCCGCGACGATCGGCTCCAGCACGTCGGTCCAATGGTCGATCGCTTCGGCCACGATCGTGTTGAGGACGGTGGCCGGCAGCGAGATGCTGGCCGACGAGCCCACCGCGCGGAACTCGAACTTGTTGCCCGTGAAGGCGAAGGGCGAAGTGCGGTTTCGGTCCCCCGAGTGCCGCGGCAGGTCGGGGAGCACGTTGACGCCGAGGCCGAGGAGGCCTTCGCGTTCGCTCTCCTTCGCGGCGCCGGATTCTTCGAGCTGATTGAAGATCTCCTCCAGCTGCCGCCCCAGGAAGATCGAGATGATCGACGGCGGCGCCTCGTTGGCGCCGAGGCGGTGGTCGTTTCCGGCGCTCGCGACACAGGCCAGAAGCAGGTCCTGGTGCTTCTCCACCGCGCTCATCACCGCGGTGCAGAAGAAGAGGAAGATCAGGTTGTCGTGGGGCGTGTCGCCGGGGTCCATGAGGTTCCGGTCGGAAGGACCGAACGACCAGTTCACGTGCTTGCCGCTGCCGTTGATCCCCGCGAACGGCTTCTCGTGCAGGAGACAGACCAGTCCGTAGCGGCGGGCGTTGCGCTCCAGCACCCGCATCATCAGCTGCTGGTGGTCCGACGCCACGTTGGCGTTCTCGTAGACCGGCGCCATCTCGTACTGTCCCGGCGCGACCTCGTTGTGGCGCGTCTTCATGGGCACGCCGAGCCGGTAGAGATCCATCTCGACGGACTGGATGTAGGCGAGGACCCGCTCGTGGATCGTCCCGAAGTAGTGGTCGTCGAGCTCCTGCCCCCTGGGCGGCTTGGCCCCGAATAGGGTGCGGCCCGAGGTCATGAGGTCCGGCCGGCGGTAGTAGAACTCGCGGTCCAGGAGGAAGAATTCCTGCTCCGGTCCCAGGCTGGCCGTGACGCGCCCGGCGTCCACGCCGAAGAGCTTGAGCGCCCTGCGAGTGACCCGGTCGAGAGCGTCGATGGACCTGAGCAGCGGGATCTTGGCGTCAAGGCTGTCGCCGGCCCAGCTGGAAAACGCGGTCGGAATGCAGAGGTAGGTGGCCGTTTCGCCGCCCATGATGAACGCGGGCGAGGTCGGATCCCAGGCGGTGTAGCCGCGCGCCTCGAAGGTGGCGCGCAGACCTCCGGACGGGAACGACGATGCGTCGGGCTCGCCCTGAACGAGCTCGTCTCCGCCGAAGTCGGTGACGGCGCGGCCGTCCCTGCCGACCTTCAGGAACGAGTCGTGCTTCTCCGCCGTGCTCCCCGTGAGGGGCTGGAACCAGTGCGTGTAGTGGGTCGCGCCGCGGGAGAGCGCCCAGTCCTTCATCGCCGCCGCCACGGCGTCCGCAATCCCGGGATCGAGCTCCTCTCCGTGCGCGACCGTCCGCACGAGCTGCTTGAAGACCTTGTCCGGCAGGCGCGACTGCATCTCTCGCAGTCCGAATGTGTCTTCGCCGAAGACGCGGGGCAGAAAGTCCCGGTCGCCCGACCGGGATTCCGGGGTGCGGCTCCACGTCTTGGCGGCGCTGATGGAATCGAAGCGTCTCGGGGTGCTCATGTTTTGGAGCGTCCTTTGAAGAAGTCGTACGGATTGGTGCATCCACGGGCTGCTGGAAGCTGTAACCGCGGGGACGGAGTTTCAAGCGTTCATGTCGGCGACACCGCGCTCACCCCATCACCGCCGCGATGCCGCCCTCGAGATTCCGCACGTCATGGTAGCCCTCGGCGACGAGCAGCTTCGCCACTTCCAGGCTGCGGACGCCGCTGTGGCAGTACACCACGACGGGCCGGTCGGCGGGGATCTCGCCCAGACGGTCGCCCACCTGTCCCATGGGCACGTGCACGGCTCCGAGATGGGCCAGGTTCATCGTGCTCCACTCCAATGCCTCACGCACATCAAGCAGGAACGGTTGCGGATCGCGTGCGAGGAAGGCCGTGAGATCCTCCGGCTCCATCCGGCCCACCGCGGCTTCGGCGGCGGACGCTTCGGGCTGCGCCCCGCAGAAGACTTCGTAGTCGATGAGGCCCGTCTGGGTCGGCTCGTCTCCGCAGACCGGGCAATCGGGATCGCGGCGGACCTCCAGCTCGCGCCAGCGATAGCCAAGGGCGTCGAAGATCTGCAGGCGCCCGACGAGGGGCTCGCCGACACCCATGATCAGCTTGATCGCCTCCATGGCCTGGGCCGCGCCGATCACCCCGGGCAGCGCGCCGAACACCCCGGCCTCCGCGCAGTTCGGAATCAGGCCGGGCGGCGGGGGTTCGCGGAAAAGGCAGCGGTAGCAGGGACCGCCGGCCGCGGCGAAGACGGACAGCTGGCCTTCCCAGCGGTAGACCGATCCGTAGACGTTTGGCCTTCCGGTCAGCACGCACGCGTCGTTGACGAGATAGCGGGTGGGGAAGTTGTCGCTGCCGTCGACGACCACGTCGAAGCGGGAGACGATCTGCAGCGCGTTCTCCGAAGTCAGACGGACGGCTCCGGTTTCGATCGCGACATGGGGGTTGATGTCTGAGAGCCGGGCTTTCGCCGAAGCCACCTTGGACACCCCGACGGCGCGGGTGCCGTGAAGGATCTGCCGTTGGAGGTTCGTGACATCGACCGCATCCGGGTCGACGATTCCCAGGGTCCCGACTCCCGCGGCGGCGAGGTACAGAGCGGCCGGCGAACCCAGCCCGCCGGCGCCGACCAGGAGGATGCGCGCCGCCTTGAGGCGCTCCTGCCCCTCTCTGCCCACCTCGGGGAGGACCAGGTGGCGCGCATAGCGGGCCGTCTCCTCCCGGGTCAGCGGAGCGGCGCGGGCCTCAGCGTCTGCCACGGTGTCGCCGGCCGTCGCGTCCGATCCCGTACCGGACTCCGAGGCTGAGGATCGGCCAGAAGTTGACGAGATCGCCCATGTCTTCGCGCACGCTGCGCTGTTCGGCCCGCAGGTCGGCGCGGAAGCCGCGCGTGCGGAGCACCGACGCGTCGCCCGCGGCGCTCATCCGCAGCTCGGGGTGATCGAGAAACGCCACCCCGATGTCGAGGAAAAGCCCCAGTCCGCTCGACGTGTGCTGCCCGAAGCCGACGAGCACGTACGGAGCCCAGGCATCCGAAAGCAGCGTCGCGGTGAGCTCCGTGACCTCCGGCTCGGTGTAGGTGCCTTCGCCGATGACAATGGTCGCCCCGTCTCCGAGTCTGATCGCATAGTGCGGGTCTTCTCCCTTGTAAAGCATGCCCGTGCCGATCCGGAAGTTGCCGACCTCGATATCGGCTCCGATCGTGTAGAACGGCTTGGGGAGCGCGAGGATCCCGCTGCGGTTGTCGGCAAGGCCGGAAATCGTGGTCAGGTCGGTCTCCACGCCGAGGAGTCCCGCGCTCCCTCGAAGGATGAGCCAGTCGCTTGCGGCGATCGAGATGTCCGCGCCGACGCCGAGGGTGCCGGCGCGGCCGCCGAGCCATACACTCTGCGCGGCGGCGGAAGAGGTGGTGACGATGACGGAGGCGGTGACGAGGACCAGCGCGGCGAGGATGGGCGGGGTGCATCGCATGGGCGGCCTCCAGTGCTGGGCGACGGACACCCGAGCGGCCGGCAGCCCGTGGACTGAACCCGCCCCGCATTCGGGCGGCTTATGGGCGACGCGCTGACAGCGGCGGTGGCCGGAGCGCTTCGGTGTGCCGCGTCGCGGAGAATGTGTGTCCATTCTTTCTACCTCTATTGAATAACGCCGGGAAAGGTTCCGTGCGAGGCTCCGAGGCGATTCGGGGTGGCCGGAATCCCGGATACATCGCCGCTCTCGGTGCTTGCGCGGAGTCGTCCTCGGACTGCTGGACTAGAACCCGCCCCCGGTGGAAAACCCCCTTCCCCTCCACCGAAGCCGCCGAAGCTGCTGCCGCCGAAGCCGCCCCCGCTGCCGAAGGTGCCCGCGCTGCCGAAGCCGTCGCCGACGGGCAGGAAGTGCTGGTGGTGCCCGAGGAGGCGGTGCATGTGTCCCGACGAGTGACTGCCGGCAAGGTAGCCGAGGAGGAGAGCGTTGATGTCGAGCGAGTCGTCGAACCGCGAGCGCCGGCCGTTCCAGTCGTTGGCTTCGAATTCGTCGCGGATCCGCTCGAGGACCGGGGTCAGGCCGTTGCGATCGATGACCTCGTTTTCCAGGCGGGTCAGGGGCGGGACGGCGGCTGCGAGTGCACGGCGGTCCTCTTCGAGCATCCCCGCGGCATGATCGGGCAATTCGTTGAGAAAGTCGTACTTTGCACGGGCGTCGTCGTACTGCACTACCCCCGCCACCCACCTGTCGAGGCCGCGGGCAACCGGATTTCCGGCGGCCGTCGCCGTGCCGTACCTCCGGCGCGCCAGGTAGCGGAAAAGAGGATCCCGTTCGTAGGCGGGGATCTTGTCCGCCTGCTCCCGCCGGGCGGCTTCGTGGCGTTTCTCGGAGGCGGCGACCCGCGCCTCGATGCGGCGGACCCGCTCGAAGAGCTGCTGCCAGCGGGGCGTGACCTGGAGTGCCTCGAAGACGACATGGGCCAGGCGGGCGCGCTCCCCCCGGCCGGTCTCGTTCAACGCGTCGGTGGAACTCGGCCAGCGCGCGGATGGTCGCGCACCCGCGCTCTCCGGTCTCGGCCAGCTTCCGCTGCAACGCGTCGACTCGGCGCTCTTCGGCGTCAAGCCGGCGGCGGAGCCTGCGGATCCGGGTGATTACGCTGCCGTGGATGTCCTTGCCGTCCTGCATGGCTACCACTCCGTGATCTGGCCGACGTGGTGCCGTTCTCTTCTGGACGCCGACCCCCGCACCGCCCCATGACGGACCTGCGTCGGCCGAGCGATGGCACTGACCCCTGTCTCGGCGTCGGCGCACGCGAACCCGACCAGCGCCGGAAGGCTCCCGCCGACCCGCCGGACACGGTTCCTTGACCCATGTCCGGGCGTCCTCAATGACGGCAACCGGCCTCGCCGTCCGCACGGACGTCAGGAATCGCCCGTGTCGCGACAGCCCCCGGCGTGAAGGCGATGCATGCATCCGAACGGCGTGCTCGAAGGCCCCACGGGCGATTCCTGCACCACACACGGCCCCTCCGGCGGCGTCCGGGCGGTCACGGGCCGTATCCCCTTCGCGGGCGGGGCCGGGGGGCTCCGGAGTTTCGGGTCGATGTGGAAGAACATTCCTCCACATCCGTCCGGGGCGTCCTCAATGGACGGCAACCGAGTTTGCCGGAGCGCCTCGCTGCCGTCCGCCGCGGGCGCAGGATGCAGGAGGAGCATGACACCAGCCGTGTTCGTACTCCGAGTTCGGCCCGGTGCGCCTGGGCGGCATTGTCGTCCAGCGGCGTCCGCTTGATCCTCATGCGCATGCACGCCGCATGTCATGCGCCTCCGTCCCGACCCGTACCGCCCCCCGCCCGGCGTGAAGGCCGATGATCCCACGAGGCGTGCTCGAAGCCCGCCCGGGCGATTCTCGCACGCCTCGTGGTTCCTTCGGCGGCGTCCGCAACGGAGAGGAAAAGCCCGGTTACATGGGGAAGTAGGCTTCTGCGTACCGTCGAACGTAAGGATACAGGTCGTTGTAGTCGTCAATGCGGGCATGTATCGGATTTGAGTATGTAGGATGGGCGGCGTGGACACCCTCGTGGACGACATAGTGGGGTATCCACTCGGGCCGGGTGTCCGGGTTGATCCTGATACGATGCACACCGAAGGTGTAGTCAGCGCGCGGGGTCTCCCGACTCCATACTACTCCGATGTTCTTCCGGTAGTGCGCGCCGAAGGCGAGGCGCTTGCGGTCCTCCTGCGTCAGCGCCGTGTAGCGGTCGATCTGGCGACACCATGCCCACAGCTTCCGCCCGGTTCCGGGCACGGGCACCCACATGCGACCGGGCCGCCATGCGACGCTGTGCGCGGCGATGTAGGCCCTCCACCGGGGAGAGCTCTGCAGGCCCAGCCGCGCCAGCGCATGGCGGTCGATGGGCGGTCCGTGCTGCGATCCGGGCGGGAGTTCGACATGGATGGGCTTCTTCATGGGCTGCCATGTCATGTACGAGGCCGTGCGCCACAACCATTCCAACGGTCCGAAGCGGAAGTATTGCAGCCACCACGGGGACCAGGCGAGCTGCAGTGCCCAGATCGCGACCGCGATGCCGACCTGGCCCGCCGCCGATACGCGTTCGAAGAGCCCCAGGCCGTGACCGTAGAAGATGAAGGTGCAGATGAGGCTCTGGGCGATGTAGTTGGTGAGCGCCATGCGGCCGACGGCGGCGAGGCGCTTCCGGAGCGCCGGGAACCGGCCGGACCGGACCGCCAGCATGACCAGTCCGACATATCCGAGGAACACGCCGATCGAGCCCGCGTAGTTGAACAGGGCTCCCTGAAACATCGCCTTCTCCCATGCGAACCCGTGGTGCAGCTTGTAGGCGACCCCGGCAGCGGAGAGCGGCAGGCCTGCGGCGATTCCGAGCACCGCCATGCGGCGGTAGAAGGCGGCCGAACGCGTGGCCGCGAGTACGCCGAGGCAGTAGAGGGCCATGCCGATGAGCATCAGTCCGCCTGCGCGCCAGACGAAGAGCCCGAGGAACGCGGCCGTCTGCAGCGCGAAAGCGATGGGCGCGCGCACCGGCAGCTGATCCGTCCAGCTGCCGCGGAAGGCCGCGATCTCGGCATCGAGCACCTCGCGCGGGGGCGCCCATTCCGCCGCCGCGGCCATCCTGTCGGCTTCGGGCCAGTACGGGATGGACATGCCTGCGAGGGCCCAGAACGGTACCAGGAACGCCACCGCACAGCCTCCGATCCACAGCAGCCGGCGCGGACGCAGTCTGCGCAGCGGGTAGAGGAGGAAGCCGCACAGGGCGTATGCGACGAGGATGTCCCCGTGCCAGATCAGATAGGCGTGCGCCAGGCCGATGACGAGCAGCCAGAATTGGCGGCGGTAGTGCAGACGGGCACCGGCCGGGCCGCTGCCGGCGGCGCGATCGCTCATCATTGCGATTCCCGCGCCGAAGAGCATGGAGAATATGGAGATGAACTTGGTGTCGGCGAACAGGTAGATCGCGGACCAGATCCACACGTCCAGACCTTCGAACGCGCCGCCGGAAGCGGGGTTCAGGTAGGCCGACGGCACCCGCGCAAACCCCGCCATGTTGACGATGAGGATGCCGAGGACGGCAAAGCCGCGAAGGACATCGATGGAGCCGATGCGCTCGGCCCTGGCGACGGGGGCAGCGAGCGGCGCGGGCGGGAACGGGCTCATGCGGACTCCGCAGATTGCGTGTGGGGCGGGTCGAGCCGACGCGACGGTCGCAGGCGCGGCGGGACACACGGTGGGACACACCATATCATTTGTGAGCAGCCGGTCCCACTTTGTTCGGCGGTGCCGGCGTTCAACCGACGAGAGGAGTGAAGGACATGAACCAGTTGCGATACGGGATGCTGGCGGCGCTCGCCGCGCTCGCGGGATGCGAAGGCGACGCTCGGCCGATACCGGGGCTCACCGCGTTCACGAACGTGAATGTGCTTCCCATGGCCACCGACACGGTGCTGGCCGATCAGACCGTGGTGGTCGCCGACGGGATGATCGTGGAAGCCGGGCCGTCCGGTGACGTGGAGGTGCCGCGCGGTGCGACCGTGATCGACGGATCCGGTCGATACCTCATGCCTGGCCTCGCCGAGATGCACGCGCACGTGCCGCCCGGCGACGACCCGCCGCGGGAAGAAGTCGAGGACATCCTCTTCCTCTACGTCGCCAACGGGATCACCACGATCCGGGGGATGCTGGGATCGGCGTACCAGATCCCTCTTGCCGACGAACTTGAGCGGGGCGAGGTGCTGGGACCCGCCTTCTACGTCGGTGCGCCGTCGATCAACGGCGGTTCGGCCCCGACCCCGGCCGACGCGGAGCGCATGGTGCGGGCCCACGTCGAAGCGGGCTACGATCTGCAGAAGATCCATCCCGGCGTGTCGCTGGAGACCTGGGACCATATGGTCGAGATCGCGCAGGCGGCAGGTTTCACCTATTCGGGACATGTCCCCGCCGATGTCGGGCTGGTGCACGCGATCAAAACCGGCATGTCGACCGTCGATCACCTCGACGGCTACGTTCAGACCGTCGCGGCGGACGATGTGCAGGCTCAGGTGGGCGCGGGCCGGATCAGTCTCGGGGGACTGGCGCGCGGCGTCGACGAGGCCAGGCTCGAAGAGATCATTCGCATGACGATCGAGCACGACGTCTATGTGGTCCCCACGATGTACCTGTGGCGCAATCTCTACGGAATGCCCGATCCCGACGTCTTCCTGCAGCAGCCCGAAATGCGCTACGTGTCGTCGCAGACGCGCGAGGGTTGGCGGCGGCGGGCGGAGGGCGGAGGCAGCGGGACCCCGGAAGACGTAGCGCTCTACCTGGCGCTCCGCGACCGGATCCTGAAGGCGCTTTCTGACGCGGGAGCCGGAATTCTGATGGGAACCGACTCGCCCCAGCTCTTCAACGTGCCCGGCTTTGCGCTGCACAGGGAGCTTGCGGTGATGTCCGAGGCCGGGATGTCCAACTACGAGATCCTGAAGAGCGGAACGGTGACCGTCGGGGAATACGTGGCCTCGCACCTGGGACTGGAAGGCAACTTCGGGACGATCGCGCGCGGACAGCGCGCCGATCTCGTGCTGCTGGGGTCGAACCCGCTGGACGACCTCGCGAACCTGTTCGACCGGGTGGGCGTGATGGTGCGGGGGAGGTGGGTGAGCCGTGAGGAGATCGACGCGGGGCTGGAGGCGCTGGCCGCGAAGCACGCGGGCTGACAGCCGGCATTCGAGCGGCGATGCATCCCGGGCTGCCGGCGCGAAGCCGGGGCGGGTCAGCGGTTAGGCGACGGTCCGCCGGGGCTCTTGGCCGAGCGGTGACGTGCGCGCCGGAAACGGCACGGGGAGGGCGTCCAGGCTGAAGGCGCCGGGAAAGTCGGCCGCGGCCTCCTTCTGTTTTCCGCTCCACGTCTCGACATCGATCCGGTAGACGGCCGTACGCTTCAGTTCGTCGTCGGTGGTCGGACGGTAGTGCTCGCCCGGCTTCAGGTGAGGCGCGTACTTGTCGAGGAGCATTTGGAGGGCGGCCCGCGCCTCTTCCCGGTCCTTGATCACCCGGCCTGTTCCAAACGCCACGACGCCGGCGTATTCCACCGAGAACTGCAGCGCCTCGGGCGCGGGGAGAAGGCGGCCCATCGCAACCACGCTGAACGCGACCTTCTCGGCCGCCTCGAGGTTCGACCGCGTGCGGCCGGTGCGGTGCGTGTGGAGGTAGATGCGGCGGCGGCCCGCCGTCTCGTCAAAGACGAACAGGTTGGAGTTGAGGAACGGCTGGCCTCCGTCCCCCACCGTCGCGAGAAAGCCGTACGGGGCGCGGCTCATGAAGGCTGCGACCCATTCGTCGTCCTTTCCGCGATCGCGGCGGCGGATGGCGCTGCGCCGATCGTTCCGTCCGGCGTTGGTCGCGCCGACCTTGGTGTCTTTTTTCATGTTTCCGGTCCGCCGTGTAACCGTCAATGGGGTCTCGGATGTCCTACATTCTACATGTCCGACCCGGCACCTTCAAGGGAGAGCGGGCCGGGATACGTGTTCCGCCGCCCGAAGCGAGCCTGCCATGCATTGGATCATCCCCAAATACTCGAAGGGCCGGGTGGACCGGGCGGGGCGGGCCTTGGTCGCTGCGGTCGCCGACGAGCTGCCCGCCGAAGAGCTGCGAGTAGCGAACAACTGGCGCGCCGCCCATGCCTTTCCGCTGAACACCTTTCAGAACGGACTGCGCCGGCAGGCGCGCCGGGTCGGCGCGGATGCCCTCGTGTCGCAGCGTATCAAGAGGACGCCGTCCACCATCGCGAAGCTGAGGCGGTTCCCCGGCATGAAACTGTCTCGGATGCAGGATGTCGGGGGGTGCCGCGCCGTCGTGGATACGGTGGAAGAGGTCGCCGAGCTGAGGGAGAGCTACGGTCGGTCGCGTATGAAGCACCGTCCTGCCAACGGCAAGGACTACATCGCACGACCGAAGGAATCGGGGTACCGGGGCATCCACCTCGTTTACCGGTACCGGAGCGAAAGGAACGAGGCCTACAACGGGCTTCTCATCGAGATTCAACTGCGCTCCGGGCTTCAGCACGCGTGGGCCACGGCGGTGGAAACGGCGGGCGCTTTCCTGGGCCAGGCCTTGAAGTCGAGCGAAGGTGAAGAGGACTGGCTTCGGTTCTTCGCTCTGGTGAGCTCGGCTTTCGCCGCAAGCGAGGGCTGTCCCACGATTCCGTGTACGCCGTCCGAGCCCGCGGCGTTGCGCGATGCGATCCGGTCCTATGCCCGCAACCTGGATGTGATCGCACGGCTTACGCAGTACCGTGCGTTGATCGACAGGATCCCCGTGCTTCGGTCCGTGGCCAACTCGCACTTTTTCCTGCTTGAACGCCGTCCCGACCTCAAGAATCTGTACGTTACCGGGTACGGGAAGGATGAGCTGGCCAAGGTCGCGGAGGATTACTTGGCTATGGAGAGTAAAATCAGCGGCATCGACGGGGCGGAGACCGTCCTGGTGTCCGCGGATTCCGTCCAGGCGGTGCAGCGGGCCTACCCAAACTACCAGCTGGACACAAGTTTCTTCCTGAAGCAGCTGAAACGCGTTACGGAAACCACCCGGCGAACGCCCCGAGCGCAGACCTTAACCCTTTAAAGACCATTGTTGACGGCAATCCAGTTCCCACCCCGGATGATGGCCATGTACGAGGTGCTTGGCCGCCCGTGGACGAAGATGCGTGAGCAACGAGGCACCGGAGCAGCAAGGCGCTGTGAAGGTCGGCCGATGCACTGCGGGATTCTCGTCGCCATGTTCCTCCTCGCGACATGCACCCCCGAGCAGGATTCCACCGCCATGCACAGCCCGATCCTCATCGACGGTGGCACGGTGGTCGTCATGGACGACGCCGGGACGATACTCGACGGCGGCGCGGTGCTGGTCGAGGGCGACCGCATCGCCGCGCTGCTCGAACCCGGTGCGCCCCGCCCCGCCGAGGCCCGGGTCATCGACGCCGCCGACCACCTCGTCATCCCCGGCCTGGTCAACACGCACGGTCACGCCGCGATGTCGCTGCTGCGCGGACTCGCCGACGACCTTCCCCTCATGACCTGGCTGGAAGACCACATCTTCCCCGCCGAGGCCGCGCTCGTGGCTCCCGACTTCGTGTACTGGGGCACTCTGCTCTCCTCCGTCGAGATGCTGAAGGGCGGGACGACCACCTTCGCGGACATGTACTACTTCCGCGACGATGTGGCCCGGGCCGCGATAGGCGCCGGCATCCGCGCGGTCACCGGCCCGCACGTGATCGGCTTTCCCACCCCCGACTTCGCCACTCCCGAGGCATCGCTCGCAGAGGCGGGTGCATTCATGGAGCGGTACCAAGGCCACCCGACGCTGGTCGCCGGCGTCGCCGCGCATGCCCTGTACACCACGCCCTTCGAAGCGGTCGAGGCCGCCTTCCGGCTGGCCGAGCAGTACGACGCTCCCTTCCAGATCCACGCCGCCGAGGACGCTTCCGAAGACGCTGCCGCCCGCGAGCTGACCGGCATGGGAGTCATCGAGGCGCTCGGCTCCATCGGTGCGCTCCGCCCCGGGACGGTGCTCGCCCACTCGGTCTACCTGTCCGACGAGGACATCGAGCGCATCGCGGCAGGCGGTGCCGGGATCGCGCACAATCCGCAGAGCAACATGAAGCTGGGCATCGTGCGGGCGGCTCCGGTCGCGGCGGCGCTCGCGGCCGGCATCCCGGTGGGGCTGGGAACGGACGGGCCCGCCAGCAACAACGACCTCGACATGTTCGACGAGATGGACGCCGCCGCGAAGGTGCAGAAGTTCATGCTGGGCGATCCCGCCGTCCTCTCGGCGGAGACGGTCTTCCGCATGGCCACCATGGGCGGCGCACGCGTGCTCAACCTGCACGACGAGATCGGCTCGCTGGAGCCGGGCAAGCGCGCCGACATCGTGTTGCTGGACACGAGGCGCCCAGGGCTGACGCCTCTGTACCGGGTCTATTCTCACCTCGTGTACGCGGCACGCGGCAGCGACGTGGCCACGGTGATCGTGAACGGCCGGGTGGTGGTGCGCGACCGCGAGATCCTGACCGTGGACGAGGAGGAGGTGATGGAACGTGCCCGTGATTTCGGGGAGCGGGTGCGCGAAGTCATGGAGGGCGTCGCGGCCGCTCGACAAAGCGCGGGCTAGCAGCCGCGGATAAAGTCCGGCAGGGCCGGGAGAACATTCGAAAACGGATGCCGGTTCACGCGGCGGCCTTCAGCGCCCCCGTACCGGCCCTCCAACCGGCGTGTGGATTCAAGCCTCGGAGTGAAGGAAAAACGCGCTACCTCTCCGATGCCGACATGTCGGACGGCGATGTCATTCCTGCACGGATCGTCGATCCCCCGGGTTGGATGCCCGCCGGCGTGCCGCTTCCTTCGCGGCTCTCCTGTAGTGCAGGTCGTTCCAGCGGTTGCCGTCGAAGCTGGCGTCGGGTGCGGCCCGGAAGTCGGTCCGCTGCGTCTCGCTCCCGCCGCCCGGACAGCCCCAGAACCACGGGAAGTCCTCTCGCGGCCTCGGACTCTCCGGCTCCTTCCCTCTGTCCTTCTTCCACGCAATGTTGGGCTTCACGCGAAGCAGACCGGCACCGGCACGCCCGCCCTTGCCGAGCTCGGCGCGCATGAAGGGCCGGATGTTCAGGCGCACGCCGTCGCTGATTTGCGGCTCCCAGCCGACGGCCTGGCCGTGCAGCGGCCTCCATCGGACGAAGATGTCGCACGGCGGCTCGCCGGCGAGGATTCTCCGCAGCTGCTGCTGGAGATCAAGGGCGGCCGCGAGCCGCGCGTCGGCCCCGGGCGTCCCTTCCCGTCGCTCCGCGCGCTGCCGGCCGATCCATTCGTTGAGGTACGCGAAGGTGAGCGACTCGAGAGTGCGGCGGCCTTCGCCGCCGGGTCCGGCCAGCCTGTGGTAGTTGACGAGGGCATGGAAGCCGTCCTTGCGGCCGTCCCAGATGTGCCAGATGAATGGCCGGTTGCGGAAGAGCTTGCAGTGTTCGGCGAAGAACCCGTCCCGGAGCCAGTCTTCCAGAGACTTCGGAGGTCTTGACTTGGTGCCGGCGGCGGCCAGGAGGGCATGTTCGGTTGCCGCCGACCACTCGTCGCCGCAGGCGTGCGCGAGAAGAGCGCGGAGACGGCGGGCAGCCTGGAGCTCGCCGCGAACCGCCGGAAGGCAGACGATTCCGTCCGGGTCCGCGAATCGCTCGAAAGCCCGGCAGTCGTCGGCTGCTTCCCGTTGCTCGGAGGCGAGCCGCATGCCGGGTTCCTGCTCGGCCGGCCAGCGGTAGCCCAGGAGCCGGGCGACGGCGACCTGGAGGACGGTCGCGTCGATGCGGACGGGTCCGCGGGCTGTCCGCTTGGCGTGTTCGTCCCAGATGACGCTGCGGCAGGGATGGCCGTGGAAGATCCACTGGGTGGGATCGTTTGAACAGGGCTCCGGGAGACCGTCGGGGTACTGCTCGGCGGCCACCTTCTTCCAGCGGTCGAGGTCGAAGGGGACCTTGACGAGGGTGGCGGCGGTGACCTTGAGGGCGTGGTCAATCTCGCGCACACGGGTATGGTGCTCTCCAGACCGGACAAAAGCCCATAAAGCTGCATCGAGCACGGATGAGCGGTAGCGTCCATCAAGTCGGACTTCGCCTTCGGATGAAGAATCAATCGGGCAGATTGGACATACGTTGTCGTCGAACACTTCACCGGCGTACAAGAATGCTTCCAGTTGCCGCATCTTGTTTACCGTGACGCCGGAACGACCGAACACGCGGTGTCCGCGGATCCAGCAGCCCCGTTGGGCGGCAAGCTCTGGATCATCTAACGGCACCCTGCAAACATGGGACCGGCCCGACCAAGGCCCGGACCGATTCGGTGAGTTCAACCACGGAACATGTCGATGCTCAATGAAGGGGAATTCCCAGAACAAGCGCAAGAACCGCAGCGCGTCTCCGGTCGTGCTGCCTTTGCCGTAGTCCGCCACGTCTGCCAGCAAATGATCTTGTCCGATGGCCTCAAGAGCGATTCTAACGTCGGGATTCTTAAGCTGTTCGGCCTGTCTCACCGTGTGAATGACCGCATCCCCCCGCAGCAGCCGGGCCTTCTCGGCCGCCCTGATCGGGCGCCTGCCGCGGGGAGCCGACACGTCCACGCCGGCCATCGTCCGGCCTGAATCCGGATGCCCCGCCGAAAGGACGTTGAGCGCAACATTGACGACATGCCCGGTTATCGTCTCGAAGGCACCCGGACCCAGACGCGCCACCAGATTCCAGGTCCGCCTCTTCAGCAGCCTCTCGCGCAGCTTCCGGTAGGTTGTAAGGAACAGCCAGTTCTGCGGCGACACGACCGCCTGCGTCCCTCCCTCGCCGAGCCACTCGAAGATCCGCGAGACGAAGACCGTGGCGATGTCTCCCTTGGCGTCGCCGTGGTGCGTCTCGGCGAACTCGCGCAGCCCGCCGGCCTGCTTCCCCCGGGCGAGGAACGGCACGTTCGTGACGACCAGCGTGTACCGTCCCTGCAGAATCTCCGCCGCCCGCGCCATCCCCGCGGCCGCCACGGCCCGCTCGTCGCGGCCGGCCGACCCCCTCTCCCGCCCGATCGCGGCGGCCAGCGACTTGCCGAGGGACTCGAAGCCGGCTCTGAAGAGGTCGCTCTCCGCCGACCGCGGATTCAGCAGTGATCCCAGCTCGGGAGCTCGCGCGAACAGCTCGTGCAGCCCGGCCATGCCCTCCCGGATCGGTCCGCGCGCAGGAGACGCGCCGGCATCGAGATCACGGTCCTCGGCGACGCCCGTCGAACCCCCGGCGCGATCGGCCAGCTCCCGCCACTCGGCCTCCGAAGCGTTCGGCGCGAGTCCCGTGCAGGCGATGTTGAGCGGGGGCAGGCCGACGGGCTCGCCCGCCAGGCGCCACGCGGCGAGAGCCAGGTTGAACGCGGCGATCTGGGTGCAGCGCGGGTCGAGCTCCAAGCCGAAGAGGTTGTCCCGCAGCACACGGCGGATCGCATCCTCGACGGGCACGCCTTCTTCGGCCGTGCGCAGCCGCGCGAGGAGCTCGAACGCTTCCACGAGGAAGTGGCCGCTGCCGCAGCAGGGATCGAGCACGCGCAGGGCCGAGGCCTCGCGCGGCCACTCCGGGAAGGACCCGGCGGCGGGGCGCCAGGGGCCCGCCGGCTCGTCATCGTCGTCCTCCTCTCCGGCACCGCGCACGAACCGCAGATAGGAGAAGTCGTATCCGCCGCCCGCGTCCAGGCGGACATGCCGCCTCAGCTCCGCCTCGTCCGCAGCCGCCTCGGCCAGGTCCGGGCGCGCGGCCAGAATCCGGCCCGCGCGCCACGCGCCGACGGTGTTGTGCAGGAGGAAGAGCACCATGTAGCGCTCGGTGAACAGCTGCGTGACCGCGGGCAGCTCGTCGGCGCCGATCTTCGCGCCCGCCCGGGCGACTTCCGTCTTGCGCTCGGCCTGCCAGAACTGGTACGTCCAGCCGAGCGAATCCGGCGCCGAGAACACGGCTTTCGGGAGCTCGCCCAGCAGGCGTTCGAGCTCCTGCCGCGTCTCCGGAGGGAGGGACAGCGCAAGCACGGGATCGTCCCGGCCGAAGATCTCCGGGAGCATCCGCTCGGCGCATCGCCCCGCGAACGCCCACGGATCGACGCCCTCGCCGTCCGCCAGCTCCCGGCAGTCGTCGAGCGACAGGTCCGCACCGTGATCCGGGTCTCTGAGAAGCCCGTTCTCGGCCAGATACCGGGCGAAGAGCATACGGTGCCAGTGTTCGTAGGCGACCTCGCGGGCGAGGCGGCCGATCCTCTGGGTTCCGCGCCGGCCGTCGAGACGGTCTCCGACCTGCCGGCCGCGTCTCCGCAGGCGGCTGCGGAAGGACCTGTCCGCTGGCGACATCGAGCCGAACGGATCGGCGCGGTCGACCGCGAGCGACCGCAACGCCTTCCGCGCCCCCGCTTCGCTCTCGCGGCGGGCCTGCCGGATCGTCCCCGCAAGCAGGTTGCGCAGGTCGGGGGAAAGGGGGGTCATCGTTCCGGAGGGTGGTCGCGCCCAGGTTGACCCGGTACAGCGAGCCTCGCGTCCATCTGCGCCCAGCCTAGCAATCCGGGGCGACGAACGCCTTGAACGCTGTCGCGGCCCTTCGCATCTCCCGCCGTTTCAGGTCCTTCTTCAACACGGTACGCGGACACGCCGCGGCCCGCCGGCCTGGCCGCCTTGATCTGCCCGAGCAGTTTTCCTTCTGTCTTGACAGTCGCAGCTTTCATGCTTGAAGTCTACTACTTTGGCATGATTCAGTCTGCTCGCGGCATAATTCAGTCTATGGAGTCCGCACGTCAGTCGAAAACTGGTCGATACCGTTCTGCGGCGCGGGCTGCTGGGCGGCAGCCACGCGAGCCGACCGTGCCTCAACGAGACCGGCGCGCTTCCTTCCCGCCCTCGTAGGTTTCCAGGAAGTCCCGCGCCAGTCCCGAGTAGCGTTCCGCGCGTTCGCCGTCTCCTTCCTCCACCGCCGCAGCCGCGAGCACGCTCGCCATGACGTAGTACTGAAGCGGGATGTTGGAGACGGAATCGTCCTGCCAGACGGCGCGATCGAGGAGCCCGCGGTAGCTGTACACGTCGTCGACCAGCCGGATCGTTCTGTCGTAGTCGATCCATTCGCTGCCGAACTCGTCCGGCGTCCTGCGGTACGAGGGGGGCTGCGGGCCGTCGACGTCGCGCACATGCAGGCGGGCCGCCAGACCCTGACGCACGGCCCAGCCGCTGAGCCCGAGCATGGCCATTTCGCCGCCTTTGCTCGCGAAATAGATGGGACGTTCGGGTGACGAATCGCGGATGACGGCCAGCGCGATCCGGTGGCCCTTCGCCAGCGACATTCCCGACGGGTACCGGACGACGGTGGTGCCGATGCGCAGCCCGAAGGTGTCCGGAAGCGGACCGCTGCCGATCCGCGCGATCTGGTCGTCGGAAAGATTCAGCGCCGCCCGTGCGGGGCGTTCACGCTCACTGTACGGAAACCCCTCCGCAGCGGTGTAGGGCCGCTGGCGTTCCGGAGCGGTCAGCTCGCCGAGCTGCCGGGGGTACCAGTCGGTGTAGAGGTACTGCACGACGATGACCGTGACATCTTGGCGGATCCCCTCCACCTCCTGCAGATACCACAGCGGGAAGGTGTCGTTGTCGCCGTTGGTGAAGAGCACCCCGTACGGCTCGATGCTGTTCAGCATGTTGTATGCGTAGTCGCGCGCAGCATAGTCCCCCGAGCGGTTCGCCCAGCCCATGTTGAGGAAGAACGGAAGCGCGGCCAGGGCGAGCACGGGCGAGGCGTTTCGCAGGCTCCCCGCGCGGTCCGCCAGCCAGAGCCAGCACCGGGCCAGCCCCAGTCCCGCCATCACGCCCCACAGCGCGAATCCGAGCAGGAAGAAGTAGTCGCGCTCGCGCACTTCGTGGGTGCGCGGCCCGGTGACTTCGGGCGCCAGCGAGTACCCGTAGCGGAAGTTCAGGTAGTAGATGAGCCCGAACGACAGCGTCAGCATGAGAACGACCAGGTACGCGCCGGTGTTCCGGTCCCGCTGCCACGCCGTTGCAAACCCCGCAAGCCCCAGCCCGAGGAACAGCAGCGTGAAGGGAAGACGTTTTCGGCTGACCGGCTCGTCCGGGTCCATGCCGCGAGACCACTGCCAGTCGAAGTACTGGAAGAAGTTGTGGAGCTGGTGGCCGAAGGGGGCCATCCGGAGGGTGACCGGCGGCTTCGCGTACTGTTCCCGCCTGAGCGATGAAGCGAGCGCAGGACATCCGGCGGCACCGTTCGTGTAGATGGCGGAGGCCGCATCGACCAACCCGTCGCAGAGCGGATCACCCTCGTTGATCACGGGGCGCTGGGCTGCGCGCACGGGAAGAAAGAAGTTGAATGACAGCCCGACCAGGAGCGCCAGCGCGCACCGGGTCAGAAAGGCCGATTGGACCAGGAGCCTTGCACGCGTGAGCACGACGCAGGTGACGAACGCCGCCGCCGGAAGCACTGACATGAGGTGGTTGGTCGCGCCGAGCGCCATGAGGTACACCGCACCCGCGAGCAGCCGCTGGTGGCGCGGATCGCCCGGCGGAAGGTCGCGCCAGCGCAGCACCAGCCAGCTGACCGCCGCCACGACGAGCAACGAGATCGTGTACACCTTCTCGTTGGCGTTGCTCTGGCTCCAGACGGTGAACGCCGTGGCCCCCAGGAGCACCGACGCCCCAGCGCCGATGAGCGCCGCCTTGCCGGGACCGCGGAGCTGGACGAGAGTCCGGTGCGCAATCAAAAAGAAGAAGAACGAAGCCGCGGCCGAGGTCGTCGCGGCCAGCAGGTTCACGCGGACGGCGGGCGGCAGGCCCGACGGCGCGAGCAGGATGGACCAGGTTCGCGCGAGCGCGACGAACAGGGGGTTTCCCGGCGGGTGCGGGATCCCCAAGGTGTAGCCGGTGGCGATGTATTCGCTGGTGTCCCACCACGCCGTTGTCGGCGCGAGCGTCAGGACGTACAGCACCAACACGCCTGCGCTGGCGCACGCTGCAAGCCTGTAAGGCGGTTGCGGTGCGTTGCCGGTCATACGTCCACTCTCGCTGCGACCCCCTTGAATCGGCAAGGTGTCCGACCGGCCTACGACCGGCCTCCCGATGGCCGACTCGACCACCGTCCCCCGGAAAGCCTTCCCGTGATGCACACCTTCCCGTGATGAACCCCGCATACGATGCACTTCGCTACGTGAGGGGTTGGATGCGGAACGCCGCCGCGTCGCCGCTCCGGGGAGCGGTCGTGCGGGACATCGTGGTCGGGAGCGGCGACGATGCCGTTCGGGCGCGGCGATACCGGCCCGTCGCAGGAGCGCGGAAGACCCTCCCGGGCTGGGTCCTGCTCCACGGTGCCACACGGCCGGGGGCCGGTCACCCGGCGATCGTCCGCTTCGCGGCCGCGCTGGCTCACGCGGGCGGCGACGTGCTGGTTCCCGAGGTGCGCGCGTGGCGCAGACTCGAGCTCGACCCGGCACCCGCGCGGCGCGCGCTTGCACTCGCGGCAGAGCACCTGTGCGCCGATCCGCATGTCAGGCCCGGCGGGGTCGTCCTCGTCGGGCTGTCCTTCGGCTGCACGCAGGCGCTCATCGCAGGGGCCGAGCTGGCCGCCCAAGGGCTCGTGCGGGGCATTCTCGGCTACGGCGGCTACCACAGCTTGGAGGACACCGTCCGCTTCGGGCTCACGGGCCGGTTCGAACGGGGCGGGCGCACCGAGTACCTGCGGCCCGATCCGTACGGCCGGTGGGTGGTCGCGGCCAACTACCTGCACCGTATTCCGGGTTACGAGGGTGCGGACGACGTGTCGCGGGCGCTGGGCCGTCTCGCGGCGCGGGCCGGCGACCACGGGTTCGACTCGAGCGGGCCGAGCAGCGATCCGTACAAGGCCGAGGTGATGGCGTCGGTTTCGGCGCGGAACAGGGAGCTGTTCCGTATCTTCGCGCCGGATGCGGCCCAGGATCCCGAGCCGCGCCGCACCGAGGAGCTTGCCCCCCTTCTCGCCGAAGCCGCGCGGGCCGCACACCCCGAACTGGAACTGTCCCGCACTCTGGAGGGCCGCGCTCTTCCCCCCGTCCGGCTCATCCACGGCCGGGCCGACCACCTGATTCCGTTCACGGAAACCCTCGCGCTGGAACGCTATCTGCGGGAACATGCGAATGCGGCGGATGTGGTCGCCACCGTCACGGACCTCTTCGCGCATTCGGGGCGCGCGGGGGCGAGCGTGCGGCAGCTTCCGGAAGCCGTCCGGTTCCTTGGCGCGATCCGCGGGGTGATGGACCTGCACCATCGGTAGCGCGGATAATGCAAAGCGCGACGGTCCAGCCGGAGCAGTGTGCGAGGTTGATCGTCTCTCCGCCGCAGCCGAACTTGAGGATCGCGCCGCCCTGAAGACCCCCGATAATGGAACCCCCGATGACCGACTCTCCGACGACCCGTCTGCGCTTCCCGGCCGCCCTCACGGGCTGCTTCGCCGCCGTCCTGCTCGCAACCACCGCCCTCGCAACCGCCTCCCGACCCCTCCGCGCTCAGGTCACCACCGCCCGCCTGGACGCCCTCCGCCCCCGCAACATCGGCCCGGCCGTCATGAGCGGGCGGATCGTGGACCTTGCCGTGGCCGAGTCCGACGTGTCGAAATTCTACGTCGCGTCGGCGACCGGCGGGGTCTACAAGACCGGCGACAACGGGATCACGCTCGTGCCCGTCTTCGAAGACGAGGGCACCCATTCGGTCGGAGCGATCGCGCTCCACCAGCGGGACACGGCGATCGTGTGGATCGGTACCGGAGAGCGCGCCAACCGGCAGAGCTCGTCGTGGGGCGACGGCGTCTACAAGAGCGCCGACGGGGGCGAAACCTGGACGAACATGGGGCTGCGCGACAGCCGTCACATCGGGCGGATCGCGCTCCATCGGGAAGATGCCGATCTCGTCTACGTCGCCGCGATGGGCCACCTCTGGGGACCGAACGAGGAGCGCGGCCTCTACCGCAGCGCGGACGGCGGCGTTACGTGGGAAGCTGTCCTGCAGGTCGACGAGAACACCGGCGTCGTGGATGTCGCCCTCGATCCCGATGAACCGAACATCGTCTACGCAGCCTCCTATCAGCGGCGGCGGCGCCCCTGGGGCTTTCACGGCGGCGGCCCCGGCAGCGCGCTCCATCGCAGCACGGACGGAGGCGACAGCTGGGAGCGGCTGAGCGGCCCGGGCGTCACGCGCGGCCTCCCCGAGGGCGAAATCGGCCGCATCGGCATCTCGATCTACCGCAGCGACCCGCGGATCGTGTATGCGAGCGTCGAGCAGGGCTACCGCTACAACGCGTCGACCGCGTACACCGAACGGCGAGCCGGCATCTACCGGTCCGAAGACCGCGGCGAGACGTGGGAGCTGATGAGCGACTGGAACCCCCGCCCCATGTACGCCAGCCAGATAACGGTGGACCCTAGCGACGACCAGCGCGTCTACATGGTCAACAGCTACTCCTTCTCGGACGACGGGGGCCGCACCTTCACGATCCCTCCCCAGAGTCTCCACGGCGACGACCGTCTCGTCTGGGTCAACCCCGTCGACTCCCGCCACGTGATGAAGGCCGACGACGGCGGTCTGGGGATCTCCTACGACCGCGGACTCAGCTGGCTCTACATCTCCGACCTGCCGGTGAGCCAGTACTACCGGGTCTCCGTGGACATGGCCCGCCCGTACAACGTCTACGGCGGACTTCAGGACAACGGATCCTGGATGGGGCCCAGCGAGACCTACCGCCGGGCGGGGATCGTCAACAGCGACTGGACCCGCCTGGGCGGCGGCGACGGATTCATCAACCTGCCGGACACGACGAACAACTACATCGTCTACACCGAATCGCAGTACCTGGGGCTGTCGCGCTACAACACGCGCACCGGCGAGCGCACCGCCATCCGTCCCGGCGACCCCGTCGGACACATCGCCGGACGCCGCAACTGGGAGACCTGGAGGGAGGTCGGCACCTTCGAGGAACAGCGTCTCGGCAACGCGATGGCACCCGCCAACTGGGACGGCCCGTTCATCATCTCGCCGCACGACGCGTCCACCCTGTACGCGGGGACCAGCATTCTGTGGAAGACCACTGACCGGGGCGACTCCTGGCAGCCGCTGGGCGACCTCACGACGGGAGTCGACCGGCGAGCCATCCCCATCATGAGCGAGATGCCCCGCGACCACACTCCGTCGCTCGACGACGGCATCCCCTACTACCCCACCATCTCGGCCGTCGCCGAAAGCCCGCTGAGGCGCGGCCTCGTCTATGCCGGCACCGACGACGGCCGCTTCCACGTATCGCTCGACGGCGGCGAGCGCTGGACCGACGTGTCCGCCCGCGACGCGACCGACTCGGACGCGCCCTCCGGTCTCCCGGACGATCCCTTTGGCTCCCCGGGCGCTCCCTCCGGCTTCCCGGGACTTCCTGCGGGCGCGTGGGTGAGCGGTATCGAGCCGTCCCGCCACGACGAGGCCCGCGTCTACTCCGTCTGGAACAACTACCGCAACGACGACTACGCCAACTATCTGTACCGGTCGGACGACTACGGCCAGACCTGGGTCTCCATTACAAGCGATCTCCCCCCCGAACGCGTGCTGCGGACGGTGCGCGAAGACCTGCGCAACGGCTCCGTCCTCTTCCTGGGCGCGGAAATCGGCCTCTTCTACACCATGGACGGCGGCGGCCACTGGACCGAGCTGCGGAGCGGCATGCCCACGCTGGCCTTCAACGACCTCGTCATCCACCCCCGCGAAAACGATCTCGTGCTCGGAACCCACGGCCGCGGCATCTGGATCCTCGATCAGATCAACGCGCTCCAAGAACTGACGGAAGATGTGGTCGAGAAGAGCGCCCACCTCTTCACGGTCGAGCCCGCCGTGCAGATCCGCCGGGCAGGCGGCGCGGCCCACACGGGAGATGTGTACTACCGGGGCGAGAACCCTCCGCTCGGCGCCATCCTCGACTATTGGCTCGGCGAGGAGGCGGATGCCGGCACGGTCGAGATCGCCATCGAGGACGTGGACGGCCGCCGCGTGGCCACGGTCAACGGCACTGCGCGGCAGGGCATGAACCGGGTCGTGTGGAACCTGCGCCACCAAGTGGGCGGCAGCGACGGAGAGGGCGCGCAGCGCCGGGGGCCGCTGGTCGTTCCGGGAACCTACACGGCCCGCCTCGCGGCCGCGGGGACCGAATCGGCGCAGCAGTTCGAGGTGCGCGAAGACCCCCGCCTGAACGTCACGCCCGGCACGCGCGCCGCGTGGACCGCCGCGCTGCTCGAGCTCGCCGGCGCCTCGGCGCGGGCCTCGAGCCAGCTCGGCCGGATCGAGGACGCGCTGGAAGACGTCGCCGACGACGACACCGGTCCCCGCGCCGCCAAGCTGCGCGACCTGGCCCGCGAGTTCGGCGAGCTGGTCAGCCGCATCGGCCGCCTGTCGGGCGACATCGAGGGCGTGGTCGCCCCGCTCACGCAGGACCAGAGGTCGCGCCGGGACTTCTACCTGGAGATGCTGGAGGTGCTGGCGGGGGAGGCGGCAGAGGTCGGGGACGCGGGGGGTGCGGGTGCGGGGGACGCCGGGGATGCGGGGCTCGGCACGCCTTGACGGTGCGCCTGTCCGGGAATTCCGTCACTGACTACTAAATCGGTACAGATTGGTAGATTATTGGTACTCTCCGCCGCCGCTCCGCACGCGCTTCCAACCCGGACTGCGGCAGCATGAGACGCTACCCGAGCACCTCCAGCACTTCCGCCAGAACCTCGATTTCCGCCTCGGCATCCGCCGAGATCACGATCGGGGCGAAGTCGGGGTTGAACGGCTCCAGCGTGATCTCCACGTGCCGCCATCCGTTCTCGTCCGTGGTCTTCTCGCTCCGGTAGCGCTTCACCGTGAACCTTTCGCCGGTCTCCGGGTCGATGTCGTCGCGCATTCTCACCAGCACGGTGCGTCCCTGGCGCGAACCAGTGACCGGGCCGGCGAACAAGCAGTACGACCCGTCGAGGATCCGGGGCTCCATCGAGCGTCCGACCACCTGAGCGACGAACATTCCCTCGCGGAGCGTTCGTCCCGTGTTGGGTGCCGCCCACTCCTGGTCCCGGTCGCCCAGAAGCTCGTGCGCATCGCCGAAGCCTCCCGCCGCCGCCTTGAGCGGCACCAACGGCACACAGGTCCGGTAGCGGTTTTCGGGCGCGGGGACAATGAGCCGCAGGTTCGCGCGGTGCGGTGGACCGTCCGCTTCACGGGATGCAGGGGGACTTGAGAACCAGATCCTGTCACGGATCAGTCTCCTCGCCATTCCTCCCTCTCCGAGATAGTTCGCGAGCCGACGGAAATGCCCCGTGATGGCGCGCATGTCGTCGAGTTCGTTCACCGGCATCTCCAGGACTTCGTATCCGCTGCCCCGAAGCCACTGGCGGATCGCGCGGTCCCTCTCGGCGGTCTGCGGGTTGCCGTGAAGGTGCGCGCTCATTCCGTCGAGGTAGATGCACACCCCTTGGCAGTATTCGTCGTCGAGGTCGCGGTAGATCACGTCGGGGGTCGTGGTTCCGAGCGTGCCGCTCAGCCGGATCTGCTCTCCCCGGATCCCCTCGCCGAATCCGGCCCGCAGCAGCAGGTGCCGCAGCTTCGTTTCCGCCGCATTGACGGGCACGGCGCCGTCGGCCGGAGCGGAGGCCGGCTGCTTCGCGGGGATGTCGTGCTGGAACGCGAGCCTGTCGCCCCATTCCTTCATGGCGCAGAGGGCGGCCGTTCGATCGAGGCGCGCGTGGTAGTAGGAGTTGCGGAAGGTCTGCAGGCAGTCGATGCAGGAAGAGGCGCAGTCGCCCGGGCAATTCTCCACGACCTCTCGAGCGACCTCGACGATCTCCGCAAAGCGCTCGCGCAGGCGGTCCAGCAGCCCGGAGCCCCCGGGCATCGGATCCCACAGGAGCCCCCGAACCTCGTCGCGTCCGATTTCGCCGATCACGAGGATCTGCAGGTCCTCCATGTGCATGTCGAGGATACGGGCCGCACCGATCCGGAGAGCTTCGAGCACGCTGTAGGCCTGAACGGCGTTTTCGCATTCGGGGAGCGACAACGCGTCTGCCGCGATGTCCGCATGGAATCCGACCGGCTTCGGCTCGCGACCGCAGCGCTCGCTGTGGGACTTACGGAAGACCTCGCGCTGGCGTTCCGTCGACAGCGGCGACACGCTCTGGCCGCATACGGCGCAGACCGGATACCCGAAGCTGCCGCGTCCCCTGATCGTCTCGGAGGCACCGACGTTGACGAGGCGCAGCCGCACGCCCCGTCTGAAGATCAGCGTCTTCTCGCCCCATCGGTACGCTTTCCCGCCGCTGTGCTGCCCGAGCTCCAAGCCGTAGACGGCGACGCCCAGCTGAAATCTCCTTGACCGCCTGGTGCTCGGCGGACACTTCGTAGACCGGCATTTCGACGTTTTCGTCGCTGAAGTCCCGGTGGAAGCGGCGCGCGACGAACCTGTGCCCGTTGGCGTAGACGAGGTTCCCCGGTACGTACTCGCGCAGCGCCGTCGCCGGCGGCCTCGGCAGTACGAAATCCATGGCGCCGTCGAGCCAGAAGGGGATTTCCGCCCACGCCATCACATAGCCGGTTTCCAGTCCGTAGCCGGAAGGAAGCCCTCCGCCGCCAGAACGCTGAAGGTGATCGAGGAGTCGTGCCCCTCCGCATGGCTGCGTACGGCATCCTGACCCTTCAGCCTCGCCACAAAACGGCCGCAGCGCCGGAACAGAGCTTCGTCCTCTCCGTTCAAGGTTCCGCGCTTTTCCCGCACCGCGTTCAAGCGCCTTATCTGGTCCATCGCCCAGCGAAGGCGGCGGCGCAAGCGGTTCACCACTGCTTCGAGCTCATCGGCGAACCGGTCCACATGTCTGCGCAGCGCTTCGGGCGTCGCGACCTCCGAATCCTCTTCGGGCCATCCTTGATCGAACACGGACCGCACTTGGTCCGCCAGATCGGGGCCGTTGCGGCGGACAAGGTCGCGCAGCGGGCCGAAATCGAACGGCTGCCGCCGCACGGCCTCGCCGTCGAACAGGTACGGCTTGATCCTCCGCGGAAGACAGGCGGCCAGCACGCCGCGCATCTTCCGCCGCTCGGTCTCGGGCCGCCGGGGGTCTCGGCCGCAGCGGTGGAGACACGCGATGACCGTCGCGTGGACATGCTTGGCCACCATCACTTCGTTGCGGAGGTTGAAGGTCGGCGGGTCGATCCGGCCGCCGAGCAGCTTCGGCGGTTCGGCGAAGTAGGCGCGGTCGTGCGAGACCGGACGGCAGTACGTCATGTTGACCGCCATGCGGTGCCGGCGCCCGGCCCTCCCGGCCCGCTGCCAGTAGTTGGCGGGCAGCGGCGGCACGTTGCGCATCAGGACCGAATCCAGGCGGCCGATGTCGATCCCGAGCTCGAGCGTCGGGGTGCAGACCAGACAGTTGACCGCGTTCGATTCGCCCTTGAACCGGTTTTCGAGGCGCTCCCGGTGCTCGCCGGGGACCATGGCCGTGTGCTCCTCGGGACGGAGCATCGAGTAGGCCTGGTCGAGCAGCCGGAGGTTGTAGTCGTCCGGGTTTTCGCGGACCCAGTCCAGCTTGCCGTCGCAGCGCCACGCGGGGCAGAGATCGTTCGGCACTTCCCGGGTGGTCGTGCGACGGCATGTGCGGCAGCGTGCGACCCCGGTGTTCGGGTGCAGACGGATCGCGTCGCCGTTCACTTGGTGGACGTCCTCGAGGTTGGGAAGCGGCCTGCCCCGCGCTCCCAGCAGGCGCACCGGCTTGAGCAGCTGCCGCCGAACTAGGAAGTCGAAGAGCCCTTGGAGGAAGGGTTCAACCGAGCTGGCGGGTTCGCCCCACTTCCTGGAGATCTGGCGCATGGTGGTGTCGCCTGCGCTGCTCAGCCACTGCATGACCCACTGGCTCTTCTCGTCGGGGCCGCGGCGCAGCTTCACCCCCTTGGGCCTGATGAAGCTCGGGAGGTAGCCCTGCTGGACTTCGGGGCTGCCGTCCATCCAGTACTTCGTGAAGATCTTGAACTCGGGGTCGAGCAGCGCCCCCCCGCGGCGGAAGTAGTCGAGGACGCCCGCCACTCCGTCCCGGAGCCGGTCGGCGGAGATGCCCAGCCGGAACGCCTGCTCCTGCACCCACGGCAGCGACGCCGAAAGCCCGTCGTACTTCACCCTCATCCGTCCCCACGGCTCCAGGCCGAGGGTCTGCCGGGGGGACAGCGTGACTTCGCGGAGCACCTGGATGCGCAGGTACTTGCGCCGCTCTCTCATGTGGCGGCCGCCCGATCCTTCACGGCGCGCCACCTGCCACACTTCCGGGATGAGCGCCCGCGACATCGCCTCGTCCCGCTCCATGCGGTCGTCCAGGTAGCCGGCGAGGTCGCCTACGGAGCTTCCCGGGTTCTTCCTGACGCCTTCGGCCATGAGCGCGCGCAGACGGAAGCGGCGCGCGTGATCCTTCATCCAGCCCGCTTGAAAGGCCGCGTCCTGGCGGTTGTCGCAGAAGACGAGCAGGCGCTGACGCTCCGCGTGATGCACCATGTCCTGGGTCAGCACGTGGACATCGGCCACGGTCACCGCACGCACCGGCCGGGCAGGCTCGCGGTAGCGGCCGTTCACGCGCCGACCGTTGGACCCGCAGGACAGGCTGCTGGTCAGCCTGCCGGGATTCTTGGCGTTCTGGCGGACGACCTGCAGCTCGACGGTGTCGCCGGCGTGGCCGCAGGAGCGGCATCGGCGAGTCCGCTCCGGGTGGGCCGCCCCGCAGCGGGGGCAGAGATGGAGAGGAGCCGTCCGGGAGGAGGCGGCTTTGTCCCCGTCGCGCTCGGTCTCGGGCTCGGGCTCGCCGATCAGGCGGTCGAGCAGCACGGCCCGTCTGCCGCCGTGCGCAGGGGCGAGAGGTGCCCAGTACTTTCCGGCCCGGCCTGCTTCCCCGCCCCCCGGTCTCCGGGTCGTGAACGAGAAGTCCTTGAGGAAGGCGACGTAGTAGTGCTGGCCGCAGACCGTGCAGGTGGTGACGGGGAAGTGCGCGAGCTCGCCGTCCGACCCGCCGGGGGACGAGCCGGAGGACGAATTCTCCTTCGCGGCGAGCCGCAGCTGCGCGCCTTCCCGGTCTTCCGGGAACGAGACCACCGCTCCGCCGATCCCCCGTATGAACCCGTGGATCACCGGTCGCAGCAACGGGCGTCCCCCGCGCCTGGCGGCCGCCCCGAGGGTGAGCCAGGCGAGAATCTCGGCTTCCGCGACCGGTCTTCCGACATGCTTCTCGAGCGCTTCGGGCAGCTCGCCCAGTGCACGCGGCCCGGCGAGCTCCTCGTTCAAGCGGCAGACGAGCTCGTCGCGCGAGAGCGCAGCGTGCAGTGCGCGGGGCCATTCGGTTCCGTTGCCCGCAGGCAGCACCCTGCCGGACAGCAAGCGGTACGCCCGTCGGACGGCAGACCCCGCCGCGTCTTCGTCCTCGACCGCCCTGACGCATTCGTCGAGGATCTGCGAGGGGTCCGCGGCCGGTACCGGCGGCACGAACCGCGGCTCCGCCCAGGTTTCGGGTTCGTAGTCCTCTCCGACCGTCTCCACGTCGCCGACCGGGACGCCGAAGAACCGCGCGGCGAAGTTGCGGGCCGCCTCCGGCTCCTCCGGGTCGGCGATCGTCGCCGATGCGGCGATGCACCTGGTGCGACTCGCATCGACGTTGCAGAACGACCGCAGGCGGCGGATCAGGCAAGCCGTCTCGGCACCCATGGCACCCGTGAAGGTGTGCGCTTCGTCGAACACGAGGTAGTCGAGCCGTGCTCCCTCGAACAGCTCGATGTCCTGCTGCCGAGTCAGGAGGAGCTCCAGCTGCTTGACGTTGGTGAGAAGGATCCTCGGCTGCTTGCCGGGCGTTCTCATCGCCTGGCGCGAGCAGACCTCTTCGCCCGGATACACTGTCTCGCCCGTGCCGTCTTTTTGGGCCTTCCGCAGGCGTGCGAAATAGTCCTGGCGCGACGATCCCGGGCGGAGCTTGGCACCTGCCACGTCCGTCTCTCGCTCCGGGGTCTTCCCGACGTAGATGCCGAAGGGCACGCCGGTCCCCGCCAGCAGCCCGCGGATCCGCATGAGCTGGTCTTCGGCCAGCGCGTTCATGGGGTACGCGATGACGGCGCTGATGCCGGGCGCCGCGGACTCGTCCCTGAGGGCGAGGGACCGGCTGACGACAGGGTAGAGGAAGCACTCGGTCTTGCCCGATCCGGTGCCGGTCGAGACCAGAGTGGTGCGGCCTTCGGCGATTGCTCGGATCGCACGTTCCTGATGGCTGTAGAAGCGGGTGATATGCGGCGGGATCCGAGCGGCCAAGTGGGGGTGGAGGAGCCCCTCGCCGACCAGCTGCTCGACCGGAGCACCGGCTCGAAAGGGGCGCGACAGGCTGACGTACGGGCCCCTCAGGAGGGGAGAGGCACGGGTGTGATCCAGCGAGAGGAGCTCCTTCATCTGCGCGAGGAGCCGGGGGTCGGAGAAGGGATAAGCGGTGAGCTGGTAGCGGAGGAAGCTCTTCGCGACCTTCTCGATGTAGGCGACGGGGTTCAGGGCCATGAGTGTTATAGGGTCTGCACTTCGAGGAGTCGGAGGATGGGGGGCCGGGGATCGCGCGGCATTGACGGACCCTGCGGCCTGGCCGACCTTCACCTACCTTCCAAGCCGCAGCACCGGGAAAGGATCAGATTCGAGCCGCCTGTGAGCGTTTCATACCGGACGAAGGTGGCTTTGGCCATGCGCAGCGGCAACAGATGCGCCATGCCGTCGTGCCACAAGCTGCTCTCCTCGGAGCCCCGCAGCGGCGAGCTCGTGCTGTTCGGCGAAGCAGCCCACATCGCGGGGGAGCACGGCGGAGAGAAGCGGGGCCGCCCGTCGGCCCGGTTTGATCCGGCAATCACGAAGGAAGAGCGGAACTCGCTGTCCAATCTTCTGTACGTTTGCCGGAACTGTCACGCCTTGATCGACACCCGTCCTCACGGGGAGCGGGAGTATACCGTGGAGCGGCTGCTCGCGATCAAGGCGGAGCACGAAGAAGCCTTCGACACAGCGATGGAGAACGCGCTGGCGACGGTGGGCTTTACTGAACTCGAGGCGGCCACGCAGTGGGTCACCGAGATACCCCCGTCGCAGCCCGGTCAGGATTACTCTCGGATCCCCATTGAGGACAAGATCAGAAAGCACAGCCTGTCGGTCTCTTCCCGGAACCTCATCAGCTCCCATCTTGCGGCGGCGTCCCAAGTCCGGTCCTTCATTCAATCCGTCAGCCAAGACGATCCCGGCTTTCCAGAGCGCCTGATCTCAGGCTTCCTCGAGTACTACTATAAGCTTCGCAGTCAGGGCACTACGGCGGGCGAGGATCTTTTCAACTTGATGTGCGCGTTTGCGCGGCGCGGCTTCGGCGACCACAAGACCCAGTTCGCCGCCCAAGCCGTGCTGGTCTATCTCTTCGAGACCTGCGAGGTGTTCGAACAGTGATTTTTCCCACCAAGCACATACCTGCGGAACAGACGCTGCTCGGTGCCGGAGCCGTGATATTCTCCGAGCTGTCGCAGCCCCGCACCGTGACATCTCTGTGGGAAGCCGTGCGGGAATCGAAGGCGGTGGGGACGTTCGAGCGGTTCGTCCTCGCCGTCACGATGCTCTATGCGCTTCAGGTGGTGAAATTCGAGGGCGGCGTCATCGTCAAGGTGTCGCCATGATTCACGCGATCACCGCCAACCGACCGTCGTTCCGTCCCGTCAGGCTCACGCGGGGCCTCAACGTGATACTCGCGGACCGGACGGAGGAGTCGTCCAGAAAGGACACGCGCAACGGACTGGGCAAGTCCACCCTTATTGAGATTATTCACTTCTGCCTAGGAAGCAGGGTGACACGCGGCCGGGGGCTGGCAATCCCGGCCTTGGAGGAATGGGCGTTCACTATGGAGCTGTCCATCGGGGGCAACCGAATCACCGTTACTCGCGCGACCAAGGCACCGAACATAGTCACGGTTTCGGGTTTGGACCGGGACTGGCCCGACATTCCTAATTCCGATCTGATGGGCGAGCGTTCATTCACTCAAGCGCAGTGGCGAGCATTCCTGGGGAGAGCCTTGTTCTCGCTGCCGCCGTCGGACGCTCCGAAGTACAATCCCTCGTTCCGAAGCCTTATTTCCTACTTCGTTCGACGGGGCCACCACGCTTTCGGGAATCCCTTCCTGCATTCACAATACCAGAAACCATGGGATGTGCAGCTTCATGTGGCGCTGCTGCTCGGACTGGAGTGGCAACACGCGGTCCAGTGGCAGCACATCAAGGACCGGAACAAGGATCTCAAGGACCTCCGCAAGCTTGTGGACCGCGGTGCGGTATCTTTCGTCAGCACCAGCATCGGAGAGCTTGAAGCCGAGCGTGTCACGCTTGTACAGGAGATCGAGGATACTTCTCGGGCGCTGAGCAGCTTCAAGGTTCACCCCCAATACCGGTCCATCCAGCACGAAGCGGATAAGGTCACCGAGGAACTGCACGCTGCGACGAACGCAAATGTCCTCGCAGCCCGGCGCTTGAGGCTCTACCGCCAAGCCATTGAATCGGAGGAGCCGCCGTCGAGCGATTCGGTCGAGAAAGTGTACGAGGAAATGGGCGTGGTATTCTCGGACAACGTGCGCCGCTCGCTTGCGGAGGCAAGGGAGTTCTACGGTCTCGTCGTGAAGGACCGCCGACGCTTCCTGCAAGGAGAGATTTCCCGGCTGGAGCGCCGCATGGCCAAGACGGACCGGAAGATCAAGGAATTGTCCGATGCCCGGGCCGGGCTCTTGAAAATACTCAGCGAGCACGGGGCGCTGGAGGAGATGGTGAAGTTGCAGGAGCGGCACGCCGGCAGGTGTGCGGATCTGGAGCGTGTGAAGACGCAGATAGAGCAGCGGCGCCAGATGGAGGCCGACGAACGCAGGATCGCTCGCGACAAGGCCGACTTGGCCGACTTGGCCGCACACGACCACGAAGAACGCCGCGACATCTGGAAGACGCCCGTGCGGCTGTTCAATCTCAACTCACGGGCGCTCTACAAGGCTCCGGGGCACTTGGTGATAGACATGTCGGATTCGGGCCTCAAGTTCAACATCGAGATCGCCAAGAGCGGTAGCGACGGCATTGGCAAGATGAAGATATTCTGCTTCGACCTCGCCCTGCTCGAGTTCTGCACCGGGCGCGAGCTGTCCATCGACTTTCTGGTTCACGATAGCGAAATGTACGACGGCGTCGATTCCCGGCAACGCGCGGCGGCCCTCGAGCGGGCACACGAGGTCACCGAGGACACGGGTACGCAGTACATCTGTGCGTTGAACTCGGACATGGTCCCGCACGACGACTTCCGCGAGGGATTCGCCTTTGACGAGCATGTTCGCCGCAGGCTTACCGACGGCGAACCCGAGGGAACCCTGCTGGGAATCGTGTTCGACCCGCCCGCGAAGGGGTGAGAGAACTCGAGAAAGGCGTGATGCAGGGTGATCGGAACCGAACCTTCCGGTCTCGGATGTCGGCTGCTTCGCACCCAATCGGCATTCAACACGGTGCCGCTTCCCATGCTTTCGTCTCGGCGTCCTTTGCGCAGCAAGTGCCGGTTGATCCCTTCCGTAGCGAGGTCCGCTTGTCCAGACACAAGGTATCCGGCCATAAAACCGTTTGCGTACCGGCTCCCGTACTTGCCGCTTGCGAAGCGGTCGATTCCTTCCTTGACGTACTTGCGGCAGAGCCGGGTGTTGTCTCCCGCGATGCGCTTGCACTCGATGATCGCGTGAGGATCATGGTCATGGTATGCTTCGAAAACATCGGGCAGGTGCAGCGGAATGTCAGTCACGCCGTCGGGCCTCCGGTGGCCTGGACCTGATCGAGTTTCAGTCCCTCCGGCCACAGTGAACTTCGGCCCCCGCCATCCCCCGGCCCGTGGCTTCACCGCTTCGCGCATGCCGTCTCGAAGACACTCATTGAGTTCAACTTCGGGGGTTTCGGTTTCAACACCGGGCCGCACGCGCGCCAGTTTCCAGCCGCGCTCGATCGTCCTGAGAATCGTCGCGATGTGGTCCCGACCGATGTCGAGGGAGCCCTTGGCGAGGATATCGTGCGAGGCGAGCCGCATGGTCACGCGGTGCTCTCGGCGAAGCTCGTGGCCAGCACGGCGCGTGCGTCGTCCAACGCCGAGACTCGCAACCAGAACCGGCGTGCAGCAGGCTTGACGATCACGACTTCCCGCCGGTCGTGTATGCGAAGTTCCCGCAATCCGACCAGCTGCTCTGCAACCGACATGCCCAGACGAGAGTCGATATCATCAAGCAGGTCGGCGAGGCACACCTCACTGTGCGGGATTCTGACGATGCGCGACGGCGGGGGATGGTCCTCCAGCGCGAATCGCACCACCCGAAGCGGTTCGGTCGGACCGAGATCGTAGACCTCGGTCCGGAACCGGCGCTCGGCAGCAGCTTGGAACCAAGTGTCTATCGAGAGACAGAACGCTTCGGCGTACTGCTTCAGCTGTTCGTACTCGGCCGCCCTGTCAGCTTCGTCCCGGCCGACCGCCCACTGCCACGTCGCACAGCGGCGGCCGTCCTCGACCACGATGCGCTCCTCCTCGTCCAACTCGTAGAGATCGAATACGGCTTCGTCGAGCGTCCGCCAGTCCTGATCGACCGGCGGCCGATCATGGATCCGTCGCACATGACGAACGACACGCGCTCCCGCGTCGGTGTCCATCGCCGCTTCGAGGTCGGGTAAGGGAAGGGCCGCGATGTCCGCGCGGCCGACAACGCTTTTCCAGACTCCGAAGACGGAACCGGTCATCAGGAGATACCAAGACGCCACGGCGGAGCCGAGTATCCCGGCGACCAAATGGGCAACGCCCGGCTCGCAACCGGCGAAGGACACACCCCAGTACCCGTCCTTGTAGACGATGTCGCGCTCCGCGACCGCTGCGACCAAGCGGCCGTCCGGCAAGCCTCGGCCGCCACCGCCCATAGACTCCCGCGTGACAAGCAGCGGGGCACGGTAGATGTCGCGCTCACGGGGGCGTTCCGCACGCTTCTCCTCGAACCTGGGCAGGTTGGCCGGTATCGAGAATGGTCCGATCTTGCCGGTCGACAGGAACGGCAGGCCCCTCAAGTAACCTGCATCCCCCTTGCGGTTTCCGCGCTTGAGCCCCGAGGCCAGCTTGGTGCCCAATGTGTCGAGCTGCTCTCCAAGGGACCTGTGCCGGTCCCAAAGAGCATCCAGAAGAAGAAGGTCGTGCTTGCCGCCCAGAAAGGCCGCCTTGAGTAGACCCTGGTTTCTCTTCCAGCTTGCAAACGGAAGCATGGCGACGTCGCTGGGGGCGATGCCGATGGTTCGGCTCCGGTCCCCCTCACGCGACCTGCGCACTTGGACCAGCTCCATCGCACCCTCCACCGCACCGGCGCGGTCCTCCCGGTGGCGGGCCAGCAGCGCGATGGCCGGCATGTTGGCCTGGTCGAACAGCCAGCTGGATATCTCGGACAGGTTGAACAGGGTTACGCCCCCGAGTCGCTTGACGGCATCCTGAACCGCCCGCAGGCCCGTCGCGCTGCGGGCGAAGAATGGAGCGGCGCTCACCAGAACGCCGAACCTCGTATCGGCCCGGGCGAAGTCTCTGCCTCTCCGGATGAAATCGAGACCGCCGCCGCGTGGCGACTTCGGAGTTCCGGGGCTCATCTCTCGGCGAGCAGCCGTACCGACTTTGCCCTTGTACGTCCATGGAGGGTTCCCGACGACGACATCGAATTTCTTGATCGCGCCGTCCGTGGCCAGAACCTGCCTCCCGACCTCGGTCCTTTCGATTCGGTGCGCGTCCCCAGCCACGAGCGTTCGGCCCACCAGCGGCTTGAACCTGCGTGACTCGGGATCCTTCGGGTCCGGATCGAGCTCCAGCGCCGCAAGGTACAGGCTGAATGCCGCGATCTGGATTGCGGACGGACTGATGTCTACTCCGTACACCTGCCCGTACAGCGCACTCCGGACCATCCGTCGCGTCGGGGGCTTGCCCTCCGCCTTGATCTGGACCAGCCGACGCAATGCCTCCACGAGAAACATGCCCGAACCACAGGTCAGATCGATCACCGTCTCGTCGCCCGACAGGCCGTCGAACACCTCGTCCAGCACCAATGAAACAGCCGCCAAGGGGGTGTAGTAGACGCCCTGCTCCTGCGGCGAGCTCGTTCCGGCGGCACTGGAAGAGTGCACGAACCGCTCGTAGATCGAGCTGATGAGTTCTACCGGGATGACATCGAAGCGAAAGGGAAAGAGGGACATCTGGCCATCGGGGTTGTCGGCGCGCAGGAAACTTGCGACGCGGGCCAGATGCGCGGCTTCGGGGGGCATGTCCAAGGTCTCCGGGAACATGTCGCCGTTGAACGTGTCCCGCAGCCAGTCGAAGAACCGCCGAGTGGCGTTTCGGTCGTCCAGCACTTCGGGCAAATCGCTACACCCGCAGAGATCTTGCAGCCGACTCCCCGTGACGATCCCGCGATCAAGCAGATACTTGGCGAATACGGTGCGCCCGATCAGTCCCTGCGTCTCCTCGTGACCCAAGCCTGCCTCGATCAGCTCTTTTTCGAGCCTCTCCAAGTGGCGCAGCAACAGGCGGTCCACGCCGCTCTTCCGATCGACGCTGGTCTGCTGCCAGAACTGGCCCGTCTCCATCGCCAGTCGGCCAGCGAATGTGTTCAGGCCGGTCAGTTCGGCGGCGGCGTGCCCGAAGGTGCGGAGCCGGTTGACCTGTTCGTGTCCCGTTGGCCGAGGCTCGCCGAAACCGTTGTAGATGTCGATCCGATCCGGCGAGACCACCCACAGAAGCGGCGCGGAGCCCATGTTCCACACATCGCGCTGCCAGTCGGCGACCGGGGCGTCGGCACGCTCGGCGAACTTGAAGAGCACGGTCAGGTTCGCGGGTCCCCAGCTGCCGCCGACACCCTCCTGCACCGGACTGCTCCGCCACCACGCGTCCGGGATCAAGGCGGGAAGCCGCGGCGGTGGCGCGGTGCCCGCCAATCCAACCGTACGAGCGGCGGGTTGTCCGTTGACGAGGTAGCCCGTTTCTTCCAGCGCCCTGCTCAGAGGTTCGGCGATCATGGCATGTTCCTGTTGGCGACCGGCCGCCGCAGCGAGTACCGAGGGTCTCGTGATATCATGTTTGTGTGCCTGCATTATAGACCCCGGTGCGGGACAGAAGAATAGCCAGATGGGACAGATCGAAGGTCGTGGCGTGGTCGGAGACCCGCGAGGAGAAAACCCTGACGCTACGTCAGGGTTGAGGGGCGTCGAATCCCGGCAAGGAATCCGTGAGCGGCTAGCGACGGCCGATGTGGACTACTTGGACTATCACTGAGGGAGAGGACCGATCATGGCCATGCACGACCCGCCGCATCCGGGCGGCATCGCGAGGCGGCAGTGCCTCGAACCGCTGGGTCTGACCGTGACCCGGGCTGCGGAGGGGTTGGGCGTCACCCGTCAGGCGCTTTCGGAGTTGTTGAACGGACGCACCGGGGTCTCGGTCGAGATGGCGATCAGGCTGTCGAAGGCCTTCGGCTCGACACCGGAGGTCTGGCTGGGGATGCAGATGGCCTACGATCTCTGGCAGGCCCGCGACCGCGCCGGGGAGATCGCGGTCGAGCGCTTTGTGGCCGGAATACGCGACCTTGCCGCTGACGCCTGAACAGCAAGTCGGCGCTCTATTCCTTAGGAGCCCAGTTTCGCCAACGCCTTCTGGCACCGCCCGCCTTTCTGAGAGAGGGTTTTTGGCAACTCATGACCCTCCGCCAAAGCTACGAGCACCTTTCCATGGAGGGTCGTGAACCGGGGTGGAACCGCTTCGCCGATCATCTGACGGACACCGGTATGCCCCCATTTGTCCATTGCGTCTCCCCACTGGAAGGTGCTGGGGAAGGTCTGAAGCCAAGCGCATTCGGCCGGGCTGAGGACCCGATTCTCCCAAGGATGAAGAGTCCGGTCGCTCCCTATGTGTCCGCTCGCGGTGGTTATGGTAGCGGCCGGTCGGGCCGGATCCATTCTCCGGTAGCTGGAGTTTCGGAATCCCTTTACCAACCGCCACGAACCATCCCCGTTTCTCACAGTCGGTCGCAGCAGCGGACTCTGGCAGCTCGGACACACGGCTTCAGTGGAAGGGGATACGGTGAGGGGTCAGAGTTCATGACCGATCACCGACGAGGAGGGAGGAAGGTATGGCCGAGAGGAGCTTGGCTGGACGTGGTGCCGGGATTGGGTCCGGAGTGGAGGGTCGTCCGGGTGGAGCGCACGCGGGAGCCGAAGGAACTGCGGGTGGGCGTGGAGCGTGCCCCGGGGAGCAGGGCTGCGATGCCCTGACTGCAACGAGGAATGCCCGGGCTGCGACACGCGGCGGCGGGAGTGGCGGAACCTGGACGCCCGGGGGTACAAGACCTTTCTCGTCTGCGATGTTCCGCGGGTTCGGTGCCGGGAGCACGGGGTGCTGACGATGCAGGTGCCTTGGGCGGAAGGGAGTTCGAGGTACACGGCGCAGTTCGAGGCGGAAGTGATCCGGTGGCTCAAGGAGGCGAGCGTGCAGGCGGTGACCGGGCGGATGCGGCCGAGCTGGAACGCCGCGGACGGAATCATGCAGCGGGCCGTGGCCCGGGGGTCGGCGCGCCGCCGGCCCGAGGAGGTCCGGCGCCTGTCGGTGGACGAGACGTCGTTCCGCCGACGGCACCGCTGCGTGACGGTGGTGTTGTCGAACCCGGAGACGGGCCGGGTGCTGCATGTCGCCCGGGGCGGGGCAAGGAGGCGCTCGCGGCGTTCTACGAGGGGCCGGGAGAGACGCAGAGGGCGGCCCGTCGAGAGCGTCAGCATGGACATGCGGGCACCTACATCGCGGCGACCCTCGACATGATTCCGCACGCCCGGGCGAAGATCGCGTTCGGCCGGTTCCATGTCGCCGGGCACCTCGGCGACGCGGTGGAGAAGGTGCGGCGCGCGGAGCACCGGGCTCTGCTGAAGGAGGGCAACGCGATCCTCTCGGGCACCCGATACCAGTGGCTGAAGGGCCGGCGGCGGAAGACGCACGGGGAGAAGCCGACGTTCGCGAAGCTGCGCGCCGGCACGCAGCGGACGGCCCGGGCGTGGGAGCTGAAGGAAGCGGCCGCGAATCTCCGGAACTACCGGAGCCAAAGCTCTTCGAGGCCGGAGAGGCCCGCGAACACGCCCTCCGGCAACGACACAAGCTGGTTGCCGCCCAAGCCCAGCCATTTGAGGCCGGAGAGGCCCGCGAACACGCCCTCCGGCAACGACACAAGCTGGTTGCCGCCCAAGCCCAGCCATTTGAGGCCGGAGAGGCCCGCGAACACGCCCTCCGGCAACGACACAAGCTGGTTGCCGCCCAAGCCCAGCGATTCGAGGCCGGAGAGGCCCGCGAACACGCCCTCCGGCAACAACACAAGCTGGTTGCCGTACACGCGCAGCCATTCGAGGCCGGAGAGACCCGCGAAGTCCCCGGCCTGCAAAGACGTAATCCCGAGGTTACCCAAATCCAACCAAGAATAGGAGTAACCTGCTAGGTCTTTCGCAGTCATATCCTCGCAGGTCTTCGGTACTGATTCTCCATCGACCTTCTTAGTTCCGAAGGTCAACAACTCCGGCAACGGCGGTGTGCGGTCACATACGCTCAGCCACGCCCCCTCGCCCGAGAACGACAGAACCGCCGAATCCGACGCCACCGTGACAACCGTCGGCCACATCGGCTCGGGGCCGACGGCGCTTTGTGGATCTCCACAGCCCGACGCAACCGCAAGCGAGCAAGCTACCGCCAAGCCCGTTTGCCCCGCTCTTGCCGCGCTCATCATGTGCTTTCTCCTGTCTCAAAGTACGCCTGGTGCTGGAAAAGACTCGTTCACCGCCTCCATGTCTCGGGGTCAGGAACCCCCCGGCTCACCATGACCCGGAACCCGGCCAGTCCGCCCGGAGGCGCTCCGTCCGCTTGGACGGGCAGGCCACGAAGGATAACCTGTCCGTTCCCGTCCCGCAAGACGGACATGGGGCGATCGGTGGAGGCATCCAAGGTGGCCGTCTCGGCCGGTCAGGAGAGCGTAAGGCTGGCCAGGGCCTCCCAGCCCGGGCGGACGGGAAGCGCAAAGGCGAACCTTCCGGCCCCCTCCTCGGCGGGCGCGGGCTTCGTGGTCGTGAAGACGGGATCGATCATGACGATGCCGGGTCTGGCCGCGAAGCCGGCCGCCCTTGCCATGACAATCGACGAGGATGGGGTGATCGCCGGGCTGATGTAGCGAGGCGGCGTGTCCCGCACGGTGCGGCGCAGGTATCGTACCGGCCCCGGATGAGTGTCGCGGCCGTGCTCGCTGACGGAGGCCGCAGCTGCATGGCGCCCCTTCCTTCGCTGCGGGGCAGCATTTTCCAACCCGGAAATGAGTATCCATGTGTCAAGGAACCGTGTCCGGCGGGTCGGCGGGAGCCTTCCGGCGCTGGTCGGGTTCACGTGCGCCGACGCCCCTGTCTCGGCGGCAGGCAAACGGACGCCCGTCGCCGAGACAGGGGTCAGTGCTACCGCTCGGCCCGTGCAAGTCCGTCATGGGGCGGTGCGGGGGTCAGCGTCCAGAGCCGGTCCTCCTGGACGAGGACGTTGGCCAGGATGACGAGCTTCCGCATGACCGCGGTGAGCGCGACCTTGGGCGGCTTGCCGGCGGCGCGCAGCGCCGGGAGCAGGCGATCGAGGATCCGCGTTCGCTCGCGGCTCAGCTGCGCGCGGACCTCCTCGTAGTGGCTGCGACGGCGCTCGATCTCCCGCTGCTTCTCCTCAATGTCGAGGTCGAGCCTGGCAAGACTGCCGGCGTCGTCGAACAGATGTCCCTGGCTGCGCCTGATCTTGAGAGCCTCGATTTCGCGGGTGAGCCGACCGACCGTGGACCGTTCGATCAGAGCCGACACCTCGCCCTCCTGGCTGCGATAGCGCTCGTTCTCGCGTAGCATGGCCGCGACCCCGTCTTTATCGAGCTGTCGGCGCAGGCGCTTCGTAAGGTCGTCCTGGTGCGCGCACAGCCACTGCCGAAGCTGTTTTCTCGCTTCGCCGAACATGTCTCGGCCGCGTTCCCGGTCCCGGGGTCCGTTGCGGCGCTGCCCGCTGCGAGTCCGTCGGACGGCGCAACTGCCTGCGGGATTCCGACCTGTCCGTCGCGGACCGGAAACGCCACGGTGCGCACCCAGTGGTGAAGGTCTCCCGGAGCTCGTTCACGCCGAGTTCTTCAATGCTCAGGAGAAGCATCGCGTCGGTGCCCGGCGGGACTCCGCCCGAACGCACGGTCCAGCGCGACACGCCGCCTTCGCCCGGATGGCGGCACCGGCCAGCATGCCCAAGGCGCGCTTCATCATGGGGTGCGCCAAGTGCAAAAGCAGGGCGTCGGGGCGGGTCCTGAAGACATCGAGGTCCCCCAGCCGTTCCACGAACGGTTCCGGCCCGAATGCGATCTGCCGGACCGGCTCCAGCGCGCCCGCGGCACTCGGGGCGGGCCGGCGAACGGACCGGTCGATGACGTGCTTCCACCCGCGCAGGCCGGGGTGCCGGATTCTGAAGAGGCCGGGCTCTCCGGCAGCATCGAGCTGACGACCCGGACCCGACAGGGCCATCGCGGCTTCAAGGACGTCCGCCATGGCGGGACCGTTCAGTCCGATCGCGTCGGCCAGTGCACGTACCTGTGCGCCGCCGCCGACCTTTCCGGCGTCCAGAGCCGCCGCCGCTTTGAAGCCGCCCATCCGGTCATCTCGCATGCTGCCGACTCCCAGGTCAAGATCACTCTGCACCCGGTCCGGGCTCTCGCCCCGGATGAGGCGGCGGCGCACGGCACGGTCGAAGATTTCGTTGGCCGAACCCAAGTCTTCGCGGATTTCGTCCGCCTTGCGGATTACGTGGCCGAGGAACCGAATGTCCGGGTCGGCAGTGCTGTCGAAGTGGTGGACCGTGACGTCCCGGGCCTGGCCGTAGCGGTCGAGGTGGCCGTTGCGCTGTTCCAGCCGGGCGGGTTCCAGGGGCAGTCCCAGTGCAGGAGATAGCGGGCGGTGCGGTGCAGGTTGAGTCCTTCGGATGCGGTGTCCGTGGCGACCAGGATCCGAACCTCGGCGCCGGGATCGTTGAACGCGGCCTTGACGCCGTCGCGTTCGGCGGTACCCATGCCGCCGGGACCGCCCGTGCCGAACAGCGTCAGCACCCTGTCCTCCCGGTATCGCTGACGCAGCCGGTTGGCGAGGTAGTCCAGCGTGGTCTTGTACTCGGTGAAGACGATCAGCCGCTCGTCGCTGCGGAAACCGCCGTTCCGCAGCAGAAGATTCTCGACCAGCTCGATCAGCTTGTCGAAGCGTGCATCGACGGCGGGCACCTGTTCCGCAGGCGGAGGTCCGGCGAGGTCGAACCCCAGAGACTCGACGGCGCGCCGGACGCGGTCGATCGGCTGCTCGAGTTCGGCACGGTGGTTCCTCAGCCATCCGCCCACGACGGCGGCCTCGGGTTCCCGCGGCGGCCAGGCTCGCGACCGATGCGCGAAATGCGTCGAAAGCGTCCGTGAGCTCGGCTTCACGGGCGTCGAGGCCGAGACAGGGCGACAGCGCAGTCCAGCGGGCCGCCCGCAGAAGCGCGTCGAATTCGGCCGCGGGCATCGGGTCGGAGGTATGGAGGTCGGGAAGCGCGGTCGGCGCCAGAAGGGTCGTGTGCGGCTCGAGCTCCCACAGAAGACGCTCCGAAGAGGGCGATCCGCCGTCCTGGTACTCGAGGCGGACGAGGTGGAGGCGTCCCGTCTCGCCGTCGAAGGGGTCGACGGCCGTCACCGTGCCGCGCCGGTTGCGGACGGCGGCCATCATCCCGGGACGGGGGACGGCGGGGAGGTCACGCGACGGCGGGGGTCACGCGGCTACTGGTCCCCGGAAGCGCGGATCATCCGGCGCATCAGATGCCGGATTCGTTCCAGCAGGGGCTCGACCTCCTCGGCGACTCCCCGCACGGACAGCTCGATGTCGGCCGTGATTCTGATCTTCGACCACGTCTCCGCACGGCTCTCCCTTCGCTTCGCACGCGACCGCGCACCGCGCTGCAACGCCGCCAGTACAGTCGCCAAGGCCGATTCATCGAGCGCCTCCTCGGCCGCCCACGCCGCCTTCTCGGTCACCCACGCCGGCAGCTCCTCGGTCACCCGCGCGGCCCGAGGCTCTGCCTCCTCCGCCTCCTCCGCCATCCGATCCAGGCGCGCCTTCGCTCGACGATAGGCCCGAGGCACATCCGCGCGCATCTCGCGGGGGGACTCGACGGAACGATCGGTCGGCGGTGCGGCATCATGCTCATGGACCTCGGCGGCCGGTATCGCAGGCAGCCGGACGGCCGTCGACGGAGACGACACCAGTTCCGGAGTCACGGCAGTCCGCCCGTCGGCCACCTGCGCGATCAGGGACTGCGGGAGCCGCTCGAAGAGCTTGCGCATTTCCCCCAGCGAGACCGGCGGAACCTCGCCTTCCTCCTCCGCTTCGCGCACCCGCCGGATGAACTGCAAGCGATCCAGAAACAGCTGCGGATAGCGTGTCCGGGGTCCCCGGCGCCCCACCTTGGGCAGGAGTCCCTCCTGGACGTAGTACGCGATCGTCCTGCGGTCGAACCCCGACCTGCGTTCCAGATCCCTGGCGGTGTAGCTCGGCATGACGGCTGGCCGCCGACCCCTTCCCGTCGTCCCCGGTGTCGGGGGCGTTCTTTGCGAGCCGCGGGCTGCCGCAGTGCCATTGTATGTCGTATTACTGACAATGACTGTTGACAGCAGGCGAGCGGCCTGTTACTGTTCATAATGTGGTCACTCACTGCCAACTTACAGGGAGGCGCAAATTGAACCATGTCAAGACCGCACTCGCCGCGCTGACGTTCGGCGAGCCGACGACTCACGAAGGGCTGACCGTGGTTCCCCTGGCCTCGAAGCTGGGGAGCGATCTGGACTACCTCCTGCTCGATGACGGGCTGCGCCAGGATCTGGTCACCATCAGGGAGGTGTCCGAAGGCGGGAGCGTCCCCGAACTCACCGTGGAAAACCGGGCGGAGCTTCCCCTCCTCATCGTTGACGGCGAGGAGCTCGTGGGTGCGAAGCAGAACCGGGTGGCCAACCTCACCATGCTGATCCCGGCCGCGGAGACCACGAACATCCCCGTCTCATGCGTCGAAGCGGGGCGGTGGGCGTACAGCCGGCGGGACTTCGGTACCAGCGACCGCGTTCAGAATGCGCGCGGACGGGCCGAGCGGCTCCAGGATGTCCGGGAGTCAATCCGCACCGGGGAGCGCCCGGTGTCCGACCAGGGGCGCGTGTGGCAGTCCATCGATGAAGAGGCGGAGATGCTTGAAGCACCTTCCGCCACGGCAGCGATGAGCGCGATGTTCGAGCGGCACGCCGACGAGCTCGACGAGCACGTGGAGCATTTCGAGCAGGCGCTCGAGGCGGAGCCGGATCAGGTCGGCGCCGTCTTCGCGATGGGGAGCCGCAGGTTCGGCCTCGACCTCTTCGACAACCCATCCACCCTGGCAGCCTTCCTGCCCAAGCTCACCCGGAGCTACGCGATCGATACCCTGCGGCGGAGGCGCAGGCGGGACGAATCCGCATCGGACGCCGCGATGAAGTTCATCAAGGCCGTGATCGGCGGAACGTACGACGACCATCCCGCGGTCGGGCTCGGCAGAGATGTCGGGATCGTCGGCACCGGAACGGTGGCCGGAGCCCTGGTGCACGACGAGACCGTGGTCCACCTGACGGCCTTCTCCGAGCCCATGCACGACCGGGAGGAGCCCGGCCGCTCCGGCTACGCCGCGTACCGGCACAGGCGTGACTCAATCAGGCGCCGCTACCGCGACTAGCGACGCCCCCCACTGCGGCATTGCCCCCCGCGCCGCCGGAGGTCACGGCGGCGCGGGGGCACCAGGGGTGAGCGCTTCGCTCTACATGATCACGCGCCGCATGTACTGCCTGACCTTTTCCATGTACTTCTCGAAGAAGAACTTCTGGATGTCGGTCATGTCGAGTTCGCGGCCCTGGATGTAGGCCTGCTCGATGTCGGTGGTCATGTCGAGGGGCGTTCCGGTCGTGATGAGGAAGGTCGCCTGCTTGCCCGGCTCCAAGGAGCCCACGCGGTCGTCAAGGCCCAGGAACTGGGCGGGGTTGATCGTCACCGCCTTCAGCGCTTCCTCCTCCGGAAGCCCGAAGGCGACGGCCACGCCCGCCTCGAAGGGCAGCCGGTTCGTGTACAGAGAGCCCGCACCGCCCGAGATCGCGAAGCGCACGCCCGCCTCGTGGAGACGCGCCGGCATCGTGTAGGCACCGTCGTAGCCCTCGTAGTCCCGGCCGGGAGCGGCCATCGTCGATGTCAGGATCACCGGGATGTCCTCGGCGGCCAGACGGTCCGCAACGTGGATGGCGTCCTGTCCGCCCCGGATGACGATGCGGAGGTTCTCTTCCTGCGCCCATGTGACGGCGTCGCTGATCTGCGCCGCGCCGTCGGCAGCGACCACGACCGGGAGCTCCCCGTCGAAGACCGGGATCATCGCTGCATAACGCGAGTCGCTCCGCACCTCCTCGCCGGCGGCGACCGCGTCCCGGTACGCCCGTCCTTCCGCGAAGAAGTCCTTGAGCTGCTGGACCCGTTCCTCGTAGCTCGGCGGGTCCGCGCCCCCCTGGCCGCCCCTGAATCCGCCGAATCCGCGGAAGCGGCGGGGGTTCGGATTCGGCCAGTTCACGTTGAGCGCAGCGGCCGACCGGATCGACATCTCCTCCCAGCTCCACCCCTCGAGGGCGAGCGCCGACGACATGCCGGAGACCAGGCCGCCGCCGGGGGTCGTGAGCGTGGTGAGCACGCCGGCCGAACGCGACGTGCCGATGTGGCGGCTCTCTGCGTTGACGGCGACATCCGCGCGCACGTTCGGATTGAAGTCGCCGAGCTCGTTGATGTCGTTGGAGACGCCGACCGCGCCGATCTCGGCGATCCCCACCGTGCTGTATGCGTCGATGAGTCCCGGGTAGATGTGCTTGCCCGCCGCGTCGACCACGCGGGTCCCCGCCGGAATCTCCACCTCGGCACCGACGGCGGTGATCACCCCGTTCTCAAAGAGGATCGTTCCGTTCTCGATGACGCCGCTGGTGACGGTGTGGATGGTGGCTCCGCGCAACGCCACGGGCTCGGACTGCGGCGGTACCGTCATCCGCACCTGGGCCCCCAGTGTCGCCGGCACCGTCGCCCACAGGACCGCCGCAGCCGCCGCAACGGCACCGGACGTGCCTCCCGCCCGCGCCCGGGTTCTCGCCCGCAAGCGGGTTCTCGCCGAGCTCGTGAGCCGTGCCGAGATCGTGCTGCCTGCATTCGCTCGTCGCTGATCCCTCGTCATCGGTTTCTCTCCGTCTGTGCGTTACGGCCGCCGTCCCCGCCTTCCGCGGACAGGATGGCCTGGATGAGCTGAGTGCGCTCCTGTTCGATCCGATCCCGCATGGCCGCATCCTCCTCGAGCGAGAAGTACCGCCGGCCGTCGATCCACGTCTGCTCGGCCCGCGTGAACTGCGAAAGCGGGTTCCCGCTCCAGATCACGAAGTCGCCGTCCTTCCCGGCCTCCAGCGAACCGACCCGGTTGTCGATCGCCACCGCCTGAGCCGCTTGGTTCGTCACCGTCGAGAGCGCCTGCTCGGGCGTGAGGCCCGTACGGAGCAGCTTGCCCGCTTCCCAGTTCATGCGGCTGGCGATCTCGCTGTCGTCGGAGTGCAGCGAGGTCACGACCCCGGCCTCCATCAGAATGCGGGCGTTGTACACCGTCGCGTCGTACGCTTCGAGCTTGAATGCGCCCCAGTCGCTCCAGACGACCGCGGCGACCCCGGACGCGGCGAGCTCGGGCGCGATCTTGTAGGCCTCGACGCCGTGCTGCAGCGTCTGGACCCGGAAGCCGAACTCTTCAGCCAGCCGTATGAGCGCGAGGAACTCGTCGGCGCGATAGCCGTGCGACGAGATCAGGAGCTCCTGATCGAGAATGTCGAGGATCGCTTCCATCCGCAGATCGCGCCTCGGGGGCAGTCCCTCCCGGCTGTCTTCCCACCGCTGCCACTCCCGCTCGTAGTCTCGCGCGGCCATGAAGTGGTCGCGGATGATCTCCTGCGTTCCCATGCGGGTGTCGGGATAGCGGCCCTGACGCCGCTTCGGGTTCTCGCCCAGGGCGAACTTCACCGTGCGGGGCGCGTCCTCCAATTTGAGCTCCTCCGGCAGCGAACCCCAGCGCATCTTCACGAAGACGTTCTCGCCGCCGATGGGGTTCGCGGAGCCGTGCTTGATATGCGCGGTGGTGAGTCCGCCGGCCGCCTGCCGGTACATCCAGATGTTGTTGTGGGTCACGACGTCGCCCATCCGCACCTCGGGGACGATCGCGAAGCCGCTCTCGTTCACGGCGCTGACTCCCGAGTGGATGTGCGGATCGATGAGCCCCGGCGTCACATGCTTGCCGGTCGCGTCGATCTCCACCGCACCGCGCGGGGCGTCGAGATCGGTGCCGACCGCTTCGACCATCCCGGCGCGAACCAGCAGATCGGCACCTTCCACGATGCCCTGCGGGCCCTGAGTCCACACGGTCGTGTTCCGCACAACGACGGCGGCGGGCTGCTCAGGGATCGATGTCCGGCCGTACTCCATCATCGGCCGAATGAACGGAAGGTCGATCTCCGGCACGTCCATCGCCACGGTGCCGCGCGACGGACCTGCAAAAGCTTCCGTGCGGGTGCCCCGGAAGGACGGGTCCGCCCCGTTCGGCATCGAGGCCCAACCGTAAAGCTCGTCGCCGCGCACCGAGCCCGCGAGGAGCACCATGCCCTCGTAGCCCAGCTCCTCTCCGTCGAAACGGGCCTCGATCCGTCCCGTCTCGGCGACCACGTCGGCCGACGCAAGATCGATCCGCACGCCCTCGGCACCTCCGGGCTCGCCGACGGCGAGGTCGATGTGACCGCGCAGCCGGTTGAGCGACCCCTCCAGCCGGAGGACCGCATCGAAGCCCCACTCGTCGGCGGATGCGATGCGCCACGTGCCGCGCGGGTCGATCTGGGCAGGCCGGGTCACTCCGTACACCGCGCCCCGGACCCAGACATCGCGGATCGTCGCCTCTTCCGTGAAGAGATCGCCCTCGCTGACGATCAGATTCGCGACCTTGCCTTCCTCGATGGTGCCGTGCGTGCGCGCCATGCCGAGCCACTCCGCCGGCGTCGTCGTGAGTGCCGACAGGGCATCGCCGGGCGAGAGACCGCGCGCCACGGCGATGCGCAGATTGGGGAGGAAGTCGTTGAGCGAGGACATCCCGTCGGTCGTCACGGCGAACCGAACTCCGGCGTCGGCCAGCTGTGCCGGGCTCGCAGGAGCGAGATACCAATCGCGCAGATCGGCGAGCGATGCGTTCATCGCCGCCTCCGGATCGCCGACATCCGGAGCGTCGGGGAAGTCCAGCGGCACGATCAGCGGCTCGCTCCGGTCCCGGAGCACATCGATGATCCGGTATTCCTGGCCGTTCCCCCGGAACCACGGCCGGATCCCGAACTCCGACGCGATGCGGTGCGCCCGCAGGTATTCCTCCTCGCTGCCGGTCTCGAAGATGACCGGCTGGTCGCCGAGCACCACGTCCCGGAGCGCCGCCAGGGCTTCGCTCGTCTCCGGCGGGAGGAAGGCGCGGCCGCTGGACTCGTACGCATCCCAGGCGCGCATGTACCATTCGGCGTCCATGAGCGTCTGCTTCATCAGCGCCATCGTGCCCATCGCGGAGTTCGGATACGATCCGCCCAGCTCGAAGGAGCGCTGGAACCCGACCGCCTGGGCCACGTCGGGCCGGAGCACCCGTTCGCGCACGCCCGCGTCGCCGAGGTTCACAAGCGAGGCCGTCCCCCGGAAGATCCCCTGCTTGGGAACCGCCAGCGCCGCACCGAAGCCCTGCGATCGGAGCGCCGCACGCCGGTCGGCGTCGTCCCGCAGGTTACGGGTGGTGGAAAACCACGCCCGGACCTGCGGATTCCAGTGGGTCGGGCCGACATCGCCGCCCTCCGGCACTCCGTCCATCCCCAGATCGGCGTGCGCGTCGATGAAGCCCGGGTAGACCGTATGCCCTTCGAGGTTCCACACGCGTGCACCCGCCGGTGCGTCCGGGCCTTCCCGCACCGCCTGGATGAGCCCGTCGCGGATCACGATGGTCGCGTCGTCCAGCACCTGGCCCGGCCCGGTAACGACCCGTGCGCCCACCAGCGCGTGGTATCCCGTGCCGTTGTCGCGCATGCCCTCGACCGGCTGGGTTCGGGTCGCCTGCTGGGCCTCGGCGCCCGTCGCCAGGACGGTCGCGAAACCCATCGTGCATAGTATCGTCTTCACGGAAATCCCCATTGCCGTCCCCTGCGTGAATCGCTACGTTGCCCCGCTCAATTCGGTGCCGCCGGAGCCCGGCGAGCTGCCGGACACCTTGAGCATTACGCCGTTGTCGGTGTCTGGTCAAACAGGCACCGCCCATTCGCCCCGACGGGGACATGGCTGTCAGGTCAATAACTCAAGCACATGCTAAGTCAATAACTCAAGCACATGCTAAGGAGGCACGGATGAGACGATACCACAGGCAGGGGACGGACGGGGAGAGCCGGTTTGCTCTCGCTCTCACCTTCATGATCACGTCCATGATCACGGCTTCGCCGACCGTCCTCGACGCGCAGTCGATCACCGGCACCGTGCGCGACCAGGGCACGGGGAATCCGGTTGCGGCGGCTCAGGTCTTCCTCGAGGGGCTGGACCTGGGCACGCTGACGCAGGCGGACGGCAGGTACGCGCTGACGGACGTTCCCAGCGGGACGCACACGCTGACCGTGCAGTTCCTCGGCTACCGCACTGCGTCGGCTACCGTGACCGTCGCCGCCGGCCAGTCCGTGGTCCAGAACTTCTTCCTCAGCCAGCAGGCGCTCCAGCTCGACGAGCTGGTCGTGACGGGCACCGCGGCGGCGAGCCGCGTGCGCGAGATCGGCAATTCGGTGGCCGTCCTCGACGCGGGGGTCGCCGAGATCCAGCCGATCAACAGCGTCTCGGATCTGTTGCGCGGACGGCTGCCGGGGGTCGTGGTGCAGCAGGGCTCGGGCGACGTCGGCACGGCCTCCACGATCAAGATCCGCGGCAGCTCGACTATGCGGCTCGTGAACGACGGGCCGCTCGTCTACGTCGACGGCGTGCGCGTGAGCAACCGGATGGAGAGCGGCGGACGCGATGTCTCCCGAATCGACGACATCGACCCGGCGATGATCGAGAGCATCGAGGTGATCAAGGGGCCGGCGGCGGCGACGCTGTACGGCACAGAGGCCGCCAACGGCGTCATCAACATCAAGACTAAGGCCGGCAACATCGGCGCGGCTCAGTGGAACTTCACCATGCGGCAGGGTTCCCAGTGGTTCCAGGATCCCTCGGGACACACCCCCACCAACTGGGGCGTGAATCCGAGCACGGGCCAGATCGAGTCGCTCAACATTCTGGAAGACCAGGCCGAATCGGATCTGATGTTCCAGTACGGCCACACGCAGTACTACGGCATCGACCTGTCCGGCGGCACGGACGCGTTCCAGTACTTCGTCGGCGGCTCCGCTTCGTCGGAGCAGGGCGTCACGCAGAACAGCTGGGCCCGCAAGTACAACGGAAGGATCAACATCAGGGCTCAGCCCGCCGAGGATATCGAGGTCTCCGCGAACGCCGGCATCGGTCTCACCCGTCTCCGCATCCCGAGCGACTACCCCTACGAAGAGGCGGTCTACGCCGATCCGACCCGCCTGGGCACCGGAGACGCACGACGCGGTTATCGCAGGGCCACGCCCGAGTCGCGGATCGAGAAGGATGTGGACCTTCACGACGCGAACCGCATGACCGCCGGGCTCACCGCCAAGCACACTCCCTTCGACTGGTTCACGCACCGGCTCACCTTCGGCCTCGATGTGACCGACCAGCTCGAAGACTATCTCGACAACTTCCTGAGCCCGGAATCGGCGCAGTTCTACGGCACGAACACAGCCCTCGGCGGCAGATTCCAGGGTCGCGAGTCGGTCATCTACAGCACCTTCGACTACGCGGCTTCGGGCACGCGCGACATCTCGGAAGCCCTTCGCTCCACCACCTCCGTCGGCTTCCAGGTGTACACGAGGACCATCGAGGACGTGGGCGCGGACGGAGACCGCTTTCCGGCACCGGGCCTGTCCAGCGTCAGCGCGGCGGGTATCCGCACCGGATTCGACAACTTGGTCGAGAACAACACCGTGGGCGTGTACGTGCAGCAGCAGATGGGCTGGCAGGACCGGCTGTTCGTCACGGCGGCGATCCGGGCCGACGACAACAGCGCCTTCGGCGAGGACTTCGACCTCGTCTACTACCCGAAGGTGAGCGGCTCCTGGGTGGTCAAGGAATCCGCACCCGACGATTCAGGCTTCCTCAGCTCCTTCCGGCTCCGCGCCGCCTACGGCGAATCGGGGCAGCAGCCGGACGCCTTCGACGCGCTCCGCAGCTTCACCACCAGGGCTTCGCCGGCGGGACAGGCGACGTTGCGCCCGCTCTCCCCCGGAAACTCCCAGCTCGGCCCGGAACGCGGCGTCGAGATCGAGGCGGGCTTCGACGCCACCATGTTCAACGACCGGCTGTCGGTCGACCTCACCTACTACGACCAGAGAACCAAGGACGCGATCGTCGGACGCAACGTGGCGCCGTCCAGCGGCTTCACGTCGCAGCAGTTCGTGAACATCGGCGAGATCTACAACCGCGGCATCGAGCTCGGCCTGATCGCACGCGCGATCGATATGCCGTCCTTCGCCTGGGACATGAACCTGAACCTCACGACGAACCGGAACCGCATCGTCGACCTGGGTCTGGACGGCTTCCTGCAGCTGGGATGGACGACGCGCCACCAGGAAGGCTACCCGGTCGGCTCGCTCTTCGCTCCCGAGGTAATCTTCGCCGAGTTCGTCCCCGGCACCGACCAGATCAACCGCGAGACGATGCGCTGCGACAACGGGCAGGGACAGCCGGTCGCGTGCGATCCGGACGCGTGGCTCTATCAGGGCCACCCCGACCCAAACGTCGAAGTCTCGTTCGGCTCGTCCTTCCAGCTCGGCGAGCGGCTCACGGTGGACGCCCTCGTGCAGGGCAAGATCGGCCAGACGAAGTACGATCTGCAGGGCTGGTGGAGGTACGCCGCCTTCCAGCAGACACGCCTCAACCACTTCCCGCAGGAGTACAACATCAACGAGGTGGCCGAGGCGCAGTTCGGGGCGAGCGGCGAGTTCGCGCTCTGGGTGAACGAGGCCTCGTTCGTGCGCTTCCGCGAGCTCTCGATGACCTACACGATGCCCGACGGCTGGGTGCAGCGCCTCGGATCGAGCCGCGGAAGCCTCACCCTTGCGGCCCGCAACCTAGGGATGCTCTGGACCAACTGGCAGGAATGGCCGCACCACGATCCCGAAGTGGTGGACCCCAGCAACACCTTCACCGGCAACCGCGAACCGCAGGAAGACTCGGCGGTTCCCCCGCTGACCGCGCTGACCCTGACCGTCCGCCTGGGCATGTAAGGAGACCGGAAGCATGATGAACCGATCAATGAGAACCGTCGCCCTCGTGTTCGCCATGTCGGCCCTGACCGGGTGCGACGCGCTGGACGAGCTGCTCAGCGTGGACGCCCCGTCGCGGGTCATCGCGAGCGATCTCGAGAATCCCTCCTCCGCCGGACTTCTCGTCGCCAGCGTCGCGAACGAGTTCCGCTGCACGCTTACCTACTACGCGGCCGCGAGCGCCCTGACCGGAAACGAGTGGCGCGACGCCTCCAACAACTCCGTGCTCAACATCTGGGATCAGCGGGTGCACGACACCAGCCCATGTCGCGCACGCGCTGGCTCGCGGACTACACCCTCGGTCTGCTCCAGGAGTGGAGCAACGAAGATGTTCCCGACAAGGCGGCATACCAGGCGGAAGTGGCTCTGTATGCAGGCTACACTTACATCCTGTTCGGCGAATCCATGTGCTCGGTCGCCTTCGACGAGGGCCCGGAGCAGGCTCCCGCCGACGCCTTCGGCCTCGCCATCGAGCGTTTCGACCAAGCCATGGCGGCGGGCGCGAGCGGGGACATCCTCAACGCCGCCCAGGTCGGCAAGGCAAGGGCGCAGCTCAACCTGAACCAAAAGTCCGCGGCCATGTCGACGGCCGCGGCCGTGCCCGACGGATTCGCTTACGAGCTCCACTACTCCAACGCGGAGGCGGTAACCCGCAACAAGCTGTGGGAGTTCAACATCGACGACGAAAACGTCACGGTCGCCGAGCCCTACAGAGATGTCCGCTACGCCGACACGCCCGATCCGCGGGTAGCCGTCACCGAAACCGGAACCACCAATTCGCAGACCGGGATCCCCATCTGGATCTCCGAAAAATACCCGGATGCTTCATCGCCGATCGAAATGGCCGGTTCGGCGGAGGCGCAGCTGATCATCGCCGAAGCCCAAATCGAAGCAGACAATCTCGACAATGCCGTTTCCATCTTCAACGCGCTGCACGACGCGGCCGGGCTGCCTGCGTACGCCGGCGACATGACCGCCGCGGCCCTCACCGCTCAGCTCGTCTACGAACGCGCGGCCGAAAACTACCTCGAGGGCCAGCACCTCCAGGATCTGAAGCGCCTGAGCATTCCCCTCTATCCGCCGACCGGCACCGACGACGGATTCGGCGGCGCGTACGGCAACGAGATCTGTTTCGAACTGCCGGCGACCGAGTTCCAGAACAACCCGACTCTGACAGGCAGTTGAGAGGGTCGGCCGCAAGGCGCGGGTGCGCTCCCGGGCGCGCCCGTGCCGTCGCGGTTTATGCGCCGGCAGTGCTTCTGCTCCTGGGAACGGCAGCCGCCTGCCGCACCTGGCAGCCTTCCACGCTCGGCCCCGAGAGGCTCATCGCCGAGGAGCGGCCCGAACGCGTGCGGGTCACGGTCTCCGGCGGCACGCAGGTGACCCTCAGGAACCCGATCGTCGTCAACGACTCGATCGTCGCGGCCACGGCGCCGGATCCGCGCGCGCCCTTCGCGGCACCGCGGCCGGGCGTCCTGTCCGCCGATGTCGAAGCACTCGAGGTCGCACGCCTCAGCCGGGCGCGGACCATCGCGCTGGGCCTCGGGATCGCAGCTGCCTCGCTCGGATGGGCCCGGATCGCGAGCGAAACGAGTTCCGGCGAGCCGCCGCCGGTCGATCCGCTGCCGAAGGGGCTGCTGCCGAGACTGTCCGACGGGATCCGGATCGTGTGGCGCATCCGGCGTTGAGATCTACTACTGACACCAGGAGCTCGTGGTGCTGGAGATAGCTACCGGGGTTCTTACGATGTTGGCCGTGCTAGGTGGCGTCCTGGTGTTTGGGATAACTTTCTGGTTGGTTGTGGCGTGGCTGCCATTCAAGTTGTTGGAATGGTGGGATTTTCTGCTGTACAAGCGCGTAGCACAACGGAATGACGAGCATGGGGAAGCGAGGAGAAGCGGCTCTTGGACGCCCTGATGTTGGCGGTAACGAGGTAGCCGCAGATTCTCCCAACCAAAACCGACCATCCCGACCGAGAGAGCCCAAGTGGCCATGGACACCCTCTTCTCGAAGATCGTTCGCGGTGACATCTCCGCCGACATCGTCTACCAGGACGAACTCGTCACCGCGTTCCGCGACATCCGCCCCCTCACCCCCACGCATGTCCTTGTAGTGCCCAACCGCGCGATCCCGACGCTGGCGGACGTGTCGCCCGACGACGAGCCCGTGCTGGGCAGGATGCTGCGAGTGGCTGCCGAGATCGCACGGGAGGAAGGCATCGCGGAAGACGGCTACCGTGTCATGATCAACTGCCGGGATCACGGCGGGCAGGAGGTCTACCACCTGCACCTGCACCTCCTAGGTGGGCGGCCGGTGGGCCCGATGGTGGTGCGGTAGCAACCAAGCTAACCGATGTCGGGGGGTCGGGAATCGGATTCCCGTACTCTAGTCTAGTCGGCTCTTCCCCCTTCTCAGTGGCTGGGGTTACGGTGAGGGGTCAGAGTCATGACCGATCACCGACGAGGAGGAGGAAGGCATGGCCGAGAGGAGCTGGCTGGACGCGGTGCTGGGACTGGGTCCGGAGTGGAGGGTTATCCGGGTGGAGCGCACGCGGGAGCCGAAGGAGCTGCGGGTGGGCGTGGAGCGTGCTCCGGGGAGCAGGCTGCGGTGCCCTGACTGCAACGAGGAATGCCCGGGCTACGACACGCGGCGGCGGGAGTGGCGGAACCTGGACGCCTGGGGGTACAAGACCTTTCTCGTCTGCGAGGTCCCGCGGGTCCGGTGCCGGGAGCACGGGGTGCTGACGATGCAGGTGCCGTGGGCGGAAGGGAGTTCGAGGTACACGGCGCAGTTCGAGGCGGAAGTGATCCGGTGGCTCAAGGAGGCGAGCGTGCAGGCGGTGGCCGGGCGGATGCGGCCGAGCTGGAACGCCGCGGACGGGATCATGCAGCGGGCCGTGGCCCGGGGGCTGGCACGCCGCCGGCCCGAGGAGGTCCGGCGCCTGTCGGTGGACGAGACGTCGTTTCGCCGCCGGTACCGCTGCGTGACGGTGGTGTCGAACCCGGAGACGGGCCGGGTGCTGCATGTCGCCCGGGGGCGGGGCAGGGAGGCGCTCGCGGCGTTCTACCAAGGGCTGGGAGAGACGCAGAGGGCGGCCGTCGAGAGCGTCAGCATGGACATGCGGGCGCCGTACATCGCGGCGACCCTCGACATGATTCCGCACGCCCGGGCGAAGATCGCGTTCGACCGGTTCCATGTCGCCGGGCACCTCGGCGACGCGGTGGACAAGGTGCGGCGCGCCGAGCACCGGGCTCTGCTGAAGGAGGGCAACGAAATCCTCTCGGGCACCCGATACCAGTGGCTGAAGGGCCGGCGGCGGAAGACGCACGGGGAGAAGCCGGCGTTCGCGAAGCTGCGCGCCGGCACGCGGCGGACGGCCCGGGCATGGGAGCTGAAGGAAGCGGCCGCGAATCTGTGGAACTACCGGAGCCGAAGCTGGGCGACGGCCGGGTGGAAACGGTGGCTCGCATCGGCTTCGCGCTGCCGCCCGGAGCCCGTCGTCAAGGCCGCCCGGATGATCCGCAGTCATCTCTGGGGCATCGTCAACGCCGTCATCCTCCGCGCCACCAACGGCCCGGCCGAAGGCATCAACAGCCGGATCAAGACCGTGAAGGTGCGCAGCCGGGGCTTTCGCAACCGGGAACGCTTCGCGAACGCCATCTGCTTCCATCTCGGCGGCCTCGATCTCTACCCCGATAGCCTGCCCGCATGACCTGCTGCCCACCTGACAAGGGGAAGAACCGTCTAGTCTAGTGTAGTGTCGGCGTTATAGCCTTGTCAAAAAGCATGGCCGTGTGGGTTATCCTTCTTCTTCGTGCGGAATCGAGAGGCAACCGACAAGGAGGGAGCCTGTTAGAAGCAAATAAAGATGTCCGGTGTCTTAGCACGTGAAATGTCCGCTTTTCCGATCCGTGCCCCTGATGACCTCCGTCTTCCCGGCGGGACGAGTTCCCGACGGGAAGACGGAGGGACCGGCGCGTTGCGATCCCGCCACGCTCGCAGGCGCCGCCGCGCCGGTTGCGCTCCCCAAGCGGCGTCGCGCCGGATCGTGTCACGACGCCGTCGAGAACCGGATGCCCGCCGCCCGCACGCGCGACCGGGATCCCTGCGGAACCGCTCATGCCGCCGCCTCGGCCCGGTCCATCAGCCTTCCGCCGGCGTCGTACCGCCCCAGCCTCCGGATGCCGTGGAAGACCGCCGTCGCGCCGTCCTCGTACTCGTGGACCTGCACCTTGGCCCGCACGTAACGGCACCGGTGCCGCTGCGGCGGGATCTGCAGCCTCCTGCCGCCGTAGGAGACGCAGTTGTCGTTGCCGACCGTCCGCTCGGCCTTCCGGCAGAGGATGTGGGGCAGCTTCGCCTTCAGCGAGCGCACCAGAGGAGAAAAGACGCTCTCCGCCTCCTTCGGCGGCACCCTGAACGCCGCGTCGAACCGCGGCCAGAAGCCCTTCAGGAACTCGTTCGCCGCAGCCATGTCCGTGATCCCCTCCTGTGAACAATCGTGGAAGGCCGCGTCCAGATCCAATCAGCTCCCCCGCCCAATCGTCGTACCGTGCAGGTTCAGCCCGTGATTGACGCGAAGCCCGAACACCCCGTCCGTGGCCAAGTCGGCGCGCGGGCCTGTCCAGAGAAGCGCGCCGTTCACCGAGAAGCGCAACTGGTCTCCCGCGGCTTCGAGCACCAGCACGTTCCTGGCCGTGCCCGCATCTTCGGGCTCGGTGAGGAGCGCCGCCGCCGCTTGGGAAGCGATTCCCCGCCACGTGGCGAACTCCATGGCGATGGAGGGGGAGCCGGTGGACGAGAGGTGGATCCGGGAACGACTCGACCGTCGCACTCGGCGACCCGCTACATCGAGACCGCCGCCGGTATCCTAAGCTATCGGTAGATCGCTCCATTCCTCGTGGAGCGCATAGCGGACGCGGAGGTAGCCATCGTGACTCGGACTCTGCTGGTAATGTCCTTCCACGATCTGTTGTTGGAGCTGCACCGCCGCATCTGCGCAGATCTGACCCCGGACTTGGCAGGGCGCTGGCGTCTCTGCGACGTGTGCGTCGGTGCACATCAGCCGCTGGCCTACTGGCAAGTTCCCATGCAACACAGCGCCTTCGCTGCGCGGGGGCTTCGTGCTCGTTCTGGGCGGCCGCCGAAGATGGTGGAACTGCCGACGCCGGACGCCTTGCCGTTGGCGGCACGCCGCGGAGAGGGTCGCGACCGCCATGGCCGATGCCTTTCGACAAGAGGCCGGGGTGCATCGAATGCCGTGATTTCTTCCGCGAATGCGGCTAGGGGCCGGAACCTGTCCGGCACGCATCAAGACGAATCGTCGCCGTATTCGTACACCCGCACGTACTCCACCTCGATCTCATCCTTCCAAATCCCTGCCAATCTACCACCTCTGATATCCATCAACCGAAACGCCGCCGGAAGCGAAAGGGAGCCGCAATACCTGCCGTTGGTGCCCGACACTATGTGCCACAGCACTTCCCGAGGAGAACTCCGGGCAAACTCCCTGATCCACACATCGCCCGCATCCGAAACGACCAGCTCTTCGAACGCAGGTCGCCGATCGGGCTGCTCGGCCCGCGCCATGACGCGCCGAAATGCGGCTTGCGCCTCTGGACCGGGCAGTTGCGCAGCACGCCTGTCGATCCATTCCTCATTGTCCCGCTCGTCAATTGTCAGATCAATCGGTCCGAGTCGAATGACCGCACGCGGAGCGCCGTCAAGCCGCATGACGAGAATCTCAAACTGGTCTGCGGTTCCCAGATACACGAGTTGCCCCGACACCCCGATACTGGTCCGGCGTGCGAACGGCGCCGTTGCCATTGACAACCGCCCACCCGATCGACCAACGACGACTTCAATGCCGGGAAGGGGGCCGACAACATCGGACAACCGCCCGGTCCGATCATATCGAAACACTCGGTACGGAAGGCGCCGTCGCCCCGGACTGCGGTCTGCTCCGAGCAATCGCCCCGACCACTGCGTCCCCACGATGACCGTACCATCATCAGCTGCATGCAGACCCCAAAGCGGTGCGTTGCCCTCCGTCTCGAGCCGACTCATGCGGACGATTCTCCCTCCGGCATCGAACACCGACAGACGCATCAATCCCGCGTCGAGCACGACAATGCTGTCGCCCGCCACCCGTGCGATCCCCACGATACTCCGAAACTCTCCAGGCCCTTGTCCATCCCGTCCGACCGAGACGGCCTCGCTCCCGGCGAGCGTCATTATCCGGACATGCGATTTCTCGGCAACCGCCATCCGGTCGTTATCCAGCAGCGCAATATCCCGCACGCCAAAAAAGGGCTCGCCACCATCGGGAGTGCCTACGTCGGCAACTTCACGTGGATCGCCCAGGGAGTTCCAATGGATGGGATGACCGGAATGATGGTTGTCGTAGACGCGCACTCCTCCGCTGTCGGATACAGTGTACACCCAACCGTCACTCGAGCTCTGACTCTGACCGCATGCGACGATGCCAATCCATCCTAGAACACCGATGGTGATGGTCGAGCTCATGCTGACAATCAATCGCGTACAATCCTTTCCCCGATGGCGTCAGCAAGCTTGCGTTGCAATAGGAGTCGAAGCTCGGCCGGGCCTACCGCTCCCATCCGCTGTTCATCATTCACGAGAAACGTCGGAGTTGCTTGAACTCCTAGACGCTTTGCCGCTTCCCGATCCTCTACTATCCGTGCGGCAACCGATCTTTCCGAAACACACTCGTCAAAGGCGTTCAAGTCCTCAACGCCTGCCTGAACGGCTAAGCGCATCCACGGCGCACGATCAAAGGATTCTTGGCTAGCGAATAGCAATCTGTGATATTCCAGAAACCTGCCTGCTGGTGCCGCACATTCGGCCGCTAACGCGGCATTAGCTGCATTCGGATGATTGTCGGCATTGAAATAGTGACGATAGACTACACTGACGCCGTAATTCGGATCCTGTAATACACTATCAACCGCATCCCATAGTCGCCGACAGTGGGGGCACTCATAGTCTGAGAAGACAACCATCGTCACGGGAAGATTGGGGGATTCCAATCGGTTACCGCCATCGCCAAACGCACGCCACTCACCAACGATTGTCGGTTGACGGCTCACTGTGGGAGTTTCGTTGGACAGCCAAAACCGCCACGCCATCACCACGGCCGCGACAATGAGCAAGACGCTCAGAACATTTTCAGTCCGCCTTGAGAACACGCCACGGTCGTGTCCGCTCATGCTATCGCTCCCAATTCAGTAACGCGCCGCCACGCTCCCACGCCGTGATTGCGTCTGGGCCAATTAGCCGTAAGATCACACTGTCTGCCGTTGCCTCCACCCACCCTGAAGTCCTTCGTCAATCTCCCAGTCAACAGAAACACCCAAGGTAGCAACGTGCTTACCGCGTACCTTCGCATCTGCTCTGAGCTTCTGGATTGCCCGGTCAAATGTATTATGAAATGTATCATCGCTCGCTGCTGAACACGTTGAAGATGTCACGAGGATCGCGAGCAGTTCGGGTCCTTCGCTGATAGACCGCTGATCTCGGCTTGGGGCATTGTTTGCTGCGAATACTCGAATGCCAACAACGCAACACACGAACACGGCGACACACCACAGTAGGATGTCCGGGATCCATTTGCGCATGTTTGCCCATCAACTCTCTTGTTGGTGGTTTACTAAGTCATGTATGGAACGTGTCATTGTAGAATCGGCGAGAAGGAGAAGCACGGCCCCGTATGGGAGGGGCTCACCGAGGTTCTGCTCGAGAGCGTGGAGAGCCGTCGAGTCTCGAAGAACATCGATCTTCACGATATGATCCAGATCGAGATTCTGTGGCGGGCCCTTCAATAGCAAGTAGGTTTGCCCGTCAAGCAAGTAGGATACCGAATCGGGAGCTAGTGGAGTTGCCCCGGTTTCGTGGACACATCCAACTTGAGGGGGAAGGAGGATTCCACGATGCCGAAGAAGCGGTTGCGGTATCCGCCGGAGTTCCGGCGGGAGATGGTCGGGCTGGTGCGCTCGGGGCGGTCGCCCGAGTCGCTGGCGCGAGAGTTCGAGCCCTCGTCCGGGGCGATCCGGAACTGGGTCAGGCAGGCGGACCTGGACGAGGGACGCCGGGCGGACGGGCTGACCACGAAGGAGCGGGAGGAGGTTCGCCGCCTCAGGCGGGAAGTCAGGCGGCTCCGCATGGAGCGGGACATCTTAAAAAAAGCCGCGGCCTGGTTCGCGATGGAGAGCGGCTCGATCCCCGGAAGGGGTTCGAGTTCATGAAGGCGCACCGGGCCGAGTTCCCCGTCCGGGCGATGTGCCGCGTGCTGGGTCTCTCCCCCAGCGGGTACTACGCCTGGCTGAAGCGGACGCCTCCGGAGCGGGCCCGGCGGGACGCGGAGCTTCGGGAGAAGATCGAAGAAGCCTGGGAACAGAGCCGGCGGACCTACGGCCGGCCCCGGATCCATGCGGAACTGAAGGCCCGGGGCGAGCGGGTGGGAAGCAAGCGGGTCGGACGGCTGATGAAGCAGGCGGGGATCGAGGGCGTGACCCGGCGGCGGCGGAAGGTCGTCACGACGCGGCGGGACGCGCAGGCCCGCGCGGTGCCGGACCTGGTGGACCGCGACTTCTCGGTCGGCGGTCCCGACCGGCTGTGGGTGGCGGACATCACGTACGTGCCGACGGATGCGGGCTGGCTGTACGCGGCCGTGGTCGTGGACGCCTGGAGCCGCCTCGTCGTGGGCTGGGCGATGGAAACCAGCCTCCGGTCGGAGCTGGTGGAGAAGGCGCTGGCGATGGCGGTGTGGCGTCGTCGGCCGAAGGACGTCATCCATCACTCGGACCAGGGCTCCCAGTACACGTCGTACGCCTTCGGGAAGCGGTGCCGGGAGGCCGGGGTGCGGCCCTCCGCGGGATCGGTCGGGGATGCGTACGACAATGCGATGTGCGAGAGCTTCTTCGCGACGCTCGAGTGCGAACTGCTGGACCGCAGCCGGTTCCGCAGCCCGGATGAAGCGAGGCGTGCGGTGTTCGACTTCATCGAGGGGTTCTACAACCGGGTGCGTCGGCACTCGGCGCTGGGGTACGAGTCGCCGGCGGACTTCGAGAAGAAGCATGCGGCCTAGCCCGGCAGGGTCGTCGGCCCGGGCGGTCTCGCGATCGATCCGGTGCGACGCCGGCTGCAAGCGGGAAACCGGCGAGGCGACGCCCGAGAGCGCGGCCGGGTTGCTGCGCGCCGGTCCCTCCGTCTTCCCGCCGGCAGCATGTCCCGGCGGGAAGACGGAGGATATGTTTCAAACAGGATCGGAGGAGGATGTCCGGACCGGTCGGCTCGGGATGTTGGATGTCCTCGGCCGGAGAAGCTCTCCTCAGCAGCGGGGAGACGAAGAGAAACCGAGCAGTTCAACCGCAGTATTCACCCGTCCACGAAACCGGGACAGGTCCACTAGTTCCACAGTGATCAGATGCGTGGCACCCGCGGCAAAATACGGACGGGGATCAGTTCCACTGCGCCACCCTGGACCGTCAGCTGAACTGTCACCGCAGGATAACACGCCTAGCGATAGTAACATGAGTGCGGGCAGGTAGCGTAGTGTCGGCGTGCTCATGTCACTCCGGGGTGTCGGATGCCAACACGGCGGCCACCCACAGCACTGTAACCAGTCCGGCCAGCCCCGACAGGACCGCTAGTCCCAAGATCACCTCCATCGGTCACCTCCTCTTGAATTTCATGCTTACGACCCCGGTCTGATCGCCGCGGTGATTCGGGCTTGCCGAGCTCCGCATGCCAGTTGTCGGCCAGCGTGATGACCCGGCCCGGGCTCCTAATGGTCCGGCTGCAACGTCGCCTGTGCCCGCTCCGGCACAGGCCCCCGTGTTTGCCCCCACGGGGAGAGCATCCTTCTCGATCCCCTGAGCCCTCGTCCGCGCAGTGCCGCCGCAGGTGGTCCATACTCTATCCTATCTGGGCTCGTTCCCGGCTCCCAAGCGATGACCGCGTTCGTCCGTGCCACGGGCCACCATGAGCATGATCCTCGACCGATCTAGCACCCGCGCGTTGCGGTGCTCACTCGACCGGCAACCACCGTACCGTTCCACGATGTCCTGTCCCGTCACCAGCGACCGACTACCAGCAAACGCAGATTTCGCAGGGATCGTCCACGCAGCAGGCGTTTGTTAGTTACCGGCGAGAGCGATCACTATGGCCAACGGAATAAGCAGTCTCTTGCGCATGAACCTACCTTTTTCCTACGGGCTGTGAATTTCAACCCGGGTTACTTGCCGAGTTCCCGCGTGGAACTCGACTCCGGAGATCCGGTGTTCCCATAGCAGCCCGTGGATAAAGTCCGGTCTTCTACGCCTGCACAAGTTCTGCTGAAGCTGTTAGATTACAGGTGTACAAGGATCTCTGCCATGGAGGACGGCGATGGCGGTAGGCAGGCGGCGCAAGGCCGGGCAGGCGGAGTTGTTCGTGGCCACGGACAGGATTCGGGCGCTGGGCAACCCGTTCTACCGTGCTCTGGACAAGGTGCTGGAGAAGCACGGCTTCGATGCGTTCGCGGAGGAGACGTGCGGCGGGTTCTACGCGGAGCGGCGGGGGCGGCCGGGGATTCCGCCGGGGGTGTATTTCCGGATGTTGATGGTGGGATACCTGGAGGGCCTCGGCTCGGAGCGGGGCATCGCCTGGCGGTGCGCGGACTCGATTTCGCTGCGCGAGTTCCTGGGCTGCGGGCTGTCGAGGAATCCGCCGGAGCACTCCACGCTGTCGAAGACGCGGAAGCGGCTGAGCCTCGAGGCACACACGGCGGTCTTCGGCTTCGTGCTGGAGCGGCTGATGGAGGCGGGGCTGCTGAAGGCGAAGACGCTGGGGGTGGACGCGACGACGCTCGAGGCGAACGCGGCGATGCGGACGATCGTGCGGCGCGAGGACGGAACCGGCTACGAGGAGTTCCTGGAGAAGCTGGCGAAGGCCTCGGGGATCGAGACGCCGACGCGGGAGGACCTGGCGAAGCTGGACCGGAAGCGTCCGAACAAGGCGTCGAACAAGGAATGGGAGCATCCGCACGACCCGGAGGCGCGGACCACGAAGATGAAGGACGGCCGGACGCGCCTGGCGCACAAGCTCGAACACGCCGTCGACATGGACACCGGAGCGGTGGTCGGCGTGACGGTGCAGACGATGGACGGCGGAGACACGGCGTCGCTGCCGGTGACGCTGGACGAGGCGGAGCAGCGGCTGGCGGAGGTGGGGGCGGAGGCCAAGGAGGTGGTGGCCGACAAGGGGTACCACTCGAACAAGACCATGACGGACGTGAAGGACCGGGGGATGCGGAGCTACGTGAGCGAGCCGAACCGCGGCCGCCGGAAGTGGAAGGGGAAGCGGGACGCCCAGAAGGCGGTCTACGCCAACCGGCGGCGGATCCGGGGGAACCGGGGCAAGCGGCTGCTGCAACGGCGCGGGGAGAAGGTGGAGCGGGCGTTCGCGCACATGCTCGAGACCGGCGGCATGCGCCGCGTCCATGTCCGGGGGCAGGAGAACATTCGAAAACGGATGCTGATCCACGCGGCGGCCTTCAACCTCGGACTTCTCATGCGCAAGCTGTACCGTGTCGGCACGCCGCGGAGCCTCCAGGGGCTCGCGACCGTGCAGACCGCGCTCGCGGACCGGGCCGCGACCGCTGTTTCGCCCGATTCTTCGCCGGTTTCGCCCCCGTACCGGCCTTCCAGGCCCGTCTGGGCCGCTTTTGCCCGTTATTGCCGGCTCTTCAGGCCGAAACGCCCGCCGTCGGCATCAAACTCGACCCTCCCGGCGTTGATTCCCTGCGCAAGTCCGGCGGCCTGGAAACCCATTTCTTCCACGGGCTGATAGGGGCGAACATTCCCATAGGGACGAACGGCCAGTTCTGAATAGAATAATGAGCTCCCAAGTGCCGCGTGTCAAGGATTTCAGGGCCAGATCCCCCGAAATGGGCCAAAAAAGCCCCGGTTCTGGGCACCGGACGGCGACACAGGCCCCCACCGCTCCCCCTTCCGCATCCGCCCTTCCCGTGTCGAAGGCTGAGGTGCTCCCGGTTTTGACAGGTCGTTAAGATGGGATTCCAGACCGAACAGGAGGTACCGAGATGGCCGGGATGAGACGGCAGTTCGCGGCGGAGTTCAAGGGACGGGTGGCGCTGGAGGCGCTGCGGGAGCGCGACAGCGTTCAGGCGATCGCCACGCGCCACGAGCTTCATCCGAACCAGGTGAGCGCATGGAAGCGGCAGCTGCTCGACGCGTCCCCGGAGGTGTTCGCCCGGGGCGCGGCGCGCAAGCTCTCCCGGCAGTACGAGACGAAGATCCGCGACCTGCACGCCAAGATCGGCGAGCTCACCGTCGAGCGGGATTTCTTTCGGCGCGGGTTGAAGGGCTGAGCCGGGCGGAGCGGATGCGGATGGTCAGGCCGGACGGAAGCCTGAGCCTGTCGAAGCAGTGCGCGCTGGTGGGCGTGGGCCGGTCGTCGCTGTACTACCGGCCGAAGGGGGAGAGCGCGGAGAACCCGGCGCTGATGCGGCGCATGGACGAGCTCCACATGAACTATCCGTTCTACGGGAGCCGGCAGATGATGCGGCATCTCCGCCGCGAGGGCTGCAAGGCGGGCCGGCACCGCATCCGGCGGCTCATGCGCCTGATGGGCGTCGAGGCGGTGTACCGGCGGCCCCGGACGACGAGCGCGGCGGGTCCGGAGCACCGGGTCTTCCCCTACCTGCTGCGCGGCCTCGAGGTCTCCCGGGCGAACCACGTGTGGTGCGCCGACATCACCTACATCCCTGTAAGCCACGGGTTTTTCTACCTCGTCGCCGTGACGGACATCTTGTTCCAGAAACTGCTGGCCGCTGCTGACCGCCGGGCCGAGCGCGACGGCGTGGACCTTCTTGTCCTTTTCAGTGCTGGGGTTTCGGTATCCAAAGCCTTGGACGCATTCGCGGCCGCGGCGGGGCGCGAAGACATGGGAAGGCTAGCTTGGAGCTTCCGGCACCCAGAGAAGATGAGCTGGCCTTCCAGCTCCCGGTGGGCACGATTTGCACGGCAGGTCGAAGAGCACGAGCCCGGCGGCTTGAATCCGTCGCATTGGCGGATCGAGGGCCCGGAAAGGATCGAACCACTGACTCCCGCATCCAGCGCCGGTCGTCCGCGCACGTTGTAGCCTAGCCCTAATACTAGCGAGTATGGGACGGGCGGCGCATTTCGGCCAAAGCGGCCCGGCAAAATGGTCCGAGAAGAGCGGGCGATGCTTTGTTTTGGTGTTTCTTCGGGGTCTTGAACAAGGATTCGGATCCGCGTCCGGGGCGTTCGCCGGGCTGTTCCGGCCGCTGGAGACACCGGTGCCTGTGGAGTGCGAACATCGGGCGGGGAGGGACCAAGGGGCCGTGCGGCGTCAGCCGAACGCGGTCCGCTCGATCGTGTTCTACACGCTGAACAGCCGGTCGGTGGTGGGCTGCCAGCCGATGATCCGCAGCGTCGTGCGCCGCGCCCGGCGGATGACCTGGCAGGGCAGAGAGATCATCTCGGCGACGAAGCGCCGGAACTCCATGGCGACGTACTTCCGGCGGTCGGCCTTGAAGTGCATCATCATCGCGAACCAGCTCTTGAGGTTCCACGCCAGCGCCGCCGTCACCATGTAGGCCCAGTTGCTCACCAGGTCGTGGACCGGGAGCCGCAGCGCGTTCACCCCGCTCTTCAGCTGCGCCACCACGTTCTCCTGGTCGCAGCGGGCGTTGGCGAGCCGGACCACCTCGGCCGCGCCGATGTTCCGCCGCGTGGTGACGTAGAAGTGGTATTCGATGTCGGGAGCAGGGTCAGTTCGCCCTTCATCCTGCTGATGTTCTTGCGCACGGCCACCATCCGGCAGGTCTTCCTGCACCTCATCGGCCGGTAGTCGAACTCGGCCACATGCTCGAAGTCCAGCCGCTTGTCGAGGTACCCGCGCTCCCGCACGATCCGCGCCTTCTCGTCCTCCCGCTTCTCCCGCGTCCTGCCCGTCCGGGGCGTGCGGCGCCGGCGCGCCTGACCATGCCCGGCTGCCGGTCGTAGCCGAAGATGAAGTCCGCCTTCTCGCTCCAGCGGTCGAAGTGGGCGGTCAGCGAGAAGTCCGTGTCCCCGCGCACGCACACCCGTTCGGCGTGCGGAGCCACGAGGCCGACGGCCCGGTCGATCCATTCCGCCGCGCCCTGGTGGCTGACCACGTTGCCGGCCGGTTGACGACATGGAGCACCTCGCCCGTGTCGGCCGGCGAGACGACCAACGGGTGGTACCCCCAGGAACTCCTGGTGGCGGTGCCGCGCCTTGCACTGGGCGATGACCCGGCCGGTGGCGATATCTAGGGCGGCGAACAGCGTGGTGGTGCCGTGACGGACGTAGCCGTGCGTGACGCCCTCGGCGACGTCTTGTTGCTCAGCTCTTCAGCGCACAGAAGCACGATCTCGGCGCGCCTCACGAGCCCCGGCGGGCAGGCTGCGCGAACCCGCGAGCGGTCGCGGGGGGGTGATAGGTGGCCCCCGGGCCGGGGGCTACTTGGATGCGTCCATCCGGCCGCGGTCCATGTCCACCCGCCGTTGTGCGTGCAGGCGGAGCAAGTCGGCGAATGCCTCAGCGGCTGTTGCTGCGGACTTTCTGGAGGATGCGGGGGCGTTGGCCTCCAAGAGTAGGTGCGCGGCTTCCGCCAAGTTGCGGGTCACCTTCGAGAAAATTCAGGGCGTCGGCCTTCGTCATGGGTCTTTCCTTCCGGTCGATTCGGACTGGTTCGAGGGCCTCTCGGCTTGGTGGCCGGGCCGTCGCATCTTGTGGATGGCGATAATGTAACTATACCGTAACCTATAGTTCCGGGCCACTTGGCGGGTTAGGCTCGGGCTTCCCCCAGATTCAAAGGAGAAGATATGGAGACGCGGAATGCGGCGATGGCAGGTTCGAAGAAGTGGATCGGGGGCGGCGTGCTGGCGGCGGTGCTGCTGGCCCCCGTGGCGCTGATGGACGGATTGACGAGGCGCTGACCGCGCGGCCAGATCTGGCAGCCCGTGGACACAATCTCCCGGCATTCGAGCGGCTATGCATCCGGGTTGGGATTGCTTCGCTCTTCGTTGCTTCTTATCGAGGAAGCGCAATCAATGCGGTCATGTCATGTTGTCATTACATAATGTAAACTATACATGACATTCTCTCAGTCCCGCAACCACCCTCGTTCTCACCCTGATTGTCGCTGCTCTCTTATCCTGATTGTCGCTGGACACAATCCGATGCCCGCCTTGAAAATGGCGTGCTTGATGAGATCGTTCCAAGGCGGGGCCCCACGTCCGGGGCCGAACCAGCCTTGCCACGATCATCGTCCATGTGCCCGGATCGCATCCATGATCCGGGCCTCCATCCGTTCCAGCCTCGCACCCATCCGTGCCTCCATGTCCCGCCGGTCCTCCCGCGCCGTCGCCTCCCCGCCGCTGATGCGCTCGTCCAAGCGGTTGATCTTGGCCTGGAGATCTTGGAGATCCTTCAAGACTTCGTCAATGAGGTCCCTGATCAGCGGCATGATGACTTTCACCACAGCCTTCACCACAATCTTCACCAGCTTCATCAGATCAACCCACTTCACCAGATTCTTCACCTTTTTTCTCTTGCTCATGCCTGTCCGTTTCGCTGGCCGATGGGGCGTGTAGCGTGCGCTGTGCTGGCACCGCCGCCCCCGGTATCCGTATAGATTCGTGGGAGTTGCGTGCAGGTGACCGTAAGGCAGCGCCGACGACGCGGCAAACACCCCCGTGCGAGACCCCTCCGAACCAATTCCGACCATGAGCCCAGCAGAGCTTTCCGTCAGACCCGTTACTCCGGTGATCGGTGCCGAGGTGCGCGGTGTGGATCTCGGTGACCTTACCGATGCCGAGTTCGGCGCGATCCGCGAGGCCTTGATGGCCCACGGCGTCCTCTTCTTCCGCGATCAGGACATCTCGATCGAGAGCCACAAAGCCTTCGGGGCGAGATTCGGCGAGCTGGTGTCCCACCCCAACGACCCCGGCGTCGACGGCCACCCCGAAGTCATGCTGATCCACGCCGACGGCAGCTCCAGGCGGGTCGCCGGTGAACAGTGGCACTCCGACGTCTCGTGCGACCCCAAGCCCCCCATGGGTTCCATCCTGCGCCTCCACACCGTTCCGAATACCGGCGGAGACACGCTGTTCGCGAACATGTATGCCGCCTATGAGGCGCTTTCCGACCGGATGCGGGCGTTTCTGGACGGACTGACTGCAGTGCACGACGGCGGCCCCTACTACCGCGAGGTCAATCGCCTGATCGGCCGCGACGACGGCGGACGCGCCTATCCGTCGGCCGAGCACCCCGTCATCCGCACGCACCCCGCGACCGGCCGCCGTGCGCTCTTCGTGAACCGGATGTTCACCCAGTACATCGTCGGGCTCCCCCCTGCCGAGAGCCGGGCCGTCCTCGGCTTTCTGTACGAGCACGTGGCACGGCCCGATTTTCAATGCCGCTTCAGCTGGCGGCCCCACTCGGTCGCGATGTGGGACAACCGCTGCACGCAGCACCACGCGATCTGGGACTACTGGCCGGCCACGCGGTCCGGCTACCGGGTCACGATTCGGGGGGAGGTGCCCGAATGAGGGGGGGAGGTGCCCGAATGAGGCCTTCGCTCCGGCTGTGGCTGGCGTGGGTGCTGGCGAGCGGAATCGGCGGCATGGTGTTCGCTCGGGTCGCGCGCTCGGTGAGCCTCGGGGCCGGCGGCGTGGTGGGAGACGCGGCCGGTCCGGTGGCGGCCGAGGCGGTGATCGGAGCGCTGGTCCTGGGCGGCATCATGCTCGGGATCGCCGCCGGACAATGGTTGGTCATCAGAAGACGGGTCCCATGGGCCGGGGCCTGGGCGCTGTCGATGGTTGCCGGCGGGACGCTGGGCGGAGCCCTGGGGCTGGGTGTGCACGCGAGCCTGGCGACGGTCGCGGGAGAGGCCGCCCGCGTGGCCGCAGCCGTGGTCGTGGGGCTGGCCGCCTACGGGTCGGTGCAGTGGCTCGTGCTGCGCCGCCGCGTGAGCCGGGCCGGGCGATACGCTGCGACGAGCACCGCCGCATTGGTCGCTGCCGTCGTGGGGAGCACCCTTCTCGGGGTGCTGTTCGGGGATTTCTCCGGAAGCGGGCTCGGGGGAGGCATCTGGGGCGCCGTCTACGGGGCCGTGACCGGGCGAGGCCTGATTGCGGCGGCGGCCCGACCGGCGTAGCCGCCTAGAACTCGAAGACCGCCGCCTCCCGGTTCAGCTGCAGCACCATCACATCCGGGTCGATCACCACGCGCTCGGGATCGAAGCCGGTCCTGATCTCGAACTCGGCCGCCTCCCCGGCGCCCAGCACGACCTCGGTGCGCGCGTCCCGGTAGCCCTGGGCCACCACCGTCCGGCTTCCGTCATCGCCGTCATCCGACCACCGTTCGCCCGAGGTCGCGCCCACCTGAACACGCATCCGTCCCGTTCCGGCATTCTCCACCGTCCCCCGCACCACCCATTCGTCCCCCTCCCGCGTCTTCGTCACGTCGGAGAAGTCGTATTCGGGAACCACCACGTCGTAGAACCACTGCTCGGCGAAGGCGTCGAACGCGGCCGTGTCGGGCGCGAACCCGCGCACCACCGCCAGCATGTCCTGGAGCACGGGGAAATCCGGCTCGGTCAGGTACTTGGCGATCAGGGCCTGGAGCCCGGGAAGCAGGTTCTCGCGTCCCATCTCGTGGTCGAGCATCCACATCACCCACCCGCCCTTGTCGTACGTGACCACCCCGTCGCCCGGCCGGGTTCCGTCCATCTTGACCATCGGGCGCTCCGAGTCCGCGAAGCGGCCGTTTCCGTAAGTGTCTTCGAGCAGCTTGGAAAACCCGATCCGGTAGCGGTCGCCGTAGACCTGCTCGTGAAGAAGGGTCGCGGCGTAGTGGGACATTCCCTCGGAGAGGATGTTGCCTCCCGGTCCCCTGCCCGGGGTCAGAAGGTTCCCCCACCATTGGTGCGCGGCCTCGTGGGCCACGACCATGAACGCGATGTGCGAACGCGGGTCGCTCTCGGCCAGGAACCCGATCGACTCGCTGAAGGTTATGTTCGTGGGGAAGCCTTGCGCGTAGGTCGCGAAGGCCGGGAACTCCGAGATCTTGAGCAGGTCCCAGGGGAATGGATGGAACCATTCGGAGTAGTGCTTCCGGGCCGCGTCCAGCGCCTCCGACATCTCCGCAATGTTGTAGTCGTGCTTCGGGTGGTAGTAGAGGGCCGTGCCGTCGCCCTCTCTCACCGCATACCTTCCGGCCACGATGTTGAAGAACCGCACCGGGTGGTCGGTCTCCCAGACGACGGTGCGCCGCCCGCCGGCGACATCCTCGCTCGTCTTCCGCCCCACGCCGTTGGCGACGAACGCCTCGGGCACGGTGATGCGCGTACGCACGGTGAAGGGCATCCCTCCCCAGCCGAAGAGCGGCTCGGTCTCGCCCTCGTAGAAGTCGTCCGCATATTCCCTGGCGTCGTAGGCGTTGTCGCCGTCCACGCCGATGCCGGGATCGTATCCCGGGACGGGGAAGAGGGTCGGGCTGAAGGCACCGACGACGATCCCCGATTCGAGGATGAACTGGCCCTGGCCGCCGGGATTCCTGCTGACCCCGCGCGGCAGCCGCGCCTCGTAGCTGAATCCGACCGTCAGCGAGTCGCCGGGCGCGAGCCCCTCCGGCGGCGTGAAGACGATGAGCCGCGAACGGTCGTCGGGCTCGTACTCCTCGCCCCCCAGCGTCCACTCGACGGGATCCCAGAGGCCGACGGTGAGCGGGAGCTCGTCGTACGCGTAGTCGCGATGGTTGAAGAACGTGTACGCACCGCTCACCGAGGCGGCCCGGTCGCCCGGCTCGAAGTCCACGTCCAGGTCCACGTGCGACACCGACGGCATCGCGAAATCGGTCCAGGTCGCCGTGTTGCGCCGCCAGTAGTTCTTGGCCGCCTCTTCCGACGCCGGTCCCTGATGGCCCGCCCGGCCCTGGAAGTACAGAGTGGTTCCGATCACGATCGCCGGGGCGGCGAAGGGCAGCAGGCGGAGGGCGCCCAGCAGCAGCGGCTTGGGCCGGATGCGGTGGAGGACCCTGATGGGATCGAAGGCCCTGCGGTCGAACCAGATGACCGACAGCGCGACGAGCGGCGCCACGAGGCTCAGATAGAAGAGCCGGTTCATCAGCAGCGGGTAGCCGTTCAGGGTGAAGACGCCCATGTCGCTCCATGAGGAGAGCGCGTTCCACGCGATCCAGTTGAGCGTCCAGCCGAATGGATCGGAGATGGCCATCCGGTAGACGGTGTAGATGATCAGCGCCGTCCCGGCGCCGTATACCGCGTAGCGGCTGCGGAAGAACGCGAAGAGGGCCGTCACCAGCGCCGTCCAGAAGACGAAGGTCGGGATGAGAACGACTCCGAACGCGACGGCGAAGGGGTGGATCTCGAAGCCGACGGGGCTGCCGCCGACCACCTGGCGGAAGGTGATGATGACGGCGCTGGCCAGGACGCTCACGGCCAGAACCAGCGCCGCCACGACACTGTTTCCCAGCGCTTTGCCCAGCAGCATCGATCCCGTCCCGACCGGTGTCGAGTGGAAGATCTCGGCGAGTCGGCGGCCGCGCTCCTTGTGAAGCGATTCCACCGTGTAGAAGAGCAGCAGGAAGCAGAGCAGCAGGTTCAGGGTGTTGAGCTGTCTCGCGGCCACCTCCCCGGACGTGAGCAGTATCCTGGAGCTGAACGGGCCGACGGCCAGGAGCGTGCTGTTGACCGCCGTGTAGATGATCAGCGGCACGAAGAGGTACAGACCGGGCCGCCGCACCAGCTCGCGGACCTCCTCGCGGGCGATGACGCGCGCCGCCGCCCAGAAGCCCAGCACTCTGCTTTCCATCCGCAGGTCTCGGAGCGTCGCCCGGGAGGGAACCGTGCCCGCTGCGGCGGCCGGAGCCGGGGTGTCTCGGCGCGGTCCGAAGATCCGGCTCGGACGAAGGATCCCGATCAGGCGCGATTCGGATCCTCCCCGGCGAAGCCTGCGCGTGTAGCTCGACTCGGCGCCGACCCCGGCAAGCAGTCCGACCGCGGCGAAGCCGATGCGGCTGAGAAGGAAGCCCGTGTCCGGCCTGAGCGGTGCCGTGTTATAGAACTCGACCCCGCGGTCGACCTTGAGAAAGGTCTCGTCGAGCCAGCGGAAGCCGGACGGATCGATCAGCATCAGGAAGCGGTTCCACCCGGGAGAGAGCCAGCTCGGCGACCATGCCGTCAGGAAGGTGAGGGTGAAGAGGAGGACGATCACCGTAAAGGCGAAGACCACGATCGGGCGGCGCGTCCAGGTGCCCAGGAAGAAGGGCACGCCCGCGAAGAGGATCGCCTGCGGGAGCCCGAAGAGAACCGTCGGAAACAGATAGTTGCCTGCGCTGAACGCACCGATGTGCTCCGCGTTCTCCCCGGCGGCCGTAATGTGGTTGAACCCCACGGACATGCAGAGGTACAGGAGCCAGATGAGGAAGAAGAAGCCCAGCGCTCCGGCGAACTTTCCCCACACGTACTCGCGGGGCGTGAGCCGGGTCGAATGGAAGAGCTCGACCACTTGGAGCTCCAGGTCGCGGACCACCACCAGCCCCGCCGCAATGGACAGGAACCAGGCGCCGAACCCCAGGAACACGACGGACTGAATCATGCTCTGAGTGAAGACCGAGGTGACGTAGGGTCTTTCGCCTCCCGCAGCGGCTTCGCCCGACTGCACGATCACCGACCCTTCCGAAAACCCCCACGCGAGCAGCAGCAGGATCGCGAAGAGCACCCAGTAGGCGGGCCTGCGCAGCCCCGACAGGAACTCCCGGCGGGCGACTTCCCACCAGCGGGAAAGGGCGCTCACGACGCAGCCCCGTTCCCGGCGGCGTTCCCGGCGGCCCCGTTCGGCTGCGCCAGCAGCAGGTATGCGTCCTCCAGCGTCGGCGTCACCGCCTCGAAGCCGTCAGGCACCCGACCCTCGGGCGCCGGACCTTCGGGCAGGTGAATGCGGACCTGGTTGCGACCTTCCACGAGGATCGCCTGCGTGACCCGGTACCTGCCGTAGATCTCCTCGAGATCCTCTTTCCTGACCGCGCCCTGGTAGATCGTGCCCGCCAGCCTGCTGCGCGCTTCGGCCGGCGTCGTGTCGGCCACGAAGCGCCCGTCGTACATGACGGCGACCCGGGGACACAGCACCGAAATGTCCTCGACGATGTGCGTGGACAGCAGAACCGTTCGATCCTCGGCAAGCTCCGCGAGGAGCCGGTAGAAGCGGATGCGCTCTTCGGGGTCGAGTCCGGCCGTCGGCTCGTCCACGATGACGAGGCGCGGATCTCCGGCCAGCGCCTGCGCGATCCCCAGCCGCTGCCGCATGCCGCCCGAGTAGCCCTTGACCTTGCGCTTGGCGGCGTGGGAGAGGTTGACCCGGTCCAGCAGCTCCGATGCGAGGCGATTCAGTCCCTGCGGAGCCTGGACGCCCTTCAGCACCAGGAGGAAGCGCAGCATCGCCTCGCCGCTCAGGTGGGGGTAGAAGCCGAAGTCCTGCGGCAGGTACCCCAGCTGTCTGCGAATGCAGCCGGGGTCGGCGACGATGTCCTCGCCGTTGAACCGAATCGTGCCCGAAGTGGGCTCGAGCAGGCCCGCCACGATGCGCATCAGCGTGGTTTTGCCTGCCCCGTTGGGGCCGAGGAGACCGAACATGCCCTTCGACACGTCGATCGTGATGCCCTGCAGCGCCGCGACAGGTCCTGGGTACACTTTGACGAGGTCGGTGATCTCTAGCATGAGGTCCTCACGCTTGGGCGCACATCCGCACCGCTTCTGCAAGCGAGCGCAGGGGGTCGCCGCTCCTGGGGATGAACTCGTGAGCGATGTATCCGCTGAAGCCCGTGTCCCGAACGGCGCGCACGATCGCCGGGTAGTTGAGCTCCTGGGACTCGTCGATCTCCGCGCGTCCGGGCACGCCGCCGGTGTGGTAGTGCCCGATCCAGTCGCGAGAATCGGTCAGGGTGCGGATGATGTCGCCTTCCATGATCTGCATGTGGTAGATGTCGTACAGAATCCGCACGCGGGGCGAGTCCACCGCGCGGATCACTTCCAGCGCGTACGGCATGTTGTCGCCGATGTAGTCGAGATGGCCGCCCGGTTTCGAGTTCAGTGCCTCGACCAGGATCGTGACTCCCTCGGCCTCGGCGATCGGCGCGCATTCGCGCAGGCACCGGATCGAGTTGTCGATCGCCGGGGCATCGTCCATCCCGCGACGGTTTCCGAAGAAGCAGATCACGTTGGGCACGCCTTCGCGGGCGGCGCGAGGGATGTGCCGCTCGAACGCGCCGATGATGTCGGCGTGGTTCCCCGACTCGTTCAGCCCGTCCTCGATGGTCCCGGCCCCGACGTCGCCGCAGGAAACGACCAAGCCGTGCTCGAGCGCGACGGCCCACTCTTCGACCTCGAGGAGATCGATGGCGGGCAGCCCGATTTCGGCGACGCCGACGCAGAACTCGCGGAGCGGAATGTCGGCGAAGCACCAGCGCGCCACGGACTGGGCAATGTGGGTTTGAGCGGAGGTCGCGCGGCCCGCGTGGTCACGCTCGCCCGCGCCGCCGCGCACACCTGAGCCGTCACGCACACCCGAGCCGTCACGCACACCCGAACTGCCCGCCGCCCCGGTGCCCATCCGGCCATGTAGCTGCCCTCCGGTACCCGCAGCGAGCATGCCGAGCGAGGCTGCACCGGTTGCCTTCAGAACCTGGCGGCGCGTAAGGTTGGACATCTTTCGGGGCGGCATCGGGGAAGGATCCTGGCGCTGGGGGAGCACGGTTGGGGAAGCACGAGGAGCACAATTGGGGGAGCAAGATGAGCGCGGTCAGCCGTTTCGGCGACGGGTACGGTAACGAATGAAGCGGCGAACGGCTATCGGCTTGCTGAGCGGTGCCGCGGCCGACCCGTTCGTCTCGCCCGCCGGCGGACCCTCTTGCATATTCGTCTTCGGCGTCAGAAATACGACACCGACCAATTAATCAATCCGCCAGCGGACCACATATTCTTCGGCCAGCGGCCCCCGAACAACTCCCCACGCCCATGGTCCCACGCTGGCCATAACCTCTGAATGATCGGGAAACCCGATGCAGCGCAGGAAACGACCGCCGGAATCGTAGATGTCGAATACGGATGCTTCCCACCACCTGATCCTTGGACGGGACCCGCCGCCGACGATCTCTGGGATTGGAGCATCTCGCCTTACGGCCCGCTGGTATAGATGAACCCAAATCCGTCCGTCCGAGTCCACCAAGAGATTCCGGTAGGCGGGCTTCCATGCGGGGACCGGCCTGAAACGGATGCCAGATCTCCGCTCAGCCCAAGCAATCCTCTCACGCCACTCCGCACCCTCGCCACGCGCGACAGGGACCCTGCGGAAATCTTCTCGTCGAATCTCGACCGATCCATTGGAGTCATGGATAGTAAACACGTAGTCGTGGTTCGATCCGGTCACAAAGTGGCCGAAAGGGCTCAGAGCGTAGATCGTCTCCGACGGGAAAGGACTTCGATATCCAGAATGGGTCAGTATAGCCATTGGCTCCGGCACCTCTGGTCCTTCCGGCGCGGGCTCGGCGAGCGTGTCTATTACCACTCCATCCGAATCAATCTGCAGATATCCGTACGGACTCGCCGTCAGGTGACGCCCGTCCTCCGCCATACGCGGACGCTCGATAAAGATACGCACGTAGAACGAGCCTACTATGTCGGTCTGGAACGCCCTCTGGACGTAAGGTGCCGAACCAGCAACTCGGATTGACCTCTCAACCTTACCTTCAGCGTCATACACATTGATCCGTCGGTTGCCGCGATCCCACACAGCCAGCTGCCCGTCGGGCAGGACAGACAAGCCAGCGGGCAGCCGATATTCTCCAGGACCCTGTCCTTCCTGACCGATCCACCGAACAAGGGTGCCCTCACGGTCGTATTCCCTAATTGACGCCGGGTGCTGATCCAACACATAGATTGTACCTGACCTGTCCGCCGTGATCGCGCGAATCTGCACAAATTCATCATGATCACCAGAGGCCATGTCACCGATCCGGACCTCCTCGACCGCGGGCTCGCACGTCTGGGAGTCCGCCAACCTAGCGACAATCAGTGCGGTCCCAACAGCGTACGCCATAAGGCTTGCGAATAGCATCGAGTTTCGGCGTTTGCTCGCCGAAATCCAAGACCCAAGAGCAACTACTGCACCGGATTCCATCGCACACGGTACTCGCGCACCCAAGTCCGTCCGTCCTGTGTGACAGCAACACCCAACACTGAACCACGTTCCACTGCCAAGACCTCAGCATCCCCGGCCGCTGCAACGGTGCAATGTGACGCCAATCGTTCGCTCAATGTCAGCACAATCCATTCCGTAAGTGTGCGGTCGGGAGATACCTTGCGAATCCAGATCCTCTCGCTGGAATCGACAAACATCGATTCGAATCGCGGGATCGGTTCTGGAAACCCCAACCGAAGAAGAGAAGTGGCCAATACAGTGTCATTCAACACTCTGTCACTATACTGGCGAGATAGCAGCACCAGTTTCTGATCCTCGTCGGGTTCCCAAACTCGTCCTTCATCTAGCCGGTAGACCAGCCGCTGGTTGGGAGTGAGCCAACTCAATGAGCCGTGAGTTGGTTCCAAGACAACTAAGCCGTCCTCCAACGTTGCCGCTTGTGGATCCAGACTCAACGGCAATGGTACCAATACACCATTCAAGTCACCCTGCCGCATGCCCTCCATCGTGACCAAAGTGTCCGCAGGTGCTGCGTGCCTGTCGTAGCGTACAAACGTGACGCTTGACGCGACTTGATACTCAGACGATCCAGCCGACATCTGTTGTACGACCTTGCCCAATAAATCCCCATTGCGAAAGCGATCTATGATAAATCGTCTACTGGGTGCGTCACTTGCTGGAACCTCGACCTCCACTTCATGATCAACCAGGGATGGCGCGAGCATAACAATCCTAGATTCGTTTTCGTCCCACACAGCCAACGAACCATTTGACACACCGATCAGCTTGGGGAGGCGCCTGCCCCATGAGATCAAACTCGTCCGTCCCAGCTCCCCACCGCTGAGCGAAAAGAGTGCCAACGTGCGCGTCCGCCGGTTCAGCGTTACGATTGTATCTAATGACGCATCCCACGATATAATCTGTGGTGCACTGCCCAACAAGTTAGGTGACACCTCGCGCTCGCGGGTTACGGCGTCCATGAACAACCCGTCAGAAAAGCACAAGCCATTCTCTTGAAGATCCACAATGACCGTATCGCTGTCAGCGTGAGAAGCTTGAGGGTTCTGAGCAGTAAGCGCATTCGCATAGATCATCTGACCAGCCGTCACAAGCCCGAAAGCACTTGCAATGGCCAATACTGTCATTCTCTGACCGTGCCGAACGCTAGTTCGGCTCGCCCCACGGCATCTATTCCCAGTATGGCCCCGGACGAGCCCCGTTTCGGAGGATCAGAAATCGCAGATCCCCCAATCGCACTCACCGTCCATATGACAATTACGGACGGATCCTTCCACGGTATTGTCGCAGTAGCAGTGGTCCTCCACGGCACTGTAGGCGCACCGTCCTTCCGGGTGTGAGTCCCTTGCAGCAGCCGCCAGCAGGACGTTGGTGGCGAGCAAGGTCACCCACAGGAAGACTTTCCAGATGTTCGGTCACTTTGACATCCTACCCCCTCGGGAGAACTGGTACTGACTGATGGTGACGGTATAATCGTACCGAGACCCCTCTGTTTCCGCAAGGGGGGGCCGGTGCGGTCGAGCCGAGCGAGGCGGCACCGGTTTGCCTTCAGAACCTAGCGGCGCGTAAGGTTGGACATCTTTCGGGGCGACATCGGGGAAGGATCCTGGCGCTGGGGGGAGCACGGTTGGGGAAGCACGATGAGCACGGTTGGGGGGAAGCACGATGATCACGGTCAGCCGTTTCGGCGGCGGGTACGGTAACGAATGAAGCGGCGAACGGCTATCGGCTTGCTGGGCGGTGCCGCGGCCGGCCCGTTCGTCTCGCCCGCCGGCGCCTTTGCCGAGCTGGTGGCTTGGAGCAAGCGCGTGCGTGCGTCGGCCGAGCCCGGCGGCGCGACCGACCGCGCCGCTTCCCGTCTCACTCCTGCCCGCGCTCGGGTCATGGCCGCCCTCGCCGAGGTCATCATCCCCGCGACGGACACGCCGGGAGCTTCCGAAGCCGGGGTGACCGAGTTCGTGGCGGCGCTCGTGGACGGGTGGCTCGACGACGAAGACAGGGACCGCTTCCTGGCCGGGCTCGACACGGTGGACCCGGCGGTCCGCGAACGCTTCGGGGCCGTCTTCGCCGAGTGCGCGCCGGGTGAGCAGGCGGCCTTCGTTCGCGAGCTCGACGAGGCGCTCGCCGACATGCGCGAGGACCCCGCCGTGGACGAGACGCTGCACTTTTTTCACGATGTCAAACGGTTCACCTTGACCGCCTACTTCACGTCGGATGCGGGGCTCGACGCACTCGGCTACCGCACCACGTTCCGTGCGTTCGAGGGCTGCGCGCCGGTGCGCTCCGCCGGGGCCGGAGACGCCCGCGACGTCCGTGACGCCCGCGCGCCCGCACCACAGGACGCCCGATGACCATTCCGCGCCGGGCTCTCTTCCATATCCGTCCTCGGCGTCAGGAATACGACGCCGTCGTCGTCGGCTCCGGCATGTCCGGCGGATGGGCCGCGAAGGAGCTTACGGAACTGGGGGCCGATGTCCTCGTGCTCGAGGCGGGACCCGGTATCGTCCCCGAACGCGATTATGCCGAGCATACGCGCCCCTCCGAGATGCCGTATCGCGGCTGGAACGACCGCAAGGCGCTCGCGGCGGAACAGCCGATCCAGAGGCAGTGCTACGCCTGCGACGAAGTGGCGCGGAAGTTCTTCGTCAACGACCTCGAGAACCCGTACACGACCGATCCCGGCAAGCCCTTCCTGTGGATCCGCGGACGGCAGGTGGGCGGCCGCTCGATCATGTGGGCGCGGCAGTGCTACCGGCTCGGCGACCTCGACTTCGAGGCCAATGCGCGCGACGGATACGGCACCGACTGGCCCATCCGCTACGCCGATCTGGCCCCTTGGTACGACCACGTCGAGGCCTTCGTCGGGATCAGCGGCCGTGCCGAGGGCCTGCCGCAGCTTCCCGACGGCGTCTTCCTGCCGCCCATGGAGATGTCCTGCGTGGAGGAACACGTGCGGGACTCGATCGCGAGTGCATTCGGCGGTCGTCGCATGATGACGATCGGACGCACCGCCGTCCTCACGCGCGACCACAAGGGCCGGCGCGCCTGCCACTACTGCGGCCCCTGCCACCGCGGATGCCGCACCCGCAGCTACTTCAGCTCGGTGAATGCGACGCTTCCTGCGGCCGAGGCCACGGGCCGAATGACCCTGCGCCCCCGCAGCATCGTCCCCGAGATCGTCTGGGATCCGGCCCGTGGGCGCGTGACCGGCGTGCGCGTCATCGACGCCGAATCGCGCGAGGACATGGAGTTCCGCGCCCGCACGGTCTTCCTCGCCGCCTCCGCGCTCGAATCGACGCGCATCCTGCTCAACTCCAGGTCGTCCGACTTCCCCGACGGCCTGGCCAATTCGAGCGGCGTGCTGGGCAAGTACCTCATGGACCACACCATGTGCGACGACACCCACGCTCGCTTCCCCGGCTGGGAGGACAGGACGACCCGCGGCAGGCGTCCCAACGGAATATACATCCCGCGCTTCCGCAACGTCACCGAACCCGCATCCGACTTCGTGCGCGGCTACGGCTTTCAAGGCTCGGCGACTCGCACAGGCTGGGCCCGCGGCATGTCGATGCCGGGTTTCGGAGCTGATTTCAAGAACGACCTGATCCGTCCCGGACCGTGGGAGTTCCGCCTGCACGCCTTCGGCGAATGCCTCCCCCGCGAGGAGAACCACGTGGTCCTCGACCCCGAGCAGGTCGATGCATGGGGAATCCCCACCCTGCGGATCAGCTGCGCGTGGAGCGACAACGAACGCACGATGATGAAGGACGCGGTGGAGCAGGCCGGCGAGATGCTCGACGCGGCCGGCGGGCAGGATATCGCGCTCCAGAGGCAGATCGCGCCGCCGGGGTTGGCCGTCCACGAGATGGGTACGGCGCGCATGGGCCGCGACCCGGCCACGTCCGTGCTCAACGCCCACAACCAGGCGTGGGACGCGCCGAACCTCTTCGTGGTCGACGGCGCGGCGATGGCGTCGTCCGGGTGCCAGAATCCTTCGCTGACGTACATGGCGCTGGCGGCCCGGGCGAGCCACTACGCGGTGCGGGCTGCGCGGCGGGGGGAGGTTTAGGGCTTGTAGCCTGCGCCTTAGACCGAAGTTCGGCGGTGGCGATCTGCCAAGTGATTGCGGCGCTGCAACATAAGCGATTTCCGGCTTGAAGCTGCGGAAGGCGCGCTCGACCCGGCTGAGGCTCTTGTAGGCGCGGACCGTGTCTTCGGGCCCCATCTCGCCGGCGGGCACGTTGGTGCGGATCACGTAGATACCGTCGAGCGCCGACTCTTCGGCGATGCGCTGCTCGTCGCGCTCGTAGGAGAAGCCGTCGTCGGTCACGGTGGTCTTGAAGTGCAGCGCCTCTCGCTTGCGCGCGCGCTCGGCCGCGAGCAGCGGGTTGCGGCAGACGACCGGCCGCTCGCCCGGATAGAGCTCGGGCGCGGAGACCTCGGCCAGGTCCTGCTCGTCGAAGATCGACAGCTGCAGGTCGCCGCCGGAAGCGAGCCTGCGGATCGCCGGAGCCCGCAGCGAGGTGATCCACCGCAGCCCCGCGGGACCGAGGTCCTCGCGGATGCGGGCGTCGGTCAGCATCCCCCGGTCGCCGGCCACGACGACCCGCGAGAGCGAGAAGCGCCCGGTGAGCTTCTCGACCCGGGCAGCCACGGAGCCGGAGTCGGCCGTGTTGCCCTCGAAGACCCGGGCGGCCACCGGACGGCCCTCCCGGTCGCAGAGCAGGGCGAAGACGATCTGAAGCTTGCCGCGCCTGCCGTCGCGGGAGCAGCCGCGCTTGGCCGGCGGGCACTTCGTGCCCTCGAAGTACACCGAGGAAATCGACTCAGGTCTTTCGGCTGCAACACGTTAACCGCGATAATCGGCCCGATTCTGTCCCGAACTTCGGCTTAGAAGAGTGCGGTGCGCGGGTGGAGCCACTCGTCTTCATGATCCGGCTTTCCGGGTCCGTAAAGTTGATCTGCGCGCTCTCGTCCGGCTCCCCGTACTCCCGCTGGTACGGCCTGCTCCCCTACTTGAATTATGCCGCGAGTAGACTGAATCATGCCAATATAGTAGACTTTACGCATGAAAAGAACGACTGTCAAGGTAGAAGGGCAACTACTCGAGCACGGGCACAGCTGGCCGAGTGGGGGACAGCGCCGACCTGGCCTCGACGCCCGACGCCCAGCAGTGCCCACTGCCTCGACGTCGCAGAGCGTGTCTCCGGACCGCTTGGTCCCGTCGATGCTCAGCACGACCCGTGCTCCTCGGGCCTTGCAGCGCTCGATAGCGGCAAAGAGGCGCGGCAGGCTGAATGACTGGGCTCCGTAGAGGATGCTCTGGGTGCACGAATACGGAGGATCACAGTACACCAGGTCTCCCCGGCGAGCACGGTCGAGCGTCTCCTCAAAATCCGCAGCCCGCTTCCCAGAAACGGCTCGAAGTAGGTGCCGAACCGCTCCGGGAAGAACTCGATGATCTCGTGCGCGAACCGCTGCTTGTTTCCGATCCACTTCAGGAGCTGCGTCGTGAACGGCCGAACACCAACCCAGACGCCAAGGTTGTGGCGCGCCTCCTGCGGGTGATGCGGGTCGAGTCGATATTGTAGAGATCTTTCGGATTTGCGAGGCCTGCGGTTCGGACCTTCGATCATTCGCTGATCGGCTGGCGCGGGAATTCGGGGGACTCCGCCAAGTGAGAGCCTGCCTGCGATTCCGAAACGAGCCCTTGTCGTTCTGGGCCAACGTCCGGAGCATCAGTCAAGAGGTCGGATACACGGTGCGTGGACGCGGAATCGTGTTCGTCGAACCCCGGTTGATGATGGCCGATCAAGCTACCGGTATCTTCAACGAGCTGAAGGAACGCTTCCGCCCCTCGTGTCCTCTGCCATCGAACAAGCAGAGGGGGGAAAAGGCTGGGCCAGCTCTCTTCACCGGCATCATCAACATGCTCCACATGGGCTACGTGGACGAGGTTCTCTTCGGCAGGGAAGTCGTTGAGCGGATCCCAGATCTCGAGGCCTCATGGGCCGCGACGTACCGGGAACGTGACCCCTAGAGGGTGAGGGACCGGGGCTTCGGAGCTGCTCGCTATAACTCAGATTCCCGAGCGGTCGAGCGGCCAGACCTGCACGCGCTCTACATCGAGTTCGTCATGGACCTGCCCAAGGATGTAGTCTTGGCCGATTTCGTAGATCGACAGGTCCTTCGGCGTCTCGACGAACCCCAAGGCACGCCCTTCGGGATCGAAGACGGTCCAGAGCGGAGCGCGTCGCTCTTCTCTGAGAGATTCGTATTCCTCGACCCAGAGGTGGCCCGCTGCGTCGCACATCACCGACGCGAACGCCGGAAAGTGCTCCGCCACCGGAACCGACTGGAACTGTCGGCGCAACCGCTGGCTGTCGGCTTCCGATGCGGGCATGTTCACGGCGAGTTGTCCTTCGATGTAGGCCTCGACTTCATCTGGACGGGGGGGACGCGGGATGTGGTCGCGCCTCAATATCCGCGCCAGTGAACCGTCCGCCCGGAAGACCCGAAACTGATAGCTGCGGGTGTCGCCGATTACGACCTGGTCGCCGCACGACGCCCACACCGGCTCCCGCCCGAACGTCTTCATGAACAACATCGCGCGGTCGGTTCCCTCCGCGTGGATGTACGGCTCGTTCCCCGGGTGCGTCCCGAACGAACTCCGCACCCTCCCTTCCCCGTCGCGGAGCTGCACCACGATGGTGTCCGCGCCCGAGCCATGGGGTCTGTGGGTCGCCAGGATCAAGCCGTCCCGCGTCGCGTGTTCCGGCCAGAAGCGCAGCATGGGCGAGGTCGCCTCGTCGTGTACGAGCGCGAAGGTACGGCCGTGGTTCCCCTGCGCGTCGAACACCGCAATCCCGAAGCGCGGAGCGTGCCAGGCGATGATCGAGTCGCCCGGCCATGGATCGACCTGCGAGAGATCGGTGAACTCGCCGGGCCCTCCGCCCTCGCCGCCCCAGGTCTCGACATGGACACCCGACGGGTCGAACACGCGCAGCTCGTTCGTCCCGCCGTTCGCGACCACGATCCGCCCGTCGTGCAGCCTGGTGGCGTCAAAGGTGTAATGGAGCATGTAGGGCTCGTCGCCCTCCAAGGTGCCGATGGAGACGGAGGGTTGCGGGCCGATTCGCCAGGAAAGGCGCGAGTCGGAGAGGGGCTCCGTGTTCTCGACGATTCGGACATCGGCGCTGTCGCGGATTTCGGTGCGGAGGAGGAGGGTCCTACCCTGGCGCGCCTCGCAGGCGACGGTCGCAAGCGGCAGGAGGGCGAGGATGGCTTTCAGCTTCATGGTTGACCTCGCATGCAAGGAGGGCACGTGGACATTCCCGTGCCCGTGGGGGCAATCTATCTTGCAGAATCGTTCCTGCAACGCGGATCCGCCATGGTGTTAGAAGCAAATAGAGATGTCCGGTTTCTTAGCATGTGAAATGTCCGCTTTTCCGATCCGTGCCCCTGATGACCTCCGTCTTCCCGTCGGGACGAGTTCCCGACGGGAAGACGGAGGGACCGGCGCGTTGCGATCCCGCCGCGCTCGCAGGCACCGCCGCGCCGTCCTCGTACTCGTGGACCTGCACCTTGGCCCGCACGTAGTGGCACCGGTGCCGCTGCGGCGGGATCTGCAGCCTCCTGCCGCCGTAGGAGACGCAGTTGTCGTTGCCGACCGTCCGCTCGGCCTTCCGGCAGAGGATGTCGGGCAGCTTCGCTTCGCCTTCAGCGAGGGCACCAGAGGAGAGAAGACGCTCTTCGCCTCCTTCGGCGGCACCGCGAACATCGCGTTGAACCGCGGCTCTTCAAACATCGCTGAGGACTCCTACAGCCCTCTCCACCAGAGCACTTGGGCGGAACTTCTCAAGCGCCGGATCACTCGTCTCTCCGGTCGTCGGCCCCCGTCGTGGAGCATCGGAATGATCGAAGCATCGCTGTTTCTGCAGGTCGACTTCTCGGATGGCCCTCGGCTCATCTCCGGGGCCGACGATGTCGCGCTTTTCTTTGATCGGATCGTCGCGCATGTTCGGCAAAGGAACCCGATATTGGAGCGAGGCTCATGACGCCGCCCAAAGTGACGCTGCGAGATCCCGGACTGGAGGCCATCGTCCGGCGGCACCTGCCGGAGCTTGGGCTGTCGGACAGCGCGCTGAAGACCGCGCTTCCCGGCATGGCCAGGGATTCGGCGAAATCCGCGCGGGTCGCGGCGGCCGTTCACGAGGTGGGCACCGATCACCGATTCCTCCGCGGCGACGCTCGCGACCTCTCGTCGGTTTCTGACGGATCAATCCATCTGGTCGTCACCTCTCCGCCGTACTGGACCCTTAAGAAATACAACGACGGGGTCGGCCAGCTTGGCGCGATCGGTGACTACGACCACTTCGTCTACGAGCTGGGCAGGGTCTGGAGCGAATGCCGGCGCGTCCTCGTTCCCGGCGGACGCTTGGTCATCGTCGTAGGCGATGTCTGCCTGTCCCGCCGCGTGCACGGCCGACATGTCGTGGTTCCGCTGCACGCCAGCATCCAGGACTCCTGCCGACGCCTCGGGTTCGACAACCTGGCACCCATAATCTGGCACAAGATCGCGAACGCCCACTTCGAAATGGGCCCCGGAGGCGGTTTTCTGGGAAAGCCCTACGAGCCCAACGCCATCGTCAAGAACGACATTGAGTTCATTCTCATGCAGCGCAAACCGGGCGGCTACCGCAGTCCGTCTCCCGCCGCACGCGCGCTGAGCATGATCTCCGCCGAGAAACACCGCATGTGGTTCCGCCAGATCTGGACGATCCCGGGCGCTTCGACCCGAAATCACCCTGCGCCGTATCCGCTGGAGCTGGCCGATCGGCTGATCCGAATGTTCTCGTTCGTGGGCGACACGGTGCTCGATCCTTTTCTGGGGACCGGGACGACATCGGTCGCCGCGGCACGAGCGGGGAGGAACAGCGTGGGTGTCGAGGTGGACGAGGAGTATTTAGAGATGGCGCGGAGGCGGTTCCTGAGCGAGACCGGGGGTTTGTTCGGGAGGGCGGGGCTGGAGGTGAGGTGATGGCCGAGCCCGGACCTTCCCCGGAACGAAGCGCCAACATGGCTCGCATCCGTTCCAAGGACACGCAGCCGGAAATGGCGGTGAGGCGGTTGCTGCACGCTCTCGGCTACCGTTTTCGCCTGCACCGGCGCGACTTGCCGGGAACCCCCGACATCTGTTTCCCGGGCCGGAAGAAAGCGATCTTCGTCCACGGCTGTTTCTGGCATCGCCACGAGGGATGCCGCCGGACGACCACTCCGAAGACTCGCACCACGTTCTGGGAGGACAAGTTCCGAAGAAACGTCGTGCGGGACCGCAAGAACATGACCGGCCTTATCGAAGTCGGCTGGGACGTGATGGTCGTATGGGAGTGCGAAACCGCGGATCTGGAAGAGCTGACGCCGCGGCTTCGCCGATTCCTCGACGGCGAACCGGAACTCGACGCCGGGGAAGCCGGATGACCACTGCCCCCTGTCCTCAACGCTCCCCGCTCAGCGGCGGCGCACTCTCCGGCGGACGCCGATACCCGGTCCCCTGCTCGAACGCATACCCGAAGCGCAGCAGCATCGCCTCCGTAAACGGACGCCCCAGGAATTCGAGTCCCACCGGCAGCCCTTCCGGCGTGAATCCTGCGGGCACGGTGAGGGCCGGGAACCCCGTGACCGGGCTGAGCAGCCGGTTGTCCCCGAGCCCGTAGTCGTCGGCCGGGGCCGGATTGGTCTCGGCGTCGTCGGCGATCAGCGTAGGCGGGTGGTCGAAGGTGGCATAGACGAGGGCGTCGAGGTCGTGCTCGGCCATGGCGACGAGCACATCCCGCCGGATCCGGTCACGCGCCAGCAGGTATTCGAGGTATCCCGGGTCGCGGGTCGTCTTGCCCAGCAGGCCGACCATTCCCGCGGCCCGCCACGGTGTCACCCGGCCGCTAAGCAGAATCGAGGCCAGCGTCCGATGCGGGGCGTTTGCATGCTCGGCCAAGTAGGCGTTCGTTGCATGCTCGGCCAGGTAGGCGTTCGTCGCCTGCTCGGTCTCGAAGACGTTGCCGCCGAACACCGCGTTCACCGTTTCGATCCCTGTGACCGCGACGGAGTCCACGACCTCCGCGCCCAATCTCCGCATGTCGTCCACAGCCGCGCCGATGCGGGTGCGCACGTGCCGAAACCCCTCTGATTCCGGGTCCACCGACTGATCCATCGGGTTGCGGATGACCCCGATACGCGCCCCGGCCAGGCCGTCGCGATCAAGCCCGGCACTGTACGACTCCGGCACATTGCCCACCGAGCGGGCGGTCACCGGATCGTTCGGATCGTACCCCGCGATGACCCCCAGCAGGATGGCCGCGTCCATGACGGTGCGGGTCATGGGACCCAGCGTGTCGGTCGTGGGGTTGGCGGGCATCATACCGAACCGGCTCACCAGCTCGAGGGTAGGCCGCAGCCCCACCAGCGACGCCACTGCGGCCGGTCCGCGTATGGAACCGCCCGTGTCCTCGCCGATCCCGATCATGCCGAAGTTGGCCGCGACGCTCACGCTGGTTCCGCCCGACGACCCGCTCGGATTGCGCCGCGGATCATACGCATTGCGGATCACCCCGAAGCCCGACCCCACATACCGAGACGCAAACTCTCCCATGTTCGTCTTGGCCAGGATCAGCGCGCCGGCCGCCTTCATTCGCGTGACGATGGCGGCGTCGCGCTCGGGCACGAAGTCCGCAAAGAGCGCCGATCCGTAGGTCGTGCGCATGTCGCTGGTCTCGACCTGGTCCTTCAGCAGCACCGGAATACAGTGCAGCGGTCCGGTAAGCCCGCCGGCGGCCAGGGCCTCGTCGAGCCGCACCGCTTCGTCGAGCGCTCGCGGATTGAGCGTCGCAATCGCGTTCAACCGCACGCCCCGCTGATCGTACGCGTCGATGCGGTCCAGGTACGCCTGCACGAGGGTCACGCAGGTGAGGTCCCCGGAGCGGAAGGCGGCATGAACACCGGCGATCGTCGCCTCTTCGACCTCGAAGCCCTGCGCCTCCAGTTGTGCGGTCGTGGGAGTCAGTGCCAGCCCGACAACAACGACCGAGATTCGTAATGCCGACATTACAATTCGTAACTTCCGGTTGACATTCGACATTGAGCCTGCGTGATGTTCATGTCCGCCCCTCCATGGGGTTGCCGCTTCGCGCTTTGCATTCTCCAAGCGGTGGATATCCATCTCGCCTTCCAGCTTATAGTCGGGTTCCCTGCTCACCTAACTTCCCTGCTCACCTAACTCATAGGCCACTTCGACCAAGCGCTTCGGCAGCCCGTCGGCGAACACCTCGGCCCCGATGACTCTGGTCGCGTTCAGCCTCGCGGCGTAGCGGAGGTCGCCGCTTTGGCTGACACTGACGGACAGTACCCTGTCCGACCCCCACCACCACTCGAATCCCGCATCTCCGTCCGGCTCGAACGCGATTCCCGGAACACCCACGCAATTGGGAAAAGCCGCTAGCACCCTTCTGGCCCACTCCATGGACAGTGCATTTGCAGAAGCTGCGCCGTACCCGTCCCAGTTCGCTTGAGCAGCGTCTCGGAAGGCCTCGTCAAGGGCCGATTCGCGTTGGCGCTGAACATCCGTGCGCCGCATGCTGTCTTCCATCTTCGCGATCCTGGTTCGGATTGTCCGAGCTTCTCCGCTCACCCCTTGGTCCGTGCTCACTGTACCGCACTCGCTACGCTTTGCACGTCTCCGCGGAGACGGGAATAATCGGCATCTCTTCCCAATTGATGTGGCCACCGTCAGGAACGTCAAGCAGGAAACCTGGGCGAAGGGTGCCCGGCAGGCTCAGGCGGCTACCGTCCACGAATCAGACAAGCGTCTGGTTCCGCCGGGGCATGGTTGCAGAATAACCGGGGGACACTAAGAGGGACAGTATTCGTAATGTCAACATTACAATTCGTAACCTCCGGTTGACATTCGACACCGCGTCTGCGTGATCTTCTACCGCACCATACAGCCGCCGTCTGCTTCCCATGGCAACCGCCCCACCCGGGCCACAGCCCCCCACCCCTCCCCCACTGGCCCACCCCCCCTCCTCACGGTACGATCTCTGCACGCCCCTCCCCACCGCCCGGGCGCAACAACGACTCTCCCCCGGATTACCCTCCGCCGGATTGCGAGCATGACCCGACTCACCCCCGCAGCGGCCACCCCGGCAGCCACCCTCGCGGCCACGGCCACCCTCGCCGCCACCGCCGCCCTCGTCCCGCCCCCCACCCCCCTCTCCGCCCAACTCCCCGCCCGCCCCTATCCCGCCGCCGCACACGGCGGCAACTACATGCACAACTTCTACTTCCCTCCCGCGCCCTCTTCGTCGCCCTGGTACCCAGCCTGGCACCCCGGCGGAGAGCGCGTCGCGGTCGCGATGAGCGGGTCGCTCTGGGAGGTGGACATCGCATCCGGCGACGCATTCGAGATCGTGCACGGCCCCGACTACTACTCCTCGCCGAACTATTCCCCCGACGGCGCGTGGCTGCTGTACACCGCCGACGACGGCGGCGGCACCATCGACCTCGAGGTCATGAACACGGCCACCGGCGAACGTCCCCGCCTCACCGAAGGCGACCACATCCGCACCGACCCCCGGTTCTCTCCGACCGGCGACCGCATCGCCTACGTTTCGACCGCACCCAGCGGCTATTTCAACGTCTACATCCGCCCCTTCGAGGACGGCGCGTGGGCCGGTGCCGAGGTCGCGGTCACCTCCGACAACTCCTTCGGCCGCAACCGCCTCTACTTCGGGCCGTGGGACATGCACATCTCCCCGGCCTGGCTCCCGAACGGCGAGGAGCTGCTCCTCGTCTCGAACCGCGACGCGGCCCTCGGCAGCGGCAACGTCTACCGCGTTCCGGCGCGGGCGGGCGGCATCGAGGACCGCCGGGTCGTCCTCGCGGAGCAGACTCTGTACCGCACCCAACCGCATGTGTCGTACGACGGCAAGCGCTTCGTCTACTCTTCTACCTCAGGCGCGGCCGACCAGTTCCAGAACCTCTACGTCCAGCCTACCACCGGCGGTGAACCGTACAAGATGACGTTCTTCGACCACGACGCCTTCCACCCGCGCTGGTCCCCCGACGCGGAGTCGATCGCCTTCGTCGCCAACGAGGGCGGGCTGCCGCAGCTCCACCTCCTGGAGGCGAACGGCGGGCGGCTCAGGCGCATCGACATCACGGAACGGCACTGGGCCCGGCCGACGGGGACGCTTTCGGTGACGACGACCGCCGCGGACGGAACGCCCCAGGCCAGCCGCATCCACCTGACCGCTTCGGACGGCAAGTTCTACTCGCCGACCGACGCCTACGCCCGCATCTCCCGCGCCGGCGACCGGATCTTCCACCACCCGGGCTCGTTCACCGTCGATCTCCCGGTCGGCACCGCCGAAATGACCGTGGTCCGAGGCTTCGAGACCGTTCCCGTCACGCTCACCGCCGACATCAGCCCCGGCGACACGACCGCAATGTCGGTCACGCTTCAAGCGATCTCGGATGTGTCCGGCAACGGCTGGTTCTCAGGCTCCACCCACGTCCACATGAACTACGCCGGCAACCTGCGCAACACGCTCCCCAACCTGATGATGATGTCGGACGCCGAGGACCAGGACATCGTCAACGAACAGATCGCCAACAAGGACAACCGCATCCTCGACCACCAATACTGGGTTCCCGGCGGCGGCCCGCACCCGCTCTCCGAGCCGGACCGCGTGCTCGTCGTGGGCCAGGAGTACCGTCCGCCCTTCTACGGCCACGTCTTCATGTTCGGCCACCGGGATCATCTGATCGCGCCGTACGCAATGGGGTATGAAGGCACGGCGATCGAGAGCCTCTACCCCAGCAACACGGATATGCTGCTGAAGGCCAAGGCCCAAGGAGCGACGACCGCGTACGTTCACTCCTTCTACAACGGCGACCCGCTCGAGGGCAACCTCGGCGGCGCAAAGGGATTCATCGTGGACGCCGCGCTGGCCGCTGCCGACGCCGTCGAATGGTCGACCCCGCAGGACGGCTGGCCGCCGCTGTACGCCGTGTGGAGCAACGGCATCCGGGCCGCGGCGGTCGGCGGCGAGGACTCGATCTCCAGTCTGCACGCGACCCCTCTGGTCGGTTCGATGCGCACCTATGTGCGCACGCCGGACGGGAGGCTCACCATGGAGGGGTGGTTCCGGGGGCTCCGCGACGGCCGCGCCTACGTGAGCTCGGGGCCGCTGATCGAGTTTGCCGTGGAAGGGAAGGGGCCGGGAGAAGAGGTCGGCCTTGACGAGCCCGGCGAGGTGCGGGTGCGCGGCCGGGTGTGGGGCGTGGTGCCGATGGAAAGGGCCGAGCTTGTCGTCGACGGCGAGGTCGTCCGCACCTATTCGTTCACCGGCGACCGCAAGTCCCTGGCGATCGACGACCGCCTCGCCGTCGGCGCGAGCGGGTGGGTCCACCTTCGCGTCGAGGGCGCGCGCGAGGACCGCTGGCCGCTGGACACCGCGTATCCGCAGGCCTTCACCAATCCGGTCTGGATCAAGGTCGCGGGGCGGCCGATCCGCAGCGTCGAGGCTGCCGACTACGCGATCCGCTGGATCAACAAGCTGGCGGCCATGGCGGACGAGTGGCCCGGCTGGAGGTCCGAGCGCGAACGCGAGCACGTATTCGCCCAGTTCGAGCAGGCGCGCGAGGTGTACCGGCGGCGCGGGGCGGAAGCCGACGGTGCGCCCGACCCGTCCGGCGCTCCCCCGAGCGCTCCGCCGCCCACCGTGACCGAGCAGTCCAGCGGCACCGCCGCGGTCCTTCAGGCGGTCAGCCCGGTCTCGGAGGAGACGGTCTGGGTCAGCGGGCACGGCGGCGCCATCCTTAAGACGGTCGACGGCGGTGCCGCGTGGGAACGGATTACGGTGCCGGACGGCGACCTCCAGTTCCGGGACATCCACGGCTTCTCGTCGCGGGCGGCCGTGGCGATGACCGCCGGGCAGGGTCCCGTGTCGCGCATCTACCGCACCGCCGACGGGGGCGAAACCTGGACGCTTCGCTTCCAGATGGACGAGCCCGAAGGTTTCCTCGACTGCCTGGACTTCTGGGACGGTGTCCGGGGCTTCGCCTACGGGGATTCGTTCGACGGCGCGCCGTACATTCTGGTCACCGGAGACGGGGGGCGGAGCTGGACTCGGGTCGGCGCGGACGCGATGCCGCGTGCCGCCGAGGGAGAGGGCGGATTCGCAGCCAGCGGGACCTGCGCGCGTGCAGGTGCTGCAGGTCACGGGTGGATCGGCACCGGGGCGGGTGGTGCTGCACGGATCCTTGCGACGGACGATTATGGCCGTATGTGGACGGAGGTGGCCGTGCCGATGGCGACCGGCAGCGCGGCGGGGATCTTCACGCTGGCCGTGGACGCGGGGTGGCCCGTGATGGCGCTGGGCGGCGACCTGAACATGCGCGAGAAAGTGGTGGCGGAGAACGCGGCCGCTTCGGCGGACGGCGGGCGCACCTGGGCGGCGGCCAGCGCCGCGCCGATCGCGGGGGCAGTATACGGGAGCGCGATCGGGGGCCGCCGCGAGGCCCGGCGGGTCGTGGCCGTGGCCCCGGCGGGTGCCGCGTTCACGGCCGACATGGGCATGACCTGGCATACGATCCCCGACGTGAGCGCGTGGGCGGTGGAGTTCGCGGACGGAGGCCGGGTGGGGTGGGCGGCCGGAGGAGACGGACGCATCTGGAGGATCATGTGGTAGGGAATCGGCCCCGAGGGTTCGGCCCGCTCGGACCGCAGGCAGCTCCGCCGTGGGCGCGACCACCACGCGGTCGGCCTCGGCCCCGGGGGTTCGGGTGGCGCGGACCGCTGGGCCGCCGTGCGCTCCGGGCGGCGATCCCGGGCGTGTGCGCACTCGGGGCCGTCGGCGCGCTCGGGGCCGCATGTCCGGCCGCGGCCCAGGACGGGCCACCCGGCATCGACGGCAGGGTCGTGGACCGCGACACGGGGTCCGCTGTGGAGGGAGCCGCGATTGCGCTGGTTCGTCTCCGCGCCGGGGTGCCGGACTCGGCCCGTGCGGAAGCGGTCACCGACCGCACGGGAATGTTCCGGTTCGAGGGCGCGGCCCCGGGCGACTACGAACTCACGGTGACCCACGTCGCGTACGGAACATTCGGAGAGCGGGTCACTTTGGCACCGGGTGCCCGAGTGGCCCTCCGCATCACTCTGTCCCCGGCGGCCATCGCTCTGGAACCGGTGACCGTCGAGGTTCTGCGCGAAGGGACCCGAAGGGACCTGGCTCTGGGCACCGCGCGGAGAAGACTGACCGCGGAACAGCTGACACCGCTGGCGAGATCGGGAGACCACCTGGCCAACGCCCTCGCGAGGCTGGTGCCGGGGGTGCGGGTCCGGAGCGGGCGCAGTCAACCCGGCCAGCTGGTGTGCGTGGAGTTCCGGGATCCCGCCTCGCTGGCCGCACCCGGATGCCGGACTCCGGTCGTGATCGTTGACAACGTGCGGCAGGCAAACGCCCTCATCACCCTCAACACTCTTCCGATCGCCCACATTCGAAGCGTAGAAACAGTGGGGCCCGGAGAGGCGGGCGTTCGCTTCGGCGCGGACTCCAGCTACGGCGTGATCCTGATCGAGACCGTGTCGGGCGGCGTCCCACCGACACCATCCGGAGAGATGCCGAGCAGAATCTACAGCTGGGCGCTGGAATCCGAGCCCTACCCCTGGGGCAAGGCCCTCGGCGTGGCAGTGACGGCGAACACCGTGGGTCTCCTCGCCGGTTATGCACTGTCGCGGCCGTGCCTGAGCTTCGACGACCTCACGCAGCACTTCGTCGGCGCGCGCTGCGGCAGGCTGGGCAACGCGGGAGCACGCCTTGTCCTCTACGCGGCACCGCAGCTCGGCGTCGGGTACCTGGCGGGGCGCATCGGCACCACCGACCTCTCGCGCGGGAGCATGTGGAAGAATGCCGTCGCGGGCACGATCATGGTGACGCCCGGCATCGTCCTCGCCCTCACCAGCGAAGAAGACGGCTTTCCGGGATCAACCGGGATCGGTGTCCTGATGACCGCCGTGGGCACCCCTGTTGCCACCGTCGTCGCGGATCGGCTGTTCCGTCGCGTCAAGAGGTGATCTATCTTTGGCGAACACGCTGACCCGGTCGGCCAGCCAAATCATCTCAACCGAACTCCCCATGGCCATCCCTGGGGGCTGGCCACCCGCGGCGCTGAAACCACGCGCCGGAAGTTTTCACAGAAAGTTTTCACAGAAAGGCAAAAAAATGTCGGTAAGAGGCAGACTCGCGGCGTTCGACCACATCGTCAGAAACACGAGAACGATCCTTGAAGCCGTCCCCGAGGACCGAATGGACTGGCGTCCTCACGAGAAGTCGTGGACGCTCGGCGACCTGGCCACCCACCTGGCCAACATCCCGAACTGGACGATGCCGACGCTGGCCGTCTCCGAGTTCGACGTCTCGCCTGCGGAGGGAGGTCCGCCGCCCATGGCCGCACTCACCACCACGGACGAGCTGCTGCAGGCTTTCGACGCCGCCAGCGCAGCGGCGCGCGAGGCGATCGAGAACAGTTCCGACGAGGACATCGCGGGTCCCTGGACCATGCTCGTCGCCGGCGAACCGCGCTTCACGATGTCCAAGTCGGTCGTGCTGCGCACGTTCATCTTCGACCACATGATTCATCACGGCGCTCAGGTCGGAGTCTACCTGCGCCTCCTCGATGTCCCCGTGCCGCAGACCTTCGGACCGACGGCCGACTTCCCGGACATGTAGAGGCGCGGTCCTGCGTGAATCTCACTGCCGACGAAACTCCGGGGGGCTGCAACGGTCCGGGTCAGTCACGCGTGGGTCCGGCTCGTCCGCGCCAGCCCCGCGTGGCTCCGGCCGGTCCGGGCCAGTTCCGCGCCGGTCCGGGCGGCCCGGTTGGGCACCGCCTCGACCCGGGGCGCTTCCGCCTTCTCACCTTCGACTGCTACGGTACGCTGGTGGACTGGGAAGCCGGGATCATCGCCGCCGTGCGTTCGATCTGCGGTTCCCGCGGCTTGTCTCCGGGCGACGCCGCGATCCTCGCCGCCTTCGGCGAGGCCGAACATGTCGTGCAGGGGGAACGCTACCGCGCCTATCGCGAGGTGCTGGCCCTGACGCTCGAACGGATGGGATCGGCGCTCGGCTTCCGGCCGACCCCCGCGGAGTGCGACGCCTTCGCGGCCTCCGTGGGCAGATGGCCGCCCTTCCCGGACACCGTGGACGCGCTGAAGCGACTGGGTGCGCGATTCCGGCTCGGGATCGTCTCGAACGTGGATGACGACCTTTTCTCTGCAAGCAGCAAACGGCTGTTCACGGAGTTCGACTGGGTGGTCACCGCGCAGCAGGTCGGAAGCTACAAACCCGCCCCTGCGCACTTCGAGGAGATGGCCCGGCGTTCAGGGATCGCGAGAGAACGGACGCTGCACATCGCCCAAAGCCTGTTCCACGACATTGCGCCGGCCTCTTCGCTCGGCTATGCCACCGTGCACGTGAACCGGCCCAGTCGCGGTGGCGGGAGCGGCGCGACTCCCCCGGCCCGCGCGCGTGCGGATGTCGAAGTCGGCGACATGGCGGCGGTGGCCGAGCTTCTGCTGGGGGCACGATGAACGCCGACGGCGACGGCGGCGACGGCATCCACACCGTCCGAGCGAGCGGCCTTCATCGTGACTGGAACGGGATCCATTACAAGACGGGTCTCTCGGGCAAGAACGTCCCGGCGCGCAAGCTGTCCATGAACGTGGCCCGTATCGCCCCCGGCGGCGTGGCCTTCGCGCACATCCACGTGGATTTCGAGGTGATGCTCTACATCCTCGAAGGCACCGTGCGCCACGACTTCGGCCCCCACCTGCGCCGCTCGATCGTCAACCATGCGGGCGACTTCATCTTCATCGAGCCGGGCGTGCCCCACGAGGTCGTGAACGTCAGCGACACCGAGGACGTGGTGGCCGTCGTCGCGCGTTCCGACGCCGCGGAGTGGGACAATATCGTGGACTACGACCGGGAGACGGGCCAGGTGATCCCGAACCGGGAGGCCGGCCGCTCCGAAGAGGAATCCGAATAGGAACCTGTGGATGGACCCGCACGAGCACCTGTCGGCTGGCGGACCGCTTCCGTGTCTCCGAATCGCCGTTTACGGTGCGGGAGGTGTGGGCGGCTACTACGGCGGCGTCCTGGCGCGTGCGGGGCACGATGTCTCGCTGATTGCTCGGGGCGCGCACCTCGAAGCCATTCGCACTTCGGGGCTCCGCGTGCGTTCTCCCGGCGGCGACTTCGTGGTGCGGTCCGCAGCCGCCACGGATGACCCGGGCGAGGTCGGCCCGGTCGACGCCGTCATCGTGGCGGTGAAGTCGATGCAGCTGGCCGCCGTGCGCGAGGGCATCGCGCCGCTCCTGGACGCCGAGACTCTGGTCGCACCGTTGCTGAACGGCGTCGACTCGCACGAATTCCTGCTCCCGGCGGTGGGGCGCAGGCGCATGGGCAAGGGGCTCACGCGCATCATGAGCGAGATCGCGGCACCCGGAGAGATCCGGCACATCGGGGTGGATCCGTACGTGGCGCTTGCCGCATGGGACGGCGGGGGGTCGCCTCGGGTCGATGCCCTGGTTGCTGCGCTGCGCGATGCGGGCGTCGACGCCGAGGTGCCGTCCGACATCGACGCGGCACTCTGGCTCAAGTTTCTCTTCGTGTGCTCGGTGGGCGGCGTCTGCGCGGCGTGCCGGATGCCGCTGGGGCCGGTGCGCGCGCTGCCGGAGAGCCGGGCGCTGCTGCGGCGGGCAATGGAAGAGATCGCGGCGGTGGCGGCCGCCCACGGGGTGTCGCTGCCGGACGATGCGGTCGCGGGCGCGATGCATGTGGTCGACTCTTTCCCGGCAGAGGGCACCTCCTCGCTGCAGCGCGACATCGTCGCCGGCGTTCCTTCGGAGCTGGACGCCTGGACCGGGTCGGCCGTGCGGCTGGGAGCAACGGTCGGGGTCGCGACCCCCGTCCATTCCTTCATCCACGCCGTGCTGCTTCCGGGCGAGATGCAGGCGCGCGGTTAGATTGGAAAACCGGGCAGGGTCGCCCCGCATGGCCCGCATGGATGGGGCGGATCTGGTCATGGTCCGGCGGAGAAGGGAGATGCCACATGCTGATGACACCTTGGGTTCAGCGGCTACTGCTGGCCAACATCGCGCTCTTTGTGCTCACCTTGGTTAATCCGGGTATCCGCGCCGAGTTCGCGTTCATCCCCGGCTTGGCCGTGTACAGGCCCTGGACGATCGTGACGTACGCGTTCCTGCACGCGAACTTCGCGCACATCTTCTTCAACATGCTCATGCTCTTCTTCTTCGGGCCGCGGCTGGAAGAGCGGCTCGGAAGCCGGACCTTCATCTGGTTCTACATCCTGTGCGGCATCGGCGGAGCGGTGCTTTCGTTCGCTTTTTCCCCCGAGGCGGCGGTGGTAGGTGCTTCCGGCGCGATCTTCGGCGTCGTCATCGGATTCGCGCGCTACTGGCCGCGCGAGGACATCTACATCTGGGGCATTCTCCCGATTCAGGCGCGGATGCTGGCGGTGCTGATGGTGGCGTCCAGCCTCATTGCCGGCATCACGGGGGCCCAGAACGGCATCGCCCACTTCGCCCACCTGGGAGGATTGGTGACGGGCTGGCTCTTCCTGCGGAGGTGGGAGCGGCGCCGTCACCGCAGGGTGGTCAAGCGGCCGGCCAAGACGAGGGTGCGCCTGGAAGTCCTAGAGGCCGACGCTATGCGGCGCTGGGAAGCGATTCCCCGCGACCGGCTCCACGAAATCAACCGCGAGGAGCTGGACTTCCTGTTGCAGAAGGCCAAGAAGGTCGGTGCCCGGGCGCTCACGCGGGACGAGCGCGCGTTCCTGGACCGGATGGCGAATTCGCTGTAACACAGGGTCGATGACGATGCCGGTGTGGACGATGCCGGTGTGATCTCGCCGGGGGAACCTGTGTCGCCGGGCGGGGTATTGCGGGATGTTAGATTATAGGTGTACAGGGATCTCTGCCATGGAGGACGGCGATGGCGGTACGCAGGCGGCGCAAGACCGGGCAGGCGGACACTCGATGCTGGGGTACGAGTCGCCGGCGGACCTCGAGAAGAAGCATGCGGCCTAGCCCGGCAGGGTCGTCGGCCCGGGCGGTCTCGCGATCGGTCCGGAGTGACGCCGGCTGCGGCGGCAAACCGGCGCAACGACACCTGCGAGCGCGGCGGGTTGCTGCGCGCCGGTTCCCTCCGTCTTCCCGCCGACAGCCGGTCCCGGCGGGAAGACGGAGGATACATTCGAACAGCGGATCGGAGGAAGGTCGCCCGGATAGGTCGGCTTGGGATGTCGGATGTCCTCGGCCGGAGGGGCTCTCCTCACCAGCGGGGGAGATGAGAAGACCAAGTAGTCAACCGCAGTGTTCACCCGTCCTCGAAAGCGGGACAGGTCCAGAGTTCGCCGAGCGACACATTCTCTTTCCCGACGGAACGGGTGAGTATCTTGAGATGTTGCTGGCTGAGGGCAGGTCTGCCGGAGGCGTCGATGATTGACATCGCATTTTGGCTCGCCGATTTCGGGGCTGACCGATCCGCCTTGCGCTTACTTGACAACGACGACCCGGCACTCCTGCCCTATGCGACGCTGATTACGGCGCGACGCAATGACCCCTCCACGTTGGGCGTCGTCGAGGCAGTGTACGAATGGCAGGGGGCACCACTGGTGTTTCTGATTCGTGCGGATGCGCTGGAAGACAGAGTAGACCAACTACGTCACATACGGCGTCTCCTGGCGATGCGCGGAGACACGCCTTATGTCGCGGTGGTTGCACCGGGAAGTCTCGCGGTTTATCGCCTTGCTCTTGACGCGAAATCTCCTCAACAGGCTCGTGTCGATTGGGAAAGCGAGCGTGTCTCACGGGCCGCAGTGTTCGCTCGGCTGGGCAACGCGCGTCCGAACGCCGCCATCGCAAACCAGAATTGGATTTCCACTGTCGTACTGAGGCTGTTGACCGGTTCGACATCGGACCTGATCGAACTTGACGTCTCGCATGAAGATGCGATCTCGCTAGTCGGCCGAGCATTCTTCGTGCGGTTCTTGGGAGACCGAAACCTGCTTCCAAACAACATGTCGGGCGCTGCCACCGCAGAGAGCCTTTTTGATACCAGCGACGTGGCGAGGAGCACATCAAGATGGCTAGACGACGTTTTCAATGGCGACTTATTGCCTCTTTCGGAAGACACTTTCGATGACGTGCCCGAGCATGGTTATCATGTGTTGGGGAATATCCTTCGCAGGGCTCCCGACGACCAATTGTTTTTAGGCTGGGAAAAGAAGTGGGCCAATCTTGATTTTGCGCATATTCCGGTCGGAGTTCTCAGTCAGGCGTACGAACTGTACTTGAGAGACCACGCGCCAGCGAAGCAGAGGCGCGCGGGCGGCTACTATACGCCGACGCCGATCGCCGAACTCATGGTTCGGGCGTCCTTTGAAGCTCTAGCACGACGCGGAATCGGCAAGTCAGCCAAGGTTCTCGATCCGGCAGTCGGCGGCGGTGTTTTCTTGCTGACGACCTTCCGACGACTTGTTGCGGAACACTGGCGGGCCGACGGAAAGCGGCCCGACACCAATGGTCTCAGGCGGATTCTCTACAATCAACTGGTCGGCCTGGACATTGACGAAGCTGCTCTGCGATTTGCGGCACTCGGTCTCTATCTGCTTTCGATCGAGCTCGACCCGGACCCTCGACCGGTGGACAAGCTGAGGTTCGACCATCTTCGCGGAAGTGTACTGCATCGGGTCAGGCCAGAGGGTGATGTGGAGGGTAAGGATCTAGGCAGTTTGGGTCCGCTTGTCGGAGACGAACACTTGGAGCAATATGACCTCGTCATTGGGAATCCACCTTGGGCAAGCGGGACCAAGCTGCCTGATTGGGGGATCGTCTCCGCAACGGTCGGTCGCATCGCGGCGCGTCGCGAGATCGCCACCACATCGCCCCCATTGCCAAACGAAGGACTGGACTTGCCATTCGTCTGGCGGGCGATGGAGTGGGCAAAGCCGGACGGGCAGATCGCCTTCGCGCTCCACGCACGTCTACTCTTCCAGCAAGGTGATCGCATGCCGACCGCCCGGCAGGCGCTGTTCGAAGCACTTGACGTCACCTCGATCATCAACGGTGCGGAACTGAGGCGAACGAGGGTCTGGCCGCAGATTTCGGCGCCGTTTTGCATTTTGTTCGCCACGAACAGGAAGCCCTCTGTCGGGGCTGGCTTTCGGTTCATCAGTCCGCGGATCGAGGATTCCCTAAACAAGGCTGGCACGATGCGCATCGATGCGCTTAACGCGGACATCGTGCCTATTGAGCAGCTCCAGAGGACGCCGGAGGTTCTCAAGATCCTCTTCCGGGGAACAAAGGCCGATCTCGGCGTCGTCGAACGGATTCGCACACAGGGGCATCCAACCTTGGCCGAATTCTGGCAAACAGGGATTGGCGGTGGACACGGAAGGCGGCTGAAAGGGAGCGGGAGCGGCTATCAGACGCTAAAGCGAAGCAGTCGTGTCCGTCGCCACGGGGATGGTATGCCGGGCGCAGATGCGAGCTATCTGCATGGACTACCTGAGATGACAGTGGCATCGTTCGGGAACATCGTCATTGACACGGACCTTCTTGATCTCTTTTCGCATGCCCGCATCCATGACCCAAGATCACGGGAATTGTTTGCTGGACCGCTGCTTTTGGTGCGCAAATCGCCGCCTGTGTCGACGGAGCGGATTGGTGTGGCAATCTCGGAAGAAGACGTTGTCTTCAATGAGAGTTTTTACGGATACAGCCCGAGCGGGCACCCTGACGATCGCCGGTTGGTTCGCTATCTCGCACTGATTCTCGGGAGCAGGGTAGCCGTTTGGTTCGCGCTCGTTACCAGCGGCGAATTCGGTTTTGAACGGGATGTCATTGAGAAGGCGTCCCTTGACCGAATTCCTTTACCAGATCTTGAAGGATTAGCGGCACATCAGCGTCGAGAGATTGAGAGTCTATTCGATGGGCTTTGTTCGGGAGGAGTGTCGTGGCAAGACGTCGATGAGTGGGTAGTACGCTTGTACGGTTTGGGCGAACGGGATTTGCAGGTTATCTTTGACACGCTCGAGTTTGGCTTGCCCTTTGCCAGGCACAAGCGAGAGGCTCAGTTGGAGCCGACACCCGCTGAGAGGGAACGGTTTTGTAAGGTGCTGCAAGATGAGCTGATACCGTGGTGCGAACGGTTCGGTACACTACTTTCCGTTGATCAGGTTCCTCCATTGAGGATGTCACCGTGGCAAGCTATCGAGGTACGGAGGGCACTTCACGAACCATGGCCAACGATGCCGTCGAGCGACTGGGCCGGGCTGCTGAAGGTCGCCGACGAGGCGGCCGCCTCGGAGATTATCTTGCGCAATGCAGAGGACAGGCTTCTTGTGGGGCGGCTCGCTCAGCGGCGATATTGGAGTGAGACGCAGGCGCGGCTACTCGCACAGCGGATTGCTTGGTTCCACGTTGATCTGTTGGGAGCACATTCCGAACCATGATGGCTTCGGCAGTTGAGCCTCGGCGGGATCAAGTAGCCGAGCTCACCCGCGGCATTCGGTTGCCCCGGCAAGCCATTGAGAACGTGCATCTTCAAATACTGGCGGAGGGGTTGCACGAGGCGTTCGACGACCTTCGCCAACGCGAGCCCGCTACGGTGGCGTTTGGCGACGAAGCGGAAGTGACTGCGCTCATGGAAGCGCGCTTGAATAGGCTAATCGATGAGAATCCGTTCTGGAGGCAGCTTGTCGTTTGCGTCGTGCGCGGAAAGGAAACCGTCAGTTTCGACGGGTCGCATCTGGAGAAGCGTCCTGACCTTTCGATCTTCCTATCGGACAGGACACTGCTCTTCCCCCTCGTCGTGGAGGCAAAGATCCTGGATGCCCCCAATGCTAAGACGGTCGCTTCCTACTGCGAGCGCGGACTTCGTCGTTTTGTCGACGGCGAGTATGCGTGGGGTAACCGTGAAGCCTTCATGGTTGGTTATGTCCGTGACGGTTCGTCGATCGAGACGACGCTAAAGCCGTGCATTGCGAGGGCCATGGCTGTGAATCCTCCTGGGTACCTGGTGCAAGGATATCCTGTCCATGTCGGTTCGGAGGGTCTGGACTTGGCGTACACGACGCATGGTCGGGCATTCGTTTACGGTAATCAAGCTCCGCCCAACTGCCCGGGACCGATTTCCGTCTGGCATTTGTGGCTATCGTTGGGACGGAAAGATGGTGCAGATGGAGAGGTTGGCCGGTAGACCGAACCGGACCCGGAATCGCGGAATACGGGCCCTGCCCGCAGCGGTCTCGGTCCTTGCGGTGTCGTGTACCGGCGCGGGACCGGGGGAGGCGGTTCGTCCCCTGGTTCCGTTCGCGGAATCCCAAGCCCCCCTGAGCCAGAGCCATGAAATCGCCCTGGCCGACGATACTACGGCTTGCGTGATCTCATCCTACCACATCCGAATCTACTGCACGAGCCCGGGCGACTCACCGACAGGTGTTTTCGGCCGGAAAGGCGAGGGGCCGGGCGAGTTCATCGAGCCATCCTATTTGACTCGCGGCCCGGACGGAACCATCGGAGTCGTCGACCTCGATCTGAACCGGATGACGATCTGGAAGCCAAAGGGTGAACGGGTATCCGAAGTAACAGTACCCAGCATTTTTCGTCCGACGGCGCCCTTTGGGTCATCTCTCTCGGGGTACATCGATATCTCGAACTTCGAGCCGAATTATCGTCACGTCGAGATAGATGTGTCGTCGGGAGAAATCATTTGGCTAGGCTACTAAACTAAAGCGCGATGCTTCCCGATGGTCTAGGTCGTCGGCGCGGCTCGGCGGGCTCTTGGGCAGGGCAGTCGAGGGACACGAAGCGGGAGTGCTCAGTGCTACGTACGAATCGCCCTAGAGTGTTGGAACTGCGTCACTTCGACGACGGCGGCGGCGGTGTGGCTCCCGCATCTCGCCGCTGACGTTGGCCGTGGTGGACAGTGCACCAAGGGACGCCGTGTCGCATTCTGTCATAGCAGATTCCGTGCCGAAATGCGTCTAATAGGCACCGCAGCGACACTCACCGTTCTAGCCTAGACAGGAGAGCAGATCAATGAGGACGATGTTCCAAGTACCGCTCCGGTTCCTATTGCCGCGCACTCGCGGCGGTCGCGCTCCCGGACCCCGCAGCTGTCGCACGCCAGAACACCCATCCCACGCACCGAGCCTGTATTCCCGAGACGTCAAGGCTTCTCCGTGCATTGCCGATCCGCACAGGACTTGCACGCATAGCGTCACAGCCGCCGATGCGCATCACGGCATGGTCGTTCGCAGCCATGGTCGCCATCGCCCCAGCCGCAAAGTTGCTCGCTGAATGCGCGGAGGAGGCAACCAGCGGGACAGGGATGTTGGGAGGCAGCCTTTTCAGCGGGTACTGCATTACGGTCCGTTTCTTTTCATTAGGACGGCCGTAGCAGTGAATTTACCGAAGCAAGACTCCATTGCGGTACTGGGCGGGGCTGTTGGGGCTCCCCTTGCTGGCCGCGGGGTTCGTGCTTTGTACGGACGTGACCGTGTATGCTCCCGCTGGACCTGTCCCGGTTTCGTGGACGGGTGAATACTGCGGTTGACTGCTACTCGGTTTCTCTTCATCTCCCCCCGCTGCTGAGGAGAGCTTCTCCGGCCGAGGACATCCAACATCCCGAGCCGACCGGTCCGGGCAACCTCCCTCCGATTCCTTCTGGTTTGAATATATCCTCCGTCTTCCCGCCGGGACATGCTGCCGGCGGGAAGACGGAGGAACCGGCGCGCAGCAACCCGGCCGCGCTCGCAGGCGTCGCCTCGCCGGTTTCCCGCTTGCAGCCGGCGTCGCACCGGATCGATCGCGAGACCGCCCGGGCCGACGACCCTGCCGGGCTAGGCCGCATGCTTCTTCTCGAAGTCCGCCGACGACTCGTACCCCAGCGCCGAGTGCCGACGCACCCGGTTGTAGAACCCCTCGATGAAGTCGAACACCGCACGCCTCGCTTCATCCGGGCTGCGGAACCGGCTGCGGTCCAGCAGTTCGCACTCGAGCGTCGCGAAGAAGCTCTCGCACATCGCGTTGTCGTACGCATCCCCGACCGATCCCGCAGAGGGCCGCACCCCGGCCTCCCGGCACCGCTTCCCGAAAGCATACGACGTGTACTGGGAGCCCTGGTCCGAGTGATGGATGACGTCCTTCGGCCGACGACGCCACACCGCCATCGCCAGCGCCTTCTCCACCAGCTCCGACCGAAGGTTGGTTTCCATCGCCCAGCCCACGACGAGGCGGCTCCAGGCGTCCACGACCACGGCCGCGTACAGCCAGCCCGCATCCGTCGGCACGTACGTGATGTCCGCCACCCACAGCCGGTCGGGACCGCCGACCGAGAAGTCGCGGTCCACCAGGTCCGGCACCGCGCGGGCCTGCGCGTCCCGCCGCGTCGTGACGACCTTCCGCCGCCGGGTCACGCCCTTGATCCCCGCCTGCTTCATGAGCCGTCCGACCCGCCTGCTTCCCACCCGCTCGCCCCGGGCCTTCAGTTCCGCATGGATCCGGGGTCGGCCGCAGGTCCGCCGGCTCTGTTCCCAGGCGTCTTCGATCTTCTCCCGAAGCTCCGCGTCCCGCCGGGCCCGCTCCGGAGGCGTCCGCTTCAGCCAGGCGTAGTACCCGCCGGGGGAGAGACCCGGCACGCGGCACGTCGCCCGGACGGGGAACTCGGCCCGGTGCGCCTTCATGAACTCGAACCCCTTCCGGGGATCGAGCCGCTCTCCATCGCGAACCAGGCCGCGGCTTTTTTCAAGATGTCCCGCTCCATGCGGAGCCGCCTGACTTCCCGCTTGAGGCGACGCATCTCCTCCCGGTCCTTCGTGGTCAGCCCGTCCGCCCGGCGTCCCTCGTCAAGGTCCGCCTGCCTGACCCAGTTCCGGATCGCCCCGGACGAGGGCTCGAACTCGCGCGCCAGCGACTCGCGCGACCGCCCCGAGCGCACCAGCCCGACCATCTCCCGCCGGAACTCCGGCGGATACCGCAACCGCTTCTTCGGCATCGTGGAATCCTCCTTTCCTCAACTTGGAAGTGTCCACGAAACCGGGGCAACTCCACCGCCAGGATGTCCGTTCCGCCCTCATCGAAAGGCCTGCTGTATCCATGAATCGACGCGTCCTAAAGGGTATCTATTCGGTCATGCGCGACCACTGGGAGAATGAAACGGGGTTATTCGAGCGAAGGGTATTCAGAAGCTGGATGGTTGGCCTGAATCGGCGTGGTGGGGTTATTCTACTGGATTCTCTACCGGATCCAGCACTCGACGTGTTGCTTCGTAGAGAGGCCGAGCGAGCAAGCTCTCTCGACGTAGAACACCCACCGCAGAAACGGACATTGTCCCAGTTACGCCGGGCCAGCTCCCCGACCGCGGAAACTCCGCCACAGACGTTACCGCCCGAGCCCCCTCACCACCTCCCCGAGCACGGCGACCGCCTCGTCCAGCTGCTCCCCCGTGACGTACGGCGCGGGTCCCAGGCGCAGCACGCGGCCCCGGTAATCGGCGTAGACCCTTCGTCCTCGCAGCTTGCAGCAGACTTCCCCGGCGCAGGGCGTCTCCAGCGCCAGAAACCCGCCCCTTCGCTCCGCTGGCACTGAACGATCACGGGTCAGCAAACCCGGATCCGCGTCGAGCGCGTCCACTGCCGCTGCCAGCCTGCGGATCTTCGCCAGGCTGGTCTCGCGTAGCCGCGCCGCGCCGAGCCCCTGCTCGCGGAAGAACTCGAACACGGCAGCCGCCCGGTAATGGCTGACGGGGTCGTAGGTCGAACCGGCGAACCGAAGGTGTCCGGCACCGTAGCCGACACCGCCGTAGCCGACGCCGCCGTCTGCCGACACCCGCGCGAGCGACCCGAACTCCGCAAACCACCCGGTAAGCACCGGCCGGAGCGCACAGTCTGGCGGGAACCGCAGGAAGCAGTTGCCCTCCCCCAGCTGGCAGTACTTGTACCCGCCGCCCAACACGAATGCGTCCCGGAGGCCCATCTCCGCGACCGAGAACGGCACGGTGTTCAGCGAGTGGTAGGCGTCGACGAGCAGCTCCGCCCCGACCCGGGCACACGCCGCGGCCACCTCGTCCAGCCCATCCACGATCCGCGCGTCCCGAAACAGCACCGACGACACCAGCACCGCCGCGGTTCGGTCGTCGACGGCACCGGTGATCTTCTCGGCCACCGGCGCATCGCCTCCGGTCGCCGCACGCACGATCTCGATCCCCTCCTCCTCCATCCGATCCAGCTGGCGCCGGACGGTGTGGAACTCGCCGTCGGTGGTGACCAGCCGGGGCCGCTCCCGCAAAGGCAGCGCCGACAGGAACCGGATGAGCAGCTCGTGCGTGTTCTGGCCCAGCGCGATGTGGCCGTCCGGGTCGTCCAGCAGCCGTCGAAACCCGGCCCGAACCTCGTCGGCGACCTCGAAGGCGCGGCCCCACTTGTCGTCCACCAGCTCGGCGGCATCGAGCCAGGCCTGCTGCTGGGCCTCGAACGCCGCATCCGGCCAGGCCTGATGGGAATGTCCGGTCAGCAGCACCCGCTCCGAGACGCGGAAGCGCGAGTAGTGCCGCGCGAGACCGGCGACATCTCCGGCCGCGCCGCCCCGCTGCGTGCTCACAGGGCCGTGCTCACAGCGCCGTCCTCATCTCCCACAGATCGGGAAACGCCGCAGTCAGCGTGGTCGCCAGATAGGCCACCCCCGCGCTGTCGCCCGTCCCCGGTTTGTTCCCGATGGTGCGCTCGACCATCTTCATGTGTCTGTAGCGCCACTCCTGGAACCCCTCGTCCAGGTCCACGAGCCGTTCGCAGAGGTTGACCAGTCCCGGATCCGAGCGGTACGCCTCGGCCAGAACCGCCTGCAGCTCGGGGTCGGGCGTCACGGGTTGCGTCACGTCGCGAGCCAGCACCCGCTCCGGGACCGGGCACCCCCGCCCGACCAGGAACCGCAGGAACGCGTCCCAGAGACCCGGTTCGTCCAGTCTCCGCCGCAGCCGCCGGTGTTCATCCGGATCGGGAAACGCCGGGAGGACCGACGCCCGCTTCATGCCCAGCGCGAACTCCAGTTCCCGGAACTGCGCCGACTGGAAGCCGCTGGCCGCCTCGAGGCAGTCGCGGAAGGACTCGAACTCGACGGGGGTCATCGTCTCCAGAACGTCCAGCTGGCTCACCAGCACCTTCACGATGGAGCGCACGCGCTTGAGGGTCGCAGCGGTTCGGGCCTCGTCCCCCTCCATGAGGAGCCCGCGGGCCCGGTCGAGCTCGTGCAGCGCGGCCTTGAACCAGAGCTCGTGGACCTGGTGGACGATGATGAAGAGCGTCTCGTCGTGCTCTTCGGGGTCGGAGAGCGGCCGTTGCAGGGACAGCAGCTCCGGTATCCTCGCGTAGCGCTGGTAGTCCATCATTCCGGCCCGTATGCGCCGCCGGCCGACCCGAACCGCGGCGTGTAGTCGTTCAGCGTCTCGTACTGCGGGGGCCACGGAAGCGGATACCCCAGCGCGAACGCGGCATGTCTGGTCCAGTATGGATCCCACAGGTGGGCGCGCGCCATGAGGCACAGGTCGGCTCTGCCGGCCGCGATGATCCCGTTCACGTCCTCGAACGACGAGATGTTGCCCACCGCCATCGTGGCGATCCCGGCTTCGTGGCGGATCCGGTCCGCGAACGGCGTCTGGAACTGCCGTCCGTAGCGGGGCCGCTGACAAGGCACTGTCTGGCCGGCCGAGACGTCGACGACATCGCATCCGTGCGACTTGAGGGCCCGCGCGATCTCGACCGCGTCTTCGGGTTCGTTGCCGCCCGGCCACCAGTCCACCGCCGAAAGCCTCACCGAAAGGGGCCTCTCGTCGGGCCACGGCGCGCGCACCGCCCTCACGACGCGCAGCGGAAAGCGCAGCCGGTTCGCCAGGGGCCCGCCGTAGCGGTCGGTCCGCCGGTTGGTCAGCGGCGACAGAAAGCTGGCGAGCAGGTACCCGTGCGCCATGTGGATCTCGACGATGTCGAAGCCCGCCTCGACCGCCATCTCGGTGGAGCGCTCGAAGTCGGCCACGAGCGCATCCATGCCCGCTTCGTCCAGCTCCGCCGGCACGGGACTGTGTTCGTAATACCCGATCGGCGAGGCCGACACGATGGGCCAGCCGCCCTTTTCCAGCGGCTCGTTGGGTCCCTCCCAGTCCAGCCGCGTCGCGCCCTTGCGCCCCGCGTGGCCGAGCTGGATCCCGATCTTCGCGCTTGTGAAACGTTTCACGAACTCGACCAAGCGCCGCCACGCGGTGACGTGTTCGACCATGTATATGCCCGCGCACCCCGGCGAGATGCGGCCGTCGCGCCCGACCGCGGTCATCTCCGCCATGACGAGCCCTGCTCCTCCGACGGCCCGCGAACCCAGGTTGACGAGGTGCCAATCGTCCACTCGGCCGTCCCGTGCCGAATACTGGCACATGGCCGACACGCCCACCCGGTTGGCCAGCGTGAGGCCGCGCAGGCGGAACGGCGTGAACAGCGGGGGCGGAGGCGCGCGGTCTCCCGCGGCACGCTCGATCCCCAGCGACGCTTCGTGCTCCGCAATCGTCACACCGGCCTGGATTTCGGCCTTCCGGGCCACCCACCGGTCCACTTCTTCCACGAAGCCCGGGTCGCGCTCCCGCAGGTTCTCGTGCGAGATGCGCAGGCTGCGCGTCAGGAGCGAGAAAGCGAACTGCTCGGGCTCCAGGCGGACGTAGCGCTCGGTGTCCTCGAACCACTGAAGGCTTGCCCGGGCCGCGCGCTGGAGCGATTCCACCGGCCCGCGGCGCTCGGCTTCATATGCGGCCAGGGCATCGGCGAGGGAGTCTCGCAGCGGTCCGCCGCACTCGCCGCCGAACCTGCCGCCGACCCCGCCCAGCCCCCGCACGGCCCCCGCCAGCGCAATCCCGTCGAGCATGGCCAGGCGCGTTCCCGAACCCACCGAGAAGTGCGCCGTGTGAGCCGCGTCCCCGATGAGTACGACATTGCCCGCCGACCAGCGCGCGTTCACCACCGTGGGGAAGCGTCGCCAGACCGACCGATTGCCGATCAGCGGGCAGCCTTCCAGCTCCTCCGCGAAGAGCCGCGACAGGAAACACACCGTATCCTCTTCGCCGGCCCGGTCCAGCCCCGCGCGCCGCCAGGTCTCCTCGGTCGCCTCGACGATGAACGTGGACCTGCCGGAGGCGTCGTACTGGTAGGCGTGCACCCGCCAGAGTCCGTGCTCGCTCTCGCGGAAGTAGAAGGTGAAGGCGGGAAAGGGCCGCGTCGTTCCCAGCCAGACGAAGCGGTTGGGGCGCAGATCGACCTTCGGCCGGAAGACGGTCGCGAAGCGGCGGCGCACCGTGCTGTTGATGCCGTCGGCGCCGATCACGAGGTCGGCGTCCAGATACGGCGTCAGGTCGGCGACATCGGCCTCGAAGCGGAGTTCCACCTCCACTTCGCGGCAACGCCGGTGGAGCAGCAGCAGCAGCTCCCTGCGCGACAGCCCCGCGAAGCCGTGCCCCGTCGATTCCAGTCGGCGGCCCCGGTAGTGGATGTGGATGTCGTCCCAATGGTGGAACCGCTCCTCGATGGCGCGGAACGTGGGCGGGTCGGCCTCGGCCACCTCCTGCAGCGTCGCATCCGAGAAGACCACGCCGAATCCGAAGGTGTCGTCGGGACGGTTGCGCTCGAAGACCTCGACCGTCCGCCGCGGATCGTCCTTCTTGAGGAGCAGCGCAGCGAAAAGGCCGCCCGGTCCGCCCCCGATGACGTTGATCTTCAAGAGCCGGATGCCATCTTTCAGGAGCGGGATCCCCGGATCAGCCCCCCGCCGATGATCAGGTGCTGGATCTCGGTCGTGCCCTCGTAGATGCGCAGCGCCCGCACGGCCCGGTAGAGGCGTTCCACCGGATGCGCCGCCAGCACGCCCCTGCCCCCCAGGATCTGCATCGAACGGTCCACGATCCGCTGCGCGGCTTCGGTGCAGAACGCCTTCGCCATCGCCGCCTCGAGCGTGATGCGCGACGCCCCCCGGTCCTTCTCCCACGCCGCCCGGTAGGCCAGCAGCCGCCCGGCCGTCAGCTCCGTGGCCGACTCGGCCAGCTTCTCCTGGACCAGCTGAAAGGATCCCAGCGGCTTCCCGAACTGCTTTCGCCTCCGCGCGTGCTCGACCGCTTCCCACAGCGCCCGCCCCGCCATCCCGCACGCCGCGGCCGCCACGGTGGGACGGAGCCGGTCCAGCGTCGCCATCCCCGTCTTGAAGCCGGTCCCCGCCTCACCCAGCAGCGCCCCGGCCGGTACCCGGCAGTCGTCGAAGCGGATCTCGCCCAGCGGGTGCGGCGCGCTCATCACCTGCGCGCCGGCGAACTCCAGCCCGCGCGCATCGGCAGGCACCATGAAGCACGAGATCCCCCGCGTCCCCGCACCAGGATCCGTGGACGCGAACACGACGTAGAAGTCCGCAATCCCCGCATTCGAGATGAAGGTCTTGCCGCCGTTCAGCCGATAATGGTCGGGGCCGAGGTCCGGGCCGCCGCCGGCACCGCAACCCCCCCCGCCCCCCTCCGGCACCGCCGTCGCGGCCATCGACGCCACGTCCGATCCCGCCTCCCGTTCGGTCATCGCGAAGGCGCCGACCGCCTCGCCCGACAGCGCGCGCGCCACCCACCCGCCGGCGTCCTCGCCCAGGATGAGGCCGGGGGTGGCGCTCAGCCCCTGCAGCGCGAACACCGCATCTGCCAGCGGCGACCACCACCCGAGCACTTCGCGCGCGATCAGGCAGCCGCGCACGTCTCCGTCGCGGATCGGCTCGAAGAGCCCCCCCGCCCCCATAAGCCCGACCAGCTCCTTCGCGCGCTCCCGCGCCGTCGCGTCGTCGTCCGGATCGCCCCCGTCGCCGATCTCCGCCCCGCAGAACGCAGCCACCCGCTCCCGGTACTCCCGGTGCGACGGCTCCACGAACGCCGCCACCGGATCCAGCGACAGTCCTCCCCGATCCAGCGGCATTCCTCCCGGATCAGTCAAAGCTCGGCCTGCGCTTCTCGATGAACGCCTGGTAGGCCTCCCGGAAGTTCGGGTTCAGCATGCACGCCGCCTGGGCGCGCGCCTCGGCCTCGAGCGCCGCCTCGAGCTCCATGTGCGCTTCCCGGTTCAGCGCATCCTTGGTGACCTGCAGCGCGAACGACGGCCCCCGCGCCAGATCCCCGGCCAGCGCCGTCGCCGCGCCGACCGCCTCGCCGTCCGGCACCACCCGGTTGTAGAGCCCGATCCGATGCGCCTCCGCAGCGTCGATGAACGCCCCGGTCATGAGCAGCTCCGCCGCACGCCCCAGCCCCACGATCCGCGGCAGCAGCCAGGCCGCACCCATGTCGGCCCCCGACAGCCCCACGCGCGTGAAGAGGTACGCGATCCGAGCCGACTCGGCCGCGATCCGCACGTCGCACGCCGTCGCGATGACCGCCCCCGCGCCCGCCACCGTCCCGTTCAGCGCCCCCACCACCGGCTGACGGCACCGCCGCATCGCGAGGATCAGATCGCACGTCATCCGCGTAAACTCCAGCAGCCCCTCGAAATTCCGCTCGAACAGCGCCCCGATGATGTCCTCGACGTCCCCGCCTGTGCAGAATCCGCGCCCCGCGCCCGTAATCACGATGGCGCGCACCTCGGGCTCCGTATCCAGCGCCCGAAAGGTGTTCCGCAGCTCGTCATAGACCTCGAACGTCAGCGCGTTCAGCCGCGCCGGCCGGTTCAGCGTGATCCGCGCGACCTTGCTCTCGGTGTCGCAGTCCAGCAGAAACGAGCGAGGCGGATCAAGAAGGGGGTTTTTGAGACCGGTCATGGCTGCCCCTTCTCCGCGGTCTCCCGAATGTCCTGACGCGCCTCCGGCAGAGCCTGCGGAATCGCCGCCGTGGCTTCGGCGGCCTCCCCTTCACCCGCGCCCCGCCCGTCCCCCACGGGCCCGATGACCGCCGTGGCCTCGATCTCGACCACCGCGCGCGGATCGACCAGCTCGGTCACGGCCACGAGCGCCATGGCGGGGAAGTGCTTCCCGAACACCGCCCTGTACTCGGCTCCCACCTCGGCCAGCGACCGCCGGTAGGCCTCCATGTCGGTCACGTAGATGGTGAGACGACCGACATCGGCGACCGTTCCCCCCGCCGCTTCGACCACCCGGGCCGCGTTGGCGAGCGCAGCCCCGAACTGCGCGGCCATCCCGCCGTCGCCGCCCGCTCCGGTCTGCCTTGTCCCGATCTGTCCCGCGCCGGTCTGCCCCGCACCGATCCCCTCCACCCCGGTCTGCCCCGCCACGAAGAGCACCCGCCCCCCCGCCGGCGCCAGCATCCCGTTGTTCCAGCCGCGCGGACGACCCAGCGCTTCCGGGTTGAAGATCTCGAAGGTCATCGAGCGCCTCCACCGCCCCGCACCGCGAGCTCGCTTCCCTGCAGCGCCGCCGCCGCCTCCGGCATGAACGTCATTACGGCATGCGCGACCTCGTCGGCCGTGATCAGGCGCCCCCCGGGCTGCATGTCCTCCAGCTCGGCGCGGATCGCCGCCGCGTCCCGGCCCGTGGCCGCCGCGATCCGCCCGATGTTCGTGTCGGTCATGGGCGTGTCGACGTAGCCCGGGCAGACGGAGTTGACCGTCACGCCGGTCCCGGCCAGCTCTTCGGCCAGGCAGCGCGTCATCCCGAGCAGAGCGTGCTTGGAGGCGGCGTAGGCGGTGATGTAGCGAGCTCCCATGAGGCTCGCGACCGACGCCACATTGACGATCCTCCCCCATCCCCGCTCCAGCATCCCGCGAAGGAACGCCTGCGTCGCCAAGAGCGGTCCGGTCGCATTCACGCGGTGCACCGACTCCCACTTCTCGAGCGTCACCCCGAGGAAAGGCGCCGAGCAGGCCGTCCCGGCGTTGTTGACCAAGATGTCCACCGTGCCGACGAGCTGCCGCGCCCGCGCCGCCATCGCAGCGACCGAATCGGGGTCGCTCACGTCGCAGGCCGCCGCGTGGGCGGTGCCTCCCGCCGCCCGCAGCTCCCCGGCCACGGCCTCGATCTCACCGACGGTGCGCGCGGTCGCGACGACCGCGGCCCCCGCCTCGGCCAGCGCGCGGGCCACGGCCGCGCCGATCCCGCGTCCCCCGCCCGTCACGACCGCACCGCACCCTGCCAGCTCGGCACGCTTCATACCGTGTCCTCCGCTCCTCCGAGCCGCTCCGCCACCGCTTGAACTATGATCTGCCCGAGAACCATGATCGTCTCTTCCCCTTCCTCGCGGGTCGCGGCGGCCGGATCCCCGCAGTACGCCTCCCCCGCCCCCGCATCCTCGAAGGTGGACGCCCCTGCGCGGATCGCGGCCGAAAGCGATGCCGGGTTCTCGGCCAGGTCGCGCCGCACCTGGTCGCGGACCAGGTCCGGGGCGGCCGCCAACACGACGGATGTCTCGTAGCACCCCGCATGACACGCCCCGCTCCTGAACTCGCCGGTGAGGCGCGAGGCCCAGCGCCGCTGCGTGATGTCGGGGTGGACGACCGGCATGGAGCCCCGGTGCGTGCGAGCGGCCTCGCGGATCGAGGCCAGGTGGGCCGGATCGAGGTGCGCGTTGACCACGACCAGCGCGGACACCCCCTGCCGCTCCAGGGAGGCCGCCACATCCGCCAGCAGCGCGGACACGGTGGCGGGGCGCACCGAGATCGTTCCGGGGAAGCCCGCCGCGAAGGGGGCGGCCGTGTACGTGAGAGGCGGCAGGATCACGGGGCGGCAGCCTAGGCGGCGAAGAGCCGGAAGCGCGGCCTTCGCGGCGGCCGCCGCGATAATGACGTCGGTGGTCAGGGGGAGATGGGGGCCGTGCGCTTCGACCGCGCCGACAGGCAGCAGGGCGACGACTCGGGAGCCGGGCGGGGAGTGCGCGCTCTCGCCCGCACTCCCGCGTCGGAGTCCGAGTCCTTCGAGCTCGGTCCACGTCGCATGACCCCAAAGGCGGTTGTCCATTGACCATCCCCCCTTCATTTCTAAACATAATCCTCCCGGTGCGCCCGGAGTCCCGCTGTACTGCGGGCCGACAGAACGCACCTGCACGAATACACTCGCACTGCGATCCAGCCACCCCAGCCGCCAGCCGCCCCAGCCGACCTCCGCCCCGATGCGCTTCGATCCGCCCAACCCCTTCAACATCGCCGATTATTTTCTGGACGACCGCGTCCGAGAAGGGCTGGGGGACCGCATCGCACTGAGGACCAGCGACGGGACGGTCACTTACCGGGCCCTGCAGGCGCGTGCCAACCGCTTCGCCAACGCTCTGCGCGACTTGGGCGTGCGGCCGGAGGAGCGGGTGCTGATCGCGCTGCCGGACGTGCCCGACTTCGCCGCCGCGCTCTTCGGCACGTTGAAGATGGGTGCGGTCGGAGTGATGGTGAACTGCTTCCTGGACAAGCGGCGCCTCCGCAGCATCTGCGACTACACCCGGGCTGCGGCCGTGGTGCTGAACGCGGATCGTCGCGAGGCGTTCGTACGAGCGGGCAGCGGCGAGGCGCGGCACGTTCCCCGGCTTCTCTTTCTCGGCACCGACGAGACGGACCGACGAATTGACAACTCCAGTTTACATTTTGACAACTTCCCTTCACATTCCGACGATCCGGCCATCTGGCTGTTCTCCGGCGGGACGACCGGCCTCCCGAAGGGTGTCGTCCAGTCCCATGCCTCGTTCGCCAACTCGACCGAGTGCTACGCCGGGGGCGTCATCGGGTACACGTCCGACGACATCACCATCTCGGTGCCCAAGCTCTATTTCGGCTATGCCACCGGATCCAACCTTTTCTTTCCGCTCTCGGCGGGAGCGTCCGCCGTGCTCTTCCCGGAACGCTGCACCGCCGACGAGCTATTCGACCAGATCGCCCGGCACCGGCCCACGATCCTCGTCACCGTACCCACCATGGTGAACCGGATGGTCTCGCACCCCGACGCGGGCCGACAGGACATGAGCTGCCTCAGGCTCGCCACCTCGGCCGGCGAGGCCCTTCCCCCGTCGCTTCACAGCCGGTGGAACGCCGCCTTCGGCGTCGAGCTGCTCGACGGTCTCGGCACCGCAGAGATGTGGCACGTCTTCATTTCCAACCGGCCCGGCTCGGTGCGTCCCGGCACCCTCGGCACCGCGGTCCCCGGCTTCGACGTGCGACTCTGCGACGACGACGGCCGCGAAGTTCCGCACGGCGAGGTCGGGCGCATGCGGGTGCGGGGCGGCTCCCGCGCGCACGGCTACTGGCAGCACCCCCGCGAGACGCGGCGCGCCTTCGCCCGCGACTGGTACATCTCCGGCGACATGATGACCCGCGACGCGGACGGGTACTTCACGTACCAGGGACGCGCCGACGACCTCCTCAAGGTCTCCGGAAAGTGGTTCTCGCCGCGGGAAGCGGAAGAATGCCTGCTCGCGCACTCCGATGTCCGAGAGGCGGTTGTGGTGGGCGTCGAAGACGAGGACGGACTCGTGGTTCCGGCGGCCTTCGTGGTGCTGCGCGAGGGGGCGGACATGGTGAGCGCGGCCCTTGAGGCGCATGCCCGGACCCGCCTTGAGTCCTACAAGGTGCCGCGCACGATCCGCCTGCTCGAGGATCTCCCGAGGACGCACCTCGGGAAGGTGGACCGGGGGGCCCTGAAGCGGCTGCACGCACGGAAAGTACGCCTTCGCAGTCCTCGCGCTCGTGACTTCCGATGAATGAAGGGATCGAACGCGAGCCGCAAACCGGGGATTTGACACCTCTGCGGATCTCAGTACTGTTCAAACCCACTGAACCCCGCGACCCCGAGGAAGGACGGCCATTATCGGCAACGGCAACGAGAAGACAAAGGCGCTGGCCGCGCTGAACGCGGATGTGTTTTATCTGTCCGCCCCGGTCACCCGCAAGACGGCTGACACCTTACGCCAGGCTCGCAGTCAATGCGTTCCCCGGAAGCGGTGTATCCTGGTGTTGACGACGTTCGGTGGCTTTCCCGATGCCGCGTATATCATGGCACGGGATTTGCATTGTGCTTATGATGGCGATGTGACGATCTGCGTGTTCGGATACTGCAAGAGCGCCGGAACACTGCTCGCATTGGGAGCGCGAGAAATCGTGCTGGGGAGCCGTGGAGAACTAGGCCCACTCGATGTCCAGGTCTCGGAACGGGACGAACTCGGCCAGTACGGGTCCGGACTGGAGATATTCACGTCGCTGAATGTTCTCACCACCAATACGTTCCTTATGTTTCATCGTTTCCTCCGGGAGACGGTTGAGAGGAACCACGGAAAGATCACAACCAAGACTGCGGCGGAAATCGCAACCAGCTTGACCGTTGGCTTAATGTCCCCGATCTCCAGTCAGATCGACCCTTTACGGCTCGGCCGACGACAGCGGGCGTTGGACATCGCCAAGCGCTACGCAATCCGACTGGGTGTCCCCGAGCGCACCGCGACCCTGCTGACGACAGATTATCCCGATCATGGTTTCGTGATTGATCTGCCGGAAGCCCGGAAGCTCCTTGGGAAAAGGGTACGGGCCCCGACTCCAGAGGAGAGGGATCTGGAAGCGATACTGGCCGACGAACCCGGCCTGTATGTTCCAGCGGCCTCGCCACCGCACCACATACACCTGCTGAATCCCCGACCTGGCACCGAGCATACGAGCCCACTTGGAGACCGCGACACTCATGACGAAAACCGAGCGAGAGATTCAAGAGAGATGGCTGGACAGCGCGATGGAAACATCGCTGCGGACGATCAAGCCCATCCCCCGCACTAGAGATCTCGGCGATCCTCCACGCGTCGATGAGAGGCTTCGCCGCGAGAGGATCGGAAACGAAGCACCGCCGGAGGTTGGAATGGAGTCACGCTACGGGGGCGACAGGTCTAAGTCCCCCGGGCGGTACTCTCCCCTAGGCGGCACTCTGTCCGGCGACGGACGCCCGACAAGGCCCGATCGCCTGTGACCACCGATCCACATGGGATCCTTCTACCTCACCACCCCCATCTACTACGCCTCGGGCGAGCCCCATATCGGGCACGCCTACACCACGATTCTGGCCGATGTCCTCGCCCGCTACCGCCGACGCGCGGGGGAGGACGTCTGCTTCCTCACCGGAACCGACGAGCACGGCCAGAAGATCCAGGAAGCCGCGGCCCGGCACGGGTTGACGCCGCTGGCGCTCTGCGATCTCATGGCCGACCGCTTCAAGGCGGCCTGGGCCGAGCTGGGCATCTCCAACGACCGCTTCATACGCACCACGGAGCCCGAGCATGTCGCGGTGGTGGGCGCGCTTCTGGAACGCCTGTACGACAACGGCTTCATCTACGAGGCCGAATATGCGGGGTGGTACTCGGTGAACCAGGAACGCTACTTCACCGAGAAGGAGATCGGGCCGGACCGTGTGGACCCGATCGCGGGCGGGCCGGTCACCCGGATCCGCGAGAAGAACTGGTTTTTCAGGATGAGCCTGTTCCGCGACCGCCTGGTCGAGCACATCGAGAAGAACACGGAGTGGATCGTGCCAGCCGCGCGCCGCAACGAGGTTCTGGGCTTTCTGGGCCGGCCGCTGGAAGACCTTTCCATCTCGCGACCCCGGTCGCGGATCCACTGGGGGATTCCCATCCCCTGGGACCCCGACCAGGTGACCTACGTGTGGGTGGACGCGCTCATCAACTACGTGACGGCCTCGGGGGCGATCGACCCGGACGCTCCCCGGGACACGCGCGGCTTCGGCGACCCCCTGCCGTCGCGCTGGCCGGCCGACGTCCACCTGATGGGGAAGGACATCATCACCACGCACGCGGTCTACTGGCCGACGCTCCTCATGGGGGCCGGCCTGGCCCTGCCCCGGAAGATCCTCGCGCACGGCTGGTGGGTGGTCGGCGACACCAAGATGTCCAAGTCGCTGGGCAACGTGGTGGACCCTCTCGATCTGAGGGAGCGGTACGGCACGGACGCCGTGCGCTGGTATCTGATCCGCGAAATGCCCACCGGCCAGGACGCCTCGTACACCCCCGAGCGCTTCATGGCCCGTTACGACGAGCTGCGCAACATCTTCGGCAACCTGGCCCACCGCACGCTCTCGATGATCCGGCGCTACGTGGACGGCGTCGTTCCTGCGGTGCCGGCCGACGGCCTGGCCGGCGAAACGAAGGCGGCGCTTTCGGCATACCGGCGCGGCATCGACCGGTACCGTCTTCACGAAGGGTTCTCGGCGGCCATGGATCTGGCGAGAGCCGCCAACGGCTTCGTGGAAGCGCAGAAGCCCTGGGCGCTGGCACGGGACTCGGAACGGGCCGCCGACCTGGACCGCACGCTCGCCACTCTGGCGCACACGCTGGCTGTGCTGGCATGCCTCTTCGAGCCCGTGACGCCGGGAAGGGCGGCTGTGCTGGCGACCCGCCTCGGGCTTGCGGGCGTTCCGCTCTTCCGGGAGCTGGACGACCTGGACCTTGCAGGCCTCGGGGTCACAGTCGGAACTCCGCTGTTCCCGCGGGTAGAGCTCGATTGACTCGATGGCGGACGGGACGCTTGACCGGACCGGACCCGCACGGTACTCTTGTGGCCGCATGAAAAACGACAGATGGACGGTGCTCTTCCTACGGGAGGACACCGAAGCGGTCCGGCGGTTCTCGTTGTCGGCGGGGGCTGCACGCAGGGCCTTTGCTGCGGCGTGCGGCCTCGGCGTTTTTCTGGCAGGTGCCGCCGCGTTCTTCGTCTCCGACACGGGGGCCCGCGCCCGCGCGGTCTACCTCGCTCGGGAAAACCGCCTGCTCGAGGCCGAAATCAAGCGCGTGCACACCTCGGTCGCGAAGCTCGACCAGGAGATGGCCGTGCTCGCCGAAAAGGACCGCAGGGTTCGACTGGTAGCCGGTCTGCTCGAGATCGACGAAGAGGTCTTCGAGGTCGGAGTCGGAGGGCCGGGGCTCGATTCTCCTGACGAGAGCGAGCTGTGGGCCCTGGACCGGGAGGCGTCCGAAACCGCCTACGCGATCCGCTACGACCTTGCGCTTCTTCTGCGAAAGGCGGATCTGCTCGGCAGGAGCTTTGCGGAGACGGAGGCAGCCCTCGAGGAGCGACGGGAGCGCTTGAAGTTCACGCCGTCGATCCTGCCGACCCACGGCCCGGTTTCCAGCGCGTTCAGCGTGACCAGACTCCACCCGCTCCACAGGCTCTACGCGCCGCACGACGGGATCGACCAGAACGCGCCCCGAGGTACGCCGTTCGTCGCGACCGCCGACGGGGTGGTCTCTTTCGCCGGATGGAGGCCCGGATTCGGAAACACGGTCGAAATCGACCACGGCTTCGGCGTGTCCACGCTGTACGGTCACGCTTCCAAGCTTCTTGTCAGAACCGGGAAGCGCGTCCGGCGAGAAGAGGTGCTCGGCCACGTCGGCTGCACCGGCGTGTGCACCGGACCTCACGTACACTACGAAGTGCGCGTGCGCGGACAGCCCGTCGATCCCATGAACTACGTATTGCGGAGCACCTCTTCGTAAGGTCGTCTGTCCTCGGCGAGTCTTGATGCCTGTCGATTCCGCCTTTACCTTGGACGACGAGATGTTCTTTGGGGCGAGTTTCCATGTCTTGGGCCAGATCTCAGGAGAGTTTAAGCGATGACGCGACGCAACAACGGAATCGGTCCGGCAGCCCGCCACGGTCTGCTGGCGGCGACCTTCATCCCCCTCGCCTTCGCAGCGTGCGGTGCTGCGGATGTGACGGTTCACGTCGCGCTCGGCGATGACGCGGATCCCGCTCCGATCGATGGCGCAGAGGTGCGCCTGCTGCCGTATGACCGAGACGAGATCTTCGATTCGCTGGCCTCGGCGGCAGCCGCGGCGGAACCTCGGATCCCGGCCGATCTGCTTGCAGCCCGGGAGGAGATCGCACAGGCCCAGCAGGCTTGGCGCGACGCCGAAACGCGGTGGAATGTTCTGCGGGATACGCTCCAGAAGCTCAACGAAGCCTTGGAGCCGCTCAATCCGGGCGAAAGCCTTTACCGAACGCTCTTCAACGAGTGGCAGGACTTCGAGGCCGAACTCAACCGGACCGGACGCACCGTCGATGCACTCTTCGGCACCTTCACTTCCTTGCAGCAGGCCGTCATCGGGCGAATGGACAGCATAAGGGTCGTCCGGGCAGACTGGGCCGATCTGGCGTTCGAAGACTACGACCTGGTGCGCGCTGCCAAGATCGAAGCATCCGGCCTGGAAGAGCTCGCGGACACGACCGACGCCAACGGAATCGCCGACTTCCAGGAAGGGGTCGCGCCGGGCATGTACTGGGTCCACGCCCGCCACGAGCTGCCGTACGACGAGCTCTACTGGAACGTCCGAGTCACGATCACGCGGGAAGAGCCCTTCGTGCTGCGCCTCCGCCGCGACAATGCGGAGGTCAGGCCCATCTTCTGACGGAGGGCCTGATCGCCGTTCCTCGAAGGTGAGCCCGCGCCCAGGCCCGTCGGCCCGCGGTTCCCGCCACGGGCTGCGGTTCGAGACCGAACCCGATGGCCTGGGGCTGGTGACGTTCGACGACCCCGACAGGGGCCAGAATGTCCTCACGGGAGAGGTGCTGGAGGCTCTCGCAAGCGCAATCCACGACGCGGAGGAAGCCGCGGCGAACGGTGCCCTCCGCGCACTCATGTTCCGGTCGGCCAAGCCGCGGTCCTTCATCGCCGGGGCGGATGTGAACGCCATCGCCGAGGTCGAGAACAGCCGCGAGGGCGCGGAGGCGGCGCGTCATGGGCAGGCGCTCTTCGGTCGCATTGCAGCGCTTCCCGTCCCGACGGTGGCGGCGATCCGGGGGATCTGCCTGGGCGGAGGCACGGAGCTCGCGCTGGCGTGCGACCACCGATTCTCGGACGACGGAGACCGCACCCGCATCGGGTTGCCCGAGGTGCGGCTGGGGATTCTCCCGGCGTGGGGCGGGACAACGCGGCTGCCGCGTCTGGTGGGGCTGTCGGCGGCGCTCGACCTCATGCTCACCGGGAAGCCCGTTCGGGTGTCGAAGGCCAGGGGCATCGGACTGGTCGACCGAGTACTGCCTCGGCAGCAGTTCGAGCAGCGGAGCCTCGAGCTGGTGGGCGCGCTGGCGCGGGAGAAGCGTCTGCCGCCCGCGCGGAAGGGGCGCAAGGGGCGACGCCGCACTCTTCCCGGACGTTTCCTGGACGGCACGACCCCCGGGCGGGCGCTGGTTCTGATGGCCGCGGCCAAAAGGGTGCAGCGGCGGACGGGTGGCCGCTACCCGGCACCGCTGCGGATCCTCGAAGTCGTCCGCAGGGGGATGGGCCGGTCGGCAGCCGCAAGCCTGGAGCTCGAGGCTCGGGCCGCTGGCGACCTCATCACCTCGCGGGCATGCAGGAATCTCCTCTTCGTCTTCCGGATGCACGAGCGCGCACGAAAGGGACCTTGGTCGGACGGGGGCCGAGCGAAGCCTGTCGAGCACGCCGCGGTGCTCGGGGCCGGGCCGATGGGAGGCGGCATCGCCCAAGTGGCTGCGTACAACGGGATCCGCGTGCGCATGAAGGACATCCGCCACGAGGCGGTGGCCGGAGGGCTCGCCCATGCCCGGTCGATCTTCGACGGCGCGGTACGCCGCAGGTCGCTCGAGAAGCGTGAAGCGGACCGGCGGATGGGGTTGATTTCGGGCGGGATCGACTACGCCGGGGTCGGATCGGCAGGCCTGGTGGTCGAGGCCGTCGTGGAGAAGACGGCGGTCAAGCGCGCCGTCCTCCGGGAGGTCGAGGGCGTGGTGGGCCGGGACTCGATAATCGCCACCAACACGTCATCGCTGTCCGTCGACGAGATGGCGAAGGTGCTGGAGCACCCGGGGCGGTTCGCCGGGATGCACTTCTTCAACCCGGTCCATCGCATGCCGCTCGTGGAGGTGGTGAGGGGAACGAATACCGACCCGGACACGGTGGAGACTCTCGCCGCGTTCGCGGTCAGGCTGGGGAAGGTTCCCGTCGTGACCCGCGACGCCCCCGGCTTCCTCGTCAATCGGATCCTGGGGCCCTGCCTGAACGAGGCCGGACGCATGCTCGACGAGGGCTGGGACGCCTTGGCGGTCGATCGGGCCTGGAAGCGCTTCGGAATGCCGATGGGACCCTTCCGCCTCATCGACGAAGTCGGGATCGATGTCGTGGGTCATGCGGGCGAGACGATGGCGGAAGCGTTCGGAAAGCGCATGGCGCCGGCGGCGGCGTTGGTCGCACTGGCCGTGTCCGGCCGACTCGGCCGGAAGGACGGCAAGGGGTTCTACCTGTACTCCGGCGGCCGCGAGAAGGGCTTCGACCGGTCCGTGTACGCAGCCATGAAGCTGTCCGCGTCGCGGTCCGAGCCCGATGAAGCGCGGGTGCGGGACCGATTGGTGCTCGCGATGATCAACGAGGCGGCGAGGGTGCTGGAGGAAGGGATCGTGGATTCGGCTGCGGACGTGGATCTGGGCATGGTCATGGGTACGGGCTTCCCCCCCTTCCGCGGCGGGCTCCTCAAGTACGCCGACGACCTGGGGGCGGGCGAAGTGCTGCGCACTCTGGAAGTGCTTTGCGGGACCTGCGGCGACCGCTACGAGCCATGCGGACTCTTGGACGAGCTGGGCCGAGCCGGCAAGACCTTTCACGGGGCGTTCCCGGCCGACCGTCGGCCGAGGTGACGGTCGCACGATGCGGAAGATCGGGTCGGTAGATCCCGGCCGGCCGACCCGGATCGTCCGCGCCGTTGGGATCGTTCTGGCGGCAGGCAGCTCAGCCCGGATGGGCGTGCCGAAGCCGCTCCTCGACGCCGGCGGCGTCACCTTCGTGGCGCGGCTCGTGGACACGCTTCGCCGGGGCGGCTGCGCTCCGGTCATCGTGGTGACCGCGGCAGGGTCCGGGGCCCTGGCGGCCGAAGCGGCGCGCTGCGGGGGCCTTCTGGTGGTGAATCCCGGAGGTGCCGGCGGCCAGATCGGCTCGCTGCGGGCCGCATTGGATCACGTTCTGGGCCTTGACGACCCTCCCGACGTGATCGCGTTTACCCCCGTCGACAATCCCGCCGTGACCCCGGCAACGGTCGGCAAGCTGATCGAAGCGTGGCAGCGTTCCCGTGCATCGATCGTTATGCCCAGATATGGAGAGGAGCGCGGCCATCCGGTGCTGGCCGACATGGCGATCGCAGGGGAGTTCCTGCAGCGCGGCTTGGAGGAAGGAGCCCGCACGGTGGTGCGGCGCGACCCCGCGCGCGTCGCGGAAGTGCCGGTCGAGGATGCCGGAACGGTCGACGACATCGATACGCCGGGCCGCTATCGGGCGCGGTTCGGGAGACGGGGGCTGCGCGGGGCCGGGGCCGGGGTGGGCGACGGGGCGCACGCCGAGGCGGCCGACCGGGGATGACGCTGTCGGCCGCGCGGGTAGCCGCCCGGATTCTGGATGCTGTCGAGAAGGGCGAGCGGATCTGCGCGGCGGTGGTCGTGGACGCAGCGGACGAGGCGATGATCGGGCGGCGGCGGTGGCTCTCCCGCGGGCGCAGCCGGGGCACGCTGGGAAGCCCGTCACTGGACGAGGCGGTGGACGCGGCGCTTCCGTCGCTCTTTTCCCCGCGGGAATCCCAGGGTGCGATCAGCCGCGACTTCGAATACCGCGACGGCGAACGCGCCGGGACCGCCCGGGTCTATCTGGAGCTGCACGGCCCGCCCGCGCGGATGGTGATCGTCGGCGCAGGACACATTGCGGTCCCGCTGGCACGGATGGGAACACTGCTGGGGATGCGTGTCGAGGTGCTGGACGATCGCCGGGAATTCGCTTCCGCGGACCGTTTTCCGGATGCATACGCGGTGCGTGTGATCGATTTTCGCGACCCCTTCGCGGCCATTCCGCTCGGTCCGTTCGATCATGTGATTATGGTCACGCGGGGGCACAGCTTCGATTACGAGTGCTTGGTGCGGCTCCTGCGCATGGAGGCGCCGCCCGGGTACATCGGGATGATCGGGAGCAGGCGGCGCGTGCGCGCGACCCACGAGCAGCTGGCGCGCGAGGGCTTCACGACGGCGGACATGGGACGGGTTCGGGCACCGGTCGGACTCGATCTGGGCGGGCAGACACCGGCCGAGATCGCGGTTTCGGTCGTGGCCGAGATCATCCTGTTTCACGCGGGCGGCACGGGGGCGCCTCTGGTGGAGAAGGAGCGGGTGGTGGAACGTTTCTTCGGCGGCGCGTCTTCGGGCGCGCGCGACGCGAGGAGAACTGACCGGAGGGACGGATGCACGAGAAGGAAGTGATGGCCTGCCTGGCTAGTTTGAAGGAGCCCGCCGTTCTTGCCACGATCGTGTCGGCCAAGGGGTCCACGCCGCGCAAGACCGGCGCGTGCATGCTCATCGGACGGCGTGGCGTGATCGCGGGAACGGTCGGCGGCGGATGCGGGGAGGGCGAGGTCATCTCGGCCGCTCAGGATCTCTTCGGCGGCGGCCCTCCCACCACCGTCCGGGTCGATCTGACCGACGATTTCACTTCGTGGAGCCCGGCGGTGTGCGGCGGGATCATGAACGTGTTCATCGAGCGGGCGAATCCGGAGTGCTTCGGGGAGGAGTGATCGGCCTTCCCCAGCCGGGTCGGGCCGACCGGGCGCGTGCCTGGCCGTCGGGGGCTGCTACCTGCGGATCCGCCTGAGCTCGGGAAGCGTCGCCAGGAATACCAGAGTGATGAGGATCGCCGAGGCCACGCAGTAACGGCACCACGCCTGGATGACCATCGCTTCGAGGTAGGTCAGGTATGCGCTGAAGAGGACGCCGAGGAGCGCTCCGGCGAAGAGGAAGAGGGGAATCGCCCGGGAGCGGACCAGCGGGCCCTGCAACCCAGCGATGGCGAGCGCGAACACGGCCAGGTAACCCGTCAGCCCTATGGCGGACACCGGCACCGGGCCGACCCAGGCGTACTTCGACGACTGCACGAGCCCGCACGCCCCGCTACCGCAGGGGATCGGAGGCGTCCAGCCCAGATTGTTGGCCGCCAGGTAGAAGGCGAGGAACACCCCGATCAGGGAGAGTACGGCCACGACCATGCGGTTGACCGGGCCGGAGGCCGACGGGGCGGTCGAAGCGGGGTGTTCGCCGCCGGAGCTGGGCAAGAGGTCGGTCAATTCTGGGTGATCGCCTCCACCGCCTGCTGGATGTCGATGAACTGGAAGCCGCCGAGCTTCTGGAAGGGCCGGCCTCCGTCGTGGACGAAGATGGTCGGCGTGCCGGTGACTCCGAGCTTAAGCCCCAGCGTCAGATTCGCGGTCACGACATCGGCGTGCCTGTCGCTTTGCAGGCACATTTCGAAGGCCTGACCGTCCAGCCCCAGTTCCGCGGCCAGGTCGTTGAAGTGGCCTACCGGGCTGCGCGGCGCGGACCATTCCCGCAGCGTTCGGAACACCTCGTCGTGGTATTCGAAGTAACGGTCCTGGTCGCCCGCGCAGCGGACCGCCCGTGCCGCCAGAAACGAATGCGGAAGCGGGGTCGTCGGAAAATCGTGGAAGACGAGCTTGGCCTGCCCGGTCTGGATGTACGCGAGATCCACCTGGGGCTTGACCTGGAAAGCGAAGGTCTGGCAGGCCGGGCACTGGTAGTTGCCGAACTCCATGATCGTGATGGGCGCGTCGGGGTCGCCGTAGACCTCGCCCTGCGCAAGAGCGACCAGGTCCGAATCCGGCAGATCTTCCGGCAGATCTATCGGCTCGCTGGCGGCCGAGCCGCCGCCCCTGAGCGCAAGGCCCACGACCGCCAGCCCGACGACGGCCACGATTCCGATGACGATGTAGAACTTCTTCATGGCTGCATGCTCCGGCTATTGTGTCCAAGGCCGCTTGGCTCCCGGCGGGAGCGCGTGCGGGACAGCTGGGAAAATGGGGTGTTTGCGGGGTGTGGACAATACTTGCCTCCTAGCTCCAGCCGTGAGTATGCTGTCATCGGCATTTCAACCGCCAGCCTGCCCCGCGAGTCAGTGCTCCACCCGCCACTCGTCCGCCGCCGATCATCATCTCGTGCATCTCGTGACAAGTCGGAAGGCCGAAAAGGAGGTCGCCATCTTGTCGGAGTCACGTCAGCGTTTCACGACAGTAGCTAGGCTCGCCCTCTTGGTCGCCTCGGCAGGTGTGCCCTCCTGCACCGACAGCGTCGGCCCCGAGACGCCTGAGGCTACGGGGCTGTGGGTATCGCCGTCCACGGTTCGGCTGACGGCGTTGGCCGATACCGTCCGTCTCACGGCCGATGTGCGCGACCAGAACGGGCAGGTCATGGCGGGTGCGGCGGTGGCGTGGTCCAGCAGCGATGTCTCCGTGGCCGCGGTTCTGCCGCGGAATCCATAGAGGTCTCGTTCACGTCGGAACTGGGCCACGGTACGGCGGACCGGGCTCGGCTCTGAGCGACGCCGAAGGGTTGGCGCAAGCCTGGGGTATCGGTCGGGGCTTCCCCGCCGGCCGTATGGTCCCGTCCGGCATTCCCGATGTGATGTCGTATTGCGGCAATCCCGAATGGAGCATCGAGGGCCGGGACGCGGGCGGCACCGTGCTGTTCACGCTCCCCTTCGCCATGCCGCCCGTCGCCGACGCCGAGGAGGGGGCCGGAGGATTCGCCTTCACGCTTCCCGTCCGTCCGGGATGGGAGGCGTTGGCCCTCACCCTTTCCGGACCGGACAAGACGACCACCTTGGACGCCTCCACCGGTCGCCCCATGTCCGTCTGGCGGGGACGGGAACGGCCAAGTGCGGGCCGTCCCTGCGCGGCCCCGCCCGTCCAGGCGGACGGCGCGCCTCCGGGCGGACTGGCCGGGTTCCGGGTCATGGTGAGCCGGGGGATTCCTGACCCGGAAGCATGGAGGCGATGAACGAGTCTTTGGGTGCATGACCGAAGAACGCGACATGACGGATGAGGAGCAGGCGGAGCTCCAGCTCGAAGACGCAGAAGGCCGCTCAGCAGCAGTGCGAACAGGGCCGGGCAACGGAGGCGGGCGAATACATCCGCCGGGAGCCAGACAATTGGCACGAGCGAGATGACCGTTTATGCTTCTTACACCCGAACCAGTTCGCCGGACTGGTCCCCGCAACCTGTGAATGAAGTGAACAGGAGCACTCATGCGATTCTCACGGCATTTCCTTCTCGTCATCGTCTCGATCTCCTTCTTGGCCGCAACACTCTCGGCCCAAACCATGCTCGCCGTTCGGGGTGGCGCGAGCATCGCCAACTTCGTCGGATCGGATCCGGACGTAGATGAACTGGATTCGCGCACCGGCATCAACGTCGGTGCCTCGGCAACTTTTCCCCTCTCGGAGAGTGTCGGAGTTTGAATCGGCGGCGCCTACGTCCAGAAGGGATCTCATGGGGGCGATGCCGACTTCGAGGTTACGTTGAGTCTGGACTACATCGAGTTCTCGTCTCTGCTCAAGGCAAACTTCCCCTTCAGGAACACCAGTGCTTCGATGTATGTGCTTGCCGGCCCGTCCGTGGCTTTCGAGGCGAATTGCGAGTCGTCGTTTTCTGATGGTGTCAGCACTACAACAATCAACTGCACTGAGTTACGCTTCGACACCAACACCATCGACTTTGGAGCTACTGGAGGGGCAGGTTTCGAGTTCGCTATCCCGATGGGGATGATACTGTCGTTGGAAGTTCTCTACACGCGGGGGTTTACATCTGCAGCCGACGAGTGGGACGACGATGATGTCAAGAACCGGGCCTTCACCGTCTGGGGCGGCTTCGCTTTCCCGGTCGGTTGAGCATCGGCCCGGGCCATAACGTGTGGCGCGGTTCCTCGTTGTTCAGAATCTCCCCCAGCAGGGACATGTCGAGGTTGCCGCCCGAGAGGACCGCGCAGACCTTGCGCCCCCGCGCCTCGACGCTGCCCGACAGCAGCGCGGCCACCGTCGCCGCGCCCGAGTACTCGACCACGAGCTTGCGTCGCGTGATGAGGTGGGCCGCCGCGCGCCGGATGTCTTCGTCTTCGACGAGGATCACGTCGTCCAGCAGCGCGGCCGCGTGAGCGTAGGTGAGGTCGCCGGCGCGCGTCGGCGCGAGGCCGTCGGCGATGGTGTCGATTCCGGGAAGGGTGGACGGTTCCCCTGCGTCCAGAGCCCGACGCATGGTGGGCGCCCCCGTGGGCTCGACCCCGATCACCGAAGCTTCCGGCTTCAGGCGCCGGAGGGCAGCCGCGCAGCCGGCCATCTGTCCTCCCCCCCCTATCGGCACCAGCAGCGTGTCCACATCCGGCCAGTCCTCGACGACTTCCAGTGCGACCGTGCCCGCGCCCGCAATAATCCATGGGTGATCGAAGGGGGGGACCATGACCATCCCCTCCGCCGTCGCGATTTCCTCGGCGCGCACCCGGCGATGCTCGGAGGTCGTTCCGGCGAACTCGACACGGGCGCCCAGACGCCGGGCACCGTCGCTCTTTACTTGGGGCGCGGTGGTGGGCATGACGACGACGGCGCGCACGCCCTTCAGCCCGGCCGCGAACGCCACCGCCTGCGCGTGATTCCCCGAAGAGTAGGTGATCACGCCTCGCGCCAGCTCGTCCGGGAGAAGCTGCGCCATGAAGTTGCAGGCTCCGCGGGCCTTGAAGGCACCGGTCTTCTGCAGGGACTCGCACTTGAGGCGAACCTCGCCCCCCGCCGTCTCCGACAGTTCGGGGTCCGGGATCAGGGGTGTGCGCACCACGGTTCCGCGGATCCGCTCGGCGGCGGCTTCGATTTCGGACAGCGAGACCAGGCGATGGTCACTGCCGCTCCCGGCTCGCCGACCGGGCCCTCGCGAGCGACCCCCGCCGCTCGTGCCGGTCGTCGTCATCGCGCCGTGCCGGTCGTCGTCATCGCGCCGGGCTAATCGTCGTCATCGCCCACGACCCGTGCGACGTCGACCACCGCGTCGCCGTCGTCCAGGTTGACCAGGCGCACGCCCTGGGTCGCCCTGCCGATCACCCGCATATCCGAGGCCGGCTGCCTGTTCACGACGCCGTTGCGCGTGATGACCATGAGCTGGTCGTCGTCGGTGACGGCCCGGATCGCGACCACCGGCCCCGTCTTCTTCGACAGCCTAAGGTCGATCACGCCCATTCCGCCGCGCTGCTGCAGGCGGTAGTCGGCGATCTCGCTGCGCTTCCCCATGCCGCGCTCCGTCGCCGTCAGCAGCGTCTCGTCGGGCCTGCGAACCACTACCATTCCCACGACTTCGTCGCTTCTGCCCAGCCGGATGCCGATCACACCTTCCGTGTTGCGTCCCATCGGACGCACGTCGGACTCGTGGAAGCGGATGGCCTTGCCCAGCCGCGTCGCCAGGACGACCTCGTTGGCGCCGTCGGTGATCCGGACATCGATGAGCTCGTCGCCCTCGCGAAACTTTATCGCGTAGATGCCCGTCGCGCGCACGTTGCCGTACGCTGACAGCGGGGTCTTCTTCACGACGCCGTTCTTTGTGCAGAACAGCAGGAACCTGTCCCCGGTGAACTTTCGCACGGGCAGAACCGAAGCGACCTTCTCGCTCCGCGCCAGATCGAGAAAGTTGACGATGGGCTTGCCCTTCGAATACCGGCTCCCGTGGGGAATGCCCCACACCTTGACCCAGTGGCAGCGCCCCTGGTCGGTGAAGACCACGAGGGTATCGTGGGTCGAGGCGATGAACAGGTGCTCGACCCAGTCTTCCGCCCTCGTTTCCATCCCTTGAAGCCCCCGGCCGCCGCGTCTCTGGGCCCGGTAGGTGTCGATGGGGATGCGCTTCACGTACCCTTGGCGCGACATCGTCAGCACGACTTCTTCGTCGGCGATGAGGTCCTCGACGTCGAAGGACGAGATGCTGCCCCTGATTTCGGACCGGCGGTCGTCGCCGTAGCGGAGCGCGATCTCCCTCAGCTCGTCCTTGATGATGTCCATGCGCACCGACCTGTCGGAGAGGATCCGCACCAGCTCGGCGATCCGCTCCCTGACCTGGCCGAGCTCGGTGTCCAGCTTCTCCTTCTCCAGTCCCGTCAGACGGGCCAGGCGCATGTCCAGAATGGCCCGGGCCTGCCGTTCGGAGAGGTCGAAGCTCCTCCGCAGCCTCACCGCCGCTTCGGCCGCGTCGCGCGAGCCGCGGATGATCCTCACCACCTCGTCGATGTTGTCGACCGCGACCCGAAGCCCCTCGAGCACATGTTCGCGTTCCCTGGCGGCCGCCAGGTCGAACTCGCTGCGCCTCACGACCACGGTGTGGCGGTGATCGATGAAGTGGGTCAGCATGTCCCGGAGCGGCATGATTCTGGGCACGCCGTCCACCAGCGCAAGCAGGATCACGCCGAATGTGGACTGCATCTGCGTGTGCTTGTACAGGCGGTTCAAAACCACCTGGGGAACCGCGTCGCGTTTGAGTTCGACGACGATGCGGAGTCCGTCCCGGTCGGACTCGTCGCGCAGATCCCGGATCGACGTGACCCGCTTCTCCCGCACGAGGGCCGCGACCTGCTCGATGAGACGGGACTTGTTCACCATGAACGGGATCTCGCTGACGATGATCGCGGCCGGTCCGGCACCGTCGTCCTCGATGTCGGCCCTGGCCCGGATGACGATCCGTCCGCGCCCGGTCCGGTACGCCTCCTGAATGCCTTCGGTGCCGCAGATGTGGCCGCCGGTCGGAAAGTCCGGCCCGGTGATGTGCTCTTCGAGCGCTTCTTGAGAGAGGCGGGGATCGTCGATCAGCGCGAGGAGGCCGGAAACGACCTCGCGCAGGTTGTGGGGCGGGATGTTGGTCGCCATCCCCACCGCGATCCCCGAGGAGCCGTTGATGAGCAGGTTGGGAGCCTTGCAGGGAAGCACCGAGGGCTCTTTAAGCCGTCCGTCGAAGTTCTCGTCGAAGCGGACGGTGCCCTTGCCGATGTCCGCCAGCAGCTCCATGGACAGGCGCTGCAGCCGCGCCTCGGTGTACCGGTAGGCGGCTGCCGAGTCGCCGTCGATGGACCCGAAGTTGCCCTGGCCGTCCACGAGCGGGTAGCGCAGCGAAAAGTCCTGCACCATGCGGACCAGGGCGTCGTAGACCGCCGAGTCGCCGTGAGGATGGTACTTGCCGAGCACCTCGCCGACGACCGTGGCGCACTTCTTGTAGGCCCGTCCCGGCGAGAGTCCCAGTTCGGACATGGCGTAGAGGATCCGCCGGTGCACCGGTTTCAGCCCGTCCCGTACGTCGGGCAGAGCGCGCTGCACGTTCACGCTCATCGAATAGTCGATGAACGACTCGCGCATCTCCTGTTCGAGAATTCGCTCGAGGACCCGTTCGCCAGTACTTCTGTCGTCGTTTTCGGCCATCGTTTCGGGCGGTCAGGGGAGCGAGGGGCCGATCGATCGGCAACGGGTACGGCGGGGCGGGCGGAGGCGCACGGTAAAGAGGTGGGAATGGCCCCTCGGATCACGCTAAGTATAGCAGCTTCGAGGGGTCTTGGCCAATGGGACGAGGCCGACGGAGCCATCGGCCAAGGGGGTGAGGCGAACGGCCGTTCGCCTCACGGACTGGAGCGACGGTTCTTCGGATGTGCCGCGACCCATCTCGCTGCCGAGCCTATGGCCGTCGCTCGTCCCTCGGCTCTCCCCGGGGAGCACATCCGAACGCACGCATCAAGGCGTCCCGGTGCGGCGTCATCTCCGCTACCGGACGCGCACGACACGCAGCTGCGCCGCGCCGTGAAGGCTCGCCCCGCGTCTCCTCGTATCTCCCAATCGTTGCGCAAGTGGTCCTTCAGCCCTGATATTGACAGGGATCGGCGGGAGAAGTCGAAAGAAGGGTTCGGATCTACCGGAATCCGTCGAAGCATTAGACGCAATGCCGTATCTGTTTTTCGTTCTCTGGAACCACGGCGAAGAATCCAATCTCCCACGTTGCAGAATATGGGTAATGCGCCCCAAGACGGATATCGCATTCCGGGCAATGGCAGCACGGTGGTACCGCCGGAAGGCTGCCGGAAAAATCGTTGGCAATAACTTCCAACCGCATCCTCCGCGAAATAGGGACAGCAACGTGTTTCGAAACAACTGCGGTACGCTCACATACCCGTTAATGTTCACGGCAGTTCAACGCCTCGTACGCTCTTCCTTCCGCCAAACGCATTGCATAGTACCGCTTCCGCTCTTTCCCATGTTGGTCAATATCCCGTGTGGATATCGGAACGCTCGGTACAGGGAGCCGGAGAACGTCATCCTTCGCTACTCTTTGTCGGCTCGAAGACGTGCCGCCGGCCATTGCCTGAACGGCTGTGCGGAATCTGACACGGTGGAGACGCACCGCCAGCTCCCAAGACCGGGAAGCGGCTCGGGGACGCAGCACCAGGAACTCCGAACTGCAAGTCCATCGTCCGTCGATTTCCGGCACGACTGCGACACGCCAAATGCGTGGGTTGATGCAGGAGAGCAAGATGATGACCTCGCATCCGCTGCTCCCGTGAAGTCATAATCGTCGGCAAGCGCGACCGGCGTAGCGCTCCGAAATCTCCGATATGCCTTCGCAAGTCCCGTCGCATCAGGCACATCATAGTCGCCGAGTCTGTGCGCCACCAACAAGAGGCGGGAAACGGCGAAAAGAGCCTTCGACGTGGGCTTTAAGCTTGTATTGCCGTAGATGTAGTCGGCCAACCCAAGGATGACATGCTCTGCCGCTGCCTCGTTCGGAGCGACGAGATCGGTGGAATGTGCGGGAATCGTGTTTCTCATCGTGGCCTCGGCGGACCGGGCGGTACGATCGGTGTGCCGGAGTTCTGCGAGTATGCAATGCAATATGGCGACAGCTGCATGGATATCGCAACAACTCAGGCCATCGAAACGAAGGCGACCCCGTCCTCCAAACCCGCCTTTCGGGCCGCAGCGCGCACCGCCGCCCGGCCCGCCGACCGCGCCACCGCGCCCACGTGAAGAGCGCGCCGGAATTCGCCCGCGGCACGCGCCGGCTGCACCGGTGCTCCGTGAATGACCTGCCCGATCTTGCGCGGGTGGACCTCGATGAACGCCTCGACCGAGACCCCCTGCCGCCGGAACTCGAGGGCGAGCGCCTTGCCGGTGCGGCCCGCGCCCCATACCACCACTCCGTCTCGCCCCGCCAGCAGGCTGCGGCGCAGGTGGTGCACCCGGCAGGCTCGGAACGCGTCCAGCGAGTACGCGGCATGGGTGCGGCTCAGGCGGCCCGGTCCGTCGGCCCAGTCGAGGAGCACATGCGGCACCGAGACGAAACGATGGCCGCGGCGCCACAGGCGAAGCAGCAGGTCGTAGTCCTCCGGCCAGGCGCGGTCGCGGTAGCCGCCGACGGCGCCGAGCGCCCGCGCCCGGAACATGAAGGTGGGATGGGCGAGGGGACACTCGACGAAGATGTTGGCCGCGACCGTCTTCCAGTCGGTCATGGCGTTGAGCCAGGCCGCGTATTCCGCGGCACGAGGCGAGACGCTCGACGCAGGCACATAGCGGACGCCGGTCCCGCACCCGGCGAGGCCGGGCGAGCGCTCCAGCATGTCGAGCTGGGCGGCCAGCCGCATGGGGTGGGCGACATCATCGGCATCCATTCGGGCTATGTAGGAGGCGTTCGCCGCGGCGAGCCCGTGCTGCAGGGCGACCACGATGCCGGAGCGCCGGATACGCAGGACGCGGCACCGCGCGTCGCGCTGCTTCCATGCGCTTACGAGCCGCGGCGTGTCGTCGCGGGAGCCGTCGTCCACGATCACGACCTCGAAGCGGGCAAGGGTCTGGACGCGGAGAGATTCCAGCGCGGCCTCGATCGTGGCGGCGCCGTCCCGCACCGGCAGAACGACCGACACGAGCGGCCTGTGGCCGTCTTGCCACGAATGTGCCCGGCGCATAGTTCGCGCCGCCGCCGCGGGCTGCCAAGTCATGCGCGGCTCCCGCCGCCCGCTCCCACGAGATCCGCGAGGAACCGTCCCGTGACGCTCTCCGGCACCCTCGCCACATCCTCCGGACGCCCCATGGCCACGACCTCGCCGCCGCGTTCTCCCGCTCCCGGTCCCATGTCGATCACCCAGTCGGCCTCCCGGATCACGTCGAGGTCGTGCTCGACGATGACCAGGGTGTTCCCCGCCGCGACCAGCTTGCGCAGCACGCCGACGAGCTGCGCCACATCCTCGCCCGAGAGCCCGGCAGTGGGTTCGTCCAGGATGTACAGCCTGCGCCTGCCCTTCCCGGCGGCGGCGATCAGCTCCCGCGCGATCTTGAGCCGTTGCGCCTCGCCGCCCGAAAGGTGCGTCGCGGGCTGACCCAGCCTCAGGTAGCCGAGGCCCACCTGCTGCAGGTACCAGAGGGCCTGGCCCAGCCTGGGCTCGCGGATGAAGAAACGCATCGCGCGATCGACGGTGAACGCCAGCACGTCGGTCACGCTGTGGCCGCGCACCTTCACTTCGAGCACTTCGGGACGGTAGCGCTTCCCTCCGCACACCTCGCACGGAACATGGATGTCGGCCATGAAGACCATCTCGACGCGTACGAATCCTGCGCCGGAACATTCCTCGCAGCGGCCTCCCTTGACGTTGAACGAGAAGCTGCGCGCGTCGAGCCGGGCGTTTCGCGCGGCCGGCTGAGCGGCGAAGATGCGTCGGATCTCGTTCCACGCCTTCACGTAGGTGATCGGGTTGGAGCGGGGAGTTCTCCCGATCGGGCTCTGGTCGACGAGGACCATGCCGTCGATGTGTTCGAGCCCCGTGAGCGAGCGGTAGGAGCCCACGGCCTCGCCCAGGTGCTTCCTGGCCGACGTGCGGCCATCGCCCAGCTCGCGTTCCAGGGCGCGGTAGAAGATGTCGTGCACCAGCGTCGACTTGCCGGACCCGGACACGCCCGTGACCACGGTCATGGCGGCGACGGGAAACTCGGCTTCGGCATCGCGCAGATTGTGGAGGGTCGCACCTTCGATGCAGATCTGCGCGCCGTCCACCGGGCGTCTGGACTTGGGCGGCCACGACGCGGCCCTTTCGGCGGACGACTGCTTCGACAGATATCGCCCCGTAGTCGTAGACGAGTCCGTCAAGGCCGCCGGAACGCCTTCGAAGACGACCTGCCCGCCCATGTCGCCCGAGCCGGGACCCAGCTCGACCACGTGATCGGCCGCCCGAATCGCGGCGGCGGCGTGCTCCACGACCACCACCGTGTTGCCACCGTCGCGCAGACGACGCAGGAGCGCGAGCATCGCCTCGATGTCCTGCGGATGCAGTCCGATGGACGGCTCGTCGAGGACGTAGAGCGTGTCCACCAGCCGAGACCCGAGCGAATTGGCCAGCGAGATGCGCTGCGCCTCGCCCCCCGACAGCGTGCGCATCTGGCGGCTCAGAGTGAGGTATCCGAGCCCGATGTCGACCAGGAAGCGGACCCGCGCGGACAGCTCTCTGAGAATGGTCGCCGCGATCTCCGCTTCCATGGGCCGCAGCTGCAACCCCGTCAGCCAACCGGGAATCTCCTCGATGGGAAGCTCGCAGACCCTGCCGATGTCGAGCCCCCCGACGGTGACGTAGCCCGCCGCGCGACGCAGCCGCGATCCACGGCAGATCCGGCACGGGACGGGACGCTGGTACTTCCTGAGGAAGATTCGTATGTACTGCCGGTAGCGCCTGGACTCCTTCGAGACGAGGAAGTGCATGACGCCCTGGAAGTAACCTTTCCCGTACAGCACTCGGTCGCGGAAAGCCTGCGGGAGCTCCGCCCAGGGCGTGTATGCGGATACGCCCTCACGGGAGGCGAATCGCCGCAGAGCCTCGCGCTCCCTCTTGTAGCGGGGCTTGGCCCAGGGATCGACGGCGCCCTGGTTCAGCGACAGCTCCGTATTCGGTACGACCAGCGCGGGATCGTATTCGAGCGTCGCGCCGAAGCCGGTGCAGGTGGGGCAGCTTCCGTAGGGGCTGTTGAAGGAGAAGAGCTTGGGCTCCGGTTCGAGGAGGGTGATTCTCGGATGGCGAGGGCATCGGAACGCCGTCGAGAAGCGCAGGATGCGCTTCGATCCGGGCCCCGCGGGGATCACCGCCGCCTCTCCTTCTCCCTCGCGAAAACAGGTGGTGAACGAATCGGCCACGCGGTCGCGCCAGCTGCGGCCGGGCTTGTCCACCGTCTTCATCCGATCCACCACGACCGTCACTTTGCGGGCCTTGCCCAGATCGGGCACGGTGACTCCCGGCTCGGCGCCCGAGGCGAGAAGCTCCGACAGCTCCGCCGGCACGCCGTCCGAGATCACGCGCACGAATCCCAGCGAGCGGAGGTTTTCGGCGATCAGCCGGTGGGACACCCGTCCGCTGCGGGGGAGCGGAAAGCCGATCATGACGCGCGTCCCGGCGGGCAGACCCGCCACCGCGTCGGCAGCGCTGCTCACGGTGTCGGGACGCACCTCGTTTCCGCAGGCCGGGCAGTGCGTGCGGCCGACGCGCGCGAAGAGAAGGCGGAGGAAGTCGTGGACCTCGGTGGCGGTTCCCACGGTGGAGCGGCCGGATGTGGCGGGGTTGCGCTGTTCGATGGCAACCGCGGGCGAGAGCCCCTCGATCCGGTCCACATCGGGTTTCTCGAGGCGGTCAAGAAACTGCTTGGCGTAGGTGGACAGGGCCTCGACGTAGCGCCGCCGGCCCGCCGCGAAGAGGGTGTCGAGCGCGAGCGAGGATTTGCCGGACCCCGACGGCCCGGTGATCACGGTGAGCGCGTTGCGGGGCAGATTCAGGTCGATATTCTTCAGGTTGTGCTGGCGCGCGCCCCTGATGCGAATCGGCTCGTCCATGAAAGCCCCGTTGCCAGAACCCGCAGTTTTCCCGACCGTGGAACGGCTGATGCGCCACAATGAGATTGCCGCCAGTGCCCATCCAATCTACCGGATCGACGACTTCGACGATGGACATCTACCCTCGCCAGGACTACCGCGGCCTGGACCGCTACCTTCCCGACCGGTCGCCGATCAGCGCGGATCTGGGAGACAACCGCAACCTCTGGGGCGCCCACCCCGCCGCGCTGGAGGTGCTGGCGGCCGCGGGAACGGCGGAAGCCTCCGAGTATCCCGGCAGCTATTCCGAGCGCCTCGTGGACGCCGTCGCGGCCCGGCTCGGCATCGAGGCGGACAACGTGACCACGGGCGCCGGCGCAACGGGAGTGCTGGACGCGCTGATGCGGGCGGTCGGGCCCACGGCGATGCGCTTCCTCGATCCGGGCTGGCCCGCCGCCGGCATGCTGGCGGTGATGAACGGACACAGGCCCGTCCCGATCAAGCGGAACGTCGGCCTGGACGACCCGGCGGCCTTCGCCGGACCGACCCCGGCCATCGTATTCGCGCCGAATCCCGGCAACCCGACCGGGCAGGCGGTCCCCGATGAATGGATACGGGCGGTCCAGGAACACACGGAAGCCGCGGGCAGCATTCTGATCATCGACGAGGCCTACGGCGAGTACAACCGCGACCTCCTCGACACGACGCCCTTCGACATGGCGCTGGCGGGCGAACGGACGATCTGCGTCAAGACGCTGTCCAAGGCGTACGGTCTTGCCGGACTGCGAGCCGGATACGGCGTGGGAAGCGCCTCCCTGATCCTCGAGGTGGACAAGGGTCGGGGTCCCTTCGTCGTCTCGGGCGTGACGTCGGCGGCCGCGGCGGCGGCCGTCTCCAGCACATCCTCCTGGCTCGCGGACACGGTAGCCGAGACGCGCGCCAACCGTGAACGCGTGCAGGAGAGCCTGCGCCACCGGGGCTACGAAGTCCCGGCGTCGGCGGCCAACTTCGTGTTCATCCTGCGTCCCCGGGACCAGCTCGACGACACGGCCCGGAGACTGGAGCGCTGCGGAGTGCGGGTTCGGCCCTTCAGCGGACCCGCGGAGCTTGCGAACGGGCTGCGGGCAACCGTGGGTCCGTGGGACAAGATGCAGAGGCTGCTGGACGGCCTCGACCTGGTCGCCGCGGGCACCGTGTAGGCAGGGCCCGGCAGCGTGACCACCGGGTACGAGGAAGAGGTTCTCGGAAAGGCGTACGACTCGCGCCTGATGGCCCGGCTGCTGCGCTGTCTGCGTCCCTACAGGTTGCAGGTGGCGGGCGCGCTGCTCCTCCTGATGCTGGCGTCGCTCCTCGGCGTGGTCGGCCCCTATCTCACGAAGATCGCCCTCGACGAGGCCATCCCGCGCGGCGACGGCCGCCAGCTCGCCGTCCTCGCCGTCCTCTTCCTCGGGGCGACCGTGCTGATCTTCGCGTTCCAGTACGCCCAGGCGCTGGTCACCACCTGGCTGGGGCAGCGCGTGATGTACGATCTCCGTACCCAGATCTTCCGAAAGCTCCAGCAGCTCGACCTCACATTCTACGATCGCAATCCCGTCGGTCGGCTCATGACGCGCATCACGTCCGACGTGGAGACGCTGAACGAACTCTTCAGCTCCGGCGTGGTCACGGTGTTCGGAGATCTGTTCATCCTCTTCTTCATCGTGGCGGCCATGCTGCAGATGGACGCCGAGCTGGCGCTGGTCACCTTCAGCGTCCTCCCCTTCGTGGCCTACGCCGCCTTTCTCTTCCGGTCGCGGATCCGTTCCGCCTACCGCGACATCCGCCTTCGCCTGGCCCGCCTGAACGCGTTCCTGCAGGAGCGTTTCACGGGGATCCGCATCGTCCAGCTCTTCAACCGCGAAGGTGCCGATCTCGAGCGCTTCCAGGCCCTCGACGACGACTACCTGAACGCCCACCTTCGCTCGATCACCTACTACGCGCTCTTCTTCCCGGTCATCCAGCTGTTCACTGCGGTGGCTCTGGCGCTCATCATCTGGTACGGCGGCGGCGCCATGATCCAGGGCGCGGTCACCATCGGGGTGCTGGCCGCGTTCCTCGACTACGCCCGCCGCTTCTTCCGCCCCATTCAGGACCTCTCCGAGAAGTACAACCTTCTGCAAGGCGCGATGGCGTCGTCCGAGCGGATCTTCCGGCTCCTCGACCGCGAGCCCGCCGTCAGAGACTCGGCGGTGCCCATATCCCTGCCTTCCGACGCGCCCGGCGAGATTCGCTTCGAGCACGTCTGGTTCGCCTACGGAGAGGCAGACCAGGGTGCAGGAGAGCGCCAAGGTGCCGGAGACCCCCAGGGCGCCGGAGATCAGCGCCGCGGAGACGACCGCGACCCCGATTGGGTCATCCGCGATCTCTCTTTCACGGTGGCCCCCGGCGAGAAGCTGGCCATCGTCGGACACACGGGAGCGGGAAAGACCACCGTCATCAATCTGTTGATGAGGTTCTACGAGCCCCAGCGGGGACGCATCCTCGTAGACGGCGTGCCCGTCGAACGGCTTCGCCTGCGGGATCTGCGCGGCCGAATCGGCCTCGTGCTCCAGGACATCTTCCTCTTCAGCCAGTCGGTGGAGTACAACGTCAGACTGGGGTCCTCAGAGATCGACCTGAACGCCGTGTCTTCGGCCTTGAATGCCGTCGGCGCCGCCCCCTTCGTCGAGCGGCTTCCCCGGCAGTCCGCCCAGCCCCTCGGCGAACGGGGCGCAAGTCTGTCGGTCGGCGAGCGGCAGCTTCTCTCGTTCGCACGCGCGCTGGCCTTCGACCCCGCCGTCCTGGTGCTGGACGAGGCGACCAGCTCGGTCGATTCCGAGATCGAGGCGCGCATCGAAGAGGCGACGGACCGCCTGATGCGGGACCGCACCTCGCTGGTGATCGCCCACCGGCTCTCCACCGTCCGGGGCGCGGACAGAATTCTCGTCATGCACCGCGGGCGGCTCGTCGAGGAAGGGAGTCACGGCGACCTTCTGGCCGGGGAGGGCCTCTATCGTCGCCTCCACGACCTCCAGTTCGCGGGCGCGGCGGCCTAGCAGCCCGTGGATAAATCCCCGCGGCATTCGAGCGGCGATGCATCCGGGCCGGCTCTCTTCGCTCTGCTCTCGTTGCTTCTCGGGCGAACAGCGGTGCTGTTCCCCCTTCAATGGGCCCTGCCGGCCCGGCTCTCCCGACAGAGCCACTGGCGGCGCACCTTCCTCGCTGACACTTTCATGATCACCGTGGGACAGAATCAAAATCACAGTCCCCAGCCGACCACCCCAGACGACGGCACACGACCGTGATCTGGATCACACATTGAACAACGCCCATCTGCCGCGCATTTCGCTGCCCGGTGCCCGTCGCACCCGGCGGCGGCCCGCCGACAGACCGCCCGCGACCAAGGATGCCGACTATGAGCAGCGCATCAGAGACGACGCGTCCCTCTCCGATCTCGACCTCGAACTCGCCGAGTCGTTTTTGAGGGATACGCCGTCGGACGGCAAGCCCGTGCTCGAAGCGCTTCGGGATTACGGACTCGTCAGGGGCGAAGGACCCGACTGTAAGATCACCAACGCGGCTCTGCTGCTGTTCGCCGGCGCGTCTGCGCGGCACTGGAACCCGGGGGCGGGGATACGAGTGATCCGTGTCGCGGGCACCGCCCGGATCCTCGGCCACGGGCAAAGTGTTACTGAGATGGCATATGCAGGTCCCCCGCTCGCCAGCGCGATCGACGAGGGCCTTCGACTTGCAGGGGAGCAGATCGGCTCTTCCGAACAGCTTCGCCGCATCTTCTTCCGCGATGTTGCAGAGTACCCCGAGTTCGCCTGGCGGGAGGTGCTCATCAACGCCATCGCCCACCGGGACTACGGAGGAATCGCCGAAATCGAGATCGTCTTCTACGACGATCGTATCGAAGTGACCAGTCCAGGTCTTCCCGTGGAGCCGTTTTCCGCCGATGACGTCAATGAAGGACATGTCGTCTCGAAGACACGAAATCCCTTGTTGAACAGGATACTTCAAGACAAGGGACTCATGCGCTGCAATGCAACAGGACTTGTTCGCGTCTTCAGGACGATGGCAGACACGCTGCTCAGACAGCCGGAGTTTACCAGCAGCGGCGGACGGTTCACCGTCACGTTGCGCAACAGTCCCCAGTTCGAGACCGCCGGCCCGGGCTGGCAGTGGGTCGTCGGCAGAATGCGGATCAACCCGAGCCAGAAGCGGGTACTGCTGGCCAGTCCGGACGGCTTCACCCAGGACGACTATCAACGACTCAACTCGGTTTCTTCGATCGAAGCGGAGCAGCACCTCCGGGAGCTGGTGGACAACGACATCGTCGCGCCGGAGCCGGCCCCGCATGAGTCGCAGACCGTCTATTACCTGACTGCGGATCTCGATGCGCAACGCTGGTTTCTCGAGGACCGCATACCCAAACTGCAGGAACACTTCCAAGAGCATTCACGGCTCCGAAACATCGATTACCGTGCGCTCTTCGAAACCAGCTACCCCGCCGCGGGGCGCGAACTCGGCTACTTCGCCGACAAGGGCTTCCTGAGCGTCGCAGGGCGGGGGCGCGCGATGCACTACCTGCCCACCGCCGGGCTCCGAAAGTCCAACCCCTGACGGATCCGGGCGCGTCCCGCGTAGTTGAACCGCAGCTAACCTCGTAAACCGCTCGAAAAGGACAAGAAAGATGGGTTTTCTGGCAATTGCCATAGTGCTGATTGCAATCGGCGGGATCGTGTGGTCGATTCCCTCCGCGAACTCCAAGATCCCGAACAAGCTGGCCGGATGGGTGATCATGACCGTGGGGGTCATCGTGGTCTTCCTGAACACGGTGGTCGTCATCCGTGTGGGTGAAGTGGGGGTAGAGCACTTCCTCGGAAAAATCACTCCGCAGTCGCACGAGGCCGGAGTGCACCTGATCAACCCGCTCGCCAGCGTTGAAAGGATGTCCGTGCGCGACCAATCCTTCCCCGCGCAGGGCAGCGTGGAGCAGATCGAGGCCCAGACATCGGAGCAGCTGAACGTGACTCTCGAAGTCTCGATCATCTTCCGGATCAACGGCGGCAACGCGCCGAGCCTCTACAGGACCATCGGCTCCGAGAACGACATCAAGCGCCAGATCGTCCTGAATGCCGTCAGGAACGGGGTCCGCGACGCCGTGGCGACCAAGTCGATCAACGACATCTTCTCGCCGAACCGCCGCGACGTGGCCGACGCGATGAGAATGGAGATCCAGGCCAAGGCGGGAGAACGGATCGAAGTCCGGGACGTCTTCGTGCGGGACATCCAGGCACCCCCCCGCGTCCGCGAGGCGATCGAGCAGAAGCTCGAGCGCGAACAGCAGGTCGCGGCGGAGGAGTTTCAGACCCAGATCATCCAGGAACAGGCGCGCCAGCAGGCCGAGGAAGCCAAGGGCATCGCAGAGGCCCAGCGGATCATCTCCGAGGGGCTGTCCCAGGAATATCTGACCTTCTTCTACATCCAGCAGCTGTCGCAGATGCCCGAAGGGTCGCTGGTCTACGTTCCCACCGAAGGCGGGATCCCGCTCATCAGGAATCTCGGCGGGGGCCGTTGAGCCGGTCGCCGTCGAAGGAAGCGCCGGCGGGCGCGGGCACAGCGGGCACAACCAGGCGGCCGCGGGCGAAAAGGCTCGCGGCCGCGGTGTGCCTCGTCGCGGCGGGCGCCGCGCTCTGGCCCGGCACGGCGTGCTCGCCCATGTACGTGATCAAGGCCGGGTGGGCCGAAGCCAAGATCCTCCGCGCGCGCCGGCCGATCCCCGAGGTAATCCTCTCGCCCTCCACCGACGAGCGTACGCGCGGCAAGCTCACCCTTGCCCGCGAAGCTCGCGAGTTCGCGATGAACGGCCTGGGTCTCGATGTCGGCGACACCTACACCACGTACACCGAGCTCGAACGCGACACCCTGGCCATGGTGCTGTCGGCCGCCCACCGCGACCGTCTCGTGCCAGTGACCTGGTGGTTCCCGATCGTGGGCCACGTCCCCTACCGGGGCTTCTTCGACCTGGACGACGCGCTTGCCGAGCAGGCGAAGCTCGAAGAAGACGGCTTCGACACCCACCTCCGGCCCACGGCCGCCTTCAGCACGCTGGGCTGGTTTTCGGACCCGCTCCTATCGACCATCGTGAGGTACGACGAGGTCGAGCTGGTCTCGACCATCATCCACGAGCTTTCCCACAACCACCTGTTCGTCCCGGGGCATGTGCGCTTCAACGAGAGCTTCGCGACCTGGGTGGGGAGAACCGGTGCCGCCGAGTTCTTCTGCACGCGTCCCGGCGGCGGGCCGGACACCGTCTGGTGCGGCCGCGCGCGGGACCGGTGGCTGGACTTGCAGCGCTTCTCGCTCTTCATCGACGGATTGGTGGACGAACTAGAGACGGTCTACGGGGACTCGGCCATGACGAGCCATGAGAAGATCGCGCGCCGCGAGAATATCTTTGCACTGCACCGCCGGCGCTTTCGGGAAGAGGTCCGGCCCCGGTTCGTCAACCTCACCTTCGCCGGCTTCGAGTCCCTCCCCCTGAACAACGCGACCCTTCTCAGCCGGATGCGCTACTACCACCGGCTCCCCGATTTCGACGCCTTCCTGGAGGCGAACGCCGGGTCGCTGGCGCGTGCGATCGAGAAAATCAGGACCGGCCTCGAGAACGTGGAAGACCCCTTCGGCGTTCTGCCCGCAACCGCAGGCAGGCCCCGCGGGCAGGTCATTCCCGATCCGAAGACGGAACTCGGGCTGTAAAAGGCTTCCTCCCTTTCCTATCTTCCCGTCATGCCCTCGAAAGCCGACAGCGCCTACGAACCCGCCTCGGTGGAGCAGCGGTGGCAGGCCAGGTGGGATCGCGACGGCACCAACATGTTCACGCTCGATGAACTGCGGACCGCCGAACGCCCCTTCTTCAACCTGATGATGTTTCCCTATCCCTCGGCCGAGGGACTGCATGTGGGGAACATCTACGCCTTCACCGGCGCGGACGTGTACGGCCGCTTCAAGCGCTTGCAAGGGTACGATGTCTTCGAGCCGATCGGCTTCGACGCGTTCGGAATCCACTCCGAGAACTTCGCGCTGAAGACCGGCGTGCACCCGACCCGGCTGATCCCCGGCAACATCGTCAACTTTCGGCGGCAGCTGCGCCGGATCGGGGGCATGTTCGACTGGAATCATGCCGTCGATACGACCGATCCCGGTTACTACCGGTGGACCCAGTGGATCTTCCTCCAGTTCTTCAAGCGGGGACTGGCGGAAAAGAAGGAGGCTCCGGTCAACTGGTGCCCCTCGTGCATGACCGTGCTGGCCAACGAGCAGGTCATCGTGGGACAGTGCGAGCGTTGCGGTACCGGGGTCGAACAGCGTTTCATACGCCAGTGGTTCCTCAAGATCACCGATTACGCGGACCGGCTTCTCGAGAACATCAAGCACATCGACTGGTCCGACACGACCCTGAAGGCGCAGGCCAACTGGATCGGGCATTCCGCGGGGGCTCAGCTGCGCTTTCCGGTCGCACAGAAGGTCGGCGGCAGCGAGACGGGCGGTCCAGCCGGGGACGGAGACGGCGAGGACGAAGCCGACGAAGCGGTGCGCCGACCGGCCGTCGAGGTATTCACCACCCGCCCTGACACGATCTTCGGAGCCACCTATGTGGTGCTCGCGCCCGAGCATCCCCTGGTCGATGCCGTGACCAGCGACTCCCGCCGGAAGGCTGTGGAGGCGTACCGGGCCAGGACGCAGGCGATGGACCTGGTGGCCCGGAAGAAGATCGAGAAGCACAAGACCGGCGTCTTCACCGGCGGGTATTGCATCAACCCGGCCACGCGCGAACCGGTGCCGGTGTGGATCGCCGACTATGTGCTGATGGGGTACGGCACGGGGGCCATCATGGCCGTGCCCGGGCACGACGAGCGTGACTTCGACTTCGCCGATGCGCACGGACTTCGCATCGCGAGGGTGGTCGCAGCGCCCGGAGAGGACGCGTCCACGCCTCTGTCGATCGCCTACGAGTATCCGACCGGGACGCTCGTGAACTCGGGACGCTACGACGGGATGGCCGTGGACGCCGCGCAGCGGGCCATCGTGGACGACCTCGCCGCGGCGGGCTTCGCCGAGAACCGGGTCACCTACCGGCTCCACGACTGGTGCATCTCGCGGCAGAGGTACTGGGGGCCGCCCATCCCGGTCATCCACTGCGGCCGCTGCGGAGCGGTCCCCGTTCCCGAGGAAGACCTTCCGGTGCTTCTCCCCCGCGTGGAGGACTTCAGACCCGACAGGTCGGGGATCAGCCCGCTGGCGCGGGTCCGGGAGTGGTACGAGGTACCCTGCCCTTCGTGCGGCCGCGATGCCTCGCGAGAGACCGATGTTTCGGATGTCTTCCTGGACAGCGCGTGGTACTTCCTGCGCTACCCCTCCACCGATTTTCAGGATCGTCCCTTCGACGCCGAGATCACGCGCCGCTGGCTCCCCGTGGACATGTACATCGGCGGAAACGAGCACGCCGTTCTGCACCTGCTCTACTCCCGCTTCGTGGTGATGGCGCTGCACGACATGGGATGGCTGGACTTCGAGGAGCCCTACGACCGGTTCCGCGCCCACGGTCTCATCATCCGCGAAGGCGCCAAGATGTCTAAGAGCAAGGGGAACGTGATCACCCCCGATCCGATCATCGAACGCTATGGAGCCGACACCTTCCGCCTCTATCTCATGTTCCTGGGCCCCTTCGCCGAGGGCGGCGACTACCAGGATCAGGGGATCTCCGGTCCTCACGGCTTCCTCCACCGCCTTTGGGAGTCGGTGGTCCCCGACCCCGAAGGCGGCAACGCCCCCGCGCAGGACATCGACGCCTCCGCGCCGGACATCGATCCCGCCGTGGAGCGCAAGCTGCATCGGACGATCGAGCGCGTCACCGAGCAGATCGCGAGTCTGCGCTACAATACGGCCATCGCGGCGATGATGGAGTACCTGAACGCGGTGCGGGCAGGCGGGCGAAGACCCGCACGCGCCGAAGTAGAGCCTCTGGTATGCCTGGTCGCTCCGTTCGCGCCTCACATCGCCGAGGAGCTGTGGCACCGTCTCGGCCGCGACGGCAGCATCTTCGACGGTGCCAACTGGCCCGAGTTCGATCCCGCGAAGTGCGTGGAGAGGCAGGTCCGCGTGGCCGTCCAGGTAAACGGGCGCGTGCGCGGGACCGTGTCGGTGCCCGTCGGCGCCGACAGAGACGAGGTCGTGGCACGGGCCCGGGCGGAACCCAATGTCGCCCGCCACCTGGAGGGAACGGAGGTCCGCCGAATCGTCCACGTTCCGGACCGCCTCCTGAACTTCGTGGCGGCCAAGGCCGTCGCGGCCGGAAGGTGACTGACGCGATGCCCCGCACCGTGGACGGGTCGGCGAGCACGGAGAAGCTGGCGATCGACACCATCAAGGTGCTGGCCATGGATGCGGTTCAGGCAGCCAACTCCGGTCACCCCGGCACCCCGATGGCACTCGCGCCGTTCGGCTACGTCCTCTGGACGCGGCACCTGCGGCACAATCCTCTCGACCCGGACTGGTTCGACCGCGACAGGTTCGTCCTCTCGGCGGGCCACGCTTCGATGTTCCTCTACAGCCTGCTGTACCTCACAGGCTACGATGTGTCGCTGGACGATATCCGGCAGTTCCGGCAGTGGCGCAGCAAGACGCCCGGCCACCCCGAGTACGGCCACACGCCGGGAGTGGAAACCACGACCGGTCCTCTCGGCCAGGGAGTCGCCAGCAGCGTCGGGATGGCGCTCGCCGAGCGTCGGCTTGCACATCTCTACAACCGGCCCGGTCACGCGATCGTCGATCACCACACCTACGCGCTGTGCTCGGACGGCGACCTGATGGAGGGGATCTCCCACGAGGCGGCCGAGGTCGCGGGACACCAGCGGCTAGGCAAACTCATCTGGATCTTCGATGACAACCGCATCACGATCGAGGGGTCCACCGACCTGGCCACCGCAACCGACCACAGGCAGCGCTTCGAGGGCTACGGCTGGCACACCGCGGGCGTGGACGACGGCACCGACCTCGACGCGATCGACACGGCGCTGGTCGAGGCGAGCGCGGAGACGAACCGTCCGTCGCTGATCGTACTCCGCACGACCATCGCGGAGGGCAGTCCGAACATGGCGGGGTCCGCCTCCACGCACGGCGCGCCCCTCGGAGCGGACGAAGTCGCGGCCACCAAGCGCAACATCGGCTACCCCTCGCTCGAGCCCTTCCACGTGGACCCGGCGGCCCTCGCGCACTGGCGTGACCGGGGCGCCGCCTGCGCAGCCGCCCAGGCGAGTTGGGTGCGGCGCTTCGAGGCCTACCGTGCAGAGTTTCCGGATCTGGCCGCCGACTTCGAGAGCACCGTCGCAGATGAGCTGCCTGCCGACTGGGAGGACGCCCTGCCCGACCTCTCCCACGCCCCGCCCAACGCCACGCGGAACCATTCGGGCGCGGTGCTGCAGGCGGTGGCCGCGGCCATTCCCGCAATGATCGGGGGTTCGGCGGATCTGGGCGGTTCCAACAAGACCGACATCGTGGGCGGCGGCGACCTCCTCGCAGAAAACCCTGCGGGCAGGATCATCCACTTCGGAGTTCGCGAGCACGCGATGGGCGCCATCATGAACGGGATGGCCCTCCACGGCGGAGTTCAGCCCTTCGGGGGCACCTTCCTCATCTTCTCCGATTACATGCGACCGGCGATCCGCCTCGCGGCGCTGATGGAGCTTCCGGTCATCTACGTCTTCACCCACGACAGCATCGGTCTGGGGGAGGACGGACCGACGCATCAGCCCATCGAGCACCTTGCCGCGCTGCGGGCCGTACCCGGCCTGTTGGACCTGCGTCCCGCCGACGGTCCCGAGACGGCGGAAGCGTGGCGCGCGGCCCTCCGCAACCGCGCGGGGCCGTCCTTTCTGGCTCTGACCCGGCAGAAGGTTCCGGCGATCGACAGGGACCCCCGCCATCCTTCGGCCGACGGCCTCCGCAAAGGCGGCTACGTACTCCGCGAGGCCCGGTTCGGCCGTCCCCACGCGATCGTCATCGCCTCCGGGTCGGAAGTGGCAGCGGCCATGAAGGCGCGGAAACTTCTCTCCGAGGACGGGATCGATGTACGCGTCGTCAGCCTGCCGAGCTGGCGTCTCTTCGAGGCGCAGCCCCCGGCCTACCGACACGAGATCCTTCCGGACGGTGTACTCAAGGTGTCGCTTGAAGCGGGCTGCACGATGGGGTGGGACCGCTGGGTGGGTACCGACGGCATCTCGATCGGGATCGATCGCTTCGGCGCTTCGGCCCCCTTCCGGGAAGTCTACCGTCGCTGCGGCGTGACGGCCGAAGCGGTGCAGCGGGCCGTTCGCGAAAGGATTCCGCATCGGCATTCCGCTGCATAGAGACCGGGAGCCCGTGGTCCACGGGCTCCCGGCCCGGAGCGGCGACCGGAACATTTCGGGCTCGCTCGGGTTCAAGTCACGAGGAACAGCTGCGTCACGAGACGAGAAACGGGAGCGGCCGACAGAAAGATGACCGGTACGACGGAGGGGGTGTTGCGAAATCGGGTTCGGCGGTCGGCCCGTTTCCTGTTCCGGGCCCGTTTCCTGTGCCTGCCGGTCATCGCGGCGAGTACATCGGCATCGGCCCAGGACACCGCATCCGTCACGCGGCTGCGCGGGCTGCGCGTGGAAGTGGCAAGACCCTCCACGACGACCGGCGGAACCAGCGCAGTCGAGATCGCGGCAGATTCGTTGAGCGTGGTGGCGGCCCCGACCGCCGAGGAGTTTCTGCGCCGCATGCCGCTGGTGCAGATGCGCAGCAACTCTCGCGGGGAAGTGCAGCCGGACCTTCGCGGAGCCGACGACCGCCAGATCGCGGTGCTCCTCGACGGCATACCCCTCACGCTGGGATGGGATCACCGAACCGACCTGTCCATCATCCCCCTCACCGCAGTTCGCACGGTGACCCTGCTGCGGGGCCTGTCCTCGATGCTTCACGGACCCAACGTTCTCGGAGGCGCACTCGAGTTCAACGTAGCTCGGGGACAGTCCGCCCAGACCGGCGTCCAACCTTTCGCCGGCGCTTTTTCCGTGGACCATCAGGGGGGAACGAACATCGGTGCAACCTCCGGCGCATCGTTCGCCCAGGACTACACCAACTGGTTTATCAGAGCGGGCGGAGGATACCGGGACAGTCCCGGCACTTCATTGCCGGACGGCGCGCACGCCGACCCCGAGCTCAGTGAAGAACTCCTGACGGACGCCGACGGGCGGCGCCTCAATTCAGACCGGCAGCTGTCGGACGTGTTCCTTTCGGTCCGACACCAGCGCTCAAGGGGCGGTTGGTTTTCCAGCCTGGTCACAGCCGCGAGCGGACATCGTGGAGTCCCCCCCGAAGCCCATGTTTCGGATCCTCGCTTGTGGAGGTACCCGGAGCAGAATCGTCTGGTTGTCGCCATGTCGGGAGGTACGGCCCAGTGGCAGAACACTCTCGGACAGGGCCATGTCGAAGCCGCGTTCGGGCTGGACCGCTCTTCGTCCGAGATCGAAGAATACGCTTCGGCGGCGTACCGCTCGGTCGTCGGGAGCGAGACCGGACTGTCGACGACCATGACCGGGCGAGTCCTGGGGGACTACCTCTTCAGCGCGGGACCGGAGGTTCGGAGTGCCTTCACCCTGGCGAACGTCAAGCACAACGAGACCGTCCAGGACGGGCAGAGTTTCGACTATCAGCAACGCCTGTGGAGCCTCGGAACCGAAGTCGAAATCGGGAACACGAACGATTCCGGCTCCGGCGGCGGAAACACGATGTGGAGCTTCGGGGCCTCGCTGGACGGGGCAGACACTCCGCTTTCCGGAGACAAGCCGCCCTTGCGCACGATATGGGATTGGGGCATGCGCACCGGGGTCACCGTTCTGGGTGCGGGAGGGAACATTATGTACCATGCCGGAGTCAGCCGCCGCACCCGTTTCCCTTCGCTGCGGGAGCTCTACTCCGGCGCACTGGGACGCTTTGAGCCGAATCCTGACCTCAGGCCCGAAAGCCTGAAAGCCGGCGAAGTGGGCATAACAGTCACCGTCGGAGACGCCAGGCTGCAGCTGGTGGGCTTTCACCAGCGCCTGAGCGACGGGATCGTGCGAACTCGGTCGATGACGAACGAGGGCATCAGATTCAAGCGCGTGAACCGGGACGACATCCGTTCGACAGGAGTGGAGCTGCTCGCCGCAGGCACCCGAGGCCGCCTGGATTTCGGCGGAGACGTGACCCTCAAGCGTGTGCGTGTCCTGGATCCGAGCCTTCTCGGCGACGACGGGCAGCGCGCGGAGTACGAGCCCGCCGTGTCGGCCACGCTGAACTTCGGCGTCCTCGCACCGGAGGCCGTCACCGTGAGCGGATTTCTGCGTTACCGGGGAATCCAGTACTGCGAGAACGTGGAGATCACCGGCCTGGACAGGATGGACTCCAGCGCTACCCTGGACTTGGAGGCGATGCGGATCTTTCAGGCCGGCGGCCGCGCATCTGGACGCCGCCTTACCGGCACCGTAGGCGTCGCCAACCTCACCGACTCGGTCGTACTGGACCAGTGCGGCCTGCCCCAGCCGGGCCGAACCCTGCGAATTCAGTTCAACATCCGTTAGTTGGTTAGCGAAGACCGAGCGGCACCTTCCTGCTCTCGCCGCTGACGACCCCCGCATCATCGGTAAAGCAACGGAAGTCGTCGCAACTGCCAGACACGCACTCGTCATAACAAGCGACGGCGGCAGGGATAAGCACGCACGACGGTCGTGCTGCGGCGGTCGGCTCCGCAGCTCGGCGTCGAGCGGCTTCTGCACGCAGCCTGTGTAAATACGACATGACATTCTGTCATGTCGTATTTACACAGTGTCTGCTGATCCCGCTGCCTGCTGCTCAGATCACCTCGAGAAGGGCCAGTCGCAGCCAGCCGACCTTTCCGTCCACCAGGACGATCTCGGCCCACGCACCTGCGCGCCGGTCGATTCGTACCTTGGTACCCTCGTGCAGCGTGAAGACGGTCAGACCTCCATCGTCGGACGGGGCGCTCAGAACCTGGGCCTCCGGTACCATCAAGACCGCCTGCTCGGGTTGTCCCAGACCGGTTTCCCGGACCAACAGCGTGCCCCCGAAGATCACGGTGCCCACCGCGCCGACGTACGCGACTCTCCGCACGGCGACACCCCACCCGCGGGGCCGACCAAGCACGATGAGCACAGCCGCCACGCCGAGAACGACATAGGACGCCGCGGCAGCCGTCTCGAGTCGTCCCCGTGGCATGAGCGCCATCCACCAGTCGAAGACCGAAAGCATCCAGAACCGTGGCAGTGGTTCGATTCTGTCCTGCAGCATCTGGCCGACGAGCGCCAGGTTCGCCCGGACGTCCTCGTCCCCGGGGGCGAGCCGGGCCGCCCTTTCGTAGTTGAGTACCGCTTCCGCCATCTCCCCGAGGCGGAAGTGGGCGTTCCCCAGATTGTAGTAGAGCGCGAACGATTCGTAGCCGCTTTCCAGTACGGCCGCGTACCTGTCGGCGGCTCCGCTGAAGTCGCCCTCCTGGTAGAGGCGATTGCCTTCGTGGAAGTGCGCTTCCTGTGCTACTGCATTCACGGGGACAAGGAGCGGTCCCAAGGCCAGAACGGCGGCCGCGCGCCAGGTCACGCCGATCCATGCCATGCCGCCGCACCGCAGGCCGAATCGCTGCGTCCCGGCCCGCCTCATTTCGACAGCTCCCGCGCCAGATCGGCCATGATCGCTGCCGCGCGCCCCAGTATGCGCTCCGGCGGCTCTCGATCTGCGCCGACCGGGGTGAACCGTTGTCGGTCACAATCATCCAGGCAGGCGAAGAGGCGAGCGAGCGTCTCCGGCGAGACCCCGCGGCCAGCCGCGATGCGGCCCGCGTGCTCTCTCACCAATCCGGCCTCGGCGATGTTCAGCCTGTCGGCCAGCATCCCCTCGATCGCCCCGGCAACTTCGGCGTAGAACTCCCTTGGATCCCCCGAAGCCGATCCACGGGCCTTGGCGAGTCGCTTCTTCGCCATGCGGTCGGCCCGCCTCGCCCGGGCGTACGCCACATCGCCCTCCAACCGGTCGCGGTGCCGACGCAGAAGAAGCGCACCGCCCGCAGAGACGAGCGGGAGCAGAAGCACCACCCAGAAGCCCCCGGTTTCGAACAGGGACACACCAGTTCGTCTGAAGTGCGGGGTGCCGGTCCGGATGAAGCGGATTTCTTCGCGCAGGGTTTCGACGGCCGTGGGGACGGCCCCGGTACCTTCACCGAAAGACCCGTCGCCCGTGACGGTAATCTCCAGCGGGCTTGACCGGGCGCTCCCGTATCGTCCGGATGCAGGGTCGAAGTACGAAACCTCGACCGGGGGAATGGTCAGCTCGCCGGGAGCGCGCGCAATCAACACGTATTCGTAGGTGCGCGTCCCTTGCAGACTCCCTCCGCCCTCCCGGACCCGGTCGGTGGTTTCGGCAGGAAACGCATCGAACTCGACGGGGAATTCGATACCGGGAGGCGAAAGAGTGCGCAGGTTGCCGGTCCCGGAGTACTCCACCCTGAACGTGACCGCTTCGTTTGTTTCCACCTCCGTGCGGTTCAGCGACGCCGACACGCCAAGCGTTCCGACATGGCCCGCAAACGAGCCGGGCCGACCTTCCGCGGGGAGGGGAAGGACTTCGATCGTGACCGGCCGCGAGGTCACCACCATGGGTACGCGCCGGTCGAGGATACTCGAAAAGTCGAAGATGTCCGCAAAGGCATCAAAGATGTTGCGGTCGCGGACTCGCACCTGCGCCTCGATGCTCATGGGGTCCAAGGTTCTGGAGCCGGAACCCGTCGGGAACAGAATCATGCGCCGGACGGTCGCCGCAAGGTATCGGCTTCCGTTCCGGCTGACCTGTTCGGTCCGGGGCGAGGTCGGCTGCTCCAGCTCTTCCGACCAGAAGCCCGTCGCCTGGGGAAGCGCCGTGATGGTGTAGGTCTCGACCGGGACCCGTGTGAAGATCCGGTACTCGACGGCGATGGGCTCGTTCTCGAAGACCCGGGCCTTTGACACGTCGGTCTCGATAAAGAGGTCTTCCAGCGAATCGTCGGTGCCCGGAGCGTCGGTACCGGGTCCGGCACTGGGCCTGGATGGAGGCGGGGCGTCGGAAACCACAAGGGTCACCGGCTCCGTCTGCACCGTCCGGTCTCCCAAGGTTACGCGTACCGCCCCGATCTCGAATGTGCCCTCTGTCAGCGCCTGGAAGTGGTACCGATGGGTGATCGACAGGCTGGTGCGGCCGTTCACGATCCGGACCGACGTGGATGTGCTCATGCTCAGAAAGCCGGCGAAGTCTTCCATGTCCGGCAGCACCGGAAGGGCATCCAGCTGCTGCGTGCCCGAAACCTCCACACTCAGCACGAACTGGCGTCCCACGCCCACTTGCGGAGCGCTGAGGAAGGCGCGTGCACCGATATCCTGTGCAAGGGCGACAGCGGGCAAGCCAACCGCGGGCAGCAGCGCGGACAGGCAACGCACGAAAAACGCGAAGAAGATGGGTTTGGAGCTCGACCGCGTCATGTGTCGCTCATCCTACCAGTCTTTCCTGGGCCGCCGACCCCGCACCTGGGCCGCCTTCCGATTGACCTCGCCCGGATCCTCGGTGATCGCCTGCAGCAGGCGCTCAGCCTGCTCGGGAGTCATCTGCGGCGGCGGCATGTCGGACCTTCCACCGCCGTTCGCCTGATCCTGAGGCGGCGGTTCGCCATCGGGTTGGCCGTCCTGGGGCCGGGGCGGCTGCTCACCGTCCTCCCCCTGCGAGGGGTCGCTCTCCTGATCGCCTTCCCGGCCGTCCTGAGACTGCTCCTCCCCCTGGCCCTGTCCTCCGCCGTCCTCCTGCTCGTCCTCGTTCTGATCGCCGCCCTCCCCTCCCTCACCTCCCTGCTGTTGTTGCTGCTGCTGACGGAGCGCCAATTCAAGATTGTGCCTCGCATCCTCGTCCCCCGGATCCAGGCGCAGCGCCTGCTTGTAGGCTTCGGCGGCCGGGCCGGGCTGCTGCTGCCTGAACATGGCGTTGCCGAGGTTGTATAAGGCGTTCGCATGCCACTCGGGGTCGGCCCGCTCCGCCGCCTCGAGAAACGCCTCCATGGCGCGCTGATACTCCTGGCTCCGGTAGAGCGCGTTACCCTCGTTGAAGCGCGCGAGCGGCAGGCCGGGCACCCTCTCGAGCGCTTCCAGATAGCGGGCGTGCGCCTCCGGGTAGCGCCCTTCGTCGTAGAGCCGGTTCCCGGCCTCGACCTCGCGGCGGCCCTCCTGGGCAGCAGCCGGAACCGTCGGCCCGACGGCTGCAACCGCGAAGCAGAGCCCGAAAACAGCGGTCGTTCCCGCCGCCGACCGCAGCCCCGTCAGCGAGCAAAGAGATTTCATAGGACCTCCTCCGATAACCCGGTCCGGCGCCTGCGCCTGCCCGGCACGATGAACTCCGCTACGAGCAGAAGCAATGCCGCCCCCACAAAGATCTGAAACTGTTCCTCGAACTGCGTGACTTCCCGTGATTCCACCTCCCGGCCGCCTTCTTCTATCCGCTCGACCAGACGCCCGAGCCCTCCCGCGCCCTGCCCGATCATGTGGTACTCTCCACCCGTCTGCAGGGCGATATCCTGCAGTGCGGTCTCGTTCAGGCGCGTGGTGATCACATTGCCCTGATCGTCACGGCGGAACCTGCCGCGCGCCTCCACGCCCTCCACGTCGGGAAGCGGCACGCCCTCCACCGATCCCACGCCGACCGTGTGTATCGTCACCCGAGCTTCAGATGCCGCCGTGATCGCCTCTGCGAGCCCCCCCTCGTGGTCTTCCCCGTCCGTAACGATCACGACGATCCGATTCTCGGGCGGGGTCTCGTCCAGCGCCTCCACAGCCACCGCGATGGCCTTCGCCAGATCCGTTCCCTGTGCGGACATGAGGGTGGGATCCATCGCGTTGAGAAACATCATGGCCGCGCCGTAATCCGCTGTGAGCGGACTCTGCACGAAAGCGTCGCCCGCAAACGCCACCAGGCCGATGCGATCTCCGTCCAGCCGCTGAATGATGCGCCCGATTTCGATTCTGGCGCGCTCCAGCCGATTGGGCGCGATATCCTCGGCGTACATCGAGCGCGAGACGTCCAGCGCCACCATCACGTCCTGTCCCTGGCGCCGCAGCGTCTCCACGCGCGTGCCGAACTGGGGGCGCGCCAACGCAAAACCGAGCAGGGCGATCGCGCCGAGCACGAGCGTCCCCTTCCACCGCACGGCCGCCACGTTGACGGACGACTGGAGGCGGCGTACGAGATCGTGATCCCCGAATCGGTCCAGAAGTGCCCGGCCCCGGCGGCTCGCATATCCGTACAGCAGGGCGAGAAGAGGGACGAGGGCCAGTGCCCACAGCCATGGACCGGCACCGAAGCGGAACATCAGGGCAGCGTCCTCAGCCAAGTGCGCCCGAGCACCACCTCCGCGAGGAGAAGAATCAGTCCGGCAGCCAGCGGCATCGCAAAGCGTTCACCGTAGCTCGTGAAGTTCTCGACGACGATCTCGGTGGTCTCCAGCTGGTCGATCTCCGCGTAGATGGCCTCGAGGCTCTCCCGATCGGTCGCGCGGTAGTAGCGCCCACCGGTGGTCTCTGCGGTGGTACGCAGCACGGGTTCGTCCACGTCGACGCGGGTCGTCACATAGCGCCGCAGGCCGAAGCGTCCCGTCACCGGGACCCGCGCCATGCCGCGTGCACCCGCGCCTATGGTGTAGACGCGAACACCAAGCGCCTGTGCTGCCTGCGCGGCCGTAATGGGATCAATCTCTCCCCGGTTATTGCGCCCGTCGGTCAGCAGGACGACCACTTTCGATGCGGCCTCGCTCGCCTGCAGCCGCTTCACCGCGGTGGCCAGCCCCATCCCCACGGCCGTGCCGTCCTCGATCATCCCGACTTCGAGTTCGGCCATCAGCGATGTCACCACGGAGTGATCCAGGGTGAGCGGCGCCTGTGTGAACGCCTTCCCGGCGAAGATCACCAGGCCGATGCGATCGTTGTCGCGCCCCTCGGCGAAGTCGGAGGCCACCGCCTTGACCGCCTCCAGCCGGCTGGGGGCCAGATCCTCGGCGAGCATCGAGCTGGAGACATCCAGCGCCAGCACGATGTCGATCCCCTCCGAGACGACGTTCTCGCCGGTGACCCCGGTCTGCGGCCGGGCGAACGCTGCGACGAGACAGACCAGCGCCAGTCCGCGCAGCACGGCCGGCAGGTGCCGCAACCACCGCCCTTCCCCGCCGTCGGCACCGGCGAGCCCCGTGACATCAGGGTGGGTGAGCGACCCCCGCCGCCTTTGTCCCCGCGACAGATACCACCAACCCAGCAGCGGGACGACTCCCAAGAAGAGCAGGAACCACGGATCCTCGAACCGAAAGATCATCGGCCGCCTCCTGGGGCGTCCTCCCTGCTCTCGCCCCCCTCGGCCTCCGAGCCCGGCCCGCTTGTCATCGCCACCAGCGAGCGCGCCGCCTCCAACAGCTCCCGCGACGTATCGGCCCGGGGACGCAGCTTTGCAAACTTCACCAAGTCGCAGCGCGCCAGGAACGCATGGAACGCGTCCGTGATCCGGCTGCCTAGCGCGGCATCGCGGAGTCCGGCGGCCACCTCGCGCGTGGTCATCTCCAAGGCGGGCACCTCGAGCTGGCCTTCGACATACGAGCGAATGATCTCGGAAACCCGGACGTGCCACGTCTTCACCCGGCCGCGCTCCAAGAGGGATGACCGCTCCAATTCGTCGAGCGCCTCCAGCGCCACAAGGTGGTGGGGGCGCGGCGGCGTATTCGGCTTCACGATCTCGGCGACGGGGCGCGCCCGCAAGCGGCGGTGAAGGTAGAGCGCGCCCGCCCCCACAGCCGCGGCCAGGAGCAGCCACGGCATCAGAATCCACCAGTTCCGCGCGATCGACAGCGGTCCCCTGATCTCGCGGATGTCGCCGGACTCGTCCAGCCCGACGCTCTCCACCCCGATGCGGTAGGGGTCCGTGAACAGGGTACGCACGGTACCGCCCGGGCCGAGCACGCGAATCTCGACCGGCGGAATCTCCAGTTCGCCCAACTCGAAGCTGGTGAGCGTAAGGTCGGCGGCGGACGTTGTCCCGGCTCCCTCCGGCGAGGAACCCGGTGCCGCCACCTCGTAGCGAAGCACCTCGAACGGCGAAACATCGAGCGAGTCCGCCCACTGGACCGACCAGTCCGCGGGGTGATCCACCCGGAGCTGCACCGCGATGGGGTCACCTAGGTGGATCACCGTCGTGTCGACCTCCATGACGACACGGAGATCGTTCTGCCCGGCACCCGCCTGCACGCCCAGCCCCACCTGCGCACCCACGCCCACCTGCGCGCCCAGCCCCGCCACCGCGACAAGCGCACCGCACCAGCCCATCGCCCTCGCCGCACGAATTCCGCTCACCGCACGAATCCCGATCGCCGCACGAATCGCCCTCACCGCACCCGCCGCCCCCGCTCCTCGAAGAAGCGTCGCAGCGCCCGTTCGTACGGCACGCCGGTCGTCACGTCGATCAGGTCCACCCTGCTGCGCCGGAACAGTTCGTCCGCGCGCGCCCGGGCAGCCGCGCGACTCTTCGCGTAGCGACGCTTGAAGGCCCGCCCCGACGTGTTGACCACGGCGCGCTCGCCCGTCTCGGGATCCTCGAACTCGACGAACCCCATCGGAGGAACCTCCGCTTCCCGCACGTCGCCCACGCGCACCGCGACCAGATCGTGCCGGCGCGCCGCCACCGAGAGCGCCTGCTCGTAACCCGAGGCGAGAAAGTCCGACACGAGGAACGCGACCGTGCGCCGCCGCGTCACGCGGGCCAGATACTCGAGCGCGCCCGCAACGTCGGTTCCCGCTCCCTCCGCCGGATGGTAGAGCAGCTCGCGCAGCACCCGCAGCGCATGGCGGCGCCCCTTGCGAGGCGGCACGAAGCGCTCGATCCGGTCGGAAAACTGGATCAGCCCGACCTTGTCGTTGTTCTTGATCGCGCTGAACGCCAGAACGCCGCACAACTCGGCGGCCAGCTCCGACTTCATCCGGCTCCGCGTCCCGAAGTCGGCGGACGCGCTCACGTCGACGACCAGCATCAGGGTCAGCTCGCGCTCCTCCTCGAAGACCTTGACGTGCGGCGAGCCCGTCCGCGCCGTCACGTTCCAGTCTATGCCGCGAATATCGTCGCCGTAGCGGTACTCCCGCACCTCGGCGAAGCTCATCCCCCGCCCCTTGAAGACGGAATGGTACTCGCCCGAAAACACGTCGTTCACCAGGCCGCGCGTGGTGATCTCCAGCAGCCTCACCTGCTTGAGGATTTCGCGGGGAATCATCGCCTTGCCGAACCGCTCCGTCCAACGAACCACACGGTTGGCAGCCCGCGCATGCATCGCCGCTCGAACGCCGGGGGAATTCCGTCCACGGGCTGCCGAGCTACGGGACCTCAATCGTGTCCAGCACCCGCATCACCACGTCCTCCGAGGTCACCTCCTCCGCTTCCGCCTCGTACGTCAGAATGATCCGGTGCCGCAGCACGTCCATCGCCACGGACCGCACGTCTTCCGGGGTCACGTAGCCGCGATGGCGCAGAAACGCATGGGCGCGCGACGTGCGGGCCAGGCAGATGGTGGCTCTGGGCGATGCACCGAACGCGACGAGCGGGTCAAGCTCCCGCAGGCCGCACTGCGCGGGTTCTCGGGTTGCGAAGACAAGCTCGACGATATAGCGCTCGACCTGGCTGTCCATGTAAATCGTTTCCGTCGCCCGGCGCGCCTGCAGAATCTCCTCGGGAGTCACGACCGGGGCGGCCTCGGGCACAGGTCCCGTGCTCATCCGGCGCATGATCTCCAGCTCCTCATCGCGGTCCGGATACCCCACCGACAGCTTGAGCATGAAGCGGTCCACCTGCGCCTCCGGCAGCGGGTAGGTTCCCTCCTGGTCGATGGGGTTCTGCGTGGCCAGCACGAGGAACGGAGACGGCAGCGGGAAGGTGTTCTCGCCGATCGTGACCGTGCGTTCCTGCATGGCCTCGAGCAGCGCCGACTGGACCTTGGCGGGCGAGCGGTTGATCTCGTCGGCCAGGATCACGTTCGCGAAGACCGGGCCCTTCCTGGTCTTGAACTCGGTCTTCCTGGGGTCGTAGATCAGCGTGCCGATCAAGTCCGCCGGAAGCAGATCGGGCGTGAACTGGATGCGCTGAAACGACGTCCGCACCGCATCGGCGAGCGTCCGCACGGTAAGCGTCTTGGCCAGCCCGGGCACCCCTTCCATGAGGACATGCCCGTCCGACAGCAGCCCGACCAGCAGCCGCTCCACCATGGTCTTCTGCCCGACGACGACCCGCCCGACTTCGTCCAGCAGGCGGTCGACGAAGCCGCTGGCCTCCTTGATTCTCTCTTGTATGACTTCGATGTCCCGGTTCATGCCGCCTTTTGTTCGAGGGTTCGGGTGTTCGAGGGTTCGGGTAGCAGGATATCGGGGAAACCGAGCGTGCCCCCGCTTTTCCGCAGACAATCTAATAATGGATGAGCCGTCGTCGGGAACGGTTGTGCGAAGGTCGGACCGAACGCTACCCCGGAGGCGGCCGACAGATGTCGCGCTCTCCGCCCGGCGCGGACGGACGAGTCACGCCCACCCAGACATGCAGCGTGGTGTCGCGGGCTTCGCTCCATTCGACGGCAACCTCGAGCTGGGCCTGAAGCCCGCCTTTGAACTCGAACCGCACGGGCCGGCCCGGCTTCGCCGTCACGTCGAGCTTGCTTCCGCCGAGCTTGTCCTCGGCCCGAATCGTCCATTCCCCCGAGTGTCCGTCCCAGACCCGGAGACAGCCGTTCAGCGCCAACCCGGCGACCGGCACGACCGGGCCCGAGAGCGACGCCCGCCCCGCGGTGACCGGAAGACCGAGCCAGCTGCCGCCGTCGCGGATGATCCGCATCAGCTCGAAGATCTGACCCTGCGCCGGGACGGCGAAGAGCGCGACCGCCGCCGCGGCGATCGCCGCCGTCCGTCCCGGTGAGCCACTCATTACACCAATCATGATCCGCTGCCCGTGCTGACCGTTGCCCGGCCTACATGTTGTCCCGCTGACCGCTGCCCGACTCCCAGACGCGCAGAGACTCCCGGTCGACCACGACTCCCTCCTGGATCACCGCGTGGATGCGCTTCGTGTTGGCGATGGATTCGAGGGGGAAAGCGTCGAGGACGACCAGACTGGCCTCGTCTCCGGGCTCGACGCCCCACCGGCGGCCCAGGAAACGCGACGCGTTGGTGGTCGCACTGCGAAGCACCTCCCAGGCGGACAGCCCGGCAGCGGCGAGCAGCTCCATTTCACGGTGCACCGAGTATCCCTGGAAGACGGCAAAGTTGCCCGCGTCGGTGCCCGACAGCATTGTGACTCCCGCGTCGGCCAAGGTCTTGACGGCTTCCAGGTTCGGTACCATGAGGTTGCGTTGCCAAGTCAGCCAACCCTGAAGCCTGGGCTGAGATGTATCGACTTGGCGATAAGCGTCCAGGATCGCTTCCGGCACGGTCGCCCGCAGAAGAGGATCGTCGAGCATGTCAGGGCTGTCCACCATCCGCGCGAAGTCGCCCTGAACCGCCAGCGTCGGGATGTGATATGTGCCCGACCGGACCATCAGGTCAACGAGATCGGCGGGCGGGAGCTCGGGGCCGGGCGTATGGGTCACTGCGTCCGCGCCGGCGATGACGGCGTCGCGCACATCCGCCCAGGTTCCCACGTGAACGACCGATTTGAGGCCGTGCCGGCGGGCCGTCTCGATGGTTGCGGTCAGGGTGTTCAGATCCACGGTGGGCATGCTTCGGCCACCGTAGCTCTGATGGTCGTACACGATCTTCACGACATCAGGAGCGGCGCGGGCAAGGTCCGCGACCTCCCGGCGCGCTTCTTCGGGCGTGTCGATGATGCGGGTGGGCACTCCGTATTCGGAGCAGTGTCCCCCTGTGGCAGTAAAGCACGGTCCGGCCGCGAAGAGCAGCGCCCCTTGCGGGTCGCCCGTGCGCTGGGCGTCGCGGTAGGCCAGGATCATCTCTTCCGGGCTGAAGAGGTCGAGGACGAATGCCACGCCGTTGTACAGGGCCGCGTTCGCTGTCCCCTGCGGTCCGAGCAGCTGAGGCATGCCGGCAGGCGAGGCGTTCCCGAACGAATGCGTGTGAAGATCCGCGAACGCCGGAACGACGTAGCGCCCGTCCAGATCGAGGGTGGGTCCGCCGAAGTCCGGGGGGAGGGCTTCGGCAAGGCCGAGAATCCGCCCTGCTTCGATCATCACCACACCTCGCCGGACGGATTCGTCAACCGGGTTCAGGACGACGGCCCCGGTGAGCGCCAAATCCTGTGCGGCCGATCCCGGAGGAAGAAGGAACAGGGCTGCGGCCGACAGAGTCCGCAGTCTCATTGTTCGGTCATTGTCCTTCCCTTGTCAGCCCCGCGCAGTCCGCCAGGCGGTCGATCTGCGAGAGCGTGAACACCTTGCCCCGTGTGGCAAAGAGGAGATCTTTCATGTCAGACTTCCTGATCGCAAAGCCGCGCCCGGCGATACACGCGATCACAGCGAATCCTCTGCGGTACTCACGCTCGCGACTGTCACGCATTTCCGCAAGTCGCAGTACTCGTGCAATCTTGTCTCTTGCAGTTCCGTCGTCGTTTGTCATCTTCGCCTCAATCACAGCCGTCGGTGCCCCAGGTTCGGGGCAGAAGAAATCTGGATTCTGGTCCCACCCCGGTACAGACTCCCCGCGGTTGGTCCCGTGGTATACGATCCCGGTCGAAGCAAGGTGATCTTCAATTCGGTCCTCAAGCATACCGCCGACGAGCTCGCTCACCGAGTCACGATGAGAGGCGAACGGACGCCCCAAAAAGCGCTCGTACAATAGGGACTCGTACCGCACGCCGTCCCTCGCGACCTTGGCAAGTGTACCGAGCCCGCCGCGCGTGTCGACCTTCTCCAATCGATGCAGCTCGTTCGCCTGCCGATCTGGGACCCCTTCCGTAAGCATCTCACATGCGACCGAGACAAGGGCACGGATCCTCGTCCGCTGAAGGGGCGTCTGGCCGATTCTCTTCGTCGGCTCAGTCCGTATCGACCGATCCAAGTTGCGTGCAAACCCCTGGTCGATTCGTTCATCGCTCGCCGCCGATGCCAAACTTGCCCACTCGGGAGGCGACAGTCCAAGGATAGTCCTGATTACGATGAGGGCCATTGGCACCTTGGCAATGGTATTGAACAATGCGTCCGCATCCAAGGCGCGGAAGCATTCGGTGGCGTCGACGAGCGCCTCGTATCCCTCCACAAAGTGTCGTGAGGAGACAAACCCGGATCCGCGCGGAAGGACCAGAAAATCAGCGAGATAGTCGCTCTTGATTGCGTCAAACACTCGTTCCACGTAGAAATCGATGTCGTCAGTCAATTCAACGTAGGACACCTCGAATGGCAATCGGCCTTCTCTCATTGTGGGACGCCCCGGAAGAGATCCGCTTGGCTCCCGTAGGAAACGGCTACATTGTCGACATCCAACCGGATTTCGGCAAGCACATCCTCGACCGACGCCAATGCGCCCATCACATCCGCCACCGTGGCCAGTTTCTTGACTGTGGGCATTCTTTTGTCCCAACCAGCTTGGAGATTCCACACCATCACACGGGTCATGTGGCCGAGGGCCAGGCACCGCATGTCACCCTCTCTGGCCACCACGCCTCCGGCCTTGAGCTTGGCAATGTCGATGGCTACCAAGTCTGCCAACCGCTCCGCGTCGCGGACGAAATCGCAGTCAGCCCGGACATCTGCGGACCGGCACACAAAGACCGTATCTACAATGGAGGACTTCGTGCCGCTGATATGGATGGAGCCGCTCATCTCCGCCGGACACGGCAATGTAGCTGTTACAACGAGACCGGCATCGAGAATGGCCACCGCCACTGGATGATATGCGCTCGGACGATTGTGATGGTATGTGAACGCGAGGGGCGCTCCCGGCTTGAGCGCTCGCGACATCTTTGTGTACACGCTTGAAAGACCATCCGTGAAGTGGGGCAAGTCCCTGCCTTCCGTCGCGTTCCCCGTCAGTTCCTTGGCATTTCGCGTTGAGGGACTCACAAAACTCCTCGAATCCGATCGGGCCACGCGCCGAAGCCAGACATAGCAGAAGTCCATCAATTCCGCATACTGGACATTATCGTAATACGGAGGATCCGTGAAGACGGCGTCCAGAGTCCCGGGCTCAAGGTCCGCCTCCGTAGCACTGCCGCACCGCAGGTCAACGACACGACGCCCGGGGCCGGCTCCTGATCGCGACTCACCAATCCATTCTCCCGTGGTATGGATCCTTGTTCGTGATCGAACCGGAACTTCAAACGGCCGACAGCAGAATTCCTTCGCAGTCCGGTACTTGGTAATTATGTTGTTCCACCCGCCGCTACCCACTGGCTTCCCATTGCCTCCGCGAATGCCAAGGAGGTTGGACTCGCAGCGCACGAGGCCCACCGGAAAACCATGCACCGAGAACAGGTCCAATGCCTTCAGTGAGGCCGTGTCATATCGCACGAGGGTATTGTTGTACCGAAGCAGGTCCGAAAGGTTGGTGGCGAGCGCTCTTCTGACGCGCGAGTTCCGGTGTGACGCCACGAGCCTGCAACTCTTCTCCAAGCCAAGGAGTTGCCGGTCATTGAACATCTCACGATATCTCAGGTAGCCCCATCTGTGCAGCCTCGACGATTCGTCCCCCGGCGGAATGCGATCATCGGGAACATACTTCAATACCGTGTTTCCCAACTCGGTCGCACTGTCGTCATACCGGGCCAAGTCCTGTTCCGAGGGCTTCTTGAAGAACCTCCCTCTATGTGTGTTCTTGCAATACAGACAGTAATACTCGATGGCGAACATTCGATGTTCCAATGGTCCATTCGTCACGACGGGAAACCGATTCTCAGAGTCGCAATGACTACACGTGACCGTCCCTCGCCGAGCTGGTCCCCGCACGGGCATTCTCGTGTCGCAGGAACGGCATTGGCCGGGCGCGCGGCGATCAGCAACCTCATTGAGGGTGCCACACTTCGCACAGACCAGTACATTCCGCGGATGCCGGGTGTCCGTTGCGATCAGGTATCCCGGGAACAAGTCAATCGGCTGCTCGCACGAGCCGCACTGCTGCGTCTTCACCCAGAGGAAGTACTTGACCGGCACTGTGCTCGCGCACTTTATGCATTCGGTCTCGTATAGATGCCCGATTTCACGCCGCAGGTCCTCCACCATGGAGTGGGCGGCCTCGCCATACGCCATCGGGTTCAGGTGCTCCAGCTCTCGACCAACGATCCACCAAGCCATCGGGTTGATGTCCCACCCCACCACATCCGCACCGAGCCGGTTCGCCTCGATCAGCGGCGTCCCGCCTCCCATGAATGGGTCGGCGATTTTCTTTCCATCGAGTTGATGAGATAAAAAAAAGGATTCCGCCAGCGATGCATCAACGAACTCGGACAGCATCAGTGCGCGAAACAGCGTTCCGGGTCGGCGGGCGAACCACTTATGAACACCGATTATGGGCCGGTAGTTCTGCTGGATGGCTTTCTCGCGTAGAGCAAGTGCCGACACGAATGGAATATCAAAGCGTCGCTCTAGACCCATTGCAATCCTCGCGTTCGGTGGTTGATCATGGCCACGGACGGGGTGGGATTCGAACCCACGCGGGCAAGATGCCCACACGATTTCCAGTCGTGCGCCTTAAGCCACTCGGCCACCCGTCCTGCTTGATTCCCGGCAATAATCGGGGCGCCCGGATTCGAACCGGGGACCTCTGCGACCCGAACGCAGCGCTCTACCGGACTGAGCCACGCCCCGTTGAAGATGAGTCTCCCCTGCCGCGCACCGTCACCGCGCACCGAACCAGGAGACGGGGGAGTTCTGAGCGGAGGCGGAGGGACTCGAACCCCCAAGTGCTCGACGCACGCCGCATTTCGAGTGCGGTGCCTTACCAATTAGGACTACGCCTCCCGTATCCGTACTTCAGAGTCCGGATTTCAGCGCTGCCGCTCACGGAGGGAGTGGGATTCGAACCCACGTGGCCCGATGGACCAACGCCTTAGCAGGGCGCCGCTTTTAGCCGCTCAGCCATCCCTCCCAAGTAGCCCCGCCTGGGCTCGAACCAGGACTCTTCTGATCCAGAGTCAGACGTGTTGCCAATTACACCACGGGGCTGTCTGCCGCTTGCTCGCTCGCCGCAGACCCCTGACGTTACGTTAGGGTAGAGCCACCGGTCGGACTCGAACCGACGACCCCGTCATTACGAGTGACGTGCTCTACCAGCTGAGCTACGGTGGCGATGTCTTCATTTCAGGCTGCTAAACCAATGGAGCCGAGGGGAGTCGAACCCCTGACCTCAGCATTGCGAACGCTGCGCTCTCCCAACTGAGCTACGGCCCCTGATCCGCCATGGGCGCGACAGGACTCGAACCTGTGACCTCCACGATGTCAACGTGGCACTCTAACCAACTGAGCTACGCGCCCCCAATACGCCCGGGAGGACTCGAACCCCCAACCCCCTGATCCGTAGTCAGGTACTCTATCCAATTGAGCTACGGGCGCTCTGCGAGAAGTCTCGGGATAATGCCCACGACAGGACTCGAACCTGTACGTCCTTTCGAACACTGGTCCCTCAAACCAGCCTGTCTACCAATTCCAGCACGTGGGCGCCAACCGGTACCGCGTCCGGCAGCCACCGGCCGCCAATGCTCGGGGAGGGACTCGAACCCTCACGGGGTTAACCCCCACAGGATCCTGAATCCTGCGCGTCTGCCAATTCCGCCACCCGAGCCCGGCACATCGGCAAAGCGCAGTGGAGCCGAGGGGAGTCGAACCCCTGACCTCCTGAATGCCATTCAGGCGCTCTCCCAACTGAGCTACGGCCCCGCAACTCGCGAACCATGAGCCAGGAACACTAGCTTCCAGACCCGACTTTTCAATCATCCATCCCAGCTGACCGGCAGCGGGGCTGACGGGACTCGAACCCGCGGCCTCCGGTGTGACAGACCGGCACTCTAACCAAACTGAGCTACAGCCCCTTCGCACTGTGCGGCCGGAGCATGCCCCGGCCCGATACCCTCACGGGGAATCGAACCCCGATCTCCACCTTGAAAGAGTGGTGTCCTAACCGTTAGACGACGAGGGCGTAATCCTGCCGTACAGGCCCGGAGGGACTCGAACCCCCAACCGCCGGTTTTGGAGACCGGTGCTCTACCAAATTGAGCTACGGACCTTTGATCCTCCAGTGGCCAGGGGCGGAATCGAACCGCCGACACCGCGATTTTCAGTCGCGTGCTCTACCAACTGAGCTACCTGGCCCGAAACGACATCGCTCCGACAAAAACCGGCCGGGTCCGTGCCGACGGGCCCACACCTTCAGCCGACCGCCGGGCCGGTCCTACGCCAGAAACGCCGCACGAGGCGGCGTCCCTGGATCCGATGCAGTCCATAGCGGGGGCGGGATTCGAACCCGCGACCTTCGGGTTATGAGCCCGACGAGCTACCAGACTGCTCCACCCCGCAGTTAGGCATGTAAGTTATCTGTTTTCGCGGTCCCGGTCAACAGCGGACGTCTTGCCGCCCGCCGAGGCGAGCGAGCCGAGGGGGCCGCACTGCCTTCGGGCCCGCCTACTCCGCCGGAACTTCCTTCACTTCTTCGCTGAGACCGGGGAGGCTCTCACCCGGAGCGGTCAGCGGCAGGATCTCCTCGTCGTAGTACGAGCGCTCCACCTGGAACTCGATGTCGTGCCACCTGTGCGCACCCGTTCCGGCGGGGATGAGGTGCCCGATGATGATGTTCTCCTTGAGCCCCTTGAGGTCGTCCCGAGCCCCCCGCACGGCAGCATCGGTCAGCACTCTGGTGGTCTCCTGGAAGGAAGCTGCCGAGATGAACGAATCCGTGGTGAGGCTCGCCTTGGTGATGCCTAGCAGGAGCGGTTCGTAGATGGCCGGCTTCTTCCCCTCCGCCTGCGCCGTCTCGTTGATTCGCCGAAACTCGACCCGGTCGACATGGTCTCCCGGCAGCAGGTGGGTCTCGCCCGGATCGACGACTCTTACCTTCTGAAGCATCTGCCGTACGATCACGCCGATGTGCTTGTCGTTGATCGTCACACCCTGAAGTCGATACACCTCCTGGATCTCGTTCAAAAGGTACTTCTGGACGGCTCTCGGTCCCTTGATCTTCAGTATGTCGTGCGGGTTGACGGCCCCCTCGGACAGACGGTCGCCGGCGCGGACCTGGTCGCCCTGGTGAACGCGCATGTGCTTGCCGACGGGTACGTCGTACTTCCGTCGCGGAGGCTGTCCTTTCCGCCCGCCGGAGCGTCCGCGCCCGGGCTTGCCGACGGGTACGTCGTACATCGGGCCCTGTCCGCTTTTCGGCGTGACGAACACCTCGCGCTTGCCGCGCTTGATGTCGCCGAAGGAAACCGTTCCGTCGATCTCCGTGATGATCGCCGGGTTCTTGGGGTTGCGAGCTTCGAACAGCTCCGCCACGCGGGGAAGCCCGCCTGTGATGTCACGGGTCTTGTAGACTTCTCGGCTGATCTTCGCGATCCGGTCGCCCGGCAGAACCTCGTCGCCGCGGGAACACTCCAACTGGGCGCCGACCGGCACGATGAACTCCTTGATCAGCTCGCTCGACGCCGCCTCGCCCGCCCGGATCTGGATCCTCGGATGCAGCTTCTTGTCGCGGCCCTTGATCACCATCATCTGGCGACGGCCCGTCGACTCGTCGAGCTCCTCCCGGACGGTCTGCTCTTCGATGATATCTACGAAATGCAGATACCCGTTCGAATCCGCCACGATCGGCTCCGAGTACGGATCCCAGCTGAACAGGAGCTCGCCCGCCCGGATCTGCTCTTCTTCGTCAACATGGATCTCGGCTCCGTAGGGGACCGAGAGCTTGCTCAGCACCTGCCCCTCCGGGGTCAGCATGACGATCTTGCCTTCCCTCGAGGTGACTATGCGTTTCTCATCCCGGTCAGTGACCGTCGTCACGCGATCCAGCGTCACGGTCCCCGATATCTTCGACTTCCGCTGGTTCTGGGCCGCAATCCGCGCGGCTGTGCCGCCGATGTGGAAGGTCCTCAGGGTAAGCTGGGTTCCTGGCTCGCCGATCGACTGCGCCGCAATGACTCCCACGGCCTCGCCCCTGTCCACCGGGCCCATCGTGGCAAGGTTGCGGCCGTAGCACATGCCGCAGATTCCCCTCTTCGTCTCGCAGGTGAGCACCGAGCGAATCTTGACGGACTGGATTCCGGCGTCCTCGATGGCGTCGGCCGCCTCTTCGCTGATCATTTCGTCGGCTGTCAGGATCAGCTCGCCGTCGATGGGATCATGGACGCTCTCCAGGGTGACGTTCCCCACGATCCTGTCTGCGAGCGGCTCCACGATGTCCTCGCCTTCCTTCAGAGCGCTCATCTCGATGCCCTGGAACGTGCCGCAATCGTCCTCGGCGATCGTCACGTCCTGGGCGACATCGACCAGACGCCGCGTGAGGTATCCGGCGTCGGCCGTCTTGAGCGCCGTATCGGCCAGTCCCTTCCGTGCACCGTGGGTCGAGATGAAGTACTCCACCACCGAAAGGCCTTCGCGGAAGTTGGACCTGATCGGACTCTCGATGATCTCGCCGATCCCACCCGTCAGCTTCTTCTGAGGCTTGGCCATGAGGCCGCGCATTCCCGCGAGCTGACGCATCTGGTCGCGGTTTCCGCGCGCGCCGGAGGTCATCATCATGTACACCGGATTGAAGCCGCCCTTCGATCTCTCCAGATGCTGCACCATGGCTTCGGCCACGTCATTGTTGGCGTGCGTCCAAGCGTCGATGATCTTGTTGTATCGCTCGCCGTTCGAGATGAACCCCGATTCGTACGCGTTCTGGAAGCGCGTCACATCCTGCGTAGCGTCGTCAAGCAACTGCGCCTTCTCGGGGGGCACTTCGAGATCGTCGATCCCCACTGACACGCCGCCCAGCGTTGCGTAGCGGAAGCCGAAGTCCTTGAGGTGGTCCAGGAACTCCGTTGTCGATGTCAGCCCCGCCTCGGTGAAGCACTGGAAGATCAGGTCGCCGAGCTGCTTCTTTCCGAACGTCCGGTTCAGGAAGGCGATCGACTCGGGGATGATCGAGTTGAACAGAACGCGTCCGACGGTCGTCCGCACCCATCCGGTCGCGCCGACCCAGAAATGACAAGGCGTTGAAAACTCCACATAGCCGTGGGCCAGCGCCATCTCCACTTCTCCGTAGGACGAGAAGCGGCGTGCGCCCTCGTACAGCTCGGCAAGGCGAGCGTCGGCCTCGGACCGCTGCTCGTCATCGACCGTCGAGGAGTTCGCCGCAAGCTCGAGCTGAGCGATTTCGATCGGCGGCTTCGTCAGATAGTAGGATCCGATCACCATGTCCTGGCTGGGAGCAGCCACGGGTCGTCCGTTCGACGGCAGCAGGACATTGTTGCTCGAGAGCATCAGAACCCGAGCCTCGAGCTGTGCCTCATAGGAAAGAGGCAGATGCACCGCCATCTGGTCCCCGTCAAAGTCGGCGTTGAAGGCCGTACAGACGAGGGGGTGGATGCGGATCGCCTTGCCTTCGACGAGAACCGGCTCGAAGGCCTGAATCCCGATACGGTGCAGCGTAGGTGCGCGGTTCAGGAGTACGGGGTGGTCCCGGATGATGTCCTCGAGGACCTCGTAGACCTTGGGATCGTTCTGTTCGACGATCTTCTTGGCCTTCTTCACGGTCTCCGCTTCGCCGCGCTTCTCCAGTTCGTGGATGATGAACGGCTTGAAGAGTTCCACCGCCATTGCTTTGGGCAAGCCGCACTGGTGCAGCTTGAGCTCCGGCCCGACGACAATGACCGAGCGCCCCGAGTAGTCGACGCGCTTGCCCAGCAGATTCAGCCGGAAGCGCCCCTGCTTCCCCTTGAGCATGTCGGAAAGGGATTTCAGCGGCCGCTTGCCCCGGCCCCGGATCGCCTTCGACCGGCGTCCGTTGTCGAAGAGAGCGTCGACCGACTCCTGCAGCATCCGCTTCTCGTTCCTCAGGATGACCTCGGGAGCCCGCATCTCGATCAGCTTCTTGAGCCGATTGTTGCGGTTGATGACCCGCCGGTACAGGTCGTTCAGGTCGGAGGTCGCAAAGCGCCCCCCGTCGAGCGGTACCAGCGGCCGAAGATCCGGTGGGATCACCGGGATCACGTCCAGTACCATCCACTCGGGCCTGTTGCGCTTATCCAGAGTGTCCCCCGAGTTGCGCAGTGCGTCCACCACCTTGAGGCGGCGCAGCTTCCGCTTCTTTCGGTGCTGTGATGTTTCGGTGGCGATCTCGTTGCGCAGCCACGACGCCAGGCGGTCCATGCCCTTTCCGTCCCTGTTCTGGTCGGCGATGGGGACCTCCGGCGAATCCAGCCGTCTGAGGAGTGTTCGGGCCGCTTCGGCTCCGATCTCCGCCTTGAAGCTCCCGTCCTGTTCCGCACGCGCCTTTACACGAAGGTCGTAATACTCGTCCTCGTCGAGCCGATCCAGAAACTCCACATCCTGGTTCCCCGGATTGGTCACGACGTAGGCCGCGTAGTAGATGACCTGCTCGAGATTCTTCAGGGTCATGTCGAGGAGGTATCCGAGCTGGCTCGGCAGTGCTTTCAGGAACCAGATGTGGCAGATGGGAACGGTCAGCTCGATGTGGCCCATTCGCTCCCTGCGAACTTTGGACAGCGTGACCTCCACACCGCAGCGGTCGCAGATGATGCCGCGGAAGCGAATGCGCTTGTACTTGCCGCAGGCGCACTCCCAGTCCTTCACCGGCCCAAAGATACGCTGGCAGAAGAGTCCCGACGGTTCGGGCTTGAACGAGCGGTAGTTGATGGTTTCGGGCTTGGTGACCTCGCCGTACGACCACTCGCGAATGTCTTCCGAGGAGGCGATCCTGATCCGGATGAAGTCGAAATCCGACGACCGGGGCTCCTTCGCGCGGGGAACGCGGGGAAAGTCGATCATGTGTTCAATCCTTCTTTGCGTTTACTGGTCAGAGCCTAGTTCCACGGCGAGGCCGAGCGCTTGGAGTTCCTTCACCAGCACATTGAAGGACTCGGGTATGCCGGGCATGGGGAGGTTCTCGCCCTTGACCACCGCCTCATACACCTTGGAACGGCCAGCGACATCGTCGGACTTGACGGTGAGGACTTCCTGAAGGGTGTGGGCCGCACCGTACGCTTCCAGCGCCCAGACCTCCATCTCGCCGAAGCGCTGGCCTCCGAACTGCGCCTTTCCGGCGAGAGGCTGCTGAGTGACCAGCGAATACGGCCCGATGCTTCGGGCATGGATCTTGTCGTCCACAAGGTGGGACAACTTCAGCATGTAGATCGCGCCCACCGTGATCGGGAACTTGAAGCGTTCTCCGCTGCGGCCGTCCCTGAGCCATACCTTCCCGTTGGGGAGGATCTCGGCCGCGGCCAGGAATTCCCGGAGGGCAGCCTCGAGCCCCGTGCGGGGTGACTTGGTGCGGCACAGCGCGGCGATCGCCGGGAAGGCCTGCTTGACCACCTGCCTCCGCCCCGCGGACACCCGGATTCCGGCGGCGACGAGAAAGTCGCGCAAGGCGCGGAACAGCTCTTCCGCCTCGGTGCCGCGTGCGGCCTCGGCGTACATGTCCAGGCTCTTGCCGATCGCCACGACGCCGTGCGCTCCGCCGGCGCCGCTACCGTCGGCATTCATCCCGCCTCGGCCCCTCTCGGGATGCGACCTCGCCATTTCCAGAAATTCACGGTAGTGACGAGGCTCGAAGGGCCACGCGATTCCCTCGGCGAGATGCTTACCGGCCCACTTCGCCCCGGCCAACCTCAGGAGCAGAGCGATCTCGTCCTCGGAGGCCCCGTGGAAGACGGGAGTCTTGGCCTCGAAGCCCAGATTGTCCGCCGCCCACCCTAGGTGCGTCTCGAGAACCTGTCCGACGTTCATGCGCGACGGAACGCCGAGCGGATTGAGGACGATGTCCACCGGCCTCCCGTCGGGAAGGTACGGCATGTCCTCCTCGGGGACGATCCTCGCGATGATCCCCTTGTTCCCGTGTCTGCCGGCCACCTTGTCACCCACCGAGATCTTCCGCTTCTCGGCGATGCAGACCTTCACAAGCTGCACCACGCCGGGCGGCAACTCGTCCGGCTGGAAGACCTTGTTGATCTGCTCCTCGGTCCGCTCGCGCTCCCGTGCGATAAGTCGGCCGGCCTCGTTGATGACCCGTCGCAGCTCCTCGTTCGTGCGTCGGTTCGCGATCTTCAGAGTGTGCAGATCCACCTCGGACAGCTTCAGCTTCTCGATGCGCTTCGGAGTAAGCTTCGTGCCCTCGTCGTAGTAGGGCTGCACGGTTCCCTTCTTGAGGCAGAGCGCGACGACCTGGTTTCGAAGCTGGTTGAGCAGCTCTTCGTCGCGAACCTTGCTTACATTCCGGATTCTGTCTCGTTCCTGCTTCCTCAGCTCTCCGATACGCGCTCCGTGCTCGGGCTCGAGAAGCGGGTCGTCCATCCGCCGCGAGAAGATCTTCACGCCGATCACGGTGCCGACCATTCCCGGAGACGTCCGCAGCGAAGAGTCCTTCACGTCCTTGGCCTTCTCTCCGAAGATCGCCGTCAGCAGCTTTTCCTCCGGGGAAAGCTCGGTTTCCCCTTTGGGAGTGATCTTGCCGCACAGAATGTCCCCGGCCTTCACCTTGGCACCGACGCGGATGATTCCCCTCTCGTCCAAGTCGCGCATGCTTTCGTCGCCGACATTGGGGATCTCGCGGGTGATTTCTTCCATCCCGCGCTTCGTATCCCGAACGTGGAGTTCCAGCTCCTGGACATGGATTGATGTGAAGATATCGTCCTGGACCAAGCGCTTCGAAACGACGATTGCGTCCTCGAAGTTGTACCCGTACCAAGGCATGAAGGCGACGCGTACGTTGCGTCCCAAGGCCAGTTCGCCGTGATCGGTCGACGGACCGTCGGCGATGATCTCGCCCTCGCTGATCCACTGGCCGGATTTCACCAGCGGTCTCTGATTGATGGTCGTGTCCTGGTTGGTCCGCCAGAACTTCTTGAGCCGGTAGCGGTCGAACCGGACAAGCTCGGCCAGCGGGCGGTGGGTCTCCCCGGCTCCTGCCTTGCCCGTGTCCACGATGATCTCATCCGCGGTGACACGGTCGACCTTTCCGTTCCCCTTGGCGGTAGTGACCGCCCCGGAGTCCCGAGCCACCTTTTCTTCGAGCCCCGTCCCGACCAGAGGTGCATCCGTGTACAGCAAGGGCACAGCCTGCCGCTGCATGTTCGAGCCCATGAGGGCCCGGTTTGCGTCGTCGTGCTCGAGAAACGGGATCATCGCCGCGGCGACCGAAACGAGCTGGTCGGGAGCGACGTCGATGTAGTCGATCTCGTCCGGACGGAGGAGCGGAAAATCTCCCCGGCGCCGACAGAGCACGAACTCGTTCCTGAAACGGCCGTCAGGCAGCAGGGGTGCGTTCGCCTGGGCGATCGAGACCTCCTGCTCCTCGTTCGCGGAGAGCCAGGCGATACCCTCCGTGACCCGCCCTTCGACCACCTTCCGGTAGGGAGTTTCCACAAAGCCGAGGTCGTTGATGCGGGAGTAGGTCGTCAGTGAAGTGATCAGCCCGATATTGGGACCTTCCGGGGTCTCGACCGGACACATCCGTCCGTAGTGGGAATAGTGCACGTCACGCACCTCGAAACCGGCCCGCTCCCGCGTCAGCCCTCCGGGGCCGAGAGCCGAGAGCCGCCGCTTGTGCGTCAGTTCGGCCAAGGGATTGGTCTGATCCATGAACTGGCTCAGCTGAGACGAACCGAAGAACGCCCGGATCACCGCCGACACCGTCCGCGCGTTCACCAGATTGTCGATGTTGAGCTTCCTGCGATCGGTGTTGATCGTCATGCGCTCTCTTACCAGCCGTGCCATGCGTGACAGTCCAACGGCGAACTGGTTGGCGATGAGCTCGCCGACGGTGCGCACGCGCCGGTTGCCGAGGTGATCGATGTCGTCGATCCGCCCCCGGCCTTCGGCGAGTTCGATCAGGTAGCGGAGGATGGCGACGAAATCATCCTTCGTAAGGACGGTTTTGTCGGCGGCGATGTCGAGCCTGAGTCGCTGATTGATCTTGTAGCGCCCGACCCGGCCCAGGTTGTAGCGCTTGGGATCGAAGAACACCTGTTCCAGAACCGCCCGTGCGGTCGCCAGGTTGGGTGCCTCGCCGGGCCTCAGGAGCGAATAGATCGCCTTGAGCGCATTCTCCTCGCTGTTGGTCGGATCCTTCCGGATGGTATTCTTGACAATGGGGCTTTCGCCGGGACGGCCGCCCTGACCCTCCTGCCCGGACTTGTAGAGCGCGACCGTCGCGAATGCACCCCGATGCAGAAGTGCGACCTCGTCGTCGCCCAGCTCCGTACCGTGCTCGAGGAGCACCTCGCCGGTCTCGGGATCCACGACGTCTTCGGCGACGACTGCCCCGATCAGATCCCGTACATCGTCTTCCTGTGCCGGAATCGCGGCCCGCCGCGTTTTGAAGAAGAGTTCGTAGATGTCGGCATCGGAGCCGAACCCCAACGCCCGCAGGAGCGCGGTGGCGGGGAATTTCTTCTTCTTGTCGATATGGACGTAGCAGATGTCGTTGATGTCGATGGTGAACTCGATCCAGGACCCGGTGAAGGGGATGATCCGCGCCTTGCACAGCTTCGTGCCGTTGGGATGGGTGTCTTCCTCGAACACCACGCCGGGGGACCTGTGCAGCTGGCTGACCACCACGCGCTCGGCACCGTTGATGATGAAGGTGCCCAGTTCCGTGAGAAGCGGCAGGTCACCCAAGTAGACTTTCTTCTCGATGATGTCTCCCGGACGCCTCTCCGTCTTGCCCACCTTTTCCCAGACCACCAGCCTTAACGTGGCCTTCAGCGGGGCGGAGTACGTCATGTCCCGCTCGATGCACTCTTCCACGCTGTACTTCGGTTCGCCGAGTTCGGAGGAGACGTAGTCCAGCTCCAGATCTCCGTTCACGTCGGAAACCGGAAAGATGTCCCGGAAGACGCGGTCCAGACCGAAGTGCCACATCTGATCGGGGTCGACCTCGGTCGCCACCAGTTTGCCGAAAGATCTGAGCTGGACGCCCAGAAGGTTGGGCATGGGCATGCTCGACCGCAGCTTGGCGAAGCTTACGACCGGCCGAGAAGCCCGCGTGGTACCGTTCGGATTAGCCAATGACCACTCCCTGTCACTGTTGCGTACTATCGATGCGTGGAACCGGGCGCACGGCAACCGCTCGCGGACGGAAGCATGCGACCCCTCGGGACTGCAGTGCAGCCTGTCGATACCTGTCCCCTGTCCGGCCGCTCCTGCGGGCCGGAGTGGCCCCGGAGACCCTGACGGCAGACTCGGACGGGCACCACCTACTTGATATTGACCGTGGCGCCGACTGCCTCGAGCTTGCCCTTGATCTCCTCTGCCTCGCCCTTCGTGACCGCCTCCCGGACCGGGTTGGGGGCTCCGTCGACCAGCCCCTTGGCCTCTTTGAGGCCGAGGCTGGTGACTTCCCTCACCACCTTGATGACCTGGATCTTCTTCGCTCCGAAGGATTCCAGGATCACGTCGAACTCGTCCTGCTCGACATCGCCTCCGTCACCCTCATCGGGGGTCGCGGACTGGACCATGACGGGCGCTGCCGCGGCGGTGACGTTGAACTTGTCCTTGAATGCCTCGACGAAATCGGAGAGCTCGATCACCGTCATGTTGCCGAAGGTCTCGAGCAGCTCCTGTTGATTCACAGCCATTTTCTGATTTCCTCCTTTGGGTTCGCCCCGGATCCACCGGGCATCTGGTTCGACTTGTCGCTTAACTCTGCGACTCCACCTTGTCGCGCAGGGCTCCGATAAGCCCCGCCATCTCCTGGGTCTTGCCGGTCACGGCGGACACGAAGGCGGACATCGGGCCGCCCAGTACGCCCGCGACCTGGGAGAGGAGTTCTTCCCTGGACGGCAGGAGGGAGACCCGCACGATGTCCTCGGGTTCGAGGACGGTTGATTCGAGCACTCCGACCTTGAAGACCGGCTTGTCGTCATTCTCCTTGGCGAAGTCCACCACCACCTTGGCGGCGCCGACGACGGTTTCGTCACCGAAGACGACTCCCGTCGGGCCCGCAAGATACGTGGAGATGTCGGGCATGTCGGTCTCGGCCATGGCGCGCAGCAGCAGGCGGTTCTTTACGACGAGAAACTCGCCGCGCGCCTTCTTGACTTCCCGGCGCAGGCTGGTCATCGCCTTGACGTCCAGTCCCGTGAAGTCGGTCAGAAAGATCGCCTCCGACCGCGCCAGCCGGTCCCGCATCTCGGCAACGAACGTCCGTTTCTCCTCTCTGGTCATGAATCAGGCTCTCCGCGAGAAGCTGTTGGGATCCACCGGGACGCCGGGACCCATGGTGCTCGCTACCGTGACGCTCTTGACGTAGGTGCCCTTGGCCGCCGAAGGCTTGGCCCGCAGCACCGAGGCCATGAACTCGTTCAGGTTCTCCTCCAAACGCTCGACTGCGAAAGAGACCCGCCCGATCGGAGCGTGCAGGTTTCCGTTCTTGTCCACCCGGTATTCGATTTTCCCGGCCTTGATCTCTCTGACCGCACGGCCCACATCGGGGGTCACCGTACCCGCCTTGGGGGTCGGCATGAGCCCCCGGGGACCCAGGATACGGCCCAGCGGACCTACCAATCGCATCATGTCGGGGGTCGCCACGCACACGTCGAAGTCCAGCCAGCCCTCCTTGATCTTCGCCACATAATCCGCACCGACGAACTCCGCACCGGCTTCGCGCGCTTCTGCCTCTTTGTCTCCCTGGCAGATGGCCAGTACTCGCACCGGTTTCCCCGTGCCGTGGGGGAGGACGACGGTACCGCGAACCACCTGGTCGGCCCGTCGCGGATCCACTCCGAGGTGGGTCGCAACCTCGACGCTCTCGTCGAACCTGGCGAAGGCCATGGTCTTGACCTGCCCGAGCGCCTCCCGGGGGGCGTGCCGGGTCTGCCGGTCGTAGGACCCGCGCGCTTCTGCGTATTTTCTGCTGCGTCTAGGCATATTCGACTTCCCGGCGGTTCAGGCCGTAAGTTTCCCGTCCACGTCGATGCCCATGGAACGGGCGGTCCCTGCGACCATGCGCATGGCAGAAGCAATGTCGTCCGTATTGAGATCCGGCAGCTTCGTCCGGGCGATCTCCCTGACCTGGTCCACCGAAAGCGTGGCTGCTGTTTCCTCGAGCGAGTTGGACGAAGCCTTGTCGATTCCGGCCGCCCTCTTGATGAGGAAGGACGCCGGCGGCGTCTTCGTTATGAAGGAGAAGGAACGGTCCGCATAGACCGTGATTTCCACGGGTGTCAGGGTTCCCGGCTGCTTCTGGGTCTGGGCGTTGAACTGCTTGCAGAAATCCATGATGTTCACGCCGTGCTGGCCCAGGGCCGGACCGACCGGCGGCGCCGGGTTCGCCTGCCCCGCCTTGATCTGCAGCTTTATGAAACCGAGAACCCTTTTCCTGGGCTTCTTGCTGGCCTTCTTGACTGCCATCCGCTGAGACTCCCTTTGGCTAGAAACCCCTGAGCTGGGTGAAGTCCAATTCCACCGAAGTCGGGCGTCCGAAGAGAGAAACCTCGACCTTGACCTTGCCCTTTTCGGGATAGACGTCCTGAACCGTTCCCGAGAAGTCCGTGAAGGGCCCCTGAATCACCTCGACCACCTGTCCCGCGCGGAAGGGGATCTCCTCGTGACCGGCCTTCTCTTCGGCGGTTTCGATCCCGAGAATCTTGTTCATGTCCTCTTCGCGGAGGGGCTGAGGGTCTCCCGCCTGGCTCACGAACCTCACGCCCTTCATGGCGTTGACGGCGTGTTTGGTGCGCTCGTTCAGAATCATCCGTACAAGGACGTAGCCCGGATACATGGGCTTCGTGACCGGAACGCGCTTGCCGCGCCGGATCTCGACCACTTCCTGGGTGGGAACCAGAACCTCGCGGATCTCCGCTGCGGAATCCGCGTGCTTGTCGATCTCCTGCTGGATGAGCTTCCTGACCCTGTTCTCGTGCCGCGCCTGGGTCTGGAGAGCGTACCAGCGGTCGTCGTCGTTCAAGACGTGAACACTCCCATGATGAAATCGACGAGAACCAGTCTGGAAACGAGGTCCATGATCCAGATTACCAGAGAGATGAGGATCGTGAAGAGGATGACCACCCAGGTGGCGTTGCGGAGCTGGTCGCGATCGGGCCACGTGACTTTCTGCATCTCCGCGACGCACTCGTCGACGAATGTCTTGACGTCGGCAAAACTCGCCATGGTATCGCTACTCGATGATGGAGGTGACGACGCCGGCGCCCACCGTGCGCCCGCCTTCCCGGATCGCGAAGCGGAGCTCCTCGTCCATCGCGATCGGCGTGATCAGCTCCACCTCCATCTGCACGTTGTCGCCCGGCATCACCATCTCCACCCCGTCGGGAAGCATCGCCGTGCCCGTCACGTCCGTCGTCCGAAAGTAGAACTGCGGCCGGTACCCGTTGAAGAACGGCGTGTGCCGGCCCCCCTCCTCCTTCGTCAGCACGTACACCTCCGCCTTGAACTTCGTGTGCGGCGTGATCGACCCCGGAATCGCCAGCACCTGGCCCCGCTGAATCTCCGCCTTCCCCACTCCCCGCAGCAGCAGCCCCGCGTTGTCCCCCGCGCGGCCCTCCTCCAGAAGCTTCCGGAACATCTCCACCCCCGTCACCACCGTCTTCCGGTCCGCCCCCATCCCCACGATCTCCACCGTGTCGCCCTTGTGGATCACCCCCCGCTCGATCCGCCCCGTCGCCACCGTCCCCCGGCCCGTGATCGAGAACACGTCCTCCACCGGCATCAGGAACGGCTTGTCCACGTCCCGCTCCGGCTCCGGGATGTACGTGTCGATCGCATCCATCAGCGCCCCGATGCACGCCCCGGCCTCCCCCTCGCCCCCGGCCTCCAGAGCCCCCAGCGCGCTCCCCGCCACCACCGGCAGATCGTCGCCCGGAAACCCCTGCTCGCTCAGCAGCTCCCGAACCTCCAGCTCCACCAGCTCCAGGAGCTCCTCGTCGTCCACCATGTCCACCTTGTTCATGAACACCACCACATGCGGCACGTTCACCTGCCGCGCCAGCAGCACGTGCTCCCGCGTCTGCGGCATCGGCCCGTCCGCCGCGCTCACCACCAGGATCGCCCCGTCCATCTGCGCCGCACCCGTGATCATGTTCTTCACGTAGTCCGCGTGCCCCGGACAGTCCACGTGCGCGTAGTGGCGATGCGCCGTCTCGTACTCCACGTGCGCCGTCGCGATCGTGATCCCCCGCTCCCGCTCCTCCGGCGCCTTGTCGATCTCGTCGAACCCCACCGCCGACCCCCCGAACCTCTTCGACTGCGCCAGCGTGATCGCCGCCGTCAGCGTCGTCTTCCCGTGGTCCACATGCCCGATCGTCCCCACGTTCACATGCGGCTTCGTCCGCTCGAACGTCTCCTTCGCCATTCTTTCCTCGTCTGAAGTCGGTATCTTCGTCGGTTTGGCCAGCGGCAGGGAGCATCGTCCCGCCAAGCTCTGGGCGGGGATCGAACCCGCGACCTCTTCCTTACCAAGGAAGCGCTCTACCACTGAGCTACCAGAGCACCCATGTGGTTGCTTCCAGCCTGGCCCCGCTGCCGCGAGACCCAGAGCGGGAGACCGGATTCGAACCGGCGACCCTCAGCTTGGAAGGCTGATGCTCTAGCCGACTGAGCTACTCCCGCGTGCTTTCGAGAGGGCGCTGCGCCCTCCATGGTGGGGGTAGGATTCGAACCTACGTAGGCGTTCGCCAGCAGATTTACAGTCTGCCCCGGTTGGCCGCTTCGGTACCCCACCAAAAAAACACGTTCCCACCCCTGCCGCCAGACTGCTTTCGGTGGATCGGGGGGCCCGGATGGAAACGAGCATGGAAAGGTAACTAATGCTGTGATTCGAATCAACAGCCAGGCCCGTCCGGCAGTCGGTGGACAAAATCCCGCCGGGCATTCGAGCAGCGATCCATCCACGGGCTGCTAGGCTAGAATCCCCGGCCGACTCTCAGGACCGCCCGTCCGCTCGTTGCGCCCGCCCGGCGTAACGCGGATAATGGTGTCATGGGAACGCGACGAACACTCAGGGGGCATCCGTGAACACCCCGGCCGAGTTGCGGCATCTCCAGGCCGTCGTCACGACCGCCTCGGCGATCCTCGCCGCACTCGCGAATCCGGCCCCCGCCGACGGCCACACCGCCTCGTTTGAAGTTTCCTCGCCCTGCGACGACACCCCGCCGCCTCCCGGCGCGACCCTGACGCCCAGCCGCGATCTCTACTGCATCTTCCTCACCGCCAGACCCGGCCTCGAGACCATGTCCGGCCACTTGGAGCTGCGCACGCCTCACACGCCTTTCGGGGTGGCCGTCACGCCTGCGGGAAACCACCTGTACGAGGGAATCCTCACCTTGGAAGGGCTCCCCGACCCGGCCGCCCTGGGCGATTACAGCCACATCGTCGCGTGGCTGGCAACACCCCTGTTCGACGAGATCGTCAACCTCGGTCCGGTCGCGAACGGAACGCGCAGCATCGGCGAGATCAGCCTGAACAAGTTCATGATCATGGTGACGGCGGAGGCGCGGGCCGACGCGCCCGAATGGGAGGGACGGCTGCTCCTTCGCGCGACCTCGCCCAGTGCGCGCATGTCCCCGCCCGACATGCAGGAGTACCTGCTCGGCGTGACGGGGACGGAACCGATGGCCGGCCACGAGCACGGGGCAGCGATGGGCGCGGGCACCGTCGGCACCTGGCCGCAGCCCGAGATGATGCCGGGGCTCACCATGTTCCCCGCCCTCATGGCCCTCGGCCCGCCCGGCGCGAGCCCGTTCCTGCCCGGTGCGGGCATCGACCCCGGGACGCTCCCGCGGGCCCGGCCGCGCGACGTGATCCGGCTCGGCGACGGCGACGAAGTCGATCTGGAGGCCGGACTGGTGCGGCGGCGCATCCGCGGCCGCGAATATGTTATGTACGGGTTCAACGGACAGTATCCGGGACCCCTGCTCGATGTCCCCGAGGCCGCCGCCGTCACCGTCAACTTCACGAACTCGACCGCCTGGCCGATGACCGTTCACTGGCACGGCCTCCGCCTGGACAACGCCTCGGACGGCGTGCCGGGCGTCACCCAGGATCCGGTCCAGCCAGGCGGGAACTTCCGCTACGAGGTCCGCTTCAAGGATCCCGGCCTGTACTGGTACCACCCGCACCACCGGGAAGACATCCTCAAGGACCTGGGCCTGTACGGAAACATGCTGGTTCAGCCCCGCCGCCCCGGCTACTACGGGCCCGCCGACAGGGAAGAGTTCCTCATGCTGGACGACTTTATGATGTCCGGCGACGAGCTCATGCCCTTCGGCCTGGAGCGCTCCACGCACGCCTTCATGGGACGCTTCGGCAACCTCATGCTGGTGAACGGCGAGCCGAACTTCGAGCTTGACGTCACGGCAGGCGAAGTCGTGCGGCTGTACCTCACCAACGTCTCCAACACCCGGACGTTCAACCTGTCGTTAGAGGGCGCGGGGGCGCAGCGCGAGGGCGCGGAGGCCGGACGGGCCGCCCCGCCGCGCATCAAGGTCATCGGTACCGACGTAGGCGCTTTCGAGCGCGAAGAATGGGTCGAGAGCATCGTGCTCGGTCCTGCCGAGCGGTACATCGTGCATGTGCGCTTCGACGAGCCCGGCGACTTCGCCCTCGTCAACCGAGTGCAGGGTATCGACCACCTCGGCGGCGCGTTCTTCCAGGAGACGGACTTGCTGGGCGAGGTACGCGTGGCCGCGGCCCGGGCGGACGCCGCCGCGACCGAACCGGGCGTCGCCGCGGACGAGGCAGCCCCGCGCACTCCCGCGTCCGCCGCCTTCGACACGCTGCGCACCAATCTCCACACCGCGCGCGAGATCGCCCTCTACCGGGAATACTTCGACGATCCGATCGACCACGAGCTTACCTTCACGCTCGAGACGAGCGGCATTCCGTTCATCGTGGACCGGCTGATGCGCTTCGATTCCGCCTACTTCCACCCGGTTGAGTGGAGCGGCACGATGCCGATGATGAACTGGAACGCCACGTCGGCCGAGGTGCGATGGATCGTGCGCGACCCCGCCACCGGCGCCGAGAACATGGATATCGGGTGGCAGTTCAGGGTGGGCGATGTGGTCAAGGTCCGCCTGCACAACGAACGGCGGTCCTTTCACGCCATGCAGCACCCCTTCCACATCCACGGGCAGCGATTCCTCGTTCTCGCCCGCAACGGAGTGCCGAACGAGAACCTCGCCTGGAAGGACACGGTACTGCTCCCGACCGGAACGACCACCGACATCCTCCTCGAAGTCACGAATCCGGGCCGCTGGATGGCACACTGCCACATCTCGGAGCATCTGGAAGCGGGAATGCGGATGCTGTTCACGGTCAACCCGTAAGGGGTTCCGACAGCCCGTGATCGTCCCCCCTCGAGACACGCACGGAGCGGATCCGCCCACTGACACGCCCACTGGCGCCGGAATCCCTTGCGGCGCACAATGGACAGGTGAAGGAGGGTCCGACATGTCTTTGCGGGCCCGATCCCCGTACCCCGGCCGGAGGTCGATGCCCATGCAGAAGTTGAAGCACCGCGTCATACGCGCGGCCGCAGCCCTGTTCCCCTTCGCTCTGCTCGCGACGGTGAATCCCGCCGCGGCCCAACGGCCCGCCGAGGGGTCGGAGGCCGCCGCCTACGTTGCGGTCGACTCCGATGCGGTCGCGCTGACCGGCGTCACGCTGCTGGACGGCACCGGTGCTCCGGCCCGCCGCGACCAGACGATCGTGATCACGGACACGCGCATCACGGCCGTCGGAGACGCGGGCCGGGTGCGGATCCCCGCAGGCACCGAAGTCGTGGACCTCTCCGGCCACACGGTCATGCCCGGCATGGTCGGCCTTCACAACCACCTCTTCTACATGGCGGCGGGCGGACGCATGCACCCCATGAGCTACACGGGCCAGCGGCTCTACCTCGGCTCCGGGGTCACCACCATCCGCACGACGGGAAGCCTCGCCACCTACGCCGAACTGAACTTGAAGGACGAGATCGAGCGCGGCCTGCAGCCCGGCCCGCGCATCCACATAACCGCTCCTTACATGACCGGGGACGAGAGCCTGAACATCATGACCCGGCTCAAGAGCCCCGAGGCGGCCCGGCGCTTCGTGCGCTACTGGGCGGCGGAAGGCGCGACCTGGCTGAAGGCGTACACGACGATCAGCGCAGAAGACCTCGCCGCCGCCGTCGACGAGGCCCACCAGGCGGGGCTCAAGGTGACCGGACATCTCTGTTCGATCAGCTTCACCGAGGCCGTGGCGCTCGGGATCGACAACATCGAGCACGGACTCGGCACCAACAGCGACTATTTTCCGGGCAAGGTGCAGGACGAATGTCCCGCCGACCTGTGGGAAACGGCGGTCGCGGTGGACGTGGATGGCCCCGAAGTCGCCGCGACCTTCGATGCGATGATCGAGAACGACGTGGCGATGACCTCGACGCTGGCCGTCTACGAGCTCTTCGTGCAGGGGCGTCCGACGCGCGACGCGCGCACGCTCGCCGCGATGGCGCCTGCCGTGCGCGAGGACTACCTCGCTGCGAAGGCGGAGATCGACGAAATCGGACGACCGGAAGACGGCTTCCTGAACGCGATGGCCTACGAGAAGGCGTTTCACGATGCGGGCGGAGTCCTCGCGGCCGGTGTCGACCCCACCGGCAACGGCGGCGCGCTCGCGGGCTACGGCGACCAGCGCAACTACGAGCTCTTCATCGAGGCCGGCTTCAGCCCGGAGGATGCGGTGCAGGTCCTGAGCGCCAACGGCGCGCTTGTGCTGGACGTGTTCGACGACCTGGGCACCGTCGAGACGGGCAAGCTCGCGGACCTCGTGGTGATGCGGGGGGACTTGACCGCGGACCCCTCGGTGATCCGCGACGTCACCCTCGTCTTCAAGGACGGGGTGGGCTACGATTCGCCCGCCATGCTGGCGGACGTGACGGGGCGGGTGGGGATCAATTGAGCGGGGAGGAACCGATGACAGGCACTGAAACCATCAACCCGGCGATCCGGGCAGGCATCCGAGCCGAGCGGGTTCTGTCGCCCGCGACCTTCGCGGCCGCCGTCGTGACCGCAGCTCTTTCGGCCCCCGCCGCCACCGCAGCGGCCCAGCAGCCCGAGGAGGGCTCCCAAGCCGCCACCTACGTCGCCGTCGACGCGGAGGCGGTCGCACTGCGCGGCGTGATCCTCATAGACGGCACGGGAGCGCTGCCGGCACGCGACCAAACCGTCGTGATCGAGGGCAACCGCATCAGTGCGGTCGGGGCGGACGACCAGGTGGACATCCCCGCGGGCGCCGAGGTCATGGACCTGACGGGCCACACGGTCATTCCGGGGATGATCGGGCTGCACAACCACCTCTTCTACACGGCGGCCGGAGGCCGCTCCGCGCAGCTCACCTACTCCGCGCCGAGGCTCTATCTGGGGAGCGGGGTGACCACCGTGCGGACGACGGGGAGCCGGCAGCCGTACGCTGAGCTCAACCTGCGCGCCGAGATCGAGGCCGGGAGGACGCCCGGGCCGCGCATCCACATCACGGCCCCCTACATCACGGCGGGCGGGGGGATTTCCGGGATGACCATGCTGGAGTCGCCGGAACAGGCGCGCCGCTTCGTGCGCTACTGGGCGGCCGAGGGCGCGACCTGGCTGAAGGCGTACACCAACATCCGCACCGAGGAGCTGACCGCGGCAATCGACGAAGCCCATGCGCAGGGAATCAAGGTCACGGGCCATCTCTGCTCGATCAGCTTCACCGAGGCCGTGGCGCTCGGAATCGACAACATCGAGCACGGGTTGGCGACCAACAGCGACTATTCGCCCGGCCGCGGCAGGGACGAGTGCCCACCCGGTCTCTGGGACGACGCCACGTCGATCGACGTGGAAGGACCCGAGGCACAGGCTACCTTCCAGGCGATGATCGACGACGACGTGGCGATGACCTCGACGCTGGCCGTCTACGAACTCTTCATTCAGGGGCGGCCCACCCGCGACGCCCGTTCGCTCGAGGCCATGTCCCCGGCGGTACGCGAAGACTACTTGGCGGCCAAGGCGCAGATCGACGAGATCGGTCGCTCTCCGGAGGAGTTCAGAAACGCGATGGCCTACGAGAAGGCGTTCTACGACGCGGGCGGGGTCCTCGCGGCGGGCGTCGACCCGACCGGTAACGGCGGTGCGCTGCCCGGTTACGGCGACCAGCGCAACTACGAGCTGCTCTCCGAGGCGGGGTTCGCACCCCGCGAGGCCGTCCAGGTGCTCACCGCCAACGGCGCCCGGGTCCTGGAGGTCTTCGACGAGCTGGGGACCGTCGAGGCCGGAAAGATCGCCGATCTCGTCGTGATGAGCGGCGACTTGACGGCGGACCCGGCGGTGATCCGCAACGTCACGGTGGTCTTCAAGGACGGGGTGGGCTACGATTCCCGGAAGATGCTGGATGACGTGAAGGGGAGGGTGGGGATCAGCTAGAGCCGGGCGGGACGGCAAGCCAAGGGATCCCCCTTATGCTTGATCGGGAGACGAACGCAAATGCGAGCGATGCGAGTGCTGGTCGCGGTTTCGATGACGGCCGCCGCTGCTGCGTGGGCTGCCAACTGCGGCGGTGACGGCGGCGTAGAACCCCCACCCACCCCCCCATCGAATCGGGCACCGGTGGCCGTCGGGTCGCTCGCGCCGCTGACCATCGACGTGGGTGCCTCGGCCTCGGTCGACGTCGCCTCGAACTTCAGCGACCCGGACGGCGACGCGCTCGCCTACTCGGCCGAGACCTCGGACGCCGCGGCGGCCACGGCTTCCGTGTCGGGCAGCACGGTCGCCGTCACGGGCGTGTCCGCCGGGACGGCCACCCTGACGGTCACGGCCCGCGACCCCGGCGGCCTCGGCGCCTCGCAGACGGCGGGCGTCACGGTGGAAGCCGTGAATCTCCCCCCGACCGTGGTCGGAGGGATCGAGGACCGGACCCTCGCCGCAGGCGACACCGTCACGGCCGACGTCGCCGAGCTCTTCGAGGACCCCGAGGGCGACCCGCTCACCTTCTCCGCCGCCAGCTCGGACACCGCCGTGGCGACCGCGTCGGCTTCCGAGTCCACGGTGACCGTCGCGGCCCTGTCCGAGGGAACCGCCGCCGTGACCGTCACGGCCGCGGACACGGCCGGCAACTCGAACCGATTCGAGTTCGGCGTGACCGTCGAAGCGCCCAACCGCGCGCCCGAGATCACCGACTCCATCCCGCCGCAGACGCTTCTCGCAGGCGACACCGTCCGGCTCGACGCGTCCGAGCACTTCAGCGACCCGGACGGCGACGCGCTCGCCTACTCGGCCGAGACCTCGGACGCCGCGGCGGCCACGGCTTCCGTGTCGGGCAGCACGGTCGCCGTCACGGGCGTGTCCGCCGGGACGGCCACCCTGACGGTCACGGCCCGCGACCCCGGCGGCCTCGGCGCCTCGCAGACGGCGGGCGTCACGGTGGAAGCCGTGAATCTCCCCCCGACCGTGGTCGGAGGGATCGAGGACCGGACCCTCGCCGCAGGCGACACCGTCACGGCCGACGTCGCCGAGCTCTTCGAGGACCCCGAGGGCGACCCGCTCACCTTCTCCGCCGCCAGCTCGGACACCGCCGTGGCGACCGCGTCGGCTTCCGAGTCCACGGTGACCGTCGCGGCCCTGTCCGAGGGAACCGCCGCCGTGACCGTCACGGCCGCGGACACGGCCGGCAACTCGAACCGATTCGAGTTCGGCGTGACCGTCGAAGCGCCCAACCGCGCGCCCGAGATCACCGACTCCATCCCGCCGCAGACGCTTCTCGCAGGCGACACCGTCCGGCTCGACGCGTCCGAGCACTTCAGCGACCCGGACGGCGACGCGCTCGCCTACTCGGCCGAGACCTCGGACGCCGCGGCGGCCACGGCTTCCGTGTCGGGCAGCACGGTCGCCGTCACGGGCGTGTCCGCCGGGACGGCCACCCTGACGGTCACGGCCCGCGACCCCGGCGGCCTCGGCGCCTCGCAGACGGCGGGCGTCACGGTGGAAGCCGTGAATCTCCCCCCGACCGTGGTCGGAGGGATCGAGGACCGGACCCTCGCCGCAGGCGACACCGTCACGGCCGACGTCGCCGAGCTCTTCGAGGACCCCGAGGGCGACCCGCTCACCTTCTCCGCCGCCAGCTCGGACACCGCCGTGGCGACCGCGTCGGCTTCCGAGTCCACGGTGACCGTCGCGGCCCTGTCCGAGGGAACCGCCGCCGTGACCGTCACGGCCGCGGACACGGCCGGCAACTCGAACCGATTCGAGTTCGGCGTGACCGTCGAAGCGCCCAACCGCGCGCCCGAGATCACCGACTCCATCCCGCCGCAGACGCTTCTCGCAGGCGACACCGTCCGGCTCGACGCGTCCGAGCACTTCAGCGACCCGGACGGCGACGCGCTCGCCTACTCGGCCGAGACCTCGGACGCCGCGGCGGCCACGGCTTCCGTGTCGGGCAGCACGGTCGCCGTCACGGGCGTGTCCGCCGGGACGGCCACCCTGACGGTCACGGCCCGCGACCCCGGCGGCCTCGGCGCCTCGCAGACGGCGGGCGTCACGGTGGAAGCCGTGAATCTCCCCCCGACCGTGGTCGGAGGGATCGAGGACCGGACCCTCGCCGCAGGCGACACCGTCACGGCCGACGTCGCCGAGCTCTTCGAGGACCCCGAGGGCGACCCGCTCACCTTCTCCGCCGCCAGCTCGGACACCGCCGTGGCGACCGCGTCGGCTTCCGAGTCCACGGTGACCGTCGCGGCCCTGTCCGAGGGAACCGCCGCCGTGACCGTCACGGCCGCGGACACGGCCGGCAACTCGAACCGATTCGAGTTCGGCGTGACCGTCGAAGCGCCCAACCGCGCGCCCGAGATCACCGACTCCATCCCGCCGCAGACGCTTCTCGCAGGCGACACCGTCCGGCTCGACGCGTCCGAGCACTTCAGCGACCCGGACGGCGACGCGCTCGCCTACTCGGCAATCAGCTCCAATGCGAAGATCGTGACCGCGCTGGCCCTGGGCGAGAACGGAAGCATGATCGAGATCGGGGGACAGGCGTCCGGGAGCGTCACTTTGACGGTTTCGGCCGCCGATCCGGAGGGGCTCACAGCGGCTCAGCAGGTGATAGTGACGGTCGAGGCGCCCCCGCCCGCGGTCGCCGACACGATTCCGACGCACGACATGGTCGTGGACAGCATGGTGCCGCTCGACATGTCGCCGTACTTCGAGGGAGGCGAGCTGACGTACACGGCCGCGACCTCGGACGAGACGGTGGCCGTGGCGTCGGTGGACGGCAGCACGGTGACGACGACGGGAACAGGTGCCTCCGAGGACACCATCAGCGTGGCGATGCTGACGGTGACGGCGACCAACGCGAGCGGCGGGTCGGTCACGCAGGACTCGATCATGGTGCGGGTGCACCGGGAGGAGTACGACACCCTGCCGGGGCTCTCGATCAACGAGGATGGGAATCTTCTGGCGGTAGTCGCCGGCAGCACGGTCACTCTGACCAATTGCCTGCGGCTCAATAACTTCCCCGTCGGGGATCAGCCGGTAACCGTGTTCTGGTCAGAGTGGCAGCGCGCGGTCGGCGGCGGCTGGATCACTGTCCAGGACAACGAAAAGGTCAACACGCTGGGCGGCGAGGGGCACTCGATCTGCCCCATCAGGCTCGACCAGGAGCATTTTCCGGTCGGCGTCTATCGCCTGGTCGGCCGGGTCAAGATCGGCGACGACACCGGCTTCTACACCACCCCCGCGATCGAAAAGAAGCCGGAGGGCTAGCAAGGTCCCCACGGGCTCCGGTCCCCATGGGCTGCCGAGGAGCGCGAATCCGCCTTGGGGGAACCGGAGGCGAGAAGGGGGGCCCGTTCGGGGGGACTGCCTGCCTTATCGGCTCGAGCTCCCGCCTCCCGCGGCGGCGGCCTGCTCTTCCACGAAGCCCCGCGCCTCGTCGAGACCTGAGATGCCTTCACGTCCCTCCCACAGCGCCGTGACCTCCGAGTACTTCTCGAGCGCGACCATGTCGTTGCCCATGGCCGCATTGGCACGGGCCAGCCCGAGGAGCGAGCGCGGCCGCCCGGCCATGCGCAGCAGCGAGGTCTCGAACATCTCCGCGGCGTCCTCGGGACGGCCGAATTCGAGGAGGAGCTCGCCGTAGAGCTCGTGGACGGGCTTGACCGGGTTGGCGGAGCCGCGCGGCGGCGCCATGGCCTCGACCGTCTCGACGGCCTTGTCCATGAACCCGGCGGCCATGTCGGCGTGTCCCATGCCGGCGTGCAGCAGCGCGCTCACCTGCATGTGCATGACGTGGTCGTAGCCGCGTCCGTTCGACTTCCCGCCGAGGGCCTTTTCGGCAGCCGCGAGGGTCTCCTGGTCACCGGTGCGCGCCGCGCTGAGGCCGGTCGCGAGCAGCTCGACGGGGCGCATGTCGTCCGTGACGGGCCTCACGTCCCACTCCTCGGTCTCCACCGTGTAGCGCGACTTGAGCAGCGGCAGCGCGCCCCGCGCCCGTTCGGTCCCGGCGGAACCTCTGGCACCGCCGACCTCGAAGCCCTCGTGCTCCACCATGGACGCCAGCCGCTCTATCCACACGCGCGCCTTCGCATAGTCGCCGCGCTGCAGGTCACCGTACTGGCCCCAGTCGAGCGCATGCACTGCGTCGCCCAGCGCGTCGCCGGGTTCCCACAGCTCGACCGCCACGTCGTAGGCGGACTGGTTGTGACCCGAGACCAGGTCCCACATGCCGTGCTGGATGAAGATGTGCGTGGGCATGTGGCGTGCGTGAGACACCGCCGGAGCGATGTCCGCGAAGGCGTACGCCGCGTCCAGCGCGAGGGGGGCATTGATCGGATGGTCGAAGGAGTGGATGGTGTAGTGCGCCGCGCCCGGGTGGACCGGGTTGTCGTTCAGCAGCTTCAGCGCGATCGTGCCTGCGCGGACATTCCAGCGTTCGCTGAGGTCGCCGGTCGCACGCGTGGCACCCAGCAGCGACAGCGAGTAGAAGGCCGCGATCTCGGGATCGTCCGGGTACATCATGTGGAGGTCGCCCATCGCCTCCATGTATTCGATGCGGCGTCGGGTATGGTCGCCGTCGCCCCAGAGGATCTCGACCGCGCGCATTAGACCCTTTTCGCGTTCGGTCGGCGCCTTGGCGATGCGCTCCTCGGCGGTCGGCGCAAGGCGTTCCAGCGCCTTCCTGGGCTCGGTCGGGTCCATGTTCGTGACCAGCGGGTGGTTGTAGGCGAGCGATTCGCCCCAGTAGGCCAGTGCGAAGCCGGGATCGATCGCCTGGGCTGCGTGGAACTGCTCGCGCGCCTGCTTCCAGCCGAAGCTGTGCAGGATCGCGACGCCGCGGAGGAAGTGGTCCTGCGCCTCGCCGGTCGCCGAGGTCGGGAAGTTGATGACTCCGACGTCTTCGAACTGCGCGACCGCCGGGGGCGGAGCCGCGACGGCGGCAAGGACAAGGGCGGCGGCGGCCGCCGCGCTTCGTACGGTGGTGCTCGACCCGCTCCGCGCGGGCGTGTTCGATTTCTTCATGGCGATCATCCTCATGCTTCGGCCACTGCCGCGGCCATGTTGTCTAAAGCCCTCTCTACAATAGCTCGCGGAGAGGCCAGGTTCATGCGCATGTATCCGCCTCCCCCCGTGCCGTAGCTCGATCCCGGGTTCAGGAACACTCCGGCGGTCTTCGCGAACCACCGCTGCACGACCTGCTCGGGAGTCACGGCGTCGGTGCTTTCGGCGCTCTCGCGGGTGGCGGTCTCGGCAGCCCCGATGCGGTCGGCCAGCTCGGCCACGTTCAGCCAGGCGAGGTAAGTGCCCTGACCCTTGCGGTGGCGGATGCCGGGCAGGTTGTCGCGGATGTACGACTGGACGAAGTCGTGGTTTGCGTCGAGGTAGGCCAGCAGGTCGTCCAGCCACGGTTCGCCCTCCTCGAGCGCGGCGCGGCTGGCCACCATCCCCAAAGTGCTGAGGTCGGCGCGGGTGTTGGCCCGGACGCGCTCGAGCAGATCGGCGTTGGTGCTGTGATACCAGGCCACCTTCATGGCCGCGAGGCTGAACGACTTGCTCGCCGACTTGAAGGTCAGGCTGTTGTCAACGATTTCCTCGTCGAGGCTGGCGAACGGCGTGTAGGTGTTGCCGCGGGTGACGAAGTCGCAGTGGATCTCGTCTGCAAGGACCACGACGCGGTGCCTGAGGCAGATCTCGCCCATGCGGGTCAGGTCCTCGGGCGACCAGCAGTTGCCGGTCGGGTTCTGCGGGTTGCACAGGATGAAGGTGTTGCACCGGCGCGCCCGGCGTTCGAAGTCGTCGAAGTCGATGGAGTAGCGGCCGCCGGCATCGGTGAGCATGGGGCTGTCATCGGCGACCGTGCGGGTGAAGCGGGTGTCGGTGTAGAAGCCGGCGTAGGTGGGGGTCTGCAGGAGGACGCGGGTACCTGGGGGAGAGAAGGTGTGCAGAGCCGCGATGAGGCCCGGATGAACTCCGGTGGTGAAGACGATGGTGGAAGGATCGATGTCGAGGCCGTAGCGGCGGTGGTTCCACTCGGCCACTGCTTCGGCGTAGGAACCGGGTCGGTGCATGTACCCCCAGTTCTCGTGCGTACATCGGTCCGAGAGCGCGCGCGTGACGCAGGGCGCCGCCCGGAAGTCCATGTCCGCGACGCCCATCCCCGCGACGATGCCGTCGCCGAACTGCTCGACGGCGCGGTCCCAGCGCACGCTGTCCGTGCCGACCCGGTCGTAGACCTCGTCGAAGTCGTAGTCGTCGCGGCCTCGATGGAGGACCCGGCCCGCCGGCCTCTCTGACCGGCCCGCCTCTTCGGCAGCGACCCGTCCGGCTCCCGCCGCTCCGAGGAGCGCCGTACCGGCAGCGTTCCTGAGAAAGGTCCTGCGGTTCAGTCCGAACACCCGCCGCATCTTGCCTGACCTCCTGTCCGCGCTGGCCGTTTCCTGGCTGCTTTCCGGTCAGAGTACGGCCCGGCACGCGGATCCGCAAGCGGCTTGGCGGCAACCTCGTCCGCGGACGGCGGGGTCGCGCCGCCGTTGGACGGGAGTTGCTCCGCCGGGCTGGATGGCGCAGATGGACGTCATTGCGGACGCCTGCATCACGGATAACGACGGCAAGACGATCAGAGCGGTGACCGCGTCGTCCGGTTGCCCCGCGAGAGAATCGTCCAGGCTGTGTGTAACGTGATGAGGAGATCGAACGACAGGCTGCGATGCTTGATGTAGTACAGGTCGTACTCGAGCTTGGTGATCGCGTCCTCGATCGAGCGCCCGTAGGGGTAGTTGATCTGGGCCCAGCCGATCAATCCGGGGCGCACCGCACACCGCTCCGCGTAGTACGGGATGGCTCGTTCCAACCTGTCGGTGAACTCCGGCCGCTCCGGGCGCGGGCCGACCAGGCTCATCTCCCCCTTCAGCATGTTCCAGAACTGCGGCAGTTCGTCGAGGTGGAATCGCCGCAGGAGTCGACCGAATCCGCTCGTGCGGGGATCGCGCTCCCCGGCCCACTGCGGTCCGTCGCTTTCGGCATCGCGTCCCATCGTCCTGAACTTCACGAGTCGAAACGGATGGCCCGCGAGCCCGACGCGCTCCTGCCAGAAGAAGATCGGCCACCCGACATCCAGCCAGATGGCGGGAGCGAGCACGGGCAGCAACAGCAGCACCACGGCGCATCCGACGACGCCGGCTGCGATATCGAACACCCGCTGGGCGAGGGAGGACAGATCGCCGCCCATGTCGTCGGAGCGCACGACTACGGTGTCGGGTATAAGGTGGCGGATCGGGACGCGCCGCAACAGCTGTTCATAGACCGTCTGCATCGCTATGACATCGACATGGCGTTTCTTGACGCTCACGACGGCGCGGGACAGCGCGGGGGTGAACGGCCTGTCGTGAGCCAGGATCAGCGCGGACACGTCCTGTTCCGCCACGAATCGCTCCAAGCTGTCCACATGCCGGACCGGAGGCTGAGCCGTGTCCTGCGCTGGGCCGCGATCGCCGATGAAGGCCAGCACTTGCGTGTGCGGCGTCTTCGCCCGCAGGACGTCCGCGATGACGTGCGCTGCCGATCCGACTCCGATGATCACGACGCGATTCGGAGGCATTGTGCGGGGGGCCGCCCGAACGAAGACGAAACGCCACACCAGCGTCGTCAAGAACGCGAGCACCGCGAAGTACATGACGACGAGCCTCGGCAGCAGCTCTCTTGGTGCCAGGAAGAAGATCAGGGCATAGAGTACGACTATGACGACCGCCGCGTGCGCGGCAGTGACCGCCGTTTCCCACAAGGACCACATGACGTCCGGTCGGCGGGCCTGCCGTATCAGGAGCATCCAGGGAGCGACCAGCAGGAACCATGCCGCGTGCTCCGTCATGTGGGCCCAGGTGAACGGGCCGGGTGCCACGACGCTCCAGATCAGAAGCGCACTCGCCATTGCGCATGTGGCCACCACGCCATCCCCCAGGCGCAGCAGGTTCAAGAAAGCGGAGCCGATGAACAGCCGAGGATCGTGCTCGTTCAACGCCGCGAGTGCCCACCATCCCGCAAGGCTCCCGTCCGTCGTCCGGAACGGCTCATGGGGTGCGGCCGACATTCAGGCACCAGGCACGTCCGACTTCAGCGAGGGTGCCAGAGGGGAGGTAGCAGCCCGTGGATGAATCCGCACGAGCACCGAGAGCGGCAAGGCGCCGGGCCGGCAAGTCCCTTTGAAGGGGACTTACATACCTAAGTAACCACGACTGTAAAGTTACAGCGGGATCACGCAGCGCCCCGTCTCGCCGCCTCACTCATCCGTCTTTCGGCGAAACTGTTGTCAAACCCTTGACTTGACGCACCAGCCAATAGCCGATTGCGGGTGCAAGGATCACAACGCAGATCCATAGTGGTATCGGAATCGCGTCCTTTATTGAGGGGATTACGGCCGATGCTGGCTTCATCGCAAGAATATAACCCAAGATAAACACCAGCAAGTTACGAACGGCATCGTCTCTAGTGATCATGATGGCCCCACTTCAATGCAGTTCCATTCTACCAAGTTTCCATCGCTATCGAAATCAAGTTGTACACGGAACTCGCTCCACCCCCGCTGCGCTGCTGCGTTGGAACAGGCCTCTATTGCGATTCGAAACCACTGAGGATCTCCTGCCAGCTCATCCATAATGGCGGCAACAACGAGTGAGCCTACGACACCCGCAAGAAAGGCGATCACGACGGGGTGACCCTGGATATCCAGTGAGTCGGGCATAGGCACCTTACCCCCGCTCTCGAGGGGACCTCCCGCAACCCTCGGTTCTGATATGCACCGCGCCGATGTCTCATCGGCGGTGAACCTGCATGAGACCGCCTCTGGCGTGTTCGTAATGGGAGATGGCTCGTCAGCGATCCCCTGTGTAATCGGAGTCGGCATCGTCGTTACGTCGCCACACGCTGCAAGCAGACTCACCACGAGCAGGCAGGACGTAGTAGAGATAAGCCATCGTGGAAATCCGAGTCTCAATGTCTCCCCTTTTTGGATGTGTAGTGCGGCCCGGAACATCTATCCTTGGACGGTAACGCTTTCGATCAGTGAGCGCAAGTCTCCCTCCTCGTTGACAGTGGTCGTCTGGACTCTGTGAGAGTGGGTGTACCGCCACTCATCATCCTTCTTGGGCGGTGCGAACAGTATCGCCTGGGCCACGTTCTCCGGCGTGTCCGGTATCGGGTCCGGCAGGGTGCGGCTGACTGGCCGCCCCATCGAACGCTTCTTCACCTTCCATCCATCTCATCCTTAGCAGTTAGTATCAGTTGTACATCGGAAGGCAGGATGACATGTCCGCCGCCCACATGGTATGCGGCGGACATGTTCCATCCTCGGTTCCTTAACTCGCGTGGGCGTGGCGGAACTGGAGTTGCCCCGGTTTCGTGGACACATCCAACTTGAGGGGGAAGGAGGATTCCACGATGCCGAAGAAGCGGTTGCGGTATCCGCCGGAGTTCCGGCGGGAGATGGTCGGGCTGGTGCGCTCGGGGCGGTCGCCCGAGTCGCTGGCGCGAGAGTTCGAGCCCTCGTCCGGGGCGATCCGGAACTGGGTCAGGCAGGCGGACCTGGACGAGGGACGCCGGGCGGACGGGCTGACCACGAAGGAGCGGGAGGAGGTTCGCCGCCTCAGGCGGGAAGTCAGGCGGCTCCGCATGGAGCGGGACATCTTAAAAAAAGCCGCGGCCTGGTTCGCGATGGAGAGCGGCTCGATCCCCGGAAGGGGTTCGAGTTCATGAAGGCGCACCGGGCCGAGTTCCCCGTCCGGGCGATGTGCCGCGTGCTGGGTCTCTCCCCCAGCGGGTACTACGCCTGGCTGAAGCGGACGCCTCCGGAGCGGGCCCGGCGGGACGCGGAGCTTCGGGAGAAGATCGAAGAAGCCTGGGAACAGAGCCGGCGGACCTACGGCCGGCCCCGGATCCATGCGGAACTGAAGGCCCGGGGCGAGCGGGTGGGAAGCAAGCGGGTCGGACGGCTGATGAAGCAGGCGGGGATCGAGGGCGTGACCCGGCGGCGGCGGAAGGTCGTCACGACGCGGCGGGACGCGCAGGCCCGCGCGGTGCCGGACCTGGTGGACCGCGACTTCTCGGTCGGCGGTCCCGACCGGCTGTGGGTGGCGGACATCACGTACGTGCCGACGGATGCGGGCTGGCTGTACGCGGCCGTGGTCGTGGACGCCTGGAGCCGCCTCGTCGTGGGCTGGGCGATGGAAACCAGCCTCCGGTCGGAGCTGGTGGAGAAGGCGCTGGCGATGGCGGTGTGGCGTCGTCGGCCGAAGGACGTCATCCATCACTCGGACCAGGGCTCCCAGTACACGTCGTACGCCTTCGGGAAGCGGTGCCGGGAGGCCGGGGTGCGGCCCTCCGCGGGATCGGTCGGGGATGCGTACGACAACGCGATGTGCGAGAGCTTCTTCGCGACGCTCGAGTGCGAACTGCTGGACCGCAGCCGGTTCCGCAGCCCGGATGAAGCGAGGCGTGCGGTGTTCGACTTCATCGAGGGGTTCTACAACCGGGTGCGTCGGCACTCGGCGCTGGGGTACGAGTCGCCGGCGGACTTCGAGAAGAAGCATGCGGCCTAGCCCGGCAGGGTCGTCGGCCCGGGCGGTCTCGCGATCGATCCGGTGCGACGCCGGCTGCAAGCGGGAAACCGGCGAGGCGACGCCCGAGAGCGCGGCCGGGTTGCTGCGCGCCGGTCCCTCCGTCTTCCCGCCGGCAGCATGTCCCGGCGGGAAGACGGAGGATATGTTTCAAACAGGATCGGAGGAGGATGTCCGGACCGGTCGGCTCGGGATGTTGGATGTCCTCGGCCGGAGAAGCTCTCCTCAGCAGCGGGGAGACGAAGAGAAACCGAGCAGTTCAACCGCAGTATTCACCCGTCCACGAAACCGGGACAGGTCCAGAACAGTATACGCGGAGGGCTCGCACCCCTCCGGCTCAAGCTACCACTTGGGCCATGCGGGTTCGAATCCCGTCGCCCACACTGAAGTATACACTCCATACGCCTGTCATGCAAGGGCGAGGTGAACTGCCACGTCGATCCGGCGATCCCATCCGGCGGTCGGTCAGGACTCATCAGTCCGTCTCTTCAGGTCCGAGTACCGGTGCGGTTTCAGGCGCTCCGGGTTCCACAGCCACAGCCACCGGGTCCGCTTCAGGTCCGGTCGCTCCTTCTGCTCGGCGCGCCGCACCCTTTCGACCGCCTCGTTCAGCAGCTTCACGACATGGAAGCGGTCGAAGGTGACCTCGGCGTCCGGGAACGACTCCTTCGCCCCCCTGATGTACGCCGCCGACATGTCCATGCACAGCTCCCCGATCCCCTCCGCACGGCCGCCGCGGGCCTCGAGGTCGTCCCGGAACTCTCCCGGCACCTCCGACTTCCGTCCCTCCGCGGCGTACAGCAGCCTCCGCTCGTCGAGGTCCGCGAAGAAAGTCACACAGCTGTGGCCCCGGCGGCACGCCTTTTCGTCGACGCCCACGGCCCGCACCTGCGAATGGTCCGCCTCCGCCCTCGCTTCGTCCACATGGTGCTTGACGATCCGCCACAGCCGGGTGTCGTGCTCCTCGACGATGCGCGCCACCGCCTTGACCGGCATCCCGGACGCCATCGTCACCACGAGCGCCTCGAAGAGCAGCGTGAAGCCGCTCCGGGGGCGTGCCCACGGCAGCCGCGCCTGCCGGACTCCGCACTCCGGGCACTTCACCCGGGGAGACGGCGCGTGCAGGCAGGCCCGGTGCCGGAAGAAGTCGAGGTGCCGCCACTCCTTGAGGGCCGTGTCGTACGCCTTGCAGCCCTCGCTCCCGCAGCCCCCGCAGGCGAAGGTGCCGCCGACCTCGAAGTTCAGATGGATGTCCAGCCGCCGTTCCCCGGCGTCGAACGCCGTGCTCTCCACGTACCAGGGCCGCTCGAGGCCCGGCGCCTGCGCGAACAGTCTCGTCCTCTTCATCTCCGCTCTCTCCCGCCCGGTCCCCATGGCCGTCGGCCCGGCGGAGCCCGGGGGGCAGCCCGGGCCGGCGAGACTCCGCTCGGGTTCCGGGAGCGGCCGCCCCCGGATGCGCTCCGGCCAATCTTCTCCGAACCGCACGATTCCGAAAGGCCGCGCCCTCCCACCCGACAAGCGGCCGGCCGTACCCGGTCGCGTCGTGCGCCCGAAAGCCGTTGTGCGTGGGAGCATGCACCGGGTCGCCGGCAAGTCTCGGCGGCACGTCCGGCAGGACCTGCGACATCAGCCCGAACCCCAGGCCCCGGCCACCCCCCCTTGACCGATCCCTGCCCCATTACCCATTGTGCATGGCGAAGAGCCGATAAAGTCCGGCCTTCAACGTCTGCACAAGTTCCGTAGAAGATGCTGGATTACAGGTGCACAAGGGATCTCTGCCATGGAGGACGGCGATGGCGGTAGGCAGGCGGCGCAAGGCGGGGCAGGCGGAGTTGTTCGTGGCCGCCGAGAGGATTCGGGCGCCGGGCAACCCGTTCTGCCCGTGCTCTCGACGAGCTGTTGGAGAAGCACGGTTTCGACGCGTTCGCGGAGGAGACGTGCGGCGGGGGCGGCCGGGGATTCCGCCGGGGGTGTATTTGCTGTACCGCGTCGGCACGCCGCAGGGCCTCCAGGGCCGCGCGACCGTGTCGGCCGCGCTCACCGACCGGACCGCGACCGCCGTATCGCCCGATTCCCCGCCGATTTCGCCCCCGTATCGGCCCTCCGGGCCCCGTCCGGGCCGCTTTTGCCCCGTTATTGCCGGCTCTTCAGACCGAAACGCCCGCCGTCGGCATCAACTTCGACCCTCTCGGCGTTGATTCCCTGCACAAACCCGGCGGCCTGGAAACCCATTTCTTCCACGGGCTGTTAGGTATGTAAGTCCCAAAGAGAACGGGTTCGACGACTTCGCGGAAGAGGCGTGCAGGGTGGGACGCGGGGGGGGGGGCAGCGGGAGCCACGCGTCCCGGATATTCGCCTCGCGCTCCCAGGCGGGGGGGCTGCCCGCGGGCCGCCGGTCGAGCCGATAACATCCGGACCGGAACTGAAAGGGGCATTCGGTGTACGCAACGATGTACACAATGAATTACCATGCATCCATATCATGGCCACACCAGCAGAACAGGGTCCAAGATGCTCTTAACAGGCAGACCGATCGGCAATCCGGCGATCCTCACGCTCCTCTTGGTCATGCACGGAGCCGCGTCGGCACAGACACCCGACACCGTTCCCTCCGACACCCGGCTCTCCGACACCACCCGGGATGTCTACCTCGACGACACGGCCCTCCGCCTTGTGTCCGGGTTGAAGCTCGCCCGTGACACCGCGCGGCTGACGATCGACAGCTACACGGCGTTGATCCGGGAACGGATGGGTTTCGAAGCACCCGCTCTGCGGCGCAACCGGCCGTGGGTGCACGGAGCGCGCGCCATACGCGTCCGGTGGTCCCGTGAAGAGCCGGACATCGTGCACATCCTCGGGGCGCGGTTTTCGCAACCGGGCCTCGGCGACGGCGATTCCGAGTTCTTCGACGGGCTGCGAACGGAGCGCTTTGCGACAGACCCTCTGGGAGACCCCTTCATGTTCGGCTTCGCGGTCTTTTCGGATGATCGCGGGGAGGTGGAGGCCGCCGTGCACAGCCCTCTGGAGCCCGATTCAGACCGCTACTACCAGTTCCGTTCCGGGGATACCATTTCCGTGCAACTGAACGACGGCAGCACCTTGCGGGCGGTCGCCGTAACCGTGATCCCGCGCTACGCCAGCATCCGCCTCGTTTCCGCAGTCATGTGGATCGACCCGGAGTCGTTCGGGCTCGCACGCGTCGCCTACCGTCTGGCCAAGAAGATCGACCGCGAGTTTTCCTGGCATATCAGGCGTTCCGGACGCTGGAGTCCGGGGGCGTCTATGGACTTCGGCCCCTTGGATTTCGCCGACAACGCACTCGCATCCGGTTCACCGGCCACTCCTCCCACCCGCTTCGACCGGCTCGTCAACGGGGTGTTCAACAACTTGTTTCCCCGCTTCGAGATGGACATCTCGATCGTGGTTGCGGACTACGGCCTCTGGGAGATGCGGCACTGGCTGCCCCGCAGCGTGCGTTGGAAAGGGTACGTGAGCGTAGCTGAAGGGGTCACCGCCAGCGGCGTGGTGCCTCCATCCGTCCCCGCAACCATCGACTGGACGCTGGAGATAGAGGACATCGGCGAGCAAGGGGCGCACGGGATGCCGAGCCCAGTGATGCAAGCGGCTCCGGCCCTCCCGGCCACCGTCGCCGAAGCGCTGCGGCTATGGCACCGGCAGGGGGACAGCATCCGCGGCGAACCCGGATCCGCGGACCCAAGCGAGATCGTGACGATCACCCCCGCGGACCGGCAGGCCCTGGCCACGAGCGATCTGCTGCCTCCGAGTTTCTGGGAAGAGGATCAGGGAGTCTACGCCGCCGCCCTCGACGCGGTCGCATCCGAGCTGCCCGCCACCGCCACCGGAAAAGGTGGCGACCGCACCGACGCACCGAGTCCCTGGATCTTCGATCCCCCTGGCAAGACACTCAGGCTCCTGCGCTACAACCCGGTGGAGCACGTGTCGGTGGGAACCCGTCTCCGTCGTGACTTCGGGTGGGGACATGCAGAGCTGACGACGAAGGTCGGGACGGCACGCCCGGAACTGCCGGACATCGACCTCACGCTGTTACGCGACCGGCCAGGCCACAGGGTCCTTGTTTCCTTCTACCGCGCACTGCAGATCGGCGACCCGGGTGAGCGCGAGACCGACACGCCCGCCGTCTACATGACCGGCGACATCGCAGACTTTCACTGGTCGCACGGTGCCGCCATCCGAATCCTTCCCCCGGGCGGCGAGAGAAATTGGCTGTCACTCCGTCTCTTCGCCGAACAGGATGCCGACATCCTGACTGACACCAGACGGAACCGGGTCGGAGCCGCCGCTGCGTGGAGACCCTGGTGGGGCGGCTTCGGGTCGTTCGGAGGAGGCGGCCGCGTGAGCGTGCAGGGAGCGGCGGGCGACAACCCGCACGTCAGGGCGCTGGCCGAAGGGGCGCTGATGATTCCCCTTCCCGCCCGCGTGTCGCTGGGAATGCAGGCCGGAAGTGCCCGCGTGTGGGGCGACCCGGCACCCTTGGATCTCTGGCGCATCGGCACCAGCGGGCGCTGGCTGCGGGGCCATTCCAGTGCACTTCGGGCATCGCGAATCCAAATGGCCAGGGTGGACCTGCAGAGGCCGGTCCGCTTTTTCCGCTTCTCGGTCTTCGGTGACTGGGCCTCCGCCGGAGGAGAGAGTTTCTACGCCGTCGGCACGGGGCTCGTTTTCATGGACGGAATCATGCGCGTGGACATGGCCCGGGGACTGCAACGGGGCAGGCAAGGACGCCATGACGCTGCTTTGAGGATGCACCTCACAGCGGACGCGTTCTTTTAGCTTTATAGCTCAGATTCGCGAGGCCTCGAAGGTCTGCGATTCGTGGGAGCGATTCGGGATGCGGCCGGGGTCGTCCGGCTCTCGCTTCGCGACATGTTATCGGTGCACCCGGTCCGCGAGCCTGTCGAGACTGATCCCCCACCCCTGTTCATGCCCGTCTCTGGCACTCGATGCCGGGAAGCCCTCGTGGATCAGCCGGATCTCGGTGCCTCCTTCGACCGCGACGAAATCCACTTTGACGAGGGTATCGGTGCGCATCTCGTGCGGCTCCTCCTTCCAGTCCCAAGTGAAGACCAGCCGGTACGGGGGCTCCACCGGCCGGTACGGGGCCCCCACATCGAGGTAGGTCCCGAAGACCGTAAAGGGACCATCCGCGGTCTCCATGCGGATCGAGTATCGTCCGCCCGCGCGAAGGTCGATCTCGGCGTGCACATGCGCCCCGGGATCGGGACAGATCCAGCGTTCGAGGAACTTTCTGCTGGTCCAGGCCTCGAACACGGTCTCCGGACTTGCGGGAAGGGTGCGTACCACGCGCAAGACATGTCTGTCATCGCCCATACTCGTCACTCCTGCGTCGCCGCGTCGGCCCCGCGCGCGCTACTCCAGCATCCGGTCGCCGATCAGGTGGGTGACGTGTTCCCACTCGTCGAGCGGCGCGGGCCACTCACGATCGCGGATTCGCCGCAGGTACGTGATCTGGGCCAGGTGATAGAGATAGTGCTGGGCGATGTGCAGTACGTCCGCTCCCAGTCGGGCACCCGTCTTGCCGTCGAGCGAGGTGCGCTCGGCCATGAGATCGGCATCGCTCTCGCACCCCTCAACCTCCGCGATGATCTGCTCCTGGACCCTGCGCATGCGCCCGGCGATCTCGTCTGCGGTCCCGGGGGCGTCGTAGGTGATCGCGGGCTCGATCCCCAGCCGCTTCAGGAACCAGATGTCGACCCGGTACAGGTGGCGGCAGATCTTGCCGATTCCGCGCGTTCCCGGTGCCGGGTTCCAGTCGAGGTCGTCCTGCGCGATTCCGTCCAGCACCATGAACAGCGGCTTTCGCGAGGCCTCGAAGACCTCGAGCGCGTGTGCGACGCGCGAGCGGTCGATGCGGGTGCGGCCGGGGTCGCTCATCGGGAGCAAATACCTCCGTGTTCGCGGACGGGAGGTGCGGGAGGGGGTGCGGAAGTCATGCCACGAAGATAACATAACATCCATCGGCACCGGCAACCGGCGCAGCAACCAAAGCCCCGCACTCGGAAAAACCCAACGATGAAGACCTGGACCTCGCACCCGAGCGGATTCGCCGCCGTTCTCCTCGCAGTCGTCTCCGCTGCGTACGCTGCGGACGCCGCAGGACAGCTTCCCGCCCCGGAAGACCCGCTTCCGCCCGACCCCGCCGTGATCACCGGCACGCTGGACAACGGCCTGCGCTACTTCGTCCGGGAAAACGGGCGTCCCGAGAACCGGGCCCTGCTGCGTCTGGTCGTCAACGCCGGTTCCATCCTCGAAGACGAAGACCAGCTGGGACTCGCGCACTTCGTCGAGCACATGGCTTTCAACGGCACCCGCAACTTCGAAAAACAGGCGCTGGTGGACTACCTCGAGTCGATCGGCATGCGGTTCGGTCCGCACATCAACGCCTACACGAGCTTCGACGAAACGGTCTACATGCTGCAGGTGCCTCTGGACGACCCCGAAATGCTCGCGACCGCATTTCAGATCCTTCAGGACTGGGCCGACGCACTGCTCTTCGACCCCGAGGAGGTGGACAAGGAGCGGGGAGTGGTGATCGAGGAGTGGCGGGGACGCCGGGGTGCCGCGGCGCGCATGCAGGACCAGCAGTTTCCCGTCATGTTCGAGGGCTCCCTGTACGCCGAGCGCCTCCCCATCGGGAAGCCCGAAGTGATCGAGTCCGCGCCGCCCGAGACGCTGCGCCGGTTCTACGAGGACTGGTACCGGCCCAGCCTGATGGGCATCGTCGCGGTCGGCGACTTCGACGGGAACGAAATCGAGGCCACGATCCGGGAGTACTTCGGAGGACTGCGCGACCCGGCGGACTCCCGTCCGAGGTCGGCGGCGGACGTGCCGACCGATCACCCCGCGCGCGTCGCGATCGCCACCGATCCGGAGGCGTCGCAGAGCCAGGTCGGTCTGCTCTATAAGCAGCCGCCGTCCGGCTCGCGCACGGTGGCCGACTTTCGCCGAAGACTCGTGCAAGGCCTCTATTCGGGAATGCTCAACGCCCGCCTGGACGAACTTCGGCTCCAGGCCGACCCGCCCTTCCTCTTCTCCCTTTCCGGACAGGGAAGCTTCGTACGCAACGTGGACGCCTACCAGCTCGTGGCAATGGTTCCGGAAGGAGGGGTCGAGCGCGGGCTCGACGCGCTCCTCACGGAGGCGGAACGGGTAGCGCGGCACGGATTCACGGCCACCGAGCTGGAGCGTCAGAAGACCGAGACAAGGCGGTCGTACGAGCGCCGCGTCGCGGAGCGGGAAAACCAGGAATCGGCGCAGCTTGCGGCCCGCTACGTTCAGGTGTTCCTGCAGGACCGTGCATATCCGTCGGTCGACACGGAGCTGGCGCTGGCGAACGCCTTTCTTCCCGACGTGACGCTCGCCGAAACCAATGCCCTCGCATCGGCCTGGATCACCGAAGAAGGGCGGGTCGTGCTGGTGAACGCGCCCGACAAGGAGGGGCTCGACACCCCGACGGAAGAGGCGCTTGCCGGCGTGTTCGCCGCGGTCGGTGCCAAGGACATCGAGGCCTACAAAGACGCCGCGACCGATGCCCCGCTTCTGCCCGAGCTTCCGGCGGGGTCGGCGGTCGCGTCCGAGGAGACGCTGGAGGATGTGGGCATCACCGTCTGGACGCTGGAGAACGGTGTCCGGGTCATTCTGAAGCCCACCGACTTCAAGGACGACGAGATCCGCTTCGCCTCGACCAGCCCCGGCGGCACGTCGCTGGCGTCGGACGAAGTCTTCACGAGCGCCAACGTCGCGGCGGCGATCGTGGGCGACGGCGGAGCGGGCCAGTTCGACCAGACCGCCCTGCAGAAGAAGCTGGCCGGACAGGTCGTGCAGGTTCGGCCGACGATCTCATCGCTTTCCGAGGGCATCACCGGCTCGGTTTCGCCGACCGACGTCGAGACCGCTTTTCAGCTCATCTACCTGTACTTCACCGCTCCCAGAAAGGACGAGGCCGCCTTCGGATCCTACAAGGCGCTGATGACGGGAGTTTTCGCCAACGCCGTCGCCAGCCCCGCCATGGTCTTTCAGGATACGGTGGCGGTGACCATGGGCCAGAACCACCCGAGATCGCAGGGCCTTCCCGACATGGAGGACATCGAAGCAATCGACCTCGACAGCGCCTTCGATTTCTACCGGGAACGCTTCGCGGACGCGAGCGACTTCACCTTCTACCTTGCAGGCGCCTTCGACGCGGACGGCATGCGGCCCTTGGTGGAACGCTACCTCGGCGCGCTCCCGAACCTGAACCGGGAAGAAAGCTGGCGCGACGTCGGCATCGACCCGCCCCCGGGCGTCATCGAGAAGATCGTGCGCAAGGGCGTGGAGCCCCAGAGCCGGACCCAGATCATCTTCGCGGGCGACGGCGAATACTCTCCCCGCGAAGTCACCGCCATCGGGGCTTTGGCGGACATCCTGGAAATCCGGCTGCGGGAGCTGCTGCGCGAAGATCTGGGCGGAACCTACGGCGTGGGCGTAAGCGGAACCATCAGCTACAGACCGGACCAGGAATACCGCGTGTCGGTGAGCTTCGGATCGGCTCCCGACCGCGCCGAAGAGCTGTCCGCGGTCGTCTTCGAGGAGATCGAGCGCCTGAAGGCCGAGGGTCCGGACGCCGAGACGGTCGCCAAGGTGCGCGAGACCCAGCGCCGCACCAAGGAAACCAACATGCAGCAGAACGGATATTGGATAAGCCAGATGCGCTCGTTCGACCGGCGGGGGCGCGACCTCGACCTCATTCCGAGCTACGACCTGATCGAAGGATGGACCGCGGAGGAGGTGCAGGAGGCCGCGGTTCGTTACCTGCGCATGGACCAGTACGCCAAGTTCGTACTGCTGCCGGAGGAGATGGTGCCTTGACAACCCGTTGGAGAAGGCACGATGATGGCACCGTGCGCCGCGTCGCCGTGAAGTGAAGCAAGAGGCGCACATTCACCACGGCTACAACCCCACCACCCGCCCCACCCTCTCCTCCTCGGCCCGGCGCAGCACCTCGGCCCCGATCGCCACGTCCTGCACGGCCACGCCCACCGACTTGAAGAAGGTGAGCTCGCGGCCCGCTCTGCCCTTCGGCGCGTCACCGTTGACGATCTCGCCCAGATCGGCGTCGATCACGTCCGCAGGTACCAGCCCTTGCCCGATCGGGACGATCAGGTCGCCCGCCTCTTCGAGCGCGGATTCCCGTTCCTCGACCACGACCCGCGCCCGGGCGACCACCTCGCTGCCGATCTCCTGGTGGTCGGGCGTAAAGCTGCCGCTGCCGCTGACGTGGGTTCCCGCCGGAAGCCCCGCGCCGTTGAAGACGGGAGTCTTGGACGTGGTCACCGCCACGATGACATCGGCCCCGTCCACGGCCTGCGCCGGGTCGGCAACCGCCTGCGCTTCGACCCCGTCCAGCGACGCGGCGAGCCGCCGGGCCGAATCCCCTCCTTTCGAGACGACCCGCACCTCTTCGATCGGACGGACCGCGCGCACCGCCTCAATCTGACGCGGAGCCTGCGCCCCCGCGCCGAAGATCGCGAGCACGCGGGAGTCGCAACGGCTCAGCAGTCTGGCCGCCAAGCCGGCGGCCGCCGCAGTCCGAATCGCCGTCAGTTCGCCCGCGTCCATGATCGCGGCGGGCAGCCCGGTCTCGTCGTCGAGCATCAGGATCACTCCGTTGATCGTGGCCAGCCCGCGCTTCCTGTTCCCGCTGAAGAGCGAAGCGATCTTCGCACCCCGCTCACCGGCACCCTCCACGCCCCCCAAGCGCGCGGGCATGAACAGCGTGATGCCCTGGCCGGAGGTCAGCGCCACCCGGACGGGCATCTCCACCTTGCCCCCCGAGAGCTGCCCGAAACCGCGCGCCATCGCGTCTATGGCGTCGTGCATGTCGATGAGTGAGAGGATCTCGGCGCGGGAGATAACCCGGAAGTTCATGTGCATCGTGTCTCCAATCGCGATCCGCTATTGGCCAAGTACCTTTTCTCCGACACCTTGCGGTGGTGCCGCGAGTGGCCGGCAATGATCCGGGCCAAGCTCCTCACGGTGAATTCACAGCCGCTGGCGACACCCCGAACGGCCGAGAGCTACTCGGCAAGGTGGGCGAGCGTGCGACGGTCGGCCCCCGAGGCCGCTGCGTAGGCGTCCTGGTCGAATGAAGGGAAGTGCGACCGGTCCCCGCGGGCGAAGGCCATCGTACGTGCGGCAAGCATTCGTTCGGCGTCGGTTACATGGGCGACCACTTCGCGTACCGACCATTTGCCGTACGCACAGCAGCCCGTGGATTAATCCGCACGAGCACCGAGAGCGGCGAGGCGCCGGGTCGGCAAAGCGCCTGCCTCCACGGGGGCTTGGCCCGCCATAACGGCCCGCCCCGACTCTCACTCGCAAAGGTAGCCCCTGGCCAGCTTCCTGAAAGACCTCACCTGCCCTTCCGCCCAGTCCTCGCCGCGGCCCAATTCCCGTGCCATCACCGCGGCCACGGCGGGCGCGGCGGCCGATGCCGCCCGTGCATTCAGGAAGAGCGCCCGCGTCCGCCGCGCGAGCACATCGTCCAGCTGCACGGCCATCTCGCTGCGCACCGCCCAGGCGGCCTGGCTCAGGCGGTACGGCAGAGCGGGGTGCATGAGGCGCGACAGACGCTCGTCCGCGGCCTCCATCTCCCGGATGGCGTCCGCGTCGGTGCCGTACACCTTCCAGGGCTCGAGAACGCCTTGCCGTGTGGAATAGCCGTGCAGCCTCAACCTCGCCGTCACCGAGCGGGCCGGAGAAAGGCCGCCGACATCGGCGGCGACATCGACCGCGTCCTGCGCGACCTTGCGGCAGGTGGTCCACTTCCCGCCGGTCACGGTGACCAGGCCGCGCCGGGAAGCGCTCACGGTATGTTCCCGCGAAAGCGACGCCGTATCCTGTGCGCTTCCGGCCGCCGTGAGACCCCGCAGGCCCGCCCACACGGACAGGATGTCGGCGCGCGAGACGGGACGGACCAGATAGCGCCCGACATGCTTGATGAGGTAGTCCACCTCCGCCGCGCCGGTGACGGGCTCGCGCGACGGCTCCTTGACGGGCACGTCGGTCGTGCCGATCAGCACATGGCCGTGCCATGGAATTGCGAAGAGGATCCTGCCGTCGTCGGTCGAGGGGACCAGCAGGGCGGCTTGGCCGGGAAGGAATGCGCTGCTTACCACGATGTGCACGCCGCGGCTCAGCACGACGGCCGACGGCGCGTGCGGCTCGTCCATCCGCATCAGGGAGTCGGCGAACGGACCCGAGGCGTTGACCACCACCGCCCCGCGGGCGATCCACTCGCTGCCGCCGGCGATGTCTCGAACCCTCACTCCCTTCACCATCCCCCGCGCTTCGACCAGCCCCACCGCTTCCGCGTAGTTCAGGGCGACGCAGCCCAAGTTGGCGGCGGTTCGGATGAGAGCCCAACCGAGGCGCGCATCGTCGCATTGGCCGTCGTGGAAGAGCACGCCCCCGCGGAGGCCGTCGGTGCGCAGCGTCGAGATGTGATTCCGGCACCGACGGCGGCCGACCAGGCGGGAGGGGCCGAAGTTGCGGCGCCAGGCCAGCGCGTCGTAGAGCTTGAGCCCCAGACCGTACCAGGGGCTTTCCCACCAGCGATAGGCGGGGACGACGAGGGAGAGGCTGTCGACCAGATGCGGCGCGTTCATTCTGAGAAGGTGACGCTCGCGCAGGGCTCCGTAGACCAGTCCGATCCTGCCCTGGCGCAGATAGCGCACGCCGCCGTGGATCAGCTTGGTGCTGCGACTCGAGGTGCCGCCCGTAAAGTCGCCGCGCTCGACCAGGAGGGTTCGATATCCGCGAGCCGACGCGTCCAGGGCGGTCGCGAGTCCGGTGCAGCCGCCGCCGACCACGATGACGTCCCATGGGCGCAGCTGCGTGGCCCGATCAAGCATGTAGCTGCGCGGAAGTGCGCTCATCGGACGTCAGTCCGCGGCCACCCTGCCCACGAACGCCCGCACCCGGTCGTGGCTCTTCAGAACCATCACGGTTCCCGGAGCCTCGCGCGCGATGCGCTCCGGAATGGTCCCGAAGAGGATCCGGTGCGAGAAGCTGTCTTCGGAGGCGCCCACCATCACGGCGTCGTATTCACCGGCCGCGGCGAGTATGGACTCCGCGACTCCCGTGCCCTCCAGAATTCGGGTGGACACGGGCGCTTCCCCTCGCAGTCCGGCCTGTTCCCCGGCCAAGCGCCCTTCCTGTTCGGCCCGCCGCGGCCCGGGTGCGGCCGGGGGCACGAACGCGGCCAGGGTGAGCCGTCCGCCGCCGCCTTCCGCCAGACCGAGCGCGTAGCCCTGGGCCTTGCGCGCGTGGACGCCCCCTGCGCTCGGGAGCAGGATGCGCCGCGGCACCGCCGGTTCGGGGCCGAACTTGACCAGCAGGATGTCGGCGCGTCCGAGCCGCACGACATCGTCGGTGACCTCGCCCAGGATCTTCCGCGCGGTCGTGGTGAAGCCCTTCCAGCCCAGGACGATCAGGTGGGAGCGGTCCTCGCGGGCGGCCTCCAGAACGGCCCGGCCCACATTGTGGCCGACCCGCACCTCGGTGGTGACGGGCACGCCCAGCTCGCCTTCCAGCGCACGCAGGCGCTCCAGCATCTCCGTCTCGGCTTCGATCTTCCGGCGCGCCATGTCGGGGGGGAGCTGGTCGGGGACCTGCACGACGCGCAGCACGGTGATCTCGCCGTCCCGCGGCTTTGCCAGCGTGGCGGCCAGGCGCAGCAGGGACTCCGCCGTGCGGGGGTTGTGGACGGGCAGCAGGATGCGGAACGGGGCCGTTCGCGGGGAGGCGCGCAGCTCGACCACCCGCGAGTCCGGACCGGCCGGGTCGGGCATGTCGAAGCGGGCGCCGCGCCATGCCGCGTAGACGAAGAGGCCGGCGGCGAGCGCCAGTATGGCGAGCACGACGGCCTGAAGGTTCCCCTGGGCGGGGATCTGCAGGATCAGGTAGATGTTCGCGGCGATCCCGAGGCCGGGCAGGATCGGGACCAGGGGGACCCGGAAGGGACGCTCGATGTCGGGGAAGCGGCGGCGGTGGACGATCAGCGCCGCGTTCACGAGGCACAGGGCCAGGAGGAGGACGAGGTTGGCGAAGTGGGCGAGCGATTCGAGTGGGAGCGAAAGAGCGAAGATGCCGATGGCGCCCCCGACCGCCAGCAGGGCCGCGACGGGCGTATGCGTGCGCACGCTCACTCGGCCGAAGAGGCGAGGAAGGTGCCGCAGTCTGCTCATCGAGAGCGCGACGCGCGACCCGGCGAGGATCGAAGCGTTGGAGGCGGAGATCATCGAGAAGAGCGCTCCGCCCACGATGACCGCGCCCCCCACCGGTCCCAGGAAGGCACGTGCGGCCACGCCCATGGCCGCCTCGGTGTACTCGTTCAGGTCGGCGACGACCACGACCATCACGACCAGCGCGTAGAGCGCGGTCACCACGATCATCGAGATGAAGATGGCGCGCGGGATCGTCCTGGTCGGGTTGACGACCTCGCCCGCCGAGGCCGCGATCGCCGAAAAGCCGAAGAAGGTGATGAAGACGAGCGCGGCGGTGGACGCGATCAGCGGGACGTCGGTGCTGAAGCGCTCGGTGAGGGACGCGGTGTCGAGGCTGCCGAGCCCTCCCGCGACGAACCACACGAGGAGGACGATCTTGGCGACCGTGACCACGATCTGGAAGGTGCCGCTCTCCTTGGTGCCCTTGACGTTGAGGAGCGTGAGGGCGGCCAGGAACACGATTCCAGGCAGCGCCGGAACCGCGACATGCCAGATGAACTCGTTGAAGTAGCTGGAAAGGCTGGCGATGTAGAAGGCGCACGACGAGGCGTAGCCCAGCAGGATGCACCAGCCCACCAGATACGCCAGCAGAGGCGGGAAGGTCTTGCGCGCATAGAGGTAGCCCTCGCCGGAGAAGGGGTAGATCGAGGCGAACTCGCAGTAGGTCAGCGCGGTGAAGGCCGCCACGACGGCCGCCAGCAGGAAGGAGACGATCGCCGCGCTTCCCACGTACCCCACCGCGAGCCCCGACAGGGTGAAGATCCCCGCCGCGATCATGGTGCCCGTCCCGATCGCCAGCGCGGAGACCAGCCCCAGATCGCGGCTGAGGCCGGCGACCACGACCTTCGATCCGGGGGCGCTTCCCTCGGGCGTCACGGGAATGTCTCGCCCGTCGGGGCAGGGGCGATCGTGACGGGCGTCGGCATCGGCGGGTACTGGCGCGACGATCCGGAGTCAGGGCCGGGTTGGCGAATCCGCCGGAAGCAGCGCCCGGACATCGTCCCGCACGTCCTCTTCCATGGGGCGGAACGGTCCCGTCCACTTGCGGGCGATCCGCCCCTCTGCGTCGATCAGGAAGCTTCCGGGCAGCCCGAGCAGCAGGTACGAATCCATGATCTCCCACGACGGGTCGTGATAGATCGGGAACGTGATGCCGATCTCTTCGATGAACGAACGGATCTGGTCCGCCGCTCCCCGGTCGTCCACGCTCACGCCCACCACCTGAAAGCCCCGGTCCGAATAGGCGTCGTGAAGCTCCTGCAGCTCGGGCATCTCATGCCGGCAGGGAGCGCACCAGGTCGCCCAGATGTTCAGTATGTAGGGCGCGCCCAGCAGCTCCGCGCTCGTCACCGCGCGTCCGTCGAGGTCGACCGCGGCAAACGGAGGCGCGGGACCGCCTACCTCGGGAGCCCTGACCTCGGGGACCGCGCAGCCCGCCGTGCAGAGCACCAGCAGCCCGTGGATGAATCCGCGCGAGCACCGGGAACGGCGAGGCGCCGGGCCGGCAGCGAGTCCTGAAAATGGTCCTGAAATCGCCTTGATTCGTCTCACCGATTACTCTCCGGCTGTGTCGGAATTGCTCTCCGGCTGTGTCGGAAATGCCGCGTCCAAGCTACCCAACCTCGCCCCGTGCGCCAATAATAGAACGTCGACGGCCGGAACTGCACGCGGTGCCGCGACGTATATGAGAGGTGACTCCAATCCAGCAAGCCGGAGCGATGCACATGGCCGTTGAAACGCAGTCTTCCGCCGGGGAGAGAACTTCCGCGGGGAAGAGAAAGCTGAAGTTCCTCGCGGGGTTCGCCCTCTACTTCGTCGCGCTGTGGTTCCTCTGGGACACGGCTGCGATCTATCCGCTCAAGATCTTCGTCGTCATGCTCCACGAGATCAGTCACGGAATCGCCTCTCTCGTCACCGGCGGAACGATCGAGCGGATCGTTCTCGATCCCTACCAGGGGGGGGCGTGCTACTGCGGGGGCGGCAACGCCTTCTTCACCCTATCCGCAGGCTACCTGGGCAGCCTCTTCTGGGGCGTGGTCCTCCTTGCGGCAACGGGCGTCAGGCGCATCCCCAACCAGCTGCTCGTCTTCCTCGTAGGCGTGCTGGTGCTCCTGCTTACCGGTCTCTACGTGCGAAACGGCTTCGGACTCTTCTTCGGCCTGGCGTTCGGCGCTGCCCTCGTGGCCGCGGGGAGAAAGCTGGGTTCCGGGGCCAGCCGCGTGCTGATGACCGCGCTGGGCCTCACGAGCTGCCTCTACGCGATCTTGGACATCAAGAGCGACGTGCTGGACCGGCCCCACCTGCAATCCGACGCGGCCATGCTGGCGGACCTAACGGGGATCCCGACCATGACCTGGGGCGTCGTCTGGATCACGGTCGCCGTGATCGTGAGCGTTCTCGCGTTCGGGCGGGCCTACAAGGCGGCGTGACACTCGCGTTCGGGCGGGCCTACAAGGCGGCGTGACACTCGCGTTCGGGCGGGCCTGCAGGGCGGCCCGACACCGCGGCGTCGGGGCCAGTAAACACGGCCCGATAAACAAATGACTTGCCGCCCCCGCCCCGGTCTGCATACATTGGAACGACCCCCCCGAAAGGGGTTCGTGCCGGACTTAGGTGTCCCGCCCGATGTCAAACCCATCGAAAAGGAGGTGCTCTCTTGTCTAGTCCCAGTACCCAGCCCAACCCGGCAAGGGCAAGCGATCGCCGCTTCGGCAACTAAGCCGAATCACGATCCACCTGTTCGCGCCGTAAGCGGCCTTCGCGCCGGGTTGCGGCCGGTTCAAGCCCCCGCAGACTCAGGATCGAATCCTGGGTGTGCGGGGGCTTTCGCTTCTGCACCGGTGAGCGCACCTCGCAGGGGGCCGGTGAGCGCACTCGCAGGGGCCGGTGAACGCACACTCGCAGGGGGGTGCCCGTTACGCAGGGGGGTGCCCGGGGGATTATGTCCACGGGCTGCCAAGTCAGCCTCCGGCGCGTTCAGTCAGCTTCCGGCGCGTTCAGTCAGCCCCCGGCGCGTTCGTACACCACTTCGCCGTTGAAGACCGTCATCTCGCAGGACATGTCGCGGAGATCGTCCGTCGGGACGGTCAGGGGATCCCGGTCCCAAACCGCAAGGTCCGCATACATGCCGGGCTCGATCGTGCCCACCTTGTCTTCCAGGAACATCTGGTGCGCCGCCCAGGTGGTGAATGAGCGCAGCGCCGTCTCCGCATCCACGGATTCCGCCGTGCCGTACGGCCGGTCGCCGTAAACCCCCAGCAGAGGCCGGCGGGCCACCGAGGCCCAGACGCCGTAGCGGGCGGCGAAGGGAGTGACGGAGTAGTCCGATCCGCTCGCCCAGATCATGCCGCGCTCCCGGTAGGAGCGGAAGGGGTTGAGCCGCAGCGCACGCTCCGGGCCGAAGTTGCCCGCGTAGGTGTCCCCGATCCACCATGTGAAGGTGGGGGAGGGCTCGGGGTAGCCCGCCTCCCAGTCGCGCTGAAGTGCGGCCATGATGTCCATCGCGCGGTCGGTGGGGATGTTGGAGTGGATGATGCCGTGCCGGAGGCCGCGAATAGGCGTCGCTTGAAGCGCTTCCTCGAAGCTGTCCACGGTCCAGTCGATGCCCCGGTCGCCGATCGAGTGGATGCTGACGTGAAGCCCCGCATCGTGATAGGCGCGGAAGCGGCGCCGCAGCTCGTCGGGGTCCGTAGCGGGGTAGCCGCGGTTGCCCGTGTCCGTATCGGTGTGGTCGCGGTTCCAGTCGTCGTAGAGCCAGGCCGTGCGCGCCCCCCCGCTTCCGTCGATGTAGAGCTTGACTCCTCCCGAGATGAGGTGGTCGTCACCGGTCGACTCGTAGGGCCGCGTGAAGGCGGCGAGGCTGTCGGCGTAGCTGCGCACCTCTTCGATGGTTCCGTTCCGGCCACGCCACAGCGCGAAGATGCGCACACTGAGATCTCCTGCTGCCTGCACATCCCGGTAGGCTTCCCAGGCGGCGCGTCCGATGCCCGGGTCCTTGCCGCCCGTCATGCACTCCTTGTTGAACTCGTCGGCGAGTGCACGGATTCCGGCACGCCGCTCTTCGGGACCGAAACCGGGGATGAGACGCGAAACCAGCCCTTGGGCCGATTCCTTCAATACCCCGGTCGGAAGGCCGGCGGCGGTGCGGTCGATGGTGCCGCCCGGGGGGTCCGGCGTGTCTGCGGTGATCCCCGCCATTTCGAGGGCCAGCGAGTTGGCCACCCCGTAGTGGCCCATCGTGTGGGAGAGCCACACGGGCCGGTCGGCGACGACCTCGTCGAGATCCCGGGCGTAGATGTAGCGGAGTTCCTCCAGCTTGCCCTCGTCCCAGCCGCGTCCGCGCACCCACTCGCCGTCGCCCAGCCGTTCTGCCTGCTCTGCCACCGCGTCCTGCACTTCGGCGATGCTTTCGACGTTCGGGTAGCTCAGGTCGAGCGTGTAGAGCAGGTTCATGCCGCCGCTCGAGAAATGCACGTGCGCGTCCATCAGACCCGGGGTGACGGTGCGGCCGGCCAGGTCGATGCGTTCGGTCCCGGGACCGGCGAGGGCCTCGATTTCGGCCGTGGCGCCCACCGCTGCGACGCGGGTGCCTCGAACGGCTACCGCTTCCGCCACCCGGCTCTCGGCGTCCAAGGTGATGACACGTCCGCCCACGAGCACGAGATCGGCGGGGACGGCGGGGGCGGTCTCGCCGCAGGCGAGGGTGGCGGCGAAGAGGAAGGGGGCGGATTTTCTCATGGGCTTTGTTCCCGGCATGGGCTCTGTTCCCGGCATGGGCTCTGTGAAAGTGTATGGCATGAAGGGATCCAAAATGTTCGCAGCTTTGGCGGCCCGTGGCACAAGTCCTGCTCGGTACCCGCCAAGGATTCATCGCGGGCTGCTGGTCTCGACCGCGCTGGCTGCTTCGGGCCCATGGGTGGCTGCTTCGGGCCCATGGCTCGCCGCCTACGCCCAGGAAGGACCGCCGCGGGGCTACGAGGCCGAAGCCGCACTCTTCGAGGACGCGTGCGCCCGGTGCCATACCCGGTCGGGTGAAGGGCGCACGCCCGGTGTCACCATGCTGAGAACGCTGTCGCCCCGCGCCATCGTCGCTTCTCTTGAGGACGGGGTCATGCAGGCCGAGGGGTCGAATCTGACGCAGGAGCAACGGGCGCGGCTGGCCGAGTACCTGACGGGGCGCGCCTACACGACGGAGATGCTGCCGGAGTCCGCCTTCTGCGCCGGGCACGGATGGTCGGAGCTCGACCTCGGCGCCGTCGCCTCGATGGGGTTCGGAGGGAACCTTGAAGCGACCGGCTTCCAGCCGGCCGAGCGGGCGGGGCTGAGCGCCGCCGACGTGCCGAAACTGGAACTGCGCTGGGCCTTCGCCTTTCCGGACGCGGGCGAGGTGCGCACCAAGCCCACCGTGATCGGCGACGCCGTGCTGGTCGGCGGTCCCTTCGGCGAAGTCCTCGCCCTCGACATCGCCACGGGGTGCGTGCGGTGGAGCTTCCAGGCCGACGCAGCCGTGCGCGGGGCGGTCCTGGCGGGCGAAGGTCCGGGAGGGCGCCCCGCCGCATTTTTCGTGGATTTCCGCACCACCGCCTATGCGCTCGACATGGCCACGGGCGACGTGTTGTGGAAGTACCGCGTCGGTTGGCACTCCACATCGAACACCACGGGGAGCCCTGCGCTGCATGACGGACGGCTGTTCGTCCCGATTTCGTCGTGGGAAGTCGTGGTGTCGGGGGATCCGCGCTACGAGTGCTGCACGGCGTCCGGCGCCGTCGCGGCTCTCGACACCCGAACCGGCGACATGCTCTGGTATCACCGGGTGATTCCGGGCTATCCGGAGGAAGCGGGCACGAACGCCGTCGGGAACCCGGCTTTGGGCTCCTTCGGGCGCCCCGGTCTGGTCCAGTCCCACCGTGGACACCGCACGCGGCCGGATCTATGCCGGAACCGGAGAAAACTACACGCGTCCCACCACCGGAAACAGCGACGCGATCATCGCGCTGGACATCGACACGGGGGAGCCTGGCGTGGTCGATGCAGGCGACGCCCGAAGACGCCTTCAACATGGCGTGCACATCGGTGCGCGCTCGCCAGAACTGCCCCGATCCCCCCGGCCCGGACTTCGACTTCGGCATGTCGCCGATGCTCGCCGAGCGGCCCGACGGCAAGGAGATCCTGGTCGCGGGCCAGAAGTCCGGAGTGGTCTGGGCGCTCGATCCCGACGACGACGGGGCAGTGCTGTGGTCGACCCGCGTAGGGAAGGGAGGAGCGCTCGGCGGCGTTCACTGGGGGATGGCGACCGACGGCCGGTACGCCTATGCGCCGAATTCCGACAGGGGCGCGGTGATCGTCGACGTGAACCCCGAGCGCGGCCCTTCGCCGGGGCTCTACGCCCTCGACCTGATGACCGGCGAAGTCGTGTGGAGCGTTCCGCCGCCTGAGGATGCCTGTGAAGGGAAGACGGAATGCTTCGCCGCGAACTCGGCCGCGGTCACGGCGATTCCGGGCGTCGTCTTCGCGGGCGGGCTGGACGGACGCATGAGGGCCCACGCGGCGGAGGACGGTCGCATCTTGTGGCACTTCGACACGACCGAGGTGACCGAGACCTCCAACGGCGTGCCGGGCAGGGGCGGCGCCGTCGACGGACCCGGACCCGTGGTGGCCGGTGGGATGCTCTTCACCAACAGCGGCTACGGGGCCTTCGGCCAGATGCGGGGGAACCTGCTGCTCGCCTTCGGCGTGGGACGATCCGGCGGACGGGACGGCGGCTCTCACACCGCAAGCAAGACCGCGAACAGGAAGGCCGGAAGCAGTAAGACCGAATACAGCGCCGACACCGCAAACCACTTGGCGACGGTCCATCCCCAGCCGTCACGGTAGTAGTGCCGGAAGGCGGCAAGGTAGTACGCGCACACGGCCAGAATGAGGCCAACCTGCACGAATCCTCCGATCCCGTTGTCCGGCATCAGCAGTGCTGCCGAGAAAACCACATAGGAGAAGGTTTGGAGGTGTACGCTGAAGACGAAATGTTCGACGAAAAAGCGCTTCTTGTTGAGATAAACCAACGCGAGCAGCAGGGCGTACAGCGGAAGCAGGAAAAACATCGCGACCGACATGTTGCCGAGGACTCGCTCTTTGATGAGTTCCGGGTCGTGGAGCAGATCGATCACACCCCTCAAGACGAACCTGAAGAAGAACCTGCCCAAGGGTCCGAGTTCCGCCGCTCCCTCCGAAGCCGAGGCCAGCTTAAGCATCGCCTGCTTCGTGGCGTCCCGGTCCCCGCGGTTGAGAATGTCATCCAACTTGCGCCCTTGTTCAAGCCGCAGTGCCGCCCTGAGAGCGGCGAAGCCGGAGTCGGCGGCCGGGGAAGGGGGATCCGCCGACAATTCTCTCGTCGGGTCCGCGAGATCCGACGTATCCCGCGCGACATCCGTCACCGACACCGTGAAGGCACCGGAGGAAAAAGGTGTCGCAGTCGCCAGCGACATCACCGTGAAGAACAGGATGCTGGCGAAGAAGTACAGCCTCACCGGCGACATGTAGCCGGCTCGGCGGTTGCGCGAAAACTCGGCCGACAGGCGTCCCGGTCTGAAGAGAAGCAACTTGACGGTGCGGAAGAGCCTCGAATCCACCTCGAAGGTCTCGCGGAGGAAGTCACCCACGACCGACCAGAACGAATCGGTGTAATCGCGGTCACTTTGCCCGCACCGGGCGCAGTACGCCCCTGATCGCTCGCTGCCGCAGTTGGGACAGGCGCGGCCAGCAGCGCCTCCTTCGTTGACGGGCGCCGTGGGGACTTGTCCACGGGGCTGCATTAGCCCGGCAGAGCCTCTACGCCGACCACCGCCCCTCTTCCGCTCCCCAATCGCAACTTCGCGGGCGGCTCCACCTCGCGCCGCACATACCCCAAACCTATCACCTGGCCGAACCGCGGCGAATCGGCCACCGAAGTCACGCGACCCCGCACCTTCGCCCCGCCCGCTTCGAAGAGCTTCTGTCCGGGCCGGGCGGCGGCTTCCCCGAAACGCAGCGCGCGCAAATGCCAGTTCACCCGACCGCGATGCCGGATCCGCACGATCACCTCCTGTCCGGTGTAGCAACCCTTGCCGTGATCGAACGCGCAGTCGACCAGGCCCGCCTCGACGGGGATCGTGCCGTCGTCCATATCGGCTCCGAACTCCGGGAAACCGTCCTCGACGCGCAGCGTATGCCAGACCCCTGCGCCCACCGGCACCGCACCGTGCTCCGTCAGCCGGTTCCATGCGCCCGACAGCCGTGCCGCCCCGGCCCACACATCCCACGACGGTACCTGGCGCACGCCCCGCGCCACCAGCGCGCCGCCGCCGAGCGGTCCCCCGCCGACCAGCGCGAAACCGTCCTCGGGCGCGACCCCGCACACCGCCGCGACTGCCTCGGCCGCACCGGGACCCACCACCGTCAGCAGCCGCGTCCGTGCACCGATATCCTCGAACCGCGCAAGCCTCGGAGGGAGAAACCGGCTGAAGTGCACCGACACGGCCTCGCGCCCCGCCTCGGCGACGCTCAACCCCAACCCCTCCTCCTCCCCGCCTCCCAGCCAGAGGGTCACCACGTCGCTGATCATCCGCCCCCTAGCGGTGAGGATGGTTCCGTAGACCGCCTCGCCCATCGGAGTCACGCTCCCCGCCGGCGCGCCCGGAATCCTGCTCGTCACGATCCCGTTGAGCATCCGCGCGGGCGCACGCCCGTACACGCGCAGCATCCGCCGATCCTCGCGAACGACCACCCCGCACGCCTCCGCCGCCGCCCGATACTCCTTCGCCGGATCGCCGTAGCGGCGCTGCGCATGCAACGTCACCGGCGGGCTGCTACCCGTCACCGCTTGCCGCCGGGTTTTCCGTTCGATTTTAGTTCGTGGACCAGTGCCTCCACGCGCTGAACATCGCGGGCGGCAGGGGCGAAGGTCAGATACGTCTCCAGCTGCGTGACCGCCTCGTCGGGCCGCCCGAGCCGGGCCAGCAGGTACCCCCGGTCCCGGATCTGCGTCGGCGCCGTCGGTCGGACGATCAGGATGCGCTCCACGGCAGCCAGCGCACGGCTGTGGTCGTGCGTGCGGTGGTAGATCCCCTTCAGGTTGAGCAGCAGGCGCACGATCATGTCGCGCTTCGCGGCCGTTTTGAGATGACGGTCATGGAGCCGCACCACGCCTCCGTGCTGCCGGTCCAGAATCTTCTGCGCCTCCGACCGAAGCCGGACCTTCCCGCCGTGGAACGGATCGATCAGGAACTCGACCGCCTCGCCCCGGTAGCGCACCAGGAAATGGCCCGGGAAGTTGACTCCTTCCAGCGGCAGGCCGAGACGCCATCCCACCTCGAGAAGGATGATGGAGAGGGTCAGGGGGATCCCGAGGCTTCGGTCCAACACATCGTTGAGAAAGGAATTGCGCGGGTCGTGATAATGGCGTCGGTTTCCGCGCAGCTTGCGGACCGCAAACAGGTTCCTGAGCGTCTCGGCCAGAACGACCGGCGGCGCCCGCTCCGATCCGAGCCGGTCGCGCGCCTCCTCCGCGAGCATGTCGAGCCGCACAAGATAACGGTCCACGGGCAGCTGGGCGTACTCCTCCCGTGCCACCAGCAGCGCCGCCCGCGCGATGTCGAGGTCTTCCTCGGGACGCTCCATCTCGCGGGCGAATTCCTGCCGCGCCGACCATGCGGGTGCATTCATGGTTCCACGATGGGCGCAGCGTCCGCGTGTGTAAACCCCGCTTCTGTTAGAAGCAAATAAAGATGTCCGGTTACATTCCGAGCATGGCCGCCCGAAATCACGATCAGAGACCGAGGATCAGGCTCAGCACCCTGTCGCACGGCGCGGGGTGAGCCTGCAAGCTCGGCCAGGCCGAGCTGGCGCAGGTTCTGCGTCACCTTCTTCCCGCCGACGACCCGCGTGTTCTCGTCGATGCCGGCACGAGGGACGACGCCGCCGTGTATCGTCTCGGCGACGGACGCGCCCTCGTGGTCACCCTCGACTTCTTCACGCCGATCGTCGACGACCCCTACGACTTCGGGCGCATCGCCGCGGCCAACGCCCTTTCCGACGTGTACGCGATGGGAGGACGGCCGCTCTTCGCGCTCAACCTGCTGTCGTTCCCGAGGAGTCTGCTCGGCGACGGCATCGCCGAGGAGATCGTACGCGGCGGCGCCGACAAGGCTCGAGAGGCGGGCATTGCGGTGCTCGGCGGCCACTCGATCGACGATGCCGAGCCCAAGTACGGGATGGTCGCCGTCGGCGAGGTGGACCCAGCGACCATGCTTTCCAACGATCGTGCGCGGCCCGGCGACGATCTCGTGCTGACCAAGCCGCTCGGATCGGGGATCGCGGCGACGGCGATCAAGGCGGGCGCGTGCCCTCCCGGCGTGCTGCGCACCGCCGTCGAGATGATGGCCGGCCTGAACCGCAATGCTTCCGAAGCCGCGCTGGCGGCCGGTGCCCGCGCCGCGACCGACGTCACCGGCTACGGCCTGATCGGGCACCTGGGGAACATGCTGCGCGCTTCGGGCGTCGCCGCGCGGATCGACTCGGCGAGCGTCCCGGTTCTGGATGGGACGGCTGCACTGGTCGAGGCCGGCCATGTGCCGGGCGGCACGCGCCGCAACCAGCGAGACGCCGCGGAGACGGTGAGTTACGAGGGGAAGGTCGCGGACATGCTGCGCATCGTGCTTGCCGACGCGCAGACTTCGGGAGGGCTCGTCATAGCCAGCCCGCCGGACCGGACCGCCGCGTTGCTGGACGAGCTGGAGGCGCGAGGTGAAAAGGGGGCGGTGGTCGGGAAGGTGACGGCGGGGGCGGGTGGCGAGGTGGTGATTTCGTAGGGCCCGCCGGACCGGACCGTCGGGCCTGCGGAGCTACAAGCCGAGTTCGATGTCCCCGATGTCGTACCAGTCAATCGCTCGCTGGGAGATGCCGTCCGGTCCCGGCCTGCGCTCCACGAGGACCGCCAGAGTGGTGTTGAGAATGTCGAAGCCGACGAGACGGTCCCGGATCCGAACGGTGCCCGCGTAGTCCATACCCACCCAGATGTCGAGGTACGAGAAGGCGTCGCGGTCCCGCCGCGTAGCGACCCAAAGGCGGCCGAGGCCGTCAAACCCTTTTCCGCCTGCGATGAACCATCCCTTCGGCTTGTCCCGGTACGCCGCCGCTTGCGGTCCGTCCATGTCCGCAGATCCGCCGGATCCGCCGAACATCCTTGCCAGGCCCTCGAGGTGGTCTTCGACGTCCCGTTCGTTCGGAAGCTCCTCCACGTAGGTCGGTGCCTTGACCACCGTCGCCTCCACGCCGTCGCGGTCCTCTAGAAAGACCAGCTCCCGCCTGCACGCGGTGAGGACATAGCCCCCACCGGGGGTGGGGATGCCCGAGCTGAGCCTTCCGCACTCCGTCGCCGCGATCTCCTCGAGTCCACGACGGTGCCAAACCACGTCACCGGACCCGGAATCCAGCTCCACCAGCACAAGATCACGGGTGGGAACCGCTCCCTCCTCCACCGGAGCGCCGGGCACCCGCCCGAGGAGGCCCTCTCCGAACAGCTTGGACCCGCGCACCGATGTGGGGAAGAAGAGGGATGGCATAGTCTGAATCGACATCATGGTGCCATCAGGGCGAAACGCCGTGAGGCGATTCAGCTTGGAGTCGTAGACACCCACGCGACCGGCCGACACCCGTGCCAGCCAAATCGGCCTGGTGAACTCACCCGGACCTTCGCCGGTTCGCCCGAATGCACTGACCGACCCATCCAAGGCCATGCAGAGGACACGAGGGTCGAACGAGTCTATGACGCAGGCCTCTCCTTCCGTGACCAGCGCAATGCCATCGTCCCAGCTCAGCGGTGCGGAAGCCGAAGCGAAGGAGGACAGCGTTGCGGTTGGAGGCACCTCCACCTGTGGTGAGCAGGCGACGTAAGTGGCGGCGACCACCGCCACTCCCATGCACCAACCTCGGGCGGATCGCACGGTGACCCTACATCCCTCCGCAGAAGGACTCCATGCACTGTTCGACCTCGGCCCCACGATCGTAGTCTTCGTCGTCCCCGTACGCGATCATCGCCAGCTCGTGGCATGCCTCGAAGCACGGATCCAGATCTTGGGCTGTGGCGGGAAGCACCAGCAGCGCGAACGCGACGAGCACGGTCGTGAGCCGGGAAGAGGATGAGAAACTGGAATGGAACATGGACGGATACCTCCACATGGTTGAAGTTGAGCAAGCCCCACCTTGGAGCCTCATCTCACTAAACTAAACCTTGGAGCCTCAGCTCACTAACCTAACAAGTGTAACACCCAGAACGGTCGACCGTCGCGAGCTGCTCTCGGAGCAGGAACCGGTGATGGTCCCGGATCAGGCCGGGGACCGCTTCCGCCGGCTCCCCGCGCTTGCGGCGAAGCGACCCGCGCGCCAGCCCAGCGAGGACCCCGGGATCGTCCTCCCCCTCGATCATCGCCCCCAGGATCGATCTCCCCGTCGCGCCCATGATGTCCGACACGACGGACCCGAGCTTGACGTTCGCCAGCTCGAGCGTCTTCGCGACCCGGGTGATCTCCCTGGCCCGGTCCCGCGACAGCGCCTTGCGCCGCCGGGTGAGGTCCCGCAGGTCGCGCACCGGCGCGGGCGGAACGAAGCTTCCCAGGGGAACGTGGTGTCGTGGACCGCGAGCATGGAGCTGGACTCTTCGGCGCAGAACGTGTCGCGAGTGGTCCGGCGGGTGCTTGACGAGTATCCGGGACTGGAACACGTGAGACTGCGGGAGGCGTTCCGGGACTGGGAGCCGCGGAGTCGTGGGGGATCGCGGAAGAGGTGCTGCAACAGGTGAAGTCGCTGAAGGAGGCGGGAATGATCTACGCGGGTGTGGAGGAGTTGAAGGAACAGGGAAGCCGGGCGGGACGCGCCGAGGGAAGTGCCGCCCTGGTCCGCCGACAGGCGCGTCTGAAGTTCGGTGCGCAGACGGCCGATCGGCTGTCCACGGTGCTGGAGGGGATTACCGACCCCGAGCGGATCGCCCGGATCGGCGACCGGATCATCGAGTGCGGGACGGAGGCGGAGTTGTTGGAGCGCGCTTGCGAAATCGAGCCGACGTAGTAGCGGCAGGGTCACGCCGCTACGCACCTCCGCGACCGGCACCCGCGGACCGGAACGAGGGCATCGTCATCCACCCTCCGGCGCCTTCATCGAACTGATGATCGGCGCCACCGGGAGCGCATCGAGATCGACGACCTCGCCCTCCTTCATCACCATGTGTATCTCGCGGTAGCTGTACGCGCTTTCGAGCGGGTCGGCGTCGAGGATCACGATGTCGGCCCGCCTTCCGGCCCGCAGCGTCCCGATCTCGTCGTCGAGCCGGTATGCGGCGGCGATGTTGCTCGTCGCGGACTTCAGAATCTCCATCGGGTCCATGCCCAGCTCCTCGAGGGCGACCAGCGCGTTGAAGTGACCCTCGCCGAGCTTGACTCTGGGGTCGATCGTGTCGGAGGCCAGCGTCGGGGACTCGGCCCGCAGCACCGGGTTCTCGATTCCGGCGTCGGTGGACATCAGCAGCTTGGCGCCCGCCTCGATCATGTTGGCCCGGTTGATCGCGCCGATCTTCATGTACGGGGTGAGCGTCCCGTCGGGATTGTGCGCCTCGAGCGCGTCCATTCGCCGCTGCGTGATCGGCAGGACCGAGCACGCGACCCCGCGTTCGACCATCTTTCGGATCGATTCCACGGGGATCGGGATCTCGGGGCCGGAGATGCCGCAGTGGGTGATGATGTCCACGCCGGCCTCGATCGCCATGTCGAAGCTCTCGACCGAAGTGGTGTGGGTCTGCACGGTCATGCCCGCCCGGTGACCCTCTTCGACGATCACGCGCTGCACCCGCTCCGAGAACGAGATCAGGTTCATGTCGACGTGGCCGCTCGCGCCGTACTTGAGAAAATCCATCCCGAGCGTCGTGTAGCGGCGAATGACGTCGGCCACCGAATCGGGCGGCATCCACAGCAGCTCCCGGCCGGTACCCTCCTCCCAGGCGTCGTTGATCCGCTTCGCGAACGCCCGGCTGACGTAGGGGGCGTGCGATTCGCGGAAGTCGGGCCCGAGCGGCCCGCTGAAGCCGATGATGTTTCCCGCCAGGTAGATGCGGCTCCCCGGCGCCCCTCCTGCGTTGATCATGTCGCGAGGCCTTCGCCAGCGCCGCGCGCGGACCCCAGGTGTCGAATACGGTCGTCTGCCCGGTCTTCAGCGTGATCTGGGCCGCTTCGAGGACGATCTCGTGGAGCCGGTGCTCGTGCAGGATGAGCGTTTCCAGATCGAGGTTGAGGAAGAGATGGAGGTTCCCGTCCATCAGCCCCGGAATGACGTACCTGCCGGTGGCGTCGATCGTGGTCGCGTCCGGCGGAACAGGGGTCGTGCTCGCAGGCCCGGCGGCGGTGATGCGGCCGTCGACGATCACGACCACGCCGTCGGGAACGGGCGCGGCTCCCGTTCCGTCGATCACGGTGCCTCCGGTGACGGCCACGGTCTGGGCCGCGGCGCCCGAAGCGAGCGCGCCGGCGAGGAGGAGGGCGAGGGAGGCCGTCAGAACCGGCTTGTCCCGGCCGGCCGGTCTGCCCCGACGGAGAGAGTGGGTGCGATCGCTGAACATGGCCGACTCCTTTGATCCATCAGTCCGATCTGCGCACCATGCGCGCGCCTCGAGAGCAGGTCATGCGCCCGTGCGGACGCGGGTCGAGAGACCCCGCCGGGCATCCCCGATTCGCGCTGCGACTCTCGAACGTGACAAGGGTTATATACTTGTTCAACGTCATGCTTCCATCAAGCGTGACATGAGCCGCCATGCCGAGAATCGATCCGAAGCCGGTTCTTCACCCGGGTGTACGAGCGCGGCCCGCCGTGCTCCCTCGCGCAGACGCCGCCACCGGCCGTAGACCTCCTCGAACCTCTTCATCCGCACCTCCCGCAGCACCCCTGCGCCCGGCTCATTCGACCTCCTCGGCAAGAGTTCAGAATCGGACAGATCGTGTGCTCTTAACAGTCTCCCCTTGTGGAATGCCGTCTTGGGCCTTAACAATGAAATCATGTTACAGTTGCCCCCCGTCCCTACAAGGAGCATCAGAAATGTCATCTTCACGCCACGTCCGGAGTCCGGGATTCGCCAAGGTGCTCCTCTATTTCACTGTGCTGCTAGTTGCAGCTGCGGCCCTCGGCGGCATGGCGGGATCGGTGATCACCGTGATCGATGCCGCCTCTGCTGCCCCGTTCTGCGAGAACGACGACTGTAGAAGGGGCAGGTGCTTCGACGACCCGGGTAGCAGCACGAAGTGCGACAGGACGCCTGCTGGTTGCTCCGAGACGAACTGTTGACTACCGCACGCCGATTGGGACTGTCCCCCGCGCTCGTTTTCGCTTGCGGGGCGTTGTTGACGGTGGCATGCGCGTGTGATCATCCGAATGTAGTTCATCATCCAACTCCCGAGAACGCCGTCCCGAACGATGCCTCTCTGGTTGACCAAGAGTCCTGGCGCTCCATCGCGCCGGACGCACGAGCGCGCTGGCTGCGCGTGCGTGATCGGATTCACTCGACGCGCGTCACTTGGTCGATTGGGTCCGACACGATTGGCGACGACTTGTTCGGTGAGATCCTGTCGGCCAAGATGGATACGGAAGGTCGCTTGGTCGTGCTCGACGGTATGACCGGCACCGTTCGGATGTTCCGAGAGCCTGGCGAACTGACAGGCCAGTTCGGCGATCTGCATGAAGGTCCCGCGAGCCTCCGTTACTCCAGGGCAATAAGTTCCGGGAGAGACGGCACCATCGCAGTCTACTTGGCACCCCAGCGCGTCAAGTACTTTGCGAGCGGCCACGACGGATGGCGGTTGACCGGGTCCGCCGATCTGCCAGTGACGGTGGAGTCCACATGCGCGATGGACGATGGTCGAGTTTTCGTCCAAGGCGATCCCGTCGGGGGATTGCTTGGCGATCATTCCGGCTTGTTCTATCAGGTGCCGCCACAGGCGGACAGGGAGTTGCTTCCGTTCGGAAGACCGTACTCCGGGAACTGGTCAGCCGCAGCCAAATTGTCGCTCGGCCTCGTCGTGTGCGTGAACCCGCTCGATCACGTGATATTCGCTTACACCATACTCCCACTTGTCCAGGCGTTCTCCTCGGAGACAGCAGATGTTCTCTGGCGTTCCAGACCAGGAGACCACGTTCAAGTGCCGGTAACCGAGTACAGTTCGGCAGGACGTGTAGACTACGACTGGCTATTGGGAGACGCTTTGGTCGCGGCCGTCGCCACCACGCCCCACCATGTCCTCCTGCAGTACGAGCGACCGCTTGACGCGAACGAGACCACCATTCGCTCATATCTGTTGGACGCCACGACGGGCCATGGCGGTTTCGTCGGAGAGCGACTGCCTCGTATCGCGTCGTTCCATGCTGAAGGGTACATCGCGATGTTCGAGGATCCTTTTCCACGAATCGAAGTGCGACACTTCATCAAGGATTCTATACCGTGAGCTGAGGAGGAAAACCACTCATGATTGCCTCAAACATCAGTAGCGTGGCTCGAAGGTTTCCACGAATGACTGCTTTGGCCGTCCTCGGCGGGATCATCGTCGGCTTTGTTCTGGGTATTCTTGGCTATGTTCCTACGCCAAGGATCTCGTTGGATTGGCATCTCCCCGCAGCGGTGGCAAACGACTATCATCCTGCTCGTTCGATCGCCTCGGGGGCTGAATTGGCTCTCGTCTTTATTGGTTCGTCTAATTGCGGTTGGTCCAACGTTGAAGAACTTCCGCCGATGATCAAGCGCCTGAAGCTGCTATTGAAGCATAGGGCCGATGACCTCGGGATGTCTTTTGCGGCCGTCGGGGTCGCACGTGACATGCATGCTGCTAGTGGTGTTCGCCACTTGGCGACGTTTGGCGAATTCGATGAAATCATGAGTGGTCGAGGTTGGTCGAATATTGGGCTGCAAAAGTACGTATATGGGGATGACCTCGCGGGACCCGCCGCCACACCACAGGTGATAGTCCTTGAGCGTTCGCTGGCCGATAGGGGAGGTCATCTGTCACTAGAGCACGAACGGGTCGTGGTGCGGAAGACGGGGCTGGATGACATTGCGGCTTGGTTTCATAACGGGGCTTTGACCCCGTCACTTGATCAAACGAATCACTGATTTGATGACAGCCGAGTGCAGAAGCATTCATTCGCTGGATAGAGATCCTAGGCCGGTTCTTGGTGCACGCGATCCACGTTGCTCTCGGGAGATCCGGTGCTTGCTAGTCGCCTTGCAGGCGGCCTGAGAATACCAGGAACTAAGTTATATTTGCGTAACCCTGATCGGCCTCACCGAGGAGATGTTTGGGTTCTTAGGGGACGGGTCAATGATCGCAGTCGAATGGTAAAACGCGTGATTGGACTACCCGGAGATACGTTGGAGATGCGGGACGGTCTAATGTACATTAATGGGTTGACGCACTCGGAAGGCTATGTGGAGCGAGAGGAAGGGAGACAATGGCCTCAACATCGCTTCGATTGGCAAGTTAGCTATATTACGGCAGAGGTCGATCCGTTATTGTACTCACCTACGGCCAATACTTGGGGACCTCTGGCGATCCCGTATGGCTACTATTTTGTAATGGGTGATGATCGAGGCAGCAGCGCCAAGCTGGACCGGAAGCGTCCGAACAAGGCGTCAAACAAGGATTGGGTGCATCCGCACGACCCGGAGGCGCGGACCACGAAGATGAAGGACGGCCGGACGCGCGTCTGGCGCACAAGCTCGAGCACGCCGGCGACATGGACACCGGAGCGGTGGTCGGCGTGACGGCTCAGACGATGGACGGCGGAGACACGGCGTCACTGCCGGTGACGCCGGACGAGGCGGAGCGGCGGCTGGCGGAGGTTGGGGCGGAGGCGCAGGAGGTGGTGGCCGACAAGGGATACCACTCGAACAAGACCATGACGGGCGTGAAGAGCGGGGGATGCGGAGCTATGAGCGAGCCGAACCGCGGGCGCCGGAAGGGGAAGCGGGACGCGCAGAAGGCGGTGTACGCCAACCGGCGGCGGATCCGGAGCAACCGGGGCAAGCGGCTGCTGTGCCAGCGCGGCGAGAAGGTGGAGCGGGTGTTCGCGCACATGCTCGGGACCGGCGGCATGCGCCGCGCCCACGTCCGCGGGCAGGAGAACATCCGAAAGCGGATGCTGGTTCACGCGGCGGCCTTCAATCTCGGGCTTCTCATGCGCAAGCTGTACCGTGTCGGCACGCCGCGGGCCCTCCCAGGCTCGCGACCCGTGCAGGTTGCGCTCGCAGACCGGGCCGCGATCGCCGTTTCGCCCGATTCTTCGCCCGTTTCGCCCCCGTACCGGCCTTCCAGGCCCGTCTGGGCCGCTTTTGCCCGTTTCTGCCGACTCTCTTCAGGCCGCAACGACCGCCGTCGGCATCCCGGCCCCATCCCGGCCAAAGCTGCGGCCGCACCGCGTTGATGCCTTCAGCGCAATGACATCGGCGTCGGCGAAGCGCCGCGTGAAGTCGCCCGCCCGTTCCATGTAGGCGGTGTCGTTGCGCAGGAGGTGGAGGTCACCGAGCTGCATGTCCCCCGCACAGCAGATTGTACGCGATGTTCAGGACATGGTCCGACTCGAAGTACGGCAGGTGCCGCTTCAGAAGGTTCAGCCGCCCGTCGATCTCCTGCGGCAGCCCCAGCTTCCCCACGAGAGGCCGCACCGCCCCGATGCCCCCGAAGCTCGTCGCGCTGGTCCGTGTCCCGATCTCGACCTTCCGCCTCCGCCAGGCACTCTCCCTCCCCAGACCGTCTCGGCACACCCCGCACCGATTCCAAGGATACCCCTTGCGGAGTGCCGCTTGGGACCTTACGCTGAGAATCATGGCCCCCGCTTTCCTCCGGGGTGCAGCCGAATCAGGGAGACCGAGTCGGCGTGGTGGGGCTCATTGAACAAAACACAGACTCAGTGGTAACTGTCGCCGAATCCGGAGGGAATCAGATCGCAGTCGGTGACTGGGCAACCCACGCTACTGGAGAGGAGCATGTAATGAGGGCACAGAATGGGACGAGCATGTGGGCCGTGGCAAGCGTCATGACGCTGCTAGCTGCGGGAGCCATCGGGCTCGGAGGAATCCTGGGGACTTGGGCGAACCGCCCTGTCGACGCCGCACAGCTACCCTACTGTGAAGAGGATCGGTGCGAGAAGATGGAGTGCGCGCACGATGGGTTCTCCGGCCAGAACTGCGACCAACAGCTGGTATACTGCGTGTCGTCAATTTGCATGCCGTAAGAGTCGGCATGCGGGTTCCCGATCAGACCAAGTGATGTCTCTCCACCTGCTCTGGGGCGGCTGTCTCTATGTCCTTGCCTTCTTGAGTGCCTGCGGCACTGATGGCGGTACCACTGGCGAGGTAGCCCACCCCACACCGTCGAACTCCCCACCGCCGGATGCCGCGGTGCTTACCGACGACGCGCCACCACCCGGCCTGAGGGGCGAGCGGTTGACTCGGTGGCTCGGAGCGCGTGACCGCTTGCGCGGTGCGCGGCCCGTTGCGGAGATCGGCTCCGACAAAGAGGGCCCGGAACTGTTCGGGGAAATCCACGACGCGAGAGTCGATGGGCAAGGTCGGCTATGGGTGCTCGATAGCCAAGCATCCGCAGTTAGGATCTTCGCGGGCGACGGCACCTATCTCGACGGGTTTGGCAGCGTGGGAGACGGACCGCTTGAGATGCGGAACACGAGAGGTATGCTACTGCTGGGCGGGAGCCGCGCAGTTGTGTTCACGGCACGAAGACAAGCCAAGGTGTTTGATCGTGATCCGGCTGGATGGCGACTGGACGAGGTCGTCACCTTCCCCGTCACCATCGAGGACAGCTGCTCGTACGCCGATCGGCACTTCCTGCACGGGGTCGTAGGGCGGGCCGAACAATCTCTGATCTACGGGATGCGGAAGTTGGACGACACCGTACTCGTTCGCTACGGCAGCGGTTACAAGAACGACGTAAAGCAGTTCGGGGACATGCTTTCGATCGGGGAGATCGCCTGCGTGCCCACCCATCATCTGGTGGTCTTCGCATTTCGATTGTTCCCCATGGTGGAGGCCTACTCCGTCGGGACAACCGATCTTGTCTGGTCCGCTTACGTTGACGCCTACATCCAGCAGCGCATCGAGACTACGGACGTAAACATGAGAAACTACCATGGGTTGCCGCACGATTACCTTGCCACCGCCCTGGCAATGCCATCGGGCCACGTGGTGCTGCAGTACAAGCGGTACGGCGACCAGCTCGACCTGCATGCGGTGCGCACGTTCCTTTTGGATCCCGAGACGGGCCAGGGGTCGCTGGTCGCCGACGATCTGCCGGAGATCGAATCATTCCATCCAAGAGGCTATGTGGCGTCGTTCGAAGATCCGTACCCACGCCTCGAGCTGAGGGCCTTCGAAAGGGGACCATGATGGGCTCTACTGCTGCCCAACGGATTCGCTTGGGGACTCGAACACTGGGGCTTCTTGGGGCGTCCGTAATGGTTGGTGCCTTGGCGGGCGGGAGCCTGTCCACCGGGCATGACAATCCCGGTGTGCCGGGATATTGCGAGAACAACATCTGTTCAGGTAGCAAATGCCGATCCGCCGGGAGCTTAAGGTCGAACTGTGACCGGACGGGCCCGTTTTCGTGCGCGAACCACCCCTGCCCTCCAGAGCGTCCGTTGCCGTTGCTAGTCACCTTCGCCGATCCGGAGAGCGCGCGCATGCTTGTGGAGTCCGGTCCCGCTGGACTGCGCGCTCTGGTGGACCGAATACGAGCCCAGCAGCCATATCCTCAAATCCATCACGCTCTGACAGTACTCGCCCGGATGGCCGACCGACGATGGATGTGGCACAATCACGTTGAAGCGCGTGACTGGGGCCGCGTGAAAGGCGTTGCAAGCCGATACCTTTTCGAATCGCCGCCCCATCTGGAGACACGATTGCGTGCGCAGGTCGTGGTCGCCGCCGTTACTCTGGCGCTTGAGTTGCGGGATGATTCGCTGAGAGCGCAGGTCCAGCAGATGCTCGGCGACCCGCAAGCGCTGACCGGGCGACTGGAGGCGGACCAAGAACTCGCCGATCAGGTTATGCGGCACGCGAGAGAATTGCTGAACAACTGATTCTGGCTCCTTCGGACGGTTCGCCCCGGCGGAGAGAGTTTGATGCGATCGCTGAACGATGTCCAAGAGGGCATGTCGGGCGACGCCAACATCATGGCTCGACCCCGGAAGCGGTCCTGCTTCAGGGCTACGACCGCCGCACCCAGATCAGGACCACACCGCGGAAAGAGCCTGTACCCCAGTACTGAGGGGGCATCCCGGCCGATCCCCGGTACACCTCGATGCCTGCCACGGCGATCGGGTCGAGAATGTCGTTGATCTTCGCCGGTTCGCTGCCTCCTCCTCTGTGCATCAGGATGCCGTCGACCCCGTGCGTATCCGGTCGAGCTTGAACTGTCCCAGCGCATCGGTCAGGAAAGCATCTGACCAGTTTGTTGCGTTGACGCAGACCGCGACCCCAGCGATCGGCTCGCTCGTTGATTCGCTCAGTATGTTGCCCGTGACCGTCACGGCCCCGCCACCATACGCGCTCATGCCTGCCCCACGCTCGTAGGTTCCACACGGCTCAAATGCGAAGTCTCCCGACAGAATGCGAAGTCTTGCCCGAAGGACCGTGGCGGGGCCATTGTGGCCCATCGCGGGCCGTTGCGGCCCGATTACTCAACCGAAGAGCCGGTCCCACGCCCGACAGGTCGGAGGAAGACACCCCTGCAATCGATGAAACGGTTCCCTGCACCTGCATCGCGTGCGCGCCGCGACCTCTGCGCAGGCCGCCTCGCAAGCCGCGACCTCCCCGTGTCGTGCGCGACATCCCGCCGCGCCTTCCTCAAGGCCGGGGCCGCTGCGCTGACCGGTGCGGTCCTCGCCCCGGAACGTCTTCTGGCCGATCCCTACGCACCGCTCGAACCGCACCTCGATCCCTCGCGGCCCGGCGCGCCGCGCGAGGCGTCCACCCTCTCCTCCCCGATCCGCGTCCGCGGTGTGGTGCGCTCCCAAGGGCGAGGATTGCCGCGCGTCGCCGTCTCGGACGGTGTTCAGGTCGTGGAGACCGGGGCCGACGGCACGTTCGAGATCATCACCCGCCCCGAACAGGGCTTCGTCTGGTTCTCGCTGCCGTCGGGCTACCGGATTCCGGTCAATCCCTCGGGCACGGCCCGCTTCTACCGGACGCTGTCGCGGCGCAGGGAGCAGACCGCCGTGTTCGATCTGGAACCCGATCCGGTTCCCCACGACGACCACACCCTGCTCCTCCTCGGGGACATCCAGACGGAAGACTCGACGGAAATGGAATGGTTCCGTTCGCAGTCCGTGCCCGACCTGCGCGACACGGTGGCGGGGCTCGGCGGTGAACACGTCTTCGGGATCTCGTGCGGCGACATCATGTTCGACAACCTCGACCTGTACCCGGACTACGAGCGGGGCGTGAGCGAGATCGGGGCGCCGTTCTTCCAGGTCGTCGGCAACCATGACCTCGACCTGCCGAGCCTCACCGACCGCGGGTCGACCGTCACCTTCTGCAGCCGCTTCGGGCCCCGGTACTACTCCTTCGACCGCGGCGCGGTGCACTACGTGGTGCTCGACGACGTCCTCTGGCACGGACAGGGGTATCTGGGGTACCTCGGTACCGACGCGCTGGCGTGGCTGGGGCAGGATCTGGCGCGGGTGGAGCCCGGCTCGCCGGTGATCGCGGCCGCCCACATCCCGGTCCTGGGCAGCCAGCACCTTCGCCTCGGCGAGGAGAGCCCGAGGACCGGCCTGGCCGTCATGAACCGCGAGGTGCTCTACCGCCTCCTGGAGCCGTTCGACGCCCACATCCTGACCGGCCACACCCACGAGTGCGAGCATGTCTTCGAGCAGGGCACCCACGAACACGTCACCGGGGCCGTCTGCGGCGCGTGGTGGAGCGGGCCGATCTGCCACGACGGCACGCCCAACGGATACTGCGTCTACACGGTGCGCGGCGAAGAGGTCAGCTGGCGCTACAAAGCGACCGGACACGCGCCCGACCACCAGATCCGCCTCCGCCGCACCGGGCCCGATCCGGCGGCCCCCGGCGAAATGGTCGCGAACGTATGGGACTGGGATCCGGAGTGGACGGTCCGATGGTTTGCAGACGGCGAGCCCCGCGGCGCAGTGCCCCGGCGCCGGAGCCTCGACCCGCTGAGCCTGGAGCTGCACGCCGGACCCGATCTGCCGCCCCGCCGCGAATGGGTCGAGCCGGTGCCCGCGGACCACATCTTCCGCGCGGCGCTGACGGGTGAAGAGCGCGAAGTCGTGGTCGAGGCCATGGATCGCTTCGGACGAGTGTACACAGAGGAATGGCGGAGGCAGGCGAGATGAAACGGATGAACGAGTATGGGAGCGCGACGGTGTTGTTTCTGCTCGGGACGCTTTGCGCCGGTGCGGTATCGTGTGAGTCCGCCGACGAAGAATCCGGTGACGCGTCGCAGGCGGCGGCCTTGCGAATGGCCTCCGAGTCGGCGCAGACGCCGGACGGCGCTTGGACGCTGGAGGATATCGCGCCGAACACCGCCGACGGGCTGCGCGTCCTGATCATCCATGATATGGAGGGTCTGTCGGGCCAAGACGACCCTCGCAGCTACAGCTTCGGCACCGAACAGTATCCGTCGGGGCAGAGGTATGAGCGGCCGGATCCCGGTGAAACGCTGGGAGAGGCGATCCGGCGGTTTCACGGGTATCGATAGCAGCCCGTGAACAAAATCCCCCCGGCATTCGAGCGGCGATGCATCCGCGCCGGATCGCTTCGCTCTTCGTTGCTTCTCGGGCGAATACCGGTGCTGTTCCCCCTTCAAGGCGCCTTGCCGGCCCGGCACCTCGCCGCTCTGGTGCTCGCGCGGATTCATCCACGGGCTGCTAGACTAGACACCGATGATGCTCGATTCAGCCCTTATTCTTGCAGCCGCGGTCGCCGTGCAGTCGCCCCGGCACGCCCACCCGGCGGCGGACTCCTCGCTGATTCACACCGACGGCGTCGTGCCGCCGACCGTCACCGCCGTGCGGGCCGATCCGGCACCGATCCTCGACGGCGTCCTGGACGATCCCGTCTGGCAGAGGGCCGTTTCGGTGACCGGGTTCCGGCGCGACCGTCCCGGCGACGGGAATCCCGCGGCCGAGAAGACCGAGGTGCGGGTGGCCTACACCGACGATGCCCTCTATGTGGGAGCGCGCATGTACGACCGCGACCCGTCCCGGATCTCCCGGCTCCGGGGCCGCCGCGACTCCTTCATGCAGCCGAACGACCAGTTTCTGATTCAGCTCGACTCGTACCATGACCACCGCACTGCCTTCGTCTTCGGAGTGACCCCCGCCGGGGGGCGCAACGACCTGGTCGCGTCCAACGACGGCTTCCAGGGGATGGACGCCGGTTGGGATCCGGTCTGGGACGCCGTGACCCTGGTCGATTCGCTCGGCTGGACGGCGGAGATCCGCATCCCCTTCTCCCAGCTGCGCTTCCAAGCGGGAGACCGCCAGGTCTGGGGAGTCAACTTCCGCCGCGACATCCTTCACGCGGGCGAAGCGGTGGACTGGGCGTGGAGACCCGCGACGGAGAGCGGACTGTCTTCGACCTTCGGACACCTGGTGGGACTGGAGGGAGTGCGCCGACCCGAGCGCCTGGAAGTCCTCCCGTACGCCGTCACGCGTGCGAGCTTCGACCAGCGTGCCGATCCCGCGAGCCCCTTCGACGACGGATCCGTCTACGGGGGCACGGTGGGGCTGGACCTGAAATACGGCCTCACCGGCGGGCTCACGCTCGACGCCACGGTCAACCCCGACTTCGGCCAGGTAGAGGCCGATCCCGCGGTGGTCAACCTGACCGCGTACGAGACCTTTTTCGAGGAGCGGCGTCCTTTCTTCGTCGAAGGCGCGGGCCTTTTCGGGTTCGGGGGACTCGAGGGGCTGCGCTTCTTCTATTCGCGGCGCGCAGGGCAGCGTCCGGCGCTTTCGGCGCGGGGCCGGGGCCCCTTCGTCGACCAGCCCGCCCGGTCCACGATCCTCGGCGCGGCAAAGGTGTCGGGGCGGACCGGCTCGGGCTGGGCGGTCGCCTTCATGAACGCCACGACGCAGCACGAAACCGCTCGCGTCACCGAGGGTGCGGGCTCCCCGGTGGCCGAGGTTCCGGTCGATCCGCTGTCCAACATCACGGCGCTGCGCCTCCGCAGGGATCTGCGCGAGGGAGACAGCTACATCGGGATGATCGCGACCGGCGTCGGCCGCGATCTGAACCACGATGCCTTCGTCGGGCTGCGGGACCGCGCCGTCACCGGCGGCGTGGACTTCCTCCACCGCTTCGCGAACCGCACCTACTCGCTGCAGGGCTGGCTGGGCGGCTCGTACATCGGCGGAACCCCGCAGGCGATGCAGCGTGCGCAACACTCCTCCGTGCGGTACTACCAGCGACCCGACCAGAACTATCTGCGCATCGATCCGGACCGCACTTCTCTGGGCGGCTATGCGAGCGAGCTGGCTTTCCGGAAGATCGCGGGCGAGTGGCTCTACGGATTCGAGGCGAGCATGATCTCGCCCGGCTTCGAGATGAACGACGCGGGCTTTCAGACGGTCGCGGACATCTACGCACTCACGCTGGGCGGAACACGGCGCTGGGTGGAGCCCGGCCGCCACTTCCGGTCCGCAAACCTGACGCTGGCGGGATCCGAACGCCGGAACTTCGGCAACCTGATCTTCCACCGCGGGATCACCCTGCGGGGCGGCGGCCAGACGGTCGGTTTCCAGTCGCTCCGAGGCTCGTTGCGCTACGAAATGGAGACCCTGGACCACCGTGCGACGCGGGGCGGTCCCGCGATGACGAATCCCGCCAACTGGGGCGGGAACCTTTGGTTCAACACCGACGGGCGAAGGCGCGTCTCCGGCGGCCTGGCCGTCAACTACTCCGCCGACGCCGAGGGTTCCTACGCGATCTCGGGCGGCCCGGCGCTCTTCGGACGCGGCGAAGGTCTCTTCAGCTGGAGCGTCCGGCCCTCATTCAGGAAGAGCAGGAGCGCGGCCTTCTATGTCACGCAGGGCAGCGATCCGGCCGCGCACGCGACCTTCGGCCGCCGCTACGTCTTCGCCGCACTCGAGCAGTCCGCCATCGACATCACGATCCGCATCGACCTCGCAATCACCCCTCGCATGACGCTGCAAGCCTACGGACAGCCCTTGGCAGCCGCCGGCGACTACGAGAACTTCATGGCCCTGGATGCGCCCGGCACCTTCGATTTCCTCCGCTACGGCGAGGGCTCCGGCACGATCGAGCGAGCCGGAAACGGCTACATTGCGGACGCCGACGGGGCGGGACCGGCACAACCGGTCCGCTTCCTCAATCCCGACTTCCGCACGCGCTCGTTCCGAAGCAACGTCGTGCTGCGCTGGGAATACCTGCCAGGCTCGACCCTGTTCCTAGTGTGGAGCCAGGACCGGGCCGACTGGGTCCACGATCCTGCATTCGACGGAGTCGGCGACCTTCGGCGCCTCTTCTCGGACCCCATGCGCAACGTGTTTCTGATCAAGGCAAGCTACTGGCTGGACTTCTGAAGGGCTGCAGGGGCCCGTGGATAAAAGCGCGGAAGCTCTGAGAGCGGCGAGGCACCGGGCTGGCAAGGTGCTTTGAAGGGAGAATAGCACCGCTATTTGCCCGAACTCCCATGGCCGCCCCGGGGGGTTGGCCACTCGCGGCGCTTAAACTCCGCTGCCAGCGGGGGCAGAGGTCGTCAAGCTTACAGGTGCACCGGAGCGCGGGCTCGAACATGAGCTACAGCGCTTCGAGGAACCCCGCAGTATGGACGCGGCCCGGCAGGCTGCGCAAAGGCGCTCGTCCGGGAGCGGGGCAGGCGGGTCAACCGGATGGCGAAGATCCTGGAACAGGCCAACGTCAAGCTCGGGTCCGTCGTCGCGAACATCATGGGCGTGACGGGGTGGGCGATCCTAAACCGAAGTTCGGCGGCGGCGATCTGCCAAGTGATTGCAGCGCTGCAACATAAGCGATTTCCGGGGTGTACGCTACTGGGTACGGCTTATGGGCGGACGCCGAGCAGGCGGAAGGCTTCGGCCTGGAGCGGGGTGGGGCGGGCGAGGATGTCGGCGGTCATGGCTCCGTGCACGGGGGGCCTGACGCGGTTGCGGGTGAGGGTGGCGAGGTCGCGGAGCAGGGTCCGGAAGCTGTGGACGGGAAGGCCCTCGGGGGTGCGCTTCCCGGCCTTCTTAGCGCGTGCCGCGCGGGAGACGCGGGCGGGCGCGACGGGCGAGGCGCGGGCGGCTTCTGCGGCGGCCGGGTCGTGGTCGTCGAAGAGCAGGGGGGCCGGCGCGCGGCGCATGTGCCATTCGACGCAGCAGGCGAGCATGCAGAGGAAGACATGGGCGCGGACGCGATCGGCGAGGCGGTGGTGGACGGGCCGGACCTTGAGGTCCACCCCCTTGAAGCTGCGGAAGGCGCGCTCGACCCGGCTAAGGCTCTTGTAGGCGCGGACCGTGTCTTCGGGCCCCATCTCGCCGGCGGGCACGTCGGTGCGGATCACGTAGATGCCGTCGAGCGCCGACTCTTCGGCGATGCGCTTCTCGTCGCGCTCGTAGGAGAAGCCGTCGTCGGTCACGGTGGTCTTGAAGTGCCTGCCGACCTTGCGGGCGCGCAGGGCCCGGTCGGCGCGCACGGCGATGCGCTTCTCGCCCCGCAGCGGGCGGTTGTCGCGCTGCGTCGCCCGGACGACCTGTTCGAGCTTGACCTCCGTGGCCGCGAGCAGCGCCTCTCGCTTGCGCGCGCGCTCGGCCGCGAGCAGCGGGTTGCGGCAGACGACCGGCCGCTCGCCCGGACAGAGCTCGGGCGCGGAGACCTCGGCCAGGTCCTGCTCGTCGAAGATCGACAGCTGCAGGTCGCCGCCGGAAGCGAGCCTGCGGATCGCCGGAGCCCGCAGCGAGGTGATCCACCGCAGCCCCGCGGGCCCGAGGTCCTCGCGGATGCGGGCGTCGGTCAGCATCCCCCGGTCGCCGGCCACGACGACCCGCGAGAGCGAGAAGCGCCCGGTGAGCTTCTCGACCTGGGCGGCCACGGAGCCGGGGTCGGCCGTGTTGCCCTCGAAGACCTGGGCGGCCACCGGACGGCCCTCCCGGTCGCAGAGCAGGGCGAAGACGATCTGAAGCTTGCCGCGCCTGCCGTCGCGAGAGTAGCCGCGCCTGGCCGGCGGGCACTTCGTGCCCTCGAAGTACACCGAGGTCAGGTCGCAGAGCACGAGCGAGCCGTCCTCGACGTGCCGGGCCGCCGGAGTCCGCTCGATGCGCGGCTGCCGCCGCAGCAGCCAGTCCATCGCCTCGTAGAGCTCCTCCGCCGTCGCGTCTTCGGCGCCGAGCTCCTCGCCCGGCGTGTCGGTCTGTGTCTCGGAGGCGAGGCCCCGGGCGGTGGCGAGCTTCGAGCGGGGGTCGAGGACGCGGGCGGCGATCATCGCCGCCGCCAAGGAGCGCATCCGCGAGGGACGGCGGTCGAGCAGCCTCTCGAGGCCCAGCTTCCGCGCCGTGCCCGCGACGGCGGCGACATGCCCGTGGGGTCGGGAGCGCAGGATCTCGAAGGCGTCGTCCATCGACTTCAGGGCGACGCCGCCCTTGAGCAGGATGCGCAGCCCCCGGACGATCTCGTCGGGCCACTTCGAGAGGTTGGCGAGGGTGCGCTTGCAGACCTTGCCGTCCCTGCGGAAGGACTCGCGGAGCAGGACGGCGGGCGGGGAGTTCCGGTTGGGCACGCGTTCGATGTACATGGGTATCATGGTAACGGATATGCTGAATGATGTCAATATGCACACCGAATCGTTACATGGGTACAGCATCCGGATGCCGAAATCGAATCGGGTCTTTCGGCTGCAACACGTTAACCGCGATAATCGGCCCGATTCTGTCCCGAACTTCGGCCTAAAGGCCCCGGTCGCGCGTGGGAGGAGGGTCCGCAGGTTCTCGGGGGCTTGGCCGGGGATTGCTACGCCGCAAGCGCCGACAGCTCGCCGAGGTCCACCGGTCTCGGAGCGCGACGGTGCGGCAGCGGGACCGGTCGCAGATCGTGCTGACGGCCTCGGAGGGGATGACGAACACGGCCATCGCCCGGGAGCTGCGGACGAGCAGGGACAAGGTGAGCCGCCGGCGGCGGCGGTACGCGGAGGAGGGGATGAAGGGGATCGAGAAGGAGCGTCCCCGGGGCGGCAATCACGGGGGCAGGTGCCCGAAGGCGCAGGCGGCGCTGAGGACGGAGATCATCCGGCGGACGACGCAGGAGAAGCCGCCGGACGCGACGCACTGGTCGTGCCGGTCGATGGCGAAGGCGGCGGGCACGACGCACAGCTTCGTGAACACGGTGTGGCGGGCGGCGGGGCTGAAGCCGCACCTGCGGCGCACCTTCAAGGCGAGCACGGACCCGCGCTTCGAGGAGAAGCTGCAAGACGTTGCGGGGGATGTATCTTGACCCGCCGGACAACGCGGCCGTGTTCAGCTTCGACGAGAAGAGCTCGGTGCAGGCGCTGGACCGCACGCAGCCGGGGCTGCCGCTGAAGCGGGGCCGGTGCGGGACGATGACGCACGACTGCAAGCGCCACGGCACCCATGTCGCTGTTCGCGGCGATGGACGTGGCCTCGGGCGCGGTGGCCGGCGAGACGTACCGGCGGCACCGCCACCAGGAGGTGCTCCGGTTCTTCCGCAAGGTGGAGAGCGAGGTGCCGAAGGGGCGGGAGATCCACATCATCCCGGACAACTGCGCGACCCGCAGGCACGCCGAGGTCAGGGCGTGGGCCGAGCGCACGAAGCGCGTGCACTTCCACTTCATCCCCACGAGCTCGTCATGGCTGAATCTGGTCGAGCGCTTCTTCGACACGCTGACGCGCAAGCAGATCCGGCGCGGCGTGTTCCACTCCGTCGCCCACCTCGAGTCCTGCCTGAAGCAGTACATCGACCTGCAACGAGAACCCCCGGCCGTTCGTGTGGACGAAGTCGGCGGCGGAGATCCCGGCGAAGGTGGACCGGGCCCGGAAGGCACTCGCGGCCATCTCCGCATAGTAGCATTATATATCGGAAACTACACTAGAATACGCGGCCTGACGGACCACGAAGAGAGAAAACAGATGGTTGGGATAACGAATGAGATCGGCCCAATGAGACTGGCGGGAATCGTCGTTGTCCTGTTGGGGGTTACCCCGCTCGGAGGTGACGCGCAGCCCGTGGCCGGGATCGTCTCGGAACGAGAATCCGGCATACCTGTGGTGGGCGCAATGGTCATTCTCTTTGATGACCAGGGTAACCGTGTGGACCGCTTTCTTACCGATGCGGCCGGCCGGTTCGTGCTGCGCGCCCGCGATGTCGGCGAACACTACGTCACCGTCGAACGAATCGGATATGCGGGCATCTCCACGGATCGCTTCGAGCCGGGGAGCAACGCCGAGCTCGTGAGGATCGAAGTACCGGTAGAACCGGTGGCTCTCAGTACCTTGACAGTGACGGCCGCGCCACGGTGCGAGATCCGGCCGGAGGAGGGCCAAGTCACCGCTCGCGTTTGGGAGGAGGCGCGAAAGGCGCTTGCCACGGAAGCGTGGACGCGTGAGGTTGGGCGCTACCGCTACACTTTGCTCCGATACCAACGAACACTGGATCGATATGGTCGCGCTGTGGTATCGGAGACGGAAGAGACTGAGTCCGATCTTGATGCTGCGTTTACTTCGGCTTCGCCCGAAAGCCTAACACGTGTAGGCTTTGTGCAATCCATGCCGGATTCGACGACGAAGTATTATGCGCCGGATGCCGAAGTGATGCTGTCCGATCGCTTTCTGGATACCCATTGCCTCGCCGCAACGAAGAACGAGGAAGGCCGCATCGGCATTAGCTTCAGACCAACCCCGGGACGATCGGTGCCGGAGATCCGCGTCCATCTGGGGCGTGGTTGCGGACTGGGCAAGCGGAGGGCCTCCGGTCGACGGCGTTGAAGTCGAAATCCTGGAAACGGGCGAGCGGGTCCCGGTTAGCGATGACGGTTCGTTTCTGTTCAACGGCCTTGGCGGCGGACCGTACAGACTGAGGATCCTGTATCTGCTGCTCGGAGACCGGACCGTGAACGCACCTGTCAACCAATTGGTCCACACCGTAGTCGGCGAAGTAACGTACGTCAGGTTGCGCTTGCCGACGGTGTCGCAGCCGTACCCGGGGGAACGGTGGCCCGCTTCGCGAACGATCCGGCCGGGTTCCGCAAACTGATTGCCTAGATGGGGCTGGACATCGACCGGGTCGCCTACGAACCCACCGGACCCTGGCACCGGGACCGCGAGGACGCCTGCCAGCTGAAGCGGGTCGACGCTGAGATCCGGAAGCTCGTCATCCTGGCCAACGCCCTCGTCAGCAGGACCGGCTCTGTACGCCAGCCCCGCACCGCCCATGACGGACTTGCGCCAGCCGAGCGGTAGTACTGACCCCTGTCCCGGTGAACCGTGAACCCGTCCAGCGCCGGAAGGCTCCCGCCGACAGCCGGACACGGTTCCTTGACACATGCATACTCATTACCGAACCGAAATGGAAATGACTCCGTGTGGTGTCGCGCTGTAGAGGGCCGACGCCGCTAACTGGAGAGATCGGCCGCCCACGACCAAGGAACACGACCTCACCGACCGAAATGACACCCGTCCAGCGCGAAGCGGGTTGACCGGGACTCGAGGGCGTCCGTGATGGCGGCCATGGATGCGATTCTACCCGTGTGACAAGAGTCCGGTTCCACGGGTGAAGATGCCCCCGAGGCGCTCGGCAAGGTGCAGTGCTCGGGGTTGTCACCCTGCGCGTTCCAGCGCTTCATGCTATTCTGTACGCAGTCCCGGGATGGGACACAGCCACCACCGTTGTACGTGATTTCGGCAAAGGAGGAGTCTTATGAGATTTCGCTACGGCATCCTGGCGGGCCTGATCACGCTTCTGGGCACTGGAGAGATCCTCGCGCAGACACGTGTGCTCACGGGTTCCGTCACCGACGCCACCACCGGACAGGCCATTTCTGGCGCGGCGGTCGCGGTCAGGGGAACGACGCTCGGCACCTTTACGGAAGACGACGGGAACTTCGCCGTCTCCGTCGGGGCGGGCGAGGTCGTTCTCGAGGTGAGCATGCTGGGCTACCAGCCCGCGACGATCACCTTGGCCGAGGGTGTAAACAACGTGAGCGTCGTACTCCGGATCGATGTCCTCAACCTCGACGAGATCGTGGTGACCGGACAGGCGACCGGCATCTCGCGAAGGAACCTTGCCAACGCGGTTTCGACGGTGAGCGCGAGGGATCTCGAAAGGGTGCCCTCCGCTTCCGTGGAGCAGGCGCTCCGAGGCAAGGTTGCAGGCGCGAACATCCAGTCGAACTCGGGGGCTCCGGGCGGGGGCATGCAGCTCCAGCTCCGGGGCGTGTCCACCATTCTCGGCAACCATACGCCGCTCTACGTGGTGGACGGCGTGATCGTGAGCGACGAGACCATTCCTTCGGGGGTGCACACCGTTACGGTATCCTCGTCGAACCCGGTGCGCGGGGGCTCGCAGGACAACTCCGCGAACCGCATCGCCGACCTGAATCCGTACGACATCGAAAGCATCGAGATCCTGAAGGGGGCTTCCGCAGCGGCCATCTACGGGTCCAAGGCCAACAACGGGGTGGTCATCATCCGGACCAAGCGGGGCCGCGTCGGCGCACCGCAGTTCAACGTCACCCAGCGCTTCGGTTTCTCGCAGCTGTCCAACAAGCTCGGGCTGCGGGAGTTCACCTCGATGGACGAGGCGATCGAGTTCTTCGGCCCGCAGGCGGCGGATCACTGGCAGGCGGGACGGTTCTTCGACCACGAGGAGCTGCTGGCGGGCAACGAGCCCCTCTCCTACGAGACGTCGGCGAGCGTGAGCGGCGGCACCCAGGACACCCGCTACTACGCCTCGGGTCTGGTGAAGCACGACGGCGGCATCATCGACAACACCTTCTATAACAAGGAGTCGCTGAAGCTGAACATCGACCAGACGCTGGGCGAACGGGTCTCGTTCAGCCTCAACACCAACGCCATCCACACGCTGGCGGGCAGAGGCATCACCAACAACGACAACCGGAGCATCAGCTACTACATGACGCTCCCGTCGACCCCCAGCTTCGTGGACCTGCGCGCCGTATGCGCGGACGGCAGCCGCCAGGCCGACATCGACAACTGTCCCAGCGGCACTGGTACCTATCCCCGCAACCCCTTCGCGGCGTCGAACATCTTGGAGACCGCTTCGCTCGTGCGGAACGACGAGGAAGTGTGGCGCTTCGTGGGGTCCGGAAACCTGACCTTCGACGCCGTCACGTCCGCGGTTCACAACCTGCGGCTGAGCGCCACGGGCGGAATCGACTTCTACAACCAGAAGAACGAGCTCTTCTCGCCTCCGGAATCGCAGTTCGAGCCCAACGACGGGCTTCCCGGCACTTCGGTGCTCGGATCGGCCTACAGCCAGTACATGAACGCCAATCTGAACGCGGTCTACACCTTCAACTCCGACGCATTCCAGTCGACGACCTCCTTCGGCACGCAGTACGAGATCCGCGACCTCGACATCAGCAGCACGATCGCCAAGAATCTCATCGGCGGACTGCAGAACATCGACCGCGGCACGGCCACCGAGGTCAGGCAGGACCGCGAGCGCGTTCTCGACTTCGGGATCTTCGCCCAAGAAGAGGTGCTGCTGCTCGATGAGCGTCTCCTCTTCACGGCGGGGATGCGCGCCGATCGCAGCTCCAACAACTCCGACACCGACGCGTTCCACTTCTACCCCAAGGTCGCGGCCTCATACCGGTTCCCGATCGGCGGCGGCCTTCTGGAAGAAGTCAAGTTCCGGGGCGCATGGGGCCAGTCGGGCAACCAGCCCGTCTACGGCCAGAAGTTCACCGAATACGAAGGAAGGAACATCGGCGGCCTGCCGGCGCTGCGGGTTCAGGGCGCCACGGCGGCGCTCGATCTGCGACCCGAGCGCCAGACCGAGGTCGAAGGCGGGATGGACGCCACGCTCTTCGACGACCGCGCGACGCTGGAGTTCACGTACTTCAACAAGACCGTGCAGGACGTGATCCTCGAGCGCTCGCTCGCCCCGTCGACCGGTTTCGTCGAGTCGATCTTCAACGGCGGTGAGATCAACATCTGGGGAATCGAGACCGCGGTCACGGTCGTGCCGTTCTTCAGCCGCGACCTGCAGTGGACCTCGCGTGCCACCTTCAGCATGGACCGGAGCGAGGTGATATCGCTGCCGGTGCCCCGCTTCACCGTCCAGGGCTTCGGGTATTTCTACGGAACCACGGCCGTCGAAACGGGCAGATCGCTCACGCTCCTCTGGGGCAACGGCCCCGACCCCGAAACGGGTGAAGTCGGCGTGGGACCTCTGGCCGATTCCAACGCGGACTTCCGGATGGGCTTCTCCAACGACATCCGGCTCGGACGGTTCAACGTCTACTCGACGCTGGACTGGCAAAAGGGCGGCACGGCCAACAACCTCACGCAGTTCCTCTTCGACCTGACCCGGAACACCGAAGACTGCAACAACCTGGTGGACGGCGAGAGCGTCTGCGTGAAGCGCAACCGGGAGTTCCCCGACAACACCGGGACATACTTCCAGGACGCATCCTTCGTGAAGCTCCGTGAACTTACGCTCAGCTACGACCTGCCCGAAGATCTGGTGGCGAACGTGTGGAGCGGAGCGCGGCATATCCGCTTCAACCTCAGCGGTCGCAACCTTCTGACCATCACCGACTACGCCGGCCTCGACCCCGAGGTGAGCAACTTCGGGAGCGAAGCGGTCGGACGCGGCCAGGACGTCGCGCCCTTCCCGCCGAGCCGAGCCTTCTGGTTCTCGGTGGACGTGGGCTTCTGACAACGTGAACGGGAGAATGAGACCGATGACTAGACGACCGGGCCGTCCCATGCTGGCGGCGGGTCTCGTCGCAACCGTGTTCACGGCGTGCGATCTGACCGTACCCGACTTCAACAACCCGAGCGTGGAGGACCTGCAGACGAATCCGACTTCGGCCGCCATCGCGGCCGCGGCGCAGGGCCTCCTCTTCGACACTCGCCTCACCGCCGCGGACATGGTGCAGTGGGTCGGCGCCTTCGGCCGCGAGGTCTATCCGATGGCACCTACCGGATCCTCCCTGCCCGGCAGCGTCCGCGATCCCTGGACCCAGACGCTCTTCGTGGGCACGCAGGTCTGGGCAGAGGCGTACAGAAACGTCCGCAACGCGAACCTGCTGCTCGAGGCCCTGGCCGCCGCCGAAATGCCGGAGGGCGACAAGGCTGCGGTGCGCGGCTTCACCAAAACCATCCAGGCCTACGACCTGCTGCACATCGCCGTGACGAGGCGGCACCTCGGCGCTCCGGTCGCGGTGGGATCCGACCCGAACGAGCCTCCGGCCCCGATCGTGTCGGAAAACGAGGTCTACGGCCATGTGATCAGCCTGTTGGACGACGCGCGGGGCGATCTGCAAGCTGCCGCCTCCTTCCCCTTCGGAGTCACGGCCGGACTGGCCGACTTCTCCTCGCCGGGGGAATTCATCCGCCTCAACCGGGCCATCAAGGCGCGCGCCGAGGTGCATCGGAGCAACTGGTCGGCCGCGCTGCAGGCCGTCGCCGAGTCCTTCATGGCTACGGACATGCCGCTCTCGTACGGAGCCCAGCACAGCTGGTCGGTCAACTCCGGCGACCTGGTCAACCCGGCGAACCGGCCCGACCTGCTGTGGGCCAACACGCGTTTCCGCAGCGAGGCCCAGGCTCGTGCGGACGGATCCCCCGATCTTCGCTTCCAGACCAAGTTCAAGCTCGTTCCGGCGTATCAGCTGCTCGAAGTCAGTTCGGACCTTCAGTACACGTTGTACGAGAGTCCGAGCGCCCCCTTCGTCTGGGTCAAAAACGAAGAACTGATCCTCATTCGCGCCGAGGCGAACCTGGCCATGGGGAACCGGGCGGCGGCAATCGAGGACATCAACTTCATCCGCATGAATTCGGGCGGCCTAGAGCCGCTGCCGGATCCCTACGCCGGATCCGACGACGACCTGCTCAACGAGCTGCTGTACAACAAGCGGTTCTCGCTGGTATTCGAGTGGGGGCACACTTGGATCGACATGAATCACTACGGGAAGCTGCTGGAGATCCCGGTACTGGGTCCGCCCAGCGCCGACCAGCGCCTTCACGACGCGATGCCGTACCCGCTGAGCGAGTGCCTTCCGCGCGAGCCGGAAGTTCCGGCGGGCTGCATGACGCAGCAGGGATACATCCCTTAGCAGCCCGTGGACAAGATCCCCCCCGGCATTGGAGCGGGGGGGCGCAAAGGCGCGCTGGCCGCACTTCTCGTCGCGGCGGTCGCCGGATGCGCTTCTTCACAGGAGCGCTCCGGCGATCCGCCCCGCACGGGAGCAGGCGAAGTCCGGGCCGGAGCGCAACAGAGCAAGCTGCATGTCACCAACCGCAACTGGCTGGACATGCGGATCTACGCGCTGCGGGGAGCGGATCGCATCACCCTGCTGTCGATCACCAGCATGAGAACCGATTCGGTCCCGCTTCCCGGGAGCCTTCTGACGGGCACGGGTTTCCGCCTCCTCGCCGACCCCGTGGGCGCCGACCCGTACCGCAGCAGCACGATCTACCTGCGCGCGGGCCAGACCGTGTGGTGGAGACTGGAGAACGTGCTGGACCAATCCAGCCTGTGGGTCCATTGAAAAGGAGCAACTGATGATCAGGTATCGAAAACCGGCGGCCATCCTTGGCCCCGTCCGCGGGCTGCTCGGCGCGCGAGGGGTTCGCCACGGGCTGCCGGCGGCCGTCTTCCTGGCGGCCGCCGCGACGGGAGTCCCCGCGCAGAAGGCCGGCGTACTCACTGTCGACCAGCTGCTGTCCATCGAGTCGGTCGTCTCCGGCTCTCCGGCCTGGTCGCCCGACGGCTCGTCAATCCTCTTCCGGTCCTCGCTCTCGGGCGGGCTGGTCACGCTGTCGCCGGACGGCGGCTTCCCGATTCGGGTGCCGATCGAAATGGGCAGCTCCGGGCACTTCCTGGCCTCCCAGATGCCCGGCTGGTCGCCGCAGGGCAACTGGATCTCGTACGTGTCGGACAAGGGCGGATCGCCCGAGATCTGGGTCTGGTCCACCAGAGACGGGTCGGAGATGCAGCTCACCGACCTGGGCGCGCGGATCAACTCGATGACATGGTCGCCCGACGAGCGCTCGATCGCCTTCGCCGGCGACCGCTACGGCAACTATGACATCTGGACCGTCGAGGTCGCCACCCGGCGTGTACGGCGCCTCAGCAGCGACAAGCTCTACGAGGTCTTCCCGACCTGGACGCCCGATTCGCGGCGCATCCTCTACGTGCGCCTCGACGACACCTGGGAGGACCACGACGTGATCGAAGTCGAAGCGGACGGCACGGGCGCCCGCACCGTCGTGCAGGACCGCGACTTCTTCGACTACGGCGCGGGCGCGACATTCGGCTATCCGCGCGTCTCTCCCGACGGAAGCCAGATCCTCTTCCGTTCTCACCGCAGCGGCTGGATCAACTACTGGCTGGCCCCGGTCGCGGGCGGCGAGCCCCGTCCCGTCGCCGCCGCCGAGGCCGACCAGAGCAGCGCGGTCTGGTCGCCGAACGGCCGCTGGATCGCGTACATCGAAAACCACAACGGCCATCACGACCTGCGCGTGGTCTCGCCGGACGGCGGTCGGCCCCGCGTGCTGGTGTCGCCCGACGGCGGGGTGGCGTCAAGTCCCTCCTGGGCACCCGACAGCCGCTCGATCGCGTACCTCAAGGCCGACCTCGTCACTCCGCAGGACCTTCATGTAGTGTCGGTGGAGATCGGCGACAGCCGCCGGCTCACCTTCTCGATGCCGGCCGGAAACCTCGGAGAACGGCTGATCCTGCCGGAGAAGGTTCGCTACCCCAGCACGGACGGATACTCGATCCCTGCCTACCTCTACCGCCCGGCGGGAGTCCCGGCGGGCGAGCGCGCACCGGGGGTCATGTGGATCCACGGCGGTCCCACCTCGCAATTCAACGACACATTTCAACAGCATGTGCAGTTCTTCGCGCAGCGCGGTTACGCGGTGCTCCTGCCCAACATCCGGGGGAGCTCCGGGTACGGGAAGGACTTCGCCGACGCTAACAACAACTGCTGGGGCCACTGCGATCTGGAGGACGTGGTCGCGGGGGTGGAATACCTGAAGACGCTGCCCGAGGTCGATCCCGATCGAATGGGACTGACAGGCACCAGTTACGGCGGCGTGATGAGCATGTATGCGGCAGCCTTCGCCCCCGACGTCTTCCGCGCGATCATTCCGGGCTCCGGCTACGCCGACTGGATTCACTTCCACGGCAGCGAGAACGAGCTCCGCCACATCAAGCTTCTGGACCACGAACTCGGGCCCTTCGCATCGAGCCGGGACGTGTGGCGCAACAGCTCGGCAATCTACGAGGTCGACAAGGTCTCCACACCGATCTTCATGGTGCACGGCGAGGGGCGCTATCCGGGTTCCGACCAGTCCGAGATCTTCGCACGCGCGCTCGAAAACCACTACAAGCCGTTCGAGTACACGACCTATCCGAACGAGAACTACTATGTCCGCGGCAAAGCGAACCGGCGCCGGATGCTCCTCGACATGCTGGACTTCTTCGGCCGCTTCCTGAAGGACGAGATGGTGACTGTGGGCGAAAGGACAAAACGATGAGCCGATTGCCGAACCCGTGTCGCGGCCCCCGAGCCGACTCCCGGCGGGAACATACCGCCTTGGGACGCGCCGCACGGCCGGTCGGCACGAGGCGCATCGCGCCGGTTGTCGCCGTCTGTGTGCTGGGCATCGCCGGATGGGGGTGTGTACCTGACGAGCCCGCTGCTCGCGAGAACGACCCGGGCTCCGGCGCAGCGGGAGCGGCTCCAGGCGGGGGGCCGGGGACGGTCCGGTCCCCGAGCCCGGCGGACGCCGCCGAGCTTGTCGACCTGCGCGCCGCGGTGGGCGGCAGCCACTCCCCCAAGTGGGCGCCCGACGGCTCGATGATCACGTTCGTGTCGGCCGACGGGGACCTCTTCGGGGTCGACCCGGACGCCGAGAACGGTACCGAGCCCACTATGCTGACCGAAGATCTGTCCCTGAGCGGTGTGGGATCGCTGGGGGCGCCGCAACCCACCTGGTCGCCCGACGGACGCTGGATCGCGTACACGTCGGACAAGGGGGGCGCGCCCGAGATCTGGCTCTGGTCGGCGGAGGACGGCGGCGACGCGCAGCTCACGCGGCTGTCGGCGCGCGCCAACGGGCTGGCATGGTCGCCCGACGGGCGGTGGATCGCCTTTTCGGGCGACAGATTCGGCAACATGGACATCTGGAAGGTGTCCGTGCCGGACGGCGAAGTTCATCGTCTGACCGACGACCCCCTCTACGAGGGCTATCCCAGCTGGGCACCGGACTCGCAGGCGATCTTCTACGTGCGCATGGACGACCGCTGGGTGGACCACGACGTGATCGAGATCGCCCCCGACGGAAGCAACCCGCGCACGGCCGTGACGGACAGGGGCTTCTTCGATTACCGCGCCGGGAGGGCCTTCGCCTCGGCGCAGCCGTCGCCCGACGGCCGGACCCTGCTCTACCGCTCGCAACGCAGCGGCTGGCTGAACTTCTGGGTGGTCGCACGCTCCGGCGGAGAGCCGCGCCCGATCGCCGCGTCCGACTACGACCAGAGCGACGCCCGCTGGTCGCCCGACGGCAGCTGGATCAGCTACACGGAGAACCGCGACGGCGTGCACTCCCTGCGCCTGGTCTCGGCCGACGGGTCGAGGAGCAAGGTGCTCGTGGATCCCGAGGTCGGCGCGGCGCTGCGCCCCGAGTGGTCTCCCGGCGGCGACCGGATCAGCTACACCATGGAAACGCCGGTCCGACCGGCCGAGCTCTTCACGATCGAGGTCGCGTCCGGCGAGAGCCGCCTCCTGCACAGCGAGATCGCCGCCGGCGCGGTCGACAAGCTGCACATGCCCGAGAAGGTGGTCTATCCCAGCAGCGACGGACTCACGATCGAAGCGTATCTGCACCGTCCGCCGGGCGCGCAGCCGGGTGAGCGGTTTCCGGGCGTGATGTGGATCCATGGCGGGCCCACGTCGCAATTCGACGACCAGTTCCGCAGACACCAACAAGTGCACTTCTTCTCGCAGCGCGGCTACGTCGTCCTCATGCCCAACATCCGCGGAAGCTCGGGGTACGGCCTGGCGTTCGAGGATCTCAACAACGGCTGCTGGGGCCACTGCGATCTGGAGGATGTGCTTGCCGGGGTAGACTACCTAAAGACGCTGCCCGATGTGGACCCGGACCGGATCGCGGTCACCGGAACCAGCTACGGCGGCATCATGACGATGAATGCGGTGGCGTTTGCGCCCGGCGTCTTTCAGGCCGCGATTTCTCTGTCGGGCTACGGCGACATGACCGACTTCCACACCAAAGTGCAGGAGCTGCAGCACATCAAGCTGCTGGAGTACGAGCTGGGGCCTTACCCTGAGAACCGCGATGTCTACCTGAACAGCTCGGCGATCTTGAAGGCCCACCAGGTGACCACGCCGACGTTCGTGATTCAGGGCGAAGGAGTGGCGGCCGACTGGCGGATCCGGGAAGGCCACCCGCAGGCTGCGCTCGACTTTGCGCGCAAGCTTGACCAGCACTACAAGATCGTGCGCTACAAGGCGTATCCGGGCGAGGGCTACTACGTCTACGGCCGGGACAACACGATCCAGAAGCTCCACGACATGCTGGACTTCTTCGAAGAGTTCCTTGTGACCGAGATCGAGCAGCCCTTGGATTGATCCCGGGCCGGGCGATCAGCCGGGTCGGCTGGGCCGGCAATAGGCAGGGCGGCGGCCCAAGGCGCGACGGCAGGGTCGGCTGCGACGAGTGGCTGGAGCAACTGGTGAAGGCCTCGTGGATCGAGACGCCGACCCGCGCGGGCTTGGCGATAATGAACCGAAAGCGTCCGAACCAGGCGACGGCCAAGGACTGGATGCACCCGCACGACGCGGAGGCGTGGATGACGGAGATGAAGGACGGCAGGACGCACCTGGCCCACGCGTTCGATCAGCGGACGGCCCTGGAGACGGAGGCGGTCGTCAAGGCGACGGTGCAGACGATGGAGGGAGGAAACACGGCATCTTTGCCCCCGCGCGCTGGACGAAGCAGACCGGCACCACCGACAACCACCGCTTGCCATGCCTAAAGAACGCGACCGATCAGCACATGAACGGAGTGCGATGGATTTTCGCCGGTTCTTTGCCGAGTTGACTGGCGACAAGTGCCCGCGTCCCTGGCAATACGATCTGTCCATCCGTTCCGACTGCGGGAATCGTCTGATTCGCATCCCGACGGGCTTTGGCAAGACGCTCGGAGTGCTCGCAGCTTGGATCTGGCACCGGGTGCACCGTGGCGATGAGGGATGGCCACGCCGCTTGGTCTGGTGTCTGCCGATGCGGGTTCTCGTGGAACAGGTGGAGGGCGAAGTTCGGTCGGCGCTTCGGCGTCTTGGCGTGCTATGGGACGGAAGGAGCTCTCATGTCGGCAAGGTCGGCGTCCACCTGCTTATGGGCGGTGCCGACGCCGGTCGGTGGCATATCCACCCTGAGTGCAACGCGGTCCTGATCGGCACCCAAGACATGTTGCTCTCTCGGGCGATGAACCGCGGTTACGCAAGCCACCGAGCACGCTGGCCCATGGAGTTCGGACTGCTGAACCAAGACGCACTTTGGGTCATGGACGAAGTGCAGTTGATGGATGTGGGTCTAGCTACCTCGGGGCAACTTCAGGTTTTTCGGGACGAGGACCGGAACGCGAGCAAAACGCTGCGGCCCTGCTGCACGTGGTGGATGAGCGCGACCCTGCAGCGTAGCTGGCTGGCAAAGAGCCCGGACACGGTCGGCTTGATCGAGGAGCTTGCCGGGAACACGCATCGAATCGCTCGCCACGACCGGACCGGGCACCTATGGGACGACGTGACCAAGAGCCTCGAAATCGTCCATATTCCCAATGCTAGGGCACTTGCTCGAGACGTTTCCCGGTACCACCGGGATCGCGGCTGCGGGCAACGAGGCCCAACCTTAGTCGTGCTGAACACAGTGAAGCGCGCTATAGAGATGTGGAAGGCGCTCTCGGTGGACAAGGCACTCAAGCGTACAGGCGTGGACATTCGCTTGGCCCATAGCCGCTTTCGTCCGATCGAACGTGCATCTTGGGGCGATGCCTTCCTCAACCGAGCCGTCTGTACGCCAGGAATAAACCGCATCATCGTTTCCACTCAGGTCATCGAAGCGGGCGTGGACATATCGGTACCGCTGCTTGTCACCGAGCTCGCACCCTGGCCCAGCCTCGTGCAGCGGTTTGGCCGCTGTGCGCGAGGGGGCGGTGCGGGGCATGTCATCGTTGCCGACTTCGAGCATGGCAGCGACAAGAAGGCCGCCCCATACTTCCTAGACGAACTTGATGCCTCGCGCAAAGCGTGCGCTGCGTTGCGAGATGTCGCGCCATTTCACCTCGACCGTTTTGAGGAAAAAAACGAAGTGTTGCTGTCGCGACTGTATCCCTATAAACCCAAGCACCTGCTGTTGCGCCACGAGCTGAACGAACTGTTCGACACTTCGGCCGACTTGTCGGGGGCGGATGTCGACATAAGCCGCTTCATTCGGTCCGGTGCCGAGCGCGACGTGCATGTGTTCTGGACCGAGATTGACGGCGATGATCCGACGGCCAGCATAAAGCCTAGGCGAGCCGAACTTTGCGCGGTTCCCTTTCTCAAGGTTCGCGAGTGGCTTTGCGGCACAGGAAAATCGGAGAGTTTGCAACGGAAGGTTCGGGCGTGGGTTTGGGACTGGCTGAACCGAGAGTGGCGAAGGGCGAGGCGCCGTGACATTTATCCCGGTCAGACGATATTGGTCGAGAGCAGTGTCGGCGGTTATGACGAGGAGCGAGGTTGGGATCCGGAGTCCTCCGATGCGGTTGGGCCCGTGCGGTCTGACGAGGCGAGGAACTACACCAGCCGTCCCTGCTGGAAGCGCCACGGCGATGACTGGCACTTGGGGGAGCGGCGGGTTCGTGCGCTGCCGCCCGAGGACCACGCCGACGATGCTGAGGACGACGAATCGATCAGCGTCACAGACGGTTGGCAGACCATCGCCAGCCACGGCCTTCAGGTCGCAAACGAAGCCGAACGCATCGCCGCTAGGGTTGCGCCGGGCAAAGCCAGATTGCTGCACCTCGCCGGACGCTGGCACGATCTCGGCAAGGCGCATGCCGCATTCCAAGGCTCCATTCAGGCCGATAACCGCCCCAAACGAGACGATATCGCTAAGGCTCCGGATATCGCATGGCCTTGCAGCACTGGCAATATGTACCGCATTGACGCCACGGACCAGCGGCGCGGTTTCCGCCACGAACTAGCAAGTGCCTTGGGCTTGTTCGGTGTGCTCCAGCGGCATGAGCCGCAGCACCAAGCGCTGCTGGGGCCGTGGCGCGAGTGGTTCGAGTGCATGGAAGAAACCACGGCGGCTGACGATCCCGTGCGTGGCCCGGACGCTGTGGAACCCACAGCCATCGAGCAGGAGATCCTTGATCTCGGCTCCAGAGACTTTGACCTGCTCGCTTATCTGGTTTGCGCCCACCATGGCAAAGTACGTATGACTTGGCACGTCAGCCCAGCCGACCAAGAGGCGGACGATCGTCGCTTGCGTATCCGTGGCGTTCGGGAAGGCGATGTGCTGCCGCAGGTTTCGCTAGTTGGCGCTGACGGCGAGTTTCACCGACTGCCCGCAACGAGACTTGACCTCTCTCCTTCCCAAGCAGGTCTGAGTTTCCGAACCGGCAGGAGCTGGACCGAGCGCGTGCTGAACCTAGTAGAGCAGCATGGGCCGTTCACCCTGGGGTGGATGGAGTCCTTGTTGCGGGCGGGCGACTTGCGCGCTTCGGGAAAACCGACAATGGATAGACTATTGCTGGAAAAGGAGAACGAAAATGTCACATACGCACTGGATGAAGGCCATCGAGCGCTGGCGAGGCCTTCCGGAGGAGGAGCGCCGCCGCCGCCGCTTGGAAGCGATTCCCCGTCACGTGGCGAACTCCATGGCGATGGAGGGGGAGCCGGTGGACGAGAGGTGGATCCGGGAACGACTCGACCGCCGCACTCGGCGACACGCTACATCAAGACCGCCGCCGGTATCCTAAGCTATCGGCAGATGGCTCCGTTGCACGCGGAACGCGTAGCGGACGCGGAGGTAGCCATCGTGAATCGAGTTCTGCCGGTAATGTCCTTCTACGACCTGTGATTGATGACCTCACCTTCGCGGAGGGCAGGCTATTGCACATCCACCCTTTCGAAGACTTCAACGGGCGCGTGACTCGCCTGCTTCTCATCGAGCTGACGTGCCGTCTCGATTTGCCCGAGGTCGACCCTGCCGTGTCCCGGGAAGAAAGGTCCCGCTACTTTCCGGCGTTGCGGGCATATGACCGCGGCGATCCGCAACCCCTTGCCGGTATCTGGCGGCATCGCTTTTTGCAGGGTAGCCCGTCATGATTCACGTCCATGAACTCGGCGGCTGCGCACCCGCGCCGCTGGCGCGTTACCTCAAGGCGCTTGGTATTCTGCGTCTGGTCTCCGAGCAAGTGGACGGAGACGCTCGGGGGTGGTGGCGGGGAGATTGCTTTCACCTTGCGACGAAATTGACCCGGGAGGATCTCGAAACATTCTTCCTGCGCGACTATCAGCCGACACCGATGTTCAACCCGTGGGGCGCTCGTTCCGGGTATTACGAGGGAAGTGCGGAAAAGAGAGCCCGTGAGTCTCTAAAACAGATTGAATGTTCGAAAAGTGCGCGACTACAACCGTTTCGTCGCATGGTCGGGGAAGTTCGATCAGTAATCGATGCCATGACAGACGGAAGCAAGCCGTCCGACAAGGAAAAGGACAGGTTGATCCTCGCATTGCGTCTCAAGACCCGTGGGACATCCTCTCTGTGGCTCGATACTGTCGTCACGGTGATAGGCGCGGGCGAAGATGTCTCATTAGCGCAGCCACCTATCTTCGGAACAGGAGGAAATGAAGGCAGTGGAGGCTACCCTTCGGCGTACATGTCAGCTATCGTGGAATCGGTAGTTGAGCTAAAATGGGATCACGTCATGTCGGCTTCGCTCTTCGGCGGAAATGCGTTGAACAGTCGTTGGAAACAATCGATGGGCCAGTTCGCACCCGGCGGCACTTCGACTCCATGGGATATGTTACTCGCATTTGAAGGTGCCTGCGTTTTGCGATCAGCAGTCGGTAGGCGAGCGGCAACCAGCAGTCAACGATGGATGTCTTCGCCTTTCTATGTCGCGCCTCGTTCAGCTGGCTACGCAAGTGGCTCGCGTCTTGACGAGAAAATCCTAAACAAAGGTAGGGAGAGGCCCGGCCGTGGAGAGCAGTGGCTGCCGATGTGGGGGGCACCGTCAACACTTCCCGAAGTCCAACATATTTTTTCACAAGGACGGGCGGCAACCGAGGCTGGCCGTGCGACCGATGGATGGTCCATGGCACGGGCTGTCATAGATTTGGGGGTCAGCCGAGGGATCACGGAGTTCGTCCGGTACGGCTACCAACAGCGTAACAATCAAGCGACTCACTTTGCTATTCCCCTCGGACGGTTTCGTGTGCCCAACGAGAAAGCAGATGTGTCGTCGTGTCTCGACGATCTCGATCGGTGGCTTGTCTCTCTACATCGTGTAGCTCATCCTGCCGACGATAAGAAGGCCAAGCAGACTCCTGCCCGATTGGTGATTGCTTACCATCGGTTGAAGGACGGGCTGTTTTCCGTAATTCAGGAACAGGCCACTGGTGGACAATGGCAGGATGTTCTCGTGCGTCTGGGTGATGTAGAGGCGGTCATGCGACGAGGTACTGGCTTCTCCGCCCAGCCGGTGCCTCCTTTGCGCCCCAAGTGGGTTGCCGCGAGTGACGACGATACCCCCGAATTTCGCTTGGCGCTCGCCTTCGCACTACAGTCAGCTTTCTATCGTGTCAACGGGCGGAAAGTCGACGATCACGTCCGTCGCCACTGGCTTCCCTTGGAACGGAAACGCCCGCAGTTGCCCTTGGATCCCGAGCGCAAGCTGCGCTTCGCTACGACCGGAACGGGCTCTGCAAGCAAGCTTGAGGTGCCGCCGGAAGTCGTCATGCAAGGTCACCGCAGCTTGGACGATGCTGTTGCGTTGGTCGAGCGGCGTGTCGTGGAGACGTCGCAGCGCGAAGGTCGTCACTTGGCGCTCGAGGCAGCTTCGCACTCCGCCGCCAGCATCGCCGACCTCACCAAGTTGCTGTTCGGCCGTGTGGACCTAGATCGCACATTGACCTTGGCGCGTGCCTTGATGGCGCTGGACCGCAAGGTATGGGCAGACCAATCCATCCGTATGGAGTCGCGCCGCACCTCGGACTGGCCGGACGACGCTTGGTTGGCGATCCGCCTATGCACACTTCCTTGGCCAATCAGGACGCGCTCGGGGTTCGATCTCGATATTGGAACCGATCCGGCGCTCGTCCGCCGTCTTGCCGTCGGCGACGCCGCTTCCGCCGTCGCCATCGCTCTGCGCCGTCTGGGCGCGGCGGGGGTGCGATGCACGGTGCGCACCGGTACAGCATCGCCGCAAACCGCCAAGCTGTGGGCCGCCGCCCTCGCATTCCCAATCACAAAACGAACTGCAACACGGTTCCTGCACCGTCTTGACCAAAACAAGGACTGAATCATGACGAGCATCAACCCAGCGTCTTTGAACGGTGTCCATCGCCTGCTGTTCAAGATCGCTCTGAAACCACTCCAAGGCAGTCGGTTTCAGCCGACGGGATTCCCTTCTCTGGGTGCCGCGACCTATCAGACCACGAACGGCATGAGCCTCCTCGTGGAGTCCACACAGAGCATGGCAAACCGTCTGGAACTGACCCTCTGGGACAGTGTCAAGAACGACATGCGGGAAGGGTTCGATGGACTTTCGCATGTGCGTGTGACCCGTAACGGTGAATTCCTGACGGACACGATACTGGAGTCGCATCGGCTGAACAGCCCCTACCTATTGGAAGGGAAGAAGAGCTGGGTCGATCCGGCAGGAGATGACGAAGTGCACGGGTCAGGGAAACCCAGTGGTAAACGCATGACATTCCTCGATACGCTCAAGAGGGAGCTGGGAGTGCTGGAAACAGGTCCTATCGACCGTCGGACACTCGCCAAAACACTCCTGAAGTACGACATAAATTCATTGTTGCACGGGGTATTTCTAGTAAAGAAGAAACTTGCAGGCGGGCGCCTTCGCGTCGCTCGTGCATTGTCAGCTTTTGTTGAGGCGGACAACGTGCAGGTCGCAGCTTCCGGTGGTGTTAAGAACGACCACGTCAATCCGTCGGGCGATACCAAGGCAGGATTTGGCAACGTCCCGTTCGCACGCGATGAATACACTGCCGAGTCGATCACGATGTACGTGAATCTGGACCTGGCGCAGATTCGAGGCTACGGGCTCGGAAGGGAGGCCGAAGACCTTCTGATCCTGCTTTCGCTGTACAAGTTGCGGGCGCTGACCCGTGAAGAGATGCGGTTGCGAACGGCCTGTGACCTCCGGGTTGCGGACGAAGAGATCGTCGCGACGCTACCTCAGGGATGGATGCTTCCGACGCTCGAAGCCCTGGAGGAGGACGTGAAGTCCGCCATCGCCGATTGCAAGGACCAAATGACGGTCACCTGCGTGACGTTCGAAGATGAACTTAAGAAGGGCAAGAACTCGGACTAAAGGGAAGGGAAAGGGAGGTACGAACGAACGATGCTGACCACGAGCACGATAGGCCATCAGATTAGATAGTATGGCTAAACAGCTGTCTATTGCTTTCCGTTTCCCTGCCGGTCGCTACCACGCCACGCCCTTCGGCCACCATGTCAACGAGGGGTTGATCGAGTGGCCGCCTTCGCCGTGGCGGCTGCTTCGCGCCCTGATCTCTGTCGGCTATACGTCTGGCATTTGGGACGATGCTGGCCCACCATCCTCGGGGTGCCGCCTCGTCGAAAAGCTGGCGGCCGAACTCCCTTGCTATCACCTTCCCCCCGCGGTGGGCACCCACAGCCGTCACTACATGCCCCTCGGCGTTCTAGATGGTAAGACGAAGAGGGAGAAAACAACACTGGCGTTCGACACTTGGGGGCGGATCGAAGGCCGGGAGATGACAGTGTCCTGGGACGATGTGCGCTTGGACGAGGCCGAGTTGTCCCTGCTTGGTGTTCTGGTTGATCGCCTGAACTACGTGGGACGCTCGGAGAGCTGGGTGGACGGGCGCGTGCTGGGTGAGACCGAACCGTCCCGGGACACCAACTGCTTCCCCGAAACGACGAGGCGAACGCCCGGCAGCGGCTGGGAGCGGGTATCCCTGCTTGCGCCCACGAGCGCGGCCGAATTTACGGCTTGGCGAGCGGAGAGATTCGATAGAGCGCTGGCCGACCTGCCTCTGCCAGATCGAAGGAAACCAAGCAAAACGCTGTTGCGCAAGCGAGAGAGGGCCGAGAAGCCTTACCCGGCCGACCTGCTGGATTGCCTTCAAAGAGACACGACATGGTGGCGCTCCCACGGCTGGAGCCAGCCGCCCGGCAGCCGACGAGTATTCTATTGGCGACATGCCGACGCCATCGCGGTCGGTACAGTGAAAGCGAAGAGGTCGACTCCACCCGAACGGCGCGTTGGTGCCATTCTTCTGTCCCTGACCAACGCCGGCCGCAACGACCACGCCCTCCCGCCTGTCACTAGGACTTTGCCACAGGCCGAAGTGCTCCATCGTACGCTCGTCGGCATCGCGTCCCGGCACGGTGCGCCGCCGCTCGAGATCATCGGTCGCGACGAGAACGGCAGCCCCCTTCGCGGCCCGCACGAGCACGCACACATCAACCCGCTCGATCTGGATGGCGACGGACACCTGGACCACATCCTCGTCTGGGCACCGATGGGTCTGGGCATCAAGGCACAGGCGGCCGTCCGTGCTGCGCGAAAGACGTTTGCCAAGGGTGACATCGAGCCATTGCGCTTGGCTCCAGCGATGACGGGAAGCCTGCGCGACTTGGTTCGACTGCCGGGGCGATACGGACGGTGCCTCTCTCGGATTACGGGCCGAGCGTCAGTCTGGCAATCGGTGACTCCGTTCGTTCCCCCGAGATACCTTAAGGCACACGGAAAGAACGCCCTGAAAGGACAGATACGGGCCGAGCTGCGTTCACGGGGGCTTCCCGAACCGTCAGCAGTGCATCAACTCGCGCCACGCCGGAGCGACATCGCGCGAACGGGCGGAACTATGACCCGCAGAGACGAGAAGAGCTGGATCAGGTTCCGCCACTTTAAGCTTGCTCGCGGGCGTGGTCCGGGACCACCGATCGCGTGCGGATTCGCCATACGGTTGGAATTCGAACATCCGGTTCACGGCCCCCTTGCGCTGGGCTATGGGTCACACTTCGGCTTGGGGCTGTTCGAGCGGAGCGCTGGTACTTGATGCAGAGGGTGGCGAGGGCCTCACTTTCGTGACGGATGCCCAAGGGCAGTTCGTCATCGCTGACGTTCCCCGCGGGGTATACGGCCTCCGGTTGATCCACAGGGACTTACCAGCACATGGACAGGATCTGACGATCGACCGGCCCGAGGAGTTTCCCTCGGCATGACGCCGATCGAGGGTCCGGGCGCGGCGGTTACGGCCCGTCCACGCGCATAATGGTCGTCATGTGCAGGTTCAGTCCGTGATTGACGCGGAGCCCGAACACCCCGTCCGTGGCCAGTTCGGCGCGCGGGCCCGTCCAGACCAGCTCGCCGTTCACCCAGAAGCGCAACTGGTCGCCCGCGGCTTCCAGGGCCAGCACGTTCTCGGCGGTGCCCGCATCTTCGGGCTTGGTCGCGTACGACACGATCGCGGGATGGGCGGTCCAGTCGTGAACGACGGTGGTTTCGGTCCCGGCGCGGGTCTTCACCAGGAACTCCCCGCCCTCACGCAGAAGGAAGTAGGTATAGCGCTGGTCCGGGCCCTGCAGATCGGAGCCGCCCACGAAGAAGCCGAACGCTTCGCGCCGTCCCCCGGGGTCGAAGAGGAAGGTCTGGGACTCGACACGGAAGTTGCCGGCGGCGACCGAATCCGGGTGCCAGGCGATCATCGCCGGGCCGGTCGTGACGTGGTAGCCCGGAGGCATGGTGACCAGATAGAGGTCGTCCATGTCGGCGCCTTCGCGGTCAAAGCGGACTTCCCAGCCTTCGGGAAACGGCAGCTCTTCGGGGTCCTGTGCGGCGACGGCGGACAGGGCGGCGGCGGACACGGCGATCGGCAGGGCGATCGCTCCGGCAAGTCTGGAAATCGATGTCAGCACGTTGCTCCCTTACGGTGTCGGATGGCTGGCTGTGCGGGACGGCTCCGGCCGGCTGTGCGGGACGGCTCATTCGGAGCAGCTTCAAGTTTGGCCGCCGCGTGCGCGTAGACAAGTCTCCGTCTTGTCCAATGACAGACGAGCATGAATTGGAGGCCGGTTTCCACCGAGACGTGAGCGGGGCGAAGAGCGTCCTCACCATGACTCCGTCCGTCCTTGGGCGGTGAAGACGAGCACCCGCTCTCCGACCTCTTCGCCCGTCACCGCCTCCCAGCACTCGGTGTAGAGATCGACTTGGGCGCGGTACTGCCCCACCCTCTCGGTAAAGCCGGGGTCGTCGCCGCTGTCCGTCTTGTAGTCCGCTACGACCCAGCGATCCCCGTCCCTGAAGACCAGATCGATTACGCCTTCGAGCACCTCGGGACGGTCGCTCCTGCCGTTTCGGTTGACCGCGAAGGGGATCTCGCAGTAACACTCGCTGCTCGCCATGGCCCGCGTCCAGATGTCGGAGCCGCGCACGGATTCGACCAAGGCCAGGAGCGCTTCCAGCTCGGTGGGCACCCCGGTCTCGTCGACCGGACGCTCGTACTCGACGAGGAGGTCGCGGGCCAGCTGGGCGAGCACTTCGCCTTGGGTGCCCTCGCCCGCTGCCGCCAGAATGTCGTGGACCACGGCGCCCCATTCGTAGCCGCCGAAATCGGGCTGGAGGGGAGCCGGATGGAATTCGCCGGTGCGGACTGTGCCGGTGCGGACTGCGTCAGCATCCGTCACGGAAGCAGTGTCTTCGGCGTCCGCGCTCCCGGAACGGCCGTGGTCCCCCCCGGCTTCGTCGCGTTCGGGAGCCGCGGTGCTCTCCTTCGCCCGGGCCGTGACGGTCTCCGCCCGGTAGGTCGCTTCACGGTTCCGATCCACCGCGGCCTCCGCCGCAGCCGTCCGACCGGCCAGATTCGTGGACGGATCCAGCCGGTCGGGCACGGACGGCGGATCGATCGCGAGCGGATCCACCACCACACAGCGGCAGCGCGACTCCGCGCCTCCGCCCCGCGCGGCTTGCGCCGCCACCCAATCCTCGATGCTCTTCCACGGAGACGATTTCACGACCCTGGGCAGCCCCCGTCCCCGGGCGATCCAGAGCTCGTGCTTCGCGCGGGTCGCCGCCACATAGAGCAGGCGCACCTGTTCCGCCTTTTCGAACTCCGCTTCTTTCCTCTGGCTTTCGTTCCAGTCGAGCGGTTGCGCGATGACGTCCTTGCCGAAACCTCGGCTCACCACAAGGGGGACGGTTCCCCGCGCCTGGGCACCCTCCTCCCGCGAGACATGCATGCGGGGTGGCCATTCGCGCATGCCGAACGGTGCCGCCAGGAAGACCACGTCGGCCTCGAGACCCTTGGCACGGTGCAGATTCATGACCCGTACACAGTCGGGCCTGCCCGGAATCAGCGGGGCTTCCGCGTCGTCCCAGGCGAGTGCCGTCTCCATGGCGTCCACGGCTCCGGCGAGCGACGAATCTCCCTTTAGCACGTGCGCCCGAACCGCGTCCAGCAGATAGACCAGGGCACCGGTGCGCATCTCTCCCAAGGTGCCCGCGGCGGCGAGCGGAAAGATGCCGATTTCATCCACCAGCCGCTCCGCCGTGATGTCGGCGGGCTCGCGCCGCGCCAGCCGCCACCACCTGTGCAGGACGCCGATCGCTTCAACGACCTCACCGTTCCCTTCGGGCTTCAAGTCGATCGAGAGCCTCCCGCCGTCGTCCCGGTACTGCACAATTCGGTCGAGGGTCAGTCCAAAAAAAGGGCCTGTCAGGACCGCGAGCGCACGAAGCTCGTGCTCGGGATCCGCCAGGCACTTGAACAGCACGAGAAATGCGCTCAGCTCGTCCTCGAAACCCACGCCCGTGCCCGACACTTCAACCGGCAGATTGCGGTCCTCCAGAGCCTTGGCGTAGACCGACAGGAACCTGCGAGTGCGGGTGAGGATCATGAAGTCACCGGGTCGGCGCTCGCCGTCGGCAACCCTGCGTGCGATCTCCGATGCGATGCGCGCGGCTTCGTCCGCGGCAACTTCGTCCTGCCGGGTTCCCGAGATCGCATATGCGGCCAGCAGTCCGAGCCCCTTCGTTCGGGCCCGCAGCGGGGCGAACGAGGCCTGGCGGTCCGTGTCCTGCTTCGGAAAGCACCGGTTCCGGTCGAAGACCCCCTGCACCAGCTCGCCGAAGTCTTCCAGCGAACGGAAGTTGGCTTCGAGGTGCAGCACCTCGCCGAACGACGCGAAGCGCCGCTTCACGAACTCGTACAGCGATATGTCGGCGCGCCGGAACCGGTAGATGCTCTGCTTGGGATCGCCGACGACGAAGAGCGCGCCGGGCCGGGGCACGACGCTGCGCCAGTCGTCGTTCGCACCGGGGTCGCTGGCGAGCAGCAGCAGGATCTCCGCTTGGAGCGGATCGGTGTCCTGGAATTCGTCGACGAGAACGCGCCGGTACCGCTTGCCGAGTTCGCGCCGGGCACGCGGGCTGTCGCGGAGCAGTTTCGCCGACAGGACCAGCAGATCCTGGAAGGTGACCTCGCCCCGGGCCTTCCTCTCGCGGGCGCAGGCGTCGGCCGCCGCCTTGGCCACCCCGAGCGCCACGGGGTAGCGGTACGCCCACCAGCTTCTCAGCAGCCTGTCCGCCCGGCCTCCGGCCGCCCCGAATCGCCCGATGTCCGCGCCCAGCAGCTTGGCTGCGAGTTTGCCGGACGGCATGTCGGACCAACGCTTCTGAATCGGCTTCGTCTTCACCCCGTGAAGCTTTGCCACCGCGTCGAAGAAGACAGCAGCGTCCTGCCAATCGAGTGACCTGCGCCAGTACAGGAGCGTGCGGATGCGTTTGCCCAGAGAGTCCCATCCGTCTTCGGGCTGCCTGTCCTCCATCAGCACCCAGGCCCGGTCGAGGAGTTTATCGAACTCGGTCCGCAGCTTCGCAACCTCACCCGGATCCGGCGGCTCGGCAGGTTCATGAACGAAGTCGACGTCCGGATTCTCGACCAGCTGGTTGAAGGCCTCCTGGAGCCGTCCGGGAGGGATCCCCAGGCGATTCAGCTTCCGCAGGCGCGGATCCTCATCCGTCGCCAGCCGCTTCAGGAAGTCGGTCCACGACTTCTGCATGGACCTCTGCGCCTCCGTTTCCTGCACTTCGCGAAAGGCGGGGTCCAGCCCCGCCTCGAGCGGCCGTTCACGGAGAAGCTTGGCGCAGAAGGAATGAATGGTGCCGAGAAAGGCCCGGTCGATGTTCTGGATCGCCGCCTCCAGGAGCTCGCGCTCGGGGTGGCCGGGTCGAAAACGCGCCGCCGCGCGCTCGAGCTCGACCTGGAAGCGCTGCCGGAGCTCGGCGGCGGCCATGCGCGTGAAGGTGACCGCGGCGATCTCCTCCACCTTGCAGGCACGGTTGCGCACAAGCGCCACCATGCGGTCGACCAACGAAGTCGTCTTTCCCGAGCCCGCCCCTGCTTCAACCAGAAAATTGCGCTCCAGGTCTTCGCGGATGCGAAGGCGCGCGTGCTGGTCCGGGGGGTCTCCGCTGAAGCGCTTTCCGGGCCGGCTGTATGCGACCGGCGGATGCGTACGGGCGGTGAGTCGCCTGCCGCTCAAAAGACGGGCTCCTCATTGTCCCAGTTGCGCACCTTCCGAAGCAGCGACAACTCGTCGAGCGTATGCAGATTCCTCCTGGTCCATTCGGCGAAGCGACAGCCCATGCGGCCCCAGGCCTTTGCCTCGGCACCGCAGACTTCCTGATAATCGCAGAAGCGGCAGTCGTTCCCGGCGTCGTCCGTGGCGGGGAACCAGCCGCGCCGCATGCCCTCCAGGAGAGTCTCGATCAAGCGGCCGGCGGCGAGGAGGCCGCCTGTGTCGTATCTGCGGATGCGGTTCTCGCCCCGTCGCGTGGGAAAGTGGTACTCCATTGCGTCCACGGGTTTTCCACGCAGAGCGGACACCGCGGTCGTGTACACGACGTGCTGGAGCCGGCGCCCGCCGTCGTAGACTCCCGACCGGCTGCCGTAGCCGTATCCGCTTCCGGTCTTGTAGTCGACGACCCGCAGGTGAGCGCCGTGGTCGTCCACGCGGTCGACCACACCGCGCACGAGCACCGATCCGTTCCCCGCCTTCATCCTCATGCCGGCGTCCGTCCCGAATCGCCATTCGAGGTGCGCCCACCGAGGCGACTCGCCGCGGATCATCTCGACGAACGATCGGACATCGTCGCGGAGCGCCTCCATTTCCCACAGGTAAACCGCCTCGCTCGGCGACGGTGTGTTCAGCAGCTCGAGCGCCCCCTTGCGGTCGACCAGCCCGAGGGCCAGATCCATGAAGCGATCGTCGGCGGGCTCCAGTCGCCGAGCCGCTGCTTCCTTGAGCGTCTCTTCGTAGACGGCGTGGAGGAGGCTCCCCCGTTCCAGCGCGTTGAGCCACCGGTCGGGGTCGAACTCGGGATCGTCGGGTGCATAGGCCTTGAGGACGTACCTGAACAGGAACCGCCGGGGGCAGGCGCCGAGGTCGCCGAGAGCGCTTGCCGAGAAGGGTCTGTCCGAGAAGTTCTGGTAGGACAAGGGCGGAGAATGCGTGCCCAAGAAGCCCGTGTGCACCGACGGTTGGTCGGTGTCGAGGGCGCGGATCAGAGCCATACCCGAGCCGAGGCGGGGAAATGACCGTCCGATGGCCTCCGCTCCGTCGCGCAGTCGCCCGCTATCGGTGGTGAGCGCGCGCAGCCACACGTCGCCGACATCCAGGTTCACGCGGATTTCGGGCCGCGGAAGGCGCGACTCGGTCAGGCCGAGGTATCGGCTCAGGTCGTCGAAGGCGAGGGTCGGGTTGCGCTGGCGAAGCCGAAGCGCTTGCAGCAGCTCGGGAGCGGGCGTGAGTTCCCTGCTCTCGCCGGGATCCCAGCAGGCGTAGCTCAGGACGACCGTACCCCGCAGCCGGGCGAAGAGCTGGGCGAAGTTGAAGCGGGCTTCGATGGCCCGGTCCGCCGCGAGCGGAAGTTCGCCTCGCCCGAGACGAAACCGTTCCTCGTCCCCGATCAGGGGGTCTTCATGGAGCGAGCCGAGCACGGATCCCGAGTCGAGGCCCACGATGAAGGTGAAACGCCGGCCTGTGGCCCCGCCGTGCCTCAGATCCGTCATGTAGAGATGACCGGGGGCCGAGCTCCACGGGGCCATGCCCTCCGTTCTCGGCGCCGGGATGCGGATCTCCATGTATGACCGGACGATCGCCGCGGCCGAGGCGAAGTCGGTGACCCGCGTGACGGTGGCCTCGATGCGGTTCAGCTGGCGGAGGAGCCGCTGCCGGGCGGTCTCGTCGGTATCGGTTCCGGGAGCCACCCGCGCGAGCAGACTCGTGACGCCGGTCGCGATCTGTGCGGGCGAGATCGGGCCGTCCTTCGGAGGGGTCGCCCTGATCACGGGCCGAAGCAGTGCGCGGAGCGCGCGCAGCTCCGCGTCCATGCGCTTCTTGCGGCGCTTCAGCCCCTCCTCGTCCTCGTAGCGCCCCGGCTCCATCGAGTCGAGGTCCTTGAGCGCCTGTTCGATCTTGCCGAGGTGGCGGTTCCGCCCCCACCCGATCCGGAGCCTCCTGAGCGCCCGGGCGAGGCGCGGGCCGCCCATGCGGTGGCGAGGACGCGGTGCGACGATGTCCCCGGCTTCGACCATTGCTCTGAAGAGCGATTCCTGGAAGCCGTTCTCGATCCAGCGAAAGTAGGTCGAAACGACTCTGCCCGGACGGGTGCGCTCTACCGGAAGCCCGACCGCGAAGGTGACCGGCACGCCCATCGGCTCGGCCAGCGCGTGGAGCGCCGAGCCATACGACCAGGGGTCCGCGGCGACGACCTCGACTTCGTCCCAACGGGCTCCCATGTCGAGGACGCGGCGCAGAACTCCTCGGAGTTCGTCGTAGACGGACGCGGCCGTGAAGAGCTCGATGTGGCCGGGTCCTTGATCGGGCCGCATCTCCGTCCTGCACCGGTCCACCGCATGGAGGTAGCTGCCCGGGGCCTGGGGTGGAGCGACGTCCCACAGGATCCCCTTCGGGACCCGCAGCCCTTCGACCGGATCGGTTTTGAGGATGACCGCGCCGAGCCTCCGCAGCTCGGCCAGAAAGCGCCCCTCGAGGCCGCGGCCGGCGAGACCGGGGAGGAGAAAGATCCGCGTGTCTGCGGGAAGCGCGTTCTGCCGTTCCCGCTTCGGCGGCTCGTGTAAGAAGTCCCCCGCGGCACTCGACCGGCGATGGGTCTCACCACGGGTTGACAGCACCTGGACGGCCGTCTTCAGCATGCCCGCCGTGTCCGTGCGGTTCTCGGCGCGCAGCAGCGTCTCGAAGCGCGCCAGGACTTGCGTCACCAGCGCCCTCTTGTCGAATCCGGGCCGCGGGGCATCGTCGCGCGGGCGGACGGGCGGGTCGTCGCGCGGGCCGGCGGGCAGGCTGACGGGCGGATGGACGCCTCCGCTGCGGAGCACGGCCACCGACCTGCGCACAGCGTCGCGAAAGCCGGTCTTCTCCGCGAGTTCCCTGAAGCGCGCAAACCGCGGCAGAGCCGTCACCTCGTCGATGGCGCACTCCACCAGCGCGTGTTCGTCGAAGGCGTCGATCACCGTGCGACCGGCTCGCGCGAGCGCCGACGCAGCGATCTTTGTCGCGAGTGGGCGCAAGGTACTGACCTCGAAGCCCACCCAGGACCGGCCGCGCAACGCCGCCTGACGCAACAGCTCCTTCCCCTCGCCGCGCGTGCGTGCGACCAGGATCTTGCGGGTGAGGTCGCCGGGCCGCGCAATGCGCTCGAGCTCGCGAACGAGAACGCATGCAGCGGCATGGTCTCCGGAGGTGGGCGGGACAGGGTCGGCGCGTCCGCCGTCGAAATCCAGGTAAAGCTGGGTCACGGCAAACCCGCCGGGGATGGGTGCGCCGGGACCGCCGGGCGCGCCGGGCCGAACGAGCGCGCCGAGCCGGGCGCCCGGGCCGGGGCCTCCGTGCGGCGCTTGCCCCCGTACGCGCCGAACAGCGCCCCGAGCCGCTTCCCTTCGCGCCGCCGCCAGATGCCCCGATGGTATGCGTCGCTGACCAGCAGGGAGAGCGTCAGCGTGGCCTCGCCGAACACCATGCGTTCCCGCGCCGTTTCCACCTTGCCCCATGTGGAGGCCTCGCGCAGGGTGGAGCCCGAGAGGCCGCCGTCGCGTACATCCGCCACCGTGAGCTGGACGGCGTATTTGTGCATGGAAACGCCCGCCGGGCCGGGTTCGGCACTCTCGCCGCCGGCAATCTCCGCCAGCATCCGGGCCGCCACCACCGAGTCCTGCGCGAAGTTCTTCGGCACGCCGCCCCCCACCATGAGCAGCCCCGTTTCGGCAGCTGCGAGCTTGATCTGCGCCAATTCGTGGAAATCCTTCCCCGAGTCGAAGGCGAGATGGGGCAAGCCCAGAGCGGCGGACCTTACCCGGTGCGCGATCACGCCGAATCCGGCCGAAGAGTCGCTGAGCGCCGGCACGAAGACCGGAACCTCCTTCCGGTGAGCGGCGAGCACGATCGAGCGGGCCGACGGGCGGTGACGCGCCAGGTAGGCCCCGAGCTCGTCCACCACTTCCCGGCTGGACCGGGGGCTCGGTTCCGGCTGCCCGTTGCAGAGCCCATCGAAGACGCCCGCCACGATCTCATCGCAGCGCTTCAGGTCGGCCTCGGCGACGTAGGTGTCGTAGATTCGGTCGATTCCGAGTTCCCGGAGCTCCTCGTCGCTCGCGGCCGGTGCGTCCGGCGATCCCGGTGCCATGTAGTGGCGGAACCCCAGCGCCTCGAAGAAGTCCTGGTCGACCACGATGGCGCCCGTGGCCACGATCACGTCGACCATGTCGCACTCGACGAGCGTGAGGAGCGCCTCCTTCAGGCCCGCCGACACCAGCGACCCGGCGAGAGTGAGGATCACGGTGCAGTCGCGGTCGCTCATAATCGCGGCGAAGATGTCGGAGGCCTCGGCAAGGTTGCGGGCCTGAAAAGCCGCATTGCGGAACGAGTCCACCACGGCGCTGCCGTCGAACGCAGTGACGTCGATGTGCTCGACCGGCCTGTCCAGCAGCCGACCGACCGGACCCGAGGGCCCGGCCGGCCGGCTTGTCTCTGGTGCCGCAGCGGGCGGGACGTCAGTCCCTCCGCATCCGGCGGCCGCCAAAGCGACTTACCGCCTGGCGGCTAGTTGAACGGCGATGCGTTGTTGGCCACGAGCACCTTGTTCATGTCCAAGCCGATGGTCACCTGCGTCTCGATGAGAGGCACGCCGGGGTCGACCCCGTCGTACAGTTCGAGCGGCGAGTAGACGTCCATCGCGTAGCGCGGATTCTGCGGGATGTACCCGGGAACGATCGGGAACGTGCCCGGGTCGCCCTCGTTGATGTTGCCGTTCTGGTCGATCTCGCGAAGCATCATGGGCAGCTTGATCCCCAGGTCGGAGAGCCGACGGCCCTCCAAGAAGAGGATTTCCTGCCGGGCCAGCCAGAGCGAATGCCACAGCTCGGAAGGGCTGGACAGAGCCGAGACGCTGTCCGCTCCCAGCGATGTCGCCGAAATGTTTGGGATGAGGAGCCCGTCGCTCGGACGGTCCAGCACGAGACCGGCGCGGTAGGGGCTGTCGGCATCGGCCCGGATCATGATCTCCGCGCTCCTCGGCCGCAGACTGAGGTCTGCGTTGCGCCGCTCGTCGATGTCGTCGAACGAAACCGATCCCCTGCTGTTCGCCAAGGTGATGGCGCTCGCCAGCTGACTCTGCGCCTCCCCGGTGTTGCCCGACGCCAGCGCGGCCTCGGCCAGAATCAGGTGCATTTCCTCGGCCTTGGCGATGGGAATGGGCGAATCGCGCTTCGTGTACTTCGGATCCAGGAAGTCGAGCCTCGGGAGGGGCTGCATCTCCTGAAGGGCGCGAACCACCAGGAAGGCTACGGGCGTGTTGGTGAGGAACTGCTCGTCGTAGGACGGAGCGAAGAGAAAGTTGGGCGCCGTGTTCAGCACCGCGTTCGCTGCCGATGCGGCCGCCCCCGCGTCGCCCAGAAGGCGGTGGGCCCTGGCCAGAGCCGCGTTTGCCTGCGGCCCGAAGCCGGTTCCCGCTTGCAGGTCGGCGATCGCCCTGTTCAGAGCGGTCTCGGAGGGCTGCGGCGTCCCGTCCTCCTCGTGGGGCACATGGGAGAAGACCTCGCCCATGGTGAGGAATGCCATTCCGCGGTAGTAGTGGGCCTCGGCGACCAGCGCCGGCGGAGCCTCCGGGTCATCGGGCGCGATCTCGTCGATGACGAAATCCGCCAAGGCGCGCAGCTCCTGGACGTTCCAATAGACGCCGGTGACGCTTGTCCCCGTCGAATTCAGAAGATCCGGCATGATGACGTGCGGTTCGTCCATGTCCACGTTGATCCCCGTGCCGTGGATCGAGTAGTTGTCGGTGACGACTTCCGCGACCACGTAGGCGTTGATCATGCGGGCGAACTGCGCCCTCAGGCCCGGAAGGAGCGCCCGAGTGGGATCGGTGGCCTCCGCCAGATCTTCGTCGGTGGTCGTCGGGTTGTTCACCTGGGTGGGATCGATGGCGTCGCAGCCCGTGACCGCGAGGAAAGCGAGCAGGGCTCCTCCGGCGAATCGTGCGCCCCCGCCCCCCAAGGCCGATGTGTTTTTCTTGGTCATTATCGTATCGTCTCCTTGTGGTCGGCCTAGAACACGACCTCGGCACCGAGCCGGAAGGTCCGGTTCGGGGAAAGGGTGATGCTGCTCTCGCTGCCGAGCCGCAGACCTCCGCCGCTCAGTCCGTTGAGCTCTCCGTCGATCATCTGGTTGCGAGACCAGATCCACAGGTTGCGACCGTTGACGTAGAGCGCGGCGCGGCCGGCGTTCACGAGGCGGGCGACGCCCTCGGGGAGCGCATACCGCACCGAAACCTCCCGGAGCTTGAAGTAGTCTCCGTCGTAGAGGAAGCCGGTTCGCGCAGCCCCCTGGCTGTACTTGCCGCGCTCCGTGCCGTCTTCGTTGTATTGGGTGGGGAAGGCGTAATCACACCCCTGGACGGCCCCATCTTCCATTCCGCAGCGCACGCGCTCCCGACGATAGATGCCGTTGAACGTCGCCCACACGGAACCGTAGTCGAAGACGTCATGGCCACCGGCCCAGTCCGCCAGGGCGCTGATGGTCAGGTCGTGGCCCACGGAAACCGTGGTGTTGACGCCGCCGCTCTTGTCGGGCACCGGGAACGACCCAGTGAAGTTCCGCTCGGACCCGTCGGGAAGCCCGTCACCGTTGGTGTCGACCGGCATGCTCAGGTACCAGGCGCCCACGGGGCCGCCGCGGCAGGTGCTGGCGTCGTTCGGATCGCTCTGCGTCCAGCAGCCCGTCACCCGCTTCTGGCCGCCTTCCGCGTTGAAGTCCGGGACGCCGCCCATGTCCGTCACTTCGTTATGGTTGTACTGGAATGTCCCGCCGATGCTCCACGCCAGGGTCTGGGTGTTGAGCACCTGCAGGTTAAGCGCGACTTCGACGCCCCGGTTCAGAATCTCGCCCACGTTCTCCTGCTGGATGCTCTGTCCGGTGACCGGCTGGCGCGGCACGTCGAAGAGCGCGTCAGTGGTGCGCGCTTCGTACGCGGTGAAGTCCAGGCCGATCCTGTTGTCCCACAGCGCCGCGTCGATCCCGGCCTCGATCGTGGAGGTCTTCTCCGGGCGAAGGTCCTCGTTGCCGGGGTTGGCGAACCTGGGAGCCGATTCCCCGCGGAACGAGGTGGCCGAGAAGGTGCGGTCCTTGAGGAAGGCGCCGGGGAACTTCCCGGTCTGCCCGTACGCGGTCCTGATCTTCAGCTCGTCCACGAACGGGAGGCCGATGTCATCCGAAAGGATGTACGATCCGGTGGCCTTCGGGTAGAGCTCGGTATCGATGTTGTCGCCGAAGCTGGAACCCGCGTCGACCCGGAATCCTCCGCCCAGGTAGAGCTTGTCCCACAGGCTCAGCTGCTCGTCGACGTAGACCCCGCCGTTGAAGACCTCGACGTTCCCCTCTCCCGCCGTGATGACGGCCGCGTCGTCAAAGTCGAATGTGCCTGGGAGGGCGAAGGTGCGCCCGTTGCCCCAGATCACGCTCTCCTCTTCGCGGAACCCCTGCACACCGACGGTCAGGGAAGATCCGGTCGTTCCGCCGGCGCTCTCCCAGGCGTAGGTCACACCTCCGTCCAGCGACACCGAAGTGAAGTCCCTGTCCCACCGGCGGAGATTGCCGGTCGGCTCTCCCGGAGTGAAGCCGATCGGCTGATACGTGCGCTGCTGGTTGTTCCGGTTGTCGGTGCCCATCGTCATCTTGAAGGTCAGGTCGTCCCGGATGTTCCAGCGGGCGCCCGCGGAAAAGATGAACCGGTTGACCGATTCGTCGATCTGGGGCAGCAGGAAGATGTCCAACGCTTCGTGCAGGGTCGAGGCACTCGAAAAGAAGAGCGCGTCTCCGACCTCGAAGGTGGTGAGCGGGTCGGCGATGGCCGCACCGTTGTAGAGCCGCTCGAAGTTGTGCCGGACGTAGCTCCCGGAGAACTCCAGAGTGAAGTCGTCGGTCAGAGATGCCTGCAGGCCTCCCCGGATGTTGTAGTTTGTGCTGGCGTCCTTGGGCTGGGTGCCCCCGCGATCTCCCAGGCGGCCGCTGACATTGTAGGTCACGTCGGCCGTTCCGCCGGACACTCCGACGTAGTAGTTCTGGGTATGGTCGTTCTTGAAGTAGAGGTCTCTCATGAACCTCTCGGTGATCTCGCCGGATTCCACGCGCTCGGGAAAGATCAGGCCCATGTCGAAGATGTACTTGAGCTCGGGCATCTCGACTCCCTGCTCGACGCGCGCGGTGACGCGCGGTGCTCCGGGAGTCCCCTTCTTGGTGAAGATCTGGATCACGCCCGTGGCGGCGTCCGACCCGAAGAGGGTCGATGCCGCGCCCCCTTTGGTGACCTCGATCCGCTCGATGTCGCTGGTCAGCAGATCGGACAACGCCGACGACTGCTCGCCGCCGGTGCCCGCCGCCGTCGATTGGTCGTTGTCGACCCGCACGCCGTCCATGTAGATGACCGGGGTCTGGGCACCGAAGACCGACGAAACACCGCGGAAGTTGATCAACGACCCGGTTCCGGGCTGTGCGGAGGTCGCGCTGACCGTAGCGCCCGCGACGCGACCTTGGAGGAGCTGGTCGACCGACTGAACCGGAGCCAGCTCGAAGTCTTCGGCGCTGAGCACGTCCACCGAGGTGCCGAGCGCACGCCGCGTGGTTTCGGCGCCGACTCCCGTCACGACGATCTCGTTCAGCGAAATCGCCGTCGACGACATCCCGATGTCGATGTTGGCCGTCTGCCCGGGGGAGACGGTGACGGTTCGCTCGGCCGGCTCATAGCCGATCAGGGTGACCTGAACGGTATTCTCGCCGACGGGCACGTTCAACAGCACGAAGCGCCCGGACGAGTTGCTCAGCTGGCCGATCCCGGTCCCTGCGACGAGGATCTGGGCGTTGGCCAGGGGCCGCTGCGAGGCGTCGTCGAGGACAAGCCCCGAGATGACGCCTGTTTGGGCCTGGGCCGACGCGCCTGCCATCGCAAGCGTGAGAAGCGCGGCGACGCCCGCTGCGCCGCCTGCAAGTCGTTTGAATTGCATGTGTTCCGTCCTTCTGTGGTTGATAGATCGATTGAGAGTGCGGTGGGAGCTGCCCTTCGGCATCTCGTCTCCCGGTAGTCGGTGAATCCCTCTGCTGCCGTACCGACATATCTGAATTCGTTCGCGGCCTCCTTTCCTTACCGCGGCCCCCCTGCACAGCGAACGCGCACGCACGGTCGGAGACCCGGCCCCGGAGGCGACGCGGTCGCTTCGGGGCACCATAATGGCGAATGCGGATGCCCGCCGCCAGCGGCTCGTGGTGAGCCCTCTTGCCGCGGACGGGGGGCGTCTCCCGGCTCTCGGTGCCCGCGCGGACTAATCCACGGGCTGCTAGACGTCCAGGTTCCTGACGTACCTTGCATTCTCCTCGATGAATCGGCGGCGGGGCTCGACATCGTCGCCCATCAGCCTGGAAAAGATCCTGTCCGCCTCCGTGGCGCTCTCCACCGTGACGCGCAGGATCGTCCGCGAAACCGGATCCATGGTGGTCTTCCACAGTTGGTCCGGGTTCATCTCGCCCAGGCCCTTGTACCGCTGAATCGAAATCCCCTTGCCGTCCTTGCCGTTCGCAAGCTTGCCGATCTCGAGGTCGCGCTCCGCGTCGCTGTAGGCGTAGCGCTCCGTCTTGCCCTTCTGTACGCGGTACAGCGGCGGCTGCGCGATGTAGACGTATCCCTGGTCGATCAATTCGCGCATCTGGCGGAAGAAGAACGTGAGGAGAAGCGTGCGAATGTGTGCTCCGTCCACATCGGCGTCGGTCATGATGATGATCTTGTGATACCGCGCCCTGCCGATGTCGAAATCGTCCCGGATCCCGGCGCCGATCGCCGTCACCATGGCGCGGATCTCGTCGTTGGAGAGGATCTTGTCGATGCGCGCCTTCTCCACGTTCAGGATCTTCCCCTTCAGCGGAAGGATCGCCTGGAAGGAGCGGTCGCGCCCCTGCTTGGCCGAGCCGCCGGCGCTGTCGCCCTCGACCAGGTAGATTTCGGTGAGCGCCGGATCGGCGATGGAGCAGTCGGCCAGCTTGCCCGGCAGAACTCCACCCTCGAGGCCGCTCTTCTTGCGGGCGAGATCGCGGGCCTTCCGCGCGGCCACCCGGGCCCGCGCCGCCTGCAGCGACTTCTCGATCACTGCGCGTGCAGAGCGCGGATTCTCGTCGAGGAACGCGGAAAGGTGCTCGTTAACGGCCGCCTCGACCGCTCCCCGCACCTCCGAGTTGCCCAGCTTGGTCTTGGTCTGACCCTCGAACTGGGGCTCCATGACCTTCACGCTCAGCACGCAGTTCAACCCCTCGCGCACATCGTCGCCCGACAGGTTTTCGTCCTTCTTGAAGATCTTGTTTCGGCGGGCGTAGTCGTTGATCGTCCGCGTGAGCGCCGCCTTGAGGCCTGTGAGGTGCGTGCCGCCTTCGTGCGTGTCGATGTTGTTCACGAAGGTGTGGGTGTTCTCCGAGAAGCCTTCGTCGTACTGCATGGCGAGTTCGATCTCCGCTTCGGGCCTCGAGGTCTCGAAGTAGATCACGTTCCGGTGGATCGGCTGCCGCGATCCGCGCAGGTAGGTCACGAACTCGGCGAGTCCGCCGTCGTACTTGTAGGCCTCGGTCAGCTCGCCGTCGGTGCGTTCGTCCCGCAGGATGATTTCCAGACCCTTGTTGAGAAAGGCGAGCTCGCGAAGACGGACCGAGAGCTTGTCGAAGGAGAAGGCCAGATCCGTGAAGATCTCGGGGTCCGGCTTGAAGGTGACGAGCGTGCCGCTCCCGCCGGCGGGTCCCAACACCTTGAGTTCGCTGGCCTTGAGACCCCGTTCGTAGCGTTGGTGGCTCCGCTCCCCGCCCCGTCGCACCTCGACCTCGAGCCACTCCGAAAGGGCGTTCACCACGCTCACGCCCACCCCGTGCAGTCCGCCGGACACCTTGTACGAACTCTTGTCGAACTTGCCGCCTGCGTGGAGCGTCGTCATCGCAAGCTCGACACCGGGCACCCCTTCGGTCGGGTGGATGTCCACGGGAATGCCCCGGCCGTCGTCATCCACGCTGACGATATCGCCCGGACGAAGGATCACGGTGATCGAGGTGCAGTACCCCGCCATCGCCTCGTCGATGCTGTTGTCCACGACCTCGTACACAAGATGGTGCAGCCCCCTGGCCGATGTGGACCCGATGTACATGCCGGGCCGCTTCCGCACGGCTTCGAGCCCCTTGAGGACCTGGATCTGCCTCGACGTGTAGTCGCCGCCCCTGATGTTCGCCGTCATGCCTTCGCCCCGAAACCCTTCCTGGTCTTCCTGGTTTTCCCGATCGTCGCCGCCCCGATCGTCTCCGGCGTCTCCGCCAGCCGAAAGCGAACGCCGCCGATGGGCGGGCCCTCCCGGACGGAATTCAGCCGCTCGAGGATAAGACCCTTGATCATCGTCAGCTCGGCGATCCAGGCGCTCGACAGCACCTCGACCATGAGTGTGTCGCCGCGTACCTCGACCGCCCGGGTCACCTGTGCGACTCTCGGGCCCACCGCCTCGGCCCACTCGTCGAGCGCCCCGAGCCGTTCCAGAGATTCGGCGAGCCCTGTCTGCTCCAAGTATCCGCGCAACACCTCCGCCACCGGAGCGAAGCCTCGCGGCCCCGAGCCGGTCTGTCCGGCCCCGTTCACGCTTCGATCACCCCGCCATGCATCCGCCACCTCGGCAGCGTGCGGCCCGGCAGCCTCACATCCGACTCCTTGGGCGCCGTGACGATGACCTGCCCCGTCAACTCCGCTTCGAGGAGCGCCATCACCCGTTCGGACCGGCCGGGGTCCAGCTCGGCGAAGGCGTCGTCCAGAAGGAGAATCGGATCGGTGCCGCGCTGCCGGCGGATCGTCGCGGCTTCGGTGAGGCGCAGGGCGAGCGCCGACGTCCGCCGCTGGCCGCCCGATCCGAAGGTCCGCAGCGGAAGGGAACGTCCTCGGGCGGTGACGGTGAGAAGGAGTTCGTCGCGATGGGGCCCCGCACTGGTGACGCCCCGACGCAGGTCGGTCTCCCAGCAGTCGTCGAGCCGACTCCTGAACTGCTCGCGCACGGCCTCTTCGTCCATCGGGAGGGGGGGCGATCCGTCGCTCGACGCGGCCGCGTCCGGCCCTGCTGCGCCCGACCCCGCCCCGCTCAGGTTGGGCCTGTAGGCGAGAGTCGCCGAGTCCCGGCCAGATACGGCTCCGTAGTACTCGGCGTAGGTCCCGGCCCGGGCGGCCACCCAGGCATTGCGCATGCACATGACGGCCGCGCCGGTCTCGACGAGGCCCCCGTCCCAGGCGCGGATCCAGGTTCCCCGCCCGGTGCCGCCGACACCCGCTCGCAGCGCCGCATTCCTCTGCGCCAGCCACTTCCGATACTTCTGCAGCGCGGCCAAGTACCCGGGCCGGTTCAGGGAAAGGACGATGTCCAGAAACCGCCGCCGGGCTCCGGGACCGCCGTCCACCAGCTCCACATCGACGGGCGAGAAGACCACGACCCCCAGCCTGCCGAGAGCAGCCGAGATCTTCGGGGTGTCGCTTCCGTCCAACGTCACCTTCCTTCTCTTCCTCCTGCGGTCGAACCCCGCCGCCACGGTCGTCGCCGCGCCTCCCTCGACCCGTCCTTTTCCCTCGACCCGTCCTTTCAAGTAGAAGACATTCTCGTTGAAAGCGGTCAGCTCCCGGTCGGCCGCGCCACGGAAGGACCGGAAGCTCTCGAGGTAGTAGATCGCTTCGAGCAGGTTCGTCTTCCCCTGCGCGTTGTCACCGACGATGGCCGCGCCTTCCGGTGGGAAGTGCAACTCCTGGACTCCAAGGTTGCGGAAGTTGCGCAGCTCCAGGGTACTCAAGATCACGAACAGGGACGGAGACGGGGTAGTCCGTTCATCCCTTTAATGTAACAGTTTCCCATGCCGGAGGGCTTCTTTCTCCGGGTCGGTCAGCGGCCTGGTCAGCTGCCTGAGAATTCCGCTTTCCGCTTCTCGAGGAATGCCGCCATTCCTTCCCTCATGTCGCCGGTGGACGCAAGGAGTCCGAACATGGTCGCCTCGACCGCCTGCGCATGCTCCATGGGGCTTTCCACGGCCCGATAGATGGACTTCAGCGCCAACTCCACCGCCACCGGCGCGTTCCTCGTGATCCGGTTTGCGAGAGCGCACGCCCGGTCCAGGAGTTCCTCGTGGGGGACGACCAGATTCGCAAGTCCGATCTCCGCCGCCCGCTCCGCCCCGATCATGTCGCCGGTAAGGATCATTTCCACAGCTCGGCCCAGGCCCGCCACGCGGGCGAGGCGCACCGTTCCCCCGTACCCGGGGATGATCCCGAGGCTCACCTCCGGGAGACCGAAGCGGGCGCGTTCGCTCGCCACCCGCAGGTGACACGCCAGCGCCAGCTCGCATCCTCCTCCGAGAGCGTAACCGCCGACCGCCGCAATGACCGGTTTCGGAAACCTCTCGATCCGTCGAAGAACATCCTGTCCCTCGCGGCTCACGTCCACACCGCTCAGCGGATCCATCCGTGCGAGCACGCCGATGTCGGCTCCGGCCGCGAACGCCTTGTTCCCGGCGCCGGTGAGGATGACCGCCCGCACGCCGCGGTCGTCCCTCAGGGCGGCGAAGGCACTGTCGATCTCGGCCACGACCTGTGGATTCAGCGCGTTCAGCTTGGAACGCCGGTCGATGGTGATCGTGGCGACAGCATCCCCGATTTCGGTCTGGACGTACCTGATCTCGTTCATCATACCTGTTGGTGAGGGTTCCGGTTCGGGAACATGGCGGAGAGGGGCGAACCACTCCGAAATTAGCAGAAATATGCAGCGCGTGGACAACAAGGAGATGGCTGTCGTGAATGCAGCGCTCTACGATCCCATCGGCGAAGCGCCGAAGGACTGGCATGCCGGACAGGACCGCCTCGCGGTGCGCGCGGTCAGGTACGCCGCCGGGCACAGCCCCGAAATCGGGCGGCGGCTGGCGCGGGCGGGCGTCTCGCCGGGCCATGTCGGGGGCGTTGCGGATCTGGCCGCGATCCCGGTGCTGGCCAAGGACGACCTGCCGGCGATGCAGGCCGCCGAGCCGCCGTTCGGCGGGATGCTCGCCGTGCCGGTCGGGTCGCTGCGCAGGATCTACCGTTCGCCCGGCCCGATCAGCGACCCGGAGGGAGACCGCGACGACTTCTGGCGGGTGGCCCCGGCCGCGTGGGCCGCGGGATTCCGTCCCGGCGACGTGGTGCTCAACACCTTCTCGTATCATCTGACTCCCGGCGGCCTGATGCTCGACGGCGGGCTCCGGGCGGTGGGCTGCGCGGTGATCCCGGGGGGCGTCGGCAACACGGCCGCCCAGATCGAGACGGCATGTGCGGCCGGGGCCACCGGCTACGCGGGGACCCCGCAGTTTCTGCTTACCATGCTGGAACGGGCAAGCGAGACCGGGCGCGACCTGCCCTTCCGCCGTGCCCTCGTCACCGGAGCGCCGCTGCCGCCGCCGCTGCGCGCTCGGCTCCAGGACGAATTCGGCGTCGATGTCCACCAGTCGTACGGGACCGCCGACGCCGGGACTCTCGGCTACGAGTGCGAAGCGAAGGACGGGTGGCACGTCTCGGCGGAGGTCGTCATCGAGGTGCTCGTCCCGGGTGACGACCGCCCCGCCGCCGAGGGCGAGGCCGGGCAGGTCGTGGCGACGAGCCCGAACGAGGTCTACCCGCTGGTGCGCTTCGGTACGGGTGACCTGTCGATGTGGAACCGCGCACCGTGCCGGTGCGGCCGCACGAGCCCCCGCCTCGCCGGGTTCCTGGGCCGCGTGGGCGAGGGGGTGAAGGTCAGGGGGATGTTCGTGCACCCTCGGGAGCTGGCCGCGGCGCTGGCACCTGAGGTGTCGGTGAGGCGGTATCAGGCGGTGGTGATGGAGGGTGAGGGCGGCCGCGATGTGCTGACGGTTCGGATCGAGGCCGCGCCGGGGTGCACGCTCGACGCCGGGGCGACGGCCCGGCTGAGCACGCGGATCCGCGAGGCCGTGAAGGTGCGGGCAGGGGTGGAGGTGGTGGCGGCGGGTACCATTCCCGCCGATGCGCCGACGCTTATGGATGTGCGCGGCTGACCCGAGCGCCGCCGGCCGGCTCCGGCTGCATGCACCTTCCCGCCAGCCCGACCCCGACACCCGCCCCCACCACTCCGCCGTAACGTCAGGGTTGAATCCCGGGCCACCGCGAACGCGCCCCCTTCAGCGCGGCGGCGGCGGGATTCGCCGGACCACCGCGCCCCCTTCAGCGCGGCGGCGGGATTCGCCGGACCACGTTGCCCTCCCGATCCACGACCGCCAGCGGGATGCGCAGGATGTCGTCGCCGAGGTAGATGCTTTCCGGGGCCCCGGTGCCCGCGACCTCCCCGCCACCGGCCGCCGTGTACAGCGGCGGAGGCAGCACATAGTCATCTGCCATTCCGAAGTCGACTCCCTCGTAGCCGATATCGACCAGCGACGCGATGCTGACCACGCTCAGGGGGTTGAGGCCGCGGTTGAGGAAGGGCGTCATCAGCTCGGACTGGAAGACGGACTCCCGCCAGTGCCCGTTCCATACGGCCTCGCCGCCCAGGTGCTGAACCGGGACCAGATCGCTTTCGGGATAGCGGTCGCCGCGGATGTCGCGAAAGGCGTCGATCGACGCACCGCCGGTGAAGTGGGTATCCGCACTGCGGCCGGACCCGGCGGGATCGTGCAGGAGGCCAAGGTGGTCCCAAAGGGTCCCGAACCCTATGACGTGAGCCATCTCATGGAGGATGGTGCCCTCAAGATGGCCGTTGGACTCGAGGCCGTCCATGTCGCCCAAGTCGAAGAACATCACCCCAACCACGGGAAGCGAGCTGCCCACGCGGATCTGACAGGGCCCGGCCCCCGCAAAGATGCCCGCGGGTCCGTCGATTTCCTTGATCTGGGCGTAGATCAGCAGGTCGTCGACCACGCGGTCTCCGGTAACCTCTTCATCGATGTCGTTCTTCGCCAGGCACTCCTGGAGGTCGGGCTTGCGTACCGTGCTCCAGCCGAGATTCCTCGTGATCGCGCGCTCCCAGAACTGTTCGGCCCTTTCGAAGGCCCTGCGCTGCGATTCGGTCAGCAGCGACGAGCTCACATGCACGATTTCGATGTCGTAGACGGCAGGCGTCGCCGTCGCGGTGAAGGTTGTCGTGGCCGTCGTACCGTCCGTGCGGGCCACGCTCGCAGTGAGCCTGTAGGTCGCTCCGGCATTAGTTCCGAGAACCCATTTTTCGACCGCCGCGAGCCCGGCGGAGTCGGTTGTGGCCTCCGTCGGGATTACTTCGCTGTCGCCGCTTGCCGAGAAGCCCACCGTGTCCCCGGCGACGGGATTGCCGTACGCGTCTTCGACCCTCACGCGGGGCGCGACTCGCACGGGGAGCGTGGTCTCCGATTCCTGTCCGTCACCCTCGACGGTCACGAGCCGCGCGGCCGGTCCGGCGAGCGCAACGGCCTCGAAGTGGAGCGGATTGCCCTTGACGGCCTCGCTGTCCACCCTGGCGACGAGCCGATGTACGCCGGCCGCCGTGCCCAGCGTCCAGCTGCCGGGGTCGGCGCGGCCCCGCGCGTCGGTGCGCACCTCGGGGTCGGCGACCGTTGCGTCCCGGTCGGCAGTGAAGACCACCGCGATTCCGGACAGCGGCGCGCCTTCGGCGTCGGTGACGAGCACTTCGGGCGTAACTGCGACCGCGGTCCCGACCTGAGCCTGCTGATCGGCTCCGGCCACGACGGCGATCTCGGCCGGGATGCCGAGCGCGGTGGCGCGGAAGACCACCGGATCCAGCCCGGGCACGCTCGCCCGCAGCTCCTGCGGACCCGGCGCGCCCATCGTCCATCTGCCCGGCGACGCGATTCCGTTGACGTCGGTCACGGCCGTGGACGACGGCACCGAGCCGCCGCCGACGGTGACATCGAAACTCACCGAGACTCCGCTCAGCCCGGTCCCGGACCGTGCCGTCACCCTCACGCGCACCGGCTCTCCGGCTTCCGTTCCCGTCCGGGCCGTCTGCCCGTCGCCGGAATGGATCACCAAGGCAGCGGGGGAGTCGGGCTCGGGCGTGACCGGGTCTCCCCCGCTGCCGGGGTCACCGCCGCAGGACGCGAGGAGCAGCGGGATGGCCGTGAGGACGCCGAAGCGGACAAGAGCAGGCATTTTCCGCGATTCCGAGTTCATGTTGGATTCAGCGCCCCCGTGCAACTACGGGACTTTTTCACGCAGCAAGCAAGGGCACCCCCGGCGAGGTCGTCTCCCGCTCACCCCAGCGCCTTGGCCACGATCTGCCGCTGGGTAACGGCGTGGTTGCGAGGGTTTCCCTCGGCGGGACTCGCCCGCTCGGGCCGGGAGAGGTGGCGCAGCCGGATCGAAGAGGGGAGCGCGCTGCGCAGGCGCGGGAGCACGTACGTGAGCGCCCCCATGTTCATCGGCTCTTCCTGGGTCCACATCGCCGTCTCGAGCTTGGGGTAACGGTCGGACAGGGCCCTGATCTCATCAGTCGGGAAGGGGTACAGCGTCTCGATCCTCACGACGGCGGCGTCCGCGGCCCCCGCCCGCAGCTCCGATCCCGCCAGATCATAGTAGACCTTGCCGCTGCACAGGATGAGGCGCCTGACCGCACCGGCGGCCTCCGCTCTCTGCATTGCGGGGTCGTCGATCACCTTCTGGAAGCCGCCGTTCACCAGGTCGCCGACGACCGAGGTCGCCGCCGGAAGCCGGAGCAGGCTCTTCGGCGTCATCACGATCAGCGGCCGTTCGGGTTCGGTGAAGGCCTGCAGGCGCAGCAGGTGGAAATACTGGGCCGGCGTCGACGGGTAGACGACGCGCATGTTGTCTTCCGCGCAGAGCTGGAGGAAGCGCTCGAGGCGCGCGCTCGAGTGCTCCGGGCCCTGACCCTCGTAGCCGTGCGGCAGCAGGAGCGTGAGGCGGGAGCGCTGTCCCCACTTAGACCAGCCTGCCGAGAGGAACTGGTCGATCATCACCTGGGCGACGTTGACGAAATCGCCGAATTGGGCCTCCCACAGGACCAGATCCCGGTCCGCCGCGACCGCGACGCCGTATTCGAAGCCGATCGTGGCCGCCTCGGTGAGCGGTGAGTTGTAGATCTCGAAACGTGTGTCGGCCACCTGCGCCAAGGGCGTGCAGCGTTCGCCGGTCTTCGCGTCGTTGAGGACCAGGTGGCGCTGGCTGAAGGTTCCCCGCTCGGTGTCCTGGCCGGAGAGGCGCACCGGCACCCCGTCGGCGAGCAGACAGCCTATGCCGAGCGCCTCGGCGTGCCCCCACACCAGCCGGAAGTCGAGCCCGAAACCGTCGCCGCGCCGCCCCAGCTGCCGTATCAGCTTGGGGTGCACCGCAAAGCCGCCGGGAACGGCGAGCAGCGCCCGGTTGATCTTTTCCAGTCGCTTAAAGGGGACGCCGGTGTCCGTCTCGAAGTCCTGACCGACGGCGCTGTAGCTGGGGGTCGTCCACGGCCGGGTGGCCTCGGCCTCGGCCTGCACGCGGCTGTCCTTGACCGCACGGAGCTCTTCGGCGAGCGTGCTGACCCGCTCGTCGACCTCCTCGGGAGTGAGCAGCCCGCGTGCGACGAGTTCCGCCGCCCACTGCTTTCGCACCGTGGGATGCTCGGGAATCCACCGGTACAGGAGTGGTTGCGTGTACCCGGGCTCGTCGGCCTCGTTGTGGCCGTGGCGCCGGTATCCCATCAGATCGATGACCGTGTCGCCGTGAAAGCGGGCCCGGTACGCCATCGCCAGACGCACCGCCGCGAGACACTCCTCCGGCGCGTCCCCGTTGGCATGTATGACGGGAATGTCATAGCCCTTGGCGAGGTCGCTCGCGTAGCGCGTGGAGCGGCCGTCGCTCGGGTCGGTCGTGAATCCCACCTGGTTGTTGCCGATGATGTGGATGGCACCCCCGACCTCGTAGCCGCGCAGCCGGGCGAGGTTGAGGGTCTCGGCCACGACGCCCTCGGCCGCGAAGGCCGCGTCCCCGTGCAGCAGGATCGGCACGACGAGCGAAGGATCCCGTTCGGTGCCGCCGTTGCGGTCCACGTACTGCTGGGTGCGGGCCATCCCCAGGATGACCGGGTTGACGAACTCCAGGTGGCTGGGATTGGGGGCCATGGTCACCCGAACCGTGCCGCCGGAACGGAGCGGGTAGTCCCCCGCGGCTCCGTAGTGGTACTTCACGTCCCCGGTGCCGGGATCGGGCACCCAGAGCGCGCTCCCGGGTGCCGCGCCCTCCTCGAATTCGGCCAGGATCTCCGCGTAGGAGACGCCCATGATGTGGGTCAGCACGTTAAGCCGGCCGCGGTGCGCCATCCCGATGACGATTTCGGTCGCGCCCGCCGCGGCCGCCATCTCGATCGCCTCGTCGAGCATCGGCACCATCATGTCGATGCCCTCGATCGAGAAGCGCTTCTGTCCCAGATAGGCGCGGTGGAGAAACTGCTCGAACCCCTCGACTTGGACGAGCCGGTCGAGCGTACGCACGCGATCTTCGTCGGTGTATTCTGCAAAGTGCGTGCCCCGTTCCACCTGATCCCAGAGCCAAGCGACCTTCTCGGGGTCCTCCAAGTGTTCGAACTCGTAGCCGAGGTCGCCGCTGTACGTCGCTTGAAGGCGATCCAGCGTGAAGGCGAGCGGCGCCTCGCCGCCCTCCGGAAACAGCACCGAGGTGGGGATCTCCTCCAGCTCCTCCATGGTCGTTCCGAAGTAGGCGGGATCAAGCTGGGGATGACCGGGGGGCTCGCTGCCCAGCGGGTCGATGCGCGCCGCCTGGTGGCCGTGCTCGCGGAAAGCCTGCAGGAGACGGGCGGCCTGGGCCACGAGGGGAAGGAGGCGGTCCAAGTCGTGTGCGGCAGGCGCTGGGGCAGGCTCGGGTGCCGGGGCGGGCTCGGGCAGCGGAGCGGGCCCGGGTACCGGTGTCGGATCGGGCACCCTGGCGGGCACGGCGGCCTCCGACCGCGCGGCAGCTTCGTCGCGCCTGCCGGCCCGTCCCTCGTTGAAGACGATGAGGCCCGCATCGACCAGGACGCGCGCGTCGCTCTCGAAGAACTCTCTCCAAGAGTGCGGAACGGCTGCCGGGTTGCGCGTGAAGTCTTCGTAGAGGGCCTGGACGTAGGCCGCGTTCAGGCTGTCGAAGTACGTGCTGCTCATGGTGGACAGAAAGCTAGTTATTTTTCGCCATGGGGTAAGCGGCCCGAGGACAAACCCTCCCGGCATTCGAGCGGTGATGCATCGGGGCTGAACCGCTCGCTTATAATCCAAGCGGTGGAATCGCAGCGATTCAGGGCCGAAACGACGACGATTTCGGAGCAAGCCGTCTGCACGACGATTACCGAGGTTCGGCCATGACGACCGCCATTCCGGGTTGGGACTCCCGGCTCCCCTGGCTCCGGGCGGGAACCACCCGGACGGCCTGGGGGTCGTGTGCGGAGGCCTTCGTGCCTCCGGAGGCTTCCCTGCCGGCGGGGTGGCGGTCCGTGGTGCGGAGCCGGCAGGTGCACGGGTCGATCACGCGGATGCACACGGACCTTCCGGCGGGAGAGACCGTCGCGGGAGACGGCGACGGGCACGTGACGCGGACCCCCGGGGTGCTCCTGACGGTTACCCTGGCCGACTGCGTCCCGGTCTTCGTGGCCGATCCGGTCCGGAGGGCCGTCGCGCTCCTCCACGCGGGATGGCGTGGTACCGCGGCGGGCGTGGTCGAGCGCGGACTTGGCGTGCTGGCCCGCGTGTTCGGGAGCGTCGCGCCGGACCTGTTCGTTCATCTCGGGCCCGCAATCTGCGGACGCTGCTACGAGGTGGGCCCGGAGGTCTTCGAGGCATTGGGCGAGACACCGCCAAGCGAACCGGCACCCATCGACCTTCGCGGCGTAATCCGGCGGCGCGCTCGGGCGGGGGGAATCCGGGACAAGCGCCTGAGCATCAACCGTGAATGCACCCTCTGCGGGGACGAGCGATACTTCTCGCACCGGCGGGGCGACGCGGGTCGGCACTGCGGGTTTATCGGGATCCGTCCGAGATCCGGATCACAGGGACGCGGGCGATCGTCGTGATCGAACTCCTCAGCGTCGTTTCGGTATCGCTGTATGCTCTGGTGCTGGCGCTCCTCCTGCCGTTTGCGGGGCATCGCCTGTCGCTGCTGCTGCTCTCGAGGCGGCCAGCACCGGACGGCGAGGCATCGGCGACGGGCGGGCATGAAGCGCCGCCGCGCACCGGTGCGACATCTCCGCCGCGCGTCACGGTCCAGCTCCCCGTCTTCAACGAGAAGCATGTGGTCGAGCGTCTCATCGACGCGGCCTGTCGGATTTCGCATCCGCGAACGCACCTTCAGATTCAGGTTCTGGACGACTCCACCGACGAGACGACCGCGCTGGCCCGGCGGCGCGCGCGGGAGTGGCGGCGCAGGGGGGTGGACATCGCGGTGCATCATCGTTCGGACCGAAGCGGCTACAAGGCGGGCGCGCTCGCCGCCGGGCTCGAATCGGCGCACGGCGAGTACATCCTCATCCTGGACGCGGACTTCGTTCCCCGGCCCGACCTTGTTCGGAAACTGCTGCCGTCGATGGCCGATCCCGGCGTGGGGATGGTGCAGGCCCGCTGGGATCACCTGAACGCCGACGACTCGTGGCTGACCCGCGCCCAGGCGCTCCTTCTCGACGGGCACTTCTTCGTGGAGCAGAGGGGACGCTACCGGGGAGGCCGGTTCTTCAACTTCAACGGGACGGCGGGGCTGTGGCGACGGCAGGCCCTCGTCGACGCCGGGGGGTGGCAGTCGGACACGCTTACCGAGGATCTGGACGTGAGCTACCGCGCCCAGATGGCGGGTTGGCGGTTCGTCCTGCGGGACGACGTGGGGGTGCCGGCCGAGCTTCCGAGCTCTGCGGCGTCGCTCCTCGTGCAGCAGCGGCGGTGGGCCCAGGGCGGCGTGCAGACCGCGTGCAAGGTGCTCCCGCGGCTGCTGCGCGCCCCCTTCAGGCCGGTGGTGAAGTTCGAGGCCTTCGTCCATCTGTGCGGCCACCTGGCCCATCCGCTCACCTTCGCGCTTTCCCTTCTCGTCGTACCTTCCGCCATGGCAAGGCCGGCGTTGGGCATGGACGGGCTGCGGTGGCTCGACCCGGTGCTTTTCCTGGCGGCCACGGCACCGTTCATCGCCTTCTACTGGACAGCGGCTCAAGGGCGCGGACGGACGACGGCCCAACGGCGCGGCCGGACGCTCGGGGCGCTCGGCAGGACGGTGAAGGGGGTGGCGGGGACGCTCGCGCTGGGGGCGGGAATGTCGGTTCTGCTCAGTCGGGCGGTCCTGCGCGGGCTGCGGCGGTTCCGGGACCCCTTCGAGCGGACGCCCAAGGCCGGACATGCGGGTCGATCGAGCTACGAGGGTGCCGGAGGCGGCTTTCGCGGGCGAGGGCTCGCGGTGGGGGCAGGCGTGTTCATGGTCGTGTCGGGCGCGGTGGCCGCAGCGGGAGGTCAGTGGGGATCGATGCCCTTCGTCGCGCTCTTCGCCGCGGGGTATCTGTCGCTGGGGCTGGGTCCGGCGCTCCGCAGCAGCATGAACCACACGGGCAGCCACATCGCAGCCCGGGTCCAGAGCGGCTGCGGCCAGACTTCGGCGGCCTCGTAGGATGCGAGCCCCCAGTAGCCGAGAAAGGCGAGGCCGCCCAGCAGGAGGAAGGGACGGTTGTCGCGCAGCGCGGCCATGGGGAGGATCCAGAGGATGTACCAGGGATGGACGGTGGGGGACAGGAGCAATCCTGCTCCGATGATCCACAGAAGGGCCCGTTCCATGGAAAAGCCGCGCCGGGTCACCCAGGCGACGACCGCGACAAGCAGGGCGGCGGCCGCGATCCGGGCTCGCACCGGGTCTCCCGCGACCGCACCGATGAGCGCGAAGGCACCCTCGTTGGCGGACCAGTGACGGGCATACGTGCGGAGACCGTCGGTGAGGGCGGCGAGGCCTGCGAGGCCTGCTCCGGCGAAGGGAAGAAGGAGGGCTGCGCACACGGCGGCGAACGCGACCAGGGTGCCCCACCCGTGCCGCCGGACCACCGCGGGAAGGGCGGCGGCGGGGGCGAGCTTTACCATGGCGGCAGCACCCAGGAGCGCCCCGAGGGCAGCGGCGCGGTGCCAGCGGCCGAAGGGCGAGGGACGGGTTGCGTGCTGCGCGCGGCCTCGGTGCCGTCGGCCGACGGGCGCGGCGCCTGCGGCGGGCGCGGCGACCGGCCCGTCGCGGCTGCCAGCCGCTATAATCAGCGCCGCCAGGAGGAACAGGCCGACTGCGTCGAAGTGCGCGCTCCAGGCGGTCTCCACAATGAGGAGCGGGGACCAGAGATACCACACGAGGACCGGTGCGGGGTTCCGGCCCGTGCGGTTCGCGATCCTCTGCAGCAGGAGTCCGCAGCCGAGGTCGAAGCCGAGCCAGAGGGCCTTCGCGGCGAGGACGGTGCCGCCCGCAACGGCCACCGCACCGAAGAGCAGCTGGGCCAGGGGCGGATAGATGCTCGGGATGTCCGGGTGGTTGATCTCGCCGTGCCATGGAGTGCGGACGGCGGCGAGGGCGTCGGCGGCGGGCGGGTAGGCGTAGGGGTTGATCCCGTGCGTGAGAACGCGGCCGTCCCACAGGTAGCGGTAGATGTCGTCCGACAGTTCGGGCGGCAGCGGGAGCAGGACGAGACGGGCCAGGACGGCGATCGTCCAGATGAGCGCGATGGGCGTGCCGTTCGATGTGCCGGGGCGAGCGGCCGTGGCCAAGCCCGCTGCGCCGTAGCACAGGAACGCGGCGGCAGGCAGGAGCAGGCGCGGAAGCGGCAGAGCGATGCCGTGCAGCCAGCCGAAGGCGGCGAGGGAGGCGACGAGGAGGAGGCCGAGCGGCAGCTTGGCAGCACCCGAAAGCGGGAGCCTGCCGACGGCTCGCAGCCCGCGGTGAAGTCCGTCCAAAGGGTTTAACTTAACCGCAGATTATGTGGGCGACCTTCTTGATCCGCTTCATCATGACTCCTCCTTGGAGTGATTCGCGGGCGACAGCCTCGGGTGCCAGGGGGTCAACCCCGTTGCGGCCCGACTCGATTAGCGGACGGGCGAACAACCGCGTATCGCACAGTGATCGCAGCACGCTTAATATCATCGCATGGCAACGAGATGCTCACTCCCGCGACCGTGAGCCCGTCAGGAGGTACGGCGACAGATGCTCTTGCGACGATGGATGGACGGCAAGAAGAGCTAGCCTCGTTTCAGTCAGCCACGGGAATGGACGGTAGCAACCCCGATTGTAGGAGAAGTAGATGGCGAAGGCACGGCCCTCGAAACGCCATCGCTCCAAGAGCCCCCATACCCGCGAATCCAGACTATCGTCTCGGTGGTCGCCCATCATGAAGTAGTGGCCCTGCGGGATCGCGATAGGACCCCAGTTGTCGCGCGTCGGCATGTACTCCTGAGCGTTGTTGCCGACAAAATGGGCTCTCTGCCACAGCATATCTGCGGAATGATAGTCGGGCAGCCCCGTGTCTGACACGTATGATTCCTCCTGGGCTGTACCGTTTACGAAAAGAACCTGCTCCTTCATCTCCAGCGTGTCACCCGGCATCCCGACTAGCCGCTTGACGAGCACGAGCGTGTCATCGTGCGGAGGATCGAATACCAAGATATCACCTCGGGCCGGATCCGCGTATCCCGGAACCCTAAGGTCCGTCAATGGAACGCGTCCTCCGAACGCGGCCCGGTTCACGATCACGAAATCTCCTACTAGCAACGTACCTTCCATGGACCCAGAGGTGATCACAAAGGTCTGAACAAAGAAGGAAGTCAGGATCAACCACCCTATCACAGCGACGGCAATCGACCGAAGCCACTCTGTTGCATTCCCTCGGGAACTGGCCGCTTCGCCTTTCGCGTCCCCTTGGTTCTTGCCATTGCTAGGCTTGGGGCGACTCGTGATGATGTCCCGTCTTCGCTTGGAAGTCTTTCTCCCCCCTTATTCTTTTGCTCCTCTCTCTCAATGTGTTCGATGGTTCCCGGTAAGAACAGCGGTACCGCCCCGCAGTGAGCGACACCACCGTCCTCGAGTGCGATCGGTCGCTCCATGTGGTGTGTGTTCGCCAGCATCCTGGCGGTCCGGCCCCAAGGATCGGGGAGTCGCGACCGACCCATCTCGACCGATGTGAACGCTACATTAACTTAAATTAAACCTAGTGTCGTGTCCTGCAAATAAGTTGTCATGATGACGGGTGCAGGGTATCGTACCTCCTCATCCACCCGAGATCAAGGAGGGGACCATGCCCCGGGGACGTCCGTTGAAGCCGCTCGGACTCCACCTCGATCCGCCCGACAACGCGATGGTGCTCTGCGTGGACGAGAAGACCCGGACCCAGGCGCCGGGAGCGGACCCGGCCCCTGCTGCCCCTCGGGCTCGGATACGTCGAGGGCGTCACGCACGGCTGCATCCGCCACGGCACCACCACGCTGTTCGCCGCCCTGGACGTCGCCACCGGCCGGATCCTCGCCCAGTGCAGGGCTCAGCACCGCCACCAGGAGTTCCTGAGCTTCCTCCGGCACATCGACGCCGACATGCCCCCGGACCTCGACATCCACCTCGTCGTCGACAACTGCGGCACCCACAAGCACGCCGGGGTCAAGCGCCGGCTCGCCGCCCGGCCCCGCTGCCACATCCACCGCTTCACCGACGAATACAACCCGGGGGCGCGTCCGTTCGCATGGACCGCCACCGCGGACTCCATCCTTCGGAAGACAGAAAGATTATGTCTGTCTGTCTCCGGGACACGACACTAGAACCGGGTGTCCAATGCGGCGACGGCCAGTAACGCTCGCGGCAGTGCTGCCCCGGACCGCGGTGATCATCCCCGCGCTCGACGAGGAGGACGCGCTTCCCGCCGTGCTGGCAGCGCTCCCGACGGGGCAGCTTCATTCCGTGATGGTCGCCGACAACGGTTCGGCCGACGGAACGGCACGGGCGGCACGCGCCGGCGGGGCGATCGTCGTTCGGGAAGAGGAGCGGGGCTACGGCGCGGCCTGCCTGGCCGGGCTGGCCCGTCTGAGCTCGCTCGATCCCGTGCCCGAAGCGGTGGTGTTTCTCGACGCGGACCACCCGGAAGATGCCCGCCGCATTTCTCTCATCTTGGAACCGCTGGCCGGGGGAGCGGACCTGGCGCTCGGCGTGCGGGTCTTACGGGGCAGAGGGCACGGCAACCCGCACATCCATGCGAGGTGGGGCAATCGCATCGTGCTCGCGGCGGTGCGTCTGCTGTTCGGGCGGCGCTTCGAGGATCTGCCGCCCTTCCGCGCGATCCGCTTCGCGGCACTGGAGCGGCTTGCCATGGACGACCGGAACTGGGGCTGGACGCTTCAGATGCAGGTGCGGGCGGTCCGCCTCGGCCTCGAGATCGTCGAGGTGCATGCGCCTCACTATCCGCGCACCAGGGGCCGGTCCAAGATTTCGGGACGCTTGGGCATGTCGCTGCGGGTGGGCGCGAAAATGTTCTACACGCTGGCGAGGGAGCGGCTCCGGCGCGACCGGGCGTCGAGGCGGCCGGGGAGTTGAAGCATCAGCCGACCGGGACGTCCCGGCGACCGGGGCATCGAAGCATCGGGCGGCCGCGGCGTGGAGGCATCAGCCGACCGCCAGCGGAATGATCTTCCCGCCGCGATCCTCCATCTCGGTCGCCATCGCGGGGTGGCAGGTGAAGATGAACACCTGTCGTTCCGCGGCGAGCTGTTCGAGAAGGTCGAGGGCCTGGTCACGCCGCCATGCATCCCAGTTGACAAGCGTCTCGTCCATGAAGATCGGGAGGTGCTGCTTGCCGCTGTCGAGGTGGTTCACCATGGCGAGCCGCAGCGCCATGTAGACCTGCTCCTTCGTCCCTTGGGACATCGTTTCGCCCACCCTGATCAGCCTGTTTTCCGAAGGCTCGTGGAGGTAGAACGACTCGGTGCCGACTTCTCCCATCTCGATCCGCTCGTAACGGCCGCGAGTCACCTGTTTCAGGTATCGCCCGGCCCGCAGGAGCAGCTCCGGCTGGTTCGCATCGCGGAAGCGGCGCTCGGCTTCCCGCACCAGACGAGCTAGAACGAAGGCGCGGTCGCGGCTCTGCTTCGCTTCACGCACCCGGCTTTGCACGACCTCGATCCGTCCTTCGACGGCGGCGACCGTCTCGCCTTCCTGAAGATGCCGGATTTCGGTCTCGAGCCTTCCGACCTCGCCCTGCAGCTCTTCGGCTCCGGCGGTCAAACGGTCCAGGCCGGAGGCGGCCTCGTCCAACCTCTCCCGCAGGTCTTCCCAGGTCTCGCCCTCGGCCTCGGCGGCCGCGATCCCGTTCTCGATCTCGTCGAGGTCCGGGGTTTCCCGCTCCAGATCTGCACGCAATCCGTCCGCTCGGCGGCACGCCTCCAGGCGGGCGGCGGCCGCCTGGGCTCCTCGGTCCGCGTTTCCTCCCTCGGCAAAACGCTTCAACGCGGTTTCGAAGGCATCCAGTTCCCACGCGGCCGCATCGCGCTCGTTGTCGGCCTCGATGCGCCCGGCCTCGACACGAGCCAGCTGCTGCCTGGCGACGCTCGCCGCCTCACGAGCCTTGAGCGCATCGTCCAGCACCTCGCGCAGTGCGTCGGTGTCGGTCGCGGCTTCACCACCGACCCGAGCCGACACCCACACTCGCACCCGGCGGATCTCGGCCTGGGCGCTCGTCGCCTTCTCGCGCCGCTCCCGCAGAACGCTTTCTCGCTCTCGAAGCCGGTCCGACAGCTCGATCATCCGACCGATGGCCGCCGGCAGGTCCAGACCGGGGGATGCCAGGAGTGAAGGATGGATGGGCAGCCCGGCAACAACGCCAGCGGCCGCTCTCGCCGCCGTGTTCTCCCGTTCCGCCAGCTCGGCGATCCTGTCGGCCCGTTGTCTCTCGGCTTCGTCCACGGCGCGCAGGTACTGCCTGTAGCGGCGTACCGCGCCCCGCTGCAGGATGAGCAGGATCAGACCGGTGACCCCGATAAGGATCGCGGCGCTCAGCCCGACGCCGGCACCGACCGCTACGCCGCCCCCCCCGACCGTGATATCGGGGTAGAAGGCCGGCCACACCGCCAGGCCGAGTCCCGTCGCCAGCGAGGCCAGGCCTCCGGCCAGCCGCCCCCGTCCCGGGCGCGTCGCGCCGGGAAGCCGCATCAGGGCGTGCCCGCGCTCCCCTTCCCTCTCTGCCTGGAGCTTGGCGTGTGCCTTTTCGTGGTCTCCCACGCGTTCCAGCAGGGTCTGCACCGATACCGCGGCGAGCGCGTCGCGAGAGACCTCCTGCCAGGGGACCCCGAAGAGGGCGGCCCCCTGTTCGTCGCAGCGAGCGGCCATCGTCGCCACATCCTGTTCGGCGACCGCCACGTCGCGCTGAAGGTCGGGCATCGTTTCCATGGAGCCGAGGATATGGCGTATCCTCTCCTGGGCCGCTGCAACCGCTTCGTGGCGGCTTCCTTCGTATCGCTTGACGGTCTCTCTGCAGATCGCGGCGTCGCGCACAAACTCCTCGACCCGTGTTGCAGCTTCGCCGCGACGATTCCTGATCATCTCCAAGTGCTCCACGGGATTCCGCGGCAGATTCTCCAAGACGGCGCGCCGCCCGCCCGCCGCCCGCAGTTCCTCGATGCGGATCAGGTCGCGCCGTACGGGGAGAAGGTGGGTCAGGCGATGCTCGAGGACCTCGCGGCGTGCCCGCTCGCGCTTGCGCTCCTCTCCCAGAGCGGCCAGCGCGGCCTCGGCCTCGGCCTTCGCGGCCACCTTCGCCCGCAGCGCACGGTCCAGCTCCGCCGCGTCGTGCCTGCGCTCGTACAGCTGTGCCAGCTCGCCCCGCAATGCGCGGACGCGCGGCCGACCCCTGTTGTCCGGACGCCACAGCCGGTTCGCCTCGGCCTCGAATGCCGCCGCGACCTCCCTGGCCGGCCTGAGACCCTCCATCCCCAGCGCTGCCACCAGGCGGTCCTGGACAATGTTCCAGCTTTGGCCCTCCAAGCTGGCCAGCTCGGCCAGAGTCAGCGCGTACACATGCCGGAAGACGCTGCGATTCACATGCGTCACGAAAGCGAGCGGCTGGTTGCGGATCTCTTCGGTGCGTCCGTCCATGGACAGACTTCCGCGCCCGCTGGAACCCAGGCGGCGACGGATTTCCAGAGTCGAGCCGTCATCGAGCCGAATGCCCGCATGTCCCTCGGGATCGCCCCCCGACCAAGGGGTGTACGGGTGGTTCTCGCGCGTGGCGGGGCGGAAGCCGTAGAGGAGATCGGTCAGAAGGGAAAAGAAGGTGGACTTGCCGCTCTCATTGGGTCCGAGGACCACGACGATTGACGGCAGCGGATCGGGCGTCGCAAGATCCTCCAGGCATCCGTAGCGGGTCACATGAATGGACTCGAACTTCACCCGGACATCTCCTCGGGATCGAGCATTCGCGCCAGGACCTCCTCGCTCCCGCCTTCCAGGAGGCTCTGCAGGTAGGCCGCGAGCGTACCGTCGCGCTGCGGATCGAATCCTGCCAGATCGGCCGCCAGAAGCTCCAGCGTATCCCGGCCGGCCATCACTTCTCCGGCGAGCCGAAGCGTCGCTCCCAGTACGTCGCGGCGCTCGAGGTGCTCCTCTGCACGAACCCTGGGATGCACCTTCGCGGCGCGCACCTCGGCACCGACCAGGCCCAGCCTCCGGCCGATCTCGTCGGCAATCGTGTCGAGCCCCTCCCGGTCGCGCAGCTGCTGCCAGATCGGTGACGGTCCCGCCAGCTCCGCCGCCAGGATCCATTCGGTGTCGTCCATGCCCGGATCGGTCTCGCGCGCCGCCTCCCACATGCCCGCCACCGCCGAGACCACCTCGTCCAACGTGCGTGCCTCGTCCAGCCCCGAGACCGTCAGCTTCTCCCACCGCACAGGCGCAAACTCGCGGAACTCCACGGTCGGTCGCCCCAGGTCTCCCAGGTCGACCAGGAGGCCGCCCTTGGCGCCGGTCTCGCCGGGACTGCGGCCCTGAAGGCTGCCGCAGTAGTGAATCGGGGGATCGCTGGAGAGTTCCTGCCTGGAATGAACATGCCCGAGCGCCCAGTAATGAAAGCCGGCGGTGCGGAGGCCTTCGAGGCTCGAAGGTGCATAGGGGCGGTGCGACCCGCCCGCTCCTGCGGACGAGACCTGCGTGTGAAGCAGGGCCGCCTGGGGCAGGTCGGTATCGGGCACGGGACGGAGCTTCCGGGAAAGATCTTCGGTCTCCCGGGACGTGGCGTGTCCCGCGCCCGTGACGTACCCCGTCGTGCGGCCCGTGCGATCGGTGACCTGCACGACGACCGGGGAGCCGGTTGGAATGACGGTCGCCGTCTCGGGCCAGGCCAGGCTGCCGGCCCGCGCCGCGTCGCCGGGATCGTGGTTGCCGGTCGCGTAGATGACCTGGATGCCTTCGTCGGCAAGCAGCGCCACCTGTGCCATGAGGGCACGCTCGGCTTCGAAGGAAAGGTAGGCACGGTCGAAAAGGTCGCCTGCGATCAGCAAGGCGTCCACTTCCTCCGAGAGCGCAGTGGCCACGCAGCGGCCGAGCGCCTCGAACACGGCGCGCCGGAGGCGGGTCCTCATGGCCTCGGACCGGCCCGCGAAGGGCGTGTCCAGGTGCACGTCGGCGATGTGGAGAAGGCGCACTGATCGGCTCTGGAACTTCTTTGGAACGGGGTGGGCTGTGCCAGCAGCCCGTGGATGAATCCGCGCGAGCACCGAGAGCGGCGAGGCGCCGGGCCGGCTAGGCCAAGTCCACCAAAGGTAACGTCTGGCGGCGTCCGAAGTGGTTCGGTAGTCTTGTGCGAGCGGGATCACAGCGCTGATCCTCCTGCGGCCGCCGACGCCGCCGTCACCGACTCCCGACCCGGGGCCGCCGATCATGGCAGTGACATCGCTGGGAGATTTCGAGCAGTCCGGAAGCCCATCGGCCCCCGGAGCCGACTCCGCCGAGAAGCTGCAGGCGATCCGTGATGTGCTTGCCGTGCTGCGAGGGGAGGCGGACGACGATCGCTATCGCCTTCTCGAGAGATTCGTTCCGTTCTTCATCGACAAGGCCCCGGTGGACCTCGTGGAGGAACGAGGGAGCGAGCAGCTCGCGCGGATGTGCCTGAACTCCTTCCTCTTCCTCGATCGGAGCCGACCCGATCGGGTGGACGTGGAGGTGCTGAATCCTCGCGAGGAGGATACGGGCTGGTACGCCCCGGTCACGATCGTCCGAACCAACGTCTCCGAGCGTCCGTTCATCGTGGACACGATCCGGGAATTCCTCCACTCCCACGACCGCGGGATCGCGCACATCGTCTACCCCCTCATGACGGTGGAGCGGGACGAGGACGGCCGGATCACGGACCTGCACGCGCCCGGCGAGCGCCGCCGCACCGAGTCGATGGTCTACGCGGAGATTTCGCGGGCCGAAGACCCGGATATGCTGGAATCCCTGCGGAAGGAAACGAAGCGCCGCCTCGAGGACGTGGTGAAGGCAACGGACGACTTCGGGCTGATGGTCGACAAGATCGGCGATGTCGTTTCGGAGCTGAATTTCCGGATGCGCGAGCTTCGCGCGCGCCGGGCCGAATTCCGCGAAATTCAAGCCTTCCTTCGTTGGCTGCGGGACGGCGGCTTCGTCTTTCTGGGATACCGCTGCTACACCTTCGCGCCGGCCGAGCCCGGCGGGGAGCTGTACGTCACGCTGGAGCCCGGCTCCGGGCTGGGGATTCTCCAAGACGAGGGGAAGTCATCCTTCGCACGCCCCGTGCCGGTAAGCGAGCTTCCGCCCGGGATGCGGGAGCGCGCCCTCTCCGGCCCGCTCCTCATCATCAGCAAGACCAACGCGGAGTCCACCGTTCACCGCCGCGCGCGGATGGACTACATCGGCGTCAAGAAGCTGCACCGGGACGGGAGCGTCTCGGGCGAGCACCGCTTCCTGGGGCTCTTCACGTCGCAGGCCTACGGCGAACCCGCGCAGGACATCCCGATCCTGCGCCAGAAGCTGGAGACCATCCTCGACAGGTCGGGCCTCGCCGAAGGATCGCACGACTACAAGGAAGTCATCACGATCTTCGGCTCGCTGCCGAAGGAAGAGCTCTTCCTGGCGTCCGCCGAGGAAATCGCCAAGGACATCCGCACGATCCTGATCCGCTACAACACCGCCGAAGTTTTCGTTTCGGTGCGTCGCGACATCCTGGGACGCGGCGTCTCGATCATGGTGGTGCTCCCCCGCAGACGCTTCTCCGGGAGCTTCCGGCGCGAGTTCGAGGCCTGGCTGGTGAGCCGCTATGCGGGCGAGATCCTGAACTACCACCTCACCATGAGCGTCGGCGACCAGGCGCGTCTGCACTTCTACCTGGGCGGCACCCCCGAAAACCTCGCCCAGGTCGACGCCGAAGACCTCAGGGCCACCGTAGCGGACCTCACGCGATCGTGGCTCGATGAGGTAGGCGACCTGCTGAGCGAAGTTCGGCCTCCCGACGAAGCCCGGGGCCTAGCACGGCACTACGCACGCGCCTTCGCCCCCGAATACAAGGCCGCCAACGACCCCGGGGTAGCCATCCGCGACATCCAGGAACTGGAGGCGATGCGTACGGAAGGCCGCACCGAGTCGGTCCGCTTCTTCGACGATCACGCGCCCGGGGGAAAGTGCGAGCTCAAGGTCTACATCAAGCACCACCAGATCATCCTTTCGGACTTCATGCCGATCTTGGAGAACTGCGGGCTCCGGGTCATCGCCGTCTCGCCCTTCGACCTGCGCGAAGAAGGCAAGGAAGATTCGGTCATCTACAGCTTCGACGTGCAGACTTCGGACGGCGAGCACGTAGACGTGGAGGGCCGCGGAGAGGTGCTGTCCGAGGCCATCCTGGCCGTCAGAGCAGGCGATGCCAGCAACGACCGGTTCAACACGCTGGTTCAGCGGACGGGAATGGCCTGGCGAGAGGTCGAGGTCCTTCGCGCCTACGCCAGCTACGCATTTCAGATCGGGGCGATTCCGAGCCGACAGGTGCTGGCGACGGCGCTCGACAGCCATCCGGGCATAGGACATTTGCTCTTCCGGCTCTTCGAAGTGCGCTTCGACCCCGGCAGTCCCGACAGTTCGGACGAACGCAGCAGGCAGGTCGCGGAACTGCGGTCGCGGATAACCCAGGAGCTGATCGGCGTGAGTTCGCTTGCTTACGACCGGGCGCTCCGGGCCTACCAGACCGTGATTCTCGCCACGATACGCACGAACTACTACCGGCACGGAGGCAGAAATCCGAACCGCCGCCCGGGGCGCGGCGTGCCCTACGTTTCATTCAAGTTCGACTGCGAGCAGCTGCAGGCGGTTTCCAAGAGCCGGCTCAAGTACGAGGTGTGGGTCCGCTCGTCGCGGATGGAGGGCATTCATCTGCGGGGTGCCTCGGTCGCCCGCGGGGGCATCCGCCACTCGGACCGGCCGGACGACTTCCGCACCGAGGTGCTGGGTCTCGTGTACACGCAGATGGTGAAGAACGCGGTCATCGTCCCGAGCGGCTCGAAGGGCGGGTTCGTCTGCCTGCGGTCCTTCCCGGAGCGTGACGCAACGGCTCGCGAGGCCCGGGAGCAGTACCGCACGCTGATACGGGGGCTCCTCGACATTACCGACAACCTCGGCGACGACCGGCGTCCGCCCGGCGACGTCATCCGCTACGACGGCTTCGACCCCTATCTGGTGGTCGCCGCCGACAAGGGCACGGCACCCTTCTCGGACACGGCCAACGCGATCGCAGGCGACTACGGGTTCTGGCTCGGCGACGCCTTCGCCTCCGGCGGCTCGAACGGCTACGACCACAAGAAGGTGGCCATCACCGCCCGCGGCGCGTGGGAGTCGGTCAAGCGTCACTTCCGCGAGATGGGCCGGGACATCCAGGAAGAATTCTTCACGGTCGCGGGCATCGGTGACATGAGCGGTGACGTGTTCGGCAACGGCATGCTCCTCTCGCGGCGCATCCGCCTGGTTGCCGCCTTCGATCACCGCAACGTCTTCGTCGATCCCGACCCGGACCCGGAAGCCTCCTTGGAGGAGCGCAGCCGGCTCTTCCGGATGCCTCGCTCGTCGTGGAACGACTACGACCGCTCGGTCCTGTCTCCGGGCGGCATGATCGTAGCGCGTGGGGTGAAGTCGGTGGACCTGGCGCCGGAGGCGAGGGACGCGCTCGGGATTCCCCCGGACACCGGCACGCTCGACGGGGAGAGTCTTATCCGCGCGGTGCTCAAGGCGCCTGTCGACCTGCTCTGGAACGGCGGGATCGGCACCTACGTGAAGGCCGACCACGAGAGCCACGCCGACGCGGGCGATGCCTCCAACGACGCCGTCCGGGTCGACTCGAGCGAAATACGGGCGAAGGTCGTGGGAGAAGGGGGCAACCTGGGGTTCACCCGGGCCGCGCGGGTCGACTACGCCCTGCGCGGCGGCCGCATCAACACGGACGCGCTTGACAATTCAGGCGGTGTAAACCTCTCCGACCGGGAGGTGAACCTCAAGATCCTCCTGAACGAGGTCCTCGGCACCTGCGCAGTGACCCGGGACGAGCGCAATGACCTCGTTCACCGCCTCACCGATTCGGTCGCCGCCCTGGTTCTCGAAGACAACGAGTCGGGGTGCAGGGCCGTGTCCTTCGACGAGTACCGCGCCCGCCGCGGCGTCGACCGGTTCTGGGCTCTCATGACTCACCTCATCCGGTCGGGACTCCTCGACCGCGACGCCGAGGGACTCCCTTCGTGGGATCAGCTCAGCTCCCGCCGGGAGGCGAACCAGTCGCTGACGCGGCCGGAGCTCTCCGTCCTCCTCTCCTACGCCAAACTGCACCTCAAGTCGGCGCTGCTCGCCTCCGACCTTCCCGACGATCCGTCCGCCGCCGACTACTTCTTCGAGTACTTCCCGTTCGGCGCCCTGAAGGTCGTGGGGCGGGAACGGGCGGTGAACCACCGGCTGCGCCGCGAGATCGTGGCCTGTCAGATGACCAACGACCTCGTGGATCTGATGGGGTCGACCTTCATCCACCGGCTCTCGCGCGAGACCGGCCGCGAGCCATGGGAGATCGCGCGCGCCTGGCTGGTGGCCGCCAAGCTGACCCAGCACCACCTGCTGCTGAACGAGATCCGCTGCCGCGAGGGGATCGTCGCCACCGCCGTGACGTATCGCTGGACCATGGCTCTGGCCCGCGTGCTGGAACGCACCACGCGCTGGGTGCTGGCCAACTGCGATCCGAAGGAATCCACCGCCGCCCTCATCGAGGGCAGTCTGGAGGGTCTCGGGACCGTTCGTCAGAAGTTCCACGAGATCGTCGCCGGCGAAGACCGCGAGGATTTCCTGCGAAGGGTCAGGGAGGGCATGCCGAGCGTGGACGACGAAGCGTTCGTACGCAACCTGGTCACCCTGCGTTTCCTCGACCACCTGCTCGAGATCCTGCGCCTGGCGCGGACCACCGGCACCGATCCCGTCAAAGCCGCCCGGGTCTACTACTGGGTCACCGAGGAGCTGCGGATCCCCTGGCTCATCCGCTCGATCGAGAACACGAGCGGCGAGGGACGGTGGCAGCAGCGATGGGCGCTCGGACTCGTCCAGGACCTTGGCGCGATCCGCCGCAACCTGACGGAGGGCGCGATGGCCCGGGAGGGTGCGCTTGCCGATGTTCTGGGGTATTCCGAAGACAACGCCCGTATGACCAGGTTCCACGAAATCCTGGAAGAAGTGGAGGCCGAGGACACGATCAGCCTCGCGGGTCTGTCCGTGGCGATCCAGGAAATCCGGCACCTCGCGGTGCGGAGGTAACAGCCCAGCCGGTCGATCTGGCGGCTGAAGAGCCTGAACCCGCCCACCGCTCTGTCCGTCCGGCGTCCATTGTCGCGTGTACTTGGGCGACGGTGACGGCCGCAATCGCCACCGCTTCGTCAACTCGTTCGGGATTGGCGAGTACCTCTTCAAGAGCAACTCGGCCGCGCTCCACGGCAATCGCATTACGGATGTTCCGGAATATCCGTAATGTCAGTCCTCCGCCGCCAGGTAAGGTGGGGGAGCGTCGCGCGCCGGCCAGTTCCGCCGGATGTACCAGATGAGCACGGGAAGGGTGACGGCGACGAGGACGAGCCCAAGGTAGACATCGTCCCGAATTCCCTGGATCTCCGCCGCGACCTCGAGCGGCGCGCCCAGATCGAATACGAACTCGCCGGCCGCCGCGACGAGATTGTTCGCAGCGTGGAAGACGACCGGAACGATCAGCGTCCGCGTCCGGATGTAGAGCAGGGCCGCGACGAGCCCCACGACGCCGATCCCCACCGGGTTCACATGCAGAATGCCGAACGTCAGGGACGATGCGATCAGGGCCTTCCCCATCCCCCACCTGAAACCCCAGCGGTTGATCAGGACCCCCCGAAAGATGCCCTCCTCGAGCACGGGCGCCGCGATGACCACGATCACGGCCATCGCGAGGCGATACCCGATCGATGGGCTCGGCTCGGCAGCGACCGCCTCGATCAGAAACTCCAGCAGACCGGGCGCGAAGAGCGACAGCGTATAGGCGAAGACATACCACGACCCGATCGAGAACGTCATCGTGACGGCCAAGAGCAGAAACAGGCGCGTCCAGGCAGCCCGGCCGTACCCTTCGGGAAGCTTGCCCACGAATCGGCGACGGCCGATGCCGGAGCGGCGGCACGCCCAAGCGATCCACGCCGCGAGAGCACCGTAACCCGCGAATCCGAACATGACCTCGGCGATTTCGGGGTCGTCCGTATCCAGCGGCGTCAGGAGCGCGACCACATGAAAGGCCGCGATGAGAACCGGGGTGCCGACGATCATCCACGGGATGACCGTCCGGGTCCGAAGGCTCCTCAGCGGGGAGCGGTGTCCGCTCAGCTTACCGGACCGCGCCGCTTCGCCGCGCCGTAGTGGATCCCGTTGAAGAGCAGCGGGAAGGTGCCATGGGACTGCGAGCGGAAGGTGATCTTGGGACCGAAGAGGAAAAGCTTCCCGGCACCGATGTCGGCCTCGATCATGCTCGCGCCGCCATACAGGTTTTCCTGGCCCCAGGCCCAGCCGCTCACCAGCGGTTGCGCGGAGTCGTACCAGGCGAGGCGCTTCACGTTCGCGGCACCGTCTCCGATCCGATAGACGGGGCTGTGGCTGTGCAGAACATGCACGCGGTCGCCCAGACCGTGCGTGACCGGGCTGACGTGCTCGACGCGGATGTCGTGGATCGAGCCGGGGGTGAAGTAGTCGTCGCGGCTCAGAGCGTTGCCGGCTTCGTCGACGAGAAAGTTGGTCAGCGGAAGGCCGAGCTGCTGCCCCAGCCGCGTGGAGGTCCCGATGGCGACGACGGCACCGCCGTCTTCAATGAAGTCGCGCAGCGCGGGGACGCCGTTCTCGGGCGTGAGAGATCCGACCCGGCCGAGCAGCGAGTCCGGCAGGGTGGCCAGAAAGTCCTCGTCGGGGCCGCCGAATCGCCCGAATTCGCCGCCGCCCATCGCGCCGTCGGGGAGCACGATCACGTCGAAGCGCTCGTTCAGGTCGCCCGCTTCGATGTCGGGCGGGTAGATCACCTCGAAGTCGAATTCGAAGTCCTCGAGGACGTAGCGGATCCATCCCGACGGCATCGAGCCCCCGTAGCGGTCCCAGAGCCCGACACGGGCCGCGGTCAGCTCGAACGCGGTCTGCGGCGCGGCCGCGACCCCATGAAAGGAGACGCCCAGCTGGGCGGCCCATTCTTCCAGTTCGGACCGCGCGGCGGCGGCAGCCGGAATGAAGAATCCGCCCGGTGCGAATGAAACGCCTGCCGCGTCAAACGTCTCTTCAACCCAAAACGCCCGCCCGCCGCGTGCCAACACGCGGTTTACCGCCGTGAAGGCCTCGTTTATGTGGTCAACCATGAATCCAGCGGGCGAATCCGTCCCGCCGACCGTGCCCGGCATGGGGTCGGCCATCCACGCAATCGGCTCGAAGGGGCCGCTGAAACCGTCGAGGACGCGGTCGAATTCGACGCCCATCTGAAGGGCGAGAGTCCATCCGGCGTTGTCGTAAGGCGCGATCGGAGGCCCGCCCGGGTACTGGAAGTCGTTCGGGTGGTTCTGGGGCTCGAACATGTCGATCACGTGGGGGCGGAACGCCTGCGCGGTAGTGACCATGTAGGCGCCGGCGCGGTAGTCTCTTCCGGCGACCGTGAAGTCGTCCGTCGCACGGTGCACGGTGACGCCGTTCTTGAGAAGGGCGTTGACGAAGCGCGTCGCAGTCGGGAAGTCGCGCTGGTCGGCCGGCAGGATGTAGCCGCGGGCGTCACGCTTGGCGGGATCACGCAGATGGGCCTCGTATTGGTCCAGAGAGCCGCGCGCGCCGACTTCTCCGGCGATCCGGTCGATTTCTTCGGCGACCCGGTCGATCCAGATGGGCAGGACGGTCCACGAATCGCGGCTGCCTCGCTCGATCGAGTTCATGCCCATGCGCCAGATGTTGAAGAGCAGGTGTTCGCGGTTGCGCGACGCGTAGTCGAGAACGGCCCGGTTCGCCGTCTGCGAGTAGTCGACCGACTGGCGGAAGCGCCACCGGCCCGGGGTTACCGGGAGCGGCAGGTCGGCGTGCGTGATCTGGCGGTTCGGGAGGAAGGGGATTTCGATGGGCGTGGGATGGCCGATGGTCTCGGTCAGCAGGCCGATCATGTTGTGGAAGTACGGCGTCGTGCGAAGGCCGCCGTTCCACCAGGTCGAGTAGCTCGCGCCGCGCCGCATCGTGGTGCCGCCCTTGCCTTCGACGACCATGCGGTGGTGCATGGCCGAACCGACCTGGTCGAGGCTGGTGATGATGATGGGATCGAGGTTGTGGTTCGGTGGGTCGCGAAAGGGCGGCGCGAACATGACCGTGCCCTGCGGGCCGGTCTGATGGTGATTGTAGACGATCTGCGGGAACCACTCGCGGTACATCACCCGGTTCATGTTCTCGGTCTCGGCGAGCGAGGCCATGTAGAAGTCGCGGTTGTTGTCGTGGCCGGCGTACTTCTGGTAGAGCACGGGGACGCCCCGCGTGGAGCGCTCGAGCGGATCGTCGTGGCGCATGTACCAGTCGGCCACGAGGTCATGGCCGTCCGGGTTGGCGTGCACCGCCAGCAGGATGACATCGTCCAGGAAGCGCATCGTCTCGGCGTCGTCGCGGCTCACCATCTGCCACACGAGTTCCATGAGCTGCTGTGCGCCGAGCACCTCGGTCGCGTGCAGGCCCCCGTCGATCCAGATTACCGCCTTGCCTTCGGCAGCGAGCACCCGGGCCTCTTCCTCGGTGACGCCCTCGGCATGGGCCAGCCGTCGCGCGATCTCCTTGTAGCGCTGCAAGTCGGGCCGGTCGGCGGGTGACGTGATCGTCGCCATCCACTGGTCCCGCCCTTCCGACGTCTTGCCTATCGACTCCAGAGACATGCGGTCGGACTGCTCCGCGAGCAGGTGCCAGTAGTCGGTCAGCCCCCGGTAGTTGACGAGCTGGTAGTCGGTGCCGAGACGGTAGCCGAACTGCTCCTCGGGGGTGGTGAGCTGGGCGGTGGCGGGAGGGGGGAGCGCGACGGGGGCCACGAGAGCGAAGAGCGCCGGGAGGGAAGCGGCGAATCGGAGTGCAGATGAGATGGGATGGCCCGCGATCATGGGTTCCTCGGTGTCTTTGAGCTGTATGCAGGGTGGTCTGTCAATGCCTAGAATAGCGCGGCCGGGGAGGCGACGAAAGAGAGCGGGGGGGGGGCTGCGGAGCGCTCAACGGTCGACAGACGGCGGCAACCGAGGTCAGCAGCCCGTGGACAAGTCCGCGCGAGCACCGAGAGCGGCAAGGCACCGAGTTGCCAAGCACATCTTCACCAACCGGTGCCGGTCGGCGTACCGCTCTACTCGTCCAGCAGCAAGCCCGACTTAAGCGCTAGGTCCACCCATTCCGGCCTGCCGCGCAACTCGAGTTTCTCCTTTAGGCGGGCACGGTAGTTCTCGATCGTCTTGGGTGACAGGAACAGCTTATCGGAAATCTGCCTTGCCGTGTAGCCCCTGGCCGTGAGTTTCAGAATCTCGCGTTCGCGATCACTCAACCGGGCCACCGGATTCTCCGGCCGGGAGTCGAACTCCTGTCGTTTCCGCATGTAGAGCCGAGTTGCCTCGCGCGGCATCGTCGTCCGTCCGGCAGCGATCAGATCCACGGCTTGGACCAGGTCTTCAGGCCCTCGGCTCTTCTTAATGAAACCCATTGCGCCGACGGACATGATGGGTTCAAGGTACTCTTCGTGGTCGTACCTGGTGAGGATGAGGATCCCCGTGCCGAGATTCAGCGCACTTATTCGTCGAGTCGCCTCTATGCCGTCCAGGCGAGGCATGTCGATATCCATCAGTATCACGTCAGGATTGAGCTTCTCTGCCAGTCGAATCGCCTCTTTGCCGTCCGCCGCTTCGGCGACCACCTTCATATAACCAGTGCCTTCGATGATCGCCCGAAGACCCGCCCTAACCATCTTATGGTCGTCAACGATGAGCACCCTCGTGTCCAAGCTCACAGCCCTTCCTCCGCCGCAGACCGACCGGCAACCGGAACGCGAACTCGGATCTTGGTACCATGGCCTCGGACGCTGCGTACATCGAAGACTCCGCCGATCATGGCGGCACGTTCACTCATGCCGAGCAGCCCGATTCCGCTCTCCGACGAAGCGACGGCAGCAGTGTCAAAACCGGCCCCCGTGTCCCCGATTTCGATCAGTATCTGGTCGGAATCTTGGGTCATGGTCACGGAAGCTCCGTCGGCTCCCGAATGCTCGCGTGCATTGGAAAGGGACTCCTGGACGATCCGAAACAGAACCAACGCCTTCGTCGGATCCATTTCACGCCCCACCTCAACGAGGTCGTCATGAACCCTGAAGCCCGTATTGGAATGCGTGCGAAACAGTATTCGCAACGCCAAGGTCAGTCCGAAATGCTTGAGCTCCAGCGGAGTAAGGCCATGACAGATCCGATCTATCGACGCGATTGTATGCTCAATGGCCGAACCCAGCTCCGAGGAACCGCCGTCGTTGTCTTCAGACAGGCCATCCGTGTTCCGTAAGGTCATGAAGCGATGCTTGATGAACACCAGCTGCTGGACGATGTCGTCGTGCAGTTCGGAAGCGATTCGGGCCCGCTCCGCTTCCACCGCTTTCACGCTCGCCATGGCCATACCTCGCCATCGGTTGAACAGCGACAGGTCGCGAATTGTGCAGACGACCATCGGTCCGCCACGGGCAGGTTGCCAGGGGCCGAGAGCGATTTCCACGGGGAATCGGCTTCCATCCTTTCGTGCCCCATAAAGGAGCGGGCCGCTTCTCATTGGCCTAGCACGGGGTCGTCGTGCGTATTCCGCCCGGAATTCCGCGTGGCGCGCACGGTACTGAGATGGCACAAGGAGATCGACATTCCCGCCGACGAGCTCACAACGATCCCAGCCGAACATGGTCGTGGCGCGCTTGTTGACATCCCGGATCACGCCGCCGTCATCCACTACCAGAATGGCGTCCAGCGACGCATCGAGGACTTCTCTGATCAGGCTGTCCGAGAGCATGATGCATGGTAGCAACTCAATCGGCAGCGCGCCACGCCGAGTGCGCCGCTGTTGATTACAGGATCTCCACCGATTCGACCTTACGAACCCCACGGATCACGTCCCGTCCGCAACCCGCGCCTCGCCCAGACGGCTTTCGTATACGGCTCCCCGCGACACCCAACGCAAGATTGCGTTCGAGCCCGATCTTCTTACTAGGACCCGCTCGGACTCCACCTTCCGGTGCCCCCCCGGGGCAGTGCTCACCGAGCGCTGGACAACGAGCAGCTGCGGGGTAGACGCCGGGCCCGCCAAAGAACCGAAGACATATTTGTCGGCACCACTGTTTGCCCAACCCCTGCCCGCTCCAACCTCATCGAACAAGCCCACCTTGCGAAGGTGCGCCCAGCCACGCGAGGCGTTCACGTCCAGAGCGATTCCCAAGGCGGAGAACCGCATCCCAGCGTTTCGAGCATTCTCTGCGACGTGAATCTTGGCGTCCCTGACCGCACGCGTTACCTCAGGGAGGTTTGACCAACCACACGACGACGATCCCAAGTACACCAGGACGATTTCGTCTCCGGTGCTGGTCGAGGTCACGCTGCCGGGCCGATACTCCCGCGCTTCGTAAGCCGGCACGGTAAGCTCGATGTCCACCGTGGGCATCAGGCCCATCGTGGCAAGGGTGATCCCCACGCCCGAACCCACTGCGAACACCGTCGCGGCAATCCATACCCGTGTCGTGCGAATCATTGTTGAGCCACCTCCTTCAGCGTGGAGGCTATCCTTTTCAACGGGGAATCATGGAGCGCCCGCACTTCCAGTCGGGGGAACGGATCCTCGTACAGCGCAACATATCCTCCCTCGAAGGGAATGGCCCTCGGCACCTGATCGCCGAGGAAGCCTCCGGCACCGGACTCGGCATCCAGCAGATTGCTTTCGACGGCAACTGTCTGCCTGGACATGTTTCCGTGTCCCACCTGAACCAACAGGTAGTCTTCCGATAGTGCTAGTGGGTGGACCGCACCCAAGACGTCCCATTGCATTGGGCGTCCCTTGCGAATGTAGTTTCGCCCCCTCTCGTTCACACCTTGGTAGACGGGCAGTGCCGAAAACGATTCCAGCCTCGACGCCCACACAAGCGAACCGTCAAGCGAGTCGAAGGCGCGGATCAGTGGAATGGCGCGATGACCAAGCACCACCAAGCCGCGTCTGGCATGCGCGCACGCCAGCGGGCCCTCGGCGAGCGCCATCTGCACAAGCCAGTTCTCATCTTGGTAGCCTTCTCCGAAGGCAAGCGGAACCGAATCGGCCTCGGAAAGGGGCAGTTGATGTACGAGCGTGTTCGTGCCCTGACTATAGCCATTGATGAACACGCGGCCATCGTGCATCGAGCAAATTGCACGAGGCCCGACCGGAGCTTCGATGGTCTGACTTGCGGTCCATCCGTGATCGGAGGCCGCGAACACCTTGACGCGCAGGTCGCGCGACGCGACCAAGATCCGTCCATCGTCGAGCAGTTCGATTCCGATGGCATGCCGAAGTTCCGAGGGACCCTCCCCGAACCCGCCGAACTTGTGGACGAAGCGGCCGAGGAAGTCGAATACCCGCACTTCTTGGGCCTGGTCGTCAAGAACGTAGACCAGACCGGCCGTGTCGACCGCGACATCGGCCAAACTTCCGAAGACCGTGGGATCCGAGCGCTCCGAGTGATCCATCCCTGCGGTGCCGATCTCCACGACAAGGTCCGCGTTTCGGATCGCGTCGCGTGCGGCGACCCACGTCGCCAGCCGCTCAGGCGCCATGCCCGTTGGAACGCTATCGCGCGTAATTAGCGTGGCCCACTCGCTCCCGGGAAGCCGTCCGGGCAAAGGATGCGCCGTTTCATTGTTCCGTGGACCGTCACATGCACCTGCGAGCGCAGGAGCGGCCACGCTCGCAAGCACCAAGGCGGGTCGTGGCAGGGGCAGGAATCGAATGACTTTCATTGTGGCCTCACAATCACGCGGACGGGGGCGGAGCGCGACGCGGCTCCGAAGTAGCCGAATATGCCCTCATCGCCGGTGAGTCCGAAGCTGGGCCACGGCCGGATCACCAGACGGTCGTAGCGGAGCCGGGCGAAGCGGCTGAAGTGCTCGTCGAAGCCCACCAGCTGGAGGTCGAAGCGGAATTCGGGAGGTCGCCAGGCCTGCTGGGGCAAGCTCGAGCCGTATCCCCAGACCATGATCCGGGCGCTCTCCGCCGCCGGGTTCAGCTCTCTGGGTTCGATGAACTTGATCCATCGGGGTTCCTGGCCAAGGTTGCCCGCGCTGTCCACGACGACCTGCACGACATTGGCGGCCTCCGCTACAATGAGCCCCACTTCGGCGGGATTTCGATATCGCAGGTCGATGCCGAAGGTGTCGGCGGCCGGGGTGGCCACGAACTCGGTCGAGGGCTCGACGATCACGGGAGCGGACGGGACGACGGCGGTTCCCGAGAAGGTGCCCAACTCCGTATTGCCCGACAGAGCGTATCGGACGCCCACTTCGATGGGCCGGGGAAGCCTGGCGCGCAAGCAGGATGCGGGCCCTTTCCAAGCCACCGACTGGGATAACAGATTGCATGCCAGCAGACCTTCCGGCGTGTGCGAGTCGGGATCTTGGCGAAAGTCGGCCGTCCAACCCGGCCCTGACAGCTGCGCGTCAACGATCGGCGGATTCGCGGATTGGTCGCGATGCGGGTAGGTGGCCAGCAGGGCGGCTCTGTCGAATCCCGCGCTGATCACGGCGGAGATGGCTATCACGTCCTCGTCGGGAACGAAGACTTCTGTTGGGTGCGTGTAGTCGCAGGCACCTGCGATCAGGGTACTCAATGCCGCCAACGGCGCGAGGCTGCACATCGCGCCGGGCCTGAGGACCCTCGGTCTATCAGCCCGTGGACACGGACTGCTATGGGCCGAAGCCCTTTCGTTCGGATTGTCATTCACGATTATATCCTCTCTTAGATTAGATCCTCTCTCACTCATTAGAACCGGAATTCCAAGCCCAAGAACGGGACCATGGGAAGCTGTGGCGCGTACACGCGCTCGGTGACCCCGTCCCGGCGTTCCTCCGGTGCAACTCCGACGACGTTCGGAAGGCTGAAGAGATTGGCGATGGAGGCGAAGGGCGTCAGCGTGCCCCCGCCGAACCAGTCCACGTCATTGGAACCGCGCCAACCGAGATCGATGCGTACGTACGGCGGCAGAGTCGCGGAGTTGTATTCCCCGGCGAAGTTCAGAACATCGTCGTGGAGACCGCCCATTCTCGCACCGGGCGACAGATACGCCACGAAGGGGAGAAACGCCACAATGGGCGTCGTCGGTTGTCCGCTTCGTGCCGAAAAGCGGACCGACCAGGTCGACCCGCCGCGTTGCAGGCTCGCACTCAGCTCGCCTTCGTGATCTCTGTGGAATCTGGGCGTGTAGGTGTGGCCGCCCACCGTCCGGGTCACTTGGGCCCAGCGATAGCTGCCGACCACATTGGCCCCGCCGCTTGCCGAGGACCAGCTCCAAGTGGACTCCAGCCCTCGGGCCATTCCGCTGCCCATCTCCCGTTTGGACGGCTCGACCAGCATGAGCGATTCGATCGGATTCGCGCCCAGAACGGGAAGACGGAGGTTGTCCATCCTTCGGGCGAAGGTCTCCACCCGAATGCGCACGCCGCGCGCGCCGCCCTCCCAGCCGACGGCCACCTCCGAGTTTCGCAGCAGCGGACCCTCTTCCACCGGTGCCAGAAGGTCGTAGGCCAGATAGCTCGACGAAACGGGCTCTTCGCTGCGAATCGAAGACAGCGCTTGGTGCATCCGGCTGGCGGTGAGCCAAGCCTTCCACCCGGCTGCTCCGTAGGAGACCTCTGCGAAGGGGGACAGCACCCCCTCGACGCCGAAGTAGTGGTCGGCACGAACGCCCCCTCCCACCGTGACCCCCCTGCCCAGCATCGCCTTGGCGCTGCCGTACGCCGCGACCCTCGTGACCGAGGGCGATATGTCGAACGCATCGAAGAGGTCATGGGGGTCGCTGCCGTCCCATTCGCTCCCCGAGGCCACATGATCCGCCTCGAATCGCGTGGCCTGGACTCCTCCGTCGAGGGTCAGGTCGCCGGACTGCTGCCTGAGCCGCACTTCGGCCCGGTACTCGCCCATCATCCCGTGCACCGCCGACGATGTGTCGGAATCCGTCGCCTTGTTCCGAAACACGATGTAGTCGCCCGAAAACCGGCTGTGACCCGCGCTCACGTCGACCAAGGTGGCTGCACCGAGGCGATCTCTGTAGTGCGCAGCCAGCGCCATGTTTCCCCATGTCGCCCTAGAGGCCCGGCTCAGCGCCTCGTCTCCTGCGGGAACATCGTCGGGCCTCGAGTCCAGGAACTCGTCGTTCCAGTAGCCCGTCAGCGAGAATCGGCGAACGCCGCCGAGATCCTTGGTGAATTTCCCGTGAACATCGCCGAAGGAGTACGGCACCTTGGGACTGTCCAGCATCGCACGCAGCCCCGCCGTCAGCAGGTCGATGTACGAGCGTCTTGCATCCACCAGAAACGATGCGGACTCGCCCACCGGCCCCTCGGCGGACATGCGCACCGAGGCGATCCCCAGGGACCCGCTCGAGTGAAACCCGTCTCGCGCTCCATCGCGCGTAGCAACGTCAATTGCACCCGAGAGCGAGCCCACGGCCAGCGCTTCGCTGGACGATCCCGTGAGCAGCGTCACGCGATTGACCGCCTCGGCGTTTAGGGCCGCCACGAATCCCCCCACATGGAACGGGTTGAAGATCCGCACTCCGTCTAGGAAGACCGGCGTGCCTTCGCTCGCCCCGCCCCGAATGAACGGCGCCGCAACCCAGTCTGACGCGGACGACGCCGCCGGGGACAGGGCAGTGGCGCGCAGCACGTCCGTTTCCAACACCACGGGCTGCGCCCGCACGAGTGCCCGGTCGACGACGAAGGCTCCCGGGGATGACGACAAGGGATCCGCGGCCCGTCGTGCATCAACGCGAATCTCCTCGAGGGAGATCGGTTGCGGTCGAAGCAGGATCGTGAGCTCGCCGTCCGAAGCCTGTGCCATTCCCATTCGCCAGGGCGCGTATCCGAAGGCGTCCACGCTGACCACCGCGACATCCGCACCGACATCAAGCCCTGCTATCGCAAAGGCGCCGAATCTGTCGGTGACCGTTTCCCTCGGTGAACCTTCCGGTATCTCGACCGTCACACGCGCGAAGGCTACCGGTTCCAGGTCCGTGCTGTCGCGGACCACCCCGGTCACCGCCGCCTGCTGCACGGTAACAGCCATCACCGTCGCGGTTACGCTGACCATGATTTGTCTCCTTCCATGCTGTGGTCGAACCAGGGGGCGACAGGCCAACCGCGCCCGCCTCCCCCCGGTTCCGGACGTGACTCTTATTCGTCGTCGTCGTCGTCGTCGTTGCCGCCAGTGCTAGGCAAGGGTTGACCGCAGGCGTACGTCGCGCAGTCGTCCCCGCTGACCCAGTCGCAGCCAGTCATGTATCCCGGGTTCATGACGCACTCGTCATTGGCCCAGAACTTCCACCAGGGAGCGGGATCGCACTCGTCCTGCTCGCAGGTCTCCTCGACGGACTGCGCGTAGGCGACGCTAGGCTCGACGGTCCCGCCCACGACCACGCCCGTCACGAAGGCGCGGCCAACGCCAGGAAGAAAAGCACCCTCGACATTGGAATCCTCCTGTTTCTGAGGGTTGTTATGGTGGCCGCGAAGCGCCGCGGCCGTGTGACCGCATAACACTAAAGCCGTTGCCAAGGAGTCGGATAGAGTGTTTAACACCCCACTTGAGAGGGGTTGTTCCGCCTTCGAGAGGGTTTTCCCCACCCTTGGTGGTGGGTTTATCCGAAGGCGTGCGCCTCTAGGGCCGCGAGCACGATGTTCCTCCCCGGAGCGCGTCCTCCAGCGCATCGAACGCCATCACGGCGCATCGAATCCGGCTGGGGAAGCGCCGGACCCCCGCCAGGGCGCGCAGGTCACCGAGTTCCTTGGGCAGCGGTGGCGCATCGGGTGTGAGCCCATCGACAAACATTTTCCGAAGGCGGGCGATCGCGTCCATGTCCATCCCGCGGGCGACAGTGGTGAGCATGGACGCCGCGGCCTGCGAGATCGCGCACCCGCGGCCGTCGAAGGTGACTTCGGCGAGTCGTGCGCCCTCCACCCTCGCCCACATGACAACCGTGTCGCCGCAGAAGCGGTTGTGAGCCCGGCCCGAGGTGGCCGGTTCTTCCAGCGTGCCGCGATTGCGGGGCCGCCGGAAGTGGTCTCTTATGAGGGTCTGGTAGAGTTCGTCGATACCGCTAGCCGCCAACTTTGCGTCTCGTGAGCCGGGAGGTAGACTTTCCAGAGCCATGGATGCGAACAGCACGAACACGAACGCAGATCCGGTCCTTGCGCAAGCGCTGGAGTGGCTGGATGAAGGCCGGCGCGTCGCTCTCGCCACGGTGACACGCACATGGGGTTCGGCCCCACGACGGTCGGGGAGTCATATGGCGGTCGCCGACAGCGGGGATTTCTCCGGGTCCGTCTCCGGCGGCTGCATAGAAGGAGCGGTCATTCGGACCGCGCTCGAGGTGATCGAGTCGGGCGTTCCCCGTACGCTGTCGTTCGGGGTCACCAACGAAATGGCTTGGGAGGTCGGGCTGGCCTGCGGAGGCAGGGTGCACCTCTTTGTCGAGCCGGTGGTCGGGCGGCCGGCCGCGGATCCGCAGACGGGTTCCGGGACGGCGGAGCGGGGTGAGCGCGGTGACTGGGGATGAAGACCAATATCCTGCGTGAAATCGTCGCGGCCCAGAGGTCGGGCCGCGATCTCGTGCTCGCGACGCGGCTGTCGGACGGGGCGCAGGAGCTGATTTCGAACGATTCGAAGTCGGCGCTGGGACTGGAAGGCGATGTCGTGTCCGCCGCCCTGAGGACCGGGGACCCGCGCACGGTTCATACCCCGGGGGGGGCCGTGTTCCTGCGCCCGTACATCCGGCCGCCGCGGCTGATCGTCGTCGGAGCGGTCCACATCGCGCAGGCCTTGGCACCGATGGCGGAGATCGCCGGATTCCATGTGACCGTGCTGGACCCCCGCGAGGGGTTCGCAACGGCAGAACGCTTCCCCGGCGCAGCCTTGGTCAAGGAGTGGCCCGACAAGGCGATGCAGACGCTGCGGCCCGACCACCGCACCGGGGTGGTCGCGCTTACTCACGACCCCAAGATCGACGACCCGGCGCTGATCGCAGCGCTGGAGAGCAACGCCTTCTACGTCGGTGCACTGGGAAGTCGCAAGACTCAGCGGGAGCGGCGGGAGAGACTGGGAGCGGCGGGGTTCTCAGGTGGCGACGTGGACCGGATTCATGGGCCGGTCGGACTCCCCATCGGAGCGTGCACCCCGGAAGAGATCGCGGTTGCCGTGCTGGCGGAGGTGGTCGGCGCGTTGCGGATGCGATAGCCGATCACGACAACTCTGCCCAGCTCATCCTCGTCCGCAACCACCGCTAAGTCGCCCCTTGCCGCGATCACCCGCTGGAAGCTCGGGAGCATAACCGATCCGCGCAAGGTGCCGTCGCCACGCAGAACGGTCCACTCGACGAGATCAAGACTCTCCTCGCGCCGAATCCATATGGAGCCGTCCTGTCCCGCCATCACCCCGGTGGCCGTGGGCAGCATGGCCGGAAGCAGACCGGAGTCGCGCAACAACCCTGCGGCTTCGTCGTCGGACATGCCTTCCAGCCCAGGCGACGATGTCCGCGCTCGCCCGGCCAGCCGGCGAATCATCTCTTCCGTGACGGGACGAGCCGCCCTGGACTCCATGAATGCGAGGACCGTGTCGCCGGCGAAGTCAACGCGCGTAACCGACAGCGTGACTTCATCGCTCCGCGCAGGGCCAAGCCGCGAATGGGCGGTAACTACGCCGCTCCCGTCCGCCAAAACCGCGACATGCGCGCTGTCTTGGAACGGCACCTGGAAGTGGTGCAGCCGACCCCCGCGCCGGAAGCCCATCGACGCGCCTTCAAGAGCCTCCCATGCGATCGTATCGACCACATGCCCCGACGAGTCAACGCCCAAGATGGGAATCCGAAGGACGAACCGATCAGGTCCGACCGCGGGTTCGCTGCCCAGTGCCATCAGAGCGGGACGCACAATGCCTCGCAAATCCGACCTCACGGCCTCGGGGGTGCTGCCCGCGAACATCCATCTCTCGTTCACCCGGGTCGGGACCACCGAGGCAATCCACCGTCGCGATCCCAAGAGTGTGCCATCGGTGCCGAAGTAGGTGACCCGACCGCGCGCGGCATCGGTTGCCACCATCGTGTCGCCGAGAAGACCGATCGAGGAAATCGTGCCGAACTCGCCTGGTCCTTCGCCGCGTCTGCCCATGACTCGCATGGAGTCCCCCTGGGCACTGAACACCCGAATCTCCGGGACGGCCGGCTGCGCCACGAAGAGGTTTCCGCTGCGGTCGATCACCGCAAAGTTGGTCGCGCTCCAAAACCTCACCTTCGGCGGAAGGAGCAGCTCGTCCGTGCGGTAGGCGACATTCGTCTCCAGCCAGGCCTGAGAGGTTCCATGGGCCGAATCGCCAACGCTAACGGCTCGGTCTCCAAGCCGGATGATCGCATCCCGCAACACATCCTCCGATGGCGTGGCTCCGTACCGCCATCCATTGACGATCACGGTCGGTGTACCGTGAATCTCGATTCTCCGACCGAATCCAAGGGCGAGGTCAATCCGCTCCTGCGCAGGCATTTCCGCAAGGCAGGATTCCCATGACGAGATATCGGACAGACCAACGTCAAGCGCAAAGCGCTCCCAACCCTTCGTTGCAAGTGAATCCTGTTGCGCAAACACCAAGCTGATCCAGTCAGGAAAGATACCTGCGCGGTAGGCACACTCCGCAGCGTGGGTCCCGGGTCGAGCCAGCGGATGATAGTCGAGTGGGTGGCTGAGATAGCGCACATCAATCTGTTCTGAGAACTCGGCAAGAACGCTCTCCAGCGTTGTATGGAAAACGGCGCACACGGGACATTGGATGTCATACAGCACCAGAACTCGCACAGGCACCCGGGCACTTGGACCCAATGGCAAGGCCACTTCCCAAGCTTCCTCCCATCCTGACACAGAATCAATCTGCTCAAGCTCAGACACCGGGAGATCTTGCTGTCGATTCTCTGCGGCCATGAAGAGGGCAACGACAGCAACGGTCGCCAATCCGGCCGTCAAGGCCATTTCGCGGCGCGTCACATGCGACCGCGACTGCGCTTCGGACAACGTAAGAATCTATACTATCCGCAAACGATGGTGTTTGGGAACTGGAAGGGACCGGCTTGGCACGTAGTGCTCTCGCAGGATCCGCTTCCCCCGCAGGAGAGCATCCCGCAGTACTCGTCGGAGCTGATGGGACAGTAACGTCGAGCAGATCCGGTCGCAACCGACATCGGCGCTGACCTCTCGGGCACGCCACAGGGTCGTGGCAGTGACCGCTAGGAGGATCAGGATGCTCACCACCTGCACGACGCGAACGAGCCGGTGGAGAGAGAACGGGAAAGCGGCAACGGTGTGGTTCATGACGTATCCTTTTCGGGTGTTGGAGAAAGTGACACTGCCAACGCGAAACGGGAGGGTTGATGCCAGACTGAAACAGGAGGCACCGAGATGGCCGGGAAGAGACGGCGGTTCACCGGGCGGAGTCAACGGCCGGGTGGCGCTGGAGGCACCGCAGGAGCGCGACAGCGTGCAGGCGATTCGCCTCGCGGCACGAGCTTCATCCGAACCAAGTGAGCGCGTGGAGGCGGCAGCGGCTGAATGCGGTCCCGGAAGTGTTCGCCGGGGCTGCGGCCCGCAAGCCCGCACGAATACGGCTCTTCACCCGTGGCGGAATCCCGATTCGTTCCAGATTCGTCCCCAGGACCGATTCCACGGCTGATGCACGGGCCAGCAGCGAATGATCGCCTCCGGCGCGACCGATGAGCTGCAGCCCCACGGGCATGCCGTGCTCGTCGAGGCCGGCGGGCAGGCTCACCGCGCACATGTCGAGCATGCTCGCGGGGCCCGTCCCGGAGAGCATGGCCCGGTTGACGGCGCGATAGGCGTCCAGCTCCGTCAGGGACGAGAGGAGCGGCGGGGTGACGGGAAGCGTAGGCGTGGCGAGGAGGTCGATGCGCTCGGCTTCGAGACGGGCGTGGATGTCGGCCGAGAGCCGGCGGCGGAGGCGGAGGAGCGCGATGTAGTCGACTGCGCTGACGCGGTGGGCCGATTCCAACCGTTTCCCGACGGTCGGATCTAGGATGGCGGCCCAACCGGGCAAGTGTCGCTCCAGCGACTCGGAGCGTTCCGGCGGGATCACCAGTCCGCCCGCCAGATAGCGCTCGCCGGCCTCGTGCAGCTCGGGGGCGTCCACGGCGAAGACGCGGGCGCCCGCTTCTTCCAGTTGGGCGAGGGCTCGCTGTAGGGCGGCGGCGATGTCCGATTGCGTTTCCTCCCAGAGCCCGTTGCGGGGGAGGCCGATGCGGAGGCCTGCTAGGCCGCTGGCGTCGGCGTCGCCGACAACGGCACCGTCGAGGGGACCGTCGCAGCCTGCGCCTGCTTGCGCGAATGCGTCGATCACGCCGAATGCGTACCGCGAATCTTCCAAGGTGTGGGTGAGAAATCCCACCGTGTCGAGCGTCGTCGAGAGGGGGACGACGCCATCGGTCGGCCACCTGCCCGTGGTGTGGCGGTGGCCCACTACGCCCGTGGCCGATGCGGGAATCCGGACCGATCCTCCGGTGTCGCTCCCCAGTGCGATGCGGGCGGATCCTTCCCACAGACTCACCCCAGCACCGGACGACGAACCTCCCGGCGCTCGGTGTTCCGCCGGATCCCAAGGGTTGATCGGCGTGCCGGTGTTCGGGTTGAGGCCCACGCCGCCGAAGGCCAGCTCGACGGTGTGGGTTTTGCCCACGATGACTGCGCCCAAGCGCCGGAGGGTGCGCACGAGGAAGCCTTCGCGGCGCCACCGCTCGGGGAGCTCGCGCTTCGTGCCTGCGCGGATCGGAAGGCCCTCCACGCCGTACAGATCCTTGACCGACACCGTGATCCCGGCCAGGGGGCCCGGATCCTCGCCGCGCGCCACCGCCGCATCGACCGCATCGGCCTGGCGGCGCGCACCTTCGGCGTCGAAGACGATGTAAGCGTCGAGATCACCGGCTCCGTGGCACCGGATCGCATCTTCGACCTGCGACCGGGCGGTTGCAGCGCCGCTCCGCACATCGGCCGCGATTTCGGCGATGGAACGACGGGTCATGGGGAGTCGCTCTCGGCGTGAGCCGCCGCGGCTACATCCTTCCCGTGGTCGTCATCCCGTCGGGGAAGATCTCGCCCCAGCCCGCGAGGAAGCGGTCCATCTCATCCTCCGTCCCAATCGAAACCCGGAGATAATCGAGCATCGGCGGGAAGTCGCGCCCGACGGCGATGTCACGCTCGCGGAACGCTGCCCTCACTTCGGACGCCGCCCGGCCGGTGCGGACCATGAAGAAGTTGGTCTCGGAGGGGATGACTTCGAAGCCCTGGGATCTGAGCTGGTCGGCCGTGGCCTCCCGGAGCGCGATGGTCGTATCTCTGACCCACTTCTCGGACTCGTGATCCTCCAGCGCGGCCACGCCGCCCCATTTGACGAGCGCGTTGATCGTGCCGGTCGTGTAGGTCCGCATATCGTCGATCATCTCGGCGGGCGCGATCCCGTAGCCGAGACGGAGCCCCGCCATGCCGTAGATCTTGGAGAAGGTGCGGGTGACCAGCACCTTGCGGCCTTCCTTGATGTACGGGACCGCGGTGGCGTACGACGGATCCTGCACGAAGTGGTGGTACGCCTCGTCGATCAGGACCGGGATGTCCTCGGGGATGCCGTCGAGCAGGCGCCGGATGTCGTCGTCGCTCACGACCACCCCGGTCGGGTTGTTGGGGTTGCAGACGTAGACCATGCCGACATCGCGGTAGTTCCGGCGCGTGACCTCGATCAGGTCGTCAATGTCCTGAGTGTGGTCGGGCAGCAGCGGACGGGCGATGACATCCGCGTCGACACCGGTCGCGGCGCGGTACACGGTCATGAAGGTGGGCTCGACGCCGACCACCTTTTCCTCGTGTCTCAGAAAGGTGAGCCCGGCGACCTTGAGCGTCTCTCCCGAGCCCGCATGCATGATGATGTTGCTCGTGTCGACACCGTGGTGCTCGGCGATCTTCTCGTGAACGTCGCCGTCGGGATAGCCGTACCGGTTGGAATACTTCCAGGCGGCGTTCATCGATGCGAGCATCTTGTCGGACGGCCCGTACGGATTCTCGTTGGACGAGAGCTTGGCGAGATCGTCGTAGGGGTCGATCGGGGAAAGACCCTTCGGAGGGGGCGGCAGCGTGATGCCGAGCGCTGACCGGGGCCTGAGGCCGAATGCCCCGAGCGCCGCGACCGCGCCGCCCATGAAATGCCGACGGGAAAATCTGCTGCTCATCGTGTTGTCTCCTTCCGAACCGGGATACGTCCTTGTCGCCGCCGCCGGCCGACTGGACTAGACTGGACTAGGGGACCGGCATCCGTGCGTGCTTCAAGGGATCATAGGTGCCGGGGGCGCGGCGCGCCAGTGTTGTGCCGGTATTGTGCGGAGGTGCGTCGTTGCGCGCCAGTCGCGTCAGTGTTGCGCGGGAGAAGCGTCAGTAGCTGAACGTCAGCACGGTCGCCCCCTCCGAGTCGTACAGCGTCGCGGTGTCTCCTCCGTTGTTCCAGATGGCCCGATTCCGCCCCATGTAGAAGCGTTCGCCGTCCGGTTGGCCGGTGCCGGTGTGAATCAGGATCCGCCCTCCGCCCTCGATCGTCGCTCCCGGGGGGAACCGGAAGCAGTGATTCGCAAAGTCGCAGAGGCGCCACCCCCCGATCTCGGCCGCCTCGGAAGCCGAGTTCTTCAAGATGACGTATTCACCGTTGAGATTCTCGTGATCGTTCCCCGGCGCGTCGGCCTTGACGCTGATCCGAAACCGGGCGTGCGAAGAGGATGCGGACGTCACGGATCCCGCGGCGGCCGCCCCCGCCACCAGAGCCCCCGCCCCCTTGGCCCGCCCCCCTCTGGTCCGCCCCCCGGCCCAAGACGAATTGCCGCGATCCCCGTGCACGACCACGCGATCGCCGTGCACGACCACGTAGCTGCCGTCCTCGTACCCCTGCACCAGCACGTGCCCGTAATGGTCCGTGCGGAAAATCTCGCGGGCCGTCGCGGCGTACGCATCCAGCGCGGCCTGCTTGGGGTGTCCGTAGTTGTTGGGCCCGACCGAGATGACCACGACGCGCGGCCGGGCCGCCTGCAGGAAGTTCCAGGTGAACCCGTTGTCGCTGCCGTGATGCGGTGCCTTGAGGAGCGTCAGGGCAGGCACGGTGTCCAGGCCGACCAGGTGCGTGAGCTGGCGGACCTCCGAGTCGCCGCTCAGCAGTGCGGTGAAGCTTTCGAACCGCAGCACGAGACCGACCGAGCGGTCGTTGGGCTCGGTCGTGCCGCGCGGAAGCATCGGCAGAACCTCGATCGTCGCGGAGCCGAGAGAGAGCGTTCGCGGTACGGCTTCCAGGTAGGTGATTTCAGGCCTTGCCTCCAAGGTCGCGATCAGGCCCCGGTACGTGGCCGTGGTGTACGGCTCCCCGTTGTCCATGAAGAACTGCACCGGGATCGATTCGATCACGCGCGCCATACCGCCGATGTGGTCCGCATGCGGATGCGTCGCGACAAGCAGGTCGATCTGGCCGACATCCATCGCACGCAGCAATGGGACGATGTCCCCCCCGCCCGCGTCGATCAGCGCGGTCTGGCCCTCCGGAGCCTGAACGAGCACCGCGTCGCCCTGGCCGACATCGAGGAAGGTGACGCGGAGGACGGTGTCGGGCGGGGAGGGGGCCGCAGCCGAAACGGGAAACGGGAAGAGCGCGGCCAGTGCGGCCGCCAGTGCCGTGTGGGCTGCCAGCATCCCGCGGTGAAACCCTCGCGAGCACCGAGAGCGGCAAAGCGGCTGTCCGGCAAGGCGCTCCGCAGGGGGCCGCACCGGAAGAGGCGGCCGCACCGGGCCGGGCGTTTCCATGCTCCGTTGGGACATGCGAGACAGTGTAACGCTGAGGGCGTGGCGGGGCCAGGGCTCCTGCCGAACCCGCGCCCACCCGGTCACGAGGGACGGTCAGCCTGGCCGTGCCTGTGCCCCGACCCCTTTCCCTTCCCGCCCGCTCAGCGCATCGGCGAGCTGCGCAAGACTGTCGAGATTGTGGACGGGTCGGTGCTCATCCACCTCCGGCAGCAACGCCTTGATCCCTGCGGCTTTGGGAGCAAAGGCCCGGTAGCGGAGCAGCGGATTGAGCCAGACGAGGCTCCGGCAGGATTTGCGCAGCCGGCGTGCCTGTGCGCGGATCCCTTCGCCTCCTTCCCGGTCGAGCCCGTCGGTGACGAGGAGCACGACGGCGCCCTGGGCGAGCAGTCGGCGCGACCAGTGAAGGTTGAAGGCTTGCAGCGAGGCACCGATGCGCGTGCCGCCGTACCAGTCCCGCACGGTGCTGCCGATTCGATCGAGCGCGCGGTCCACGTCGCGGTCGCGCAGGAGCCGGGTGATGTTGGTGAGCCGGGTACCGAAGACGAAGGTGTGGACCCGGTCGCCGGCGTTGGTGAGGGCGTGGAAGAAGTGGAGCAGGATGCGCGAATACGACTCCATCGACCCCGAGATGTCGCACAGCGCGACGACGGCGGGCCGCCGCGTCTTGGTCGAATTGCGCTTGAGGGGCAGCGGACACCCGCCGGTGCGGACGCTTGTTCTCAGTGTGCGCCGCAGGTCGATGAAGCGTCCCCGCGGGTCGGGTTCGTAACGACGGGCGAGTACCGGACGAAGGTCGAGCCTGAGGGACCGGACGGCCTGCTTCGCCTCCGCCGCTTCGGCTGCGGTCATCTCCTCGAAGTCCTTGGTGCGCAGGATTTCCGCGGCGGAGTACGCCATGCGCAGCGGAATTCGATGCGTGGCCTCGCGGGTAGGGCGGGGTGCGGATGAGTCTTCCGCCGACAGTCGGGCCGGGGCCCTCGAAGGCGGCTTCTCCATGGGGATCTGCGAGCGCGACAGCAGCGCGGTGAGGGCTTCGTCCGCACCGAAGGGGTCGCGCCAGAAGAGCCGGAAGGCGCTCTCGAAGATGTGCCGGTGCTCACGCTTGGCCACGAGCGTCCCGTGGAGGGCCCAGTAGAACTGCCGCTTCGCGGTGATGTCGACGGCCGTCAGCGCCCGCACCGCGGTGACCGTGTGGCCGGGCCCGACGGGAAGGCCCGCGGCGCGCAGGAGGCGCACGAAGCGGGCGACGTTGCCGGGGAGGCTGCCGGGGCGGGCGGACGGCATTGTCATCGCGGCATGGTCACGAGGCATATCGGGGCATGGTCAGTCTTCGCGGCATTGTCTTCGATCAATACGGCGCAACCCCGTCGAAGTCGATTTCGCTGGCGTTGAAGTCGATTCCCACGAACCGGCGCCCCGAATCCGGATCCTTCTGAAGGGTGATGAAGCCCAGTTCGGCGAGTCGGCGGATCTCGCGGATGAAGGTTCTGGTGGTGACATCGCGATACGCACCTCTGACGTAGGGCGAGTTCACCACATCGCTCAAGCGGAGCCGCGCGGAAGGACTCTCCGAGAAGGGATCCGCAGGTTCCGTCTCCTCCAAGAGAAAACCGAGCAGTGAGAACTCACGGATGTTGAGAAGGCGGCGGCGTTTGCTAACCCGTATGGCGAGTGCTTGGGTAATGGTATCACGGTAGACCAATCGGTTCAGCTTCGTCTTGATGAAGCTGTTGATCCCGCGGAGCTCGGCCTCGAAGCCGCGGAGCCCGAACCCCACGAAGGGTGCGACAGCGAAGGGCCGCGTTCGCCGACATTCCTGCAGCCGTCGCTTGTACTCGTCTCCGTTGCGATAGAAGTAGTTGGACAGCCCGTAGAAACCGTGGATGTTGTACCCGCCTTCATACAGGATTGCCGCTTCCACCAGTCTCGAGACCCGTCCGTTCCCGTCCCCGAACGGGTGGATGGTCACCAAGAAGAAGTGGGCAAGCAGCGCTCTGACCACGGGGTGCTCGCGCCGCAGCCGACGCGAGTGCAGGAAGGCCGCGAATTCGTCCATCAAGCGCGGAATATCCTCGTGCGGAGCGCCCATATGAACCCCGCCGAGCTCCGCCGTTCCGACCTGCACTCCATGCGTGCGAAGGCGGCCCGGAACGTTGTCGGTCTCGTCGGACAGGCGTGTCAACAGCGCATGCATGTGAAGAATGTTCTGAACGGAGATCGGGGGCCGACGGGGTCCGAAGCGCTCTCTCACCCAGTTCTGGGCTGTATCCGCATTGCGGATCTGGCGGTATTCCCTCCCCCGGTATTCCTGCCCTTCGGGATCGAGACCCTCCCTGCCGTCGAGGAAGTCGGCGATCTGGGATTCGGACAACGGGTTTCCTTCAAGTGCCGTTGAACCGTGGATGGTCCTGATCCGGTTGAGGACATCGAGCTGTTCCTTCCATTTCGCCGGAAGCAGCAGGCTCATGGCCGCCTCCTTCCGCCCCTCGATGCGAACCAGCATCGGCGTCATCCCCGGCAACTCCAGCCGGTAATCGAAGCTGAAACACGACCAGTCCACTTGTCTGACACGCTCCATGACATCTTATCTGACACATCAAGTCGTTGTGATATAATACTATGTCATGGCATCTGCCGTAAACATGACACGCTATTTGACGTGATTTTGCGGTCCACCCACCGCACCCATCAGCTCGTCAACGCCGCCCTCGGTCATCCGCGCCAGGTCGTCCTGGTACTTGAGGAGCACGCCCAGCGTCCGATGGGCGGTCTCGCGGTCCAGGGTGTGGCGGTCGAGCGCCATCAGCGCACGGGTCCAGTCGAGCGTCTCGGCCACGCCGGGCCGCTTGAACAGCTCGAGCTCGCGCACCTTCTGCACGAAGGTCACGACCTGAACGCTGAGCTGCTCGGGCGCTTCCGGAACCCGCGAGGCGAGGATGGCCAGCTCGCGTTCGGCATCGGGGTATTCGATCCAGTGATAGATGCAGCGACGCTTCAGAGCGTCGTGGATCTCGCGGGTCCGGTTCGACGTGATGATCACGTGCGGCGGCTCGGCGGCGGTCACCGTTCCCAACTCCGGGATCGTCATCTGGAAGTCGGAAAGAAGCTCGAGCAGGTAGGCCTCGAAGGGCTCGTCGGTGCGGTCGAGCTCGTCGATCAGGAGGACCGGCGCCACGCCGTCTGCCGGGTCGAGGGCGGAGAGCAGAGGACGCCGAGTCAGAAACTCTTCGGAGAAGACATCGCGGGCGAGGTCGCGGGTGGATTCGCCCGAACGAGCCGCCCGGCTCCCGCTGTCGCCGGAACGAGCGGCCCTGCTCCCGCTGTCGCCCGTTCCCCCCTCGGCCGCCCGGATATGGATCATCTGCTTCGCGTAGTTCCACTCGTATGCGGACGAGGCCAGATCCAGCCCCTCATAGCACTGCAGACGGATCAGCCGACGGCCGAGTCCGGCGGCCAGCGTCTTGGCCACCTCGGTCTTGCCGACCCCCGCCTCGCCTTCGAGCAGGAGCGGACGCCCGAGCTTCAGCGAGAGGAAGAGCGCGGTCCCGAGACCGATATCGGCCACATAGCCCTGGCCGCGCAGCATCGCCACTGCGTCGTCGACGGACTCGGGGCGCGACTTGGGCGGTTGCGGGCTTGAAGTCATGCGAACGCCAGCCCCCAGACGGGGGCGACGACGGACTCGGGGCGCGGCCTCTCGCGGCTGCCGGCTATGCGCAGGCCTTAACCGCCCTCTTGGCCATCACCGTCACAAGATGCGCCCTGTACTCCGGCCCGGCCGCCGTGTCCGACAGCACGCCGTCGGTCGACACCGAGATCCCGGCCACCGCATCGGCGCTGAACGACTCGGCCAGCGCTGCCTCCATCTCGGTCGCCCGGAACACGCCGTCCCCCGATGCGCCCGTCACCGCCACCCGCACCCCGGCAGGCCCGTCCGCGACCATCACTCCCGCGACCGCGTACTTGGACGCGGGGTTCGCGAATTTGGCGTATGCCGCCCGGACCGGCACCGGAAACCGCACCGACGTGATGACCTCGTCCTCCTCCAGAGGCGTCATGAACATCCCCTGGAAGAAGTCGTCGGCGTGAATCTCGCGCCTGTCGGTCACGATCGTCGCGCCCAGCGCCGCACACGCAGCCGGGTAGTCGGCGGCGGGATCGTTGTGAGCCACCGAACCCCCGATCGTACCCGCATTCCTGACCTGTGCGTCGCCGATCCCGTCGGCCATCGCCGCCAGCGCGGGAATCCGGCCCCGCACGGTTGCGGACGCGGCCACCTGCGCGTGGGTGCACATCGCCCCCACCTCGACCGAGTCTCCGTCGTCGGTGATGTCGGCCAGCCCCGGCACGCCCGCCAACGATACGAGATCGGTCGGGGCGGCCAGGTCAAGCTTCATGATCGGCAGCAGGCTCTGCCCGCCCGCGATCGCCTTTGCGCCCTCGGAGCCGCGAAGCGCCGCCACGGCTTCGTCCATCGATTTCGGGGCGTGGTAGTTGAAGTCCTGCACGTTCGTCTCCGATCAGCTCCGGGCCTGCTGGATCGCCTGCCACACCCGCTGCGAGGTGGCTGGCATCGTCATGTCGTTCACGCCGAGCGGGCGCAGCGCGTCGATCACTGCGTTGATTACCGCCGGGGGCACGCCGATCGAGCCCACTTCGCCGACTCCCTTGGCGCCGAGCGGATTGTGGGTGCAGAGCGTCGTGTTGTGATTGATGCTGAAGGAGGGAAGGTCCGCCGCGCGGGGCATCGTGTAGTTCATGTACGACCCCGTCTCCAGCTGCCCGTCCTCCTGGTAGCGGCACTCCTCCATCAGCGCCTGTCCGATGCCGTGCGCGAGGCCGCCGTGCAGCTGGCCCGCCACGATCATCGGGTTGATGATGCGCCCCACGTCGTCCGCCCCGGTCACCGCGACCAGCTCCACCTCGCCCGTCTCCGGGTCCACCTCGACCTCGGCGACATGCGTTCCCGCCGGGAAGGTGAAGTTGAGCGGATCGTAGAAGGCGGTCTCTTCCAGCCCGGGCTCCAGGCCCGCCGGATAGTTGTGGGGCACATACGCGGTCAGCGCGACCTCGCCCAGCGACTTCGACCGGTCCGTTCCGGCCACCGTGAAGGACCCGTTCTCGAACTCGATGTCTTCGACCGAAGCCTCCAGCAGGTGCGCGGCGATCTTCTTGCCCTTTTCGATCACCTTCTCGACCGCGAGGTAGATCGCGGTACCGCCCACCGCCAGCGAGCGCGAACCGTAGGTCCCCATTCCGAACGGAATCTTCGCCGAGTCCCCGTGCACCACGTCGACCGCTTCGAAGTCCACCCCGAGCATGTCGGAGACGATCTGCGCGAAGGTCGTCTCGTGGCCCTGGCCGTGACTGTGCGTCCCGGTGAAGACCGAGACCGAGCCCGTCGGGTGGACGCGCACGCTGCCCGACTCGTACAGCCCGGCGCGGGCGCCCAGCGATCCCACCACCGCAGACGGCGCGATTCCGCACGCCTCGATGAATGTCGAGATCCCGATCCCGCGGCACTTCCCGCGCGCCGCCGCCTCCGCACGCCGCTCCTCGAAACCGCTCCAACCGGAGGCCTCCAGCGCCAGGTCGAGGGTGGCGTCGTAGTCGCCCTGGTCGTACTGGAGCGCGACCGGCGTCTGGTACGGGAACTCGCGGATGAAGTTCCTGCGGCGGATATCCACGCGGTCCATGCCGAGCTCCCGGGCCGCCTTCTCGACGAGCCGCTCCAGCAGGTACGTCGCTTCCGGCCGTCCCGCGCCGCGCAGCGCATCGACCGGCACAGTGTTGGTGAAGAACGACTTGACCTCGCAGTGGATCGCAGGCGTGGTGTACGGTCCAGCGAAGAGGATGCCGTACAGGTACGTCGGAACGCAGGTGGCGAACGTGGACAGGTACGCGCCCAGATTGGCCTTGGTGGAGACGCGCAGTCCCAGGAAGGCGCCGTCGGCGTCGAGCGCGAGCTCGGCGGTGCTGATATGGTCGCGGCCGTGCGTGTCCGACCTGAATGCGTCGATGCGCTCGCATGTCCACTTCACGGGCCGACCGAGCCGCCCGGCCGTCCAGGTGAGGATCGCCTCTTCCGCGTAGTGCGGGATCTTCGAGCCGAACCCGCCGCCCACGTCGGGCGCCACGATCCGCAGCTTGTGCTCGGGCAGACCGAGGACGAACGCGCCCAGAAGCAGCCGGATCAGGTGGGGGTTCTGACTGGTGGTGTAGAGGGTGTAGTCCCCGGTCGCGGGATCGTAGTTAGCAATGGCGGCGCGCGGCTCGATCGCGTTGGGAACGAGCCTGTTGTTGACCACGTCGATCGAGACCACATGCGCAGCGCCCTCGAAGGCCGCGTCGGCGGCTGCCCTGTCGCCCACCTCCCAGTCGTAGCAGACGTTGCCCGGCGCTTCGTCGAACACCAGCGGCGCTCCGTCGGCTTCGGCCGCCTCGATCGAGGCCACCGCCGGCAGCTCCCGGTAGTCCGCCTCGACCAGACCGGCGGCCTCCTTGGCCTGCTCCTTCGTGTCGGCCACGACGATCGCGACGCAGTCGCCCGCGTAGCGCACCTTGCCCAGCGCGAGAGCCGGATGCGGCGGTTCGACCATCGGCGTGCCGTCCTTGCTGTGGATCAGCCACCCCGTCGGGATGCCGCCCACGCCCTCCATGTCCTCGCCGGTGAAGACCGCATGCACCCCCGGCGCCGCCATGGCCGCGCCGGTGTCGATCCCGCCGATTTCGGCATGCGCGACGGGCGACCTGACGATGTAGCCGTACAGCTGCCCGGGGAGATTGATGTCGTCTGTGTAGCGGCCTCTGCCGGTAAGAAAGCGCTGATCTTCCTTGCGCTTGACCGATGCGCCGATCCCTGATCCGTTCGATCCGTTCGCACTCACGACGCACCTCCCATGGCCCTGGCCCCCGCCTGGACGGCCTTGACGATGTTGTGGTAGCCGGTGCAGCGGCAGAGGTTGCCCTCCAGCCACTCCCGGACCTCGTGCTCGTCGGGGTCCGGGTTCCGGTTGGCCAGATCCACGGCGCTCATCACCATGCCCGGCGTGCAGAACCCGCATTGCAGCCCGTGATGGTCGCGGAAGGCCTCCTGCATGGGGTGCAGGCCGGAGCCGTTCGCCAAGCCTTCGATCGTGGTGACTTCCGCGCCGTCCGCCTGAACCGCCAGGCAGGTGCAGCTCTTGACGGACGAGCCGTTCACATGGACGACGCACGCGCCGCACTGGCTCGTGTCGCATCCGACATGGGTTCCGGTGAGACCGAGATGTTCGCGCAGGAAATCGACGAGGAGCGTTCGGCCCTCGACGGTTCCCGACCGCGCCGTCCCGTTCACGGTCATTGCGACGGTTGGCATGGCGCCTCCGGGGCAGGTGTGGGTTGGCGTGTACCCGGCCCGGCCGCGACCGCCCCTCGTGCCGTAGCGGGCAGCCTGCCGCCGACCGGAGGGACAGGATGGGGAGCGGCGGGCGGGGACGCAAGCGGAAAGTACCGTGGTTGGATTCGGTCTCGGTGCCGGAATCACGCATTTTGGAGCCTTCATGAAATCCTGTTCCGGCATGCGGACCGATCCGGGTGGGGACGCCGGAGGACGAGCAGCCACCGCAGGGGAAGGCGGTCTCGTTCCGCGAGGGCCGGGCCACGGACGCGCGAGATGCTCCCGTTGGACCGGCTTCATTCCCGCAGGCTACATTTCGGCGTGGTGCCGCAGAGCGCGTGCCGACACCTGCCCCGGAACCATGGCTTTCCCATCGCTGTTCCCCCGCGAAGCCTCTGATCCGATGACCACCCCGACGATTTTCGAGTTATGCCGGCCACGTGAAGATGTCCTTGCAGGGACGATCACCGAGGCCGACTTCGCGGCCGACCTGGCCCGGGTGATCACCGGCGGGGGCAGCCCGGAGTACGGAGACCCGGCGCTCTTCTTCGCGAACACGTACCCGACCCGGGGGCTGAAGAACCTGCTGGCCAGCGTGTGCCGGCGTCTGTCGGGAGCCGGCGGCGAAGTCGCGGCGATCTTCCGGCTCGATACATCCTACGGGGGCGGCAAGACCCACGGCCTCATCGCATTGGCTCACGCCGCGCGCGGCATGGAGGGCGTCGGCAATGCGGCAGAGTTCGTCGATCCCGCGCTCCTGCCCGCAGTGCCGGTCCGCGTCGCGGCTTTCGACGGCGAAAACGCAGACCCCGCGAACGGGCGGGACATGGGGGACGGCGTGCTCGCCTACACCCCGTGGGGCGAGCTGGCTCATGCTCTTGCGGGAATTAAGGGCTTCGAACGGATCCGCCGAAGCGACCGGGACCGAGTCGCGCCCGGTGCTGAAACCCTGCGGGAGCTGTTCGGCGGCGAGCCGACGCTGGTGCTGCTGGACGAGCTTTCGGTCTATCTGCGCAAGGTGTTCCATCTGCGCGGGGCGCATGGGTCCGACGGCGCCCGCGGCCAGCTGACCGCGTTCCTGACCTCGTTGTTCAAGGCGGTGGAGGGGGCTCCGAACGCCGCCCTCGTCTATACGCTCGCCATCGGCAAGGAGGGCCGGGCCAGCGACGCCTACAGCGACGAGAACCAGTACATCGCCCTCAGCATGGCCGAGGCCGGCAAGGTCTCGGCGCGCAAGGCGACCCTGCTCAACCCCACGGAAGAGCACGAAACGGTTCAGGTTCTGCGGCGGCGCCTCTTCCGGTTCATCGACGAGGAGCAGATCCGGGAGGTCATGGCCGCGTACGGCAGGCGATGGGCCGCGCACCGGGACGCGCTCGCTCCCGACGCAGCCCGGCCCGAAACGAGGAGTGCCTTCGAGGCGGGCTACCCGTTTCACCCCGAAGTGCTGGAGACGCTGACCGGCAAGACCGCGACCTTGGAGAACTTCCAGCGCGTGCGGGGCATGCTGCGGCTGCTGGCACGGACCGTCCGCCACCTGTGGACGCGGCGTCCCGACGACGCGCACGCGATCCACCTTCACCACATCGACCCGGGCCACGGGCCCGTCCGGCAGGAGATCGTCACCCGCTTGGGACAGTCCGCATACGAACCGGCCGTCACGAACGACGTGGCTTCGGGCCGGGCCGCCGAGAAGAAGGCTCTGGCCCAGGAGATCGACGCCGAACACTACGCCGGGATGGCCCCGTACGCCGAGTACGCCGCCCGGACGATCTTTCTGCACACGCTCGCCTTCAACGACCCGCTCAAGGGTCTTTCGCCGGAGCACCTTCGCTACTCGGTGCTCGGGCCCGGCACGGACATCAGCTTCATAGAGCAGGCGCGCAAGAAGTTCGTCGTCGAGTCCGCGTACCTGGATGACCGCCCCGGCACGCCGATGCGCTTTCTGGCCGAGGCCAACCTGAGCCAGATCATCCGGCGCGAGCAGGGCCACGTGGATCCGGGCGAAGCGCGCGCCCAGCTGAACGATCGCATCGGGCAGATCTTCGGAGGCAAGACATTCGACACGGTCCGCTTCCCGGGCGGCCCCTACGACGTCCCGGACCGAGCGGGAGACGGGCGGCCCAAGCTGGCCGTCCTGTCGTACGACGGCGTGACGGTCGGCGGAACCGCGAACAGCGTTCCCGAGCTGGTCCGGCGCATCTACCGGCGGAGGGGCGCGGAGGGATCGGCCGTGCGCGTGCTCCGAAACAACCTGGCGTTCGTGGTCGCGGACGCGGCTCGGCGCGAGGAGATGCGCGACCGGGCCCGCCGCCTGCTGGCGCTGAGGGAGCTCAAGAAGCCGGAGCGCCTCGACGACCTGGCGGAGCACCAGCAGGACCGGGTGCGGGAGCTGGCGAGGCGTTCGGAGCAGGAGCTGGCGGTCGCGGTGCAGCAGTGCTACCGGCACATGTTCTATCCGTCGCGGGACCGGCTGCCGAAGAGCGGCACCGACCTGGCCCATACGGCCATCGACGTGCCCTCCAGCGCGGACAAGCCGGGCGCCGGACAGCAGCAGGTCGTCAGAGCCTTGCAGGAACTGCACAAGCTGCGCCTTCCCGGCGACGACCCCGACTCGCCGACCTACGTTCGCGACCGCACTCCGCTCAAGAGCAGGGGACAGATGACGACGGCGGCCCTGCGGGACGAATTCAGGCGAAATCCCGCGCTGCCCATGCTCGTGGGGGACGATGTGTTCGTCAGCGGCATACGGCAGGGCGTCGAAAGCGGGGTCTACGTCTACCGCAGCGGACAGCTGCTGTACGGCCCCGACGACCCCCACGCCGAGATCCGCGTCGACGAACAGTCCTCGGTGTTCACCATGGGCTATGCCAAGCACAAGGGAGTGTGGCCCAGAGCCCCCGAGCCGGAGCCGCCGGTGGGGAATGACGAAGACGAGGACGGCGGCGGCGATAAGCCTGTCACCGTCGAGAAAGACGAAAAGGACGATACCGAAAAGCCGCCCCGCGAATTGAATGCCGAAGGCGTCCTCCGGGAGGCGCTCGTTCGGGTCTGGGAGCAGGCGGACGGACACGGTGCAAAGAGGATCGCGTCGTTGGACGTTCGGCTGTTCGATGCCGAAGACGGCCTGCGCCTGATGGGGCCGGCGGGCTCCGTCTCCGGGGCCGAGAAGACCGTTCATATGACGGGCGGCTACGATACCGGCGACGGTGGATCCTTCATTCTGGAGTTTTCGGGTTCGGTGGCGGACGCCGAGCCGATCAGGGAGTTTCTTCAGCCGCAGCTCCGGGCCGCCCGCGGCGTGAGCCTTGAAGTGCGTTATACGCTGCGATTCAACGACGGCCTGTCTCTGGAACGCGGTCAGCGCGAGAAGTTCGCCGATCGACTGTCGAGGTTCGCGAGCGGTGCCGCCCGCGTGTCGGCGACGGTGATGCCGGAGGATTGAGATGGCGAGGATGGAGAGGATTTCCCTGGTCGACGCTCCCCGGTCGGCACCCAGCTACGAGCTGCGCGTGCGGGACCGGGGGCCGGGTCGGGCGGAGTACGAAATCTGGCAGATGCCGTCGCGGGCGACGCCCGGTCTCACGTCTGCGCGGCGGGTCGCCGGGCTCCGGGGACGGAACCTGGACCTTGTGGAGCACCGGGTGCTTCGGCGGCTGGCCCGGAGCGGGATCAAGCTGGTGGCCTCGGCCGACGACAGGAGGCGCGGCTACGTCCTGACGGAGGACCTGGCCCTGACGATCGGCCTCCTCTTCCGCTGCCTTGCGCCCATGCGAAACCGGGACAACATGCTGGCCGTCGCCGACGGCATCGAGGCGATGGCGAGGGAGGAGGCCGCCTACTGGCTCGGGATGGCGATGCACCGGAAGCGGCCGCGCCGGGTGCTGATGGCGCTGCGGGCGCTGCTGACGGAGCCGCGCACCGCGCGGAAAGGCACACACCGCGGTGCCGACGCAGGCAACGACAAGAGAGGAGGATAGCATGCGTATCGACCCGGAGATCAGTGGCGTGAACATCGTTCTTCTGGGTGATTTTAACCCGGCCATTTTCACGCCCGCTTGGTTTTCCCTGACCGGTCTCCTCCCAGCGCATGTCGCGGATTCGTCCGAATTGGAGGTAGCACACCGAGAGATAACCAAGTTCTCCGCCGACTGGCTCGGTTTGAAAGTGACTGCAGAGCGTTTTGTGGTCGATACATCGCAGGCTCCGTACGTTCGCATGCGCGATTTAGTCGTGCGAGTCTTCAGGGAGCAGCTCCCGCACACGCCGCTTCGTGCCTTTGGAATCAACCGCCAAGTGCATTTTCGGGTAGGAAGCCCAGCGGAGCGGGACCGGATCGGCAGGACGCTGGCACCTGTAGAGCCATGGGGTGACTGGAGTCGAGAGCTCGGAACTGACGGCACCCAGGGCGGACTGGCATCTCTGACGATGCGACAGGTCGATCCCATGGGAAGGTCGCGAGGCGGTCAAATAAACGTCACCGTAGAACCTTCGGTTCACGTGGGCCTGCCGATGTCCGGCGTATTCGTCCACGTCAACGATCATTATGCGGCTGATGTTGCGGACTCACCGGCTGAACGCCTTATTGATATACTCGATAGGGATTTCGACGAATCCTTGAATCGAAGCGATAAAGTCATCGATCACATTATGTCTCTGGTATAAGGATAGGAAGGAGTATACCCATATGTCTTCTGCGGCAGTGCATTCAACGACACGAGACAACGGCAACACAACGGAGTACAGTACAGGTGCTGAAACAGAAGATCGCTTTCGGACTGCGGAGCGGGTGGTCGATTGGGCGGTGGCTCATGACAAAGATACCTCGTTTGCCACGATCGGAAGCGCGGACGGAAATACAACGGATCTTCTGGCGACGCTTGGCCGCATGCAGAACGATAATCCATCCGCAGCGATGGATTTGCCGCCCCCGCCGACTTCCAGAATGCGGACCGCGACATTCCACGCGTTGCAAGAATGGGAAGGATACGTCATCGAAGTACGGCAGACGGAATTCGTCGCGCGCCTTGTGGATTTGACGGCCGGTGCGCAGTACGAACAGGAAGAGGCGATTATTCCCAAGGACGAAGTCTCGGAAAGCGATCTTACAAAAATGCGCCTCGGGAGTTTCTTCCGGTGGGTGATCGGTTACGAGCGGTCGGCGGCTGGCACCAAGAAACGTGTGTCTCAGATCGTTTTTCGTGACCTTCCAGTGATAACGAAACGCGATCTGCGGGAAGGCAATGAGTGGGCGCGAAAGATACGTCGCTCGTTTGGACTGTGACGGCGAGGCACACGGCACCGGACAACGGAGAAATCGAGCTCACGCTTCTCGGTCCGGGCTATGGCGAGAGCATTGTTCTGCATGTAGGTGAAGGAGTTTGGGTCGTCGTGGATTCATGTGTGAATTCAGACGGTCGGCCGAAAGCGCTGGCTTATCTGGACAGTATCGGCATCGACCCTGCGTGTGCTGTTCGGTTGATCGTAGCAACTCATTGGCACGACGATCACATTCGGGGAATGGCAAGACTGGTGGAGACTTGCAGCAATGCCTTGTTTTGCTGCTCCGGTGTGCTCTTGAAGAATGAGTTTCTCGCTTCGGTTCACGTTCATGACGGTCGCGCCGTTTCCAACAGCAGTTCCGGGGTCCGCGAGATTTTCGACGTGTTTCAGCACCTTGACAGCCGGGGAGCTGGGCCGGAGCTGGCGTTCGCCAACCGTCGTATCCTGTCGCACCGAGGATGCGAAGTCTGGTCGCTTTCGCCAAGTGACGAAGTGTTTCGCGATTTCCTCAGATATGTTGCTTTGGAGATGGCGGGAGAGGGTCAAGCCAAGAGGCGATTATTGGCATTGACTCCCAACGATGTGGCAGTTGCGCTTTGGATCGGACTCAAGCACCCGAAAGAAGATGTGGTGATTCTGCTCGGATCAGACCTGCCAAAACTCGGCTGGCGGAGAGTGGCGCGGAGTTCGGCACGTCCAAGAGAGCGTGCGTCGGTGTTCAAGGTTCCTCATCACGGATCCGGGAACGCCCACGAACCAATGGTATGGAAGATGATGTTGGACGAGCGACCTGTCGCCGTACTCACGCCGTGGACCAGAGGCGGGCGCTTGCTTCCCGGACCGAAAGATGTGGACCGCCTGTGCGACTTGACCGCAGACGCATATTGCACTGCGAGGCTGCAACGGTCGAGGCGCACGGTTCGCAGGGGTGCGATGGTTGACAAGACGATCCGGGAGTCTGCAATCAGACTGCGACCCCGTTCGTTCTCCGAAGGCATGATCCGGTTGCGGTGCAGACTCGGTTCGGGAGGGGATTGGAGAGTGGAAACGCTTGGTTCAGCATGCCGTCTGCGCGACGTTTACAGGACATCGCCGTGGATAGGCTAGGCTAGGCGTAGCAGCCCATGGATCGGCCTCCGGCATCCCGTTGGCCACTGCTGCATCCGCCCGCGAGACTGTGACACCGCCGTCTTTCTCGAATATCCGCAGTTGAATTGAGGATTTTCCCGGATTATCGTTCGGGATGATGATCATCGGTCGCCCCACGCCTCTGGAACGCATTCGGGAAGCCTTCTCCGTTCATCCCGTCGCCGCCTTGACCGGCCCGCGTCAGTGCGGCAAGACGACCCTTGCCAGACAGTTCGCGGCTGAAGCACCGGGCAGCACCTACTTCGACCTCGAGGACGCTGTCGACCGGAGGCGACTCGAGACACCCGACCACACGCTCCGCCGACTGGTCGGTCTGGTCGTCGACGACGAGGTGCAGCGGTCGCCGTCGCTCTTCGAGACCGTGCGGGTGCTGGTGGACAGGCCGGGCAACAGCGCGAGATTCCTTTTGCTCGGCAGTGCGTCGCCCGCGCTGGTCAAGGGCGTCTCGGAGTCTCTCGCCGGCCGGGTCGGCCTCGTCGATCTCGGCGGTTTCGACTTGGAAGAGGTCGGTGCGGATGCTTGGCGAAGGCTCTGGCACCGCGGCGGCTTTCCGCGCTCCTATTTGGCAGGAAGCACCAAGGGTTCGGCGCTGTGGCGGCAGAACTTCGTTCGGACCTTTCTTGAGCGGGACATTCCCCAGCTCGGGATCGCCATTCCCGCGGAGAGGCTGCGGAGATTCTGGACGATGATCGCGCACTACCACGGCCAGGTCTGGAACGCCGCCGAGTTCGCCCGCGCCCTCGGCACGAGCGAAGGAACGGCCCGGAACCACCTGGATATCCTCGCCGGGGCGTACATGGTCCGCATGCTTTCGCCCTGGTACGAGAACATCAGGAAGCGCCAGGTCAAGTCGCCCAAGGTCTACCTGCGCGACACCGGTCTCATGCACACGCTGCTCGGTTTGGAGGCAGCATACGATCTCGCCGGCCACCCCAAGGTGGGAGCGTCTTTCGAAGGATTCGTCATCGAGCAGCTGCTTGTCGCCTTCGACACTCGGGACGCCTACTTCTGGGCCACTTACGGCGGTGCCGAACTCGACCTTCTCGTCCGCCACCGGGGGAAGCGCTACGGGTTCGAATGCAAGTTCGCGGACGCCCCCGGTGCCACGCGGTCGATGCGCGTCGCACTCGGCGACCTGGGACTCGACCACCTCTGGGTCGTCTACCCGGGCAATGAAGCCTATGTGGTCGACGGCAGAATATCGGTCGTTCCCGTGGCCGAAGCCGGCAGGTTGGCGGCGGCGCTACGCGACGGGCGTGCCGACATGCTGCGCAGTTTCCGCGCCCCATCCAAATGATGCCGTTCCGTGATTACAAGTCCTACGGGGTTGTTCCAAGAGTACTGCGAGGGGGTATCCCCCGCGACTTCGAGAAAATTCAGAGAAATCCGCAATTCCCATGGCCTCCTCGTGCTGCCGGGCAGCTTGTGAAGGCGCAGGACATCGGCCTCGCTGGGTTTGGGGAGGATACCTCTGGGGCTCCGGAACTCAACCTGTGGACGGTGGGAGGGGGAAGTGCGACCATTCCCTGACAACGGTGGTTCGGAATCGGGTCGGCTTGCGGGATGCGGGGCGTGGGGCTTGCCGAGGCACGCCCGGGTTCCGGCGTGGGTAAGCAGGCAATGGTACGCAAGGGGAGGAGGAGCGAGCGATGTCTGACCGGCGCCTAATCGAGGAGTGGCTGCCGATCGCGGAGCTCGGCATCGAAAGCACTCGCGAGCGAACGCCCATGACTCCCTTCCCGGCTCCGAACCGGCTCCACGTCTGGTGGGCGAGGCGGCCGCTGGTGGCGTCGAGGGCGGCGGTGCTGGCGTCCCTGCTGCCCGAGGATGCCGACCGGGAGAAGTTCATGCACGTGCTGGGGATTCACGGGGATCCGGTAGCGGCGCGGCGCAAAATCGACAAGGCGAAGCGAAGCGGCGTGCGTGTGGACGACCCCTACGGTTACGGTCGTGCCTTCGGCTACTCTCCCGACCAGAGTGATGCGCAATGGATCGAGTCGTCGCTCGGAAAGTTGGAGAAGTACGTCGTCCTCGACCCGACTGCCGGTGGCGGGAGCATCCCTTTGGAAACTGTGCGGTGCGGGTTTTCAGCTCTGGGCAACGACTTGAACGCCGCCGCCGCGGCAATCTTGGAGGCGACAGTGGCGTGGCCGTCGGAGTTCTCCGCCAGTTTGGAGGAGGAGTTCGAGTCCTTGGCGGGGACATGGCGCGGACAACTCCAACGCCGCCTTGAGGCATTCTTCCCGCAGCCGGGTGCCCCTGATCGGGTCGATGCGACATACCTCCACGCCCGCACCGTCATGTGCCCGTACTGCGCGGGCCTCGTGCCGCTGTCGCCGAACTGGCGGCTCGCGCCGGGCGGGATCGGGATCAGACTTCGCCCCCAGACCAGCGCAGGTCCGAGCTGGGCCGACCGGGCGTGCACCTTCGAGGTCGTGCATTCCGCCGGCGAGCAGTCGGAGGCCACCGTGCGGCGCGGGACGGGACTGTGCCCGTACCCAGACTGCGGGCGCGTCATCGACGGCAGCGAGATCAAGCAGCAGGCGCAGGACGGCGAGATGGGCGAGCAGCTCTACGCCGTCGTCTACAAGAAGCGGATCAAGAAGTTCTTGAAGTCCGGCAGGCGCGGGAAGGACAAGTGGGTCCGCGGCTACCGCGCCCCGAGACCCGAAGACGACAACAGTGCGCAGATCCGGGAAAAGCTCGCCGAGAAGCTGCCGGAGTGGGAGGCGCTGGACAGGGTTCCGGGTGAGAGGATTCCGGACGGCAACAAGACGAGTGAGCCGCATCGCTACGGCATGTCGTACTGGCGCGACCTGTTCTCGCCCCGGCAGCTCCTCTGCCACGGCACCAGCGTGGAGGTGTACCGTGAGATGCTCGAAGCCGACCGGGCGGCGGGTGAGCTGGACGATGTGCGCAAGGCTGCATACGGGTATTTGGCGCTGGCAATGGACAAGTTGATCGACTACAACTCGCGGATGTGCGTTTGGCATTCGTACCGCGCGGTTATCGGACACACTTTCTCCCAGCACGACTTCTCCTTCAAGTGGTCATACGCCGAGATGGCTCCCTTGGTCACCGGAGTGGGCTACGACTGGGCCGTCGGGCAGACTGCCAAGTGCATCAAGGAGCTCGTCGCCCTGGTCCGCCCCGAAACGGGCGGCAACGGAAGCCTCTTCGAACGGCCCGGCACCGCGCCGCCCCCCGTCACCATCACCTGCAAGTCCGCCGACGGCCTCGACCACATCGAAGACGGCAGCATCGACGCGGTCGTCATGGATCCGCCGTACTATGACAACGTCATGTACGCCGAGCTGTCGGACTTCTTCTACGTCTGGCTCAAGCGCACGGCCGGGCATGTCTTCCCCGATCTGTTCCGCCGCCACCTGACCGACAAGGACAACGAAGCGGTCGCCAATCCGGCCAAGTACAGGGGACAGAAGGGCGGCAGGGCCCTCGCGGGACGGGACTACCAGGAGCGCATGGCCGCGATCTTCCAGGAGTGTCGGCGGGTGCTGAAGTCCGGCGGCATCATGACGATGATGTTCACCCACAAGGCCGCCGGGGCGTGGGATGCGCTCACCGCCGGGCTCATGGAAGCGGGCTTCGTGATCACCGCGTCGTGGCCGGTCAACACCGAGGCTCCGGGCAGCCTGCACATCAAGGACAAGGCGGCGGCCAACAGCACCGTCTTTGCTGGTGTGCCGCCCGCGCTCGGGGGAAGGCGGGGGGAGCTCGGGGCTCCGGGACGTGACGGCCGAAGACCGGGGAGCCGGAGATACCGTGTACTGGGAAGACGTGGAGCCCGCGGTGGCGAAAGCGGTCCGGGACCGGGTCGAGTCGTTCCAGGCAGCGGGCATTCGGGGGGTGGACCTGTATCTGGCGTCCTTCGGCCCGGCACTGGAAGAGTTCTCGCGCCACTGGCCCCTCCGCCGGGGCACGCCCCGAAAGCTCCCGCGACAACGCCGGCGGCGGAAGCAGCAGGAGCTCTTCGAAGAGCGCCGGGATCCCTACGCCGCGGTCCCGGAGGATGCGCTGGACGTTGCCCGGCGCGAGGTGAAGCGGTGGCGGTTGGAGCAGCTCACCCACCTCGAGGCGAACGCCGACCTCGACGCGCCGACGGCCTTTGTCGTGCTCGCGTGGGATGCCTTCAAGGCCCCGAAGTTCTCCTACGACGAGGCGCTCAAGCTCGCCCGCGCCGTCGGAGCGGACCTGGACCGCGACATCACCCGCCGCCTGGCAGCCAAGAAGGGAAGCGACATCCACCTCTGGGACAGCTCGGAGCGTGCGGCCAAGGGCACCCTCGGCCCCGCCGACGGGTCGAGGGGCATGATCGACGCCCTCCACCACGCAGCCAACACGGCGCGCATTGGCTCCTTGGAGGAGGCCGGGGAGCTGCTCGCCAGGGCGGGAGTCGACCGGGACCCCCGCTTCTTCCCCGCCCTGGAAGCCCTGCTGGAAGTCCTTCCGGTCTCCAAGTCCTTCACCGGCTTCGACTTGCCGAGCGGTCTGGCGGCCGCGGCGGACGACTTCGAAGCACTGTACAAGCTCTACCGATTTGCGTACACGGAGAAAATCGGCGAGCCGAAGCAGCTCAGGCTCTGGCGGGACGAATGAACCGGTTCGGCTCGCACCGGTGACGACCGCTTGGCACGCTATCACATACAGGTTGCAAGAACATCCTCTTTAGCCTACAGTATCTGCCCCCGGGTACCCGCGCCCGGCACCGCCAGCTCGACAGCGCAAAGAGAGGTGACCCTTGGTGAGACATCGTTCCCAGATCGTGTTGGCCGCGATGGCCGCGGGCCGTCCTCGGGCGAGGTATGACGCGGTTCAGTTGCAGAAGCTCCTTTTCCTGATCGACCGAGAAGCCGCCGACATGCTGAACGGTCCGTTCTTTGACTTCCAGCCGCACCACTACGGCCCTTTCGACAAGGCGGTATACGAGGCAGTCAAGACGCTCATCGCCCGGTCACAAGTGCGAGAAGATACCGGCGGGCGTTATGTGCGGTACGCGCTTACAAACCGGGGTCGGGAGGCCGGCATGGCCATCCTGACGGGCCTGCCCGAACCGGCGTCTCGCTACATGAGCGAAGTTGCCAGTTGGGTGCTGACGGTGTCGTTTTATCAGCTGTTGTCGGCAGTCTACAGCCGGTACCCGGATATGGCTGTAAACAGCGTCGTCACGTTTCGACGCAGACCGTACATGTCGGCCGAGTACGGGTTTCCGATGCCGTCGTTTGCGTCCGGCATGGCGCGAACACTCGACTTCATGGGAGTGCTTGACGAATACCCCGTGGAAACAGACGGCGACCATCGTGATTTCATGGCCATCTACCGTGACTGGCGTGCTGTGGGCGACGATTTGCGAGCAGCAATAGCCAGAGTCGCGGATCAGGTGCGTACACCGTGAGCCGCCGGAGAAAGAAGGGCGGTGAAAGGAAAGGCCACAAGGATGTTGTCTGGGCAGGCGATAACCCGCGGCACGGAAAGGTTCAGCAAAGTTCGATCGTCTTAGGTGAGGTCGGATTTGGGGAACAAGAAAGTGTTGTGCATCGTTCTGAGTTCTTCGCTGGTCCGCTTCCGCCGCCGGACGTACTTAAAGAGTATGATGCAATCCTTGAAGGAGCAGCCGAGCGCATTATTCAAAACTCCGAAAAACAGGCGAAGCATCGACGTACGCTGGAGTCGGATGTCGTAGGTACCAATCTGAAGATGGAATCACGAGGCCAGTTGCTGGCCTTTGTCGTTGTGATGACAGCAGTTATTGGAGGCATGGTACTGATCGCGCTTGACAAGCAGATCAGCGGGCTGGCGGCGTTCATTTCTGCGGTTGGCGGCACGGCTGGCCTGTTTATGTGGGCGAAGCGTCAGAAGATCCGTGAGATGGAGGACAAATCTGTTCCCATCACGGCTGATCCACCCACTGCTTCCCCGGCGCTTCCCAAGGGCCCCGGATACAGCCCCTCCGACACATAGCAGCCCGTGGATAAAGTCCGGTCTTCTACGCCTGCACAAGTTCTGCAGAAGCTGCTGGATTACAGGTGTACAAGGATCTCTGCCATGGAGGACGGCGATGGCGGCAGGCAGGCAGCGCAAGGCCGGGCAGGCGGAGTTGTTCGTGGCCACGGACAGGATTCGGGCGCTGGGCAACCCGTTCTACCGTGCTCTCGACAGGCTGCTGGAGAAGCACGGCTTCGATGCGTTCGCGGAGGAGACGTGCGGCGGGTTCTACGCGGAGCGGCGGGGGCGGCCGGGGATTCCGCCGGGGGTGTATTTCCGGATGCTGATGGTGGGATACCTGGAGGGCCTCGGCTCGGAGCGGGGCATCGCCTGGCGGTGCGCGGACTCGATTTCGCTGCGCGAGTTCCTGGGCTGCGGGCTGTCGAGGAATCCGCCGGAGCACTCCACGCTGTCGAAGACGCGGAAGCGGCTGAGCCTCGAGGCACACACGGCGGTCTTCGGCTTCGTGCTCGAGCGGCTGATGGAAGCGGGGCTGCTGAAGGCGAAGACGCTGGGGGTGGACGCGACGACGCTCGAGGCGAACGCGGCGATGCGGACGATCGTGCGGCGCGAGGACGGAACCGGCTACGAGGAGTTCCTGGAGAAGCTGGCGAAGGCTTCGGGGATCGAGACGCCGACGCGGGAGGACCTGGCGAAGCTGGACCGGAAGCGTCCGAACAAGGCGTCGAACAAGGAATGGGAGCATCCGCACGACCCGGAGGCGCGGACCACGAAGATGAAGGACGGCCGGACGCGCCTGGCGCACAAGCTCGAACACGCCGTCGACATGGACACCGGAGCGGTGGTCGGCGTGACGGTGCAGACGATGGACGGCGGAGACACGGCGTCGCTGCCGGTGACGCTGGACGAGGCGGAGCAGCGGCTGGCGGAGGTGGGGGCGGAGGCCAAGGAGGTGGTGGCCGACAAGGGGTACCACTCGAACAAGACCATGACGGGCGTGAAGGACCGGGGGATGCGGAGCTACGTGAGCGAGCCGAACCGCGGCCGCCGGAAGTGGAAGGGGAAGCGGGACGCCCAGAAGGCGGTCTACGCCAACCGGCGGCGGATCCGGGGGAACCGGGGCAGGCGGCTGCTGCAACGGCGCGGGGAGAAGGTGGAGCGGGCGTTCGCGCACATGCTCGAGACCGGCGGCATGCGCCGCGTCCATGTCCGGGGGCAGGAGAACATTCGAAAACGGATGCTGATCCACGCGGCGGCCTTCAACCTCGGACTTCTCATGCGCAAGCTGTACCGTGTCGGCACGCCGCGGAGCCTCCAGGGGCTCGCGACCGTGCAGACCGCGCTCGCGGACCGGGCCGCGACCGCTGTTTCGCCCGATTCTTCGCCGGTTTCGCCCCCGTACCGGCCTTCCAGGCCCGTCTGGGCCGCTTTTGCCCGTTATTGCCGGCTCTTCAGGCCGAAACGCCCGCCGTCGGCATCAAACTCGACCCTCCCGGCGTTGATTCCCTGCGCAAGTCCGGCGGCCTGGAAACCCATTTCTTCCACGGGCTGATAGCCCCTGACGCATGCTGGCGGACAAGCAGTGGAAGCTCAAGTACACCCGCGACGACGGCGATCTGGTCCGGCTCTTCTACGTTCCGGCGCTTCAAGACGCCGAGCGCTACGACCGGCTGACCGGATACTTCAGTGCGGAAGCCCTGGTCCTGGCGGCGCGGGGGATCGACGGGCTGGTGCGCAACGGCGGAACCATGCGCCTGGTCGTCGGATGCACTCTGGATGCTCCCGAGAGCATCAACGTCTTCACCAGCTGGGAAGACGGCGGGCGTGTGGAGGCTGAAGAAGACGGCTTTCACAAGATTTGGAACGACGAGGTCGCCCGCGCGATCGTGCTCGACGTGCCCGAGGCGGTTCGCCGGGACCTTCTGCGGTTCCTGCCCGAAGACGACGCCCTTCCGGCGGGCCTGACGACGGGCCTGAAGGGCGCTGATCCCCAATACGGCAAGCCGCAGCTCCCGCAGTCCCTCATCGGAGAGCGCGGCCTCCGCGTCCGCGTCTGGTCGTTCATCAAGCAGGCGCCCTCCATGTCCCCCGGCGGCGACCGCCTCGGCGAAGAGACTTCCGCCGTCACGCCGTGGCCGCACCAGGTCCGCGCCTTCCACCGCCTGTACGACGACTGGCCGCCCCGGCTGCTGATCGCCGACGAGGTGGGGCTCGGCAAGACCATCCAGGCCGGGATGCTGCTTCGCCAGGCGTGGCTATCCGGGCGGGCCGAGCGCATCCTCATCCTTGCGCCGAAGGCGGTGCTGGGGCAGTGGCAGATCGAGCTGCACGAGAAGTTCAACCTCAACTGGCCCGTCTACGACGCCGGGAGGCTGACGTGGCTGGCGTCGTCGGCGTGGAAGGGGCGAAATGTGCGGCGGGTCTGCCGCGACCGCTGGCACGAAGCTCCCGCGGTCATCGCGTCCAGCCACCTGATGCGGCGCAAAGAACGGCGCAGAGTCCTTCCGGAAGAAGCTTCCCCTTGGAACCTGGTCGTTCTCGACGAAGCCCACCACGCCCGTCGGCGAGGCGCGGGAAGCACGGCCGAAGACAGGCCGAACACGCTGCTGCGGCTCATGCGCGGGCTGCGGCACCGCACCGACGGCCTCGTCCTCCTGACCGCCACGCCGATGCAGGTCCACCCCGTCGAGCTCTGGGATCTGCTGGACCTTCTCGGACTGCCGCCGGAGTGGACCCCGGATGCGTTCCTGGAGTTCTTCGAGCACGCCGAACGGCCGGACCCCGCCCCCGCCGCATTCGAGCGGATGGCCCGCCTCTTTCAAGCCGTCGAGCGGCACTTCGGAGACGCGGTTGCAGAGGATGGCCGCCGCCGGCGAGCGCAAGGCCGTCGGGTTCATCATGACCATCTACCGCCGCCGTCTCGCGAGCAGCTTCCGCGCTCTGCGCAACACGCTGCGGCACCGCCTGGACGCCGTTCTGGGCGGGCAGTCCGGCCGGACGGCCGCGGACGAGGATGTCTCGGACGACGAGCTGTCGGACGACGAGGCCGTGCTGGACCCCGACGGAGTACGGGTGCTGGAAGAAGAAGCGGCGGCCGCCGAGGAAGAGGCCGACATCCGGCACCTGCTCGGCCAGGTCGGCCGGCTCCCCTCCGACAGCAAGGCCGAGACGCTCAAGGAGGTGCTCGGCGAGCTGCGGTCCGGCGGCTACCGCCAGGCGATGGTCTTCACCCAGTACACCGACACCATGGACTTCCTGCGCGAGGAACTCGGGAAGGACACGGGCCTGACGCTCATGTGCTATTCGGGACGGGGAGGCGAGGTTCCCGGCGCGGGCGGCGAATGGAACGCGATCGGCCGCGACGACGCCAAGCGGCGTTTCCGCAGAGGCGACGCCGACGTTCTGCTGTGTACCGAGGCGGCCGCGGAAGGGCTCAACTTCCAGTTCTGCGGCGCACTCGTGAACTACGACATGCCCTGGAACCCCATGCGGGTGGAACAGCGCATCGGCCGCATCGACCGCGTGGGCCAGAAGCACCGGGTCATCCAGATCGTCAACCTGCACTACGAGGACACGGTGGAGACCGACATCTACCGCGTGCTGGCAGAGCGGATCGGGCTCTTCACCAAGACGGTGGGCCGGCTTCAGCCGATCCTCGCGCGGCTGCCGGGCACGATCTCCCGGGCCGTTCTCGACGGCAGCGGGCGGAGCGCCGAGGGGCGCAGGGAAACGGCGAAGTCGGTCGTGCGGGATTCCGTGGAATCGGCAGGCCTGGATATCGACGCGGTGTTGGGCGATGTGCCGGAGATGCCCGAGCGAGTGCGGTCGCCCGTCACCATGGACGATCTGGACCGGGTGATCCGTTCAAAGGAGCTGATGCCGCCCGGAACCAGGGTCCGCTGGCTGGGACCGCGCGAATATGAGCTGCGGGCACCGGGTCGGGGCGGCCTCGTCAGAGTGACGACGGACCGCGACTACTACGAGAAGCACGCCGACAGCGTGGAGTTCTGGTCGCCGGGGAATGTTCTCTTCCCGGATCCCGAGTACCTGGCGGCCGGGCGGCGGAAGTGGCCGGAGGGCACGACGCTGAAGGATGTCCTGAACGGCTGAACGGCCCGCGGAGCCGACTGCAACTTGTTCCAGCGGAAGACGGAAGGTATTCTCGAACGGAGAATTCGGAGGCGGCGTGGGATCGTGGCGAAACGTATTCGACAGCCCTTATCTTCCGCGATCACCGAGAACCCTGCCTGGCTGGACGCACCGCGAACCATGTCCATGAGCGTGTTGCTCTGTCCATGAGCGTCTCGTTCTGACGGAATCACACAACGATGGGGGACGAATCATGAAACGCTGGGGACTGTTTCTGCTGCGGGTGACCACGGGCTGGCTGCTGGTCATGTGGGGCCTCGACAAGCTCGTGAACGTCGAGCACGGACAGCGGGTCGCGGAAGCATTCTATCTGGGGATCGGCACGCAGGCCGTCGTCCAGAACGTCTTCGGCGTCCTCGAAATCATCCTCGGGGTGCTGGTCGTTCTCGGCCTTTGGCGGAGACGCGCCTACCCGGTGATGTTCGCCGTCCTGCTGATCACCGCGCTGGGGGTCTGGAAGTCCGTCATCGATCCGTGGGGCTGGTTCCTCGACGGGTCGAATGTGCTCTTCTACCCGTCTGCGATCATTGCGGCGGGCAGCCTGCTGCTCTGGGGCACCATGGACGACGACGAGATGACGCTGGACGCGAAATGGACATCGTGATGTGCTGATGTTGCGATGCGTCATGAGGACTACGCTGACTTTGGATCCCGATAGTCTACCGCGTCGCGCGGAGCTTGGCCCGGGAACGAGGGGAGAGCATGGGCGCTGTGGTGTCCGCTCTGGCCCGCGCCGGATTGCGGCCTCGCGAGCCTGTGACCCGCGCCGACGGCTTTCCCGTCTTCGACGTGGCCCCCGATGCGTGCACCCCGATCGAGGCGATCGCCCTGCTGCGGCGCATCCGTGAAGTTCCCGGCCATGTGTTCTGGGAGGACCAGATTACGGTACCACCGATGACATGCGCTCATTCGCACGATCGCCCCGCATACCCTATAATGCCGGGCGGATCACCGGGGCCGGCCCTTCATTCGGAGTGAGGTGCAGAGCAATATGTTGCAACCCGAAGTCATTCAGGCGCGGCGAGGCGGATTCACCCGCCGCAAGTTCATCAAGGGGGTGATCGCCGCCGGGGCCACCGCGTCCGCCGCGGGATACCTGTTCCGCGGCAGCGGGGTGCTCACGCCGACGTTGTCCGCGCAGGGCGCGGTCGAGCGTCTCGTCACCCTCAACGTCAACGGCAGGCAGCGCCGGGTGGACGTTCCCAAGCAGGAGACGCTCGCCATGACGCTCCGCTACCAGCTCGGCCTGACCGGCACCAAGCTCGGCTGCGACCGTGCCGAGTGCGGGGCGTGCACGGTGCTGCTCGACGGGGTCACGCACTACGGCTGCTCGATCCTGACGCACTCCGTGCGGGGCCGCGAGGTCACCACGATCGAGGGGCTGGAAGAGAACGGACGGCTTCATCCGGTGCAGCAGGCCGTGATCGACGAAGGCGGCTTCCAGTGCGCCTTCTGCGCCCCCGGCTTCACGATGAGCATGGTGGGAATGCTGTCCACGAACCCGAATCCGACCCGCGACGAGGCGGCGGTCCTCCTTTCGGGCAACCTCTGCCGCTGCGGCGACTACGACAAGATCCTGAACACGGCGATGCGGGCGGCCGAGCTGTCCCGCACCCGAGCCTGACGGCCGTGAGAAAGGCGAATCCAGATGGCTGAGAACGTAATCGGCACCGACATCTCACCACCGGATCTCCGGGCGAAGATCACGGGGCGGGCCCGTTACGCCGAGGACTTCCGCGCAGAGGGAATGGTCTTCGCGAAGCTCCTTCTGAGCCCGATGCCGCACGCGCGGGTCCGCAGCGTGGACACGAGGGCGGCCGAGGCCATGGAGGGGGTGCTGGGGATCCTGAGGGCGTCGGATCTGCCCGTGCAGGAGGACGGAGTCCGCGAAGCCGCGCTCACCGACGAGCCCAAGTACGAGGGTGAGCCGATCCTCTCGGTGGCGGCCGTGGACGAGACCACCGCAGCGGCCGCGGTGGAGGCGATCCGGGTCGACCTCGAGCCGCTTCCCTTCGTCCTGGACCCCCTCGAGAGTCTTCGCGAGGGCGGGCCCGACGCGCGGCTGGACGGCAACGTGGGCGGACGCGGCGAGGCGCTCACGATCAAATGGCCGGATTCGGTCTTCGAGGCAGCCGGACCGGACAGGCTGCCCATGGGCGAGGCGGCGACCGAATGGACCATCGGCGACGTGGACGCCGCGTTCGCCGATGCTGCGGTGATCGTCGAGGAGACGATCGTGCACCAGTCGGTCACGCACCACCCGATGGAACCCCGCTCCTGCATGGCGTACTGGCAGAACGGCAAGCTGTTCATGCACGGCTCGACGCAGAGCACCGAGCGGACGCGGGGAGCCGCGGCGGCGTTGGCCGGCGTGGACGTCGAGGATGTCGTGATGATCGGCGAGTACTGCGGCGGCGGCTTCGGCAGCAAGATCGCAGGCGTGCCGATCATGGCGGTGCCCGCGGCGCTGTCGCGCAAGATCGGCCGCCCGGTCATGCTGCGGATCACCCGCTACGAAGAGAACTACATCGGCCGGGCCCGCGCCGGATTCCAGGGCTGGGCGAAGATGGGTTTCCGGGACGACGGTCGCATGACCGCGCTCGACCTCTACCTGGTGCAGGACGGGGGACCTTACGGGCGCGCCGGCGACTTCAATACCGCGGGCACGGTCGCGACGGCGATCTACCAGCCCGAGAACATGCGCTTCCGGGGCGTGCCGGTGTACACCAATACGCCCCCGCGTTCGGCGCAGCGGGCACCGGGCGGTGCCCAGATCGTCGCCATGCTGGAACCGGTGGTCGACAAGGCGGCGCGCGAGCTGGGTGTCGACCGCCTGGAGATCCGCAAGATCAACGCTCCGGGGCACGACGGCTGGCTGGGCGCCAACCAGGGACCGTTCACCAGCGCATATGTGCGCGAGGCGCTCGACCTGGGGGGCGAGCTCTTCGACTGGGAAGAGAAGAAGCAGCTGTCGGGACGGCGCGAGGGCACCAAGGTGACCGGCGTGGGTCTGGGCCTCAGCCCCTTCACGGCGGGCAGCGCCGGCCGTGACGGGCTGCTGATTATCCGTCCCGACGGCAAGCTCTACGTGCATCAGGGCATCGGGAACCTGGGCACGCACTCGATCGCCGACACGGCGCGCCCCGCGGCCGACGTGCTCGACCTCTCGTGGGACCGGGTGGTGATCGTGTGGGGCGACACCAGCAAGCACCTCCCCTACAGCACCGTGCAGGCGGGCAGCCAGACCACGCACGCCCACACCCGCGCCAACCACGCGGCGGCGACGGCCATGGTCGGGCTCTTGCAGGAGCTGGCCGCAAGAGAGCTGGGCGGATCGCCCCGGGCCTACCGCGTGGCCGACGGGCGGGTCTTCCTGGCCGGGAACCGCGCAATCGGCATGGACTTCGCACAGGCCGCCCGGCGCGCGATGGCCCTGGGCCGCAGGTTCAGCGGCCACGAGGTCCCCGAAGACCTCAACGACGCGACCAAGGCGGCCGTCGCGGGTCTGGCGGGCGAGGGCCTCATCGCCGCCGCAAGGGACAACTACGCGCGCGAAGGCGCCGTCTTCACATGGGTGGCCACCTTCGCCCAGGTCGAGCTCGACGTCGAGACCGGCGAGGTCGAGATCGTGGACCTGGCCTCGACCGCCGACTGCGGCACGGTCATGCACCCGCGCAGCCTGGCCGGTCAGACCAACGGCGGCGTCTTCCAGGGGATCGGGATGGCCAAGAGCCAGCGCTGGGTCTTCGACCCGAAGTGGGGCATCCCCTTCACCAAGCGATTCTACACCGCGCGGCCGCCGGGCATCCTCGATGTGCCCCTGAGCCCGCGTTTCGCGGCCGTCGACGCGCCGGATCCGTACACGCCGGTCGGCGCGAAGGGCATCGGAGAGCCTCCGGTCGGGGCCGGAGAGGCCGCCTACGTCTGCGCGGTCGCCGACGCCATGGGCGGACTCTGCCTGTGCAGGACACCGCTGACCTCCGACATGATCCTGGCGGAGCTGGAGGGCCGGCCGCGGCCTTACGGTCTGCTGGACACGCACGTCTGACCGAGCACGCACCGTCTGACCGAGAAGGAGAATCTAAAGTGGCTGTCATTCGCGACATGATCCCGCCGTTCGAGCTGTATCAGCCGGCGGGCGTCGACGACGCGGTTCGCCTCATGGACCGGTACGGCGACCGGGGATGGGTCCTGGGGGGCGGGCTGGACACCTTCGACTGGTTCAAGGACCGCATCAAGCGCCCCGCGGCGGTGATCGACCTCGCCGCCGTGGACGAGATCCGCGGCATCGCGCAGGGTGCGGGCGGCGGGCTCGACATCGGGGCCATGACCAGTCTCACCGACGTGGCCGAGCATGCCGATGTGCGGAGCCGGTACCCGCTCCTCGCCGAAGCGGCCGGACTGGTCGCCACGCCGCAGATCCGCAACCAGGGCACGCTCGGGGGGAACATCGTGCAGGATACCCGCTGCTGGTACTACCGGAGCGGGTGGCCATGCTACCGCGCGGGGGGCAACATCTGCTACGCTGCAACCTCGCGCTCCATGAACCGCGAACACTGCATCGTGGGCGCAAATCGCTGTGTCGCGGTGAACCCCTCGGACACCGCGCCCGCACTGGTCGCGCTCGACTCCGAGATGGTCGTCGAGAGCACCTCCGGCGAACGGACCTACGCGGCGGACGACTTCTTCATCGGACCCGACATCGACATCGAGCGGATGACGGTGCTGGAGCCCGGCGACCTGCTCACGCGGATCGTGCTGCCCGCGCCGTGGGAGGGCGCGCGGTGGTACTTCGAGAAGATTCGGGACCGCAAGTCGTGGGACTTCTCGCTGGTGAGCGTCGCTTCGATGCTGCGGGTGCAGGGCGGCGTCATTCAGGACGCGCGGGTGGTCGTCAACAGCATCGCGCCGTACCCGGTGCGGCTCGGCGCGGTGGAGGCGGCGATCCGCGGACGGGAGCCCGGCGAAGAGACCGGACGGATGGCCGGGGAAATCGCGGTCGAGGGTGCACGGGCGCTCCGGCACAACGACTACAAGATCGCGCTTACGCGGAACCTGGTGAAGCGGTCGATTCGAGATGCCGCGTAGGCGGCCGCAGGCGGCGGAGAATCCGGCCGAGAGATCATCGGAGAGGTAGAGCATGGAGTTTCTTCGGCGGGCGTTGAATCCTTGGGGCGAGGACGTCCCCATCGGAGTGTCGTGGGACCTGATCTGGGCGGCCGTGATCATCGGGGCCGTCTTCGTGGTGGTGCACGCTCTCATGGTGCCCAAGAAGGTCGGGACGGGTGAGATCGACGAGAACGAGGCGGAGGGTCTGCCCGAGAAGCTCCAGCGTCACACGGTCGGCGCGCGTGGCTTCCACTGGTCGATGTCGGTCGCGATGTTCGTGCTTCTGATCACGGCCTTCTTCCCGGTGATCGGGATCCGGTTTCCGTGGGTCACCATCCACTGGATCGCGGGCGTCGCGCTGATTCTGACCGTCATCTACCACGTCTATCACGTCTTCGCAAAGCAGGACTTCTGGGCGATGTGGATCGACGGACGCGACATCGAAGAAGGGAAGCTCGGGCTGAAGGCGGCGCTGGGCATGCCGACGGCCGAGCGCCCGCGGGCCGGCAAGTATCCGGTCGATCAGAAGATGTTCCATCACGTCGCCATGATCGTGACGTTCGGCGCCGTGGTCACCGGCGTCCTCATGATGTTCCGGATCGACAACTTCCTGCTGCCCATGAACGCCTACATGTTCAGCGACGCGGCGTGGGGGTGGATCTACGTCGTCCACGGCGTCTGCGGAATCGGGCTGATCTTCCTGGTGATCGCCCACGTATACTTCGCGATTCGGCCCGAGAAGCGCTGGATGACCTGGTCGATGATCAACGGCCGGATCGACCGCAACCGGTACCTGGAGAACCACGACCCCGCGCGCTGGCCGGTCGCGGAGGGGGGCTCGCAGGCGGCGGCCGAGGGCCGGGGCGACTGAGGGCTCCGGGGCCCTTGCTCCCTCGCCGGGACCTTTCTCCGATTTCCCGATTGCCTCGCACATGAGCTTGGACGACCTAAAGGGCCGCATCGACGTACACATAGGCCTCGACGACCTGAAGGGCCGCATCGACGCGATCGAGGAAGGCTACGAGTTCTTCCTCGCCTACGCGGCCCAGGGGTTGGCGGGCGAGGCGGCGGGGAAGGCGGGGGAACAGATCCGGTCGCATCTGCACGGCTTTGACGAGGCGCTGGACGACTTGGCGGAGGCGTTTCGGGAGCGCCTGCTGGAGTCGGGAGCCGCCGCACAGGCCGGGGCGGCCGATCCTGGCGGCGCTGACGGCGCGGCGGAGGCCGTGGACGCCGCGCTGGAGGTTCTTCGACGCGACGCGGAGGCTTCGCGGGCGCTGGTTCGGCTGGTCGCGGCGCAGCCCGCCGTTTCCTCCCAGCTCGTCGACAATCTCAATGCGTCGATCCATGTGAGGGCACTTCTGACCGATGTGTTCGTGCTGGGAGAGCTGGTCGGAGTTTGACGGTTGGTGATTTGACGGTTGGTGGGATTTGACGGTTGGGTGACGTGGATCGCGTCGGTTTCCTGAAGAGCATCCACGACATCACCGTCTGGAAGCGGGGCGAGAGACGCGCGCCGCACAAACCGTTGTTGCTGCTGCTGGCTTTGGGGCGCGTGCATGGGCAGAAGCAGCGATTGGCCCGGTACGGTGGAGACATCGAAGACCGGTTGAGAGGGCTGCTCAACCGATTCGGTCCTCCTCGCAGGGTGCACCATCCCGAGGAGCCGTACAAGCGGTTGCAGCGCGACGGGCTCTGGGAAATCCCCGGCTACGAAGACCTGCCCACCACGAAGAGCGGTGCCCCGCTGCTGAAGATGCTTCGCAGCTCCGAGGGCGGGTTCCCCGAGTCCCTGCACGACCTGCTGCGATCCGATCCCACGCTCGTGATCGAGGCGTCCCAAGAAATCCTGGACGGCCATTTTCCGAAGTCGCTGCACAGGGACATCCGCGACGCGGTGGGTATTCCGGAGTACCTGCACCGTCGCTCGGAAGCTGGAATACAGGGGGTCAGGGAGCGACGAGACCCCGGATTCCGCCACAGCGTCCTACGTGCCTACGAGCGCTGCTGCGCCGTTTGCGGTTTCTATGTGCGCCTCGAAGACCAGCTGCTGGGACTCGAGGCCGCACACATCAAGTGGCATGCGGCCGGCGGTCCCGACACGGTATCCAACGGCTTGGCCTTGTGCATGTTCCATCACAAGGCGCTCGATGTCGGGGCCATGGGACTCGAATGCGTGGATCGAGAGGTGAGGATTCTGGTGTCCAGCGAAGTCAGCGGTCACGGTCCGGCGGTGCGCCAGCTTCTCGACTTCCGCGGCGCGTTGCTCCGTCCTCCCCAGAGCGAATCGCTTGCACCCGACTGCGGATTCGTCGCCTGGCACAGAAGAGAGGTGTTTCGCGAGCCGACCTGGGACCCGGCATAGCAGGAAAGCACCCACGGCGAGATGCACGTGACCGCTGGTCAGGTTGCCTCGGCTGCTGCCCGCGTGCGCCGGTATTCGCGGAACGAAATCAACTTCCGTCTTCCCTCGTCCCAGAGCGTCAGGTGCAGGGTATTCAGGCTGTCCCACAGCGTCATCGTCGGCGCTTTCCAAAGTTCCGGGTTCTCGTCGTGGCACCGCTGGAGCCGGTAGTTCGGAATGCGCGCGCTCAGGTGGTGGACATGGTGGAGCCCGATGTTCGCGGTGAACCACTGCAGCGGCTTCGGCAGGCGCAGGAAGGATGAGCCGTGGAGACCGGCGTCGTAGTAGTTCCACTCCTCGTGCCAATGCCAGTAGGCGTCCTCGAACTGGTGCTGCACGTAGAACAGCCACACTCCGATCGCACATGACATGAGGGTGACCGGAAGCTGAATCGACAGAAACGGGCCGATCCCGATGGTCGTCCAGGCGATGGCGACGATCGATACGAGGGCTCCGTTGGTCCACCACACCGAGTGCCATTCGCGCTTCCACGTCTTGGGCACATCCCATGGAAAACGGTGCTTCACGATGAAGTGGAACGCCGCGCCGAGACCGAACAGGACGATCGGGTTGCGGTAGAACCGGTAGCCTAGGCGCTGCAGGAAGGACATCGCCTCGTACTCCCTGACCGTGACCGTGGTGATGTCTCCGAAGGAGCGGAGGTCCAGGTCGCCCGAATGGGCATGGTGGATCGCGTGCGTCTTTCGCCAGTAGTGATAGGGCGTGAGGGTGAGCACCCCGATCAACGATCCCGTGACGCACGCCAGCCTGCGAGACTTGAAGTATGACCCGTGGCCGCAGTCGTGCTGGAACATGAAGAGCCGCATCAGCAGCCCGGCCGCCGGGAGCGCCAGCAGCAGAGTGAGCCAGTAGCCCACGCTCAGACTCCAGTACATGAGAGCCCACGCCGTCGCGAACAGAACGGCGGTGTACCCCATCTGCCAGGCGCTTCGCCTGTCGTCCGGGCCGAAGTACGGTGAGAGAACTCGCTTCCAGTGGCGGACCTGCTCTCGGTCTGGCTTCATCGGGCTCACCGCCGCTCCTCCGGCACTCCGTACGGATACAGCCCGGCCAGATCCGCATTCTCGTACGGCAGCGCGTCCAGGAAGGTCGTCCCCACGAAGGGTTCCGGTGCTTCGGCCACGACGATGGTCCGCGCGTACCCGGTCTCGTCGAAGCCGCGCCGGAAGTGAACGCGGGACTTGACGACGAAGACCTCGTAGTCGGCGGGGTCGATCGACCCGAACCGGAAGGCGTTCGGGTAGAGGACCTGCTCGTACGCCGGGGTGAGGACGACCAGATTGCCCTTGCCGAACGAGACGGCGGCGACGGCTTCGTAGCCGAACCCCTCGCCGAAGTACTCGACCGTGCCGACGATCCGCCGAGGCGAACCGCCGGACGGGGTGAAGCCGCCGACCTCCATGTCGAAGGGGTCGCCGGGCCGCGCGTCGGCCGCGGCCAGAGCCTCCAGCGCGGCAGGCGAGGTGATCGTCCCGTACAGCACCTTCCCGACCCCGGCCGCCTCGAACGCGTTGAGGATGTGGGTCGCGTCGCCGGGTCGGTCGCTGTGATCGCCCACCGCGACCGGCACTTCGCCGCGCGCCACCGCCTCCGCGACGATCCGCGCCGCTTCGTCGGGAGCGGGATAGCTGCCCACCGCGAAGTCCTCGCGGACCCGCCACATGAAGTCGTCCATGTCGTCGGCGATCCGGTCCGCCAGCTCCTGGTCGTCGTTGGTCATGACGTGCACGGTCGCGCCCACGTCGGGGACGTCCGACCAGGGATAGCCGTAGAAGACGCTCACGTAGGCGTCGTCCTCCCGCGCCTCCCACCGCCGCGCCCGCTCCATGATGTCCATCGACGGAGACTGGCCGGTCCACTGCAGCACCGTCGCCGTGATGATCCCGGGCTTCCGGGTCGCCGTGGTGGACTTGTATTCCCCCAGCACCGCCAAACGCAGGGCACGTGCCGCACGCTCCCCCTGGATATAGGCGTCGTAGTGCGGATAGCGCTTGGTCACGAAGGCGAAGTCGGCGTGCTCCAAGAACTCGGCGTCCTCGTTGCCGTGCAGGTCGAAGGTCCCCGCGATTGGCACGCCGGGACCGACGAGCTCGCGAAACCGCCGCGCGATCTCCGCCTCGGGGCGCGGCACGTCGCGCACGGCCATCGCGCCGTGCAGCGCGAGGTAGACCGCATCCACCGGGAGCTGCTCTTCGAGCTCGGCCAGCATGATCCCGAGGAAGTGATCGAAGGTCTCCTTCGTGTTCCAGCTTCTGGATGATCCGCCGAAGACGCCGACCGGCGAGGTCAGCGGCACCAGCTCCACGTCGCCGTACTCGCGCGCCCGCTTGGTGAACCCGCCCACGTATCCGCCGGAGGACAACAGCGCCTCTCCCGAAATCGGCTCGCGGTAGCGCAGCCAGTCCTCGATCCCGGTATCGCCGCCTGGACAGAACGTGCAGGTTTCGTGCTGAAAGCGCGCGACGGCGAACCGCAGCTGTTCTGTGTATTCGGCGGACGCAGGGGCGACGACCGGTCTCCCTGCCTCCGGTCTCCCTTCCCCGTCATGTCCCTCGCAGGAAGCGGTGCACGCCGCGATGACGGCGGTCGCGGCCAGGAGGGCGGGTCGCAAAGGTATTCGCATCATCGGTCAAGCCTCGGTCCTGGGTTGAAAGCAGCCGGGATGGAACTTGACGTATGCGACCCGCGCCCGCACCTTCCCGCCTTCGCACGGACGTAGGATTCACCCCGAGAGAGACCCCCCATGGAATACAAACCCGACCTTCCTTGGTACCGACGCCTCCACTGGCAGGTCTTCGTCGCGATGCTCCTCGGTATCGGCATCGGCTATTCTCCGGCCGGAGGATTCTTCGCGGAGTACTTCGGCTGGCTCGGCGATCTCTTCATGCGTCTCCTGCGCATGATCATCGTACCGCTGGTCGTGACCTCCATCATCTCGGGCGTGGCGTCTGCGGGAGGCGGGCGCATCGTGGGCCGGATGTTCGGCAAGACGCTGACCTACTACCTGGTGTCGAGCGCCCTGGCCGCGCTCACCGGACTGCTCCTGTTCAACATCTTCAATCCGGGCCGGGGATACCCGGTTACCGACACCGGGACCGCACCCCCGGACCTCGCGACCCCCGAGTCGGCCAAGGAGCTGCTCCTCGACATCGTCCCCACCAACTTCCTGGCATCCGCTTCGGCGGGCGACATGCTGGGCGTCATCTTCTTCTGCATCGTCTTCGGCGTGGCCGTGACGACCTTGCCGGAAGGTCCCCGCACCAAGATCACCGGCCTGATCAACGCCTTCTTCAAGGCGATGATGGCCCTCACGTCGGGCATCATCAAGCTGCTGCCGCTCGGTGTCTTCGGACTGATGGTCACGCTGGTGGGCGCGACGGGCCTGCAATCCTTCGGCAACCTCTTCCAGTACGTCCTGACCCTGGGCTCCGGTCTCACGATCCACTTCTTCGTCACGCTCCCCCTCCTGCTCTACTTCTGGGGCCGCGTGTCTCCGTGGAAGCACGCGATGAACATGCGCGAGCCCCTGCTGGTGGCCTTCTCCACGAGCTCGTCGGCCGCGACCCTGCCGGTCACCCTCACGACCGTCAGAGAAAAGGTGGGGGTGTCCAACCGGGTGTCGTCGTTCACGCTTCCCATGGGCGCCACCGTCAACATGGACGGAACGGCGATCATGGAGTGCGCCGGGGCGCTCTTCATCGCGCAGGCGCTGGGGACCGACATCGGGTTCAACACCCAGGTCGTCGTGGTCCTCACGGCCCTGCTCGCGTCGATCGGTGCCGCGGCGGTGCCGTCCGCGGGTCTGGTGGTGATCTTCATCATCCTCAACCAGATCGGAATCGGGGACAATCCCGAGGCGCTGCTGATCGTGGGCGCGATGCTCTCCATCGACCGGCCCCTCGACATGGCGCGCACCGCCGTCAACGTCTACAGCGACTCGTGCGCGGCGGCGGTTGTCGCCAAATGGGAAGGGGAGGAAGGAATCGACGAAGAAGTGCGGGGGTAGGTACCCGTGGATGAATCGGCTCGAATACCAGGGGGATTTGTCCACGGGCTGCCAGGCACGGCCAAGGTTCCGCCGGGCTGACCGCATCGCGACGGGAAGCCGGGGCCGCCGAGGGTACTTACCTGCCCGGCCCCACCATGATTACCACCGGCGGCCGCAGGGTGTGCAGCACGGCGACCGTGTCGACGGACAGGAAATCGCGGGAAGCTTGGTCAGGCTGGCCGGCACCGTGGACGAAACCTGTCGCGCGGTCGGCGGGGGATCGGCGAGGAATTGATATGTCAGTCGACTCCGACGCAGATCACGGGGCTAACGCCCAGGCCGTCATCCCCAGAACGGCCGCAGCCGCCGCCTGCGTGATCCGTCTTCGCCGCCATCGGTCACAGACCTCATCGGTGTGAGAGTTTTCAGAACCGGACAGATTATGTGCTCTCAACCAGGGGAGCATTTTCCAATCTGGAGATGAGCCTGAACGAGGATGAGGCGTGGGGCGAGAGATGAAGCTGGGATGCGGGGCAGGCGGCAGTTGAAGTTGAAGGTGTATCAGTATCCTCTGAAACGGTGGAGAGAGGCAACCGGTGATCCAGCGGATGCCGGAGAGGCACGAGTTCCGTCAGGCGGTCTGCTTCATCGGACGGTTCGAGTGTGATTTCAAGGTGGATTCCGGTGGTCTCCGGAGCCCTCGAAGTCATCTCTCCGAGGCGAGGGCGGACCCGTCCGGCCGGGGACTTCCGACATCCCGGGCCGACCGGTCGGGGCATCCTCCTCCGATCCTCTGGTTTGAACATATATATCCTCGCCGCGCCCCGGCCTCTCGACGTCGGCGAACCGGCGGATGCCGAAGACACGAGGGCACGGGGAGAGTCGGCGGTCGCCGCGACGGAGTTCATGCGGCGGATTCGACGGCGCGCGACGGCGCGGAAAAGCTCGTCGCGGGCCTTGGTCAGGGTCTTGGCGGCATCGAAGCCGGAGGAGGCGGCGGCGATCCGGTCGAGCGCCTCGAACGTGACGCCGGGCCTGAGGAACGTTTCGGCGTCGGGCAGCGACCGGAAGCGGTCGAGGGGCGTGGCGACCCGGTCCTGGGGGTAGCGCCTCTTGACGCGGCCGTCGGGGCCGGCGGCCTCGACGGCGAAGAGGCAGGGCGGTGGAAGTTGAGGAAGGGGGAGAGGGAGTCGCGGAGGAAGGCGTCGACGAGCGGCGCGAGGTCGCGCGGTATGTGGGTGTGTCCGAGCCACTTGCGCACGATGCTGCCGTTCTTGCTCTCGATCAGGGCGTTGTCGTTCGAGCGCCGGGGCCGCGACTTGGTGAACTCGTTGATGTGGAGCTTGGCGAGCAGCGCCGCGACGCGGTGGTTGATGAACTCGGAGCCGTTGTCGGCGTGGAAGCCGAGGACGGTGAAGGGGAAGGCGGTGACGAGGGCTTCGAGGACGGGCGTCAGGTAGTGCTCGGTGATGCGGCGAACCGCGCCGAGATGCTGGAACTGGGTGACCTCGTCGACGACGTTGATGATGTAGATGCCCTTCTCGCCGTCCTTGTCGCCCTGGTGGACGGTGTCGACGCGCAGGAAGCCCGGCCGCCCGTCCGGGCGGGGCTTGCGACGCTCGCCGATGCCCACCGGCGTGGAGCGCGTCCTGCGGAAGGTGAGGCGGCCGGTCCGGTACGCCCACGTCCTGCGTAGGTTGTAGATGTGGCCGTTCGAGATTCCGGCGAGGCGCTTGAAGCGCTCGTCGCCGTGGACCTCGTGCTGGCACCGGAGGAACTCCTTGGTGGCCGGTCTGGAGAGCTGGCCGCACGCCTCGTCCACATCGGCCAGCAGGGCGACATCGGCGGGGGTGTACCGGCGCGTGAAGGGCCGTGCCGGGGGCTTCCTGCGGTGGTCGCGGATGTGCCCCGTCCTCCTGTGCTGGGCGATCAGCCGGGTGATCTGAGCACGGGACAGCCCGGTCGCCTTGGCGAGGAACTGCTTCACCAGTCCCTTGCCGGCCCTGCCCGGCTCGTGGTGGTACCGGAACCGCACGAGGGTCCGGCGGACGAAGGCATAAAGCGGAATCGCGGTCGGCGAGGTGGAAGTCTGCAGGCTCGCTGCCGTCCAGGAAGGCGCGGAGCTGCTCCAAGGTCCGGATCCGTTCGGTGCGTAGAGTCACGATCATCCTCCAATGATCTCGTCGGTCCGCGCTTCGGGCTCATTCCCCGCTGGAAAACGCCTCCTCGTTCAGGCTTGTCTGTTCTATTTCAGTCTGATTTCGAGTTTCCGGGTCTGTTGGGATGGGCCCGGCCCTTCGGCGTTCCCGCGGGAACGCCGAAGGGGGGCGGTGGTCGGGCCGTTTCAGGCTTGGCCGCAAGGGCCGCGAGTGAGTTTGGTCGCCACCGTCCTTCCCACGTCCTGAATGGATACCTGAGCATCATGGCTCGCACGACAAGCACAGGAGAAGGGAAGATGACCCACCGTACCGTCGGGATCGACATCTCGAAAGCCCGCCTCGACGCCTACGCCGCACCCGGGGGCACGGCGGCCCGCTTCACGAACGACCCCGCCGGGTTCCGCAGACTGATCGGCTGGATGGGGCCGGAGGTCGACCGGGTCGCCTACGAGCCCACCGGCCCTTGGCACCGGGACTTCGAGGATGCCCTGCTCGAGGCCGGCGTTCCCCTCTACGCGATCAACCCGTACCGGGTGCGGTGCTTCGCCAGGTCGATGGGACGGCGCGCCAAGACCGACGCCGTGGACGCCCGCACGCTGGCGCGGATGGCGGCCGCCATCGACGATCTGCGCCCGGTCTCGGCGAAGTCCCAGACCCAGCGCGACCTCGCCGAGCTGCAGCTGGTCCGAGACGCGCTGAAGGAGGACCGTACCGCCATCGGCAACCGCGGCAAGCACTTGCGCCACCCGCTGGCCAGGCGGCTCAACGAACGGCGGCTGGCACAGGCCGAGCGCCAGCTGAAGCGGGTCGACGCCGAGATCCGGAAGCTCCTCGGCAGCGAGGAGACCCTGAAGCGCCGGTCCGAGATCCTGGCCTCCATCCCCGGCATCTCCAGCATCACCGCCGCCGGACTGATCGTCCACATGCCCGAACTGGGCGCGATGACGGGCCCGCGGGCCGCAAGCCTCGCCGGGCTGGCACCGGTGACCCGCGAATCCGGCGCATGGAAGGGACGCAGCTTCATCCAGGGAGGAAGGGGCAAGGTGCGGCGGATGCTCTACATGCCCGCCCTGGCCGCGATCCGCTGCAATCCCGGCCTCAGGCGGAAATACGAGGCGCTGCGCGCCGCCGGCAAGCCGCCCAAGGTCGCGCTCACCGCGGTCATGCGGAAGCTCGTCATCCTAGCCAACGCCCTCGTCCAACAGGACCGGCTCTGGACGCCGACCCCCGCACCTCCCCATGACGGACTTGCACGGGCCGAGCGGTAGCACTGACCCCTGTCTCGGCGGCGGGCAAACGGACGCCCGCCGCCGAGACAGGGGAGTCGGCGCACGTGAACCCGACCAGCGCCGGAAGGCTCCCGCCGACCCGCCGGACACGGTTCCTTGACACATGGATACTCATTCGTCATTGGACAAGACTGGGGGTGGCGTGATCGCATCGTTTTCGCTATGCTTCAGGAACTCACATCGGTCCAACCGGGACCGGAGGGAATCTGTAGGCAAGGAGCAGCAAAATGCGGAAGAGTGGGCGTGCGAACATCGTGAGGTTGCTGGGAGTGCTCGCTATCCTCGTGCTCAGCGCGGTGCAGCAGCCGATAGGGACATCGGCCGGAACCATTCAGGACGAGCCGCCCTGCGGCGGTGTTCCGGGGTGCTGGGCGTGCGTGGGCGAGGACGAGGAAGGCAACTTCTGCGTCGTCTACTACTGCAACGGCCAGATCGACTACTGGTGCTTTTAGTCCAGTAGAAGGCGGCGCGCCACCCCCCCCCCAGGGGGCAGTCCGCGGAACCGGTTTGCGGGCTGCCCCTTACTTCGCGAGGAAGGCCTTGTCTACCACATCGAACCGTCTGAGCACGGTCGTCAACATAGCCATCTTGGCTACTATCTTGGTGCTTCTCTTCGGCCCGACTGGTCCGATGGGCCGATGGTTCTCCCGTTGGCGGGCGAGCAGCCAGGAGCGTGCTCTCATTGAGTCAACGTGGAATGAGATGATCGACCAAGCCACGATTATCTCGAACCACCCCAATCCGACGGATACTGTCGTGATGTTCATCGACTATGAGTGTCCGTTCTGCCGGTCGGCGGAGCCAGCACTGCAACGGGCGGTAGCAGGCGGACTCGCCATAGCGCTTCTGCACCTGCCACTCGAGCGGATCCACCCTCGGGCACGGGAGGCGGCGAGTGCCGCCGTTTGTGCGGAGGAGCTGGGCATGTTCGCCGACATCCACCATGCGCTGATGGATAAGGACGAGTGGATGGAGGGCGGACGTTGGGAGGAGTTTGCCGACGAGAACGGAGTGTCGGATACGAAAGCGTTCGTTGCCTGCATGGAGAGTGAACCAACCTCGAGCCGCGTGGCGGCTAACGTCGCCCTGGCTGCTCTCCTCGGCGTCAAGGGCACTCCGACATTCATTACGGACACTGGGATCGAGGCAGGGGGGGAAGGTCTCCGGTCCGTTCTCTCACGCGTCGGCACGGCCCCCCTGCAGGAACGCTACACGCTCCAAGACATCGTGTTCGTGTCGGTGGACTTTCCCCATGAGGGAGTATCCATGATCGGCCGTCTGTCCGGCGGCCTCATGCTCGACCTCCACCGGATCGTGCTGGCGGACGGAATGGCGCTGAGCCTCTTCATCGTGGACACATCCTCCGGCGAGGTGACGACGGTGGGACGCCGGGGCGAGGGGCCGGGCGATTTCCAAAGGATCAGGGCCATCGGAAGAGCCGACCCCGGCGGATTCTTTGTCGACGATTTCGTCAATGCACGGGTGACGCTGTTCGCCGACGACGGATCCCTGATCGACGCCGTCACCTACAATCCCCTGTCCTTCCGCGGCCATGCCATGATCCCTAGGCCGATCGGCGTCCACGCCGACGGTGCCGTCGTCTTCCGCGACGCGGACCCGATGTTCTCCGAACGAGCCGACGGCCCGTACAGAGGGAAGATCAGCTATCTGGCGTTGATGCCGGACGGTTCGCAGGTCGGGATCGCAGAGGCGGACGGTCGTGAGGTGGTGCGGCGGAACTACGGCACCACCGCCTTCAACACCTACGAGAAGCCTTTCTCGTACTCCGCCCTCGCGGCCGTGGCTGGCGATCTGGTGCTCGTGGCGGACACGGAATCCGGAAATGTGTCGGCGTACAACCGCTCCGGCGATGCCGTCATGACGTTCAGCTTCGGGCCGGGAGTTCCCGTATCGCGAGAGGCCGACCGGCTGTGGCGCGAGGAGAAGATTGTGAGAAGGGAGGAGCGCGACGGCATCCCGGCAGATGTACCGGCGGGCGTATCGCAGCTGCTCGGCGGGCTTCGCGGCATGGGACGGGACGAGGAGGAGTTCTACAAAAGTGCGGAAGGGAACACCGTGGCACCGGCGCTGGCGCGCATGCTCGTTGACGGAGACGGATGGGCATGGGTACAGCGCTACACGCTTCCCGGTGCCGATACGGCCGTCTGGCAACGCTGGCACCTAGGTGAGAACCGGCTTGACGGGATCCTCGAGCTGCCGACCGACTACAGGCTCCTGGATGCGCGGGGCGACAGAGTGCTGCTGCGCGCCACAGACGAACTCGGTGTCCCAAAGGCGATCCTGGCGACGCTGAAGGCAACACGATGACGGGCCGGTGGATCGCTCCGGCGGCCGCAGCATTCGCCATGGGCACCCCCTGCACGGCACAGGAGACGGTCTTCGAAGGCAATGCTTCGGGAGCATTGTTTCTGAACGACGGTGTTGTTGCGGTCGCCGAGGGCAACCGGGTGCTCCTCATGCCGGTCAGTGGCCGCCAGACAGCCACCCTCGACGGACCGTTCGCAAGCGTGAAGCGCATTGTGCGGTCACCCGACGGCGGCTTGGTGGTGTGGGACGACTCGTTGTATGCCGCTTTCGTGTTCGACGGCGACGAAGAACGTCGCGTCGTCCCGTTTTTCAAGCCCGGGCTGGGCGGCGGAGAGGTGAACTTCGTGGCACTGCTCGCAGGCGATGCCGGGTTGTTCGCGGAGGTCGACCCCGGCAACCCCTTCGCGCTCTCTGCAGGCCCCGCTCGCAACCCCGTGCGGTACACGACCATCGCCGCAGACGGCACCAGAAATGTCGTATGGGAGGCCTTGGGGAAGGAACGCGTCATCCATCGAACCGGACGGGGAATGGCGAGCGCGCCGGTGATATTCGGGTATGAGGTGTTCGCCGCACACGCCGACGGCGGCAGGTTCGTGGTCGCGCAGACGGAGGCGGAAGTGGCCTTCGTGCTCGGTCCCGACGGCACTCAGTTGGGCGCGGTGCCGATGCCGTCCTTCGGGCCGGCCGTGTCGCAAGACCAGATCAAGCGAGAACGGGCCCGGCTGATCGCGTCCTACGACCCGGGGCCGATGGAAGACATCTTGAGCACCTTGCTGCCGGAGAATCGAGTCAGGGAAGCGGTGGCGGGCATGTCCGCGGGCTCCATCGAAGCGCTTCGGGCCGCGCCCGTCAATCCCGTTCCCCCGCGGATCTCCGACCTGCGCGTGGATCGGAACGAAAGGGTGTGGATGCGCCGGTTCGTCGCACCAGGAGCGCCCGAGGCAGTGTGGGACGTGCGGCCGCTGGACGGCGGCGGGGCCTTCACGGCCGAGCTCCCCGCGCACTGGACCGTGTTCGACGCACACGACGGTCGTATTCTGGCAGGCGTAAGGGACGAAACGGGGACGGTAACCAGTGTCGTGCTGACCGAGATAAGTCCTCGCGGACCCTCCAGAGGTGCGACGGAGATGCCCGCCGTCTTCGGGCACCCGCAGCCTCGAGGAGTGGTGACACCGTGGCGGCTGGACTTCGTACATCCTCGTTCAGTATCATATTATGTCATGCCACGTCACCATAGGTCAGGCGGATGAACAGAATGCGCGAGCCCCAAACCGGTCCAGAGAGTCGACAGCGAGACTCCGTGAGCTCCTCCCCTGCGCTCTCTCCGCCACCGCCAAGCATCGATCCCGATTGGCGGGAGCGGATCAAGATCGCCAACCGGGTTCGGGAAGAGACCAGAAGGGCGAGGGGCAACAAACCATCTACGTTCGACATGCGGGGACCACCCATCCGGTTCCGGCGGTGACGGCTCGGACCACCCCTGTATGAGGCTGCCCATGCCGCCCGGTACGAGCGCCAGAAGCTGATCCGGGAGTATCAGGAAGATTACAACTGCCGTCTCGTCGTGGTGCAAGATGTGATCTTTGACCGCAGCGTTCCGTTCTTCGAGGAGACGCTGTTCGAAGCAGATTCGGATCAGGATCTCCACGTGATGCTCGCCACGCCGGGGGGCGACGGCGAGACTGCACTTCGACTCATCCGCCAGGCTCAGTCCCGCTGCCGTGAGCTGACGGTAATCGTACCGGACCAAGCCAAGAGCGCAGGAACGGTGTTCGTCCTCGGGGCTCATAATATCTACATGGGGCCGACTGGTGACCTCGGCCCGGTCGATCCTCAGTTCCTATTGCCGAACGGCTCGCTCGCCGCGGCGAGGGCGATCATTTCGGCCGTGGAGGAGGCGGAGCGGCGGATTCAGCAGAATCCTACTACATACCCTCTCCACGCTTCGCTTCTCTCTGACATCACCGCCCTTATGGTGCAGCAAGCCCGCGACGCGATGCACAGGACCGGGGATCTGGTCAGGGAAGCTCTGGCATGTGTGCCGAGTCGAACTCGCGATGACGTAGATACCTTGACGGCCAGACTGCAAAAACATCTGATCGGCCAACCCAAGGACCACAGGGCCATCGTATCGGCGTCGGATGCGAAGCGTTATGGGCTGCCCGTCGACGAGGCTGACCCGACGAGCGACAAGTGGCGCGCGGTCTGGCGTCTCTGGACAAAGTACCTCGTGCTCGGCTCGGAGTACGTATATGAAGGCGAGGTGGCGTCCCAAATCGCCGACCCCAATGCGTCGACTCCGGTCGAGTAATCTTCCTCTCCCGCCCTTTCTGTGTCGGCCCGGACCCTACCTGCCCCGCCCCGCCATGACCACCACCAGCGGCCGCAGAGTGTGCAGCACGGTGACCGTGTCGCCCTGCGCGGCCAGTACGTCGGGGAGCCGACGGTACACGTGGGGGCTCTCGTCCGTCCCGCCGCCGCGCAGCACGACGCCCTTGCGGTGGACCCAGTCGGTCATCATCCGGCGGGACACCTTGCCCGGTTTGAGCACCTTGCCCGTGCGGCGGTGCCGCTTTCCCCTTGCGGCCGTGCGGCTCATGATCCGGCCGGCACCGTGAACGGTGGAGCATAGGGCGGCCGCCTGAAGCTCGGCGACCGGCGACCCGGGCGCGGCACCGCGCGTCCCTTCGAGAATGACTGCGTTGTCGCCCATGGAACCGCCCACGAATCCCTTCTGCCCCGGAAACGCCGGAGTCGCCCCCTTTCGCACCACGACGAAGCGCTCCCCGAAGTGCTCCTCCTGCCAGGCGAAGTTGTGGTGGTTGTGGACCAGCTCGACCTCCCGCCCTCCGATGATCTCCACCGCCTTCCGCGCCGCCCACTCTCGGCCGGCGTAGGCGTAGCGGCCCGCCAGCTTCATGAGGCGCCAGTAGTCGTGCCCGGCGGGCGCGTGCAGGTCGAGGACGACCTCCGCCTCGCGGACTCGCGTCCCCCATTCGGCTCCCTGCCCGATGGCCAGGAACGAGGATGCGACCGTGTGGCCGAACCCGCGCGATCCGAAGTGCACGCCGACCCATATGCGCCCCTTTTCGTCGGCGAAGACATCCACATAGTGATTGCCGGATCCGACCGTGCCGAGCTGCTTTCGGGCCTTGGCCAGCAGGGCGGCCCGGTACCGGGACGGGACGGCTTCCCATGCCGAATCCTCGAACAGGGGATGATCCGAAGGCGCGTCGGCCGACTTGTTCGTGCCGCCGATCCCGAAGGCGATCCCATGCCGGAGCTCGTCGCCGAGATGCTCCAAGTGCCGGCGGAGCCCCCCCGGGCGGTCCCCCAGGTCGTCCAGGCTCAGGTCGGTGCGGATCGCGGCGTTGCCGCACGCGATGTCGAAGCCCACGCCGGCCACGCTCACGCGGTCCCGGTAGGCCGCGACTCCGCCTATGGGCATGACGTACCCCAAGTGGCCGTCGGCCATCAAAGCGGCGTGCTCGGCCCGTTCGGCGACGCGCGCGAGCTGCTCCAGCGTCTGCTTTTCGTGTTGCCCGAATACCTGCATGGGTCCAGAGTCTACATGGTGACTGCCGCAGCAGCCGAAGCCGTCCGACGCTGCGCGGCGAGCATTGAGTATACGTTCGAAGGAGCAGCCGGTGGAAACTCAATCGTGGAAGGACGGGCGTCGCACGGCGGCCGTCACGACGACCGCGGGAGCGCGTACGGTCGCTCTGTTCGCCGCGATCGTCTTCGCAGCAGCTGCCGCCCCGGAGACCGCCCGTGCGTCGGTGCCTCAGTCCCGCGCTCCGGCGCTCGGACCGGTCGCCGCGTTTCAGGGATCCTCCCTCGCGATGGTCGTAGAGCGCTTCAGCGCCGACCTGGGTGCATTGGAGCGGCGTTGGACGGACATTCCCTATTCGGCGGCCCGGCAGGCGCGGATGGGCGAATTCCTCTCGGGATGGGCCGAGGAGCTGGACGCCCTCCATGTCGCGTCCGACGACCTCGAGGGCAGCGTCGATCACGTGCTGCTCACCAGCGAGGTGCGTTACCGCCGGGAGCTGCTCGTGCGGGAAGAGCGCCTCGTCGCCGAAGTGCTCCCGCTGCTGCCCTTCGCGGTCACGATCGTAGCCCTGCTCGACATCCGGCACTCCCGCAGGACGGTCGACGGACAGGAGATCGCGGGAAGTCTGGCCGGGCTGGCCGCCGCCGTGGACGAAGCCGACCGTGCGGCGAAGTCGCGTGCGGCCGGCGGTGAAGCCGGCGAGGGATGGGCAGGACAGCCGCCTCCGACGCCCATCACCGGACTGCGGGCCGTGCGGCTGCTCGACTCCTACAGAACGGCGCTGCGCATCTGGTACGGCCACTACGAGGGCTACGACCCCATGTTCACCTGGTGGGCGCGGCAGCCTTTCGAGCAGGCCGACGAGGCGCTGGGGCGCTACCTCGCGACGCTGCGGGAGCAGGTCGTCGGCTGGCCGGAGGGCGCGGAGGAGCCGATCGTCGGCGACCCCATCGGACGGGACGGCATGGAGGCGGATCTGATCCGCGAGATGATCCCGTACACGCCCGAGGAGCTGATCGCGATCGCCGAGCGGGAGTTCGCGTGGTGCGACGCGCGCATGCTGGAGGCGTCGCGGGAGCTGGGGTACGGAGACGACTGGCGGGCCGCCCTCGAACATGTCAAGACGCTGCATGTCGAGCCCGGCAGGCAGCCCGAACTGATCATGGAGCTGGCCCAGGAGGCCGTCGACTTCGTAACGGAGCGCGGCCTGGTGACCGTTCCGCCCTTGGCCGAGGAGGTGTGGCGGCTGGAGATGATGTCACCCGAGCGCCAGCGCGTGAGTCCGTTCTTCCTGGGCGGCGAGGTCATCCGCGTGTCCTTCCCGACCGACGAGATGACCCACGACGAGAAGCGCATGAGCATGCGGGGCAACAATATCCACTTCTCTCGCGCGACCGTGCACCACGAGCTCATCCCGGGCCATCATTTGCAGGGCTTCATGACCGACCGGTACAACTCCCACCGAAACCTCTTCCGCACGCCGTTCTGGGGCGAGGGCTGGGCGCTCTACTGGGAGATGCGGCTCTGGGACCTGGGCTTCCCGGCCACGCCCGAGGACCGCATCGGGATGCTGTTCTGGCGCATGCATCGCGCGGCGCGGATCATCTTCTCGTTGAGATTCCACCTCGGCGAGATGACGCCCGACGAGGCCATCGCGTTTCTGGTCGACCGCGTGGGCCATGAGCCCGCCAACGCGACCGCCGAGGTTCGCCGCTCCTTCAACGGGAGCTACTCGCCGCTCTACCAGGCCGCGTACATGCTGGGGGGCCTGCAGATCCGGGCGCTGCACGAGCAGCTGGTGGTCGGCGGCGAGATGACCGAACGGGAGTTCCACGACGCGATCCTGAAGGGCGGCCGCATGCCGATCGAGATGGTGCGGGCCCGGTTGCTGGGCGAAGCGCCCGCACGGGACTTCCGCCCGGGGTGGCGCTTCTAATCCGCACGAGCACCGAGAGCGGCGAGGCACCGGGCCGACAAGGCGCTTTGAAGGGGAACAGCACCGCCATTCGCCCGAGAAGCAACGAAGAGCGAAGCGATCCGGCCCGGATGCATCGCCGCTCCAATGCCGGGGGATTTATCCACGGGCTGCTGGGTCTCGCAGGCGCGCCCCAGCAGCGGCTACCGCGCGTTCCACTCCTCCAAGACCTGCCGGTCGCGCTCCAAGTTGAGCTGAAGCTCGTTGCGACGCTCTTCGGGGAGGGCGTTGAACCAGTCCAGCGTGTCGAGCGCGGTGACGGCCAGCGGTCGAAACTTGAGTCCGGCGGCGACGGCCTTGTGGGACCGGACCCGCGAGATGCCGCGTGCGGGCCCGTCGTCCGGCGGATACCAGAGCTGGAAGCCGGCCTGCCGGTCCATCAGGAACTGCTCGTCCACCCAGGTGAAGCTCAGCGGCGCACTGGTGATGGCGCGGACGCCGTAGAGGAACTCGGCCATCGAGGTCGGGTCCAGCGCGGGCCCGGCGACGTTGAAGGTGCCGCCGGTGTCGCGCTCGAGGGCCAGGATCATGAACTCGGCCAGGTCGCGCACATCGATGTACTGGACCGGGGTATCGGGGCTCCCCGGCGCGATGATCTCGCCCCCGCGGTCGATGCGGACGGGCCAGTAGGTGAAGCGGTCCGTCGTATCGCCCGGGCCCGCCACGACATGCAAACGGAAGACCGTGCCGCGTTCCCTGAAAGTGTCGGTGACGGCGTTCTCGCAAAGGATCTTGAGGGGACCGTAGTAGCGGTTGGCATCCTCGCTCTCCGGATCCTCGACGGGGAGCAGTTCGCCGTCTTCGGTGATTTCGTCCTGGTCGAAGCTGTAGACCGATCCGGTCGACGTGAACAGGTATCGGCCAACGGAATCGCGGAGCAATTCGGCCGAGTCGCGCACATGCCGGGGCACATAGCCGCTGTTGTCGATGACGGCATCCCAGGTGCGGCCGCGCAGGGCGTCGAGCTGGCCGTCGCGGTCGCCGATCAGCGTCTCCACTCCCGGGAAGAGGCGGGGGGCGGTGCGGCCCCGGTTGAAGATGGAGACCTCGTGGCCCCGGTACATGGCGTAACGCACCTGGTGCGGGCCGATGAATCCGGTTCCGCCCAAGATGAGGATGCTGAGAGGGCGGGGGGAGGGGTCGGGCAGGGGCGGGGCCGGCGTCGCCGGTACCGAGGTCGCCGTGCCTGAAGATGCGGCCAAGGCGCGAGCTGGTCCCAGCGCCGCGGCTCCGGCAGCAGCGGCTGCAGAGCCGGCGAGGAAACGGCGGCGCGTGTGCGTCATGTCGGTCACACCTCCCACTCCTCCCGGTATTCCCGCGTCAGATACCGGTTGGCGTCCTGGACGTTGGTCACATGCATCGCGTCTGAATCATAGTGGATCTTCTTCCCCTGCCCCGCGCGGAGAGCCACGATGCCGAGCAGCATGACCTCGGTCAGGCGGGACGCGTAGTCAAAGGGACAGGAAGCTTCGCCCTCTCCCTTGCAGGCGTTGACCCAGTTCATATGGTGGGTCTCTTCGATGCGGGGCCAGCTGCGAGGCACCTCCTCGGCTGCGCGGGCCAGCGACTCGGGGAAGAGGCGCGGATTGCGGCCATAGGTCTCGTGCATGAGGATCCCCCGTTCGCCGACTAACATCACGCCGCCGGTACGATTGAGGTCGACCTCGTCGGGGAGTGCGGCAGGGCGGGGGGGCATGAGACCGCCGTCGTACCAGTGCAGGTCGACCGCCGGCATCGGACCGCGCGCCGGGAACTCGTAGTGCACGCGCATGGCGAGCGGGAAGGATTCGGGGTCGTCGGCCGGGCCGCCCCAGGGGGTCGACGTGGCCTCTACGGTGGTGGGGTAGGTCAGCCCGAGGGCCCAGTATGGGTGGTCCATCAGGTGAGCGCCCATGTCGCCCAGTGCGCTTACGCCGAAGTCGACCCAGCCGCGCCAGTTGAAGGGGTGGTAGACGGGATGAAAGGGGATGTCCTTCGTCGTTGGACCCAGGTAGAGGTCCCACTCCATGCCCGTCGGCACTGCGTACCCGGCGTCCATCACGTCTGCGGCGAGCGAATGGATCGCGCCCTGGTGCCACTGCTGGTACCAACCCGGGTTCAAGCCTTCCTTCCAGCGAGCGGGACGCCGAACCCCCTGCGGCCAGATCGGGCGGTTGGTCCAGATGTGCACCTCGGTCACGTCTCCGAGCACACCGGCCTGCACCCACTCGTTGATCCGGCGGGCACCGTCTTCCGAGTGGCCCTGGTTGCCCATCTGGGTGACCACGCCCGTTCGCTGTGCGATTTCGTTGAGCGCGCGCGCCTCGTGGACGGTGTAGGTGAGGGGCTTCTCGACGTATACGTGCTTGCCCGCCTCCATGGCCGCCTTGGCAATCGGGGCGTGGAGGTGGTCGGGGGTCGCGATCATTACGGCATCCAGATCCTCCTCCCGGTCCAGAAGCTCCCGAAAGTCCGTGTATTGGCGCGCCCGCAGGAACTGCTCTCGCCAACGGTGACCCTTCTCACGGGGGTTTCCGTCACCGTCGGTCAGCCGCTCCTGAACACGCCGGTGGACGATGCCGAAGTGCACATCGCAGATCGAGGAGATGTGTTCCGTGCCCAGTTCCTGCGCGTTTTCGATACCTTGGCCGCCCACGCCGACGAGGGCGACGTTGAGCCTGTCGGAGGGTGCCTGGTGACCGGCCCCGCCCAGGACGTGGCGCGGAACGATCATCGCACCCATGGCCAGCTTCGATCCCCGGTCCACGAACGCCCTTCGGCTGAGATTGTCGGACACGGCCCGAACTCCTGTTGCGAGACTTCCTCCGAACCAGCGAGGCTGCCGACTGCAACCGTAGCACACACCGGCCCAAGCGTGCAAGACCGCAGGAAAACGCCCCTGGGCGTTGTGCCCGGGAGGGCCCGTCGGTGAGCAATTCACCTTACGAGCCGGTAGGTGATGCCACCAAGTACTGAGCGCGTGGCGGTAGTGGCGGATTTCGCCGTGGCGCGTCGCTTCGCGCCGGTATCTCAGGCCGAACGTCACGTTGACGCGCTCGGAGAGCGACAGGTCGATGCCGACACCCACGAGTACACCGCCGACCGGACTACCCGTCGGGCATCCGCTCTCGCTCGCGTCGTGACGCGAACATGTCGGAGCATCATGGTCATCTTGGAATGGCCGCGCCCCTAAGATTCCCAGCATCCCGACCCCCAACACCCCGGCGGCCCCAACCCAAGGGCTTCCGTACCCCGGAAGCCCTTGTCGGACATTCGTCCCCGCCGACTCTCGAATGTACTCGTCCCAACGGGCCGGTCCCTTATCGATTTGTATATAATGATTTACATGATCGTCAGTCTCGGGGTCCAGTGTCCCGCCCGAGGTCCAGTTGGGAACCGACGACGAGTGTCGTATCAATCGACACAAGGGTTGTCTTAGTCACAGTTCACGAAAGTCGCTGTAATGGCGCGCCTGCAGCAACTGCTCGCGCCAGCGGTGGCCCTTCTCGCGGGCAGGATCGGCCCGGGCATCGAGCTGCCGTCTCCTTGCGTGTTCAGCCGCCTGCCCGGATGTTGTCGGGTTCACAACCGCAACGGAGGTAACGATGACTCGCTTCTCAATGGCACGGCAAGCCCGCCGCCTGCTCACGGTGGCCCGCCGCTTGCTGGGATCCCTCCTGCTTCTCTCGACGTTCCTGCCCGGACCGCTCTCCGCCACCTGGTCGGTGATCGCGATCGACACCCGCACCGGACAGGTGGTGATCGCATCGGCTACGTGCGTGGCGCAGGGCCGGTTCGCAAACTTTCCCGCCAGGGGTCTCATGGACATCCAGGCGATCGTGGTGCCGGGGGTGGCGGTGGCCGCCGCCCAGGCCGGAGTGGACAGGACCCGTGCCAACCAGGAGCTCATCCATGCCGAACTGAAGAAGGGCACGGCACCTGACCGGATCATCGAGATGCTCTCGGAGGATCCGCAGTTCGAGCGGCGCCAGTTCGGGATCGTGGACATGCAGGGGCGTTGTGCGGGTCACTCCGGGAGCGAGAACGGCGCAGCTTCGCTGGCCGTGGCCGACAGCATTCCGGCGAGCGGCATCTACTTCTCGGTCCAAGGCAACATCCTGGCGTCCGACGATGTGGTGCACCGAGCGGTTGCGGCCTTCAAGACCGAGGCCGGGACGATGGCGGACCGGGTCATGGCTGCGATGGAGGCCGCGGACGCGGAGGGCGGCGACATGCGTTGCACTTGCGAGTCGGACCCGATCCTGGACCACGTGCCCTGTGACGGGAAGACCTCGCATGTGGCCTACATCCTGGTCGCAGACGCCGACGACCCGGCAGGCACGTCATTCAACGACGGCGACTACTCTTTGTTCATCGACGTAACCGACGAAAACATCCGGGCGGGCGAAAACGCCAATCCGGTCAGGACGCTCCGGATGCGCTACGACCGCTGGAAGGCCGAGACTCCCGCGAATCCGTCGGCCCCTCCCGAGTAATCCAACTTCAACCCGCGTCCACCTTCCGGTTGATCGCAGCTATGGCCGCTTCCTTCGAGTCGTACACGGACAGGAGCGAATCGAAGCCGCTGGCGGTCAACACCTCGGCGACAGGGCGCGTAAGTCGGCAAACCGCGAATGCCTGACCGGGACCGCTGAACCGCTTCGCCGTCATCAGCACGACTCGCAGACCGGCGCTGCCGAGGTACTGAACCTGCTCGAAGTCGATTACCATCTTGTTGTCGTCGGGCCCGATGCCCGACTCGAGCGCGCTTCGCCAGTCCAACCAGTCGGAGCTGTAGATACGCCCCACCGGCTTCGCGATCAGGACTCCCTCGTTCCGCGTCCAGCTCACCCGCATTCTACGGTTCTCCCGTTACTGCCCGCGTGGCCGATTATCAGCCCCGTGCTGCCCAGGCCTCCAGTACGGCCGCCTCGACCTCCATCATGGCCTCGATAGTCGCAGGCCCGAAGCCCAGCTCCGGCGGTTTCCGCAATCCGCTGGACATCGCGCCGCCTGGGCGGTCCTCCTCGGTCAACCCGTTCCACCACTCCAAGGTGTCCCCGATTGTTTCGGCAATCGGGCGGCTGGTGAACCCGGCCTCGACTGCACGCGAGATGTCGACCGTGTGGATCCCGCCGAAGACGCCGCGGCGAGGGGTCCAGATGGGGAACGCCACGCCTTGTTCCTCGACAAAGTCGGAGTCGACCCAGTGGAAGACGGTGTCGCTCGCGCTCACCTCCCGGCAGGTCTCCAAGAATGTCCCCATGTCCAATGCTTCGGTGGGACCGACCGCGTTGAAGACGCCCGAAACGTGCTCCTCCGCCATGCGCACCATCCATGCGCCGAGATCTCGGGCGTCGATGAACTGGAACGGGAAGTCCGGCACCCCGGGAGCGAGCATGTCGCCGCCGGCCGAAACCCTCACCGGCCAATAGGTCCACCTGTCGCTGTTGTCGCCGGGGCCGACGATGTAACCGGGCCGGACGATGTTCGCCCGGTCTCCGAACACTTCCCGCACGACCTCTTCGCACAGGGCCTTGAGCGGGCCGTAGGTCTCTGCGGTCCGCTCTTCGACGGTCGGATCGTCCAGGCGACCGACTTCGTAGTCCTCCGTGATTCCGTCGGGTGCCAGATCCTTGTACGCGGAGAGAGACGAAACGAAGAAGTATCGGCCCGACTCGGCGAGCAGAGTCGCCGAATCCCGGACGAGGCGGGGTACGAACCCCGAATTGTCGATGACGGCGTCCCACGTGCGGCCCTCCAGCGCCGTCAGGTTCCCGTCCCGGTCGCCGACCAGCTTTTCCAGATCGGGGAAGAGGTGCGTGTTGGTCATGCCCCGGTTGAACAGCGTCACGGTGTGCCCGCGGGAAACGGCGTACCGCACCATGTGGGGACCGATGAAACCGGTACCGCCCAGCACGAGAATCGACATCGGGGCGGGAACATCGCCGCCCTGATCGTCGTATGGACCGCAGGCCGCGCCGAGGCCCAGAGCCCCCGCCGCAGCCGCCGTGGTCTTCACGAACTCGCGTCGGTTCTGTACGAGCATTTCGTCACCTCCGAGTGGGGAGCATTCCGGCGTCCGGTCGATCTGTCAATATACCGGGCTTGCCCGCGGCGGGTCCATGACTCATGACTACAGCGTTGAGCAGCGTTCGTCACTCACCATACCGGAGATCTCTCGCATGTCGATCGACCGCCGCCTGTTCCTGAAGCAGTTCGCGTCTGCCGGAGGCGGCGCCATGCTGACCCCTTCCCTCACGGGGCTGATCGCGTGCAACCGTGCGAGCACCCGGGCGGGGCGGGCAACCCATGCCGACGGCCGCGGCTTCGGGAGCGCCGACCCGAGGAACCTGATCATCAAGCCGTACGGCGACCTCGTGCCCGGCGCCGACTGTCCCGAGCTGGAGATCCCCGAGAGCTTCCGATGCGTCCGGCTCAGCTCCGGGGGACTGCCCTCGACGGTACGCGACGGTCTGACGGTCCCCAACGCCTTCGACGGGATGGCCGCCTTCCCGCTTCCCAACGGGAACGTCCGGCTTGTGCGCAATCATGAGATGATCGACGAAGCCGACAAGGCCCGGCCCATCGGCCAGCCCGCCTACGACGTGAAGGGCAGCGGCGGGACCACATCGCTCGAGGTGCGCATCTCGGAAGCGAACGGCCGCCTCACGGTGGAGCTGGTGGACGAGTTCGTCTCTCTGGCCGGCACCCGCTATAACTGCGCCGGCGGTCCCACGCCCTGGGGCAGCTGGCTCTCGTGCGAGGAAGTCACCACCGGCCGCCAGGACGGCTTCGAGCAGCCCCACGGCTACATCTTCGAGGTTCCGGCCGAAGCCGCCGGCCCCGTGGATCCGGTCCCGCTCAAGGACATGGGACGCTTCATCCACGAGGCGGTCGCCGTAGATCCGGACACCGGAATCGTCTACGAGACCGAAGACACCTGGTACGTGCCCCAGGCGGCCCGCAGATTCCCCGGCGCGGGGTTCTACCGCTTCATCCCCGACGAACCCGGTGTGCTCCGAGCCGGCGGAAGACTGCAGATGATGGCGGTCACCGGCAGACCCGGATATCTGACGGCCCGTGACCAGACGGTCGGTGCAACGCTGCCCGCGCACTGGGTGGACATCGACGATCCGGATCCCCCGGAGGCCGGATCCGACCACCTCGCGGTCTTCAGGCAGGGTGTGGAACAGGGGGCCGCCCGCTTCGCCCGGCTGGAGGGCGCGTTCCACGGCGACGGGGGGATCTACGTGGTCTCGACGAACGGCGGAGACGCAACCGCCGGCCAGGTCTTCCACTATCGTCCCGCAAGCGCTGAAACCGGTGAGCTGACGCTCGTCTTCGAGTCACCGTCTCATGAAGTTCTCGACAGCCCGGACAACATCGTCGTGAGTCCGCGCGGCGGACTGGTCATGTGCGAGGACGGCACCGGAGACCAGTTCGTCCGGGGTCTCGACCGCGAGGGAAGGATCGTGAACCTGGTCTGGTCGCCCCAGGCGGAAGGCGGGCCCCAGCCGGGCGAGTTCGCGGGTTCCTGCTTCAGTCCGGACGGTCGCGTGCTATTCTTCAACGTGCAGGGCTCACGCCGGATCGAGGAATCCGAGGCAAGCGCCACGTACGCACTGTGGGGGCCGTGGGAGGACGGGCCGCTGTAAAGGGGGCCGATATGGGCAAGGACAAGCTGCCGCGCATTCCGACCTTTGCCGAGCTGGGGATCAGCGAAGACGAGGTCGAAGAGCTCGAGCGCGAGATTGCGCAGGAAGCGGCCGCACGCCGACGGCGCGAAGCGGGCAGGGGAGCGCCGGCAGAAGAGGATCGGGCAGCTCGTGCAGGGGCCCGGGCTGCGCCTGGTCGCAGCGGCAGAGCGCACGGAGCGGGGCTGGCCGGCGGCCGCGGGGCCGTCCCCGCACCGGGTGCAGCCGTCCCTGATCGGGCCCCCGCACCCGCCGGTCCGTCTTCCGCGCAACCGGACCCGTCTCCCGGGACGGAGGAGCCCGAGCGCACGCAGGAGATCAGCCCGGCGGAGCGCAAGCGTCGGGCGAGGCAGGCGCGGAAAGCCGAGCGGAAACAAAAAGCGCTGGCGGCCAGGGAGGCCAAGCGAGCCTTGCGAGGGAAGCGAGGCGGGACGGCAGAGCAGTCGGTCGGCCCCGAGCCGGACCCGGCACCCGCACCGTGGGGCGGGCTTCGCGGCCCGTTGACCCTGGTCGTTCTCCTCTTCACGGCCTGGTTCTCCAGCTCCTATCGCTCGCTGCCTGCGCCCGTCCCGGCAGGCGCACCCGACTCGGTGTTTTCGTCGGCGAGAGCCATGGCTCACCTAGTGCGGATCGCTTCGGAAGCGCGGCCGACGGGATCGCCCGCCCATGGGGAGGTTCGGGAGTATCTGCTCGAGGAACTTCGCGGACTGGGGCACGAGCCGGCCGTGCAGACCTCCACGTCGTACCTGGCAGGTCCGGCGCTCACCCGCGCGGCCACGGTTCGGAACGTGCTTGCAAGGATCCCCGGGTCGGAGCCCGGCGGGCGGGCGGTGCTGGTCACTGCGCACTACGACAGCCGCGGGATTGCGCTGGGCGCGGGCGACGACGGCTCCGGAGTGGTCACGATCCTGGAAACGCTGCGTGTGCTGCGCGTGCGCGGCCCGCTTCTCAACGACCTGATCGTCCTGCTCACCGACGGCGAGGAGCTCGGGCTGCTCGGCGCGCGCGCATTCGTGGACGAACACCCCTGGCTGGACGATGTCGCGCTGGTCGTGTCCATCGAAATGCGGGGCGGCGGCGGACCGTCGATGATGTTCGAGACGGGCGAGAACAACGGTTGGGTCGTCGACGCCCTGCGACGGGCGGATCCGTATCCGTCGGCAAACTCGATGGGCTACGAGATCTACCGGCGCATGCCCAACGACACCGACTTCACTCCCTTCAAGGAGGCGGGCAAACAGGGGCTCAACTTCGCGGCCGTGGGCCGGCCCCACGTGTATCACCAGGTCTACGACTCTCCCGGCAACCTCTCCGAGGCCACCCTGCAGCATCACGGAGAGCACGCCGTCGCCATGCTGCAGTACTTCGGGAACGCGGACCTGGCCGACGTGGACGCCCCGGACGTGAGCTACATCTCCGTGCCGTTTCTGGGGCTGGTGACCTACGACATGTTCTGGATCTGGGTGTTGGGCGCGGTTGCGGTGTCGGCGTGGGGGCTCGTGTTCTTCGCGGGGAGGCGGCTGGGGTCTCGGACCGGCGCCGTGATGGTCGGTCTGCTGGGCTGGATCGTGTACCTCGCCATGGCTGGTGCGCTCGGCCACTACCTGTTCGCCTGGCGCAGCGGCGCGCACCCGGAGCTGGGTGCCCTGCACGCGGGTTCGTTCCATGTGGAAGGGTGGTACGTCCTGGCGATCATGTGCGCCGCCCTCGCCCTCGCGGCGGTGGTGGCAGGCGTGCTGAGGTTGCGGCTGACGGCGGCCGAGCTGGCCGTCGGCGCTCTGATCGTGCCGGTGGGATCGGCTGCCGCCGCCACCGTGATGTTCCCCATGGCCGCGATGAACCTGCAGTGGCCCGCGATCGCGGGGTGTGCGGGCGCATTGGCCGTAATCGGACTGAAGCGTCGGCAGCACATGGGGCTCCTGCGGTGGGTCGCGGTGCTCCTGGCGGCGGTCCCCGTGGTCGTGGTGCTCATGCCGTTGACCGAAGCGGTGTGGGCGGCGATGGGGATGGAGCTGGCCGCGGGGCTGGCCGTGCTCATGGGTATCGCCTTCGTCTCGCTGGTCCCCACCCTCGACCTGCTGCGCGAGCCGAACGGATGGTGGGCTCCCGCCGGCGTCCTCATGGCGGGCGGCACCGTTCTCGCAGTGGGGATATCGTCCGCCGCTCCCTCGGCCGACCGCCCCGCCCCCTCGACGCTGGTCTACGCCCTGGACCGGGAAACCGGCTCGGCCTGGTGGGGCACCGACCCGTCACGGGGCGGGTCCGACCCCGGGGCGACGTGGGCGGCTGGCGTGGCAGGGCCGTTCGACGCCCCGTCCGCACCCGATTCTCTTCAGAGCTTCACGCCCCGGTCGGTGACCTATGCCGTGGCGCAGGCGGAGGCGGTGGACGCACCCCCGCCGTCGATCGCCGTCGTCGCCGATTCACCCATCGGCCCAGGCGACGCGTTCCGGCTTGCCGTCGCCTCGGCCATCGGCGCGGAGATGATGTTCTTCCGTTTCGACGACGACGGCGCACGGCTGCGCGCGGTGAACGGCCACACGCTTCCCGACGGCGCGCAGTCGTCGATTCTGGAACACTGGGGCACACGCGAAGACGGCGTTCTGCTGGATTTCACCCTCGGCCCCGCCGACGATCTCCTCCGCTTCACGGTCGTGGAACACCACCTCCGCCCCGGCGAACTCCTCGGTGCGCTCGGCGTGGACCGTTTCCGCAGACCTTCCGAATTGGCGCCGAACATCCTCACTCTGTCCGACCGGGCGATGATTCGGACCCGAGTGAGCGTGAACCCCGTGACGGGCGAGGTACGGATCGAGGACTCGGGGGTGCCGGACGCCTCGGAGGTGCCGGACGCCTCAGCCGACGAAGGCGGCTAGCTGCCGTGGGCCGCCAGGCTACCTCGCTCCGAAGATCGACTTGGGCATGTGCATGCTCACCAGCATGTGCGGCACATCCACCGTTTCCGAGATCTTCAGATCGCCTGCCAGCGAGGAGAGAACGTAGGCCTCGTTGCGGGTGAGTGCGTGCTCTGCGACCAAGTAGTCGATCATGTAGAGCGTCGCCTTCCGCGCCGCCTCGTCGATGGTGGTGCCGAAGCCGGTCACGCCGTAGTACTCGTCGGTCTCGTACTGGGGCTCGACCATTCCCCGCGTGTTTTCCACGACTTCGAGCTCGAGCACGATCCGCATCGGGGCCTCGATGGCGGTGCCGGACACCTCGCCGTCGCCCTGGGCGGCGTGGGTGTCGCCGATGGAGAAAAGCGCGCCTTCAACCTGGACGGGGAAGTAGACCGTCGTTCCGGCCTTCATGTGACGATTGTCCATGTTGCCGCCGTTGGCGCGCGGGGGGATGGTGACCAGCATCGAATCCGTGTCGGGCGCAACCCCCATGACCCCGGCGAAGGGCGCGAGCGGGATCGTGATGTCGTCGTTGAAGGCGACTTCCGTCGCCCCCGGCTCCATCGGGAATCCCCGTATCCACGGCTCCGTGAACACATCGGCGAGGAAGCCGAAGCCGGGCAGGATCGTGGCCCACCCCCAACCCTCGACCTCGATCTCGTGAAGTGTGACGGCGAGCAGATCGCCCGGCCGTGCGCCCTCCACGTAGATCGGTCCGGTAAGGGCGTGAATCAGGCCGAAGTCGACGGTCGCCAGGTCGTCGACCGTCGTGGTCTCGATGATCTGCCCGTCGGAGGCTTCCTTGGTCCGCACCTCGACCACCGCGCCGGACGGGACCGTCAGAACCGGAGGAATCGTTCGGCTCCAGCGGTTGTGCGTGTTCTCGGAACCGAGCATGAAGGCGGGCACCGGAGCCTCGCTCGCGGCTTCGTACCGACCGGCCCGGTCGGCGACGGACTGGATCTCGCAGGCGGCGACGGCCAAGACCGGCAAGAGGAATCTCGCAGCGGCGGGAATCGACGGGGCGGACATGGACGAACTCCTTCCGATGGGGGGGCATCCGCTACACGGACAGGCCGTGGAGCGCATCGACCAGTCGGTCGATCTCGGCCGTCGTGTTGTAGACGTGGGTCGAAATCCTGACGGCATTGTGCCCGTCGCGCTGGTGCTCGTCAATGTGGATCGCGGCCCGCTCCGCCATGAGGGCGACGGCATCCACGGCGTCGAGCCCCTCCATCTCGAAGATCGTGGAGCCGGGGCAGGACGTTGCGCGTTCCGGCCCGCTCAGCAGAGTAACGCCCGGGAGCTCCCCGAGCCGCCCCTTCAGGTAATCGGACAGATGGCGGGTTCGTGCCGCCACCTGATCGATCCCCACCGTTTCCGCGAAGTCCAGCGATGCGGCGAGGCCGGCCCTCACCGGCAACGCGGTCGTCCCCGGCGGCTGGTATGCGGGCGCGTCCGGCGTCGCGTCGTGCGCGAACGCGGACTGCACTCGATCGCGAGCGCCCCTCCGCACATAGAAGACGCCCGTGCCCATCGGCCCAAGAAACCACTTGTGCAGGCTGGCGGAGTAGGTGTCGCACCCCAGGTCGTGCAGATGAACGGGAAACATGCCGACCGCCTGCGCGCCGTCGACGTGACTCAGAATCCCGCGTTCCCGCGCGAGGGCGCACAGCTTCGCGACCGGATAGAGGTGTCCCCCGCGCGTCACATGGCAGAAGGCCATGACGCGAGTGGCCGGAGAGAGAACCTCCTCGATCAGCCCGACCACTTGGTCTTCGCTCTCGAACGGGCTCGGAATGAAAACCGTGTCGACCTTCACGCCGTGCCGCCGCGCACGAAACTCCCAGGGCCGCCGCCCGGCCGGATGCTCCTGACTGGTCACCAGAACCTCGTCGCCCGGCCGCAGCCGCACCCCGACGGCCCCCATGTGCAGCGCCTCCGTGGCGTTCCGGGTCAGCGAGAGTTCGTCCGGGTCCGCGCCGAGAAGGGCGGCAAGGCCGGGAACGACGCGGTCGGCAATGACGCGGCTCAGGTCGTTCTTGCCCCTCAGCGGTTCCCGCGACAGCGGTTCGCAGCCGGCGGCGACCGCCTCTGCAACCGATGCCGGGGGCAGCCCCAGGCTCGCGTTGTTCATGTACGCGGTGCCGGGTTCAAGGATGAAATGGTCCCGCACATGGGCCCAGGCGTCGTCATCGACGCCGAGGGGGCGGGTCAACGCGGGGCGCGGGCCGGAACGGCCGGGGTCGGAATCAGCAGAACAGGCGGCGAGAGATGCGCTCGCGAACCCGGCGGCGCCGACGCCGAAGAAGCCGCGGCGAGAGAGCTTGTGAACTTGTTCGGGTGTCATGCGTTGCGGATGCGCCCGTTCCGTTCGTGCATGTCATCGCTGTCGAACGGAAGGTCTCGCCGTCGGCTTCGTCAGTCAATCACCGGCATCACCGGCAGGCCACAGCTCCGACGGCAGCTCCCACTCCGCGACCCGGGGGTACGGGTCTTCGATGCCGCCGAAGAGGGTCCTTCCGTCCGATCCGACCGCCAATGTCGAGCCGAGGACATCGGCCGGAAGGTAGTACTCGCCCACGAATTCCCCGTCCCACGTAAAGACGTGCAGTTCCGGCCGTGCCGCCGAAGAGGGGGATTCCCCTGCCGATGTCGGCAGCCAGAACGCGCATCCGCAGTAGTAGGCAAGGATATGGCTGTCGGTGGCCAGGAGTCTTGCATATGCAAACTGACTCCCGTCATCCCAAAAGAACCTGCCGTCAGCCAGATGGAATCGAGCTTCTATGACCTTCGGGCCTCGAAACCTCGTAACGGGCGTTCCGTCGGGGTCGAGTATGACGAAATCAATGGCCGAATAATAGCCTACAACCATATTGTCTCCGTTCGGCCGTACGGCCATCACAGCCCGGTTGAGCATGTACCGCCCCGTCGCATGAGGCATATCTTCTTCGCTGAACGGCTCCATGAGCGAGATCTGCGACAACACCTCACCGTGCCTGTTCATGAACAGCAGCGTAGCATTGTTGCCGATCGCCGTCGCCACGATTCTGCCGCCACGCGTCCACGCGGGGTACTCTATGTCCTGGTTGATCCTGATCTCGAATTCTTCCGCTATTTCTGCCTGTCCTTCGTCGTCTACCCGAACCAGCGACAAGCGCCGATTCGCGAAGTCGTGAACCCACGCGGCGTTCGGGTCGTCGTCGGCAGGGTAGAAAACGTCAGGGTTTCTGAATTCGCGTGGACCCTGTCCGTCTCTGCCGATCCATGATGCCACAGCGCCCGTTTCCTCGTTCAGGACGGCAACATGCGGAGACGAGAGGGCATCGATGACCATCAGATAGGGATCGGACATGTCGAATATCGCGTGGATGCGGCCGAAGGTGGCAGTATCGCCGTACAAGCGCAGCAGATCGAGACTGTCCCGGTGAACGACCTGAGCTTCCCGATATTCGATAGGCGGCAGCTCGCTGAACTCGATGAGCTCGCCGTCGCGAAGGGCTGTCATGTCGGCACGCGAGCCGGAGTTGGGGTTCTTCGGCTCTGCAAGAAAGAACACGTAGCCTCCCGCCGCCAGCAACATCATGATGCCGAGGGCGACGTAGAGGGCTTGCTTCTTCTTCATCATGCTTGGCGCTCGCTTTCGTTGTGAGTGAGGCACTCGATGAGGCGGATGGAGCCGCGTCCATCCGGCGGTCCTTCGGCAGGCGTCTCTTGATGACGATCGTGGTGTGCGTGCGGTTCCGGTGGCCGATGGCGAACATCGTCTTCATCCTCTCCCCCTACCGTTGACTGCGGCTGTCCAACAGCTGCGGATCAGCGACTGCCACGCCTTGGATCCGCTCTCTGGCGGGCGGTCAGCCACGGCGCGTCCAGGCGCAGCCGAACGACGTGAGAAACTCCCGTATCAGGATCCCGGGCAGACGCCAGGATGTCGCCGTTCTCACACAGGAACTTTGGTGAGTACCGGCGGTCGAGCACCGCCTCCGCAATCAACGCGGCCCCCATCCCGTCCGTGGCACGCTGTCGATCAAAAACCTGCCACAGCCATCGTTCTTCCTCTCCCATGTCCACGATGTTCAGGACGTATCCGTTACCCAGCTCGAACACCCTCATGGAATGGGGCCAAGCCTCCCTATACCCGGTGAAGGTCTGGCCACCCTCGGTCGTCTTCTCAACCACCGTGACGCCCGGCGGTTCGAATACATGGGGCATGCTGGCAACGAGGCGCTCCACCCAACCGCTTCCCGGCGTGGACGACACTTCGAAAAGAACGATGTCGTGAGGCGCGGCCTGAGAATACAGGAAAGATCCATCCGGCAAGGCATGGACTGTGCGCCGGTGCCCGCCGTTTGCGCCATCATTACGGTAAGTTCCGACTCGCCGCTTGGAAAAGCGTGTCTCGGCGGGTAGCGCTCCCTCCATCCCCGCACCCACCGTCCCTCGTCGTCGAAGTAATGAATCGCGGAGGCAACCGGAGGGGAGAAGCCGCTCACCACATAACCGCCGGTTGCCAAGGCGGCGAACCCCTTTATCGCCGGTACCGGCGCTCCCCGCAACTGAACGCGGCGGAACGGTTCGCCATCGGAATCATATATCTCGACGGCGCTTCGCGCCATGTCGTAGACGGCCATCCTCCCATCTGGCGTGACTGCCATGTAGGTGGGCAGCCTCACTTCCCCGGGACCCTCTCCCGTTCGCCCCACAACCTCTGCGTTCATCGTCTCCGGGTCGAGCCTCAGTACCCTCCCCTGGGTCGGCCACACATCGGAGATCCAAATCCTGCCGTCCTCTGCCTCGGCAAGTCCGTGGATGGTCGTGAGGCCGTCGGCTATCTCCTTGCCTTCGGTATTCCATACTTCCAGGAGTTTGACCTCTTCCGGGGTATTCACCTGTGCGCCGAGTGACGGCGCACAGGTGAAGCCTCCTAAGGCCGGTATGACGAACATGGATAACCGGACGGATGCAGACATCACTGTCACCCTGCGGTGTGCCGTGAGCGGGCAGCAAGAATCTCGCGGTAGGCCTCGAAACTGTAGCGACTCCTGTAGGAAACCAGCTCCGCCGGAGAAAGTTCGACCGCCGCACCGTTACCGATATCTCGGTACCCGGTGTTTAGCTCTCCGTTGCAGCTCCAGCCTCCGAAAGTGTCTCCTTCCAGTCTCACGACCACGATGTTTCCGCTCTCTGTCGGAATGACGAGTCGGTCTTCCGCGGGCACTGCCAGGGCTTGAGCCGGGTTACAAGCGCTCCCCGTCAGCCTGCAATGCCCGTTCTTGAAGGTGCAGCCATCCGCACCCCATTCGCTGGGTATGCACGCGCCGTTGGGGAAATCGGCGGTGCGAACGCACATCGAGCAGGTGGGGAGGGGGGGTGGATCCTGTGCGAAGGCGACTTCGGGTAGGCCGACCAGCAGCCCGAGGCCGCACAGGACCGGCATTGCCCTAATCCATTTCGCCATGGTAGTGTCTCCTTCCAAGTTACGGAGATGAATAGTTCCATTCGGGCTTCGCTCGTTCCGCTTTCGTGAGAATCGCCACGATATCCTGATTCAGAGGCAACAACCATGCCAAGCCACGGCATCAGCGTCGGAAATGAATCGCAGAATCATCTTAAGTGACTCATATTCAATGACTTATAGGATCGTAAAGTGCCTGTCTTGAGGTGCGGTGTCCCGTCCGAGGTCCAACTGAAAACCGACGATATAACCGTCGCCGAGTGTCGCATCGGTCGACACACGGGGCAGCCGCGTATTACATTACCTTCACTCATGGCCGTATAACCCCACTACGGACGGAAGGCCCTCTGAATCAGAGAAGGCTCGCTGGAATGAACTCCGACCGCGCATCGGAATCGGTCTCGTCGGCCTGCTCCGGCGATGCTGCCGCCATCCGGGAACGGCTCAATATGTACGAGTGGTTGCTGCGCGTGGCCCGGAAGTCCAAGAGTATGTCAGCCGCTCGGAAGCGCGAGTTCGTCGACGACGCCGCGATGGAGGTCGCGGGTGCCGGGGCCAAGGACCGGATTCACGAAGACACTCCTGCCGTCGACGGCCTGAACCCACTGGCCAGCTACGCCGTGGGGTACCTTGCCGGTCTTCTGGAGGAAGCGGTGGACGGCAGCGTAGTCAGCCAAGCCGACGCGGATACGAGGTTCGTCGGGTACGATCGGAAAATCATGAAGATTCGCTGGCTCCTGAGCAGCCGATACCTGGACAGCGGGTTACCTGTGCTCTTCATCGGAGAACGAGGTACCGGGAAGGGTCAGCTGATGCGGGCGGTCGCCGCCGGACAGAACGCCCGCAAACTGCTGGAGGTGTCCTTGGCGGCATTGCCCGAAGGCCTCGCCGAATCGGAACTGTTCGGACACGAAAAGGGCTCCTTCACCGGTGCCGTGAAGAAGCGTGACGGCATCATACTGACGGCCAGCCGACAACGGGCTCTCCTGTTCCTGGACGATGTGGCGGAGTGTGCGCCCGCCGTTCAGGCCAAGCTCCTCACATGCCTAGATGACGGCGTGTTCCACCCGGTCGGTTCGGACAGCATGGTCTCCATCGGACGAGGAAGCGACCGGCGTTTCGGGCTGTTTTCGTCGAGCCAGCCCACGGCGCTCCGCAAACTGCGGCCGGACCTCCGCGACAGGCTGGATGTCCTGCCGGTGTGGATCCCACCGCTCAGGGACCGGGGACTGGACATCCTTCTTCTCGCCGATTTGGCGGCGACAATCGCGCCTGGGGCGCACTCGCCGGAAAGATTTTCCCTGTCACGCGGCGCACGCGCGGTCCTGCTGGGCTACAGGTGGCCGGGCAACGTCCGCCAGCTTCTGAACGTGGTTTTGCGAGCGGCGGTCCGTGCCGGTGGAGACGGCGTGCTCGGGGCGGAGCTCGTGCATGATTGCCTGCGGGATGAAGAGCGTATGCGCGAACCGATCGGCACCACGCGAGAAGAGTCCGTTGCCTCCGAACCGGAACCGGAGCATCTGGAGTATTTTCCGACTCTGGCCGAAGCCAAGGACCTCCACATCGACAGAGCCCTGGCCATGACCGGGGGAAACATCACCCGGGCAGCCAAGCTGCTCGGAGTTCACCGCACGACGCTTTACAAGCGGTCGCAGTAGGAATGGCGTGAAGTTCGTACTCGCGGGGTTCGCCGGGTCGGGCAAGACGACCCTTTTCAACGCCATGACCGGCCTCGACGCGCCCGTCGGATACGGGGGCGATGTGCGGGTGGGGACCGTGAGGGTCCCTGATCCCCGCGTCGACCGGCTCTCCCGGGCCTACTCACCCAAGAAGACCACCCACGCCGCGATCAGCCTCATGGACGTCCCGGGGGAGTACGGCCCCGATTCGCGGGTTCTCTCGCCGGCGGCGCTGCAGCAGATCCGGGACGGAGAGGCGCTGTGCCTCGTGCTGCGCGACTTCGTCAACCCCGTCCTCGATTCGGTGCCCGATCCGCTCGGAGACCTTCAGGCCTTCCACGCCGAGTGCGTGCTCTCCGACCTGGGCATCGCGGAGCGGCGGCTCGACCGCGCTCGCAAGGAACGGGCGGATGTGCAGGAAATCGGCGCTTTCGAGACCGCCGTTGCCGCGCTGGAGCACGGGCGGGCTCTCCGGTTGGTGCCCCCCGACGCGCTGTACCGCGGCTTTCTGAAGGGATACGGCCTGCTCACCGATCTGCCCCTGCTGGTTGCGGTGAATGTGGAAGAGGATCGCACGGGAGAGCCTCTTGATCGCGAGCTGGCTGGCGAGATCGAAGACGTGGGAGGCGCGGCGATGGTCCTCTCGGCCCGGGTCGAGGCCGAAATCGCGGCGCTGGAACCCGAAGACCAGGCCGAGTTCCTGGAGGACATGGGGCTCGCCGAGCCGACCCTCGACCGCTTCATCCGCACTGCCTATTCGCTGATGGACCTGATCTCGTTCTTCACCGTGGGGCCCGAGGACGTGCATGCGTGGACCATCCGGCGCGGGACGGCGGCGCGCACCGCCGCCGGGCGGATCCACAGCGACCTGGAACGCGGCTTCATCCGCGCCGAGATCATCCCGTACGAGGTCTTCGCCGAGTTCGGGTCGGAGCAGGCCGTGAAGGATGCGGGACGGATGCGGGTGGAGGGGAAGCGGTACGTCATGGCCGACGGGGACATCATGTACGTGCGGTTCAACGTGTAGAACCTTCTGCGCGCCGGGGCGGCGCTCCCGCGACGACAGTAGAGCACGAGTTACCACGATGCGCCGGCAGAACCAGGCGCGGGTCCCGACATGCTCCCGGCATGCCTATTGACCCGGAATCTGCCCTTTGCGACATTACGGTTCTGTACTCTGTCAATCCCGCGTAGCTCAGCTGGTAGAGCAGACGGCTGTTAACCGTCGAGTCGCAGGTTCGAGTCCTGCCGCGGGAGTTTCTGCCGACCCCCCGACAAGGCCCCGCATCCGGCCTCGGTGGCCGACACTTCGTCATTCGCTAGCCCGAAGTTCGGGACAGAATCGGGCCGATTATCGCGGTTAACGTGTTGCAGCCGAAAGACCTGAGTCGATTTCGGCATCCGGATGCTGTACCCATGTAACGATTCGGTGTGCATATTGACATCATTCAGCATATCCGTTACCATGATACCCATGTACATTGAACGCGTGCCCAACCGGAACTCCCCGCCCGCCGTCCTGCTGCGCGAGTCCTTCCGCAAGGACGGCAAGGTCTGCAAGCGCACCCTCGCCAACCTCTCGCAGTGGCCCGACGAGATCGTCCGGGGGCTGCGCATCCTGCTCAAGGGCGGCGTCGCCCTGAAGTCGATGGACGACGCCTTCGAGATCCTGCGCTCCCGACCCCACGGGCATGTCGCCGCCGTCGCGGGCACGGCGCGGAAGCTGGGCCTCGAGAGGCTGCTCGACCGCCGTCCCTCGCGGATGCGCTCCTTGGCGGCGGCGATGATCGCCGCCCGCGTCCTCGACCCCCGCTCGAAGCTCGCCACCGCCCGGGGCCTCGCCTCCGAGACACAGACCGACACGCTGGGCGAGGAGCTCGGCGCCGAAGACGCGACGGCGGAGGAGCTCTACGAGGCGATGGACTGGCTGCTGCGGCGGCAGCCGCGCATCGAGCGGACTCTGGCGGCCCGGCATGTCGAGGACGGCTCGCTCGTGCTCTGCGATCTGACCTCGGTGTACTTCGAGGGCACGAAGTGCCCGCTGGCCAGGCGCGGCTACTCTCGCGACGGCAGGCGCGGCAAGCTTCAGATCGTCTTCGCCCTGCTCTGCGACCGGGAGGGCCGTCCGGTGGCCGCCCGGGTCTTCGAGGGCAACACGGCCGACCCCGGCTCCGTGGCCGCCCGGGTCGAGAAGCTCACCGGGCGCTTCTCGCTCTCGCGGGTCGTCGTGGCCGGCGACCGGGGGATGCTGACCGACGCCCGCATCCGCGAGGACCTCGGTCCCGCGGGGCTGCGGTGGATCACCTCGCTGCGGGCTCCGGCGATCCGCAGGCTCGCTTCCGGCGGCGACCTGCAGCTGTCGATCTTCGACGAGCAGGACCTGGCCGAGGTCTCCGCGCCCGAGCTCTGTCCGGGCGAGCGGCCGGTCGTCTGCCGCAACCCGCTGCTCGCGGCCGAGCGCGCGCGCAAGCGAGAGGCGCTGCTCGCGGCCACGGAGGTCAAGCTCGAACAGGTCGTCCGGGCGACGCAGCGCGACAACCGCCCGCTGCGGGGCGAGAAGCGCATCGCCGTGCGCGCCGACCGGGCCCTGCGCGCCCGCAAGGTCGGCAAGCACTTCAAGACCACCGTGACCGACGACGGCTTCTCCTACGAGCGCGACGAGCAGCGCATCGCCGAAGAGTCGGCGCTCGACGGCATCTGCGTGATCCGCACCAACGTGCCCGCCGGCGAGATGGGGCCCGAAGACACGGTCCGCGCCTGCAAGAGCCTCAGCCGGGTCGAGCGCGCCTTCCGCAGCTTCAAGGGGGTGGACCTCAAGGTCCGCCCCGTCCACCACCGCCTCGCCGATCGCGTCCGCGCCCATGTCTTCCTCTGCATGCTCGCCTGCTGCGTCGAATGGCACATGCGCCGCGCGCTGGCCCCCCTGCTCTTCGACGACCACGACCCGGCCGCCGCAGAAGCCGCCCGCGCCTCGCCCGTCGCGCCCGCCCGCGTCTCCCGCGCGGCACGCGCTAAGAAGGCCGGGAAGCGCACCCCCGAGGGCCTTCCCGTCCACAGCTTCCGGACCCTGCTCGACGACCTCGCCACCCTCACCCGCAACCGCGTCAGGCCCCCCGTGCACGGAGCCATGACCGCCGACATCCTCGCCCGCCCCACCCCGCTCCAGGCCGAAGCCTTCCGCCTGCTCGGCGTCCGCCCATAAGCCGTACCCAGTAGCGTACACCCCGGAAATCGCTTATGTCACAGCGCCGCAATCACTTGGCAGATCGCCGCCGCCGAACTTCGGGCTAGCCATGTCCGAGGGGATGAAGACGATCCGCGTGCTTCCCGGCTATGCATGGGCACCCGACGGCGCGTCCATCGTGATCGCGCAGGGAGGGAAGCTGAGGCGACTGGACGCGGCCAGCGGCGAGATCACGACCATCCCCTTCACCGCCCGGGTCCGCAGGGTCATTTCGGAGCAGGCCTGCCAGGCTTTTCGGATCAACGACGGCCCTGTTCCGATCACCTACACACGCTGGCAGACGGGATCGCCCGACGGCGCGCGGCTCGCCTTCACCGCGGCGGGCCGGATATGGGTCATGGACCTGCCCGACGGGACGCCGCACCGCCTGACATCCGATTCGGAAAAGCGGTTCGAGTACTCGCCGTCCTGGTCGCCCCACGGTCGTTCGATCGCTTACACGGACCGTGGATGAGACCGGACCGGCTATGTGATGCGGATCAGCGCAGGCGGCGGCAGTCCGCGGCAGGTGAGCGACGAAGCCGGCGAGTACGCCCACACGCAGTGGAGCCCGGACGGATCGGAGATTCTGGTCAGCCGCGGCTCGGGGGCGACCGTTCGCTACCGTTCGCCCGCTCGACGACATCCGCAACACGACCGACATCGAGTACGTTATCAGGGGCGGCGTTCTGTACAAGGGAATGACCCTCGACGAGGTCTGGCCCGACGAGCGTGCGTACGGTGCCCGGCCGTGGCCGCACGAGGAGGTTTGGAGGGCGGGCCCTCGGCCGGTGAACCGGTAGAGCCGACCGCACCAGACAACAATTACCATGAAGACCGGAGCTCATCCATGATCCGCACGCAGCCTATCGCCCTGTCGGCATCCGCCGGCGTCCCGGCCGTCCGCCTGTGCCTCGCCTTCGCCGCGCTCCTTGCCGCTGTCGCGACACCGGTTGCCGCCCAATCGGGCTCGTTCGGCAATTCGGTCGTCATCGACGGAGACGAAATGTTCGTCGCCGAGCCCAACCCTACCTTCCGTCCCGGCGCGGTGTACGTCTACGCGCAGTCCGGCGGCGTCTGGCACGAGTCTGCGATCCTGCGCGCGCCCGCATCCGAACGCGCCGACGGCTTCGGGACGGTGCTCGCCAAGACCGGCAGCACCCTCTTCATCGGGCAACGCAGCGGCCCGCTGCACGTTTTCGAGCGATCCGCCGACGGCGCCTGGCTCGCAGCAGGTACGATCGAGGACAGCGGCGTCTACGGGATCGATCCCGGTTGCGGCCAGTACGGCTACTGCGGAACCGACTTCGGTCTTGCTCTGGCGGCGGCGGGCGACTGGCTTCTGGCCGGTGCTCCCGGCGCGGCGTCGAACACCCGGCGGCAACGCCGAAACCAGCCCGAGGAACCAGATGCACGCGGCGCGGTCCACGCCTACCAACGGGACGGTGACCGCTGGATCCTCCGCGCTCGACTTGAACCCGGCGACGGCATGCCTGGCGACCGCTTCGGGGCGGCGATCGTCCTCACGCCCCGCGGTGCGCTCATCGGCGCCCCCCAGTGGGATTCGCACGCCGACGAGGGCGAAGCCGCAGGCCGGGTCTATCATTTCAGCCTGTCGGGCGGAGAGTGGGAACAGAGCGGCGTCCTCGAATCGGCCAGTGAAGCCAACGCCAACTTCGGCGCGGCCATCGCGGCCGCGAACGGAAGGGTCCTGGTCGGTGCGCCGGGGGCCGGCGACAGCCGCGGTGCCGTCTTCGCGCATTCCTGGAACGCCGAGCTCGCCCGGTGGGTTCCCGTCGGCGACCCGCTCGCTCTCCCGAGCGGCGAGAGCGGCGACCGCTTCGGCGCGGCCGTGGCCTTCGCCGGCGGCGACATCTGGGTCGGGGCGCCCACCCCGCGCGGCTACGAGACCGGGTCGGTCCACGTGTACACGCCCCGGGACGACGGCTCCCTTCCTCCCGAGCCGCGCCGCATCCGGCTGGCCCAGGCGGAGACCGTCGAGCAGGACCGCTTCGGAGGCCTCGTCGTCGCGAACGACGATGTCGTCGCGGTGGTCGCGCCGGGCATGCACCACCAGTCGGGCTCTGTCCACCTCTACTCGCGCGGCGACGGCGGCTGGGGTGACGCCGGCACGCTCTACAGCGCTCCCGACGCGCTGGGCGCGCTCTTGGGCGAGGAGCGCCGCTGCACCGACGGCATGGTCGGCCCCTTCGACTGCGACAAGGTCGAGCTGCTGTCTTTTGTTCCCAACTCGATCTTGCGCGCGGGCGTGCGCTCGCGCGGTGTGCGCACCAACGACAACTGGGGCTGGACCGACCCGCTCACCGGGCGCGAGTACGCCCTGGTGGGACGAAACGACGGCACTTCGTTCATCGACATTACCGATCCAGCCGACCCCGTGCTGGTGGGCGACCTGCCCAAGCCGTGGGGAACGCCGCCCTCGCAGCTGTGGCGCGACATCAAGACCTACCGGAACCACGCGTACATCGTCGCGGACGGGGCAGGAGACCACGGAATGCAGGTCTTCGACCTAACGCGCCTGCGCGACGTCTCCCCCGACGAGATGCCCGCCCTCTTCGAGCCCGACACGCACTACCGCGGCATCGCGAGCTCTCACAACATCGTCATCAACGAGGAGACCGGCTTCGCCTACGCCGTCGGCAACCGCGGCGGCGGCGAGTCCTGCGGCGGCGGCCTCCACATGATGGACATCACGGACCCGAAGAATCCCGTGTTCGTGGGGTGCTCCGCCCACGAGCGCGGCACGCACGATTCGCAATGCGTGGTCTACCGCGGACCCGACCAGCGCTACAGGGGCCGCGAGCTGTGCCTGAACTCGAACGGCGCCTTCTTCGAGATCTCGGACGTGACCGACAAGGACAACCCTGTCCCGGTCTCGCGCGCCTCGTCACCCAACTATGCTTACATTCACCAGGGCTGGCTCACCCCCGACCACCGCTATTTCTTCCAAGACGACGAGAGCGACGTGATCCGCGGCTCCGTCGAGACCACGCGCACGCTCATCTGGGACCTCAGCGATGTGGAGGACCCGGTCCTTGCGAGGCAGTTCATGGGATCGCTCCCGGCGAGCGCCCACAACCTCTACCTGAAGGACGGCTACGCCTACCAGGCCAACTACCGCTACGGCCTGCACGTGCTCGACATCTCCGACCCGTTGAATCCCCGAGAGGCCGGCTTCTTCGACACGTCGCCGTACCAGGAGGGCCCGGGGTTCAGCGGCGCTTGGAGCACTTACCCGTTCTTCGAGAGCGGCACGGTGATCGTGACGAGCCTCCAAGAGGGGCTGTTCGTGCTGAAGAAGCGGGTGCGGCCGGTGAGCTAAACGGTTTCGGCCAGCGCCTCGACAAACTCGTCCACCTCGTCCGCCGTGTTGTAGAAGTGCGGGCTGGCTCGCACCACCCCGGGGCGGCTGTCCACGACGATGCCGCGTTCGGCGAGGTGCGAGACCGCGCCGCCGGGGTCGTCATGCTGCACCGGGACGATCGCCGAACGTGTCTCGGGGCGGTTGCTCGCGCACAGGGCGAATCCGGCGGCCGCGCAACGGTCGACCAGCCGCTCGGTCAGCATCGCATTCTGCGCACGTATCCGCGGCATCCCGACTTCGTCCACGATCTCCTGACCGCCCAAGGCGGTGTGCACGGTCGGGAGCGCCGGCGTGCCCAGCTCGAAGCGGCGAGCGTCGCCGTGATAGCGGAACTCTCCGGAGTCGAATAGGAACTGGTCCCTGGTGGCGAACCAGCTCGTGATCGTGGGCTCAAGTCTTGGAATCAGTGCATCGCGAACGTAGAGGTAGGCCAGACCGGCACCGCCGCACAGCCACTTGAGAGGACCGGATGTGTAGAAGTCGACGCCGGTCGTGAGCAGGTCGACCGGGACTTGCCCGGCTCCCTGGTAGCCGTCGATCAGGCTGTACGCACCGGCGTGCCGGGCGATGTCGGCTATGACGGACAGATCCTGGATCGCCCCGGTCGTGAAGAAGACGTGGCTGGTGGCGATGGCGAGGGTCCGGTCGTCCACGGCGTCCGCGAACTGCTGCGGGTCGATGTGGACTCCGTCGGGGCTTTCCAGGACAACCATCTCGGCGTCGGGCCGAACCTTCCACTGGTAGAGCAGCGTGGGGAAGTCCAGCTCGGTCGTGACGATGCGGTTTCGCGTCGACCAGTCCAGGCTGGACGAGATCGCGGCCAGGCAGGCAGAAGTCGACGGCATCAAGGCGATCGTCCCGTCGAGGGTGCCGAATAGCGCCTCGACGCGGCCCCGCAGCTCACCGAGCAGATCCCACCAGTGTCCGTACCACGCCGATGCACCGAGATCATGCCATTTGGCGACGAAGTCGCACAGTCGCTTTTCGGCGCGGGTCGAGAGCGCGCCCAACGAGCAGGAATTGAGGTAGTTGCGGCGCTGGAGAATCGGGAATGCGCCGCGGGTCTGGTCGAGGTTCATGGATGTCGAGGGGATCCGGCCGCCGTGAGGGAACTCATGATAGCTTGCGCACGGGCCTCCTGCACCCATGTTGATATGTCAATCCGACATTCGCGCGTCCCGATCAATCATGGATACTTCGCTTGCGAAGTGCGACCTTTCGGTTCCCGGCCCAAGGAGGACCGGGGCAAACAGGTGATCTCACGGAAGGGAGACGGCAATGGAATGGACGGCAATGGAATGGATCGGCCCAACGGTTGGAATGGTGGTGCTCTTTGGTGGCCTGACGGCTATCAGCGTATGGATGGGCAGGCGGTTCGAGGATATGAAGACCTGGATGGACGCGAGGTTCGACCTGGTGGACGAACGGTTCAACTCGGTGGACGAACGGTTCAGGTCAGTGGACGAACGGTTCAAGTCCATGGACGAGCGGTTCAAGTCCATGGACGAGCGGTTCAAGTCGGTGGAACATCGATTCGATTCGATGGACAGACGGTTCGACGACATGCAGGGTTCCATGGACCGTCGGTTTGGCGAAGTGAAGACTTCCATGGACCGTCGGTTTGGCGAAGTGAAGTCCGACATCGCGCTGGTGAGGTCCGACGTCGCGCTGGTGAGGTCCGAGGGGAGGGACGCGCACGCCGCGATCAGCGAAAACATCGCGGATGTCGAACGGCGCGTGTGCGCCCAGTTCGGTGACGTGACGAAGGTGATGGCTGCCAGGGTTGACGACTTCAAGGATGTCACGGCCTCCAGGATCAACGACCTCAAGGACGTTACCGCGAGCCGCATCGACGATCTCAAGGTCGTCCTGGACCGCTGAGTCGGCCGGCGTGCCTCACTCCCGATCCCGGCCCGACGCCGCCCGGGTGGTCCGGGAGGCATGGGCCGCGGGCTTCGCAATGGCCGGCGTCGTCACGCGGGGCGCCAGCGACCACATGGCCCGCTTTCGGCGCTGGATCGCCGCGGGGCTACACGGCGAAATGGCGTACCTCGCCCGCCCGGACGCCGTGACGCGCCGCGCCGACCTCGCGCTCATCCTGCCGGGCTTTCGCAGCGCGATCGTGGTCGCACACTCGTACGCGGATGACCGTCCCACGATCTCGCCCCGCCACCCTTCCCGCGCGATCGTAGCACGCTACGCAAGGGGCCGCGACTACCACCAGGTCGTCGGCAAAGGGCTTCAGGCCCTCGCCCACCGCCTGGAGGCGCTCGCGGGGCACCCCTTCCGGCACCGCGCCTACGTGGACACCGGACCTCTCCTGGAACGGGAGGTGGCCATGCGCGCGGGCCTGGGCTGGTTCGGGAAGAACACCCTGCTCATCCACCCGCGCCGGGGATCGTACTTTTTCCTGGGCGTCCTTCTCACCGATCTGCCGTTGCCGCCCTCGGGCCCCTTCAAGGAAGACCACTGCGGTACCTGCCGACGCTGCCTCGACGCCTGCCCCACCGGCGCTCTCCTTGGCCGCGCCGACGACGGTGCGCCCCTCATGGACGCCACGCGCTGCATCTCGTACCTCACCATCGAGCTGAAGGGGCCGATTCCACGCGAACTGCGTCCCGCAATCGGCAACCGTGTCTTCGGTTGCGACATCTGCCAGGAGGTCTGCCCGTGGAACGCCAAGTTTTCGACGCCCGCACGCGAGCCCTCGTACGCACCGCGCCCGGACCTGGACGGCACGTCGCTGATCGACTTGGCCACTCGGCTGCTCGGGATGTCCGGAAAAGCGTTCCAGCGCGAGTTCCGCGACTCGCCCGTCTCGCGGGCCCGCCGCAACGGACTGCTGCGCAACGTCTGCGTAGCGCTGGGGAACTGGGGGGCGGACGAGGCGATCCCGGTGCTGGAGCGTGCGGCCGCGGACCGGTCGGAGTTGGTGCGACAGCACGCTCGGTGGGCGCTGGGACGCACGGCACACTCAACGAGCGCACCGTCGTGACGGCGGTGGCCCTAGGACAAAATCCCCCCGGCATTCGAGCGGCGATGCATCCGGGCCGGATCGCTCCGCTCTTCGTTGCTTCTCGGGCGAACAGCGGTGCTGTTCCCCCCTCGAAGCGCCTTGCCGGCCCGGTGCCTCGCCGCTCTCGGTGCTCGCGCGGATTCATCCACGGGCTGCTCATCGGCGTCCTGTCCGGGGTCTGCGCCGCCCTCGCCACCCCGGCCGCCGCCCAGGACGCAGGCGCGATCGCCGCCCCGCACTTCGACCTCCTCATCCGGGGCGGCCAAGTCCTCGACGGCTCAGGAAATCCCGCCTTCGCCGCCGACGTCGGCATCATCGGCGACCGGATCGTCAGCATCGGAAGGCTTCAAGGCCGCACCGCGTCCCGGATCATCGACGCGCGGGGCAAGTACGTCGTGCCCGGATTCATCGACATGCACTCCCACGCCGACCGGGCCTTCGCTTCCGACGACATCGAGGGCCGACGCGCGCACAACCTGGTCATGCAGGGCATCACGACCTCGGTGTTCGGCCCCGACGGCCGCAATTCCGTGTGGCCCGTCGCCGCCGAGATGGACGCGTACCGGACGCCGGGCGTGGCCACGAACGTGGTACCCATGGTGGGTCACGGCACCGTTCGGGGGTTGGTGATGGGGGACGAATACGAGCGCCCCGCGACCGATGACGAGATCGCGCAGATGGCCGAGCTCGTGCGCGGCGGGATGGAAGCCGGAGCATGGGGGCTCGGCGCCGGACCCGAGTACAGGCCCGGCCGCTTCGGCACGACCGAAGAGCTGATCGCGCTGGCCAAGGAAGTCGCGCCCTACGACGGTTTCTACTACGCCCACCAGCGCAGCCAGTCCCCCCTGCCGCTCTGGCAGGTCCCGTCCATCGCCGACGGCCCGCCGCTCACCGGCACCGAAGGAATGCGCGAGACCATCGAGATCGGTCGCGCGGCGGGGATCCGTGTGGTGGGCACGCACATCAAGGCGAAAGGCACCGACACCTGGGGCCACTCGACGACGGACATCCTCATGATCAAGGCCGCACGGCGCGACGGCGTGGACGTGTACCTCGACCAGTACCCGTACGAGACCTTCGGCGGCGGTCCCGTCGATGTCATCCCGGACTGGGGCTACGCGCCTCCCGGGACCGATCGGTCCGGCGGTCTCGATTCGCCGCTCTGGCGCGACCCGGAGCTGATGAGCGACCCGAAGGGCAATCTGCGCGCCAACCTGGCCGATCCCGCCGCCGCGACGGAGCTAGAACGCGACACCGAGTACATTCTGCGCCTTCAGGGCGGCGCGGACAGGCACATCGTCGTCTCCGCCCCCGACTTTCCCGGGACGGCGGGGCGCAGCCTGGCCGAGATCGCCGCCGAAGCGGGGCGGTCGCCCTTCCAGCAACTGATCCGCTTCGCCCTCGAATCGACCCGTCTCGGCCCGGCCGGAGTACGTTTCCGTCCGGTCGCCGGCCACCGCTTCGACGTCGAGAACTACATGCGGCAGGAGTACACTGCCACATCGACCGACGGGTCCGTCTCCCTGGAGACCCGGCCCGGCCAGCATCCGCGCTCATACGGGGCCTTCGCGAGGAAGATCGCACACTACGTCAAGGAGCGCGGCGTGATCACGCTGCCCTTCGCCGTCCGCTCCTCCACCGGCCTCCCCGCCCAGATCATCGGACTGAAGGACCGGGGGTGTCTGCGCGAGGGCTGCAAGGCCGACCTGGTCGTCTTCGACTACGACGACATCACGTCTCCGGCGACCATCATGGAACCGGACCTGTACCCCACGGGTATTGAGTACGTGCTCGTCAACGGCCGATTCACGGTCGATGACGGCGAACCCACGGGGGAACTGCCCGGGGAGGTTCTCGACCGCCGCGACAGGGACGCCACCGCCAGAGGAGAAAGCGAATGAGATTCGGAAACCGGCATCAGCGGAGGCAGCGTCGGGGACAGGTGGGCATTGTTGGCAGGAGCGGGGACGGGATCGGGTTGGAGCGCGCCCGCACCGGGCCGACTTCGCGGGTTCCGGCGCTTGCGGCAATGGTCGTCATGGCGTTGCCGGCGACCGGGGCCGCCCAGCATTACGACGCCGATTCCGGCGGCTTCTGGTCGGACCCCCGGGGCGAGATCTTCCTCTACGGCCATGCGGCCGTCCCGGTGGGAGAATTCCGGACCCATGTGAACATCGGCGGCGGCGCGGGGTTCGGCGGGGTGCTCTTTCTCGATCGGAACCGCATGGCCGCGCTGCGTGCCGAAGGCAACTTCGTCGTCTACGGCAGCGAATCCTACGATACGCCCATCAGCGCCGCGATTCCCGTCACCGTGAGGGTGAACACGACCAACGCCATCCTCTCGGCGGGGATCGGGCCCCAGATCTACCTGACCCGGGGCGCGATCAGGCCCTACGTTTTCGGCACCTTCGGTTTTTCCTACTTCGTCACCGAGACGGACATCCGGGGGCACGGCAACGTGGAGCCGTTCGCATCGAGCGTCAACTTCGACGACTTCGGCACGGCGCTGAGCGGGGGCGGAGGAGTCGCGGTCGAGGTCTATCGCGGCGAGGTCTCCGTGGCCCTGGACTTCTCGGCGTCGTACCAGCACAACGGGATCGCCGAGTATCTGGTCACGGGCGACCTGGGTCGAGGCCGCCTGGACTGGGACCGCTGGCATCGGGACACGCGCCGCGGGCGCGGCCGAGTCGACCGCGATCTGGTCGGCGACGGCCCCGTCGTGAGCGACGCGAATCTCGTCACGTACAGGATCGGAGCGTCGCTCGGGTTGGGCTGAGGCTGAAGACCCGGTTGGCTGCCCGCCCGCGCCGATCCGGTACCGCAGGCTCGGCGCAGCCCCATCGTCGCCACCCGGCTTCGCCCCGGTCCGGCTACTCCCCCGCGGCCAATCTCTGAACCGCGTCGGCCAGCTTCGCGACCTTCTCCGGATCCGCAGCGCCAGCCCGCTGTTCAGCCAGCATTTCGGCGAGATCGTTCAGCCTGTTCCGGCGAACGGATACCGGCGCGTTCTCGGCAGCCGCCAGCTCATCCCGTGCCGCGGCGATCTGCGGCGCAGTCATCCCGTGCCAGCGCTCCAACTGGTCCAGATAGGCCCTTGCAAGCGCGAAGGAGGCGGGCCACTCGAAGATCGGCTGGCCCTGAGAGTTGAGCTGCGTCAGCACGACCGTGTTCGCGGCGTCGATCTCGTTCCGGGTTATCGCTTCGCTGGGCACGAGCTCGAAGATGTCCAGCCCGCGTGAAATCTCGGAGTTCACGATCACCCCGTTGTACCAGTACACCGACCAGCTGCCGCCGCTGCCTTGGCGCGTGCCGTCCGAGGGGCCGCGGTCGTGGAAGCCGATCTCGACGGGGTTGGTCGGATCCGTCCAGTCGATCAGGGATATGCCGCCTTGGTACCAGCCCTGGATCATGATGTCGCGTCCCGGGATCGGAATCAGCGATCCGTTGTGCGCGACGCAGTTCTCCAGGCTCGTCTGGGGCGCGGGCATCTTGTAGTAGCTCTGGAAGACCATGTCGCCGTCTTCGATCGTGAAGATGGCGTTGGCACCCCACTCCATGGGGTCCGAGGCGCGGCACTTGGGCGCACCGCCACCGCCCCACTCGTCAGTGAACATGATCGTGGTGCCGTCGTTGTTGAAGGTCGCCGAGTGCCAGTACGAGAAGTTGGAGTCGGCCACGGCGGCGAGACGCACGGGATCGACGGGGTCGCTGATGTCGAGCAGCAGCCCGTAGCCGCCGCAGGCACCGCCCGCGAGCCCGATGGCAGGATAGACGGTGATGTCGTGGCACTGCTCCGGCCCCGGCCGGGGCTCGGCGGCTTCCCGTGCGGCGCGCGCGGCCTGGATCCGGCCCTGCTCGTCGAAAAAAGTCTGCAATGCCGCCCGGTCGGCGGCGGTGGGCCCTCCTTCGCCTCCGCGCGCGGCGACGATGCTGTCCAGCATGGGGCCGAGGAAGCGGTCGGGAATGACCCGGGGCTGGCCGCGCCGGTAGACGATTAGGTCGCCTCGGGCGCGCGCCGCTTCGATTTCCTCGATGTCCGCGGGCGACAGGCCGTGCGTGGGCGGCGCGACAAGGTCCTGGAAGATGCGGGGCGAAGTCGCGATCGCGGCGGCTTCGGGGTCGTCCAGCGGCACGCGGATCACCTCGATCCGGAAGCGCGCCGAGTTGGGATCCTCGTCGGGCGAGAGTCCGGAACAGCCGGCCAGCTCTTCGGCAGACCGCACCGACGACGAACCCGAGACGTAGATGTAGATGTTGTCGTCGTCGCCCGGGTGCTTGAGCACGGTATGGGTGTGCGAGCCGCGGCATGTCTGGACGTCGGCGACGTACTCCGGATTGGTGATGTCGGAGATGTCGAAGATGCGGATGCCGCGCAGCCGATCGCGGCTGACCGCCTCCCGGACACCTTGGTCGCCGCAGTCCAGCCGCCCGCCGAGCCCTTCCCCCGACACGAAGAGCAGGTTGTCGTATACGGAGACGTCGCTCTGAGATGCCGGGCAGACGTAGGTGATCACCGATACGGGACTGCTCGGGTCGGAGATGTCCCACACCTGGACGCCGTCGTAGTTGCCTTGAATGGCGTAGTTGCCGGTGAAGGCGAGGTCCGAATTGGTGCTCCCCACGAACGGAGCCTCCGGAGGCGTGGTCGATACCAGGCGCAGGTTCCAGATGGCTTCCCCGGCGTCGAACAACCCCGGGGCCAGCCCTACGCGCGGATCAGGCACGGGCGGGTTTACGTGGAGGCCCGCGGGACGGGCAAACGTGGCCGGCGCGGGGGCGGGAACGGCACCGGCCATGACGCCGTCCGCCGTCGGCTGCGAGGCGCAGCCGGAAAGGGCGGTCGCCACGCCTGTGAAGGAAAGGAGCGCTGCGAGGCGCCCGGAGACCCGCAACGGGGCGTTCGCGATCTGGATCATGTCAATGTCCTGGATAGGGGGTGTGCCGCCGGATGCGACGGGGCTTCCGGGCGGGGGGGGTCAGACACGGGGCTCGTCGGAGGCCAGCGCCTCCAGCATCAGCTCCATGCGCTTAATCTCGGAGGACTGATCGGCCTGAATGTCGGAAGCGAGCTTGAAGACGAAGTCGCCCTGAGCAGCGCCGTCGGTGGCGAAGAGGTCGTGCACCATGGTGACCGCACCTTCATGGTGCATGATCATGTATTTTAGGAACAGGCGGTCGAAGTCCGGTCCGCGCGCTCGGCCCAGCTCGTCGAGCTGCTCGGGGGTCAGCATTCCCGGCATGTGCATGGCGTGCTCCGGGCCGTCGATCGTGAGCTTGCCGTCGGCGATGCGGACCTCGGGAACTTCGAGGCCGCGGTCCCGCAGCCACGCCTGCATGACAGCGATCTCGTCCTTCTGCGCGTTGATGATCCTCGCGCACAGCGTCCGGATCGTGGGGCTGGCACCGTTGTCGGGCGCGAATCCCGACATGACCAGCGCCTGGGCGTGGTGCCCGATCATCCCGGTCATGAAATGGACGTCGGCCGCGTGGTAGCCCTCGAGGGCGGCGCGGGTGCGGGCCTCGTAGATTGCTTCCAGCCTGGCGATGGTGGCCGCGTCGGGGCGTGTGGCGGGTGGCCGCGCGGACCCGGTCTCGACGGTCGACGGCGCTTCCCCGTCGGGCGGAGACGCGGGAGCGGGGGCAGCACTCGGCCGACCTGCGCATCCTTGCGTCCCCGCAGCCAGCATGGCGGCAAACAGGATGTGTCTGGTGTTCATACGTGCATCGTGCTCGGCTTGTCGTGACATCATTACGTTGTACGGGAGCACCGCGGCTACCCCCCGTCCGCCAGGCGCTGAACCGTGTCGATGAGCTTCTCGACCTTCGTCGAGTTCTGCGCACCGGCTGCCTGGCCGCTCAGCGTTCCGGCGAGTGACCGGAGCGCATCGCGCCGCGCCGACCCGGACGCGCTTTCGGCCGCCGCGAGGGCAGCGCGTGCGGAGGCGATCTGCGGTGCGGTCATCCCGTGCCAGCGCTCCAGCTGGTCGAGGTAGGCCTTCGCCAACGCGAATGTCGCCGGCCACTCGAACACCGGCTGGCCCTGAGAGTTGAGCTGGGTCAAACGGACCGAGTTGGCCGCATCGATCTCGTTCTTGGTGAGGATGTCGCTGGGCACGAGCTCGAAGATGTCCAAGCCGCGCGAGATCTCGGAATTGACGATCAGGCCGTTGTACCAGTACACGGACCAGCTTCCGCCCATCACCATCCGATCGGCGTTGACCGGACCGCGGTCATGGTATGCGATCTCGACGGGGTTGGCCGGGTCGGTCCAATCGATGAGCGAAATGCCGCCTTGGTACCAGCCCTGGATCATGACGTCGCGGCCCGGGACCGGAATGAGCGATCCGTTGTGCGCGACGCAGTTTTCCTCCGTGGTCTGGGGCGCGGGCATCTTGTAGTAGCTCTGGAAGACCATGTCGCCGTCTTCGATCGTGAAGATGGCGTTGGCACCCCACTCCATGGGGTCCGAGGCGCGGCACTTGGGCGCACCGCCACCGCCCCACTCGTCAGTGAACATGATCGTGGTGCCGTCGTTGTTGAAGGTCGCCGAGTGCCAGTACGAGAAGTTGGAGTCGGCCACGGCGGCGAGACGCACGGGATCGACGGGGTCGCTGATGTCGAGCAGGAGCCCGTAGCCGCCGCAGGCACCGCCTGCAAGGCCGATGACGGGGTATACGGTGATGTCGTGGCACTGATCGGGGCCCGGAGCCGGCCCGTCGCCGCCTACCCCCCCCCCGCCCATCATCGCGATCATCCGGGTGAATGCCTCGCGCAGGGCCGTGCTGTCGGCCGCCGTGGGCGCCCCCGTGCCGCTCCTGGCCTCGACGATGCTGTCGAGCTGCATGTTCACGAACTCGTCCGGCAGGACGATCGTCTGCCCCTGTACTTCGAAGACGAAGGAACCGCGTGCCCGCGCTTCCTCCGCCGCAGCCCGCGCTTCCTCGGCGGCCGCCATGTCGCCGGGTGCCGGGCCGTGCACGGGCGGCGCGACCAGACCTTCGAAGATGCGCGGGGAACTGACGATCGCGGCGGCCTCGGGGTTGTCGAGCGGCACGCGGATCACTTCGATTCTGAAGTGAGAGGAGTTCGGATCTTCGTCCGGCATGGCGGACGAACAGCCGGACAGCTCTTCGGCGGGCCGTACCGGGGCCGAGCCGGACACATAGATGTAGACGTTGTCGTTGTCACCGGGGTGCTTCAGCACGGTATGAGTGTGCGAGCCTCGGCAGGTCTGAACGTTGGCGACGTACTGCGGGTCGGCGATGTCCGTGATGTCGAAGATGCGGATGCCGCGGAGGCGCTCGTGACTGACCTGCTCCTGGACGCCCTCGTCGCTGCAGTCCAGGCGTGCACTGAAGTCCTCGCCCGAAACGAAGAGGAGGTTGTCGTACACCGACACGTCGCTCTGAGATGCGGGGCAGACGTAGCTGACCACCGAGACCGGGCTCGCCGGGTCGGAGATGTCCCACACCTGGATGCCGTCGAAGTTGCCTTGGATCGCGTAGTCGCCGGTGAAGGCGAGGTCCGAATTCATCTGGCCCACGAAGGCTTCGGGCGGCGGGGTCGCCGACACCATCCTCAGGTTCCAGATCGCCTCGGCAGCGTCGAAGAGACCGGGCGCCAGCCCTACTCGGGGATCAGGTGTCGGCGGGTTCACGCGCAGTCCAGGAGGATGGGCAAAGGCGGCCTCCGCGGTCGGGGCCACCTCTGCCGTCATGTCCGAGCCGCCTGCCGACGGCGACGCGCAACCGGTCGAAGCAGCGACCGCGGCGGTGAGCGAGAGGAGGCCCGCAAGGTGCGTGAAGGCACCGGGGCGTTGGTGCACAAGTGGTTGGTTCAACGGGGCGATCGGAGTCATGGCGGTTTCTTGATAAGTGAGAGTCTTCCTGCTCCACAGCGACAACTACCTCAGGTTATCCCGGTGGAGTCAGACCTCTTATAACATACTAGCAGCCCGTGGATTAATCCGCACGAGCACCGCGAGCGGCGAGGCACCGGGGGATCCGCCGACGGCTGCTGGGCAGCGCGTGATTGGCATCAGAACGTTCGGGGATGGTCACTAGACGAAAGCGAGATCGACTCTGAAGACTCCCGACCGGACCGTGCCCGGCGCGGGTTCGGCGAAAACCGCGCCCGCGGCCGTCCCCGCCGCCCGCATCGCGATCATCGTCACGGTGGCGCATGCCGTCAACGATTCCTACGCCTCGGTCGTTCCGCCGCTCCTTCCCCGGATCATGGACGATCTGAACCTGTCCATCGCGGCCGCCGCGACCCTCGGGGCGGCCTTCGCGATCGCGACGGCGCTTCCCCAGCCGTTCTTCGGGTACCTTGCCGACCGTTTCGGGCGCCGGATCTTCGCGGTCGGCGGGGTGGTGACGACCGCGGTGTTCGTTTCGCTGATCGGGTTCGCACCCTCGTTCTGGCCTCTCTTCCTGATGCTGGTCGTCGGCGGGCTCGGAGGTGCCGCATTCCATCCTCCCGGAGCCTCGTACGCCGTCCGGGTCGGTGCGGGAAGGGGCGGCGGGACCCGCTACTCGGTGTTTTCCTTCGGAGGCGCCGTCGGCTACGCTGCCGGGCCTCTCGTCGCCGTCGCGCTGGTGGCGCGGGACGGTTTGAAGGGGTTGTGGGTGGCGATGCTTCCCGCCGTGATTCTGGCCCCGATCTTCTTCCGGGGACTCCCGAGCGGCCGCCGCAGGAGCCCTGGCGCGACCCCGCCGCCCGCTCCGAGATCCGTTCTGCGCCGACTTGCCGGCCCGCTCGGGATCATCTTCGGAATCAGCGTCTTGATGGCGTTCATGCAGCGCGTCTTCCTCACGATGGAACCGATCATCGTCGCCGATATGGGCGGCTCGGAGACTCTGGGCGCGACGGCGCTGTCGGTCTACCTCGGCTCGCAGGCCTTCGGCACCCTGACAGGCGGGCTTCTCGCCGACCGCATGAGCCGACGGCGGCTGCTCTTCCACCTCTGCGCCTGGGCGCTTCCGGCCCACCTGCTTGCAGTGCGGCTCGGACCCTGGACGTTCGCCGGGATGTCGGCGACCGCGGCGGCAGGCTTTCTCGGCATGGCGACCCTGCCCCCGATCGTGGTCATGGCCCAGGAGATGCACCCGCGCGCCGCCGGCACCAGCTCGGGGATCGTGATGGGGCTGGCTTGGGCGGTCGGGGCACTCGGCGTGATGGCCACCGGCGCAGTTGCGGACGCCACCGGCCCGCAGACCGCGGCGCTGCTTTCCCTGCCGGCGGCGGGCCTCGCTGCACTGCTGGCGCTGCACCCGGGGTTGAAGTACGACGACCCGGTCCCGAACTGACCACCTGCCCGCGACCGGCGCTCGCCTACAGATCCCGCGGCCAGATGGCCGGGCGGCCTTTCAGAGTGACCGCTCCGAAGTCCCGGAGATCGAATGTGGCGATGGCGCGCGCATTCAGCCGTTCCGCCACGGCCATGACGACTCCGTCTACCAGCCCCAGCGAAAGGTCGCGATACGTCCAGTCCAGCTCCAGCGCCCTTCGCAGATCCGGTCGGCCACCCCATTCCACGGTGTAGAGATCTTCGGCCAGGTCGGCCCGGAACGCTTGGGAGACCGCCGGGCCGACCGTTCTGGGCACCATGTAGTCCAGTTCAGGGAGGATCGCCCACGGCAGCACCCACTCGTCTCTGTGCGAGCGGAACAGTTCGATCAGCCCGGCGTGCGCCGGACTGCGGCGGTCGAGGAGTCCGAGCATGGCCCCGGTGTCCGCCACGATCACCGGGCCGCGTCTCCCGGCTCGCGGCACCTGGACGGCCACGCCGGCAGGGCAGGCTCGCCGCCCTCTTCGGCGTCCAGCCCTGCCGTCTCGAGCCCTTCCGCACCGAAACCGTCCATCATTTCCTCGTGCCTCTCGGCCAGGTCGGGGACTCCGCTGTCGCCCATGCCGATGGATCGCGGCCACCGGCGCCGCGTGGCTGCGGCCGCGTACTCGGCCACCGCCTCCCGCACAAGCTCCGCCGCCGAGCGCCCCTGATCGGCCGCCAGGGACTTGAGCCTGCGGTAGTCCGGCGCGTTCAGGTACACCGTCGTCTTGATCGTCTTCATGGTGCCCACGATATATGGTTGCCATATATTGTGCAACAGCCCGACGGTGGTGGGTCCACACGGAGTGTCGGGAGCAAATAGAGATGTCCGGGGTGTCGTTGCGTCCGGCCGAGCGCACAGGGTATCGTCTCCCATTCCGATGACTCGCTGTGCACGCCGGTGCGGCTCCGGGCCGGCGTTCTTGAGAACCGCCGGCATCCTTGAGATGAGAGAAGAAAGAGCGATTTGCATGAGAGGTAGAATGGACGGATCAGCAGCCCGTGGACAGGATTCTCCCCGCGGGTATGCGGGGCAGGATCCGGAAGCATCCGGCCCAGGCGGGTACGCGGGGCAGGAGACGATCACGCCCGGCCGCGCGGCCGCCGCCGTGGCCTTCGCTCTCGCGGCCGCAGCCAATCCCCTCCCCGCCCAGATCCCCGCCCCCGAGTCCGTACTCGGCCACCGGGTAGGCGCAGACTTCCATCTCGCCACCTTCGAGGAGTCGATCGGCTACTTCCGGCAGCTCGACGCGGCCACCGACCGCCTCGAGCTGCGTGAAGCGGGGCGCACCTCGTTCGGGCGGCCCGTCTACGTCGCGCTCATCTCCGGCGCCGAGAACCTGCGCGACCTGGACCGGCACCGCGAGATCGCGCTTAGGCTCGCGCATCCGCGCGGCCTCACCGACGACGAAGCCCGCGCACTCGCCGAAGAGGGCCGCGCCCTTGTGCACATCGACGGCGGGCTGCACGCCACCGAAGTCGCGCATGCGCAGCACACCATCCAGCTCGCATACGACTTGGTCACCGGCGACGACGACCCCGAGATCGCCGCCGTCCTCGACAACGTGATCCTCATGCTGTGGCCGTCGATCAACCCGGACGGGCAGACCATGGTGGCCGAATGGTACCGTGCCAACCTGGGGACGCCCTATGAAGTCGCTTCGATCCCCTTCCTTTACCAGAAGTACATCGGGCACGACAACAATCGCGACGGCTACATGATCAACCAGATCGAGTCGCGGATGGCGACCCGGGTGCTGCGCGAATGGGAGCCGCAGATCCTGTACAACCACCACCAGAGCTCGCCTTTTCCGACGCGCATCTGGATTCCGCCCTTCGCAGAGCCGATCTCGCCGCATGTGCATCCGCTCATGTGGCGCACGGTCAACCTGATCGGCATGTCGATGGCGCAGGCCCTCGAAGAGCGCGGCCAGAAGGGCGCCACGCACATGGGAACCGGCTTCGACAACTGGTACCCGGGGTTCATGGACCACGCCAACAACTTCCACAACGTGGTGTCGTTCCTGACCGAGACGGGACTCTACCGCTACGCGACGCCGGGATTCTACACCATCCAGGACTTCCCGCCGCGCACCCGCGACCTTCGCCCGCAGTCGCTGTACAGCAGCCCGTGGGAGGGCGGCTGGTGGCGGCTGCGCGACGCGGTGGACTACATGCTCACCGCGTCGATCTCGGTGCTGGACTTCGCGGCCAAGTACCGCCGGGACATCCTGTACAACCGCTACCAGGCGGGCCGCGACATCATCGCCCGTTACAGGAACGGACCGCCGTACGGATACTTCGTGCCGCAGCATCAGGACGATCCCGTGGCCGCCGTCGAGATGCTTCGCCGACTGGCCTTCAACGGGATCGAGGTGCATCAGCTCGCCGACGCGGTCACTCACGACGGGATCGCGCACCCGGCAGGGACCTGGGTGATCGCCATGGACCAGCCCTTCGCCAACTTCGTGCGCCAGCTCTTCGCCGTGCAGGACTATCCGGACCTGCGGCAGTACCCGGAAGGGCCGCCGGACCAGCCGTACGACGTGGCGGGCTGGACCCTGCCGTACCTGATGGGCGTGCGGGTCGTGGAGGCGGCCTCGCCGCTGGGCGAGGACGTGAGGAGCGCGATGACGGCCCTGGGCGCGGGCGCCGTCAAGCTCGAGTGGGACGCCGATGTCGATGACGCGGCCCCGTTCGACTCCCCGCCGGGAGTCGGCTTCGACAGTCATCCCGTCGCCGCCGCCGTCGTGCCTCCCGCCGGTACCGACGGAGGAGGCAGCGGCCTGGCCGTCGATCCTGCACAAAACAACGCATTCAAGGCCTTGAACCGGGCCTGGGACGCGGGCGCTCGGGTCAGCTTCGTGCCCGGATCCGCGGGAGAGGACGGCGGCGCGGGGTCGTCCGGGCACTATCTGATCGCCGGCCTGTCCGGGTCGGCCAGGAGCGCGCTGGTCTCGGACCTGCACCTGCGGACGGAGCGGGCCGGCGGCGGCGGAACCCGGTTTGCACGGCCCCGCGTCGGCCTCTACCGCCCTTGGAACCCGTCGATGGACGAGGGGTGGACGCGCTGGCTCCTGGAGGTGTACGGTTTCGGCTTCGCCAGTCTGTACAACGCCGATGTCCTGGCGGGAGGGCTGCGCGACCGCTACGACGTGATCATCGTCCCGGACATGAGCGCGGACCAGATCGTGAACGGCTTTGTTCGCGGCTCGGTGCCGCCGCGGTACGAGGGCGGAATCGGGGACAGGGGCGTCCGCGAGTTCGACGCATTCGTGCGGAGCGGCGGAACGCTGGTGACCTTCAACAACGCCGGCATGTTCGCCGTTTCGCGGCTTCACCTTCCGGTGCGCAACGTGATCGACGGTCTCGATGCGACCGAGTACTTCATGAGCGGATCGATCGTCGAGATGGAGGTCGATCCGTCGCATCCCGTCATGTCGGGGATGCCCGAACGGGCCAGGGTGGTCGTGGGCCGCAGCCCGGTCTTCACCACCGAAGACGACTTCCGGGGCACGGTTCTGGCGAAGTATCCCGCCGACGGCTCGCCGCTGCTCTCGGGCTATCTGCTCGGCGAGGAGCACCTGCAGGGGTACGCCGCGGCGTTGGAGGTGGTGCACGGGGACGGCCGGGTGATTCTGCTGGGGATGAAGCCGCAGTGGCGCGGCCAGCCCTTCGGCAACTTCCGGATCGTCTTCAATGCGGCGCTGTACGGGGCGCAGGTGGCAGCGGCGGCACCGTCGAATCCGGACTTCTGGGAGGCACCGGAAAACGATGAAGAGGAGGAGAAGGGCGATGGTCCGTAGCAGCAGGGCGCAACGCTCCGGACGGCTGGCCTGTCCTTGCGTTATGGGTTGGATTGTCGAAACAGTGCGCTTTGGCCGCGTCGCGCATGGCCTCCGGTGTGTCGCAGGTATGGGTGCCCGACCGGTGCCGCGCCGCTCCGGCAGCCCGTGGACAAAATCCCCCCGGCATTCGAGCGGCGACGCATCCGGGCGGGTTCGCCGCGGGATGCTGGCGTCGTCCTTCGCGGCCGCACTTCTCGCGCCCGGCGCGCTGGCCGGGCAGCAGGGGACCATCGTCTACACCTATTCGCGGCAGTACGACTTCGAGGCTCCCGAGCGCTGGGAGGGCATGATCCCGGACGCCGAGACCGGCAGCGTGCTCCTCGTCTTCGGCCCGTCGGCTTCGCTGGCGAGCTCGGTGTCCGACGGCGACGATGAGAGCGTCGGCAGGTGGTCCGACCGTCGGCGAGGCATGCTGCAAAGGCTGAAGGCCCGGTCGGCGTCGCGCGGCGATCTGGAGACCGTGCACGACACCTGGGTGGGCTACGCCGAGGGCGCGGTCGTGGAGACGCGCGAGTTCATGGGGCGGAACTTTCTGGTCAGCGGCCCGGCGCCGGAGCACGCATGGCGTCTCACGAGCGAGCAGGCGGAGCATCTGGGACGCATGGTGATCAAGGCCGAGGCTGAGGACGACAGCACATCGGTCGAAGCGTGGTTCACGCCCGAGATCCCGGTTCCGGGGGGTCCCGCGTCGTACGGCGGGCTGCCCGGCATGATCCTGGTCCTGTCGGTGGACGGAGGGCGCACCCAGTACTTCGCGACGGAGATCGCCCTGGGGGATGTGGACGCGGAACTCATTCGCGTGCCGGAAGACGGCGACCGGGTTCTCCGCGAGGAATACGAGGAGATCGTCAAAGAGAAGCTCGCCGAGCTCGAACGGCTGTACCGGCGCCGCGGGGGGTGACCGAGAATAGGGAGGAGGCCCGTGGGCCGTGCAATGATTTTTCTGGCTGCGTCCGCCGCGGCGGCATGGCATGCCGTCGCCGTGCCCTTGAGCGCACAGGACGAAGTCGGCGAGTACGAGGTGCGGGGCGTCGTCTCCGACTCGCTGGGGACGGGACTTCAGAACGCCATGGTGGTGGCGCTGACGCGGCCGGACTCCGTGCTGGCCAGGTACGCGCTGAGCTCCGACGACGGCAGCTTCGTCATCACGGGGCTGGCCGCGGGCGAGTACATCCTGCAAGTCACGCTCATCGGGTACCGGACGCTGCGGCGCGACCTCGACGTGGCGGACGCCGACGTGGACGCCGGCGACGTGACGCTGTCCATCACGGCGCTGGAGATGGACTCGCTGGTCGTCAGCGTCGAGCATGTCCCCTTCGTGAACCGGCGGGACACCCTGCGCTACAACGCGCTGGCCTTTCCGACGCCGCCCAACGCGACCGTCGAGGAGCTGCTGCGCAGGCTTCCCGGCATCCAGGTCGAATCCGACGGCACGATCACGGCGCAGGGCGAGGAGGTGCAGAATGTCCTCGTCGAAGGCAGGGAGTTCTTCGGCCGGGACCCGACCGTCGCGACGCGCAACCTGCCGGCCGACGCCGTCGCGCAGGTCGATGTCTACGACAAGCAGTCCGACATGGCCGAGTTCACCGGGATCCCCGACGGCGACGAAGAGCGCACGATCGATCTCAAGCTCAAGGAAGAGGCGCGCAGCGGATACTTCGGCCGCGCCTCCGGCGGCGTCGGCGGCGACGTGAACAATCAGGGCCGGCTCGCCGCGCCGGCAGGCAACGAAGCGCGCTACGACGGGTCGCTGTCGCTGAACCGCTTCTCGCCCGGCACGCAGCTGGCGCTGACCGCGAGCGCGAACAACGTCAACCTCTCGGGGTTCAGCTGGCGCGACTTCGCGGACTTCGCCGGCGGCGGGCGCGGCGGCGGGGCCGACGACGGCTTCACCGAGACGATGAGCTTCGGAGTCAACGGCAGCCGGGACTTCGGGAGCGACGACAGCTGGCTGAGGGGAAGTTACTTCGTCAGCCGACTCGACAACCTCCAAGACCGGACGCTGCAGCAGCAGGCGCTCTTCGGTTCCGACGTCGCAGCGCTCGTCGACCAGACCAGCAGCCAAGAGACCGACAACCGGCGCCACCGCCTGAATCTGAACGGGCAGATCACCTTCTCGGAGGGTCACGACCTGCGGCTGCGCATGGACGGCAATGCACGTACTTCGTCGCTCACCTCCTTCGCGAACCGGGAGACGCACGGCCTGGACGGCGGCATGCTCAATTCCGCCGTCACCGACCATCTCGTCGACGGAGACGACCTAGGGGGAGACGCGCGTCTGACCTGGCGGAAGCGTCTGGGCGAGGACGGCCGCAGCCTGGTCGCGCAGCTGAGGAGCGGCCTGCAGGACTCCGACCGGTTCTCCGACCTGTCGTCGGTGGTCACGGGACAGACGCGACAGACGCGCGGGAAGCAAGGGCAGCAGGGCCGCGACGACGGCTTCCGCGACGGCGGCTTCGACGAGGTTCTGCAGGAACAGTCGCGGACGGGGCGGACTTGGAGCAGCTCGGCACGGCTGTCGCTGACGCAGCCGCTCGCCGAGGGCCACACCTTGGAGGTGTTCGGCCAGCGCAACTCGACGCGCGAGGACCGCGACCATTCGGTCTACGACCTCGTCGACGGCCTGCCCGTCTTCAACGACCGGCTGAGCTCGGGGTTCGAGCGGGCGTACTCGTATCTCCTCGGCGGAGCGCGGTACAGCCGCAGCAACGCACGCTCCTGGTTCACGGCCGGACTCCGGCTGCAGAGATCGCAGCTCGACGGCGTCATCCTAGACCGCGACCAGACCATCGACAACGGCTACACGCACCTCCTGGCCAACGCGCAGTTCAAGAAGGAGGTCAAGGAAGGCCAGAATCTGGATATCCGCTACAACGGCTCCAGCCGCGAGCCGTCGCTGACGCAGCTTCAGCCCTACTCCGACAACACCGATGTGCTGAACGTCTACACGGGGAACCCGGACCTGCTCCCCGAATACGTGCACCGGGTCAACGCCGACTACCGTTTCTTCGACCAGTTCAGCTTCGTCAATGTCTTCACCTTCGCCGGCTTCACCCACAGCCGCAACACCATCTCGCAGTCGCGATTCTTCGACGAGCGGGGCTTCCAGACCCGCATGCCGGTCAACACCGGCGGCGAATGGTCCGGCGACCTCGGGGCGAACTTCGGCACGCCGGTCAGGAAGCTCGGCATCGACCTCGACCTCGAATACCAGGTCTCGTACTCCGAGGGGACGGAGCTGGTCAACCTCGCGGACAACGACAGCCGGATCCTGCGCAATACTCTCGAAGTGGGCGTGGACAACCGGGTGAAGGACCGCTTCGACGTGGAAGTGTCGGCGAGGTTCGGCTTCAACAACGTCGAGTACTCCCTGAACCACGAGCTGAACCGGAACTACGTGAACAGCCAGTACCGCGCCGAGGGCACCTGGTACATCGGCGGCGACTGGACCCTAGAAACGGACTTCCGCTACCGCACCTACGACCAGGGGCTCTTCAGCGAATCGCGCAATGTCGCGCGCTGGGACGCCGCAGTCTCGCGGCGCGTGCTCGACGACCGTGCCGAGATCGAGCTGCAAGCCCACGATCTGCTGAATCAGAATCAGGGCGTCGTCGTCACGAATTCAGCGAACTTCATTCAGGACTCGCGCACCGAATCGCTCGGCCAGTATTTCATGCTCAGCGTCATGTACCGGCTGGGAACGCGGATGGGCGGCCGCGGGGGCAGGCGCGGCTGGGGGCGATAGGGGACGCGGGGCGGCGGTCGGGCGGGTTGCGCCGGGCGGTGCCCCTCGCGGCGGGCGGGTCCGTCTTGCGGGGCGGGCGGGTCCGTCTTGCGGGGCGGGCGGGTCCATCTCACGAGACGGGGTCGACGGCCCACAGCGCGTGAATCGCCGTAAGTTGCCGTATGTCATGTTAGCATTACAGTGTGTAATGCACAGATTACTCTTCTTTCTCTTTGTGGGCGCGCTGGCCGCTCCAATCGCCTGTTCGGCACCCCGCCCACCTGCCCACGACACTGAAGACTCCACGGTTCCCCCTGCCGAAGCACGGGCGCGGACAAACGTTGCTGTCTGGACCGACGGCGACTTCGGCGACTGGGACGACGTGGACCCCCTCGTGATCGACCCGGCGGGCGATGTTCCTGCGGGCTCCCCTGTCGACCTCGGCCCGGTGGCCGTGCAGGACGACCCCCGCTTCCTCCACTTCCTGATTGACCTGGGTCGCACGCTGACCGCGCAGGGCATGCGGGGTTCGGTCGAGCTGGTCCTGGACGCTGACGGGGACTCGGGCACGGGCGGGCCGTACGGCGGCGTGGAAGGCACCGACGTGGTCGTCGTTCTGACGAGGCAGACCGACCCTGCGAGCGACGGCCACGGTGCCGGAGTGGGGATCCGCCGGATCGGCCCGGACGGACCGGGCGATGTCGAGAGCGCCGCCGAGGTCGGCCTGCTGGTGTCTCCCACGCATTCGTCCGACCGATTCGAGGTCCGGCTGGACCGGGGCGGCGGCGGGCGGCCGGGGACCGGGAGCAGCGCTGCGGGGACCGGCGATGCGATAGCCGGAAGACTGCGCTATGTGCGTGCCGGTGCGCTGGTTGACGAGACGCCGGTGTTCACTCATGCGCTGGTCACCGTGCCGGGCGAGGAGCCGCCTCTGCTCGGTGCCGATGCGGTAGCCAAAGTTCCGGGTGCGTTCCGCGTCGTTGCCTGGAACGTTTCGAGCCTGAGCTTTCGGCACAACCAAAATGCGTTTCGGCGAGTGGTGGCCGCGCTGGCACCCGACATCCTTCTTCTCGACGAGATCTACTCCGCCGTGAAGCCGGAAGACCTTGCGCGGTTCACGGGGGGTCTCGCGGACGAAGGCGGGGCTTGGAGCTGGCGGCTAGCTTTGGGTGGCGGACGACAGAGGACCGCCGTCGGCGCCAAGGGCCGGGAGGTGAGGAGGGCGGCCGGAATGGGCCGGATCGATCATGATCCGCGCCCCTTGGAGCGTTGGCTGCGGGAGGTCGGGGATGAACCGGAGATCCCGCACGCGGCACCGCCGTCCGTCTTGGCGCGCACCGAAGCGCGGGGCGGTCTTTCGGCGACCGGAGCCTGGATGACGGTACACGGACTCGACATCCTCTTCGTGCCAGTCGATCTGCAAAGCGCCGGATTCGACGGGTCGCCGCGGGACAGGCTGCGCGAGCTTCAGGCCCGCACGCTGAACGGGGCGATCGCTGCGGCGCTGCGGGAGCGGCCCGGGGCGGGCCTGGTCGTGGCCGGTGACCTCAATCTGGTGGGGTCGGTGCATCCGCTCGACGAGCTGAGGCGGGGGCTGGGGGTCGGCGGGCGCGATCTGAAGGTGGCGCGGGCGGAACGGCTCCGAGACCGCTCTCTGGCCACCTGGCGCAGCACTTGGGGAGAGGACCCGTTCTCGCCCGGAAGGCTGGACTACGTGCTGTACCGGGGCGCGGTGCTTCGGGCGGAGCGGGCGTTCGTCTTCGATGCGGCGGACCTGTCGCCGGGTGCGCGGGAGATGCTCGGGGTCACGGAGTCGGACACGGGGGCGTCGGATCACCTGCCGTTGGTCGTGGACTTCAGGACTCCGGCGGCGAGCAGCAGCGAACTTACATCTCGCCACAGTTTGTCGAACGACGGTGCTGTCCGTGCGGCGTCCAGGTCAAAGACCGCCGAGAAAGCCGCCTGATGAAGCGTTGGCCGGTAGGAGCGTCCATCCGCCATGCGGCTGGTTAGCCACCCCTTTGGATTCCTGATTTCCTCTGGACCGGACGGCGCAACGGTATTCTTGTCGATGACGGAACGTCCAGCCAGTGACTCGGCAGATGCGAGAAACCACGCCTCGTATTCGGTTTTCGCCAACACAACCCGCACAGCCCGATCCGGTCGCGCTTCTGCGGCTCGTCGCAGCAACGACGGGGCAAGACGGGCGGGACAATCACGGTCGGCATCAAGCAGTATCAGGATGCAACCGCCCGGCCCTCCCCGGCGGGCTGCACGCTCGACGATGCGTTCCAATTCCTGAGGTTTCACAACCTTCTGGCGTCCGACCCTCAAGGGTGTGGGAAGATCGACAACAAGCGCCGGCAACAACGCCGCAACGATCCGCCGCAACACAATCGGAAGCGCCTCGGCATCGCCGTGGCCTTCGACAATGGTCACGATCCTGAGCACGGATCAGGCGACAGGGCCAAAGATATCCAACTGACTCGGCTTCAGCACCGCGCGTTTCGGGTTCGGGACGAGCTGATTCGTTCTCAGAAGTTCCCCGGCGGTACACAGGCGGTCTCGCAGTACGGAGCGATCGACATCATCGAGCGGGCCGATGCGGCTCTCGCCCTGCACGGCCGCGACGGCCAGAATCGAATTGTCGGGTATCTCCGGGTTGTCGAGCAAGTCGGGGCTGTGGCTCGTGACGAGGATCTGCGTATGTTCGGCGGCGTCCTGAAGGCTGTCTATGAGGATGTCCGCGGCCGCCGGGTGGAGCGCAACTTCCGGCTCCTCGATGCCGATGAGCCTTCGTCCTGAGGCGTCGCGACCGGCACCCTGAAAGAAAGCGACCAGAATGCCGAGAGTGCGCAGCGTACCATCGGACATGTTGTTAGCAGAAAACCGCCAAGGGTGCTTCGCCCCCCGGACCTTCTGGCGGAATTCGAGGGTTTCCCTAGGGCCAATCGATCGCTGCACGACTCCGGAGATTCCGGGGACGATCTTCCCAAGGTAAGTTTCGATTCTCTGTTTCAGCCGAGGCGAACGGGCGGCCAGGTTGGACAGCACGCTCGCTACGTTGCTGCCGTCTCGCTTGAGAAGCTCTCCCGGATCCGGTGATTGAAGATCGCGAATCGCTGCGGGGTTGAGGTTGTAGAAGCCCATCTCCGAAAGAGAATCATACACCGGCCGGAAAGGCCTCATGCCAGACAACGTCACCAGATACAACCTGTCCGACGCAGCGGCTGGCGGAGTTGAAAAAGTGCTTCGTTTAACGGTCCCGCTTTCAACAATGTAGGAAGACGCATTTCCAAGAGAAAGCGCGTCGTTCGCATTGCCGGGATTCACGACGCACATCTCACGTTTGATCTCGTATCCACCGCGCGGCTTGGCACCGACCATGAACGCGTAACAGCCCCACGAGCCCGAGAGGCTGAAGTCCATTCGGACGCCGAAGTGATTCGGATGGCCGCTGGACCGGCGGCGAACATCGTTGATCCCGCCGCGATTCCGCAGTGCGTGGTCTACTGAATAGCGGAGCGCCTCGGTGACGAAGCAAAGCGCGTCAAGGAAGTTGCTCTTCCCTGATCCGTTCGGGCCCACGAGAAACGCGAGCTGCCCGAGATCGACGTCGCACGCCGCAATGCTCTTGTAGTTGCGGAGCACGACACGAGTGAGAAGGCGGCGGTCGGGAGAGACGCTGGTCATCGCGATTTGACGGCATTAGCGTACCATTCATGGCCCCAAGGCAGGCGGTGGCGATCTTTCCTCATGATCCTCGATCCTTCACCCGATTTCGGGAGTCCAGCGAGCGTGGTCTGCGGGGGATCGCCCACGTCCTACTGCCCGCCCGTCAGTTTCAGTATGTCTTGAAGGTACAACGATTCCATCGCGCAATCCAGCGCTTATCTTCGACGCCCCGCGACCAGCTGTACGACCCGCTCGGGGTCATCGCCGCGATCCGGGAGGGCAGGTGCCTACTTTCGGTGGGAGCGACGGGGTTGACGGCGGACGGCGGTCATTCATCTTGCGGTGGTTGGGTGGCGACAGGATGGGAGCGCTTCGGCTGTCGGAAGTATCAGTGCGACCAGGCCGGACGACCGCACGCGCCGGGAGTATTCCGCTCCCGGCGGGCGAGGATGATTCGATAACGAGGAGATGAGAGAATGAGATTCGGAAGAAACGAAGGCTTCGCGCTCGTCGCCCTGACGGGCATAGGGCTTGTAGGGGCCGACATCGAGCGGAAGCTCCGGGACATCGAGCGCACAGTGGACGAGATCCACGAGATCGTCGAGGAGTCCATGGAGATCGTCGAGGACATTCCTGGACCTGTCCCGGTTTCGTGGACGGGTGAATACTGCGGTTGAACTGCTCGGTTTCTCTTCGTCTCCCCGCTGCTGAGGAGAGCTTCTCCGGCCGAGGACATCCAACATCCCGAGCCGACCGGTCCGGACATCCTCCTCCGATCCTGTTTGAAACATATCCTCCGTCTTCCCGCCGGGACATGCTGCCGGCGGGAAGACGGAGGGACCGGCGCGCAGCAACCCGGCCGCGCTCTCGGGCGTCGCCTCGCCGGTTTCCCGCTTGCAGCCGGCGTCGCACCGGATCGATCGCGAGACCGCCCGGGCCGACGACCCTGCCGGGCTAGGCCGCATGCTTCTTCTCGAAGTCCGCCGGCGACTCGTACCCCAGCGCCGAGTGCCGACGCACCCGGTTGTAGAACCCCTCGATGAAGTCGAACACCGCACGCCTCGCTTCATCCGGGCTGCGGAACCGGCTGCGGTCCAGCAGTTCGCACTCGAGCGTCGCGAAGAAGCTCTCGCACATCGCATTGTCGTACGCATCCCCGACCGATCCCGCGGAGGGCCGCACCCCGGCCTCCCGGCACCGCTTCCCGAAGGCGTACGACGTGTACTGGGAGCCCTGGTCCGAGTGATGGATGACGTCCTTCGGCCGACGACGCCACACCGCCAGCGCCTTCTCCACCAGCTCCGACCGGAGGCTGGTTTCCATCGCCCAGCCCACGACGAGGCGGCTCCACGCGTCCACGACCACGGCCGCGTACAGCCAGCCCGCATCCGTCGGCACGTACGTGATGTCCGCCACCCACAGCCGGTCGGGACCGCCGACCGAGAAGTCGCGGTCCACCAGGTCCGGCACCGCGCGGGCCTGCGCGTCCCGCCGCGTCGTGACGACCTTCCGCCGCCGCCGGGTCACGCCCTCGATCCCCGCCTGCTTCATCAGCCGTCCGACCCGCTTGCTTCCCACCCGCTCGCCCCGGGCCTTCAGTTCCGCATGGATCCGGGGCCGGCCGTAGGTCCGCCGGCTCTGTTCCCAGGCTTCTTCGATCTTCTCCCGAAGCTCCGCGTCCCGCCGGGCCCGCTCCGGAGGCGTCCGCTTCAGCCAGGCGTAGTACCCGCCGGGGGAGAGACCCAGCACGCGGCACATCGCCCGGACGGGGAACTCGGCCCGGTGCGCCTTCATGAACTCGAACCCCTTCCGGGGATCGAGCCGCTCTCCATCGCGAACCAGGCCGCGGCTTTTTTTAAGATGTCCCGCTCCATGCGGAGCCGCCTGACTTCCCGCCTGAGGCGGCGAACCTCCTCCCGCTCCTTCGTGGTCAGCCCGTCCGCCCGGCGTCCCTCGTCCAGGTCCGCCTGCCTGACCCAGTTCCGGATCGCCCCGGACGAGGGCTCGAACTCTCGCGCCAGCGACTCGGGCGACCGCCCCGAGCGCACCAGCCCGACCATCTCCCGCCGGAACTCCGGCGGATACCGCAACCGCTTCTTCGGCATCGTGGAATCCTCCTTCCCCCTCAAGTTGGATGTGTCCACGAAACCGGGGCAACTCCAGTCCGCACCATGTCGACATCTTCTACGGAACGCCGTCGCCGGGCAACCCCCAGGCCGCCAAACGCTACGCGGGGAACCGCTTCTCGGTTACCCGGCAGCTCCGCTACAGCCGCGCCAACCTCCGCTTGGCACTCGACCTCGGCCTGTTCATCAACGGCCTCCCCGTGGCCACCTTCGAGCTGAAGAACAGCCTCACGAAGCAGACGGCCGAAGACGCGGTATGGCAGTACAGGAAAGACAGGGACCCGCGGGAGAAGCTCTTCAAGCTTGGCCGCTGCCTTGTGCACTTCGCCGTTGACGAGCACGAAGTACGGTTCTGTACCCACCTGCGCGGCGAGGCATCGTGGTTCATGCCGTTCAACCGGGGATGGGATGACGGTGCCGGCAACCCTCCTAACTCGGACGGGCTCAAGACCGACTATCTGTGGAAGGGCGTCCTGACCCGGGACGGTCTCACCGACATCATCGAGAACTACGCACAGGCCGCCATCAAGAAGCACCGGAAGACCAAACGTAAGAGCAAAACCCAGATCTGGCCCCGCTACCACCAGCTCGAAGTTGTGCGCGAGCTGCTGGCCGACGCCGAGCAAAAGGGACCGGGTAGGCGCTACCTCGTCCAGCACTCGGCGGGCAGCGGCAAGTCCCTCTCCATCGCCTGGCTTGCCCATCAGCTGATCGGACTCCGACGGGGCGGCATGGCGATGTTCGACTCGATCATCGTCGTGACCGACCGGGTTCTCCTCGACCGCCAGATCCGAGACACGATCAAGCAGTACGCACAGGTGGGTGCGACCGTCGGCCACGCGGACCAGTCGGGCAATCTGCGCATGTTCATCGAGGGCGGCAAGAAGATCATCATCTCCACGGTGCAGAAGTTCCCGTTCATCCTGGACGAGATCGGGGACCACCACCGGACGCGCCGCTTCGCCATCATCATTGACGAGGCCCATTCGAGCCAGGGCGGCAGGACATCGGCTTCCATGTCCCAAGCGCTGTCGAAGGCCGGTGCCCGGCAGGAGGGCGAGACCTTCGAGGACAGAGTCAACCGCACGATGGAATCGCGGAAGCTGCTCTCCAACGCCAGCTACTTCGCGTTCACGGCCACGCCGAAGAACAAGACGCTGGAGATTTTCGGAACACCAGGCCCGCAGGCCGACGGGACCGTCAGGCACCTGCCCTTTCACGCCTACACGATGAAACAGGCGGTTCAAGAGGGATTCATCCTCGATGTCTTGGCGCACTACACGCCCGTGCCCAGCTACTACAAGCTTGCCAAGACCGTCGAGGACGACCCCCGCTTCGATACCGGGAAAGCACGCAAGAAGCTGCGCCGGTACGTGGAGGGTCACGAGCACGCGATTCGGCTCAAGGCCGAGATCATGGTCGACCATTTCCACGAGCAGACGCACCGCAAGCTCGGGGGCCGTGCACGGGCGATGGTGGTGACGGGCAGCGTCGACCGGGCCATCAAGTACTACCACGCGATCCGGGCCTATCTCGCCGAGCGCAAGAGTCCCTACAAAGCCCTCGTCGCTTTTTCAGGAGACCGGACGTACGGCGGGGCGACCGTGAACGAGGCTTCGCTGAACGGCTTTCCGTCAGCCCGGATCGCCGCGAAGATCCAAGAGGATCCGTACCGGTTCCTTGTATGCGCGGAGAAGTTCCAGACCGGCTACGACGAGCCGCTCCTCCACACGATGTACGTGGACAAGGTGCTGTCGGGGATCAAGGCCGTGCAGACGCTGTCCCGCCTGAACCGCGCCCGACCGGGGAAGCACGACACGTTTGTCCTGGACTTCATGAACGACGCCGACACGATCAAGGAGGCGTTCGAACCCTACTACCGCACGACGATCCTGGCCGACAATACCGATCCCGACAAGCTGCACGACCTGCAGGCGGCGTTGGACGGCTACCAGGTCTACTCGCCAGCCCAAGTCGAACAGCTTGCAAAGCTCTTTTTCGGTGACGCCGAGCGCGATGCCCTCGACCCCATCCTCGACGCCTGCGTGGCCGTCTACCGGGCAGACCTCGACGAGGACGCCCAAGTGGACTTCAAGGGCAAGGCCAAAGCCTTCCTCCGCACCTACGCCTTCCTGGCTTCGGTCTTGCCGTACAACCACGCCGGTTGGGAGAAGCGCTCGGTCTTTCTCCATCTGCTGGTGCCGAAGCTCCCCGCCCCGGTCGAGGAAGACCTGTCGAAGGGCATCCTCGAAGCCATCGACATGGACAGCTACCGGGTCGAGAGGCGGGATGCCATGAAGATCCGGCTGGCCGACGAGGGTGGGGAGATCGACCCGGTGCCCGTATCGGGAGGCGGCCACCCGCCCGAACCCGAACTGGATTGGCTGTCCGTCATCATCCAGGGCTTCAACGACCAATTCGGGGACATTCAGTGGGAGGACGAGGACCGGGTCCGCCGTCTCATCACAGAGGACATCCCGGCGAAGGTGGCGGTGGACTCCGCCTTCCGCCACGCATCGAAGAACTCAGACCAACAGAACGCCCGGATCGAGCACGACAAGGCACTCCAGCGCGTCATGACCGCCGTACTCAACGACGACATGCAGCTCTTCAAGCATTTCAGCGACAACGAATCCTTCAGGCGTTGGCTGACCGACTTGGTGTTTGCACGGACGTACGAGCCGACACAGGCCGGTGGGCCCTGAGCCAGCCCGTGTCCACGGGAGACGAATTCGTCATTCGTCGGTTCGGGTTGCGGCGCTTGGCATACTCAAGTGCGCCATCAAGTCTCGCAGCAACTGATTGAACTGCATCTTGAGTTCATCCAAGCACCGGCCGCCGCATTCGTATCGACGCTCGTCATCCTGCCCGGGATTCCTGCAAAACGACCAGTGGCATTCCGAGGCAATGAGTCGGTTTTGTACCCTGATGACGACACTCCTGTTCGCGAGCCTGTATCGATCCAAGAAGAAAACGAACTCAAAGGTCGCGCTCGAAATGCCGTCTGGAATGTCTGTCCCGTCTGCATTAAAAGAAACAAAGACGCCGGCACCGTCGGTCGTCGTGCCCTTCAGCGTCAAAGCCGCCGCTTGCATGGAAGCGAAGATGTCGCGTGACAACGCCTCAACCTTGGACCGGCAATACTCACGGAGTGGCCGAACGACGGCGTCCACGTGCTCGCAAAGCGCGAGACCCTCGCCGGTCGCCGCACCTCTGTCGAGCGATCGCCTGAAGAGCGCAATCTCCCGGTCGATGTCATCCGGGTCGTCAATCGATTCTCCGCGCGCGGCGGCCAAATAGAGGTTCAGGGCGTACTGGCAACACGATGCCATGTAGTCAATGAACCGGGTCAGGTCTTCGGTTTTATCGACCCGCTCGATTTCATCGATGTATCGAGCTCTATCCTGCTGGCGGATCAACGCCACGGAATAGCCGTGCTTGATGAGAATCAGGTTCATCAACAGACGGGCCATTCGTCCATTGCCGTCGTCGAAAGGGTGGATGCGGACGAAACGGTAGTGGAAGGTGGCGGCAATGATGACCGGGTGCTCGCCTTCGCGTTCCTTTGCTCGGTACCAGTCTATTAGATTGCCCATCGCCGGCTTCACCTGGCCGGGTGGGGTAAAGTAGTATATCTCGCCCGTGGACGTCCTGACGTTGTTCGGGACGGTCTTGTAGTTGCCGATGGAGATGGTTCGCTTCGTGCGTCGTCCGTCCGGAGTCACGGCGTCCATTTCGTACGGTTCCTTCAACAGAATTCGATGCAGGTTGGGGATGACGACTTCGTTGAGCGCCCTATTGTCGCGAACCGCGTCCTCGATGGCCTTGACGGCAGCGTTGTGTCCTTGAATGTCCAGGTGATCGCGCATCGGCTTGCCCCGGGCCGTCAGTCCGTGGAGGATCAGGCTTCGCGTTTCGCCAAGCGTCAGCGTGTTGCCTTCGATGGCGTTTGAGTGATAGTTGGACTCAAGGCGGAGTTTTTGTTCAACGCGTCCGACGATGTCGGGCGAAAGGGGGCGCAGAGCGTCCAGCTCGCGCTTTAGTTCTTCGATGATGTCCAAGGCGTTGTCGGCCATGCGTGCCTACCAAGGGGGAATGACGGAGAAATCGGGCCGGTCGGGTCGGTCGGCCTCTGGCCCGAGTACCAACGTCGGTGTCCGGGTTCTGCCCCGCAACCTCGCGAGCGGCCACATCGGGCTGCTAGGCGACGGTGTTGCTTGGCCATCGTTCGATGCCCGGAAAGGCGTCGAACCCGCGGTCGAAGCTGAGGATTCGGCGGACGCCAGCCTTGCGCATCACTACCACGTGCAGGGCATCACGCGCCGATACGCGGCATACCGAGTCGATTAGCCCTCGGGCAGCTCTGATCTCCGGCATGCCGAAGGTGAGCACGTCGTCCACGATGGCGTCCAGGCATTCGAACGCGGCGTCGATCGAATCGGGTCGCCGAATCGCCGTGTAGCGGTGCAGGATCTCCTGGTAGACTTCCACGTCCGTCACGAGACGTTCGCCGTCCCGAACCAACGTGGTCAGGAGCGACAGGGCGCGGTCTTTGTTGGGATGGTGAGCGCCCACGACGTACATCGGCACGTTGGAGTCGACGAAGATCACTCGAACCGTTGTCCCAGCTCGATCTGCCGCAGCATGAGGTCGATGTCCGCGGTCGGGAACTCATGCCGGGATGCTTCGGCGATCGCGCGCAGCTTCGCCTCGACGGTCTTCGGATGGTCACCACGGGCCTCGCGCAACGCCTGCCGCACCCACTCGGAAACGGTCATTCGCTCACGCTTCGCGGAGGCCTGGACTTCCCGGTACTCCTGCTCGTCCAGCAGAACCTGCAATCTCTTAGTCATACTATAAGTATAAATGACTCATACATGATGAGTCAATACAGCAGATGCCGCTCCACCGACGTGCCGAAGTCTTCCAGCTCGGCGTCCACCCCATCCAAGATCTCGGCCGCGGCAGCCCCCGCGTCCACACCTTCCCGCAGCGTCGCGCTCCCCCACAGAATGTCGATCGGGGCCAAGGTCTCCTCGTACTCGTACGGCGGCTCGCGCCACCGGAAGTCGTGCGGTGCCAGACCCCGGACGGCGACCAATATCTCCACAGCCGCACGAACCGGCTCGAACGCGCCCGCGTCCGTGACATGCAGCTGAGCCCCGCCGCAAAGCCGACCCGCATGCTTCTGGAAGGTCGGCTCGAAGTGGCAGGGCCGAAACGTGACGCCGGGCAGCCGCGCGCGATCAAGCCGGGCAACGAGCGCGTCGGGATCGAGCCACGGCGCGCCGAAGAGCTCGAAGGGCCGTGTGGTGCCGCGCCCCTCGGACAGGTTGGTGCCTTCCAGCAACACCATCCCCGGGTAGACCGCGCAGGAATCGGGCGTGGGCAGGTTCGGGCTGGGCATCACCCAGGGAAGCCCGGTGTCGCCCCAGGACATGTTGCGGTGCCAGCCGTCGGCGCGGACGACGGCGAGGTCGCAGCCGATGCCGCGAGCTTCGTTCAGCCAGCGAGCCATCTCGCCGCAGGTCAGGCCGTGGCGAAGGGGCACCGGGTGGAGACCCACGAAGGACTCGTAGCTTGCCCGCAGCACAGGGCCCTCGCGCCTGACCCCGCCGACCGGATTGGGACGGTCCAGGACCACGAACCGCACCCCGGCCTCGGCGCACGCCTCCATCGCCAACGCCATCGTCCACACGAAGGTGTAGACGCGCACGCCTACGTCCTGCAGATCGAAGAGGAGGGCGTCGAGGCCGTCGAGCATGTCGCCGGTCGGCTTGCGGACCTCTCCGTAGAGCGAGTGCACGGGCAGACCGGTGACGGGATCGGTGTAGTGGTCCGACTCGATCATGTTGTCCTGCTTCTCGCCGCGGGCACCGTGCTGGGGGCCGAAGAGAGCGCGCAGGTCGAAGCCGGCCGCACGGAGCGCGTCGGCGGAGAAGACAAGGTCGGAAGTGACCGATGCAGGGTGAGCGATGAGTCCCAGACGCGCATCGCGGAGCCCGGCGATCTCGGCACGCCTGCCTGCCGACCCGCCGCCGCCCGAGTCGCCGCCGCGCAGAACGCCGCCGCCGCGCAGGACGACATCGATCCCGGAAGCAACGCGAGGCCTGCGAGGCCGGATCACCGGTGGCTGCGAGGCCGGATCACCGGCGGCTGCAAGCGGCCCGGCCGGGGCCGCCCATCGAAACGGCCCGCGCGCTCAACCGAAACGGCCCGCGCGCTCAACGCCCCGGCGGCGCCTCGCGCAGCCAGTAGAACGGCGGTGCCGCGACCTGGTCCGGCCACACCTGGTCCAGCGTGTCGCCGTCGTAGAGCCGACCGTTCATCATGACGCGGTCGACGGTGTTGGTGTTGCGGATGTCGTCGAGCGGGTCGGCGTGCAGGATGACCAGGTCGGCCAGCTTCCCCGCCTCGATCGAGCCGAGGTCGCGGTCGAGGCCGAGCGAGTGCGCCCCCAGGATCGTGGCGACCTGCAGCGCCTCGTGCTCGGTCATTCCGCCGGCGTGAGTGGCCCAGAGCTCCCAATGGTATCCGAGTCCCTGAAGCTGGCCGTGACTGCCGACGCCGACTCTTCCCCCGGCTCGCACGATGTCGCGCACGAACGCCGACACCTGATCGAAGGTGTGCACCTCGGGGTGGAACCACCCGGACGGACCCGGACCGGGACCGGGACGCCGAAGCGCCTTCTGGTGAATCTCCTCGAAGGGAGTGAAGCGGGCCAGCTTTTCGTCGCCGAGCACGTCTTCGGTGGCGTAGAAGTAGTTCTCGGCCCACGGTCCGCCGTAGGTGACCAGGATCGTCGGGGTGTAGGCCATCGTCGACCGCGCCACGAGCTCGACCATGTCGGCGTACATCGGGAAGCCGGGCATGTTGTGCTCCATCCCCGCATAGCCGTCGATCGCCATGGTGATGTTGCCCTTGGTGTCCAAGCCGCCCTCGGTGGTGGGCATCAGCTCCAGCTCGCGCGCCGCCTCGATGATCCACTGACGCTGCTCGCGGTTCCCGGCACCGTACATCTTGATCGTCTTGGTGTCGTAGTAGTCGCTGTAGCGGCGCAGGATGTCGCGGGCGTGGTCGAGGTTCCTCACGTTCTCGGACGAGAAGACGCCCGGGCCGGTCGAGTAGATCCGCGGCGACAGGATCCGTCCCGCGCGCACCAGATCCTCATAGCTGAGGACATCGGTAGTGCCGGTCTGGGGGTCGCGTGCGGTGGTCACGCCGTACGCCAGGTTGGCCGCGTAGGACCAGGGTTGGGTGCGGAGGATGTTGATCTGGGCCCTCAGGTGGGCGTGGGTGTCGATGAAGCCGGGGACGATGGTCTTCCCGGCAAGGTCGATCACCACCGCACCGTCCGGGTGCGAGACCGAACCGCTGGCTCCCACCTCGGCGATGCGGTTATCGCGCACCACGATGTCGCCCTGTTCGAGCACCTCGTCGCCGTTCATGGTCACGACCCGCGCTCCCGACAGGACGACCGCGTCCCTCGGGATGTCGCGCGCGAACTCGACGCGGATCCGAACTTCCTGCGGCGCGTAGCGGGGATCTTCGTCGTCCTGTTCGGACTCGTCGCCGCCTTCGCTCTCCTCGCCCTCTTCCTCCTCCTCGTCTTCTTCTTCCTCGGTTTCTTCTTCCTCGGCCTCGGCCGCCTTGGCTGCGGCTGCAACCGAATCCTCGAAGGCCCGGGCGGCGTCCAGGTCGTAGACGACATGCGCGTTGCCGATCGTCCAGTGGACTTTGCGGCCGTCGGAGCTCCACGCGGGAAACTCGCCGCCGATCTCGGTGAGCCGACGGGCCGGGAACGAGGCGTTCTCGGGGTCGCCCACATCGATGGTGGGGACATCGCCGCCGACGAGCGGGACGGTGACGGTGTAGAGGTGGTTGAAGACGCGGGCCAGCGCCTGATCGCCGCGCGGGGCCATGGTGACGAGCGACGCCGGAGGGGAGGTGCTGGAACCGGGAGGCCCGGAGCCCACCACCCTGACGTGCTGCCTGCGGTCGGTGCCGTCCCAGCGGAACGAGACGAGGCCGTCGGCGGCGCTGTAGGCGTAGATGCGGTCGCTGTCGGCGATGAAGTGGTGGTTGCGGTCGCGGGCCGGGGCGATGACGGTCGCGGTGCCCCCTGCGGCCGGGATCCACACGAGGTCCGCGGCGCCGCCTGGGACGCCTCGGATCAGCGCTTCGTCGTAGGCGCGCCCGGGGCCGCGGACCGCGATGATGCGGGCTCCGTCGGGCGACCACGCCGGGTCGGTGTAGAGAGCGGGCGCGGCGGTGAGGCGGGCGGGATCGCCGCCGTCCGAGTCGACGCGGTAGATGTGGCCGCCTGCGGTGTCGTCCCAGGTCGTGTAGGCGATGTCCTCGCCGTCGGGCGACCAGGCGGGCTGGTGCTCGTTGGCGTCGGACTCGGTGAGGCGCTCGGGCGTCCCGCCGGGCCAGTCCATGACGTAGACGCGGGCCAGGAGCGAGAAGGCGACGCGGCTGCCGTCCGGCGAGGGGACCGCGTCGCGGACCTGCTTGCCGACGAAGGTTTCGGTGTCCTCGATCGGGTAGTCGAAGTCGACCTCGGGGCCGATCGCCATCTCGATGTCGACCCGGAAGGGGATCGGCGCGGGGTCGGAGCCGTCGATGGGAATGCGCCACAGGCCGCCGCCGTAGTAGGCCACGACTTCGCGCGAGTCCGGGGTGAAGGACATCCCGGGGTAGGCGTCGCGGGTCGCGCGGGACTCCTGGTCGTCGCGCTGCACCGGGAAGACCAGCCAGCGTTCGTCGCCGGTGTCCAGGTCGCGAACGCGGAGGCCCGTGTCGCCGATGTGGCGGGATCCGTAGACCAGCCACCGGCCGTCGGGGCTGAGCGTGGGGCGGAACGCGCCTCCGTAGCGGAAGGAGCGGGTGACCGACTCGCCCGTTTCGCGGTCGTGGACGGCGAGCTGGTACTGCCGCATGCCGGAGTTGTACTCCCAGCTGCCGGTGCGGTAGGCGTACCAGATGGTGCGTGCGTCGTCGCCGAAGGCCGCGCCGGTGGTACGGCGGTTCTCGGATTCGTCGATGAGCTGGATGCCCGTGCCGCCGTCAACGTGGTACAGCCACAGCTTGCCCTGTCCCGGGGTCTGCTTCGTGGCGATCACGTAGTCGCCGTCGGGGGTCCACTCGGGGGACTGGTACGAGCTGGACTTGCCCTCGGTGACTTGGACCGTGTCGCTCTTGTCCAGCGCGATGATGTGGATCGCCTCGCCGCCGCTGCGGTCTGAAGTGAAGACGACGCGGGTACCGTCGGGGCTGAAGCGGGGCTGCCCGTCGAAGGCCATGCCGCGGGTAAGCGGCGTCGCGGTGCCGCCGGTGATCGGCATCGTGTAGAGGTCGCCGAGGAAGTCGAAGACCAGGGTTCGGCCGTCGGGGCTGACGTCGACCGACATCCATGACCCTTCGGTGAAGCTGGTCGAAATGGTGCGGCCCGGAGCCAGGGGAAGACCCTCCTGCTGGGGGTCGGGGACGTCTTCTTCGTCTTCCTGGGCGGCCAGGGCGTGGGCGGTCGGGGAATGCGCGGCCAAGGCGCCGGCGGCCAGGGGACGGGCAGCCGGAAGATCGGCAGCCGAGGCGTGAGGCCGCGATATCGGAAAGGCTGTGCCCCACGCCGCCGCCAGTCCGAGCAGGAACCCGCACCGATACTTGTTCATTCTCGAGCCTCCTGCGCCGGCCGATGCCCGGCTCGGCTTCGCTTCTGCACGGGAAAGAGCCGCCGCACGGTCTTCTCGAGGGCCGCACCGACCTCTTCGCACCGCTCTTCCCGCAATCCGTACGCCGAAAGCCACACGCCCGTCTTCCATCGCTCCCCGGTTCCTTCCATTTCCACGTGGAGAACGCCGTCGTCGAGTGAACGCACCATCCCGGCAAATGCCCAGGGCCGGTCGACCAGGACGACCTCGCCCTCCAGAACCTCGCCGCCGTCGAGGCGAAGGCTGAACGCCTCGCCCCGTTCTCCGGGCACCGTCCCAAGACCCTCTTCACCGAAGAGGGAGTTCCAGACCTCGCGGCGCGTGCCCGTAACCCAGGGCCGCACGCCGATCATCGTGCGGCGGGAGGCGGGATGCCGTTCCAGAAAGTGCTTGAGGTTCCACAGGAAGAAGCACCAGCCGTTCGACATCATGCGGAAGCCGTCGTCCCACGAGGGATCGGCCGACAACCCCGAGTTCACGATTCTCACGATGGTCCGCCCGCGGCGCGTCCCGAGGTAGTAGTCGAGATCCATCGCGGCACCCCGCTCGGCGGCTTCTTCGGGGAGCTCGTCGCCCAGGCGCAGGTGCGCGCACGGCTCCCAGACCTTGATCCGGCTGGTCCACTCGGAGCCGCCGCCCCACGACACGGTGAGGTGTCCTCCCTCGCCCGGCTGGCCGGACGCGACGGGGGCGAACCAGTTCGCTACGGCATCGGCCTCGGTGATCGCCCGCCAGACCGATTCGGGCGCGACATCGATCTCGACCGACGCCTCGACGCTGCGCGTGCCGGGCCCGGCGGGCGCCTCGCCGCTCACCTCGGTTCCCTCCGGCTGCCGCTCGGCCCCGCCCCGCGGCCGCGTGACAGGGCGCGGTAGTACTCCTCCACCAGCGCGCGGTATTCCTCGGGCACGTCGCCGGACCGGTAGAGGAGGACCTCGCCTTCGCCGGCAGCCGCGAACTCGCGCCGCAGCCGGAATTCCAGCTGCTTGATCGTCTCGACCAGTTCGCGCTGGAGCCGAGCCGCTTCCTCGGGATCGGCGTAGGTGCCTTCACGGTCCAGAGCGCGCATCGCGTCGATCATGTCCCGCAGCTCCTGCGGACTCGCGCCTGCGCGTTCGAGCAGCTGACCGAGCGCCTGCGTCTCTCCGATCCGCTCGCGGATTTCACGCCGCATCTGACGGATCGCCTCCGCGTCGAAGTTGCGCGGACCGCCTCCGCCGAACTGCCGGGGGTCGCCCTCGCGATAGTCCCGCGCGCCGGGTGTGCCGCCGCCCGTCCGGTCGCCGCCCGTGCGGCGCTCCATGGACTCGAGGCTGCGCACCAGATCCCGCGCAGATTCGAGCGCTTCCTCCTCCGGATTCCCCCGGCCCGATCCCCGGATTGCCTCGGCGGCCTCGTCCAGACGGTTGCCCAGCGACCGGATCGCCTGCGCGGTCTGGTTCTCGAAGGCCTGTGCGTACTCTTCCTGGCCGACACGCCCGACCAGGCCGCGGGAATAGAGCAGCCGTTCGCGCAGCTGCGTCTCTCGGATGGTCTCCGTCGCATCTTCCAGCTCCTCTGCGCCTTCGGCGCCGCCGCGCCGGGCCGCAGCCGCGAGCTGGTCCAGCTTGGCCAAGATGTCGCCCACCTCTTCGGCCATGGCCTCCTTGGTCTCGCGAATCCGCCCGATCTGATCGGCCGAGGGACGTCCCGCGCGCTCCATCGCCGCCATGCGGTTCTCCACGTCCTCCTGCTGCCGAGACAACTCGTCCACCCTTTCGCGCGCGTCATGCAGGTCGCGCTCAAGACGCTCGTCCTGGGCTCCGCCCAACTCGTCCCGGGCATCGCGCAGCCTTCTCAGCGCGGACCGCGCTTCGGCGACACCGGCGCTTCCGCCGCTCGCTGCAGACCGGCGCATCGCGTCGGCGGACTGCCGGAGCTGCCTCGAGATCTCCTCCAGCTGCCGGGCCCCGGTCTCTCGGGACAGCCGTTCCAGCTGTCTCGCGGCTTCCTCCGCTTCTTCTGCCAGCTCCCTGGCCATGTCGCTGCCGCCGCCGCGCTGTCCCCCCTGCTGCGCGGCCGCCCGGCGTTGCTGGCGCTCCAGTTCCTGCTCCTGGCGGCGGGACAGCTCGCGGAGCTTCTCCATCAGCTCGTCGACTTCTTCGTCGGCGCTCGTCTGGCGGCTGCGCTGCACGGTCTCGTACTGGTTGCGGAGCTTGTCGGTCTCAAGCTCGAATAGATCGGCCAAGTCGTCGGCGCTCGGGCCGCGCCCGCCCTGACGGCCGCCGCCCCCCTGCTGCCGGCGATCCATCGACACGAAGCGCTCGTACGTCTCTTCCGCTTTCTGCAGCTGCCGGAGCGCGCGCTGTTCGGGGCCGACGGCACCGCCCGGACTCAGGGCGCGCAGCGAGTCCACCGCCTCGTTCATGGCCTCGACGGCGACGGGCAGCGCCTCGGCGATGCGCTGGAAGGCCTCGTCGGCACCGGTGATCCCGCGGTTGACGATCCGCTGGGCGAGCGTCTCGACCTGCTCGCGCAGCCGTTCCTGGGTGAGCGCCACGCTCACGACGTTCTCTTCCCAGCTCTCGGGTCCGTAGCTGTCTCGGTCGCGCACCAGATTGAAGCTGGCCGCGATGATCTGGCGCTGCAGCGCGGAGAGGTCCTGCTCCATGTCGCCCCCCCCGCCCCCTCCGCCGCCCTGGGGCGCGCCTCCCTCGGCCTGGCGGTATTCGCGCCGGAAGGGCCGCACTTGCAGGAAGTAGATGTCGGTCATCGCCTCGCCCGGCGACGGCGCGTTGTCGCGCACGACCCCGTGGTAGGCGACCAGGTCGCCCGCCTCCAGCTCGTACTCCTCCATGAAGACGGTATGTCCGGCCGTCACCTCGGCGAGCGGGGCACCGACGGCCGAGTGGACGGTCACCGTGTCGGCAGGCCCTCCGTTGACGTTGTAGATCAGGAGGACTTCGGCGACGCCCAGGTCGTCGTCGGCACGGGTCTCGATGAAGACCTCTTCGATCGAGCTGACCTGGACGTCGCGGCCCGGCCTGCTGAACGAGATCGACGGCCCCTGGTCGTGCAGCACGTCGATCCGGTAGTCGGGGGCGCCCGCCACCCACACCTCGTCGCGCGCCAGGAACCTGATGCCGTAGAAGCCCTCTTCCCGCACCACGAAGGAAGCCCGGAACACGCCCTCGGCTCCGGCTTCCATGCTGATCGTGTCGCCCGTGTCCATGACCAGCCGCGCGGAAGGCGCGGGCAGGGTGGGCGTCACGGCGAGTTCGACCCGGGTGCCGGCCAAGGCGGCCACGTCGCCGCCGTATTCGAAGCGCCGCGGCGCGAGTCCCGTGTAGCGCGGGAAGTGGTAGACCATCTCCAGCCGGTCGACCGCCGGGAGGTCCGCGACGCCGAGCGTGAAGGCGCCGGAGCGGACGCCGCTCGCTTCCACGTAGTACGCGGTCTCTTCCGCCACGTTGAGGAGCAGCGCCTCCCAGGCTCCGGCACCGTTCTCGATCATGGGCAGGGACATGTAGCCGTCTGCCCCCTCCGTGCGGGTGTACAGCACGATATCGTCGGCATCGAAGCCGTGCGGGACGGCCGACACCATGAGGTCGGAGTGGCGCGAGATGATGGTGTCGCCGGGCTCGACCGCGACGCTGTACGGGTTGACCGACTCGGCTGCGCGGACCGGGAAGAAGAGCGCCGACATGCCGTGCCGCAGGAACCCGGGGCCGGCGAGGACGAGGACGAGGGAGGCGAGGGCAAGGCCGCCGAGCAACGCGGCGGAGCGCCGGATGGAGCGCTGCTCGATGCGTCTCCCGTAGTCGATGCGCCGGCACCGCCGCACCGCGCGCCGTACCACTTCACGAGACAGATCCGTGTGCGCGAAGCGACCGCCCTTGGCGGACTCCAACGCAGTCAGGACGCGCGACTGAAGCGAAGGCTCGTGCTCCTCGAGGTACAGCGCGACCCGCTCGTCGGAGACCGGGCGCAGCAGCGGCCACAGGATCCACCGCGCCAGGCAGAAGGTGACCACCACCCAGAGCAGGATGCGCAGGCCGGTGACGGCGGCAGGTGCGAAACGCAGCGCCTCGAGGCCCGACGCCGAGATCAGGAAGGCGGCCAGCACCCCGGCTGCGGTCAGAGCAAGCCCGCGCAGCAGAAGCTTCAGCCGCCAGCGGCGGCGGACCTGCCGCACCACTCGCAGGATCCGGCCTTCAGAGTGCCGGTCGCCCGTCCTTGGCATGTTCCCCCTCCTTGATCCGGTCCCGCGACAATCGATTGGACAACATGGTCTCCGAAGCCAGCAGCAGAAAGGCCGCGGCCAGCAGATACCGCCAGAACGCTTGGCTCTTTTCGAAGTCTTCGCCGACCGCCCCGGTGGTCTCCTCCGCTCCTCCGAGCTCCTCCGGCCCGTTCGCCGGCACCGCCGCGCCCCCCACCGCCGCCTGGAACGCCTCTACGTCCAACCGGGTCAGATCGGATTCGGCCGGATCGACATTTACAGCAAGCGCGATCGGACGGTCCGGTCGCTGTCCCGGCGGCCGAATCTCCCAGATCCCGCGGCGGTCGAGCCTCAGAGCCAAACCGCCCTCCTCGTCGAGCGGCGCCGACCCGCCTCCCGGCTCCATCGCCGCCGCGCCTGCGGGAATCTCCCACGAACCCGCGGCTTCGGCCAGAGCGGCGAGGTCGACCGTGGAGCCGGCCACATGCCACGCGGGGACTTCGCCGCGGCCTCCCAGGTACCGGGTCACGCGGTGCACGAAAGGCAGATAGACGGGCTGCAGCGGAAGGTTGTTCCAGAACCGGTCCAGACCGGTGGCCCACACGAGGATGCGGCCCGTCCCCGGGCGGCCTTCGACGAGCGCGGCCGATCCGTCGTCGAAGCGTGCAAGAACTCGGCCGCCGGTGACCTCAAGCGCACGCGTGCGGTAGAACGAAGCCCGCGAAAAGTCGCCGGAGCGCGGGCCGCGAAAGGCCTCGAAGATCGCGTGGTCGTAGTCCACGAAGCCGATGCGCCGCTCGCCGTCCCCCTCGGCGACGGCACCGACGGCGGCGGGGAGGAAGCCGGCATGGACGGATGGCACCGCCGAGCGTTCGTCCAAGGCGAACAGCAGCCCGCCGCCGTCCTCGACGAATGCGCGCAAGCGGTCTCCCGCGCTGCCGCCGGGAAAGGTCCCGCCGTTCAGGATCACCACATCCGTGTCGGCCAGCGTGGCCTCGTCCGGCACGCTCCGCACCACCCCGGCCGCGAACCCCGCGCCTTCTGCGATCCCGAGCGCGCCGCGCAGGTAGAGGTTGGATTCGCCCGTTCCCAGCGGATCGACGACGACCACGCCCAGATCGCCGCCCGGCGAGGCCACGAAGGCGAGGGTGTTGTCGTGTTCCAGCCCGTCTTCGGAAGGTTCTCCGATCCGCACCTCTCCCTGCGTGAACGGCGCGGTCAGCGTGAACGGCTCGAACTCCACCGGCGCCGCGCCCCCTCCCGGCACCGTCACCGAGGCCGTCTCGATGTCGATTCCGTCGATCGCGAGGAGCACTTCGGCGGTCACCGCATCGTCGCCCGTATTGACCAGCCGCGCCCCCGCGGTCATCCGCTCGCGTCCCCCCGCCGCGTCTTGCCGCCCCAGCTCGAGGTCGACCAGCGCCAGGTTGCCTGCCGCGCCGTCTCCGATCACGACGCTCTCGACGACGACGCCCCCCGGCAGCGTCGCGTCCGGATCGGGCCGCCATCCCGTGCGCTGGAAGTCGCTGATCAGCACGACCCGCTGCCAGGGCAGGTCCGACGCGGCCAGCGTGGAAGCGGCCAGCTTGACCGCCGGTGCGAAGCGCGTCGCCAGGGAGGTGGTGCCCAGGGTGTCGAGGGCGGCGTTGATCCGCGCGGGGCCGGAGACCGAACGGTGCAGCAGGGCCGGCGTCTCGGAGAAGACGATGAGCGATCCCCTGTCGCGGGGCCTCAGCGCGCCCGCCGCCGAGCGTGCCCTGGACACGGCCTCTTCCCAGTTGTCGCCCATCTCCATGGACCAGGAGCGGTCGAGCACGATGACCACCTCTTCGGCCGCGGGTCCCCCCACCGACGCCAGGCGCCCCGCTCGAACGAAGGGGCGCGCGAAGGCGGCGATCACCAGCGCCAGCGCCGCCAGCCTCATGCACAGGAGGACCCAGTGACGGATCCGGCGCCGCGACCTCTCCTGAAACGGAATCTTCTCCAAGAACATCAGCGAGGGGAACCGCACGGGCCTGCCCCGTTCCTGCCGGGTCAGGTGCAGCAGGATCGGACCCGCGAGCCCGGCGAGTGCGACCAAGAAGAGCGGAGCGAGGAAGCTCACCGCGGCCGCCCGGCGCCTTGCCGCTCTCGGTGCTCGCGCGGATTCATCCACGGGCTCCTATCCGGTGCGCGCTGCCCGCGCCGGGCCGGCACCCCCGCGCCGGTGCCGGCGGAACACGAGGTACGCGTACAGCGCCTCGTCCAGCGGCTCGGCGGAATTCAGGAGCACGTAGTCGACCCGCTGCCTTCCGAAAAGCCTGCCGAGCGCACCGATGTGCGCCCGTACCTGCTCCCGGTAGGCGGCGACATACTTTTCGGGCTTCACCGGCAGGAGCTCCCGCGTCTCCAAGTCCTGGAAGTTGGCCGCCTGGGTGAAGGGGAAGTCGATCTCGGCGGGATCGAGGACGTGGAAGGCCACGACGTCGTGACCCTGTGCGCGAAAGAACCCCAGCGCATCTGCGATGCCGTGCGGATCGCGGTAGAAGTCGGACACGACGACCAGGATGCCGCGGCGCCGAAAGGTGCTCGCCACCCGCGCCAGAGGCCGGTCCCAGCCGCCCGCGCGCCGCGCCTTCACCCGGGCCACCGCGTGGAGCACCTTGTCGAGGTGGGCCGCCGAGGGACGCACATGCTCCACCACGTCGCGGTCGAAGGCGTAGAGCCCCACCCTGTCCTTCTGTCCGGAGGAGAACCAGGCGAGGCTCGCGGTGAGGTAGCGCGCATAATCCAGCTTGGTGGTCGCGCCGGAGCCGTACCCCATCGAAGCCGACGTGTCCAGGAGGAAGCCCACGTCGGCGTTCGTCTCGGCTTCGAACTGCTTGATGTAGAAGCGGTCCGTGCGGGCGTAGAGCCGCCAGTCGATCCTGCGGATGTCGTCGCCGGGCATGTACGGACGGTGCTCCGCGAAGTCCATGCTCACGCCCAGGTACGGCGAGCGGTGGATGCCCTGCAGGAACCCGTCGACCACGGTCCGTGCGAGCAGCTGCAGATTGTCGATCTTCGCCAGCACGGCGGGGTCCAGGAACGACGCGCGCGTCGACGGCGAGGAGGCCGCCACCCGTCCCCCTTTACATCCCCGACTTCGGGAGCGGCACGGACTCCAGAAGCATCTGCACCAGCTCGTCGGTAGTGCGGCCTTCCGACTCGGCGTGGAAGTTCGCGATTATGCGGTGCCGCATGACCGGCGGCGCCAGCGCCCGGATGTCCGCGAAGCCGACCGTCAGCCGCCCCTGCGTGAGGGCCCGGGCCTTGCCGCCCAGGATCAGGTACTGCGCCGCACGCACGCTCGCACCGTACGAGATCCACTTCTTCACGAAGTCGAAGCCGCCGTTCGGGCCCGGTCGGCTGGCCCGCACGAGATTCACGGCGTACCGCATGACAGGCTCGGCCACGGGAACGCGTCTCACCAGATCCTGGAACGCGATCATATCCTCGCGCGACACGACCGGATGGAGCTCGGGCTCGACCTCGTCGGTGGTCTCGCGCACCACCTCCATCTCCTCCTCCTCGTCCAGGTGCTCCATGCGGATATGGAACATGAACCGGTCCAGCTGCGCCTCGGGCAGCGGATAGGTCCCCTCGAGCTCGATCGGGTTCTGGGTGGCGAAGACGTAGAACGGGGGATCCAGCTCGTAGGTGGTCGCCTGCACGGTGACCCGGTGTTCCTGCATCGCCTCCAGCAGGGCGGCCTGGGTCTTGGGCGGCGTGCGGTTGATCTCGTCGGCGAGGACGACGTTCGCGAAGATCGGGCCGGGCGCGAACTCCAAGCCGCGGCTTCCGTCGTCGCGCTGCTGGATGATGTCGGTCCCGGTGATGTCCGACGGCATCAGGTCCGGCGTGAACTGGATGCGCGAGAAGTTCAGGTCCAGCACCTGCGCGATGGAGTGGACGAGCAGCGTCTTGGCCAGTCCGGGTACGCCCACGATCAGGCTGTTGCCGCCCACCAGCAGGGTCAGCAGGACATGTTCGACGGCTTCGTCCTGCCCGATGATGATCTTGCGGAGCTCGGAGAGGATGCTCTCGCGCCCCTCCTGGATGCGCCGGGCGAGGGCGACGTCGGCACCGGGTTCGGTCGCGGGGCGGGTTGCGGTTGCTGTCACGGCGGGTCGGGGGCTTCGGGCGGCGGTGGTTCGGGAGCGCGGGAGGGAGGGGCTGGGCAGGTGCGTCGGGCGGGTGCGTCGGCGGCGGGCCTCGGCGGAGCGGCCCGCACCGCTTGAGCGAAAGCTAGCAAGTTGCGGCGAAAGCCGCCGGGCACATCTGCCGCGGGCGGGCGGACGCCTTGGCAGCCGTGGACAGAATCTCCCCTCGGCGTTCGAGCGGCGATTCATCCACGGGCTGCTACCGGTTCAGGGCATAGATCACGTAGTTGACGCCGAACTTGTAGGCCTCGTTGGACAGATCGATCGGATAGTACCCGAGGTTCGAGTACTCCCAGTAGTCGCCGATGTCGTTGTTGAAGTTGGCGATGACCATAAGCCGGTCCGCGGGATCGTCGTTTTCGTGGAGCCCCAGGAACAGGGGACGGGCCTGCCGGAAATTCGGGGGCGGAAGGTCGAGCGACTCGATTCGGAAGAAGGAGTTGAAGATGGGCTCCTCCCGCTCCAGCACCCGGAAGCGGTGGCCCGGGAGGATGGCGTCGAAGACCGCTTCCACGTTCCGCAGCTCCCGGCCGCCGCGGAAGTCGTCCAGGATGAGGAACCCGCCCTTGCGCAGGTACGCGGCCAGATTGTCGACCTCGGCCCGCGTGGGCACCCACTCCCCCGGCTCGGAGACGTACGCGATCGGGTGGCGGTGCAGCTCGGGGTCGTCGGCATCAATGATGTTGGTGCCCGTGGTGTTGGGCCCGAGCAGCGTGATCTCGTCGAGGATCTTGACGAAGTTGTTGTCCGCGTACGGGTAGTCGTGAGCCCACCCCGGTCCTCCCCCGCGGCCGAAGCCGCGCCCCAGTCCGCGTCCGCGCCCGGTGTTGAAGCGCACCCGCACGAAGGTGTACGCGGCGTCGTAGGGGACATTCGGAAAATCCTGAGGGGGTGGGGAGGAGAGCGCCGGCTGCGGCGCGGCACCCGCCGGCGCGCGACCGGGGGCGGAGGAGCGCTCGGCCGCGAGGAGCAGGGCCGCCAAGGCGGTCGCGGCGGCGACCCCGAGCTTGGCAGCCCGTGGAATCCACGGACTGCCGGCCGGCTTTGCATGTGCGGCGGAGTACGACATCCTCACCGCGGCGCTCCCCCGCCCGCCGGCTGTTCGCCTCCCGGCCTGCGACTGCCCCCTCCCCCACGGCGCAGTCCACCTTCGCCCGGCCCTCTGCCGTCCCGTCCCCGCCGGCGCAGCTCGAGCAGCAGGTCGAGCGCCTCCTCGTAGTTCGGTGCGATCTCCAGTGCTGCGAGGACCGCGCTGCGGGCGGCGGCGCGATCTCCCGCCAGATGCAGCGCACGGGCCAGTCGGTAGTGCGCCGCAGCGCGGTCGACCGGACCGAGTGCAAGCACTGCGCGCCGTTCGAGGACCGCGCCGTCCAGATCGCCGGTCGCCTCCATCAGAGCGGCCAGGCGCTCGTGATCGACGATCTCGTAGGGGTGGACATGGGCCAGGTCGCGCAGCGCATCTGCGGCGGCCGCCTCGTCGCCGATGCCGCGCAGCACCTCGGCGAGGGCGAGCCGCGCGTCGTAGTGGCTCTCGTTGAGGCGCAGCAGGGCGCGGTAGTGCGCGACGGCCGCCGCCGCGTCGCCCTCCTCCTGACGGATCCGGCCCAGGAACCAGTGGGCGCCGTCGGGGCCGCCGTACTGAGGGAAGAGGCCGAGCGCGGTCTCGAAGTGCTCGGCCGCCTCGGTGCCGCGGCCCTCCCGGAAGAGGACCTGTCCCAACGCCATGCGGAGCCCGAAGCGGCGGGGGTTCCGGGCGACTTCGGCCTCGAGGGCGGCGATGTCGGGCCCGGCCGGCACTTCGGCGAGCGCTGCCGTTCCCGCGGGTTCACCGCCCACCGACGCCAGCGCGTCCGCGAAGCGCTCCTTCAGGAAGGCCTCGAAGTCCTCGTCGAAGTCATCGAGCCGCACGCCCAGCGTCTCCGCGAAGGCCTCTTCGTTGCTCGCTCCGTCACGGTAGGCCCTCAGCATCTCCACGATGGCCGGGAATCCGTGCCGATCCTCGATCAGCTCGAAGACGAGCGAGGCTTGGTAATAGCTCTCGACCACTTCGCCGGGGCGGCGCGGATTGGAGAACCCGCGGTCGAGCTCGCTGACCGGTCTCATCTCGCCCGAGGCCAGCGACCGGATAAACCCCACCCCCGGCTGATGGCCCCACCCGGGATTCCCCTTGCGCTGCTCGTGCACGGCCAGTCCCTCGGAGAACCACCGCGGCACCTCGTTGTCGGAGACCGCCAGATGGAACGAGTGCGCGATCTCGTGCCACAGGGTCGAGGCCCAGTTGAATTCCCCCCGGCCGCGCGCCGCCGGCGAGTCGATCGCGAGTGCAGGCCCGAAGCTGACGCCCAGGGCGCCGATCCCCACCAGGCCGACGGTCCGCACCGAGAAGTCGGCGTGGCGGGGATAGACCTCGACCCGGATCCGGGAGTCGGGCGCTTCGCCGTACCGCCGCGACATCTCGGCATGGGCGCGCTCGGCCACGGGCTCCATGTACGGCGCGAGAAGATCGGCCTCCGACTCGTGCAGCACCAGGCGGAAGTTCGGCGTCTCGACGATGCGGTACTCGGCGAAGGTGTCGAGCAGATCGAGCGTGTTTTTGAACCAGAGGTTGAACGGATCGCCCGCGAAGGCCCTCTCCAGATTCACGCGCCCCTCGTCGACCCGGCCCAGGCGCACCTGGTTCAGCCCCATGAGTCCCCACGCGGTCCAGCTGCCGGGGTCGGCCTCGGCGGCCTGGCGGGCGAACGACAGCGCCTCCCCGTACTTGCGATGGTCGGCGGCCAGCTCGGCGAGGAGGATCAGCGGCCGCACGGGTGTCGGGGTGAGCGCGCGTATCCGCCGCATCAGAGCTGCGAAGCCGGTATCGTCGCCCAAAAGGCGGAGGATCGCGGCTTTGGTCCCGAGCGCTTCCAGGTTGCTGCGGTTGACCTCCAGAACCTTTTCCACCTCTTCCAGCCCCTCGCCGCGGTTCCCGTCCACGAGACGGATCCGCGACAGGAGGACACGGGCCTGGGCCAGGTTGGGGTTGACGGCGAGCGCGGCTTCGAGGTCGGCTTCGGGGTTGCCGCCGCCTTCGAGACGGGCGACCCGGGCCAGGCCCGTGCGCGCTGCCGCGTGCGACGGGTTCTCTGCCAGGATCTCCCCGAATGCGGCCGCGGCCTCGCGCGCATCGTAGCGTTCCAGGAAAAGTTCGGCGGTCGCGAGCCGGGCAGCGTGATCGAGCGGCCCGGCCGCCGCGGCTTCGTCGAGTGCGCGCAGCGCGTCGTGGGCGTACTCGTAGTTCCACCGCGAAAGGTGGATGAGCGCCCTCCCCACCGCTGCGAGCTCCGCCGCCGAGAGGCCGACGGCGCTGTTGTAGTAGTCGATGAAGCCGTCGAAGATGTCGCGGGCCCTCTCCCGGTCGCCGTAGCGGTACAGCAGGACGCCCAGCTCGACGCGGGCCGCCGCACCGGCCGCGCCGCCCTCCCCCGCCCCCTCCTCGAGCACGGCCTGCGCCTCGTCCATGCGGCCGACGGCCATGAGCGCGGCACCCAGCAGCGCCCGCGCACCCCACACACCCAACTCCACCCCCCTCCCGGCAACCTCGACCGCGCCTTCGTAGTCCCCGGTCTCCCGCAGCGCGGTGACCCACCCGGACAGCGCGGCGGAGTTCCCGTCGAGAGCCGGCCCGCGCAGCGCACGCACGGCCTCGTCGTAGTTCCCGGCCCGAAGCGCGGCGAAGCCCTCCGGCTCCTGTCCCTGCGCGCAAACTTCCGGCAGCGCGCCCAGCAGGATCCCGAGCGCCAGAAGCCCGGCCGCAGCCGTGCGGCAACCGCTGAACATCTTGCGGGCGGCGGGCGGTGAGCCGTGAATACGGGGCATGTTCATAAGGTGTGACGCTCGCGCCGGGGTCGCTACCACGCGCGGGCGCCGGAGGAACTGCTGTCGTCCGTCGACCGCCCGGGTGACTACTACGCCGGGGGCCGCCCGGTGGTTCCGATGCCCCGTTTCTACTCCCGCAGCCTCCACCACCGCCGCCTGCGCAGACTCCGGCCCAGAAAGCGCTCCAGCCCGGGACGGCACAGCACCGTCCGTCCCCCCCTGCTGGAGTCTTCGTCGATCAGCGTGGAGGGCACGTCCTCCCAGTCGAAGCCGCGCCGTCCGAAGGCGTCGCGCTGCTCCTGAACGATGACCCGGTCGCCGTCGAGCACCCAGCCGCTGGGCGCTTCCCCTTCGTTCTTCAGCTTCGCCGACGGACGAAGCAGGTCGTTCAGACGCGCCTTCACCCGGTCGTACCGCTTGTCCGCGTACCTCAGCCAGGTGAGAGGACGGCTCCATGTCGGCGGGGTTTCCGTCGCGCAGGCGATGATTTCGCTCAGCACTTCCGACGACAGCGCCAGCCAGTCCTCCGGGAGCCGGTCCTTCCGAAGCCGCTCCATCGCCTCCGACAGGTAGCGCCGGTACAGATGGCCGGTCAGCCCGCTGCGCACACCCTGTATTCTGCGGTGAAGACGTTGCCGCAGCGCCTCGTCGTGGGGCGGAAGCGCCGTCGTGGTGTAGATCATCATGCTGCGCCTGACGATCTCGTCCGGAAACGCCTTCGGTTCGGCGTTCATGGACAGCACGAATCCGGGATGCTCCTCCACCGGCGGTGCCAGCTCGTTCTTGATGATGTCCCGGCCGTAGGTCATGAACGCACGGCGCCCGATGTCGTCGAAGACCACCGGAAAGCGCTTGTACCCCTGCTGAAGACCGCGCAGCTGCCTGCCGGTGAAGCTGCGCTTGTCCACCGTGTTCACCTTGCCGAACATCGACGTCATCAGCGTGTCCACCAGGCTGGTCTTGCCGCAGTTGGATTTGCCGAAAACGATGGCAAAGGACGGATAGCGCACCACGTCCTCGTCCTTGAGAAGCGCAAGCGACCGCATGTCGCATATGAAGGGTGAAAAATACAGCCACGCCCAAAGCGTGAAGTAGTCGCGCTGGAGCCGCGCCACGTCGCCCTCGAAGGCACCGTCATAATTTCCGAAGTAGTCCACCATGCGCACCACGTCGGCGTTCACGCGAGCGGGCTCCCAATCCAGCGGGAACGGCTCTCCCGACAGGATCGCCTTGCCGTGAGTTCGGTCAATGGAGAAGTAGCGGTTGTCGGCATCCTCGGAGGACTTGACCAGGCGGATCCGCCTGATGTCGCGCTTGATCTGCGGCGTGATCTTCTGCTTGCCGCGGCGCACGGGCGGAACGGCCGCGGCGATGCGCGGACTGACGGCGGCGGCCACTTTTTCGATGCGCTCGATCTGCACCGGAACCGTCACTATGTCGTCCGCCGGAGCGTCGATCACGAGATCGGTGTTGTCCGAGACGGCGGGGACTTCCTCCAAGCCGACATCGGCCTTGTCGATCCTTTCCGGCGACAGCGGAATCTCGTCGGACGCCGAATCTCTGATGTTTTCGTACATGCGCGAATAATGCGCCCACGCCGCCGCGTCGTCGTCGAACTTGACCAGGGTTTCGGGCTGAACTCCGGAAAACGCCCGTTCCGACAGATTGGCGGAGCCGACGACCACCCGCGTGCGTTCGTCGGCGCGGTTCTCCAGCAGGTAGAGTTTGGCATGCGCGATGTATTTGCGGAGGACGCGAAAGCGCGCCGCCCCTTCTCGGATCCGGCCCAGCACGAAGGCATGGCGGTCGTCCTTCAGGCCCATGATGGCCGCCCGAGTGTCGCTCACCACCAACTTCTGAAACGCGACGATCTCCTTGATGTCGCGAAGCGTGCCCTCGCACCCGAAAACGCACTCGAAGTGCTCGAAACCGTGATCGTCCAGCATCCTGACGATCGCCCCGATGCTGGCGGAATACGTCAGTACGCGAAGGGTGTCGTAGCCGCGGAACAACTCCCAGTCGAACTTGCCTTCGTCGAGGAACCGGGCACCGACGACGCGGAGGCCGGTACCGTCGTCGAGCAATAACCCGGGTTGTTCGGTCATCCGGTGGGCCCCTTGACAGATGCCGCCCGGCGAATCCGAAACTTACGTCGCGGACAAAGGGTCGAAGACGCTGATAAACGGAAAGCGATGGAAGTCATAGTCCCGCGTGCAGATTCGGCTAATGCCGCCGGAGCCCTGCTTCCACCAGGGCGCTCATGGTGGTGCCGCACCGCGCCGCTTCTTCCCGCAGGCGCTGCATGACGGTGTCGTCAATGTTCATAGTGGTTCTCATCATGTATGCCTGATCTCCTGTTCGTCGGCGTAGATGATCGTGAGCATATCGTGAGTATGCCGATGTGTCAATAGAACCGTGGACTTCCGATACCCCGCCCACGCTATCTCGGTACCCCTCCTCCCGCAACGTCACCAAATCGTAGAAGTACCGAAAAGTGACGGGATCCTCGAAAGGGACCAGATCGAACCCCCTCTCCCGCCGGGCCGGCGCGGCCGGCCGCCGGTTCCCGCCAGGGACATTCTGGATGCCGTTCTCTGGATTCTTCATGCCGGCGCGCCGTGGCACATGCTTCCCCGGTGTTACCCGAACTGCAAGACGGTGCACCGGCGCTACCAGAACTGGGTTCGCGAAAAGGTGCTGGAAGGGATTCTGGAGGACCTTTTGTCGGAACTCCGCGAGCAGGGGGTCGTTGGCGGATCGGAAGCGTACATCGATGCTTCCTTCGCCCGGGCGAAGGGGGGAGGTGCCGGTGTCGGGAACACGAAGTCGGGAAAAGGCGTGAAGATCATGGCGGTTGTGGACCGTTGCGGCCTCCCGCTCTCGCTCTGCACGCACGCGGCGAACCGTCACGAAGTGAAGCTCGTGCAACTGACTCTTGACCTCGTGTTCAGCGGGGAGAAGCCCGCCAACTTAGTCGGCGACAAGGCGTACGACAGCGATCCCCTGGACAGGGAACTCCGCGAACAAGGCGTGGAGATGATTGCGCCGCACAGAAAGAACCGGACAAGCAAGAAGACACAGGACGGGCGCCGGTTTCGCCGGTACAAGCGCCGGTGGATCGTCGAGCGGTTCTTTGCGTGGATGCAGTGGAACCGCCGCGTGCTGACCCGCTGGGAATACTACCCGGAGAACTTTCTCGGCTTCGTTCAGTTGTCCGCTCTCTGCATGTTTCTCAAGTGACATTTGTTTTTGAGATAGGTTCTAGGCATCTTCCATGCAACACTGCGGAGGGTCTCTGGAGTTGCCCCGGTTTCGTGGACACATCCAACTTGAGGGGGAAGGAGGATTCCACGATGCCGAAGAAGCGGTTGCGGTATCCGCCGGAGTTCCGGCGGGAGATGGTCGGGCTGGTGCGCTCGGGGCGGTCGCCCGAGTCGCTGGCGCGAGAGTTCGAGCCCTCGTCCGGGGCGATCCGGAACTGGGTCAGGCAGGCGGACCTGGACGAGGGACGCCGGGCGGACGGGCTGACCACGAAGGAGCGGGAGGAGGTTCGCCGCCTCAGGCGGGAAGTCAGGCGGCTCCGCATGGAGCGGGACATCTTAAAAAAAGCCGCGGCCTGGTTCGCGATGGAGAGCGGCTCGATCCCCGGAAGGGGTTCGAGTTCATGAAGGCGCACCGGGCCGAGTTCCCCGTCCGGGCGATGTGCCGCGTGCTGGGTCTCTCCCCCAGCGGGTACTACGCCTGGCTGAAGCGGACGCCTCCGGAGCGGGCCCGGCGGGACGCGGAGCTTCGGGAGAAGATCGAAGAAGCCTGGGAACAGAGCCGGCGGACCTACGGCCGGCCCCGGATCCATGCGGAACTGAAGGCCCGGGGCGAGCGGGTGGGAAGCAAGCGGGTCGGACGGCTGATGAAGCAGGCGGGGATCGAGGGCGTGACCCGGCGGCGGCGGAAGGTCGTCACGACGCGGCGGGACGCGCAGGCCCGCGCGGTGCCGGACCTGGTGGACCGCGACTTCTCGGTCGGCGGTCCCGACCGGCTGTGGGTGGCGGACATCACGTACGTGCCGACGGATGCGGGCTGGCTGTACGCGGCCGTGGTCGTGGACGCCTGGAGCCGCCTCGTCGTGGGCTGGGCGATGGAAACCAGCCTCCGGTCGGAGCTGGTGGAGAAGGCGCTGGCGATGGCGGTGTGGCGTCGTCGGCCGAAGGACGTCATCCATCACTCGGACCAGGGCTCCCAGTACACGTCGTACGCCTTCGGGAAGCGGTGCCGGGAGGCCGGGGTGCGGCCCTCCGCGGGATCGGTCGGGGATGCGTACGACAACGCGATGTGCGAGAGCTTCTTCGCGACGCTCGAGTGCGAACTGCTGGACCGCAGCCGGTTCCGCAGCCCGGATGAAGCGAGGCGTGCGGTGTTCGACTTCATCGAGGGGTTCTACAACCGGGTGCGTCGGCACTCGGCGCTGGGGTACGAGTCGCCGGCGGACTTCGAGAAGAAGCATGCGGCCTAGCCCGGCAGGGTCGTCGGCCCGGGCGGTCTCGCGATCGATCCGGTGCGACGCCGGCTGCAAGCGGGAAACCGGCGAGGCGACGCCCGAGAGCGCGGCCGGGTTGCTGCGCGCCGGTCCCTCCGTCTTCCCGCCGGCAGCATGTCCCGGCGGGAAGACGGAGGATATGTTTCAAACAGGATCGGAGGAGGATGTCCGGACCGGTCGGCTCGGGATGTTGGATGTCCTCGGCCGGAGAAGCTCTCCTCAGCAGCGGGGAGACGAAGAGAAACCGAGCAGTTCAACCGCAGTATTCACCCGTCCACGAAACCGGGACAGGTCCACTCTTCTCGGCCGACCTTCATCATGGGCATGTCACGCGCACAATACAGTGCCGCCCGAACCAAGCGGTGCTGCTCCCGCATGGCGAGAAGCGCATCGAGAGGCGCATACGAAGGAACCGTAGCCGCACATGCCTCGCATAGCGCGAGTTCGTTGACGAATACCCGCAAAAGGCTTCACCCCCAACCGGCCAGAACGGCGAGGTCACGTTCGGCTTGGTCAAAGAATCCTTCGGGCCAGCTGTCGATGGCTCCATGAGGGTCGAGCGACAGAGCCGTCACCTGGCCGGTGGTGCTGTCCGGGTTCATGCTGAAGAAGTGCAGGGCCACATCCTGCGGCCCGAGGAGCCCGTCCCGAACCGCGAGCCGTACGCCGTTGAGCAGGTGGTCGCTGTGCGTCTCGACGAAGATCTGCAGTCCGGTTCCGGCCATCTGACCGAGCATGCGACCAACTACGGATTGTGCGCGGGGATGCAGGTGCGCCTCGGCGCTGTCTATAACGATGAGCGCCCCCGGGCTGGCGGTAAGCAGGGCGACGATCATCGGGAAGGCGTACCCAGTCCGAAGCCGATATTCGGTGGCCTCGCCCAAGAGCCTTGCGTGCCTAAACGAAAGCTCAGCTCGACGGGAGAATCGGGGCTCAGCCGCTTGGCCTGTGTTCTGGCACCCGGAAACAGCTCGCCTAGCCACGCCTCCGATTGTATGTGGACGGATTCTCTCTTGTCCCTTTCCCTCCGGTGCCGACGTTCGGGGACGACCGCTTCGTCGTATTCCAAGTACCAGTATGGCGCGTACTCGCCTCGGGATCCTACATTTCCCGCCACCTGCCAAGGCGACCGGGGAACCGGGTACGTTTCGAGATGGACGGCGCGATCGGCCCCCAAAAAGATCGTATCCCGCAGGGCGGTAAGGAGCGCAGCGCCTGATGGGATCGCATCGGGGAACAGCTTGTCGTATGACTCGTAAAGTTCTCCATCCCTGGTGTACTTCACTGCCACCAGAGGCATCAGTCCCCGGTAAGAGAGGTTCCGGTCGTGACCAAACGTCCACAAGGCCTCCTCTCCGGGCCTCCGTGCACCAAGTCGAAGTGTCTTCGTGCCGTGGCGGAGTACATCACCTCCGCTTCCCAAGGCGACCAAGCTGCCATTCAATACCAGCCGGTCGGAACGAGGGTTCGATCGCAAGGCCTGCGCCATCAAGAGAATGGAGTGCAGTGCGGTGGATTTTCCGGCGGCGTTATATCCGGTCAGCACCGTCAGGGGGGCGCACGGAAGCTCGAGTGCGTCGAAGCACTTGAACCTTCTCATGGATACCTCTGCAACATTCATGTCAAGTAGTCCGAAAGAACCGTCTCCGTCATTTCGAATCGGACTATAACTTGACTGGTACTGTTCGTAGAGTAGGAGATCACGTACTGGAAGTCGTCGTCTCCGACCAGCTTCACTACGCACGATTTTATTCTGTCCCCGCACGACGAGACTGTCTCATCCGGTATTCGTGAGAACGCGTTCGACAGCACGTCGAACAACGATACATTGATGGGCGTTCTCCTCTCTCTCTCTCCCGTGAGGGACTTTCGGAAAGCGTGCTTGCCGAACAACTCGTAGTTACGTCGCATCGAACCGGCAAATTTTCGGCTCAGTTTCGCAAGTTGCTCTTCGTTCAACGAATTCATATGTCCGATAGTGTGCGCAAGAAACTCATCCATGTCCCCGTTGGTATAGGCCCGGTAGCCAAAAAGATGGAATGCGGCGAAGCGGTTGATCACTTCGCGATCTCGCATGGACTTTTTACTCAGAGTGCCATCGGTTGCCTGCAAAAAGCTCTTGTCATCCGCCATTCCCTTGAGCCACTCGGTTCCGGGCCATAGTAAAGCGCGTTCCGCATCTGCTGGCGGGTCAAGGTCTCTCCACTGTTGACCCGCTGGAATATGTCCAAACGGGCTCGCTCTGGAGTGTTATGGTCGAGAATATTGAGTGTTAGCTGCGTGTCTTCGACTCGCTCCTGAAGGTAGATCGGCAGATCCGAGAACCGATGTCCGTTCAGCGGATGACCCTCGCCGAGTTTGGTCAACGGGAAGTCGTCGGCCAGAAAGCGCTTGAAGGTGACCAAGCGTTGCTGGCCGTCGACGACGACGATCCTGCCATCCGGCTCTTCGGCGACGTAGATGACCGGAAGCGGGATACGCATGATACAGCTCTCGATGAGCTTGGATGCTCGCCGGTCGTCCCACACGTAATCCCGCTGAAACCCCGGATTCAAGATGTAGCGAGACTTCCTGATTCGGTTGACGGCATCGGCCACGGTACGCATCTCGGTCCTAACCATGAAGTCGTCGAGCGGGTACGTAGCGCCACCCTCGTCGTCCGGGGAACCCACTCCCTCTGTGTCGTCATGGTTCAGTCGCTTGGCAACGCCTCCATTGCCGGTGTCCTCGACGGGGGTTCCGGTATGGAATCCTGTTTCCTTTCCGGTGAACCGGGATCCGGGCCGGGCGTGAGCCTCTGGTAAGGAGTGTTGACTGGCCATGATTCTTGCCGTATCGGTGGTCTGCATCAGCCGTCGAGAGCCGTCAGCGTGCTTTCGAACAGTAGGGCACGCGGACGAATAAAGTCAAGCGGGTGCTGTTCCAAGCTACCTTACCCGCTGCCGATCAGCGATCGTAGCGGTAGTCGAATACACACGAGGACCCCACCATCTCGCGGACCCACAATGTGGCGGCAGCCCCCATGGAATCGGTGAGGCGGACCGGCTCGTTCAGCCGGAAGTGCACCGGCTGGGGGAGGCCGTCGTTGACCGCGATGTTGTCGGCGTAGAGGTAGGTGCGGTCCAAGCTGTCGAGAAAGGGGTTCAGACGCCCCCGGATGCCCGGCAGCTCGCCCGTCCGGTTGGCGAAGATCGCCGAGCCCCCGTTCGGAGTCGGCTTCATGCGGAGCCTGAGCGGAGCGCCGGGCATGTACCCGGACACCACGCACGCCGCGAATCCCGGCGCGGCGGTCATGACGGTCATCGGCAGCTTGGCGTACAGCTCGAAGTCCGCGTGCCCAAACGGGTCCGTGCGCCCCTCCCGGCAGGTCTTGTTCGGGTAGACCAGCAGCACGTGCACATCCCGCAGGGGTTCGTCCGTACCGTCATGGCGGACTGCGATGCGCGCCGCGATGCCGTCGGGCACGGGCGGACTGGCAGCGGGAAGAACGAGCTTCAGCTCCCGCTCGCCGATCAGCTCGAAGACGGGCTTCCTGCCTGCGAGCGAGAAGGTTTCGTCTTCGATGACCCGGATTCCTTCCCCGCGGCGCTCGATGAAGTACTGTCGTCCGCCGGCTCCGGGCACATCGCCGACCGGACATTGGCCCAGCCGGGAAGCCAGCAGCTCGTTGCGGGTGAACTGGCTGGTGCGGAGATCGGCGGTCGTCATGGAGTTGCAGAGACCGCCGGGCGAGTACAGCTCCAGCCGGTCGTCGAACATGAACAGACGGATCTTGGATCCGGAAACGGCGTAGTCGCGGTGCACCACTGCATTCACCACGGCCTCGAAGACCGCCCCTTCGCTGTACTGGGGCACGTCCCGGCGCGCCGGTTCCTTGCGGGCGGCGACACGCCGGTTGCGGACGACGAAGCGCATCGCGCCCAGAATCTGCCGGTCGAGGGACCCGGAGATGTCCTGAGCGTCAAGCTGCCGGTCGCCGTCCATCCGGCCGCTGTCGTAGCAGACGGCCTGAATGTAGGCGTTGGGAAGCCATTCGCGGGGCTCCTCTGCCGCGAGGAGTATGCCGCCCACCGTGGCTCGACGCGTTCCGTGCTGGTCGTCCTTCAGGAACTTCAGCTTCGCCAAGACGACTTCGGCGGGCTCGCTGACGCGTGAACTCGCGTACTTCCGCCACAGCTCCGGCTGCATGCTGCCGATGCCGGTCCCGACGACGACCTGCATGTCGGCTCCGGTCGCATCGGACTGTCCCCGGGCCTGCAGCAGACGCCGGATTTCGTCGGGGAGCATCTTCCGCTTGCTGTCCCCCCGGCGCCGAAGGAATCCGCCCGGCGCGTGGTGAACGGACTCGCCGACCGGAACCTCGACGAGCAGGACCCCGCCCGCCCCCGGCTGCGGCACGGGCACGCGGTAGATGCGGAAGTCCAGCGGCGGCCTGATGCTGTCCGAGCAGATCTCGGTCACGAAGCTCGCCAAGGCATCCAGCTGCGCCGGGTCGAGACCCTGCGGCCCGCGGTCGTCCGTCACGCCCAGCACGAGGCGGCCGCCCCGGGTGTTGGCAAACGCGGCGAACTCATCTGCCAGAACATTCCGTCCGGGCGCGGAGACCCTGCGGCCCTTGAACCGGACTTCCTTCAGCTCGAGACCGGAGTCCTCACCAAGGCGCACCTGCTGCCAGAGGCGGGGGGCATCGATGGGCATGGAGGATTACGTTCCGCTTCGCGTCAGCGCCTGATCGAACCACATCAGAAGCTTCGGATCCTCGTGAAGTACATTCTCGTGGACAGGTAGCCGTGTATTTGCCCGGGGACTTCGCCCACGCCGTCGTCGCGCGAGAAGTTCTGCTCCAGCAGGCTGGACGACAGCTCGATCATTCGTTCGTGCTTCTGCCAGCCCGCCAGCTCCCTGACGAAGTACCGCTCCACGCGGCGACGACCGTCTTGTCCCGCGAGAGGCCCCCGGAGAAGCCGCAGCGGACCCTGCAAGGGAACGCCGCCGCGCCTCCCAACGGCCCTGAGCGCGGCCGTCTTGCCCGCGCCCGAAGGGCCGACGATCACCACCAGCCGCTCGTAAAGCCGGGCCGTGCGCCGAACCTCCGCCGTGATGCGGTCGGCGAGCTCCCCCTTCATCGCAGGCTCCCCCCCGCGGCCCGAATCTCCCGGTTCTTGAACGCAAGCTCGACGAGGAGCTCCTCCAGCTCGTTTTCGTAGCGCTCCAGAGGCAGCTGGTCCTTGACCCGCCGCAGGTCCGCGATCCGCGCCTCGATCGCGGCCTTTTCTTCGTGGAGCGCACGCAGTTCCGGAGACACGGCCGCCTCACCCGCCGCGCCCCCGGCCGACGCCAGGAACACCGTCCGGGCCAGCGCCCCGTCGCCCGCCGGATCATCCAGCTCCCGGCTCCCCTCGCCGTCGCCGTTGTCGTCGAGCACGGCGTGCTCGGTCAGCAGGAGGTTGTCGCCCTCGTACTCGCGCTCCACCTCGCGCACCGCATAGCCGAACGCCTCCAGCATCGAGACGCGCGAGTTCCTGTCCACATCGGCGCCTTCGCCGACGAAGGCGTCCACGAAATGCAGCCCGAAACGGGTCAGGTTGCGCTCGCGTCCGGTGCGCGTGGCGGTGATGATCGTGCGGTTGGGAGCCGACAGCGCGGCGATGAACGGCCCCGACGCGGTCGCGGTGTTGATGAACGTGATGCGCCGCTCGCCGAGCCCGTCGAGCAGATCGTCCAGCTCCCGGGGCGACAGGTCCGGACCCGGAATGTTGAACCGGGCCTCGTCGTTTCGGAACGTTCCGTGGCCGGCCAGCAGCACGACGAGCTCGTCGGCGGGCGCCATCGCCGCGGCGACCTCGGCGAAGGCCGCGCGTATGTTTTCGGCCGTCGAGCGCGCCCGGATTCGGGTGGGATCCAGTTCGGTCTTCTCGCCGAGGTAGGTGATCCGCTCCGCCGGCACGCCGTACCTTTCGGTCGCCGCATCCGCGAACCGGCTGAGCCATCCGTGAAAGGCCTGCGTGTACTCGGGTTCGCCGCCTAGCCCCGAGATCAGCACGAGGTGCGTGTTCTGGGCGTGAAGGGCGGGGGAGAGGAAGGAGAGGAGGGCGACGAGAGCCGGCGCGGCGAGGGCGGCCGCGCGGTCGGCGCGCGGAACGACCGCGGCACCGTTCACGCCAGCCCTCTCTTGCGGCGGTACGCCCACTCCGTCCCCACCAGACCGGCGAGCAGCAGAAAGACGACGGGCATGTCCCAGAGGTCACGCTCTTCCGTCACGGTGACTCCCCCTCCGGTGAACTGCAGGTCCTCGGGAAGGTTCGTCGCCGTTTCGCGCGTGTAGTACCGGCCACCCGTCTCCTCGGCGATGCGCTCGAGCAGGCTCCGGCGCTGGCGCGGATCGCGGAACTCGTCCGTTCCGGGGGCCACGCGGACGCTCGTCTCGGCGGTGCCGAAGGTGACGGTGTCGCGGCCCGCATCGACAGAAACCTCGAAGATGCCCTCCATGACGGGAGTGAACTCGGCGGTGTAGCGCCCGTCCTCGGAGACGGACCACTCCATGGGGAGGTCGCGCGTCTCTCCGGTCGGCAAGGTGATGCGGGCGCCGACCGCCGCTCCGTTGACCTCGACGAATCCGGCGTCGCGCACATCGGCCTCGAGGGTGACGGCCTCGCCGGCCTCGACGGACGCGCTCGCCGACACGGCCTCGACCCGGTCCGGGGTCTCCGCCACCAGCCACCTCAGGAGCCGGCGCCAGAAGTTCTCATGGCTCTGGTCCTCGAGCGGGACGGTATGGTCCATCTGCCACAGCCAGGTGTCCTGCACGGCCAGCACCACCGAACGGCCCTTGCCGTAACGCTGGAACGCCATGACGACGCGGTCGCTGGCGTCTGCGGCACCGCCGCTTCCCTCTCGGCCAGCGGATCCCGTCTCCGCGCCCGGCCCGCCGGGACTGCGCACGACGGTTCCCCGGAGCAGCTCGGTCGCGCCCGGTTTGATCTCCGTGATCAGGTTGGTGGTGGAGACCGCGGGCAGCGAGTCCCAGCGGGCGGCGGACTGCTCGGCGGTGCCGTCGATCCGGGTGACCGGGTGGTTCGCGCCGCCGGGCGCAGGAGAGACCTCGACGAACGCGAGCCGCTCGGTGGGGGTGGCTCCGGTGGGCTCGTCAAGCACGACCGGGAGGATGTCTTCGAGCGGCGTGCCCTTGTAGCCGCCCTCGGCGAGCGCGCGACGGCCGCCCAGCATGAGAAGCGTGCCCCCGCGCGCGCTCACGAAGTCCGCGATCATGTCGAGCTGATCGTACGTGAAGAAGCTGGCCTCGATCGATCCCAGGACAAGCGCGCGGTAGCGGTAGAGCTCCTCGCGGGTCGTGGGAAAGCCCTCCACCAGCTCGAGCGGGTCGTCGAGGTTGCGCCGGAAGAACTTGTTCTCGGCGGTGCGCTGCAGCAGGACGACCTGCAGGTTCTCGTCGGCGCGCACGGCCCGCAGCATGAAGGCGACCTCGTGGCGCGGCTCGCCCTCGAAGTAGAGGATCTTCTCGGTGCGGTCGCGGACCTGCACCACCGCGTGCAGCGCGTTGTTCTCCAGCACCCGCTCGCCCGGCTGTCCCGGAATGCGGAAGGCCAGCTCGCGCGCGCCCGGCACCTCGAGCGCGATGGCCACCGGCACCACCAGCGGCTGCCCGTCGCGCGGCAGCGTCACCTCTTCGGTGGCGACGATCCGGCCCATGTCCTCGACCACGATCGGTACCGTCCTCCCGGCGTAGCCGCGAGAGTCGACCATCACGTTGACCACCATCGAGGTGCCGGTCAGCGCGGTCTCGGGCACGTCGACCCGGCTCGCCTGCACATCGGCTTCCGTTTCCTCGTCGCCCAGCCCGACCGTGAAGACGGGCACCGATGCCGCCCGCAGCGGGAGCAGCGCGTCGCCAATCACCTCGTCGGTGTTGTCGCCGCCGTCGGACACGACCACGATCCCGGAGAGCGGGACGCCCTGCAGCTCGTCGCGGGCGTGGGCGAGCGCGCCGCCGATCCTGGTACGGCTCCCGTCGAAGGCGAGCCCGTCCACGCCGTCGACCCGGGCCGACCCCGACGAGAAGCGGAAGAAGCGCACCGCGAAGTCCTCGCTCAGCGTGGTGACCAGGTCGCCCTCGGGGTCGAGCAGCTCGGCCGCCTTTGCGGCGCGCGAGGCACCGTCGCGGTCGTCGATGGTCATACTGCGCGAGTCGTCGACCAGCACGGCGAGGAAGTTCCGCTGCGGCACCACCGACGTCAGCACCAGCGCGGGTTGCATGACGACAAGGAAGAGGACCAGAAAGAGCGCCGTGCGGAACGCCGCCAGGACCCAGCGGTCGGCGCGTCCGCTGCGGCCGCGGGCCAGCGCATAGGTGAGCACGGCCGGTACCCCGAGCAAGGCGGCGGCCGCCGCCACGAACGTCACCGGCCACGGAGACAAGAAGGCGAGATCGCCCTCCTGGAAGAGGACGGGCCGGTACTTGAAGAGGAACTCGAAGAGGCTGTTCACGGGGCTCGCTTCCCCGGTTCGCGGTCGCTCATGCGATCAGTGGCTCATCGCGTAGATGATCATGTTGACGCCCATCTGGAACGCGAAGGTGGAGTACCGGAGCGGGTAGTCGGGTTGCTCGGCCCATTCCCAGGCGTCGCCCAGGTCGGTGTTCCAGTTGATGATGACCATGAGCCTGCCCTCGTCGTCCACGATGCCCTTCACGGCGGGCGTGTATCCGTCCCGTTCCCAGGTCGCCCCGCCCCGATAGCGCCCGTAGGCCGGCACCTGCAGGATCTCCTCGATGTCGTAGAAGGTGCTGAAGACGGGGTGGTCGAGGTCCAGGTCGATGATGGGCCGGGCCGGAAAGACCCGGTTCATGTTCCATTCGAAGACGGCCCACTCCTGCGACCCCCAGAAGTCGTCGATGACCAGAAAGCCGCCCGCCGCCAGGTACTCGCGCAGCCCCTCGATCTCGGCCGGGGACAGGTTCATATACCCCACTTCAAGGGCGTAGAGGAAGGGATAGCGCCTGATGTTCTCGTCGGTGAGCAGGACCGCGTTTTCGTAGCTGTAAGCATCCAGATTGGTGAGACGCTGCAAGACGGTCAGAAACTGGATGTCGGCCTTGGGATAGTCGGTGGACCAGGAGTTGTTGCGCCGACCCCATCCGCGGCTGTACGAAGAGTAGGCCGCGCGCGTGAAATAGAACTCGTGCCACTCGGGCGGGGGGGGAAGCTGGGCTGGGCGGGGAGGGAAGTGTGGTGGGGAGGCAACGGGTGGGGAGGCGAGGGGGAGCAGTGCGCTCGCGTCCGGCATCGCGGGCACCAGGGCGGCGAACCGGGTCGCACGGGGCGGGGGGACGATCGCGGAGGCGGGACCGTCGGCGAGCGTGGGCGCAGGTCGCGGACCGCGTCCCGGCAGCGCCGGAAGCACCGCCGTTGCCGCGGTGACGACCAAGACCCCGAAAACGGCCCTAGCGGCTCGGCTCGAACGCCCCGGCTTCGGCCACCTCGAATATGTCGGCTTCAGCCACTTCGAGCATGCCGACTTCGGCCACCTCGAGCATGCCGACTTCGACCACCTCGAGCATGCCGACTTCGACCACCCCGAACGCGCCAACTTCACCTTCCTCCGCATTGGTCTTCGGGGCGTCCGCGTCCAGCTAAACGCAAGAACAAGGACCTCCCGTGAGAGCCGAAACGTAAGCAGGCCAGTCGACGGGCCGCCACCGCCGTGACCCGGCCGCCCGCCTCCAAGCTGCACCCGGTGTCCCTCCTTGCGCCGGAATTCCCCCGCAATGCGCCGGGATCCCCTCCCTGCGCTGGGATTCCCCTCCCACCGTCGGGCTCGATGTCAGGCCCGTGCGACCTTCCTCGTCCTGCGCTTCCGGTACGCCACCCTTACCGCGAACAGCCCGGCGAGCGTCAGCGCCGCCGCCAGGGGCCAGAAGGTATCGCCCTTGACCTTCCAGAAGTAGTGCAGAACGCCCAGTCCCGCCGACACGTAGGCGAGCCGGTGCAGGCGCTGCCAGCGCTTCCCCAGCCGACGGATCCACCCTTTGGTGGACGTGACCGCCAGCGGGACCATGAGGACCAGGCCGGCGAATCCGGCGGTGATGTAGCGCCGGTCGAGGATGTCTTCGAGGATGTACGAAAGCGCGAAGAGCTGGTCCATCCCGGCGTAGGCCAGGAAGTGGATGCAGGCGTGCGCGAAGGCGAAGAGGCCGAGGAGACGCCGCACCTGTATGATCCGGTTCCAGCCCGCGAGGCGCCGAATCGGTGTGACGGCCAGCGTCGCGAGGAGGAAGACCAGCGTCCAGCGGCCCTGAACGTGGATGATCTTCTCGACCGGATTGACGCCGAGGCTGCGCTGGAAGAACCCTGTGGCCAGCCACAAGATCGGGGCCAGTCCGGTTGCCCAGATGGTGGTTTTCAGCAGGAGGATCCGCCGCCGGGACCTGGCCGCACTGCGCGTTCGCGGTACCCGCGCCGCTCGGTTGGGCCTCACCTTCTCAGAAATACTTCATTAGAAATGCTTCTTCAGGTCCATCCCTTCGTACAGATGCGCCACCTCGTCGGCGTATCCGTTCAGGAACCGGGTTTCGATGCGGCGCCATCCGAAGAGCTTGCTGCTGTCGATCCGCTTCTCGCGTGCCTGGCTCCATCGGGGGTGCGCGACATCCGGGTTGACGTTCGAGTAGAAGCCGTACTCGCGCGGACTCTGGGTGGCCCAGGTCGTCGGCGGTTCGTCTTCGGTGAAGGTCATGCGCACGATCGACTTGATGCTCTTGAAGCCGTACTTCCAAGGCACGACCAGCCGCAGCGGAGCCCCGTTCTGGTTGGGCAGCTCCTTTCCGTAGAGGCCGTTGACCATGAGCGCGAGAGGGTGGAGCGCCTCGTCAAGCCGCAGTCCCTCGCGGTACGGCCAGCCGATCCGCGGCCGCCACATCCGTTCGGGCATCTGGTCCGGATCCCACAGCGTCTCGAAGGCGACGTATCCGGCGCTTCCGGCCGGCTCCGCACGTTTGATGACGTCGGCGAGCGGGAAACCGCGCCAGGGGACGACCATCGACCATCCCTCGACGCACCGCAGCCGGTACACGCGGTCCTCAATCGTCGAGGGCTTGATGAAGTCCTCGAGCAGGTAGTCTCCCGGATTGTTGCAGAGGCCGTCGACCTTCACCGTCCACGGGCTGGTGACGAGCGTGTGGGCACGCTTGGCCGGATCCTCCTTGCCGACCCCGAACTCGTAGAAGTTGTTGTAGCTGGTGATCTCTTCCCAGGTGTTGGGCTCCTCGTCCTGCTTGGTCGGCCCGCCGGAGGAGCGGCCCGGCAGGGTGTCGGCGGCGGGTGCGGTGCCGAGGCTCGCGGCGGTCGCGTGGGCCGTGCCCGCGCCGAGGAAGGCCGCCGCGCCGATTCCGGCGGAGGCTCCGAGGAACTTGCGGCGGTCGATGTATGCCGACTCGGGTGTGATCTCCGAAGACGGGATGTCGCTGTTCTTCCTGATCTTGATGATCATCGCGGATTCCTATCTGGACTCTGGACTGACTCTGGACTGCTGCGCGGGGCACCGGGGGCACCGTTCACGGGCGGCTCGCGTCTGCGTGCGCTTCGGCTCGGTCTGCGTGCGCCTCGGCTCGGGGTGGATCTTCGATCCCGGGCCGGGGCCGTGTCAAGGCGGCGGCGCTGTTGTCACCGCACTTCCGCAGGCTGTTCAGGGCTCGCCAGCCCGGAAGTGCCGCTGAGATTCCATGTAGAAGTACAGCGCGTGCAGACGATTCGGGAAGCGGTATCCGCCCCGAAACTCCGGGTCCGCCTCTATCGCCCCCAGCTTCTTCATGCGGCGGAGGAAGTTGTCCAGCGCCCGTCTGTCCCGGCCGGTCAGACGCTCAAGGACTTCCGACCGCCGGAAGCGCATTCGGGGAAAGTCGGCGATCTGCGGCGAGTCTGCGATCTGCCGTAAAATGGAGCGGTACCGTTCGCTCTGAAGCGCGCTGAAAATACCGGGCTCCAACAGCTTGCTGCCGATCACGCCAGCAGCCACGACGATGCCCCGCAAGACGTCTTTGCTCCCGATCTTGGGGGTCCGCGCCGTTCGCCATACGGCGTCGCCGATTTCGTGCGCGAGAACCGGCATCCCTCCGGTGTACCGGACCAAGGTCCGTACGTCCGACCCGGCAATCTCCGCCCCGCCCCGGCGGAAAGACCGCCGGTAGAACTCGGACGCCTCTTCGGAGGACCACGGGGCGATGTCGATCAGCTCGAACACTCGGGCCAGGGACGGTTGACTTGCCACCAGCTCTCGCCGCCTTTCCTCGAGGCCGACGATGAGGATGCAGATTCGGGCTTCGGGAGCCGACATGGCGAACTCGTCCACCGAACTCTTGAACCAATTCGCGAAAGCCACTGATCTGGCCAGGCCGTTGATGTCGTCGAGAACGAGGAAGATCGACTGCTTGGGCTTGGGAAGGCTTCCCAGCAGGCTCTTAATCGAGGGCACGAAGTCGCGCGCGAGACACGTCAGGTCGTCGTCGCTCAGCTTGAGATCAAGCGTGATTCCGAAGAGTCCCGCACGTTGCACCCGGTTCCCCAGGAAACCGAGAAGCTGCTGGTGCCAAGGCTTGTCGATGCTCTCGTTCAAGAGCCGATGGAACACCTGCCGCAGCATCTCCGGGACGCCGTCGGCCCCCCCCAGGTAGACGTGACAGCCCACCGCATCGTCGTCCTGTTCGACAAGATGCCGCACGAACGCTCCGAGGGAGCTCTTGCCGATTCCCCTCTCCCCCGTGACGAAACCGACGCTCAGGCCGCCTTGCGCGCTCCGGCGCACCATGCCGCGCAAGCGCTCGATTTCGCTGCTTCTCCCCACGAAGAACTCGATGGGTACCGGGTGTCCGGGGCGGAACGGGCTGGTCTCGGGGTTCATACGGTGCCAGAGGGTGAATAGTATATAGTCCAAGCATGTCCATACCTTCCAAGCATCGCCGTTCGAGAAACCATGCATCCGACGATCCTCGACATCGTAGCCGCTCTCAGGACCGCCCGGAAGACCCAAGGGCTCAGCCAACGCGACCTCGGGGCGAGGGCAGGGCTCACTCAGGCGCAGGTTTCAAAGATCGAAGCCGGACGCGCGGACCCAAGGCTTTCGAGCTTGGCGGAACTTGCCCGGGGTCTCGGATTCGAAGTCGTGCTGGTACCCCGCAGGGCTGTCCCGGCGGCTCTCGCGCTGGGCGTGATTCCGGCTGTGACAGGCGCAGCAGGCGCCGCGCCGAGGTCGGCTCGGAGACGCCCTGAACCACCCCCGGAGCACGGCCGGCGCGGGTGATGGCCGACATCGACATCCTCGACGTCGAGCTCCATGGGCGGGCGGGCGGCGCGCTCACGCGTCTCGGGGACGACCGGATCGTCTTCGGCTTCGATCCGAGATACATCGACGATCCGGAGCGGGCCACGCTGAGCCTCTCCTTCAGGGATCCGTTCGGCGATCTGCTCACCGACATCGCGCCCACCCGGATCCGGGCCCATCCCTTCTTCAGCGCCGTTCCGGTTCTCGATCCCAGGGATCCAGCTGAAGTTTTCTGCGGCCATGGCAGGCGGAAGACTGACGATTCCGGTGCACGGGGTCGGCGGATCCTGGATCGTCAAGCTGCCGTCCTCGACCTTTCCGGGGCTGCCCGAGCAGGAACACGCGATGATGAGACTGGCGGGTCTGGCCGGGATCGACATGCCGCAGACTCGTCTGGTGCAGTGACGGAGTTCGTCCGGCGCCTGGTGTTCTGCGCCCTGATCGGCAGCGACGCCCAACTGAAGAACTGGTCGGTGATCTACCCGGACCGCCGGAACCCGCAGCTGGCGCCCGCCTACGACCTGGTCTCGACCATCGCATACTTCGACGATGACCGCATGGCACTGGAGTGGTTCGGCGGCGCACGCCGGTTCACGGACCTTTCGGAGGACTTGTTGGCACGGCTCGCTTCGGGAGCGCGGCTGGCGCAGCGGCCTGTGGTAAGGGCGGGACGGACAGCGGTGGAGCGGTTTCTCGATGTGTGGGCCGCCGCGAAGGGGGACCTGGGCGTGCCGGGCGAGGTGGTCGCCCGGATCGATCGGAACATTCGCAGAGTGCCCTTGGGGGTCATAGACCGAAGTCCTTCTTCATATCCCGGATGATCTGCGAGAGTTCCTGGGCACCCTCTTTTGCTTCGAGATACTTCGCATAGCTTCTCTGCCTTCGACAATATCCCGGTAGCTGGTCGCCTCGATTTCGTCCACGCCGGTCATGAGCGCGATCAGACGACTGCTTTCCTGATGTGGATCCCAATCTTGCAGGGCGCTGAGCATATCCTTGAGCGCCAGTTTTTCGAAAGCCAATATTGAAGCGCGATAGAGTTGATACTTCGGCTCTGGCTCGTCCAAGCGAAGTCCCTCGATGCTGGCGAACATGCGCGTGGCGGTCCGTCTTCTGTCTGGTCCCATCCTGTCGTACCACTTCTTGACGTTAGGATACTCAAGGGCCCGTTCCTTACCTTTTCCCTTCCGCTTCTCATCCCATTCGTCGCGAATACGGCGCAACGCCTCGTCGACAACCCGCTTCACGGCACGATAGCGAGGATCGTCCTGTTGCACACGCTGGCGTCCACTGGTGACGATGTCATCGCTGTCATCGTCATCGAGAAAATCGGCGACGACTTCGCCGACCACATACTCGGTGTACACCCGGGCCTGGCGGTATTCGGGCAGCATGTCCTCGTGAATCAAGCGACCGCGAGCCGAGAGAATGATCGCGTTGTTCACGTCGTCAAGGTTGCCTGGCTTTGCTACGGTCCCGATGAAACCGCGCACCTTGTGGTGAACTTGGCGTTGGCCGTCGCCAAGGTCGAGGACGACGTCAGCCGGGACGATCCCAACATCGCCACCAGAAGGGGCTCTGCTGAAGTCCTAGTCCGTGGCTTGTTTCCCGAAGTGCCAAATGAACTCCATGTCATTGAAGTAGTCCCGATCCGCGATCGTGATCGGCTCTCCGTTTACGGAGACCTGAAAACCTTGAGATGGCCCGATAACACTGAAACGGCGAGCAAGGCGTCGCCGAAGATGAGGAGCAGCCCAAGCGATTCTCTTTCGGAGCCTTGTGAGGCTGATCACCGTACCCTTGCCGGAGGGCTCGATTCGAGGCTCGACCGGCTTGGGGAAATAGTCGGGCTGCTCTGGATCGGCCGCAGACTCTTTGATCGCAAGCGTGTCCATTTCAAAGGCAGAGGCCGTCGTGCCGTCCGCCGTATGCACCTCAACAGTATCCGCGATGGAGAACGCAGCGAGCTTTCCGATCCCCTTTCGTCCCATCGCGTCGCGGCCATTCGGCGTCCTGGCGTGAGCCACGCGACGTCGATAGCCTACCGTCAGAAACTTCTCATTGACGTCTCGGCGGCTCATGCCGTGTCCGTTGTCTCGTATCTCTATGGCTGGTGTATCTCGGTCCAGAATGATCTCGACTTGGCTGGCATCCGCATCCCACGCATTCGCGACCAGTTCCGACAGGACCGCCGGGATGTTGCTGTAGAGCCCGATTCCCAAGTGCCGGAGCACATCCAGGCTGATTGTCATCTTGAAGGGGTCACGTTCGGTCATGCTGAATGCTCCGCGATGTGTGTTCGAATCGTCTGGCCGATGGCCTCGGCGAGAGCGACCGGGACGGCGTTTCCGATATGCCGTCCCAGATGGCTGAACGAGATGGTATCTTCAGGCCCGACAAAGTGGTATTGGGCTGGAAAGCTTTGCAATAACGCCGCCTCCCGAAGCGAAATCGCCCGGTCCTGCTTGGGATGACCGAAACGGCCGCGGCCGAACGAGAAGCAGCCGGTGGTCAATGTGGGGGCCGGACGGTCCCACTCCATGCGCCCGTACACGTTCTTGTAGGTCGCCCCGCTTTCCCGCTTGTGGCACGCAGCAACCAGATCAAGAGCTTCCCACTCGGTCCACGATCTGCCGGGCTGGGCGGCGCGAATGCGGCGTAGATTGAGGGGCGAGAGGTTGGGGGACCGGTGTAACGGATCAGAGGGATGGATCTCGCCTGCCTTAAGGTGCGGCAGATCGCCGATGGCATCGCGGACGGTCCGGTGCTCCGACGGTGTGGGGACGGGCAGCTGGATGGGCCCCAGGCGGGACGCAAGTACGACGAGCCGTCGTCGGTGCTGCGGTACGCCGTAGTCGGCAGCGTCAAGCGAGTCCGCGACGACTTCGTATCCGGCGTCCCGTAACCCGACGATAAAGCCTTGGAAGATCGAGCCGTTCTTGAACGACCGGAGTCTGGTCACATTTTCCATCGAGACGATCTCGGGTTCCACCGCCAGTATCCTCTCCAAGAAAAGGCTGACCAATGACCACTTCTCGTTGGGGTTCTTCGACTTGGAAGCGTAAGCCGAGAACGGCGTGCACGGAGCGCAGCCGACGAGGATCCGTCGAGACCCCTCCGGGAACATCTTGCTAATGTCGGCTGCGGGCACATCTTCCAGCGGATCGCCCAAGAATGTTGCGCCGTTGTTCGTCTCAAAGGCGTACTGGCACTTCCTGTCGGCATCCACCCCGCTGGCAACTCTGAGGCCTGCTTGCCGGAGTCCATGGCTCAAGCCGCCGATCCCGCAGAAGAGATCGACCACGGCCCAGCTCGGTATGGGCGTCAGACTGTCTTCGCGCTTGTACATGCCGTTCTGCTCCTGGGCGCTGTCCACGTCATCGCCGAGAAGGCGCGCCGCCGTCCGCCTTGTCTGGCGGAAGTACGACAGGGATGCTTGTATTCTACGTATCCGGCCCCTGCGCAAAAGGAGCGACCCATGCGGCACCCCTCGCTTTCCGCCGTCACCCCCGCGGCAGCCGCCCCCCTGCTTGTCCTTGTCGCCGCCTGCACGCCTGACGGCCCGGCCGTCCCTGACGGGGCAGACGACAACCCGTATCACATCCTGGTCACCAACGACGACGGAGTCGCCTCCCCCGGCATGCAGGAACTGGCGGACGCGCTGCGGAGCGTCGGCGAAGTCACCCTGATCGCTCCCTGCGGCCAGCGGAGCGGAGCAAGCATGTCGGTCGAGCTCGGGACGCCGCTGCGCGTCAGGCAGTTCGGCGAAGCGGACGCAGTGGACGCCGCGCCGGCGCACTGCGTGGAAACCACACCCGCGCAGACGGTTCTGTTCGCGATGGAGGCCCTCGCCCCCGCGGACGGCTTCGACCTCGTGGTCAGCGGCATCAACGCGGGTGCCAACACGGGCGACTTCGCGCACATGTCCGGCACTGTCGGCGCGGCCATGGCGGGAGCGTACTACGGGGTGCCCGCGGTGGCCGCCTCTCTGGGAGGGCGTCAGATGGACTTCGCCTACCCCGCCGCGTTCATGGCGCGATTTGTGGAGCAGCTCCGGCAGCGGCCGCCGTCGCCCGGGGTGGTGCTCTCGGTGAACTTCCCGGCTGCGACCGAGGACGCGATCACGGGAGTCGCGTGGAGGCGGATGGGCGGGAGCTACATCGACTTCGGATACGAGGAAGCCGAGCCGGAAGACGGCGTGCGCGTTTTTCAGCCCACCCTTGTGCCGGGGGGAGCCCAACCGCCGGGAAGCGATTCCGAGGCGTTCATGGAGGGCATGATCACCATCGCACCGCTGCACTTCGACTGGACGGACGAGGAGACGCTGCGAGAGATGGAATCGTGGGAGATTGATCACCGACTCGCCTCGGAGGCCGAAAGCCGGGAGTGACATTGTCGTGACGGGCGTCCGGATTGTCGTGACCGGCGTCCCGGATTGCGGTGACCGGCGCAGATCGGGGCGATCTTATCCCCCCCCCCCCGACGCCCACACTTCCCTGAACTCCGCAGCCATTCTCGGCCCGGCGCCCTCGTCCTCGTGCTTGAAGAAGACGAAGACATCGCTCCAAGCGGGCCGCCGCAGCGCCTTCGCCCAGAGGGCCAGATCTTCGTGCGCGTAGCCGGGTCGCCGCAGCCGGGCGTACCCGAAACCCGCCGTCTCCACAACCGGGGCGTCGCCCTCGCCCGTGTCGGCGGCGACCAGGGCGGCACCGTGATCGGCCAGCGCACGGTAGATGTCGTCGACGAACCAGCTCGCGTGCCGAAACTCGAAGGCGGCGCGCACGCCCTCGGGGATGAGGACCAGGAAGTCGCGGAGGCGCTCTGCATCGACGCGCAGGTACGGAGGCAATTGGAAGAGGATGGGGCCGAGCCTCGGACCCAAGGCTCCCACCGCTGTCGTGACCAAGTACTCCAGCGGTTCGCCGGCATCCCTGAGGCGCTTCATGTGGGTGATCCTTCTGCTCGCCTTCAAAACAAACGCGAAGTCATCCGGGACCTGCGAAGCCCACTTGTCGAGCAGCTCGCGCCGGGGCAGGCGGTAGAAGGTGTTGTTGATCTCTACGCTGGAGAGCCTGTGCGAGTAGTACGCCAGCATCTTTGCGGGCGGCAGTTTTGCGGGGTAGAAGCTGCCCCTCCACTCCTTGTAGGAGAATCCGCTGGTGCCGGTCCAGAGTCCTGGGTCGTGCGTCTCCTCGATCTGTCTGCATCGGTATCTCCTTTGGGTCTGGAGGGGGCTGGGACCCCCCAGGGCGTGGGCCGCGACTCCAAGGCGTGGGCTGGGATCCCGGCTGCAATCGTCCGACGCCGAACGGCACCGGTCAATGGCCGGCCAGCGCCTGATTCCGTAACATTATCTTCATGCGAAGCCCACCGAAGCCCCGGTCGGCCGAGTTCGACGCGGCCGCTTCCACCGTCGTCGCCGCCCTCGCCGCCGTCTTCGCACTGTCGTGCGCAGGCTCCCTCGAGCTGACCCCTTCGGACGCGGCCACCGTCCTTTCCGGTCATCACCTCGACCACCCCAACCCCGCGCTGCCCGGGCCCTACGACGTCGCCACCCTCTATTACGGCAGCGGCACGGACAGGAACCGCGTCGAATACCGCGACTCGGTCGCGATCGTAACCGAGACCGTGGACGCCTCGAAGCTGGTCAGTCTCGGCGCTTCGGCGAAATCGCGGAACCGCTACTGGGGCTTCTCGCCCGACAGCTTTCCCGTCAATGCCCGCGTCTGGCACCCCGACGGCCCCGGCCCGCACCCCCTCGTCCTGGTCGTGCACGGCAACCACGACATGCGTGACTTCTCGGACCCCGGCTACGACTGGCTCGGCGAGCTCCTGGCCAGCCGGGGATACATCGTGGCGTCGGTGGACATGAACTTCATCAACGGGGGCATCCGGGACGAGAACGACGGGCGCGGCTGGCTCCTGCTCAAGCACCTGCAGGCGTGGCAGCGCTTCAACGACGACCCGGACGGCCCCTTTCACGATCGGGTCGACATGGATAACATCGGGCTGATCGGACACTCGCGCGGCGGTGAGGCCGTGGCCCTCGCGGCCGCCTTCAACCGCCTCGCGCGCTACCCCGACGACGCCTCGCTCGAGTTCGACTTCGGGTTCGGCATCAAGGCCGTAATCTCGATCGCCCCGGTGGACGGCCAGTACCTGCCGGCCGACCAGCGCGCCCGGCTCCGCGACGTCAACTACCTCGTCTTCCACGGCTCCCACGACGGCGACGTCACCAGCTTCCACGGCCTGCGCATCTTCAACCGGGCGCGTTTCTCTCCGGGCAGCGACATGTTCAAATCGGCCGTCTACGTCTACCGTGCCAACCACGGGCAATGGAACACGGTGTGGGGCGCGCACGACAACGGCCCCCGCAGTCCCCGGATTCTGGCGCTGGACGGCCTGCTGCCTCCCGAGGACCAGCGCGAGTTCGGCCGCGTCTTCGTTTCGGCGTTCCTGGACATCGCGCTCAAGGGCCACGACCGGTACCGCCCCCTCTTCCGCGACCACCGCGTGGCGGGCGGCTGGCTTCCCAAGACGATGTACATCACGCGGTTCATGGACTCGTCCTTCCGCCCCATCGCCGACTTCGAGGAGGACATCGACGTGACGACCGGGTCGGCCGCCGGCATCACCCTCCACGGTGCCGATTTCAGCACCTGGCGCGAAGGCCGCCTCGATCTCCGTTCGCGCAACCGTGCCAACACCTCGTCGTCGCAGCTCGACCAGGCGCTCTGGCTGGGCTGGAACAACAGCTACCGCGGCTCCGACGAGCCCGCACCGCCCGCGGTGTTCACCTTCGCGCTGCCGGCCGGACTCGCCGCGGAATGGTCCGTCGGACCCGAAACGACCCTCGAAATGCACATGGGCGCCCTCGACGACGAGCCGGGCCCGCGCAAGCATCCGGATGCCGAAGACGAGGAAGGAGAAGAGGAAGAGGGCGACGCGGGCGGGCACGGGGACGAGCCGGACGAAGACCGCCATGTGGATCGCGACGCCGAGGAGGAAAAACCGCCTGTGCAGCTGACCGTCGCGGCGATCGACGCCGACGGCGACACGGCCCGGGTGAGGCTGAACGGCTACGGTGCCCTGCGCAGACCGCTCACGATCCGTGTGCTGCGCCGCCGCGACCTCGAGGACAACCGGTTCGCCAACCCCTGGGAGCTCGTTCTGCAGCACTTCTCCGTCCCGCTCTCGGACTTTGCGGCCGATAACCCGGCCTTTGATCCGGGAGCGCTCCGCACGGTGGCCCTGGTCTTCGACGGAACCGGTGCGGGCACGGTCGTGGTGGACGACATCGGGCTGGCGCAGCTGCACCCCGGATTCCGGGCGGCGCGCGTGCCGCGGGGGTGAGCCCGCAACCGTCGTATGTAGTATATGGTAGGTAGAGCGGCGATGCATCCGGGCTCTCTCCTCGCTTGACGCCCCTCTTGTGCTGACCCAACCCACCTGTGACGGTGTCGAGAGCGCGAACGGAGTGAGCGACGACGGTGGCGGAGACACCATCGTCGCCATTGTATCTACGACGATAGGCAGCACGAACATCACTGGGACGGACGAATACATCCTCGGCGATGTCCAATCTGTGGCTGGCGACAATGCCGCCGGGCACGTCTACGGGCCTGAGGGAGACTTCATCGCTGGCGACGGCAGCGAGTACAGGCTCCGGGAATACGACCAGGAGGGCCGCATCATGAGGACCTTGGATGGTCCCGTTCTCCTGCGTCGGTCGGCCGAGGGCAGGAACGGGTCTACACCATTGCGGCGCTGGAAGCACGGATCGATTCCCTGCCAGTGCCTCTGAGCGATGTCGAGAATGTGGCACCGGAGATCCACAGCGGAGAGATCCCCGACTCGCTTCCTCCGTACTTTCTCTCGGTCCATGCGGATACCTCGGACGGGATCTGGGTCCGAAGGTGGCCTCCTGAAGGCAGGCCGAAAGGCAGGCCGAGTCTCGCTACTACGATGTTATGGAGTACGATGGCCGCTACAGGGGCACCGTGGTCGTTCCGGCCCCGTTGCTCTCCGATCCACCTCCGTATTTCGCCGACGATTTCGTGGTCGGTGTGATCACGGATCCGGCGACGGACATGCAATCGGTAATCGTGGCGCGGTTTGAGCTGCAGCCAGCACCGGAGACCCGGAAGCCAGGATAATGCTGTGCTGCCGGATTGCGATCCGATTCGGTGTCCGCCCACCCTGAGATCTGTGTGCGCGTAGTCGATGCGGATGCGGTCGCCCCTCGAACCTCCGTGGCCGCGAGCAGCGCCTCGCGCTTGCGCGCCCGCTCGGCCGCCAGCAGCGGGTTGCGGCAGACGATCAGCCGCTCGCCCGGGAAGATCTCCGGCGCGGAGATCTCGGCCAGGTCCCGCTTGTCGAAGATCGACAGCTGCAGGTCGCCGCCGGAAGCCAGCCCGCGGATCGCCGGAGCCCGCAGCGAGGTGATCCACCGCAGCCCCGCGGGACCGAGGTCCTCGCGGATGCGGGCGTCGGTCGGCATCCCCCGGTCGCCGGCCACGACGACCCGCGAGAGCGAGAAGCGCTCGGTGAGCTTCTCGACCTAGGCTGCGACGGAGCCGGGATCGGCCGTGTTGCCCCGAAGACCTGGGCGGCCACCGAACGGCCTTCCCGGTCGCAGAGCAGGGCGAAGACGATCTGAAGCTTGCCGCGCCTGCCGTCGCGGGAATAGCCGCGCCTGGCCAGCGGGCACTTTGTGCCCTCGAAGTACACCGAGGTCAGGTCGCAGAGCACGAGCGAGCCGTCCTCGACATGCCGGGCCGCCAGGGTCCGCTCAATGCGCGGCTGCCGCCGGAGCAGCCAGTCCATCGCCTCGTAGAGCTCCTCGCTCAGCGTGTCGGCCTGCGTCTCGGACGCGAGACTCTGGACGGTGGCGAGCTTCGAGCGGGGGTCGAGGACGCGGGCGGCGATCATCGCCGCCGCCAGCGACCGCATCCGCGACGGGCGGCGGTCGAGCAGCCTCTACGAGGCCCAGCTTCAGGACTGTGCCCACGACGGCGGCGACATGCCCGTGGGGGTGGGAGCGCAGGATCTCGAAGGCGTCGCCCATCGACTTCAGGGCGACGCCGCCCCTGAGCAGGATGCGCAGCGGAGCGTGATCCTTCGCCCCTCGCTTGAGTTTTCTGTTTAGAATCCCCGGCTCTGCCCCCTTTCTCAATGGCTGGGGTTACGGTGAGGGGTCAGAGTCATGACCGATCACCGACGAGGAGGAGGAAGGTATGGCCGGGAGGATCTGGTTGGACGCGGTGCTGGAGCTGGGTCCGGAGTGGGGGGTTGTCCGGGTGGAGTGCACCCCGGTGCCGAAGGAACTGGCGGGTGGGCGTGGGCGTGCTCTTGGGGAGCAGGCCCGCGCGCGATGCCCTAACTAACTGCCAAAGAGGAATGCCAGGGCTACGACACGCGGCGGCGGGAGTGGCGGAAGCTGGGCGCCTGGGGGGAGTTCGAGGTACACGGCGCAGTTCGAGACGGAAGTGATCCGGTGGCTCAAGGAGGCGAGCGTGCAGGCGGTAGCCAGGCGGATGCGGTTGAGCTGGAACGCCGCGGACGGAATCATGCAGCGGGCGTTCTACGAGGGGCTGGGAGAGCCTAGACGGCGAGCCCACTCCATTAGGAGCTCCGTCTGCGGAAAGACTCGGTGTTGACACAATGGCGAATTTGTCCCACGTTTCATTTAGTGGGATCGGACCCGTTATGGTGTCGAGATCATGTCCTCTCCACCATAAGGAGGCCCCATGAGGGAAGCACTGACCACTCATCGGTGGTTCTTGCTCGTCGCCGTCATCGTGACCGCCGCCATAGGTACAGCACTCGCCGTTACACAACGAGCATACGCCACCAACAGCTACTCATGCTGGCGCAAGTCGGACTGCCGGTGCTTCGGCGGTTCCTACTGCACCGACTGGCCGGTCGGCCAGCCGTGCAAGTCGACCAACGACTGCGGTCCCCCGCTCCACTGGTAAGCCGACCGGGGATGAAGACGACCGGGGCGTACCGGATCAAGCCGACATCTCCCGACTTCTGGGATCTACCGCTGCCCCTAGCCGAGCGGTGCCTGAAGAAACGGCGCTTCTGCGCGACCCGCAGTCGGCTGAATTCAGTGATCGGGGCTGCCACGGCAATCGGGCAGCGCTGGGGGGAGTGCTCAACTGGTTCCGCTCCCGGGTCAGTCGCGGGATGCTCGAAGTGATGAAGCGGCTGGTCGAAGGCGCGTGCCCGGGGCTGGCGCACCACTCGGCAAGCTCAGCTTCAATCTGCCCACCTGACATAGCGAGGAGGACTGCATGACGAAGCCTGCAAGTGCACCTGCAATTCACACAAAGCTTATAGTAGTGATTACCGAACCTATCTCAAAAACAAATGTCACTTGAGAAACATGCAGAGAGCGGACAACTGAACGAAGCCGAGAAAGTTCTCCGGGTAGTATTCCCAGCGGGTCAGCACGCGGCGGTTCCACTGCATCCACGCAAAGAACCGCTCGACGATCCACCGGCGCTTGTACCGGCGAAACCGGCGCCCGTCCTGTGTCTTCTTGCTTGTCCGGTTCTTTCTGTGCGGCGCAATCATCTCCACGCCTTGTTCGCGGAGTTCCCTGTCCAGGGGATCGCTGTCGTACGCCTTGTCGCCGACTAAGTTGGCGGGCTTCTCCCCGCTGAACACGAGGTCAAGAGTCAGTTGTACGAGCTTCACTTCGTGACGGTTCGCCGCGTGCGTGCAGAGCGAGAGCGGGAGGCCGCAACGGTCCACAACCGCCATGATCTTCACGCCTTTTCCCGACTTCGTGTTCCCGACACCGGCACCTCCCCCCTTCGCCCGGGCGAAGGAAGCATCGATGTACGCTTCCGATCCGCCAACGACCCCCTGCTCGCGGAGTTCCGACAAAAGGTCCTCCAGAATCCCTTCCAGCACCTTTTCGCGAACCCAGTTCTGGTAGCGCCGGTGCACCGTCTTGCAGTTCGGGTAACACCGGGGAAGCATGTGCCACGGCGCGCCGGCATGAAGAATCCAGAGAACGGCATCCAGAATGTCCCTGGCGGGAACCGGCGGCCGGCCGCGCCGGCCCGGCGGCCTGGATTCCTCGGGAAAGTGGTGGCGAATGCGCTCCCACTGCTCGTCGGTTATCGTCAGCTTTCGCATATCTATAAGGTACCAGGTGCACCCGGATGCCGCAATCCCGCCATCCCGCCATATTTTTGAGATAGGTTCTAGTGATTACCGGCATTATCTTGGTAGTATTGCCCGTTAGCTACCGTGTGACCCAGTGGGTATTGGGACTAGGGCACAATCCTCCAAGTGGCCCGACAGTCGGTCTCCAACTGCCACCGACTAGAGTTGCCGTGATGCCCAATGACTCAATCATCTGGCTAACTGATCTTCTGACTGCAGACGAATCATGTTCCTTGCTGGTGATGATTGCTACGGATTTCCCTTACTGTCGGAGAATGCGCGATACTTGGGCACAACGGGCCGCAACATGGGCCGATTCTGTCAATATCAATGTGAAACGAGTGTGGTTGGCAGGCGAAGACACAGCTACGCTCGCGGGATTCTATGATGGCTTCACCCTCGACGGCATTATTTTCGCTCGAGTCGTTGACGATCCAGCCCATGCACTCGGACGATTAGGATTGTTTGGGACTCCGACTACTTATCTCATGGACGCCACCGGGGTTTTCGTTTCGGCGTAATGGGAGATATCCTTCCACCGGTGAATGTAGGGCGACAGGTATGCGCAGTATAGTCAAGCTGTCGTTGGTAGTAGCGATACCGGTATCTGTCGCGTGCACGGATCCCTACGCAAAATCCATCCAATTCCAGCCGAACCTTCGCGAATCGCCAGTGCAGTCAGTGATTGCATTTGATTCCACTACCGTATTTGGAGCAGTCAGTACGCCCTCGTGTGAGATATTGATTTCAGGGGCCCGACAGCGTATTACGCGAATTGGAGTTGCCCCGGTTTCGTGGACACATCCAACTTGAGGGGGAAGGAGGATTCCACGATGCCGAAGAAGCGGTTGCGGTATCCGCCGGAGTTCCGGCGGGAGATGGTCGGGCTGGTGCGCTCGGGGCGGTCGCCCGAGTCGCTGGCGCGAGAGTTCGAGCCCTCGTCCGGGGCGATCCGGAACTGGGTCAGGCAGGCGGACCTGGACGAGGGACGCCGGGCGGACGGGCTGACCACGAAGGAGCGGGAGGAGGTTCGCCGCCTCAGGCGGGAAGTCAGGCGGCTCCGCATGGAGCGGGACATCTTAAAAAAAGCCGCGGCCTGGTTCGCGATGGAGAGCGGCTCGATCCCCGGAAGGGGTTCGAGTTCATGAAGGCGCACCGGGCCGAGTTCCCCGTCCGGGCGATGTGCCGCGTGCCGGGTCTCTCCCCCAGCGGGTACTACGCCTGGCTGAAGCGGACGCCTCCGGAGCGGGCCCGGCGGGACGCGGAGCTTCGGGAGAAGATCGAAGAAGCCTGGGAACAGAGCCGGCGGACCTGCGGCCGGCCCCGGATCCATGCGGAACTGAAGGCCCGGGGCGAGCGGGTGGGAAGCAAGCGGGTCGGACGGCTGATGAAGCAGGCGGGGATCGAGGGCGTGACCCGGCGGCGGCGGAAGGTCGTCACGACGCGGCGGGACGCGCAGGCCCGCGCGGTGCCGGACCTGGTGGACCGCGACTTCTCGGTCGGCGGTCCCGACCGGCTGTGGGTGGCGGACATCACGTACGTGCCGACGGATGCGGGCTGGCTGTACGCGGCCGTGGTCGTGGACGCCTGGAGCCGCCTCGTCGTGGGCTGGGCGATGGAAACCAGCCTCCGGTCGGAGCTGGTGGAGAAGGCGCTGGCGATGGCGGTGTGGCGTCGTCGGCCGAAGGACGTCATCCATCACTCGGACCAGGGCTCCCAGTACACGTCGTACGCCTTCGGGAAGCGGTGCCGGGAGGCCGGGGTGCGGCCCTCCGCGGGATCGGTCGGGGATGCGTACGACAATGCGATGTGCGAGAGCTTCTTCGCGACGCTCGAGTGCGAACTGCTGGACCGCAGCCGGTTCCGCAGCCCGGATGAAGCGAGGCGTGCGGTGTTCGACTTCATCGAGGGGTTCTACAACCGGGTGCGTCGGCACTCGGCGCTGGGGTACGAGTCGCCGGCGGACTTCGAGAAGAAGCATGCGGCCTGGCCCGGCAGGGTCGTCGGCCCGGGCGGTCTCGCGATCGATCCGGTGCGACGCCGGCTGCAAGCGGGAAACCGGCGAGGCGACGCCCGAGAGCGCGGCCGGGTTGCTGCGCGCCGGTCCCTCCGTCTTCCCGCCGGCAGCATGTCCCGGCGGGAAGACGGAGGATATGTTTCAAACAGGATCGGAGGAGGATGTCCGGACCGGTCGGCTCGGGATGTTGGATGTCCTCGGCCGGAGAAGCTCTCCTCAGCAGCGGGGAGACGAAGAGAAACCGAGCAGTTCAACCGCAGTATTCACCCGTCCACGAAACCGGGACAGGTCCAAATTGGGTACGACGGCTCGGTGAGCGAGGTAACGTCATTGAGATCACGTTCTATACCCGACCCACTGATCCTTGAGAGATTTTCAGATCACATGTCCTTGGTTTGGTCACCATTGAATTCCGTATTTGGCCTGCTGGACCATGAGTCTCTGGGTGTGAATTGGGTGGGTTATGAACCTCCCAAATGGGGTCTGACCATGGCAGGATCTGTGACTGGAATGACAGGTGGGCTGGTAGGAATAACGACTCTTGACAATCAACGTCCTATCCGTAGCCCCGAGCCTTGGGTATCTATGCCTCTGGTGCGCGTATTCGATCTAGATGGCTCAACAATTCGGGAACTAGGCGAGGTCGCTCAGATCGATGGCCGCTACATTCCATGGCTGATGGCTAGGAGCATTATCGGACATCTGGGCGAGTCGATCCGCGTGCTGTCGTTGGCAACTGGAGAAGTCATGTCGTTTGGTCCGGGCATTGGAGACAACAGCAGTGTCGGGAGGGGCATCGCGTACGAGCAACAGTTTCGATTGCCACACTACATCGAGTCACCAACGCCCCATGAAGAAGTATGGGCACCCGATTGGATTCACATTGGCGGAGAGATTCCCCACTTCATTGTAGTTTCGCAAGCGGAGGCCGCTGACTTCATGGCCAACGGCGCTATTGTTGCTGTACGCCCGTACAAGGCCAAATGGCAAAAGATAAGGAACCGATACGTTCCCACACAGGGTACATGGACGGTAGAAGAAAGGGGAATTGAGGTCTACTCCCCCGACGGAGAGCTAATTGGAGCTTTCCGGCTTCCCCTACACGACATAGCGTGGTTGCAGGCTGACCGTCATGGTCGCGTTTTCGTCTCCGACGGGCAAACGGTCCATGTGGTTGATCTTAGTCGCTTCAGTTCTACCACAACATGTCCTGCGCTTCCAAGAAACATCAATGTTCTTGACCGACCTATGCCAAGCGATGAATCCCTCCGCAACGAGAGTGGCGACACCGAATGAGAATCCGCTGTCCAAGCACCCTTCGCGTATGTCTTGTGTTCTCCCTCGGGTTGCTGCCGACTTGTTGCTCTCGCGAGTCGGAAATTCGCCCGTCCGAAGTGGAGCGATGGGACAGTGCAGGTGTTGAGATCGTGGAGTCGCTCAATCCGCTGTGGGGCGAGCGGCGTCGTTGGCATATCGACCCCAAGCCTTTGGTCGACCTCACCTCGTCGGGGGCTGCTTCCGGCCACGAGAGCGGGACGGACCCACACATCTTTGACCGGGTTCGCGGCATCCTCCGTTTGTCGGACGGTTCCTTCGTCGTAGCGAACAGCGGATCGCATGAAGTACGCTATTATTCGCCTCGCGGCGACTTTCGAACGGCAATCGGAAGAGAGGGAGAAGGACCAGGAGAGTTCACTGGCATTCGTGACATTGCACTCCTGACTTCTGACACCTTGCTGGTGCTAGATTACGATGCCCGCGTAACTGTCTTGGATTCCGCAGGAGGCTTGGTCCGAGTCTTCGCCTTGCCTCGCTATACGATCGGCATTCACGCTCTTGGCGATGACGATTTTGTTTCTGTATCGGGCTTTCCTTCCATGTCCGTTTATCAGGGTTATAGCGGCATGATTTGGGAACCGGGAGCACTTTGGCGGTATGACCTCGGCGGCGCGCTTATTGACAGCATCGGTGAAACGGCCGGATTCGAAGAATACATCTTCAGCATAGACGGCGGCCCGAGTGGAGCCGCTGTTCCGTTGTTCGGCAAGTCCGCTCAAGTTGCCACCGGCGACAACAGCATCGTCTTCGGCAACGCAGACCGGATGCAGGTGGAAGAGATGTCTCCGGATGGAGAGATTTTACGCATATTGCGGATTGCCGAATATCCTTTGGAGTTGGCCCGGGAAACGATCGACGCCGAGCGAAAGGCGCGTTTACGCGAAAATCCGCATCCTATGGTGCGACGAATTGAGGCACAGCTGCCGGATCCTGCAATGCGTCCGGCATACTCCCGGATTCTGGTGGACTCCGACGCAGTGATCTGGTTGCGCCCGTTTCGCGGTCTGAGCGAACAGGACGGACCGACAGGTTGGGAAGTTTTGGACTCTGCCGGAAGGTGGCTCGGAAGTGTCGAGGTTCCGGTCGGCTTTTCGATGATGGGCGTTGAGGGGGATGTTGTTGTGGGCGTTTGGACTGACTCGCTGGGGGTGGAACATCCGCGCGCTCATCGATTGGTTCGGAACTGAGAACGTGAGCCTGTCAATGCCTGACGCGTGGGCGGTTCCGCGGTGGTTACTGTCGACCGTTGCTGCCCTGTGCTGCGGCCTCATGTTGCCGGTCGGCTTTGGTCGCAGAGCGTCTGCCCAGGAAATTCGAGGGCGCGCCGTGGACGCCGCTGCAGACGGACCAGTCGCCTTTGCGGAAGCGGCGTTGCTCGACGGGAACAGGTTGACCGTTGCAGCAGCCGTGGCGGACTCGGTCGGGCGGTTTGTGCTCCGCGCGCCCGGCGAAGGAGAATACTATGTCGTGATCCACCGTTACGGATACTCGGAGGTGCGGTCGCCGCGTTTGGCGCTGGAAGACGGAGGCCGTTACGACATCGAGTTTGAGATGCATCCGTCCCCCATTTCCCTTCCGGGGCTGGCGGTATCGGTACTTGAAGAGACCGCAACGAACTGGCTGACGCGAGAGTTCGGCATGCATCCGAACGCCATCAGGGGCTTTCGGTTTATTTACGGGGACCGGCTGGAAGACGCGAAGTCCAAGAGCGACGACAACACCGAGATGCTGCGTTGGCTGTACATTCCCGTATCCCACGCCCGCCGCGTGTGCGTCCTTGGACTTTTCGATCGGTGCGGCCAACTGTACGTGAACGGCCAGTGGACGCCCAACGAGCACATCGACCGGATCGACATGCAGTCGGTGATCGCTGTCGTGGCTGTGGGTTGGCAGTCATCGACACCGAAGGTGTACTTGTTTACACGGGACTTTGACTGGAAGCGCCACTGGAACTGAATCCAGCCGGCCGCCGCTTCGTGCGCCTCGCCCGGCGGTTGACCGGGCAGCGCACTGTACTTCGCGTTCGTCGGGACCAGCCCGAGGGGGCCGCTTCGTGCGCCTCGCCCGGCGGATGACCGAGCAGCGCAGAAGCGCCTACCGGATCGCGAGGCCGAGGTGGTGGCCGCCCGACCTGAGATCCGCGTGCGCGTAGTCGCGGTACCCGTAGTCGATGCGGATGCGGTCGCCTTCGAAGCCTGCGCCGTACGTGAACGGCGAGCTGTCCCCCTCCCCCGCACGGCGCACCACCCCGAACCGCACGATGAAGATGCGACGCTGGACCGGCCACCACGCGATCTCGAGCCCGCCCCCCGGGATGAGCTCTCCGTCGCCCCGGCGGGCCAGCTGAACAGCGCCGCCGATGTCGAACGGTCCAACCGGGGCCCTGCCGTTCGTACCGGCTCCCACCACCACTCGGCGCGCGAGGGGCGTCTCGTGACGGCCCGCCTTAAGCCCGGGGCCCAGATTCTGCACGGTGACGGCACCGGAGATCGGACCAAGCCGCCTTCCCACCCCCAGGTCCAGCGCCACGGTGCTGCCGCTCAGCCCCCCCAGCCGTCGGCCGACGAGCTTCGCAGCGGCACCCGCCCCCACGCCGAAGATCTCGCCGGCAAACCCCACCGCCGCCGTGAACTCGGCTGCGGCCATGTCGCCGCCCTCGATCAGCTCGGCTGCCGTATGGGGCAGTTCCAGCGGAGAATCGGCCGAGGTTCCGTACTCAAGAAAGGACACGCCCGCCGCCAGCGCGCCTCCCATCCAGCTGCCACTTCCGCTGAGGGCCAGGTGAGTACTGCCGCCGAACCGCTGCCCGGAGCCGCCGAAGCCCTCGCCTGTGATCAGGGCAGGGTGGTGGAAGAGGGCAAGGTTGCCGTCGCCGCCGACCCGGAAGGCACCGCCGAGAGCCGTTGCCCGAGTGCTCGCAGGAAGTTCGAGAATGAGGGGGCCGCTCGAGGAGGACGCTTGGTGGTGCTCCTGGGCTCGGTGGTGCTCCTGGGCTCGGTGGTGCTCCTGCGCTTGGCCGTGCTCCTGCGCGGAGAGGGGCAGGGGCGGCGCGGCCAGAAGCCAGGCCAACGCGGCGACGCCCGAGAGCCGTGCGGCGAAGAGCAAGGTCAGTGCGGCGAAGAGCGAGACCAGTGCGGCAAGGTCGTTGCGAATCGGCTTCCCCTCGTGGGTGCGGTTACCCGCCCGGACCCCGGATCTCGATTGCGCAACCGCACAGACACTTGGGGCAGCGCACCACGATCCTGTCGCGAACATAGGCCACATCATCTCTCGGCCCCGCACGGATCACGGTACATGCGTGCCCGCATCCGGGACAGCGCGGGGAGTCGGCGCTCTCCTCAATCTGGTCCAGCAGGGCCTGCCTCTGCAGGCTGGTATAACTTTCCACGGCCACTCAACGGACTGCGCAGTCCGAGTGTCTGTTAGGTTCCGAGTGTCTGTTAGGTTTGGACATCATTCGCACACTCCGCTCGGTTGAACGCCGAAGCTGAACTGAAAGATATGAAATCACGATGGTAACACTATTGACGGCGATGACCGCCGCTCTCGGGGCGGCAGGCCAGGAAGCCCGGGCGCTCTCGGAACGGGGAGCATCCGGGGACGGACGAGAAACCGGGCCGACGGAGGTGGAATACCACGGCGACGCCGGGCAGCTCGAGGTTCCCGGCCCGAAGCTGCCGGACGCCGAAATCACGATCGACGGCGTGCTGGACGACGAAGCCTGGGCGAATGCGCCCGTGCTGACCGGTTTCACCCAGTTCGACCCGGTCGAGGGCGTGCCCGCAACGCAACGGACCGAGGCGAGGGTCCTGCTGACCGACGACGCGGTCTATTTCAGCGTCAAGGCCTACGACGATGTCGAGGGCGGGGTACGGGCCACGCTGGGCGACCGCGACTCCTACGGCTTCTCCGACGACTACGTCCGATTCATCCTGGACACGTTCGATGACCGGCGCCGGGGGTACGTCATCATGGTGAATCCGCTGGGGGTCCAGCAGGACGGCCTCTGGGTAGTGGGCGGCGGGGGGCGGCGGGAACGCCGGATGGGTCCTCCCATCGACTGGAATCCCGACTTCGTTTGGGACTCCGACGGCCGGGTCTTCGACTGGGGCTACTCGGTCGAGGTCAGAGTGCCGCTGAAGAGCATCAGGTTCCGGGAAGCGGAAGTGCAGGACTGGGGGCTGCAGATCGAGCGCCGGATCGCGCGCAACGGCTACTCGGAGTCGTGGGCGCCCGTTACCGCGAACGTCGCCAACCGGATGGAGCAGTTCGGTCGGCTTACCGGGCTCCGGGATCTCGATGCCGGTCTCTTTTTCGAGATGAATCCCGTGCAGACGTTCTCGCGGCAGGGCGTGTACGACGCAGACGCAGGGGCGCTCCGGCGCGGGGGGATCGACGGCGACTTCGGGTTCAACGTGACCTACGGGCTCACCTCCGACCTGACCCTCGACGGAACCTACAACCCCGACTTCTCGCAGGTCGAAGCCGACGCCGGACAGATCGCCGTGAACGAACGCTTCGCCCTTTATCTGCGCGAGAAGCGTCCATTCTTCCTCGAAGGGACGGAGATCTTCCAGCTTCCCCAGCAGCTTGTCTACACGCGATCCATCGTGAATCCGGTGGGGGGCGCGAAGGTGCAGGGGAAGATCGGAAGCTTCAACGGCGCGTTCCTGAGCGCGGTGGACGATGTCTCCAGCCCGGAAGGACTGGACGAGTCGGCCCATCCCGTCGTCAACATCTTCAGACTCCGCCGCGATCTTGGCGCCGCGTCGAACATCGGCATGGTGTACACCGACCGGACCTACAGCGGCGACAGGTTCAATCGCGTGGCCGGAATCGACGGTCGGTTCCAGCTCCGGGAGCGCTATACGATGACGCTCCTGGCTGCCGGAAGCCGCACGGCGGAGGGCACCCCCGGCCGGGCCGACGGCTCACTGGTCTCCGCGCAGATCGCCCGTTCGGGCCGCAACCTGCAGTTCGACGCCGCCATGCTGGACGTGACCGACGACTTCCTGGCCGGAAGCGGTTTCATCCGGCGCACCGGAACGACGAATCTCCGCTCCTCGGTGAGGTACAACTTCCGCGGCGAGCCGGGCGACCTCGTCGAGCGGTGGGGCCCCAGCCTGGAAGCCGAGGGATTCTGGGATCACGACGCGTTCTGGCAGCGCCGCTGGGCGGAGGAGCGGCGGATCCGGCTCGGAGGAAGCGTCTCGTTCCGCAACAACATCACGATCTGGGGGAACTACTCCCGCTCCTGGTTCCAGTTCAACCCCGTGGATTACGAGGGGCTCTTCACGACGGCGCCGGACGGCGGCTTCACCACGGCGACGGACGGCGGCTTCGTCCCGTTCTTCCCCGACCAATCCCTCTTCCAAGGGCTGAGCTCGGGCACCCTCTTCATCTGGGTGAGCCCCTTCGACCGCGTGCGGGGCAACGTTCGGGCGACCCGGTCGGAAACGCCGCTCTTCGACTTCATCACCGACACTCCGGTCGATATCGCCGATTCCTGGTCCGGGAACGCCAGCCTGAACCTCTTCCTCACCACGAACTTCAGCTCGGAGCTGGGAGTCACTCACACCAGTCTCTTCCGGAAGCGCGACGGGTCGCTTTACTCGAGCGCCACCATCCCGAGACTTCGGGCACAGTATCAGTTCAACCGTGCGCTCTTCGTGCGGGCGATCGCCGAATACGGCAGTCAGGAGCGCGGTGTGCTGAGGACCCCGCTGGCCGGGCAGGAAGTCTCCTACTGTTCGAGCATGTCGAACACGGCGTGCACGGCGTTGGCGGGGTCCGAATCGAACGACTTCTCGATCGAGACGCTGCTGAGCTACGAGCCGACGCCGGGGACCGTCTTCTTCGTGGGGTATTCGCGGCGGATGGAAGACATGGAGGCCTTCCGGTTCCGCAACGTGCGTCCGGAGGCCGAAGGCGTGTTCATGAAACTTTCCTACCGGTTCCGCGGGTAGGGTGTCACCAACGAGAGGAGATTTGTATGAGCTACGTGAAGACACTGGGAGCAGTGGCGGCGACCGGCACCATCGGCGTTCTCCTGCTCAAGCTGCTGGTCGCGGCGGCAGGCCCGATCCTCGGGATGTTGTTCGGCATCATGATGACGGCCCTCAAGATCGGCCTCGTCGTGGGAGCCGGCTTCTTCCTCTACCGGATGTTCCGGAGGCGCCGGGACGAGATGGCGGCCTAGACGGCGGCCTCGCCGGGCCGCCCGCCGGTTTTCCTCGGGGCCTCCGGTCCTTTGCGCGGTCGTAGTCGACGCGAAGACTCCGGCCGCCCAGGGTCGTGCCGTTGAGGGCGGCGATGACCGTCCTGGCATCGCTCTCGTAGACTTCCACCAGCGAGTGGCTCTCGCGGACATCGATCCGCCCTATCCTTTTGCCGGGCACCGCCGACTGGTCGGCGATCGCGCGCAGCAGCTCTCCCGGCCCGACCTCGTCGCGTCGCCCGGCCGAAACGAACAGCCGAACCCAACTCTCGGGAGCGGTTGCGGCCGCCGCCGCGCTTCCACTGGTTGCGACTCCCTTCCGGGGTGTCGTGCGGTCCAGTAGGAGCAGCGCAGCCGCGGCCACCTCGGCTGCCGAGAAGCGATCCAGCAGGGATTCCACGAGGAGATAGTAGGGCGTGGCCTCGGGAGCGCGGGCCGCCTCGTGGATCCGGTCGGCCAGCTCGTCGAGCGCACCCGAGACCCGTTTGGACCGCTCGGGCCTCACACGTTTGAGCCTGAGCCCCGCCCCGGCGGCGGTCTGCCTGAGGTGGCCGAGTTCCCGGACCGCTGGTAGAACCCACGCGGGACCGCCGGCTCCGATGTGACGCACCCTGGCGGCTTCGGCACCCGAAGGCACCGTAACCGAAACCGTGGCCACCTGACCGGGTTCCGCCACGGCATTGATGGCCGCACGTGCGTCCGCCTCTGCTTCGCCCGGACACAACCACACGGGGACGGATTCGTCGCCCGGCGGGCCGGAACGGTACCCGTGCATGCCCAGGAAGTCGCCGATGTCGGCGGCCTGGTCGGCCGAAGCCGTGTAGAGGAGAACGTGGCGCGCCGCATTGGTCAGGAGGTCGGCGGCCAGGGCCAGCACCGCGTCCGAACGGTCGTCCTCGACCACGATGAAGCGCAGCTCGCGCATCGGCGCGGCCTTCCCCACGGGGCGGTTCCGTCCGGGCTCTCCGGGCGGGACGGTCACGGCGCGGCGGGTGAAGCGCCGTGCGACGGAGCGGAATGCGGGGCCGAAAGGGAGGGCGCAGAAGATGCGCTGACAGTCGCGCGGCAACCCCGAAAGCAGTGCTTCGAGGTGGTCGCGCGGAACGCTCTTCACCACGCCGTCGCCGTCGTGGATGACCACCGCGCGGACGCGGTCGACCGTGACGGTCCCGTCGTAAAGGGCGCTGAAGCGGTCGGCCGGAACGAAGAGGAAGTCGCTGCGCTGCGGGAGGTTCCAGTGCGGGGCGAGGGCCGCCGCGCGCAGCCCGGACCCTTCGCAGATCCGCGCGAAGGAACGCGCAAGTTCGGTGGCCTGCCGGGTCCCCGTGCAGAGGACCAAGCAGACGGGAACCCCCTTGCCGCCTTCGAGCCGGTCGATCAGCGGCGCGCCGTACGCGACGAGCGTGCCGCTCCCGGGCCCGGCCCGACCCATGAGATCCTTGCCCCGCGCGATCACCGGGATCGCATCCGCCTGGAAGGGCGTGGGCGCCTTCTTCCCCTCGGCTGCCAGGGCCGTGACCGTCTCGGGGCCGAGGGAGAGCTGCTCGAAAGTCGTCATCGGGGCGACGGCCATATCGGGGGGAGCGACGGCCGGGACTACTGGCCGAAGTCTCCGGGCTGCGCCCCCACGGGATCACCGTACTCGTAGGGCAGAGTGTAGAGGAAGCGCTGGATCTCGTAGTCCATCCTGGAGGTCCTGAGCCGGTCGGTCTGGGCGGTCACGTCGGTGTAGGGACCGTGACGGTGGGCCCTCAGAACGACTGTTCCCTCTTTGCCGGTGTACGTCGCGCCGTGCGCCGAATGCTTCGAACGCAACAGCCCGATGTACTCGGGGATGTGCGTTTCCGCCCTCGCCAGGACTTCCCCCGGGCCGAGGGCCGTCTTTCGCTGGTATCCCGCCATTCTTTAGTTCACTCCTACCGTGCGTTCGCGGTGCAGCCATCCAGCAACCGCTCAATTTCGCGCAGCGAGCCCGTGCCATCCAGACGCCCGGCCGCCGTGACCACCGTCGGCACGTCCCTGATCTTCCGTTCCAGCGCCGATTCCCGGTTCCGCACGATCACCGCCGTATAGCGGTCGACATCCAGTACGGCCTTGGCCTCGGTGGGGTCGAGCCCGGCATCGCGCACGATTTCGACCAGCAAATCTATGCGCCCGATGTCGGTCCGGTCGACGAAGAGCGACCGGAAGAGCGCGCGGCGGACGGGATGGAAGCGGTCGCGCTGCCGGGCGAATTCACACAGCTCGTGCGCCTTGCGCGTCCACGGCAGAAAGTGCGGCCTGGACATGGGGAGGCCCAGCGGTTCGGACAGGAGCAGGGCTTCGGAACGGCGGAAGCGCCATGCAGGACCGTCCGGGTCGATCGCGGGCGCAGGCGGCGGCCGAAGCTCCAAGCCGCACCAGGCGAAGGACTCGTCGGCACCGGCCCGGTCGATCATGCGGCTGACGACGTAGGACACGGGATCAATGAAATCGAAGTATAATTCGGCCGCCGGGGCGTCCCGGGTTGCGCGCACTTCGCCGACGGGTCTTATTGTCCGCTCGGTACCGTTGGAATCCATCCCTTCCCTGCCTCTACTCGTAAGGGGAACACCCAAGGCCAATCGATGACCTTTTCGGAAAACATCGCAAAGCTGAGGCCGTCGGCCACTATCACGGTGAGCACGCTCGCCAAGAAACTGGCGGCGGCCGGACGCGACATCATAAACCTCAGCGCGGGCGAGCCGGATTTCGACACGCCGGAGTGGATCTCGGCAGCGGCCGTTCAAGGCATCCGGGCCGGGCGCACCCGGTACACCCCCGCAGCAGGACTTCCCGAGCTGCGGGCGGCCGCGGCCAGGTACATGACCACGGACACCTCATACCCGGCGGACGGTTCCCGGGTCGTGGTTTCGGCGGGTGCCAAGCAGTCGCTCTTCAATGCCTGCTTCTGCCTTTTCGGGCCCGGCGACGAGGTGCTGATCGCCTCGCCTTACTGGACCTCCTACCCCGAGATGGTCACGCTGGCGAGGGCCCGGCCGGTTCCAGTGGCCGGGAGCGAGAACCTTGACTTCCTCCTCGTGCCCGAGGATCTGGAAGGCGCGGCGACGTCCCGGACCAAGGGGCTCATCCTCTCGACCCCCTCCAACCCCACCGGCGCCGTCTACTCGAAGGACCGGCTCGGCGCGATCGCCGAATGGGCGCGCTCGCGCGGCGTCACGCTGATTTCCGACGAAATCTACCAGGAGATCTACTTCGGCGACGAGAGCGGGAAGGCACCGGGAGCGCTCGACCTGGACCCGGACTCCGCGGGGCACCTCGTCGTGACCAACGGGATGTCGAAGGCATATGCGATGACGGGCTGGCGGGTCGGTTTTTCGTACACGACGCGGGAGCTGGCCGCCAAGATGTCGGCTTTCCAGAGCCATGTTTCGCTGAACGCCGCGACGCCTTCGCAGGTGGCGGCGCTGGAGGGACTGACGCGAACCGAGGACGCCGCGCGCGACAAGGCTCGCATGCTGGCGGCCTTTCGGCGGCGCCGCGGTCTGGTCACGCGGCTCTTCGACGAGCTGCTGCCGGGGTGCCCCTACGTCATGCCCGAGGGCGCGTTCTACCTCTACTTCCGCGTGGACGGGGCGTTCGACGACGAGCTCACCTGCGCGAACGACATGTGCGCACGGATTCTGGAGGAAGCGGGGGTGGCACTCGTGCCCGGCGAGGCGTTCGGCGACGCGCGTTTCGCCCGCATGAGCACCGCGTCGTCGGACGAGGAGATCGAGGCGGGGGTGCGTCGCATGGCGGCGGTTCTCGGCGGGGCAGGGGTTGCCGGTGGTTAACAGCCCGTGGACTGATAAGCCCGACCCTTCCGACCCGGAGCAGATCCCGTCCGGTGCCCCCGTGCCTTCCTCGCTGGATCATGACAGGCTCGACCTCTACGTCCGGCGGCTGTATGCGTCCGAAGACGACGTCTTGCGGCGCGTTCGGGCCTGGGCCGACGAGGCCGAGATGCCCGCGATCCAGTTGCCGCCGGCGACCGCTCGGGCCGTTCAGGTGCTGGTGCGGGCCGTCGGCGCGCGCCGGGTCGTCGAGGTCGGCACGCTGGCAGGCTATTCTGCGATCTGGATCGCGCGGGCGCTGCCCGAGGACGGTCGCCTGGACACGATCGAGATCGATGCCGACCATGCGGCGGCGGCACAGCGCGCGCTGGCGGACGCCGGGGTGGCCGAACGGGTGGAGATCCGCGTCGGCGATGCGGCCGAGATTCTGCCCGAGCTGGGACCCGACGGGTCGGTCGACATCGTGTTTCTCGACGCCGACAAGGAACGGTACGTCGTCTACATGGAGGAGGCGGCGCGCCTGCTGCGTCCGGGCGGACTGCTCATGGCCGACAACGCCTTCTGGTCGGGGCGGGTGCTGGATCCCGGCTCTGACGAGATCGCGGCTCTGCTCGACCGCTTCAACCGGACCCTGTCCGCGGACTCCCGCTTCAGCGCGACGATCCTGCCCGTGGGCGACGGCCTGATGGTCGCGGTGAGGCGGTAGGACCTCTGCCGCGACCGGGGAGCGGCCGCCTCAACCTGGTCCGCCGCTCCGGTGGAGAGTCAGAACGACCACCGAGTGAATGCCCAGCTCGTCCACCCGGGACGCCACCACATAGTCTTCGCCGATCTCCCAGACCTCCAGATTGTCCGGCATTTCGCTCCGGGCCACCCTTCTGCCGAGCGAATCGAACACCGTCCAAGGCACCGGATCGTCTCCCGGCATGTCGTAGTCCCGAACCCAGAGGTGGCCGCCCTCGTCACCGATCACCTTGTCGAACATGGGAAGGTGCGACGCCATCGGAACATCGGCGTCCCCGCGCCCGCGTCCCGTGCTCTCGTGCTCTTCAAGCCAGGCTCTGCGATCGGCGTCGGCGACAGCCTTCGGCACCCGGTCCAACTGCACGATTTGCCGCAGCGAACCGTCTCCCGCATACGCTCGCAGCTCGTAGGTGTCGTTGGGTCCCACGACCACCAGATCCTTCCAGATGCCGGTGACCACTCGTCGCGAGTATGCCAATGACCTGACCGATAACCGTCCCGAGGCCGCATCGATGAAGTACTCGTCGTGCGGGTACGGCCCCAGCAGCGCGATCGCCTCTCCCGTACCGTCCCGTATCTCGAAGGCCTGGCGTTCCCGGCGGTATCCGCCGCCGGCACCCAACAAAGCTCCGAGATCAAAGTTTGTGATTCGTCCGAACACAAGGCGTTCACCGGCCAAGGCAGCGTCCAGGGACCCAGCATTATCGAATCCCGCCACCGCGGAGGTTCTGCCGACATCCCCCTCGGAGTCGAACACGGTGATTCTCCTTGCGAGCATGTCCCATGCGACCACGGAGTCCGCACGCCACCTGTGAATCTCGGACAGGTCTCTGAACTCGCCCGGCCCGTCACCCTCCCTGCCCCATGTCGCCACATACCGCCCGCTTGGCCCGTACTCCCGCAAAACGTTCGCGTCGCCGCCGTCGGCCACAACAACGCCGCCGTCAAGCGTCCGAAGCGCGCCTCTAACGTATGCAAGCTGGTATTCCGGCGCGGCCTCAAGGTCGGCCCCTATGGTCAGTGCGGGGTCTGGATTAACGCTCCACGTCGGGGTTTCGTCCCCGAAGCTGTCCATGTTTTCCGAGATGAGAACCCCGGCGCTGTCTCGAACTGTTGGCATGTCCACCCGAGGGGGCGAATCCGAACCGCAGCCCGGTACGGCCAGTGCGGCCGCGACGACGCATGCTGCCGACGGAAAGGAGGTCATTGCGTGTCCAGTCCGCGTGTTGTCCATGGCCTCGGTTTCACAGTTTCGTCGTTCGCTCATCGTGACGGGTAGCCCTCCCCCTGGACCTCCACCAACGCCATGTGACGGTCTTCCGTACCGTGACGCAACAGGAGGATTCGACGCGGATCGCCGAACGCGAACCTTGCTCGTGTCCGGGTGACCGGCAGCTCCCACGCCTGCTTCATGGATCCGTCTGCACCATAGAGCTCAATGGACCGATGGTTCTCGTCGCCGATACCCAGCGCTCCCAGTGCCAGTGTTTCGCCGGATTCCAGAACGACGAAGTCCGCAAGCGACGTAACCGACGCCTTCGCCTTTACTCCCGCCAAGCTGATCTCGGGCGCGTCGAAATGGGTGCGCAGCAAGGGCTCCGGAACGCATCTCTGCACCCGACGGCGCGGTTCCGATTCCCCTTCAATGGTCCATACGGAAGATTGTATCGTCCACGCGACATGCAGCGTGCCGTCGTCTTGAGTACGCAGCCGAAACTTGGGGGGGTCGCCGTTTTCCGGATCCAAGGCCATTCCGAAGTCTCCGAGGCTCCACAGGTGCCGGGTTGCCCCTCGGTCCACATCAAGTTCGAAGACCCCTGCTTCCGACGCATAAACGATTGCACCCGGGCCAAGGGCCACTGCATGCGTCGGATTCCCAAAGACCGGATGGGATCCGAGCCTCCCGGGAATCACCAATGCCGGACCGGCCCGAGCATCGATGGCCGCGACTTCTCCCGTGGGCATCATGGCGAGCACTTTGGGATCCGCCCACCTCTGGTCTGGCCCGGCTTCGGTTGTCCACCGGGTTTTCTCCTGCAGCTGCTCGTCCAGCAACACGATGTCGTGTTCGCCCACGGCAACCCGGTCAACAACGATCCATCCCCCGGCCACGCTCTCGGCGGCCCGTCCGTCTACGCTGGAATTCCGAGCGACAACGCGAACATCCAGCAGCTCGCGATCCATTTCGCAGGCGTCGTTCAGGCTACCCATGGGATCGGAGCCGATGTCTCCGGCTCGGATGGTCACCTGCTGCTGGCCGGACACCGACTCGGGCGCGACGATCGCAGTGACCCCGCCGACCGCAGACCCCAGGAGCGTCATCAGGCAGCGTCGCCGCACGAATGCCAAGGCCGGCTTGCGGTTTGATCTTTGGTGATTGTGCATCATTCGACCTCAAAGGTTATGGTTGAACCGTCGTCGGAAGTGCATTCCAGCGTGAACTTCCAGCTCCATGAGAACAGCGACTCCAACCAATGAACATCGCGGTCGCACTCCCAGCAGCCCGCAACTGACACGTTGTCCGGAACGTAGTCCGAGAAATCGAAGCACTCGTCTTCCTCTCCTTCTCCCTGTGCGGCACACGCTGGAGCAGGCGTCAGGGACCAGGTGCCGATCCCCAACCAAGCCCCCAGTACGGCGATGCGCACGACCACCGATAAACGCCGGGACGGGTGCATCGGTCGGCATGGGCCGTGTGCCTCGGGCGCATCGCGGTGGAGCACATGGTGGTGGTGACCAGTAGTGACCTTCTGAGTTTTCCGTTGCATGCCCATCGTTCCTCCCTCATTGACGGCGGGTCGTAACGATAAAGCAGGCGGTTCCCTCGACCGTTATTTCGATATCGTAATCGTCCCATGTGCCTTCGCAGGATCCATTGGTAACACATGTCGTAGCCGAGATTACTCCATCGTCGCTCTCGGTAACACGGACTGTGACCTTGTCCCCTTCGCAATCGAGCTCCCGCTCACCATCATCGCCATCGCCTTCATCATCGTCTTGTTCCTGTTCCTCATTGCTGGCCGACAGAAGGCCGACAACCCATGAGAGCGTACACGACGGCACGGCGGGGGAGTACGAGAGCGAAGCTCGGACACGTGCACTGACGTTGCTGATGTTTCGCGGTGCAACCAGCCAGCGGGAATCGCGAGGATGCGAACGGCCGCGTCCTGTGGCCGACAGTAGGTCGCCCGTCAGTAGGTCGTCCGTCAGCGAGGCCGCCGGGGACGATGCAGTCGCCGGCCGGTGGCGGAGAGTTGTCGACTCGAGGAGGGGTACGTTCACCGCCAGCAACGGCGTAGCCACCAGAGCATATGCCAGAATGGGAGCGGCAGCGACGATGCGCAGGAACTTCGTGACGCCTCGGTTCATGACTCGATGTCCTTTCGAATGAAGAGAGTGGTTGAACGGCACCAGCGGGGTGCCAAATAAGGCCAGTGCAGCGAGGTGATGGAGAATCGTGGTCATCTGACTGCTCTCCCATCGGGAAGGTGAGAATCGCTGCGATTGCCCATTAGACGCATTTCGGCCCGGATTCTGCTATGGCAAAATCGGACACGGCGTCCGCCGGTGCACCGTCCATCAAGGCGACGGCGGCAGCTAGATGCGGGGTCCGCACCCCCGACATTCGTCGTATAAGTAACACGTTCCCAACAATCTAGGGCGATTCACACGGCGCACTGCGCACTCTCGTTCCGCGTCTTGGACGCGCGTCCGGCCCAAGCGCACGCCAAGCCATGCACCGACAGCCAATCCCCCCGGAGCGCCAGCGCTCCGGCCCGGACATCGGCCGAGCTCGGCCATCGCCCGGCCAAACCGGGCGGCGCTGAACTGAACACAGCTTGACGGCCGCAGTGAAGCGGCAGCAGGGAACCATCTTCCGCTCTTCGGGTATTCGCTGGTGATGAGGTTCAGAAGCGGCAGGCAACCAGCAAGGGGGCAGGAACATGGAACGGAACACGAAGGGCGAGCCTTCGCCGGTCTCGCCGGACCGGCTAGGAGAGCTGCTGGAGGAGCTCTCTTCGACCGTCCGCGATGTGGCCGCGCACCACGCGAGGGACCAGGATCACACCAACGACCTGGTGCAGGAATGCCTCGTGCACATCGCGAGCAAGCTGCCGGCGTGCCGGGATCCGGATTCCGTCCGCAGTTGGGCGCGGAAGGTGAGCGTCAACCTGTGCAGGTCGCTGGTTCGGACGGACCGGTGGGCGCACAGAGTCGGCCTTGACGAGTGGTGCGAGCCCCCCGACCGGGCTCCGTTGCCGGACGAGCAGCTGGAGCGGAAACGCCGAGACGCGGCGGTCCGCGCCGCGGTCGGGAGGCTGCCGGAACGCGAGCGCGCCGCGGTCGAAATGACATGGCTCGACGGGCTGTCGCACCGGCAGGCGGCCGAGCAAATGGAAGTGGGCACCGATGCAGTGCGCGCCGCAGCCCGCCGGGGCATCCACAAGCTCAGGGCAATGCCGGAGCTGTCCCCGTGGGGGCAGGTCTCCCCGCGGACTTGTGCGCCTGCGTCGGCCGCGTGCGGTCCTGCCAAGGGGCAGCACCCGGTCCTGGCCCTCGAAGCGGAGCCAGAGGCTCGGGAGTCCGTTCGGGCGGGGATGCGCTTCGGCGACATCGACCGCGTCGTGGACGGGGTGTACTTCGCCACAGGGTGGAGCGACCTGAGGAAGCATGCTGCGCGGCTTCCCGGCTGCCCGGTGATCGCAGACCCCGGCTGCTCAGATACTGGACGCTCCGGCATCGAGGAACTCCGGGCTCTGCGGGCCCGTCTTCCGTCCTGTCCGATTATCGGCCACGCGGACCCCTCGGAATGTGAACGCCTGGAGACGCTCGCGGAGGAAGCCGGCTTGGTCGCCATGCTGTGGATGGGAGTGGACGACGATCCGGCGGCGGTGCGGCTGGCGGTGCTGCAGGCGGCGGACCGCGAGGAGACCGAGTCTTTGCTCGCTCGTCTGAAGGAACGAGTCTCGCCGGACATGCACGGCGTGCTGGAGGCAGCGATATACGATTCGCTGGCGCTCCGTTCGGTCGCAGGGCTGAGCCGAACGCTCGGGACGACCGCGCGAACGCTCGGAAGGAAGTGCAGGGCGCACGGACTGCCGGCACCGAAGAGACTGCTGTCGCTGGCGACCGTCTTCCATGTCGAACGGCTTGCCCGGTGGAGCGATCACCGGCGAGGACCGACGGCCCTGGCAATCGGCTTCGCGGAGGAGAGCCGGTATGCGCGCTTCGTGAAGCGAGTGCTGGGCATTACGCCCTCCGAGGTCGGCAGGAGAGGCGGCCCGGACTACGTACGCGAAGTGATCCTCCGCGAGATCCCAGAATCCTGACGTAACCCAGGCCGGATGCTAATCCGGGGAGGGCGCTGGCCAATGCGACTGGCCACCGATAAGAGCGGGCGTGGGAGGGTGTCATGGCCACACTACTGCTGCGGTGGAACGAGCCTTCGGCCCACGATGCGCGGCGTGCCGAGCGCATCCCGCTGTATTCCCCAGACATGGGAGCGCGTCGCATCGTGGACGGTCAGCCGTTCCGGCACGAGAACCCGGCGCGGTGCCTGGTCAGAATCCCCTCTGCTCATCGCGTAGTAGGCCCGGAGCGTATCGCTCGTTTCGCGGGTCGTCACCCACACCTCGCCGGATGCCGACAGGAAGAAACTGCGGGCCACGGGCACATAGTCCGGCCGGTAGAGCGCCTCTTCCCACGCCCGGCGGTGTGCCGCCTCCGACATGGCGGGGCTGCGCGGCTCGACCTCCCATGCCTCCTCGACCATGCGATCCGTGACCATCATCGGTTCCAGCTCCAATACGCCGGTCCACATCGTGTCACCGACCGAACCGAGCTCGGTGAGCCCGACCTTCCCCGTAACTGCATCCGTTCGCATGACGACCATGCGCCCGGGTTCGAACTGCACCTGGTCAGCGGCACCGAAGGGCTGGCTCCCGAATATGAACCCGTTCCTGAACTCCCCGCCCATCGGAACGGCCATGAACCGGCTGCGTTCGTCGAGCCAGGAGACGGGCTCGGGACGGTGCCACCTATCATCGCCGGACGGCCTCAGCGCGAGCACGGGAGATCGCTCGACCTGGGCACCGCCTGCTGCGCTGGTAAGGAAACGCGCCGGGATGTTCGCCGTGGCCAGATAGCCCCCGTCGTGCGTCGGAACCTCAAAGTTGAGCCGGAACTGCTGGTACCGGACCGACCCTTGGGGCGCAGCCACGGCCTCCTCGAGCCTTCCGTCCGCCGAATAATAGGTGAACCGAGACCCGAAGCCCTCGCGCACGACGAAGCTGCCGTCGCCGTTGACAAATATCCGCGTCGGGTACGTGAACTCGCCGGGGCCCTCGCCGCGGCGAGCGACGAAGGTCACCGACCCGTCGGGAGTCCAAGCGCTCACGGGCACATCTACCAGGTCGATGACGAAGATGCGCTCTCCATTGGGCGCAACCCGCAGGTACGGTACCTGCGACAGCAGCACCCGCTCCGTCGGATCGGTACCGAACTCGTACGAAGGTTCGGTCAGCCAGGTCTCGTACGGCGCCGCCGAGGGCGACCGATCTTCACAACCGACACCGACGCATGCAACCATCGCAAGCGCTACGGACGGCAAGACGAGCCGGGGAAGCGAGCCGCATGAGTTGCCGGGGCCAAGGCCGCGCGCAGCTCGCCGACCGTGCAACGATCGATGCTTCACGATACGGACAGGGCGGCAGAGCCGAGACCACTGGACGCTGGGGCCTCGCGAGCGACCAAGGGATTATCTGCAGAATGTTCAGCGTCCGTAGCGCGGGTTGCGGTCAGCCCAAGTCGGTTCACATCCTCGTCCGGGCTTCGTTGCCGCACGGGGAAATCAGCGTCCCCGCCACACTGTCGCAACACCCACATTTCGCCTTGGATGGCCACATAGCCGATCGCCGTCGGCTGGTCATCTCCCGGCCCGGCCGCCGCAACTGCATCGGCAGCGTCCCACCGAACGAGGCAGAAATCCCCGTAGGAGACGCAGTGATGGTGATCCTCCGTGCCGATCTGCGCGCAGTTGCTCAATCCCATCCACGAACCGGCTCGGCAGACCGTGTTGCCGAAAGCCAGCGGGAACGGGCTGGCGACGCATTCCCAGCAGTCGCCGATGGGCTGCGCGGTTGCTGCCACGGGAATGGCCGCCAGCAGGATGCCGAGGAAAAGCGCAGGCAACGCAAACCTCGGACCCGGTGAGCGGATGGGCGCTCTGTTCTTCACCGCCGACAACGGCGTGGCCACCAAGACGAACGCCAGAATGGGAGCGGCAGCGACGATGCGCAGGAACTTCGTGATGCCTCGGTTCATGATTCGATGTCCTTTCGGATGAAGAGAGTGGTTGAATGGCACCCGCGGGGTGCCAAAGAGGGCCAGTGCAGCGAGGTGTGGACCTGTCCCGGTTTCGTGGACGGGTGAATACTGCGGTTGAACTGCTCGGTTTCTCTTCGTCTCCCCGCTGCTGAGGAGAGCTTCTCCGGCCGAGGACATCCAACATCCCGAGCCGACCGGTCCGGACATCCTCCTCCGATCCTGTTTGAAACATATCCTCCGTCTTCCCGCCGGGACATGCTGCCGGCGGGAAGACGGAGGGACCGGCGCGCAGCAACCCGGCCGCGCTCTCGGGCGTCGCCTCGCCGGTTTCCCGCTTGCAGCCGGCGTCGCACCGGATCGATCGCGAGACCGCCCGGGCCGACGACCCTGCCGGGCTAGGCCGCATGCTTCTTCTCGAAGTCCGCCGGCGACTCGTACCCCAGCGCCGAGTGCCGACGCACCCGGTTGTAGAACCCCTCGATGAAGTCGAACACCGCACGCCTCGCTTCATCCGGGCTGCGGAACCGGCTGCGGTCCAGCAGTTCGCACTCGAGCGTCGCGAAGAAGCTCTCGCACATCGCGTTGTCGTACGCATCCCCGACCGATCCCGCGGAGGGCCGCACCCCGGCCTCCCGGCACCGCTTCCCGAAGGCGTACGACGTGTACTGGGAGCCCTGGTCCGAGTGATGGATGACGTCCTTCGGCCGACGACGCCACACCGCCATCGCCAGCGCCTTCTCCACCAGCTCCGACCGGAGGCTGGTTTCCATCGCCCAGCCCACGACGAGGCGGCTCCAGGCGTCCACGACCACGGCCGCGTACAGCCAGCCCGCATCCGTCGGCACGTACGTGATGTCCGCCACCCACAGCCGGTCGGGACCGCCGACCGAGAAGTCGCGGTCCACCAGGTCCGGCACCGCGCGGGCCTGCGCGTCCCGCCGCGTCGTGACGACCTTCCGCCGCCGCCGGGTCACGCCCTCGATCCCCGCCTGCTTCATCAGCCGTCCGACCCGCTTGCTTCCCACCCGCTCGCCCCGGGCCTTCAGTTCCGCATGGATCCGGGGCCGGCCGTAGGTCCGCCGGCTCTGTTCCCAGGCTTCTTCGATCTTCTCCCGAAGCTCCGCGTCCCGCCGGGCCCGCTCCGGAGGCGTCCGCTTCAGCCAGGCGTAGTACCCGCTGGGGGAGAGACCCAGCACGCGGCACATCGCCCGGACGGGGAACTCGGCCCGGTGCGCCTTCATGAACTCGAACCCCTTCCGGGGATCGAGCCGCTCTCCATCGCGAACCAGGCCGCGGCTTTTTTTAAGATGTCCCGCTCCATGCGGAGCCGCCTGACTTCCCGCCTGAGGCGGCGAACCTCCTCCCGCTCCTTCGTGGTCAGCCCGTCCGCCCGGCGTCCCTCGTCCAGGTCCGCCTGCCTGACCCAGTTCCGGATCGCCCCGGACGAGGGCTCGAACTCTCGCGCCAGCGACTCGGGCGACCGCCCCGAGCGCACCAGCCCGACCATCTCCCGCCGGAACTCCGGCGGATACCGCAACCGCTTCTTCGGCATCGTGGAATCCTCCTTCCCCCTCAAGTTGGATGTGTCCACGAAACCGGGGCAACTCCAGTGATGGAGAATCGTGGTCATTCGACTGCTCTCCCATCTGGAAGGCGAGAATCGCAGCGATTGCATGTTAGACGCTATTCGGCCCGGAATCTGCTATGGCAAAATCGGACATGGCGTCCGCCGGTGCACCGTCCATCAAGGCGACGGCGGCAGCTAGATGCGGGGTCCACATCCCCGACATTCGTCGTCTAAGTGACACATTCCCAACAGTCTAGGGCGATTCACACGGCGCACTGCGCACTCTCGGCCCGCGTCTGGGACGCACCCTGCCCCAAGCGCACGCCAAGCCATGGGCCGACAGCCAAATACCACCGGGAGCGCCAGCGCTCCGGTCCAGACATCGGCCAAGCTCGGCCATCGCCCGGCCGAACCGCTCGGCGGACAACTGAACACAGCTTGACGGCCGCAGTGAAGCGGCAGCAGGGAACCATCTTCCGCTCTTCGGGTATTCGCTGGTGATGAGCTTCAGAAGCGGCAGGCAACCCATGAGGGGCAGGAACATGGAACATGACACGAAGGGCGAGCCTTCGCCGATCTCGCCGGACCGGCTAGGAGAGCTGCTGGAGGAGCTTTCCCCGACCGTCCGAGATGCGGTCTCGTGCTACGCCAAGGACCAAGATCACACCAACGACTTGGTGCAGGAATGCCTCGTGCACATCGCGAGCAAGCTGCCGGCGTGCCGGGATCCGGATTCCGTCCGCAGTTGGGCGTGGAAGGTCAGCGTCAACCTGTGCAGGTCTCTGGCCCGCACGGACCGGTGGACGGACCGAGTCAGCCTCGACGAGTGGGGCGAAGTTCCCGACCGGGCTCCGTTGCCGGACGAGCAGCTGGAGCGGAAACGCCGAGACGCGACGGTTCGCGCCGCGGTCGGGAGGCCGCCGGAACGTGAGCGCGCCGCGGTCGAACTGACATGGCTCGACGGGCTGTCGCACCGGCAGGCAGCCGAGCAAATGGAAGTGGGCACCGATGCAGTGCGCGCCGCAGCCCGCCGGGGCATCCACAAGCTCAGGGCAATGCCGGAGCTGTCCCCCTTTGGGCAGGTCTCCCCGCGGGCTTGTGCGCCTGCGTCGGCCGCGTGCGGTCCTGCCAAGGGGCAGCACCCGGTCCTGGCCCTCGAAGCGGAGCCAGAGGCTCGGGAGTCCGTTCGGGCGGGAATGCGCTTCGGCGAAATCGACCGCGTCGTGGACGGGGTGTACTTCGCCACAGGGTGGAGCGACCTGAGGAAGCATGCCGCGCGGCTTCCCGGCTGCCCGGTGATCGCAGACCCCGGCTGCTCAGATACTGGACGCTCCGGCATCGAGGAACTCCGGGCTCTCCGGGCCCGTCTTCCGTCCTGTCCGATTATCGGCCACGCGGACCCCTCGGAATGTGAACGCCTGGAGACGCTCGCGGAGGAAGTCGGCTTGGTCGCCATGCTGTGGAGGGGAGTGGACGACGATCCGGCGGCCGTGCGGCTGGCGGTGCTGCAGGCGGCGGACCGAGAGGAGAGCGAGTCTTTGCTCGCTCGTCTGAAGGAACGAGTCTCGCCGGACATGCACGGCGTGCTGGAGGCGACGATATACGATTCGCTGGCGCTCCGTTCGGTCGCAGGGCTGAGCCGAACGCTCGGGACGACCGCGCGGACGCTGGGAAGGAAGTGCAGGGCGCACGGACTGCCGGCACCGAAGAGACTGCTGTCGCTGGCGACCGTCTTTCATGTCGAACGGCTTGCCAGGTGGAGCGATCACCGGCGAGGACCGACGGCCCTGGCAATCGGCTTCGCGGAGGAGAGCCGGTATGCGCGCTTCGTGAAGCGAGTGCTGGGGATCACGCCCTCTGAGGTCGGCCGGAGAGGCGGCCCGGACTACGTACGCGAGGTGATCCTCCGCGAGATCCCAGAATCCTGACGTAACCCAGCCGGATGCGTCCCATGCCCGGCGGTATGCGGCCTCCGACATGGCGGAACTGCGCGGCTCGACTTCCCATGCCTCCTATACTATGGGATCTAGGCCGCCGAACTCGTTATTCGGGGCCCGCCAGCTCGTCGAGAAGCCGTTCGCACGAGCGTTCCAGGATCCGGCATACGCGCTCGAAGCCGCCCGGTCCCCCGTAGTAGGGGTCGGGAACGTCGGGATCGTCGGCACCGGGGTCGTAGTCCCGCATCATGACGAACTCGGCGCGGTCCCCTTCCGGTCGGCTTCCCGGTCCCGCTCCGGTGCGGCGGCCTCTGCCGAAGCCGGTCCGGCTTCTCCGTCCGCTCCCGTCCCGCAGACGCTCGAGCGAGCGGCGGTTGCTGCGGTCCATGGCGACGATGACATCGAACCGGTCGAAGTCGGCGGGCACGACCTGGCGAGCCCGGCCGCCGAGCCGCACTCCGCGTGCTGCGGCGACCGCGACGGAGCGCGGGTCGGGAGGCTCGCCCGCATGGTAGGCTCCCGTCCCGGCCGAATCGATGTGGAAGCGGTCCGCCAGGCCGCGCGCGTCGGCCCGGGCGGTGAAGATTCCTTCGGCCAGCGGCGAACGGCAGATGTTGCCGAGGCACACGAAAAGGACGGAGGTGGGGGCGACGGGCATCGTTCAGGACGGGAATGGTGTTAGATTGTGCGGGAAGCCTGATTCAGCGCGGAGCGGCCCGCACCGCCCGGCATTCCCCGACCTTCGCTGCAGCGCCACGATCATTTGACCGAAACGACGAACTTTGCGGCATTCGGACTGTCCCGCCTCCGGATGGCCGCCCTGGAAGCTCTCGAATGGTCGGTGCCGACCCCCATTCAGCAGCAGGCGATCCCCAAGGTCATGGTCGGCAGGGATGTGGTCGGGATCGCGCGAACCGGCACCGGCAAGACCGGTGCCTTCATGCTTCCGGCCTTGGAGTCGGTCCGAAAGGGAGCCGGGCTCCAGATCCTGGTGCTCTGCCCGACGCGCGAATTGGCACAGCAGGTGCGCGAGGACACCGACACCATGGCCAAGGGGTCGGGCGTCCGGGCAGCGGTGATCTGCGGGGGTGTGGCCTACGGCCCGCAGCTCGACGCGCTGGCCCGGGGCGACGAGATCGTTGTCGCGACTCCGGGCCGCCTGATCGATCTGCAAAAGCGGGGGAGAGCGAAGCTGAAGGGGGTCAGGCTCCTGATCCTCGACGAGGCGGACAGGATGCTCGACATGGGATTCAGGCCCCAGATCGAAGCAGTGGTCAGGGGGCTCGGCAAACGCCCCCAGACGCTTCTCTTTTCGGCGACGATGCCCAACGCCGTGCACGACCTCGCGCTGCGCATGACCCGTGACGCGGCGTGGGTCGAAGCTTCGCCGTCGGGGTCGCGCGTGAAGGGCATCTCGGAGGTCGCCTATTCGGTCCGTCCCGACCGGAAGCCGGACCTGCTCGTCCACCTCCTCGCGCAGCCCGGGTGGGAGCAGGTGCTCGTCTTCACCCGGACCAAGATCGGTGCCGACGTGCTGAAGGCGCGGCTGGACCGGGCCGGCATCTCGTGCGACGTGATCCACGGAAGCCGCCAGATGACGCACCGCACCCGCGCGATGGAGCGCTTCTCGAAGGGAACGGTCCGGGTGCTGGTCGCCACCGACATCGCGCAGCGGGGACTCGACATCGAGGGCATCTCGCATGTGGTCAACTACGATGTCCCCCTGGACCCGGACGACTACGTCCACCGCATCGGGCGAACGGGAAGGGCGGGTGCCACGGGCGAAGCTGTCACCTTCGTGACCTCGGCCGACCTTGGCGCGTTCCGCACCCTGCAACACCAGCTGGAGCGCAGCCTGGAGAAAATTCATCACCCCGATTTCGACTTCGCCGGCGGCGCGGTGACCGACAGGAAGCCCGCCCGCAGGCGTTCCCGGTCGGGGCGGGGGATGGGCAGCAAGGCCGGAACGCGGCTTGACGCCGACGAGCTGGCCGCGCTGCTGAGCCACGACGCACCGGAACGAGAGCAATGATACTGAAGCGATACGGCACCTTCTACCACAGCGTGAAGCCCAACTTCAACCCGACCGCGATCACCGAAATCGGCTTCATGCGCGACCGGGCCTTCTCGGTCCGCGCGTCCGATCTGGATTCCGGATACGAGCGGGCGGAGACGGTCGAACTGGTCGCCGAGGCCGACGCCGCGGTGCAGCGGCACGCCGAGAAGGCGCTTCTGGCCGATCTCGAAGAGGCCTTGCAGCAACGGGTTGCGAGCCTGGCACCGGGACAGGTGCTGGTCGTCCTCAACGAGCGCGACGACTGGCCCAAGACGCGGGAACGGCGCGAGGCGGTCATCGTGGAAGGCGAGAACCGCTTCCATTTCCACTGGTGGGTGGAGCCGCCGCTCAGGGTGGCCGTCTACGGCGCACCGTGAGCGCGACCGCCGTTCCGCTGCCGGGCTCCGTCGAGCCCGCGGTCCGCAACCGGACGAGTCAGCGCGGGAGCCCGGGCCAGGCATCTGCTCCGCCAATGCTAATCCGTCACGGGCCCGCCCCTCCGGTGCTTTTCGAACCACTCCCGCAGATAGATCTGAGTGCGTAGGAAGTTCGACGGCATCGAGCTGGTGCCGTGCCACTCGTTCTTGAAGCGCACCATGGCCGTCGGAACCTTCAGGACCCGCAGCGCCTGGTAGTACTCTTCGGTCTGCGGCATCGGGGTGCGCAGATCGCCTTCGCCGGTCATCAGCATGGTGGGAGTGCTCACATTCCCGACATACATGAGCGGCGAGCGGCGCAGGTGCTCCGAAGGGTCGTCCCAGGGGAAGTGCTCGAAGTTGCGATACCAGCTCGCGCCGTCGGTCGTGCCCACGAACGACAGCCAGTTCGTGACGGGGCAGTTGGCGGAAGCCGCGGCGAAGCGGTCGGTGTGGCCCACCACCCACGAGGTCAGGACGCCGCCGCCGGAACAGCCGTAGACGAACATGTTCTGCTCGTCGATGTAGCCGCGCTCGATCACGACATCCACGCCGGCCATGAGGTCGTCGAAGTCCTTGCCGGGATAGGCGTTCTTGATGGCGTTCCCGAAGGCGCTGCCGTAGCCGGACGAACCGCGCGGATTCGTGTACAGGACCACGTAGCCGTTGGCCGCGTGATTCTGCCATCCGAAGTTGAAGCCGACGTTGTACATGCCGTGCGGACCCCCGTGGATCGCGAGGATAAGGGGGTATTCGCGCGACGGGTCGAAGTTCGGGGGCTTGATGATCCATCCCTGGATGTCGTAGTCCTCCACCGATTTGTACCAGATCTCCTCGACTTCGCCGAGAGCGACGCCCTCGAGCACATCCGCATTCACCTCGGTGAGCGGGCTGATCCGGTCAGGGCTGCTCAACGGGAAGGAGACCACGTCGCCGGGGCGGTTCGGGCCGGTGAGCGTGCCCACGGCGAGGCCGGAGCCGATCGACGACACGCTCAGCATGTGGTTCCCCTCGGTGACCTGGGTGACGCCGCCGTCAACGGACGCGAAATGCAGGTTGCGGGTGCCTTCGCTCGACACGTTCATGTAGAAGCCGCTGCCGTCGGTCGCCCAGATCATGCCCGATGCCTGGCGGTCGAAGCCGTCGCTGATCATGCGGACGTTCGACCCGTCGCGGTTCATCACGTACAGCTTGCGCGTGATGTACGTGTCGGTTGTCAGGTCGTTGCCTGTGAAAGCGATGAGACTGCCGTCCGGCGAGGGGAGCGGCGAACCGTCGGGGCCGGATCGATCCGTCAGGCGGGTGATGGTCCCGCTGGCGACCGCGACCGAGTAGATGTCCGACTGCCGCCATTCATGCTCGGCGTCCTCGACCCGCAGCGACGTGAAGAGGATCTCCGCCCCGTCCGGCGTCCAGACGACCCCGTTGTGATTCCAGTCGCCGTCGGTGAGCTGGCGCGCGGTGCCTCCGTCGGCGGGAACGACGAAGATGTGCGTGTAGCCTCCGTCGATGTAGCCGCGCCGGTCGCGCCGGTACACGAGCCTGTCGACGACCTTCGGCGCCTCGGTCCACTGGGCACCGTCGGGACGCCCAGGCAGGCTGATCGGCCACGGGTTGTCAGAATCGACCGACATGGTGAAGGCGATCTGCGTCCCGTCGGGAGACCATTCCACGTTGCCGGGAGCGTTTTCAAGGCGCGAGATCTGGGTTGTCGCGCCCTCGGCATCCATCCAGCGAACGTGGATCTGGCTACCCTCCGGGTCGCCGCTCGCCGTGTACAAGATGCGGTCGCCGCTGGGCGACCATTTGGGCGACGACCCGTCCTCCACCAGCACCCGCGGCCGACTGCCGTCGGTGTTCATGATGTAGATCGACGAGTTGCGACGGTCGTTCTGCTTGTCCACCCATCCGCGGGTGAAGATGATCTGGCTCCCGTCAGGAGAGATCTGCGGATTGGACACCGTTTCCCAGTCCAGATAGGTGACCAGTTTCAGGGTGCCGTCGGGCTCGTTCTGGGCGGCGAGCGTCGCGGGAACGAACAGGAGCGGGAGGAGGAGGGACAGGAGTGCGCGCGGTCTGACCATAGGGTTTCTCTCCGGTGTGGTTCTGCGCCGGGCTTTCGTAAGGGGCGAATCGGAGGTAAGGTACGATGCATGGGCGCACAGGGACAAGCATGGCGTGCGCGCTGCAGCGCTGCGACCGTCATTCTCACCCTGATTGTCGCTGGACACGCTGGACAGCCCCCCGGGCAACCATCGGCGTACAGCGGGGTGTCGTGGAACGGGGTACAGGATTCTCTGAATGAACCGGATGAAAATGAACCAGATGAAATCGATCGTTCCGCCGCCGTGCGCGCTGCTGCTGTCTTGCGCGCTGTCGCTGTCGTTCGCGGTCTCGTGCGTGGAAGAGGGCCTCGCCCCCCGTGCCGAAGGGGCCGATCTGGAGCTGGCTGCGGTAACCGAAGAGATGTACACGGTCGGGGCTTTCTCCGGGGAGGATTGGGAGACGTTCGGCCGGATCGCGGATGTGGATTTCGACGGGTCGGGCCATCTGCACATCCTGGACGAGGGGAACTACCGGGTTGTCGTGGTCGGCCGTGACGGGGCATTGGTGCGGATGGTCGGATCGCAGGGAGACGGCCCGGGGGAACTGTCGGGCCCCATGAGCGCGGCGATCCTCGACGACGGTCGCCTGGTCGTGTACGACATGGGCCTTCCCGGAGCGTTCGAAGTCTTCGGTGAGCACGGGAGCTTCGTCGGGAGCGTCACGGTGGACCCGCTCAAGGGAATGCCCGGGCAGCTGCTGCTCCCCGTCTACGGCGACCGCATGGTGACCACCGGGGGGATGACGGTGAGGATGGCGTCGCAGGGTGAACCGGAAGAGCCTCCCGAAGACGATCATCTCCGCGACATCGATGTCTTCTCGCTCGACGGGTCCGACAAGGAAGTGCTGTACCGGGCCTGGAATCTGCCCCCCGCCGAGGAGGTGGAAGAGTTCACCGCCACCAACGCCGACGGGCGGCAGGAATTCACGATGGGCGTGCAGAGAATACGGGCCTTCACGCCTCCTCTCCTCGTCGGAGTTCTGCCGGATGCGAGGGTCGCAGTCGTGGATTCGGTGGGATACCGCATCAAGCTGATCGACGTGAACGGCACCTTGGACGGCGTGATCGAGCGGAGCATCGCGCCGGAGCGCGTGACCGGGGCGATTCAGGAGGCGGAACGGGCACGGCGAATCGAAGCGCTGTCGGAATCCGCGGGCGGCACGCTCGGCAGGATTCGGATTTTCGGTGCGGCGGAGATGGGCGGGGAGGTCGCCGAACAGCTGCGGGAGCAGATGTTGCCCATGATCGAGGATATGCTATTTCCCGAGGAAATCCCCGTCGTGGCGGGAATGGCGGTGGACGGCGAGGGCCGGCTGTGGATCGCACGAACCGCTCCGGGTGGAGCCGGGGACGGCCCGATAGACATCTTCGCCCCCGAGGGCGACTATCTGGGGACCCTGCCTCTCGATGCGCCCCGGATCCCCGCCGCCTTCGGGCCCGACGGGCTCATGGCGTATATCGAGACCGACGAGATGGACGTGCCCAGCGTCCGCGTGATCCGGCTGGTGTCGCTGACTGCCAAAGCCTCGAATCGCGGCAATTAGGTCAACAAGAAGATCGTTCCGGTCGCCGGGAGCTGTCAGGCCGCCGTTAGTGATCGGCAGCTCAACGATACGTCGGCGTCCACGTACGCCGTTTGTGCGGCGGATGACGTGGTCTGTCTCTGTTGTCTGCATCATCGCGCTGACAGCGACCGCCTGTGAGAAAACGGGATTCCCCGTGGCTCCTGCGGACGATCCGACCGGGGCTTTGGTGTCGGCTGTGCGAACCGTCACCGACATCAGACCGACCAGAGTCCACTACGAGAATTTTCCCGGTGATGTGGACCGACGAGTCGATGCGGCGATCGACGCTCAGGAGTGGAGTGACTGGGCGAGCGCCGAGCACCGGGGTGACGACAACGTTCGACGAGCGGCTGAGCGTGGTGAGGAGCTGCCTTCGCTGGTCGCCTACTACCTGATACTGCGTGTGGAGGAGCAGACGCAGAACAAGTACATGGTCGCTTTCGAGGGGTTGTGGAGGATGAGTGACGATTCCGGAGAGGGCAAGGAGGGTACGATCACGGTCACGCTAGCTCAAGGAGGCTGGGAGAGCAGCGTTGTCGTTGAAGGGTACTCGACCATCACCTGGGATGGCCCAGTGCGATGACGCGAACCCACTTTCGCCTCAGATCAGCGCTGTTGGCAGTGCTTGTCGGCGGTGGCACTGTGCTCGCGCCGCAATCGACATGCATGGCTGGAAGCCATGTCGTGACGAACTGCGGGGAGATGCCCTTGGATTCTGTGATTACATACATGGCGCCGGTAGACGCGCAACGCCATACAGTTTGCGCGGAAGGACGCCTTCGGACAGGTTGACGCTTGGCTGAGAGAACTTGGCTTGAGGCAGACATGACCCGAAAGGCGAACGCTTGGCTAAGCTAATATCCGCGCCATGGATACCGACCGTTGGGCAGTTCAAGGCGACAGCAAGGCAAAGCGCCTACGCGCGGTCATGCGCCGCGTCAATCCGTCCGGGGGGCGAACACGCCCCGGGGGACGAACACGGCCACCCGCCACACGAATCCGTCGTGCAGATACCGCCGTGACAGGCCGTGCCGCTTCAGTACCGCTTCGATCTCATCCGGGTGGTGGACGAAAATCCGGAACGGGTGTCGCCGCAGCCGCTGGATCAGGTTCACAACGGCGACGCCGCACCGTAGGAACCGGGTTCGGCGCGGAATGACGAGCCCGAGCGCGCGGCGCGCGAGCGGGGCGGCCGCGTCGAGCATCGCAGGCATGTCGGGGTAGCAGCAGACGACGCGGTCGAGGGCGACCAGGTCGGCCCGTTCGAGTTCGGCGGCATGTTCGACGAAGTCGCCGCCGATGTAGGTGACACGGTCCGCGTAGCCGCGCGCCTCGGCCTCGCGGCGCGCCGCCGCCAGGTAGGCGGGCGAAGCGTCGGCGCTGGTGCCGCCCACCGCGCCCAATTTGATCAGCTCGTGCTGAACAGCGCCGACCCCGCCGCCGATGTCGAGAATGGTTCGACCTTCGACTCCACAGGCCGCCAGCGCGTCGATGAGCTGCTGCGTGGCCGTCGACGGCCCGTGGCGGCGGTACTGGCGGAGCTGCCGCCGAGCCATCTTGGCGTCGAACATGTCGTTGATGCCGCGGCACTGCGCACAACAGTTCACGTTTGCTCCTTGCCGGAAGGGCGCTGCTCCGCTCTCGGTGCCCGCGAGGGTTTCGTCACGGGCTGCTGCGGAGAAGCGCGGTCCGGGGAGGAGCTCATCAACAACACCCCCACCCCCAGCACGGTTGCCGCTCCGATCACGTTGTGCCACAGGAACGACACGTTCGGGGCCCAGGACGTGACCGCCGCCACCGCCGCCATCCCCGCGATCAACCCCAGGAAGGCCCCGATCCCTCGCGCCCGGGGCACCATGGTCAGCAGGAAGACGCCCAGGATCGAGCCGTAGAAGAACGACCCGAAGCGGTTCACGACTTCGATGAGCGAGCCGAGGCTGACCGCATACACCGCGACGCTGCACGCGAAAATCCCCCAGAACGCGGTCGTGACCTTGGACACCGCGAGGTAGTGGGCGTCGCCGGCCTCGGGCCGGAACCAGCGCCGGTAGAAGTCGATGACGCTGGTCGTCGACAGCGAGTTCAGCTCGGACGAGATGCTGGACATGGCCGCAGCGATGATTGCCGCTACGAACAGGCCGGCGAGACCGATCGGCAGCTCGCCGAGGACGAAGCGGGGGATGATGTAGTTGACGTCGCGGGAAGGTTCGCCGGTGACTGCCTCCGCCATGGCCAGCGCCTCGGTGCGGATATCCCGGACGGACGCTTCCCATGCGAGAAACTCGTTCATGGCTGCGAGGCGTCCCGCGTCCTGGTCGGCGCTCTCCTGCGCAGCCGCCGCAGCCCTCTCGCCCGCAGGCCCGGCCATCTCCGCGGCGCGGCGAGCGGCGCTCTCTCTCATCTCCAACGCTTCTCCGTAACGGACGCGAAGTTCGTCGTATTCGGCGCCCCGGGCCTCCGCGACGGCGCTCTCGTGGGCCGGGTTGTACAGCAGCGGCGGCATTTGGAACTGGTAGTAGACGAAGACCATAACGCCGACGAGGAGGACGAGGGCTTGGAGCGGGATCTTCCAGTAGGCGCTCATCAGGAGCGAAGTGCGGGCGGCGTTGACGGATTTTGCGGCCAGATAGCGCTGCACCTGGCTCTGGTCGGTCCCGAAATAGGACAGCATGAGAAAGGTTCCGCCGATCAGCCCGGACCAGAAGGTGTACGTCTCGTTGAAGTTGAAGGAGAAGTCGAAGACTTTGAGGCGGCCCGTGGCGCCCGCAATGTGGAGCGCCTCGTCCGGCGACACCGGCATACGGACGATCAGGACCACGACGACCGAGAGCAGCGCGAAGACGATCAGCAGCATCTGCTTCACGTCGGCCCAGGTGACCGCCTGGATGCCGCCGAGCATGGTGTAGGTGACGGTCGGAACACCGATCAGGGCCACGCACCAGAGGAGCGGCCAGCCGAGGACCGCCGAGAAGACCACGGCCGGTGCGGCGATGATGACGCCGCACGACATCCCGCGGGAGAGCAGGAAGAGGAGCGCCGTGACGGCACGAGTGCGGGCACCGAAGCGGCGTTCCAGGTATTCGTAGGCGGTGTAGACGCCGGCGCCTCGCAGGAGGGGTACCAGAGTGACGCCGAGGATGACCATCGCGAGCGGCAGGCCGAAGTAGAACTGCACGAAGCGGAGGCCGTCGGTGGCGCCCTGTCCCGTGGTCCCGATCATCGTGACCGCCGAGAGTTGAGTCGCCATGACCGAGAGGCCGACCGCCCACCACGGGAGAGTGCGGCTCGCCAAGAAGTAACCCTTGATTTCTGTGGTGCCCTTGGCGCGGCGGATGCCGTCGATCAGGACGTAGGCGACGTAGATGCCGACGATCAGCCAATTGACCGGGTGCATGGGAGTCGTCCCGAGGGGTTCAGGCGGCTTGGGCGGGCGCGTGTGTGGGCGCCACGGCGATGCCGGACGCCGCGTCAGCCATGGTACGTGGCTTGGAGCAGCCAGAGCAGGCTCAGAGCGACGACCTGGACCAGGAGCACCCGCAGCAACGTCGTGCGGAAGCGGGTGCTGCGGGTCGAGCGCGAGGTCTGGTCGCGGCCGCGCGGCCGACCCGTTCCGCCCGTCACGATCGGTTCCTCCAGCGCGCCTCGTTCGCCCGGATCGAGTCCTGGACGAAGACCGCCAGCCCCTTCGCGCGTTTCTCGAAGTATTCCTCGAAGCGCGGGTCGGCCGTGTACATCTTGGCGAGGGCACGGTGCATCCCGTGGCTGCACGGATAGAACCAGCGGTCGATGTGGCAGCGGTGCTCTTCGGCCAGGTCCATTGCCGCGCGACCGGCGGCGCAGGCCCCCTCTGCCAGCAGGTCGGCCAGGCGGGCTACCACCGCTTCACCTTCCTTCTTGATCCTGGCCCAGTCGTTCTTGCCGTAGCGGCGGGTGCGGCGCATCGACTCCTTGTAGGCGTCGGTGTCGCCCCAGCGCCGCCGGACCTCGTCTTCGTATTGGGCGTGGTCGAACTCCTCGAGCCCTTCGAACATCTCCGTCTTCGCCATGGGTCTCTCCTCATCAATCGCCGCCAGGGCCTTGTCGACCCCGCGGATGATCCTGCCCGTTCTCTCCTGCCGCTCCCTCAACAGCTCCCGCTGCGCCGCGAGAGCGCTCCGCCGGTCGTACGCCGGGGAGTCGAGCATCTGCCCGATGGCGTCCAGGCTGAACCGCAGTTCGCGCAGGAGCCGGATCTGGCGCAGGCGCTCAAGATCTCCGTAGTCGTACAGCCGGTAGCCGCTCTTGGACCGCTTCGACGGGACCAGCAGGCCGATCCGATCGTAGTGGTGCAGGGTGCGCACCGTCACGCGTGCCAAGGATGCGACCTGGCCGACGGTGTGGAGCTGCTCGGTGTCGCCGGGCCGAACCGGCGTGGTCGTCCGCGGGGCCGGTGCCGCTGCATGAGAGGGTCGGGTGTTCATGCAGGCAAGGTAAACCCTGACGTTACGTCAGGGTCAAGGGGGTTTGTGTCTTGTTTGATTCTTGTACTTACGGGCTTCGGTGGCCGGATTCCCGCTATTCTGTTCCCGCCAAAAGCGGGATCAGACGGAAACTCTGCGGCGAGCTTCCAGTGCCTTCCGAAGCTGTCCCTCGTCGGCTCGCTGGTAACACTGAAGCACCGTCTTGGCAGTCTTCCAGCCCCCCAGCTCGCAGAGCACCTTCAGCGGCTGGTCCATGAGGTCGGAGGCAAACTTCCGCCTCAGCGAGTGCCAGCCCCGTCCGGGCTTCGGCTCCAGATCCGCAAGCTTCTCGGCCCGATACCACCAGTAGCGGACCACCGACCGGCCAGCGCACCTTGAGGCATCCGTCGACGCGGACAGCACCGGAGTGTCTCCCGCCCCCGGATTCCTCCTTTGCGCCTCTTCCAAGGCGGCGAGGGCCTCGGCGGTGACCGGCGTGCAGTGCTCGTATCCGGTCTTCTCGTGCTCCGCTCTCCACCGGATGACTCCGCCATCGAGGTCGATATCCGACCATCGCAGGTGACGGATGGCTCCGATTCGGTGTCCCGTCTCGTGCGCGAGCACGAGCGCGACATGGAACCGCCAGTCGAACTGCCGGGACACGCCGAGTAGCGCTTGGTACTCTACCTCGGACAACACCACCCGCGTGGGGTTCTTCTCCGTGGGCGTCATGAGACCCCTCAAGGGATTCGACGCAAGCAGGAGCTCGCCCTGCTTGTCTCTCGACTTGGCGGCCCAGTTGAGCACAGCGATCAGGAACTTCAGGTCGTGTTCGATGGTCCGGTCGGACACCGGCCTTCCGCTCGGTCCGACCCTGCCCGCACGCCGCGCCCGGATGAAGCGGTCCCAGTCGCGCTGGGACAGGGTTTCGGGCCTTCGGTCTCCCCCGAAGAACTGGAGGAACATCCTCGTCGCCGCCCTGTCGGACCGCTGGGAGGTCTCCGCCTTCGTGGGCGTCACCTCTTCCCTGTAGATGTCAAGAAGCCTTCCCAGGGTGAGCGGCTCGGGCTCGGACTCGGCTGTGCCGTTGGGCTGGTGGACCGCGAAGCCAGCGGCAACCTCGTCCGCCTGCCTCTTGGCCCTCATCCAATCGCGGTGCCCCAGCGACCGGGTGAGCCTGCGCCCGTTCTCGCGCCACTCGATCTGGTATCGGCCGGTTTTCGGATCTGGGAACACCCGGACCCGGTTCCGGCCCCATTCGCCGGCGCCGTAGCTGCGCCGACTTCGTTTCGTGCGTGCCATCATTCGATTCCTCTCGTGATGGACTGCACGATCTGCGCGCCTGAAACTTCGCTCGGTAGGGCGTGTTTGACCAGTGGAAGGTGGTTCGGTAGGCCCTGCCCGGTTCGATGGGAACGGTTCGGGAACGTCAACTGCCACAGCTACCGGCCGAGCCCTCGCCCTCAATCTCCGTGCATCGGATGGATCCTGACGATCGCGTTCACGATGTTGCTCAGCGTGCGACTCCGTAGCCCCTTGGCGTTCGCGGCCCTGATGATTGAGCGCAGGATGAAAGGGTTCTTCTGCGCCTGTTTTTTCTTCATCCCGAACTCATCCCGTCGGTCACTGAGTAGGTCTTCAAAGACCGCCTCCGATATCTCTCGTTTCAGCACGCGTTCGAGGTTTCCGTCCAAGGCGGCGTGCGTGTCCCAGACACCCGCAGGCCAATCCTGCTCCTCGGCTTCGACAAGCCGCAGCAGGTGCCTGTTTTCTTCAGCCCTCGCATCGCGAGTGCCATTGTCGTTGTCCCAGATCACGTAGGTGGGAATACCCAACTCCCGGAACACGACGGTCGGTCGATCCAGGCTCCGCTTGCCGCCACACGGTACGACGCAGATCCCCATCGATTCCATATCGTGGCCCTCCAGTTCCCCGACGGCGAGTAGCGCCGAGCGATCGCCTTCTCCTTCTACTAGCACGACAACATCCGCGAAGAACCCTTCGTTCATCCACGGCGTCATAAGGACTTGCATACGGGGCCGGAGCGTCTCGGCCGTGTACTTCACTCCCGTCCGATCCGAAATGCTCCAGAGTTCCTCCGCGACCTGTGTCAGGCTTGTGGCGTGAACCATCGTGATCGGCGGTCGCGCCGGTTGGTGGCTCTGCTTTCTGAGGAGCCTTATCTGATCGACCCGGTCGAGCCCTACGAAGAGGGGCGCGTGGGTCGTGTAGAGGACTTGAGTCCGTTTTGCGACACCTGGGATGGAACCCATGGCCAAATCGTACAACACCGACGCCATGTGGCGCTGACGGCTGGGGTGTTGGTACAGCTCGGGTTCTTCGATGGCGAGGACGAGACTGGGAAGAGCGTCGCTGCCTGCATCGGACGTGGCCTCCCCCGATTCTCCACTGGCCTTCTCGCTCGGATCAGCAACTTGTGTCGCCACAAGATGCTGCAGGGCCGTAAGAATGAAGGCTCTTTGAAGGCCATGTCCGGCTCGGCCCACCGCCGACTCATACCCGTCCTCCGACAGCTTCACCTGCGCCTGCGGCATGGGAATCTGCGGTCCATCGAGCTGTGACCAGTCCAGAGTGATCCCCGCATTGGGGGCATACTGACCCAGCGTCGCAGCCAGCTGCGACTCCAAGCCCTGTAGCTCCTCCAGGTTCGAGGAATCGAAAAGCGTTACGTACCGCGCCTTTACCTCTGCTTCGAAGTTCATCACGTCGGCTCGTGACGCGAGGGTTCCGCGCACGACCTTGTCCATGAGCTGTGTCATGGACGAGCCTCGTGCCTCCGTGGCATCGGACAGCGCATCACGGACGGCCGGAATGCGTATGAACGTGGTGTGCTTCCCCAAGTATCCCTTCCCAACACCTTTGAAACCAAAGAACTGACCCTCGTCGAGGTCGGGGCTGCACGCCTGCGGATGCCGGTTCTCCCAATCTTCGAGCGCGGCTACGGCATCGGCTCCCTTCGTGACCGGCGGTAGTGATCCGTATTTCTCTGGCTGATCCGCCCGGAGCTTCCTGTACGCGGTCGTAATCGCTCGCAACCCCCCAGCGTTTCGGACGGGACCAAACTCCTCATTTTTCAGACGGGTACCGTGATACTTCCCGTTGTTCCTCCCCTGCTCGCCGGAGAACACCCGCGTGACGGAGAGCGTACCGTTGTCCACGTACGAAGAAAACAGATGAAGCGCGTCGGGCGTGAGGTCCGAGAACGTTACGGTAATGGAAATGTCCTGATCGATGTCACCGTTGTAGAAGTCGTCAGGAGTTGCCATCGCGGATTGGTCATAGAATAGCTCCAGAGCCCGAAGAAACGACGACTTCCCCGTGCCGTTTCGGCCAACGATCGCCGTGAGGCGGTCGCACGATAGCGTGGCATCGCGCAAGGAGCGGAAGTTCTTGACCCGTATTTCCCGGATGTTCATGGCAAGGCCTATCTCAGTCGGCGATACGGGTAGGTAGTTCGGATGTGGGCGTGGAAGTATGAACCCTTCGATGTCGCGTCGAGCAGGCCCCGATAGACCGAGGATGGAACAGCAGAGTATTGATAGATGCTCCCATCGTGGAATTCCACCTCCAGCGTCCCGTCCGATGCGTCGTATCCGACAGCAAAGATGTTGCTCGAAGTAACGCGTTGTCGATCCATCTGTGGGCCCTCCGATCTGGGGCCTTGCGGGCGCCGCGCTGGTACTGGCGTCGCTGGCCTGGTTCTTGATTCGCCTAGGGACGCAGTGGACGAGCCATGTGTCCCAATGCCCTCAACTGCGGATTCTAACGTAACAGCCCGGTGCTCCAGATGACGTGGCACGCCACGACCTCGGATCCCCCTTCGGAGCCGTCCCCCACGAACCCGACCCGGGATCTGCCGAACGACCTGCCACGGTCGTCGTTCACCAAGCGGCGTTGCCGCTCCCGGAATCCCGTCGCCGGGCCCAGAGCGCCGGTGTCCGTCCGACATCGCTCGGTGCGCGGCCACGAAATCGCCTCCAATCCGGACCCACCGCCGGTTCCGTATATCCTTGGCTGTCTTTCGGTTTGCGCCACGATCATCGTGGCAGCCGGGGCGCGCGGGAACTTGCGGTCATGACGACTGGAAACCATCAGCGGCTCGGACCCTGATCGCGATCAGGTCCCGGACGGCGCATCAGATACGGAGGCCGCGCGGTGTCGCGACGGCGGATGTCCCGAAATACTCGGCCAAGCGTGTCGCCAGCACGTCGAGCCGCTCGATTCGCTGCTGCAAGACTTCGTTCTCCGCGCTCAGCCGCTCGACGTGCTCCAGCAAGGTCTCGACCTGCCCCCGCAAGGCTTCGACCTGCTCGGATTGCCGCCGCCGTTCCGTCTCGGACTGCGCGGACAGCTTCTCCAAGGCCGCCGTCAACTGCCGTTCCAAATCGGTCACGCAATCTCCTCCTCACTCTCTCGACAGCTTCAAGTAGGGCCGCCCGTCCATGGTGAAGGCCGATCGGCCCGGCGCGCCGGCGGGCAGCACTGCGTACCGCTCCCCGCTGATCTCCCGCAACTCCACGCCCCAAGTCGTCTCCTCCAACTCCCCCAGGGTCTCGCGCGCCCGGTGAATCCGGACGTTGACCTCCGCCAAGGTCTCGAACCGGGAGTCGATGCTCCTCGACAACCAGTGCATCGTTCCCCAACTGCCGCCGCAGATACCGAGGAAGAGGCTCATGCCGACCACGAGCGGCCGGAGCCAGGCCCTCATCAGCAACTCGCGCATCCGCGCGGTCGCCTTCTCCGTATCGGCCTCGATGGAACGCAGCGCGCCGCTTGCGACGGCGCTCAAGTTCTCTCCAAGCCGCGCGAGCTCTCGCGCGGCTGCGTCCTCGATCCGTTGCCGGTCGGTCTCCAGCCTGCTCCGCAGCCGGGAGGTCAAGTCGCCCGGGCTCGAAGTCTCGCTCATACAGTTCTCCCTTTAGCCGCCACCGCTTCCCGCTGTCGGGATCGCGGGCGGTGATGTAGTCCTTGCCCTGGCGCGGCACCTCCAGCCCCACGTCCTCAAGGGCGGAGACCACGTCGGCGCGGCCCTTGACCGCGCCGTGCTCGACGCGCTGCACCAGGTAGTCGCGGATCAGTGTGCGCGGGTCCGCCTCGTGTTCGAGCCCGGCCCGCAGCTTCGATGCCTCGATGTAGGCCACGTGGCCCGGCCGCTGCGCCCTCGCGCGCGCCGGGTCGTCCGGGCGGCTCCAGCCGTGCTCGTGGTTGAAAGCGTCGCGCAACGGGGCGAACGTCTGCTGCCAGCCGGGAGGCGCGATGTTCAGGCTCCGGCCCGTTTGGAGGTCGCATTGCGCCGCGAGGATGTGCGCGTGGACGCCGCCCCCGCGCTCGCGGTGAAGAACCGCCGTCCACGCGTAGCGGTCCGGCTCCAGCCCCGCCCACGCCGTCTTCTCGAACTCGTCGAGCACGGCTTCGATCTGCTCGCCGGTCGGCCGGTCCTCCGGCGCCCACGCGATCACGGCGGACGTGTACCTGCGCTCGAAGTCGAGCGAGTCGGCCACGGCGGCCACCATGTCCGGGTTCCCGCGGAGCACTTCGACGCCCTCGCGCTCTTGTCCCGCCGCGTCCAGCTCGCCGACGAGATACTCGACCGCCGCGCGGGCCGAGCCCTTCCCGTGGGAGAGGAACTTAACGAGCATCGCCGGACTCCTCGGCGATGCCGGCGACGGCGAGCAGCGAGCGCTCGAAGGAGACGAGGTGGGCGATCACCGAAACGGCCTCGGCCGTCGAGGCGTGGGTGTTGGCCCAGCGCGCGAGCTGGTTCAGGTTGTTCCCGATGCGCGCGATCTGCCGGGTGCGCTCGCGCTCGACGGCTCGCGCCGACGCGGTCCATGTACGTGTCCGCGCCATCGCCTCGCGCAGCAACGCGGAGGGGGACACGCCCGCCGCCGCCGCCTTCTCCCGCCATGCGGCGCGCTCGGCGGGCGTGACCCCGGCGGCAACCATCACGGTGCGATGCTCGGTCACGGGGCGCACCGGCGACGGGGTTCGGAGGCCTCGCCCCCGCGCGTCCGCTGCTCCGACAGGGGCGCGACAGGCCGGGGGTTCGAAGGGGGGCGCAGCATCCCCTCGCCAGCCGCGATGTTCAACATCGCGTGTGCTGGCTTCAACCAGACCACGCTTCCTCCGGCGTTTCGCCTCGGTTTCTCGTGCTCGCCTTCACGCTTCGGTGACCCGAAGGGCGGAACCATACGGACTTCGTCCGCAATGGGTTTCAACCCGGCCCTCGGGGATGGCTGGGGGTACCCGGGGGGAAGGCTGGCCCGCGTGCTGAGGTGCTGCTTCGGCGTATCCATGCAAGGAACGCTGAAGGGTCGCCCGCAAGACCGTCAACCCGCCCGGAATCGACCTGTTGTTCGATAACGTCCAGGATGTTCGATAACGTCCGGTAGCGGGCGCCACCCATCGCCAACGGGGCGGAAAAACACCCCCGGCAGGTCTCGGCGGGTTGTCGCCTTCGTCAGCCCGCCGCTTCGTAGGCCAGCCGGAACGCCGTGTCCGTCAGCCACCGCCTGAAGTCCGGATTGTCGGCGAAGAGCTTGAAGAGTTGGGTGTTGTCCCGCACCATCGCGAGCACCGCCCGCTCCGTCGCCTTGTCGGACTCGACGCGGGCGTTCTCCCTGTCCGAGTTTTGCCGCGCGTTCTCGAACTTGGCGTCCTTCGCCACCGCGGTCGGGATGTCCACGGTGACCGTCCGGATGACCCGGTCGCCGTCCCCCCACTCGATTCCGCCGAACAGGTCGTTGAACTCCCCGATGATGGCCGACAGCCGGTCGGTCTCGACCTCGCCCCTGCCTCCCCCCTCGCCCGTCCTGACCGGATCGATCTCCGCGTCCTCGTCCTCAAGGATGATCTTCCGCATCTTGTGCTTCTCGACGCGGTAGCTGTCCATGTCGATCCTCTCGAGGATGCCCTTCGACAGATCGGGCTCCTCGGGTGCCGGCAGCTTCGGGATCAGGAAGTTCAGGAAGATCGAGCGCTCCTCCCAGCCCAGGTTGTTGTAGGGGAGGATCGAGGACAGGAACGCGTAGGCGCGCGCGAACGCCTTCGCCGCGCCCTTGAACCGGACCTGTCCGTCCTCGTCCAGGTCCTTGAGGTAGACTGCAACGCACCGGTCGAGGATGGGGTCGAGCCGTCCGCGATCCGCGCCGTCCAGATACAGCGTCACGAACTCCCTGACCTGATCGGCGGAGTACACCTGGGTTCCGTCAAGGTCGGCCACCAGGTCGTGGAGCCGGTCGGGGTCGGGTCTCGTCGGACAGGACCGTGGTCCGGTAGTAGTCCGAGAAGGCCATCGTGATGGTTTCCGTGTCGTTCAGGAAGTCGAGCACGAACACGTCCCGCTTCTCGGGGTCCGACCGGTTGAGGCGCGAGAGCGTCTGGACCGCCCTGATCCCCGAGAGCGTCTTGTCGACGTACATGGTGTGCAGCAGCGGCTCGTCGTAGCCGGTCTGGAACTTGTCCGCGCAGACGAGGAACCGGTGCGGGTCCTCCCGGAACGTCTCGGCGATCTTCAACGACGGAAGGCCGTTCAGGCTGGTCTCGCTCACTCGGTCTCCCCCGTAGTCGTGCTCGCCGGAGAACGCGACGAGGGCCTCGTAGGGACTCCTGCGCTCGTTCAGGTAGTCGCGGATGGCGTGGAAGTACTGGATCGCCCGCTCGATCCCGTTCGTGACCACCATCGCCCGCGCCTTGCCGCCGACCTTGTGCTGCGCGATCACCTGTTCGTGGAAGTGGTCCACCATGATCTCGGCCTTCAGCCGGATCGCGTGTTGGTGGCCCTCGACGTAGCGCCGGAGCTTCTTCCCGGCCTTCCGGACATCGTACTCCGGGTCCTCCTCGACCGTCTTGGCGAGCCTGTAGTAGCTCTCGACCGGCGTGTAGTGTTCGAGCACGTCCAGGATGAACCCCTCCTGGATCGCCTGCTTCATGCTGTAGGTGTGGAACGGCAGGCGCCTGACCGTGCCGTCGCCTTGCGGGTCCGGCTCGCCGAAGAGTTCGAGCGTCTTGTGCTTGGGCGTAGCGGTGAAGGCGAAGTAGCTGGCGTTGTCGAGCATCTTGCGGGACTCGATCTCGCGGTTGACGCGGTCCTCGTAGGTCTCGTACCCGTCCTCGCCGCCCGCTTCGCCGAGCGCGGCCGCCATCGCTCCGGCGGCCCTGCCGCCCTGGCTCGAATGCGCCTCGTCGATGATGATCGCGAAGCTGCGGTGGCGGTGCGCGCTCCCGATCTCCTTAAGGATGAACGGGAACTTCTGGATCGTCGAGATGATGATCTTCTTGCCCTGCTCGATGAACCGCCGGAGATCGCCCGACCGCTCGGCGTGCCCCACGGTGGACTTCACCTGCGCGTACTGCTTGATCGTGTCCCGGATCTGCTTGTCCAGTATCCGGCGGTCGGTGACCACGATGATCGAGTCGAAGACGTGCTTGCCGTCCTTCTTCAGGGGGATCATCTGGTGCGCCAGCCACGCGATGGAAAAACTCTTGCCGCTGCCCGCCGAGTGCTGGATCAGGTATCGCTTCCCGGCCCCGTGACGCCCCGCGTCAGCCAGCAGGCGGCGCACTACATCGAGTTGCTGGTAGCAGGGCCAGATCAGCTTTCGCTTCTTCCTGCCGGTCTCCGTGTCCTTTTCCTCCAGAAGCTGGGCGTAGTTCTCCAGAATGTCCGTCAGGCTCCTGCGGCCCAGCACCTCGCGCCACAGATACTCCGCCTTGAGGCCCTCCGGGTTGGGCGGGTTGCCCGCCCCCTGGTTCCAGCCCCGGTTGAAGGGCAGAAACCACGAGGCCTTGCCCTTCAGGTGGGTGCAGAAGCGGACCTCGCTTTCGTCCGCCGCGAAGTGCGCCACGCAGCGCCCGAGACGGAAGAGCGGCTCCCTCGGGTTGCGGTCCCTCTCGTACTGCCGGATGGCGTCGTGGACCGTCTGCTTCGTGAGGTTGTTCTTGAGCTCGAAGGTGAAGACCGGAAGGCCGTTGATGAACAGTGCGATGTCGAGCGAACGCTGGGTCTCGTCCCGGCTGTAGCGTAGTTGGCGGGTGACCGTGAAGCGGTTCAGCTCGAACAGCCGCCGGGCCGTCTCGTTCCCGGGCGACGGGGTGCCGTGGAAGAACTCCAAACGGTGGGGGCCGTGCCTGACGCCGGCCCTGAGCACGTCGATGGTGCCGCGCTTGTTGATCTGGCCTTGAAGCCGGGCCAGGAACTTGCGCCGCGTCGGGCAGTCCTCCGCGAGCCGGAGGGCGGCGGCGGACTCGGGTTGCGTGGCCTCCAGGAACGCCCGCAGTTGGACCAAGTCCACGCAGTACTCGCGGTCGTAGTCACGACCGTTGCCGGGAGACCAGCCGACGCCGCCGTATCCGGGGTTGGGCTCGCCGACCGTTCCGTTCGACGGCGGCTCGCACGGATCACCGGTCAGCGCCTCGCAGATCAGGCGTTCAAGGCCGCGTTCGGTCGTGTCCGTGGTCATGGGGTCACCCGCGACGCGGGATCGGCACTTCCCTGAGTTCTCCAGGACGCACCTCCTCGATGGCTGCGCGGATGGCAGCCGTCCGGTGCCGCACCCTGGGCCATGCGGTGGCCATGAGAACCACGATGGCCAACCGCCTCCCGGCGAGATTCTGCTGGTACCGCATGCTCTGGTCCGTCGTCACGATGACCTCGTAGCCGTCCTCTTCGGCGCGCTGGATCAGTTCGCCGTTCTCAAGCAACTCCCAGCCCCTCTCCGCCGACCTGTCCACGGAATGTCCCGGAAGATGGCGGCGAAGCGGTGCCGGGGTCCCGTGGTCGAACAGGATCTTCACGGTCAGGCGGGCGTCTTGAAGTATTCCGTCTCGTGGTTGAGAACCGCCGTCACCTGCCACTCCTTGACCTCGGGGAACCACTCCAGGAACTGCTCCACGGTCGCGCCGCTCTCCAGGTTCTCGAACAGGGCGTACACCGGCACCCTCGTGCCCGTGAAGGCCCAGGCCCCGCTGATCTTGCGGGGGTTGCGTTCCACTGCCGGACATGTGGTCCAATCCGTCATGCGTATACCTCCTTCGCCATATCGTGTTCGGCCGGTTGTGGGTTCGATTCGGTGGGGATGATCTCGGCCCGGTCGCGGTTGCCTGCGAGCGGGTCGGTCCTCGGAAGATCCGCCGCTGCCTCGCGCACGTCGAGCTTGCCCGTCACGACATCGGCGATCAGGCGGGTGCGGTACTCGCGGAGGAGGGCGATCTGGCGGCGGGTTGCGGAGATGTGACCCTGTAGTTTCCGGCCCGCCCCGTCTAGGAACTCGACGATCAAGGCTTGCTCTTGCTGGGGTGGAAGGGGTGAAGCGATACGCTTGAACTCGTCCCAGTACAGCCGATCACGATCCGATACGATACCTCGCGAATGCAGCTTCACCGCCTGCTTGCAGGCCTGTGTACGCAACAGGTAGCCGTAGTAGCGAGAATCGACGCCATCGACTGGACACGCAACGACATAAGCGGGGCTGACCAAGCCATCGACCGGAACAACGCCCACGGCCCCCTGCCACATACGCATCGTATTGTACGCGATGTCACCGTTTCGGGCGCGTTTGTATTGGCTTCTGTCCACGATCTGCTGCTTTCGCTGGCCATCGTCCATGTCTCGGATACGGACTCCTTCGTGGATGGACACCTCCAGAATAGGAAGTGAACCGAAGCCGGTCTCGGCGCGGTCGCGGAACAACCATCTGTTTCGGCGGACGCTCCAATGCTCCGGCACCTTCCCCAGCCATTCGACCCCGGAGTCCTTGTAGGCCGGATAGGGCTGGCCGGTGCGGACATCGATCCGGCCCGTGACCGCCTCGTGGATCAGCGCCCGCTTCCGCTCCTCCAATAGCTCGATCAGCCGCTCCTTCGCCCGGATGTAGCGACGGATGCGGCGCTCGGCGGCGTCGAGGAAACGGGCGATGGCGCGCTGCTCGGGAAGCGGGGGGAGGGGGACGGCCAAGCACTTGAGTTCGCCGGTGTAGATGTGCATCACCGTGATGCCTCTTCCCATCCGAGCCTTCTGGGAAGCTGCGTGCCGATAGTCGGTGCTCCAACCTATGAACTCGGCGTCAAGGCCGATGGTCGGTCGAAACACAATCACATCGCCGCCGCAAACCACCGATCCCTTGATGAGATTGACCGCCGATTTCCCGATTTCGTCCAAGGTCTCGCCCGACCCGGCGAACAGAACATCGCCGTAGCGGACGGACGTGTAGGCTTCCGCGCGGTGAGGGGCAACACATGCCTTGCTCGTCATGATGTGGAACCGGTGTCTCGTGTAGAGGTCGCCATAGCGGATGCACGGCACCCCGTCCTCGGTCTCGTCTGCCTTGGTTCCTCCGCTCCCTTTGAAGAACCGACCAACGGCTCCCAGCCGCCGCACCTCCCAATGCGCCGGCACCTTCCCCGGCCAGTCATGGCCGGACCTCCGGTAGGCCGGATAGGGCCGGAGTCCGTTGGCCGTCATGCGGACCGCCCCAGTATCTCAAGCAGCAGCCCCTCGGTCTCCCGCTCGACCGTCAGAATGTCGTCCCCGATCTCAGCGAGCGTCCGCATCGGTTCGGGCTTGTGGAAGTACCGGTTGAAGCTGATCTCGTAGCCGGTCTTCACGCTCTTGGCGACGTACCACGCGTCCGCGGCGTACGGAAGCACCTCCCGCCGCAGGAACCCCTCGATCCCGCCCTCTTCCAGGAGCGGGATCTGCTCGGTGTCCCTGAGCGCCGTGTCAGGCTCGTACTCGACCACGCGAAGCCCGGCGGCGCCCTCCTCTGCCTCGTACAGTCCCCGGATTGGGTCGGCCGCGGTGCCTCGCCGGTGGACCTTCTTGACCACCGGCTCCGCCGTCTCGTCCCGCTCGGCCAGCGCGGTCTGAAGCAGCTTCTTGCGCTTGGCCGTGAGCTTCACGCGCCGCCCCGACATGTCGGCCCTGAGCACGTCCAGGAAGACGTTGAAGTCGAGGTGAGGTCCGGGGCCGAGTGTCTCGGCCACCCGCTCCACGGCGTTCGCGACCGGCTCTTCCCCCACCTGGCGGCACGTCTCCGAGAACGCGGCGCAACGCTCCTCCGACAGGTCCACCTTCAGCCGCAGCGGCCGCTCGACCGTCACCTTCCAGTACCCGAACGCCTCGTTCTCGAAGATCTTGCTCTCCTCCGTCTCTCCGAAGTCTAGGAACGTCCGGCAGATCCGCTCGATGTCCTCCGGTCCGAGTTCGCAGTTCTTCTTCCCCAGGTTCTTTCTGAGTGGACGGAACCACTTCGTCGCGTCGATCAACTGCACCTTGCCCCGCCGGTGCTCGGGCTTGCGGTTCGTGAGCACCCAGACGTAGGTGGCGATGCCGGTGTTGTAGAACATGTTGAGCGGAAGCGCGACGATGGCCTCCAGCCAGTCGTTTTCGATGATCCACCGCCGGATGTTGCTCTCGCCCTGCCCCGCCGATCCGGTGAACAGCGAGCTTCCGTTGTGGACCTCGGCGATCCGGCTGCCGAGCGGGGTGTCCCGTTTCATCTTCGACAGCTTGTTGGCGAGAAACAGCATCTGGCCGTCGCTCGAACGGGTGACCAGTGAGTATTCGGGGTCGCCCGCGTGCTCGATCAGGAAGCGGTGATCCCGCATCCCCTTCTTCCCGCCCATGCGCTGAAGGTCGGACTTCCAACTCTTCCCGTAGGGCGGGTTCGAGAGCATGAAATCGAACTCCCGCGTCGGAAACGCGTCGTTCGAGAGCGTCGAGTGCTCCGGGCCACCCACGATGTTGTCGGCGGCCTCGCCCTCTCCCTTGAGCAGCAGGTCGGCCTTGCAGATCGCGTAGGTCTCGGCGTTGATCTCTTGGCCGTAGAGGTGCGTGGACACCTGCTTGCCTCGCTCCTCCCCCGCGAGCCTGTGCAGCACGTCCTCGGCCACGGTCAGCATACCGCCCGTCCCGCAGGCCCCGTCGTAGAGCAGGTAGGTGCCGGACTCGATCCGGCCGGCAAGGGGCTGGAATACCAGCTTCGCCATCAGGGTCACGGCATCGCGCGGCGTGAAGTGCTCTCCCGCCTCCTCGTTGTTCTCCTCGTTGAAGCGCCGGATCAGTTCCTCGAAGACCGTGCCCATGCCGTGGTTGTCAAGGCCGGGGTGTCGGACACTGCCGTCGGTGTCCATCACCGGATCGGGACCCAAGTTGACGTCCAGCGAGGTCAGCTTCTCGATCAGCGAGCCCAGGGCGTCGGCCCTGTCGAGGCGCGGGATCTGGTTACGGAACTCGAAGTTGCCGAGGATGTCCTGCACGTTGGGCGAGAAGCCGTCCAGGTAGTCCAGGAAGTCGGCCCGGAGTTGCTGCTTGCCGGCCCGCGCGCGGAGGTCGCTCAGCGTGAACTGCGAGGTGTTGTGGAAGGCTTGGCCCGCCGCCTGCCGGAGCGCGGCGTCCTGGTTTGCGACCCCGGCCGCATCCAGCGTGGCCTTCATGTCGAGGACGGCCTGCTTGGTGGGCTCCAGAACCGCGTCGAGCCGCCGGAGCACGGTCATCGGCAGGATCACGTCACGGTATTTGCCGCGCACGTAGACATCGCGGAGCACATCGTCCGCGATGCCCCAGATGTAGTTGGCAATCCAGTTGAGATGGGGCGTGGTCATGTGAGTGAGATGTCGTGGGGTTCCGTTCGGAAGGGCTGCCAGTCCCGCTTCTCGCGGGCACCCGTACCATAACCTACAGGCGGGGAAACCGTGTTGGTAGCAGCGGGGGAAGGGTGCCGTCTCCGAGCGTATCAGCCCGAGGCGATTAGCGACGCGCCCCAAACGACACCCTTGGGAGACATGGGCGAAAACTCGTGGCCGCGATCGGGGAAGCTCCCGCGCGGCAGGTGAAGCCGCGGCCTCAGCGCCGCCATCTGGGATCATGGCTGGGCTTCCGGCAGGATATCGAGACCGACGAGATCGGCCTGTGGAATCGCCCCAGATCGACGATCTCCGGTCCCGGTACGGGTAGGGTGGAAAGCGACCGGACGGTGAAGAGGATCGGATCGCCCTCGCCGTAGGACGTATCGCGCGGAATCGGAAATCGACTACCTTGAAACTGGTGGTTGGTAGCTGACTGGGCGAGACGCTGACGGCGTGCTGTGAGGGCCGCCGCTACGCACCTGCCCACCACCTGATCACGATCACGCCGAGCATGAGAGGTCACCGGAATGGCACAGCACCCGACGATCACGAAAGACGTTCAGGCTCTCATTGACGTAGGAACTGGTTTGGCGATGGAGGGCCACAGCCAAGAGGCGGAAGTGCGCGCTGCCGCACTGGACGACGCTGGCTTCCGACGGGCGGCGCGAGAAATCAGGCGGATCATTGCAGGGCAGAAGCGATCTTGAGGAGGGTCTGCAATGAAGAGGCTGTTCACACCCACAGGCAGCGACACAAAGGCTGGTACGTCAACGCCAAGCACTACGAACGACATTTTCTGAGCGGCGAGGTAGAGCAGAGCGTGGAGATCACGATACGCCCGGGGAGGGCAGTCTTGGCTCAGATGCCACCCGGCAGCTCGTTCCGCTCCGGGGGGTTCAGCAACATCGCAGAATGCTCTGAGAGAAATCGATCGGCAGGCGGGCGCCCCTTGACCTTCCCGTGGGAAACTGGTCCCGCTATTTGATCCGATTTTCCCGCCTTGGTGGCACGGCCCAACAGGATCCAGCCCAGCGGTAGGAAACGCAGATCGTGCAGTCCTGTATGACTTTAGACGATTTCCTGCCGCGATTCAGGCTACCTACAGGGCTGGTCCGGCACGATGTCGGTTGCGCGTGCGAGACCCGCACCCCGGCCTCCGATTCTGATCAAAGCAATCGACGAGGAATCCTTCGATCACGGGTGAGCCGCACGGGAACGGCCTGGGGCGGAAACAACGGATTCCGTCGGATCTTCGTGGTCGAACCCAAAGGCGTCCGCCTGAAGGAATCGGAGGACACCGAGTGCAAGCGATCCGTCTTCGATACCTGCGGCGCGGGGTTCCGGTGGGGGGTTACCTTTCGGGTTCCATACGGCATGCGGAAGCCAGCGTTGAGGAAAAATGACGAATGATGGACAATCGAGAGCTAAGGCGCATGATCGAGCAAGTAGCCCGGGCGGCTGAGGCAGCCGCGCCGGCGATGGAGCAGGCAGCACGGACGGCTGAAGCAGCCACAAGAGCGATGGAAAGTAGCGGGGTGATCGATCAGGCGGCGCGGGCGGCTGAAGCAGCCGCGCCGGCGATGGAGCAGGCAGTGCGGGCGGCTGAAGCAGCCGCGCCAGCGATGGAGCAGGCAGCGCGGGTGGCTCAAGCAGCCACAGAAGCGATGGAAGGCAGTGGGGTGATCGATCAGGCGGCGCGAGCGGCTGAGGCTTTCGACCGCTTGATCGAGCACGTAGCGCGCGACGCTCCGGCATTCAACCGCGCGATGGACCAGCTGGCGCGGAACGCTGCGGTGTTCAACCGTGTGATGGAGCAGCTAGCGCGGGACGCTCCGGCATTCAACCGCGTGATCGAACAGCGAGCGCGAGGGATCGCCAACGAGGCCATGAAGCGGATGGAGCAAGGGGAGCCCGAGGAATCCGCCGCACAGTATGTCCACGAAGACGTAACTGCTCATACCGGTAGGGGACGATGGGTACTACGAGTACTGCGCGAGAAGATCATCGAGATGCTTGTTCGAGCCGCTGCCCACGAGCTCTGCGAGCGTATCCAGGATCTCTTTGGTAGTTTCTGATACCGTCCAGCCCGTTCCGGTGGGAGGTACTGGTATGCAGGGGTCTGATAGGCCGCGAATTCCCGCCATTCAAACCCGTTTTCCCGCTTTCGCGGTACGATCCAGCGGGGTCGGGCACATCGGCAGGAAACGCAGATCGTGCAGTCCTGTAATACTTTAGACGATTTCCTGCCGTGATTCGCACCTCCCCGGACCTGACGTTGCGTTAGGGTCAAGCTCTCGTCGACCTTCGGCAGATGCTTCGCCGGGGTCGGATGGTCGGGGCCGTGACCGACATCATTGGCCTACTACCCCCCAAAGGCCGTCCATGCCTTCCGCTTCAACCAGTAGGATTCCATCGATGCCGTCCTCCTCCCATATCAGCATTCTGCCGATGTTGTGCTCGTCGAACACAGCCTTCGCCGCCGGATAGCCCGTAAGCTGCCACGCTCGCACGAGAACGCCCTGTGAGTCATACCGCTCGATGGAGCGAAGTCTCCGGCCCCGCACCACAAGTCCCCCGACGGTCAGGAATCCGTCTGCGCCGAGCGGCAGGAAGTCCTGCATCGTGTGGATGTTCATCGGGTGCTCACCAAACGGGTGACCGAGGTCGATCATCGGAGCTTCAACAAGCATGTCCTCCATGTCTTCGGGGACGCAGCGCTGCACGACCTTTCGCGGACTCGTGCCCAGTGTCCAAACCGCCGACGGCCCAATAAACCCCACATAGCCCGCACGCAGCCGTGGATTCGCAGGAGCCGCCTTCGAGCCGCGGGACTCGGGAAGACCGAAGTCGCTGCGAGCGTTCAGCAGGCGTACTTGGCCGTCCACCGTCATTTCGTGAACCGTAGCCTCGCTGCTCGCGACGAGTATTCTCCCATCGACAACGACGGCATGCTCCGGATCCAATTCCGCAATGCGGTACTCGTTATCGCGCGGGCCGAGCACGATCAAGGAAGGCGGGCGGGCGTCCACCACCGCGACATGAGCGGAGTCGATCCGCCCCAAGCCCACCGGGCTCTCGTACTCCATGGGGCCGGGGCCCGGCCTGCCCCAGTCGCGGACTCTCCGAAGGTCTTCGTCCAGCTCCACCACCTGCCGCTCGAATCTGTCATGAACAAGCCAGCCGTTCGCCGTCCGTGCTACCCGGTCAGGGTAGACTTCCTCGTTGCGTGCGATCACCCGCACGGCAAGCTCCGACCGGTCTAGATCGCCACGCGTACGTGTACTCCGACGGGATTTTTACACCGAAAGTCAACCGGCCTTCTTGAGTGCTCAATGCACCCGGACTCGCAGCGATTACGGCGAGAGCGGATGCAAGTGCTCTGCCGAAGTGCGTGCGGAAACGGGCAGTAAGCGTGAATCTCAATGTCATCTGGTCGGCTCCGGGGATCAGCTCTTCTTCGTTCCCGATTCTTCTTGGCTCCTCGCCGATGCACATTGGGTATTCGGGTAAGGAGCGATCAAGGGGCGGGGGCGAGGGCACGACCTTTCGGAATCGTACTGCCGGGCCGTCGGCCATGAGGACCGGGCGAAAGAGAGCGGAGATCCGGCGCAGGGAGGCGAGCATGGGAATGGAAGACGCAGCAAGGCGATCGTTCCGGTCGCCGGGAGTTGTTGGACCGCCGTTGGTGATCGGCAGGTCAACGACATGTCGGCGTCCATGTACGCCGTTTGTGCGGCGGATGACGACGTGGTCTGTCTCTGTTGTCTGCATCATCGCGCTGACAGCAATCGCCTGTGAGAAAACGGGATTCCCCGTGGCTCCTGCGGACGATCCGACCGGGGCTTTGGTGTCGGCTGTGCGAACCGTCACCGACGTCAGACCGACCAGAGTCCACTACGAGAATTTTCCCTCTGATTTGGACCGACGAGTCGATGCTGCGATCGACGCTCAGGAGTGGAATGACTGGGCGAGCGCCGAGCACTGGGGTGACGATATCGTTCGACGAGCGGTTGAGCGTGGTGAGGAGCTGCCTTCGCTGGTCGCCTACTACCTGATACTGCGTGTGGAGGAGCAGACGCAGAACAAGTACGTGGTCGCTTTCGAGGGGTTGCAGAGGATGAGTGACGATTCCGGAGAGGGCAAGGAGGGCACGATCACGGTTACGCTGGCCCAAGGAGGCTGGGAGAGCAGCGTTGTCGTTGAAGGGTACTCGACCATCACCTGGGATGGCCCGGTGCGATGACGCGAACCCAACTTCGCCTCAGACCGTGGATCATGCCAGACGTCATCCGTGCCGGCCCGGACGAGCAATCCATCGATCGCCGCGACTTCGTTCGCCGCGTAGCCGCACTGGCGGGGGTCGGTCCGGTCTCCTGCCGCAGCCCTGTCGAACCGGAGGACTCCCCCGGAGCACTGCCCCCGGCCGGCCGATCGTTGCGGATCGTCGTGGTCGGCGCCGGCATGTCCGGTCTGGTCGCTGCCTACGAACTCACCCGGGCGGGGCACGACGTGACCGTGCTGGAGGCCCGCGCGCGAGCGGGGGGGCGCGTCCTGACTCTGCGCTCCCCGTTCGCCCCCGGACACACCGCCGAGGCGGGCGCCGCACGCATTCCCCCGGAGCACGACTTGACTCTGGGATACGCTCGTCATTTCGGACTGGACCTTGACCGCTTCTACCCGGAAGACGGGTTCTACCTCCGATTCCAGAATGGGGAGCGGATATCGATCCCGCCGGCTTCCTTCCTCTCCGAACGTCCTGACTTCGTGAAGATCCGAGGCGGGAGCGACCACTTGCCCGCCGCCTTTGCAACCGTGCTGGGAGCCCGTGTCGTCACGGCTTCGCCCGTGACCGACATCGTGGCCGGGACCACGGTCCGCACTACTTGCCGCGATGGCCGAACCTTCGAGTCGGACAGGGTTCTGGTGACCGTGCCGGTGCCTCTTCTCTCCGGCATCCGCTTTTCCCCGGCTCTTTCCCCGGCCAAGACCGAGGCGATGAACGGAGGCTTCCGCTACCAGAGCGCCACGCGCGTGTTCGTCCGGTTTCGGACGCGGTTCTGGGAGGCCGAAGGTCTCAACGGCTGGGGAACGACCGACTGGCCCGAAGAGCTCTGGCATCCCACCTGGGACGCACCGGGCCCCGAAGGCGTGCTGCTCACGTATGTGCGCGGCGACCTCGCAAACGAACTCGACGGACTTGACGGCGATGCCCGCGTGGCCCGCGTGCTCGCCCACTGGGACGAGTTCCTGCCGGGTGCGGTCAGTCACTTCGCGTCCGGCACATCGCACTCATGGCAGCTGGACCCTTGGAGCCGTGCCGCATGGGCGTCGCCCACGTCGGCCCAGGACCGCGAACTCGGCCACGCGCTCGCTCTGCCCGAAGGACCGCTGCATTTTGCAGGAGAGCATGTATCGGGTGCCCGGGGATGGATCAACGGTGCCCTCGAGTCGGGTCTGCGTGCCGCGATGGAGATCGGTTCAGGATGATCCCGGTGAATGCCCGAATGATCGGTGGGCGGCGCGGCACCGGAGGCCGACGGCACCCGATCCCGTGAGCCTGCGGCGACCTGCACTTGTTAGGTTAGCTAGCGTCAGCCGATCCCGATGGCGGACACACCTCGTTTGCAGGATCCCATGCGCGAATCGCCCAGTCGGAAAGATCTAGGTGCTTACTACACGCCGCCCGCCGTCGTACGCACGCTGGTTTCCTGGGCAACGCAAGGAGACCGGAGCGGCGCCGTTCTTGATCCCTCGTGCGGGGACGGCCGTTTTCTCGCGGACTTCGAAGACGCCGTCGGCGTAGATTTGGACCCGGCGGCCGCCGCCGAGGCTTCGCGGCGGGTGAACGCGGAGATCATCACTGCGGACTTCTTTGCGTGGGCCCCCGACGCCAATCGCCGGTTCGCCGCGGCCGTCGGCAACCCACCCTTCATCCGCTACCAGCGATTCGGCGGACGGGCTCGGCAGCGCGCGCTGGAGTTCTGCGCGGCGCATGGGGTGAAACTGTCCGGCCTGTGTTCGTCCTGGGCACCGTTCGTGGTAGGAGCGTCCTGCCTTCTGAAGCACGGGGGACGCCTTGCCTTCGTAGTTCCCGCGGAGATCGGACACGCCGTCTATGCGAGAGATGTCGTCCGGTATCTCCTCCGTTCCTTCCGACGCATCGAAGTGATCGCAGTTCGAGAGAAACTCTTCCCCGATCTGTCGGAGGACTGCTGGCTATTGCGGGCATCCGGATTCGGCGGACGCTCCGATGCGATTCACTTTGTTCGACTCGACTCGCTCCGCGCCGAAGAAAGCTCATGGGCGTTCGAACCCGTGTCGGTGGACGAGCTTGGACGCTGGGGATTCCGGCTGCGCGCTCTTATCGTTCCCTCATCAATCCGAGCCGCCTACCTGGATATCGCAGTCCATGCGGCGGCCAGCAGGCTGGGGAATGTGGCGCGGATCGGGATCGGGTATGTAACCGGAGCCAACGAGTTCTTCCACCTGCGCCCAAGCGCTGCGGCGGCACTCGGCATCCCGAAGGAGGTCCTCCGGGTCTCGATCCGCTCCAACCGCGACTTGGTGGTGGACGATGTCGGCGACGATGTGGTCAGGTCGTGGGTGGATGAGGACCGCCCGGTTTTCCTGCTGAATCTGGCCGAGGTGCCCGAAGTGCCACCGTCGGTGGAAGCCTATTTGGAATCTGAAGCGGGCCAAGCGGCGAGCCGAACCTACAAGTGCCGCAACCGGCGGCCATGGTTCGCGGTCCCGGATGTACGGACTCCTCATGCGTTCCTGTCCATCATGTCCGGCCGAGGGCCGAGGTTGGTCGGAAACTCGGCAGGCGTGACATGCACGAACTCCGTCCATGCGGTCCACTTTCTGAATGAGGCGGACGTGACGCGGTACGTCGCCACCTGGCGGAACGCGCTGACCACCCTTTCCTGCGAGCTCGAGGGACACGCGTTGGGAGGCGGAGTCCTGAAGATCGAGCCAGCCGAGGCGCGCCGGGTATTCCTGGCTCCCGACATCGACCTGTCGGAGGAGCAAGAGGAGCTGCTTCGCAGCGGAATCCGAGAACTTCGGAGGTGGAGGCACTACCGTGCCGCCTGAGTCACCAGCGCTTACCAGTCTGCAGCAAGCCCTTACCCGGTTCGCCTTCCCGGCTTCCAATGTCCAGTCCAGTCGACACATCCGCTCCCTGCACTGGTACGTGGCCTGTCGGCTGGTCATCGAAGGCGGATTTCATCCGGATCGGATTCGACCGCGCCCGCCGTGGAACGAAGGCGAGACGGAATCCTGCTTCATCACGACCCAAGCGCGGCGAAGCCTGGGGAGCGAACAATACTCGGTGGTCTGAAGACCAAGAGGGTGGACGTGACGGCAACGGTTCCAACGGTCGGGCCGGTGCTCGCGGTGTCGCTGTCTCAAGGCTGGTCAAAATGACACGCACGACATCGCTTTCCTGAGCGGTGGGGAGCCGACGGAACCGATTCAGCGCTACCATCATGCCTTGGAACGGTTGTCGGGCCGAAAAGACCTTCGCGATCACCCGTCAGGCTACGAGGCGTGCGGCATGACACTGGTGAAATGCCTGGGCGGACCGGCCGAATGTCGCGTTTATGTCGGCTATCCGGTACCCGGATCGGTGCTCGACTACAATCGAATGTTTCAGAGGCTGTACGCGATCTACGACCGGCGCTTCGTCTACGACGCCCCGGCGCTGAGGTCACGGACCCGCAGGGAGGAATGGGATCGGGAATCGCCGTTGTTGACGGACACGATTATGCGGGATGAAGCGTTCGCGGAAATGGAGCCACGAGTGGGGTGAGGTGGCCATAGCGGGTGCCGAATGTAAGGCCCACTTGTCATACCGTAATGCGCAGTTGTCATTTGAAGCTCGCCGACCGCCTCTTCCAGATCTTCGCGCCGCTCGATGTACGGTACGAGCGACGGACGCCACGGTGGACGGGAATGCTACGGCACCCGAGAGCCGCGCGGCAGCGTGGCACGGTCGGGGTCCGGTTCCCGTGCTGACCGAGGCAGCGTGTCGACTGATCTGTCGGCCGCGGAGGCGGCGCGCGGCAGCGAAGCCCGCGCCTCGAGCTTCCTGATTGCACCCGCGACGGCCTGCGCCGTGCGCTCCGGCATGCGGGCCCTCGTCATGACGCGGAGATCAGGCAGAGCCTCCACGGCGTTGATCTCGGCGAGCGCGTCGGCCGCGTGCATGCCGGCGGGTCCCTTGAGCGCCCCGGCGAGCGCCGCGATGACCTGTGCCCTGTATTCGCCGCGGTACGCTTGAAGAGGCCCGAAGTCGCCGCCGAGGGCCGCGAGCACGGTATCGGCCAACTCCCCTGCACCCAGCCGCTTCAGCGCTCCGGCGACTCTGTCCTGAAAGCGTCGGCCGTCGGCCTCCCGGTGGTCGCCGAGCAGGGGGACGAGGGGACGGATCGCATCCCGGTGCTGAATCTCGGCGAGTGCTTCGACCGCCAACGCCCTGAGCAGGGCATCTTCGTCATCGAGAACGGACGCGAGGGCCGGAACGGCCGATGGGTCCTTGAGCCGTCCGAGAGATGACGATTCACGATCCACGATGGGAAGGGGGTGACGTCCCCGCCCGCGAACTCCACCGGAGCGCGACCGCATCAGAACCAAACACTACCCGTCTGGCAACTCCAAATCATACAGGCGTACATACTCCACGTCGAGCGGATCCTTCCACACGCCGAGGACATAGCCGCTTCCGATGGACATAGGCCGAAACCGGGTCGGCAACGATACCTTGCCAAGGTGCTTTCCTAGGGGGTCGTACACGCTCCACCGTGTGTGTCTCGATTGGGGCGGGCCGGAATCGAAATCCTCTACCCACAATACCCCGCCCTCTTGCAGCACCAGCGACGCGAACGCGGGCATTGTGGCCGGAAAGTCGATCCCTTCGTAGAGCCTCTTCCGTCTTTCACGGAGTATGGGATCAGAGATAGCCGAGAGTTGCCTTCGGATCCAAGCGTTCCGGTCATCGGTGGTTACCCGCCTGATCGGCCGCGCGCCGATTACGGTGTGAATCACGTCACCGTTTGGGTCACTCACGCGGATCTTGTAGGCGTCTGTGTTGCCGAAGGCGACTGCCCCCCACGCTGCCGTTACCTGAAAGGTCTTCAGAAACGGCACCTGAAGTCGCGAACTGGTAACGGACACGCTACCAGATCCTTCGCCTGTTCTCCGATCCTCGACGCGGCTGACGGACAATGACTCGCTGCCCGGCAGCTTGCCTGTTCGAGAAACCAACCTGCCGTCGCGGTCGAAGAATACAAGCTCGACCGCAGGCTGGCTGAACCGGATGGATTCGCCGTTGGTGGTTGATCGCGGCACCCGGTCCTCTGATTCCACGGAAGTATCTTGGCCGGAAAGCAGCGATCCCGATTCACGTCGGAATGCGATCAGAACACCGGAAGCGGTCCATCCGGCCGCCTGCAACCCCGGCCCGAGGGCGAATGCCTGGGGAAGAGCCGAAGCAATGTCCAACGGGCTGGTCCGCACCAACGTTCCGGCGGCATCAAAGATGGAGATCCGTCCGGCCCAATCGTCGTAGGTGAAGATTGTGTCGCCCGATCCAACACCGATTGCCGCCAAACGGCGGAATGCCCCGGGCCCGTCGCCACGACTGCCCGTCGAAAAGAGGAAGCTCCCGGCGGGGTCGAAAAACAGGAGTTCCGAGGTGCCACGGTTCGCGACGACGATTCTTCGATCCGAGAGCATGACCGCTCCCACCACGTCATAGAGCACCACGTCTTCCTGACGGAGCGATCCAATCTGAACGCGTGCCTCGTTGCCGATCCCTGACGCGTCACTCGCTGGGGGAAGCCCCACTTCACGATCCCACGAGCCCGGCGGTCCAGTATCTTGATCCACCAGATCGTCGGTCGCCCCACGATCCGCAGGGCCACAACCCGCGGCACAGGCTGCCGCCAACCCCACCGCAATCGAGAGACGAACCAATGTGAGGCCTGTTAGCCGCCAGCCGAGCACACGACCCACGCCTTCCCAGAGGGAAAGGCAGTCGTTAGCCCGAAGCCTCTCTGGCAACCGCCACCAGCACCATGTTCAGAACCGCTTGACCGCGTTTCACTTCGAGCCTGTATTGTTCGCCGGGAATCACCCTCGGAAACGGGGTTGAGCGGGCGGCGGCACCGTTCACCTTCAAGATCGCGTCGCCCTGCCGGAGTCCCGCTTTGTGAGCTGGCCCGTCGCAAACCACGGCAGATATGATGGGATGTTCCGACCAGCCAGTTGGAACGCCGTCACGAAAATCCACCCTGCCGCCCCATCTCATCCCCAGCGTGCCAGGCGCAGGAGTTCCGGCTACGATTCCCCCGGACTCGGTCAACGCAGTCCGGTCGACGCAGTCGGCCTTGGGCGGCTCGGCTTCTTGCCCGTATGCGGTCGGCGCAGAGACGATAACGAGGGCCGTCGCCAGCGCAGTCACATGCATTCGCAATGAACCTGCTCGAGCTCGCCGTCTTCGCATTCGAAGGAGCATTCGGCGCTCCCCCCGCAGAAGTGAGCTACCAGTTCGGTGAAGCCTTCGGCATGTTCTAGCCCGAAGTTCGGGACAGAATCGGGCCGATTATCGCGGTTAACGTGTTGCAGCCGAAAGACCTGAGTCGATTTCGGCATCCGGATGCTGTACCCATGTAACGATTCGGTGTGCATATTGACATGATTCAGCATATCCGTTACCATGATACCCATGTACATCGAACGCGTGCCCAACCGGAACTCCCCGCCCGCCGTCCTGCTGCGCGAGTCCTTCCGCAAGGACGGCAAGGTCTGCAAGCGCACCCTCGCCAACCTCTCGAAGTGGCCCGACGAGATCGTCCGGGGGCTGCGCATCCTGCTCAAGGGCGGCGTCGCCCTGAAGTCGATGGACGACGCCTTCGAGATCCTGCGCTCCCGACCCCACGGGCATGTCGCCGCCGTCGCGGGCACGGCGCGGAAGCTGGGCCTCGAGAGGCTGCTCGACCGCCGTCCCTCGCGGATGCGCTCCTTGGCGGCGGCGATGATCGCCGCCCGCGTCCTCGACCCCCGCTCGAAGCTCGCCACCGCCCGGGGCCTCGCCTCCGAGACACAGACCGACACGCTGGGCGAGGAGCTCGGCGCCGAAGACGCGACGGCGGAGGAGCTCTACGAGGCGATGGACTGGCTGCTGCGGCGGCAGCCGCGCATCGAGCGGACTCTGGCGGCCCGGCATGTCGAGGACGGCTCGCTCGTGCTCTGCGATCTGACCTCGGTGTACTTCGAGGGCACGAAGTGCCCGCTGGCCAAGCGCGGCTACTCTCGCGACGGCAGGCGCGGCAAGCTTCAGATCGTCTTCGCCCTGCTCTGCGACCGGGAGGGCCGTCCGGTGGCCGCCCAGGTCTTCGAGGGCAACACGGCCGACCCCGGCTCCGTGGCCGCCCAGGTCGAGAAGCTCACCGGGCGCTTCTCGCTCTCGCGGGTCGTCGTGGCCAGCGACCGGGGGATGCTGACCGACGCCCGCATCCGCGAGGACCTCGGGCCCGCGGGGCTGCGGTGGATCACCTCGCTGCGGGCTCCGGCGATCCGCAGGCTCGCTTCCGGCGGCGACCTGCAGCTGTCGATCTTCGACGAGCAGGACCTGGCCGAGGTCTCCGCGCCCGAGCTCTGTCCGGGCGAGCGGCTGGTCGTCTGCCGCAACCCGCTGCTCGCGGCCGAGCGCGCGCGCAAGCGAGAGGCGCTGCTCGCGGCCACGGAGGTCAAGCTCGAACAGGTCGTCCGGGCGACGCAGCGCGACAACCGCCCGCTGCGGGGCGAGAAGCGCATCGCCGTGCGCGCCGACCGGGCCCTGCGCGCCCGCAAGGTCGGCAAGCACTTCAAGACCACCGTGACCGACGACGGCTTCTCCTACGAGCGCGACGAGCAGCGCATCGCCGAAGAGTCGGCGCTCGACGGCATCTGCGTGATCCGCACCAACGTGCCCGCCGGCGAGATGGGGCCCGAAGACACGGTCCGCGCCTACAAGAGCCTCAGCCGGGTCGAGCGCGCCTTCCGCAGCTTCAAGGGGGTGGACCTCAAGGTCCGCCCCGTCCACCACCGCCTCGCCGATCGCGTCCGCGCCCATGTCTTCCTCTGCATGCTCGCCTACTACGTCGAATGGCACATGCGCCGCGCGCTGGCCCCCCTGCTCTTCGACGACCACGACCCGGCCGCCGCAGAAGCCGCCCGCGCCTCGCCCGTCGCGCCCGCCCGCGTCTCCCGCGCGGCACGCGCTAAGAAGGCCGGGAAGCGCACCCCCGAGGGCCTTCCCGTCCACAGCTTCCGGACCCTGCTCGACGACCTCGCCACCCTCACCCGCAACCGCGTCAGGCCCCCCGTGCACGGAGCCATGACCGCCGACATCCTCGCCCGCCCCACCCCGCTCCAGGCCGAAGCCTTCCGCCTGCTCGGCGTCCGCCCATAAGCCGTACCCAGTAGCGTACACCCCGGAAATCGCTTATGTTGCAGCGCCGCAATCACTTGGCAGATCGCCGCCGCCGAACTTCGGTCTAGCGATACACAAAGCGCATCGCAAGGGACGATGGCGGAGGCCGTGGGCGCAGACATCAATCTCGGAGAGCCTCCGAGAAGTGGAACCAATGAATGGTACACAGGATCACTTGACACCGCAAGAGTGAGTGCTCCCGAGTCCGGAAGCGACAGGCGCCGTCCGCCGCCAACTCGGTCCCGTAAGTGCAACCTTCGGGCCTTCAAGCCCCCCATCCATCTGGCCCGGCCCGAACGAGCAATCCATTGATCGACGCGACTTCGTTCGCCGCGTAGCCGCGCTGGCGGGGGTCGGTCTGATCTCCTGCCGCAGCCCTGTCGAACCGGAGGACTCCCCTTGGAGCCGCGCCGCCTGGGCGTCACCCACGCCAGCCCCGGACCGCGAACTCGGCAACGTGCTCGCCCGTCTGAGGGACCACTGCGTTTTGCAGGAGAGCATGTGTCGGGTGCCCGGGATGGATCGCCGGTGCCCTCGAGTCGGGTCTGCGTGCCGCGATGGAGATGCACCCAGGATGATCCCGGCAAGGCCCGATGATCGCGATGGGCGGGCTGTTACGGTGCCCGAGAGCCGCGCGGTAGCGTGGCATGGTCGGGGCCCGGTTTACGAGCGGACCGCGGCAGCGTGTCGACTGATCTGTCGGCCGCAGAGGCGGCGCGCGGCAGCGAAGCCCGTGCCTCGAGCTTTCTGATCGCACCCGCGACGGCCTGCGCCGTGCGCTCCGGCATGCGGGCCCTCGTCATGACGCGGAGGTCGGGCAGAGCCTCCACGGCGTTGATCTCGGCGAGCGCGTCCGCCGCGTGCCTACCGGCGGGTCCCTTGAGCGCCCCGGCGAGCGCCGCGATGATCTGTGCTCTGTATTCGCCGTGGTACGCTTGAAGAGGCCCGAAGTCGCCGCCGAGGGCCGCGAGCACGGTATCGGCCAGCTCCCCTGCGCCCAGCCGCTTCATCGCCTCGGCGACTCTGGCCTGAATGCGCCGACCGTCGGCCGTCCGGTGGTCGCCGAGCAGGGGGACGAGGGGGCGGATCGCATCCCGGTGCTGAATCTCGGCGAGTGCTTCGATCGCCAGGGCCCGGAGCATGGCGTCTTCGTCGTCGAGAACGGACGCGAGGGCTGGAACTGCTGAAGGGTCCTTGAGCCTCCCGAGCGCGACGGCCGCATCCCGGCGCGGCCCGTCGCCTTCCCAGATGATGCGCTTGTCCTTGATCCGGCCCCCGGGGGCGCGCAGGCGCCGGATGTGGATCCCGACATCGTCTTCGTACGCCCTTCCTTCGTGACAGACCTGCTGCAGGACCTCGGCGAAGAGGTCGAACAGCTTCCGGAGCTGCACGAGATCCTTGATGGTCCCGGCCGACTGGAAGTGAAGCTCGTCCACCCCCGCAGGGAACTTGCTCAACCACCCGTCGTGCCCCTTTACGGAGAGATGAATCCGGGGCTGGGCATCGATGAGATCGCGGATCTTCCTGTTGTCAAACAGGCGTCGCACGCGCCTCGGGGCGTTGCCTTTGATCACGAAGTCCTGATCGAAGCGAGGATGGCCGACCTTGATATCCTGCATGCCCAGCGCCTTCCCCAGGCGGCTGAAGACGCTGGCCCGGTAGATTTCGAACCTGAAGCCTTCCGGATTGGAATAGGGAGCGCGGAGTCTTGTGCAGACCTGGTTCGTCTTGCCGTCGCCCTGCGTGAACGTGTCGAGCGTGATGATCCAGTCGTCGGTCCGGGCCTGGACGGCGGAATGGGTCAGGAGCCCTCCTTCGTGGAAGCGTCCGCCCACTTCTCCGGCAAGCTGCCGCCAGATCTCCTTCTGGCTCGGCCCGAACAGTGCTTTGAGCAGGCTCATTCGGCGGGTTCCCCGGCCCTCATCGCGTCTCCGGCGCTCATCGCATCTCCCGCCCTCATCGCAGCCGCACCACCGGGTGCCTGACCCTCAGGTCGGCCTTGCGATGCAGGTCGTGCACGGTCACGCACAGCCAGCGGTTCTCGTCCACCAGGTAGGTCACGCGCAGCCGGGGCGCGGCTCCCTTGCCGGCGGGGTCGAGCGGCAGGGCCGGGTCCGCCTCGTTCAGGCACAGGCAGAACGCCCGTTCGCCCGCGGTCTTCGGCACGAAATAACGGGAGCGGTCGGCTCGCTCGGTCCAAGCGACCGGACGCCCGGCGACCCGTCCGACCTCGCAGATGAAGAGGTTGATGTGTTGCTGGCCGTCGAAGCCGGGGGCGTAGTAGCGCGTCACGAAGTCGTCGACCGTCGGGAAGCGCGTACCGCCGGGGATGAGCAGTTCGTACTCGGCCTCGCCGTCGTCGTCGGGCAGGACGCGGAGCGCGTAGTCGTGGTAGATGAAGTCCTCGACGTGCGCGCCGCCCGCAAAGATGCACGCACCTCGCGCCACGCTCTCGAAGGGGAGCCACTCGCGCACTTTCTCCCGTCCCAACACGTCGCCTACGACATTCCGGACTTCGGGAAGGAGCGTGGACCCGCCCTCGAGGATCACGTCGTCGATGTCATCGGGGGGCACGCCGTGCCGGGTCCGAAGCTCCGTGAGCAGCGCGCCCAGGAGCTCCTGCATCCGTGCGTACAGGCCGTTCTCGGCGAGAATGTCCTTCAGGATGTCGTAGTCCAGCTTGCCGTATGATTCGTTGCGGAAAGTGAAGTCGCCCTCGCTTCCCGCGCTCGCCAGCAGCTTCACGCGCTCGGCCTCCCACCGGAGCGCGACATCCCATTCGGGCCAGTCGTGCAGTGCCGCCGGGACGAATCGCTTCAGAATCCAGCGGTCGACATCGTCGCCCCCAAGCTCCACCGCCTGCTTCGCCAGCACTTGCGCCCGCCCGGTCTCCACCGTCCGCGCGCCGTGGGTCCTCACGACGGCGGCTTCCATCGATCCGCCCCCGAAATCGAAGGCCGCGAGCATGGCGGGGCGTGCGACATCCACCCCGTAGCCCAGCGCGGCCGCCACCGGTTCGTCGAGCGTGCGGAACACGATCCGGGTCGGCTTCCCCCGGAGACGCGCCACCATGCGTCTCCACCAGCCCCGGTGCTTCACGCGCCGGACGATGGCCTGCAGCTCGGCCCGGTACGTTTCGTAGAAACCGCTCGGCGTGGCGATGGTGAGATCGGCGACTTCTTCGCCGAATCGCGCCTCCAGGACGCGGACGACCTCGCGGACGAAAAGCGAAGCGACGTCCTGAGCGGTGAAGGTTCTCCCGCCCACGCGCGCCATGGCCCGTCCGCTCTCCGTGCCGAGCCAGCGCTTGAATCCACCTGCGAAGCCCGTGGCCCGTCCGTCCCAGTTGTAGGTGACGGCTTCCTGCCCGATCAGGACATCCTCGCCGTTTCGGTCCATGACGCAGACGCACGACGGCATGACCGGGGTCTGCGTGAGGGGCTCCATCTTCGCGAGCTCCGGCAGGTTCACGACATGCGCCCGGCCCGACCTGTCTTCGCAGATCGTCGTGTTGGAAGTACCGAGGTCGATGGCCCAGTGGGTTGCCATGGGACAACCTTGGGATGCCGGGCGGCCGAGGGCAACGGGGGGGCCGCCCGGTCGTCCTGTTTCGCTGCGTCACGCCTGGCTTCGCGGCGGCTGCATCTTCACGCCCGGCCCCAAGCGGCTGTGTCCTCATGCTCGGCCCCGGCGGCTGCATCTTCACTCCCGGTCCGTGCGCCGCCGTCCCTGTCGCCGCTCCAAAAAGGCGCTCGTCCGCGTGACAGCCAGGTTCGCCGTGATCGCCATCAGGGCGGCGAGGGCGTTGGACACTACATCGAAGGTGTCGTAGACGCGGTTGGGGAGCAGCGCCTGGATGCCCTCGTCGAGCCAGCCCAACAGCGCGGTCACTGCAAGCGCGAGCAGGGCCGGTGCCCGCACCCGGCGACCGTTTCGCGAGCGCTCGCGGAGAGCGTGGTAGATCAGGACGGCGACGATACCGTACTCGAATAGGTGGGTGCGCTCCTCGGGGCTGCCGCCCATCCTGAGCACCGCCATCCCGTAGACGGCCGCGACGCCGAACGCCATCCAGACCTCGCGCCGCCCGGGACGCCTCTTCAAGCCGCTTCCGACGATGGCCGCCGTCACGAGGAGCATGAGGAGGAGCACGGCGGCAGGGATCAGGTCGTGCTCGCGGAGCACATCGGCCAGCGTTCCCGCCAGCCCCAGGGTGGAGTAGATGGCCGCCACGACGACCACCGACAAGAACCAGAGACGCCGCTCTCGAGCGGAGGTGAAGAAGGAAACGCGGGTCACTCTGCGGACTCCCCCCGACCCCCAGCTTGCGTTCGTGCGACCGACCCCGGCGGGCAGGGGTCGCTGCCGCCGTCCTGGTCGGCCATGTGGACGTGGACATTCCCACGCTACGTATATTGATTCGGCGACGCATAGGCACAACTGTACGAAAGGAGATGTCGGGTGAGCAAACATCGGAAGCCCGTCCTTTCACGCTCTCGTGAGCGAGTGACCGAGACGCTGGAGGACGCTGGAAGCACGATCTCGTCCGCCGCGACCGCCATCGGCGACACCTTCGGCAAGATCCGCCGGGTGCTCCCCGGTGCCGACGATGAGAAATCGACCGACGGGGACGCGACCGACGGTGACCGGAGAGGTGACGGGGACCGCGACGTCGGACATGTCGTCGTCGAAGACCTTCCTGATGACCTCAAGGAGTGCTACGTGCAGACGCTCGTCTGGCTCGTTCACGGCGACGACGACCGGATTGACGCACGGGAGCTGTGCGAGATCCAGGTATTGATGGCGCAGCTGCGATGCAGCGCACGGGTGCGTCAGTCAGTGCGGTCCTCGCTGGAAGACCCGTCGGGCCTGGATCCGGAGGAGCTGACCACCTGGCTGTTGGATGCTGTCCCGACGGCCGAGGCGAGACTGGCCTTGAGCTGTTCGCTGCTCAAGGACGCGATAAGGATAAGGCGGGCCACGTCCGGCGGCCGGGTCGGCGAGCGCCCCGGGATTCTTCGTCTGGCGGCAATTCTGGATCTGGACGACGATAAGGTCGCCTTTATCGAGGAAACATGCGTGCAGGACCAGAGGATCCTGGACGGCGAGATCTCGGACCGGCAGATCAAAAAGGCGATGAAGGCGACGGCCGCGCGGGCCGCATCGGTCGGGGTCCCGGTCGCCGCCGTCTACCTGAGCGGCAGCGTCGTCGGACTCAGCGCCGCCGGCATCACTTCGGGACTTGCGACCCTTGGGCTGGGAGGGGTGCTGGGGCTGTCCGCGATGGCCACCGGAATCGGCGTGGTCATCCTCGTCGGCGGGACCGCCTACAAGGCGGCGCAGTGGGTCATGGGCGGAGCCGAGCGGGACAGGGGTTCCCGCAGAGAGCTGATGCTCCAAGAGGTGCTGCGCATTCACCAGATGTCGATCGTCAACCTTGCCGAAGACATAGCCGCATTCGGCGCACGGGTCGCCGCGCTTACCGACGAAACGAAGGTGAACCGTGAGGCGATCCGCATGCTGGCCCGGAAAGTGACCCTGTTGATCCGATCGACGGGCGCGCTGGGAGAGCTGGGCGTGCGTGCACGAGGCTTCGAGCGCGCCTTGGCGCTGGAAAACGAAGCGCCCGATAGCCGCGTCCGGGGCGGCAGGGAACGATGAAGGAGAAAACGCGGAAGGGAGCCGAGCGGGCGGCCCTCGCCCAGCGGGTCCAGCTGGCGGAGCTTCACGAAGATCTGCAGGTGCTGGAAACGGAAGCCTCCGCCCTTGAGTCGCGGGCCGGACGGCAGAGCGTCGCGCTGCGGGAACTGGACGAGGAGATGGCGCGAATCACTCAACACTTGGCCGAGGCCGGTCGGCTATCCCCGCATCCGAAAGAGCCGGACAACGCGGACATCGATGTAGACATCGCGGACTACCTGCAGGTTCCGGCCCGCGAGCGCAGTGCCCATCGGGAACGGCCGCACGATCTTTCACGCATATTCATGCTCCCCGAAGCGGGGGATGATTGGGATGCGTACCTCGGTGCCGTGGATCGGTACCTCGCCGACCGGGGGATCGAGGTGGCGCGCGACCCGCTCGAGCAGCTGCTGCCTGCTGACCGGGCGGCCGCCATCTGCCGGCGCTTTGACGCGGAGTTCAGCCCCGCACCGTGGGACCGATGGGACTACGGTGCGGTGACGGTGGCGGTGCTCGTCGGCGCGATCCTCGACTACCTGCTGGTGGCAACGCCCGGCAAGAACTTCAAGGGAGAGCCGCAGCGGGGCAGTCCCCTGACGAAATGGATGCGCGAGCAGTCGGAAAAGCTGGCTCCGATCAGAAGCTCGGACAACATCGAGCGCAATGCGTTTCAAACTGGGTCACCGGGCTGACCACGGCAGCGGAACGCTGGGCCAAAGTGCCTTACGACGTGGTATCGCCGCGTATCGGGCTGACGCCGAATGTTCATCGGTTGAGCTCCTTGGGACACGACCCGCTTCTGGGGCTTGTCTTCGGGACGAGGGACATCATCTGCGGGAGCTGCACCTTCATCGATAAATCGGGCCGATGGCAGGTGCTGAAGGGTACCGGCGACGCAGCATCGCCCAACATAATCGAAGCGCTCCTGAAGGTGGTGGTGCACGGATTCTCGGATGTCTTCACCACGCAGGGCCTTCCGCCGCCCTTCCTGGCACCGCTTCAGCTGGTCAGCGTGAAACCGGGAATCACGCTGAAGGAGGGCGGTTCGCCGGTCGCGGTCAGAGACATCGCGCGGTACATGTACAGCAACGGGTACGACCTTCGGCACTTCATGACGACGGCGATTTCTCCCGCGATTGCCGAGCTCGTCATACATACGTACCACACACTGCGGATCCGCCGCGAAACGACGGCGGGGGCTGCCCGATCCGACATTGCGGACAAGATGAAGCTGGCCCAGATGCTGGCCCTGACGCATGCGCTGCTGGGCTCCGCAAACATCATGAAGACCGCCCTCTACGGCTGGAACCCGACGGCGATCAACATCGCCCAATTCGTCGCCTTGGCACAGCGGATGCTGTCCATGCTCAAGCTGTCGGCGGAACGGGACCGGCTGGTCCAAGAACACCTCGACGCCAGATGGAAGTCGGCGCTTGAGGCGGCGATGGTCGTGGCCGACGGGGACACCGGGGCGCGGTCTCGCCCTCTGCCCTCGTGAACGAGGCGGGCCGATGTCAGTGACGCGCGACAAGGTCGTGGCATGTCTCGATGAGCGGCATCGGAGGTTCTTCCGGCACATGGGGATCGATCCGCGAACCGGCATCCCGGATCGCCACCAGAGTAAGCGATTCGCGTGCCATCCCTATGTCGGGTCCCGCTACGGGGAGGACCGCCGGATACTCTTCATCGGCCTGGACATCGGCGAGGATCCCGGACACCTCCAATCGTTCGAGACGCGGCGGGAACGCATCGAGGGCAAGAGGCTGAGCGACCTCAATCCCCATATCGCGGGAACTTGGGTTGTCGCACTGGCGATGCTGCCGCCGAAATACGGCTGGGACGAGATCGCCGACTTTGAGCTCACGTGCCAGAAAATCCTGCGCGAGAACCCCGAATCACGCTGGAAGGCGAATCCCATGTCGTTCGTCGGACTGACCAACTTCTACAAGTGGACGACGATAGACCGACGCGGGCGCACGGGTGGGTCAGACCGGGAGCATCTGTCTCACGAGATCGAGCGGCAGTTTCTGCTGGACGAGATCCATTGCTACCAGCCTCAGGTAGTGATCTTTCAGGGAGCCGGATTCAGGAAGCGGCGGCATCTCGATTTCGTGAGGCGCGTGTCCCGTACCGTCGAAGTGAAGGTGCTCAGGCATCCGGCGATGCGCGGCAAGCGGCGTCCGAGGGACATGGTGAAAGAGTTGTGGCCGGGCGACCCCCGGTCGTAGTGGGGGGAGCGACCAAGCCCGGAGCGTAACCGCTCACCGAAGGTCGGGGCGTGAATCCCGGACCGCACGGTCGTTACGCCGCATGAAAACAGGCTCAATGTGCTCGCCGGCAAAGAGACGGCGTATATCGTTACAATGTTCGTGGAACGCAGCGGCCGAAACACGGGTATAGGACCAGCAGCTGATTGCCGTTCGCTGGCGGCGAATACGAATCAACTTCTCGGCATCTGCCAAGTGTTCGGCTGCATCGCTCAGGCGGCCCCCGAACCTTTCCGCCACTGCAAGCGCCTGGAGCTTGTTTGGATCGCCCTTCAACCACTCCTTGTCGTCCTCGGCATCGTAGTAATTCAGTACACGCGCAAACGCAGCGGAATCGGCAGATCTGGACTCGCCCCACAGTGCCATTGCCAAGTTGAATGCCGTTGGGACAGGTGCCTGAGAACGCGGTTCCGCCAACGCGTCTCGGAAAGCTTCGACAGCTTGTGCGAAGTACCCGACAGCCACGCGCGCGAACGCGAGGTTCCACTTCCAAGCCCTCCTCAGGCTGGCTGTATCCTCCTTCTCTCTTAGGACATCTTCCAGAATGCCGACCGCGACCCGTCGTTCGCATGGCGACAAATCTAGGCGGTCGGCCACGGATGCGCGCTCTGCAGGCGGGAGACCGGCGATGATCGGGCTACCGTCAACATACGCTGTGCGATCCACCACAAGAGTCTCGAGCATATTGAGTCCCCTGCGGACCAAACTGTAGCGGCGACTATCGCTTGATGGCGGCCCGTCCCATGGATCCTGAAAAAATGCATTGAGTGCACGCAGCGAGCCTTCCCCGTCGCGTGTAAAACGCCTGGCTTCTGCCAGATTAATGAGTTGCTCGGCTGTCGGAGTTTCCAACTTCGCGATTCGCTCCAACAGCTCGGCAGCCTTGAGCGGAGATCCTCTCATGCGGTGTACATCAGCCAGTTCGCCTAGTACGTCAACATCCTCACCGTAGCGACGGCTGATCCGGTCGAGGAAGTCATCCTCCTGTCGATCCGGCATTCTGTGACGGGAAGTCCTCAGGTAGCTCAGAACGCCTTCCCGGTCAGCTATGTTGCGAGTTCGAACCCGCACGGCAAGCTCGCGAAACGACCCGGCCAGCTTAGTACGCGGACGCACATCTGTATAGATCGGCTGAGTCAACAAGTCCATACTTTGATAGTGCCTGATTTCCAGCAGGCGGCCCGATGGGATCTCAAGCCTTTTCCTGAAGGTTTTGCGATGCCGCTCCAGTATCCCGTCTTCGTCGTCGGCATCCGGAATCGCTGCCATCGCGAAGTGCAGCTGCACCGGGTCCTTCCGCCGGGGCGTAGGCCCTTCCGTCCTGATTGCTTCAACGACGCTTTCCATCCCTCGCAGACTCTGGTCGTCGGGACGGAACATCAGCACTACGGCGTCTGGAAGGTGACGCGTGCATATTCCCCCCACATCGGTAAAGCCCGTGCGGGAATCCAGGAGCACATAGTCGAAGGCAAGTTCTGCCCACTGCGCCCTCAGATCCTCGAACATCACGTAGCCGTCTCGCCTCGTATACAGGTCATTCCAGTCAATCTCGTTCAGGCGACGCCCGTACCCGGCATCCAGCAGCCCCGACGGCATCAGTGCGATCGTCCCGCTGCAGTTCTTTGGAGTGGCATCCACCATATAGTCGTCAACATTGGGCGAACGCATCGTTCGGAGGTATTCGCCAACGTATTCGACGATGCCTTTGCTGCCGGAGCCGATTTCCTCTTCTCCGACGGACAAGGCTCTCGTTGGCCTTTGCCACCGCTCGGGATAGATCGCGGGAGCTTCTAGGTCGAAGTCGACGACGAGGATCTTCAGGCCGGAATCGGCCAGCTCGTAGGCCACGTTGAGCAAGGCCAGCGTTCGGCCGACTCCACCCTTGAAGGAGTAGAATGTGGCAACGTACATCAGACCACCCCTGCACGAGGAGTCCAGCTCCGAGCCCTCCTTCGATAGCGATCCTCTGCTTGGGGCGTGAGGACAACGAGGTGTACGGCGATGCTAGAAGCCATCCGGTGCGGCTGGCTCGCCGGGTCTGTCAGTCCGGTCGGAACCTGTAGCCGGTTCATGACGTTCGGATCCGTCAGCAGCCTCAGGTAGCGGTCGCTGGAGGCATTCTGAACCACCTCCCCTTTCTCCCAGCGAGCCAGCGTCGCGTCCCCAAAACCTGTCATCCGGGCGAAGGCGGCGCGCGACAGGTTGTAGCGTTCGCGAAGTCCGCGGATTTCGGCCGGCGTAAGGAGGCCGAGGTGACGGCAGACAGCCTCGTGGCGCACGGTCTCGGCCTCGTCTCCAGTGTACGACACATCGCATCGCGAGCACGTATGCACCGGCACATCTGCACTGAGCTCCACGGCGTCGGAGCCCGCTCCGTAGATGAATGGGTCTCGGACAAGCTCCGTGACGAGTCCCGAAGCCCCGCAGAGGTCGCAGGAGTCCGGGCCAGGGTGAGGTCCAAGGACTTTCGGAGGAGAAGCGATTCTAGTCATCGTCGTACATCGCGTCGTGGAAGCTGCGGAGGAGGACACGAGATCCGAACATTTGGAGTTTCACATAGATGAGCGGCCGGTCGGCGCACAGCCTCGCTAGGAACACCCAAGCTTTCTCGCCGGGGGGATTATCCAGCGAGTGTTTCCTGAGCGGGACGCCAGCATCAAGCAACGAGACGATCACCGCCCACATGCCGGGAGCCGTGAGCGGCAGTCCCGAATCCGGGTCGATGACCTCCCATGGACGAACTTCGGTCGGCCGGTACTGGGTGAAAGTATCTCGCCGACGGCCTTTCCTGATCAGCTTCGCCATCTGTCGCCGTATCTCAGGGTGGTTCCCATCCTGGGCCTTGTCGGTTCGGGTCCAGGTAGGGTTCATGCGTGATTCCACTCATATGATCGTTTCAAGCGCCCAATGGGTTCGTCAAGTGCCCGATAATACTAACACGATCTAATCAAATGGGAAATCCGGCTGATCGGGAGCAGGATGGCTCACGGTCGCGATGCGCGAGCCGTCGATCAGGGTGCCCATGCTGCCGCGCAGAGCTTTACAGTTCGTTAACTAACAGTAGACCGACGCATCGCGTGCTCGCGTCCTTCACATCCAGAGGTCGCTGCAGCTCCTTCAGAATCCGGGTTCCGCGAGACCCTTGTCAGCGCGGCCTCCGCCCTCCATCAGAACCTCCCCGCTGAGAACGCCTCCAGCCCCACTCCCGGCTTCCCCTCCAGCATCAGCCCGGCGAGCGCCCAGCCGCTGCTGGGGGCCAACGTCACGCCCAGCATCTGGTGGCCGGTATTCACGTAGACGTTCTCCCTAGACGGCAGCTGCCCCATCACGGGGAGACTGTCCGGCACCATGGGGCGCATTCCGACCCAGGCGCGGCCTCCGTCGTTCGCTTCCGGGATGTCCACCATCCGGCTCACATGGCGGCGGAGCGACCGAATCCGCGCTGCGTCCATCCGGCGATTGATCCCTGACAGTTCCATCGTTCCGGCGAAGCGGAGCGCGTCTTTGAAGGGGGTCAGCCCGATCTTGGCGCCGCCCAGGTAGAGGGGCTGGCGCAGTTGGTTCGCCGGCTGTTCGATCGTCACGGAGTAGCCCTTCCCGGCGGTCAGCGGGATCGGCCACCCCGCCATGCGCGCTAGGGAAGCGGTGTGGGCCCCGGCGGCCAGCACCACGGCGTCGACCTCGAGGTCGCCCTGAGAAGTGACGATCGCAACCACACGCCTGCCCTCGCTCCTGAACCCCGTCGCGAGGGTGCCGTCGTGGATCTCGGCTCCGCCTTCGCGCAGTGCCGCCCCCAGTCCGCGTGTCAGCGACTCCGGCCGTACGTGACGCTCCGCACCCGCGAACAGCCCGAACTTGAATCCGGGACGCAGCATGGGCTCGCGTTCGTAAAGTTCGGCCTCGTCCAACTCGCTGCATGAGGCCGCTCCGGCTGCGGCCACCAGCTTTACTTCCTTCTGCGCCACCGCGGCCTTGTCGGAGTCCTGGAAGGCCATCAGCACGCCCGACCTGGAGATCTCGAACCTCACGCCGTCCGCCGCCAGCTCGTCGTAGCGATCCATCGTGAATTCGTTGAGCGCGGCCAGCGCTGCGATTCCGCGCTTCTGATCGGCGTGGTTGCAGAAAGAGCGGAAGCGCATCAGCCACGGGACCAGCCGCAGCAATGCTGTGGGTTTGATGTACAGCGGGCTGTCGGGCCGCAATATCCAGCTGAGCGACTTCAGTGTGAGGCCGGGTGCGGGCAGCGGGCTCGATAACGACGGACAGATCCAGCCCGCGTTGCCGAGCGAGCAGCCGCCCCCGAGCGTCCACGATTCCACGATGACCGGGGCCGCGCCCAGCTTCTTCAGGTAATAGGCCGTGGAAAGGCCGATGACCCCGCCGCCGACGACCCCGACCCGCATCAGAGCGACACTGCGGAGCGGAGCAATCCAACCCGGATGCATCGCCGCTCAAATGTCGGGGGGATTTTGTCCAAGGGCTGCCAAGCCGCGACGGCGGACGACGGCCGCATTCGCACCCGCGTCGACAGCGCCGCCGTCAGCGCTCGGCCCGGTACCCGGGCCCGCGCACGATCCGCCCAGGCTTGGCACCCGTGTGTTCCCCGGCGCGCAACACGTGCATGCCGTTCACGAACACCTCTTCGACGCCGACCGAGAGCTGGTGCGGATCCTCGAAGGTGGCGCGGTCCGCCACGGTCGCCGGGTCGAAGACGACCACATCGGCGTACATTCCCGGCTTGATCAGGCCCCGGTCGTGGATCGACAGCCGCGTCGCGACCGCGGAAGTCATCTTGCGCACGGCGTCTTCCAGGGTGATGACGCCCTCGTCCCGGACGTACTTGCCCAGAATGCGCGGATAGGTGCCGTAAGAACGGGGGTGGACCATCCCCTTGACGTCGGCCGGGTCGAACCCGGACGCGTCGGTGCCGATCTTGATCCACGGCTGCCGCAGCTGCAGGGCGACGTTCTCCTCGGCCATCATGAAGATGACCATGCCTGCGCGACCCTCGGTCATCAGGGTGATCTCCATGGCCGCTTCCACCCAGTCGATGTCCATCTCGGCCGCGACCTCGTCCAGGCGCATGCCCACGTAGCGTTCGGCCCCGGTGGGCTCGCCGCCCGGCCCCGCCTCGCCGACCGAGGTCACCAGGATGCCTTCCGGCGTGGACAGCGTGCCGAAGTTCTCCCACTCGGGGCCGTCCGCCAGCACCTCGGCGTGAATGCGCGCCCGGGTCTCAGCATCCGACAGGTTGTCCAGCAGCCGGCCGTCCTCCGACGCCCACGGGGGGAAGAGCGCCGAGATGCCCGTCCCGCCGGCGGTGTAGGGGTACATGTCGGCCTGCACGTCGACCCCGGCCGCCCGAGCGGAATCGATCTTCGCAATCGCGAGCGCGGCCTTGTGGTGATTCCGTACCCCGGCCGCCTTGAGGTGATATATCTCGACCGGAACGCCGGCCCGCGTGCCGATCTCGATTGCCTCGTCGATCGCTTCCAGGAAGCGGTCCGCCTCGGAGCGCATGTGCGTGATGTATACGCCCCCGTAGGGTGCCGAAGCCGCGACGACCTCCGCCAGCTCCTCGGTGCCCGCGAAGTTGCCGGGCGGGTAGATCAGCGCGCTGGCCACCCCGAATGCACCGTCCTCCATGGCTCGCCGCGTCACCGCGCGCATGCTGTCGAGCTGGGCCTCGCTCGCTGGCCCCGCCGCCTCGCCCATCGCGTAGACACGCACGGTCGTGGCGCCCACGAACGACCCGAAGTTCGGCGAGCTCCCGTTGTCCGCCATGGCGTAGAGCCAGCGATCGAAGCCGTGCGGGCCCGAGAAGTCGTGCCGCGGGCCTTGCGCCTCGGGGTCGACCAGTCCCGCTCCCGTCGCGGTGTTGGCGTTGGCGGGCGCGTTCGTCCAGCCCTCGCCCATGATCTCGGTCGTGATGCCCTGAGTGATCTTCCCCAGCAAGCGCCCGTCCCCGTTCAGCAGAGGGCCGCGCGCGTGCGACTGGATGTCGATGAAACCAGGCGACACCACCTTGCCCGCAGCGTCGATGCGCCTGGCTGCGTCAACCGAGGCCAAGCCGCCCGCGGGCGTGACCGCCGCGATCCGGTCGCCGCGGATGCCGACATCGCCGTGGAACCAAGCCGCCCCCGTGCCGTCCACCACGCGGCCGCCCTCGATGACCACGTCCATCGGGCCGATGCCGCCGCCCGCACCCACCCCGCCGCCCTCTCCGCAGGCCGCCAGCAACACCGCCATGCCGAGCGCGACGCCGGGAGCCCGCACTCGGCGGGACACCGCTCTCACCGTCATCATTCCTTCAATCCTTTCTCTCGTAGACGAGTCGCCCGCCCACGAAAACCCGGGTCGCCCATGTTCGAATGCTGAGCGGGTCGCCGTCGAAGACCACCACGTCCGCGTCCTTCCCGACCTCCAGACTGCCGAGGCGGTCCGCCACCCCGAGCACTTCGGCCGGGCTGAGCGTGACGGCGCGCAGCACATCCGCCTCGCTCATCCCATGCCCTCGTGCGATCGCCGCGTCGATCAGCAGCCACTGTCCGGCCACGCCGGGACCGAAGCTTCCGAAGCCCCGTGAAAAACTGGCCAGAGAAATGTGTACGCCCGCCTCGTGCAGCCATACCGCGTTGCGCTCGTCGACCCCTCCGTAGTCGCCGGCATCGGGGATCTCCTCGCCCGATATGTAGGGGTGGGAGATCGGCCCGAGGACGACCGGAATCCCTCGGTCCGCGAGTTCCTCCCTCATGCGATGCGCACCCGCGCCGCCGTCGATTACCAGCTCGAAGCCGAACTCTTCGGCAAGCTCGATCGCCACCCGGATGTCGCGGGCTGCGTTGGCCTGCACGCGGGCCGGAATCTCGCCGTCGAGCAGCCGGGCGAGCGCCTCCATGCCCAAGTTGCGCGGCGTAGCGTCCGACCCGCCGTCTGCGCCCGCCACCCGCTCCTGCGCCTTCACCAGCATCTCCCGCAGCTGGGCGACGACCGCCATCCGCGTCGAAGGGGACCGCGACATGTCCCGATAGGTCGATGCCGGACGTCCTCCCAGCGTGATGTCGATCGCCGCCGGCTCCCGCACGATCAGGTCTTCGAAGCGCGCACCGGCGGTCTTCACCACCGCACCCTGTCCGCCGAGCACCGTGGCGTCTCCCGGCGCGATGTACGTCGCGGTCACGCCCCCCGACAGCAGCTCGCGCACGCGGATCTCGCCTGCCTGCCCGGAACCCAGCGCTCCGAACGGGCTGAACGCCTCGATGATCCGCAGCTCGGGTGCCAGCGGTCTCGTCACCTCGTTCATGTCCTCGCCGGCGAGCCCGTAGTAGCTCATCGCGTCGATGATCCCCGGCATGACCACGCTTCCCGCCGCATCGATCACCTCCGCCCCCGCGGGAATCGCCACGTCCGTGCCCACCGCGACGATTCGGCCGTCCGCCATCAGCACCGTCCCCCCCTCGACCGGGTCCGATGAGATGGGGTAGACGAGCCCTCCGGTCAGCGCGATCGTCTGTGCCTGGATCGCGGCCGAGGCACCATGGATCGCGGCCAGCGCGACAACGGCGACCCGTGCCGTCCCGCTCACGGCTCCCTTGGCCCGTCCTGCCATGCATTCGCCCGCCGGCGTGCGCAAGGTCTTCGTGGTCACCCGGCTCACGGCTCCTCCTCCCGGTCGTATGCCGGCATTCCATTCACGTACACGCGCGTCACCAGGCTGCTCACCTCGTACCATGTCCCGTTCAGCACGACGATGTCGGCGTCCTTGCCCACCTCCAAGCTCCCCACCCGGTCTTCCACTCCCGCGATCGCGGCGGGGTTGATCGTCACGGCCTCGAGGGCCTGCCGCTCGCTCATCCCGTAGCGGATCCCGAGTCCGGCGTTGCCGCGCTGCCACTTGGAGCCCACGACCGGGTCGTCGGTGTGGAACGCGAAGCGCACTCCCTTCTCGTTCATGATCGTGCCCGTGGCCATTACCTCGCCGGACAGCGCGATGCGCGTGAAGAGCGGGAGCCCCACGACATCGATCCCGGCCTCGGCGATGTCGTCCGCGACCTTGTAGGCCTCGGTGGAGTGGTGGATCGTCAGTCCGAACCCGAACTCCTGCGACAAGCGGATGATCGAGAGGATGTCGTGCGCCATGTGGACATGGGAGCGGATCCGGTCTTCGCCGTCGAGCACGCGGACCACGGCCTCCATCGCCAGGTCGCGTGCGGGAGCCGGGCCCTCGCGGCCGCCCTCTTCCCACGCCTCCCGCTTTGCCCGGTACTCCTGCGCCTCGATGAACTTGGCGCGCAGAAGCGCGGTCACCGCCATGCTCGTGGTCGGCGACCTGCCGGGCCGCTTCCGTCCCATCGCGATCTTGAGCCCGCCGCGCTCCTTCACGATCCGCTCGTCGATCGACGGCCCCCAGGTCTTGATCACGATCGCCTGCCCGCTCGAGACCTCCCCGCTCCCCGGCCCGGTCACGACCGTGGTCACCCCTCCCTTCACGGCACCCCTCCAGAACGCGTCGTCCGGGGACAGGACATCGCGGATGCGGTGCTGCGGGCCGAACCGCGCCGGAAACTCGTTGAGGTCGCGGGGGTCGGCCCCGATGTGAGAATGGTTGTCCAGCATGCCGGGCATGACGACCATCCCGGTCAAGTCCACGAGCTGCGCGTCGCCGGGCGGGGCGATGCCCGCGCCCAGCGCCGTGATCACGCCGTTCCGGAAGACGATCGTGCCGTTCTCGACGGCCGGCCCGGCAGCCGTGTGGATCCGCGCACCGACGAGCGCGATCGGGGCGGCCTGGGACGCCGCCGCGGTAGGGACCAGCGCTGTGCACGCCAGCGCCCGGAAAACCGCCCGGAATGTCAACTTCACCTTACGTTCTGTAAATCGCGCTTTACATCCCTGCAGCGACGCCGCCTCACACCGTCCATATCTCCCCCAGCACACGTTGAAAGTTGCCGCCTAGGATCGCGCGGATGTGCTCGTCCGCGTACCCCCTCCGGATCAGCGCCTCGGCCAGGTCGAACATGCGCTTCGGGTGGTCGACGCCCTCGATGTCGATCTTGTCCCGGAAGGCGTACGAATCCTTGTATGCCCCCTTGAGGGCTTCGTATTCGTCGGCGGGCAGGTCGTCGTAGCCGTACAGATCGACATCGCTCCCCACGCCGAGGTGCTCGACACCGACCAGATCCCGCACATGGTCGAAGTGGTCGATGTAGTCCTCGATGGTCGTCGGCTCTCTGTCCTTCACGAACATGCGCACGCCCGTGATTCCCATCACGCCCCCCGTCGCAGCCATTGCGCGGACCGCCTCGTCGGTCTTGGTGCGGGGGTGTCCGCCCGAAAGCACCCGGCTGTTGGAGTGCGTGAAGAGAACGGGCCGGGACGAAACCTCGCACGCGTCGAGGGTGGTGCGGTCGCCTGAATGCGAGACATCGACCGCCATCCCCACCTCGTTCATGCGCTCGACGATCGAGACGCCGAAGTCCGAGATACCGCCGTCGACCCGCTCGGTGGATCCGTTCCCGATCATGTTCCGCGAGTTGTAGGTCAGCTGCGAAACGCGCTGCCCGAGCCCGTGGAAGACATTCACGTCTTCGGGGCTGCGGAAGTGGGACGAGGTCTGCGTGCCGATCAGGATCCCGACCCGGCCCGACCCGTGCACATTGGCCAGATCTTCGGCGGAATCGATGCGCAGGAAGAGGTCCGGCCGCTGCGCGACGAAGGAGTTGTAGCCCGACACGAAGAGCAGCGTGTTGTGGTACTGGTCGTCGAAGTCGCGGCCGCCGATCCCCACCGCGATGTGGAAGACGTCGATCTCCGAGTCCCGGAAGTCCTGCTCCTCCGCCGCCGTCAGGCCGCTCAGGCCGGGACCCCAGCGCTGCCGCACCGACCGGGATATGGCGAGCGGAGACAGCATGTCGATGACGAGCGAGCCGGTCACCAGGTCGATGCAGCGGGTCGAGTACTCCTGCGGCTCCTGGGATTCGGGCGCACGGGCACCGCTGCCCGCGGACTCCCCGCCGGGCGTCCCCCGCCCCCTCGGTCCCTGCGGCCGCAGCGTGACCCGGCCGAGGTTCACGAACGGCGCGGCCAGCGTGAGCCCGGCCACACCGGCGGCGGCCTTGAGGACGGTTCGGCGGGGTACCGGATCCGGCGGCGGCGACGCCGATTCCCGCAGCCTCCGCCGCCACGACATCGTTCCGTCTTCATTCATGTGGTTTCTCGTGGATTTCGATGTCTTGTCGCGGGGATGGTTTCGACCTGCATGCGGCGAGCCGCGAGGACGAGCGCACGGTCGAGCGAGGCGAGCGGTGCGCCCCGCCTGATCGCCAGCTCGAGGTACGCCGCGTCATAGGTGCTGAGACCGCACTCGCGGGCCAGCACCAGGGTTTCCCGCAGCGCACGTTCATCTGTCTCGGCATCGGTCACGACGGCAAGCCTTCGCAGGAGATTGAGATATGCCGTAACTTCCGCCTTGGCAATGCGTTTCATCCGTTCTGCCCGTACCAGAAAATTCCCGATTTCCAAATGCCAGATGCCGGGAACAAAAGCATCTTCCTGCTTCAAACGGTCGAGAAGTGCGTCCGTCTCGGGGGTCGCTTGATCACCGAACAGCCAAGTGGCTGCCACGGAACAGTCAAGTACGAAACCGCTCACGGACGTCCCGAATCGCGCAGCTCTTTCCAGCTCAGGTCACCCAGAGTGACGCCGTCGCGGATCGACCGCAGCTCCAAGATCGCTTTTGCGATGTCGTTCCGGTCCGCTTCCTCTGCCGGGACAAGGCGCGCAACCGGCACACCCCTCCTCGTGATAAGAACTTCCTCTCCATCCGCCACTTGGTTGAGCAGCGAAGAGAGGTGTGTCTTGGCGTCGAACGCACCCACAGTGATCATGGCATCCCCTCGTAAGACCCGTACAACTAGTTCAACAAACTAGTATAATCGCCTTCCTCTTCCAGCGCATGCCGGGATCGTTTCGAGGGCCGACCCCTCGACATCCCCTCAGCTGGCCCGCCCCCGGTACCGATCGAACCATCCGATGATGTACTTGATCTTCTGCATGTAGTGGCTCGGACGAACCCGGATGCCGTGTGGCTCTCCCGGCACCTTCACCAGGACGGCCTCCACGCCTTCGAGCTTGAGGGCCTGGAAGTACTGGTCCGACTCAGACATCGGGGTACGATAGTCCTCCACGCCGGTCATGACCATGGTCGGCGTGGTCACGTTGCCGACGAGCGAGATCGGGGAGCGCGACATGTAGTGTTCGGGGTCCTCCCAGGGCATGGACGGGAACCAGTACTTGGCCACCGTGACGGGAATGTCCGCGCTGACGGCGAAGCTGTACCAGTTGATCACCGGGTAGAGCACCGCTGCCGCCTTGTAGCGGTCGGTCTTCCCGATCGACCACGACGAGAGGACCCCGCCGCCCGAGCCGCCCGTAATATACAGCTGGTCCGGGTCCACATACCCGAGATCGATCACCGCGTCGACGCCGGAGTCCAGGTCGTAGAAGTCGTTACCGGGATAGGAGTGGTGGATGAGATTGCCGAATTCCTCGCCGTAAGAAGTACTCCCCCTCGGGTTGGTGTAGAGCACGACGTAGCCTGCGGAAGCCATCGACTGCTTCTCGATGTCGAAACGATCCCCGTAGTTGGCGAACGGCCCGCCGTGGATCTCCAGGATCAGCGGATAGCGCCTCGACGGATCAAAACCCGGCGGCTTGATGATCCACCCCTGTATTTCGAGGCCGTCGTGCGAGGACGGCCACCAAAACTCCTCCACCTCGCCCAGCGTCTTGTGTCCCAGAACATCCTGGTTGACCGCCGTGACCACGCGAGTTTCCCCATCATCGCCCCCGACCGCCACTTCGCTCATCACCGTCGGCGTCGAAACAGTGTAGGCAAACACCCCGCCGGGACCCACGGAGAAGCTTCCGCCGCCGTACGCGGAGCCCGTGCCGCCCAGGTTCTCGGCAACGACGTGAACCTCGTTCAAGAACACAACGTCCCCTGCGCGACTATAGGCCGCCCCGAGGAACGGCTCCACATAGGCCACCTTGGTGTTCCCGTGGTCCGCGTAGGAGAAGTAGAGACGCTCCGAATCCGGCGACCAGGCCAGCCCGCCCACGGTCCTGTCCAGCCGCGCGGCGACCCGGCGCGCACCGGAGCCGTCGCGGTTCGCCAGGTACAGCCCCGTCACCTGGTATCCCTGATAGCGGTCGTCGAAGCCGGTGTAGGCGATCCAGCGGCCGTCGGGCGACACCGCCGCGCCGCCGTCGGGGCCCTTGCGATCGGTCAGGGCGCGGATCTCGCCGTCGAGCGACACTTCGTAGATCTCGGTGTCGCGGTTTTCCAGCTCCCAGTCCGGGCGGCGGTTCGCCTCGATCAGCACCGATCCGCCGTCCGCCGACCAGACCGGCCGACCTCTGCCCGAGCGCCCCACGTAGCCCCCGTGGTGAAAATCGCCGCTGGTGATCTGCCGCGGCGTTCCCCCCTCGGCCGGGACCACGAAGACATGGGTGAACCCGTGCTCCAGGTCGCCCGTCCCGTCGAAGCGGTGGACGAGCTCGTGGATGACGCGCGCCGACTCCGCCCACTCTGCGCCCTCCGGCGGGCTCGGCATGGAGATGAGCTGCATGCCCGCCTCGGGCACGAACGAGGAGAACGCGACCATCGTGCCGTCGGGCGACCAGGCGGGCACCCGCGGCGCCTCGGCGAGGTTCGTGATCTGATTGGTGGCGCCCGTGTCCATCCACCGGATGTGCAGCTGGGGCGATCCGGTCTCGTCCGACAGATACAGGAGCCGTTCCCCGTCCGGCGACCAGCGCGGCCAGCGGTCCGACTGCTTGCCCGTGGTCAGAGGGCGCTGTCCCGAGCCGTCCCGACGCATGATCCACAGATTCGAGTACCGCGTGTCGGTATGCGGGTCGGCCCGCTCGCGCACGAACACGATCTGCGCACCGCTGGGAGAGATCTGCGGGTCGCTGACGAATTCCAGGTCGAAGATGTCATCGGCGGTCAGCACATCCATGTTCTGCTGCGCGGAGGCGGTCGCGGGGACTGCGACGGCAACTGCGACGGCAACTGCAACTGCGTCGGCGATGCCAGCAGAAAGGGTGAGCAACCGGTTCATGGGTACGGGTCTCCTTCTTGTCGAGGTGTGCGGGAGATGATGTATCTGCCGTGCTTCTCTCCCGGTATGAACGCGCTTACGTCGTAAGAGCCGTTCAGGAAATGACCGAGCGCCCGGCGGGTTGAACGGCGCCAGCCGAGCGCCTCCTCGAACGAACGCGCTTCAACGGCTTCGATGTCCCTGGGGATCAGAACCTCGATCACGTCCGCACCCTCGGTCGCGTCCGCATCCGGCGGCGGAATCGGCTCGTCTGCGCCGCGGGCCGCGGCCTCCGCCTGCACCGTCGTGCCCGGAGCCCACAGGACCGAGCGGGTTTCGGGCGCGCGCTCAGCGTTGCGTTCGCCCTCCCCGGTGAGGTCCCACTTCACGATGAACCTGTCGGTCCCGAGCTGGTGGAGTTCGCTGTCCGATTCGCCGTACATGTCCTGCACGAACTCGTCCACGGTTGCGCCGAGAAGGTTGAGATTCAGATGGGCGTTGCGGGCCACCAGCGGGTCGTAGGTCCAGTACATGGTCCTCACTCCCGCAGCACTCAGTTCCTGCCTTTGGGCGAGTTTGAGACGTCTCCCGATCCCCTGATCCCGGGCCTCGGGACGCACGGCCAGCATGTGGGACCAGTGCGCCAGCTCGCCGCAGCGGATGCCGGTCACGCCGTAGACGAAGCCGTACAGCGTCCCTCCCGGGCCGAATGCCCCGGTGACGACTCCCTTCATCTTCGCCGTGATCTGCAGCAGGCTAAGAGGCACGACCTCCGAGAAGCCGCGGCCCCAGGTATCGCGCTGAAGATCGACGCAGGCGATGAACTCGTCGCGTGTCCGGGCCGGACGGATCTCGACTTCGACCGGATTCGAGGAACCCGGCCCGCCGACCGCTGGAGGTGGGGTACTCATGGCGCTCCCGTAAGAACATCCTTTTTCGGCGTCGCTCGGGGGTGGCCCCCGGATTCGCATACTACAAAGTATACAATTTTACTTCTTTACTTCGCGTCGGCGGACTGCATTCCGGGTGAAGTGCATTATAGTGTTATGCGGGTGAGATCGTCGCTGAACAGGCCGTCGTTCAAGGGAGACGAGCCATGACGCTGGCCAACACCACTGCCAATGACCTCGGGACGCAGGCATACAGGCGTTTGCGCGAACTGATCGTCCACGGACGCCTGGCCCCCGGTTCTCGCATCATCGAGACCGAGGTCGCCGACCGGCTCGGACTCAGCCGCACGCCGATTCGGAGCGCGCTCCAGCGCCTGATGCAGGAAGGCTACATCGCCGACGCCGGAAGCGGCCGCCAAAGCCGCCCGTTCGTGTCTCCGCTTACCCAGGACGACGCGCGCGAGCTCCTTTACATCGTGGGCGAAATTGAAGGCCTGGCCGCTTGGCGCTCCGCCCGCCTCGCCGACCGTCGTTCGCTCGTCGGCGACCTCAACCGGATCAACTCCGACATGCTGTCCGAGGCGCGGAGCCGAAGGCCCTCTCGGGAGATGATCTTTCAGCTCGACAACGGGTTCCACCGCAGGTACGTAACCGGCGGGGCCGGGCCGCGCCTCCTGGCGCTGAACGATTCGATCAAGCCCCAGGCCGAGCGGTACACTCGTCTCTACATCGACGCCCTGCTGGACCAGATCGCGGTTTCCGTCAAGGAGCACCAGAAGATCGTAAGGCGAATCGAGTCCGGCGACGCGGACGAAGCCCAGGCCGCCGTGCGCACCAACTGGCGCAATGCGGCCGAGCGCCTCTGCGGCGTGATCGCACGGGCGGGCGAACTGGGCAGCTGGTAGAGCCGGCGGGAACCCCGCAACCCGGCATCCCACAACCTCGGAGACGTGATCGATGATCCGCAGCACCAGCGCCTTTGCAGCCCACGGACAAAATCCCCCCGGCATTCGAGCGGCGATGCATCCGGGCGGATTCATCCACGGGCTGCTGGCATCGGCCTTCTTCCTCGTTGTCGCTCCGGGCGCAGCCGCCCAGCAGGGTCTCGACGGGATCGAGGCGGAAATCGAGCGGATGATCCGCGACTGGGGGATCCCGGGCACGGCGGTCGTCGTGATCCAAAACGACGAGGTCGTCTTCGCCGGGGGCTTCGGCGTAAAAGAGATCGGGGGTGTGGATCCCGTCGACGAGAACACGATCTTCGCCGTGGGGTCCACCTCCAAGGCCTTCACCGCGGCCTCAATCGCAATGCTGGTCGACGAAGGGAAGGCGTCATGGGACGACCCCGTAGCGGATCACCTCCCGGCCTTTCGGCTCAGCGACCCCTACATCACCAGGGATCTTCGGGTCCGGGACCTGATGAGTCATAACTCCGGACTGCTGCGCGGGGACCGCCTCTGGTATGCGAGCGGCCGGAGCCGCGAAGAGGTCCTGCACCAGGTTCGGCATCAGCCGGTCACCTTCAGACTGCGCTCCACCTTCCAGTACAACAACACGACCTGGATCGCGGCCGGCGAGATCATCGAGGCAGTGTCCGGAATGAGCTGGGACGACTTCGTGGCCTCGCGGATCTTCCGGCCGCTGGGCATGACCCGCAGCACCACGCTCATGGAGCCGCTCGGCAGACTCGACAACGTGGCGAGTCCTCACCGAGCGCCGCCCGACGGCGGGGCGACGGCGATCCCCTATCGCAACATCGACAACGCCGGACCGGCCGGATCGATCAACTCCAGCGCGATGCAGATGGCGCAGTGGGTTCGCCTCCATCTGGGCGACGGCGAGTACGAGGGGGAGCGCCTGATCTCCGAAGAGGCGATGCGCGAGATGCACACCAGCCAGATGGTCATCCGCAAGGAGGGCACCTGGGGGCTGATCTGGCCCGAATCCGATTTCCTGACCTACGGACTCGGCTGGTTCCTGAGCAGCTACCGCGACGTCGCGATGGTGTCCCACGGCGGGAACATCGACGGGATGACCGCCTTTGTCGGGTTCGTGCCGAAACGCGACTACGGCATGGTGATCCTCTCCAACCTGGGCGCCGCCAACGGCTTCAGCTCGGCGCTCGCCCACCGGATCATCGACCGTATTGAGGGTGGAGAAGGACTGCCGTGGAACGAGATGATGATGAAGGCTTGGAGCGAGCTCTTGGAGCAGCAGCGTGCAGCCGCGGGGGAGGCCGAGGAGAGCCGGGTCGAGGGAACCTCGCCGACGCTGCGCGTCTCGGAGTACGTCGGCACCTACGTGAACGACATGTACGGCGAGATCGCGGTGACCGCGGACGGCGACGTGCTGAGCGCCGGATTCGGGAAAGGATTCCAAGGCGCTTTGGAGCACTGGCACTACGACACGTTTCGCAGCACCTGGTGGGGAATCGCCGACCGGGAAGAGTTTCTGCGCTTCGAGATCGGCACCGACGGCAAGGCGGCCGTGCTGCACGCCGAGATCGAGGGAAGCGTAGCGTTCGTGAAGCGTGAAGGGTAAGCACACGGCCGATGTGGCCGTCATCGGTGCCGGGATCGTCGGTGCCTGCTGCGCGTGGGAGCTTGTCCGGCGCGGCCTGTCGGTGGTCGTCCTCGAGCGCGAGTCGGCCCCTGCGCTCGGCTCGACGGGGAAGAGCGCGGCGGGAGTGCGCGTCCAGTTCACCACCCGGCCCAACATCGCGCTCTCCATGTACTCGCTGCCCGTCTACCGCACCTTTCACGAGCGCTACGGCTTCGAGGCCGGGTACCGCAGCATCGGCTACCTGCTCCTGGTCCCGCCCGGCCGCTGGAAGCAGCACCTCCGGTCGGTCGCGCTGCAGCGAAGCTTGGGCGCCCCGGTAGAGGTACTGTCCCCGGAAGAGGCTGTGCGGTACGTTCCCCTCGTCACCGACGGGCTCGCCGGCGCGACCTACGGGCCTTGGGACGGCATCATCGATCCCCACATGGCCACACACGCTTGGGTGTCGATGGGGCGCCGGGCCGGGGTGCAATACCGTTTCCGCCAGGCCGTGACCGCGGTCCGCCCCGAGGGCGACGGATGGTGCGTCGAGTCGCCGACGTCGGCCTGCTCCTGCGGACATGTCGTCAACGCAGCGGGAACATGGTCTGGACTGGTCGGCCGCCTTGCAGGGCTTGAGGTTCCCGTGCGGCCGAAGCGGATCCAGATCTTCCTGAGCGCCCCGGTCGCCGACGAGCGCACCTACCCGCTCACCATCGACCTCGATTCCGGCGTATATCTGCGGAGCGAAGGGGACCGGATCCTTTTCGGTCTTGATTCCCACGCCGATGACGGGTTCACGGAGGGGGTCGACTGGAGCTGGCTGGAACAGGTGCTGCTGGCCGGTGTCGACCGCTACCCCTGGTGGGCCGACCTCGGAGTCGACCGCAACGGGAGCTGGTGGGGATACTACGGCGTCACTCCCGACAACAGCCCGGTGATCGGTTATAACCCCGGGACGCGCCGGTGGGTCGACGCCTGCGGATTTTCGGGGCACGGGATCATGCACGCCCCGGCGACCGGACTCGCGGTGTCCGAGCTGATCGCGGACGGACGTTCGCACACCCTCGACGTGACCGCCTTCCGCCACCGAAGGTTCGAGGACGCGGGGGCGGCGGCAGGTGCGGCGGCGGAGGCCAACATTTTCTGAGGAGATCTTCTGAGGAGGCCGGACCAATGACGCTGAGATTCGCCGAAGAGATCATGCTGCTCCTGCTGGACGACGAAGGGGAGCGATTCCTGCGGGTTCCCGACTGGTCCCTGCGGTATGCCCTGGGCGGCGGGGTGCTGATGGACCTGGCGCTCGAAGACCGCATCGATACCGACTTGGAGAAGCTGATTTTGGTCAATCCCACGCCCATGGGCGACGACCTGCTCGACCCCGTGCTGGCCGACATCGCGAACGAGGAAGGCACCCGCGACGCCCGCTTCTGGGTGGGGCGCGCCGCCGGCCGGGCCGACGAGATCCGCGAAGCCGCCGTGAACCGCCTGATCGCGCGCGGCATCTTGGAGCGCCGCGAAGACCGGTTCCTGTGGGTCTTCCGGTCGCGCCGCTACCCGGTCATCGACGGTACCTCGGAGCAGGAGGTCAAGCTGCGCATCATGGAGCTGCTCTTCAGTGAAAAGATCCCGACCCCGCGCGATGTCGTCATCATCTGTCTCGCCGACGCGTGCGGCGTCTTCGCCGAGTTGTTCTCGAGGCGCGAGCTGCGGCATGTGCTTCCGCGCATTCAGTTCCTGCGCCGGATGGACCTGATCGGCCGAGCGGTGACGGATGCGGTCTGGGACATCGAGGTCTCGCTGGCACAGGCGATCCGGCCCTACTACGGGTAGTGGGCCGCCCGAAATGACAAGCCGACTTTACATTGTATAATGTAAACCTTACATTGGCGGGTTTGGCAGCCCGGGGTGAAACCCTTTGAGAGCACGAGATCCGTCATGACCGATGTCCGGCTGCACAACCGCATAAGGCGCCGTCGGAAGGCGGAGGGGATGTCCCAGCAAGACCTCGCCACACGACTCGGCGTCTCCCGCCTAGGCGGTCCACGCCATCGAGACGGGCTTCCCCAGGTCCTTCGACGAGCCTTGGGCTCAAGATGGCGCGCGTCTTCGGGTGCACGGTCGAGGACCTGTTCAGCCTGACCGCCGAGCTCGAGATCCGCGCGCCGTCGGTGACGGCCGCGCCCGGCGACAAGACGGGCCCGCGGGTCGCGCTCGGGTATGTCGAGCCCTTCTGGGTGGCACACCGCCTCCCCGCTCACGGGATGTCCGCCGCCGACGGGATCATCACGAACGAGAAGAACGGGTACGTGATGCACGTGACGCCGCTCGGCGATCCGGGTCATCTGACTCGCAACGTTCTCGTGGCCGGATGCGCCCCGCTGCTGGGGATGGCGGCGCAGCGTGTGGCGAACCGCTTCAACGATGCCCGATTGACTTGGGTGCACGCCGGGAACGGACGTGCGCTGGATCTGTTGGTCGGGCGTCTCGTGCACATGGCCGGACTCCACCTGCCGGAAGACGGAGGCTATGACGACACAGCCGGCCCGGCCCGGCGCGCGCTTTCCAACCAGTACCTGCTCCTCGTCAACGTCACTCGCTGGCGGCAGGGGCTCGTGGTGCCCGCCGGAAACCCGCGCGGCCTGACCGGCGGCGCCGACCTGCTCGACCCCGACCTGCGTCTCGTACGGCGCGAAGAGGGGTCCGGCGCCCACGCGCTGGCCGCCCGGCTTACAGAGGCTGAACGGGACTGCGGCCTTCCCGCCGCGGGACCGTTCGCCCGCGGCCACGCCGAGGTGGCCCGCCTCGTGCGGTGGGGCGCGGCCGACGTCGGCATCGCCATCGAGAGCGCGGCGCTCGCCGAAGGCCTCGATTTCGTTCCGATCACGCAAGAGCGCTTCGACCTGGTCGTCCCCGAGACACGAGCGGCCGACCCGCCCATTTCGCGCATCATCGACGCCTTGGACGACCCCGGTTTCCGCACCGACGTGAACCACCTGCCCGGGTACGACGGGTCGCTCAGCGGACAGGTCACGAGGCTGGAATGGGCGTGAAGATTCGCAGGCGCACCGCCGCGATGCGGGCGCGACGGGCATTCCGCGGCGCGACGGGGATCGCCGCGGGCGCGCCTCACCGCTCTCCGTGCTCGCGCGGGCTTGTCCACGGGCTGCTGAGCGCGGCCGCACTTCTCGGGGGCTGCGAGTCCTCCGAACCGGAACCGCAGCCGCTGCGCGTCTTCGCCGCCTCGTCGCTGACCGACGCCTTCAACGACATGGCCGGCGTCTTCGAGGCGGCCCATCCCGCCACCGAAGTCGTACTGGTCTTCGCCGGGAGCCAGGTGCTGCGCTTGCAGATCGAACAGGGCGCGCCCGCCGACGTCTTCGTCTCGGCCGACCCCCGCCACATGGAACCGCTGGTCCGCAAGGGGCTGGTCACCGGCCAGCGTGTCGTGGCAGAGAACGAGCTGGTGGTGATCGTCCCGCAAGGCAATCCGTCGCGGATCGAGGCCTTCGCCGACCTCGTGCGAGCCGAGCGGCTCGTGATCGGAACGCCGTACGTGCCCGTCGGGGCGTATGCGCGCGAGGCGCTGAGGCGCGCGGGAGCCGACGGCGGTCTCCCCGGTTTCGAGACGGCGGTCCTGGACCGCGTCGTCTCCGAAGAGAGCAGCGTGCGGCTCGTGCGCGCCAAGGTGGAGCTGGGCGAGGCCGATGCCGCGATCGTGTACCGCACGGACGCAGCGCCGGGACGCGTGCGGACAGTGCGGGTGCCTCCCCGCGCGAACGTGCGGGCGCGCTACCTGATCGGCGTGGTGACGGGTGCCGAAAACGTCGCCGGGGGGGAGCGGTGGGCGGGGTTCGTGGCTTCGCCGGAGGGTCGCCGAATCCTCTCGCGGCACGGTTTCCTCACCGACGTGACCGCAACGGCGCAGTAGGCGGGTGACGCGCCGCCGTTCTCTCGCGGAGCGTGCGCCGTTCCTGGCCGCGCTGCCCATGCTGGCCGTCCTCGCGATCCCCTTGATCGCGCTCGCAGGCGCATCCTCACCCGGTGACATCGTCGCGGGTGCCCGCCACCCGCTCTTCGCCCCGGCGCTGTGGCTCAGCACCCGCACGACCTTGGTCAGCCTCGCGGTGATCGTCGTGGCCGGCACCCCCCTCGCGTGGTGGATGGCGGCACGCCCGGGACGCGGGTCTCGCATCGTCGAGACGCTGGTCGATCTGCCGATCGTGGTGCCGCCCGCCGTCATGGGCATCGCCTTGCTGGAAGCGTTCGGACGCAACGGCCTCTTCGGCCCCGTGCTGTCGTTCTTCGGCCTTCAGATCCCCTTCACCACCACCGCCGTCATCGCAGCCCAGGTCGTCGTCTCGTCCCCCTTCTACATACAGGCCTCCGCCTCGGCCTTCCGGCGCGTCGACGAGGACCTGCTGATCGTCGCCCGCACCCTCGGTCATTCCCCTTCGAGCGCCTTCGTCCGGGTCGCGGTCCCGCTCGCGCTTCCCGGAATGGTCGCAGGCGCCGCCCTCGCCTGGGCCCGCGCACTGGGAGAGTTCGGCGCCACCCTCCTCTTCGCCGGCAACTTTCCTGGATCCACCCAGACGATGCCGCTCGCCATCTACACCGCGCTGGAGTCCGACGCGCAGGTCGCGGTCGCGCTGGCCCTCGTCCTGGTCGTCGCGAGCGCGCTCCTGCTCATTCCGCTGCGCGCCGTCCCCGCGCTGATCGTGCGCCGCTTCGGAGCGGATCGGGGTGCGGGAGCGGATCGGGGTGCGGGGGCCGGAGCGGGGCGACCCCCAGCGCAGGGCTTCGCGGGATCCTGAACATGGTGCGGTCGGTCGCGGCGGCGCGAGGCCGCACAGGGCGCTGATCCGTGCGCTGGAGCGTGCGCGTCGAGGCTCGCGCCGGGGACTTCCACCTGGACGCGCACATCGAGGGCGACGCCGCGCCGGTGGCGGTCATCGGGCCGAACGGCTCCGGCAAGACGACCCTGCTCCGGGTCATCGCCGGCGCCTACCGCCCGGAGCGTGGGCAGATCCGCCTTGGCGACCGCATCCTGTTCGACTCGAACGGCGGCATCTGCCTCGCGCCCGAGGACCGGCGTGTCGGCTACGTGCCGCAGGGATACGGTCTCTTTCCGCACCTGACCGTTCTCGACAACGTGGCCTTCGGGACCGCGGCGGGCTCCATGCGGCGATCCCGGCCCGACCGCCGCCGCATCGCCGCCGAAATGCTCGCGGAGATCGAGTGCGGGCACTTGGCGCGGCGCTACCCCGCCACCCTGTCAGGCGGCGAGAAGCAGCGTGTCGCTCTCGCGCGGGCCCTCCTGCCCGCGCCCGGGATGCTCCTGCTCGACGAGCCGCTCGCAGCCATGGATGCAGCCGCCCGCCGCGGCCTGCGCGGCTACCTGGCACGCCGCCTTACGCAGCACCGCCGACCCTCCATCGTCGTCACCCACGACGCGCGGGACGTGCACGCGCTCGGGTCGCCCGGCGTCTACGCCCTGGAGGCGGGCAAGGTGGTGCAGCGCGGCTCTCCCGAGTTCCTGGCGGCGGAACCGGCCACCGACTTTATCGAGGAGTTCTTCGCGGGATCCCGAGCGCCCTGATCGGACGGCGCGACGGGAGCATGTTCCAACGGCAAGTGACGCAGATCGTGAGCTCTGCCATGGAGGACGGCGATGGCGGCAGGCAAGCGGCCCAAAGGCGGGCATGGCGGGGCGTGAAGGGCCGGGGGGGCGCTGCAGCGGCTGACCTTAGACCGAAGTTCGGGACAGAATCGGGCCGATTATCGCGGTTAACGTGTTGCAGCCGAAAGACCTGAGTCGATTTCGGCATCCGGATGCTGTACCCATGTAACGATTCGGTGTGCATATTGACATCATTCAGTATATCCGTTACCATGATACCCATGTACATCGAACGCGTGCCCAACCGGAACTCCCCGCCCGCCGTCCTGCTGCGCGAGTCCTTCCGCAAGGACGGCAAGGTCTGCAAGCGCACCCTCGCCAACCTCTCGAAGTGGCCCGACGAGATCGTCCGGGGGCTGCGCATCCTGCTCAAGGGCGGCGTCGCCCTGAAGTCGATGGACGACGCCTTCGAGATCCTGCGCTCCCGACCCCACGGGCATGTCGCCGCCGTCGCGGGCACGGCGCGGAAGCTGGGCCTCGAGAGGCTGCTCGACCGCCGTCCCTCGCGGATGCGCTCCTTGGCGGCGGCGATGATCGCCGCCCGCGTCCTCGACCCCCGCTCGAAGCTCGCCACCGCCCGGGGCCTCGCCTCCGAGACACAGACCGACACGCTGGGCGAGGAGCTCGGCGCCGAAGACGCGACGGCGGAGGAGCTCTACGAGGCGATGGACTGGCTGCTGCGGCGGCAGCCGCGCATCGAGCGGACTCTGGCGGCCCGGCATGTCGAGGACGGCTCGCTCGTGCTCTGCGACCTGACCTCGGTGTACTTCGAGGGCACAAAGTGCCCGCTGGCCAAGCGCGGCTACTCTCGCGACGGCAGGCGCGGCAAGCTTCAGATCGTCTTCGCCCTGCTCTGCGACCGGGAGGGCCGTCCGGTGGCCGCCCAGGTCTTCGAGGGCAACACGGCCGACCCCGGCTCCGTGGCCGCCCAGGTCGAGAAGCTCACCGGGCGCTTCTCGCTCTCGCGGGTCGTCGTGGCCGGCGACCGGGGGATGCTGACCGACGCCCGCATCCGCGAGGACCTCGGGCCCGCGGGGCTGCGGTGGATCACCTCGCTGCGGGCTCCGGCGATCCGCAGGCTCGCTTCCGGCGGCGACCTGCAGCTGTCGATCTTCGACGAGCAGGACCTGGCCGAGGTCTCCGCGCCCGAGCTCTATCCGGGCGAGCGGCTGGTCGTCTGCCGCAACCCGCTGCTCGCGGCCGAGCGCGCGCGCAAGCGAGAGGCGCTGCTCGCGGCCACGGAGGTCAAGCTCGAACAGGTCGTCCGGGCGACGCAGCGCGACAACCGCCCGCTGCGGGGCGAGAAGCGCATCGCCGTGCGCGCCGACCGGGCCCTGCGCGCCCGCAAGGTCGGCAAGCACTTCAAGACCACCGTGACCGACGACGGCTTCTCCTACGAGCGCGACGAGAAGCGCATCGCCGAAGAGTCGGCGCTCGACGGCATCTACGTGATCCGCACCAACGTGCCCGTCGGCGAGATGGGGCCCGAAGACACGGTCCGCGCCTACAAGAGCCTCAGCCGGGTCGAGCGCGCCTTCCGCAGCTTCAAGGGGGTCGACCTCAAGGTCCGCCCCGTCCACCACCGCCTCGCCGATCGCGTCCGCGCCCATGTCTTCCTCTGCATGCTCGCCTACTACGTCGAATGGCACATGCGCCGCGCGCTGGCCCCCCTGCTCTTCGACGACCACGACCCGGCCGCCGCAGAAGCCGCCCGCGCCTCGCCCGTCGCGCCCGCCCGCGTCTCCCGCGCGGCACGCGCTAAGAAGGCCGGGAAGCGCACCCCCGAGGGCCTTCCCGTCCACAGCTTCCGGACCCTGCTCCGCGACCTCGCCACCCTCACCCGCAACCGCGTCAGGCCCCCCGTGCACGGAGCCATGACCGCCGACATCCTCGCCCGCCCCACCCCGCTCCAGGCCGAAGCCTTCCGCCTGCTCGGCGTCCGCCCATAAGCCGTACCCAGTAGCGTACACCCCGGAAATCGCTTATGTTGCAGCGCCGCAATCACTTGGCAGATCGCCGCCGCCGAACTTCGGCTTAGAAAGCGTTCCCCACCCGCAGGTAGAATGCCGCGCCGTCGCCTCCGTTCAGCGGCACCCCCGCCCCGAACCGGAGCCCGAACCCGCGCCGGTAGACGGGAGCGACGATCACCGACAGCTCCGCGCCGACACCGGCGAGCGTCTCCATGCGCGGATTGTCGTAGCTCGGCTGTCCCAGGGTCGGCCCCCAAGCGTTTCCGGCGTCGAAGAAGACCGACCCGTGCAGACGGTCGAAGAAGAGGGGGGCGAAGGGCAGCCCGCTGTCCAGGAGCGCTACGGGGAAGCGGTACTCGACGCTCGATGTCCACGCGATCCGCCCCGAGCGGTAGTTGGCACGGTAGCCCCGCACGGGGAAAAGCCGCGAAGAGCCTCCGAAGAGCCCCAGGCCGGTGACCGGCTCCGGCATCCCCTCCGCCTCGCCGATATCGAAGTGGAATTGGTTGGCTCCGGCACCGAATGCGGCACCGCCCGAAAAACGCAGCGTAAGCACATGGTTGGCGAATCCCAGCCGACCGAGTGACTTGAAGGCCGATACCTCCCCCGTGACTTCGCGGAAGCCCCTGTCCGCGCCCGTGACGTTGCGGGAATCCGCGTCCAGCCCCGTCTCGCGCCGCAGCCGGGTGCTCACATGTCCGCGCAACCCGTCCTCCCGCGATATCGACAGCGCTCTCCGCTGCGTGTTGGCGGCCGACAGCGTCGCGCGCAGCTGCGAGAATGTGGTGTACGGGCGGCTCAGCTCGGGCCCTGCGTTCCCCCCCGGGTCCTGAAGCATGAGGTGTTCCTGAACCAGGCTGCCGCCGAGACTCAACGCCGTCGAGCTCCGGTAGCGCCGTCTGACAAAAGACGTGGAGAGCGTCGCCGACCGCTCGCGTTCCACGACGAAGAACTCCCGCTTGCTTCCGTCGGAGAACGTCACGCCCAGCGTGCGCGAGGACGCGTCGTAGCTCTGCGAAAGCGAAAGCCCCAAGACCGGTTGGCCCAAACCGCGGTAGTTGTACCCGAAGCTCCCGGCAAAGCGGCTGCCGTCGAGCGCGAGGCGTCCGGCCAGGTCGTAGCTGTGCCGTCCGACGAGGTCGGTGCCCCCGATCGCGATTCCCACGAACGGCTTCAGGATCGTCCGCGCCGCGCCCGACTGGTCGGTTCCTCGTTCGGCCGACCGGTAAAGCGGCGACCAGTAGTAGGGCCGAAGCGTCTCGAAGGCCTGATATCCCCCGGGGGGTGTGAACTCCGTCGTGCCCGCATCGCGGCGTTCCCCCGGCACCGCATCGAAGCGCTCGCTGGCAGGCTGGGGCGCGAACCACTCCGCCGGCGCGAACGGAATGCGCTCGACATGCCACCCGTCGGCGTGGTACGACGAGAAGTAGATCCACCGGCCCGCAGGATCGATCGAAGGATGCGACGCGCCCCCGAGCATGTTCGTCACCTGGCGCACTTCCGGCGCTCCCCCGTTGGCCGGAGTGGAGGCGAAGAGGTTGGGGATTCCCGTGCGATCGGACGACCACACCACCGTGGACCCGTCGGGCGACCAGAAGGGGGTAGTGTCCACCGCCCGGTCCCGGGTCACCTCCGCGACCACATCCCCCTCGTCGTCCAAAACGACGATGTCCATGAGCGCGGGAGCCTCCCAGCGCACCGCCGCGATCCGCGTCCCGTCGGGCGACCACCGCGGGAACGCCCAGTGGCGGTCCGGCTCGGCGGGCACCAGCGGCACCACCTCGCCCGAGGAAAGCTTCACGATCACCAGCGCGTTGGTCCCGCTCCCCTCCTGCACGGCCACTGCGCGGCGACCGTCCGGCGCCGCGTCGGCGTAGCTGATCCGCTTGCCGTACGTGATGCGCTCCACGCTTCCGTCGCGTTCGGCCCGGTAAAGGTCGCTGGTCAGCCGATACAGATCGGTGAAGTCGAGCTGCGTGAACAGGAGGCCGCCGTCCGGAGCCCACGAAAGCGACCCCCCCACCCCGTTCACACGGGTAAGTCGGCCCGCGTTCGTCCCGCTCGGGTCCGAGATGCGGATCTGGGCGGCGTCCACCCCGTCCGAGCGGACGAGCGCCAGCGTCCCGCCGTCGGGTGATACCACGGCCTGCTCGGCCAGGCGCCCCGCTCCCTCCACCTGCCGACCGGCCGTGAGGGGTGCGGACCGCGCCAGTTCCTGCGGGAGCGATCGGTATGCCGCGGTCACATCCCGGCTCCAGGCGTCCCAGCTCTCCCGCACGCTCACCCCGAAGGCGTTCCGCGCAGCGGCGTTCATCCGGTACGGCACCCACAGCCCCGCCACTGAACGCGCGAACCCGCCCAGCGCCTGCTCGCCGTGCACACCGGCCATGTGCTCCAGATACCGGGCTCCGTACACATACGGACGATGTCCGCCCGGCCACACCGGCGAATCCCCCGACACGTCGTGCACGGCACCGAACTCCCCCGCCAGCGCCGCCGACCGCATCACCATCTCCTGCCAGGTCCCCTTCACCCGCCCCGCGCCCGTCAGCTCGGACTCGAAGTAGGTGGCGAGCCCTTCCAGGAACCAGGTGGGTCCGGCGGCCGAGGGAAAGACGGGCCAGTGCGCGGGCGGCCTTCCGAAGACCGCGCGGATCACCTTGCCGAGCGGGCCCGTCATGTCGAGATGGAAGGTGTGCACCAGTTCGTGGGTGACGACGAGCTCGATCCAGTCGTCGAAGTACGAGATGCTTCCCCCGTCCACCGGAGGCCGTGCGAACACTGTGATCCGGTTGTAGGGCACGGGAGAAGCGAAGCCGTTGGTGAGGTCGGTATGGTCGGAAACAAGGAGCTGGACCGGCGTGTCCGGGGCCTCCACAAAGCGATCTGCAAGAAGTGCCCACGCCCGTTCCGCCGCCGACCCCGCGCGCCTCGCCAGGCCTCCCAGCCGTTCCGGGTAGGTGATGACGAAGTGCTCCGTCTCGATCCGGCGCCAGTTCTCGTGGGGAGGGACGGCCTGGCCGGAAGCACGGGGGGACGAAGCGAAGAGTGCGGCGAAAGCCAGCACGAGGGACACTATCGCGGCGACGGCGAGCCCGGGCGGCAGCCTGTGGATGAATCCGCGCGAGCACCGAGAGCGGCGAGGTACCGGGCCGGCAAGGCTCTGTGAAGGGGGAAAAGCACCGCTATTCGTCCGACCAGCAACGCAGAGCGAAGGGGTCCGGCCCGGATGCATCGCCGCTCGAAGGGCCTGGAACGAGGGTCTTTCAATCATCATCCTTGCGGTCATCGTCCCCCGATGCCGGCGTTCTCGGCGTCTCCCGGAAGTCCTCACGGATCATCTTCGGCCGATTCCGCGGCCGCCAGAGCCTGTCCCGAAGCCGGCGGCTCCGCAAGGGCGCTCATCACGCCGTTCACCCGTGCCAGCGCCGCCTTGGCCGCTTCGGCACCCATCCCCATGCGTTCCATGACAAGCGCGGTCTTGACATGTCCGTCAGCCCGGGCCAGCAACTCCCGGGCGTTCCCACGCTCCAGCGCCAGCGAAGTCATGAGGATGCGTTCACCCCGGTCCTGCAACTTCCGGCAGGTTACCTGCAGGTCGACCATCAGGTTCCCGTCCACCTTCCCGAAGCGTATCATCGCGGCGGTCGTGATCGTGTTGAGGACCATCTTGGTGGCGGTGCCCGCCTTCATGCGGGTGGAGCCGGTGATCACCTCCGGTCCGGTCAGCGGCGCGATCACGACATCGTGTGCATCCAGCAGTGCCTTCGAGGGGTGTGTGCAGAGAAGAAAGCCCGTGCGCGCACCCAGCTCCCTGGCGCGCGCCAGTGCGCCGTGGACATAGGGCGTGGTCCCGGAAGCGGCGATGCCCAGTACGAAATCAGGGGGGGCCACCCGCTTCTCGCACACGGCGGCGGCACCGTGCTCGCGATGATCCTCGGCACCCTCCTGCGAACGCACGAGTGCGGCGAAGCCCCCCGCGATGACCCCCTGCACCATCCACGGGTCGGTGCCGTAGGTGGGAGGCATCTCCGCCGCGTCGAGCACGCCCAACCGACCCGACGTCCCGGCGCCGACGTAAATGAGCCGGCCGCCGCCGCGGAATGCCGCCAGAGCCAGGTCCGCCGCACGCGCCACGGCAGCGTCTTCGTTCCTGACCGCCGCCGCCACGCCCGCGTCTTCGTCGTTGATGACCCGGACGATCTCCAGCGTCGTCAGGCGGTCCACAGCATCGCTGCGAGGGTTCCGTTGCTCCGTCAGCCGGTCATCAAGCATCTTAAGTCGCCTGCTTCAGGACAGAGAGTGTCTGCACTTCCAAAGAAGCTAGCAGCCCGGAGCGCCTTGCCGGACAGGCGCCTCGCCGCTCTCGGTGCTCGCGAGGGTTCCCCCGCGGGCTGCTGATCCGTTCCCGATCCGGAAGGAGCCGCGCGACCGATGCCGACCGCTCCCGCCAGTCGTGCGTGCGACCGCTGCAGCGGCCAAGCGATTGCCGTCCGGTACGATTTCGGTGCCCACCGGATCCGCGCGGCTCCGACTGTACCTACATGCGGCTCGATCCGCAGCCGGCCGCCGAGGAGCCGCACGAAGTCTACGGCGAGGACTACTACCGCAACGAACGCTTCTTCGAGGGTGCCGGCGAGACGATTTACGGCTGCCACCCGCGCGCATGGGCGGTGCTGGAGCGCATGATGCGGTGGTCCGGCCTCTCCAGGCAGCAGCTCCGTTTCGATCCGCGCATCAAGATGGTCGTGCATGCGCGAAGGGGCGGCACGTCATGACTCGCCCCTCCCGCGTCCGCCGCAGACCCGACACCGCCCGTCCCTCCGACGGGATCCTCCCGCCCTCGGTGAACGGCCGCTTCTGGTGGGTGGCCGGGAGCCTGGTGGCGCTGCACACTGCCCTTTGCGTCGCGCTGTTCGATCCCAAGATCCACACCGGAGGCGACAGCGTCACCTATGTGCTTCTTGCCGAAAGCATCCTCGCGCCGGGAGACGGCTACTCGTTGTCGCTCGAACCGGGGCCTCCCGAGGCGCACGCCAAGTATCCGCCGCTCTACCCGATCCTGCTGGCACCGCTCGTGGCGTTCCTCGGGCGCAACTTCGCGGCGCTCAAGCTGGTATCCCTGTTCTTCACCGCCGCATCCGTTCTGGTCTTCTGCCTGTATGCAAGACGTGGCCGAAAACTGGTGCCGTGGTGCTGCCTCGCCGCAGCCTTCGCGGTCAGTCCCGGTGTTATCGACTACAGTCGTTGGATGCTCAGCGAGGCACCGTTTCTGTTCTTCACGCTCCTGGCTCTGTGGATGTTGCGCGAGGACGAGGACGAGAGGGAGATCGGCAGGCCCTTCGTGCTGGGGCTCCTCGCGTCGGTTGCGAGCTTCTACGTGCGGTCGATCGGCGCCCTGCTCCTCGTCGGGACCTCGCTGGCGTACCTCCTGCGCCGCGAGTGGCGGAAATTCCTGGTGCACGGTGCGGTGGGCGGCGGGATGACCATTCCATGGCTCGTCCGCAACCGGCTGGTGACCGATTCGACCTCCCCGTACTGGGAAGAGTTCCTGCTGCAGAACATCTACGCGCCCGACGCCGGACGGCTGGACTTTTCGGGCATGGCGGGGCGGTTCTTCGAGAACGCATGGCTCTATGCCGCACGCGAGCTGCCGCGGGCCCTCGTCGGCTCCGACAGCGCCTGGTCCGGCAACTTTCTGGTGGTCTGCGCGGCCGTCGCGGTCTGCTTGCTGGCCCTTGTCGGCCTGGCAAGGACCCTCCGTGACCGGCCCGGCGCCGCCGGCCTGTACCTGGTCCTGACCTGCGTGACCATCATGCTCTTTCAGACGAGCGTGAACGATGTCCGCTACCTCGTGCCGCTCATCCCCCTGATTCTGGTCTATGCGGCCGAGGGAGCCGGAGCGCGGGCCGCACGACCGAGGGGGCCGGCCGGCGGAGCCGGTGCTCCGGCGGAAAGAGCGATCGAGGGGGCCGGCCGGCGGAGCCGGTGCTCCGGCGGAAAGAGCGACCTGGTGCGCTGGGTCTCCCGTCTTCCCGCATACGTACCGGGTCTGCTGGCGGCGCTCGCCGTGGGCGCCCACGCCGACCGGATTCCCTCAAATCTCGAAATGCTCGCCCGTTACAACGCGGGCGACCGCTACTCCGGCTATCCGCCCGCCTGGCGCAACTTCTTCGAAGCGAGCCTGTGGATGGAAGCGAACACGCCTCCCGACGCCGTCGTGACGGTGCGCAAGCCGCGCCTCTTCAACGCCCTGGCCGACCGCAGAGTACGACTTTATCCTTTCACCGCCGACGCGGATTCGGTGCTCCGGGTCGTCCGCGAAACCGATCTCGTTCTGATCGATGCAATCTTTCCCACAACTCAACGGTATCTGCTCCCGGCGCTGCAACAGCAGCCCGAAGACTTCTTTCTTGTACATCAGACGGATCCGCCCGTGACGCTGATCCTAGGAGTGAGGAATGCTGCTCGCCTGCCAGACCTCTAGCCTTGCGCGACCCCCGCGTCCCCTTCGCGGCGCGATCCTCGCGCTCTTCCTCCCCTTCCTGCACGGCTGCCAGCCGCCCGCCCCGTCCGGCACCGCCGGCAGCGCCTTCACCGAGGCGGGCGGCACCTTCCCGGCGGCCTGGCCCTACGCGGCCGACGCCGATCCCGTCACGGCCGCCGAAGGCATGGTGGCCACCACCGACGCCTACGCTTCGCAGGTCGGCCTGGACATCCTCTCGACCGGGGGCAACGCGATCGATGCGGCGGTCGCCACGGGATTCGCCCTCGCGGTCGTGAACCCGGAGGCCGGCAACCTCGGCGGCGGCGGCTTCATGATGGTTCGCCTCGCCGACGGCGCCGTGTATGCGCAGGATCACCGGGAGAAGGCTCCGCTGGCGGCATCCCGGAACATGTACCTCGACGAGGACGGCAACGTCACGGACCGCTCCGTCGTGGGACACCTCGCCGCGGGCGTGCCGGGTTCGGTGGCGGGGCTGTGGGAGGCCCACCGGCGCTTCGGCGTGCTGCCCTGGGCGGACGTGGTGCAGCCGGCCATCGATCTCGCGAACGGCTTCGAGGTCACCGTGCGGCTCGTCTCCACGCTGGAGGCCGCGCAGAACGGCATCCGCGCCTTCCCGGCGAGCGCACGCGTCTTCCTTCCGGGGGGCGAAGTCCCCGCAGTCGGCGACACCTTCTCCCAGCCCGACCTCGCCGCCGTCCTCACCCGGTTGCGCGACCGGGGGTCCCGACGACTTCTGCCGCGGCGAGACCGCCGCCCTCATCGCGGCGGAGATGGAGCGGGGCGGCGGCATCATCACTTTGGAAGACCTTGACCGCTACACGCCGGTCTGGCGCGAACCGGTCCGCTTCGACTACCGCGGCTACGCCGTCCACTCGATGCCGCCGCCGTCCTCGGGCGGACTCACCATGGCCGCCATCGCCAACATGGTCGAGCGGTGGGACCTGGGCACGATGGGCTGGAACACCCCCGAGACGATCCACATCATGGCCGAGTCCTTCCGCCGTGCGTACGCCGACCGCAACGAGTACCTCGCCGATATGGACGACTTCGCCGCCAAGCCCGGCACTCCGAACCAGTTCGGCCTGGTGCAGGGCGAACGCAACGCGGTCGGCCCCGGGAAGCGCATGCTGTCGGCCATGAGTCCCACGATCGCCGAGGACGCGGACGGCAACCTATTCCTGCTGACGGGAACCCCGGGCGGCGCCACGATCATCACCACCGTCCTTCAGTCCATCATGAACATCGTCGACTACGGCATGAACGTCGTCCAGGCGGTCCACGCGCCCCGGGTCCACCACCAGCATCTTCCCGACCTCGTCTTCTACGAACACAACGGGCTCCCGGCGGCCACCGTACAGGCCCTTGAAGCACTCGGACACACTGTGCGGGAGCGCGATCCGGGGCCGCCCGATGCCTACTTCGCCGGCGGCATGTCCGGCGATGTCCAGATGATCGTGGCGATGCCCGACGGTTCCTACGCCGGATGGTCGGATCCCCGCAGAGGCGGTAGAACGGCTGGACGTCAGCCAGCGTTGGCCGGCAGCCCCGTGGATGAATCCGCGAGAGCACCGGAGAGCGGCGAGGCGTCGGGCCGGCAAGGCGCTTTGAGCTAACAGCAGCTCTCCGTCGAGTCCGACTGGAGCGTAGAAGGATCGAACGGCGGCACGAACACGGGCTCGCGCAGCCGGAGCACGATGATCGATCCGGCCATGATCCTGCCCGGGACCGCCCTCATCAGGCGTCCTCGCGCCGCCCGGCGCGCCAGGCCGGCTACGGGGTCGAGCGTCACCGCGGCGTCTACGACCACGCCCTCAACGGGGCGCTCGTAGTTCCACGCCGAAAGCGTCTCGAAGGCCACCTCGAGGACCGGAGGCTCTCCGATCCCTCCCGATCCGGCCGATGCCTCCACGCGCCCGAGGAAGTAGGCGCCCTGCGGGATGAGGATCTCACCCGTCCGGTCCAACACGTCCCGGACCACCGTCGCGATCACCGGGTCCCCGACTTCATAGACATCCGTGGAGATGTCGGTCTCAGCAGAAAGGCGGACTCGGGTTCCTGCGGGAACCCTGAGCTCAACGGGGGGAGCGGAGACGGCAGCGCTGTCGCCGACCGGGGCCCGGGCGGTGGTATCGGCAGCCTCGTCCGCTCCTGCCGGGCCGTCCGCCGGCTTCTCTGCGGAGCCGTCCGCCGGGCCGGGACCGTCGATGTCGGCGCGGGGGGCCACCGCGACGGTGTCCGCCGCGTGCGGAATGATCTCGCCGTCGTGGAGCGCGGCGTCGTCGCTGCCGACACCGCCGCCCCGGCCGCATGCGCCCAGAAGTCCCAGCGCCGCAACCGTCAGCGCAAAGCGCCGACGCGGCATCCTGACCGTCCGCATCCTGTCCATCGATAGCTTGGCCGCTCCCTGTGGCGGGGCCGGGTGTGAAGGCCGCTCGCTGTCGCGAGGCCGGGTGTGCCGTTCGCGCCGTCCGCGCTCCGGCGACGACATTAATGTATAGTCGCCAGTGTATAGTCGCCGCGTCCCCGCCCGGACGGGCCGTCCACGTTCCCACTCGTCAGCATGCGCGAACTCACGACGATCCTGCCCTACTTCCGTCCCTACCGGGCGGCGATGTTCTGGGGCATGGTGCTGGTGGTGATCGCGAACGGGTTCGCTCTCGTTCAGCCCTACCTTCTCAAGCTGCCGATCGACGCCCTCGCCGGGGCTTCGGGAGACGATGCCGAGCGGATCCGGAGCATCGTGGTCACATACGCGCTGCTGCTCGTGGGGACGGCCGTCGCGGGGGGTGCGGCGCGGTACGGGATGCGGGAGATCCTGAACGGGCTGAGCCGGCGGATAGAGGTGGACATGCGGAACGATTTCGTGCGGCATCTGCTGCGGCTCGACGCCGGTTTCTACGGTGCCAACCGCACCGGCGACCTCATGAGCCTGGCCACCAACGACACGCTGGCCGTGCGGCAGGCCGTGGGGCCGGCGGTCATGTATACGGCCAACACCGTGGTCAGCTTCGTCGTCGGGCTGGGCTTCATGATCTACATCAGTCCGCGGCTGACGCTGGCCGCGCTGGTGCCGATGGCCGTCCTGCCGCCGGTGGTCCAGTGGTTCGGCAAGACCATCCACATCCGCTTCGAGCGCATTCAGGAGCAGTTCGCCGCGCTGTCGACGATGGTGCAGGAGAACCTGACCGGTGTGCGCATCGTGCGCGCCTACGGGCAGGAGGATACGCAGGCCGACGAGTTCGACGCGCTCAACCGCGACTACCTGAAGCGCAACATGCACCTGGCGTACGCGTCCGGCGCGTTTCACCCGATCATGGGGCTGATGACGGGCGCGGCGATGGTGGTGGTGCTCTGGTACGGCGGCGGCCAGGTGATCGCCGGGGAGATCGGCGTGGGCGACTTCGTGGCCTTCTCGTTCTACCTCTGGCTGCTCGCGTGGCCGATGGTCGCGCTGGGCTGGGTGGTGAACCTCTACCAGCGCGGCGCGGCCTCGATGGGGCGGCTCAACCGGATCCTGACGATCCGGCCCGCGATCTCAGTACCCGAGAATTCCCGTCCGCCCCCGCGCGGCACACCGGCCATCGAGTTCCGCAACGTGTCGTTCCGCTACCCGGAGACGGAGCGGTTCGCCCTGCGGGACGTGTCCTTCACGGCCGAGCCCGGCCGCACGGTGGCCGTCGTGGGCCCGACCGGGTCGGGGAAGAGCACCCTCGTCTCCCTCATCACCCGGACTTGGGATCCGGCGTCGGGGACCGTGCTCCTGGACGGCGTCCCGCTTTCCGACTACGATCCGGCGGACATCCGGGCGCTCACCGGTTTCGCGACGCAGGACAGTTTTCTGTTCTCGGCCCGTCTGGGAGTCAACATCGCGCTCGGCATGCCGTCGTCGCTGTCCGCGCCCGAGCGCACGAGGCGCATCCGGGACGCTGCCGAGGCCGCCGACCTGCACGAAACGGTTGCCGGTTTCCCCGAAGGCTACGACACCCGGCTCGGCGAGCGCGGGATCAACCTGTCGGGCGGGCAGAAGCAGCGGGCCGCGCTGGCGCGCGCATTGGCGATCGATCCGCGGGTGCTGGTGCTGGACGACGTGCTGAGCGCGGTCGACACGGCGACCGAGTCGCGTATTCTCAGCGGGTTGCGCGAGGAGCTGAGGGGCCGAACGGCGTTCATCATCTCGCACCGGGTCACGGCGGTGAAGGACGCGAACCTGATCCTGGTACTCGACGAGGGGAAGATCGTGGAGAGGGGGCGGCATGAGGAGCTCGTGGCGCTGGGCGGGACCTACGCGACGCTGCTCAGACGGCAGCTGCTGGAACAGGATCTGGCCGGGGTGGGGGCGGGGTAGGTTAGTCGCCCGTGGATGAATCCGCACGTGCACCGCAGAGCGGCAGAGGCACCGGGCCGACCCGCTGACGTCCCATGATCGCAGAGAACCCGACCGTGCGCTACCTTGAGCGGGAGCCGCAGACTGGCGAATATGGGAATTGCTTCTTGGAGGATGCCCTTGACCCCTCACACCGCAGCTGCCCAACCGCGGGTTGAGTCCCTTCTCGGGGACACGAGAGCACGAAACCCGACGGAGGAAGACACCGCCAAGCCGGATCTTGCGGCCATCCCGCGGTCCTCGATCCCGGCCGCCAACGTGGCCTCGGTTCCCCTGCGGTCGCCCCTTCGCTATCCCGGCGGCAAGACGTGGCTCATTCCACACGTTCGGGAATGGCTGTCGGGCAGGTCCAAGCCCCCGGTGCTCTTCGAGCCGTTCTGCGGGGGAGCGATCGTTTCGCTGACCGCCGTCATGGAGCAGCTTGTCGAGAGGTGCGTCCTCGTGGAGCTTGATCGGGACGTGGCCGCCTTCTGGCACGCGACGCTCCACCATACGGATGCGCTGTGCGAACGAGTGTGTAACTTCGACGCCACGCGACAGCAGGTGGAACAACTCTGCAGCCGCCCTCCTGGCGATCTCGTGGAGCACGGTTTCCGGACGCTGGTTCTCAATCGCACCCGGCATGGGGGAAAACTCGCGCTTGGCGCCAACCTCATCCGAAGCGGGGAAAACGGCAAAGGCGTGGCCTCGCGCTGGTATCCCGACACCATTGTCGACCGCCTGCGCAATATCAAGAAACACGCTCCGCGAATAGAATTTCACGAAGGGGACGGCATGCAGATGTTTGAATCGATGACTCGCATCGAAGGAGCCGTCGCCTTCATTGATCCGCCGTACACCATGGGCCAAAAGCGTGCCGGTCGCCGCCTGTACGCATACCATAAGGTGGACCATACCCGAATCTTCGAGATGCTGGCCGAATCCGATGTCGATTTCCTGATGACGTACGACGCTGCGCCGGAGATCATCGCACTTGTCCGGAAACACGGATTCGCCGCGGTACAAGTAACGATGAAGAACACCCACCATGCACGCCTTCCCGAGCTGGTCGTGACTCGGCGGCAGATGTTCGTAGAGTCGGGAAGGTGAGGTTGCCGGAGATAGCGAGGATGAGTCGATGAACAATCTGAAAACCAAACTGATGGACGTTGCGGATCTGGCGTTCGATGTCAAGAACCCTCGACTCTCCGAGTTCGGATTGAATGACAAATCCGAGGAGCGAGAGATAATCCGTATCTTATGGAATGCCATGGATGTAAAAGAATTGGTCATGTCCATTGCAGCAAGCGGTTTCTTCCCCCACGAACCCGTAATTGTGGCCCAGGAAAATGGACAACACATCGTTATCGAGGGCAATCGCCGCCTGGCGGCCGTCAATGTTCTTCTGAATCCCGATCTTATTCAGATTCGCAATGCCGATATTGTGGCCATTACGGAAGAGGCCAAGAAAGCTCTTGTGAAATTCCAACCATAACCAGCACACGCGAAGGCATGTGGCGCTATCTCGGATTTAAGCATGTGAATGGGCCGGCTAAATGGAGTAGCTATGCCAAGTCCAAGTATATCGCAGATGTACACATGACTTACGGCATCGCACTCGACGATATCGCCAAGCAGATCGGGGACACCCACAAGACGGTCCAGAGGCTGTTTCGCGGCTTTATGGTGATTGAGCAGGCCGAGCGCCTGAACGTATTCGATCGCGACGACCGTTGGCGAAAGCACTTCGCCTTTTCTCATCTCTATACGGGAATACAATATTCTGGCATCAGCGATTTTATCGGTCTGCGTCCCGAGAACGACGAAAGCCATGAACCCGTGCCGACCGACAAAACAAACGAACTCGGTGAGCTCTTTCTATGGATGTACGGTAGCAAGAAGGAGCATCAGCCGCCTGTGATCCAGACGCAGAATCCCCATCTACGCCAGCTCGACGCGGTCGTAGGCAACAGAGAGGCATTGTCCGCTCTACGTGACGGTGTCAACATCACCGAAGCCTACGAATTGAGCCGTCAGTCGTTCACCGTGTTCGAGGAGCATTTGCATGCTTCGAAACGGCGTCTGCTCAAGGCGTACTTCATGATGTCCACTGGCTACGACGGCTCCGAAGAGTTGCTCAGGATAGCCGGTACGGTGGCCAACCTTGCGGATAGACTCTACGATGACATGGAGCGAAAACGCAATCCGAGAAGGAAAGAACGCATCACGGAGATCAGGTGATGTTCAAGTGGCCCGAGATTCCGAGCGCGAGGGCATCTGGACACGAGTTCGCTGACTTCAGTGAGCTGCGTTGCTGGCGTAGTGGCAGCACCTCAGTAACCGCCCTGTCCCAAGCAATTGGTAGAATCCAAGAAAACGACTATTATGATGGTGTGCCGGAGGAAGACAAATCAGATCTGATCGTCGCCGAAACATACGCGGAGATCGATCAGCGAGAGGAGGCGTGCAGAAACGGTTATCCGTTCGTGATCGGCGACGGTGGATATACGCTTCGTCCATGCAGGGATGCTCATGATCACCGGCATCTCGTTTACAGGTATCTACTCTTGGCAACCCGCCTCAACATGAAGACGAGCCGCGTGCACTCGAGTATCGATGGCACTCTGCTTTTCGAGGAGCTCTCGGCAGAAGTCGCTCGGGAATATCTCGGATCTCGTTCGGATAGCGTCGTCTTTGGCACTGCCGCAGGGTCCGTCACGTTTTCCGACAAGGTCGATGATCTCTGTAGAACCTATCTCAAAAACAAATGTCACTTGAGAAACATGCAGAGAGCGGACAACTGAACGAAGCCGAGAAAGTTCTCCGGGTAGTATTCCCAGCGGGTCAGCACGCGGCGGTTCCACTGCATCCACGCAAAGAACCGCTCGACGATCCACCGGCGCTTGTACCGGCGAAACCGGCGCCCGTCCTGTGTCTTCTTGCTTGTCCGGTTCTTTCTGTGCGGCGCAATCATCTCCACGCCTTGTTCGCGGAGTTCCCTGTCCAGGGGATCGCTGTCGTACGCCTTGTCGCCGACTAAGTTGGCGGGCTTCTCCCCGCTGAACACGAGGTCAAGAGTCAGTTGTACGAGCTTCACTTCGTGACGGTTCGCCGCGTGCGTGCAGAGCGAGAGCGGGAGGCCGCAACGGTCCACAACCGCCATGATCTTCACGCCTTTTCCCGACTTCGTGTTCCCGACACCGGCACCTCCCCCCTTCGCCCGGGCGAAGGAAGCATCGATGTACGCTTCCGATCCGCCAACGACCCCCTGCTCGCGGAGCTCCGACAAAAGGTCCTCCAGAATCCCTTCCAGCACCTTTTCGCGAACCCAGTTCTGGTAGCGCCGGTGCACCGTCTTGCAGTTCGGGTAACACCGGGGAAGCATGTGCCACGGCGCGCCGGCATGAAGAATCCAGAGAACGGCATCCAGAATGTCCCTGGCGGGAACCGGCGGCCGGCCGCGCCGGCCCGGCGGCCCGGATTCCTCGGGAAAGTGGTGGCGAATGCGCTCCCACTGCTCGTCGGTTATCGTCAGCTTTCGCATATCTATAAGGTACCAGGTGCACCCGGATGCCGCAATCCCGCCATCCCGCCATATTTTGAGATAGGTTCTAGTGGATTGGGAGAAGGTGGTAGATTCGTAAACCGGGATCAAGCTCCACCCAACGAAAGAGATGGTAGACTGGATGTCGTTGCCTAGAAACCGTTTGCCGACGGTCTCCCCGGGAAGCTCATCGCTTTTGGCCAGTGTAAAACGGGAACGCACTACAAGGACTCGCTTAGCCAACTTCGGCCTGATTCCTTCTGCACTAAGTGGTTTCAGTCATCGCCGGTCCTTACTCCTGTACGCATGTTTTTGTTTCGGAGGCTTTGTCTCGTCGCAAATGGCACAGCTTGGCTGCTGACGCGGGCTTGTTATTTGATCGCTGCCGGATTGTTGATTTCGCCAACGACATAAGCGCCGAAGTATTGGAAAAGGTGAAGGTGTGGACGGCATCTGCAGCGGAGGCTACCGGCTTGCCCGGCTTGGGTTCGTTTTCATAGACTCCATTGGTAAAACGCCTAGGCTGGACGATGGTCACTCCTCCCCGTTCAGGTCCAGTTGCTCGGCATCCTTCCTACGGGCGCGGGACGCCTGCTTGAAGGTCACGTTGGATCCCGTCGGTGCCGGCTGGTCGATTCGCCCGCCACTCAGAAGATCGGCAATCGTCAGAAGCTGGAGCCGGGGGTGCTTCCTCCACGGAGACTCGTAGAACCCAGCCACTGCCGCCTCCTCGCGCATCTTCGGCGTCGGCTCCCGCATGGAGATCAGAACTCCGATCGCGGCCTGCTCTCGGGCAACCACGCCACGAAGATCCCGGACATGCGCGGGTCCCGTATTGCCAGGAGACACCGGTGCGTCGTGGGGTGCGAACACCGGGCGGGAGGGACGAAGCGGCCGGGCGGCGTCAGCCGAACGAGGTCCGCTCGATCGTGTTCCACACGCTGAACAGCCGGTCGGTGGTGGGCTGCCAGCCGATGATCCGCAGCGTCGTGCGCCGCGCCCGGCGGATGACCCGGCAGGGCAGGGAGATCATCTCGGCGACGAAGCGCCGGAACTCCATGGCGACGTACTTCCGGCGGTCGGCCTTGTGGTGCATCATCATCGCGAACCAGCTCTTGAGGTTCCACGCGAGCGCCGCCATCACCATGCAGGCCCAATTGCTCACCAGGTCGTGGACCGGGAGCCGCAGCGCGTTCACCCCGCTCTTCAGCTGCGCCACCACGTTCTCCCGGTCGCAGCGGGCGTCGGCGAGCCGGACCACCTCGGCCGCGCCGATGTCCCTCCGGGTGGTGACGTAGAGGAAGTAGTCTAGTCGATGTCGTCGAGCAGGGCCAGCTCGCCCTTCTGCCTGCTGATGTTCTTGCGCACGACCACCATCCGGTACGTCTTCCTGCACTTCACCGGTCGGTAGTCGAACTCGGCCACGTGCTCGAAGTCCAGCCGCTTGTCGACGTACCCGCGCTCCCGCACGATCCGCGCCTTCTCGTCCTCCCGCTTCCTCCGCGTCCTGCCCGTCCGGGGCGTGCGGCGCTCCAAGAGCGTCCAGTCGCTCTCGTCGAGCGCCTCGGCGCGCTTCACCATGCCCGGCTGCGAGTCGTAGCCGAAGATGAAGTCCGCCTTCTCGCTCCAGCGGTCGAAGTGGACGGTCAGCGAGAAGTCCGTGTCCCCGCGCACGCAGACCCGCCCGGCGTGCGGAGCCACGAGGCCGACGGCCCGGTCGATCCATTCCGCCGCGCCCGAGTGGCTCACCACGTTGCCCGGCCGGTTGACGAGGTGGAGCACCTCTCCCGTGTTCGCCAGCGAGACGACCAGCGGGTGGTATCCCCACACCCCCTTGTACGACATGTCCATCCCCGCCTTCTTCTTCCCCGGCGTGGGCGCGAGCGTCCCGTCCACGTCCACGTAGGCGACCGGGCCCAGAAGGTCCCGTCCCCGTCCCCGCCACAGCTTCGGCCGCACGGCGTTGATGCATTCCATCAGCTTGGCGACGTCCGCCTCCTCGAAGCGCTGCGTGAAGTCGCCCGCCGCCGACGGGCTCGGCACCATGTCCGCGCCCACGGCGTCCATGCAGGCGGTGTCGCTGCGCAGGCGGTTGAGGTCGTCGAGCCGCACGCCCCCGCACAGCGGGTTGTACGCGATGTTCAGCATGTGGTCGGACTCGTGGTACGGCAGGTGCCGCTTCAGCAGCTTCAGCCGCCGGTCGATCTCCTGCGGCAGCCCCGGCTTGGCCACCAGCCGCCGCACCGCCCCGATGCCCCCGTGGCTCGTCGCGTTGACCCGCGCCCCGATCTCGTAGTGCACCCTGCGCGAACCGAACACCGGCCGGGACCGCGTCCCCAGCCGCCGTGCGCGTCGGCGGCGCGCTTCCACCTTCCGGTTCCCAGCGCTAGCAGCCCGTGGAAGAAATGGGTTTCCAGGCCGCCGGACTTGCGCAGGGAATCAACGCCGGGAGGGTCGAGTTTGATGCCGACGGCGGGCGTTTCGGCCTGAAGAGCCGGCAATAACGGGCAAAAGCGGCCCAGACGGGCCTGGAAGGCCGGTACGGGGGCGAAACCGGCGAAGAATCGGGCGAAACAGCGGTCGCGGCCCGGTCCGCGAGCGCGGTCTGCACGGTCGCGAGCCCCTGGAGGCTCCGCGGCGTGCCGACACGGTACAGCTTGCGCATGAGAAGTCCGAGGTTGAAGGCCGCCGCGTGGATCAGCATCCGTTTTCGAATGTTCTCCTGCCCCCGGACATGGACGCGGCGCATGCCGCCGGTCTCGAGCATGTGCGCGAACGCCCGCTCCACCTTCTCCCCGCGCCGTTGCAGCAGCCGCTTGCCCCGGTTCCCCCGGATCCGCCGCCGGTTGGCGTAGACCGCCTTCTGGGCGTCCCGCTTCCCCTTCCACTTCCGGCGGCCGCGGTTCGGCTCGCTCACGTAGCTCCGCATCCCCCGGTCCTTCACGTCCGTCATGGTCTTGTTCGAGTGGTACCCCTTGTCGGCCACCACCTCCTTGGCCTCCGCCCCCACCTCCGCCAGCCGCTGCTCCGCCTCGTCCAGCGTCACCGGCAGCGACGCCGTGTCTCCGCCGTCCATCGTCTGCACCGTCACGCCGACCACCGCTCCGGTGTCCATGTCGACGGCGTGTTCGAGCTTGTGCGCCAGGCGCGTCCGGCCGTCCTTCATCTTCGTGGTCCGCGCCTCCGGGTCGTGCGGATGCTCCCATTCCTTGTTCGACGCCTTGTTCGGACGCTTCCGGTCCAGCTTCGCCAGGTCCTCCCGCGTCGGCGTCTCGATCCCCGAGGCCTTCGCCAGCTTCTCCAGGAACTCCTCGTAGCCGGTTCCGTCCTCGCGCCGCACGATCGTCCGCATCGCCGCGTTCGCCTCGAGCGTCGTCGCGTCCACCCCCAGCGTCTTCGCCTTCAGCAGCCCCGCCTCCATCAGCCGCTCCAGCACGAAGCCGAAGACCGCCGTGTGTGCCTCGAGGCTCAGCCGCTTCCGCGTCTTCGACAGCGTGGAGTGCTCCGGCGGATTCCTCGACAGCCCGCAGCCCAGGAACTCGCGCAGCGAAATCGAGTCCGCGCACCGCCAGGCGATGCCCCGCTCCGAGCCGAGGCCCTCCAGGTATCCCACCATCAACATCCGGAAATACACCCCCGGCGGAATCCCCGGCCGCCCCCGCCGCTCCGCGTAGAACCCGCCGCACGTCTCCTCCGCGAACGCATCGAAGCCGTGCTTCTCCAGCACCTTGTCCAGAGCACGGTAGAACGGGTTGCCCAGCGCCCGAATCCTGTCCGTGGCCACGAACAACTCCGCCTGCCCGGCCTTGCGCCGCCTGCCTACCGCCATCGCCGTCCTCCATGGCAGAGATCCTTGTACACCTGTAATCTAACAGCTTCAGCAGAACTTGTGCAGGCGTAGAAGACCGGACTTTATCCACGGGCTGCTAGGTGCGGTGTGCAAATCGTGCTCGTTTTGGGGCTAGGCTAGTGGACCTCGGATTCAGAACACTTGTCCTCGACCGTACTCGCCGCGGCGGCATCCTTGCTCGAGGCGCTTCCCTCACGCGGGTCGGGGAGAACGGCAAGGGTGTGGCCTCGCGCTGGTATCCCGACACCATTATCAATCGCCTGTGGGAAATCGAGAGACACGCTCCCCTGATCGCATTCTATGAAGGGGACGGTATGCAGCTGTTTGAATCAATGATTCGCATCGAGAGAGCCGTGGCCTTCGTGGATCCTCCGTACACCGCGGGCGGAAAGCGTGCCGGTCAGCGCCTGTACGCGAATCATGAGGTGGACCATCCCCGAATCTTCGAGATGTTGGCCGAACACTCACCACGCCCGCGTTCCGGAACTGATAATCTCCAGAGGCGACCCCTTCGGCACAGGGGCGGACCAGAGAAGCCTGCCTCTTGACCGAGCGATCACCACCCCGGCTCCGCCCCCGCCCTCCACTTGATGTTGCACCCCACGCTGGGCACCTGCTGCGCGGACGGCGTCTCCCCCGCCAGCACCGCATCGATCGCCGCACGGAGATCCGCTCCCGTCACCGGCAGATCCAGCGACGGCCGGCTGCCGTCGTACTGCCCTCGATACACAAGCCGCCGGTCGGCCCCGAACAGGAAGAAGTCCGGCGTGCACGCCGCCCGGTACGCCTTCGCCGTCTCCTGCGACTCATCGAACAGGTACGGGAAGGTGTACCCGCGCCGCGACACCTCTTCCGCCATCTTCGCGGGGCTGTCGTCCGGGTAGTCGGCGACATCGTTCGCGTTGATCCCGACGACCGCCGCCCCTCGCGCCTGGTACTCGGCGGCGAGCCGGGCGAAGTGGTCCGCCAGGTGCTTCACGAAGGGACAGTGGTTGGACAGGAAGACGACCAGCAGCGCCGGCGCCCCGTCGAAGCGAGAGAGAGGCACGGTGTCGCCCGTGGCCGGCTCGGGAAGCGAAAAGTCCGGCGCCTCGGTGCCGAGCGCCGCCATGGTCGAAGTCACAAGCACCATCTCTCAATCCTTCCTCACAACCTTTCCAGGAGGAACTCCGGCGTGAAGCGGTTGAGCCACGCCGCGAGCACGACGAACGAACCCGTCACCAGCAGGATCCCGAGCAGCACCAGGAGCGCGCCCGCGGCCATCTGGAGGACGGGCAGGAACCGACGGAAGCGCGAAAACGCCCGCAGGAAGCGCTCCATCGCCAATGCCGCCAGCAGGAACGGGATCGCGAGCCCCATCGAGTATACGAAGAGGAGCGACATCCCGGCGGTCAGCTGCTCCTGCGACGCCGCCATCGTCATGATCGCGCCCAGGACCGGGCCGATGCAGGGCGTCCACCCTGCTCCGAAGGCAATGCCGACCGCCACGGTGCCCACATGCCCGGCTGGCTTGTTCGCGAGGTGGACGCGTTTCTCGCTCATCAGCGGCAGAAGCCGAAACACCCCCGTCAGGTGCAGTCCGAAGACGATGATGATCACGCCGCCGATCCGCGCGATCCACTCGCTGTTGTACAGCAGGAAGCTCCCGATGAAGGTCGCGCTTGCGCCGAGCAGCACGAAAATCAGCGTGAAGCCGCTCACGAACAGCAGCGAATGCACCATGACGCGCCGCCGGTCGAAGCCCTCCTGCAGGTCTTCCAGCGACATGCCCGTCACGAAGGACAGGTAGCTCGGCACCAGGGGCAGCACGCAGGGCGACAGGAAGGACAGCACGCCTGCCGTCAGGGCGATCGTGATTCCGATGGATTCGTTCATGAAGAAGCGCTCCAGTACCCGATCATCTTGTAGATCAGCTTGGCGACGAGGAAGTCGGGCGCAGTCATTCCGGGGATGGGCGCGTGTTCCACCACATCGGCACCCACCACCCGCCGCTCGGCGAAGACGCGGCGCAGGAAGGCCAGCGCCGGATACCACTCCCCGCCGCCCGGCTCGGGGGTGCCCGTCGAAGGAACCAGAGACGGATCGAAGAAGTCCACGTCAAAGGTGATGTAGACCGGATCTCCGAGAGCGGCCAGGGCGCGGTCCGGCCAACTCTCGTCCCTCGCCAGCTCCTCGGCAGTGACGACCGTGACGTTGTCGCGCTCGGTGGCGACCTGCCACTCCTCACCGCTGATTCCCCGCGCACCCACGGTGACGAGATCGACCCGGTCGATCATGCGGGCCATGGCGCAGGCGTGCGAGAAGGCGTTGCCGCGGTGGGCTTCACGAAGGTCGAGGTGAGCGTCGAACTGCAGCACGGCCGGCCGTTCGGAGGTGCTGCGGGCGTGGGCGGCGATGGCGGCAGACGAGACAGCATGCTCCCCGCCGAGCATGATCACGCGGCGTCCGGCGGCGGTCTCCAGCACCCTCGTGCAGGCATCTTCCAGCTCCGCCATGGCCCGGGCGGCATCGCCGCGGGCGAGCTCCAGCGAGGGGAAGGTGTAGACGCCGTCCTCCGAAGGGTCGCGGCCGAGCTCGTGGTCGAAGAGTTCGATGTAGCGCGAGGCTTCGATGACCGCGTGCGGCGCCGTCCGGGTGCCCGAGCCCCAGCTGGTGGTGGCCTCGTGGGGCACCGGCAGGATCCAGGTGCCCGAGCCCTCCGGGGTGGCCGCGGCGCCGTCGAGTCCCAGAAATACCCGCGGCGGCTCCCAGGGAAGCTCTTCCAGACCGGGGGGCAGGAGGTGGACGGTATGCGGGCCCCCGCGGACGGCTGCGTCGGGATTCCGGCGGTTCGACATGAGACGAGGAGACAGGCTCAGGTGGCCTCGATGGGGCAGGTGATGCCGCGATACTCGACGGCGGCACCCGATTTCTGGCTGGCGCGGCTGAGGCCGAAGATGACGAGTTTGTGGTGTGCGGGGCGGAAGCCGTGCCGAGCGGCGGTCTCTTCCACGATGCGGGCGATTTCCTCGCTTCGGAACTCGATCACTTCGCCGCTGTCGATGCACACCATGTGATGATGTATGGGATTGCGGGACAGGCGGTGTTCGAAACGCTTGAAGCCCTCGCCGAAGTCATGCTCTTCCACCAGTCCGCTGCGCACAAGCAGGTCGAGCGTGCGGTAGATCGTCGCCTTGCCCAAGCGCATGCCCTTCTCCCGCAGGACGCTGTCCAGGTCTTCGACGGACTGGTGCTTCGGCGACGAAAACACGGCTTCGGCCACGGCCGCGCGCTGCTGTGTCACCGGAAGTCCCTGCTCGCGCAGATAGCGTGCGAAGATCCCCACATACGGGTCGATGTCGGCAGGTCCGTACTTCATGACCGTTTCCTCGTCACTCCGGGGGCGGCACCCCGATCACCGCTTCCTCGAACAGGTCGCCGCCGAAGTCTTCCATGAATGCGTCGAACACCTCCGGATCGCCACCCACCTCGACCACACGCGGGCCGCCGAGGGGAGCCGGACCGCGCCTGACCACACCCTCCATTACCCGCGGCAGCCTGTCGGCGGGCGCGATCCCCTGGTCGAGCAGCCCGGTGTCCAGGTACAAACCCTTCCCGGTTCGTCGGGCGGCGTAGCGTGCCGTGACCAGACGGCGCGCGGTCTGCCCGTCGAAGCAGCTGGCCGCAACCAGTCCCCACTCCTGCCGGCCCCGGATGAGCGGCGGGAAGATCCAGAGACGGTCGATCGCCCGCGCCCCCAGCCGCTGCCCCAGATCCCGTACGGCACGAGGGAGCGCCTCGGGCACGCCGGGCTCGTCTCCCGTGCCGACCCCGGCCGGGCCCGCCGCCGTTCCGCTACGCGGCCTCGTCCTCAAGTTCATTCCTGTAAGATAGGGTCAGGTTCCGCGGCTGGCTCCACGACTGGTCCCGCGACTTGTTCCGCCGCCATCCCCACCACGCGGCCGACCACATCTTCCAGCGAACCCGAGACCACCGCGGCAGCCGCCTGCGCATGGCCGCCCCCGCCGAGCGTCCTCGCAATTCCGTTCACCGAAGCGGGTGCCAGCGACCGGAGCGACACCTTGATGCGCCCGTCGCCGGTGGTGCGAAAGAGGATCGCCACCTCGACGCCCGCCAGGTCGCGCGGCACGTCCACGAAGCCTTCCAGATCGTCGACCGTCGCGTCCAGGCGGTCGAACGCGTCCTTCGGGACCGTCATCCAGGCGACGCGTCCGCCGTCGTGCACCGACAGCGTCCCGAGCGACTCGCGCAGCAGTGCGAATCGGCGCGCACGAAAGCACGAATAAGCGGCCCGGTGCAGGCTCTCGGGATCGGCCCCGAGCTCGACCAGGCGCGCGGCGGTGCGCAGGCAGCGCGGGCTGGTGTTCCGGAAGCGGAAACCTCCCGTGTCGGTCAGCACGGCCACGTACAGTGCGCGCACGATCGTCTTCGTCCACGGCCCGCCCGCCCGCTCGATCACCGCGAAGACCAGCTCCCCCGCGGCCGATGCGCGCGTGTCGATGAGCTTCGTGCCCGCGATCGGCCCCGACCCAGGCGGATGATGGTCGATGACTACCGTCGGAAGCCCTCGTATCATGGGTTCGATCCGTCCGATTCGCCGCCTCTCGCCGGTGTCCACGACAACGGCCAAGCCCGCTCGTCGGCACCAGTCGGCCTCCGCCTCGCTTTTCGGCGACAGCACCCACCGGGGATCCGGGAGCAGGAAGGAGAAGCCCTCGGGAAAGGGAGTGGGGTTGGCGATTCGAGTGTCGGCACCGCGTTCCCGGAGAAAAGCGGCGAGCGCAACTGCGGACCCCGCCCCGTCACCGTCGGCGTTCGCGTGTGTCGTGACGACTACGGGAGACGCGCCCAGCAACGCCTCGACCACGGCGTCGAGCCGCGCACGCCGTTCCGTGCCGTCCTCGTGCACAGGTGCCGTCGTCGTCACGTCTTCCTCGACCGGAAGTACGCGAGAACCCCGGCGGCCCGCGCGGCGAGTTCGTCGCGCGTTCCGCCGTTGTCGATCACGAAATGGGCTCGCTCCCGTTTGCGGTCGGCGGACATCTGGGCCCTCATCATCGCGTCCGCCTCCTCCTCGCTCAGTCCTCGTGTCCGCATCGCCCGCCGCCGACGCACTTCGACCGGCGCGTCCACGAACACGATCATGTCCACTTCCTCCTCCATGCCCGTCTCGAAAAGCAGGGGGATCTCCCACACCACCACCCCTGCCCCTGCCGCGCGCTCCTCCCGCGTCCATTCGTCGCGCTGGCGCCGCACCTCCGGATGGATGATCGCCTCGAGCTCGGCTCGCCGCCTGTCGTCGGCGAAGACGATCCGCCTCACGGCGGCACGGTCCATCGATCCGTCCGCTCGCACGGCGTCCGGGCCCAGCAGCGCTTCGACTTGCCAGAGGCCGGTCGAGTGCGGCTTCACCGCGTCACGCGCGAGTTCGTCCGCGGAGACCACCGGGACTCCGGCCCGCCGCCAGAGTTCGGCCACGGCGGACTTCCCCGCAGCCATGTTCCCGGTGAGGCCGACGATGATCATGGCTCAACCGCGATCATGGCTCAACCGCCCGACCCCGGCAGCATCGCCGCTCGAATGCCGGGAGGATTCTATCCACGGGCTGCCAGGACCCAGGCCACCCCGAAGGCCGTCAAGGAAGTGAAGATCACATTCCCCAGGAGAACCGCCACCATGACGCCCGGGAGCGAGTACCGCTCGAAGGCGAGCGGGATGACGACCAGCTCGTCGGGAACCGGGGCGAACGCGGCATAGAGGAAGAGGAGGCCGTACGGGAGCACACGGTGGCGGGAGCGCAATGCACCCAGCGGCTTTTCCAAGCGGACCTTCACGCGCGCAAGCCGGTGTCCGGCCACGCCACGCGTGGTATTGCCCACGACGTAGCCCAGGAAATCGCCGCCCGTCATGCCGACCGCGATCGTTGACCAGCGTCGGGAACGGCGCTCGTGGGCCTCATGCGCTTCCGCATCTCTGCCGACCAGGTGACGAAGCGCACGATCTCTTCGTCGGGCGGCACGGCCTCCGGATCGCCGTAGGCCGTCTCAAGCCGCCACCGCATGTATTCTTTCGACGGCAGGGGCAGGAAGGGCGGCTTCCGGTACCAGCTCCTCGTGCGGAACGCCCAGGCGGCCGACAGCAGCGCCGGCCAGAGTCGGGGACGGCGCAGGGCCAGCAGAAGGAATGGGCGGAACATCGCTCTCAGCGGCTGACCGGTCGGTCCGGCATGTCCGTGATCTCCCCGGATGCGCGCGAGGCCCGCGACCGAATTTCCAGAGCTGATCGTTCGGTCAGGCATGTCCGCGATCTTTCCCGTGCCCCGCGGCAAGTAACTCATGATTTCTTCCCAAGGTAACCGAGTTTCCTCTTGAGGCATTCGTCACCGTGCACTTCTCCTCCGACCTTCGCCCGCCCCGCACTCCGGTTCTATCTTTCATGTCTCGTTTCGAGGCCGCAGGAAGCCTCGGCGTTCTCCCTTCCTTCCCCGTCCTCACCCCCCCATGCCCAACCGCCTCGCCCGCGAAACCAGTCCCTACCTTCTCCAGCACGCCGGCAACCCGGTGGACTGGCATCCCTGGGGTGAAGAGGCACTGGCGCTGGCCCGCGAGCGCGACCGCCCCATCCTCCTCTCGATCGGTTATTCTGCGTGCCACTGGTGCCACGTCATGGAGCGCGAGTCGTTCGAGGATCCGGAGACGGCCACCGTGATGAACCGCTCCTTCGTCAACATCAAGGTGGACCGCGAGGAGCGGCCGGACATCGATTCGATCTACATGAGCGCGGTGCAGGCGATGACCGGGCACGGGGGATGGCCGCTGACCGCCTTCCTCACCCCTGAGGGAGTCCCTTTCTACGGGGGCACCTACTATCCGCCGGAACCCCGTCACGGCATGCCGTCCTTCCGACAGGTGCTTGCAGCGGCAGCGAACGCCTACACGAACCGGCGTGACGAGGTGGCCCGCGCGGGTGCCCGGCTGACTCATGTCCTCTCTCGCGGCGCCACCGAGCCGCACGCCGGAAGCGGCGGCAGCGACGCACCCGGCCCCCGGCTCTTCGAGCATGCGGTCTCGGCGGTCGGACGCACCTTCGATCCCGCGCACGGCGGCTTCGGGGGCGCGCCCAAGTTCCCGCAGCCCGTCTTCCTGGACTTCCTGCTGCGGACCGGCGGGCCCGGCTCGCACGGCGTCTCGATGGCGACGCACACCCTTTCGCGAATGGCCGCGGGCGGCATCCGCGACCACGCCGGAGGGGGATTTCACCGCTACTCGGTCGACGCGCGCTGGCTGGTCCCGCACTTCGAGAAGATGCTGTACGACAACGCGCTCATAGCGCGGGCGATGACCCGTGCGCACCTTCTCGGTGCACGCCGCCTCGGCGCGGTCGCCGAGGAGACGCTGGACTACGTGATCGAGGACTTCACCTCGCCCGACGGCGCCTTCTATTCGGCACGCGACGCCGACTCCGAGGGAGAGGAGGGCGCGTTCTACATCTGGACCCCGGCCCAGATCGCCGCCGTCCTCGACCGTGACACGGCCCGGCTCCTGTCCCGGGTCTACGATGTCAGCGACGCGGGCAACTTCGAGGGGCGCAACATCCTGCACCTGCCCCACGACCTGGACGCCGTCGCGCGGCAGGAGGGCATCGCCCGGACGGATCTGGAACAGGTCATGCGCACCGCCCTCGCCGCGCTCAAGGCCCACCGCGCCACGCGTCCCCATCCCCTGCGCGACGAAAAGGTGCTCACCTCGTGGAACGGCTTCGCCATCCGCGCCCTCGCCGAAGCCGGGCCCGCGTTCGGGCGCACCGACTACATCCGCGCGGCCACGCGGGCCGCGAACTTTCTCCTGGCCACCGTGCGCCGCGACGCCAAGCTCCACCATGTCCTCACCGCGGGCCGGGTCCACATCGACGGCTTCCTCGAGGACTACGGCGCCTTGGGCAACGCTTGTCTCTCTCTTTACGAGGCGACGCTCGATTCACGCTGGCTCACGGAAGCGGCATGGATCGCAGACGCGATGCTCGCGCGCTTCTGGTCCCCCGCGCAGCAGCTCTTCTACGACGCCGCCGAGGACGCCGAACCGCTCCTCGTCCGGCCGCGCGACATCATGGACAACGCGACGCCCTCCGGGAACTCTCTCGCGGCCGAGCTCCTGGCCCGCTCGGCCGCGATCACCGCGTCGGCGGAGCACGGTGAGACCGCCGACGCGGTCATCGCGCGGGAGCGCGGTGCGATGCAGCGCTATCCGTCGGCGGTGGGAAGGCTCCTCACCACCGCCCTGCTGCGCACGACTCCGGCGCTGGAGGTCACGATCGTCGACGCGCCGACCATGCTCGGACGCGCCCATCGTCACCCGCATCCGAACCGGGTCGTCACCGGCGGCGATCCCGGCGATCCCGTGATCGCGGCCCTGCCCTCCATGGAAGGACGGCTTGCGCAGACCGGACACGCATTCGTCTGTTCAGGGAGCACCTGTCTGGAGCCGGCTGAATCGCCCGAGGCGCTGGACGCCGCGCTCGCCAGGGCCGCACCCGTCCGGCAGGCCGCGTCCACCTCCGGACAAGACTCTATCTAGGACAAGCCCCCCACCCAGCGGACAAGATGGCGACGCTCGAACACGAGATAGGCACCGGGACTGAATCGGACCTTCCCGGCCGCGACACGCTTCGCGCCTGGTACCGGACCATGGTCACGGCGCGGCACATCGACGACCGCGAGGCGAAGCTCTTCAAGCAGGGGAAGGTCTTCTTTCTGATCGCAGGCGCCGGCCACGAGGCGGTTCAGGTCGCTCTGGCAGACTTCCTCCGCCCCGGGTCCGACTGGTTCTACTTCTACTACCGCGACCGCGCCCTCGCACTCGCGCTCGGCGTCAGCCCCATGGAACAGCTGCTGCAAGGCATGGGTGCCGAGGCCGATCCCGCGAGCGGCGGCCGCCAGATGCCCGCTCACTTCGGCGACACGCGCTTCAACATCGTCGCGGCCTCGTCACCGACCGGCACCCAGTTCCTCAACGCCGTCGGCACCGCCGAGGCGGGGCTGCGCGCCACTCATCTGCCGGGTCTGCGCAAGCATGTCACCTCCTTTGCGGACGACGAGATCGTAGTCTGCACCACCGGCGACGGAGCCACTTCCGAAGGCGAGTTCTGGGAAGCCCTGAACACGACCTGCAACCTCAAGCTCCCGATCCTCTTCGTCGTCGAAGACAACGAGTACGCGATTTCGGTGCCCGTCGAGGTCCAGACCGCGGGAGGCAATGTGTCGCGCCTGCTCACCGGTTTTCCCGGTTTGAAGATTGTGGAATGTGACGGCACCGACCTCGTCGACAGCTACCGAGCTGCGCGAAAGGTGGTTCGCTGGTGCCGGGAGAGGAAAGGGCCGGCGCTTCTGCACGCGCACACGATCCGCCCCTACTCCCACTCCGGCTCGGACGACGAAACCGCGTACCGGACTCCGGCGGAGCGCGCCGCGCAGGACCGCCGCGACCCCGTTCGCAAGGCGCGCCGCCTCCTGATCCGCACGGGTGCCGCGACTCCGGAAGAACTCGACCGGATGGAAGCCGACGCGGGGGCGGCCGTCGCCGCGGCGGCCGACCAGGCTCTGGAACACCCCCAGCCGCGGCCCGATACCGCCACCAAGTGGCTCTACTCCGAGACCGTGGACCCGACCGGACCCGGCTTCGACACCGAGGATCGCCCCGTCTTCCAGGACGACCGCCGGCTGACCATGGTCGATCTCCTGAACCGCTGCATGCGCAGCGAGATGGCACGCGACCCCAGGATCGTCGTTTTCGGGCAGGACGTGGCCGACGCATCACGCGCGGAGGCGCTGGCCGAGGTGACGGGCAAGGGCGGCGTCTTCAAGGTGACGCACGGGCTGCAGTCTCGGTTCGGGAGCCACCGCGTCTACAACTCCCCGCTCGCGGAAGCCAACATCGTCGGGCGTGCGGTGGGGATGGCGGCGCGCGGTCTCAAGCCCGTGGTGGAGATCCAGTTCGTGGACTACATCTGGCCCGCTTTCATGCAGATCCGCAACGAGCTTGCCACCATGCGGTACCGCTCCGGCGGCCGATGGGCGGCCCCGGTCGTGGTGCGCACCACCTACGGCGGCTACATCAAGGGCGGCATCTACCATTCCCAGACGGGGGCCGCGCTCTTCGCCCACACGCCGGGACTCCGGGTGGTGCTCCCCTCGAACGCGCGCGACGCGGCCGGTCTGCTGCGCACGGCGATCCGCTGCGACGATCCGGTCATCTTCTTCGAACACAAGCACCTCTACCGCCAGGTCCACAACAAGAGCGCGGACCCCGGCCCGGACTACATGGTGCCGTTCGGCAAGGCGAAGGTCGTGCGGCCGGGGAGGGACCTGACCGTGGTCACGTACGGGGCGCTGGTGAAGCGTTCGACGGATGCGGCGCGGGTGGCCGAGGACCGGCACGGGATCAGCGCGGAGATCATCGACCTGCGCTCGTTCTCGCCGCTCGACATGGAGACGGTGGGCGATTCGGTGCGTCGCACCAACAAGGTTCTCGTGGCGTACGAGGACCCCCTCACCTACGGGATCGGTGCCGAAGTGGCCGCACGCATCGCCGACGAACTCTTTCCGTGGCTGGACGGACCGGTGCGAAGGGTGGCCGCGCTCGACACCTGGGTGGCGTTCTCGCCGCAGCTCGAGAAGGCGATCCTGCCGCAGGCCGACGACGTGCTGGCGGGGATTCTGGAGCTGGGGCGGTATTAGCCTGGCTTGGCCCGGCCGACCTGGCGCTAGCAGCTCCGTGGACAAATTCCCCCGGCCTTTGCGCAGCGGCACGGTGTGCGCTACGATGTGGTTCTTCCTTCGGGCCTGGTCGAACTCGTGAACGCAAGCGCCGACGCCGGACCCGGAGCGTGGAATTGCGGGCTCCGCTCCAACCGGTTCCCGGCACCTACTTGAACCGGCAAAGGGATATGAAAAGGGGGACCACCATGTTGAAGGTTCTGCGGCTCGACAACTATCGTAGCTTCGATTCGTACAATATATCTGATCTTGCGCGTGTCAATCTCCTTGTCGGGAAGAACAACTGCGGCAAGACTTCGATATTGGAGGCCGCCCATTTTCTCGTATCAAGGGGCAATCCGTCCATCCTCAGGCAAGCCGCTTTTCGCCGCGGAGAATTGAACTTCGTCGATGAGCCCCGAACAAGACTTGCGAACATATCTCATCTGTTCTTTGGACATCGTCTTGCGTTGGGGGAGAATTTCCGCATTTCTTCGGACGACAGCTACGGCACGATATCTGCCAGGCTTGTTGCCGACGAATCTTCACTTTTCGATGCCGAATACGAGGACTCTCCCGTCGCGGCTCTCAAGATAGAAGGAAATACGATCAAGGAATTGCCTCTTCTTCCCGTCCGTGACGACGGTTCGCTGTTGCCATTTCGTCTGCCTCGCCATTTGCTGCTGGCTTCGCCGTCACCGAAATTGCCTCCTGTCCAGTTCATCACGCCCGATTCTCTCGCCTTTCGGCCAGTGCAGCACATGTGGGACAGAGTACAGATCGAAGGTCGCGAGTCCGAGGTCATCAACGCGATGAAGCTCATAGAGGGCGACCTTCAATCCATCCATTTCCTGACGGGAGATGCGTCACATGGATTGTCCAGTTCCAGTTGGGCCAGCGTCCTGCTCGGATTCCGCGGCGGCGGCCGACGCATTCCCCTCGGCAGCTACGGCGATGGCACACGCCGACTGCTGGCCCTCTCTCTCTCTCTGATCAACAGTGCAAACGGATTTCTGTTGATCGACGAGATCGACACGGGTTTGCATTGGAGCGTCATGGAGGACATGTGGCAGTTCGTCATTGCAGCGGCGCTGCGGTCTTCGGTGCAGGTGTTTGCCACCACCCACAGCCTTGACAGTATTCGCGGATTAGCGTCGGCGATCGAGTCGCGGCCAGATTTGGCACCATACATCGGAGTGCAAAAGATCGAAAGACAGCTCGACCATGGCATTCATTTCGCTGCCGAGGATGTCAGCATAGCTGTCGAGCAGGGACTCGAGGTGCGGTAGTGACCAGAAGCGCGAAGCCCGTACTCTTCGTGGAAGGGTCCGACGACGAGCACGTGATCAAGCATCTGCTTACAAGATACCTCGTTCCCCGCGGTCAGCTCCCGGTGCCAACGTCTCTTCCGGAATTCAAGGTGAGCGGTGGCAAGACCCAGCTGCTTCGGAGCGTCAAAGCTGGTGTTTCCAGCAGCACCGGAAAGTCGATTGGTTTTGTGCTGGATGCCAACGCGTCGCTCCAAGACTGCTGGCGCGCAATCTCGTTGCGGCTGGGTGAAATCGACATGCCGGTGCCACGGATCATTTCTCCGCAGGGATTCGTTGCGGATTCGTCACGGTACGGCGCACGCGTTGGTGTGTGGATCATGCCGGACAACCAACACGAAGGGAAGCTGGAGCATTTCCTGCACACGCTGGTGCAAGCAGGCGATGTCCTGTTCGCTCACGCCTGCGAAGCGACGGAGACTGCCAAGGCACTGGGTGCTAAGTACAAGGACATCGACAAGGCGAAGTTGCACGCGTGGCTTGCTTGGCAGGAGGAACCAGGGCTGCCGTATGGATTGGCTATCAAGGCAAGATACTTCCGCCATGACAGTGCGGCCGCCAAGGGCTTCGTGACGTGGTTCTGCTCCTTGTTCGGCATTGATTGAAGTTGGCCTGATGGAGGCGAGCCGAAGCTTCGAACCTTGGGCCTAGCTAGCCCGAAGTTCGGGACAGAATCGGGCCGATTATCGCGGTTAACGTGTTGCAGCCGAAAGACCTGAGTCGATTTCGGCATCCGGATGCTGTACCCATGTAACGATTCGGTGTCCATCTTGACATCATTCAGCATATCCGTTACCATGATACCCATGTACATTGAACGCGCGTGCCCAACCGGAACTCCCCGCCCGCCGTCCTGCTGCGCGAGTCCTTCCGCAGGGACGGCAAGGTCTGCAAGCGCACCCTCGCCAACCTCTTGAAGTGGCCCGGCGAGATCGTCCGGGGGCTGCGCATCCTGCTCAAGGGCGGCGTCGCCCTGAAGTCGATGGACGACGCCTTCGAGATCCTGCGCTCCCGACCCCACGGGCATGTCGCCGCCGTCGCGGGCACGGCCCGGAAGCCGGGCCTCGAGAGGCTGCTCGACCGCCGTCCCTCGCGGATGCGCTCCTCGGCGGCGGCGATGATCGCCGCCCGCGTCCTCGACCCCCGCTCGAAGCTCGCCACCGCCCGGGGCCTCGCCTCCGAGACGCAGACCGACACGCCGGGCGAGGAGCTCGGCGCCGAAGACGCGACGGCGGAGGAGCTCTGCGAGGCGATGGACTGGCTGCTCCGGCGGCAGCCGCGCATCGAGCGGACTCTGGCGGCCCGGCACGTCGAGGACGGCTCGCTCGTGCTCTGCGACCTGACCTCGGTGTACTTCGAGGGCACGAAGTGCCCGCCGGCCAAGCGCGGCTGCTCTCGCGACGGCAGGCGCGGCAAGCTTCAGATCGTCTTCGCCCTGCTCTGCGACCGGGAGGGCCGTCCGGTGGCCGCCCAGGTCTTCGAGGGCAACACGGCCGACCCCGGCTCCGTGGCCGCCCAGGTCGAGAAGCTCACCGGGCGCTTCTCGCTCTCGCGGGTCGTCGTGGCCGGCGACCGGGGGATGCTGACCGACGCCCGCATCCGCGAGGACCTCGGGCCCGCGGGGCTGCGGTGGATCACCTCGCTGCGGGCTCCGGCGATCCGCAGGCTCGCTTCCGGCGGCGACCTGCAGCTGTCGATCTTCGACGAGCGGGACCTGGCCGAGGTCTCCGCGCCCGAGCTCTGTCCGGGCGAGCGGCCGGTCGTCTGCCGCAACCCGCTGCTCGCGGCCGAGCGCGCGCGCAAGCGAGAGGCGCTGCTCGCGGCCACGGAGGTCAAGCTCGAACAGGTCGTCCGGGCGACGCAGCGCGACAACCGCCCGCTGCGCGACGAGCAGCGCATCGCCGAAGAGTCGGCGCTCGACGGCATCTGCGTGATCCGCACCAACGTGCCCGCCGGCAAGATGGGGCCCGAAGACACGGTCCGCGCCTGCAAGAGCCTCAGCCGGGCCGAGCGCGCCTTCCGCAGCTTCAAGGGGGTGGACCTCAAGGTCCGGCCCGTCCACCACCGCCTCGCCGATCGCGTCCGCGCCCATGTCTTCCTCTGCATGCTCGCCTGCTGCGTCGAATGGCACATGCGCCGCGCGCCGGCCCCCCTGCTCTTCGACGACCACGACCCGGCCGCCGCAGAAGCCGCCCGCGCCTCGCCCGTCGCGCCCGCCCGCGTCTCCCGCGCGGCCCGCGCCGAGAAGGCCGGGAAGCGCACCCCCGAGGGCCTTCCCGTCCACAGCTTCCGGACCCTGCTCCGCGACCTCGCCACCCTCACCCGCAACCGCGTCAGGCCCCCCGTGCCCGGAGCCATGACCGCTGACATCCTCGCCCGTCCCACCCCGCTCCGGGCCGAAGCCTTCCGCCTGCTCGGCGTCCGCCCATAAGCCGTACCCGGCAGCGTACACCCCGGAAATCGCTTATGTTGCAGCGCCGCAATCACTTGGCAGATCCCCACCGTCGAACTTCGGGCTAGCTGGGGCCTGCCCCCAAATCTCAGAACCGCATGTTCACGAGCGGTACCCTCCAGACGAGACCGCTGCCGCCGACGCCGTCCCCCGGCACCGGAGACGGCAAAGGAGCGGAGAGCGACCAGTCTCCTCCCGACCAGTTGAACAATGCCCCGGCAGCGGTGAGCTGACCTGCCGCTTGCTCGTTGCCGCTCGGATCCTCCTCGGTGTCATGGTGGCTGGTCAGCGAGGTGCCCAGTACGAGGCCGACGGCGCTGCCGATGAGTGGAACGCCGATTGCCACATCCTCGTTGTCGGTGTTCGATATCAGCACCAGGCCGAAGCCTCCGAACGTGCCGATCAGACCCCCGACGCTGATCAGGCGGGCCCGGGAACGGCTGAGCGGCCAGCGGCTCCCGGCCAGCGCCCCCGCCACCAGCCCCACGTCTCCCGCGATCATCGTGGTCGCCCATGTCGGATCTTCTTCGAGATCGAACAGTATCGAAGACGCCACGCCGAACCAGGACCCCCATAGACTGCCCAGCATTGCGGAAGTGGCGGTCCCCGGCGTGATCTCTCGCCGTGCGGCCAGCGTGCCGCCTGCGATGCCGATCGCGCTGCCGACAATCATGGTAGCGAAGACTGCCTCGTCGCTCTGCTCTTCACGTTCCCGAATGTCATCGTACAGGCGCCTGCCGCCTCCGATATCCATCGCGTGCGCCAGTGCCATCCCCTGAAGCGCACCCCATGTTCCGCCCCATGTGATGGCACGCGCCTGGCCCAGCGAGACAGGTCGCGACCTGGCGAACGCGCGTCCGCCGAAAAATCCCCCGGGAGCTCCCAGCAGAAGGCCGACCCCGTACGGTTCCGAATCGTCAATGCCCAGGGCAAATGGCACCGCCATCCCCAACCAGATCCCGTAAACCGTCGACCAGACTTTGAGCTCGGTCTCGCCGCCCGCCCGAGATTGGTCCGCGCTGGCGGCGTCCAGCCAGGCACCTGCGGTTTCGGCAGCCGGTGTGCCGGGAAAGCGTTCGGCGATATGACGATAGAGCGTCTCCGCCGCGTCCCTCTCGCCCCGCCGCTCGAAGTCGACGGCGGCCTCGAGAAGGACGGCGGCCGAGTCGGCACGTGTGATCTGGGCCGACGCGGACCGGGGCGATGCGGAGACCCCCGCTCCTAGCAGGGTGGCGGTCAGCAGGGCGATGAGGCATGTCCGGTTCATGATGGTCGCTCCGTTCACCATGGGCAGTGCTGCGTATGACGGTAGCATACCCCCCATAGCGGGATTTGGTTCCAGGTGGGTCACGGCTCCCCGCGTTGTTCGGCGAGGCGTGACCGAGCATGTAGTCCATCAGCGACGCTATTCCCCCGCCCCTTCGAAGAGCTCCGCGAGCATATCCAGCTTTTCCGACACCTCCTCCGGAACATCGTCCGCGGCGACGAAATCGACGAGCCTGTGCAGATCGCGCTTGCGCAGCAGCATGGCGTGGCCGAGCCTGGCGGCAAGACGCCGGAAGAACGCTTCCGCGAAGTCGCTCAGCTTCCGCCTCTCCGTTCGGGCCTCCCAGAGCAGCCGCGCCGCCTCCGGCCGCAAGCTCTTCCAAGTCCGGAAGTCGCGCGTGCGGCCCTCGAAGACAAGCTCAAGCACCAGGGCATCAAGCACTTCGCCGGTTTCGCCGCGAAAACGGTCGAACAGCGGCAGATCACGGTACGCGCGGGCGGCGAATTCCCGCAGCACATCGGGGGCGACGACGTAGTTCTCAATTTCGTACCGTCGCCAATGGGTGGTCGTCAGGCCACCGTCTTCGCGGTCCTCGCGCTCTCGTCCGTCGCCGTCGAGGATCGCGAGTCCCTTAAGGCCGGGGAGCATCGGCCGAAGCGCGAAGAAGTGCTGCCGCGGCGTCACGCCGAACCCGCCCTCGACCCGTTCGAGCGCAGAATCCTCGCCCGCGTCGGGATAGTTGTCCTGCACGTAGAACACGTTCGCGCGATCGTCCCACATGTCCGCGACCGGGTGTCCCAGCCTGGCCGCGAGTGCCCGCAGCACGGCCAGGTCGGTCCCGCCTTCCACATAGAGCACATGTCCGCGCTCCCGAGCCTGAATGTAGTGCTCGGCCCCGTAGTGTTTGAGCGCCTTGACCATGTCCTGCCTGGACGCCAGCTCGTCCGCCCGCCCGCCGAGCAGCAGCGTCAGGTTGCGGTCGAGCGCCTCGCCCAAGATGACTTCGGAGTGGGTGACGAGCACCACCTGGGAGTCGTTTCGGGCCGCCACGTCGCGCAGCAGCACATAGGCCTGCCTCTGGCGCAGGATTTCGAGGTGGGCATCGGGTTCGTCGATCAGCAGCGCGCTGCGCGGGTGGGAGTGCATGTATGCGAGCATCAGAAGCATCTGCTGCAGACCCCGGCCGGCCAGCGCCAAATCGACGGGTCTCCTCACGCCGGGCTGATCGTAGAACAGGTCGATCGCACCGCGCACCGTCTCCGCGGGATCTCCCAGCTCCACGCTGAACAGACGGTTCATGAGCGCTTTGATCGATTCCCAGGCCGCCCGGTCGTCCCGAAACACCATCAGACACAGGTTGCGGAGCACCTGAGCCGTCTGGCCCAGCCCCAGCAGGACGTCGATGCGTCCGGGCTGAATGACGGGCTCCTCGGTCTCGATGCCCGACATCGGGTAGAGCAGCCGGACATTCAGGCGGGCCGCCGCCTCGATGTACTCGGGGATGCCCAGCGTCGCGTCGTCGGGCGCGCAGTACACCGTTTCGTCCCCGAAGCAGCGAAACCGCATCGTCACGGGCTTTACCCGGTTGTCGCGAAGGACGCCGAGCGTGATCTCGAGCGGGATGTGCCGGTTGCCCGTTCTCACGGCCATGTTGTGCCAATACTCGCGAGTGCTCCGCACCGGCGCCGCGACGACCCCCAGCCGGTTGAGGCTCGTGGCCGTCCGTTCCTTGGGCGGCGCCTCGCCCTTCCGCTCGAACCACATGCGGACCGCCTGCGACCAGAGCGCGATCGCCTGCAGCACGGTCGTCTTGCCGCAGTTGTTGGGCCCGACGAGCACCGTCGGGTGGTCCAGCTCGATCCGGGTCGTCTCTCCGAACCGCTTGAAGTTGCGAATTTCGAGGTAGTGGAGGTGCCTCATCGGGACGCGGCAGAAGCAGTCCGCGGCGAAATCGGGCCCGGACGCGCGGTCCTCACCTCTCCACCGTGAAACTGAACATCATCCCCGCGTGCAGGTGCTCCGCGATGTGGCAGTGCAGCATCCAGTCGCCCGGGTTCGACATCTCGACGAGGATGTCCATGGTGGACCCGACGGGCACGATCGCGGTGTCCTTCCAAACCATGTTGTCGTTCGGAACGTCGTCGCGTGCGAGCACCACGAAGCGCTGCCCGTGCACATGGATGGGATGGTTCATCGGGTGGAAGGAATCGGCCGAGTTGAAGACGCGGATCTTCACCAGGTCGCCCTGCCGGAAGGTCCAGCGGATGTCGCCGTTCTCGCGGCCGGTGTCGGCGTCGCGCAGGACCCATGTGACCTGGGTCCCCGAAGAGAGCCAGTTCATCATGGGCATCGCGTCGTTCCACTCCATGGGGGGGATGTACAGTGTGTCGATCTCCATCGAGCGGACGATCGGGAGCGGAAGTCCGCGGACCCGCACGGTGGCTTCGAGACGATGGTCCGCGGCGCGGCCCAGATGCGCGCGCATGGCATCCGCCTCGGCCGCCACCTTGCCGATGCCGCGCAGCGTCGCGTGAGCCTCGGCGATCTCGTCCCGGACCGGCGGACCGGCCACGGCCACCAGCGCCAAGGTGTCCACATGCGGGTAGAATTCGCCCCGGAAGTGGTTCACGGCCTGGATGGTGTTCGCGATCGCCGTCTCCCCCTCGTCCGGGAAGACCACGTCCACGACGTACCGCTCGGCCGGCGCGATCACCACGCTCGACACCCAGCTCTCGCGCTCGAAGCGGCTCGCGTCCGACGCGACCAGCTTCACCCGCGCCGACCCGAAGGTCACGTTGAAGGTGCGCGTGTTGGCGACGTTGGTCATGAAGAAGCGGACGACCTCGCCCGGGCGGACCCGCAGCGCGTGCCCGGTCGCGCCGTTCACGAGCATCACGTTGCCGAAGCGCCCCATGAGCGCGTGGGTCGGCGCTTCCTTCCCCCACGGGATGAAGCCCCGGTCGTCCATCAGGATGTCGTCCAGGACCAGCATTTCCTCGCGATGGGCGGGCCCGTAGTAGTCCGGGTCGGGCGACCTGACGAGCAGGTTGCCGTAGAGGCCCAGGTCCTGCTGCACATCCTCGCGCACGTGCGGATGGTACCAGAACATCCCCGCGTCGGGGACGCGCAGCTCGTAGGTGAACGACTCGCCCACCTCGATGGGATCCTGGGTGAGCCCGGGCACGCCGTCGAAGCGGTTGGCGAGGCGGAGGCCGTGCCAGTGGACGGTCGTCGGGCTCTCGATCCGGTTGGTGACGCGCACCACGACGGTCGAGCCCTGCGGCGCCTGAAGCAGCGGGCCGGGGTACTGGCCGTTGTAGCCGTACATGGCCGCCGTCCGGCCGCGCAGCGTCCGCCGCACGATGGTCACGTCCACGTCGAAGGTGTCGCCCGGCTCGAGGTGCACGACCTCGCTGGGCCGCGCCTCGGGCAGCGTCATGACGTCGATGCCCGCCGCCGCGAGGAAGGGCTCGACCGGGGGCATCGCCGTCTCCAGCCCCGGGATCATGGGCATGGCCGCGTCCATGGGGGGCATGCGCCAGCCCCCCCGGTCGTGCATCATGCGGGCGTCGCGGTGCGTGTCCTGGGCGAAGGCGGGCTGGGCCGAGAGCAGGACGGCAGCGGCCGCGAGAGCGGACTCAGCAACCCGTGGAGTCCACGGGCTGCTACTCATAGCCGTAGGCTGCGCAGTTCTTCACCTCGAACGGGCCGTGGCCGGCCATGGTGTGCATCATCCCGCTTCGGGACATGCCCCGGATGACGACCGGGCCCGTCCACATGGCCGCTTCCGGGTCGAAGGCGGGTTCCAGCGTGACCACCACGAGGAACTTGTTCCAGGCGACCTGTCCGGCGAAGCCTGCGGGGTCGGCCAGCTCCCCGGCGAGAGCGATCCTGTCCAGCTCCGGGGTAGCGGTCCACACGACGTACGCGCCGTCCCGTGCGGGCCCGAGGCGCTCGAAGCGGATGCTGAAGTCGTAGTGGTAGCTCCCGTCCGGCCCGAGCGCGACGCCGTACGGCGACTGCGAGAAGGCGACCTCGCCGACGCCGGAAGCGCTGCCGGTGCCCGGGACCCGCCGGGTGGACACCATGGGGAACCGGTAGTACTCGGGGCCGGGCGCGGCGAAGGCGTCCCTGCCGGGACCGGCAGGGACGGGCGGGACGGGCCGCGTCCGGTCGAGGCCGGTGCCGTCGAGCGCACCGCACGGGGCAACGCTCCCGGCCACCTCGGACCGCGAACCGGCCTCCCTCGCGTCCCCCTCGGCGTTCCGGACCGGCGCCGCGACGACCAGCACGGCCGCGAGCGCCGCGGAACCGCCCCGCGCTCCGGATCCGGTCATCTTCATTCTTCTCTACCCCCGCCGCTCAGCTTACCGGACGCCGCACCGGCCCGCGGTCCCAGTCCTGGGCCGACGAGATGTCGGGCATGCCCCACTCCTCGCCGTTCCAGCCGCTGAATCCGTCCATGCGGAAGGTCCAGAATCCGGTGGTCATGTCGCTCACGACGATCAGGCCGTCGGCGTTGCGGATGTCGACTCCGAACGCGCCGTTGAAGACGGGAGTGCGGTCCTTGTTCGGCGGGCCGACGTAGGTGTCGTAGTAGCCGACCGTGACCGGGTTCTCGGGGTCCATGAGCGAGAAGATCTGCAGGCCGTCGAGGTAGCCCGACGCGAAGACGTAAGGCCACCGGACCTCGTGGTTGTGGACCAGGTTGCGCCAGTCGGCGGTCCACGCCGAGATCGGGGTGCGGATGTTCGTGACCTCGCCGTCGAGGGCGGGCTGCAGGTCGAAGATGCGGATCGGAGCGTACTGGTACTCGGTCTCGGCGATCACGTACCGGCCGTCGGGGCTCGGCGTGAAGGTGTGGCCGCCCCGCACGCCGCTGACGCCCGCCAGCGTGATCCGGAGCTCGGGGTTCTCGATGTCCGAGACATCGTATACGTAGTAGCCGCCGGTGCCGCCGCCGTAGAAGCGGTCCTCGCCGGTGTCGGGGTGGTATCCGACGTAGAAGTCGTGGTATCCGCGCCCGCCGCGGCTGAACTCGGTCTGCGGGACAGGCACGCGGCCCACGAGGGCGTTGTCGATGTCGCCGACGACCACCCGGCCCAGATCGTAGACGTGCGCGAAGGGTCCGCTCACCGTCGAGAAGAGGAGCACCCGCCCGTCGGAGTGCTTGTAGATGAAGATGTTATGGAAGCCGCCCGGAAGCTCGGGCTCGCGGATCCTGGCCACCTCGCGGACGGCGGAGGGATCGGGGAGGCCGGTCACGTCCAGCACTACCGCGCCCATGTCGGTGTTGGGCCCGCCCTGCCCGAACTGCAGCGACTGAACCACGTAGTAGCGGTCGCCTATCTTGAAGTGCTTCACGTCCATGCCGCCGGTGCGCATGTGGAGGTCCTGGTTCTCGATCCTCCACTCGTAGAGAACTTCCGGGTGCTCCGGATCGGCGATCGAGATGATGTCGAGTCCCTTCGGACCGACGTCGCCGTAGACCATCCGCGCGACGTACGCGTAGGGCCGATCCAGCTCCTGCTCCATGTCCAGATCGGCTACGGAGAGCCGCGGGCCCAAGGGGATGTGCCCCAGTATCTCCATGTTGTCGCTGCCCGGACTGGATGCCGTCCACTGGGCCTGGGCGGCCGGGGCGGCAAGGGCGAGCAGCAGCGCGGCGGCTGCGATTGCGTGCTTGATCCGAACGGACATCGGCCCGACTCCCTATGGTGGTCCGGTTTGCTGGAAGACCCCGCAAGGTACTACCGCGGTTTCCGTTTGGGCAATTGCGGACGGCGGTATCGCATGGCGGCGGCAGGCATGCACAGCCGTCGAGACTCGATCCGGACTTGCCGAGTTATCTGCAGCGGTCGGCGACGTCGGGCGACCGCGTGCGGGATCAGGCCTGCACAGCCATCCAGACGGCCACGGCACCGGTCGCGGCCGATACGACGACATTCCAAGCCTTTTCGGAGAGCGGCAGGCCTCGCGTGGCCGCCAGAGCGAGCACGAGAATCCCTCCCGCAACCGCGATCTGAGCGAGCTCGAGACCGATGTTGAAGGACAGCAAGGGGACGAGAATGTCGCGTTCCTCTCCCAGCGCCAAGCGGAGGAAGCCGGAGAAGCCGAGTCCGTGGATGACGCCGAAGACCAAGGCGAGGGCGTAGCGGACACGGCGGGCGGGGCGCGGGGGCGGGGCGGGGTGCCTCGGCCGGGTGAGGTTGAGCACCGCCGTGGCGACGATCGTGACCGGGATCAGGAACTCGACGAGCCCGGCGTCGACTCGCACCAGGCGCAGGGTGGCCAGCGCAAGCGACACCGAGTGGCCGACCGTGAACGCCGTGACGAGGACCAGCAGCTCGCGCCACCGCTGCAGCGAATGGACCGCGCAGAGCGCCACCAGGAAGAGGATGTGGTCGTACGCCTGAAAGTCGAGCAGGTGCTCGAAGCCGAGGCGGAGGTAGACGGCGAAGGTGGTCACGCGCGTCCGTGGGCCGGGGCAAGGCGGTGGCACGGCGCGCGCGGCCGGCGGCCGCCGAAAGCCCGAGCAGCGGCCCAGACTGCAATCCACGCCAGCCAGGACGCGCGTTCCCGGGGCGCAAGCATGCGGAAGTGCTCCCACAGCAGCAGCGGGACGGTGCCCGCCAGCTTGACCGCCGACCCCCCGTGGTACGGCACCCTCCGTTCCACCACCGTGACCGCGCGACGGCGTTCCCGGTGCAGGGCTTCCTCGATCGCCCTGCCGAACTGGTCCGGGGACATGTCGCGCCAGCCCGGGAGCCGCATCACGCTCCAGGCCGCGACGGTGCGTCCCCATCCGTGGTGGTTGGTGCCCGCCACGACCGCCAGATCCATCGAGTCGGCGAGGGCGAGGATTTCGCCGCGCTCCCTCCTGACCTGCTCGAGACCGCGCGGCGCGCCGTCGCTGAGCTCGACGCCGATCACGCCGGCAGGGGAGCCGGGACCGAGCGGTACGATCTGGTCGAGAGGGCCGGGGATGGTGTAGAGCATGGTCGGCCGGGGCGCACCGCGGTCGCGAGCGGCTGCGATCGAGTCCGGATCGAGGTGGTGCCTGGTGCTGTCGAGAGCGAAGAGGTAGCGACGACGGTCGCCGAGGATGTTGGTGTGGCGGTTGCGCAGCCGCACCTCCATGCCGCGGAGCAGCACCGTGCCGTCGCCGGCGCGCTGGGGGTTCGCGGGCAGGGCTTCGTCCACGCCCGCCCAAGTGTAGTGGTCGGTGACGTAGGCTGCGCTGAAGCCGCCGGCCTCGTGCCATGCCCTGTTCCGGGCGGCCGTGAAGAGGGACCATCCGTCGTGCGAGCGGTTGGTGTGCGAATGGAAGTCCACCGTGACGAGGGCGGGAGAGTTCAGCCGGATCGCGGCCATGGGGCGCGGGACCAGGGCGGCCGCTGCGTAGAAGGCAAGCAGAGCGGCGAGCGCGACAGCGGCGAAGAGGGATTCGCGGGCGATGCGGGAGAGGGGGGAGAGGGGGGAGGGGCGGGCCGAGGGAGGGCGTGGGGACAGGGCCGTGCCCGGGTGGGGGCGGGATGAAGCGCGGGGGGTGCGGGCGGTGCCGGGGGTGCGCGTACGGCGGCGTGAGGTGGAGGCCGCGACGAGGCGGTGGGCGAGGTACAGCAGGATCAGGGTCGCCAGGACCGCGTAGTGCTGGCTGACCGCGAGGAGGGACAGCGTGTCCCAGAGGCCGAAGAGGGGAGCGCCGACGAGGTAGCCGGGCGGATGGTGGAGGGCGGCGGGGGGGAAGGGCTGGTGGGTGGCGGCGTCGCGCAGGGCAGAGACGGAGGTGAGCGCAGAGATGACGATGAGGGAGGCAGCCAGGAGCGGGCCGCGGCAGCGGCGAATCACCTCCCGGGTCACGCGGCTTGTTGCAGGGTGCCCGGCTTGAACTTCCGATGTTCCGCCGGTACGCCGTCAATGTAGTGCCGTGCGGATGGCCAGACCGGATCGTCGCGGGGAATCAGTAATCCGCCCGCCACAGATGCACCGCTCTGGCTGCCATCCGCCGTTGCCGGGCCTCCAACAACTCCGGTGTCCAAGCTTCGGGCGCCGCCGTCGGGATCTCTCTCGTCAGAGCATACCCGCTCCCCGCATAGGCAGGAAGCTTCTCCTGGTACGCCGCGTTGCCCACCCGTCGGTTGGCCCCCGCCTCCAGGAGCGTCAGGTTCCCCAGTCGGTACACCATGGAGTCCCACAGCCGCGGAGCGAAAGCTTCCCTCCAAGCGTCCGCCGGATTCTCCGGCAGGATGTGCTCCACGGTCCCCGGATCGGTGTCGGCGTCGCACGCCCGCCCGGTGGCGTCGCTTTCGAGCCGGGCAAGAACATACTTCGCGAGCTTCCTCCGGCCGGCGGAGCCGAGTGCGAGGCGGGCGAAGTCGTGGCGCACCTTTTCATCGTCCACGTAGACCGGCTTGAGCAGCTCGAATACCTGCCTCGGGGTTCGGGCTTCGCCGCGGGCCACGGCTTTCGCGGCACGGTGGTACGCCGATTCGAGCTTGGCCCCGTAGAGCCTGCTGACCACCGAATAACGAAAAGTGATTGTGGCAATCATCTTCAGGAGCCGGACGAAGTCCCTGTCCGAGAAGGATTCCCACGCGGCGAAGAGCAGGGGTGTCATCTGGCGGGCGCCGAACAGAACGAGCTCTCGTATGTACGGCCTGGCACCGGGCCGTTCCATCCAGTACCCGTGGTGAGGATCTCTGATGGCCGCAAAGAGGTCGGCCCGGCTTTCGAGGTTACCGAGAAGTCGGAAGACATCCCCGGGCGACCGCACTTGTCCGCGAACTGCCTTGAAGAGCCTCCGGCGGCGGATCTTCGGATGCTCGCAGAGAAGATGGTAACGGAGAAAATCAGGGAAGCGCGGTTGCTCCACCGTTGCAATCATCCGTCCCCAGCGCCTTTGCAGAGCCTCTAAGTCAGCCTCTACCTTTACCTTGGAGAAGAGGTAGTTCTTGAGAAGGTCCGTTGTGGTCAGCTCCAGGCCCCGCGCATTGAGAGTCTCGAACACGGTATATGCGTTGAGGTCGTCGTCAACGGTGATGAGGATGAAGAGGAGCCCCCGGGCCACCGTTTCCGAAAGAATCTTCGTCAGCGCCTGGCCGTCGCGGCGAACATCGTCGAGGCTGTCCAAGCGATCCCGAAAGTACCGGTAGCAACGCCACAGCTGAAGGTTCGAGGCAGGCAGGCCCCGAGGGTTTCGCGGCTTCCTGATTTGGACCAGGTAGTCTTGATAGAAGTCGTTGTCGGTTCTGTTCAGAAAGAGGCGGCTGCTCTCGATGAGCGACGCCGGATCCTTCTCGCCGATGAAGCGGTTCCGCAGCTCCTTGGCACGCTCCCGGTTGGCACCCGTCTCTACGCCCTCCGCGGCCATGGCCTCCAGCCGAGCGACCACGGCCAGCGCGAGCAGGCTCAGGGTCGCGAGGCGCTGCTGTCCGTCGATGACGAGAAAGTCGCGGTCGGTCTCGGCTTCAACGACGAGCGCGCCCAGGTAGTGCCCGTCCTCCGAGCGGTCCCGCATCTCGGCGATGTCGTTCCAAAGATCTTCCCACTGTTCCCGGGCCCAGGAGTAGTCGCGCTGGTAGGGCGGCACGCGGTACACCTTCCCGTTCCCGATCAGCTCCATGTAGTTGATCGTTCTCGTGTTCAGCATGTTCGCGCGCTTCATCCGCGTTCTCCCCCTGCGGATGACGGACGCCTGCTCCCGTGCCGAGAGGGGACGCAGTCTTTCCGGCACCGTTCGGCCCTGCGACGATCGGAGGGCATCGGCCGGTTGGCGGGCCGGCAGGTCTACTCTCCTCCCCTCCATGGCTACCAGCCCGTGGACAAGATCTCCCCGGCATTCGAGCGACGATTCATCGGCGGGCTGCTAATCCGCGGGCTGCTAATGGGAAATCCGGAACCCGAAGTTGAAGGATCGCGGGTAGCCCAGGAACACCTCGGCATCGTCGGCCTTGTGGCTCTTCCGGCCCGCCGCATCTTCGGCAGCGTCCTCGTAGGCGTTGTACTGCGAGTTGTCAACGGCGTCCTGGACATAGATCGCATCCAGAATGTTGAAGCCGTGGATGAAGAGCTGGACGTTGCCGCCGAAGGGCGCCGCCAGCTCGTCCGCCAGCCGGTACGAAGCGTGAAAATCGAAGACCGTGTACCCCGGCGGACTCCAAGACTGAATTCCCGCATCGTCGTTGGTCGTGCGCGAGACGGGATCGTAGTCGGCGTAGTGCTTTCCGAACGTCTTGCCCACCAGCTGCATGTAGAGGCCGCCGGCCGGGAAGAGCGACAGAGCATAGGCGACTTGGAATTGGGGCGCGTCGCCCACGTAGAGGTCCTTGACGTAGAAAGCGTAGTCCAGCGTCGCCGACTGGCGGTCCTCCGACCTGAAGCTGCCCTGCACATCGTCGGTGTACTTCCAGTCCCCATAGGAAAGCGCGCCGTCGAAGCGCATGTAGTCGGCGGGCTGGAAGGCCGCCTCGAGCTCCACGCCCATGTGGCGCGCGTCGATCCCCAGAATGGCGATCAGCGCGTCCTGACCCTCCCCGAAGAAATCCCGCGCAAACTCTCGTTCGCTTCGGTCGTTCCACTGCGTGTAGTAGACGTTGGCGTCCAGCGACAACCTGCGGTCGAGCGAACGGAAACGCGTCCCCGCTTCGAAGGAGGTGAATGTTTCGTTCTTCGGATTGGGGACCGGGGTGCCGCTGACGTCATCGATCACGCCGTCGAAGATCGGAACCTTCGAGACCAGTCCCGCGTTGCCGTAGACGGACCATTCGGGGTTCAGGTTGCGTACCGCCCCGCCCTTGATCTGATACCCCCCGAGTCCTCCGCTGCTCAGCCGGTGGAAGCCGCCGCTCGACCCGCGGGTGAAGTAGTCGATGAAGTCGTACGAAATCCGCGAAACGCCCGCCATCCCGTAGTAGGAGCCCGCACGCGAAGACCTCTCGGCCTGCACATGGGCACCGATCCAGTTGACGTCGTTCTCGTTGTGGTAGTGAATCTTGTCGCCCAGCATGCGGTTGCCCTGCGCTTCGCTCCAGAAGTCGGAGCTGCATCCGCGGAAGCAGTCGTTGTAGAAGCTGCCGCCGAGCAGATCGCGGACCTCGCGGTAGTGCTCGATGGTCGCGGTCCGCCAGTCCAGGCCGACCTCGGCCACGACGTTGTTGTCGAACTCCTTCTGCAGCTTCGCGATGGCGCCCCAGGTGTCCTGGTTGTTGACCGAATTGCGGAGAATCCCGCGAGCCGCACCGTCGTCGCTGCTGCGGTTGCGTTCGATCGTCGCGTTCCAGTCGGCGAAGCGCTGGCCGTAGGTATAGTCCCAGCGCAGCGACCCGTAGGTGCCGGTCCCGCCTCCGTTCCCGCCGGAGTAGTAGGCCACCGTGTGGGCAGTCAGCCCGTCGCCCAGGTACGAGTACCAGTTCAGGTTGACCTGCGGCTTGTGGAAGTAGTTCTCGCGTTCGTTCAGGAAGCTGCGGTCGCGACGACTGAAGACGCCGGCGCCCGGTCCGGTGCTCGTGAACTGCCGCCCGTTGTAGCTGGGGTTCACCCCGCCGAAGTTGGGACTCCAGTATCGGCCGGCTTCGGTGGCGAAGTGGTCGAGCCCCGCCGGATCGTAGTCGCTCAGCGACGCCGCGAAATCTCTGTTCAGGGTGGCGATGTTGAGCTTGTAGAGATTCTGGCCGTGCCGCTGCGGAGCGCCGACCGCGTAGAGCTCCACGCGATTGTTCTCGTTGAACCTGTACTGAGAGGCCATGTAGTAGGCCCAGGCGTCGGTCCAGGTCCCGTCGATCAGGCCGTCGCCCGTCTTGCGGACGCCCGAGAGGGTCATGGCGAAATCGCCGACCGGCCCGGTGGACGCGGTCATCGTGGTCTTGAGGAAGTTACCCGACCCGAACTCCTGCTTGAGATTATAGCCCGGGTTCTGGGCGCTGGGATCGGTGATCACGTTGAGCGTTCCGCCGATGGACGGCGTGGCGAGGTTCACGGCGCTCAGGCCGCGCTGCAGCTGGATGCTGGTGGCGGCGTCGCCCACGCCGTCCCAGTTGGACCAGTAGACCCAGCCGTTTTCCATGTCGTTGACGGGCACTCCGTTGATCATCACGGCCGTGTGGCGCTGGCTGAATCCCCGCACGTTGATCCGTGCATCGCCGGCGCCGCCGCCCTGTGCGGTCGAGTACACCGACGGGGTCACGTTGAGCACCAGCGGAAGGTCGCGCGATCCGAGCTGATTCTGGATCTCGGTCTTCGACACGTCGGTAAAGGCCACCGGCGTGCGCCGTTCCTCCGCCCGCTCTGCAAGCACCTCGATCCCGCCCAGCGCGAGCGCGGTCGGGGTGAGCGAGAAGTCGAGCATCGCCGTTCCGCCCGCATCCAGCGTCACCTGCCGGCTCTCGGTGGTGTAGCCGATGAGCTGAACGCTCACGTCGTAGCTGCCGGCCGGAACGCCGACGATGTTGTAGCGGCCGATTTCGTTGGTGAGGCCGCCGTACTGGGCCCCTGTGACGGCCTGGGACAGCACCACCTGGGCGCTTCCCACGCCGGACCCGTCGTAAGTCACGGTTCCGGTCACCGCAGCACTCTGCTGGCTCTGCTGGGCGTCCAGCGGAAGCGCCGCGGTCAGCAACGCAAGGATCAGATAGAGTCGTTTCATCGTAAGCTCTCCCGTGAGCTGTGGTCTTCTTCCGTGGTTTGTGGTCTCGCACGAAATGCCGTTCCTTGCCCTCGTGGATAGAGACGCGAGCGCGTCGGCATGGCTCTGTAAGGTACATGGTGGTCGGCACGGCGGACAACCGGCAGTCTTGTTCTGTGAACTCGGGCGCATGGTCATCTCCGCCGCTCCACGGCAACCCGCTCCGCCAACCCCAGGTCGCCCAGAATCTGCCGCACTTCCGCTTCCAGGCCCAGTGCCGAAGCGGATCGAACTTCGACCGAGAACTCGACCCGTGCAAGCAGTCCGTCGGCTGACCGGAGCTTCGGGAGAAGCTTGATGCCGATCCGGTTCCAGACCTCGGACGGCACAGTGCCGGCTATCCGCAGCGTCACCGGGACCTCGAGGGGGGGCTCGTCCGGGGGCTCCTCCGGCGGCGAAGTCCCTGCCTGTCCTGCCGACGGCTGATCCGGCGGCGGAACAGTCGGCCCGACCGGCGGCACCGGAGTCCCGAGCCTTTCGGCCTTCGCCTTCGTCAGGAGGAACACGTCCGGCTCGAACGCTATCTCCTCGGCACCGACGGGCTCGTCGTACCAGACGCGGCGGAAGGCTCCGTCCCCGGTCGCGCCGGACCCGAGGCCGAAGTCTCCCCTCTCTACGAAAGCGAGAATCTGTCGGCGAAGGACCTTGTCGGGGTCGACCAGCCGCGTCAACGACCCGGTCAGGAAGCTCTGCCGCAGGCCCGCAAGCGGCCACGCACCTGTTTCCCGGAGCGCCGGAGGCCAGTGCCGGTCGATGTACCCGGCACCAACGGACTCGTTAAGCAGGCCGTGTGACCTGAGCGCGTTGACGATTCGGCCGCAGAGCGTATCGCTCGCGCTGGCATGGCCTGCACCGAGGTCAATGGACCGGAGCCCTCCGTCCTCCGCGGCGTCCGCCAGGACCACGAACCGGTAACCGGCCCACACTTCGTCCTTGGCAGCGACTTCCGCTTCCCTGGTCTGGCCCGCGACCTGTGCCCGATCGGCACGGTCGAACTCCGCACCCAGGATCCCTTGGGCTACTTCGCGGGCGACGCGCTGCCAAGCGAGCCAAGTGGCGACCTTGTTGTACAGTTCCCGGCCGGGCCCCCTGGCGCACCACACCAAAGAACCGGGATACAGCCTGGGAGACATGCCCCTCTGCCTGGTCCAGCGTCCGGTGCGCTCGGTTGTCTGGCCGCAGCTCGTCCACTCCGCCTCCGGGTCCAGCACGACCAGCGACAGCCGCGCTGAATCCGGAACGGCCATGCCGTCCTCCGGGAAGAAGACGACCGAAAGCGACGCGCCTCGTTTGAACTCGCTTGCGACCAAGTCGCGGACGGCGGGCCTGATGTCGGCCTCATCGTCCAGCGACGCTCGTCGGTCGCCCACCACCTTCTTCAGCGTGGCTTGGTGATGGATGCGATAGCCGTCCGTGCCGACCTTCCGGATGAAGAAGGCGGATGCTTCCAGCGCCACGGCCGCCGTGTCAACGGACGCCGTGTCGACCAGCGGCTCGCCCAGCGCGAAACGTAGCTCGGGCAGATGGGCCACCTTGTCCACCTGCCCGCCCGAAGACTCGAACAGGATGGCCGTGCCCACCCGCCGGTGAATGTCGCGCAGCACTCCGGCAGAGTCCGCATCCAGCGCTCTTGCATGCGCCATCGATCCGGCCAAGTCCGCTTCGATGGCGGCGTCCAGCCGCGCGTCTCCCAGCTGTCCGAGCACGACGGAACGGAAGTCGGTCGACTCCAGGGGACCGGATCCGAGTGTGATCAACGGCTCCGTGCGCGCCGTCCTGAAGTGGGTGCGGGCGGCGAGGGACACCCACTGCGCGAGCATCGCCAGCGCCCCCCGGGTCTGCTGAAACTGGGGGAGCGCCCGCCACTTGCGCTGGAAGACGGACAGCGTCGCGGGATGAAAGGGGTAGCACGCTTCGAAGCGGCCCCTGAGGAAGTCCTTGGCCTTGGCCTCGGTGCTTGCGCTGTCGACGGCGAGCCATTCGGGGGGAAGGCGGGCGGTGCGCTGGAAGCACCAGTTCGCGTAGGCCCTCGCGACCGCCCGTCGGGTGCGGACGCTTCCGAGATCCTCGAAGAGCCGGAGGCGCACCACCTCGCTGATCTCGGACTCGTCATTGGCGATCAGGTCGCGCGCGACCCGGCGGACCACCTTCGTGATCCGCTGCTGCCACTGCTCGTCCCATTCGGTCATTTCGACCTGGCTGCGGGGCAGGCTGATGACCGCCGCCGCCCGGGTTGTGCCCGTGACGGCGACAGTCAGGTTCTGAATGAAGGCGTGGAAGCCGTCGGCCATGTTTCGGTGCCGGTTGACGAAGTTCAGCACTTCGTCGAAGAGCAGCAGCACGGGTGCATCGGCGACGGCGAACACACGTGCCAGGGCATTCGTGCCCGGAGGTGCGGTCCGGGCGGCGGGGCCGAGCGCCGCAACGCCCCCTTCGCCCGCGATCTGCCGGGCCAGATCGATCCACGGTGTCTCGCGGCCCTCCGCAGGATCCCACGCATTGCCGACGAACACCCCGACCCGCGCAGCCGGGGCTTCGGCCAGCCCCGCCTCGTGCAGGAGCCCGGCGACACCGGGGAGACCGCGTGCCCGCTCTCCCGCACTCGCAAGGTGGTAGAGCGACGTGAGCGTGTGCGTCTTTCCGCCGCCGAACTGGGTGACGAGAGTCAGAACCGGTGCCGTGTTCCTCGTCTGTCCGGCCAGGCGGCGAAGCGCCATGCCCGAGTGGTCCACCAGTGCCCGCGTGAAGCATGTCCGCGAAAAGAACTGGACCGGATCCCGGTAGTCCGGCGGCGCGGTTCCGGCGACCACCTGCTCCAAGGCGATGGCGAACTCGTCGGGGCTGAAGGAGCGGCCCTCGCGGACTTCGCGCCGCAGGGTTGCGACTCTGTACCACGGTTTCAGCGCCATGGCCGGTCAGTCACCTCCTCTCGGGGCTCCGAAGTGCTCCAAGCGCTGCATCCACTCCCGGAACCGGGGACATTCCAAGCGAATGGTTTCCAGCCCGATCGTCTGCGCGAGCAGCGGGCCGTCGATTCGCTTCCTGTATCTCGGCAGCAGCGCCTCGATGCGCTTGCTCGGCGCTGTGTCCGGGCTGTCATCAATGTCCTCCGGGGTCGAAAACTTCCCGCGGATTCTCTCCAGCTGCTGCACGACTCCCGCAGGAGTCCCCACCAACCTATCGAATGCAGCTACTTCTGCGAACAGCAGGCTTTCGAATTTCGTGCTGCTGTACGTAAGGAAACACTCTCGAATCATCCCACCTTCGGTCTATCCTGTCGCCGATCGCTTCCTTGATCCGCTCTTCCAAGCCGCTCGGCGACATCTCGTTCTTGCCGCGAAAGCCGTAGTAGTCTACCAGTGAGGTGACGGCATCAAAACTCCAGTACAGTCTCGCCATGTCTCCGGCAAGCCGGTCCACGGTCACGTCACCCCCGCCAGTGCCGATCAATACCGGGTAGGGCTCCATGCCTCTCGGCCGCAGATGAATCGCCAGCACCCGCTTTACGAATTCTTCTTCCGTCTGGCCCTCCACCGAGATCGCCAACCGTATCACGGCCGTCCTCCCAGGAGGTTTTTCTGCCACAGCTGGCCGGGCGTGAAGTCGTCCAGCCAGCGCTCGTATTCACCCGGGTCCTCGATCCTTCTGCACTCCGTCCGCCCGTCGAGAAGATCGAGTACGACAATTTCGTCGAGACGGAAGGCATCGACCAGCAGGGGCGACTGCGTCGCGACGATGACCTGTCTCTCCTTGGACAGCCTCTTGATCAGGTCGCCGACCAATCCGATGGCAGCCGGATGCAAACCGAGTTCGGGTTCGTCCAGCAGCATGACGTGCGGGAGCATCGCGCTCGGCAGGTTGAGCAAGGTGACCAGAGCGAAGAAGCGGAGCGATCCGTCTGAGGTGATGTGTGCGCCGAATGTCTTGTCGCTCCATTTTGCCTGCCACCTCAACAAGACTTTGCCGTATCGTTCCTCGATGACGAACCGGTCGAACCCCGGAAGCACACGCCCGATATGGAGACAGATTTCCTCGTAGCGCCGCACATCCTCCTGTTCCAGACGATACAGGACGGCTGCCAAGTTGCCGCCGTCGCTCCTTATCTGCCAGTTGTCATCTGCGCGCCATTCCTTCTTGAAGTACGAGGTGTCGGATGTATCGTGAAACTGATACGCCGAGCAATTCTTGAGAAGATGGACGATCGTCGACGCTGTCCGCTGGTTCACCGGCGATGGCATAGCTCCCTGTGCAGCTTCGACGATCATCGCCTCGCGGTGGCTGCTGCCCAAGTATTGCCAGCTTGCCTGAGAGCCGTATGCTTCACGGCTGAAGCGGAAAGCCTCTTCCGTGAAAATGAGCCTGTCCGGATGGCCATGAGCAAGGGTGAACTTGTATTCGTTCACACCGGCCTCGGTCCTTATGGCTATCCTCGCACTCATACGCGGTGTACGCTTGCTGCCTCCGAACAGCTGATCGTCGGCACCACCACCCCGTCGTTCAACAAAATCGGCCAGTCTGCGGGAGCGGATCATCCAGCTCATCATTTCGAAGAACCGAATGATGTTGGATTGGTTCTTCCCCTTGTCAGGTGGGCATCAGGTCATGCGGGCAGGCTATCGGGGTAGAGGTCGAGGCCGCCGAGATGGAAGTAGATGGCGTTCGCGAAGCGTTCCCGGTTGCGAAAGCCCCGGCTGCGCACCTTCACGGTCTTGATCCGGCTGTTGATGCCTTCGGCCGGACCGTTGGTGGCGCGGAGGACGACGGCGTTGACAATGCCCCAGAGATGACTGCGGATCATCCGGGCGGCCTTGACGACGGGCTCCAGGCGGCAGCGCGAAGCCGATGCGAGCCACCGCTTCCACCCGGCCGTCGCCCAGCTTCGGCTCCGGTAGTTCCAGAGATTCGCGGCCGCTTCCTTCAGCTCCCACGCCCGGGCCGTCCGCCGCGTGCCGGCGCGCAGCTTCGCGAACGCCAGCTTCTCCCCGTGCGTCTTCCGCCGCCGGCCCTTCAGCCACTGGAATCGGGTGCCCGAGAGGATCGCGTTGCCCTCCTTCAGCAGAGCCCGGTGCTCGGCGCGCCGCACCTTGTCCACCGCATCGCCGAGGTGCTTGGCGACATGGAACCGGTCGAACGCGATCTTCGCCCGGGCGTGCGGAATCATGTCGAGGGTCGCCGCGATGTACGGTGCCCACATGTCCATGCTGACGCTCTCGACGGCCGCCCTCTGCGTCTCTCCCAGCCCCTCGTAGAACGCCGCGAGCGCCTCCCTGCCCCGCCCCTGGGCGACATGCAGCACCCGGCCCGTCTCCGGGTTCGACACCACCGTCACGTAGCGGTGCCGGCGGCGGAACGACGTCTCGTCCACCGACAGGCGCCGGACCTCCTCGGGCCGGCGGCGCGCCAGCCCCCGGGCCACGGCCCGCTGCATGATCCCGTCCGCGGCGTTCCAGCTCAGCCGCATCCGCCTGGCCACCGCCTGCACGCTCGCCTCCTCGAGCCACCGGATCACTTCCGCCTCGAACTGCGCCGTGTACCTCGAACTCCCTTCCGCCCAAGGCACCTGCATCGTCAGCACCCCGTGCTCCCGGCACCGAACCCGCGGAACATCGCAGACGAGAACGGTCTTGTACCCCCAGGCGTCCAGGTTCCGCCACTCCCGCCGCCGCGTGTCGTAGCCCGGGCATTCCTCGTTGCAGTCGGGGCATCGCAGCCTGCTCCCCGGGGCACGCTCCACGCCCACCCGCAGCTCCTTCGGCTCCCGCGTGCGCTCCACCCGGACAACCCTCCACTCCGGACCCGGTCCCAGCACCGCGTCCAGCCAGCTCCTCTCGGCCATACCTTCCTCCTCCTCGTCGGTGATCGGTCATGACTCTGACCCCTCACCGTAACCCCGGCCACCAAGAGGGAGGAAGAGCCGTTGGATTTCCCGGAGCCGTTCGCTCCGATCAAGACGGTTGCGCGCGGCATGCCGGAGATTCGGAAGTCCGCCAGAGAACGAAATCCGTTGATCTCGATCCTGTCGATCCGAGCCGGTGCGTTCATCGCTGGGTCAGTGCCTCCTTCTCACCTTCTTCATGGGTTAGCGCTGATAGGTACGGAACTCCTCAATCGCGCGCCCGGCTCCCCCCCGAGCACTTCGCACCTGAATCAAGAGTTCGAAGCCCTCGTCCGCGCCCACTCGCTCGAGGAGTGGCTTCAAGAACTCCTCGTGTGCCCGATCCTCGGCAAAAAGCTCCAAATGTAAGCGTCTACTCATAAAGCAACCCGCGCAGCAGAAGTGATTCGAACACTCCGTCTTCACCCCGGCTGGCGAGCGCCTCGGCGATCTGGGGATCGTCGAAGAGAGGCCCGTGGGCGTCGAAGCGCTTGACTCGGGTTTCCTGGCCGATCCTGACAACGTTGAACAGAGCGATGTCGCTGCTCTTCCTTTCGCGCGCTTGCTTGAGCACTACATCGCAGAAAAGGGGAGAGTGGGTCGTGACGATGACCTGGCGCCCCTGCTCCAGCGCAAGCGAGGTGAGCAACTGGGCGATCAGCTCCAAACGGCGCGGGTGAACACCGTTCTCCGGCTCTTCGAAGGCGAGGAGCGACCCGCCCCACGGGTTCACGGCAATCGCACAGAGCCCCAGCACGCGCAGCGTTCCCTCCGACACGACGCGGGAGGAGTAGTTGGTGGCCCCTTGGCGAAATACCAGATCCAGAATCCCGCGCTCACCGAAGACACCGATGTCCGTGACGTCCGCTGGGGGTTGGGCGAACCGCATCGCCATGCGCGGGTCGAGGTAGTAGGTTCGCCAGTCCAACAGCTCCGTCCGGGTTCGTTCGATGTACTTGAACCCCGGATCTCCCAAGCGCCGGTCGGAGAGGTTCGCGTAGTTCTGAGGGAGACGCTCAATGCGTGGTCTGCCGCCCCCGCTCTGACGACGGATGGTCAGTTGGTTCCCGTCTCCGTCGATTGCGGGCTTCCCCGTCTCGTCGCCTCTCACCGAGAGTGCGCACAGGTACTCGCCCCGGTTCGAGAGCGTACCCGAAGCCGTGGTGATCTCCACCTCGATCCGGTAACGATAGCTGGGACCATGTTTCCGAATCTTGCTCGAAGTCGTAAGGTCCGCTTCGATTGAGAATTTCGCTGAAGGCGCAGACAGAAGCCCGGTGATTCCATCCTCGGGCAGGGTAAAGGATTCGATCGGATAACCGCGAATCATGCGTCCGTCCAACGCATCCCTCAGAGTGCGTAGCGTGCCGATCCGCGAGAGGGCCAGGATCGAATCGAGCAGGTTGCTCTTTCCGGCCGCATTCGGGCCGAAAAGGACAGACATTCGGGGCAACGAGACGGACATATCGGCCAAGGACTTGAACCCACGCACCGTCAGCTTCTCGAGCATGAGTCCTACCTCGGGACGGCGAGCAACATGGCGTCTAGGAGCCGCTTCTCCTCGCTTCCGCGAGGATACAGGGCCGACAGGGCATTGGCCAAGCGGAGGAAGTCGGGGCCTCGGTCTTGTTCGGCGTCAATCAGCGTGCGGAGCGCAGTGGCGTGACCGCTGGATTGCAGGAGCATCGCCGCGTGGACTCTGCAGATCGGCGGTCGGGGCACTCTCGATGTAGTTGGCGGCCGCCCGCGCGCCGTCCTTGCCGAACAGGTCCTTGGCTCGCTCGGCCACCGGCAGAAGCCGCACCGTGCCCTTCATCTGCCCGATGATGCGGCCGGTCCAAGCATTCAGATCAATTCCCATGGGCTGTGCGAAGCGGCACACGACATCGAAGGGGAGGTTGAACCTTGGCGGCGGCCTTGGCACCGCTTCCCCGTCGGGCTCCGGGTTCTTGCCGTCTTCGCCGGGGCTGTCGGTGCTTTGGAGGGTCCAAAGGAACAGGGCGGTCAGGCGGGCGTCTTCCTCGAGAGTGCCGACCAGGCCGTTACGGGTCTGCGAATCCGTAGTGCCTAGAACTTGTTGCAGTGCCGCGCCGCCGACTACTTCCCAGACCTTCTCCAAGTACTCGGCCAAGCCGACTCGTCGTCCTGCGGCGGTCTCGACGGTACGGTAGCGACTGAAGATCTCGAGGGCGGGGCCAACGCAGGCGAAGACCAAGTCGGCACCCCGGATACCGTCGGCCTGGAGGCGCTCCATCCAGTCGGCCACCCGCACCGGGAGCTCGTGCAGGACATCGGCCCAGTCGCCTACGGAGGCATCTTCGGGGCGGGGACGGCAGATGAGATGGATGCTGGTCGCGAGAGCCGCGGAGTTACGGGCGCGCAGGCGCGACTTGCTCTCGGTGGCGATGGGCCATGAGCCGGTGATCGTCCAGCCGCCCCGGATCATTCCCGACAGCAGCGCTTCCCATCCTTTGGTGGTCTTGTGGGCGAAGACGACGGAGCCGATGCCGTCTTCATTCAGGACGCGGCGTCCTTCGGCGAAGGCTTTGGCCATCGTCTCCTCGAACCATGCGCGGTCCTTGGGACGGCCATCCTGTCTCTTGGTCTCGTCCTGCACGGCCTCTGCGGTCTTCGGCGAGAGCGGATTGTCGGGGTCGAAGGGATCACGAAGCAGCGGATGGTCCGGCAGCGTGCGCTTGAGCCAGACAAGAAAGAAATCGGACAAGTCCGAATAGGGGATCGCGTCGTAGTAAGGAGGGTCGGTGAACCACACGCCTGCCGATTGATCGGGGAGCGGGTGGTCGGTGGCGTCGGCAGGTTGGATGTGGCCTGAAGCTATAAACTCGCGCGCTCTCTATGACTTTGCATGCAGCGCCAATGCCTGAAAGGAAGACACCGCGCGCATTGCTCATGGGAGTGGATTCGCAGAAATCCCAGACTATGGGGATAGCTTGGCGTGCGAAGAGATTCACTGGATTTTCGGCACCACCCTCCCAGCGGCTAAGTGAGTTGTTTCCGTCTGCCATTCGTCCTAGCAGCAATGCGATCAGAGCTTCATTGATCGATGAGCGTGAAGCGGATTCGTTACTCTGAGATGTCCGCCCCAGCTCCACGAGCGCCACCTTCTGCCGCGCCGTGAACAGGTCGCGCCACTGGAGCATGCCGTAACGCTGGACGCTGAATGCCCGACCTGCCCCCGATCCGCCTCCAGCAGGTGTCGGCTCGTCCGGCACCGGGCACAGTCCCCGCCTCCCACTACGCTCCCACTCTTCCAGCACTCCCGCAAGCCGCCCCTGCGCTTTACGCACTGCAGCATAGTCGGAGTCCGACGGCAGCCGGTAGTGACGGCCCCTCTCGCCCGGCGTGAGCGTCACCACGGCCGTCATCCGTGCGCCACCGGCCCGCGCACCGTCGTCGTCGAATACCACATCCCCTCCGCCCTTTCGCGCCGCCAGCTGCGCCCGCACGCGCACCGGCGGAAGAACCGTTCCGCAGCACAGGCAAGTCGCCTTGGCCCGTGACACCGTGCCTCCATGTACCTCCGCGGCCGTCTTAGGCTCGAAGACCTCGAACTCGACCCGCGGCGGCGCTCCTTCCTCGCGCTCGACCCGGTGCTTCAGCCCCCATCTGCGCTTGGGCTTCTTGCACAGCCAAAACGAGCGCATGAGCGGAATCTCCGCTCCACAACCGGGGTGCCTCGCACCGCACCGTGCGCGCCCACAGGTACGCGATCGGCGTCGCCCCGTCCGGATCCCTTGGATACAGGTCGGCCAGCTCCCGCCCGGCCTTCTCTTTGATCTCGCGCCCCGCTTCGCGCATCTCATCCGCCAGTCCTGGTCCGTGCCGGGGGATGTCTTCCAGCATGACCTTAAGGATCAAACACGCCACTGGGTTGAGGTCGCTGGCGAACGCCTCGCACCCCTCGTCCGTTGTGGGCGGCTGGCGCACCTCCGCCAAGATCTTCCGCGCTTTGTGCTTGAACGCCCCGGGGCACGCCGGATCGCATGGGTCGGGCAGGAGCAGTGCCAGCAGCACCGCTCGGCACGACGCCAGCGGCCGCCGTGCCCACCACAGGTGCAGCGTCGAGGGGTGCCCGTGGCGGATCGACTTCTCCCGCACTGCGTGCCGGGACACCTCCGCGATGGGGAAAGTCGACTTCCGCCAGCCGCTTGCAGTCGCGGGGGATCATGTGCGAAGCCCCGACTGCCCGGACTTCACGGGTTGCCTCCCCCAGCGGTGCTGCACATATTTCACTACTTCGTCCACCGGAAGCGGCTTGGTCAGGTTTCCGGTTCGGAGGTAGAAGACCGCTGTCGATCGGTCCTCGACGTAGACGGCATGGTCGCTCGGCGTGACGGTAACTTGGCAGATGTCCTTCTCGTAGACTTCGTGGAACGTCACGGTCAGGTACGCCGAAACCGCTTCGCCCAATCCCTGTGCGATGAGCTGCCGCAGGTGGAGCTCGAAGCCATCCCGGTTCTTCTTCTTCTTTAGCGTCCCGTAATCGTCGGCCAAGCCGACCGCGGCACCGTCATCGTTTACTCCGATCAGGAGCGTCGCGTCTTGTTTTCCGTTCAGAAATCCGGCCAAGGTCTTCACGACCGCTTTCCCCAGAGCTTTGTTGACCCGCTTCCCTTTGTGGGCTCTTCCTCCCTCTTGGTGGCCGGGGTTACGGTGAGGGGTCAGAGTCATGACCGATCACCGACGAGGAGGAGGAAGGTATGGCCGAGAGGAGCTGGCTGGACGCGGTGCTGGGACTGGGTCCGGAGTGGAGGGTTGTCCGGGTGGAGCGCACGCGGGAGCCGAAGGAGCTGCGGGTGGGCGTGGAGCGTGCCCCGGGGAGCAGGCTGCGATGCCCCGACTGCAACGAGGAATGCCCGGGCTACGACACGCGGCGGCGGGAGTGGCGGAACCTGGACGCCTGGGGGTACAAGACCTTTCTCGTCTGCGATGTTCCGCGGGTTCGGTGCCGGGAGCACGGGGTGCTGACGATGCAGGTGCCTTGGGCGGAAGGGAGTTCGAGGTACACGGCGCAGTTCGAGGCGGAAGTGATCCGGTGGCTCAAGGAGGCGAGCGTGCAGGCGGTGGCCAGGCGGATGCGGCTGAGCTGGAACGCCGCGGACGGGATCATGCAGCGGGCCGTGGCCCGGGGGCTGGCGCGCCGCCGGCCCGAGGAGGTCCGGCGCCTGTCGGTGGACGAGACGTCGTTCCGCCGCCGGCACCGCTACGTGACGGTGGTGTCGAACCCGGAGACGGGCCGGGTGCTGCATGTCGCCCAGGGGCGGGGCAGGGAGGCGCTCGCGGCGTTCTACGAGGGGCTGGGAGAGACGCAGAGGGCGGCCGTCGAGAGCGTCAGCATGGACATGTGGGCACCGTACATCGCGGCGACCCTCGACATGATTCCGCACGCCTGGGCGAAGATCGCGTTCGACCGGTTCCATGTCGCCAAGCACCTCGGCGATGCGGTGGACAAGGTGCGGCGCGCCGAGCACCGGGCTCTGCTGAAGGAGGGCAACGCGATCCTCTCGGGCACCCGATTCCAGTGGCTGAAGGGCCGGCGGCGGAAGACGCACGGGGAGAAGCTGGCGTTCGCGAAGCTGCGCGCCGGCACGCGGCGGACGGCCCGGGCGTGGGAGCTGAAGGAAGCGGCCGCGAATCTCCGGAACTACCGGAGCCGAAGCTGGGCGACGGCCGGGTGGAAGCGGTGGCTCGCATCGGCTTCGCGCTGCCGCCTGGAGCCCGTCGTCAAGGCCGCCCGGATGATCCGCAGTCATCTCTGGGGCATTGTCAACGCCGTCGTCCTCCGCGCCACCAACGGTCCGGCCGAAGGCATCAACAGCCGGATCAAGACCGTGAAGGTGCGCAGCCGGGGCTTTCGCAACCGGGAACGCTTCGCGAACGCCATCTACTTCCATCTCGGCGGCCTCGACCTCTACCCCGATAGCCTGCCCGCATGACCTGATGCCCACCTGACAAGGGGAAGAACCCCTTTGTGATCCCACCGCAGGTTTGACTTGAACTCCAAGCTGTCGCTCTCGTCGGCCTCCATCAGCTGGCGGACGGATGTTTCGATGGGCGGGGGTTCGCCGTCCACCCAACTTGCGATAAACTTGTTCATGGCATTGGCAAGCAGACGGCGGCGCGCTTGAAGGAAGAGGCGATAGTTTTTCGAGTTCCAGAGCTCCCTTTCAAGCGGCACCGATTGAGCCTGAAGCGCGCCGGGCTGGCTGTCTCGGACATCGGAAAGATACTCGGTCGGTACCAGACTCCCGGCCTTCTTGCTTGGCTTTTCAGTCAAAAACGCTCGGTTGGCCAGCTCGTTCCTCGCCTTGCTCCAGTCGCGGCCAGCAAACCCATTCTTCGTTAGCCCGAAGTTCGGGACAGAATCGGGCCGATTATCGCGGTTAACGTGTTGCAGCCGAAAGACCTGAGTCGATTTCGGCATCCGGATGCTGTACCCATGTAACGATTCGGTGTGCATATTGACATCATTCAGCATATCCGTTACCATGATACCCATGTACATCGAACGCGTGCCCAACCGGAACTCCCCGCCCGCCGTCCTGCTGCGCGAGTCCTTCCGCAGGGACGGCAAGGTCTGCAAGCGCACCCTCGCCAACCTCTCGAAGTGGCCCGACGAGATCGTCCGGGGGCTGCGCATCCTGCTCAAGGGCGGCGTCGCCCTGAAGTCGATGGACGACGCCTTCGAGATCCTGCGCTCCCGACCCCACGGGCATGTCGCCGCCGTCGCGGGCACGGCGCGGAAGCTGGGCCTCGAGAGGCTGCTCGACCGCCGTCCCTCGCGGATGCGCTCCTTGGCGGCGGCGATGATCGCCGCCCGCGTCCTCGACCCCCGCTCGAAGCTCGCCACCGCCCGGGGCCTCGCCTCCGAGACGCAGACCGACACGCCGGGCGAGGAGCTCGGCGCCGAAGACGCGACGGCGGAGGAGCTCTGCGAGGCGATGGACTGGCTGCTGCGGCGGCAGCCGCGCATCGAGCGGACTCTGGCGGCCCGGCACGTCGAGGACGGCTCGCTCGTGCTCTGCGATCTGACCTCGGTGTACTTCGAGGGCACGAAGTGCCCGCCGGCCAGGCGCGGCTACTCCCGCGACGGCAGGCGCGGCAAGCTTCAGATCGTCTTCGCCCTGCTCTGCGACCGGGAGGGCCGTCCGGTGGCCGCCCAGGTCTTCGAGGGCAACACGGCCGACCCCGGCTCCGTGGCCGCCCAGGTCGAGAAGCTCACCGGGCGCTTCTCGCTCTCGCGGGTCGTCGTGGCCGGCGACCGGGGGATGCTGACCGACGCCCGCATCCGCGAGGACCTCGGGCCCGCGGGGCTGCGGTGGATCACCTCGCTGCGGGCTCCGGCGATCCGCAGGCTCGCTTCCGGCGGCGACCTGCAGCTGTCGATCTTCGACGAGCAGGACCTGGCCGAGGTCTCCGCGCCCGAGCTCTGTCCGGGCGAGCGGCCGGTCGTCTGCCGCAACCCGCTGCTCGCGGCCGAGCGCGCGCGCAAGCGAAGAGGCGCTGCTCGCGGCCACGGAGGTCAAGCTCGAACAGGTCGTCCGGGCGACGCAGCGCGACAACCGCCCGCTGCGGGGCGAGAAGCGCATCGCCGTGCGCGCCGACCGGGCCCTGCGCGCCCGCAAGGTCGGCAAGCACTTCAAGACCACCGTGACCGACGACGGCTTCTCCTGCGAGCGCGACGAGAAGCGCATCGCCGAAGAGTCGGCGCTCGACGGCATCTGCGTGATCCGCACCAACGTGCCCGCCGGCGAGATGGGGCCCGAAGACACGGTCCGCGCCTGCAAGAGCCTCAGCCGGGTCGAGCGCGCCTTCCGCAGCTTCAAGGGGGTGGACCTCAAGGTCCGGCCCGTCCACCACCGCCTCGCCGATCGCGTCCGCGCCCATGTCTTCCTCTGCATGCTCGCCTGCTGCGTCGAATGGCACATGCGCCGCGCGCCGGCCCCCCTGCTCTTCGACGACCACGACCCGGCCGCCGCAGAAGCCGCCCGCGCCTCGCCCGTCGCGCCCGCCCGCGTCTCCCGCGCGGCACGCGCCGAGAAGGCCGTGAAGCGCACCCCCGAGGGCCTTCCCGTCCACAGCTTCCGGACCCTGCTCGACGACCTCGCCACCCTCACCCGCAACCGCGTCAGGCCCCCCGTGCACGGAGCCATGACCGCCGACATCCTCGCCCGCCCCACCCCGCTCCAGGCCGAAGCCTTCCGCCTGCTCGGCGTCCGCCCATAAGCCGTACCCAGTAGCGTACACCCCGGAAATCGCTTATGTCGCAGCGCCGCAATCACTTGGCAGATCGCCGCCGCCGAACTTCGGGTTAGCCAAGGTCCCGGGAAGATATGGTGACGTACATGCCCGTTGCTCCGGCCCATGGTCTTGTCGTAGAGTCGAATACCGGTGAACCAGTCCCTAGCATCACGAGCTCGAGCCACCACTTGGCTGAAAAGCGCGACCGACGAGGAAATGCTCGCGCCTGCCAAGTCCGATGCCTCCAAGGTAACGCGGCCTCGCTCCCTCAGGATGGCCGCTTCCAGCATGTGGGTGGGATCGAGGTCGCCCCCAGCCGTCAATGCAACGTCCTGCTGAAGCTTCGTCTCGATCGAGCCCGAATACCGTGCCCACAGGCCCGCCAAGAAAAGCCAGCGGATGAAGCGGCGCTTTATCGTTTCCGTCGGGAAGCCGCCGCCTTGACGCGCAAGGTAGACCGTAACGGTCACGAGCACGTAGTCAGTCGGAAGGTCAGCAGAGCTCGCAACGAAGGCCTCGTGGCGCAGGACGCTCACAAGGTGCTCGAAGGCCACCTGCATCTCCTTCCACGCTGTTTGAAGAGCCGAGGCCTCCACCTTCAGAAACGAGCCTTCCAAGAGCACCGAACCAGTAGCCACGCCCGCCAAACATCGCATAAGAACGCTGAAATCCATGTCGAAGCCACTGCCTGCCATCCGGGCTTGGAACGCGCGCATTTCGGCACGGGCTTCGGGCCAGATGGTGCAGACATGCGCCAGCGCGAGATCGGCCTTGTTGAGCGGCGTGCCGGCTCTGTTGACGCGGTTGAAGATGGCAACGACCTCATCAACGCCAAAGTCTTCGCCCGATACCTGGTCAACGGTATAGGTATAATCGCGAATCTTATCCAGCCGACTCAGGCGGGCGAGATTGTGCTGGATGACACGGCGGCGATCTGCGTCGAGTTGGTCGAGGCGCTCCAACATCCCGTTGATCCCCTCGTTGAGGAAGGTGTGGACGCCGATCCACGCCGGATTCCTTGCCATCAGAGTTTTCTGCCAAAAGCGGAACTCCTCTGTCTGCATGTTGAAGTAGAGGTCGAAGAAAAGCGACTCGCCTTCGTAGAAACGCGGTGCTTTGCCCCTGAAGAGCACATAGAGCGTCGTCAGACGACGCTGTCCGTCGAGTAGCAGCAGCGAATGACCGTCCCGCATCTTGTCCTCACCGCGCACGAGCGACGGCTTGTAGGTGCGCCAAATGAGGAGATGGCCCGTGGGGTGCTTCCGGTAGAGAGACTGCATCAGCCCTCTCACCTGGGTGCGGTTCCAAACGTACCCGCGCTGAAACTCGGGGAGCATGATCTCCCCGCGGTTGATCTGCTCCAGCAAGTCTTGGATTGATCTCACGTCATGCATGACTTTCCGGTTCCTTGTTGTCTCGCTGCCGGTTCTCCGGGGATTGGAATGCGCTCCCGGCCGTCAAATCCATGATCCCCGCCTTTCCAACAACATAACTGGGTCGGCTCCCCTGCACCAGAAGGCTGAATGCCTCTCGTCTCCGAGGCGGCGATGGTCGTATCAATCAATGAACCGCTCACGAGCCGATGCCCGCGAGAGACCTCACTCCGTCGCGAAACACCGCGAAGCTCTTCGACAGGTTCCCGTCCACATCCATGTGCAGGGCGATGTTCCGAGCCCACTCGGACTTCGCTCTCCCGATATTGCGGTATCCCAACCCCGATCTCTTGAGCCTCGCCGCTCCACCCGGATGGATGGCATCCGCGAGAAGCTCCCACGTACCGCAGATACTGTCCTGAACGTAACTGTTCAGCACCATGTCTCGGGCATCGGGATATGCAGACTTCCGGCAGCACGATCGCCGAGCAACCACGATTCACTCTCCTCAATGGCGATCCGAAACAGCGCTCTGGGACGAGGATTGCACCAGTTCAGCACGCCGAGCAGTTCGTCCTTGAACGCCATGCAATCCCTGTCGTCCAGGTCCACGATCACGATGACGGCCTCGGACTCGCCAAGGCTCTTCCCGTACCCCTGCATCACTCTCGGCAATCGATCCAAAAGAATGCGCCTTCGCGGATCCGTCACACCCGCCAAGCCGCGTGGAATACGCCCAAGTCCCCTGTAGGCGTGCACTCTCCAGGAGTGAGTGAAGCCGTTCGGCCCCAGAATCTTCTCCAAGATGATCTCCACCGCAGTACGACCCGACTGGTCCTCGACCAGAACCTCGAAGTGCATCTGCCTACCTGCGATCCAGATAATCGCTGTACCAGAGGCCTCCCAACGGGAGACCTTCGTCCACCATGGACTGTACGATCGGATCGTCGCTGGCCCGGTGCAGTGCAGCAAACCCATCCGCGCCCTTTTCGAGGACCCACGTCTCGTCCGGCTGAAGCGCGTCTACGAAATAGGGTTGATGCGTCGTTACGAAGATCTGCGGCGCGTTCTTCCTTCCGGTGGCACGGTTCCGAAACTCATCGGCCAGGACTTCCAGTAACTTGTGATAGAGTCCGTTCTCGGGCTCTTCGATGCAGATGAACGGCGGGGGAGAAGGGTCTTCCAGCATGAGCAGGTAGGCGAAGAGCTTCAGCGTGCCATCAGACATTTGCTGAGCATAGAACGGATCGCGGAATCCCCTGTCGTTGAACCGGAGCAGCAACCGGCCGTCCTGACTGCGTTCCGTCTCGATGGTGTGCACGCCCGGTATTCTCTCGGCAATCCGAGTCAGGATGTTATCGAATCTGGGCCTGTGATCGCGTTCCATGAACTGAACGACGTTGCCGAGATTGTCGCCCCGGACGTTCAGATGCCTCTGCGGACCCGCCATGGGCAGGCTGCGGGCGGCGTCCGGGCTGAAGTAGCTCAGGTACCAGCCTTCGATGAACTGACGAAACGCAGATATGCGGGGATGCTGCTTCAGAGCGCCCAGCGTCGCGATGCCGAGCCTGCGTTTGTCCTGCAGCTCGATGATCTCCGTGTCCGCGCGCTCCTCGTCGTGCCGCGGGACCCTGAACCGGTCGATCCATTTATCCAGATCGAAGCCCCCCTCGGAGTCGTCGTCGACCTGTCCCTGCGCCTCGCCCTTCCAAACCACACCCCTGCCCTCGTTCATCATCAGGAATGAGAACGGGCGACCGTAGCCCTGCCCCTTGCGTCGCTGGCGCAGCCGCTCGCTGGCAACGTAGGGACGGCCCGAGGCGTCGGTGTCGATGGACAGCTGGTAGGTGATGGGCCGGGCGTTCCTCGCTTCACGGTAGTAGACTTCGAGTCCGATGCGATCGGTGCGTCCCTGCGACCGAATACGATCGAAGCCGCCACGTCCCCGGGCGTCACAGGCTTCCTCGACACCCAGCTTCAGGCAGTCCGCAAGGAACCCGAAGGCGTCGAACAGCGAGCTCTTGCCGACCCCGTTCTTGCCGATCACGGCTGTCACCGGCGTCAGGGGCCGGACATGCTGGGTGTTCCAGAGTTTACCGAAGGTCACATCCCTCAGCACGCGGTAGTTCCTGATCCTGACTCCCTCGATCATCGCCATGGTTCAGGTTCCCCTCGGTGCTTGGTCACCGCCGCCAAAAGGATTCGCGTCAGTGCCGGTGGTCGTCCGCCGACCCATGGAGCCTTCCGTCGGTTGACGCACCGCCCTCTCGCTCGTATGCCGACGCCTCGCCCTCCCGAACCTCCATCGGCTGCTTCAGCGCGTCGACGTTCAGCCAATAGTGCTGGACCTTCTTCACTTCGCGCCACGGGCGCCGGGCCGGGTCCCTGACCGGTTGTTGGAGCTCGGGCTCCGTCGCGCAGTTCGTCACCACATAGAGCCAGAAGCAGTCGGGGCGGTCCTCGGCCACGCGGCGTTCGTTGGGCGTGAGCAGGATGTTGCCGCGCGGTCCGGCCAACCCCTTGATCTCGATCAGGCGCAGTTCCCTCCCCATCCGCTGTTCGAGTCGGTTCGGGTTCCAAGGGATATCGTAGTTGAAGAGGATGTGGCAGCACTGGAGATTGATGCCCTCGCCGGCCGCTTCGGTGGCGACCAGGATCTGAATCGCGCCTTCCCGGAACTGCTGCTCGGTATGCAGCCGAGTTCCCGGCTCGTCGCGCGAGCCCGGCTTCATGCCCCCGTGGATGCAGCCGACGCGGAAGCCCCAGGCCCGGAGCCGTGCCGCCAGGTAGTCGAGGGTGTCCTTGAATTCGGTGAAGAGCAGCAGCCGCTGGCCGGGGCGGTCGAAGAACCCCTCGTCCTGCATGATCCTGCGCAGGCGTGCGATCTTCGCCCCGCTGCCGGAGCCCTCGACCGTCCTCGCCCGCGCGGCGAGCTGCCCCAGCTCGGCGATCTCCTCGCGGACCTGGACGGCATTGTCCGCCATCGTGATCGCCTCCAGCATCCGCTCGAAACGCTCGCGCTCCGCGTCCTCGAACTCCTCGAGCTCCTTCGCGTCGGGTAGGGAGGGCGGGGCTCTCCGCGCCAGATCCTCGGCCTCCCTAAGGCCCTTTTCCAAGCGTTTCGCCCGGTTCTCCAGCGAACGGCGCACGGCATACGTGCTCGACGCCAGCCGTCTCTGATACAGCGCCATGAGGAAGCCGACCGCGCGGGCCCGCAGGTCGTCTCCCCCGGCTGCGGCGCGCGCGCTCTGCCGCTTCACGAAGCGCGTGATCTCCTGATACAGCTCGCGCTCGGGGCCGCCGATGATGAAGTCCACCGTGCGGGGGATCCGCTTGGTGAAGACGGGTTTCGCCGTCCAGGCCCCGTCCGCTCGGCGCTCCGGGAAGTAGACCATCGCCTCCTTGGTGCGGCGCAGGTAGAAGGGCGCGCGTCTCCGGGCCATCGCCTCGCGGATCGAAGTCACGTCCGCGTACGCGTCCCTGTCCAGAAGCCGCAGGAACAGCGTGAAGTTCTTCGGGTCGCCCTTGTGGGGGGTGGCGGTGAGCAGGAGCATGTGGTCGGTGTTGTCGCGGAGCAGCTCGCCCAGCTTGTACCGCTGGCTCTTGTGCGTCTCGTCCCGCGCCGACATGCGGTGGGCCTCGTCCACGATCACCAGATCCCAGCGAACTTGCCGGAGCCCCGGCAGAACATCGTCGCGCTTGGCCAGGTCGAGCGACGTGATGACCTGCTTCTGTTCAAGCCACCGGTTGACGCCGAACTGGTCCCGGATGTCGCTGCCCTTCAGGACGATGAACGTCTCGTCGAACTTCTCCTTGAGCTCGCGCTGCCACTGAAAGGAGAGGTTTGCCGGACAGACGACCAGGACGCGCTCGACCAGACCCCGCAGCTTGAGCTCCCGGACCAGCAGGCCCGCCATGATGGTCTTGCCGGCTCCCGCGTCGTCGGCGAGCAGGAAGCGCACGCTGGGAAGCTTGAGAAGGCGTCCGTACACGGCTTCCAGCTGGTGCGGCAGAGGATCAACGCGCGAGATCGACAACCCGAAGTAGGGATCGAACTCGTAGGCGATGCCGAGCGAATAGGCTTGAAGGCCCAGGCGCAGAAGGCGGCCGTCACCGTCGTAGGCGAGCTCCGACCCAGCGGCGTTCAGGTGGGAGATGTCTTCGTCGGTGAGCGTGACCCTTCGAAAACGCTCGGACCGCCGGCCGACGAGGCCCGCGGCCCAGATGCCGGGACCGTTGGAGCGTACCGTCTCGACCAGCATCGGCTCGCTGAACTGCGGGCCGGTCAGGATCTGTCCTTCGCGGATGGGAGGTTCGGAAGGGGGTGCGGAAGCCATGGATGACGATAACATGACATCCGTTGGCACTGGCAACCGGCGCAGCAACCAAACGGGTCTACGTAGACGCCTGCGGTGTCAATCGGTGGAAGCTCTGGACACTCATCGGCCGACAGCGTAGAATTTCCCGGTTTTTCTTCGCTGTGCCATGCCCGATCCTACAGGAGGAAGGATGATTTCGGTCGAAGGGGTAACGAAGCGCTACGGTGCCATCACGGCGGTCGACCGGGTCGGCTTCGAGGTGAACCGGGGCGAGGTCGTCGGGTTCCTGGGGCCCAACGGGGCCGGCAAGACGACCACCATGCGGATGCTCACCGGCACGCTCCAGCCCGACAGCGGCGCGATCCGGTTCGACGGCGCGCCCATCACGGACAATCTCACGGAGGCGAAGGCCCGGGTCGGGTACCTGCCCGAAGCCAACCCGCTGTACGACGACATGCTCGTCTGCGAGTTCCTGGAGTACGTGGCCGGGCTGCGGGGCATGGATCCCGGCGCGGCACGGCCGGCCATCTCCGATGCGGTGGAGGAAACAGGGCTGGAGGACGTCTTCTTCCGCCCCGTCAGCGAGATCTCCAAGGGGTACCGCCAGCGCACCGGGATGGCCGGCGCAATCCTTCATCAACCCGAAATCCTCGTCTTGGACGAGCCCACCGAAGGACTTGATCCAAACCAGCGCGTCGAGATACGCAAGCTCATGAACTCGCTGGGCAGCGAGCGCACCGTCATCCTGAGCACGCATGTGATGCAGGAGGTCGAGGCGACCTGCGACCGCCTGCTGATCATTTCGAAGGGGTCGATCGTCGCGGACGGCACGGTCGCCGAGCTGATGCACAGCCGACGGGGAGTGACGCGCTACTCCGTCGAGGCGGACGGCCGGGGTGTGGCGGATGCGCTGTGCGGACTGCCCGGCGTGGCCGACCACACCGTCGTTCAGGTGAACGGGCGTGTTCGCGTGAATCTGGAGACGGCCGGCGAGCACGAGCTGCGTCCGGAGATCTTCCGGATGGCGATCGAGCGCGGATGGGTGCTCTGGGAGCTGCGGCGCGAGCACGCGACGCTGGAGCAGGTCTTCCGCGAGCTCACGACGGACGCCGATGCGGCGAGCGCCGCGTCCGGCGCACCGGCCGGAAACGCACCGGCCGGAAAGGAGGCGGCGGAATGAACACCGGACAGCTCCTCCTCGTCGCGCGCCGCGAGCTGCGCGGTTTCTTCGACCAGCCGACCGCGTACGTGCTGGCCGTCGCCTTCCTGGGTCTCGGCCTCTACCTGGCGTTCCGCTCGCTCTACGCGATGTCGGCCGCCACGCTGCGCCCCTTCTTCGACCTGCTCCCCTGGCTGCTCGTCGTCTTCGTCCCCGCCGTGACGATGAAGAGCCTGGCCGAGGAGCGGCAGAGCCGCACGCTCGAGTGGCTCCTGGCGCAGCCGCTGACCGAAATCGAGATCGTGCTCGGCAAGTTCCTGGGCAATTGGCTCTTCGTGATGATCGCGCTGGCGGGCACGCTCCCCGTTGCGGTCGGAGTGCTGGCCGCCTCCGAGGCGGACCCGGGAATCATGGCGGCGCAGTACTTCGGTGCCGCGCTCCTCACCGCCCAGATGGCGGCGATCGGGGTGTGGGCCTCGTCAATGACCCGGAACCAGATCACCGCGTTCATCCTCGGCGCCTTCATCTGTTTCGCGCTGGTCCTGATCGGGACGCCCATCGTCCAGATCGGGCTGCCGCGCCTGATCGGCGGGTGGGCCGGCCAGCTGTCGGTGATCGGCCACTTCGAGAATGTTGCGCGAGGCGTGGTCGACCTGCGCGACCTTCTCTACTTCGGGTCCACGTGCGGTCTGTTCCTCCTCCTCGCGGTCGCGACGCTCAGCCGCGAGCGCATGAGCAGCCGCAGCGATGCCTTCCGGCGACTGCGTCTCGGCACCGGCGTGATCGCGCTGGCCGTGCTCGTGCTCAACCTGCTGGGCGGACACGTGCGGGGCCGTCTCGACCTGACCCGGGACGATCTCTTCACGCTTTCCGACGGCAGCCGCGAGATCTTGGGCGAACTGGACGATGTCGTGGAGCTCACGCTCTTCGTGAGCGACGACCTGCCCCAGGAGATTCAGCTCATCCTGCGCGACGTGCGCGACCTCGCGGCCGACCTGCGGGGCGCCTCGAACGGGATGCTGAACACGGCGGAGGTCAACCCCGACGACGGCGAGGACGAGGCTGACCGAGCGTCGTCGCTGGGCGTCATGCCGATCGAGTTCAACGTCCTGCGCGACGACGAGCTGCAGGTCAGGCGCGGCTACTTCGGGCTCGCGGTCACCTACGCCGACGAACAGGAGATCATCCCGGTGGTCAACCGGGTCGACGATCTCGAATTCCGGCTGGTCTCGGCGATCGCCACCATGACGATGCAGGAGAAGCCCACGCTGGCCTTCATGTCGGGCTTCGGGGCCAAGGAGTCGTTCCAGTACAGGTCATTCCGCGAGAGCCTCGCCGACCGCTACGACATCACGACCGTGAATCTGGCGCCCGATTCGGCCGGCCCGGCGTCGGTGCCGGACAGCGTGGATGTCCTCGTGGTCGCGGCGCCCGCCCAGCCGGTGTCGGCCGAGGCGGCCCGCGCGATCGACAGCTACCTGAGCGGCGGCGGCGCAGCGCTGCTCCTGATGGAGCGGCACACGATCAACCCGCAGTCGCCGATGTCCATGCCCGTGACGACGGGCCTGGAAGACCTGCTGGCCACGCGCGGGGTGGAGACCTCGGACGAGATGGTCTTCGACCTGGCGTCTTCGGAGCGCGTGCAGGTGCCGCAGGGCTTCTTCAACGTGATCCGTCCCTATCCCCTCTGGCCGATCGCCTTCGCCGGCGGAGATCACCCCACCACCCGGGATCTCAGCAACGCCACGTTCGGTTGGGCGGCCCCCTTCACCTGGGAGGACGACAACGCCGCGGTGACGCCGCTGTGGGCCACGACCGAGGGCGGCGGCACGCAGCCCGCCGGAGCCTTTATCGACCCGAGCCAGCAGTTTGCGGCCTCGGAGGACGAGCTGGGCGTGCACGCTCTGGCAGTCGCGATCGACCCGAGCGCGGCAGGCAGCACGGCAGGCGACCGTGAAGGAGGGGACGAGGGGGACGGAGGCGACGAGGGGGACGGAGGCGACGAGGGTGACCAAGGCGAGGACGCCGGAGAAGACGACGCGGACACGCTCCCGGACGGCCGCATCATCGCCGTCGGCGACGGGGACTTCATCGAGGACCGCTTCGCCCAGGCCAACGCGCAGAACGTGATCTTCGCGGCCAACGCGGTCGACTGGCTGGCCCAGGACGACGCGCTCATCGGCATCCGCTCGAAGGACAGGACTCCTCCGGCGCTGGCTTTCGAGTCGGACGCGGGCAAGAACGCCCTCAAGTGGGGATCGCTGATCGGCGTGCCGGCATTCTTCATCCTCTTCGGCTTCGTGCGCGTGACCGGACGCGCAACCCGTGCGGAGCGCCGCTGGAACGAAGGCGCGGAGGCCGGTTCCGGAGATTCCGGAGAGGCAGAGCCGGAGGGAAGAGGGGAGGACGCGCGATGAGCGAGAAGACCCTGCGCATGGCGCTGTACAGCCTGGCGGCGGTCACGGTGCTGTATGCAGCCGCGGCGCTCCTGCGCGGCGGAGGCGACGGTGCCCAGGCAACCGATTCCGCGCTGGCCGATGCGTTCGCGGAGATGGCGGGCGAGTCGCACACACGATTCGACATCGCCGGCCCGCGCGACACTCTGCGCCTCGAGCGCGACGTGGACGGCTGGAAGGTCAACGGCTTCGAGGCCGACTCGGGGGCCGTCTCCCGCTTCCTGCGCGCGGTGGAGGAGGTGGAGATCGCCTCGGTGGCGGCGACCAACCCCGCCAATCACGGTCGGCTGGGCGTGCGTGCGGACAGCGCCTGGACGCTCACCGCGGGGGACGGCCCGGTCGTGCTCCTCGGCAAGACCGGGAACCGGTTCCGCACCGCGTACGCGCGTCTCCCGGACCAGAACCTGGTGAGCCTGATCGAGGGCGACCTGAGGTCGGCCGCCGCGCGGCCGCTGCTGGACTGGCGGAACAAGGTCATCGTGAGCGCCGATACCGCGACCGTGGCTAGCATCCGCGTCACGCGCGACGGCGCGACGGTCGTGTACGAGCGCCAGGACTCCACTTGGAGCGCCGACGGCGCTGAAGCTGACGCGACGACGGTCCGCAACATCCTGCAGGAACTGGCGAACATGCGAGCGAGCGGCTTCGCGCCCGATGACACCGAGATGCCGGAGGAGCCTGATAGGGCGGTCGTGGCCGCCGACCAGGACGGCAACGAGCTCGCTTCGCTGGTGCTGAACGAGGGCGACGGGAACTTCCGGGTGGGGGCCGCGGGGAGTCCCTACGTATTCGAGATACCGACCTTCCGCGCCAACCGGGTCACGCCCGAACCTCCGGACGGCGGGTAAGCAGCCCGTGCGCCTCGCCGCTCTCGGTGCTTGCGCGGATTCGTCCACGGGCTGCTGAGGCGAACTTTGCCCACCTACGATGCGGTCGTCGTCGGTTCGGGTGCCGGCGGCGGCATGGCCGCGTTCATTCTCGCGACCTCCGGGCTGCGGGTGCTGCTGCTGGAGGCGGGACGGGACTACGACCCGATCCGCGAGACTCCGATGTTCCAGCTTCCGAAGGACGCGCCGCTGAGAGGAGCCGGTACGGAAGCCAAACCCTTCGGCTTCTACGACGCCACCGTCGACGGGGGTTGGCAGGTGCCGGGCGAGCCGTACTCGGTGGCCGAAGGCTCGGAGTTCATGTGGTGGCGCTCGCGCATGCTCGGCGGACGCACGAACCACTGGGGGCGGATATCGCTCCGCATGGGAGAATACGACTTCAAGCCCCGCAGCCGGGACGGGCTGGGCATCGACTGGCCCATGTCGTACGACGACCTCGCACCGTACTACGACAAGACCGAATCGCTGATCGGAGTCTACGGCTCGAACGAGGGCCTGGAGAACACGCCGAGCTCGTCTCCCGGCGTGCTGCAGCCGCCGCCGAAACCCAGGGCGTACGAGCTGCTGACCCGAAAAGCGTGCCGACGGATGGGAATTCCGGTGATCCCGGCGCACCTGGCCATCTTGACGAAGACGCAGGACGCGGACCGCCTGCCGGGCGAACTGTTCCCCGGCAACGACCTCGCGCGGCGCGTCACGTCCGACTCCATACGGGGCCGAGCCGCCTGCTACTGGGCGACGCCCTGCGGCCGAGGCTGCTCGATCCGCGCGAACTTCCAGTCCACCACGGTCCTGCTCCCCCCGGCGCTTGCCACCGGCAACCTCGACATCCGCACGGGAGCGATGGTGCGCGAAGTCGCCGTCGATTCACGGGGGCGTGCCACCGGGGTGCACTACATCGACAAGGCCACGCTGATCGACGAATTCGCCGGGGCGCGGTTGGTCGTGCTGGCCGCGAGCGCCTGCGAATCCGGGCGCATCCTCCTGAACTCGACCAGCGCCCTGTTCCCGAACGGACTGGCCAACAGCTCCGGGCTCGTGGGCAAATACGTCATGGACACGGTCGGCGCAAGCGTCTACGCCCACATTCCCGCGCTGCAGTCGCTCCCCGCGCACAATGAAGACGGCACCTCGGCCATGCACATGTACATGCCGTGGTGGCTGTACGGCGAGCAGGCCGCCGGACGCCTGGACTTTCCCCGCGGCTACCACATCGAGTTCGGCGGCGGCCGCCGCATGCCCGGCTTCGGGGCGTTCGCAGGGCTGGAACCTCTGACGGGCGGCAGCTACGGCCAGCGCTTCAAGGACGACTGCCGCCGCTACTACGGCAGCTTCGTCGGCTTTGACGGACGAGGCGAGATGATCCCCAACGAGGACTGCCGCTTCGAGATCGACGCTGACCGGCTGGACCGCTACGGCATACCGGTCCTGCGGTTTCACTGGAAGTGGGCGGAGCACGAGCTGCGCCAGGCCGTGCACATGCAGCAGACCTTTGCGGAGATCGTGGACGAGATGGGCGGCCAGGTGCTCTCCACCATCCACACGGCGGGCGAGCAGGCGATCTCGAAGGGCGGTCAGATCATCCACGAGGTGGGCGGCACCTGCATGGGCGACGATCCGCGCAGCTCGGTGCTCAACGAGTTCTGCCAGTCGTGGGACGTGCCCAACCTCTTCGTGACCGACGGCGCGCCCTTCGTGTCGAACGCGGACAAGAACCCGACGCTGTCGATCATGGCGATCGCATGGCGGGCCAGCGACTATATCGTCGAGCAGCTCAAGCAGCGGAGCATCGGGTGAGCGACGACCGGGTGAAGAGCGCGAGCCTCCGGACGCCGACGGAACCGCGGACCGCGGACGCGCCGATCCCTGCCGAGGCGACGATGACCCGTCGCGGTGCCCTCAGGGTGATCACGGCAACGGCGGCAGCAGGAGCGGCAGCCTCGTGCGCCCCAGAAGAGGCGGCCCGTTCCACCGATTCGGCCCATAAGGCCCTCTCGGGCTTCGATCCCCTGCCCTCCGGCAATCCGTTGGCAGCCGGTACGGCGACCGACCCCGACATGCTCGCACCCGTCGTCCCTTGGGAGACGGTCCTCACGGACGAAGAAATACGGCTCGTTTCGGCGCTCGCCGACGTGATCATCCCCGCCGACGAACGGTCTCCGGCGGCGAGCTCGGTGGGAGTCCCGGACTATGTGAACGAGTTCGTCTCGGCACCCGGTCACGAAGAGAGCCTTACGGCGCTGAGGGGCGGACTCGCGTGGCTGAACCGCACGGCACGGGAACGGTTCGGCGCAGCCGACTTCGCCACGCTCACCGTGGTGCAGCAGCACGATATCTGCGACGAGATCTGCTTCGAGCCCGACGCGCCCGCGGAGCTCAAGCCCCAGGCCCGCTTCTTCGACCAGTTCCGCGACATGGTGTCCACGGGGTTCTGGACCACGGAAGAGGGCATGCGGGACCTGGGGTACGTGGGGAACATCCCGCTGCCCGGCTTCGACGGACCGCCGCCCGAAGTGCTCGAGCGGTTGGGGTTGTCGGGAGAGGATCCAAGGGGAGTCGGCCTCGCCGGAGACCGGCGTCCCGACGACGGTGCCCGTCGCAGGTTACGGACTGCCGCTAACACATGAACAACTTACCCACTGCCAGCCAGACGAAATGAAAGACGTTCAGAAAGCCGACCAAGTTACCCTCAGGAACCTCATCACGTGGCTGCAGGAGGGTCGATTTGTAGTTCCCGATTTTCAACGGGAATTCGAATGGCAGCCATCGGACATTCGGGAGCTGGTGCGTTCTGTATTTCTCGACTACTACATTGGCAGCCTGCTGCTTTGGCGCGGCAACAAGAACAATTTTGATGCGCTGGCCTGCGAGGCCATCTACGGCTACGAGGGTTCCGATCGCGATCGCAAGCACATTGTGCTGGACGGGCAACAGCGCCTGACGGCACTTTACTATGCCTTCGTTGCCCCAAGAATTCGTGCACCCCGGAAAAAGAACCGATTTCTGTATTTTGTCAGAGTAGATAAGTTCATGGATGAGATGTACGATGAGGCGTTTTATTACGATTGGACGCGGCGCGGGACCAATCTACTCGAAGACAGAACGACGCAATTTGAGCAACATGAATTTCCTCTGTCCGTCATAGGCGATATGTGGAATCTATTTCCCTGGGTCGAAGACTATTGCAGACACTGGGAACAGAAAGCGGCGTCGGCAGAAGCAAATGAAGCCGCCGACATGCAGCTTGCCCGATTACACGCGAAGAACGCGCGCGCGTTTAAGAAACACATTGTGGACATTACCCAAGAATATCAAATAACGTATGTTGAACTAGACCGCGATCTCGAAATCGACAAGATCTGTGATATCTTTACCCAAACCAACAGCCGTGGCGTTCGTCTGGACGTCTTCGATCTGATTAATGCGCTTGTAAGGCCCAAGGGAATAAAGCTTAAATCGTTGTGGAGGAAGGAAGCACACCGCTTCAGTTTCTTGGACGATCATCGGATGAACGTATATGTTCTTCAGATCATGTCCATACTCATGCAGAACTATTGCTCTCCGAAGTACCTGTACTATCTGATTCCGGGGCAGAAAAAGAAGGTTCGCAGGCCGGACGGCTGTCGCCACGAAGTGCTTGTTCACAGCAACAGTGATTTTGTCGCACTGTGGCACCGGGCCGTAGACGCACTTGAGAGAGCCGTGAAGTTGTTGCGGCATTCCCGAGAGTACGGGGCAACGGCGGCACACTTTTTGCCCTATATCTCCATTCTCCCGGCGTTTGCAGCTTTGCTGGCTACTAGTGATGATCTACCGCAGACATCAATACTCGACGCCAACAATACGATCCGCCAGTGGTACTGGGCCAGCGTCTTCGAGCGGCGGTATTCCGGATCGGTGTTGACCACCACTGCGCGGGATTTTTTGGATGTGAAGAAGTGGTACACGGACGATGCGGCGGAACCACAAACGGTGTCGGAGTTCAAGAATCGGTTCAGAGAGCTGGATTTGAGACAGTACAGCAAGCCGTCGACCGCCGTATACAAGGGCATCTTGTGTCTGATGATCCTGAAGGGGGCACGCGACTGGAGTACGGGCAAGGCAGTGGACGCCGCTCATTGTCATGTCGATCATGTCATTCCCCAGAGCTGGGGCGCGAAGAACCGGTGCGTGAAACAAGTTGAATCGATTCTCAACCGTGTGCCGGTTACGGCCCAGACAAGCCGGGGGATCATCAAGAATCGGCTGCCTAACGTGTACCTGCCGGAGTTGTTCGGCGTGGAGGATGAACGGAGTGTTCGAAAGATTTTGGGTACACACTTTATTTCTCCGCTGGCGATCGACATTCTCCTGAGGGAACCCTTTGGCAAAGACGACTTCGATGAATTCTTGGACGAACGGCAGCGTACATACTTGGAGGGGGTCGAGACGCTGCTGTTGACGAGGCACGCAGAGCTGCCCGACAGGCTGATGAAACCGAAGGCGAGGCTTGAGAATGTGGAGCAATTGCTGAGGGACTTGATCCGTGACGCTCTCGAGGACGACCCGGCTAAGTTGCCTCCCGACGTGGGCAAGAAGATACGTCAGCGGCTGAGCCCGGCTCTTCGTAGGAATCCGGATCTCGACAGGGACCAGTTCCGTCGTTTAGCGGGTCAGATGGAGTATAGTAGTCTGGGCGAGCTACATGACGTAATTCGTAACAAGAAACTGTGGCATCTGTTTGAGAAGGTGTTTTCCAGCAAAGATCACCTTCGTATGAGATTTGGCCAGCTGCTGGAGCTGAGGAACGCCCTTGCGCACGGTCGCACTGTAAGCGAGATTGTTCGTATTGACGGCGAGGCGGCTATTCTGTGGTTCGAAAAGTTGCTTCGGGAGTAGGCAGTCCAGATGTCACGTTCGGTGCACAATCTCCCCTCGCCTTCGGCCTCTCCTTCTTCCTTTGATTCGTGAGCGGCTTCGGGATCTGGTCGAGCAGCTCCCGGTCAACACGTTCCTCTGACGCCGCCCGATGCAACCACGACCGATGCGCTTGAGCCGTCGGCATGGAACAGGACGAGCTGGCCGGAACCGGGCACCGTGCCGTGCCCCGCTGCCGGTTGTCGTTCATACGGCCTCCGCGGCGTAGCTTGACGGTTAAGGCCTTACGCTCTCGGTGCTTCGTGGTCAGGCGACACGAACTTGGAGTGGAGGGGCGGCGGTCTACGAAATGAATTTAGGGCTCTTCCTCCCTCTTGGTGGCCGGGGTTACGGTGAGGGGTCAGAGTCATGACCGATCACCGACGAGGAGGAGGAAGGTATGCCGAGAGGAGCTGGCTGGACGCGGTGCTGGGACCGGGTCCGGAGTGGAGGGTCGTCCGGGTGGAGCGCACGCGGGCGCCGAAGGAGCTGCGGGCGGGCGTGGAGCGTGCCCCGGGGAGCAGGCTGCGACGCCCTGACTGCAACGAGGAATGCCCGGGCTGCGACACGCGGCGGCGGGAGTGGCGGAGTCTGGACGCCCGGGGGTACAAGACCTTTCTCGTCTGCGATGTTCCGCGGGTTCGGTGCCGGGAGCACGGGGTGCTGACGATGCAGGTGCCGTGGGCGGAAGGGAGTTCGAGGTACACGGCGCAGTTCGAGGCGGAAGTGATCCGGTGGCTCAAGGAGGCGAGCGTGCAGGCGGTGGCCGGGCGGATGCGGCCGAGCTGGAACGGTGGTGTCGAACCCGGAGACGGGCCGGGTGCTGCATGTCGCCCAAGGGCGGGGCAGGGAGGCGCTCGCGGCGTTCTACGAGGGGCCGGGAGAGACGCAGAGGGCGGCCCGTCGAGAGCGTCAGCATGGACATGCGGGCACCGTACATCGCGGCGACCCTCGACATGATTCCGCACGCCCGGGCGAAGATCGCGTTCGACCGGTTCCATGTCGCCGGGCACCTCGGCGACGCGGTGGACAAGGTGCGGCGCGCCGAGCACCGGGCTCTGCTGAAGGAGGGCAACGCGATCCTCTCGGGCACCCGATTCCAGTGGCTGAAGGGCCGGCGGCGGAAGACGCACGGGGAGAAGCCGGCGTTCGCGAAAAGCTGCGTGCCGGCACGCGGCGGACGGCCCGGGGATGGGAGCTGAAGGAAGCGGCCGCGAATCTCCAGAACTGCCGGAGCCGAAGCTGGGCGACGGCCGGGTGGAAGCGGTGGCTCGCATCGGCTTCGCGCTGCCGCCCGGAGCCCGTCGTCAAGGCCGCCCGGATGATCCGCAGTCATCTCCGGGGCATCGTCAACGCCGTCGTCCTCCGCGCCACCAACGGTCCGGCCGAAGGCATCAACAGCCGGATCAAGACCGTGAAGGTACGCAGCCGGGGCTTTCGCAACCGGGAACGCTTCGCGAACGCCATCAGCTTCCATCTCGGCGGCCTCAACCTCTACCCCGATAGCCTGCCCGCTTGACCTGCTGCCCACCTGACAAGGGGAAGAACCTGAATTAGACGATGGGTGAGCACCTCGGGGGCGGTTAGAATTCCTCGAAGTAGTTGTCGCCGCCGATCTGCGGCAAAGTCACGTTGCAGTAGTCGCTGTCAAGGCTCTTCCACTCTCCTGTGAACGCGTCGATCACTATGGGGATGAAGCCGAGCAGCCCCCCGGGGACGATGTCCAAGACAACCCAGCGTGCGCTCACCGTGGCGTTGAGCTCGCAGGTCATGTCCTTGTGTCCGTCTTTCCGCAGGTGATGGTGTGTGACCTGTGGTTCGCCAAGTCAATTCTTACAGGCGTGATCCCCATCCTGTTTCCGTTCACCAGCACCTCCGCTCCGGCCGGGTGGGAATCAATGTCCACGCTTCTTCTGTCTGCCTCGAAAAGGGTCGCGCAGGCGGCTCCTGCAAGTGCGAGTGCGAGCAGTGCTGTCTTCTTCATCGGTTGGCTCTCTTTACTCCACGCGCGAGCACGATGGCCGGCCTCGGTGCCTCGCCGCTCGCGCGGATTCATCAGACCGCTAAATCCACCCGGTCTTGCGGAAGTCCTGCAAGGTGTCGCAAAAACGCGCCATGTCCTCCGGCAGCCCGAAGGAGAGGCGGTTCCAGTCCAGCTTCGGCGGAAAATCCCGTCCCACGAGGAACCCCGCATCGGCCATTCGGTTCCGATATGTCGCCAAGTCCCCGTTGATGCGGTGCATCAGGAAATTGGCGTGCGTGGGCATGCGCTCGAGCCCGAGCTCGTCGAGGGTCGCCTCGACCATTTCGCGTGACCGGCGATTCACCTCGCGGCTCTTCTCGATCAGCTGCTCGTCTCGGAACGACGCACCGCCCGCCGCGAGTGCGATCTGGTTGGCGTTGTTCCTGGATGCGAAGTCGGTCAGGCGCGCCGCAGTGTCGGGGTGCGCGATCCCGTAGCCCAGGCGAAGGCCCGCCATGCCGTAGATCTTCGAGAAGGTCTTCACGACGACCACGTTGCGCTTCCTGCGGATCCATGGGAGCGAACTCCACATCCGCTCATCCTCCACATACTCGATGTACGCCTCGTCGGAGAGGAAGAAGACATGCTCGGGGGCGTCGGCGATCCAGGCGTCGACCGCCGCGCTCGGCGTGATCGTCCCGGTGGGGTTGTTGGGGTTGCAGAGGTAGACCAGGGCCGGATGCCCCGAGCTCTCCGCCGCCTCCCGCATGCGGTCGAGGTCGTGCTCGTAGGTGCCGGTCAGCGGCACCTTTACGAGCTCGTAGGCCTCGGTGCGCTGGTAGTTGGTCACGGCTTCGTAGGTGGGGTCGGCCATTACCAGCTTCGCACGCGGCGCGGCGTACGCCTGTACCACCATCTGCAGCACTTCCGCCGATCCGGTGCCGATCACGATCTGGTTTTCGCTCACCTCGTGGGCCCCGGCCAGCTTCGCGACCAGTTCGGCATGCTGGTCCGACGGGTAGCGGTTCGCAATCGCGACGGCCTCGATCACCGCGTCCTTGGCAGCCGGAGAGATCCCCAGGGGGTTCTCGTTCGAGTTGAGGCGCACCTTGTCGTCGCTGGTTCGCCTGCCCGGCGCCCCCGTCAGCGCCGCAACCGGGTTCGCCGAAACGCCGAGAGCGCCGGTACCCGCCACGAGCCCCGATATGGTTCCTGTTCTGATGAAGTCACGACGGCGCATGTACTGCCTCCTCTTGTGTTCGGTAACCGTCCATTATCCCGACAGCCCGCGGCAGAAGTCCCTCGCGCCGTTCGACCGAGAGGCTTCACGGGCTGCTCGCGGCCATCTGTGATCCTGTGCCGCCGCTCCCGGCCGGGCAAGGCGCCCAGCGCCTCACGCCTCGAATCGCATCGGAACGCGCGGAATCCGGCACGCTTCGCCTGCAGGTGCGCTCCCCCGTCGTCACGGCGACGCCAACAGCTCGTCCATGTTGCCCGTCATTTCCCACCGCGTGAGCACCACCGGTATGACGCCTGACGCGAAGAAACCGTCGAAGAAGCGCCGGATGCTGAATGCGGGGCCCTGTTGCAGCGCCCATTCCCCCATGAGCTCCTCGATCTGGATCTTGCCCGTGAGGTAGCTGGTGCCGTAGCCGGGCTGCCTCAGGTACAGGTGCTGCTCGTTGCGGACCAGGTCGGCGTCGGGGAGCCAGCCGCGCGGCGTCCACATGGCAGCGTGCGCAACGGCCTCCTCCATGTCGAAGACGTTGCCGTGCAGGTAGAGGCCGCTGAGGGCGCGGGCGGCGCGCTGGGCCAGCATGATCCACACCAGTTCCCGCGATCTCGGTTTCCCCTCGAAGAGCCCCGCGTGCATCATCATCTCTTCCATGCCGGTAGCGAGACCCTCCGAGCGCGCGTCCCAGATGTTGTGGAGCAGCGGCACCCGGCGTACCGAGCTCGGGTGCGGGGCCTGCGCCATGGTCGCGAGTTCGATCCAGTGGTGCAGGTGGGTCCTCATCACGACCGGGTCGCGATAGTTGACCTCGCTGAAGAAGTTGCGGATCCGGCCGGGCTCCGCCGGGGTGAAGGCGCCGTTCTTTGCGCGCAGCGCGGGGTCCATCCAAGGCTGAACGGTCTGAATTCGGTCGTCCTCGAGGAAGCGCATGTACTCGGTCACGGCTTCGTTCAGCCGCCGGTCGTACTCCCCGGCCGTCCGGATGCGCTCCAGCACGGGCCGGTCGCGGTTCCGATGCTCCTCGAGCCGCAGCGACGCGTGGGCTCTCGCCAGCTCGCGCCGCATCAGGGTCACCTGTTCCTCCCAGGAGTACGGCACGAGGTGCACGTTGCGCATGTACCAGGTGTAGTTGTCCCTGCCGACCCCGGAAGTCGCCGCCTTCGTACCGGCCAGCGCTTCGATCCAGTCGCGGAACTCGTCGGTGGCGACCCGTGCGGCGGCGATCGCCAGATCCAGCGTCTCGCTGCTGCCCGCTGCCCGTGACGCCAGATCGTCCAGGTCCGCGGCCTGAGCCCGGAAGGAACGCAGCCCCGCGGCCCACAGGTCGTATGCATCGCCGACAAGGTTCTCCCGTGCACGAGAGAGCAGCTCGGGGACTCCGCCGATCCTCTCGGCCAGCTCCGCGGCGTCTTCCGACGACAGCGGGTATTCGTATGTCCACAGGTCGATCCAGCTGTCGATCGTCGGGCCCTCGTGCGCGGGCACATCGCTCTCCGCCGCGTGGATGCTGGCGTAGAAGGCCGGATCGCGCGCCCAGGGACGGCGTACCCGGTGGTCGAAGTCGAGGCCCTGCATCTCGGCCCGAACCAAGTGCCAGTCGATCTGCTGCGAGACCGTCCAGTCCGCCGGATTCAGCGCTTCGAGCCGTGCGCGCCACCGGGGCAGCATCGCGTGCTGAGTCGCCATCGCGCCGACCGAATAGTCGGGCACGCCGCCGACGTATTCCGGTGCCGCGAACTCGCGCCACTCGCCGAACAGGGTCACGAGATCGTCGTAGCCGCCGACGATCGGTTCCGGCGGAGCTTCCGCCGAACCGCAGCCCGCGGCCGCAGTCACGCAGGCCGCCGCGCAGATCAACCTTCCCGCACGACCCCCGGCCGCAGATCTCCCCGCGAGACCGCGGGGCACTGCGGCGCGGGAACCGTGTTGTCGCGTCATGGACACCGTCGCCGCTACATCGACCAAGGCGGAACGACCCCGTTGACCCGCGCATAAGCGATGGACTGGCCCAGATGCTCGTGGCAGTGCGCCAGCGTAAAGGTCAACGCGCCGCGAACACTGGAGGACCCGCCGAACAAGTTGACCGCTTCCGCCATGCGCTCGTCCGAGGTCCCCTCGATCACCTCGGCCATGTAGTCGAACGAAGCGCCCAGCGCCTCGACGACGGTCTCCTTGTCGGTGATCGACTCGGCGTCCCGTCCGTACCAGGCGGGGTCCACTCCCTCGGGCGCAGCCGCGCCCGGCATGCCCGACACAATCCCCATGTTGGCCATGACGACATGCATGTAGACTTCGGAGACCGAGCGGACGCCGGCGGCGGGACGCCAACCGTAGTCGTCCTCCGGGATCGCGTCCGCGAGGTCGACATACTTGCCTCGCAGGTTGGCCAGATCGTTCAGCAGCTCCGACTGGGCCGTGGGTGCGGACGCCTCGGCGGTCTCTTCCGCGGCCATCTCCTCGCCTGCTTCGGTGTCGCCGGTATCCGCCGACACGCACGCGGCCACGGGGAACATCAGCGCGATCGCGACTCGTGTGAGGGCTTCTCTTCTCATTGCACGTCTCCTTTGCGTGGGCGGGGCTCCGCTCGACGGGTACCTTCAATAGACAGCACCGGGCGGGATCGTGCTACGTTGCCGCGTCCCACCAGCACGACGGGGCCAGGCGCTTCCCGCGCCCGCCGGCCCGGTCCAGCCACAGTGCCAGGCGCCGCAGACCTGTTCCGGCCAGCCGACGCCACACTCGGCTCCACCAGCGGCTGTAGTCGCGATTGTACGGGCAGACGCGCACGCAGATCGAACAGTCGGTGTTCTGATTGGCCCAGAAGCGGAAGCACTTCTCGGCGTCGGTGGTCCACTTGCGGATGCCCCGGATGTTCGAGCGGTTGTGGACGACGGTCGACGCCTCGCCCCCGTCGATGGCCCGGGCCGGACACGCCTGCGTGCAGGCGCGGCAGATGTCGCAGGTCTCCTTCACTCCGAAGCGAACTGGCCGGTCGTGTGCCAGGGGCATGTCGGTGAAGACCTTGCCCAGACGCACGCGGGGGCCGTACTCGCGCGTGATCAGGAGGCCGTGGCGCCCGTACTCGCCCAGCCCCGCCTTGATGGCGAGAGGAATGACCAGCGCGGAGTCGTTCATGCTGGCCACCGCGCGATACCCGAGATTGGTGATGTACTGCGCGATCGCCAGCAAGACGATGGTGTCCCGGGAATAGGTCGCCCCCGTGGCTGTGCCGCTGAGCGCAGAAGGCGCGGTGCGCAGAAGCTCCCGATCCATGGACTGGGCGACTACAATCGCATTCTCCAGCTCGGTGACGATTTCCTGCGGCTTTTCCGTCTCGGTCTCGCGGCTGTAGGCGTGCGTGTAAAGCCAGCGCTCGTCGTTCGCGGTGATCCCGACCAGATCGGCCCCCAGGGTCTTCGCCGCGTACTTTATCTCTCGCGCCATCTCTTCGGGAGACGACACCGGCAGTCTGCGTCCCGGGCCTTCGCGCGTGACCGTGTACGGATCCAGGAAGCCCTCGCGTCGATCGGCGTCCTCCCGCAGCTCGGCGAAGATATCGGTCACATGCCAGGAAGCGTTGCGCAGGGCGTAATCGCGCTGGGTGAAGCCGTCGACGGAGCGCCATGTCAGTTTCGGCGTCCGGTACGTCTCGTAGAACATGTCCGAACGGTGCGAACGCACATCCGGATCCCAGAACGAGCGGCAGAAGATATCGTCCTTCTGGGAAAACCGGCGGAAGTCCTCCAGGACCTCGAAGCCGGCCTCCCGATCCGAAACGGGGGATGCCGGGTCCGGGCGGAGGTTCCGTGGTCGCGGGGCGGGCGGGTCGTCCATCGGACCCAATCTACGGGTCGGGCCGTGTGCCCGTCACGCGCAACGGGATGGCACGCGCTGAACAAAAAGGCCGCTACACCCCGGTCCCGACTGTTGCCGACGCCAGTTCCTCGCCGGGGTTCACGAAGCGGTTCATCTCGATTCGGTACTGGCGGTCATGCAGCTCCTTGTAGCGACCGTCCAGCGCGATCAGCTCGGCGTGCGTGCCGCGCTCGACCACCTTGCCGTCCTCGATGACCAGGATCTGGTCGGCGCTGCGGATCGTGGAGAGGCGGTGGGCGATGACGAAGGTCGTTCTCCCAGTGCGCAGCGTGCGCAGCCCTTCCTGGATCTGCGCTTCGCTCTCCGAATCGAGGCTGGAGGTGGCTTCGTCGAGGATCAGGATTCGCGGGTCGGCCAGGATGGCGCGCGCGATCGCCAAGCGCTGGCGCTGGCCTCCGGACACCTTCACCCCGCGCTCGCCGACGATGGTGTCGTAACCGTCGGGGAAGGCGGTGACGAATTCGTGGCAGTGCGCCAGCTCGGCGGCCCTCACCACCTCGTCCCGGGTCGCGCCGGAGCGGCCGTAGCGGATGTTGTACTCGACGGTGTCGTCGAAGAGGAAGTTGTCCTGCAGGACCACGCCGACCTGGCGCCTGTAGTCCGCCAGGCGGATGTCCGCCAGATCGCGCCCGTCCACGAGAACTCGTCCCGAGTCGGGGGCGTTGAACGAGAGCACAAGACCGACCAGCGTGCTCTTCCCCGACCCTGACGAGCCCACCAGCGCGGTGGTGGAACCCGGCGGCGCGTCCAGGGAGACGCCCTTGAGGACCGGAACCTCCTTCTCATAGGAGAACCACACATCCTCGAAGACGATATGGCCGCGTGCGGAGCCCAGCGGCGCCTTCCGCACGTCGCCGTCCAGCTCCGTCGCCATCGCGCGGACCTCGCGGATGCGGTCCAGGCCGGCGAACGCCTCGGTGATCTGGGTGCCGATCGACGCCATCTGCACCAGCGGACTGATCATCCATCCGGTGAACAGGATGTACATGATGAGGTCGCCCATCGTCATCTCGCCTGCGAGCACGGACGAGCCCCCCGCGACGATCATCACCGTGCCGATCGCGCCCATGACGACCGACGAGAACGCCGTCAGCCCGGACACTCCGGTGACTGCCGCGGCCACGTTGCGGAAGAGTCTGTGGGCACCGCGCGCGAAGACCAGGTTCTCCTTCCGCTCCGAGGTGTACGCCTTGACGATCCGCACGCCCGAAAGGGTTTCGCCGAGTCTGCCGGTGACCTCCGCGTTGATCTTGCCGCGCTTCCGGAAGAGGGGTCGCAGCCGCCGGAAGGCGAAGGCCATGGCGCCTCCGAACAGCACCAGAACGGCGATGGTGTAGATCGTCAGCGACCAGTTCAGGTAGAGCAGGACGCACAGCGAGAGCACCGCGGTCATGATGCCGCCGGTCAGCTGCACGAGTCCGGTGCCCACCAGGTTCCGGATCCCCTCCGCGTCGGTCATGATGCGCGAGATGAGCACGCCGGACTTGGTGGAATCGAAGTAGCTGACGGGAAGACGGGCGACGTGGGCTTGGACCGTCTTGCGCATTTCCGTGATGGCCCGCTGGGCCGTGACGCCGAGGATCTGCGAAAGCGCGAACGAGCTCGCGCCTTGAACGAGCGCCGCCAGGGCGACCGCGACCGCGAGGGGAAGCAGAAGGTCGGCGCGTCCGTCGCCGAGCACGTCGTCGATGAGGAACTTGGAGGACGCCGGAATCGCCATGCCCGCGACCCGCCCGATCGCCATGACGACCAGCCCGAAGGCGACCCGGCGCCGGTAGCGCCAGACGATCTCGCGCGCTTCGCGCCAGACGTCGCCCGGCTTGAGCTTCTTCTTTACCTTGTTCGGCACCAGTCCCCCTCGGTCGAATCTTCCGCCTGTCCCTGCAAGGATCCTGCGTGAATCCTACGGCGGGGCTGACCGACCGGGAACATGCGGACGACAGGTCGCGTGTGGCCGTCGCCGACATCGGCGCTTGCTGGCATCGTCCTCGACACGGTCGTCACCATCGGCGGTCTCGACGGACCGGGGCTCGACCTGATGAGCAGAAGCCTGTCGCCTGGCTCATGAATCAAGGCAGGCACGCCGGATTCGGAGGGAACGGGGACGGCCGCGCGACAGGGGCCACCGCGTCTACCCCTGCCGCGCATGAGTCGCCACCGTGACACGGAATGTCAAGGAAACATGATATTTAGTAAAGTTTTCTTTACATTCCGTCGTTTTGCCGACGACGGACGGGCGACCGTGTCCGCCGACTCGCCGGTGCACCCCCTGAGCTCCTCCAAGTACGCTCGGGCAAGCGCGTCCGTGGCGACATCGCGCCTCAGCCCCGCACCTTCGAGCGCGCTGCCCAAGTTGTTCCGGAAGGTCGCGTTCGCGCTGTCCAGCCGCACCGCGAGCGCCAGCGGGCCGATCGCGTCCCGGTGGTGTCCGCGCTGGGTCAACAGGTAGCCCATGTTGTTGAGCGACCAGCGGTCCCGGGGGTCGATCCACAGCGCTTCATCGTACTTGGCCAGGGCACCTTCGTAGTCGCCCGTCTCGGCCAGCGCACGCGCCAAGGTTCGTTTCGCCGCCACCTGCTCGGGGTCGAGTTCTTCCGCCACGAGGGCGTGGTGCTTCGCATCGTCAGGCTGCCCGGCCTCGATCAGGACGCGTGCGAAGTTCACCCTTCCCTTGACGTTGTAGGGGTCGATCAGCACCGATTCCATAAGGTGCGCCTCGGCGATTTCGAGGTAGCCGCCCTTCCAGGCGGCCATTCCCAGCATGTAGTGGCCCCAAGGGTTCGTGGGCTCGCGCCGCACGTAGCGGACGAAGAGGTCGACGGCCTCGCCGTAGCGTCCCTCGCGAAAGACGGCCTCGGCCCGGCTGTACATGGCGGATGCGTCCCCGGGGAGCGCGGCGGGCAACTCCGGGACCTGGGCAGGCGCTCCCTGCAGCGGGGGGAAGGTCTCCGGCGGGGTGAGTGTTCCTTGGACCGGAGGGGGCGCCTCTGTCGGTGCGGGTGCGGCCGCCACCTTGATTACCTGCGCCGAGGCGTCTCCGTGTTCGGCCCGGCCCCCATCCTCTCCGCACGCCGCGGCCAGCACGAACGCGGCCATGGCCAGTCCCGCCGCGATCCACCGCAACGCCGTCTCCGAGCGATCCCCTTCGTTCTTCCTGCTTTCCATCGTGGCCTCCCAGCCTGGTGCCTCCGCGGCGCGGCAGGGCGGTCCCGACCACGCGACGCGAGGCGATTGAAGTCGGCTGCGAGGAGTGGCAACCAGCGGGCCAAAGTTCGGGATGGGCGATGGCAGTGGTCATAACCTGTTGCCGATATGTGATTTACCCGTAGTGTGACGGGGCGTTGGTGATTGTAGACGCACCGCCCTCGTGTCCATCGCTACACAACGCGGCGCACGGCATGTGATGTGCGGGCCACATCGCCGCCGAGTGTGAACTTCAGCGGGCCGGGCGGCTCACTCCCAGCCGCCTCATGATCTTGATCAGGCTCGAGTGGTCGGAGAGGCCCAGCGCACGGGCGGTGCGGCCGATGACCCAGTTGTTGGCTTCGAGGGCCGCGAGGACGATCGCGCGCTCGGCGGCGCGCTTCTGCTCCTGATAGCTGACGGAGGTCGGCGGGTCGGCAGGAGCGCCGGGACGGGCCAGATCGGGGGGCAGGTGCCGTGCACCGAGCTCGGAGTCATCCGACGCGATGATCATGCGCTCGACGGTGTTCCTGAGCTCGCGCACGTTGTTGCGCTTCCAGTCGCGGGCACGCAGTTCGGCGAGTGCGTTTTCGGTGAAGGGGCGCGGGGAACGACCCAGAGCCGGGGGGAGCGTCGCGGCGAAGTGCGCGGCGAGCAGCGGGATGTCGTCGGGACGGGCACGGAGGGGAGGGACGTGAATGACGTGCACGTTGAGGCGATAGAGGAGGTCGTGGCGGAAGGTTCCCTTGTCGGCCTCCGCGTCCAGATCGCGGTGGGTGGCCGCGACGACGCGGGTACCGACGGTGATCGTATCCTCGGCGCCCATACGGTTGATCTCGCCGCCTTCCAGGACGCGCAGCAGCCGGGCCTGCACTGCTGCCGGGAGCTCGCCGATTTCATCTAGGAAGAGGGTGCCGGAGGTCGCCCGTTCAAAGGCGCCTCGCCGCGCCTTCAGCGCTCCCGTGTAGGCGCCCCGGTTGTGGCCGAAGAGGTCGCTGTCGACGAGACCTTCGGCGATGCCGCCGCAGTTGACCGCAACAAAGGCCTCGTTGCGACGTCGGCTCAGACGGTGCAGTTCCCCGGCGACCAGCTCCTTGCCGGTGCCGCTCTCGCCCAGCACGAGGACCGGACTGGGGATGTCCGCCAGCCGCTCGATCGCCGCTCGGAGTTCCTGCATGGGCGCGCTCTCGCCGATGAGCGGCGATGACTGCTCGACCTTTTCCTCCAGATCGCTCAGCCGTTGCCGAAGGTCGGTCTGGCGGAGCGCCAGGCGCACCTCGTGCACCACGCGTTCCATCGGCTCGGCCTTGTCGATGAAGCTGAAGGCGCCGAGGCGGACCGCTTCCACACAGCGATCGAAGCTCCCCGTACCGGTGTAGACGATCACCGGGACATCGATCTCGCGGTGCTGCATTGCGCGCAGCACGTCGAAGCCGTCGAGGCCGGGCATCTCGAGGTCGAGGATGACGCAGTCGATCACGTCGCGGGTGAGGATTTCCAGTCCCTCCGCGCCGCCGGGCGCGACACGCGTCCGGAAACGACCGAGCCGCCGGAGATCGTAGGCGTACTGCTCGGCCAGAGAGCGCACATCGTCGATGATCAGGACCAGGGGGCCTGCCGGGCCGATTCTTCGTCGCAGGTTCGTCACGGGGACCGCTCCGTGGCTGGGGACCGCTCCGTAGTGGACAGGGTCGGCTCCGTGGCTGGCGACCGGTCCGCGCGGGCCGCCTTCAGGATCACGGCCACGCGGGTGCCGCGTCCCTCTTCGCTCTCCAAACGGATATCGCCGCCCAGGTCCCGCACCAGCCTCCGGGCGATCGCGAGGCCGAGTCCCGTCCCGCCGGAGCGTGTGGTGAAAAAGGGCTCGAAGACGCGGTCGCGCGCCTCCACGGGGATGCCCGGGCCGTCGTCGCTGATCGTCAGGCGGTAGCTGGGACACCCGTCGATTCGTTCGGCCTCGACCGAGAGCCGGACCTTGCCTCCGCGGCTACCGAGCGCCGTCACCGCGTTGGAAACGATGTTCTCGACGACTCGTCGCAGCGACAGCGCGTCCATTTCCACCCATGCGGGCTCGCCCCCGAGATCGGCTGCGACATGGACCCCGGCGGGAAGGTTCTGATTGGCTTCGGCGACGGATCGCGCCACCGCGCGCAGCTCCGAGCGGTCCCGGGCGCCGTGAACGGCCACCGCCCGGTACTGGTCGGCGAGCTCCCCCAGGTAGTCCAAGCTGGCCGCCAGGGTCGGGGCGCGTGCGTCGAAGGCTCCCGCAAGTTCGGCTGGACCGCTCCGGCGTGCTTCCGCGAGGTGGCTTACAACGTTGCGGATGGGGACCAGGCCGTTGCGCACGTCATGATTGACCTGTCGCGCGAGTTCACCCAGAGTCGCTCGCTTTTCGGCCTCCCTCACCTTGGCCACACCTTCACGGATCCGCCGCATCATCCCGTTCAGGAAGAAGCCGAGACGCTCCAGCTCCCTCGCTCCGCCGCGCGGGAAGGCCGTATCGAGCCGGCCCAGGTGTACGCGCCGCGCGGTGGAGGCAAGCCGCTCGACGGGGCCGGAGAGGCGGCGAGCCATGAATCGCCCCAGGACGACGGCGACCAGCGCAGCCCCCGCGAGGGAAAGAACGAGCACGCGATCGAAGGAGCGAACCAGGTCGGCCAGGACCGGATCGTCCCACACGATCACGAGGTCGACCGGGACGAATTCAGCACCGGGTGCGCCGTCCCCCCCGCCCCTCCACAACACCCGTCCGATCCCGCGGCGGCCCTGGAACTCTCTTCCCCCGAGCTTCCCGCCGTCATTGCCCGCCGGTTCCGGTCCCGCGACGAGGATTACTCCGGCACCTTCCACCCCTTCCGCCAACAGCGAAACCTCTCCGCCGACGGACAACACGCCCGTCCCCGCCAGACCCTCGCCCACGACCCCGATGACTTCCACGCCGCCGACATCGAACCGCCGCGCCCGGTTCAGCACGGTTCCAAGCGAGTCGGGGAAGGCTGTCCGGGTGACGACCGGAACCCCTGCACGGTCGGCCAGCTCCAAGAGACCGGGGTCGTGCCGACCCGCATCGCCCCGGAAGTGGCTCGCGGCCAGGATCGTGCCGGTCGCGTCCAGCAGATAGGCCGCGTCCAGGCCGCCGGCAGAAGCGAAGCGGGCCATGGCCTCCTGAAGGACGGGCCCGTTTCCCGTACGCGCCGCGATCCGCACGGAGTTGTCCTCGGTGAGCAGGCGGCCGAGCGCCTCGAGGCGGTTCTCCAGGAAGGCCGCACCCGAAGTCCACGCCTCGGCCAGACGATCTCCCCGCTCGCGCATCCGCTGTTCGTTCGCTTCGGCGAGGCGCCGCACACCGGCGTATCGAACCAGCAGCCCGAGACAGAGCACCGGGATCCATGCCACGACGACCCCCGCGATCACCAGGCGGCGGCGAAAGCTCAACTGGGCCACGGCAGCGGACCGCCGACGCGGGATGCGTGCGGATCGCCGTGACGCGGACCGCCGGAGCGCGGATCGCGTGGCGGCCCGCGGTAAAACCCTGCCGGCTCGCTGATCTCGAAGAGAGCCGCTTCTCCGGCAAGTACCACATTCGCGCGGCGGACATCGCGGCGCGGCTCCCACTCCGCCAGCCTCCGCAAGGCCTCCGCATAATGCGAGCACGGGTGCCCGGGACCTGCTTGCAGCGCGACCGTCGCCGCCACATCGGTCAGCGCGCGCCCGGGACTCGGCACCGACACCCCCCGTACCGCCAAACCCGAGCCCGAACCGGTCAAAGCCCGAACGAGCGCCCCGTGAGCATCCGTCCGCATCGCCAGCGAGACCACCTGCTCCGCAATCTGGCGCGCGGCCCGATCTCCCTCCGGGTAACTGACCGTGGGTGCCGTATCCTCCGAGGCTGGTAGTCCCGCACCCGGTTCGGCACGCGGTTCATCCCGCGCCTGCCCGTCATCCCGTGCCTGCCCGCGCTCGTCGCCGCCTTCACCCGCCCCGCACCGCGTGACGATTCCGCTCCAGTCCGTCGAAGCGAGCCTCCTCGCACCGGACGCACCCCACACGCTCCAGTCCTCGCCGATCGCACCTCCGAGATCGACCGCCTCCTCCATGCCGGCATCCCCGGCAAAAACAACCGCGTAGAGCCGATCGAACGACACCAGGCGCACCGTCCGGTCCAGCGAACGCGCATACTCGATGGACGCATCATGGCGCGTCATGAGGTGCGGCAGCCCGGCGTCGATCGCGTCGCGCGCGTCGCCCTCCGCAGTCGCCGGGGCCGCCCCCGACAGTCTCGGATCGGCGAAGATGCGCTCCGGCTCGTCCAGCACCTCCCCGCGCGGCACCCCGAAGCGCACCTGCACGCGGCCGCCGGAGAGCACCGTGACGTTCTCGATGCGGTGGCCGAGCCAGGGAGGTTCCCCCGGCGGCGGCCAAGCGGACACCAGATCCACGCCGACCGGTCCATCCGCCGTCGAGGCGAACTCCAGCGTCACGGCATTGCCCGCCCGCGACCAGCTCGCTCTCCCGGGCACGACACCGCCGTCGCATCCGATGCGAAGCAGCGCAGCCGCATATCCCGTTCCCGCGGCCGCGGCCGCGCAGGGGGCATCGCCGGGCCGAGCGTCGGCACCGCTTCCGGCCGGTGCCGATCCACACGCCGCGAGCCAGGCGCAGCATGCCAGCCGCACCGCCGCCGCGTTCGGCCGCTGACGCGGATGACGCATCCGCGCTGGACCGCTGCGCCCGCACGGCCGCATTGTAAAGGAGGAGCTCCTCATGGCCATCCCGGGGGCCGGAAAACATCGACCTCTCCGTTCCAGCATGGAAAATTCAGTCGGAAACCGCAAAGTCGTCCTGCCTGGTCCGGCGGTGTCCGCCGAATGGCTGGCCGCCCGTCTGGGCAGGCCCGGTCTAGTCGTGCTCGACGGATCGTGGTACCTCCCGGGTTCAGGGCGGGATCCGGCCCGCGAGTTCGCGCAGCGGCGGATCCCCGGGGCACGCTTCTTCGATATCGAAAGGTGCAGCGACCCCGACGCGGCGTTGCCGCACACGGTGGCGCCTCCGGAGCACTTCCGGCGCTGTGCGGAAGAGGCGGGAGTCTCCGCCGGGTCCGCCGTGGTCTGCTACGACGCCTCCGGAGTGAACCTCAGCGCCGCGCGCGTGTGGTGGAACTTCCGCTACTTCGGTCACGAGAACACCGCCGTGCTGGACGGCGGACTTCGCCACTGGGTCATGGCCGGTCATCCCGTCGAGTCGGGCTCCCCGGTGCGCACTTCGGAGGCACCGCCGTCATTCGTTCCTCGGCCTCGGCCGCACCTGATCCGCAGTGTCGGCGATGTGCTGCGGGCGATCGGCACCGATGGGACGCAGATCGTGGACATGCGCCCGACCGGCCGGTTCGCGGGCGTCCGGCCGGAACCGCGCGAGGGGCTGCGAGGGGGGCACGTGCCGGGAAGCCGGAATGTTCCCTACGCCGAACTCGTGGACCGCGCGACCGGCCTCGCGATCGGGGCCGAGGCCTTTCGGAAGTTGGTCGCGGACGCGGGCGTCGATCCGAAGAAGGAGCTGATCGGCACCTGCGGCTCGGGGACCAGCGCATGCGCCTTCGCGTGGCTCATGGCCCGTGCAGGAAAGGGCGATGTAGCGATCTACGACGGATCCTGGTCCGAGTGGGGAGGGCGGGACGATCTGCCGATCGATACGGGACCGCCCGACTACTGATCGGGACGCTTGTTTCCGACGATCGTCCCCCGCTGCCCGCCCAGTACCCAGTTGCCGGAGAAGAAGTCGCCGTCCCTGGCGAGGCGGAGGATCAACGTGCGTTCGTTCGTCGCAGCGCGAACGGTCAGGTGATCCGCACCCGCTTCGATGCTCACGACCCGTACCTGGACGCTGCCGATCGCGATCATCCCGGTGTACCTTCCCGGCTCGCCCCGGATCTCCATCGTCCCCTCCGAGACCATGGTTTCGGAGGACATCGTCAGATCGTACCGGCCGACCGGATGGAAGGCCGGAGCAGAAGGGGACGCGCTGCCGCGTGCGGCCCAGGGGGGAACTGCGCAGGCGGCACAGGCGGCGCAAAACACAAGTGCGCAGAGCGTGGCGGGAACGGAAGCGGCACCCCTCGCCGCCCGGAACCTCACGCGCCGATCGCGGCCATGGCGATCCAGTCCCCGACCGTGCGGATCGCCGACATCACCCAGTCACCCGCCGTGACCAGGATATCGGCCACGAAGGTGCGGTCCAGAACCCCGAGCCACAGCGCCAGCGCCGTTAGAATCGCCACCGGCACGATCACCTTCATCGCGACCCTTACGAACTCTCGGAACAAGATCCACACGACGCCCAGCACGATCAGCAGGACCACCACTTCGCCGACGATCGCGGGAACGAGCTCGTTCACATGTCCATTCCAGGCCGGGGGAACAATACCAAGCTGGCGAAAGGGCGGTCCCGCCACAACGAAGCCACCGCTTCACGGGCCGCCCGACCCGGCGACCGCGGGCTGCTACGCAACCCGGTCCTTGAGACCTTTCGCGGCCTTGAATGCGGGATACTTCTTCGCCTCGATCGCGATCGGATCGCCCGTCCGGGGATTCCGGCCGGTCCGGGCCGCCCGCTCCTTCGCCTCGAACGTGCCGAATCCTGCGATCGACACCTTGTCGCCGGCGTCGACCTGGTCGGCGATGATCCCGTATACGGGGCTGAAGATGATGTCCAGAACATCGACCGACTGAGCCTGGGTCAGGTCGGACCGGCTCGCCAGCTTCTTGGCCATCTCGGACTTGTTCATGCAGATGCTCCTTGGGGTTTTCATCGCCCGAACCCGGCTCTCGCGTCGGGGTCGCGGAAATGCGCTGCGCACGCAGTCAGTGGGCCATTTTAGTGGGCTATGTGTACTGTCAATCGCGTGCGGCGTTCCCCGCGTTCTCTCCATCCACGCCGAAACGCCGAAACATTGTGCTAGAAAACGGGCTGAAACGGAAGCGGGGGGCGACGAGCGGAAGCCGGGAGCAAAGAACACCAGCGGGGGCGACGAACACCAGCGGGGGCGACGAACGCAAAGCGGAGCTCCCCGGCACGAACGCAAAGCGGAGCTCCCCCACACGGAGAACATGCTGTGAGGGCTGCAATCTATCGGAGGTACCGGGGGCGCATCGCCATCGAGTCGTTCCCGGATCCCGAACCCGCACCCGACGGGGTGGTGCTGAGAGTCGAAGCCAACGGGATCTGCCGGAGCGACTGGCACGGTTGGGTCGGCCACGATCCCGACATCGTGCTCCCGCATGTGCCGGGGCACGAGATCGCCGGGGTGGTGGAGGAGACAGGTGCGGAGGTGACGCGCTGGCGGAGGGGTGATCGCGTGTCCGTTCCGTTCATCGCGGGATGCGGGCGGTGCCGCCCCTGCCGGGCCGGCAACCAGCAGGTTTGTGCGGACCAGTTCCAGCCGGGGTTCCATGGCTGGGGAGGCTTCGCGGAGCGGGTCGCGCTGCGCCGGGCCGACCTCACGCTCGCAGCGCTCCCCGACGACCTCGGCTTCGTGACCGCCGCGAGTCTCGGCTGCCGGTTCGCAACGTCGTTCCGCGCCGTGCAGGCCCGAGGAAGGGTCGTCGCGGGGGATTGGGTGGCCGTCCACGGGTGCGGCGGCGCAGGCCTCGCCGCGGTCATGATCGCTCGTGCGCTGGGAGCCGAAGTCGTCGCCGTCGACATCCGCGACGAGGCGCTGGCGATGGCGCGCGAGCTCGGGGCGGTCGTTTCGGTGAACGCGCTCGAGTCTCCCGACGTCCCCGAAGAGATCCGCGAGTTCACCGACGGAGGGGCGCATGTCTCAATCGACGCGCTGGGCCACGCCGACACCTGCTTCAACTCCGTCGCCTGCCTGAGGAGGCGTGGCCGCCACGTCCAGGTGGGCCTGATGACGGGAGACCACCGCCACGCGCGCGTGCCGATGGATCGGGTCATCGCCTGGGAGCTGGAAATGGTGGGAAGCCACGGTCTGCAGGCCTGGGAGTACGACCGCATGCTGCGCATGGCCGCATCGGGAGTCGTCGACCTCGACAAGCTGGTCACCCGAACGGTCACCCTCGAGGAGGGCGTCGACATCCTGACGGGGATGGACGATTACTCCGTCCTCGGCGTGAATGTCATCGACCGGTTCCGGTAGCACCCGGGCTGTCAGGTTCCCCCCCACCCTTCAAAGGAGCAGAACGGCCGGAGCTCCCCGATCCAGTCCCGTGCCGGTGTCCCGATGGGCGCTCCGGGAGGCGCCCGAGGCGTCTCCTTCGGCGACCAGGCCCCGTGGGGGCGGGCTTCGAACCGTTCGATGTCCCGCGCCAGCAGGGCGAAGTGGGCCGCCATTGCGCCGGAACCTGCCGAATGCCCTTCGGCCATGTCCCTGAGCATGCCGAGCTGCTGCTCCGCGACCGCCCGCACCTGGGGCATCGGGGCGTCGGCGGCGAGCCTCATCAGCCCGTCGGCAACCACGCGGCCCACCGCGCGGCGCACCTCCGCCTCGTAGGCCGTGTCGCCCGCGTCGGGCTCCGCCACTGCGAGGACGGTGCCGATCACGTCGCTCAGGCCGGGCAGCGAAGCGTCCAAGACGTTCTGCTCCACGAGGCGCGCGGCCCGGCTCGGCTCGAAGACCTCGCCCACCACGTGCCCGGCGGCGACGACCGCCGGCGAAACGGCGTCGAACATCGCGCCCGTGTAGCGGGGGAAGAGCTCGCGCGTGCGCCGGTAGCCCGCGGGCCTGGGCGGCAGCCGGTCCAGCACGGCGGCGGGCACGGTCAGCTCGGCGGGCTGGACGGCGCGGACCAGCGCGTCGAGCGCCCGTTTCTGCTCGGCCGCCGAGGCCGGGCTGACCGGGTCCGTTCCGTCGCCCCGGACCGCATAGGTGTAGTGCAGGCCGCCGAGCACGGAAGCCGCGGCGGTCACCTGGAAGCGATGGTGCAGGTAGAGCGGGACCAGCACCTCCTCGAGCTGCGCCATGGACCTCCCCGCACGGATCGCGCGCTCGCCGAAGCGCTCCATCGCGGCGCGGCGGACGTCGAGCATGCGCTCCAGCTCCGCCCCCGCATCGGTCCCGTTCGACCATTGATCCGCCCGTGCGTGCGTCGAGATGTCCTGGTTGGTCAGGAACCGGATGTCGTCCTCCCACGCCTCGTCGAGGATCCGCTCCAGCTCCGCCTTCTCGTCGCTTCCCGGCGGGAAGTGCGAATAGCCGTAGCGGATCGCGACCTCGTCCCACTCGCCGATGTCAATGTCGTAGACCTCCGAGTAGTCGAAACCGGTACCGTCGTGCGTGATCAGCGGGTGCGGGTAGTCGAGAACCGAGATCCGCCCGGCATCGCTGTCGTAGTAGTTGTGCGACAGTCCCAGAGTGTGCCCCACCTCGTGCGCCGAGAGCTGGCGGATGCGCGCCAGCGCCCATTCGGAAATGTCGGCGGCGTCCTCGTCCCCGTTCTCGTACGGGGCAAGCAGGCCCTCCGCGATCAGGTAATCCTGGCGCACCCGCAGAGACCCCAGCGTCACATTCCCCTTGAGGATTTCGCCCGTACGGGGATCCGTGATCGAGCCGCCGGTGCTCCAGCCGCGGGTGGAACGGTGGACCCAGTTGATGACGTTGTATCGCACGTCGTGGCTGCTGACGTCCTCGGGCCGGATCTCGACCCGGAAGGCGTCGATGAAGCCGGCCGCCTCGAATGCCTGGTTCCACCACCGGGCCCCGTCGAGGAGCGCGGAACGGACCGGCTCCGGGGTCCCCGGATCGAGGTAGTACACGATCGGCTCCACGGGTTCGCTCATGGCCATCGACGGATCCCGCTTCTCGAGACGGTGGCGCCGGATGAAGCGCTTGGTCATCGGCTCGCCGAGCGCCGCCGAGTAGTCCTGAAAGGACATTCCGCCGTACCCGGCTCGCGGATCGTGCGCCCGGGGCATGTACTCGCCCAGCTCCGGCAGCTCGATGAAGGAGTGATGCATGCGGATCGTCGCCGCCGCACCGGAGGCCGCGACATTCCCCACCCCCTCGAATGCCCCGCCCCCGCCGCCGAAGCCGCCGCCCTGCCCGCCGCCCTGGCGCACGAAGGTCAGCGACGCCTCCATCTCGGTGTTCTCGGGGAAGTTCATCACCATCGGCAGGTACACCGCGCTGCGGCTCGCGTCGAGCCGGTACGTCCCCGGCCTCAGCCGCCCGGCGAATCCGGCGATGTCCTGCAGCAGAAACGGCGTGAAGTCGACCAGCACGCGGTCTCCGGTGACGGCGGCCGCCTCGAACCCCCACAGCGTGGAGGGCGCAAACGCGTCCTCCACCGCCTTCCGCTCGGCCGCGTTGTCGCTGGACGCACGGAACCGGTAGTTGGGCTGGATCATCAGCACCTTCGGTCCGACTCGATGGAAGCGCACCACGCGCGACCCCGCCAGCTGCCCGCGGTCGATGCCGATGTCGTTGGACCCCAGCCCCGCGCCGATCCCGGACGCGTGGAGGATATCGGTGTCCCACTCCGCGATTTCCAGCCAGACCCTTCCCCCCGCATCGTCCCAATACAGGGGCAGAAAGCCGTCCATCCGCTCCATCGAGGCGGTCTTTTCCTCAATCGCGGGAAGGGTGCCGGCGTCTCCCGGTCCGCGCTGAGCATCGAGCGCGCCAAGCGTGAGGGTGAAGGTCGCGGTGAAGGTCGCGAGCACGGCAAGCGCTCCGGCACCCACCGAAGCCGCGACGCGCTTCAGCGACGCGAACCCCGCGTGGATCGGGCTGATCGGGGATCCGTTCGATCCGGTCATTTTTCAGTCCTTTCTTGCGCGGTCTGGTCTCTCGCCAAAGAAGCCGCGCGGGTTATGGATGGCTGCGCTGCCCGGCAGCCCGTGGCGGCGGTCCTTGGCGGCACTCGACCGGCGATGCATCCCGCCCGGTACCCTTCGGGAGCGACGGCAGCAGAGCGCGCACCGTCTCCGCAACCCGTTCCATCTCTTCGTGCGTGTTGTACAGGTGGGGCGAGGCCCGGATGCGGCCCCGCCGCAGCGACACGACCACACCCGCCTCGGTCAGCCCGTCGAGCAGCTTCTCGCCGCCGAGCCCGGGATGGCGGAAGGCGAGGATGTGCCGCCGCGACCCGACCCGGGGCATGGTTTCGCACCCGAGCTCCTCCAGTCGCCCTGCCAGATCGTCGACGAGAGCGGAGACATGTTCCGCAACCGCCCCGATCCCCGCGTCTTCAAGCAGCTCCAGCGCCGCGCAGAATCCCGCGATGAGCGGGTAGGCGAGGCTGCCCTCTTCGTAGCGGCCGGCATCTCCCAACAGCTCGAAGTGCACCCGGTCGAAGTTGAAGTTGTCCGTGGTGCTCCGCCAGCCGAGCAGCGGCGGATGGATGTTCTCCACCACCGAGCGATCCACGAAGACCGCGCCGATCCCCATGATCCCGAGCATCCACTTGTGGCTGTCGGCGGACAGGAAATGGACTCCTGCCGCCTTCACGTCGATGGGGAGCACTCCCACCGTCTGAATGCCGTCGACGCAGAAGATCACGCCGCGTTCCCGGCACAGCGCTCCGAGCCCCGCCAGATCGGTGACCGCCCCGGTCGCGTACTGCGCCGAACTGACCGCCAGAACGCGGGTTCGGTCCGTGAGCGTACGCGCCGCAGCCTCGACGGTGACGGTTCCGCCGTCCTCCGCCGGGATCACGTCGAGCGCCGCGATCCCGCGCCTGTCGAGGTCCATCCAGGGGTACACGTTCGACGGGTACTCGACCGACGTCGCCGCGGCCACCCGGTCGCCGGGACGCCAGTCCAGCCCCGCGGCCAGCAGCGACAGCCCGTGCGAGGTATTGCGGACGAAGGCGACCTCCCCGGCCCCGCATCCGATCAGCCGCGCGAAGCGCTCCCGGCACTCGGTCGCGAGCACCTCCCAGTCGTCGAAATCGGGCCGTCCGACCTTTGCCAGCGAGTTCATGAAGCGGTTGACGGCGTACACCGCGCGCGTCGAGGTGGGCGATACGCCCGCGTGGTTCAGGAAGATGTGCGTCTTCGAGACCGGGAACTCGTCGCGGAAGGAGTGCAGAGGTCTCATGATGCCGAATTCGGTTCGCGTGATGCGCTCCCTGCGGGTCCGCCGCCGGATCGCCTTGTTTCTTCTTGTGGAATCGAGTGCCGCGTAGCCGCGCTCGTGATCGAGGTGGACGCAGAGGGCGCGGTAGCGAACGCATCTGCCTCGGATGCCGGCGTTTTCCAGCCGTTCTCCCAGCTCGCGGTCCTGGCCTCCGTATCCCATGCGTTCGTCGAAGCCGTTGGCCGCGACGAGATCGCGTCGCCACCCGGACGCGTTGTGCCCGTTCCAGGTCGGCTTCGTCGTGGTGAGACGGTCTGCCGCGGCGGCTGCGTACGCCGGCACGGCCAGCTTGGCCGTGCGCCGGAGGTTCCGTACTCCCCGGGAACGGAGCCAAGGCACCGAGAATGCATGTCCCGTCTCCACATCCACGCGCGTGACGGCACGGCTCACCTTCAACGGCAGCTTGACGTAGCCGCCCGAGAGGAAGCGGCCCTTTGCCGCCAGCGCCGCGTGCACGGCCAGAAAGTCCGCCCTCGGAATGCAGTCGCCGTCCGAGAAAACGAGGTAGTGCGCCCCCGCGGCGGCGATCGCCCTGTTGAGGATCCGAGACTTGCGGAAGCCCCTGTCGGACTCCCATACGTGACGGATCTCGATGCCGCAGCCCGAATGGCGGCGAATCACCCGTTCCGTCTCCTCCGTCGACCCGTCGTCGGCGACCACGAGCTCGAAGTCGCGGTATGACTGGTTCAGGTAGCCCCACAGCACCTTCTCGAGCCACTCGGGCGCCTCGTAGGTGCTCAGGATGACGGAGAGCTTCACGGATCAGCGGCCCGCTTCACGGGTCCGCGGTCCGGAGATCATCCACCCCCAGCAGCCCGTGGATAAATCCGCGCGAGCACCGAGAGCGGCGAGGCGCCGGGCGCTCATCAGTTCTCCCCTATTGGGATGCGATGGCACATGTGAGCAGGGATACCCTACGCAAGATCGCTGGCCTACGCAAGATCCGCGTCGGGAACAAAAACCGCCGCGCACGTACTCAGCTCTTGCGCGGCGCAGCGACCACTTCACGGTAAACCTTAAGGTTCCCCTCGACCATGGCGTCTACCGAGAAATGCGACTCGATCCGTTTCCGGGCACGCGTTCCCATCTCCCGAGCTCCCTCGGGGTCGTCAAGGAACCTGGACACCGCACAGGCGAGCGCCCCAGCGTCGCCGGGGGCACAAAGGATGCCGGTCTCGCCGTCCTCGACGACCTCCGGGATGCCTCCGGCCCGGCCCCCCGCCACCGGGATCCCCGCCGCGCCCGCCTGCAGGGCAGCCACGCCGAGCCCCTCCTTCAGGGCCGGATGCACGGAAAAGTCAAAGGCACCCAGCCACTCGTGGAGGTCGTCTCGGAAACCCGCGAAGCGGATCTGGCCGCCCACCCCGGCGGACTCGGCGAGCGCGGCCACGTTCTCGCGCATCGGCCCCCGCCCGAAGAGGACGATGGTCGGCGCCAGGCCCCGGCGCTTCAGAACGGCCAGCGCCTGGACCAGCACCCAATGCCCCTTGCGCGCCACGAATTGCGCTACCATGGCCCCCGCCGGGATCCCGGGTTGCAGGCCGAACTCGCGGTCGAGCTCGGCACGGCTGCGAGGAGTGAGCCATTTGGCGGCGTCCACTGCCGAGCGCACCAGCGAGATCTTGTCCTCCGGCACGCCCTGGCCGACCAGTATGTCGCGCACGGCGGCGGAGACGACCACGACGCGCCGGTACAGCGCGTACTTCGCCCCCACGATCCACTCCGCCTCGCTGTTGTCCACCCGACGCGTGAGCACCAACGGCGCACGGACCGCGGCCCCCGCCACCCCGCCCAGCGTATCGGCTCCCCGCCGCGAATGGAGATGGACGACCTCCACGTCCGGCCGGCTGAAACGCCACGCCATGCGGACCAGCCCGCCGAGATCCGCCTCCCCGTGGAACGGGAACTCCTCGACGCGCAGCCACCGCTCCCGTGCGGCCGCCGCGATCTCCGACCCGCGCGGCACCATCAGTACGGACTTGACGCCCCGTTCTTCGAGTCCCTGAGCGAGGTAGAGCACCTGGAGGGCACCGCCGTAGAGGTGCCGCCCGGTCTCGACGTGAACGACGCTCACTGCATCACCCCGGCTGCATCGCCCCGGCGACCGCAGCGTACACCCGGCTGACGGAAATGTCGTCCATGCAATCGATCCGTCCGTCGCAGACGAGCTTCCCCCGGCACGGGGAGCAGCTGCGGCCCGAGTGCAGGATCGTCGTGCGGGGACCGGGCGGATCAAGGTACGGCGTGTTTGAGCCGAAGATGACGACCGCCGGGCGGCCGAATGCGTGAGCCATATGGCTCAGCCCCGTGTCGACCCCCACGAGGACGCTGCACCGGAAAACGACCGCCGAAGCCTCGCCGAGCGTCGTCCGGCCGACCAGATCCACGACCGGCATCCCGTTCGGCGACGGCGACCGCGACGGCAAGCCACCCAGGATCCGGTCCGCGGCGACGCGGTCGGCCGGTCCGCCGAGCAGCACCACTCCGAGTCCGAGCCGTTCCCGGATACACTGGATGAGCGACGACCACCGGTCTTCGAACCAGTGCTTGTAGAACCGTGTGGTGAAGGGACACGCCGCCACGAAGCCGCCCCGAACCCCCGCACGTTCCAGTAACAGCTCGGCCCTCGCCGTCTCCCGCGCTCCGCACGGAATCTCCATCGGGAACGGACCGGTCGGGAGGCCCAGCACCTCGGCCAAATACCGGTACTCGGACGCGATCGCGCGATCGTCGCCCCCGCGCTCCACAACCCCGGTCATCAGCCAGCGCGAGCCCTCCCGAGATCCCAGCCCGATGCGCACCGGGGCCCCGGAAAGGAACGTCAGCATGCCGCTGCGCAGCAGACCCTGGACGTCGATCGCGACATCGAAGCGCCGCGCGCGCAGAGCCTCGAAGAAATCGACCGCCTCGTGTACCAGCGCCCCCCAGCGCCCGGTCCGAAGCAGGCGCTTCCACGCGGCCCGCTCCCACACGATCACCTCGTCGAGGTGCGGATTGTGGCGGATCACGTCGGCGGTGCGCTCCTCGGCCGCCCAAGCGATGTGCGCGCGGGGGTAGCGCCGTCGCAAGGCTCCCGCCAGCGGCGACGCAAAGACGAGGTCGCCGCGCGCGGAAAGGCGCACCACGAGGATTTTGCCGACATGGCGAGGAATCATGGATGGAAGGTCATGCTCGGCCATCATCCCAACAACTCCTCCTTGCAGCCCGGGGACTTCCGCCGCGGGCTGCCGGCGATTCTCCAAGCGACGGTTGCGCTGGGGCGGATTCCCGTTTACCCATACAGAGTACTCCGGGGCCACAAGAGATGAGAGAAGTGTCCTGGACGACGATGAGGACACGTCCGGACGGGATAAATGTCCGTCTGAACCGTATGAGCATGTGAAGACCACGGAGGCAAGAATAGTTGAAGAGCTGCGCTTCCAGCAGTGCTCATGAACTCATGATGTCTCCAGATGGTCCGGGCAATCCTGTTCGCCCCTCCGAAGAAGAATGACGAACGGCTTGTACGCCCGTCTTCAACCGTTCGTGCGGGCGGTGCAGCGATGAGGGCCTTGGTCACGGGCGTCGCCGGATTCATCGGCTCGCACCTCGGCGAAGCGCTGTTGGCCGCCGGGCATGAGGTCGTCGGCATCGACTGCTTCACCGACTACTACGAGCGATCGCGGAAGGAGGCCAACCTCGCGCTGCTGCGGTGCGATCCGCGGTTCCGGTTCGTCGAGGCGCGGCTGGGCGGCGCCGACCTGCCGACGCTCCTGAGCGGGGTGAGCCACGTCTTCCATCTCGCCGCCCAAGCCGGCGTCCGCCGCAGCTGGGGCGGTGATTTCCGCGTCTACACGGTCCACAACATCGATACCACGCAGGCGCTGCTCGAGGCCTGCGTCGACCGCCCGCTCGCCCGCTTCGTCTATGCCTCGAGCTCATCCGTCTACGGCGACGACGTGGCCCTGCCGATGCGGGAGGATGCGCTGCCGCGTCCGGTCTCGCCCTACGGGGTGACCAAACTCGCGGCGGAGCAGCTCTGCTTGCTGTATCACCACAATTGCGGGGTGCCGGCGACGGCGCTGCGCTACTTCACCGTCTACGGACCGCGGCAGCGGCCCGACATGGCGTTTCTCCGGTTCCTCCAGGCGGGAATGCGGGGCGACCCGATCCATCTGTACGGTGACGGCGGCCAGACCAGGGATTTCACCTTCGTCGCGGACGCCGTGGCGGCCACGGTCGCCGCGGGCGACCACGGCGTGCCCGGGCGCGTCTATAACGTCGGCGGCGGCTCTCGGGTCTCCATCAACGAGGTCCTGGATCTCGTGGCCCGCTGCGTCGGCAGGCCGCTGGACGTGCACCGGAAACCGACCGGTCGAGGAGACATGCGCGACACGTACGCCGACTCGTCGCTCGCCCGGCAGGATCTCGGCTTCTCGCCTTCCACCGCGCTCGAGCACGGGGTGCGCGCCCAGCACAGGTGGCTGTCTGCGCTTTCCGCGGTGACCATCTGACGGCTCGTGGACAGTCCTGACCAGTCGGATTCATCGAACGGGCCGCCGAGGATTCTGATCGTCGGACCGCGCGGCTCAGGGACTTCCGCCATGAACGTGATCGGCGGGAACCAGGTGTTGACCGTAAAGTTGGTTCGCGAACTGGGTCAGCGGGGTTTTGCGCCGGAAGTGCTCGACACATCGGGTACGATGACCAATCGGTCGGCCTGGATTGTTCGCGCAATTCGCCTTCAGCGGTACCTGCGGGTGATGTGGGATCTTGTGAGGGCACTCCGCCGTTCGCAGATCGTCTTCCTTCTCATCGCTTCCTGGTCGGCAACGGTGCTCGCCTCGTCGGTCTGGGTGCTTTGCAAGCTGGCGCGCCGACCCATGGTGCTGCGCTTGTCCGGAGCCGATTTCGGTACCGTGTATCTGAACTTCGGCGTGGTGGCCCGCTGGCTCGCTCACCGCACCTACCTGCGCAGCGCGCGGGTTTACATACACACGCTGGAACTCGACCGGCTTTTCGACCGTCCGGCCAACTTCCGATGGTTTCCCGGTGCGAGAGACATCGACATGCCGGCCCGGGTCATGCCGAGGATACCCGGCCGACTGATCTTCGTCAGCCGACTGGACATGGACAAAGGATTGCTGGAAGCGCTCGAGGCCTGCCGCAACCTTTCCCCGGACTTTCACCTCAATGTATACGGGCCGCCGGTTTCGGACACGGACCTTTCGTTGTTCAAGGACCACCCGCGGGCGACCTATCGGGGCGTTCTGAAACCGGAAGACGTGCCCCGGACAATTGTCGAACACGACCTGCTGGTGTACCCCAGCTATTTTCGTGCCGAGGGCTATGCGGGCGTCATCATCGAGGCTTTTCAGTGCGGCGTGCCGGTCGTCGCCGCCGAGTGGGGCGGCGTTCCCGAGTTGGTCGGGCATGAGGAGAACGGGCTGCTGGTCGAGCCGCGCTCGGCGACGGCGGTGTTGATGGCCATCGAGCGCCTGCGGGAAGACCCGGTCCTGTACAGACGGCTCTGCGAAGGGGCGCGACGGCGCGGCGAAGACTTCCGCAGCGAGAAATGGTTCGGGTCCATCGCCGCGGATCTGCGCGCCCTGGTGTGATCCTGGATCGGAACGAGCTGGCCCCATGGGCATGACCCTCCGCTCGCAGTAGCCGCCCAGCCCGAATCTGCATGCGACCCGGTCGCCGGGCTGGAAGGCCGACGCTTCGCCCGGTCCCGGATCCGGCAACGGGTTTCTTCCCGACGGAGCACCTCCGCGCCGCCGAGCCCGTGGATGCGTACGGCCACCGTCGTGTTCATATTCCCTCCGTCCCGGCCCGGGTCGATTTGGTGCCGGAGGGCCAAGTACCCTTGAAGGCTAGCGAATGAAACCTCGTGCCGACAGAACGAGCCGCATTCCGGTCGGAACACAGTTTTCACCTGACCTGATCTCGCTACCCGGTTTTCTGGCCGCGGTGATCGAGCATTCGGGGGACAAGGAATCGCTGTTGAAGGCAGTTTGGCTTCCGGCGGTGAGAACTCGCCAGCCCCTTCGCGAACCCACCAAGAGACAGCGTAGTCTGCCATTGGAGAGCGCCGTCCAGTACGGTCTCGTAATGCCCGGCAGTTACGAAGCTACGCCGCTGGCCCGCGAACTGGCAGCGCTCGAACCGCCTGATCTCTTCGACCGTTTCGCCAGGCACATCCTGCTGAGTTGCGGGGGGCTCAGGGTAGTCGAGGGGGTTGAGCAGATGCGGGTCGACGGGCTTCGCGTGACAGGGGATTCTCTAGCCGAGTTCCTGACCTACCAAGGTTTTCGAGTAACCGTCCACAACACAGCGATCAATTCCCTCCGCAAGTGGCTGGCCAAGGCGGGCGTCTTTCCACCCGGACGAGCGCGTGCATGGGATGTGAATCCCGCAGCGAAACGCCGACTGCTGCGCTTGAACGAGGAGCAGATCGCAGCGCTGGCGGGCCTGACACCGGTCCAGGTAGCCTTTGTGGAAGGGCTCTGCGTTTTGGAGCCGGAGGGATGGGTTCCTGCAAATGAGATCAGGGACTGGGCCGAGGCGTGTCGAGGCGTTAGAGTCGGTCGAGGATCCCTTCCCAAAGAGATTCTGAAGGTGCTGCAAGACGCGCGGCTAATCGAGTATCGGACGAAGGGAATCGGGGGCGGGAAGTCGTCACTGCTCCGTACCACGGATCAGTTCGACAGCGAAGTGCTCGGCCCGTTCATGCGAAATGCCGTCCGAGACCTTGATGCGACTCTGAGCGCCTACTACCGCAAGAGACCGGAAGACATTTTCAAGGAGCTCGAATCCGGTGACCGGGACACGAAGGGCAAAGCGCTCGAGGCCTTTGCGATCTTCGTGATGCGGATGCTGGGCTTGCGGTTCGTCGGATGGAGGAAGCGGGCGACAGCCGAGGTCGACGCACTGCTCGAAGGGATTCTAGGTCCCGTTGCGACGCGCTGGCAGATTCAATGCAAGAACACACCGAGCAGTGCGGTCCGGCTGGACGACATCGCAAAGGAGGTGGGCCTCCTTCCGATCACGGGCGCGACGCACATCCTTTTTGTCGCTAACGCACGCTTCACCACGGACGCGGTCGACTATGCCCGGTCGGTATCAAGGAAGACGGCAGTGGGCCTGTACCTCCTGGACAGGGATGATTTCGACGCATTGCGGGAATCCCCGGCCAAGATCGCGCACATCCTAAGGGTGCAGGCGGAAGAAATGCTCGACGCCGGACGACCCGGAATATACGAGAGCTGATCTCAACATACGAGAGCTATCTCGGTCAGTTAGTTAGTCTGCGCCCAGTGCCAGCTGTCGGGATCGCTGTCCGGTCCGAGGAGACTCGCTCGCGACCTTCCGCGCCACGGGCCTCTTCCGGCCTCCGTCAGCGGCGAGCGGTTCAGTCGGAGATCCGTCCCACAGTATGTCCGGATGCGGGATGCGGTAGTAGTTCTCGGCTCGGTCGGGGTCCTTGGGGGTGCGCTGCGCGGGCGGGCCGACGAACCGGCCTTTGGCCCCCTCCAGGTATTCCTCGACGATCTCCACGCATACCCACCTCCGGTTCAAGCGCTCGCACACTTCTCCGGTGACGCACGATCCCCCGAAGGGATCAATGACCAGGTCGTCCTCGTCGGTGAGCATGCGAATGAAGTATTCAGGCAGCTGTGCCGGGAAACGGGCCGGGTGCGGCTTGATTCCATTTCTCTTGCAGTAGCGCTGATAGCAGGCGTTGCTCTCGGTATGAGCCACGGCAATCAGATTCGGCGGAATCGACGCCCCGTTGTCGCGTGCGAACTTCGTGCTGATGTCGTGGCCGCTGGGCCGCCTCTTGGCCCGGTACCCGTTGCGCAGGAGGGTCCGCATGCTCTTGCTGTACGGCTGGAGGACGCGCCTGTTGGTCGCCTTCGGCCACTGGGTCGGGGAAAGCCAGTAGACCGAGTTCACCGCGTCCTTCACGCGAATCCTGCGTACGTTCACCCACTCGGCGGGAGTCGGCAGCTTCGAGGGGTTCCACCAGTAGAACTCCTGGGCGAGATGGAACCCGAATTCATCGCAGAGCATGATCAGCAGCCGGAAGTGGTAGAGACTCCGAGTCGGAGCACCCTTCGTCCAGGATCCGCCTATGTCGATGACCAAGCTGCCCTGGGGCTTCAGGATGCGGCGGAATTGGGCCCCGAAGGCGCGGAACCAGTCCACATAGTCCTCGGCGTCCTGGTTGCCGTAGTCCTTCTTGCGAACCAGACCGAACGGAGGACTCGTTACGATGAGGTCGACGCTCTCGGAGGCCAGGTCTTCCATATAGTCAAGGGAATCCCCCAGAACGGCGGTGCCCAAGCCGGTCGAGATGCGGGCCGCTCCCTTCCGCGGACAATGAGCCATGGACCTCCACATGGATCTCTGATGGGCGAACCGAGCCATGAGCTCCATTCCTCTCGAACAAAGTACTCCGGGGCCGGCCGTCGCGCAAAGTGCCCCGGCTCCGCCCGAACAGTGCTCTCCAGCTTAGGCCGTAAAGAGGGGCGAGAGAATAGCTCGATGGGACTGCATTCGAAACAGGCGGCGCTGACCGCTGCCGGGCAGGGCGTCCGTCGCGCCCGCGCCCAAGGCCCCGGCGGCCGTCTCTCAGTTCTGCAGGCGCGCCCGGACAGGCCCCCTGAGCGTTATGTCGAAGGAGCCCAAGCTTGGAATACTGGTGGTCCCCGCCAAGTCCCGTTCGCTTTCGGCGTAGGCCGGCAGACCGCGTTCCCTGTCCCAAAGCAGGAGGCCCGTGGACGTGCCCGTCAAGTTCTGGCTCACCGCCATCCCGCCCTGCTCCATCGCGGCCTCGTTTTCGACTTCGCGCGCCACGCCGATATGCAGAAGCGTCCGGCCGTCCACCACGGTGTCGCCGACCAGCGTGTAGGTGTAGACCGTCGTGGAAGTCGTTTCGATCTCTCCCGTGTCGGTGGTCCAGGTCACCGTGTCCACCCATGTGCCGCCCGGCTCGACAACGGCGTCCGCGAAGCGGGGAAAGAACTCGTTGGCGATGCTCGAGAAGGGAGACACCTGGGCGGCCGGCCCGGAAAACTCGGGCAGCGAGACGACCTCCACGTCGCCGAGACGGCCCAGCACGAACTCGAGGCTTCCGCTCACGTCGTCGAGACCCACGGACATGGCTCCCTGCATCGGATTGTTAATCGAGGCTTCGAAACTTGACGGGGTGCCCGTCACTCGCACACCGCCGGGCGCATTCTCGAAGGCCATGCCGAGGGTCAGTGCGGTACCGCCGGTGATCTCCATGTCGCCTACGGGCGAGCTGACGTTGATCGCCATGGTGTCGGTGATGTGGTAGACGGCGGTCGCCGGGGACGGCACATCGTACACCAGCAGGCCGGGCGAAGGGCCGCCAGGCCAGACACAGCCGGCGGCGGCCGGGATCGCGGCGATCGTCAGCAGGGTTCGCTTGTTCATTCGTTTCCTCGGTTGATGGGCTCCTCTTGGCTCGGCTGACGGGTTCCGGGCGGTGAGCGCGATTCGACGGGTACGGCGTCGGGCACTGGTCTTCGCTCCGAAACGAAGCCCGTGTCACGGTGAGCCCCGTCGCAGAACGGCTTCGTCGAGGACGCCCCGCACCGGCACAGCGCGCCCTTCGTCCCCTGTGCGCGGCCACCGTCCGACGCGATCACCGTAAGCGGCCCCCGCACCAGCAGCGGGCCGTTCTTACTGCACACGATGAGGACCGGATCGCCCTCGGCGGGCCCGTCGCGTCCCGCCACCATCCGGCCACCCAGAATCACGCCGGGATCGGCGAAGCCGACTCTGCGGTGCGATCCGTCGCAAAAGGGCTTGTTGCGCGAATGGCCGCACCGGCACAGCGCGACATCGTCTGTGTCGGCCACGATCTCGCCGTCGACTTCAACCTGAATCCGCCCGGTCAGGCACAGAGGGCCCGCCGGCGGCAGCTCCGCCACGTTGCGGCCCGTGGCTCCCGCGGAGCAGTCGCCGCGCTCGTCCGCCCGCCCGGTTCTTCCGTCGCTCATGTCGTCACTCCTTTTGGCAGCCGGCGCGCCCCGGCGGGGTCGCAGCAACCGGCACCCTCGGTGGCGCTCCGCACGCTCGCGGCGGAATCACCGGCTTTCTCGTCACATTCGCCGGTACCGAGGCCCGCTGCCGCCTTCGCGCGGCGCCCACCTCGGGCCCAGCACATCCGTCGCCTTGCAGTCCACGCAGTTGGGCGCGTTCACGCGCAGCACGTCGCCGTCGCGCTCGTACACGCCCGCAGGGCACATGTGAACGTACATCTCCGCCACTTCCGAGGGTACGTCTCCGGCGACGGCCAGGTGAGACGGGATGTCATCGCGGGTCCGATTGCCGCTCTTGAAGACCGCATCGGCCTTGGACACCGCCAGCGGCCCGCGCACCTCCGCCGCGGCACCCAGAACCTTGCCCTCCGCCGCGTCCGTCTCGGTCGCGATCCTCCCCCGCGGGATCCTCCCTCCGGTCACGGTCGCCAGCGAGGCCTTCGCCCCGCCCGTGAAGAATCCGCTCTTGAACGCCAGCCGCATGTTGCGGTTCCGCCGAAGATCGTCCACCACGAACGACTGGTCCACCGCCTCGGTATAGCGCGCCAGAGCCGTCTCCGACACATCGTCCGCCTTCAGCGCCGAATAGATCGCGCGCGCCGCGAGGATCCCCGAATGCATCGCGTAGTGGATCCCCTTCAGCGACGCCACATCCACATAGCCGGCCGCGTCGCCCACAATGCAGATGCCGTTGCCGTGCCGCCGTTCCGGCAGCGAGTAATATCCCCCCTCCGGGATCGTCTTCGCGCCCCACTCCACCATCTCGCCGCCCTCCAGGATGCCGCGAAAGAGCGGATGATGCTTCATGCGCTGCAGCATGGCGTGCACATCGAGCCGGGCGTTTTCATAATCGAGGCTGACCACGAGGCCGAGCGCGACCAGGTTGTCGGCGAGCGGATACGCGAACGATCCGCCGAAACCGTCCTTGACGAGCGGCCATCCCATCGTATGGATGACCCGGTCCAGCGGCCGGGGGACCTCCCACAGCTCCTTGACGCCCAGCGAGTAGATCTGCGGATTCGGCGACTCCACACCCTGCCAGTCGAAGTAGGCCTGAGAGAGAGCGCCCCTCGTCCCTTCGGCAAGCACGGTCACGCGCGCGGTGACATCCACCGGCGGCATGTAGGAAGCGCCGCGCGGCCTCCCGTCGCGGTTCAGGCCGCGTGGTGCCGTCCTCACGCCGATCACGTCCTGGCCGTCCACGAGGAGGCCGTCCGCAGGGAAGCCCGGCAGGATCGTCACGCCGGCCTCCTCGGCGCGCTCGCCGAGCCACCGCACCACGTCGCAGATGGACGCGATACGGTTGCCGTGGTTGCGCATGGTCGGGGGCGCAGGGATGCGGACATGTCTCCGTTCCGTGAGCAGATACACCGCCTCGCGCGATACGGGAGGCCCTAACGGAGACGTGCGCCCTGCCAACGGCATATCCGGAAACAGCTCTCGGAACGACCGGGGATCGACCACTGCACCGGAGAGGTTGTGGTCGCCCAGCCCGTCGGCTTTTTCGAGCACGCCGATCTCGACGTCGCCGACGCCGTCGCCCGCTTCGTTGCCTTCGGCGACCAGGCGCGCCAGCTCGACGGCACCGGAGAGCCCGGCGGGACCCGCACCCACGAACGCGACGTCCAGCGGCACGGCTTCGGCGTCCGGCGGCTCGCGAATGATCAGCTCGGCGATCGGCAGACCGGGCTGGTGACGGTGCGGATGGACGGGAATGCCTTGGCTCGGCTCGGACACGCGGACTCCTGTTTGTTCGGGCTCCGGTTGTAACTTACCTCCATGAGGCGATCCGCACCCACCACCCTGGGCGCGCTCAAAGCATCCGGCTACCGTTCGCGGCCGGTCAAGGACGAGCTGCGCGACAACCTGATCCGCAAGCTGGAGCTCGGCGAGGAGCTGTTTCCCGGCATCCGGGGCTACGACGATTCGGTCGTCCCGCAGCTCGTGAACGCCGTTCTGGCGCGGCACGACTTCATTCTGCTGGGGCTGAGGGGGCAGGCGAAGTCGAGGATCCTGCGGCAGCTCGCGGGACTGCTCGATTCTCGGATGCCCGCAGTCGCGGGGAGCGAGGTGAACGACGACCCTCTGGCACCGATCTCGAAGCACGCCCGCCGCATGATCGCCCAGCACGGTGACGACACGCCGATCGAGTGGCTGGGGCGCGGGCAGCGCTACCTCGAAAAGCTGGCGACGCCGGACGTCACGATCGCCGACATCATCGGCGACCTCGACCCGATCAAGGCGGCGCGCGGCGGCCACGTCCTCTCGGACGAGCTGACCATCCACTACGGGATGCTCCCCCGCGCGAACCGCGGCATCTTTGCGATGAACGAGCTCCCGGACCTGTCGCCCCGTATTCAGGTCGGCCTCTTCAACATCCTCGAAGAGGGCGACATCCAGATCAAAGGCTACCCGATCCGCCTCCGCCTCGACCTGCTGATCGCATTCACCGCGAACCCCGAGGACTACACCGCGCGCGGCAAGATCATCACGCCTCTCAAGGACCGCATCGCCGCCGAAGTGCGCACCCACTACCCGAAAGAGATCGAGACGGGGATGGCGATCACCGAGCAGGAAGCATGGCTCGCGCGCAACGGCCGTCCGCTGCAGATCCCGCCGTTCGTGCGCGAGGTGGTCGAACGCATGGCCTTCCTCGCACGCATGGAGCCGCGCGTCAACCAGCGCAGCGGGGTCAGCCAGCGCATGCCCATCGCGGTCCTCGAAACGCTCGTCTCAAGCGCCGAACAGCGTGCGATCAGACAGGGTGAGAGCGACGTGGTCCCCCGCATCAGCGATCTGCGCGCGTCGCTCCCCGCCGTGACCGGCAAGATGGAGCTTGAATACGAGGGCGAGCTCCACGGGGCCGAGCGCATTGCCGCGGAACTCGTCTCGGCGGCGGCCGGCGCGACGTTCGACAACCGCGGCGGCGGTGCGGACATCGGCGCGATCGTCGACTACTTCGACAACGGCGGCGTCATGCAGGTCTCGGACGACGCCGCGGCTTCCGCCTGCGTGACCGGCTTCGGTCAGGTGCCGGGGCTGCTGGCGCTGGCGGACCTGCTGGGACTCGCCCCGGCGAGCGGTTCGGACGGGCTGAAGGCCGCGGCCTGCGAGCTGATTCTGGAGGGGCTGGCGGCCAACCGGAAGATCAGCCGGACGCGCGGCGGCGGTTACCGGCGGGCGGGAGTCTGACCTTCGTACGGACTTCCCCGGTGCAGTCGGCGGGGTCCACGGTGAACCTTCGCACGACGGTCCGAAGGCGATTTCCGGCACCCTCGTGGATCCTCTGGTCCAGCACGAAGAGTTCACTACCCCCGAACGCGGTAGCCGGCCGCCCTGCATCGGATGTGGGAACGAGTGTGTCAGGGCACTGTTCGCTGCCGTCCGATTTCAAACTGCTTATGTATATCCTGCCGCTGACCTGCGTGCCGTGCAGCTCGCTGTCCTGGTGAACCGTGAAATGTAGCCGTTGTCATCGCGGGACACATTCATAAGCGAAGACGTCGCCCGGAACGCTGTCTTCGAGGATGAGCGTCGGCCCGGTCAGCCCGGCCGAACGGGGCTGGCCGCGGCTTTCCGCAAACGTCGCGAACGCGGCAAGCCCCGCAAGAGCTGACGCCGCTGTACGGCTTGCGCTGGTCGGTTTCATGATGCCTCCTGGCTTGTATTGTATCCCTTTGGGGTTGAGGTACACTGGTGGTTGAGTTGAGTTCCGCTTCACCGGCCGAAGGCCCCGACCAGCGCCGATCGGTGTGGCGGGCGGCGGGTCTGAAGCCGTCCGTTCGTGTGGACGAAGTCGGCGGCGGAGATCCTAGCGAAGGTGGACCGAGCCCGGAAGGCGCTCGCAGCCGCCTCCGCATAGGGGCATTATATATCGGACACTGCACTAGCTTGTTCCCTTGCTCAGGTGCAGCACGCGCGGATGCTCCTCGTCATTCACGTCTCGCCAGACGCCGAACACCTCGTCAGCACCGACCCGCAACAGATCGAACCGTGCCGGGGTCCTTACAATCCCGAGCCATGCACCCGTCGCATTCCAGACGTACCAAGCCTGCGATTTATCTCTCCGAGCAGCGCCCAGAAACTCACCCGCCCAGATGTTTCCCGCGTCATCCGCGATCAACCGCTGATAGGCCGGTTTCTTCTTGGGGAACGGCATGTCGGCAAAGATTTCCCGAACTACGGGGCTCCGCGTCAATGCCAGCCGTGCCCGCCGTTCACTCTCTACGTCCCCCCCCGAAACGTCCAGATCAATACCGTTTATCCTGACGATCGAGCGCACTTCCCCTGTTTCCCCATCGATCTTCCTGTACTCCAACGCTTCAGCCGTACCCACGACAAGGTCGCCGTCACGGTTGGGTACCACGAACGTTCTACGACCCATGAGTGGTATCACGTCCGCCACTGGTGTGACAAAGACCTCGTCCCAAGGCACCACCGTCACTGTATCCACCGAAGCCAGATCATCAGACAACCGTCCCACAGCAAGTAACGGCCGCCATAGCGATGACGACGTCCTTGCCTCACCCCGCAGAATCCCCGCGTCAACCCAAAGATGTTTGGCACGCACCACCTGTCGCAGGGGACGGACCCCTGTCGGCTGTAAGAACGTACCGATCAGCCCCTCCCTCAAGCTGAATTCTGCTCCCTGCCCGCCACTGGTGTAGTCTCGTGCGACGAACCCACCGGTGTGCATGGGTACGACCATCGGAAAGATTCGGAACTCGCCCGGTCCATCACCAGCTCCGCCGAAAGCATGAACGAACCGCCCGTGTGAATCGAACACTCTCATCTCGCGGGACGCACCATCCACCACCAACACCCTGTCCGTCGTCAGACGCATGACATCTCTGACTTGGAAGAACGAGTGCATCTGCCCTGTGCCGGTCTCCACGAGATCCAAGGCCGGAACATCCTCAATGTGCCAAGCAGTAGTCGCCGTCCAGCGAGGAGCCGTTGATTCGACGACCTTGATCCCCAGACTGTCCCGCGATGTCGTGAAAGGTGCCTTGTTAGCACCGCATCCCCCTAAAGACAGCCCGGGCAACGAGATGAACAGCGTCCAATACACCGAAGAACTGCTACGTTGCGCTCTCATCATCGGGCTCCACGTAGTGCTTCGGCGACTAGGTCGTCCATCACCGTCTCGCCGTGAAACCCCCTAACCATGAGATCATTGATCAAGAATATCGGAACGCCAGTGGCCCCCAACGATGTAGCCGCAATGGTATCACGTGCAACAGCTCGATCACTGTCCTCAGATGACATGCACTCGTTGAACGCTAACGTATCGTCTACGCCAGCATCGATAGCAAACTGTGCCAGTGGCTTGAGTCCAATGGAGTCTGATTGCGAGAAGAGCAGGTGATGCATGACATCGAAGCGTCCCTGTACTCCTGCACATGTCGCAGCAACCGAGGCCAAGTAAGAATCCGAACCAGAAGGATAATGACGATAGACCAACGCCACTCTTGGTTCATGCTTCGCTATCGCGCGACGCAAATACGGTTCTGCACTCTTACAGAACGGACATCGGTAGTCCCCGAACTCTACAATCGTTACTGGTGCTTCTGATGGCCCGATTCGATATCCTTCTGCAAATGCGGTGTGATCCGCAATGCGAGTCGTGTCTGTCACCTGAAGGGTTGACGGGTTCCGACGCTCCACAAATTCAACTATTCGAATGCCGGCCAGCGCCAGTGCCGCCGCGGCTACACAGATGGTCATTGCGTCCAGAAACAGGCTTTTCTCACGGGCTGGGGCTTCATGCGTCATCAAGATGTTCCTTATTGTGATTGATCGGAGTGGTCCCGCCTAGCCAGCGGGATCTGGTGGCTTGATGAAAACCTCCAGATGCGCATAGAGTGGCTCACGAAGGTCGCCGATGTGTATCGAAGGGACCCTAGCAGCCCGTGGAAGAAATGGGGTTTCCAAGCCGCAGGATTTGCGCAGGGAATCAACGCCGAGAGGGCCAGCGTTGATGCCGACGGCGGGCGTTTCGGCCTGGAGAGCCGGCAAGAACGGGCAAAAGCGGTCCAAACGGGCCTGGAAGGCCGGTACGGGGGCGAAACCGGCGAAGAATCGGGCGATACGGCGGTCGTGAGCCGGGCTGCGAACGCAGCCTGCACGGTCGCGAGACCCTGGAGGCCCCGCGGCGTGCCGACACGGTACAGCTTGCGCATGAGTAGTCCGAGGTTGAAGGCCGCCGCGTGAACCAGCATCCGCTTTCGAATGTTCTCCTGCCCCCGGACGTGGACGCGGCGCATGCCGCCGGTTTCGGGCATGTGCGTGAACGCCCGCTCCACCTTCTCCCCGCGCCGACGCAGCAGCGGCTTGCCCCGCCTCCCCCGGATCCGCCGCCGGTCGGCATAGACCGCCGTCTGCGCGTCCCGCTTCCCCTTCCACTTCCGGCGGCCGCGGTTCGGCTCGCTCACATAGCTCCGCATCCCCCGGTCCTTCACGCCCGTCATGGTCTTGTCCGAGTGGTACCCCTTGTCGGCCACCACCTCCTGCGCCTCCGCCCCCGCCTCCGCCAGCCGCCGCTCCGCCTCGTCCAGCGTCACCGGCAGCGACGCCGTGTCTCCGCCGTCCATCGTCTGCACCGTCACGCCGACCACCGCTCCGGTGTCCATGTCGACGGCGTGCTCGAGCTTGTGCGCCAGGCGCGTCCGGCCGTCCTTCATCTTCGTGGTCCGCGCCTCCTGGTCGTGCGGGTGCACCCAGTCCTTGTTCGACGCCTTGTTCGGACGCTTCCGGTCCAGCTTCGCCAGGTCCTCCCGCGTCGGCGTCTCGATCCCCGAAGCCTTCGCCAGCTTTCTCGAGGAACTCCTCGTAGCCGGTTCCGTCCTCGCGCCGCACGATCGTCCGCATCGCCGCGTTCGCCTCGAGCGTCGTCGCGTCCACCCCCAGCGTCTTCGCCTTCAGCAGCCCCGCTTCCATCAGCCGCTCCAGCACGAAGCCGAAGACCGCCGTGTGCGCCTCCAAGCTCGCTCCGAGCCGAGGCTCTCCAAGTACCCCACCATCAGCAGCCGGAAGTATACTCCCGGCGGAATCCCGGACGCCCGCATGTCTCCTCCGCGAACGCGTCGAAACCGTGCTTCTCCAGCACCTTGTCCAGAGCGCGGTAGAACGGGTTGCCCAGCGCCCGAATCCTGTCGGTGGCCACGAACAACTCCACCTGCCCGGCCTTGCGACGCCTGCCTACCGCCATCGCCGTCCTCCATGGCAGAGATCCTTGTGTACCTGTAATCCGAAGGCGGCAGGCGACGCTGAGGGTGGGATCACCCGGCGGACGACGCAGGAGAAGCCGATGGACGTAACGCACTGGTCGTGCCAGTCGATGACGCGGGCGGGACACCGCACAGCTTCGTGAACACGGTGTCGCGGGCGGCGCAGCCCTGGAAGCTCGCCCGGGGCCTCGCAGATGAAGGCCGCTCACGCACGGTGATCAATCACAGACGGGTTCAACCGGCAACCGGTAGCAGATATTGCACCAAGGGCTGATATCCTGGCACTCCGAGGTCTTAGTGCAGGGTACGGCAGGGCACCCGCCTGGTTCGGTGGCGTCAGTCGGAGACGACGCTCCGAACACCAGTACCAAGAAGGAGCTGCTGAGGATAAGTCGCCGTCGGATAGGGGTCATGATGGGCCACCTTCGTCTGTTGGATGTAAGCAATGGCTCGTCGAATGCAGCAGAGCCAGCAGTCATCATTATGGTAACCGACTCAACCCCCGAAAGTCAACACCCGCTGTTGGGAGCATGTGGAATGTCCGCGTGTTTTCCCGGGGAACACCCCCCGTTCGTTTCCCCGGACTCGGAGGGGCCGTTGCCGATTCGGTCGCGGACCGCATCCGGGACCCGGCCGCAGTGGAGAGTCTCGTACAGGTAGCTGGGTCTGCACCGTATCTGGATGGGCTGAGGCCACGGCCGCGACTATGTCGGTGGTCGAATGAGCTTCCGGCCAACAACATGCGGCGTACCGAGCGCATCCCGTCGTATTCCCCAAACATGGGAGTCGGTCGCATCGTGCACGGTAAGCCATTCGCACACGAGAACCCGGCGCGGGGCACTGGTCCGAATCCACTCTTCCGATTAAGTAGTAGGTACGCAGCGTGTCGCTCGTTTAGCGGGTCGTCATCCACGCCTCGCCCGATGTCGCTGGGAAGACCGCCGACTACAGGCACGTGGTCGGGCCAGTGGAGCGCCGCGTCCTATGCTCGGCGGTATGGGGCTTCCGAAACGCCCGGACCACGCGGCTCGGCCGCCCATGCCTCCTCCACCATGCTCCGTGACTATCGTCGGCTCCAGCTCTAAGACACCCGTTCACGCCGTGTCGTGACCGCAGTGAGTTTCGATGAACTCGAACACTTGGTCAACGGTACCGAAGGGCCGACTGCCCAACACGAATCCGTTCCTGAACTCTGCGCTCGTCGTAACCGCCACAAGCCGGTTGCGTTTGGTCGAGCCCGTAGACGGGTTCCAGACGGTGCCACCCTCGACCGTCGGACGGTCTCAGCGCAGGGATCATCGGCTGGCAACCGTCAGCCGACCACCTGCGATCGGCCGGGCGCACGCCGATTCGCGCGCCGACCCCTCCACACCTCGACGAGGCGGCCGATCTTCTGCTGCGCCACGGGAAGGGCGTAGTCGTCAAGACGGTCGGGCCGGGCCCAGGCCACGGATCGCGGCAGGCGGGCACCGCCGGGCCGTAGAGTTCCGTCGCTGTCGTGGCCGGGCACCGACTTCGCGGCGTCGCAGAGGAAGACGACGGGGTGGTAGGTCGCCCGGAGGTGCGTGAAGGCGTGTCGGACGGAAGGCAGGCGGGTCGCCGCGCGGCCGTGCAGGCCGAGGGCTGCAAGGTGTCTCAGGGCGGCGGCGACGGGGCCGGGGTCATCGCCGGGCGAAGCCGGGGCACTGCGCAGCTCCGCTGACGGGAACTCCCACATGCCTGCCAGGAGGCCGTCGGGCGGGCGCTTGGCCAGCAGTGCTCGCCCGTCCGGGTCGAGGGCGACGATGGTCGCGTATTCGGCTCGTGCGACAGGGCGACGGCGGATCCGAGCGGGGCGTTCCGCCACCGTGCCGGCCTTCAGCGCGGCGCACCAAGCCGCGACGGGGCATTCGTCGCACCGCGGCGCCCGGGGCGTGCATACGGTCGCCCCCAGCTCCATCATCGCTTCGTTGTGATCGCCGGGGCGGTCGGGGTCCAAGAGGCGGGCGGCCTCGCGGCGCAGCTGCACCGGCGTCGGTTCGGCGATGTCCAGCAGGCGGGCCAGGACGCGCCGGACGTTGCCGTCCACGGCCGGGACCGCCTTGCCGAAGGCGATGCTGGCCACCGCACCGGCGGTGTACTCGCCGACGCCGGGGAGCGTCCTGAGCTCGGCCGGATCTCGGGGGAGCTCGCCGCCGTAACGCTCGCGCACCGCCCGGGCGGTCCGGTGGAGGTTTCGGGCGCGGGAATAGTAGCCCAGGCCCTTCCATGCGAGGATCACGTCGTCCAGCGGCGCTTCCGCGAGAGCGCGCCACCCCTGGAACTTGCGGAGCCAGCGTTCGTAGTACGGTATGACGGTCTCGGCCCGGGTCTGCTGCAGCATGAACTCCGAGACCATCACGCGGTACGGGTTCCGGTCGGTGCGCCAGGGGAGCGGGCGGCGGTGACGATCGAAGCGGTGGAGGAGCGCCGACCGGAATCCCGCCGGGTCGATCGCACCTCGGCGGCCGATTGCCCGGTCGTCTTCCCGAGTGATGCGTTCCGCCTCCTTCGGCCCGGACCGTCCTCCTGCCGCCGGGCGTCGCTTGGCGTCCCGCGCTGCCGGTTCGTACTCTTCATCCATGCGCTTCACCACCTATGCCAAATACCGGAAGGGGCTGCTCGACGCCCTCAATCTGGAGCAGCTCCTCGAGATGCTCTCCGAGTTTCTCCTGGATGGGGGCTTCGCCGGCGAAGCAGGTGGCGCTGGCGCTCTCGCACCTCATCCGCACCGAGTTTCCGGGAGATTCGCTGCGGGTCGTGACCTTCGGCGACCGTGCTGAAGAGATTCCGTTGGCCCGGTTGGCCAAGGCGCAGGTCGGCCCCTTCCACACCAACACCGCCGAGGGGCTGGAGGTGGCGCGGCGACTGTTGCGGGCGCAGAAGAAGGACATGCGCCAGATCATCATGATCACCGACGGGAAACCAAGCGCGATGACCCTGCCGCGGGGCAAGATCTACAAGAACTCGGGCGGCCTTGACCGCAATATCCTGCGGGCGACCTATCGGGAGGCCTCTGCGTGTCGCCGTGCCGGAATTCCCATCAACACCTTCATGCTGGCGAGGGACCCCTACCTCGTCCGGTTCGTGCGGCAGATCACGAAGATCGCCCGGGGCAAGGCGTACTTCGCTTCGACGATGACTCTGGGGCGGTACATCATGCTCGACTTCCTGAAACGGAAGCGGCGCGCGGCCTGAGAGCGCCGCGCCTCGTCCACGGCTGCCTCGTCCACGGCGGGCCTCGTTCACGGCGGGCCTCGTCCACGGCTGCCCGCACTACGGTGCCCGAGGCTCCCGCCGGCGGCGATTTCCCGGGACGAGCTATTCCGAAATCCCCTCGTACGCTTCCGGGTTGACGGCCGCGGCACGTTGCGCACGCAGCTCCGGCATCACGGCTCGTTGCGAGCAGCGCACCAGAAAGACTCCTTCGATCCCGAGCCCGAAGACGGCAAGCGCCACGCCGAGAACCGCGCCGCCGACGCCTGCGTCGTGGAAGATCAGCGCGGCCGCGAGGATGCTCACCACGCGAAGTACGGCGCCCGTGCCCACGACGACGGGCCTCCCGGAGCGCACGAACAGTCCCTGAAAGTACTGTCGAACTCCGTAGAGCAGGGGGTATGCGGCGGCGATGGGGAGCGCGGGTCCCGCCACCGCGACGAGGGCGGGATCAAGGGCGAAGAGGTAGCGGAGGAGGGGTTCGCGGACCGCTGGAATCGATATGAGGAGCAGCATGCCCAGCATCGACAAGGCGACCGCCCCACCCCAGGACCGCACCCTGCGGTGGGTGTCGGAACACCGCACCAGCGCGATGCTCGCGTGCTGGAGCTGCCCCACCGGAGCTGCGATGAACCACGCGACCGCCTCGACGACCGCGAACGCGGCAAGCGCCGTGTCCGGGTCGGCCGTGCGCGCCAGCACCGCATTGATGATCAGCGGGGTCGCCCACCAGAGCAGGACATTCAGCATCAGCGGGGCCGAGAAGCGGGCCACGTTCTCGCTGTCGACTTCGCATTCCTCCCGTTCGAGCTCGAGTCCGGGCGTGCGTGCGATCACCACTACCAAGGTTTCGACGATCATGCCGCCCGTGAACGCCGCGGCTCCGAGCCATGCGCCCCCGCCGGTCGCCAACAGGGCGAAGGCGACCAAGGCGAGGACCCCGGTCCGCCCGCCGGTCGCGCCGGCGATCGGCACGGTGCGGTGGCCGGCCACCAGGCGGCCTTGGTGGGCGGCGCGAATCGCAGTGAGGAACGGGACCGGCCAGAGCCACTGCATGGCTCCCACGGCTTCGTCCAGCACCCCGGGGCCGACTCCGACGACGCCTGCGAAGAGGGCGTCGCCGACGGCGGTGTAGGCGGTGAGCGCGCCGATCAGCGACAGGAGCGCGCCGATCAGATAAGCGAACCTGCACACGGGCGAGAACGAACCGCCTGCGAGCAGGCGCGCCGCGGCGACCTGCTGAACGACGAGGAGCGGGGCGTAGAGGACGCCGCAGACCGCGAAGGCGACCTGGTATCCGGCCAGCGCGGTTATGGGATCCGCGGAGCGAGCCAGCGCCGCGGCGAGGATGGGATTGGTCGCCGTCAGCAGCAGGCTCGTCGCTGCCAAGGGTGTATAGAAACGGGCGAAGCCGCCCGCCGTGATGAGCGACTCGCTTTCTTTCACGCGGGACAGGCCGGAGCGGGATCTGGCGAAGCCGTCCGCGATTGCGAGTTTATCATGTGTCACCGGCCTTCAGGCCTGCACTGCCCACCCCTGCCCCACCTCCCCTGCGACCAAAAATGACCGGACAAGGGATTCCATTCTACACCGTAGACGCCTTTACCGATACCCCGTTTTCCGGCAACCCCGCCGCAGTTTGCCTGGAGATCGACGAGCTGCCCGATCCGGCGATGACACAGGTCGCCCGGGAGATGAATCTGTCGGAGACCGCCTTCGTGTACCAGACCGGCAAGGAAGGAGTGCGCCGCCTGCGCTGGTTCACGCCGGCCGTCGAGGTTCCTCTGTGCGGTCACGCGACCCTCGCAGCCGCGCATGTGCTTCTGCGCGAGGCGGGGCTGCCGGACCCGGTGCGGTTCTCGTCCGCCTCGGGTCCGCTGACGGTCCGTGCGGAGGGGGACCGGCTGCGGATGGACTTTCCCGCGAATCCCGCCGGGGAGGTCCCCATGCCGACGGGTCTGGCCGCAGCCCTCGGCATCGACCCGGGCGCGGCCGCCTTCGCCGCTTCCGGCAAGGTGGACCTCGTAGTCGTCGGTACCGAGGAAGAGGTGCTGGCAGCACGGCCCGACTTTGGCGCTCTCGGCAGGTTGTCGCTGCCCGGGAACCCCATGTGCGTCGCGGTCACCGCCCCGGGCTCGGATGACGGCGTCGACTTCGTGTCGAGGGTCTTCGGGCCCTGGGTCGGCGTCGACGAGGATCCCGTCACGGGCGTGGCTCACACCACCCTCGCTCCCTGGTGGGCATGTGTGCTCGGCAAGACCGAGATGTCGGCGCGGCAGCGGTCGGCGCGGGGCGGCAGCCTCACGGTGCGGCATCGCGGCGACCGCGTGGATCTGATCGGCCAGGCGGTCACCGTGGCGAAGGGACACATTTTCGGCGGCTGGCCGTGAACGAGCACCGGTGGAATCGCGGGAGGATCACATCCGCGCGGGGGCGCTGAAGGGCTCGGTCGGCCGGGACGCTGCGGCTAAGGTCCGGTTACCTCGATCGATTCGTCGATGAGCATGATGGGAATGCCCTGCCGGACCGGGTAGAGGACGCAGCCGTCTTCGCGCAGCAGCCCCTCGGTGACCGGTTCGAGGACGGCATCGCCGCCGCGGGTGACCGCGCTGCCGTCCGCGACCGTGGAGTTGAGCCGCTCCAGCAGCTCGGCGCTCGCTACGCTGAGCGGTTGTTTGGTCTCGGGGCACACCAGGATTTCGAGCAGCTCGGGGTCGATGGTCACGAGCGTTCCCTGACGCTGAGTGATCTTATTGGTGCAGTTCGGGACCGTATACTACTGTGGGCGCGGGCGGACGGGAAGTCGTCGCGCCGCATGTCGGTGAGAGATGCGAAAAGGGTGAGCGAAGGAAGGATGGAGGCAGCGATGAGACCGAACAGCGCCGCGCTCGCCAGTCAGAGCCGCATCGGACTGCTGACAGGCTTGGCCGCCTGGCTCGCGGCCTGTGGCACCGGAAACGGGGGCGGCGTCCCCGCGGGAGACTCCGGTGGAACGGGCGGCGGCCGGCCGAGCGCCGCCGGTGCGCCGGTCATCCGGCTGCCGAATTCCGGAACGGCCTGGGTGATCTTCGGCACAGACACCGTCGTCGCCGAGGTCGCGGGCGTTCCGGAGCAGCGCGAGAAGGGCCTGATGGACCGGGACGCCGTGCCCGACGGAACCGGGGTGCTCTTCGTCTTTCCGCGCAGCGAGGAGCGGTCGTTCTGGATGCGGAACACCTATGTGCCCCTCGACATCGCCTTCTTCGACGACGACAACCGGATCGCGGGCATCAAGCAGATGGAGGCGCTCGACGAGACGCCGACCGACTCGGACATCGCCACCAAGCTGGTGCTCGAGGTGCGCCGGGGGTGGTTCGCCGACAACGGCATTGAGGTCGGGACGATGGCGGAAGTGGTATTCGGACCGGGACTTACCGTGCGTTGATCCCGATGCTTCGATCGGGCCGCGCCGGATCTGCCGACCGAGGCCGCCGACCGTTCGGGCCGAGTTTCGGGTTGCCGAAGTCCCCTTCTCAGCCGGTCAGCGCCTCCTTGAAGGCCGCCACCAGGGCCTCCACATCGTCCCTCGTGTTGTAGATGTTGGGAGACACGCGCACGCTGCTCCCCCGGAACGACACGCCGACCCGGTGCCGCGCCAGCGACCGCTCGAGCCGCCCGGGGTCAGTGCCGGGCGGCAGCCCCAGGCCGAAGAGGTGGGGGCTGCGCCAGGCGGCCTCCTCGACGCGCAGCCCCAGCTCGCGAAGCCGCGCGAAGGCTCCGTCCATGAGGGCGGTACAGTAGGCGGCGACGCGTTCGGGGCGCCACTCCAGCACCAGCTCCAGCGAGGCCGACAGCGCCGGTACCAGGGCGAAGTTGCTGCGCTGGCCCACATCGAAGCGCAGGGCGCCCGGCTGGTAGTCGTCGGCGTAGTCCACCAGTCCCGCGAAGTTCTCCGAGCCGCGACGGCCGATCCACGTCTCCTCGAGGGGGATGCCGTCGAGGTAGCGCTCGCCGAACCAGGCAAGGGAGAGGGAGTAGGGGCCCAGGAGCCATTTGTAGCCCGCGACGACCAGGGCGTCGGGGCCGAGCGCTTCCACGTCGATGGCCGCCGCGCCGACCGTCTGCGTGCCGTCGAGGACGAGCGCAGCCCCGACTTCACGGGTTCGTTCACGGATCGCGGCGACATCGAAGCGGGTGCCGTCCGTCCAGTGCACGGTGCCCATCGCGACGGCGACCGTGGCCGTGTCGACGCGGTCGAGGATCCGCTCGCTCCATCGCGCGCCCCGACGCTCGTCGCGCGGCGGCGTCACCACTCGGAGCTCGCCGCCCTTTTCTCCCACCAGCCTCCGCCACGGGTACACGTTCCCCGGAAACTGTTCATGCGCGATCACGATGTTGGTCCCCGGGGGAGCTTCGGTATTGCGGGCGATCGTCGAAACCGCGTACGAGACCGACGGCACGGTCGCGATGCGGTTCGGCTCGGGGGCCCCGATCAGGTCGGCGAAGCGGGCACGCACTTCATCGACGGGACGGAAGAAGTCTTCCGGGGCGATCGCCTGCGGGAAGCGTTTGGCGCGCAGACCTGCGATCCCGGCGCGTTCGGCGGCCAGCGGCAGCGGACCCATGTACGCGCAGTTCAGGTAGTGGAAGTCTTCCGGAAGGGAAAAGCGACTGCGCTGGCAGGCAAGAGGGGGGCTCATTCCCGCGCGAGGTTCCTTTCGACCCAGCTCCGGGTGACCTCGTGCAGCCTAATCGGTGCTTCGCTCAGCCTCGCCATATCGATCTGTGCGACCATTTCGTGCACCTGCGCCAGTGCCTCGCGGTCATCCGTCAGCAGGCGCAGCACGCCTTCCACCACTTCGTCCGGCAGATCCGCCATCGCGACCACCCAGTTCATGATCGCCGCCGTTTCGAGCGATTCGTCCATGTCGGCGTAGGTCCCCCCCGGGATCTCGCCCCGGATGAAGTACGGGTAGCGCTCATGCAGGGACCGGATGCGGTCGGGCTCCATGGCGAGGAGGCGCGCGCCGCCGGTCGTGGTCGCTTCCAGGACGGCGGCGGCCGGGTACCCCACCGAGATGATCGCGGCGTCGACGGCCCCGTCCTTGAGGGCGGTGGCGGACTCGCTGAAGGTGAGGTAGCGGGGCGTCACATCGTCGTAGGTGAGATCGTACGCCCCCAGGATCTGGCGCGACATCTGCTCGGTCCCGCTTCCCGCGGCTCCCACCGACACCGTCCCGCCCGCAAGATCCGCCACGGAGGCGGCGGTCGAGCTTCGCGACACCAGCACGTGCGTCATGTTTGGGTAGAGGGGGGCCAGAACCCGCAGTCCCTCGACGGGCTCCGGGTAGTCCTGGCCTCCCGTGGCCGCTTCGAAGACGGTGTTGCCGGTGGCGAACGCCAAGTCGGTCTGTCTGCTGCGGAGCCGGTTGACGTTCTCGACCGAACCACCGCTCACCTCGGCGGTGTATTGCCGGAGCGGGTCGTTGACGGACAGGCGGGCGGCCATCGCGCCTCCCAGCGGATAGTAGATCCCGCCCGTGCCTGCGGTGCCGAGGCTGAGGAACTCCTGCGGCGAGTCGCAGGCGCATGCGGCGGCCGCGACGACGGCGGCGGATGTACGGAGCAGGTTGCGTGACTTCATTCAGTTGACCCTCGGGATGCTCGGTCGGGTGCGGGGTTTCAGGACGGCGGGACGGGCGGGGCCGATGACCGGCCGACTCCCGCGAATCCGGCCGCCAACAGTATCGCCAAGCCGATTCCGTCCCACACGAAGCCCGGCGTGATCAGGGCCACCGCCGCAGCCATGAGGGCGAGCCTGCGCCAGAGTCCGACAGGTGCGCGCACGTAGCCGATCACGGCACCCGCGAGCGCGACCACGCCGATCATCGCGGTCAGTGCCGTGGTCGCAATCTCCGCCGCCGTGCCCGAAAGAATCAGCGGAGGCGCGTAGACGAACATGAACGGCACGAGGAAGCCCGCCGCGGCGAGTCCCATCGCCGTCCAGGCGGTCTTGAGAGGAGGAGAGCCGGCGATGCCCGCCGCGGCGTAGGCGGCCAGCGACACCGGCGGCGTGACGTTGGAGATGCAGCCGAAGTAGAAGATGAAGAGGTGGGCGCCGAGGAGCGGTACTCCCAGCTCCACCAGGGCGGGCGCGCCCAGGGCGGCCAGCACGACGTAGGCCGCCGTGGTGGGAAGGCCCATTCCCAGCACGATCGACCCCATCGCGGTGAGAACCAGCGCGATGAGGAGGTTGCCTTGCGACACCACCACGATCAGCTCCGACATCCTCAGCCCGATCCCCGTCAGCGACGCCACGCCGACGACGATCCCGGCGGCGGCGCACGCCGCCGCCACCTGAACCGCCCCCGAGGCCGCCTTGCGGAGCGCCCGCACGAGGTCGGCGACGGCGGGGCGCGTGGCCGGGACGGCGTAGGCGGCCAGCACCGAGATCACCACCCCCCAGAAGGCGGCGCGCATCGGCGAACGCCCCAGCGCCAGCATCACGACGATGATCACGACCGGGAGCAGGAGGTGGATGCGTCCCAGCACCGGCTCTCCCCGTGCGCCGGCCGACCCGGCGAGTCCCATCTTGGATGCGCGGAAGTGGATGGCCCAGAGCAGAGCGGCGTAGTAGAGGAGCGCGGGGACGGCCGCCGCGAGGGCGACGCGCGCATAGGGGATGTTCGTCCAGGTCGCCAGGATGAAGGCGCCCGCCCCCATGACCGGCGGCATCAGCTGGCCGCCGGTGCTGGCCGCGGCCTCGATGGCGCCCGCGAAGAAGGGGCGGAAGCCGGAGCGGCGCATGAGGGGGATCGTGAAGGCGCCCGTCGTCACGACGTTCGCGACCGCGCTGCCGGAAAGCGATCCCATGAAGGCGCTGGCCACGGCGGAGGTCTTCGCGGGGCCGCCCCGCGTGCGGCCGGCCACGCGGTCCGCAAGCGCAATCAGGAGAGCGCCCCCTCCCGCGATGTCCAGGAAGGCGCCGAAGAGGACGAAGAGGTACACGAAGTCCGCCGAGACGCCGAGCGGCACGCCCCAGATGCCCTCGGTGGAGAGGAAGAGCTGCTCGATCAGGCGGGAGGGACCATACCCCCGGTGGGCGAGTATGCCCGGCAGCCAGGGCCCGGCCAGCGCGTACACGAGGGCGGCGGCCGCCACCACCACAAGACCCCATCCCGTGGCTCGCTTGGCCAGGAGCAGGACCGCGCCCACCACGACCGCGCCCGCCGCCAGGTCGAGCACGGTGGGTGCTGCGGAGCGGGCCACCAGCGCTTCGTTCTCCGAGACCAAGTAGAGCGCGCAGGCGACCAGGACCGCGGCGAAGGCGAAGTTTGTCCCCCACCCCAGGCGGGATCGCGGCCGTGCACGGACTCCGATTCCCAGGAACGCCAGCGTCCCCATTAGAGCGAGGTGGACGGGGCGCTGGACCAGAGCCGTAAACGGCGAGAAGCCGGCCCCGTAGAGGTGGAACAGGGCGGCCAGCACGGCGACGGCGAGAACAGCACGGCCCCGCCAGTCCGGGCCGCGGCCGGTCACGTTCGGGTCGGACGCTACCCCGCCGCCTGCTCCCCGGCCCGCTGTCTGCTGGACTGTGCCAACGGTCTCGACCACTCAGCTGATAGCGGCTCGGACCAAGGCGACGATCCCAAGGAGCACGACCACAGCTATCCCAAGGAGCACTGCCGCCGTCGACCCCGCGCGCCTTCTCGGATCGATCTCAGCCAGCCCGATCCCGACGACCGCCACCGCCCACAGCATGAACAGATCGAGAGCTTGCAGGAATTCCGCGAAGAATCCTTCGGACAGGAACGGGAAGAAGGTTCCGACCGCCAGCGTTCTCGTCATATCTCCGCTGCGAAGCCACACCAGTGTGTTCGCCACCGTTCCGACGGAGGTGATGATCCTCGTGTGCGCGATCACGCACAGGTGCTGCTTGAAGGTGCCCCGGTCGCCCCGGATGAAGACGAAGATCACATAGGTGGCCAGACTGAAGAGCACCGGAATGATCAGCGCACCGAGAGCCGCACCTCCCACGGCTATTGCCTTGTAGACGATCGGGGGGAGCTGCTGGTCCGCAGCCTGGCCCGGGGGAAGGTTCTGGACAGCCGCATCGCGGAAGAATTCCGTGGGAAGGATCGACATGACCAGACCGACCACCAGCCCGCAAAGAAGCGCAACCGGAAACCACGCGGGATTGGCGGCGAGCGCCTTGAACAGCTCGCCGGGCTGCACGAAGACCATCCACAGCCGGTTGAAGAATGCCGGGCGGGGCGGCGGTTCGGGCGGCTCGGCTCCGGACGGGGACCGGGTGTGCGCGTATTCGTCGGGCATCTTCAGTTCTCCAGCCGGCGGCGGGAGCTTCCGGTCACGGAAACCGGGAGTTCTCCCATCGGTGTATTCATTGTGCCGCGGTAGTCGAATGCGACTTCCACGGAGTGGAGCAGCCCCCGCTCTCGGTCCCAGAGGGCATGTCCGGCGTTCGAACCGGCGAGGGCGGTCTCCATGTCCGCACCGTTCTGTTCCATCTCGGACGTCAGTTCCGCCTCCCCTGCGATCGAGATCTTCCGGAATGACCGCCCCGCGACCAGGGTGTCGCCGACCAGGGTGTAGCTGAAGACCGTGGAGCTGGACGACCGGCCTTGCGGCCCTTCATGGGACCAGGCAACCGTGTCGACCCAGTTCTCGCCGGGCTGCACGCTGGCACCCGGAAGACGGGGGAACCACTCGTAGTGAAAGCTGCCCAACGGAGTCACCGCCTGGAGCTGTGCGGGGAATTCCGGTGACGATATCGCCTCTACGGATCCACGCGGCCCCATGATGAAGACGTAGGCACCGGTCACGTCCAGCGGCAGCGTCTGCGGCGTTCCCATCGGACCCGCCATCGTCGCGCTCAGGGCCTCGATATCGCCCGTGACCCGCACTCCGCCGGGGTCGTCCTCGAAGGTCGTCGCGAGCGTCAGGGCCATGGACAATATGTAGGTTGCCGCGGCACCGGGCGCATTGAAGGTCTGCGCCAGGGTGTCCACGGCATGGTAGGTGACGTTCGGCGTCGCCGGCACCCGGTAGGCGAGCGCTTCGCCGCCGGCCTGCGCGTGCAGCGTCGGCGCAGACGCGGCGAACAGGCAGGCGAGGGCCGCCGAAACGGTTCTTCGAGTCATAGGACTTTCGGGTCAGAGATCGACAGGACTCTTGTTGCTCGTGGTGGTCAGGTGGTCAGGCGGCCAGGCGGCCTGGAAGCGATCCGCGCAGGGCCGACGGCTGCACCAAGCTACCCCGGCGATTCTGGCCGGGCAAACCATACGACGTTATCGTTCTCGTCCTTCGGCAAAGACGGCAGGATGGACTCCCGCGAGGCTAGATGAGCTACAGGACAAACCCGGACAGGATTCTCGACAACATCGACAGGGCCCGGAGCCGCGACATGGAGCGGGCACTGTCTCTGAACGACCGGCAGGCGCGGGGCAAGGAGCTGGGCACGGAAATCCCCGACGGCGACGCGACGACCCCCGAGCGCCTCCGACGCCTTTTCTCGCTGGTGGAATCGGGATATCGCAAGGCGGCGCAGAACACCGAGATCGGGCCCTTGGCGGCACGATTTCGCGCCATCGGCGACATCGCCCACCAGACGGCGCGCGGCGATGTCAGCGTCTCAATCCATTACCTCGATTCGGAGCGCCGCGACGATGTGGGGGTGGTGCCCTTCGGGGTCACCCCTCTCGACCTCGAAGAGGCGAAGAAAGCGTCACGGACCAGCCGTCCTGACGTGAACGCGATCAGAGTGCTGCGCCTCCGGCTCCGGGACGGCGTGCTCGCGGCCTACGGGAAGATCGAACCGCGGCTGCGTGACGCCATCAAGGAACGTGCCGACATCGGCCATGTCGCAGCCGAAGTCACCCTCGACCTGCGGCCCAACACGCCGAACCTCTAGCACGGCTGCCCTTCAGCGGGCGGGCAAGCAGAGCGCGGCCGTCCACGCGCCGCCGCCGGGGGGGTGTAGCGGGCGGGGTACCCGCCGTCGCCGCGGCCTGTCCCGGCGCGGGGCGAAAGTCGTCCCATTCAGCCATGGCAACGCCCATCGTGCCGCATAGCTTTACGGCACGATGGCAACGCACGACGATCTCCTCGGCCGGCTCCTGATCGACAGCGGGGCGCTCACGGCTGCCGCGCTCGACGGTGCCCGGGAGGAACAGCGCCGATCCGGGCGTCGGCTCGGCGACGTGCTGCTGCGCAAGGGTCTTGTGGGCGAGTCGCAGATGGCAAAGGCGCTCGCCGCCCATCTGGATCTCGGCTTTGTGGCTCCGCCACTGCAGCCCGAGGAGCAGGCGCTGCGGAAGATCGACGCTGCGGTCGCGCGTTCGAAGGGAGTCCTTCCGCTCACGGTCAAGGGCAGGCTCCTTACCGTGGCGGTGGCCGACCCTTTCGACGCCGGGCTGATCGACGACCTGTCGTTTCGGTCCGGATGCCATGTGGAGGCCGTGGTCGCGCCGCCCTCCGCCCTGGCGCAGGCGGTGCTGCGGTCCTACGGCGAGGAACTGCCCGAGCTTCTGGACCGGTTTGGTTCGCCACCCGCATCGAAGGCGCGGGGCGAGGCCGAGGACCTGGAAGAAGAAGCGACCGCACCACCGATCGTCAGGATCGTGGACCACATCATCTCCAACGCCGTCGACAGTCGTGCCAGCGACATCCACATCGAGGCCATGCGCCGGGGCTCGCGCGTTCGATTGCGCATCGACGGCACGCTGGTGACCGCCACCGAACTGCCGCCCGGAACTCACGACGCGGCGATCTCGCGCGTGAAGATCATGGCCGGGCTGGACATTTCGGTACGGCGCCGTCCGCAGGACGGAGGGTTCACGATCAGAAGGCGAGACATGCAGCTCACTGTTCGGGTGTCCACCATTCCCACCCGCCAAGGCGAAAAGGCCGTGCTGCGTCTCCTCGATCCCGGCGATGCGCCGCCGGACCTGACGTCCCTCGGCCTCTCTACCAATGACCTGTCGAGGCTGCGGCAGATCCTGAAGCGCCGACAGGGCGTATTGATCGCCTCGGGGCCCACGGGCAGCGGCAAGACCACGACCCTCTGCGGCGCCGTAGCCGAGCTCTCCGCTTCGAGGATCAACATCGTGACGCTGGAAGACCCGGTCGAGTATCGGTTCCCCGGTGTCGCCCAGATGGAGATCGACCGCAAGGCCGGGGTCGGGTTCCCATCCGGCCTTCGGGCCATTCTGCGGCAGGATCCGGATGTCATCTTGGTCGGTGAGGTGCGCGACCGGGAGACCGCCGAGATCGCCATGTCCGCCGCCGTGACCGGGCACCTCGTGCTCACGACGATTCACACCGTCGATGCACCCAGCGCCATCATCAGGCTCATCGAAATGGGCGTGCCGCCCTTCCTCGTCGCGGGCGGCCTCGCCGGCGTCGTCGCCCAGAGACTGGTGCGGAAGCTGTGTTCGCGCTGCTGGGGCCGGGGCGGTTCCGACTGCTCGGCCTGCAGCGACGGCTACCGCGGCCGCAGCGGCGTCTTCGAGGTGCTCGTGGTTGACGACGAGATGCGGACCGCCGTCACCGCCGGGGCATCGATCACCACACTGCGCACCCTCGCCCGCCGCAACGGACTGGTATCGATGGCGGACGACGCCCAGCGCCAGGTCGCGCAGGGCGTGACCACACCTCACGAAGCGGGTCACATCATCGCCCTCACGCGGGGTGTTTCCGCACGCTGTACAAGCTGCGACGGGGCGCTGCCCCCCGGCGCGGCGGGATGTCCCATGTGCGGGCGCTCCCGTGTCAACCTCTGCCTGTGCGGCGAACCTCTGGAGCAGCGCTGGAGATTTTGTCCGACATGTCTGCGCGGGGTGTCTCCGGTACAATAGCGTGCGCGCCGGGCGCTCCTGCCGGGGCGCACTCTCCTGGTCATGGCTCGGGATCGTTAGGCGGCGGGTCCGGCAGAGGCGCACGAAAAGCGACGCGCGCCGGTCGGGCATGTCGACGATCTCGCGCCGGTCCGCAGCGGCATAGCGGGGATCGGCGATCGTACCCTGCAGCCGGACGAGGGCCGCCATTTCCGCCGGATCGAAGGCCGATGCAGTCCTCAGGACTGAAATGAACCGTTCGGCACGGCTCGGGGGCCGGCGTTTCGCCCTCGATGGCAAAGGAGGACCGCGTCTCTCTGGTGTACAGGTAGTTCACCGCGCGAGCAGGGATCGCGGGATCGCACATCCTACGTGCGGCCCGTAAAGATCAGCCCGTGGCGGAAGTCCCTCGCCGCTCTCGGTGCTCGTGCGGATCGATCCGCGGGCTGCTAGGCCTCGAACACCTCTTTGCGGGTCGTCAGCGCTTCTATTCGCTCGACATCGGGCGTCACACCGATCCCGGGGCCTTCCGGCACCGGCATCAGGCCGTCCGCCATTTCGAACTCCGGTGACACGATGTCCTTTGCCCAATAACGCCGCGAGTTCGAAATGTCTCCCGGTATGGTGAAGCCCGGCAGGGCAGCCAATGCCACGTTGTACGCACGGCCGATTCCGGATTCGAGCATTCCGCCGCACCAGACCGGCCATCCCGCGGCGACGCAGGCATCGTGTATGGCAACGGACGACCTGAACCCCCCTACACGGCCCGGCTTGATGTTGATGATCTTTCCTGCCTCCAGATGAAGCGCCAGCCGGGCATCGCCGAGCGAACGAATCGATTCATCGAGGCATACGGGTGTTCTGATCCGTTTTTGCAGGAGCGAATGGTCGAGCATGTCCTCGTGGCAGAGCGGCTGTTCGATCATCATCAGATCGTAATCGTCCATCGCCTGCAGGCGAGCGAGATCATCTGGAAGGGCATATGCGGAGTTCGCGTCCGCCATTAGAGGCGCATCGGGAAAGCGCTCTCTGACCGCCCCGAGCATTTCCACATCGCGGCCCGGCTTGACCTTGATCTTGATCTTGCGATACCCCTCCGCCATGTATCCCTCAACCCGTTCGACCAAGGCGCGGTCGCTTTTTTGCAGGCCGATCGAAACGCCCACCGGCACGGCGTCTCTGGTTGCGCCGAGGAGGCTGCTCAGCGACACGTTGCGCCGCTTGGCCTCGAGATCCCACCCGGCCATTTCCACCGTCGCGCGAGCCATGGGATGGCCGCGGAGCCAAGGAACGGAGCGGAGTCGGCGCCCGTCTTCGACCCTCGTTCCGACCACGGACGGCAAAATCCATCGCGTCAGCACGGTCCAAGCCGTGTCGGTGGTCTCGTAGGAATAACCGGGCGTTTCGCCGACGACGCACTCCGACCATGCCGCGGTGTCCTCGGCCTCGAGCGTCAGCAGAAGAATGCGGCGGGCATGGGTCCCGCCGCTGCTGATCTCGAAGTACTCTCTCAGTTCGAGAGGGACCTCTCGGAGGACGGCCCTCCGGATGCATCCACGGGCTGTCAAGGCGACCTCTATTCGGTCGTCTCCTCGGCTTTCTGCTCGGCAACCTCCGCGGCCCTCTGCCTGGCCTCCTTCTCCCTCCTGGCCTCCTCCTTCTTCCTGGCCTCCTCCTTCTTCCTGGCCTCCTCCCTATTAGCGTCACGCTGCCGAACCGAGTGCAGGCCTGTCAGCAGCGAGGACGAAGACGTGGTCCTGACATTGCCGGCCAGGAGCGCGTCGCGGATCGAAGGTACCGGATGGTCCATCCCGAATTCCGCCACGAACTTGCGGTAGGCCGCCGTGGGCCCCATTCCCTTGAAGTGGTCCGAGGGGATGGGAGGATGATTCCCCTTGACGATCTTCCTCCGCGGCTTTCTCCTGCGCACCGGCGCGGGCTTTGCCGGAACCAGCACCAACAGGTTCCTCAGCGCTTCGACCGTGCGAAGAAGGGCTTCGCCCCGCTCCTTGTGGCGGGCAAGTTCGGCTTCCGCCTGCTTCAGGGCCGCTTCGTAGTTGTTCGGCGTCGCTGCGTCCATTCGATGCGTTCTCCGGAAATGGGTTTTGAATGACCCGCCCTCGGCGGGTGGGCAGCACTGTACAGCAAAGGTACTCACGAATTGGAGGAAGCACAAGCGCAAGTGTGTTCCAACGACGAATGAGTATCCATGTGTCAAGGAACCGTGTTCGGCGGTCGGCGGGAGCCTTTCGGCGCTGGTAGGGTTCACGTGCGCCGACTCCCCTGTTTCGGCGGTGGGCAGACGGACGCCCGAAGTCGCGAGACCACGGGAATCCCACCGAGCAGGACGCCTACAGTCAAGACGCTTCACTACAGTCTCTCGAAGAGGGCCGCTATCAACGCAATGCGAAACGGGATGTCCCGCAGGACAACGTGTTCCTCGCGGGTATGCGCCCCTCCGCCGTCCGGACCGAGGCCGTCGAGCGTCGGGCACCCGACGGCCGAAGTGATATTGCCGTCGCTGCCTCCCCCCGTCTTGCCTTCCCCGAGGTCCAGTCCCAGCTCGGAGGCAAATGAGCGAGCGTGTTGATACAGCCGGGATGACGAGGGAGTTCTTTCGAGCGGACCCCTGTTGACGCCGCCTTCCAGTTTCAGCGTGCAGCTTTCGTCGAACGGTGCCGATGCCCGCAACGCCGCATCGACCCTTTGTGCTTCGTCGAAAGTCCAGAAGCGAACATCGATGGTGCATCGGGCGGCGTCCGCGACCACGTTCTCCGCGGTGCCGCCCGCGACAACGCCCACGCTCACAGTGGTTCCCGCGGCCGGATCGGACATGTCGTAAATGCGACAGATCTGACGCGCCAGCTCGCGCACGGCACTGGCTCCGGCCTCCGGTTCGATCCCGGCGTGTGCCGCCTTTCCCGCTACGTGGAGAGCGTAGGCGCTCACCCCTTTGCGGCGGCTCTTGACGCCTCCTCCCGGCATCGACGGCTCCACGACCAGCGCCGCGCGCGACTTCCCGGCCTCGGCCTCGATCCGTTCCCGCGAGTCGGGCGAGCCCCATTCCTCGTCGCAGGTGATGAGAAACGTAATGTCCGAGCCCGGCCCGCCGTTCGTTTCCGCGAGGATGCGGAGAGCGAACAGCGCGACCGCGACACCGCTCTTCATGTCGTAGACCCCGGGGCCGTACAGCCGACCGTGCTTCACGGCAAATGGCATGCGTGCCAGCGTCCCGACCGGGTGCACCGTGTCCATGTGCCCCACCACCAGGAGGGGCGGGCGGGCGTCGCTCTTCGTGCCGCGGAACCGGCCGACGAGATGAACCCCGAAGCCGGGTGCGAGGCAGCGCTCCACCCTCCCTCCCGCCTGGACGGCGGCTTCTTCCAGGATGTCGGCCACCGACAGGTTCGCGGCTTCGTCGCCGGTGGGCGATTCGGTCGTGACCAAGGACCGCAGCAGCTCGACACACTCGTCAGCGCGCCGCTCCGCCTCGTCCATCGTCACCGAGAGTTTCACGTCGTGTGCCCGCCGCAGCGCCCGGCGCGCCGGTAGCTCTCGTCCAGGAGCTCGATCAGGTGCACGACGGGCATGCGGCTGCCCGCCAGACGGAGTCCGGCCCCGATCTGCATCATGCAGCCGGGGTTTCCCGTGACCAGGACGTCCGCGCCGCTGTCCAATACGCTGCGTACCTTGTCTGCGCCGATCCAACCGCCCAGATGGGGGTGCGTAAGGCCGTAGATGCCCGCGCCGCCGCAGCACTCGGCAGCACCCGCCAGGGGGAGAACCTCCAGATCGGGCACCGCACGCAGAACCGCCTGCGGCGGGTCGGCGACACGCTGGGCGTGGACGAGGTGACAGGGGGCGTCGTAGGTGACCTTCATCTTCATCGGGCCGCCCGGGACCGGGCCGCATGCCGCAAGCAGCTGGGAGATGTCCCTGACCCGGCCCGCGACCGCCGCCGCACGGCCGGCCGTCTCCTCGTCGCGCGACAGGAGCGACCCGTACTCGGCCATCGCCGCGCCGCATCCCGAGGCGTTCACGGCCACATAGTCCACGCCGGACGCCTCGAAGGCATCGACGTTGCGGGAGGCCATCGCCCGCGCCGCCGCCAGATCGCCGGCGTGAGCGTGGAGAGCGCCGCAGCACCCCTGGCCCTCGACGGCGACGACCCTGTAGCCGTTGATTTCCAGAACCCGCACGGTGGCTTCGTTGACCCGTGAGAAGAGGCCGGCCTGCACGCATCCGGTGAGGAGGCCGACCGTGGCATGGGGGGCGGCGGCGGTGCGAAGGGAGCTCGCGGTTGCGGGCGCGGCGGGGGCGGGCAACGTGCGTGCCGGGGACGATGCCGCGAGCATGGCCAGACCCAATCTCGGACCCCGCGGGGGCGCGTTCCCGGCGAGCAGCCTTGTCGCCAGCGCCGGGACCCCGGTCGCGCGAACGGCCCGCGCCGCCCACATGGACGGGCGGGCGATCCAGTCAGTGCCGAACACTCGCAGGAGAAGTCGCGTCAGCAGAGACGGCCGCCGCGCCTCGCCACCCACATGGCGGGCCAGCTCCAGCAGGTTTCCGTACTCGACGCCGGACGGGCAGACGGGTTCGCAGGCGCGGCAGCCCAGGCAGCGCCCGATGTGGAGCTGAAAGGCATCCGAACCGGCGTCCATCCGCCCCTCCACCACCGCACGCATCAGGTGCAGCCGCCCGCGGGGCGAGTCGGCTTCGTCTCCCAAGCGCCGGTAGGTGGGGCAGGCCGGGAGACAGAAGCCGCAGTGCACGCAGTTTAGCAGCCCTTCCTCCTGCTCCTTGACCGCGTGGGCCAGGGAGTCGGCGGCGGTGCTCGCGGACTCGGACGTGACCTCCACGGACTCGGTCGCGATCCTCACGGACATCGCGGCGCCAGGACCGAACCGGGGTCGAACAGGGCCTTGATCCGGTCCGTGAGTCCGGCCGTTCCCCGTCCGGCCCCCGTCCAACCCACCCGGGCCGCGATCTCCGGGGGGGCCTGGCTCAGCGTGAGCGAACCGCCAAGTGCCTCCATCGCGCCGCGGGCCTGCGACAAGCTCTTCGCCAACGTGTCCGGGTCTGCATCCCGGCACCACCCCTTGACGCGCACTACTCCTTGAAGCGCGTCGGCGGTGACTGCACCGTCTCGGGCGGCGGCGACCGTGCCTGTCGGGGGGGGGCCGCTCGCGCCGCCCGAGACGGGATTCAGGCGGGCCGCCAAGGTCCGGGCCACCTCCAAGGCCGCGCCGAGCCGGTCGGGGAGCGCGGCCAGCCGTGCGACGAGGGACGCCTCTTCTTCCCACCCGACGCGAGCCGTGTGGAACTGTCGGCTCTCGCCGTTCCGCAGCACCCGGCGGGGCTCGGCTGCCAGCGCGGCGACGATCCGAGCGCGGCTCTCTTCCACCTCGTCGCGCCCGCCGAGAAGTCGCGCGACCAACACCATGGCACGGCCTCCGTCGGCCTCCCTTCCCTCCATCACCTCCGCCGCCGTGACAGGGACCTCGCTCGTACACACGGTCCGGGACATGGCCACGACCTGGGTCGGCTCCCCGGCGAAGAGCAGGGTCTCGTCCGCCTCGCCGCGCGGGAAGAGGCGCACCGATACGCGGGTGATGATGCCCAAGCTGCCGCGGCTGCCGGTGAAGAGGCGGACAAGGTCGTAACCCGCGACATTTTTGACCACGCGGCCGCCGATGCGAAGGATCCGCCCGTCGCCCGTGACCACCTCGAGCCCCAGCACATTGTCGCGGACGGCACCGTAGCGAGCCCGGAGCGGCCCCGACACGCCCGACGCGACCGCGGCTCCCAGGGTTCCGGCGTCGCAGCCCGGTGCGTCGAACGGCAGCCACTGTCCGTTGGGCTCGACGATCTTCGCGAGACGGTCCAGACCGATGCCGGCGCCCGCGGTCACGGTCAGGTCGGCGGGCTCGTAGTAGTGAACGGTGTCGAGCCTCGTCGTCGAGACGACCGTGCCGCCTTCGCGTGTCCATCCTCCGGCACACGGCCAGCTCATGCGCCCGGCGGGTGCCAGGCGGGTGCCGGTTTCGTCGGCAGCGCGCACGATCGCCTGAGTCTCGGCCGCAGACTCCGGGGAGAGCGCGGAGGTGCTCATGCCGACGCCGACGCGTCGGCCGGTCCGCTGTGCGCCGGACGGTCACGCCAGGTCACGCGCGGCGGCTCGGTCTCCGCGGGAAGGACCTTGCCGGGGTTCATGACGGCTTCGGGATCGAAGACGCGGCGGATCCCCCACATTGCGTCGAGCTCGTCGCGGCCGTAGATGAGCGGCATGTGGTGCTTCTTGTCTAGACCGACCCCGTGCTCGCCCGTGATCGTGCCGCCCGCGTCCACGCAGAGCTGCATGATCTCCTTCGAGGCGCGCTCGACGCGCTCGAGCTCGTCGGCGTCGCGGCGGTCGAAGAGGATGTTGGGGTGGAGGTTGCCGTCGCCGGCGTGGAAGACGTTCGCGACGACGAGGTCGTAGCGCCTGCCGATCTCCGAGATGCCCCTGAGGATCGCGGGGAGGGTGGTCCGGGGAACAGTGGCGTCCTGCACCAGGAGATCGGGTGCGATCCTTCCCATGGCTCCGAACGCCTTCTTGCGGCCATTCCAGAGGGCGAGGCGCTCTTCCTCGTCCCTGGCGCTGCGCACCTCGCGGGCTCCGGCGAGCCGACAGAAGCGGTCGGCCCGGCCGGCCTCGCGGTCCAGTCCCGCTTCAAGTCCGTCGAACTCGATCACGAGGGCCGCTTCGGCGTCGGTGGGGTATCCCGCGGCGAAGACGCTGTCCTCGACGGCGCGGATCGTCGGACCGTCGATGATCTCCATCGCGGCGGGAAGCAGGCCCGCGCTCACGATGTCCGACACGGCCCGGCCCGCATCCTCGATGCGGTCGAAGATTCCGAGCAGCGTACGCACGCCTTCCGGGACCGGAAGCAGGGCGACTTCGATCTCGGCGGCGATCCCGAAGCACCCCTCCGAGCCCACGAAGAGGCCGACCAGGTCGTATCCGGGCGCCTCTCGCCCGCGGCATCCCAGCTCCACGACGGAGCCGTCGGCCAGGACGACGGTCAGGCCGGTGACGTACCGCGACGTGACCCCGTACTTGAGGCAGTGGGGGCCGCCGGAGTTCTCCGCCACGTTGCCGCCGATGGTGCAGGCGGTCTGGGACGACGGATCGGGAGCGTAGTAGAGACCGCAGGAGGCGGCCGCGGCCGACAGCTCCGCGTTGACGACGCCCGGCTGCAGCACCGCACGGCGGTTGGGCGCGTCGATCTCCAGGATGCGGTTCATCCGTGCGGTTCCGATGACGACGGCGCCGTTCAGCGCCACCGCACCCCCGGAGAGACCGGTCCCCGCACCGCGCGGCACGATGGGGAGGTCGTGCCGGACGATGGCCTTCACTGCACGCCGCAGCTGGTCGGTAGTGCGCGGGAGGACCACTGCGCCGGGCCGGTGCCGGTATGCGGTCAGCGCGTCTGATTCGTAGACGAGCAGCCGGTCCGGGTCGGCTATGACGCCGTCGTGTCCGCATATCCCGGCCAAGGCCGCCGTGAGATGTTTCGGTATCGTCCGGGTCGTCATCCGGGTCAAGCTATTCGGTGCCCGAAACGCCCGAAAGGTAGGCCAGAATCGCCTCCGTGCCGGCGACGGCCATGGCGGTTAAGTCCGGGGGGAGGGTGCCGTAGACATGCCGTGTGACGGCGGCGGGGTTCTTGTGCCCCTCGTCCAGCGCACGGCGGACCATTTCGATCCGTGACAGGCGGTGGCGGCGGAACCGGCCGACGGCATCGGACGGGTTGCGGACGGTCGGGCCGTGCGCCGGGTAGAGGACGCGGGGCTCGAGCGCCTCGATCCTGTCCAGCGAGGCAAGGTAGTGGGCCACGGCGCCGGGGTACCCGCCCACCCAGGTCGTGTCGCCTTCGCCCAGGACGAGGTCGCCGACGAAGACCGCGGCGGCGGCGGAAAGGTGGAAGCAGAAGTGCCGCCGTGCGTGGCCCGGTGTGGAGACCGCCACGAGCTCGCCTGCGCTCGTGGCGAAGGCCTGCCCGTCCTCGATATCGCGTTCGCCCCCCGGACCCAGGACTTCGGCACCGAGGGTGCGCGCCAGATCGGCGGCCCCTTCCGTGTGATCGGAGTGGGCGTGAGTCAGGAGGATGACGACTTCCTCGGCACCGGCCACCGCCTCGGCCAGGAGCGCCAGATGAGATTCGATCGCCGGCCCGGGATCGATTACGGCTGCGGCGCTTCCACCGGTGACGTAGCTGCGGGTGCCTGTCAGCGTTATCGGCCCGGGGTTGGGCGCGAGAAACGACAGAATGCTCAGTCAGCCACGCTCGCGGGCGAGTTGTTCCGCCAACTTGTCGGCGATCATCTGAATGGCCGCTTCGTCGAGGTCCGTGAAGGCGCTGGGACGGTCGGAATCGATGTCGAACTGGCCGAATATCTCGCCTCCGGCACGGATCAGCACCACCAGCTCCGACGTCACGGCGGGATTGCACGCGAGGTAACCCGGAAATTCCGAGACATCGGGAACATTCTGGTTGGCGCCGTGAGCGACCGCGGTGCCGCAGACGCCTTGGCCCACCGGGATCTTGGCGTGTTCGGTCGGCGCGCCCATGTAGTTGTGGAGCCAAAGCTCCAGCCTGTCTTCGCTGAGGAGGTATACACCGACCCAGCTGTAGCGCTCGTCGGACTTGTAGAGGGTCCGCACCGCATGTCTGAGGAGGGCGTCCGAGAGATGGCCCTCCTCTCTCATGTCCTGCAGTTCCGTAACAACGTAACGAGCGTCGATCATGTCTGGCCGTGGTCGATCATGTCTGGGCTGTGTTTTCCGGGCGTTCGGATATTTCGGATATGCGGGCATCGGACTTCAAGAATATAGGCAAGGCACGCAGTCGGCGCAGAATCGCCGCAGAATCCCGGTCAGCCGCGGGCGAAATCCACGCTCCCGTCGATTCGTTCGACGAAGGCCGCGAGCAGTCGCGCCGCATGCACGAGGTCCGAGATCGCGACTGTTTCGCAGGGCGAATGCATGTAGCGGTTCGGCACCGAGACCAACCCCGTCGGGACGCCGCCCCTCGCCAGGTGGATGGCGTCGGCATCGGTGGCCGTGCGGAGCGGAGCCGCCTGGATCGAGTACGGGATTTCGTTCGCCTCGGCGGTCTCGGCCAGAAGCTCGAAGACGGCGGGGTGGGTCGAGGAGCCGCGGGTGAGCACAGGGCCGCCGCCCAGAGAGTGCTCGCCGACCTCGCTCTTTTCCACGCCCGGGACATCGGTCGCGTGGGTTACGTCCACGACCAGCGCCACATCGGGGGAAAGGCCGAAGGCGCTGGTGCGCGCCCCGCCCCCCGAGTAGCCGATCTCTTCCTGCGCGGTCGCGACGGCCACTGCCCCGGCGCGCCCTCCGCCCTCGGCCGCCAGCCGGAGCGCCTCCAGCACGACGAAGGCCCCCGCGCGGTTGTCGATCGCGCGGCTCGCCACCCGGTCGCCTGCCAATCTGACCATCCCCGCGTCCAGCACGGCCGGGTCGCCCACGCGCACGCCCAGCTGCCCGAGCTCGTCACGCGACCCTGCTCCCACATCGATCCACAGCTTCTTCACCTTGACGGCCTCGTTCTTCTCCTTCCGCTCCATCAGGTGAATCGCCTTCCGCCCGATCACGCCCGGAACATCTCCCCTCGCGCCGAGGATCCGAACGCGCTGGCCCACCAGCACCTGGGCGTCCCAGCCGCCGATCACGGCGAAGTAGAGCAGGCCGGATTCGTCGGCGTGCGTCACCTGGAGCCCGATCTCGTCGATGTGGCCCGCCAAGAGCGCCAGCGGCCTCGCGCCGTGCCGAACCGCCGCGTAGCTGTTGCCGACGACGTCGGACCAGACCCGGGCGAAGGCCGCCGCTTCGTCACGCCAGACGCCGGCCGGCCTGGACTCGAAGCCCGATGGTCCCGGAGCGTCCAGAAGCCGTTCGAGAAAGGAGATGTCGCGGCTCATCGCGGATCTTCGCGGCGCGGCGGACGGGTGCCCACCTCTCGGGTGCCCACTTCACCCCGCCGCGGGCTCGACCCGCTCGACCCGCCCCGGGCAGGAAAGACCGTGAATTCGACCGTGCCTTCGCGGATTCGGCGCTCTAGCCTGCGGCGAACGGCACGCTGCACCCACCGCCGGGAAAGGGGGAGGAGGAGGCTGAAGCCGACGATGTCGGTGAGGACGCCGGGCGTGAGCAGGAACGCTCCTCCGATCAGGACGGCAAGGCCGTCGAGTAGCGAGCGCCCGGGAAGTCGGCCGGCCGCCAGTTCGTGCTGCACCGTCACGAAGGCCCGCAGCCCCTGGCGACGCGCGAGCGCCGCTCCGGCGATGCCCGTAGCGACAACCAGCGCCACCGTGGGCAGCAGCCCGATCCACTGAGCCGCCTGAAGCAGGATCACCAGCTCCACCAGCGGAACGGTGACGAAGAGAAGGATCAACCTGCTCAGCACGGGTATCGCGGCTCCCAGTCGGATTGTCGGCCCTGTCGGAATGTCGGCCCAGTCGGGTTGTCGGCCATGCCGGATCGAGCGGGATTATTCCGGTCCGGCCATTGGAATGTATATTCGTCGCCATGAAAGACACATATTTCCGGAGGGGCTTCGGACTGAAGGCCGAGGTAAAGCCCCTCATCGAGTCGGAGTACTGCTCGGCACTGCTGGAAAGGGTCCGGTCGCGGGCCTACGTGGACCGGTTCGACGACATCACGGTACGGTTGGCCAAGGACTTCGGGTTCTGCTACGGCGTCGACCGTGCGGTGGACTATGCCTATCAGACGCGCCACAGATTCCCCGGCAAGCGCGTCTACCTTGTGGGCGAGATCATCCACAATCCGCACGTGAACAAGCGCCTCCGGGAAATGGGAATCGAGTTCATCTATCCGGACCCCGACGGCACCTTCGACTTCAGCCGCGTCACCCGCGACGATGTGGTGATCATCCCGGCGTTCGGCGTCACCCTGAGGGACATGAAGACCCTGAAGGCGATCGGCTGCATCCTCGTCGACACGACCTGCGGCTCCGTGCTGCTGGTGTGGAAGCGCGTCGACAGCTTCGCGCGGGACGGCTTCACGGCCGTGGTCCACGGCAAGTACATGCACGAGGAGTCGAGGGCCACCGCCAGCCAGGTGGAGCGTTACGAAGGGGGCAGGTACATAATCGTTCGGGACATGAACGAGGCCGAGCTGGTCGGCGCCTACATGACCGGCCGCAAGGGACGTCTCGGCCGCGAAGACTTCATGGACCGCTTCGGGAAGGGGAGTTCGGACGGGTTCGACCCCGACGAACACCTGAAGAAGATCGGGGTGGCCAACCAGACCACGATGCTGGCGACGGAATCGCTGGCCATCGGCGCCCGGCTGCGCGAGATGATGGCCGAGTCCTTCGGAGAGCAACACGCGCAGGAACACTTCCGCTCCTTCGGAACCATCTGCTCGGCGACGCAGGAGCGCCAGGACGCGGTCCTCGAGATGATGAAGGATCCCCCGGACGTGATGATCGTGATCGGCGGTTACAACTCGTCGAACACCAACCATCTCGCCCACCTGTGCCGCCGGTACGCGAAGACCTTCCACATCGACAACGCATCCTGCGTCGATCCCGATACCGGAGCGATCCACCACAAGCCCGAGCTCAATCCGGACGCCCCGGAGGTCGCGGACTGGGACTGGCTGCCCCCGGGGCCCTTCCAGCTTGGGATCACCGCGGGCGCATCCACGCCGGACAACGAGATCGGCAGGACGCTGGCGCGGGTGTTGGAAGCGAGGGGGGTCGAGGTCGAGGTATAGCTTAGCGTCCGGCGGGGGCGGTCGCGCCTGCGGCTCCGGGTACCACATGCGGCGGCGGGTGAAGCCTGAGCCGTGCTGTACGGCGCGCCTTCACATCCCCGGCGGCGTGAATCTCCCGTCAACGGCGGTCCAGCCGCCGTCTGCAAAGATGACCGTGCCGGTGACGTAGCCGGCGGCGTCCGACGCGAGGAAGACCGTGGGGCCGACCATCTCCCGCGCGTCACCCCAGCGGTTCAAGATATTTCTCGCGGCATAGGCCCCGTACCAGTCGGCGTCGTCCTTGATCGGGGCGGTGAGCGGCGTGTCGATCACGCCGGGCGCCACGGCGTTCACCCGCACTCCGCGCGTCCCCAGCTCCGCCGCGGCGGCACGCACCATCTGCACGATCCCCGCCTTGGTGGCGGCGTACATGCTCTGGCCCGGTTCGACCACCACCGACCGGATGGAGCTGAAGAGGATGATCGACCCCGATCCCTGCTCCTTCATGATCCGGCCCGCCGCCTGGATGACGTGTGCGCCTCCCTTGAGGTTGAGGCCCAGGACCCGGTCGATCTCTTCGTCGGTATAGTCGAGCAGGGGCTTGCGCACATTCACGCCGGGCGTGCACACCACGATGTCCAGCGATCCCCGAGCGGTCGCGACGGCATCGAATGCCCCGGTCACGGCGGTGGCTTCGCGGATGTCGAGCCGGGCCGATCCGGCCTCGCCGCCTGCCGCGCGGATCGTCGTCGCCGTGCGGGCGGCGGCTTCGGCGTCGATGTCGAGGCAGTGCAGGTACGCCCCCGCCTCCGCGCACCCGATTGCGACGGCTTCGCCGATGCCGGAGCCGCTGCCGACGACCGCTGCCGTGCGACCCTCCAAGCTGAACATGGAAATCATCGGGGTGTCGGGTGTCCTCGCAGGCTTCTCGGTGGAGTGTGCGCGCGCCAAAATGTAAGGTCCAGAATGTAAGGCAAAGTCGCCGCCGTGTACCCCGCAGCCGCCGGAGATCAAGTGCGTCCGACCACGACGACCGGCCGAGACCTGGCCGCGAAGCCCGACGGCCCGTTGAGCCGCACCGGTGCTGCCGGCCGATCCGGCCGTCGGGACCGTGTCCTGCGGGACCGCGTCCTGAAGGAGGTCGAGGCCGCCCGCGAGGAAATCGCGGCCTTCACCGCCGCGCTCATCCGGATCCCGACGGTGAATCCGCCGGGGGACTGCTACCGCGACTGCGCCGAGCTGATCGGCCGACAGCTCGCGGCGATTGGCCTCGCGGTTCGATACGTCGAGGCGACAGGCCGCCCGGAGCACACGGCCGACCATCCTCGCGTGAACGTGGTGGGGCGCGGCGAGAGGGCCGGAGCGGGTCCGAGGCTTCACCTGAACGGCCACTTCGACGTGGTTCCTCCCGGTGCGGGATGGTCGGTGGACCCGTTCGCCGGCGTCGTGCGCGGCGGACGCATCTACGGGCGTGGCGCCTCCGACATGAAGTCCGGGATCGCGGCTGCGGTCTTCGCGGTCGAAGCGATCCGCCGGGCCGGTGTGGAGCTGGAGGGCGCCGTCGACATCAGCGGTACCGTCGACGAGGAGAGCGGCGGCTTCGCGGGGGTGGCGCACCTGTGCGAAACAGGCGTCATATCGGGGCGCGACACCGACTTCGCGATCATCCCGGAACCGTTCGGGCCGACGCGTATCTGCGTGGGGCACCGAGGCGTCTACTGGTTCGACGTGGTCGCGCACGGCCACGCGGCTCACGGCAGCATGAGCCACTTGGGCCGCAGCGCCATCGGCGACATGGGCGCGCTTCTGGAGGCCTTCCGCACCAAGCTCGGCCCCGTAATGGCGACCCGACGCTCGGAACTTCCCGTCGTCCCCGAGGCGTCCCGGCTTCCCTCGCTGAACGTCAACGGCATCGCGGGAGGCCAAGCGGACGCCGCGACCCAGTCCCCGTGCGTCGCCGACCGCTGCGCGGCCACCTTCGACCGGCGCTTCATCCCCGAGGAGCCCTTCGAGGAGGTGCGTGCCGAGATCGCGCGGCTCGTCGCGACCGTCGAGAGCGAAGACCCGTGCCGCCGCTTCACGGTCGAGGATCGCATGGTGGTGCACCCCACCTCCGCGCCTCCGACGTCGCCGCTCGTCCGCGCGCTGTCCGGCGCGGCAAAAGAAGTCTGCGGCCGCAGCGCGGAACTCGTAGCGAGCCCCGGCACCTACGACCAGAAGCACTTCGCGCGCCTCGCCGGGATCGAGCACTGCGTGGCCTACGGCCCCGGCGCTCTCGAGGAGGCCCACCAGCCCGACGAGTCCTGCTCGGTGGACGATCTGGTCGCGAGCACGCAGGTGCTGGCACTCGCGGCGCTGGAGGTGGCGGGGGGCCGTCGGCGCAGGTAGACACCGCAACAGCGGCTCGTTACCGTGGATGGCGGAGGCGACCAAACGACCTTCACGAAGCTCCAAGGGAGAAGTATTCCACTCCTGCCCACCCGGACCTCGTCGTCACGGCGACACACCCCGGGAGCCGCGGTCGGCCACCGGCTGGCACGATCTATGGGCGCGAACGTCGTAGTGCAACCGGAGCAACCTCGAGAGCGAAATCTGGCGCCTCTTGGAGGCGCTGGGGTACGGAGACCCCCGATCAGTCTTCGCGGTCAAGGGTTTTCCGACGACCGTAGGGCATCCGGCACCTCGGTCACCTTCCATCGTCCGTGACTCGGAGGACAAATGGATGACGCTCTAGCCCGAAGTTCGGCGGCGGCGATCTGCCAAGTGATTGCGGCGCTGCAACATAAGCGATTTCCGGGGTGTACGCTACTGGGTACGGCTTATGGGCGGACGCCGAGCAGGCGGAAGGCTTCGGCCTGGAGCGGGGTGGGGCGGGCGAGGATGTCGGCGGTCATGGCTCCGTGCACGGGGGGCCTGACGCGGTTGCGGGTGAGGGTGGCGAGGTCGTCGAGCAGGGTCCGGAAGCTGTGGACGGGAAGGCCCTCGGGGGTGCGCTTCACGGCCTTCTCGGCGCGTGCCGCGCGGGAGACGCGGGCGGGCGCGACGGGCGAGGCGCGGGCGGCTTCTGCGGCGGCCGGGTCGTGGTCGTCGAAGAGCAGGGGGGCCGGCGCGCGGCGCATGTGCCATTCGACGCAGCAGGCGAGCATGCAGAGGAAGACATGGGCGCGGACGCGATCGGCGAGGCGGTGGTGGACGGGCCGGACCTTGAGGTCCACCCCCTTGAAGCTGCGGAAGGCGCGCTCGACCCGGCTGAGGCTCTTGCAGGCGCGGACCGTGTCTTCGGGCCCCATCTCGCCGGCGGGCACGTTGGTGCGGATCACGCAGATGCCGTCGAGCGCCGACTCTTCGGCGATGCGCTTCTCGTCGCGCTCGCAGGAGAAGCCGTCGTCGGTCACGGTGGTCTTGAAGTGCTTGCCGACCTTGCGGGCGCGCAGGGCCCGGTCGGCGCGCACGGCGATGCGCTTCTCGCCCCGCAGCGGGCGGTTGTCGCGCTGCGTCGCCCGGACGACCTGTTCGAGCTTGACCTCCGTGGCCGCGAGCAGCGCCTCTTCGCTTGCGCGCGCGCTCGGCCGCGAGCAGCGGGTTGCGGCAGACGACCAGCCGCTCGCCCGGACAGAGCTCGGGCGCGGAGACCTCGGCCAGGTCCCGCTCGTCGAAGATCGACAGCTGCAGGTCGCCGCCGGAAGCGAGCCTGCGGATCGCCGGAGCCCGCAGCGAGGTGATCCACCGCAGCCCCGCGGGCCCGAGGTCCTCGCGGATGCGGGCGTCGGTCAGCATCCCCCGGTCGCCGGCCACGACGACCCGCGAGAGCGAGAAGCGCCCGGTGAGCTTCTCGACCCGGGCGGCCACGGAGCCGGGGTCGGCCGTGTTGCCCTCGAAGACCCGGGCGGCCACCGGACGGCCCTCCCGGTCGCAGAGCAGGGCGAAGACGATCTGAAGCTTGCCGCGCCTGCCGTCGCGGGAGCAGCCGCGCTTGGCCGGCGGGCACTTCGTGCCCTCGAAGTACACCGAGGTCAGATCGCAGAGCACGAGCGAGCCGTCCTCGACATGCCGGGCCGCCAGAGTCCGCTCGATGCGCGGCTGCCGCCGCAGCAGCCAGTCCATCGCCTCGCAGAGCTCCTCCGCCGTCGCGTCTTCGGCGCCGAGCTCCTCGCCCGGCGTGTCGGTCTGCGTCTCGGAGGCGAGGCCCCGGGCGGTGGCGAGCTTCGAGCGGGGGTCGAGGACGCGGGCGGCGATCATCGCCGCCGCCAAGGAGCGCATCCGCGAGGGACGGCGGTCGAGCAGCCTCTCGAGGCCCAGCTTCCGCGCCGTGCCCGCGACGGCGGCGACATGCCCGTGGGGTCGGGAGCGCAGGATCTCGAAGGCGTCGTCCATCGACTTCAGGGCGACGCCGCCCTTGAGCAGGATGCGCAGCCCCCGGACGATCTCGTCGGGCCACTTCGAGAGGTTGGCGAGGGTGCGCTTGCAGACCTTGCCGTCCCTGCGGAAGGACTCGCGCAGCAGGACGGCGGGCGGGGAGTTCCGGTTGGGCACGCGTTCGATGTACATGGGTATCATGGTAACGGATATGCTGAATGATGTCAATATGCACACCGAATCGTTACATGGGTACAGCATCCGGATGCCGAAATCGACTCAGGTCTTTCGGCTGCAACACGTTAACCGCGATAATCGGCCCGATTCCGTCCCGAACTTCGGGCTAGCAGCCCGTGGAATAATCCGCACGAGCACCGAGAGCGGCGAGGCACCGGGCCGGCAAGGCGCTTTGAAGGGCGAACAGCACCGCTGTTCGCCCGAGAAAGCAACGAAGAGCGAAGCGATCCGGCCCGGATGCATCGCCGGTCGAATGCCGGAGGGACTTTATCCACGGGCTGCTAAACCGAAGTTCGGCGGCGGCGATCTGCCAAGTGATTGCGGCGCTGCAACATAAGCGATTTCCGGGGTGTACGCTACTGGGTACGGCTTATGGGCGGACGCCGAGCAGGCGGAAGGCTTCGGCCTGGAGCGGGGTGGGGCGGGCGAGGATGTCGGCGGTCATGGCTCCGTGCACGGGGGGCCTGACGCGGTTGCGGGTGAGGGTGGCGAGGTCGTCGAGCAGGGTCCGGAAGCTGTGGACGGGAAGGCCCTCGGGGGTGCGCTTCCCGGCCTTCTTGGCGCGTGCCGCGCGGGAGACGCGGGCGGGCGCGACGGGCGAGGCGCGGGCGGCTTCTGCGGCGGCCGGGTCGTGGTCGTCGAAGAGCAGGGGGGCCGGCGCGCGGCGCATGTGCCATTCGACGCAGCAGGCGAGCATGCAGAGGAAGACATGGGCGCGGACGCGATCGGCGAGGCGGTGGTGGACGGGCCGGACCTTGAGGTCCACCCCCTTGAAGCTGCGGAAGGCGCGCTCGACCCGGCTGAGGCTCTTGCAGGCGCGGACCGTGTCTTCGGGCCCCATCTCGCCGGCGGGCACGTTGGTGCGGATCACGTAGATGCCGTCGAGCGCCGACTCTTCGGCGATGCGCTTCTCGTCGCGCTCGCAGGAGAAGCCGTCGTCGGTCACGGTGGTCTTGAAGTGCTTGCCGACCTTGCGGGCGCGCAGGGCCCGGTCGGCGCGCACGGCGATGCGCTTCTCGCCCCGCAGCGGGCGGTTGTCGCGCTGCGTCGCCCGGACGACCTGTTCGAGCTTGACCTCCGTGGCCGCGAGCAGCGCCTCTTCGCTTGCGCGCGCGCTCGGCCGCGAGCAGCGGGTTGCGGCAGACGACCAGCCGCTCGCCCGGACAGAGCTCGGGCGCGGAGACCTCGGCCAGGTCCTGCTCGTCGAAGATCGACAGCTGCAGGTCGCCGCCGGAAGCGAGCCTGCGGATCGCCGGAGCCCGCAGCGAGGTGATCCACCGCAGCCCCGCGGGCCCGAGGTCCTCGCGGATGCGGGCGTCGGTCAGCATCCCCCGGTCGCCGGCCACGACGACCCGCGAGAGCGAGAAGCGCCCGGTGAGCTTCTCGACCCGGGCGGCCACGGAGCCGGGGTCGGCCGTGTTGCCCTCGAAGACCCGGGCGGCCACCGGACGGCCCTCCCGGTCGCAGAGCAGGGCGAAGACGATCTGAAGCTTGCCGCGCCTGCCGTCGCGGGAGTAGCCGCGCCTGGCCGGCGGGCACTTCGTGCCCTCGAAGTACACCGAGGTCAGATCGCAGAGCACGAGCGAGCCGTCCTCGACGTGCCGGGCCGCCAGAGTCCGCTCGATGCGCGGCTGCCGCCGCAGCAGCCAGTCCATCGCCTCGCAGAGCTCCTCCGCCGTCGCGTCTTCGGCGCCGAGCTCCTCGCCCGGCGTGTCGGTCTGCGTCTCGGAGGCGAGGCCCCGGGCGGTGGCGAGCTTCGAGCGGGGGTCGAGGACGCGGGCGGCGATCATCGCCGCCGCCAAGGAGCGCATCCGCGAGGGACGGCGGTCGAGCAGCCTCTCGAGGCCCAGCTTCCGCGCCGTGCCCGCGACGGCGGCGACATGCCCGTGGGGTCGGGAGCGCAGGATCTCGAAGGCGTCGTCCATCGACTTCAGGGCGACGCCGCCCTTGAGCAGGATGCGCAGCCCCCGGACGATCTCGTCGGGCCACTTCGAGAGGTTGGCGAGGGTGCGCTTGCAGACCTTGCCGTCCCTGCGGAAGGACTCGCGCAGCAGGACGGCGGGCGGGGAGTTCCGGTTGGGCACGCGTTCGATGTACATGGGTATCATGGTAACGGATATGCTGAATCATGTCAATATGCACACCGAATCGTTACATGGGTACAGCATCCGGATGCCGAAATCGACTCAGGTCTTTCGGCTGCAACACGTTAACCGCGATAATCGGCCCGATTCTGTCCCGAACTTCGGGCTAAATATGCAGCGCCCTCCCCAGCGCCCCCAGCGCCCCTTCGGCAACCGCCTCGGACAGCGTGGGATGGGGGTGCATGGCCAGGTCGATCTCCTCGACGGTCGATTCGAGGTGGCGGGCCATCACGAACTCGGCGATGAGCTCGGTGGCGTGCGGGCCCACGATATGCGCGCCGACGACCTCCGAGTAGCGCTTGTCGCGGATGACCTTCACGAAACCGGTGGCGTCTCCCGCCGCCAGCGCCCGTCCGTTCCCGGCCCACGGGAACTTGCCCACCTCAATGTCGAGGCCCTTCTCCCGCGCCTGCTCCTCGGTAAGTCCTACCGACGCCACCTCGGGGTGGCAGTAGGTGCAGTTCGGCACGTTGCCGTAGTCCACGGTGTGGCGGCCGGCTCCCGCGATGTGCTCCACTGCCACGACGCCTTCGTGCATCCCCTTGTGGGCCAGCAGCTGCCCGCCTGCGCAGTCGCCCACCGCCCGGATCCCGGGGACGTTGGTCCGCATGAACTCGTCGACCGCGATGAAGCCGCCGCGTTCGGTCAGCTTCACGCCCGCCCTGTCAAGGCCCAGGTCCTCGGTGTTGGGAACCCGCCCGACGGCTGAAAGCACATAGTCCACTTGAAGCGTGCGGGCCTTGCCGCGCCTGTCGGTGAACGAGAGCGAGACGCCGTCGTCCCGGACCGTGGTGGACTCCACGCGGGCACCCGTGAAGATGTCCATGCCGCGCTTTCTGAAGCTCTGCATGACCACCCGGGAAGAGTCCTTGTCCTCCACCGGCAGCACGCGGTCCAGCACCTCGATCACCGTGACCTTGGTCCCGTAGGCGTTGTAGATGTCGGCGAACTCCATTCCCACGGCCCCCGCGCCCACGACCACCAGCGACCCCGGCGCCTCCTTCTGAAAGAGCGCGCCGGTCGACGACCATATTCGTTCTTCGTCGATCTGCAGGAATGGAAGGCTGCGCGGTCGTGAGCCCGTGGCGATGATGATGTTGTCGGCGGTGACGGTTCGCTTCTTCCCGTTCCGTTCCACCTCGACCCTTCCGCCCCCGACGCCCCCCAGCAGCCGCCCATACCCCTCGATGTGGGCGACCCTGTTCTTCTTCAGCAGGAAGCTCACCCCGGACGACAGCCTGTCGGACACCGCCCGGCTTCGTTCCTGCGCGGGCCCCAGGTCGGCCGTGAAGCCCTCGAAGGATATGCCATGCCCGGCGGCGTCCCTGAGCTCGTTGACCATGAGCGCGCTGCTCAGGAGCGCCTTCGTGGGAATGCACCCGATGTTGAGGCATACGCCGCCCAGCTTGTCGGCCTCGATGCAAGCGGTTTTGAGGCCGAGCTGGCCCGCCCGGATCGCGGCGACGTAACCGCCCGGCCCGGCGCCGATGACGGCAACGTCGAAGTGGGTATTCTGTGGATTTCGTGCCAAGGGAAGACCTTTCGCCAAGGTTGCAACCGGCTCGTCAGGGAACGGCTCCCGCCGTCCCGAGCCGTGAAGAAGCTAACCCCCCTGCGCCCGGTCGTCCCGGTAGACCGCGCCGCCCTTCATCACCCACATCACCCGCTCGAGCGCCGTGATGTCGTCCAACGGATTGCCCGGCACCGCGATCACGTCGGCGTACATTCCCGCTTCCAGAGACCCGATGTCCGCCTCCCAGCCCATGATCGCCGCCGAGACGCTGGTGGCCGAGGTGATCGCGTCCATCTCGCTCTGGCCGTTTTCAACGCGGACCCGGAACTCCCGTGCGTTGTGGCCGTGTTCGAAGACGCCTGCGTCCGTCGCAAACCCCACGGTGAGCCCGGCCTCGACGGCGCGGCGGAAGGTGGCATTGCGGTAGCGCATCATTTCGGTCGAGCGCCGGATCTGGTCCTCGGGGATGCCCAGGGCCGCCCCGTCACGGGGGACGATGACGCCGACGTACAGGGTGGGCACGAAATACGTTCGGTCGCTTTCGAGCAGCATCGCGATCCCCTCGTCATCCATCATCGAGCCGTGGTCGATGGTGCGCACGCCGGCCCGGATCGCCGCCTTGATCCCCTCGGCGCCGTGGGCGTGCGCGGCGGTGAAGCGTCCCCACCGGTTCGTCTCCTCGACCGCGACGGCGAGCTCGGCGTCCGAGTACTGCTGCGCGCCGGGGGGCAGGCCTCGGGACAGGACCGCGCCGGTGGCCAGGATCTTGGTGAAGTCCGCGCCGTGCTTGTGGTTGGTGCGCACCGCAGCCCTTACCGCGTCGACGCCGTCGGCGAGATTTCGGACCGTGGGCACGTCCACGTAGATGGAGAACTGGCGCGCGTCGCCCGCACCGCCCGTCGCCGAGACGTAGTTGCCGGCGACCTGCATGCGCGGTCCCGGAATCACGCCCGCGGCGATCGCGTCGCGAAGATCGACGTCGGTGTAGGGCCAGGTGGGGCCCATGTCGCGGACGGTCGTGAAGCCCGCGCGCAGCGTGGTGAGCGCGTTGGCCGCGCCGTAGAGCGCTGCCTGCGCGGGTGTCGTGGTCGTCAGCACCTCCTCCCAGTGCGTGCCGACCTTGTCGGTGAGGTGCGTGTGCAGGTCGATCAGGCCGGGCAGGATGGTGGCGTCTCCGAGATCGACGGTGCGGTCGGCAGCGCCGGACAGCGCAGCCGCGCCGACCGCCGCGATCCGGTCGCCCGCAACGAGGACGGAGCCCGGCTGCGATAGCGCGCCGTTGCCGTCGATGAGGCGGTCGGCGCGGATCAGGGTGGTGATCTCCTGCGCGTCGAGTCGCGGAGACGGCGCAACCGCGGCGGCCACAGCCGCAAGCGTCGGGAGAAGACGCGTCACGAGAAGACGGCGGGCCATCGGAAACCGCCTCGGGTGCACCACGGACTGACAGCAGCCCGATGATGAATCCGCCCGTGCACCGAGAGCGGCAAGGGGCCGGGCTGGCAAGGCATCCACGGGCTGCAAGGCTAGATCAGAATCGCTGCAGGCTCTTCCAGGAACGCCTTGAGGGTCGCCAGGAAGCGAGCACCCTGGGCACCGTCGATCACCCGGTGATCGCAGCTCATCGTAATCCTCATGCGGGGCCGCACGACGACCCGCCCGTCCACGGCGACCGGGCGCTCCGCCACCGCTCCGATCGCGATGATCCCCGCTTCCGGCGGATTGATCACGGCGGTGAACTCCTCGATCCCGAACATGCCGAGGTTGGAGATGGAGAAGGTGGATCCGGTGTACTCGTGGGGCTGGAGCTTCTTCTCGCGCGCCCGCCCCGCGAGCTCTCTGACCTCGGTGCTGATACGGCCCAGTCCCTTGGCATGCGCATCCGTGACGACGGGCGTGATGAGGCCGTCCGGCACCGCCACCGCGACCCCGATGTGCACGCGGTTGAAGCGGCGGACAGCGTCGTCCTGCCACCAGGCGTTGCACTCCGGGTGGCGCGTGAGCGCGACGGCGGTGGCCTTGATGATCAGGTCGTTGAGCGAAGCCTTCGCCCCCTGCGCGGCCAGCAGCTCGTTCACCCTCGCCCGCGCCGACAGCGCCCGCGCCATGTCCACATCGACCGTAAGGAAGAAGTGCGGCACCGGTCCGAGCGACTCGGTCAGTCGGCGGGCGACGGTCTTCCGCATCTGCGACAGGGGGACGTCCGCGAAATCGGGGACATCCGCGAAGTCCTCGCCCGGGGCGGCCGCGCGCATGGAAACCGCCGGTATCCGCGCCGCAGCGGCCGCCTCGGCGGCCATCTCGATGTCTCGCTTGATCACCCGTCCGCCGGGCCCCGACCCCTGCACGGCCCTGATGTCGAGGGCGAGCTCGCCTGCCAGCCGCTTCGCCAACGGGGACGCCTTGACGCGGCCAGCGGCCTGCGGGGTCTCGGCTGCGGTCGGCGCGGTTCCGGCCGGCCGACCCGGCACCGAAGCGACGACGGTTCCCGCACCGGACTGCGGCCCGGCTGCGGCGGGCGCAGGCGCCGGTGCGGGAACCGCGCTCGCCTGCGCACCCACCCCGCCCCCCGACCCCGCGACCAAGCCGTCGATGTCTTCGTCCTCGGCGGCGATTATGCCGATGACGTCGCCCACCGGCACCGTGACACCGTCGCCCGCCAGGATCTTCCTGAGCACGCCGGTGCCACGCGCTACCAGCTCCATCGTCGCCTTGTCGGTTTCTATCTCGGCGAGGATGTCGCCCTGGGCGACCGCATCGCCCTCACCCTTCAACCACTTGACGATCTGGCCCTCTTCCATGGTGGGCGAGAGCGCTTCCATGTGGACCTTCGTTGCCATTTCTTCGCTTTCTCGGGTTTCTGCCCGCGGCGGGCCGGACGCGGATTCACGCCCGAAGGTACATCACCTTCCTGCAGGCCTTCACGACACCCTTCACGCCCGGCTTGGCGAGCTGCTCGAGGTTCTTCGCGTAAGGCATCGGGACATCGGCCTGCATGACCCGCACGACCGGCGCGTCGAGGTCGTCAAACGCCTCCTCCTGGATCAGCGCGACAATCTGTGCACCCACGCCCGCAAACGGCCATCCCTCTTCCAGATAGACGACCCGGTTGGTGCGTGCCACGCTCTCCAGGACGGAATCGACATCGAGGGGCCGGATCGAGCGGAGGTCGAGCACATCCGCCTCGATGCCGTCGCGGGCCAATGTGCGCGCCGCCTGCAGGGCCACATGCACCATCTTGCCGTGGGTGACGATGCTGACGTCGCCGCCCGAGCGCTTCAGGTCGGCTGCGCCCAGCGGAATCACGTATTCGCCGTCGGGCACCTCGCCGCGAACGTTGTAGAGCAGCTCGCCTTCCATCACGGCGACGGGATCGTCGTCGCGGATCGCCGCCGCGAGGAGGCCCTTCGCGTCGGCGGGCGTGGCGGGAGTGACCAGCTTCACGCCGGGCGCATGCACGTAGTACGTCTCGCACGCCTGCGAGTGCTGTGCGGAGAGCTGCAGGGCCGCCCCGGTGGGGCCGCGGAAGACGATCGGGACGGGTATCTGACCGTTCGTCATGTACAGCATCTTGGCCGCGCCGTTGATGACCTGGTCGAGCGCGAGGATCGAGAAATTGAAGGTCATGAACTCGCATATGGGGCGCAGTCCCGTCATTGCGGCGCCGACGCACAGCCCGGCGAAGCCCAGCTCGCTGATCGGCGAATCGACGACGCGGCGGTCCCCGTAGCGGGCAAGCATTCCGCGCGAAACCTTGTAGGCGCCGTCGTACTCGGCGACTTCCTCTCCCATCAGGAAGACGGATTCGTCCCGGTCCATTTCCTGGCACATGGCCGCGTTGAGGGCCTCGCGGTAGGTCATCTCAGCCATGCGAGCGCCCTCCCCCCGAGCGGAGTCCGGCCGGTTCACCCTTCGGGCCCTCGGGTCCGCGGCCCGCAGCTTCCCGGCCCTGAGCTCCCCGGTCCCTCCCGTCCAGGAACAGCCGGCCGCGCGGATTGATCTCGGCGTAGACGTGGTCGTACAGCGTCGAGGGGTCCGGCAGCGAAGAGGCGTCGGCGAAGACCGCGGCGTCCTCGCTCGCCGCACGCGCTGCGGCGTCCATGTCCTCGAGCTCGGCCTGAGTGAGAAGGCCGGCGTTCATCATGCTGTCCCGGAGGATCTTGATGGGGTCCTGCTCCTCGATGCGCGATTCGACCTCTTCCTTCGATCGATAGGTTCCCGACACCGGGTCGGACATCGAGTGTCCCCGGAAGCGGTAGGTGACGGCGTTGACGTACTGCGGGCCCGCGCCCGAGCGCACGTGTTCGGCCAGGTCGGCAAAGAAGCGGTACGTCTCGAGCACATCCTGTCCGTTGACGGTGTGCGCCGGGATCCCGTAAGCCCCGGAGCGCGCCTCCATATCGGTCGCCGAAACGCGCGAAAACGCCGTGCCCATCCCGTAGCCGTTGTTCTCGACGACGTAGATCACCGGCAGCCGCCAGACGGCGGACATGTTCAGCGACTCGAGGAACGCACCCTGATTGACCGCCGCGTCGCCCATGAAGCACACGCAGATCTGATCCCCGCCGCGGTACCGGATGGCCCACGCGACGCCCGCACCCAGCGGAATCTGTCCCCCGACGATTCCGTGACCGCCCAGAAAGCCGACCGATGTGTCGAAGAGGTGCATGGACCCTCCCCGCCCGCCCGAACATCCGTCTGTTCTGCCGTAGAGCTCGGCCATCACCGCCCGTGGATGTATGCCTTTGGCAATCGCCTGCGTGTGTTCCCGGTACGCGGTGACGACCAGGTCGTCCGCCCGGAGAGGCTTGATCGCACCGGCCGCGATCCCTTCCTGCCCGATGTGCAGGTGACAGAATCCCCCGATCTTGCCGATCGCGTAGGCTTCTTCCGCTTTTTCCTCGAAGCGGCGGTACAGGAGCATGTCCGCGAGCAGGGCGAGCAGTTCGTCCCCGGAGAAGCCCTTGATCCCCGCGGCGGCCGCTTCCGTCTTCCGAGTTGCCTGCGCCATTCGTCAGCAGCCTGTCCCGGCGGCGCGCTTCGGCGGCCCTTTGGTCGTGCGGAGCGGGATCAGCTCCGAACGACCGCGCAATCGCATCGGCCCGGCCGCAGTCGCGCCGAGGCCGGACAAATCTCGCTTTTCCGCCGGTGCCGGAATGTCGGCCTCCATCACCGACCGTATCGATCCGGGGCCTCCCGCCTCGACCTCGCGCGCCTGTTCCTTGGCATGGTAGCTGGACCGCACGAGCGGACCCGACTCGACGTGGCGGAAGCCGTATTCGTCTTCGCCGATCTTCTTCCAGTCCCGGAACTCCCCGGGGGTGACCCAGCGGGCCACCGGAATGTGCTGCCGGGACGGGCGCAGGTACTGTCCCAGCGTCATGATGTCCACCGCGGCCTCGCGCAGGTCGGCCATCGCCTCACGAATCTCCCCCGCCTCTTCGCCCATCCCCAGGATGATGCCCGTCTTGGTCAGGATCGAGTCGTCGATCCGCTTGGCGCTGCCCAGATATGAGATCGAGCGCCAGTAGCGGCCGCCGGGGCGCACCTCCCGGTGGAGTCTTTCGACCGTCTCGAGGTTGTGGCCGAGGATGGCGGGGCGGGCATCCATCACCGTGCGAAGCGCATCCTCGTCACCCTTGAAGTCGGGAATGAGCACCTCGACCGAGCAGTGCGGCAGGCGGGCGCGCACCTCGTGGATCGTCGCCGCGTAGATGCTCGCGCCGCCGTCCGAGAGCTCGTCGCGGTTGACTGACGTGATGACGACATGGTCCAGCGCCATGGCTTCGATCGTCTCGGCCACCCGCCTGGGCTCGTCGAGATCGAGCTCGGTGGGCATTCCGTGGGCGACCGCACAGTACTTGCAGGCCCGCGTGCAGACATCGCCCAGGATCATGAAGGTGGCCGTGCCCGCTTCCCAGCACTCGCCGATGTTCGGGCAGCCGGCTTCTTCGCAGACGGTGTGGAGCGCCCGGCTGCGCATCAGCCTCTTGAGGCGCAGGTAGTTAGGCCCTCCGGGCGATCTCACCTTGAGCCATGACGGCTTGCGCGAGGTGATCGGGATGGTCGGGACGCCGCAGTGGGCCGGGATCCGCGACGAGCCTTTCGGCTTCACACGACCTGAATCTTTGCCCGCGGGCGCGTAGCCCCCCGGTCCATGCATTTCCGACTGAATCACCATCAATCATAACCCGCCTTGTCCGTCCCCGGCGAGATACGCCGCGGCTTCCGCCCGCAGGGCCGGCAGGAGGTTGGCATGGCCGCCCTCCTGGGTCCCGTACTCGTCCAGCTCGGCTCGCGCTTCCTCGTCATACACGTCCACCAGCGTCTGGTAGTGCGCACGCGCCGTCGCTGCGTCATCGACGAGGAGCGCTCCTTCGGCGGCGGCACCGAGGAGGAGAAGGTGGGTCGGCCGGACGGCGAGCCCCGCCCGGGCCACTGCGAGCGCCGCCGCACCGTCGCCGGCCGCGGCGTAGAGGAGGGACAGGTGAAAGCGATCATCCAGGGACAGGGCCGCGATCCTGTCGTAGGACGCGATCGCCATCGTCAGGAATTGGTCCGCCTCCGCCTGGTTTCCCGCCTCCACGGCCCTCATGACTCGGTTGAACAGTCTTGTGGCCGCTTCCCTGGGGGTCATCGCGCCAAGATCGACGGCCGACGTCGGCCCCAGCGGCGGCGCGACCGCACCCTGGCCGCCGACCGAGGCGGCGGGGGAGGGGGACAGAGCGATCTCGCGTCCTCCTCCGCCCCGCAGAACCAGCACGACCGCAAGAGCCAGCGCGAGCGTGCCCGCGACCGCCCAGGGAACGCGGGCGCCCGGACCGCCGGGGAGCGAGCGCCGGGGTCGCAGCGCCGCGCCGCACCGGATGCAGTAGGCGTCTCCGGCTTCGGAAGGAGCGGCGCAGGCCGGGCAGGGCGGCCCGTGCAGGGCACCGCCGCACTGCGAGCAGAAGTTGGCTTCCGCCGAGTTCGCCCGATGCCGGCACGCGGGGCACGAAGCGCCGGGGGCAGGCGTCATCCGATCAGTCTCCCGCCGGAAACGGCATTGAAGAACAGAGGCCACGTGACGATGCTCTGCCCGCGGTAGTTGGGTTGGAAGCCGAAGAGGATCACTTCGCCGCGCCCGACGCGCGCACGCAGCAGCGCCGGCCTGCCGGCCAGCCTTTCCGGCCCCAGAACCCATCCCGAAATGACGGGGTTGTCCAGTCCGTACGTCCCCAGAACCTGCACGCGGTCGTCGTCGACCGTAAAGGCGCGGCTGCTTCGCCAGTACCATGCTGCGGTGGAGCCGTCGTAGCCGTCCGACAGGTGGTCCGCCGCGAGGTCGACGCGGAGGATCGAGCCCGGCACGTAGAATTCCGTGCTGGAAAGCCCCTCCACGGCGTTCCCCACCCGGAGCCCGAAAAGACCGACCGCGAAGTCGGCAGCTTCCTCAATCGCTACGAGACGCCCGCCCGACTCCACGAAATCGCGGATCGCAGCGCGGCCCTCTTCGCCGATGCCCCCGGTGTACCGGACCGGGAGGGAACCGGGCGGATTGCCCTCGCTGATCGACCGGTCCGACTGGCTCTGGAAGATCAGGACATCGTAGTCGTCGCCGAGCGACCCCGCCCGGATCCGCGCATCGTGGAGCGAATCGTACCGCATTCCGTGCCGGTCGAGCATCCAGCGGGTCCACCCGGCGGCCATCGGCTCCTGGTGGCCCTTGTACATCCCGACGCGGGGCGCGCCGTCACCGGCCAGAGCTTCGGGCAGTGCGTAGTCGACGGCCTGGACTCCGATCGGGTCACCGAGCTCGACGTCGGGCTCGACATCCAGGGCCTCGGCTTCGATCCCCATCAGCAGCGGCAGGGTGTGCGCGGTCACGTCGTAGGGGCGCTTCGGCGGACCGCCCGGAAACTGGCGCATGTCGGGGTACTCCTGCCTGGCGAGGAGCGTCTGCGCGAACGCCGCGTAGGGCTGGCGCATCGGGATCACATACGACCCGGCCGGATACGCGGCGCCTCCCGCCGTAAAACCGGTCTGGGCGCTGCGGACCTCCACGTCTCCCTCGGTGAGCGTGCGCAGGACGGTCCCGACGCCGATCCGGTTCTCCTGCCCGGCGGGAATCACCCAGGCGGCCGGCCAGCTCTCCCACCCGGCCACCGCGCGCTCGTTCACCCGGTAGAAGTTCTCCAGCCAGAAGCGACGGTTCTTCGCGGCATTGGTCAGCAGCGCCATCGCCCCGGAAAACTGGTATTCGACGATGTCGGGCAGCCCCCACTCGCCGCCTTCCCACGGCCAGGGGAAGTTCCACGCGGCCTCCGAAGCCTCGTACTCGCGCCCGCCCCGCACCGACTCGCGCGGGACGTTCACGGTGGTGGCCAGGCGTGCGGACGCGGTCTCGCTGAGGATCCGGGCTCCCCCGTGATAGTGCATGTAGGCGCGCCCGGGGTGAAAGCCGTCGTAGATGGCGTTGATGACGACGCCCTTCTTTCCTTGGGAAGTCAGTTCCGCGGCCATGTACGCCCCGAGCTGGTTGACGGCCGCGACCAGCGCCGGATCCACGTTGGGTTCTATCGGATCTATGTACGGCGGGAAGAAGATTCGGGCGCCCGAGCCCCCCATCTGATGGATGTCGTGAACGATCTGGGGGTGCCATTCGTTCTGGGCACGGATCGTGTGCTGCGTCTCCTTCTGGTAGAAGGTGTACCAGTCGCGGTTGTTGTCGTGGCCGGTGTAGAAGTGATAGAGCCAGGGCGGTGCGCGGCCCTCGAATTCGGTGCCGGCGTGTTCGTTGTAGAAGTTGTTGACCCACTGGGTTCCGTCCGGGTTGAGCGACGGGATCTGGAGCAGGATGACGTTGTCGAGAATCTCTCCGACGCTCTCCTCCGGCGACGAGGCGAGGTGGTGCACCAGCTTCGCAGCCGCCTGGGCGCTGCCGACCTCGGTCGAGTGGATCGCGTGGGTGATCATGACGACCGTGCGGCCCTCGTCCAGGAGGCGTTCGAGATCGTCACCGCCTTTGACGGTGCGCGGGTCGGAGAGGCGGCGCTGGACGTCGTGCAGCTCGGCCAGTCGGGCGTGGTTGGCGGGGCTCGTGATGGTCAGCATCACGAAGGGGCGTCCCCGGGTGGTCGGGCCGAGCGTGTCCACCGTGACGCGGTCGCTCGCGTGCGCGAGGATCTCGTAGTACGACGTGAGGTCGTCCCAGTCGGCGAGCCGCCGCTCGGCACCCATGTCGAAGCCGAAATGATCGGCCGGGGCGGGGATCTGGCCGTGGACGGCCTGGGCCGAGATGCCGACCGCGAGCGCGACTCCCGCCGGTGGCACGACTCCCGCCTGCAGCAAGGAGAGTATGCTGCGCCCTGGAATGTTCATTGGTCTTCTCCATTCTCGATGAAGCGGCCCGCTTGCCAGAGGCCTGGTGAGCTAACAGCCCGTGGATTAATCCGCACGATCGAGAGCGGCGAGGCGCCGGGCCGGCAAGGCTCTTTGAAGGGGGAACAGCACCGCTGTTCGCCCGAAAAGCAACGAAGAGCGAAGCGATCCGGCCCGGATGCATCGCCGCTCGAATGCCGGGGATTTTATCCACGGGCTTCTAAAGTCCCGTCGGCGAGTCTACGAAGCGTCCGTGGATCCCGAAATGCTCGGTGAGCACCTCGGCCACCTTCTTCACGCCCCAGGTTTCCGTGGCGTAGTGCCCGCCGAGGAGCATGGTCACTCCCGATTCAGCGGCTTCGATTGCGTGATGATGTCGGGCCTCGCCGGTAATCAGGACATCGAGGCCCAGGGCCGCGGCTTCTTCCAGTGCGGACGCACCGGCACCGGTCACGACACCGACCTTGGAGATCTCGTCGGGCCCTCCCGGCAAGGTGACGACCCGGGCGCCGAGGAGCGCCGTAAGCGTGCTCGCCAGCTCGCCGAGAGTGCAGTCCGGCCACTCGGTGAGTTTACCATGCCAGCCGACCGGGACTCCCCGGTAGTGCCCGAATGGCTCGAGGCACGTCATGCGCAGAGCGCGTGCCAGCACGGCAGCGTTGCCGACCTCCGTGTGGGAGTCCAGGGGAAGATGGGCGCTGTAGAGCCCGGTGCCGCTCTCGATCAGCGCCTTGACGCGCCGGAAATGGGGACCCGTCAGAGGCTGAAGGCCACCCCAGAAGAGCCCGTGGTGAACAACGAGAAGGTCCGCCCAGTCCTTGACGGCGCGGATGACTGCTTCGCTGGCGTCGACGGAGACCGCGAAACGCTTCACGGGGCCGGATGCCTCGACCTGAAGCCCGTTGAGGGCGTTCGGATGGTCGATCGCCGTCGGCACCTCCAGGTAGCCGTCCAGGAAATCGACTATTTCACCAAGTGGTACGCCGCGCACTGCGCAGGGGAGCGGACTCGATCGCTGCGTGGCTCGTGAACGATGTCCCAAGGCTGCGTCTGCTCCTATTCGCCGCAGGTTGCCTTCCAGCAGCAGCCCGGCCGAGGGTCGGCTCGACCTGTACGCACGGCCCGGCCCATGCTCACGGGACTACTCGCTAGGGTTCGCAAGGTTTGGTTCGATCAAGGAGGCGTCACCATCGACAAGGGGTCGATCGCACGGCCGTTCCTGAGGATCTCGAAATGAAGATGGGGCGCTGTCGACCTGCCGCTCGAACCCGACAGCGCGATCACTTCGCCGCTCCGAACACGCTGGCCGCGCTTCACCGTCAAATATACCGCGTGCCCGTAACGCGACCAAACGCCTTTCCCGTGATCGATCAGCACGAAGTGCCCGTAGACAGGATCCTCCGCTGCCTCGATCACGCGGCCCCTGCCCGAAGCTCTGACGTAGGAGCCGCTCGCGATTGCGATGTCGATGCCCGGATGATCCCCATCGTCGCCTGCGAGCAGGGAGCGCGTGACGAACCCTCGCTTGGTCAGGGGCCACATCGCCGGGGTTGCGGCGGTGTCGCCGACGGGGGAGCTCCCGGCTCCGCGGGCGGCGCGCGGCGTCCGAGGCAGCCAAAGGGCCGAATCGCGGTTCCCTTCGAGGCCGGACAGAACCCGCAGCTGCGTCTCTCTCGCCTCGAGCCCCGCAAGACGTTCTGCAAGGATCGCCATGCTGTCATGCCGGGCCAGGAGCGCGTCCCGCTCGACTCTCAGTTCGTCCGAGGCGGCAGCCCGGCGGGCCATCGAGATCCATGTGACCGCCATGCCGACCGACCCTGCGGCGAGGAGTGCGCCCATCGCCAGGATGATTCGCCCCCGGCGCCATGGAATCACCAAGTTTCGTGGTGCCGGTCCCCAGTCCGGCTGCAGAATGATCGAGAGCTTCCGTTCGTCTTTGTCCAAGGTTCCGCTCCTTGTCCGTTGTCCGCTCACGCGAGCATTGCTGATCTGTTCACGCTAGGACCGCCTCTGCCTCTTTGCCGGTCATTGCCGCGAAGACACGCTCCAGGTCACGCGCTCCCTGAAAAACAACCCGTATCGTGCCGCGTCCTCGGCCCTTCCACTGGATCGAAACGCGGGTACCGAAGTGATCGGCAAGGGCAACTTCCAAAGCTCCTACCGCCGGATCCGGTTCCGGCGACGGCCTTTTCGGCTCCGGTGGGGGACCCTTGGAGAGCTCGCTCACCTTCTTTTCGGTTTCACGCACCGACCAACCCCCGGTCACTGCCTCCCGCGCCAGATCCGCTGCCTTGAGCGGGTCGTCAACGGCCAAGATGGCCCTCCCGTGGCCCATTGTGAGGTCACCTTCGCCGACCAGACGTTTGACCGACGGCGGAAGCGCACGGAGGCGGAGCATGTTCGCGACGGCGGGCCGGCTCTTCCCCACCACATCCGCAATCTCCTGCTGCGTGTAACCGAATTTGTCCCGAAGCATCTGATATCCCTCGGCCTCTTCCAGCGGCCCCAGGTCCTCACGCTGCAGGTTCTCGACCAGAGCGAGGACGAGAAGCGTGCGGTCCTCCACCTTACGCACCAGCGCCGGAATCTCCGTCCAGCCAAGCTGTTTGACGGCCCTCAGACGACGCTCTCCCGCGACCAGCTCGTAGTTTTGCCCGGAGACCGATCTGCGCACAAGGATCGGCTGAAGCAGGCCGTTGGCCCTTATGGACGACGCCAGCTCGGCGAGATCATCCGGGGCGAACTTACGCCGCGGCTGAAAAGGATTGGGGGCAATGGTCCGCACAGGGATCCCGGCGGGAGATGCTACATCGGCTCCGGCGACCTCCTCGGTTTCCATGTATTCCCCGAGCAGCGCTCCCAAACCCCTGCCCAATCGATCGCTTCTGCTCATGTTCTGTCGGCTCCTGTGTGCGTCCGGGATCTCCCGCCGCTCGTGATCTCCCTCGCCAAAGCGGCATACCGCCGGGCACCGGCCGAGCCTGGACTGTAGTCGCCCACGGGCAGACCGAAGCTCGGTGCCTCGGCGATGCTGACATTTCTCGGGATGACGGTTTCGAAGACCTCGGATCCGAAAAACTGCTTGGCCTCGGTCGCGACCTGCCGTGACAGGCTTAAGCGCTGGTCGTACATTGTCAAAAGGACCCCCTCGACCGTCAGACCTCGATTCAGCGCCCGCTGCACCAGTCGTATGGTGTTGAGAAGCTGGGACAGCCCCTCGAGCGCATAGTACTCGCACTGGATGGGGATGAGCACGGAGCCGGCGGCCGCCAAGGTGTTCAGCGTCAGCAGGCCAAGAGAAGGGGGACAGTCTATCAGGACGAAGTCGCTGTCCGGAATGATCGGAGCGAGGGCCTCCCGAAGTATGGTTTCCCGGTCACGCACGCCGACCAGTTCAACTTCGGCTCCGACAAGGTCGCGAGTCGCCGGCAGCAGGGTCAGGTTCGGGTGACACGCGATTCTTTTGACGGCTCGGTAAACGGGAAGACCCCGGACGAGAACATCGTAGACGGTGTTGATGTTTTCGCGGTCTACGATGCCCACGCCACTGGACGCGTTCCCTTGGGGATCCATATCGACAATCAGCACTCGGGCTCCCCGACTGGCCAGTGCCGAGCCGAGATTGACCGCGGTCGTCGTCTTGCCCACTCCGCCCTTCTGGTTTGCGACTGCGATGACTCGGGTCAAGCGAAGCGAATCCGTCGTGTCAGTGGTCTTCGGATGATTGCGAAACGTAACCTAACACTCGCGGCCCCATTCCCACGGTTTGTTCCACGTGAAACACACCCCTTCCCCCCCAGCTCAGCAGCCCGTGGATTAATCCGCACGAGCACCGAGAGCGGCGAGGCACCGGGCCGGCAAGGTGCTTTGAAGGGGGAACAGCACCGCTGTTCGCCCGAGAAGCAGGCGGAGCGAAGCGGTCCAGCACGGATGCATCGGCCACTCGAGCGCCGATGGGGTTGGTCCACGGGCTGCCGGACAGCTTCGGTCAGTTGGAGGCCGTTTCCTCTGGATCCGGAGGCTCGGAGGGCACAGGCCTCCTTCTGACCTCCATCACCAGGTTCTGCAGGTCCGCGGGTGACACGCCCGGTATCCTTCCGGCTTGGGCCAAGCTGACAGGACGAATCCTGGCGAGCTTTTGCCGGGCTTCGAACGACAGCGTGGTGAATTCGTGGAAAGGCGTGTCCTCGGGAATCGCAAAACCCGCCTGCACTCTCAATCTGGCCGCCCGATCCGCCTCCCGGCGAACGTAACCCTCGTACTTCATATCGATCTCGACCGTTGCCAGGACATCAGGGTCAAGCACCGGCACCTCGGCTCCGGCTGCGCGCACGAGGGCTCGTGCGGTGACACCCGGCCGCTTGAGGAGTTCGTCGGCCCGCACCGGCCGCCTGACAGGGGAGCTCGCGACCTCCGCCAGCACTCGGTTGGCCTTCGCGGGCGGGAGAGCGTGGTCGCGGAACCAGGCCATCGCGCGTGATTCCTGCCGGAGTCGCTTCTCAAGTGCTGCGCACTGTTCCGGCGTCAATAGGCCGATCGAGCGAGCGAGCGTACCCAGTCGTCGGGGCCCGTTATCCTGTCGCAGCAGCAGACGGAACTCCGCACGCGATGTGAACAGGCGATACGGTTCGTCCACGCCCTTGGTGACGAGATCGTCGATCAGCACCCCGATGTAACCCTGGTCCCTGTCCACGACGAACGGGTCCCTTCCTTGTATCGCCAATGCCGCGTTGGCCCCCGCGATCAGCCCTTGCCCGGCCGCCTCCTCATACCCCGTCGTTCCGTTGATCTGTCCGGCAAAGTAAAGTCCCGGGACTTCCCGGAGCTCCAAGGTGTGGCGCAGTTGATCCGGAGGAAAGTAATCGTACTCGATTGCGTACCCCGGTTTGGTCATCTTCGCTCTTTCGAGCCCCGGAATCGATCGCAAGAAATCGAGCTGGACATCGGGCGGAAGCGAAGTCGACAATCCGTTTACGTACAGCTCGGTGGTCTCAAGGCCTTCGGGCTCGAGAAACACCCGGTGGCGACGTGTGTTCGGGAACCTCTTCACCTTGTCCTCGATGGACGGGCAGTAGCGCGGACCCTGCCCCGATATCTCACCCCCGTAGAGCGCGCTCTGCGCAAGATTTGCCGTCACGATCGTCTTGAGCGACTCCCCCGACCATGTAATCCAGCACGGCCGCTGCTCCAGGAAGGGTTCCTTGTAGTAGTAGGAAAAGCGGAAGGTTTCCTCATCCCCGTCCTGGCGTTCGCATTTCGCGTAGTCCACCGACCTTCCGTCGATGCGCGGCGGAGTGCCCGTCTTAAAACGGGCTACTCTCAGCCCCCGCGCTCCCAACGCCTGGGCGAGCGCAATCGAAGGTCCTTCGCCTGCCCGTCCTGCCCCGAGGGCAGATGCTCCCCCGACGTGAATCTTCCCCCTCAGGAATGTTCCCGCCGTGACGACGACCGCACCGGCCTCGATGGCCGTCCCACCACGGGTCTCGACAGCCTGCACGCGGCCGTCGAAGTGCAGGCCGGTCACCGTCTCCTGGAACAGATCAAGGTTGACGAGCTCGTCCAGAATTCGGCGTACCGCGATCGGGTAGCGCGCCCGATCGCATTGCGAACGCGGACCCCATACGGCAGGACCCTTCGACCGGTTGAGCATCCGGAACTGGATGCTGGCCGCGTCGGTGGCCCGCCCCATCACTCCCCCCAGGGCATCGACTTCACGAGCGACCGTCCCCTTGGCAATCCCTCCGATCGCGGGGTTGCAGCTCATCTGCCCGATCCGGGTCAGATCGGGTGTGACCAGTATCGTCCTCGCACCGAGGCGAGCCGACGCGGCAGCCGCCTCGGTGCCCGCGTGGCCTCCCCCGACCACGACAACGTCGCACCGAAGTTTCAAGCGGGTCATTTCAGATTCAGGCGGGTCATTTCCCGATGCAGAAGTCGCTGAATACGCGGTCCAGAACATCGGCGGCAGCCACGACACCCAGGATCTCTTCGAGCGCACTCTCGGCGGCCTTGAGATGCGCCGACGCCACCTCCGGCGGAATCCGGCGTGCCAACGCCTTACCGAATTCGCCGACTTCCCTTCCAGCCTCCATCAGCAGATCCGCCTGCCGACGCCTCGTAACCACCGGCACCTCACCCCGGCCCTCCACGATTCCATGAAAGACGAGATCACGAAGAATCTCCTTCATCTCGCTCAGTCCCTGGCCGGACACTACCGACACTGGTACTTCGCCGTTCTCCACCGCTGTGTGTTCGGCCGCGAGATCCCACTTCGTGCGCACCTTCACGACAGGACAGGCCACCGACCGGAGAAACGATGTTTCGTCGACACTTCGGGCACAACCCGTCTCCCGACAGAAGATAACCACGTCCGCTCCCGCCAGATACCGGTGCGCGATCTCGATCCCCAGTCGTTCCACCCTCTTCGCACTATCCCGCAACCCGGCAGTATCCACGAGCCTGAAGGGGAACCCGTCTATGGAAACGACCGCCTCGATCGCGTCTCTCGTCGTGCCCTCCTCTTCGGTCACGATCGCTCGCTCAGTCCCTATTAAAGCATTGAAAAGACTTGACTTACCGGAATTCGGACGCCCCGCTAGAACCGTGACGGCCCCGTGTCGCAACAGCTCGCCCGCAGGTGCCGTGGCCAAGAGACGGTCGATACCACCCGCCACCCTCCCGGCTCGCGACACAATGGTTTCGATCGAAACCGGCGCATCGTCCTCCTCCGGGAAGTCGATGTGCTGAACCAGCACCGCGGACAACCCGATCACCTCTCCCCGAAGGGCTGCGATTCGCTCGCCCAATCCTCTCTCGAGCTGATGCAGCGCGATCGACCGGGCCTTGGGAGAACTCGCCGCTACGAGGTCCGCGACGGCCTCCGCCTGGGTCAGGTCGAGTTTTCCGTTCAGGTAGGCGCGCTGCGTGAACTCCCCCGCCCTCGCCTTCCGGGACCCGAGAGCGACGCACGCGTCCACCACGCTCACGGGAATGGAAACGCCCCCGTGAGTCGACACCTCGACCAAATCCTCTCCCGTGTAGCTCCGGGGGCCCCGGAACAGGGTGACGAGCGCACGGTCGAGCACTTCGTCGGACCCGGGACGACGCAGCACGCACAAACGGCTGCGGCGTTCCGGCCAAGTCCGCATGGCACCCCCGTCATTCCCCATGAGGGCGCTCGCAATCTCCTGTGCGTGCGGCCCGGAAAGCCGGATCAGCGCTGTCGCACCGAGTCCGGGAGGGGTGGCCTGCGCGACGATGGTGTCGAGGAGCGAGCGTGACCCAACCATGCCGACGACATCACCCCGGACGCTTCAGCGGCCCGGCCGCCTGAACCTTCTTCCGTTCCTTTCCGATCAGAATCTGCTGCGGAATGGACGCCAGGTTCATCGTGGCGTAATACAGATTCAACCCCGACGGAAACCGCCAGAAGATGACGAGCATCACGATCGGCATGAGGTAGAGCATCATCTTCATCTGCGGATTTGCCGCGCTCCCCGACACCTTCATGGTAATGAGCTGGGTGAGGTAAAGGCTCGCACCCATGAAGACCGGAAGAATATAGAACGGGTCGGGAGCCGACAGGTCCGGAAGCCACATGAAGGGAACACCCCTCATCTCGATCGTGTTCTGGAAGACGAAGAAGAGCGCTATCAGCACGGGCATCGGGATCATCATGGGGAGGCAGCCCGCCAGGGGATTGACCCCATGTTCCTTGTAGAGCTTCATCGTCTCCTGCTGCATGCGCTGCGGATCCTTGCCGTATTTGCGCTTGATCTCCTCCGCGAGCGGCTGCACCGCCATGGTCTTGACCTGTGAGAGCATCATCTTGCGGTTGAGTGGCCACATCACGACCCGGAGGAGGACCCCGATCACGATCAGGACCCAGCCGTACGAAAGCAGAAGGCTCTCGTGAAGGAACCTCACCAGCCAGAGGACGATGCCGACGAAGGGGCGCACGACAGGGCGGAACAGCCTCCAGCCGTACGGGTTGACCTCCTCGAGGTCGTCCCCGACGGCGACGAGGCGCTCGCGTTCGATGGGCCCCATATAAGCCCGGTAGGCATAGCGGCCGGACTCGGACACCGTCGTCCCGACCCTGACCCGCAGCGGGCCCCCGGCCGCGCCCGTCTCCGCCCGGATTCCCGTCAGCAGATCCCTCCCGCCGGACTGTCTGCCCGGCAGGAGAACTTGGACGAAGTACTTGCTCTTTACGGCGGCCCAACGCAGCGGGCCCTCCAGCGATTCAGGCTCGTCCAACCGCGCCAGAGGCCTCGACGTGATCCCTTCGTCGACATGGTTCCCGGCGAAGGCCATCATGCGCCGATCGTCGGCCTCGCGCAGTTCGTTGACCGCCAATCCCGGGCCGAGGTCCACGAACAGCGAGGCCCGTGCGATTGCGGGAAGGTCACCCTCCACGCCCACGATGTACGAATCGGACGAAAAGGTGTAGCGGATCTCGCTGAAAAACCGTCCGCCGGGGTAATCGTGTCGGAACGTAAGTGTCTGCGGGCCATCGCCTTGTCCGATCCGGACCCCGTCCTCGGGGACGACCGTATAGGGATAGCGCGCGAGATCGAAGGTCTCTCCGCCGCTGCCTGCTATCCAGAGCCCCCCGAGCACTCCCTCTCCCTCGCGGACCAGCTGCACCGGACCCTCGCGGGTGAACGATTCATAGCCCAGCAGCTGGACCGATCGGACGGCACCGCCGTTGTTGGAGAAAGTCATCCTGTAAAGGGGCGTCTCCACCGTGATCAGCCTCTCGCCGGGTTCTTCGACACGGGCAGGTTGACCGGGTGGTACGGGAAGCGTGACGACCTCGCGGGCGGGGGACTCGATCGTTTCCCCACTCTCCGCGACCGTTCCTTCACCCTCCGGAGGTGTTTCGGGCCGGATCGGCGGAAAAAGCAATTCCGTGAGGACGAAGACCCCGATCATCAGCGTCAGCGCGAGGAAGAATCTGAGCTCAGGTCTCATCGTTCGCCGCTCGAATGCCGGGGAGATTTCATCCACGGGCTCCCAGGCACCGGGTCAAAGCCGCATCCGCCCCATGGATGACAGCGACCGATGCGCCTGATGCCCAGCCAGACGCCAAGCGCTGCGCCGTGGGTTTCGATCGCCAGCCGCATGTATTCGGAGCAGGTCGGAAGGAAACGACATGCCGGGGGCAGGTACACCGATAGGCACATCTGGTAGAACCGGATCATCCCGGTCATCACATGTCGGAGCATGCAGCCTCCAGAGCTTCGAGGATCTCCGATTCCAGATCCGAATACGTCGCCCGGTACGCGGGTCTTCGGATCCTGATGAGAATATCCATCCCTAGACCGCGGTTCCTGAGCCTTCGGAGGACATGCCTTCTCCCGATCTCCCTCACCCGCCGCTTGACGCGGTTCCTGTCGACAACCCGATGGCCCAGCTTGGGAACCACGTATCCGATCCGTGAAAGCGAACGATGGGAGCGGCGGCAATGGAGATCGAGCAACCGCGTTCTCTTCCGGGTACCCTTCCTGAACATCGCCCGGATGCCGGAGCCGCGATGAATCCTCGCCGCCTTGGGCAGCCGATCGCTGACCGGCCCCCGGCGACCGCTTGGGAGCGGCACGCTGAGACGGCTGCTAGCGGCCGTTCTTGGAGCCGATTCGAACGACAAGCGACCACCGTCCCCTGCGGCGGCGGCGGTTCAGCGTCGCACGTCCTGCCTTGGTGCTCATCCGTGCCCGGAATCCGTGCTTGTTCACGCGTTTGCGGTTCCGCGGCCTGTATGTCGGTTTCATGTCTTTCCCGGTACCTCCATCCTGAAGGCGGAGCCGGCACGCCCAGCGCCCGGCCGATTCGGACGACAGCCCAGCAAGTCTATGTGCGTGGAGCTTGGCGGGTCAACCGCAGGTGCCGGGAGGAACGCTGACCAACACGCGGTTGACTTCCCCGTGGCCAGCGCCTAGCTTCGCTGCCCCTTCTTCTCGAACGAGGCACGGATGGAACCAGCCGCAGCGGAACTCTGGGAACAGATCCTCGAGCAGGCTCGACTCGGCCTGCCCAAGCAGAGTTTTGACACTTGGCTGGCCACCACGAACGCGGTCTCCTGGGCGAAAGGGGTTCTCCACATCGTCGCCTCCACCCGCTTCCACGCCGAATGGGTCGAGGACAAGTACGGCGGGATGATACACGAAATCGCCGAAAGCGTTCTGGGGGATCCCGTCACGCTCCGCTTCACGGGCGCTGAATCTTCGCCGGACCGCGGTGCTTCCAGACCTTCCGTCGCGCCGGTCGCCGAACCCCCGCCGAACCCCGCCGCATCCCCCCCGTCCGCTCCCAAGGACCGGCGCATATCGGGTCTTAACCAGCGGTACACCTTCGACCGCTTCATCATCGGTGAGCACAATCGTCTGGCCCAAGCAGCGGGTCAGTCCGTCGCGGAACGTCCCGCCCGGGGCTACAACCCTCTCTTTCTCCATGGGGCGACCGGTCTCGGCAAGACCCATCTCATGCACGCGATCGCCTACCGTACCCTGGAAGTCGGATCCGGGGCCGCCATCTGCTATCTGACGACGGAGCAATTCGTCAACGAACTGGTACGGGCCATCCGCAACAACTCGACCGACGCCTTCCGCGCCCGCTACCGCTCCTATGACCTTCTGCTGGTGGACGATGTTCAGTTCCTCCGGCGCAAGAAGCATACCCAGGAAGAGTTTTTTCACACCTTCAACGTGCTCTACAACAGCAACCGTCAGATCGTCCTCAGCAGCGACAGGCACCCAAAGCAACTCGACGGGCTCGAGGAGCGCCTGGTCTCGCGTTTCGAATGGGGTCTCGTGGCCGATATCATCCCGCCGGACTACGAGACTCGGGTCGCGATCCTCCGCACGAAGGCCGATGAGGAGAATCTGTCCCTGTCTTCCGAGGTCCTCGACCTCGTGGCCCGGCTCTGCACATCTTCGGTACGGGAGCTCGAAGGTGCCATCATCAAGTTGCTCGCGCTGTCTTCAGTCGCCGGCTGCGATGTCACTCCCCGCATTGCCCGCTCGGCTCTAGCCACCTTGGGAGCCATTCAGGAACACCCGTCGCTCGGCCCCGAACTCATCCGGGATCAAGTTGCCGAAGCCTGGGGAGCCACGAGCGCCGCTCTGGTTTCCCGGCGACGCTCACGCAGTATCGTGGTTCCGCGGCAGGTCGCGATGTTCCTCATGCGGGAACTACTGGATCTCCCGCTTACCCAGATCGGCGGTTATTTCGGGGGTCGCGATCACTCCACCGTGATCCACTCGATCCGGAAGGTCGAGCGGCAGCTCGGCGAAGACGTCGCTTTCCATGATCGCGTCGATTCACTGCGCAGCCAGTTGGGTGCCATCCCCGCATGACCCGTCCCCGTTCTGAACCGCCTTTCTGTGGAAAACCTGTGGGTAACCCGGTGCAACAGTGCGTCTTTTCCACAACCATCCACCCTTTCGGGCGGCAAGGCATCTCGTTTTCCAGACGTTTTCAGTCTTTCCCACGAGCGGTTCGACCATGCGGTTCTCGTTGCGTTACAAACAGTCAGGCCGAGTTCCGGCTGTCTTCTCCCACGCTTTCCACAGCCACTATGATGACGAGTTTCTGTTTCTCTGTTGCTAAATTCAAGAGAGGACCGTCCGGGTCTGTGGAATTCCATCGGTTTTCCCCGACAGGCTTGATGCCATGACACTGACAATCACCCGCCAGAATCTCCACACCGGACTGGCCGCCGTCGCGGCGAGCATCCCGGCCAAAACCACGCTGCCCGTTCTCTCGAACGTGCTTCTGGAGGCCGGCGACAACGAGGTCCGGATCAGCGGTACCGATCTCGATGTCTCGATCCGTGTCAACGTGCCGGCCCAAGTTGACCAAGGAGGCGCGATCACCGTTCCCGGGAAGAAACTCCAGGAAATCACGCGCGAACTTCCCGACGAGCCCGTCGACCTGCATGTGACCGGCCATCAGCTGGAGATCAGCTGCGGGTACAGCCGCTTCAAGCTCAACGGGCTCAGCAGCGACGAGTTCCCGAACTTCCCGGCGATCGATTTCGAAAAGGGATGGACCGTGTCCGAAACCTCGCTGCGCAGGCTGATCCAGGCGACGGCGTTTGCGGTGGCGACCGAGGAAAGCAGGCCCATCCTGAACGGGGTCTTCTGGGAACTCGAAGAGTCGAGAATGAGCATGGTCGCGACCAATGGTCATCGCCTCGCGAAGATGGTCGTCGATACACCGGCCAGCGGAGGAGTTGCAGAGTTCATCGTGCCTCCCTCGGCACTGAGCCAGGTCGAGCGCCTCTTCAACGGCGACGCGGAGTTGACGGTTGCACGGACCGCAAATCACTTGGGGTTCCGCTCGGATGCCAAGGAAGTGTACACGCGGCTTGTCGACGGCAAGTACCCGAACTACGAGCAGGTCATCCCGAAGGACAACGACAAGCTGGCCATCGTGGACAAGGCCGCCATGGAAGCGGCGGTGCGCCGTATGGCTGTGGTGGCCAGTACTCAGACTCACCGAATCAAGCTGGCTTTCCAGGGCGACAAGCTACTCCTCGAGGCGACGACGCCGGATCTCGGGGAAGCGCACGATGAGCTCCAGCTGGACTATGACGGTGACGGCCTGCAGATCGGATTCAACGCCAACTATCTGCTCGAGGTCCTGCGCAACATGCCGGCCGGCGAGGTCAAACTGAGCTTCAAGACCTCCGAACGGGCGGCCACCGTTCAGTCGACTGACACGGAATTGGACTACCTGTGCCTCATCATGCCACTGCGTCTTGTCGACTGATCGCTGGCGGCCCATCGGCCCTCGGACAGAATCCCCCGGCATTCGAGCGGCGGTACATTCGACCGGCGATGCCATCCCCGTTCGCTACCGGCCGGGAACTCCTTCCGGTCCGCAGAGATCTTTTGCAGTGAAGACGGCGCGCAGGTCGAAACCCGCGTCGGCAAGAACCCGCCTGCCTCCTTCCTCGCGGTCCACGAGGGCCAGAATGCCCACCACGGAGGCCCCATGGGCGACCACGATCTTCACGGCTTGAAGCAGGCTGCTGCCCGAGGTGACCGTGTCGTCGACCACCACGACCCTGGCCCCGACGGGGAGTCCTCCTTCGATCTGCCTGCCTGTTCCGTGGTCCTTCGGACGCTTGCGAAGTGTAAAGGCATCGAGCTTGCGACCCGCACGGGTAGCGTGATTCGCGATCGCGTACGCAACCGGATCGGCCCCCAAGGTCATGCCGCCCACGAAATCGGGCTCCCAACGAGCCTCCAGTACGGCATTCCAGCAGACCTCGCCGACGAGCACTTGGCCTTTTCCGCACATCGTCGTAAGGCGAGCATCGACGTAGTAATGTGAACATCGCCCGCTGGCGAGTGTAAAGTCTCCTGACTTCACACTTCGCTCGGCAAGCAGCTTTCGGAGGCGGAATATGGAAGACACGACGAAACAAAGATACACGCCAAGCTTGGCACAAGCGAGTGCGGGCGGAGATCGGGAAAGGGGGGGGCATGCCGCCAAGTCGCGAGTAACGATAAGTATGACCGCGATTTGCGTGTTTTCTTGCGGCTGTGGTCCGACCGATCCCGGCGGTGTGCGGCCTCCGTTCGGGCAGTCGGGAGAGATTCAAGTCGCGGTCGACACGCCTCTCCACCTGGGCCTCGGCTGGCTCAAACAGCAGATCCGATGGATTTCGGACGGGACCTGGAGCGTCACGGAGGAGATCGGCTACAAGAACGTGGTGGGAGAACAGGATCGGAGGTGGAGTCCGGGCTTGCCGCTGCACAATGCGGGCAACTACACTCGCGTCATCCAAGCTCTGAATGACGACCCTAACTTCCGGCTCGCCGGTCTGCCGCAACTCGAGCTCGCCGAATGCGACGGCGATCAAAGCCGGGTCACCCTGAGAATCCACGACTCCGGCAGCGGGGAAAACAGAGTGTGGGTCCGCTGCGCCTTCGGGACGCTCGCCACGCTTGTCACCGCCGGGTCCGGTCCCGATGTCGAGGCGGCCAAGGTGATTCAGTTCGTCCAGTTGGTACGGACGCAGACCGTCGGTCCGGGCTTCAGGTCGGCGTACGTGGGAAGTCTGCCGTTTGCGACAGTGGAGAAGGGGACTGAAACCGGTTGGGAAGTGGATGAGCCCGCTGTCTTGGTCTTCCGCGCACCCGATGAGGGCGGCACGGGTGAAACTCAGGCTGCTTGGTTCGATTTCTGGAACACTCACAAGCACGGTGAAAACATCATCCCGCCAGGTGTGGACTGGGAGAGGGACATGGCCCTGGCAGGATTATTGGGTGTTCGCGAAGAGGTTGGGGACTCGGTCGAGATAAGGAGCGTCATCACTGTGACCGCGGGGACGAAGGTCGAGCTCCATGAGCGCATACCGGGCGACTTCTGCGTGCCCGCCCGGCGCATCGTCCGGCCCTTCCACGTCGTTGTAGCGCCCAAGGCTCCGGTGCCCGTCTTCTTCACGGAAGTCAAGCTGGATCCGGTACGATGCGGGACCTCGTGAGCTTGGCAAGCCCCGTTGATGAGTCTGCTCGAATGCCGGGAGATTTTGTCCACGGGCTCCTTCTAGGGGACTCGGAGGCCGAGCATTGAGCCTGCGCAGCCGCTTCACGCTCTTATTCGTCGCATTCGCGATCCTGGCCACTGCGCTCGAAGGCGTGCTGGCGTGGAGCACGGCGAAGAGACACTTGGAAGAATCGCTCCAGCAGCGACTGCTGGATATGGCGGGAGTGGCCAGCGAGCTGAGTCTGCGCGAAGGGGCTGCTCTCCTCCTGTTGGAACCCGGTGCCGAGAACAGCGCCGAATGGCGGCGTGTTCAGCAGGTGCTGCAGCGTCTCACAACCGACTTCGTGGACGGTGCCGACATCTTCCGCTGGATGCCGGGTGATTTGGTGGCAACGGTGCTGGTGACTCCGGCACCCGCCGACTCCGTGAGTATCGGACAGGAGCTCAGCTGGGTTCGACCCTACCTTGTTTCCGAGGTGCCGGAAGCCCACGACAACGGATCAACCACCACCGCGGCGGTCCCGGCACCGGACGGACAAGTCTACATGTACGGCCTTTGGCAGCTTGCTGACGGCGCTTTCTTGGGGGTGCGGATACGCGCTGGCTACCTCGAGCCCCTCGACAACTTGAGGTGGACGATCGTGGGGCTGTCCCTGGGCACCGCCGCGCTGGCGGCGCTCATCGGGTGGCGCTTGGCAGGGGGAATCGTGGGCCGCCTGGAGACACTGAGCAAGGCGGCGCTGCGCATCCATCGAGGATGGATGGACCGTCCGGTCAGTCTGGAGGGCGAGGATGAGATATCCAGACTCGCCATGGCCATGGAACGGATGCGGTCGGGCATTCAGAGCAGGGACGAGCAGATGCGCCTGATGCTGTCCCAGGTCGCGCATGAGATCCGCAATCCGCTCGGTGGTCTCGAACTGTTTTCGGCCGCCGCGATGGAGACCGAGGACCGCGAGGAGCGGCAGCGGATTCTGGAAAGGGTGAGAAGGGAGGTCGTGGGACTGAACGGGATCATCAACGAGTTCCTGGGCTACACCCGTCCCGGGAAGAGCGCTCCGGTGCTGCACGATGTCCGCGAGCCTGTTCGCGACGCCGCCGCCCTTGCCGAACTCGAGTTGGACGAGAAGGGCGGGACACTTCATCTCGACCTGCCCGCTGCACCGGTGATTGCCTCGGCAGACCCGCAGCAGGTGAAACGCATTGTCCTCAACCTGCTGCGTAATGCTGCACAGGCGGGCACCGAGGTATGGGTCGGAGTCGCCGTGGTCCGCGGAGAAGTACGAATTTCGGTTCGCGACGATGGCCGGGGAATCCCGGAAGAGCTGCGGGATCGCATCTTTGAACCGTTCGTCGGCGACAAGGAAAGGGGTGCGGGTCTCGGACTGGCGATCGTAACGAAGCTGGTCGATGCCAATCACGGCCGAGTGGAGCTGATGCCTCGTCCGGAAGAACCAGGATCCGTTGGGACCGGTGCGAAGTTCCACGTATACTTGAGGGGCCCCGAAGACCTGCCCGTCACGAATACGCGACGGCAGGACGCACAAGGAAGGAGGAGCTAGATGAACGCTTCCAGGCGTGTGCTCATCATTGACGATCACGACTCGATGAGGGAAGGTCTGGAGCTGCTGATGCGCCGCCGCGGCCACAAGACTCTCTCCGCTCGCGGGGGACGAGAAGGCATCCGCCTGCTGCACGATGAGGGGGCGGATCTGGTCATCACCGATCTCAAGATGGCCAAGGTCGACGGGATGAAGGTCCTGGAAGAGGTGAAGAAGACCTCGCCGGATACCGACGTGCTGGTCATCACCGGCTATGGGACGATCGAAAAAGCCGTCGACGCCATGAAGATGGGGGCGTGCGACTTCATCTCGAAGGACTTCTCGTCCGGAGAATTCGCGATCAAGGTGGACCGCATCCTGAGGGAACGGGACAAGCGGCTGCTCCTGCAGCGGGAGAATCTGGCTCTCCGGGTCGAGAACACGTACCTGCGGAGCGCAGGCGACGATGTGCCCGGCGTGCCCTACGGCGAGATGGTGGGAGAATCCGAAGCCATCAGGAAGGTCAAACACGTGGTGGAGCGCGTAGCCCGGTCGGACTCGACCGTGATGATCTACGGGGAATCGGGTACGGGCAAGGAGCTCGTGGCGCGGGCCATCCACGCCCGATCCGTCCGTCACAAGGGACCCTTTGTCCGTGTGAACTGCGGTGCCCTGCCAGAGGGCCTTGTCGATTCCGAGCTCTTCGGACACGAGCGCGGGGCCTTCACGGGCGCCGAAAACAAGCGCCGAGGCCGCTTCGAGCTTGCGGACGGCGGCACGCTCTTTCTGGACGAGATATCGACCATCGCGCATGCCACCCAAGTGCGCCTCCTGCGCGTCCTCCAGGAAAGGGAGCTCGAGCGGCTCGGAGGGGAGAAGACGATCGCGGTGGATGTGCGGATCGTTGCCGCTACGAACACGTCCGCCGAAGAACTGCTCGCCGGGAACGACTTCCGCGACGACCTGTACTACCGGTTGCACGTTGTCGCGGTTCCGGTCCCTCCGCTCCGGGACCGTAAGGACGATATCCGGTTGCTCGCCGATCACTTTGTCAAGAAGCTGCAAGCGCGTACCCGATCCAACGTGACCACCATCGACCCGGTGGCGCTGGAACGGCTGGAAGACTACGATTGGCCGGGCAACGTACGCGAACTTGAGAACGTGATTGAGCGTGCGCTGGTCTTGGCGGAAGGGAACACGCTCTTGATGACCGATCTGCCCTTCCTGGCGAATCTGGGCGACGCCCGGGGGATGAAGTTGGCCGGAAACGCCATGGGAGACGGTATGGACCTCGGACGCACCATGGACGGAATCGAGGAGCGGTTGGTTCGCCAGGCGCTGGCCCGAACGGGAGGCGTCAAAGCGAAGGCCGCCCGGCTTCTGGGCATCAAGAAGGGCACGCTCCAGTACAAGATCGACAAGTATGGGATATAGCGATGAGGCCGTCCCTCCTGCTGGCTGCTGCTCTGGCGATGACGGTGCAACCCGTCCGTCTGGCGGCACAGGAGGATGCCCAGAGCCCCTTGGAGCTGGTCGAGGACTTGTACGAGGCCTACTTGGCCGCCTACCGCCGTTACCAAATGACGGCAGGCGATTTCCGGATCATGGAAGGCGAATGGGACAGGCTAAACAACGAGTACCTGCAACTCCGCGGGACGAACCCGGCCCACGCCGACCGCATCCTCGGCGAGATTCAGCAGCTGTCGGCCGACAAGACGAGAGCGGAGAGCGGCGTCAGAGCCAAGCAGAGGGAATGGCAGGACGCAGGAGACTCCCTCATCGAGGCGTTGGACAACTACCTGGAAATCCTCGACAACGCCATCCAGGGGACTCCGTTGGGGGATTCGATCGAAGAGTCGACGAGACAATATACCATACAATACATCATGTGGAACCAGCGCTTGGAGAAGGTTGAAGCCCAGCTCGCCCCAAGTCTGTCGCTTGAACTGGAACCCATGCCGGAAGTCGTTGCCCGAGACGACGACACGGCCGAGGATCTCGAGTTGAAGGCGGGGAGCTTGGAGAATCGTGCCCGGCGCGACAGCGCGCTCGTCCTGGATGTGGAGGATAGGATCGCTTCGCTCAAGAAACGCCAGCTGCGCGAACGGAATACCGCGGATTTTCGTGACAGGATCAAGCGCTTCGGCGACATGAACATTCCCGTGGAAGCCGCCGCCGAAGAGGCCGGGGTGAACGTTGCCGACTCCTCGGCAGTGGACCTCACGCAGACCCCGGAGCAGCGAATAGTGGATCTGGAAACGTTCCAGGACGAGATGATCGTGCGCATTGATCAGTTGCTGGAAAGGGCGAGAGAGCTGCGCGAAGAAGCGGCGAGGAGGCGGCCATGAAGCGATGGAGCCGCCATGGCCTGCTGGTGCTCGGCGCTGCGGCACTGGGGCTCGCCGACGGGACGGCTTCCGGCCAGGTCCGTCTCGATAATCTGTCCGTTACCATGGGGTTGCGTGGCGAAGTGTACAGCGGCGACGGCAACTTTTTGGCCATCGCCGTTCCCCAAATCGATTCCACCGAGGGTGCGCTCGCGGCGGCCGGCGAAATGGTGGCGACCGGCACCTTCATTCTCATGGCCCGTAACGGCCGGTCGCTGAGTACGGACTTCGATTTCAGCATGAGGCAGTTCTACACCGGCGGCTTCCAGCTGCGCAACTATGCCCCGCGCCAACTTTCGGGCAGCGTGGAGGCCAACTACAGACAACGCCTCGGCGGCGGCTGGCTGCTCATCGTCCCCACCTTCGACTCCAGGCACATTGCCGATCGGCCGCCGATGCCTCTCTACCTGCCGCCGGCGTATGTGGCGGGGGCCGTAGGTGCGACGTATTCCAAGTCCATAGCTGCGGACCTTGGCCTCTATGGTCAGCTGACCGGCGAAATCAAGGACTATGCGGCCCCCGAGAACCTGCCGGCCGTCGATGATCTCGGTCGGCGGTCGGTAAGTCTCGAAGCCGGTGTCCAGAGGGTGCTGAGGGGCCCTCCGGAAACCCGGAATCCGGAGATCAGCGACCGGTCGGCTGTGCGCTTCTTCGCCGCCTATCTCCATCACAACTACCCGAAGCAGGGGCTCGGTCTACTCCGAAGGGACCACGCGGTACGACTCGGCGGGGAGTTTACCATGGACCGCCGCGATACGCAGGGCTTCTTCTTCGAGCTCCTGGTTACCGGCACGCGCAGCCGGTCGAATTCCAGGCGCGTCGACCACAACGTCGGAAGGATCCAGGCCACGGGGAGTGTGGAACTCGGAGACGACACTCAGCTGGAGCTCCGGGGGTTGTGGGCCGTGAAACGGTACATCCACGAACACGTTTGGCTGGTGCCGGGCGAGGAAGCCGACAACGCGACCAGCGTCTTTGCCGAGGTGACGCGTTTCCTCCGGGACGGTATGCGCGCCGGCATCGGCGGCGGGTGGACGAGGGCTGAAACGAACATCAGCGGTGCTTACTACCAGCGATTCTCGGTCTCGTTCAACCTGACCATCAATCCGGGGTTCTGAGCGCGGGCCTCCGACAACGCCCCGAGGACGTAGTCGATCCCGGCCTCGGTGTGGTCGGCGTTGATCTGGAAGCGAATGGACTCGTCGCCGCGCGGCACGACCGGGTAGGCGAGTCCGGTGGCGAGGACGCCTGCATCGAAGAGCGCGGCGACCAAGCGCCGTGTCTCGTCGGTGTTGCGCACCATGATCGGCACGATCGGATGATCTCCGGGGATGGTCTCGAAGCCGCGCTCCAGGAGCCCGGCCTCGAAGCGCTTCGTCAGGGCACGTAAGCGGCGGAGGCGCTTCTCGCCCTCGGGGCCGGTGAGAATCGTCAGCGACTTCATTGCCGCCGCCGCTTCAGCGGCCGTGATGGGGTTGGAGTAGATGTACAGCGGAGAGGACTCGCGCAGGAAGCGGATCACCGGCGCGTGGGAGACGATGTAGCCGCCGTTCACCCCGAACGCCTTGCCCAGCGTTCCCACCAGGATGTCGCAGGGCGGGCTGGCGGTGTACTGCTCGGTGCCTCTGCCGGTCGCGCCGAACGCCCCGACGCCGTGCGAGTCGTCGACGAGGACCACGATGTTCTCGGGGAAGGCGCTGTCGTGGCGCGCCGCGATCGCCATGATCTCGTCGACAGGCGCGTGGTCGCCGCGCATCGAGAAGATGCCGTCGGTGACCACGATCGCTCGGCGCGCTTTCCCCTTGACGGCTTTCAGCTGACGGTCGAGCGCCCCCATGTCGAGGTGCGGATAGATCGCCTTGCCCGCCGGCCGCGACATGCGGATCGCGTTGATGATGCAGTTGTGATTGAGTTCGTCGGAGAGCACGAAGGTGTCCTTGTCGGTGAGGGAGGCCAGCGCGCTCACCACGGCCGCATAGGCGGACGAGAAGATCATCCCCTCTTCGCGCTCGTGGAATGCGGCCAACGCACGCTCCAGCGCCACATGCTGGGCGTGCGTGCCCGCGATGAAGCGCACCGCACCGGGCCCGGCGCCCATCGACCGCGCGGTGACCTCCTCCGCCTCGATGACTTCGGGGTGGAAGCCGAGTCCCAGGTAGGAGTTGGCGTTCATGCGTATGAACGGCTTGGCGCCCTGGCCTTCCAGTAAAAAACGCGGACCCTTCCCGTCACGCGGCCGAATCACCTTGCGGACGACGATCTCGGCACCCTTGGCGGTGCCCTGCCTCTCCATTCCGGCTACGATTCCCTCGACCACGGGGATCAGACGGTCCATCGGCATTGTCGGTGTTACCTCCCGGCGGAACCCGCTTCCACGCGGGTCATCCGTGCGTTCAACCCCCTGAACATGGCCGCCACCATGTCCGGGAGTTCGTACCCGTGCCTCCAGCCCCACTGCTCGCGAGCCTCGGAATCGTCCAGCCTCGCGGGCCAGGAATCGGCGATGGACTGGCGCAGCGGATCGGGATCGTAGGCGATCCGGAAGCCGGGGACATGTTTTCGAATCTGGGCGGCGAGCTCGGCAGGCGTAAACTGCATGGCCGTGACGTTGAAGGCGTTGCGGTGGGTCAGCGCTTCCGGCGGAGCTTCCATGAGTTCGATCACGGCACGGATCGCGTCGGGCATGTACATCATTTCCATCCGCGTGTCGGCGCTCAGGAAGCAAGTATAGCGGCCCTTGCGCAGGGCGGCACGGAAGATTTCGACCGCGTAGTCCGTGGTACCGCCGCCCGGGGGAGCCGCATACGAGATCAGGCCGGGGAAACGCAAGCCCCTGGCGTCCACGCCGAATCGGTTGTGGTAGTAGTCACAGAGCAGCTCGCCGGCCACCTTCGTGACGCCGTACATGGTGGTGGGACGCTGCACGGTGGACTGCGGGGCGGGGTCCCGCGGCGTCTCCGGTCCGAAAGCCGCGATCGAACTGGGTACGAAGACCCGGCAACCGGATTCGGCCGCCACCTGCAGCACGTTTACCAGCCCGTTCATGTTGATCTTGTAGGCGCGCAAGGGCATGGCCTCGGCGGCTGCGGAGAGGATGGCCGCCAGATGCAGGATGGCATCCGCACCGAAGCACTTCACGGCACCCCGGAGAGCGTCGAGATCGAGGCAGTCGAGCTGCTGCGCCTGTCGGCCGTCGGCCCAATGGACCGGATCGCGTATATCGGTCGCGAGTATGGCCCGGGACCCGTAGCGGTCGGCGAGGCTGGCGGCCAGCTCGGTCCCGATCTGCCCGGCGGCGCCGGTGATGAGGATGCGCTTCATGCGGCGGGAGTCTCGACGACCTTATCTCCATCTCCGGGGGAACCACCGGCCTCGGAGACAAGATGCCCCGAAACCGGCCGGGGGCAAAGTGCGGGCCGGCCGGTGCGCCTGTGCTGCTGCCACGAGCCCGCACAACGGGGCCCGCCGCGGCCCGCCGGCTGCAAGCGCTCTCGTGCTACCGCTCACCCCGCCGGGACGGCCGTTGTCCTCTTCGCCTGAAACGCTCGCGGTCCTCCCTGAGGTATTCCCGGAAGGCGGTGCGCTGTGCGGGCGTAAGAATCGTCTCGATTTCGGCGTTGACGGAATCCATCTGGCTGCGCAGCCCGGGCAGTATTCGGTTCATGGCGTCCTGGGTGGCCACGCGCCTGCGTTCGAGCATGTCTTCGATCCGGCTCCGCTGCTCGTCGGAAAGGCCCAGCGCACGGGTCATGTGCTCGGTCACCCGGGTCCGCGCAAGTTCCATGAACGGAGGCGCTCCTCGCAGACCGGAAAGCCGGTCCGCCCGCCCGGGCGGGGCCTCCCCGCGCCAGAACGTCCTGAGCTGCGGCTCCCAGGGGCCGCCGCTCCGATGTTCCACGACGCGCAGCACGGCCAGGGTCGTGGCCGCCCCGGCAAAGAACACGGCGGCGAGCAGGGCAACGGCGGATGATCTGCGGCTCATGGCGCGTACTCCTCGACGGCCTGAACCAGCTCCTCCACCGTGGGGACATGGCTACCGTCCATCCAGGCCGCGACGGACCAGGGCACCATTGCTTCCGCGAAGGTCGTTTCGACCGGTTCGCCGCCATCCCAAGGGAGAAGCAGCAATACGGCGACGGCCGCGGCAACGAGGCTTACGGTGCCGGTCAACACCGGCCTCCTCCACCCCGTCAACGTACCTGCGACCGTCTGCCGACGGCGTGCAGCGAGAATCGCCCGGGCGCGTTCGTTGATGTCTGCGACCAGCGACTCCCAGCGGGCCGGACTCGCCTCCGGGTGGAGCTCGACCACCTTGCTGCGCGCTTTCGGTCCGGCGAGAGCGGGTTCCCGGTCGCGGCTGTTCGGAGATTTGGTCATTTTCTTAAAGGCTCCCGAGCGCCAGGCTGTCCGAGAGGCGTTTTCGCATCGCCTTTCGGGCAACGTGAAGGTGAACCCGCGAAGAGCCGGCGGTGATGCCGAGCTCGCGGGCGATTTCGGCGTGTTTCCATCCTTCGTAATCGTAGAGGAGAAGTACCTTCCTCTGGAGTTCCGTCAGGTGCTGCATCGCTTCGGCGAGGCGGCTTCGCAGCTCGGCGTTACGGGTGTCCGCAAAGGGGTCGTCGCGCGACGGGGCGGACGCGGCCATGTCGATCGGGGTCGCTTCCCTCAGCCGTTCGTACTCTCTCAGGTTGTGGGCGGTGTTGCGGACGATGGCGAGCAGCCAGCCGCGGAATCCTTCCGGGTTGCGGCAGTCGTCGATCCGCTCCAGCGCCTTGATGAACGCGTCCTGACACACGTCATCGGCGTCGGCGGGGTTGTCGAGCCGGGCCCTCGCAACTGCGTGCGCCGCCCGCAGGTGCCGACGGACGAGCAGGTCGAAGGCACGGCTGTCGCCGTGCCGAACGCGCGCCACGAGGACTGCATCCGTGTCGCCGTTGCCCGTATGCGTGTCCATATGCGTCCTGACAGTGCAGCGGGCCGATGTGTTAGCGCCGGCCGTGTCATGTGGTCGTCTTCGGGGTCCACCGTCCGCTGTCCCGCGCCTCGTACTTGGCCATGGCGCGGGCGAAGGCGCGTTCCAGGTCGATCCCCTGCTGGTTGGCCAGTGAAATGACGACGAAAAGCACGTCGGCGATCTCCATCTCCAGTTCGGCCGGTGCCTCGTCGTCGCGCTTGGGCTTCGCGCCGAAGAGGTGGTTGACTTCGCGCGACAGCTCGCCGACCTCCTCCATCAGCCGTGCCAGAATGGCCAGCGGCGGCCAGTAGCCCTCCTTGAAGCGGTTGATCCAGCGGTCGACCTCCTCCTGAGCGTCGCGGATCCTCACGAAGCCTCTGCCGCTCTTGCCGGCCCTGTGCCTCGCCGCTCTCGGTGCCTGCGCGGATTCATCGGGGCCTCAGCACGATCTTGCCGAAGACATCGCCGGCCTCGAGAAGCTCGTGCGCCCTGCGCACCCGGTCGAGCGGCAGGACATCGTGGATCGGCGGAGCTGCGGTGCCGTCGAAGACTAGGTGCATCGCCTCGCGGAACTCGGCCGGCGTGCCCATCGTCGAGCCCATGACGGTGAGCTGCCGCCAGAAGAGCAGCCGAATGTCCACTGCACCGGCGGCACCGGTCGTGGCACCGAACGAAACCAGGCGGCCGCCGACGGCCAGCGCGCGGACGAGGTCGCTCCAGACGGCCTCGCCCACCGAATCCAGGCAGAGGTCGATTCCCCTCTTGCGCGTGGCCTTGTGGATTTCCTTCGGCCAGTGCGTCGTCGTGCGGTCGAAGACGTGGTGGGCGCCCAGTTCCGCGACGCGCCGGACCCGCTCCGCCGCCGATGTGACGGCGAAGACCTCGGCGCCCGCGGCCCTCGCGTACTGCACCGCCATCGCCGACACTCCGCCGCTCGCGCCCGTGATGAGCACGCGTTCCCCCGGCCGCAGCCCTCCGCGCGCAAAGAGGCCGTGCCACGCGGTGACGCCGACCAGCGCCGCCGCGGCGGCCACTGCGCAGGACACCTCCTCCGGGATCTCGACAAGGTTGGCCGCCGGTGCCGTGGCGTACTCGGCGAAGCCGCCCTGCGTATGCTCCCCGATGATCTGAAGGGGCTTGCTGCGTCCGTGCGGCGACCGCGCCAGCCGGTACCAGTCGTAGTTGAGAGACGGGTCCACGACGACACGCTTATCGAGCCAGGAGGCGTGCACGCCCGGGCCGAGTTCGTCAACGGTTCCCGCGATGTCGGAGCCGCCGATATGGGGCATCGGAATCTTTATGGGCAAGCCGCGCCGCATCCACAGATCAAGGTGGTTGAGCGAGGAGGCCTCGACCCGGATCCTGACCTCTCCGGAGGCCGGGACCGGTACGGGCATGTTCTCGACGGCCAGGACTTCCGGTCCGCCGTTCTCGTGAAAGACTGCTGCTTTCAAAGGTCGGTTCGCTTATCGTGCGGAGGACTTTTCGTGCGGAAGCTCGAACGTGTGTGCGGGAAGATGTAACTTTCGGGACCGGGCGGCGAGGGCGGCGGGGTACGTCAGCGAACGAGGCGGGGCGATTGAGCTTGGCAGGAGAAGGGCAGAAGCACGCGGCGGCCGTGAAGCCGGGCGGCAGCGAGGACGACTGCACCCTCGGAGGCTACATTGCGGTCCACAACCGGCCGCCGGCCTTCGAGGCCTGTGACGGGTGCCCCTACACCGCGTCGATAGAGACGGAGCGGTCGGCCGACCTGCGGGCTCCGGTGGCGGGTTACCTGGTTTTTCCGCGCTGGGCCGAGACCGGGCTGGGGATCGTCGGCCACGTAGAGACGCCGCTGCTCTGGAAGGGTCCGTCGCGTGAGGCCGTCATGGAGCTGGCCGGAGCCGTGAGTCTGAACGAGGTTCAGCGCCTGCTGAACGAGGCCGTGGTGCGGAAGGCGGCGGGCGGCGGCAACGGAGAGCTTGCGTGAAGGCGGACCGAGGCCGCGCGCGGTCGGTTCGCGTGACCGAGATCTTTCACTCCATTCAGGGCGAGTCCACCTGGGCCGGTCTGCCGTGCACCTTCGTGCGCCTTACCGGGTGCCCTCTCCGATGCGTCTGGTGCGACACCGCATACGCGTTTCACGGCGGCAGCCGCATGGAGATCGGCGAGGTCCTCGATGCCGTGCGTGCGAAGGGATGCCGCCTGGTCGAGATCACCGGCGGCGAGCCGCTCGTCCAGCCGGGCGCCGCCGTCCTGGCCGAGGCGCTGCTGGACGAGGATCACACGGTTCTGGTGGAGACCTCGGGGGCCCTGGACATCGGCGTTCTCGACCCTCGCGTGCACCGGATCATGGACCTGAAGTGTCCGGGTTCTGGAGAGGAGCACCGCAACCTGTGGTCGAACCTCGACCACCTGGCGGTTCGGGACGAAGTCAAGTTCGTCGTGGACGGACCGGAGGATTTCGAGTGGGCCGCCGACGTGATACGGCGTCACCGGCTCGACGAGCGGGTGCGGGCCGGATCGCTCGGCGCGCTGCTCATCTCCCCGGTCTGGGGTTCGCCCGGGATGGAAGACCTCGCGCGGCGAATCCTGGAGAGCGGTCTGCCTCTTCGGTTCCAGACGCAGCTCCACAAGCACATCTGGGGGCCGGACCGCGCGGGCGTGTAGTTCGCGCGGACTTATCCACGGGCTGCTGAACCTCCAAAGGGTCGATTTCGAGTGCGTCTGTCCCGTCTGCCGGAATCACTGGCCGCACAGTTCGGGCCGGTCGAATCGACGGTCCCGGATCGGAGCCGGGGGAACGCCGCCGTCGCGGTGATCCTCCGTCCGCCCCCCGGCCCGGCGGACCCGCCGCTGCGGCGGTGTGATTTCCTGGCGATCAGGAGGGCGGAGTCGGCGAGCGATCCGTGGTCGGGACAGATGGCGCTGCCCGGCGGGCGTCTTGATGCCGCCGACCCGGGGCTCCTGTTCGCGGCGATCCGGGAGACTCGCGAGGAAACGGGCGTCGACCTGAACGGCATGGGGGCCGTGCTGGGGCGGACCGAAACGCTGCGCCCGCTGGCGGTACGGATTCCGGCGATCACCATCTGGCCCTTCGTCTTTCGCGTCGGGACCGAAACGAGCGCGCACGCAGCCAGCCGCGAGGTGGCTTCCGTGCACTGGTTCTCGGTGGAAGCTCTGGAAGATCCGGCGAACCGGGGAACCTGCCCGTGGGAGTACCGGGGCGTCGTGAGGCGGTTTCCGTGCGTGCGCGTGGGAGACCGGGTGATCTGGGGACTCACCTACCGGGTGCTTACGCGATTTCTGGAAGCCGCCGTCGAAGGCACCCAACACGCCGGGGGAGCAGTGTAAAGCGCACCTTACATTATGTAATCTGCGCTTTACTTTCCGGGCGACCAGTTCTTGGCGCCGGCGTGCCGAAGGCGATGACCGGGACATGCATCCCATCGACGGTTGGTCCCGACATCAGCCTTCGTCGCGCCACTCCGCGATGAACAGGTTGGTGTTCCCCTCGTGGGCCATGTTGCGGTTGGACCCGAAAACCAGCTTCGTGCCGTCGGGATGGAAGACGGGGAAGCCGTCGAAGCCTTCCGACCAGGTGACGCGCTCGAGTCCCGTGCCGTCCGCGTTGATCAGGTAGAGCTCGAAGTCGCGGCCCTGCGGGTCGTCCATGTTGGACGAGAAGATGATCTGCTCCCCGGAGGGGTGCCAGTAGGGCGCGAAGTTCGCCGCGCCGTTGTCGGTGATCCGGCGCGGGTTCGATCCGTCCGCATCGGCTACGTAGATGTCGAGCGCCGAGGGGCGGATCAGGCCGTCGGCCAGAAGCGACAGGTAGTCTTCGCGTTCCCGCTCGGTCTCGGGATAGTGCGCACGCCAGACGATCTTCGTGCCGTCGGGGCTGTAGAAGGCGCCGCCGTCGTAGCCGAGCCGGTCGGTGACGCGTCGCACGTCGGAGCCGTCGGGCAGCATCGAGTAGAGGTCGAGGTCCCCGTCGCGCATCGAGGTGAAGATGACCCGGTGGCCGGTAGGGGAGAAGGTCGCTTCGGCGTCGTAGCCGAACGAGCGGGTGAGCTGGCGCACATTCGATCCGTCCGCGTCGGCCGCGAAGATGTCGAAGCTCGGATAGACCGCCCAGACGTACCCCCTGGAGAAGTCGGGCGGGACCGGGCAGGCCCGGTTGAAGTGGTGAGTGGACGAATAGAGGATTCGCTCGCCGCCCGGGTAGAAGTAGGAGCAGGTCGTGCGCCCGTCTCCTGTGCTCACCATCTCGGTGGTGCCGTTCTCGGGGTCCAGTGTGTAGATCTGGTCGCAGCCCTCGCCCGGCACGGGGGTGGACTGGAAGATCAGCTTGGATCCGTCGAACGCCCAGTAGGCTTCGGCGTTTTCACCCTGGAAGGTGAGCTGCCTGATCTCGCGGAAACGCTTTTCATCAGGGTTCGTCAGCTGCTGCGCATTCAAGGCGGCGGGTGCCGCCAGGACCAGTGTCAGCAGAGCGTCGGACGTCTTCATGGGGTCTTTCGTCATGGTTATATGGGAACGTTGCCGAACGGAAACTACGGAATCGGGCCGCCCTGTCGAGAGCGACGGGCCCAGGGCGGGCATGTAGTGGCGGCCGTCCGGTGCGGCGGTCGGCAGCCGTCCGCAACCTGTCGCGGATCCGTCCCGACCTGTAACATGAGATGAGTAATCGCCCATGGCGCAGCGGGCAGCCTAACCGAAATGTCCCAACCCTAGGATCGACGACGAATGACAAGGTGCAGTGAAGGCACGGGATCAGCATCGGAGACGCATCCCCGGGAAGAAGGTCGTCAGGGCCGTGATGTGCGGAGGATGGTCGAGCAGTGGCTTGCCGAATATCGAGACGCGATGCTGGAAGTGGCGAGTCGATTCGAGGGCAAGGCGATCCGTGCGGAGGACATCGTTCAGGAAGCTGCGTCGGTGGCCGTGTCGCTGTCGGACAAGGCCGTGAACGTGGCTTCGCCTCGCAAATGGCTGGCGTCCGTCACGAGAAACGTGGGGCTGCGCGTGTGGAGGAAGCGGAAGCGCCGGGCGGAACATGACGAAACCTTGCTCACGGATCGCCCGGACTGGCTCGGCGAGGACGCGATGACAAGCTGGCTGCAGGCGGCGCTCTTGGGCGAACTGAGGAACCGTCTGGTGGAAGCGATCCGCTGCTTGCCGGCCGCGCAGGGGAGAGTGGTGCTGGGCATGCTCGACGGTCTCGAAGACGATGAAATCGCCAAGATGGAGGGTATCAAGCAGACCACAGTCCGGGTACGTCGCCACCGTGCGGTCCTCAGGCTGCGGGAGATGCTTGTAGCGGAAACAAGTGTTTTCCACCCACCCACCCACCCACCCACCCACCTGGCAAGGATTCTCAGGATCCGTAATGCGATGATGGAACTGCGCGCTGTCGTCGGTCTCCGGCCCTCCAGCGCTGCTGGACTTGAAGTGAAACGAATCGTGCCTGTCGCGGCGACTACATGGTAGAGGGGCGATTCCAGCCTTGGGCTCCGTGTAAGGGGAGGAAAGTCTTATGACGACCCTGAAGATGAAGACTACCACGTTCACATCGAGATTCTCCGCACTGCTACGCGAAGGATATCCCTTCTTCTCGGGATGGCAGGGGGTTGCCTTGGCAGTCGCCTGCGCCTTGTTCACCATTTCATCTGTCCGCACTCGGATCGATAACGCAGCCTTCGCGGGATTCCTCGACACTGTTTCCGGCCCCGATCCACAGGTGGTGTTCGTAACCACGGCTGCGGACTGCTGGGCATTGGTCGAAGACATGCAACGGGCTGCCGGAAAGATCCAAGTACCCGTGCGACTCTTGATCGTCAAGGACCGGCGTGTAGCACCAGCCGTATATGATGCGCTGGTGGCTGCCGCGGGGGACATTCTCACGCAGACGATTCCCCATAGTGCCGTTTCACCAATCGGGCGATTCGTCCGCACGCCTTTCGCAATCACGTTCGGTAGCAACGGTGAGATTCTCTTGGTCGAGAGTGTTGGCGGGCGGAACGCGCGCGACCTTCTCACGGCTAGCTTCTCCCGCAACAACTTGGGGTCTCTGTGATGAGCAGACGGCGACGGGATGTAGGCCCGATCCGATCGCTCCGGGGGCGGGTGGGCATCGAATGCTGGGTCATTGCACTGCTTGCGCTGTTGATTGGCGCGTGTGAACGGTCGGTGCCCGGCGGCACCGACACGCCTCCGCCCCACCGCATCACCACCGCGGTCTTGTTCAGCGAGGGCTCGGGCGTTCGGAAAATTCACACGGCCAAGTACGACACGGTGTGGCATTACGGGGGGGTGCACGACACCGTCTTCGCGGGCCCCAAGGGTCTTGCAGCCACTGCCGATGGTGCACTTTACGTCCTTGATGTGATCGCCCAGCGGGTGGTCCGCTTCTCACCGACCGGCGAACTGGAATGGGGTTGGGGTACGGTGGGCGAGGGATCGGGGGAGGTGCGAGGTGTGTCGGCAATCGACGCTACGCCCGACGGCGGCGTTGTGCTGGCGGACTCCGAGAACTGTCGCCTGGTATTCTTGTCCTCCAAAGGGGTGCTGATGCGTGAACACCGCACAGAGTGCGACTTTTCGCTTATCGAGGGCGTTGTCGCGCTGGCGTCCGGCAACATAGTTCTTGACACGAGTGGCGAACTCCCGTGGGTGCTGATGGACGACAACGTCAGCACGCCGTTGGAAGTACCGTGGTCGGGTTTTGTGGACAGGCCCTTCGTCCAGAGATACGGCACCGTGGCGTCTTGGGGCGACGGTGACGGATGGGTATTCGGCTTGGTTACGGGCAACGGGTGGTTCGTCTGGGAGGGAGGCGGCGTAGTTGGGGTGTTTCCCTACGTGGAGCATACGGATTTCCCGCCTACCTCCGTGACCCGGGATCGCAGCGGCGAGACCGTCAGGACCTACACCAGAGTCGTGAGCTATCCAGACGTGGCGGCATACGATCTTGATGTCTGGATGGACACCTTGTTCGTTCTGGCCGAGGGCTCGGATCGAGCTCGGCGTGTGGTGGACAAGTATTCGATCGGCGACGGCAGCTATCTGCATTCTCAACCTCTCCCTGAGGGTGTGAAAGCAAACAATATCGCGGTCCGGAGGGGTACCGTGTTCGTTATGCACACCCCGGAGCTTTTCCCTTACGTCACGGCACTACGCTACAGGAGTGAAAAAGAATGAAAACGAGAGTGGCGCGTTGGCTTGGTTCCGCGTTCGTGGTTGCTGGCCTGGTGTTGGCGGCAGCGGACATCGCATCTCCTGGCGCGGGGGCACAGAGTCCGCCGCCGCCCGAGGAAGACGATAGGTGCGGTGGCATGCACCTGCCGAAGTGCGCGACCATGAGGGCCTGCAAGGGGATCTTGTGGTGGAAGAAGTGCGTCACTAGGTCCATTTACTTCCCACCGCCGAACTGACAAAAAGGAGTCCGACATGAACACGAGAAAACTGATCACGACAGGGCTCGTGGCCGCGTTTCTCGCGGTCAGCGTGCAGGATCTGTTCTCGCTACGGTTCGCCATGGCACAGCCTGAGGAGTGCACGGGCCGGGTAATGCACTGCATCGACATCGAGGAGTGCACGGATGCTGGTGGGTTCTTCGAAATACTCTTCAAGAGGATTTTCGGAGGCGAACTCGAGGTCTGCATCACGAATCACTACTACTTTCCGGATCCCGAGTAGTTCCAGAGATTCGCGGCCGCTTCCTTAACAGCCCGTGGATAAAGTCCGGCCTTCAACGTCTGCACAAGTTCCGTAGAAGATGCTGGATTACAGGTGCACAAGTGATCTCTGGCTCTTCGCCATGCATAATGGGTAATGGGGCAGGGATCGGTCAAGGGGGGTGGCCGGGGCCTGGGGTTCGTCGGTCTCAGCCTCCAGCGCTGCTGGACTTGAAGCGAGCGGAGAACCGGACTACTCAGAGAAACACCAGAATGACGGACGGCGACGGCTTCCTGGCGAGCCTCGGGGCGTTCCCCCCAGTGCTGGGGGTTGTCCGCGCGGTCGCGGTCGTCACCATGCTCGTACTGGCCGTCGGTTCTTCGGCCGCCCAGCCCCCGCCCGAGGAACCGAGGTGCGGACAGGGAGACAAGGTGCTGTGTGCCGAGATCCGGTACTGTTTCTTCTTTTGCAAGACGAAAGAGTTCTACGCCGGCGACAAGGAAAACTGACATGAGTCCTGCTGCTTCCCGATTCTGGCGGCAGGTGCGACGCAATTGGCAGTTCGGGGCGTGTTTCGTCACCGCCCTGCTGTACACCGTGGTGTTCGTGACGGACCAGGTGGCCAGCCGCGGGCTGACGGCCATAGTGAGTTCCGTGGCGGAATCGGGCGGGGGTGTCCTGGCGGTGGTTTCGCCCATGGACTGCATTGCTCTGGACGAGGTGCTGGATGAGGTAGCCGGCGGACTGCGCGTCCAGAACGTCTCTGTCGAGGGACTGGTGATTGCCGACGACCTTGTCAACGAAGCGGAGTTCCTCGTCGGCCGGAATGAAAAGTGGCCACATCGTGCGGTTTCCCTTCGGTCCGTATACGATGTGGTTTCCAGGACGGGCACTCCGATTGTTCTGGCCGTCACCGGCGAGGGTCGTATTGCCTTGATCGAGCGCATCGATCGCGGTGACCCGTCACTCGTCTCGCGCCTGGCCGGAGTGGTGCGATGACCAAGTCTGGTTGGCTGGTGGTCCCGGCAGCCTTGTTCGCTTGTGGTGACAGCGTCAACGTGAGCGATGTGCCGCCTGCCTTTTTCCGCGTGGGAGCGGGGGAGCGGAGGGTGTTGTCGGTCGAGTACGACACCCTTTGGTCATACGGTGGGGTTCGTGACACGATCTTGGTTGCGCCGGATGTGTTGCTTGCCAAGCCCGACGGCATCTATACCCTGGACGTGGGCACACAGCAGGTGGTGAAGTTCACGTTCGACGGAGATGTGGCGTGGGTTTGGGGACGGAGAGGCGAAGGGCCGGGCGAGGTGCGGAGGGTGCATGCAATGTCGCTGGCGGACAATGGCGTGGTTATCGCCGACAGCGGCAACGAGAGGCTTCTCTGGGTCGACAGTGCCGGCCATTTCCAGAGAGAAGCGAGCCTTCGCGGTGGAGCAGAAGGCTTCGGAATGATTGACGGCATGGCAACGCTGGAATCGGGGTACGTGCTAGAATCCACCAGTGCGCTATGGCCGATCCTGCTTCCAACCGGAGAGCGTCAGGGATCTGCCCGCACACCGTGGCCCGAGCTGGAGAATATGCATTTTCTGCAAAGAGTCGGAATGGTCGTCGGAACCGGCGGCGACGAGTGGGTGTTCTCTTTCCTCTATGGCAACGGGTGGATAAGATTTGACGGTTCTGTACCCATGGCTACTCATCCGTTTGTGGAGCACTCGGAGTTCCCTCGCCTAGTCGTGCGACGGAGTCGCGAGGGGTTCACGACTCGCACGTCAACTCGACATGAGACGCGCCCGAGACGCATGACGTTCGACGTAAAGGCCGTCGGCGACACGCTGATGATCTTATCGTCGGACGCCCGGGGGCAACGCATGATCGACAAGTACGACAAGCGTTCAGGAGAGTATCAGCATTCGCAGCCGTTGGCCGTGAACGCTTATAAAATAGATTTCGCAAGCGGCCGCGTGTTCGTCATTGACAATATGGGGCTTACTCCAACCATCCGAGCGCTTCGGGTTAATTGACAGGAGAACGCAATGAACGCCGTAAACAGATTCAGCCAGTCGGTGGTGTGCCTGGTCGTGATCATCATGCTGGCGATCTCAGTCGGCGTGGTGTACGACAGGGGCCGGCTTGAAGCACAGACGAGACCGGGGCTTTGCGGCCCGGAGTTCTCCGGCAGCGTCTGCATGGAGTTAGAGGTGTGCTTCTTCGGCTGGTGCGTTTGGACGGAAACCTGGAGGTATCCGGAGGCTCCTCCCCCTTCTTGGTGGCCGCCCGCATGATCCGCAGTCACCTCTGGGGCATCCGTCAACGCCGTCCGTTCTCTGCGCTACCAACGGCCCGGCCGGGGTGCTCGGGTGGGGGCCGAGGGGACGGGGCTCGGTTCGATGTGCTCGGTTCCGAGGGGTGAAGGACTAACCTAATCACGGGAAAGGAAGAAGCGAAATGCGCTACGTGAACGAGGCTGGAAAGTTGGTTCTGGGTGCGGCGAGTGCGCTCATGCTGGTCTTCGCACTGCTGTCGGGCGTGCAGGCGATTTCCGCGCAGGCCGAAGGTTGCATCGGCATATCGGGGGACGAATGCCACGCAGAAGTGGAGTGCTCGGGGTGGATCTGGAGGGTCTGCAAAACAGAATACTACTACTACGCCCGATGCGGCATCGACTTTCTTTGTGAAGTCTGGGTCTAGGCCGGAGGAAAGGGGCAGTCTGCCTGCTCCTGCTCCGAGCGGCTCGTTCGGCGTGCTCGGGTGCTGTGTACGGAGAACGGTCGACCGGTGGCTTGTCGAATATCGAAACGCGATGCTGGGAGCGGCGAGTCGATTCGCGGGCAAGGCTATCCGTGCGGAGGACATCGTTCAGGAGGCTGCGCTGGTGGCCGTGTCGCTGTCGGACAAGGCCGTGAACGTGGCTTCGCCTCGCGAATGGCTGGCGTCCGTCACGAGAAACGTGGGGCTGCGCGTGTGGAGGAAGCGGAAGCGCCGGGCGGAACTTGACGAAACCTTGCTCACGGATCGCCCGGACTGGCTCGGCGAGGACGCGATGACAAGCTGGCAGCAGGCGGCGCTCTTGGGCGAACTGAGACACCGTCTGGTGGAAGCGATCCGCTGCTTGCCGCCCGCGCAAGCGAGAGTGATGCTGGGCATGCTCGACGGTCTCGAAGACGACGAAATCGCCAAGATGGAGGGGATCAAGCAGACCACAGTCCGGGTGCGTCGCCACCGTGCGGTCCTCAGGCTGCGGAAGATACTTGTAGCGGAAACAAATGTTTCCCACCCACCCACCCACCCACCCACCCACCCACCCACCCACCCACCCACCCACCTGGCAAGGATTCTCAGGATCCGTAATGCGATGATGGAACTGCGCGCTGGTCGTCGGTCTCCAGCCCTCCAACGCTGCTGGACTTGAAGTGAAACGAATCGTGCCTGTCGCGGCGACTACATGGTAGAGGGGCGAGAGTCGTCACCTCTGTGGTCGATTAGACTAGAACCTATCTCAAAAACAAATGTCACTTGAGAAACATGCAGAGAGCGGACAACTGAACGAAGCCGAGAAAGTTCTCCGGGTAGTATTCCCAGCGGGTCAGCACGCGGCGGTTCCACTGCATCCACGCAAAGAACCGCTCGACGATCCACCGGCGCTTGTACCGGCGAAACCGGCGCCCGTCCTGTGTCTTCTTGCTTGTCCGGTTCTTTCTGTGCGGCGCAATCATCTCCACGCCTTGTTCGCGGAGTTCCCTGTCCAGGGGATCGCTGTCGTACGCCTTGTCGCCGACTAAGTTGGCGGGCTTCTCCCCGCTGAACACGAGGTCAAGAGTCAGTTGCACGAGCTTCACTTCGTGACGGTTCGCCGCGTGCGTGCAGAGCGAGAGCGGGAGGCCGCAACGGTCCACAACCGCCATGATCTTCACGCCTTTTCCCGACTTCGTGTTCCCGACACCGGCACCTCCCCCCTTCGCCCGGGCGAAGGAAGCATCGATGTACGCCTCCGATCCGCCAACGACCCCCTGCTCGCGGAGCTCCGACAAAAGGTCCTCCAGAATCCCTTCCAGCACCTTTTCGCGAACCCAGTTCTGGTAGCGCCGGTGCACCGTCTTGCAGTTCGGGTAACACCGGGGAAGCATGTGCCACGGCGCGCCGGCATGAAGAATCCAGAGAACGGCATCCAGAATGTCCCTGGCGGGAACCGGCGGCCGGCCGCGCCGGCCCGGCGGCCCGGATTCCTCGGGAAAGTGGTGGCGAATGCGCTCCCACTGCTCGTCGGTTATCGTCAGCTTTCGCATATCTATAAGGTACCAGGTGCACCCGGATGCCGCAATCCCGCCATCCCGCCATATTTTTGAGATAGGTTCTAGAGTTCTCATCGTGAACAAGGAGACTCGAATGAAGAAGAACCGGACGATCCTTTCCATTTACACAGTCTTGCTGCTCGGCTTCGGTCTGACGGCGGCGGCGTTGACCCCGGCATCGGTCTGCGCCCATGACTGCACCACAGAGGACAAAAACGGCGACGAGCGCCAGTGCACGCACTGGGAAGAGTTCATGGTCTGTCGAGCCGCAGCCCAAGACGCCTTTGAACAGTGCCGGGAAGCCGGGGGTTCCTACATTGGGTGTGACATTCCCCGCGGCTTCAGCATGCTCGCGTGCGATGTCGACTTCGTTGGCGGGCTTCTTTGGCCGTTCGACTGAGCAGTGCTGGCGATGCTGGACGGGAACTGCCGGAGAAGGAGCTGGATTCCATGGGTATTGGGGGCGATCGGTTTACTGGCCGGTAGTACGCTCTGGTGGGTGATCTCGGATTCGCCCAACGATGAACAGACACTTTCTGGGAGAGTGTCACAAGAACGGCCGACTGTTCAGAGGGATGCCGTTGCTGCCGAGGATTCTTACCATTCGCCGGTCGGTTCCGTGCTCCATTCGGAAGTCCTGTCGGTCACCGATGCAGACCGCCGTGGCGGGGTCTGGTTTCTGCTGGACCAAGCCAATCGCGCAGTGCATCGAATTGGACCGGACGGCGAGTGGTTGGGGCAATTTGGCAGAGAGGGTGAGGGTCCCGGCGAGTTCGGTGTTCCCGAGGCCTTGGCCGCGCACGGTGATACCCTGGTGGTAGCAGACTGGAATGTCGTGCACCTCTATGCGCTGAACGGGGATCACCTGACTGATAAGGCATTTGCGATTCGCGGCTGTGCGTCTCCGTCGCCCACGGTTCAGGATATCGTCTCGGTTTCTTCCGGAATTCTTCTGCTTGTTCGATGTTCCGGGCTGTCCGGCATGGAATCGCTCGTTTGGCTGTTGGCCAACGACGGTGAGTCACAGGTACTTGCCCGGGATACATCGGTGTCGTCGCACGGATATATTGCAGACTTCAATTCGATTCCGGTGTTGAGTTCCCACCCACGTGGATTCCTGTTCGGGAACGTGCGCGATACGTGCTTGGGACTCTATGGTCCCGATGGATTGTTGCTGGAGCAGGTATGCCATGAGTGGATTGCACGGCCGGTGCCGCCGCCGCCGCTTGCGCAGGAGTATGCGCGAGTCGCCGATGACTTGCGCCGAGATGCGAGGAGGCTTGCCATGAGCGTCAGAGTCGTGGATCTCGAGCGGCTTTGGCCCTTTACGAGGGTCTTCGTGATGGGCAGCGGCGATCCTGTGTATGTGTCACCCGTAGTCAGTCAGGACGGTGTTGAACGAGCCCGCCTCCGGTACCGGGACGAGATTGGCTGGAACGCCTGCGCGCAGGCACTGGTGGCATCGGACCTGTTCGTGGCTGAAGCTTCGGCTCTAGCCGTCTGGAACCATCATGATGGTACGCGCATCGCCGTTTGCGAGGCGAGGTAACAGTAGGCCGTCTTATTTCATGAGCTCTTCCCTCTTCTGAGTGAGTTGGGGTTACGGTGAGTGTCAGAGTCACGACCGATCACCCAGGCGGGAGGACGAAGGTATGGCCGGGAGGAGCTGGCTGGACGCGGTGCTGGCTGGGTCCAGAGTGGAGAGTTGCCGGGGTGAAGCGTACGCGGAAGCCGAAGGAACTTCGGGTCGGCGTGGAGCGGGCGCCGGGGAGCAGGTTGCGGTGTCCCGAGTGCGGCGAAGGATGTCCGGGCTACGACACGCGGCGGCGGGAGTGGCGGAACCTGGACGCTTGGGGCTACACGACCTTTCTGCAAGGTCCCACGGGTTCGGTGCCCGGAGCACGGGGTGCTGACGGTGCAGGTGCCTTGGGCGGAGGAGAGTTCGAGGTACACGGCACAGTTCGAGGCGGAAGTGATCCGGTGGCTCAAGGTGGCGAGCGTGCAGGCGGTTGGGCGCCCTACGTCGCGGCGAGATGATTCCGCACGCCTGGGCGGAGATCGCGTTCGACCGGTTCCATGTCGCCAAACACCTCGGCGACGCGGTGGACAAGGTGCGGCGCGCCGAGCACCGGGCTCTGCTGAAGGAGGGCAACGCGATCCTCTCGGGCACTCGGTACCAGTGGCTGAAGGGCCGGGGGCGGAAGACGCACGGGGAGAAGCTGGCGTTCGCGAAGCTGCGCGCCGGCACGCGGCGGACGGCCCGGGCATGGGAGCTGAAGGAAGCGGCCACGAATCTCTGGAACTACCGCAGCCGAGGCTGGGCGGCGGCCGGATGGAACCGGTGGCTCGCATCGGCTTCGCGCTGCCGCCTGGATCTCGTCGTCAAGGCCGTCCCGGATGATCCGCAGTCATCTCCGGGGCATCGTCAACGCCGTCGTCCTCCGCGTCGGCAACGGTCCGGCCGAAGGCATCAACAGCCGGATCAAGACCGTGAAGGTGCGCAGCCGGGGCTTTCGCAACCGGGAACGCTTCGCGAACGCCATCTGCTTCCATCTCGGCGGCCTCGATCTCTACCCCCATGGGCCTGCCCCGCATGACCTGCTGCCCACGTGAAAAGGGGAAGAACCATTTAATGAACGGCTGGGGCGGGTGTGATTTGGGGACGACGCAGCACTGCCCCGGGCCGTGACGGCCCCGCGTCTCCCATGATCCTTCTTGGGGCAGACTCCGATTCCGAGCCACTCGTTGAACCCGAGACCGTAAGTCATTATCTTCAGGTCGGCGTGACGGCGGCATGTGTCGCGCCGCCTCGCACCAGTCCCGCGTCCTACCCTCATGAATAAGGCGGAAGTGAATTTGGGAACGTTGCCCGTAGGTGTTCGCGCACAGCACATCACGGCGTCCTATCGGGAGATGCTTCGCCGCAAAGTGGTGCTGCACGATATCAGCTGCGATGTCTCTCCCGCCGAGGTGACCGCGATCGTGGGCCCGAACGGGTCGGGCAAGACTACTTTTCTTTCTGTGGTGATGGGTTTTCTTCGTCCGGACAACGGCACATGCACCATCGACGGAATGGATTCCGCACGCTACCGAATCACCCGTGGCATTGCCTACTTGCCGGAGACCACGACATTTCCTGCAGGGTGGAACGTTCGGCAGATCTTGGCGCGCGCGGCTGATCTTGCGTGTCGCCATGGCGACCGCGACGACGCATTTCGCAAAGCGATTCGTCGGGCGGCACTGGATGACGAGGTGCTCACCAAGCATGCGCGTGCCTGCTCGAAGGGGATGCAACGTCGTATCGCTTTCGCGTGGGCAGTCGTGGGTGATCCTCCGCTCGTCGTCGTTGACGAACCTTTTTCTGGTCTGGATCCGAGGGCTCGTGTTCGCATGCGGCACCAGCTGCGCTCCACGGGCGACCGTGGTACCACCGTTCTGATGGCCAGTCATGATCTTGCCGAAGTCGAGAGTCTGGCGGATAACGTGTTTGTGATGCAGGACGGCAAGCTGTGGTCCACCGGACACTTGCGTTCTGATGGCCGATCCTTCGCTGCAGCATTGGAGGCGGAGTTCTTTACGCCCCAAACAGTCGGATCCGATGGAGAAAACCGGGGGGGGGCTGCGCCTCTCCCACGCAGGTGAGGAATCCTGGATAGAGGTGGGAATGAACAGAGCACTCGTCCCGTTTGGAATGCGCGTCTGCATCATGGTTCGGTCCAACGTTCGGTCGCTCGCCGTAATCTTGGCTGCCGTTACTCTGTATCTCGTTCGAGCAAGAATCGGTGACGGACACATCGACCTGGTTGAGGCTTGCGGCACGGCGGCCGGGTTGATTGCGGTCGGGACACCCTTGGTTCTTGCGGGCGTGTGTCGTGACTTGGAGCATGGTGTCGGCCAGCTGTGGCTACAAAAGCCCGTTTCTCCCGCTCGGTTCTTCTTGGCGCGTTTCTGCGAGACAGCTGTGGTTGCCGTCGGCTTGCCGATGCTCACGGCATGCCTTGGAGCTGCCGCTGCAATCGGCAACCCAAACCATTCTGCGGCTGAGTTTCTCATGGGCGCGCTCAGCGTGGGATTATGGGCATCAATGATCATCTCCGTTGGCTTTGGAATGTCAGCTTGGCTACCCCGGCATGGGCGCTTGGCCACGGTTGCCCTGTTGATCCTGACCTTCGCCGTTTATGTCCAGACCGCGCTGGCACTTGACGTGGCGACGTACGAACCTGGGTCAGGTTTATGGCTGCAGCGAGCCCTGCCACCGATCGCGGACCTGATATATCTGAGAGACTATTTTAGGGGGGCGTCGAGCTTGCCGGTCGGCAGCCTAGTGTGGGTGTTCGTGTATTCCGCAATCTGGATCGCGCTTGGGGCGTTGGGAGTGCATCGTTCAGCTCACAGGCGTATTGCTCGATCGTCCTCCGCGTGAGCGGGTCACGGGGCGGGTTTTTCGGGCATGAGCGGGAAGGGGTGCTGATGCGTGAACACCGCACAGAGTGCGACTTTTCGCTTATCGAGGGCGTTGTCGCGCTGGCGTCCGGCAACATAGTCCTTGACACGAGCGGCGAACTCCCGTGGGTGCTGATGGACGGCGATGTCAGCACGCCGTTGGAAGTACCGTGGTCGGGTTTTGTGGACAGGCCCTTCGTCCAGAGATACGGCACCGTGGCGTCTTGGGGCGACGGTGACGGATGGGTATTCGGCTTGGTTACGGGCAACGGGTGGTTCGTCTGGGAGGGAGGCGGCGTAGTTGGGGTGTTTCCCTACGTGGAGCATACGGATTTCCCGCCTATCTCCGTGACCCGGGATCGCAGGGGCGAGACCGTCAGGACCTATACCAGAGTCGTGAGCTATCCAGATGTGGCGGCATACGATCTTGATGTCTGGATGGACACCTTGTTCGTTCTGGCCGAGGGCTCGGATCGAGCTCGGCGTGTGGTGGATAGTATTCGATCGGCGACGGCAGCTATCTGCATTCTCAACCTCTCCCTGAGGGTGTGAAAGCGAACAATATCGCGGTCCGGAGGGGTACCGTGTTCGTGATCCACACCCCGGAACTTTTCCCTTACGTAACGGCACTACGCTACAGGGGAGAGGGTCCGCCGCCCGAATAGAGACGATGGGCGCGGCGGCATGTAGCAGCCCGCGGATGAACCGCGAGAGGATCATTCGGTGCGGGTGGATCGTTCAACGCGGATGCCGCGTTTGCGGAGCTGTTCGATATACGGATCGTGCGGCACGACCTCGTCCGGCGTCCCGACGCCGGGCCGCACCTGGCCCCGGGCCTGCATGAGCGCGGTGATCGCCTGCGAAAAGCCCGTGGTCCTCGACATGGCGGTGATTCCGGTGACCGGGTCTTCACGGTCTAGGAGCTCGAAGCGGATGCGTGTGACCTTGCCGTTCCTCCGGCCGGTGACGTCGACCCGTGCGACCACGATGTCCCGATCGTTAACCGACAGCAAGGGCGTGACCCGCTCGATGAAGAACTGGCGCGGATTGACCAGGCTTCCGTTGTGCTCCACGTCGCGGTCGCTCAGCAGGCCTAGGTCCCGGATCGCCCGCATGATTCTCGCGTGGCCGGGGTACCTCAGCGTCTTGTATTCGAGCGTGCGGATCCGGCCCTCGTAGCGGTACGGCAGCGCCGAAGTCCCTCCGCCGGTGAAGAAGGCCTCGATGCGGCCCACCGGCTCAGGGAATTCCAGGTGCTCGAGTCCCGACAGCGCCGTGACCTTGGTTCGCCTCCCGTCCCGCAGGATGGTCGCGGGGGTGACGTAGTAGTCCAGCATGCCCTCGAGGGAATAGACGATCCGGTAGTTCAGCGGAGGCTTGGGGTTCTGCGGCAGCCCCCCCACCCAAAGCCGCACGGCGTCCACCGAGTCCAGCGCGTCGATCCCGGCCTGCGCCAGAATGTTCACCATTCCGGGTGCCAGCCCGGTGTCCGGGACGACCGAGACGCCGCGCTCTCGTGCGCGGTCGTCGAACTCCCGCTGGCGGTTCACGATCGCCGTGTTGCCGCCCAGATCCGTGAAATGGACGCCCGCCTCAACCGCCAGACGCGCCATCGGCAGGTTGAAGCGGTAGGGGAGTGCGCAGAGCACCGCGCTTGCTCCACTCATGGCGGCGGCCATGTCGTGCCGCGAAGAAGCATCGGCCTTCACAAGGGTAAGACGGTCGCCGAGGTGGGGGCGCAGGCAGGGATGTACGCGGTCGGCCCCGAGATCCGCGACCACGACTTCTTCGACTGCGCCGTCGTGCAGCAGGTCGAATGCGGCGGCCGTGCCCTGCGCGCCGCCGCCCAGAACGAGAAACCTCACCGCTGCCGATCGGCACCGAGAAGGTCGAACTGAACGGTTTCGTCGTCGGTGCCGGGATCGCCGTGCACCCGGGTGACTTCCGCGACCCGGTCGCCCGCGCCGAGGTCGAACAGCCGTACGCCCGGCGTGTTGCAGCGCCCGAGATCGACATCGGCAACGGCAAGCCCGGTCATCGCCCCGCCGGCGGAGACGAGCATGACGTCATCGTCGTCAAGGGCCTCGAGCGCGGCGACGAGGCGGCCGCCCCCGTCGGAGGCGGGCATGACCTTGACGCCGAGGCCGCCCCGCCCGCGCAGCGGGAATTCGGAGACCGGGATCCTCTTTGCAGTGCCGCCCTCGGTCACCGCCAGCACCGAAGCTTCTCGTTTCACGACGATGAGGCCGATCACCTCGTCTCCGTCTCTGAGCCCGATCCCTTTGACTCCCTGCGCCAAGCGCCCCATCACCGGCACCCGTTCCTCCGCAAAACGGATCGCGCGCCCCTCTCGGCTTACCAGAAGAAACTCGGTATCGCCCGCGGTGAGCGAGACGTCGAGCACGGAGTCCCCGGGCCGGACCCGGGCCGCGATCAGGCCTCCCGTCTTGGCGTTGGAGAACTCGGTGAGCCGTGTCCGCTTGATCAACCCCAGACTCGTGACAAAGACCAGATAGCGATCGTCTTGGAGATCGTCTACGGATCGGGTCGCGACGATGGTGTCGTGCCGGTCCGTCCCGAGGAGCGCCCAGATCGATCTGCCCCGAGCGCTTCGCGTGCTCTCGGGGATGTCCTCGACCTTGAGGAAATGCACAAGACCCCGGCTGGTGAAGCAGAGGAGCCGACCCCGGTTGCGCGCGACCATGAGCCGTTCGAGGTAGTCGCCCGGATAGCGCTTCATGTCCGCCAGCTCCGTACCCCCCGCCACGCGCCGCTGGTAGAGGTGCATGGGAATGCGTTTGACGTAGCGCTGTCGCGAGAGGGTGACGACGACATCCTCGTCAGCGACGCCCGATTCCACGTACGCGAAGTCGGCCTTGCTCGTCTGCGGCAGGATGACGGTGCGGCGGTCGTCGCCGAAGCGCTCCACGACATCGTCCAGTTCCTCGAGCATCGCGGCGAGCTGCAGCGCTTGGTCGCCCAGGAGCGTGCGGAGATCCCGGATGGTCGCGCGCAGGACGGCCTCCCGCGCCCGAAGCTGATCTCCTTCCAGCGCCGTCAGCCGTGCCAGGCGCATCTTCAGGATGGCGTCGGCCTGCACGAAGCTGAGTTCGAACTGGTTCTGGAGCCTCTCGGATGCTTCGGCGCGCGAGGCAGAAGCCCTGATCTCCGCAATCACATCATCAATCCGGGCCAAAGCCAGGAGAAGCCCGAGGGTAATGCGCAGCTCGGTCTCCGCATTGTCGAGATCGAAGCACGAACGTCTGCGGATGACCTCGAGGCGGTGGTCGCGGTAGCGGGAAAGGAGGTCTCTCAGCGTGAACTCGCCCGGCTGCTTGCCGCCGTCGAGGGCGAGGAGGATGGCGCCGAAGGTGGATTGGAGCGCCGTCTTCTTGAAGAGAAGCGCCATCATCCGGTCGGCGTCGGCGCCCCGCTTTAGCTCCACGACCAGACGGATCCCCTCGCGGTCCGACTCGTCCCTGAGGTCGGCCACGTCCGGAATCGCACCCTTCCGTGAAAGCGCCGCGATCTGGGCGATGATCCGTGCTTTGGACACGGCATAGGGAAGCTCGGTCACGACAAGCTGCCTGCGCCCGCCGCGCAATGACTCCGACACCACCCGGGCACGCATGATCATCCGTCCCCGGCCGGTCTCGTACATGTTGCGGATGCCGTCGGTGCCCACGATGTAGCCGCCCGTGGGGAAGTCGGGTCCGGGCAGCTTCTCCATGAGCTGGGCGGTGGTGCATGCCGGATTCGCGACCAGGGTGCGCAGCGCGCCGGCCACCTCGGTCAGGTTGTGCGGCGGGATGTTCGTGCTCATCCCCACCGCGATGCCCGAGGTGCCGTTCACCAGAAGGCTGGGGAGGCGTGACGGGAGGACCGTGGGCTCCTTGAGCCGGTCGTCGAAGTTGTTCTCCCAGAAGACGGTGTCCTTCTCGATCTCGTCCAGGAGCTCGGCGGCGACCGGGGAGAGGCGCGCCTCGGTGTAGCGGTAGGCGGCGGCCGAGTCGCCGTCGATGGAGCCGAAGTTGCCCTGTCCGTCCACCAGCGGATACCGCAGCGAGAAGTCCTGGACCATCCGCACGAGCGCGTCGTAAACGGCGGAATCACCGTGGGGGTGATACTTGCCGAGGACCTCGCCGACCACGGTCGCGCACTTCTTGTAGTTGCGGCCGGGCTGGAGGCCGAGGCCGTGCATCGCGAAGAGGATGCGCCTGTGCACGGGCTTCAGGCCGTCGCGCACGTCGGGAATCGCCCTCCGGACGATCACGCTCATGGAGTAGTCGAGGAATGAGTGCTGCATCTCCTCCTCGATGAAGCGGGGAAGTATGCGGTTACGCATTCGCGCTTGCCTGGAGCGCCCCGCGGACGATGCCCCGGTCAAGGACCTCCACGGGGTCTCCCAGCGAAATCCGCCCGGTGCCGTGATGAACCACGTTGAGGCCGAAGTAGACCAGGCTCTCGATGCGGCGATAGCGCGCCAGGGTTCGCAGCGGCTCGCGATCCGGATCCCGGACGCCCGACTCCTGGTCGATGGTCGTGACCTTGCAGCGGGCGCAGAGCTTGACGCCGCTGAAGCGCAGGCCGCCGATGGTGAAACTCCGCCAGAAGTCTTCTTCGTGGGGCCGGTCGCCGCCGATGACGATGTTGGGGCGGAAGCGTTCCACCGGAATCGCGCGGCCGGCCCGTCGCGCCAGCTCGTCGACCGAGCCCCGAGTGACCAGAAGAGCCGGGTACCCGTCGGCGAAGGATACGCGATGACCGTCGGCGTAGGCCGGGTCGGTATGACGAATGTCCAGGTCGCCCATGCAGACCAGCCGGTGCGGGCTGCCCAGTACGGAGGACAGCCAAGCGTCGGCCTCTGGCGCCACGGTGCGAACATTCATCACCGAGCTCCGGAGGCTGACCCGGATGGGGCTTCCCCGGGGCGCGACGGGCACCGTCTGGGCCACGGTTCCCGGTGCTTCCAGAGTGAGGTCGCCGCCGTTGACCTTCGGACGCACGGTGGCCAGACGGGGTGTTTCGCGCTGCGAGACGAAGGTCCCGTCGGGTCCGACCACCATCCAGCGGCGGTCGAACCGCGGCCCCGTTTCGTCGAAATCCATGTCTTGGACATCGAAGCCGCGGGCCCCTTTCACCGGATGGATCCGGAGGCGGGTCACCGCGCGCGTCATGCCATCGGCCTGCGCTTGACGATGGTCAACGGCAAGGTGGCGTTGGGGCGCCCGTCGACCGTGATGTCGAAGGTGTGGACGCCCGACTCCTTGAAGACGATGCCGTCCAGATTGATCACATGGGGTACTCGGATGCCCGTCTGCAGGCTGCCCCGTCCCGGCCTGACGTTCAGTTCGCCGTTGAGAGAGACGAGCTCGTCGCCCACGGGACTCGTGAGCCGGATGCTCAGCTTGTGCGCCCCCGCGTCTCCGGCGCCGCCGAGGAAGCGCAGAACCAGAGCGAGGCGGCCGTGACGGGCCGGAAACCGCCTCACGCTGATCTGGTCGAAGACGCCCAGCAGGTTCAGCTTGCCGACCCCGTCGATGGTGGCCGCATCGGCGGTCAGCGCCAGGTCTACGTTCACGGCGATCCTCCCAGCAGAGATCTGTACAGAACAAGCCCAAAAAGAAGATTCAGGACGGTGTGCGCCAGGATCGAGGGCCAAAGGCTTCCCGTCCAGGCGACGCCGACGGCCAGCACCAATCCCATGATGCCTGCCCGCACCATGCCGTGCGGATCCTGATACCTGTGAAGAATACCGAATGCCGCGCTGGCGGGTAGGGCCGCAACCAGGTAGGAATCGGTCCAGGGCATCAGAAACGCCGGCAGGAAACCGCGGAACACGATCTCTTCGCAGAAACCGGCGGCGAGGGAAAGCAATGCGAAGAGACTCCTTTCGCTTCTCGTGGCGGGCATGATCGCACGAACCGTTTCGGTCTCTCGCCAGCCCCGGAGGACGGAAAGGCCGCGGAAAAGATACGCAACCGCCAGTCCGGCCCCCGTCAGCAGACCGGCGACGCCGAGCAGGAATGCCGTCGGAGCGCTCCACGCCAGCCAGGTGCCGGCCCCGCCCGTCAGGTCGACGGACAGCCACGCGGTGAGCGCCCCCGATACCGCGAGCACCACGGTCGTGCCGATGTACGAGTGCGTGCGCCGACTGCGGATCACGTCGGCCGGGGGGAGTTTCTGGGCGGCCGAGAGCGCGGGGAACAGGACCAGCCAAGCGGCCGCGACAAGCGACTGAAGCGGGTTGCCCAGCCCGGTGGCCGAGAACACGACAGCGAGCAGAACCGCGGCGCCGGACCACACCCAACGGATTTTGTCCACGCGCTGCTGGGCCTTCACCCCGGCCCGCATTCTTCCCCGGCATCGGATCGGGCGGCCAGGTTGCGCAGGCGGTGTGAGTGAGTCATCCGTTGACGCTCGGGCTCCTGAAGCCTACTGTAATGCATGACCGATTCTATGCAATTGAAGGCGACGTTCAGCGTCATCGACGCGTACGATCACCCGCACGGTGGCCGCATCCTTCGGCTCCGTCTCCGAAGAGGCGAAGCGCCGAGCGTACGGGAGCTGAAGGGCGGCACGATGATCGCCAGTACCGACGACGGACCGGAAGCGAGACTCAAGGTCGACGGATTCGCGCTTTTCGGGGGGCGCGTCACCAGCGCGCGCGTGGCGCGTACGGGACGGGTGGACATCCATGTCCGGGATAAAGCGGCAGAAGCCGTGAGCACCGGATGGCTCTTGAAAGGACCCGCATAGAAGCCGGTGATGCATCCGCGCGAGCACCGAGAGCGGCGAGGGTGCCGGGTCGGCTGCTAACTCGCTTGGGGCCGGATCAGTGGTCCCCCGGACTGCGGCCCAGACCGGGTGGATCACGCTCGAAAGTCCTGCGGAACCACTCGACATAGTCGGCGTTGCCGCGAGGGTTATCGGCCAGCCGATCCCTTCGTGCCTCGACGAATGAACCGGGCCGGGCGGTGAGTATGAATTCGTCGAGGAAGTCGTTCTCGCTGGCATAGGTGATTTCGTCCAGGATGCTGTAGGGAAGCGCATCGAAGATCGAACGCTGGTACAGCCACGCGTCGGCCACCCGGGTCAGGATCGCCTTCTCCAGCTCGTAATCGTCGGTGCCGACGGCCTCCGGCAGCCAGCGGTCCAGCCTGTCCTGGGCGGCCATCAGATGGAGGTGGGCGTAGATCAGATACGCGCCTCGCCTGAGGCCCGCGCCGGGTTGCCATCCCAAGTGTGCGGTGTCGCCCTGCGCGTTGAGCCGAAGCTGCTCCCACGGATACACCGGTCCTTCCTGGGGCTCGGTGATGATCATGAACGACGGGTCGAGGGTGATGCTGTCCATCTGCTCCCGCACCCACCCGTGGACCTCTTCCATGCGCTCCTTGACGGGGTTGAGGCGTGCCCCCGAATAGACGACCAGGCGCCGGGGATCGGGCAGCTCGGCTTCTCCCGAGACGCATGCGAGGGTGGGCAGGACGAATAAGAAGGACAGGATGAGCAGGCCGGCCGTTCCGGGCGCCGACACGGTGGATCGGTACGAAGGTCGGTTCTTCGTAAGGGGCATAAGCAGGGCCAACTACTCCTTCCTGCGTTGTGATTGACGCATGGGAACGTTACTCGACCCGCGGCGACGGGTCCACGTCCCCGCCTGACCCGAATCGCCGCGCCAGCGCAGGAACTCGAACGGGCTGCGGCAGTCGGCGCACCAGCAGGTCGTCAGCGATGCGTGGCTTCCGAACAGCGACATGATCTCGGTACGGCCGCCGTCGCAGAAGGGACAGGGCGGCGGCGGAGGTGTTGGCGGCCCCACGGCGGCGCTACTCCACGAAGAGCGCGCGGTTGCGGTCGCCGCGGGCACGCTCGACCGCTTCTTCGGCGGGCGCTCCCGGGCCGCGGCGGCGTTGAGGATCCCATCCTGTGCGGGCGGGCTCGACTGCCGCCATATCCAGCCCCGCCGCCGCCAGCGTGGAGCCCAGCCGGGCCTTGCAGGCACCCGCCACCCGCCCGCCGGGCCAGACGGACCCCTCCTCCACCAGGATGCCGTAGAGATCGTCCTGCGGCAGGAGCCAGGCGAGCGTGGACGGCAGCAATGTGCGCGCGGCCTCCCGAACGCGCTCGGCGCCTTCGCCGCCGGACTCGGCAAGGCGCGTGAACCAGGCCGCGCCGAACCGGCGGTGATGTTCCTCCTCGGCCAGCATCTTCGGTATGCGGGAGCGGGCAAGCTCGAAGTTTCCGCCGCCGAAGCTCTCCAGCGCGACCGCCAGCGCGCCGTCGACGACGACCGTCGCCGCGACGAAGTCGGCCCAGTCGGCGAAGGGGCGGTCGAGCGCGGGGGCCGAGCAGTAGCGCTCGGCGGGGCGGGTGTGCTCGACCTCGAAGGGATCGAAGCCGAGGCGCTTCAACATTGAGTACAACAGGCGGGCGTGGCCCCACTCGTCCTGGGCCATCGAAGACGCGGCGATCCCGGTCTCGATCGAAGGGCTGCCCAGGATCCAGTCGCTGTAGCGGATCCCCAGGAGGCGCTTGGTGTCCGCCAGAGCGAGGATGTGGCGGGCGAGGGGCGGCGGTGCCGTCATCGTCGGGGCTTCTCGCCGGGCCGGTTCGCAGCCCACGGGCCGTCCCGGCGATTGACCGGAATCACGGCTCCTCGCGGAACCACGCACATCTCGAACCAGTTCTCTTCGTCGTAGGTCTTCCAGGCATAGACCCGCGCCAGCTCGTCGCCCGGCGCGTCGATGCAGCCGATGTGACGGAGCGGCTCGCCCCGACTCTTGCGGGCGAAGACCTCGTACACGGATTCGCCCAGGCCGCTCCGGGCTGCCCGGTCTGCGCTCATGCGACCACTCCGAGCCGCCCGAGCTTCCTGCGGCCCTCCTCGGTGATCCGCGCGGTGGTCCAGGGCGGATCCCACACCTCGTTGATCTCGACCGAGTGCACCCACGGTTCCATCGCGATCCGATCGGTCACGTCCTGCTTGATGAAGTCCATGCAGGGACAGGCGGTGGCCGTGAAGGTCAGGTCGACCGTGGCCGTTCCGTCGTGGAAATCAACCCGGTAGATCAGCCCCAGCTCGACGAGCGAGATGGGCAGTTCGGGGTCGAGCACCTCGTGGAGGACGGCCCGCAGCGCCGCGTCCCCGTCGGCTGGGGCATCCGTGAGCGGGGCGGACCACCGGTCGCGGCCACCCGACGCATGAAGCTGCACCATCCGGTGCTCCGCCAGGAGCGTCTTCAGCGGACGCCTGCGCCGAGGGACGGGCGAGCGTACCGGTGTGCTCGCCGTGCTCAGTTCAGCCACGAGGACACCGCACCACGCGAGCGGCGCACCGACTCGACGTACCGCTCGTTCATCGGCCCGCGCCCCTTCCAGCGCGCGAAGACGGCGCTCCAAGCGATCTCGCCTTCATCGAAAAGCCAGCGCTTCTCCTCTGGATCGTACTCGCAGGGAAAGGGATATTCGAGCACGAATTCTTCGGCGGCTTCGTCGTAGTGCGCCGGCACCGACAGTCCCAGGCTCTCGCACAACGGGACGGTGGACGACATCCACACCTGGCGGAGCTCGTCGTTGGTCAATCCCTTCAACCGGTAGTCCAGCTGCCCGCTGTGACGCTTAAGGTCGTCGGGCAGACCGAACCACTCGATGGTCATCGGGAACATCCAGTCGACGCAGCGCTGCAGCAGCTCCGCCGCGGCCCCTCCGGCCCTGGCGAGGCGGCGCATCCAGACTTCGCCGTGACGCAGGTGGAAGGTCTCCTCCATGTCCACCTTCACCAGCGCACGCTTAAGGGGGCCGTACGAGGTGTTGCGGTGGACATCGCCGAGCAGCGTGATCCCGGCCCGGTCGAAGAAACCGTTGGCCACCACCAGCTCGGCCCAGTTGTCGAGGGGCTGGTCGAAGCCGTAGGGATGCTTGAATTCGCGGGGCTCCCGTCCGTACACCAGCTTCTCCTTCGACACGCCCATGTCTTCGAGAAGGCGGTATGCGATGTTGGCGTGCGCCAGTTCATCTTGGATGATCGCGTGGGCGCTGACCTGCGTGTTGGTAGACGGCGCGTGCCGGGCGGCCAGCCAGTAGGCGGGGGCGCTCATCAGCTCGGTGTCGGCCTGCACGGTCAGCTGGACGATGATCGCCTTCCGGTAACCGGGCGTCATCTCGGCGGGGGACTCCAGGATGTGGCCGTTCCGGATCTTCCGCTTCAGTTCCTCTTCGGCGCGCTGCGACATCGCATTGTCCTGTCCGTGGGCAGCCATGCGTCAGATTCCCAGAGACGACCGGATCAGGGGACTTATCCTCTCCGGCGTCCAGGGAGGATCGAAGGTGAGGTCCACTTCGGCCTCGTCGACGCCCTCGACGCCGGCAACGGCCGCCTTCGCGTCTTCCAGGATCTGCCCCGCCGCCGGGCACATCGGCGTCGTCAGCGAGATCGTGGCCTTGGCGGTGGATCCGTCCACCTCGATGTAGTACACCAGGCCCAGTACCACGAGATCCAGGTTGAGCTCCGGATCCTTCACGGTTCTGAGTGCGTTGCGGACGGCTTTTTCGGTTACGGGCACTTCTCGCGGACCTCCGGTGTCGTGGCGGGGCGACCGGGACGGGGGTGAAAACATGCTGCCCGCCGTGTCGATACCGGAATCTAGCAGCCCGTGGATGAGTCCGCACGAGCATCGAGAGCGGGAAGGGCGCTGGCCCGTCGGGACCTTGGGTGCGGGACTGCTTGTAGCCCGCGAGCTTCTCCGTGAGAGCGGAAGCTGTTTCGTTCAGATCGGCCTCGAGAACATTCATCGAGTCGAAGATCGTGGAGTTGGCGTAATGGAGGTCTCGCTGCGAGCGACAACTGGAGAGGCCCGCTACCGGGAGCAGCTGGCGGCCCGGATCGGCGTGCCGCTGAGCGCCATCGAGGCGTTCTGCAACCGTTGGCGTTTGGAAGAACTGTCGCTGTTCGGTTCCGTGCTTCGCGACGACTTCGGGCCGGACAGCGACATCGACGTGTTGATCCGTTTCAAGTCGGAGCGGACACCCGGCTTGTTCGGCATTGCCTCGATGCAGAAAGAACTGGCTGATCTGTTCGCCCGCAGGGTCGATCTGGTGAGCCGAGCCGCCATCGAGGGGAGCCGGAACTACATTCGCCGGAAGGCGATCCTTGATACCGCGCGGGTGATCTATGCCGCATGACGACTCCGCACGAGCATCGAGAGCGGCGAGGGGGCTAGCCCGGAGGCACCTCCGGTGAAAGCATCATTTGCCGCACAATGGCTCGATCCACTCCCAATTCGTCGCGAACCCTGACGAGTATCAGTTCGTCGCGGGCGTCCATGACGGTATCGGTCACAGGAAGCTCCACCAACAGCACCTCTGCCTCGCCATCCCAAACGCTCCACCGCTGCACCTCGTCTCCGGGCATGACGTACCATCGGAGCCAGAAACGCCCTTGGCTATCCATCTTCATGGCGTCCATCCGAGGTGTTACGTCGTGATGAACGTATTCGCGTTCCGTTGCCTTGGGGGGTTCGCCCGGAAGTCCCGCGGCCCCCAGGAGGCGCGCCCGCCGTTCTCGACCTCGCGCTTCCCTCTCGCCTTCCCTTATGACTGCGGCCAGGACGTCGCGTTCCCGCACCGGCCTCTCCTCTCCGGGCATCGCGAATGCGAACTCGGGTGTCCCTGTCTTGTCAAAGACCCGTATGGAGTCTGCCTCCGTATCGGCCACAACCACCCTGCCACTGCCGACTTCGACGTACGTGCGGTGCCCGAACAGCACCTCGCGCGGCTGGGCACCTAAGAACTCGACCACCGCATGGAAGTCCCCGGCAGGAGTTACGCGTACGAGACGCTCCACCGGCCGCCCGGACTTCGATCCGCCCTGTGCCCGCGCTGACGGCGTGTCTATGAACGCCATGTCACCATCGTCAAAGATGCCCCATAGCCGAAAGAACGCCAACGGATGTATAAAATCAGTTGGCGATACCTCCACGCGTGCGGCACCCGCCAAATTACCGGATTCGGCAAAGGTCGTCAGCCGGGCGTTGCGTACATCCCAAACAGCGATTCCGTCCTGTTTTCGAAACCACACAAGCTGAACGCCCGAACCACGAAACTCGCCCGGCCCCTCACCTCTGGCACCGATGACGGTCAACGCTCCGCTGCGGAAATCCAGAAACAGATGCTTCCGTCCGTCCAGGAGAACTACCCGCTCGTCGCTGACGAACATTCCTCGCGACAGCTGCCCCAGCGAGGAAACCGCCGGGCTCCAATGGCCCCCGGATTCAAAGACGGTAGCAAAGGACCGAACCAATTTGCGAATCGTATCCTGTTGAATTCGGCGCGCCGAATCACTGTTTGCCAAAGCCTCCGCAAACCCCCGTTCGCCGGGAAACACTCCCTCCTTTGTCACAAAGGTAGGAGTACCCGAAATCCTCAGCGATTCTGCCAGACGCCTGTCTGCTTCAAGGCGGCGCACCGTTTCTGCATCTCGCAGGCAGGATCGGAATGCCTGTGCGTCCTGAATTCCGACGCCGCTCGCCCAGTCTGCCCAGTCGCCACCATCGCGCCAATCGTCGCTCGACAGGAGCGAGGCGTGTGCTTCCGGGAACGCTCCTTGCCTTTCACTGCAGATTGCCGCAGCCGCTGCTTCGAGGGCGTGTGGATGCAGCGCCTCCAAGGGAAGGTGTCGAACCACCACCTGAACGCGGGATGACGCAATTTTCGTCGCGATAGCGGCGGCAATTCGCCGACACGATGGGCACTCGTAGTCAGCAAACTCTACGATAGTCTCCGTTTCCGCATCTCTTGACCCACCCAATGTACTGGGCGAGTCGATTAAAACAGGCCAGAGGTCCCGCACGGCACGATTAATCTGCCAGTCGTGATACCTTGCGAGCAATCGGCTGCCAAAGATCCCGGAAGGACCAAGAAGCACAATCGCCAGGGTTATCAATATTGCAATGTTGACAACTAAACTGAGTTGGTCGTTTCCCTTTGTCTTATCCACTTGACGATGACTCCTGTGTGGTTCCTAGGTTATCAGATAGACTTATGACGAGCCTCGGATGGTCGCTCCTGTCGCGGGAAGGAAGAAACCCACAGCTACAAGCCCTCTTCCAACTCAAAATCAAGAGCGACACCCATCTCGTCCCTCGTGTAGTGTGTCTTGTGTGACCAATTCCTTGATTACCAATTCCCCCACATCATGCTTGCCCTGTTGACGATACAGCAAAACGCGGTCTCCGTCTGCGTCCATCAAGCGATCTGAAGCTCCAGTGGCCACGGTGTAGTCCAATGCGAAGGTCTGTAAGTCCCATACTTGCCAACATCGTCGAGAAGCGGCAGGCAACGCGGTGCGGCGAATCCATAATCTGTGTGACGCATCAGCGAACATTCGGTCCACTGTCGGGAGCGCTCGCCTTACCGGCAGTTTCCAAATGAGGAGTGAATCCGCCTCGGCCATGCGAAGCGCGATAGGAGCGAAGCGCATGTCTTGGGACAACGCATACTGGCGGGCCCGAATGGCTGTTCTCCGCTCAACCAAGCGTACCAGCTTTTGCGCATTTACATCTGCAGGCATCAGGGCAACTTCGGTGGGCTCTGGTAGCAGGATCCTTCCCACTACTGTTCCTCCCATATCGTAAACCGTGACATGGTAAAGGTCGGTTTGTGCTACTATGAGGTTTTCTGCGGAAACATCGGCCATGGTCCGATGTCCGAAAATGGGGCGGTATGTTCGAGATGAATGACCACTGGCCGTTGATACTGTAACGGAAGCCAATTCGCCGCTGGTGGTTTCAGCGATGGTCGTTCTCTGGGTGGGTAGTAGCCTCGAGAACTCCAGCGACCTGCGAAAAACGGTGTCAACCGTGATGGGTTGCATGAGATCGACGACCGCTGGAGAACGAACGGTCCGTCGGACCACTGGGGTGCCGTCGGCAAGGAGTCCGATGGCATCGTCGAATGCGTTTAGTTCCAGCTGCGTCGTGAAGTCCACCGAAGCGTCAGCGCGAAAACCGACCAGCTTGTGGTTGACATCGATTGTTGCCAGACCACCATTGGGCAGCGGACTCAGGAGCCCCGTGATTTCTGCAGGGTCGTTAGTCGGATCCTCCTGCCGCAGTGGACACGCCGTTAACGGGGTTGACGAAGTAGGTTCGTTGGCTGGCACCATCGAGGACGGCAATGCGCCCGTCCGACAGGAACAACGCTTCCTCGACCCAGCCGGCGTCTGGAACCGGCCATGCCTGATGATCGCCCGATGCAAATACGGCAGGCTCGCCGAGCCGCTTGGAAGGGGCCTCTTGATGGCTGACCGTAATGAGACTGATGGCGAGCGCGATGATCATATGGCACCGAAGACGAATGAATGTGTTTGCATTAGCGGTGGATGCGAAGGGCATCGGTTCGGGCTGCTGGAAGCACATAATCTGTCCGGTTCTAAGTGCCGAGGAGGGCGACTGATCCGAGCAGGCTTCGGGCCGTGCCGCTCGCAGATGCCGTCCGCAGGCGCAAGACCGTGCCGCCGGACCACGAGCTTATCCGGTCCGGCAGGGCCATGGGCATCTCGTTCGGGGAGTGAAACAGAGTCGCAGGCGCAAACGGGGTCGCTGACGTTGCGTGCCCGTGCCCGTCTCCAGTCCGCCGCCCGCATCGACACCAGATTCGCGAACAGCCGGTAGGCGCCGGGAACCCCAGCAGGGAACTGACGGAAGAAGGCCAGCCCGGTGTATACGTAGAGACCGTCTCCCACCTCGGCCACGAGCAGTCCCCCGCGCTTCGGATCCTCGCCGGGGTCGGCCATCTCCATGACGGGCGTGAAGCGGTCGTCCCATTCGCCGAGAAAGTAAAGCCCGCGCTCCTGCACCCAACCCTCGAAATCGGCAGGCCCCACGGCGTTCGGCCCCGTGAAGACGGGCGAGGCGGGCGCGAGGATCCTTACGGGCGCGTTCTCGTCCGTCACCCGGTCGTGGGGCCGGTTGATCGTGACCGCGTAGGGCGCGAAACCACCCGCCGGGAACTCGTATTTGTTGTACTGCGCGATCACCGTGCCGCCGCCCCGCGCGAAGCCGAGGAGCGCCTCGTTGGCAGCGTGCAGATCAGGCCGCGTCTCGTAGGCGCGGATCCCCAGCACGATCACGTCGAACTCCGCAAAGTCCCCGCCCCGCACGTGTTCCTCGTCCAGCTCGGCCACCTCCATGCCCATCTGCCGTAACGCGGCAGCGCCGTCGTCGCCGGAGCCCAGGATGTAGCCGACACGCAGCTCCTTGTTCGCCTCGACCGGGAAGACCGAAACGCGAACCGCAGCCTTGCGCGCCATCAGGGCCCTGGGAATGTGGGGGTGGTCCACGATGTCGAAGTGCGTGCTGAACTCCCCGGTCGGGTGCGCTGCCCGGACCTGGCCCGCTGACCCGGCAGGGCGCGCTGCCCCGACCGCTCCGTCCGCCTCCCGCTCCCGCGCCACCGCGCGGAAGGTGTGCGACCCGTCCGCGGCCGCACCCCGAGGCGTCACCGCAAAGACGAGCGACCCGCTCGCGCCGTCCGGTCCCAGCGTGAACGGCGCGCTTGCAGGCTCGACCTCCCAGCCGTCCGGTGCCTCCAGCCCCACCGCGCCGGAACGAGCCGTCGCGGACGTGTTGGTGAGCACCACGTCGATTTCCCGCACATCGGCGATCCCGCTGGGCCAGACCATCCACGGCGGGTCGACCTCGACGTTGATCGCCGGCATGACCAGAACCGGTTCCCGATACTCCCCGGCGGCCTTGTCCACTCCCACGTACTCGCCCTGCCGCTCGACCGCGACCGTGACCGCACCCGCGACCGGAGCCGCGACTGGGGCCGCGACCATATCCGCACCCTCACCCATGTCCACCGCCCCTCCGCCGTGCGCCAGCCGCATGCTCACATGGGCCCCGATCGGGGACGGATCGAAGGGCAGCGCCCACGAGGCCCCGTCGTCGGGCCAGGTGTACATCGCGCCGTCACGTGCCGAGTCCAGATAATAGGGTGCCGACGGGGATGCATCGCGGGGCACCGCGACGCGCCAGCTCCAGCGCGCAATCCCTCCGCCCCGGACCCGCCCGTCCGTCGAGGTCGGGGCGACCGGTGTCCGGAAGAAGGGCGACCTTGACGGCCCGACCGCAGATTCCTCGGTGGGCAAAGCCTCCCAGCCCGAGGGCAGCCGCAGCCGCGGCTCCACGTCCGACAGGTCGAAGCCGCCGCCGTTCCACACGTTGACGTCCACCACGACCGACTCGCCCGGAGTGAGAAGATCCCGCCCCGCCCTCACGTCGACGACCACGCCGGCCGCCGCGAGGACTGCTTCGGAGACCTGCCCGAGCCGCCGCTCCAGCACGCGCCTTCCTTCGCCGTGCGGCGCATCGTCCACGAGGCCGTGCAGGATCCCGGCCGCTCTGGCCAAACCCGCCACGGCCCCGTCCGGCCGCAGCGCCGAGAGCCCGCGCTCCGCCTCCGCCAGTGCACCTCGGTATCGGTCGAGCCGCAGCTCGGTATCGGTCGGCCATCCCGCAGGCAGCGGTGCGCCGAGCTGCCCGAAGAGCGTGGTGTCCACCCCCGCAAAGATCCCGTCGTCTTCCACTCTCTCGGCCACCGAAGCCTCCAACCGCAGCGAACTCGACCTCGGACCCATGTACCGGCCCGACCCCATGTCCTGGGAGCGGTGCCTGCTGCGGCTTTCCATTGCCAGTTGGAAGTGCGACCTCCCCAGCAAGGGATCGAAGTCGCCCGTCGGCACGCTCACCGTCGCGTCCCGGGGGGAGAACCGCGTGGACCTGTACAGCTTGGACGGCTGCCAGGGGGCAACGCCCTGCGCGGCCAGCTCGGGGTAGCGGTCCGGGTCGCCCGCCGCCGCGAACGCCTGCCGCGCCGTCACCCCGGCGAGCTGGTGCTGGCCGTGGCCGTCGCGGGGCGTCCCCGAAAAGATCGAGACGATCACATGGGGCCTGAACTTCCGCACCACGAAGACCACGTCGCGCAGCACCTCGTCGAGCGGCCACATCTCGACCGCCTCGTCGAGGCTCTTCGAGAAGCCGAAGTCGAATGCGCGGGTGAAGTACTGCTCCCCGCCGTCGAGAGAGCGCGCGGCGACGAGTTCGCCCGTGCGGATCACGCCGAGCCCCTCGTGCAGCCGGGGTCCGATCAGGTTCTGCCCCCCTTCGCCCCGGCTGAGCGAAAGGTAGGCGGTCTCGGCCCCCATCCCCCGTGCGAGGGTCGCGAGCAGGCTCGTATCCTCGTCATCGGGGTGGGCGGCGATCATCAGCACCCGCTTCACGCCGTCGAGCTGGCGCAGGCGCAGTCCCGTTCCCACGATCCCGTGATCCTGTTGCGAAGCGGCGTGCGCCGCGGGCCACCCGGCCAGTACGGCGGCGATCGCCGCCGCGGTCATGATGTTGGCGTGCTTCATGGCCTCAAGTCCTCCACTCGCCGTTTTCTTTCCCGGTCGGCCGCGCGAGTCTGGCGCGCAGCGAACTCGGAAGGTAGCTATCCGCCATGGACATTGCCGCAACACTGCGCAGCTACGACGGGAAGCATGTCGCGCCTTTCCGCGCGGTGGCCGATGCGGTGCGGAACGCTCCCGAAAGCGCCATCCCAAGCCTCCTGGATCTCGCCGCGCGCGACGACGCGACGCTTCAGGTCGGTGCGACCTGGGTGGTCAAGCACCTCTGCGAGCGCGGGGACCTGCCCACGGGGGATTCGCCCGCTCGCGTGATAGACCTTCTCGGCCGGTCCCAGGTGCCGGACGCGACCCTCCATCTCCTGCAGACGCTGCCCTACATCGAGATTCCAGCCCGGCAGGAAGAGCTTCTCCGGCGCACGCTGCTGGGCTTGGTCAAGTCGAAACGAGCCTTCATCAGGGCGTGGGCCTACAACGGCCTCGGTCTGCTCGCAGCCCGGAATCATGCCCTGCAGGCAGAGGTCGAGGCCCTCTTCGACCGCGCCGAAAAGACCGAATCGGCGGCGGCCAGAGTGCGTATCCGCCGCGCCAGGGCGGCGTTCAGCGAATCCTGACCGACACCCCCGTACCGAAGAAGATATCCTCTGCCGCGTCGTTCAGACCGAAGCCGGCACGCACGTCCCACTGCAGGTCGTTGGTCGCCAGCCAGGTCACACCGCTGTTGAAGTAGTGTTCCGCCCAAGTGGCCGCCGGTTCCGCGTGGAAAAACGCAAACCATTCCGCGTAGAGACCGTGTCGGGCACCGAGCCCGAATACGCCCGAGACGGACTGCGCCCATTCGGGATGGGTATCGCCCGAATCGCCGGCCGCCCGGTTGACCTGCGTGCCGGCGGCGAGCGACATGATCTCCGTGATGTCCCAACCGTACACGAGGTTGACCCCCGGAAGAGCACGGTCGATCGAGAACTCCGTGCCTCCGGTCGGAAGCGTGGTCTGGGGCAGGATCGCGATGGCCGGCAGGATGCCGCTCTGTTCCGTAAGGGCCAGCTTGATGCCCAGGTACAGGTCTTCAACCCACAGGTCGCCGGTCGGGGCACCGCCGTCCGGATCGGTGCGCCGCCACATCGGGCTCGCGGCCACTCGCACTTCCAGCCGGTCCGCAAGGAGGCCAGCGCGGAGCAGAGGCTCGCCGAGCGAGTGGCTGTGCACCTTCGTGCCGTCGCCGTCCAGACCGAACGTGTAGCCGAATTCGATCTGGAAAACGCCCTGCCCCACGGTAGTTGCGCTTTCCGTGAAGTCGGGACGGTCCGCGATCAGCGGGCGTTGCGCACGGGCCGCCCCGGTGGAAATCGAAAACCACGCCGCGACGAGGACGAGTGCTCGCACATGTGCTGTCACCAAGCGTCCCATCGTAGTGTGGAAGCCTCTCCGCTCGTCGGCGTGCGTTCTCTAGTTGTTGGGGATCCGCTGTTGCGGGTCCGCGCCGTCAATAACGCCCTCTCGGCCACGGCGACGCCAACGCTTCGGGCGCCTGCGATCGCCCGAACCACCCCGCAAGAGCGGCCAGGCTGAGCACATAGGGTAACGCCAAGAACAGCGGATAGGGCAGATCGGCGTCAACCGCCTGAAGCGCGAACTGCAGCGCTGCCGCCCCGCCGAAGAAGAGCGCGGCCAGGGCGACGCCCGCCGGGTTCCACCGCCCGAGCACCGCTACGGCGATCGCGATGAATCCCTTCCCGGCCGACATGTTCTCGGCGAAGGTCCCCGTGTGCACCAGACTCAGGTGCGCTCCCGCCAGTCCCGCCGTCAGGCCGGCGAAGATCACCGCCAGCATGCGGGTCCGCACCACCGGTACCCCGGCCGCGTGGGCCGCTTCGGGCGACTCACCCACCGCTCGCAGCGCCAGTCCCCTGCGCGTACGAAAGAGAAACCATCCGAGCACCGGCACGAGCAGATACGCCAGGTACGCCGTCACCGCCTGATCGAAGAACGCCGGTCCGAGCACCGGGGTCCGCGACAGCAGCGGCACCTTCCACGCCGAGACCGTCGGCAGCTCCAGGGCGAGCCCGGTCGCGCCGAAGCGGCTCTGGAAGACCGCCCCCGTGAAGCCCAGGCTGCCGACGGCCACCGCCGTCCCCGTGATGATCTGGTCGGTATTCAGCCGCACCGCGAACAAAGCGAAGACGAGCGCGGCCGTCGCTCCGGCGAGTGCTCCCGCCGCCAGTCCCCAGTAGGGCCCCAACGCCAGCGCACCGAGAGCGCCCCCGAGAGCGCCCCAGATCACCGAGCCCTCCAATCCGATGTTGATCACGCCCGCCCGCTCCGAAACGGTTTCCCCGAGCGCCGCCAGAGCCAGCGGCACCGCCAGCCCGACGGCCGCGACGAGGAAGGAGGAAAGCGCGCCGGTCTCATCCACGGGAACCTCGGCCGGCGAGTGTCCGGGCGGTGCGGTCGACGGCGAGCACGGCGAGAATGACCAGGGCCTCGATCCCGCGGACCCATGCGTCCGGTACTCCCGCATCGCGCTGCATGGCCCCTCCCCCCGCGCTCAGCGTTCCGAAGATGATTGCCGTGAGGACCACCGCGAGCGGGTTGAGCCGCGCCAGCAGCGCCACCGCGATCGCAGTGTAGCCCCAGCCCGGCGACAACCCCTCGTACATGCGGTGCGTGACGCCCGCGATCTGGATCCAGCCCGCGAGCCCCGAGACGGCGCCCGAGATCAGGAAGGCCAGCCAGATCACGGGTCGCGCGCGGAAGCGCCCGCTGACTTCGGCGGCGCGCACCGAGGCGCCGACCGCGCGCAGCCGGAACCCGCCCGGCGTTCTGGTCAGGTAGAGCCAGAGCGCTGCCGCGATCAGAATGCCGATCAGAAAGCCCAGATGGAGGCGCGTCTCCGGGAGCAGAGCCGGGAGGCGCGCGGCGGCGGGGATCTCGTCGGTCCGGTTGAAGACGCCCCGCGATTCGCGCAGAGGACCCTGAACGAGGAACTGGGCGAGGAAGAGCGCCACGAAGTTCATAAGCAGCGTCGTGATCACCTCGCCGACGCCCATTACCGTCTTCATCGCCGCCGGGACCGCCGCCCACAGCGCCCCGCCCACGGCGGCGGTGAGGAGGGTGGCCGGGAGAAGCAGCACGGCGCTCTCGAAGGGGAGGAAGAGTGCGACGGCCAGCGCCGCGAGCGCTCCTGCGTGGAGCTGCCCCTCGGCACCGATGTTCCAGACCCGCGCCTTGAAGGCCAGGGCGACCGCGAGGCCCGTGAGCAGGAGCGGGGTCGTGCGGACCAGCGTGACCGAGACGAACCGGTCCCACGATCCGAAGGCACCCCTGACCAGGGCGGCAAAGACCTCTCCGGGCGGGTGGCCGCCGAGGGCGAGAAGACCGGCGGTGATCGCGAGAGTGGCCAGGAGGGCGGTGACGGCGGTGGCCGCGGGCTCCAGCCGTGACCATGCCCGGGCGGCAGCGGTGCCGGGCGCGTTCATTCGGTGCGGCTCACGGGCGCGCCGAGCATCAGTTCGCCGATCGCTGCAGGGTTGTGATCCTCCGGGGGCACGGCGATCAGCCGCCCGCGCACCATCACGGCGATTCGGTCGGACAGCTCCAAGATCTCGTCGAGATCGGCAGAGAGCAGCACGATGCCGGGTGGGCGCTTCCCGGTCCTCGCGAGTTCGGCGATCCGGGCACGCACGGCGGCCGTCGCCTTCACGTCGAGTCCCCGGGTGGGCGATTCCGCGACGAGCAGGTCACCGCTCCTCAGAAACTCCCGGCCCGTGACGACCTTCTGCTGGTTCCCCCCCGAAAGGACGGCCGCGGCCGCGGCGGGCGAATCCGCACGCACATCCATCTCGCGGACGAGCTCTGCAGCCGTGTCTTCCACCGCCGCCCAGTCGAGCCACGCGCCCTTGAGATAGGCGTCGCTGCAGTGCAGCGCGAACGCTACGTTCTCGGTGATTGTGAAATGATTCACAAGTCCCTCTTCGGCCCGGTCCTGGGGGATCCACCCCACTTCTTCGGGCAGGGCGACCACTCCCGAGTCCGGCAGCCGCATCCCCGCCAGCACCGCGGCGAGGGTACGCTGGCCGTTGCCTCCGACACCGGCCACCCCGAAGATCTCGCCGCGCCGGACGGCCATCGTCACTCCGCGGAGCGGCTCGGTTGCGCCGGTCGCCGCGGTGACGTTTCGGACCTCGGCGACGAGCGGCGAAGCGGCGCCCCTGACGAAAGACGCGGTTCCCGCTTGGGCAACCCCGTCGCTGCGGGCCGGTGCCAGCGCCTCGGCTGCACGCACGCCCTCCGCGCTCCCGTCGGCCGCCCCTGCTCCCGGCCCCACCATCGCCTCGGCCAATACCCGGGCCGAGACCTGCGCGGCCTCGCTGGTCAGCACCCGCTGCCCCCGCCGCAGCACCGTCACGCGATCGGCCGCGGCCAGCACCTCGTCCAGCTTGTGTGCCACCAACACGATCCCGGTCCCGGAACGCGCCACCTGGCGCAGCACGGCGAAGAGACCCTCCACCTCCCGGGGCGCGAGCACGGCGGTCGGCTCGTCCAGCAGCAGCACGCGCGTCTCGCCCATCAACGCCTTCAGGATCTCCACCCGCTGGCGCTCCGCGACGCCCAGCCTCCCTACAGGCACGTCCAGCTCCACTGCGAGCGCGAGTTCCCCGGCGCGCGCCTCGGCTCGTTCGCGGTAGCCGGGCCGGCGCGTACCGCGGCGCGTCCATGCGCCCGAGTTGAACAGCGCGATGTTCTCGAAGCCGGTGAAACGCGGCACGAGCGAGAAGTGCTGGTGCACCATCGCGACCCCCAGCGCGCGCGCCTCTCGACCTCCCCCGGAGCGGAGCGGCGTCCCACCGATCTCCACCCGGCCCGAATCCGGCACCAGGATCCCCGCCGCAACACGTGCGAGCGTCGTCTTCCCCGCGCCGTTTTCGCCCAGCAGTCCGTGGATCTCGCCCGGTGCGAGCGCGAAGTCGACCTGGTCGAGCGCGGTCACGGCCCCGAACCGGCGGGTCACGCCCCGCAGCTGCGCGGCGGAGATCACCGCTGGCCCGTCGTCTTCGCCGGACATCCGTCCGCCCGTCAGGACGAAGGGGGATCCCCCGCGGCGGGTTCGAGGAAGTCGATCTTCGGGACATCGAGCGCACCGTCGATGATCGCCCGGCGCGCGTCGTCGATGCGCGCGAGCGCTTGGGCCGGGATCACGCCCTTCTGGGCCGGGTTGGGCACGAAATCGACCGCGCCGCCGGCGAGCCCGGTCAGGGTGGGTCCGGAGAGCGTGCCGTCGCGCCAGGCGAGGGCGGTCTGCAGGAAGATCGCCGGGATGTCGATCACCGCGCTGCCGACGATGATCTCCGGCGCGATGTCGTTCTGGTCGCGGTTCATCCCGAAGGCCCAGGCCGTTCGGCCGCCTTCCCGTACCTCGCGGACGGCCTGGAAGAAACCGAAGCTCGCCGCGTCGACGTTGTGGATCAGGACATCGGCGCCCTGACGCAGCTGGGCGGCGGCCGCTTCCTTCGCAGCCGAAACGTCGTCCCAGCTGCCGATGAACGTCTCCAGCACCGCCGCGTCCGGCATCACCGCCTTGACCCCCGCTTCAAAGGCGATGAAGGTGCCCTTGGCGCTGGGGATCTCGACGCCGCCCACCATCCCCACCGTCCCGGACTGCGTGACGGAGCCGGCGGCCATCCCGGCCAGGTAGGATGCTTCGTGAAGCCCGAAGATGATCGGGACCACATTAGCGGAGGAGCGCGAGCCGGACGAGACCACGAAGGTGACGCCGGGATACCGCTCCCCCGCACGACTTGCGGCGTCCTGGTACTCGAAGCCGTGACCGAAGATCAGGCCGTACCCCGACTCGGAGTACGAGGTGAAGGCCTCGTCGAATTCTGCGGGCGTTCGGGTCTGCTGGTGCGAAACGCGGAACCCCAGCGAGTCGCCGATCAGCTGCAGGCCTTCGTAGGCGCCCGCGTACCAGCCGGCGTCGCTTACGGGTCCGGCGGTCAGGAGGGCCACGGCGGGCCGGCGGTTGGCGTCCGCGGCGTCGGGGTCGGCACCGCATCCGGACGCGGCCGCCCACAGAACAAGCGGCAAGACGAGCGCGAGGCCAGGCGAAGCGGACCAGCGCGGATGCATCGCCGCTCGAATGCCGGGCGGATCTTGTCCACGGGCTGCTGACGAAGCTGCCAACGACGCCGCTGACGAAGCGGTCACGCGGGAATCTTTCATCGTCCGGCTGCTCCCGGTCTGGTGGCCCGTCGAAGCGTGACAGTACAATATATGTGGGAACCCGCCCGCACCTTCGACCCTTGCCGGAAAGACCTCATGAGCCAGCCGAGCCAGCCCCGCGACCACTGGAGTTCCAACGCAGGCCTCGTCCTCGCCGCCACCGGCAGCGCGATCGGCCTCGGCAACCTCTGGAAATTCCCCTTCATCACCTGGGAGAACAACGGAGGCGCCTTCGTCCTCGTCTACCTGATCTGCATCGCCGCGGTCGGCCTGCCGATCATGATGGCCGAGCTGCTGATCGGGCGGAGGAGCCAGAAGAGCGCGGTCGGAGCGCTCGCGGAAGCCTCGGGGAAGTGGAGCCTGCTCGGTCGCGACTTCGATGGGGCGGAGCGCCGGTTCGAGCTGGCGGCCATCGGTCGCGTGGTGGGGGGCTGGGGGGTGCTCACGGGGTTCATCCTGCTCAGCTACTACACGGTCATCGCGGGGTGGTCGCTCTTTTACTTCGCCAAGTCGCTGGGGTGGTCCTTCGGTGGGTTCCCGGCCGGGCTCGCGGCCGGAGATCTTTTCGACGAGCAGGTCAGCAACGCCGGCTTGCAGCTGCTCCTCTCGCTGGGGTTCAGCATCGGGACGATCTCCGTGGTCTACTTCGGGGTGAGCAAGGGGATCGAGCGGATCGCGCGTCTCTTCCTGCCGATCCTCTTCGGCATCCTTGTCCTCATGCTGGTGAGCGCGCTGCGGATGGAGGGCGCGGGGGAGGCACTCACGTTCATCTTCCGTCCCAACTTCAGCGAGCTCCCGCGCGAGGGAATTTTGGAAGCCCTGGGGCATTCGTTCTTCACCCTCTCGCTCGGAATGTGCGCGATGATCACCTACGGGTCGTATGTCGCGCGCAAGCAGTCGATCGTGAAAGCCGGGGGGGCGATCGTGGCGCTCGACACGCTGATCGCGCTGTTCGCCACCGTGATCATGTTCTCGGTCATCTTCTCGGTGGCTGGAATGCGCGACCAAGTGGACGGCTCGACGGTGGGGATGCTCTTCATCTCGCTCCCGCAGCTCTTCTACACGGACGTACCCTTCGGCATAGTTCTGGGACCGCTCTTCTATGTGCTGGTGGCGCTCGCCGCGCTGACCTCGACGATCTCGCTGCTGGAGGTGGTCACGAGCTACCTGATCGACCAGCGCGGCATCGGGCGGCACAAGGCCACGATCGGTGCCGGCGCGGCGATCTTCGTCTTCACGATCTTCGCAGCACTGTCCTTCACGGGCGAAGGTTTCCTGTCGACCATGACGGTCTTCGCCGACAAGGACGGCTGGTTCTCGACCGCCGACCATCTGGTGTCGAACTGGATGCTGCCGACCGGCGGCTTCTTCGTCACCTTGGTGGCGGGCTGGTTCATGACCCGGGACGCCACCAGACGTGAACTCGTGGACGGCAGCGAGCCGCGCTGGTTCAAGTATGGAGCGTGGCACTTCTTCATCCGCTGGGTGGCGCCGGTCGCGGTAGCGGCGATCATCATCGCAGTGATCGTGGGAGCGGACTTCAGTTGACGGCCGGCGCCTCGGAGGGCGGCCGCGGCTGCCGGTGAGCGGCGGCCCGACGGGAGGGCGCGTCGAGAAGCGCCCGCCGGAGATCTCCTTCGGCGGGCGCATCCTCTTCCTCGCGGATGACGCCGAGCTGATCCGGCGCCAGCTCCACGAGGGACTCGATCCGGAGCCGACGCCCGAACTCAAGGCCCGGCTCCGCGATCAGATCAGCACCGACGAGATCACCCCGGCGTACATCTGCTTCTTCTACGACGAGACGCTGGGCGAATTCCCGTACCTGGGGCTGCGCGCCGCGAGCGCCGACGGCGGCGACGAGGCTCCGGTCGGGCGCGGAACCGTCAAGGCCGGCGGCTTCGTCTGCTCGGTGGCCGGCAAGCGGCGCGGCAAGGGATCGAGCCGCGAACAGAGCCCCTACGCCGAGCTGATGGCGGGCATCAGGGTCGTCGTCGGCGAAAGCATTGAGCGCATCTACGAAGAGAACTGCCAGAACCTCGGCATCCTCACGACCACCGACTTCCGCCTGATCGACCGAATCCGCTCCGGCGAGCCGATCCCGCTGAGCGAATTCACCGCCGGCGCCGACGACATCACGCGGCAGATCATCGAGTACGGCGGACTGTTCGAGTTCAACATGGCGCGGATGGCGGGTCGGGCGACGCTGCCGCAGCCGCGCTCGCTCTCCCCCCGCCCCATGACCCTGGGCGAGAAGATTTTCGCCCGCAAACGGGTCGTCGACGCCGCGGAAGAGCGCATCGGCACGGACTGGGCCGAACCCGGCGAAGCGGGCTTCTTCCGCGCCGACATCCGCTTCTCGCACGAGTACGTCACCCCGATGGCGGCCATCTTCTTCGAGCAGAAGCTGGGGACCGACGCGAAGGTCGTCGACCCGGAGACCGTCCTCTTCTTCCGCGACCACCTGACCTTCCTGCACAAGGTCATGAGCCAGGAGCGGATCGAGCAGGGTCTCCTTCAAGTCGCCAACCAGCTCGAGGTCAAGCAGCGCGAGTTCGCCGAAAAACAGGGCATCCGCCTCTACGGCGAGCAGCAGGGTCACGTCATGGGCTCCGAAGCGATCTGTCACTCCAAGATCCTCGAAGACTACGCCGAGCCCGGCATGCTCATCATCGGCACCGACTCGCATACGCCCCACGCAGGCGCGGTCGGGGCGCTGGCCTTCGGCGTGGGCACCACGGCCATCTTCAACTCGTGGATCACCAAGGACGTGCGTGCGCGGATCCCGCCGTCGTTCAAGGTGGTGGTGAACGGAACGCTCCCCGCCAACGTAACCGCGAAGGACCTGATGCTGGCGATCCTGCGCCACCCCTACGTGCGCGACGGCCACGCCATCGGCCAGATCGTCGAATACGCGGGCCCGGTTGTGGAAGGGCTTTCGGTGGATGAAAGAGCGACCATGACCAACATGGCCGCCGAGGTGGGCGCTTTCACCGGCCTCGTCGCGGCCGACGAGAAGACGGTCGAGTTTCTCGTGCGGGAGCGCGGCATGTCCATGGCCCGCGCCCGAGCGCTGGTCGAGGACGCGCACAGCGACCCCGGCGCCGACTACGTCAAGGTCATCGAGATCGACGCCTCGCGGCTGCGCCCGATGGTCGCGCTGCCGGGCGACCCCGGAAACGGCATCGGCATCGACGAGCTCGCCGACCCGGTGCCGATCGAGATCGCCTACGCAGGATCGTGCACGGCAGGCAAGAAGGAAGACATGGACATGTACGCCCGGGTCTTCCGCGAGGCGCGCGGACGGTGGGGGCTCGGCGTCCACCCCGAAGTGAAGTGCTACATCCAGTGCGGCTCGACCGACGTGCGGGAGTACGCGCGGGAGCAGGGATACCTGGATCTCTTCCGCGAAATCGGTGCCGAGTTCATCGAGCCGGGGTGCGGCGCGTGCATCGCTGCAGGGCCGGGGATCACCCGGTCGGCCGAGCAGGTCTCGGTGTCGTCCCAGAACAGGAACTTCCCGGGCCGTTCGGGACCGGGTCGGCTTTACCTGGTCTCACCCTACTCGGTGGCCGCGTCGGCGGTGGCGGGTAGGGTGGCGGCGTGGGAACCGGGCGGCCGGATCAAGCGTGTCGAGGCAGCCAGTCCCGTCGAGGCAGCAGCCCGTGGATAAATCCGCACGAGCACCCCGGAACGGCAAGGCACCGGGCGGGAATGGTCGCTGCTGGACTCGAACCAGCGACCCCTACGATGTGAGCGTAGTGCTCTGCCAACTGAGCTAAGCGACCGTACCTGCAATACCCCCACGGGGAATCGAACCCCGGTCTCCTGGCTGAGAACCAGGTATCCTAGGCCACTAGACGATGGGGGCGTCCGTCCTCCGGCTGGCGACTCGGGTTGCCACCGAAGATGAAGGAGGCAGAAAATGATAAGCCGATTCCACAGATCGCTCAAGGTGCAGTGTCGGGAGTGAGGAACAGCGTCGGCGCTTCGGGGGCTTGGCTTACCGAGGGGTCGGTCTCCGCCAGGATCTCCCGGGCGGACAGCGGCCGCACCCCCGGCATGCTCTCCGGAGGGGCGCGATGCACAAGGATTAGTTAGTATGTAAATAGACGACCCTGATACGGAGCGACCGATGGCGAAAACGGCCCACAAGGGACCTGGCAAGGGCCTGTCGCTGGCAGACGTGGTGAGCCTGTTCGGCACCGAGGAAGACGCCGACGCATGGTTCGCCGATTGTCGGTGGGACGGCGAACCCGCGTGTCCGAAGTGCGGCCCAGTGAACGTACAGACCGGCGCGAAGCACCCGACTATGCCGTACAGGTGCCGGTCGTACCGGAAGTTCTTCAGCGTGAAGACGGGCACGGCGATGCAATCCTCTAAGCTGGGTCTTCGGACGTGGGCCATCGCTATCTACTTGCTGACGAACGAGTTAGAGGGTCGTGCCCGCATGAAGCTGCACCGTGACCTCGGCATCACGCAGAAGGCCGCGTGGCATCTGGCACACCGGCTCCGGCAGGCATGGGAGGACGGACGGGTCAACTTGTTCAACAGCCCGGTCGAAGTCGATGAGACGGCCTGCAAGGGAACGGGACGGCACCACGAAGCGGTGAAGCACAGTGCCGCCGAATACGTCCTCCGGGGGCTCGGAGGCAAGCAGATCCAGTTCGCGGACGTCATCGCATGACCCTCACGACAGAGGAGAAGCTTCAGATACGAGCGGCGGTCAACGGGTGGATAGCGCAGTCCTTCCAGCCCCAGCACCGTAGGCACCTCATCCATGTAGCACCCCGGTACTGCCATGACCATCAGGCGTGGAGCGTTCATCTGACCACCAAGCGAAACGGGTCGCCCGCGCCGATTCTGGGAGAGTTGTTGGTGTCCGACGATGCCATGGTCCTCGGTGCACCCGATCCGAACGCTATTGTCGCGCAACTGGCATCATTGGCTGATGTTCAGCAAGACGAGGACGCCACCCCGGAAATCGTCGGTGACAACTACGAGTTTCGACTGGGTGACGGGATTCAAGGCGCGAGCGATCTTCCCGACAGATCCATAGACCTGCTACTCACGGACCCGCCCTATGGAATCAGCGTGCCGTATACGTGTGAGAGTCAGGTGTCCCGGCGTCTGCGAAAGGACGGATCGGACTTCATCATGCCCCGGGGATCGTTCGGCGATTGGGACGGAGGAATTGTTCCTGGCGAATGGACCCGCTTGGTACTTCCGAAAGTCAGGGGCTGGGCAGTGATCTTCTGCGCCCAGGCACAGATTGGAGAATACTCCGAGGTCCTGCGTGATCACAAGTTCGTCGCCGTGGGCACCTTGGTGTGGCAAAAAACGAACCCAGTGCCGTTCAACCACCGATACAAACCGATCAACGCATGGGAGGCGCTGGTCGTCGGTAAGCGTCCGGGCACCAAGTTCAATGGCCATGTGGTCCATAATGTCTTCCGGTGCAAGTCGCCCTCTCCACAAGAGAGGATTCACCCGACACAGAAGCCCCTGCCGCTTATCAGGAAGTTCGTCAAGATGTTCAGCTCTCCAAAGGACTTCGTCGTTGACCCCTTTGCCGGGAGCGGCACCACAGTAGTGGGTGCGGCAAACCTTGGACGGAAAGTGCTCGCATACGAGAAAGACCCTTCGATCTACCGGCTGGCGTGTGACCGCATCTTGGCTGCTGTCGAGGTCTTGCTGTGATTACCAAGGAGAAGTTCGAGAGCCTGTTCAACCCGAGGACCAAGGTGTATGCCGTCTACCAGGTTCTGAAGGATCAGCAATGGCATTGCCGAGAATGCAAGTACGATCATGTCGGCAGTAGCCAGATCGCTGGAGGAAGCGGCATCCAGGGGTTGCAACGTGGTACCCAAAGCCGCCCCGGGATGGTCATCGACAGTGCAAACCACCTCTGTATGGTCTGCGAGAAAACCACCCGGCAGGATCGGTGGAGAGGCGGATTCAACCAGCCGGTCCTAATTGCGTCAATGCCTCCGGCGTTCGCCGGTCGCGCAGTTCGTTTGTTGGGCTCTAGGGATGTGATCGAACAAACCGAGCGTCCCAAGGGGCAGCTTACCGTGGATCACAAGCTCCCAATGCTCCGTTGGAACCCCGAGACGACCCCGGAACAGACCTGCTATGCCGAAATGTCCGATGACGACATACGCTCCAGATTCCAGTTGCTCAAGCGGTCGAACGGAAGCGTCAGCCACAATCTCCTGAAGAGCCGCGCCTGCGAACGATGCTTCAAGACAGGTCGCCGGGGAACGCCGTTCGGGATTCTGTTTTTCTACAATGGGGGCTTCAAGTGGGAGCCTTCGGACAAGAAGGATGCCAGCGGGTGCGTTGGCTGCGGTTGGTACGACTTCGACCTATGGCGTAACGCCCTGAACGAGTATATCAAAGGCCATGCGAGCCAACCATGACAGAGATTGAGGGGCCGAAGCGGGGCCGACCAGTGAAGTACCCGATGCCGGAACCGATCCCGGACGCGCCGGAGAACGTGGCGAAGGCGATCCTTGCGACGCCGCCGAAGAAGCGTGAGGAATGGCGGCATATTCGCGAACGGGAATCCCGGTCGGGATAATCCCGGTCAACTCGGTATGTCCTCCGTCCGCGCCGCCAACGCCGTTGGGAGTGCATGCTCCAAGGTGCCGAAGCGTCGGAGCCCGGTAGGATCAGCGGTCGTCGCGTTTCTAGGTCTAGGGGCTGTCCCAGGCCTAGGCGCTTCTCCCCGTGAGGTCGGCAGCCGTCAGGCAGCTCTCGGCGACGTGGGCTGCCACCCGTCGCCGCCGGGTGAACTCGGGAAGCCGTGGCTCCCGAGCAACACGGTCCCAGTGCGGCAAGCGGCGTATGGCGCAACCGACGACCAGGCGATTGGGAGCCTCGGGGGCTTGGCCTACCGTGATGGCGCTGTATACCTCTTCGATTAGTTGGAGTCGGAAGTCGTGATTCTGTCCCAGGACTCGCTCCTCCCGATCCATCGGTTCGGTCGGCGCGGGGATGGGCCGGGTGAGTTCCGAGGTGCCGTCCGACGGGGCGACCGACAACCTGTGGGTCTTCAAATCTCGACACCGGGACAGCCGACAGCTACGAACTTGCCCGGATGGCCCCTGCCGCCGTGGTGGACCTGCGCGATGGCAGTGTTCACGAGATCCAGGTACCAGCCTTCCCCAGGGCATTTGGACCGCCGGGCACCCTGTTCGCGGTCGAGCGAACATCATTGACCGAGGTCATCATTGTCAGCTATTCGGTAGGATGACGCGCGGGGGGGGGTAAGGATCGGATAGGTCGCATCCGGAGCGAAGCGTGACCACAGAACCCGAAGTGCTCATCCTGGGCGGCGGCCCGGCGGGGGCTGCGGCGGCCCGTCTCCTCGCGCAGTGGGGCCTCGATGTAGTGGTCGTCGAGCGCTCGGCGGCGGGGCGAGAGCCGGTCGGCCCTCCGCAGCCTCCGGCCCCGCGCGCGGAATCGGGCGGCACGGGACCCTCGCCCGGCAAGAACCCGGACGCGCAATCGCTTGCCGAGTCGCTGCCCCCCAGCACGCGCAAGGTTCTGGCGGCGACAGGGCTGCTTGGAGTGGTGGAAGCGGGGGGATTCCACCCGAACGGCGGCAACACGGCACTCTGGGGAGGCGAGGGCCGCCGCGACGACTTTGCGGGGGGCGCCACCGGCTTCCACATCCTGCGCTCGCGCTTTGACGAGCTGCTGCGTGAGGCGGCCGCGGCGGCCGGGGCGGAGATCGTGAGGGGCGTGGCGCGGCTGCCGGAACAGGTCGCGAAGCTTCGAGAGTGGCGGGTCGAGGTGGTGCTGGACGGCGGGAAGCACGTCGAGGTGCGACCGGCCTGGATGCTGGACTGCACCGGGAGGGCGGGCGTGTTGGCCCGCCGCCACCGGGTCCTGGAATCCGAAGCGCCCACCCTGGCCGTCGTGCGGCGGTACCGCAGCGAGAGCGGGTGGGGGAACGTTGACGCTGCACACGCGCTGGTGGAGAGCTTCGAGCGCGGCTGGGCCTGGTCCGTGCCCACCTCGGAATGCGAGCGTCATGTGGCGGTCATGCTCGATCCTGAACTCCGCGCCGTCACGGAAGGCGCCGCCGACCTTTCGGCCGCCTTCGAGGCCGAGATCGCCGACACCGCGCTCATGCGCTCCATCACAAACGCCGCTGTACCCGTCGCCGACGCTTGGGCGGTGACCGCCTCGATGTACACTTCGTCGGCCTTCGCCCTGGACGGTGCGCTCCTCGTGGGCGACGCGGCGTCGTTCGTCGACCCCATGTCGTCATACGGGGTCAAGAAGGCGCTTGCCTCGGCGTGGTTGGCCGCGGTCACGGTCAACACCGCGATCCGCACGCCGGAGCTGGCCGACGACGCCGCCGACTTCTACAGCCGCCGGGAGCGCGAGATGTACCGCTCGCTGCGAGATGAGCTTGCCGCCCAGGTCTCGGGGACCGGCGGGGAGGGAACCACCGTGCCGGGAACCAGCGTGCCGGGTGACGGTTTCTGGGACAGACGGGCGCACTGGCTGGCGGATCGGCCCCACGCCGCTGGCGACGCGAACTCGCCCGACGGACCGGACGCCGAAGCGCTGCGGGACGACCCCGAAGTGCGGGCCGCGTTCCACGCGCTGCGGCTGGGCTCGGGACGGCTCCATGGCGGGTGCCGAAGTACGGTTGAACGCCTCTTGGTGATCGGCAACCGGATGCGGATGGTCCCCGCGCTCGTCACACCGCGCTTTCCCTGCGGGGTGCGCTACTTCCGCGACGTGGACCTGCTGCGAGTCGTCCACTTGGCCACGGGCTCGGCGAACCCCGGTGTCCTCTATGAGTCGTATGCGGAGTGGGCGGCGCGCGAGGATCTGCCGCCCGTCGACCTGGCGAACTTCATCGGTGTGATCGCTCTGCTGATCGCCGACGGGGTGCTGGTGCCGGGGAGAGCAACCCGCGGAGCTGCCCCAGCGGTCCGCGGTGAAACCCTCGCGAGCACCGAGAGTGGCGAGGCACTCGTCCAGAAAGGCGCTCCGTAGGGGGAATAGAAGGGCTGTTCGCCCAAGGAGCTGTTGACAACAAAGACATGACTCCGTACCTTGAATCACGATGTGCGTCCTTGGTGCCATTTCGGTCGCTGACGGTTCGCCTCAGAGTCCGATCGCCTTGAGAAAGGGAGACTACCAATGTCACACCTCCGTACATTCCGCCGCCTTGCTCGGTGTCGCTGTCGCCATCACCCTCTTTGTGGTGCTGCATGCGGCAGGAGCACCCCGCGCTTCTGCTGCCGTTCCAGATCGGGATGGCCCAATCGGTGAGGTCGTGGCAGACGTCACGGCTGTCGTGCTCGGCTGCTCCGAGGGCTCCCAAGACCTGGAGGACTGCAACTTTCTTGATCCTGCGGGTACGCCCGGAACAGTCTGCTTTGAATGTGACTGTCCGGGAGGTGGTTGGCGGTGGGCATGCTTGGACGGACAGACCGGCGATGTGGGCTGCAAAGAGTGAGGAGGCGCAGGGCTGGTTGGCCTAGGTCGACGAGCCACCGCGGTATGTTCTCCGTCCGCGCCGCCAACGCTGGTGGGAGTGCGTTCTCCAAGGTGCCGAAGCGTCGGAGCCGGGCATTAACGGTCGTCGCGTTTCTAGGGGCTGTCCTCGGCGCTTCCTCTCCTGAGGTCGGAGGTCGTCAAGCAACTCGCGGCGACGCGGGCTGCCACCCGCCGCCGCCGGGTGAACTCGGGAAGCCGTGGCCCCCGAACAGCACGGTCCCAGTGCGGCAAGCGGCGTATGGCGCAACCGATGACCAGGCGATTCGGAGCTTCGGGGGCTTGGCCTACCAAGACGGAGCTGTATACCTCTTCGATCAGTTGAAGTCGGAAGTCGTCGTCTTGTCCCAGGACTCGCTCCTCCCGATTCATCGGTTTGGTCGGCGCGGGGATGGGCCGGGTGAGTTCCGAGGTGCCGCCCGCCCCTATCCGATGGGCCGCTATGCTGACTATGGATATCTCGCCGTCGGCCCGTCCGGTGTTGCGGTCTACGACGGAACGGGTATCGAGCTGTTCGACTTGGCGGGAGTGTTCAAGCGTCGGTACCTGCAAGGGGTTCCAGCCAGCCTTGTGTTCGGGTTTCGCTATGTGGGCTCGAGCGAACCGGACGGGCGGATCCTCTTTGCAGTGGATGCAGTGGACAGAGCCGCTGCCGGTACAGATCCCGCGCGGCACCTGCAGACGTGGTCCTTCGATCTTGTCGACGACGCGACCCCGCCGGCCTCGAATCCTCCTCGAAACCTGTGGGAACTGCCGTTGACCCCCCCGCCTGCTACACAACACGGCTTCGTGGTTCCAAGGCTTCAAGCTCGCCCGCTCTGGACGGTGTGGGGACGGTGCGTCATCGCGTCCGACGGAGCGACCGACAACCTGTGGGTCTTCAATCTCGACACCGGGGCAGCCGACAGCTACGAACTGCCCGGCTGGCCCCTGCCGCCGTTGGGCGAGAACGACTCAGGCCGACGCTTTCGGGGGCTGCCGGGATCCGGTGCCGCACCGACCGCCCGCATTCGCTGGGAGGACTTGATCGTCGATCCATCCGGTGCCGCATGGGTCCGGCAGTGGACATCCGAATCGTCCGATCCGGCACGTGTGGCCGTGGTGGATCTGCGCGATGGCGGTGTTCGCGAGATCCAGGTGCCAGCCTTCCCCAGGGCATTTGGACCGCCGGGCACCTATTTTGCGGTCGAGCAGCGATCGCTGGGCAACAGCATCATTGTCGGCTATTCGGTAGGATGACGCGGGGGAGTTGAGGATCGGATAGGTTCGCATCCTGAGCGAATCTCCGGCCACAGAGACAAGTATGGACCCTGCCGCCCGTCGACTTGGCGAGCTTCATCGGTGTGATCGTTCTGCTGATCGCCGACGGGGTACTGGCGCCGGGGACAGCCCGCGGAGCCGCCCCAGCCCGCTGATCTAGAAAACTTTGACTAGCGCCGCGCCGTGTGCTAAATCAAGTTACCTGCGCAGGCCGGGCCGTCGCCGAAGATACGGGGCATCCGCCCGCCCGGTGCAGGCCGGTACCGCAAACATCCGACGCTGGCAGGATTTCGCGAAAGTTCGTCAAGAGGGAGGGGAACCCGCCGGATGAAACGCCTCACCATCCAAGCCGCCGGTGCACTCTTCTTCCTGTGGGCGCCCGCGGCCGGAGCCGCCGCCCAGGAGGCCGAGGATGACACCGGCATCCCCGTCACCGACCCGCTGGTCGTCGATACCTGCGACCGATGTCACGCCGTGGACGACGACGGCATGATGACGCGGATCTCGTTCATGCGGAAGACGCCCGAAGGGTGGCAGCAGTCGATCCGGCGCATGGTCACCCTCAACGAGGCGGATCTGAATCCGGAGGTGGCGCGCGACATCGTACGCTATCTCTCCGACCACCATGGCGTCGCTCCCGAGGAGCTGCGTCTTGCGCGGTTCGAGGTGGAACGGCGGCTGATCGACTGGTCCTACGACGGCGACGAGGAGGTTGAGCGGACTTGCAGCAGCTGCCATTCGATGGGCCGCGTGCTGACCCAGCGCCGCACGAAGAACGAATGGGACCTGCTGATCGCCATGCACCGCGGCTACTATCCGCTCTCGGACACGCAGGGATTCCGCCGCTTCGGGCCGCCGGATACGGATGCCTCCGACACGCGTCACCCCATGGAAAAGGCGGTGGCCGAGCTCTCGGAGAAGTTCCCGCTCGAGACTGCCGAGTGGACCGCCTGGTCGGCGACGATGCGGCCGCCGCGCCTCGCTGGCACCTGGGCGCTGCGTGGCCACGATCCCGGCCGCGGACCCATCTACGGCACGGTGGACATCGCCGCAGCCGCCGATGCGGCCGACTTCACGACCCGCGCTCGCTACACCTACGCGCGCACCGGCGAGGATGTCGAGCGCGACGGCCGGGCGATCGTCTACACCGGCTACCAGTGGCGCGGCCGGTCGTTCATGGGCGGCGACGACGAGACCTCTCTCCGCGAAGTGATGATGGTCGAGCGCGGCTGGAACGAGATCAACGGTCGCTGGTTCGCGGGCGCCTACGACGAGTTCGGCCCCGACGTGACGCTGCTGCGCGCGGACGGTCCCGTCCTTCTGGGGCTTCACCCCGGCGCGCTCCGTTCGGGGAGCAGCGCGACGGTCACCGTACACGGCGTGAACCTGCCCGCCGGACTCGGAGCCGACGATCTGGACTTGGGGCCCGGCGTGCAGGTCGTGCGCGTGACGCGAAGCGAGGCCGACATGCTGGCTGCCGAGGTGACGGCGAGCGATGACGCATCGCCGGGTGCCCGCGACGTGTTCCTGGCGGGCCGCCCCGTGCCCGGTCGCCTGACGGTGTACGAGACGGTCGACAGGATTCTGGTGACGCCCGCGGCCGGCATGGCGCGGCTGGGCGGCGGTGCCTTCCCCAAGGGGTTCGCGCAGTTCGAGGCCACCGCCTTCAGCAACGGCCCCGACGGCAAGCCCGAGACGGACGACGACCTGAACCTGGGCTTCGTCGATGTCGAATGGTCGATCGAGGAGTACTCGGCCGTCTTCGACGACGACGACATCGAGTACGTGGGCACACTTGACGAGAACGGCCTCTTTCACCCGTCGCTCGACGGCCCCAACCCGGATCGCCACGGAATGCGCAACAACGTGGGCGACGTGTGGGCGGTGGCCACCTACCGCGGTCCGGGCGGCGAGGAAGTCCGGGGGCGCGCCCACCTGATCGTCACGGTGCCGCTGTACATGCGATGGGAGCCCTGGCGGGTCCAGATGGTCGCGGGGGGGTTGCCGCGAAGGACCGACGAGATGAGGAACGAGAGATGAGCACCGTCGAAGCCACCGTGGACGAGCCGAGCGCAGTCTCTCCCGAGCCCGCACCGAGCGCGATCTCCCCCGAGCCCGTCTTCCTGGCCCAGAGGGAGTTCCATCCCTTCGAAGCGGGAGGCGAAACCTTCCTTTATCTGGTGCCTTCCGCTGCGGTCTTCCACTTGGACGCCGCCTCGTTGGCCGTCCTGCAGCTGCTCGACGCGGGACCCGCAAGCGAACAGGCCGTGGCCGCTGCACTTGCGCCCCGCTTCGGCGAATCCGCGGTGCGGACGAGCTTGGCAGAGCTGATGCGGGTGCAGGCCGTCGGGCTCACCGCGGCCCCGAAGGAGACCTTCCCGCGGGTGCTGCCTGCTGCGGACTTCCCACTCACCACGATGGTCCTCAACGTCACCAACAAGTGCAACCTGGCGTGCACGTACTGCTACGAGTACGGCGAGGACAAGATCGTCGACACCGCGTGCGATCCCGCGCCCAACTACATGAGCGAGGAGACCGCGCGCAAGAGCGTCGACTTCATGTTCGAGCAGTCGGGAGACCTGCCGGTCGCGCACCTCACCTTCTTCGGCGGCGAAACGCTCCTCAACTTCAAGGTTCTCAAGAAGACGGTCGCCTATGCGCGCGAACGGGCGAAGGAGCTGGGGAAGGACGTCGACTTCTCGCTGACGACGAACGGCACGCTCCTCCGCGACGAGGTCATCGACTGGCTGGCGGAGAATCGCGTCGGGGTCACGGTCAGCATCGACGGGCCGAAGGAGACGCAGGACAAGTTCCGCGTCTTCAAGAACGGCATGGGCAGCTACGCCTACATCCTCCCCAAGATCAGGCGCCTGCTGGAGCGCCACCGCACGCGTCCCATCGGGGCCCGCGTGACGCTTACCCGGCAGACGCTGGACGTCACCCGCATCTTCCGCCATCTGCGCAGCGAAGTGGGCTTCTGGGAGGTGGGCTTCGCCCCGGTCACGACGGCCGACATGCGCGGCTACGCGATCGAGGACGACGGCTTCGACCGCATGCTCGGGCAGTTCGAAGAGCTGGCGCAGGAGTTTCTCGACTTCGCGGTGGAGGACAGGCACCACGGCTTCTCGAACGTCAAGGACACGATTGAGGAGATCCACAAAGGGGTGAGCAAGGCCTTCCCCTGCGGCGCTGGGTTGGGACTGATGGGGGTGGCCACCGACGGCGACGTGGCGCTCTGCCACCGCTTTGCGGGGTCGGACGACCACAGCATCGGGTCGGTGCACACCGGGCTCGACCGCAGGCGGCAATTCGAGTTCCTCGGCCGCCATCACGTTGCGAACAAGACCGATTGCAGCATGTGCTGGGCCCGGCCCCTCTGCGCGGGCGGATGCTACCACGAGGCTCATGTGCGTTACGGCGACACGGGCCGCGCAAACCTGCACTACTGCGACTGGATACGGAGCTGGACGAACACCTGCCTGGAGGTCTACGGCGAGATCGCCGTCCGCAATCCGGGCTATCTGGAGCAGTTCGAGGCGTGAATGAGCAGTTCGAGACATGACGCGGATCGCGGACCATGACCGGTCGTCGCGGGACCCGGTCCTCGTGACCGCCCGGCTCGGACGATGACAAAGGAGACGGAAAAGTGGACCATCTGAAAGCCGTCAACCAGAAGGCGCAGCGGATTCAGACGCACTTGGCGGCGTCCGAGGCCGCGCCGCCGCTCGCGTCGCAGTCGCCGACGGCCTCCGGTTCCGTCGAGGCGCCGCCGCCCTCCGACCCCGGCGACCTCGAGGTCGTCGCCTTGGAAAGCCGTTCTCCCGAACGGTCCGGGCCGCACATCCCGCTGGGGTGCTCGCTCGTGTTCGCACCCGGCTGGGAAGTGGACTCCACCGGGGGGACCGCCGGACTCTGCCAGCCCGTGGAGCGCGACCTCTTCGACTGCCACCTGGCCTGCTTCTGGCCCGCCCACGTCCCGGACCAGCTCAACCACGCGCCGGACTGGACGGGCAAGTGCGCATCGGCGCAGAAGGACTGGCGTAAGATCGACCTGATCTTCCCATGAGCCTTCCGAGCCTGGCACGGGGACGCGCGGGTGCCTGCACGCCGCCGGTCGGTGACCTCCGGGCCGTCCGCCGCGCACTGCTCCCCGCCGCTGCCGTCCTGCTGCCCCTCGCCCTCTCCGCCGGCGCCGCTCTCGCCCAGGGCGGCGGCAACGGCATCATCTACATGGCGGCGTACGACCAGTCGATCCGGGTCATCGACGAAAACACGCTCGAGATCATGGGCCGGATCCCCACGACCACCGGGATCCCGGTCAGCATGAAGCTCTCGGCGAACCACGAACGCATCTACGTGCGCGACGCCGAGTTCGAAGAGATCGAGATCATCGATGTGGCGGCGCGACGGTCGATCGGCAGCTTCACCCTCAGCCGCGGCAGCTCGAAGGTGCGCATCTGGGGGATCGAGGTCGATCCCGCGGAGCAGTTCGTGATCCTCAACACCATGCGGTACACGAAGCGCATCGACCGCTGGGAGATCGACGAACCGGCGCTGCTCAAGTACGACCTGCAGGAAGAGCGGGTCACCGACACCATTCCCTGGCCGGAGGGCGAGGGGGGCCGCAGGGCCCGTCTCATGTTCTCGCCGGACGGGGATCTTCTGTACTTCTTCGGCAGGGGCAACATCATCGTCTTGGAGACCGAAGACTTCACCGAAGCGGACCGCTGGGATCTGTCCCGCCCCCTTGAAGAAGGCCTGGGCCGCTTCAGCTTCGGGTTCCCCACCAGCCCGCACGACGACACCGGCTTCCACACGGGACTGTTCAGCTTCACCGATCCCGTGCAGAACCGGCGCATGATGGGGATCGCACGGGTCAACCTGGTCGGCCGGGACTTCGACTTCTTCACGCTGGGACCCCGCGAGCCGGTGAGCTTCCGCCTGGCGCCCGGCGGCAAGAAGGCGTACGGACTGGTGCAGCAGATCGGGAACTACGAGTTCTGGACCTTCGACGTGGAAGGCCGGCGGGTGGAGAGCCGTCAGCGCTTCCCCGGGCGCCCCCGCATGGGTCTGGAGATCAGCTCGAACGGGGAGCTGCTCTACATCTACAACGCAGGTTCCACGATCGATGTCTACGACGCCGACACCTACGAGTTCCTTCGCACCGTGACCTTCGACGCGGATATGACGGGCTTCCTGATGATTCCGGAGGGAACCGACCCCCGGACCGGCTGAGGGGGCCCTGATGGCCGTTCTCGACGCCGAGCTCCGGCGCGGACTGGCCTACATTCTTCCGTACCGGGCACGGCTCGCGGTGATCCTCGCGTTCAACCTGGCCGGAACGGGGCTGGCCCTCTACGTCCCATTCCTCACGCGCACCCTGGTCGACGACGCCCTTCTGGGCGGAGACCCGGCCGCGCTGGTGCGGGTGGTCGTCCTCTTCACCGCCGTGACCGCCGCCGGCTTCGTGCTGAACTTCGCCAGCGGAATGCGCTACACGAAGGTGTCGGCCGAGATTCTGTTCGACATGCGGCTCGCCGTATACCGCCACCTGCAGCGGCTGTCGCCCCGGTTCTTCGCGCGCACTCCGCTAGGCGAGATCATGTCGCGGATCAACAACGACGTGAGCGAAATCCAGCGCGTGCTCGCGGACGCGGCGCTCGCATGGGTCGGGAACGCGGCGTTTCTGGTGGGGACGACGGCGATGCTGCTCTGGCTCGACTGGCGCCTCTTCCTGGCCGCCGCGGCGCTCCTGCCGCCCGCCCTGTGGGCCCTCGTACGTTACCGAAGCCGCCTGGAAGTGCGGGTGCGGGTCATGCGCGAGCGGAGCGCGGGCATCGGCAGCTTCCTGATCGAGACGCTGCGCGGAGTGCGCCTGGTGGCCGCCTCGAACGCCTCCGAACGCGAGGCCGGCCGCTTCCGCGACCGCAACGACTCGTTCGTGGACGCGCTCGTGAAGATGCAGCGGCTCCGCTATCTGGCCGGGGGGCTGCCGGGGCTGCTGCTGTCGGCCAGCACGGCCGTCGTGTTCCTCTACGGCGGCTCGCGCGTGATTGACGGCGCGATCACGCTGGGCACCTTCACCGCGTTCATGGCTTACCAGATGCGCCTGATCGGCCCGGTGCAGGGCCTCATGGGGCTGTACGCGGGGCTGGCTGCGGCTCGGGTCTCGCTGCGGCGCGTGCACGAGCTGCTTGACGAGCCGGTCGAGGTGGCGGACACCGAGGACCCGGCCGCACTGGGCGGCGTGCGCGGGGAGGTCGTCTTCGAGGACGTGTGGTGCGGACACGGACGCGGCGGTGCCGTGCTGGAGGGGTTCGGCATGAAGATCTCGCCGGGCGAGGTGGTGGCTCTGACGGGTCCTTCGGGGGGCGGCAAGTCGACGGTGGCCGACCTGATGGTCCGCCATCTCGACCCCGATGCCGGGCGCGTGATGCTGGACGGAAGAGATGTGCGAGACATCGCTCTGGCGGAGCTGCGGGCGAATGTCTCCGTGGTCGACCAGACCGCGTTCGTATTCAACACCTCGATCCTGGAGAATGTGCGGTACGCACGGCCCGGCGCCGACGCCGCAGCGGTGATGCGGGCAGTGGAACGCGCAGGGCTGGCCGAGTTCGTCGCCGGGCTTCCCGACGGACTCGACACGGTGGTGGGCGAGGACGGCCGGCAGCTCTCGGCGGGAGAGCGGCAGCGGGTGGCGATCGCGCGGGCGCTGCTGGCCGATCCGGCGGTGCTGGTGCTGGACGAAGCGACGAGCGCGCTGGACGCGGCCGCCGAGGCGCATGTGATGCGGGCGTACCGCGAGGTGATGAGGGGGCGCACGACGGTGCTGATCACGCACCGAAGGGATCTGCTGCGGGCGGCGGACCGGGTGGTGCGGGTGGGTTCGGGAGGGGGCGACGAGGGAGGGTCCCGAGACCCGGTTCGGAGCGCAGGCGCGGTCGCAGAGCCGAGGATGCCGCAGTGAAGGGATCATCCATGCTGTGCATCCGGTCGGCCCGGATCCGGGACCTGACCGGCCATGGCGTGACGGCGGCGGTCATCGACAGCGGGGTTAACCCCGGTCACCCGCACATCGGCCCGGTGGCGGGAGGGGTCCGCATCGGGCTGTCGGGCGAGGTCTCGGACGACTGGGTGGACCGCCTCGGTCACGGCACCGCGGTCTTCGCCGCGGTACAGGAAAAGGCACCGGACGCGGACATCTTCGCGGTGCGCGTCTTCGGCGACCGCCTGAGGACGAGCGTGCGCGCCCTCGTCGCCGCGATCGATTGGGCGGCGGAGCGGAGGATCCGCGTGGTGAACCTCAGCCTGGGAACGCTGCGTGAAGCCAACGCCGAGGCACTTGAGGGGGCGGTGGGACGGCTCGCCGACGCGGGCGGCGTGGTGGTGGCCGCTGCTGCCGATTCCGATGGTCGGCGCTGGTGGCCGGGCTGCCTGCCGACCGCGATCGGGGTAGTGGCGGACCCGGAGTGCCCGCGCGGGTGCGTGGAGGTGCGGAAGGATGCCGCCGGTGCCGAGGTGGTCGCCGCCGCTCCGTATCCGAGGCCGATTCCGGGGGTCCCGGTGGAACGCAACCTCAACGGGATCAGCTTTGCGGTGGCGAACGCGAACGGGATGCTGGCGAGGGTGCTGGAAGGGTTTGTCGGGGGCTTGGCCGCGGAGGGGTGCGTCGATCTGCTGAGGCAAGGGTGACTGCCGAGGACCAAGCCGCCGAATTCTGGCCGGGCCAACCAAGGGATGCACCATGGTGATTCAGGGTCTCTGGCCTTTGTTCAACGGCGGTGCCGTCGCACAGATTCCCAGCCCGGACCCGGTCCCCTGTCGAACGGCTCGGGGAACTCCAACCGTCTTGAATGCCCCGGCGGGCCGTCATAGATTCCCTTCCATGTTGACTGCCGTTCTGCCCTTGGACCGTGTCGTTGGCACCGGCGATGCCACCGAGGACCTGCGACAGCCGATTCCGGTATGCTCGGCACGGTCGAGAACGATACGGAGGTTCTCGTCTGGCCCGACGATATCCTTTGGTCACGCCCTCAAGCTTGAGGACGTCAGGTCCTCCGAGAAGAGAGGGTAGACGGATCGAATCTCACGTGGAGGCTCCGTGAAGCCTCTCCCCTCGTTCGGAAAGCCACCGGTGACCGAGGTCGCGATCGCCGTGCAGTTCCGCGAGATTCGGGGGTTGACCGGCCCCCGAATGGGACTGCTGTGGCAGCTGTACCGGAAATCGTTTCCGAAGATGGAGGTGCATCCTGCTCTTGCTCCGCGTTTTGAGCGATCCGGTTCGGCTTCAGCGAAACGGCTTGATGTCAAGTTCGGGATCCCCGCACCACGTGTGTGGTTCATTGGGAGCAACGAAGCACACTTGGTACAGGTCCAACAGGACAGATTCGTGTTCAATTGGCGCAGAATCGAAGGCGAGGACTATCCGAGGTATGGGCGAGTTCGGGCGTTGTTCTTCCAGAACTATGGCATCTTCCAAGAGTTCCTCGTGGATGAAGGTCTGGATAATCCAAGACCGAACCAGTGGGAGTTGACCTACGTCAACCGCATCCCGGCTGGCGAAGGATGGCACCGGCACAGTGAACTCGGCTTGGTGCTTCCGCTGCTCGCCGGGAGCGCGAACAGCGAGTTTCTGCGCGAACCGGAGGATATCGCGCTTCGCCTTCGGTATCCGGTACCGGACATGGAAGGATCCGTCTCCCGCCTTTACGTCGAGGCCACCCCTGGATTCGATCCGTCCGGCGATCCGGTCTTCGGGCTCACGCTTACCGCTCGGGGAGGGTTGGGTCAAGGTGCCGCGAGCTCGTTGGAATCTAGGTTGGATGTGGGACGCGAATGGATCGTACGAGGTTTCGCGGAAGTGACTTCGAGAACCATGCACCGACACTGGGAGCGAGAGCAATGACCCTCCAGCATGTGGTGGAGCCTCGGACCGATTCTTGGACCATGGGGTTGACGGATTCCAGAGTTTTCCAAGGCCGTATCTCGTTCACGAAGCAAGCTGCATCCAACTTCCTGACCGCGCCTCGGCCGTTGACGTCTCCTGCACCGTCGCACGACATCGAATGGCTTGCCGACATCAAGGAAGAGATGCGGAGTTACTCGAAGCTCGCTCCTGACTGGGATTCGTACGGCGGCGAACCGGTGCAGGAGGATATCGTCGAAGCGGCGGTACAGGTTGCAAGGATCATGGCGATATGTGGTTTCTCACGACCTGAAGTCTGCCCGGAGTCTTCCGGTGGCGTCCTCTTGGAATGGCAGCAATCCGACAGGGCGCTGACCGTGGACCTCGACGGCATCGAAGGGTTCTCCTTCTCGTATGAGTCCCCCGGAGAGCCTGAATGGGAAGGCGGTTTCGAGGACTTCGTCAGCTTGCTTAAAGTCGGCTTGCAGCCGTTCTAACGTCGGTTGAGTTCCACCGGTGCCCCGGCGAGTTACGCCGACGACTCGTCCGTAGGGGATGACGAGGACATCTGGCGGCGGATCCCCACTGGTATGATCACTCTGGACAAAGCCACTGACAGGTGGAGACCCAAGAGCGGGATGTTCAGCGACTCCCGCGATGGTTCACCGATGTCGGCCCACAGGGCGATGTGCTACAGCCGCCCCGACGAGGCGAATGTCGGCGATCATCTGATGGTGGGGCTCACTGCAGGTTTCGTACGCGGTCTGGGGCTCGGAGTCGCGACGGAACCCGCAACCGACGATCCCGGCCATGTATGGGTATTCGGCAAGAAGAGGCCTTCGATCAAGAAGAAGCTGGCAAGGCAGGCGAAGTGGGTGATTCCTCCACCCGAGGCATGACTGACGAGTGCCCATTAAGCTGCGGGATCCGGCCACAGGTGCTGCCCCTCACCGCCCGGCCTCACAAGCCGGTCCCATTCAAGCCGGGATGACACACTGCCATGACTCGTAGGCCACCGGTGGCAGAGGAAAGGTCTTCCCGGCCGGACCCGGCTCCCCGGCGCGGATTTCTGGCGGGCATGGGCGCGGTCGCGGCGGGAGGTCTGGCCTTCCTTGCACCCGTGTGGTCGGGCGTGCGACTCGCGCTGGAGCCGCTGGGAAGGTCGCGCCCGGACGCAGATCTGGTACCGGTCGCGAAGCTGGCGGCAATCCCCGATGACGGGGTTCCGCGGAGGTTCCGGGTCGTAAAGGACCGGGTGGATGCGTGGAGCACGCACCGGCAACTGCCGGTGGGCGCGGTGTACCTGCGACGCAGCGGGGACTCGGTCGAGGCGCTGAACGTGGTGTGTCCGCACGCGGGGTGCTTCGTGAACGTGTCCGCCGACCGGTCGCGGTTCGTGTGTCCCTGCCACAAGAGCAGCTTCGATCTGAGCGGGGCCGTGAACGACCCGGCGAGCCCCAGTCCTCGGGACATGGACGCGCTCGACGTCGAGGTCCGCGGCGACGAGGTGTGGGTGCGGTTCCAGAACTTCCTGCCGGCCCGGGCCGAAAAGGAACCGGTGGGGTGAGGGGGCTGCTCGACCGGCTCGACGAGCGGACCGGGTACAGGGACCTTCTGCACAAGGTCCTGGCCGAGCCGATTCCGGGCGGCGCGAAGTGGAAGTACGTGTGGGGGAGTACCCTGACCTTTGCGGTGGCCGTCCAGTTCGTCACCGGGCTGGCGCTCTGGGCGTCCTACAGCCCCAATGCCCAGGGGGCATGGGAGAGCGTCTTCCATATACAGAACAATATGGAAGGCGGCTGGATATTGCGTGGAATACATCACTACATGGCCCACACGACCATGGTGCTGCTTGTTCTGCACCTCATGCAGATCATCGTCGCCGGTGCCTACAAGGCCCCCAGAGAGGTCAACTTCTGGTTCGGTCTCGCGCTGCTGCACATCGTTCTGGCGCTGTCGCTGACGGGCTACCTCCTTCCGTGGGACCAGAAGGGGTACTGGGCGACCAAAGTGGCGACGAGCATCGCGTCGATCACGCCGGTCGCCGGTCCGGCGCTGCAGGAGGTGCTGGTGGGGGGAGCCGAATACGGCCACTTGACGCTGACCCGCTTCTTCGCGCTGCACGCGGGCGTCCTGCCGGGCGCGCTGATCGTGCTGATCGCGGGGCATGTCTTCCTCTTCCGCCGGCACGGCGTCACGACCGGCAATCGGAGCGGGGTAACGCGGCGCGAGCGGACCGTGGACGGAAAGTTCTGGCCCGACCAGGCGCTGCGCGACGCCGTCGCCTGCCTCGCGGTCATGGCGGCGGTGATGTTCCTGGTCATCCGGACGGGCGGAGCCCCGCTGGGTGCCCCGGCCGACGCCGGCGAACCCTACGCGGCGGCCCGCCCCGAGTGGTACTTCATGTTCCTCTTCCAGTGGCTGAAGTATTTTCCGGCGGGCTTGGAGGTCCTCGGCGCGATCGTGATTCCGGGGCTCGTGGTCACGCTGGTCGCGCTCATGCCCTTTGCCGGAAGATGGCGGCTCGGCCACCGGTTCAACTTGGGGCTCGCTGCGGCGCTTCTCGCAGGCGTCGCGCTGCTGACGTGGCAGGCCTATGCCCAGGACCGTGCGGACCCGGACTTCGTGGCGGCCCAGCGCGAAGCCGAAACGGCAGCGGAGCGGGTGGCCGAACTTGCCGCGGGGCCGGACGGGATCCCGCCGTCCGGGGCGCTGACCCTGCTGCGGAACGACCCGCTCACGCAGGGACCCCGCCTGTTCGCGGACCGGTGCGCAAGCTGCCACAGCTACGACGACCACGACGGCCTGGGCAATCCGCTGTCCGAGCCGCAGACGGCAGCCGACCTGAAAGGCTTTGCGAGCCGCGAGTGGCTCACCGGGCTGCTGGACCCGGAATTCGTAGCGACACCCCGGTACTTCGGCGGTACGGACTTCGCGCGGGGGCGCATGGTGCGGATGGTCCAGAGCCGCATCGCGGGGTTTGACGCGGTGCAGCGGGAGGAACTCGCCAAGGTGGTGAAGGCGCTGTCGGCGGAGGCGAAGCTCCCCTGCCAGGCAGCGCTCGACGAGGCCGACCGGGAGGAGATCGCGGAGGGGGCCGCGCTGCTCGCGTCCGAGTCGATCGGCTGCACGGAGTGCCACGAATACCGCGGCGCGGTCGAGCGGAACCTGGGTCCCGTGCTGACAGGTTTCGGATCGAGCGAATGGCTGGAAGCGTTCATCCGCGACGCGTCGCATCCGCGCTTCTACGGTGAACGCAACGATCGGATGCCGGCGTTCGGTCCGGCAGAGATTCTCAGCGAGGCCGAGATCGGGCTGCTCGCGGACTGGCTGCGGGAGGACTGGTCGCGAGGGCCTTGTCACTGAGCGCAGAAAGGCAGGAACTCGTGCGCCAGCCCGGCAAGACCGAGTCCCTTGGCCCGATCGCGGGCTTGCTGCGCCAGATCCGGCCTCGGGTCACCGGTCCGGCGGGCCAGCCGGACGAGTTCGAGTGACAACAGCACCCACACGACGGGTCGGCGCGACTCGTTTGCTTCCAGGCTGCTCGCCAGCAGTTCCTTTGCCCCGGCAAGGTCTCCCGTCCGTGACCGCAAGCGGGTGTGAAAGAGGATGGGACCCAGGGGAGCCTGGCCGAGCGGTTCCGGCGGAGGGTGTCGTCGGGCGATCTGGCTGACACGCTGAATCTTGCCCGATTCCATCAGCAAAGTGCCCTCGAGAGCGGCGAGGGGATCGACGAGTTTGCCCGGAACCGGAGCCGTGTCTGGGCCGCTCCCCGGCGTGTCGGGGTCGCTCCCCGGCGTGCCGGCGGCCTGGAGCGCCTTCAGGACCGTTCTGCCTTGCTTCGTATCGCCGCGGGCGGCCGCAAGGTTGCCTCGTGCAAGGTGATCGAGAGTCCTGATGTACGGACAATCCATGTCCCGTGTGAGATCGCGAGCTTCCGAGAGCATCTTGGCGGCGATGTCGTGGTCGCCGGTGACCGTGTGCCACTCGGCCAGATCAAAGAGGATGAAAGCGTGACATCCGCGCAGTCCCGTCTCGTCGGCCAGGTCGAGGGCCGTGCGCATCGTCTCCCATCCCCGTCTGGTGGCGAGGAGCCCGCAGGCGATCAGCGTACGGGTGCAGCGCTGCCCGGAGAGCACCGCCTCGTCACGCAGGCCATGCGCCTTGGCCAGCTCGGCTGCCCTGCGCCCTGCCCGCAGCCCCGCCTCGGAGTCGCCGTACTCGGCCTGCGCCGCCAACGTGGCCAGGATCCGGCACCTGGCCGCGGGCTCCGCAGGCAGCTCCGTCGTGCGAAGCCTTTCAAGCTCCTCGACGACCGCGTCTCCGATGCCTGTCCGGTCCAGCATCTGGACTCTCGTGTCCAGAACTCTCGCCCGAAGCACCTCGTCGTCGGCGGCGCGCGCCCTTTCCTCGAGCTCCTCGAGCTCGGCCAGTGCGGATTCGGTGTCGTCGATTCCGAGGAGGTGCCCGGCGTCGGCCATCGTCAACCGCACATCCACGGACTCGGAAGGATGCACGCACGTCGGGCCCTCCAAGGCCTCTTTACCGAAGCGCAGTGCGGAGTTCAAGCGTCGCAGCTCGTGGCAGGCACGGGCGAGGCGGGCGGCGATCTGCCCCCGTCGCGGACCCCGGCTCAACTCATAGGCCGCCTCCAGCACATGAAGGCGGCTTGGGACATCTTGAGCGTGCGCGTGTTTGATTGCTTCGTGCACGCACGATGAGGCGTGCCGGGGCTCACCGGCCAAATGGAAATGCCGGGCAGCCTCCAGGAGAGCCGAATTCTTCGAAACGCGACAGAGGATCTTGGCCGTTCGCGCATGAAGGAAGGAACGCCGGTACGGAAGGACCTGCTGGTAGACCGCATGACGGAAGATGGAGTGGCGGAACCCTGCGGCTTGAGGGGCCCAGTCCACCAGGCGGAGACGATGAAGCGTGTCCAGGGCGTCCAGGCATTCTGCTCGGGTCGAATCGGTGATCACCCTCAGGCGGCGCAACGACGTGCTGCGTCCGATGACCGCGAGACCGGATACCACCTTGCGGGCGGAATCGTTGAGTTGTTCGAGACGCCGGGCGATCAGTCGGCTCACCGAAGCCGGGACCTGGACATCCGTGGAAACGTCACTGGGCGCGCCGTTGCTGTTCGGGTTCGCAGCCAGATCGATGACGAACCTGGGATTGCCGCCCGCGGCTCTGGCGATCACGGCGAGCCGCGAATCGCCCGAGTCCGCGGAGGCCACGGATTTCGCCAGTTTGAGCGCGGCTGCGTCGTCGAGCTCACCGAGATGGACGGTCGTGGTTTCCGCATGCAGCTCCTCTTCATGGATGAAGCGGGCCACGCTGTCGTCGAACCGGAGCTCCTCCGCGCAGTACGTGACGAGCAGGGTGAAGTCGCCGTGGCACCAACGTCTGCGCAGGAATTGCAGGACAGCGATCGACGCCTCGTCCGTCCAATGGAATCCGTCGACATGCAAGATGGTTCTCTGGGACTCGGCGATCGCGGTGAACAGCCGAAGAATGGCGTCGCAGACATGCCGGGAAAGCCCTCCGGGGTGCAGAAGCGACGAGTCCGGGCGCTGCTTGGATACCTCTTGCAGCTCGGGTACCAGCGTGAGCATCGAGGCCTGCCACGGCTCGTCGAGGGTACGCAGGAACGGCAACACCCACGGCTCGCTCAACGAGTCCAGCAGCGGACTCAGTGCGATCTTGCGTTCCAGTCGGGCGGCGCTCGCCTCCATGACGCGATACCCCCGGAAGCGCGCACTTCTGATCGCCTCCTGTACGAGCCTTGTCTTGCCGACACCCGCTTCGCCCCGCACGGTGATCGTCCTCCAGCTTACGCCGGAATCCCTCTGGAACAGGCCCCGCGTCAGCTGGGTCAACTCGGCCTCCCTGCCGACCAGAGCGGGAACAACCGAGCGGGTCTTCGCCGAATCGGAGCCATTGGCCGAACCCTGGCGCATGTCCTTGACGTTCTTCAGCAGCGTCCGGGTGGCGGGCTCGGGGTCCCACTGTCCGGAGGGGTCGATGCGTTCGGCGAACGCCCGGTAGATGGCCTCCGCCTCCCGGACCTGTCCCGCCAGCACTCGGGCCCGCATGACCCGGCGAAGCATTATTTCTTCACGCGGATCGAGCCGCAGCAGGATCTCGGAAGCTCGCTTGGCGCGAAGCCAGTCATGGGCGGCTTCGGCCTCCTCCCAGACGGCCAGGGCCGCCCGTCGCAGCTCTGAACGCTTGACGATGCGCTGCTCCTCGATCCAGTCGGCGAACGCCGGGGTCCTTCGGTGATGGCATGCCGAAAGAAATCCGCGCTCGAGGATGCGCCATGCCTTCTCGAAGTCGCCGGATCTTACCGCTGCCGAGTACTCGGCTACGTCGCAGCTCACCGTCTCCCGGTGAACACAGATGTGTTCGCCTTCGGGCTCGAAGATCCGTATGCCTGCGGTTTGGTTCGTCTGATAAACGAGCTGGCTCAGTCGGTGCCTGAGAATCTTGTCGTCGTGGGGCTCCCAGAGAAGGCGCTGCAACGACGGACGGGGGATGCGTGCTGCTCCCTTGCTGAACGCCAGGGCGAGCAGACCGGTCTGAAGGGGCGAAATACGCACGGTCTGATGATCTTGCCACAGTACGGGACCTCCGAAGAGTTCCAGCCGGAGTACGGGTTTCTGCTGCGCGGCGATAGTAGTGGCTTGGCTTTCCATGTGTCACACTCCGATGGTTAGGGTGCTGTGGAAGTGGACGGTTCCGCGTGTGCTTCTCTGCGGATACTTGCGATCGACGGGCGACCGTTGGCGATCCCGGAAGTGATGCCTCCCGTGGCGGCCTCCTTGGCGAGCCAGGTCTCGAATAGCCATTCCCATCCAAGCCTTTCTCGTGCTTCCGTCGGCCTGATTCCGCACAGGCGATGCATCTGGTTGCTCAGGGAGAAACCGTCGGAATAGCCGAGAGAAACCGCGACGCTGAACAGGCTGGCATCCGAGTTCTGAAGCTTGATCGTGGCTCGAAGTACTCTGGAGATGTGCAGCCAATGTGAGGGGACGGGCAGTTCGCTGCTGAGAAGCTTGCGCCCCAGCGCCCTTCGGGACATGTAGAGATTCTTCGCCAAGGCGTCGATGGTCTGTACCTGCGAACTCAGTTGAACCGTCCGGCGAATGATGCTCCGCGTGACCGGGTCGAGCGAGAAGCCCCTCCACACGAGGTAATCCGCGATGCTGGAGGCAAGACAGGACGGCTCGCGCCTGATGACGCTCGCGATGTCGCGGGCACTGGGTGCTTCGTGGTAGGGGAGCACCGCCTGAGGCCGGGACTGTTCGATCGCGCGGAGGATCCTCATCACGGAAAGACGGTCATCCTGGTCGGGCAGGATGACCGCGAGCGACACTCCGGCGGCGCGGTCGGCTGCGGCGGCGGCCCCCCTGCGCCATCCGCGACTGCCGAGGTGCCAAGCCATCACCCACCCGCCTTCGCGCAGCTGCGGCGGGTCGTCGACGTCGATCCTGGAGAATTGCCGGTACGGCGGACCGAGTAGAAAGATCGTGTCTTCGAGGTCGATGTTGCTCCGCATGACGTTCGTCTCCTTTAGTTTTGGTCGGGCTTGTAATGGCCGGTTCTCGTTGTTATGGTCCGTGTTGTGCATCGTCAGGCTATACAACCGCTATCAGCAACCGATCAGCACGCCGCCGCTTCCTCGTAGTTGCGTACTCCCTTCATCGGAGAGAGCCATCGCAAACGTGCTTGGCACCATCGCCCCGGCCGCTCCCGGCACCGCCATAATCGCCGCCCTGCGCCGCCTCCGCGGGCGCGCCACCCTGGGTGATGTCGTCTCCGCCACCGGCTTGCCGGACCACGAGGCCGAGGCGTCTTTGAAGAGCTTCCTCGAGACGCACCGCGGCCACCTGGAGGTCTCGGACTCGGGCGACCTCCTCTACCAGTTCGATCCCAAGCTCATCGAGCGGGACGCGGAACCCTTCTGGGCACGCTTCCGGAGGGGCGCGTGGTCGGCCTTCAAGACCGGCTTCAAGGTCTGGACGGCCGTGATGCTGGTCGTCTACTTCGTCGTGTTCGTGCTGGCCATCGTCGCGGTCATGGCGGCGAACCGCGACGGCGACCGCGGCTTCGGCGGGCGCGGGGGCCTCAGCCTGGGGGACTTCTTCATCCTCCACTGGCTGCTGGGAGGACGCGGATGGAACCGCAGGAGCCTCTACTACGGACACAGCCACGCCAAACGGCTGCCGAAGGACGCCCGGCCGCCTTTCTACAAGAAGGTCTTCGCCTTCATCTTCGGCCCCGAGGACCCCAGGCCGACGCAGCTGCAGAAGGACCGCACCGTGGTGCAGCTGATCCAAGCGCGGAAGGGCGTGCTGACCTCGTCGGAACTGATCGAGCACACAGGTCTGCCGGTCGGCGATGCGAACGAAGAGATGGGACGCCTGACCGGCGCCTACGGGGGCGACCCGCGGGTGTCCGACGCGGGCGAGGTGGTCTACGCCTTCCCCGACCTGATGAAGAGCGCGCACGGAAAGGTCCGTGCCCGCGAGCCCAAGCCGGCATGGATGCGTCTGGAATATCCGAAAAAGCTCACGGGCAACAGCGCCGGGTCCAACTTCGGCATCGGTGCCATGAACGGATTCAACCTGACGGCGGCGACGGTGATGGGGATGCTTCCGGGCCTGACGGCCGCCGGCCAGGGACTGCCGCCGCTCGATCCGATCATCTTCTACGGGCTCGGTGTGGTCCCGTTCGCATTCAGCAGCCTATTCTTCGCCATCCCGGTCATCCGGTCGTTCGGACTGGGCGGAGAGAACCGGGCGCGCACGCGGCGCAACGTCCGGCGGCTGCTGCTGGGGTTGGTCTACGCGCGCAGCGTGGGGACCGTCCGGTGGGTTCCGGTCGGCGACGCGATCCGCCATGTGACCCGCGCGCTCAAGGACCGGCAGGTGCCGCCGAAGACGATCCTGAAGGAGCTGGAGCGCTTGGCGGCCGAGTTCGACGCCGAGGTAGAGGCGGACGATGAAGGGTTCAGGTACCGCTTCCCGGCGATACGCGAAACCTTCGTCGAGGCGGAACTCATGCGGCGCCGGCTGAAGCTCCAGGATCAGCGGCTCGGCCCCGTCGTCTACGCAACCTCGGACACGGCCGCGCAGGCCTCGCAGAGAGACCTGGACGCCTTCGACCGCGAGCTGGAACGGGCCGAGGTCGACCTCTCCCGCTACCTTGCCTCACCCGCCCGCGTGGGCTACGAGGAGGACTTCGAGGTCGTCATGGACCCGGTTCCGGAGAGGACCGCCGCCCGGCGCCGCCCGGTTCCGCGCCGATCTCCTCCTCGATGGCGCTGAAGAGCCCGTCCCACCAGACGAGAGGCTGGGCACCCATCGCGGGCACGCCGTTCACCATGAATGCCGGCGTCCCACGCACCCCGAGGCGCGCCCCGGTCAGAATGCCGCTGCGCACGCGCCCCCTGGACCGCTGCTCCGTGATGCACGCCCGGAACTGCGCCGTGTCCGCGCCCGCCTCTTCGGCCAGCGCCTCGAAGACCGGGTAGGGTTCGCCAAGGCCCTTCCAGTCGGGCTGGCGCTCGTAGAGCATCCTGCTCACGGGCGTGAAGAGATCCTGCTCGCCGGCGCACTCCGCCGCGAAGGCCGCGACCATGCCGTTGGCGAACATGCCGCTCACGTACGTGACGTACTTCCACTGCACCCTGCCCGGCTCGATGAACTCCCTCATCAGCGTCGGAAAGGTCTCGGTGTGAAAGCGCCGGCAGTAGCCGCAGCCGTAGTCGCTGAACTCGACGACCTTGATCGGCGCGTCATCCGAGCCGAAGTCGAAGCCGAGTTGGGCGAGCTGGAACTCCTGCGCCGGCGGCAGCGCCCTCGTTCCGCCCTCCGAGAGCATGGAGACGGGGATGGACTGGGATCGGGCGCCCGCGGATGTCTCCGCGCTCGTCGCGCCGGGCACGGCGGCGCCCGAGCCCTGTTCCCCGCCGCCGCAGGCCAGTGCAGCGGCCAGCGCCGCCGCTGCCGCGCCGCGGCCGTACCGTTTTCGTCGTTCGTCGTGGCTCTTCACTTCATCTGCTCTCCTTCCCGGATGACGACCGTCTCGGCGATCTTGTCGTGAATCCCCTGGCGGTTCGGATCCCACCACACGCGCGCAAATCCGAGCAATCCCGTGGCGAAGCCCGCCGCGTACCCCCCGGCCCGTTCCAGCGACAGGAGCAGTCCGAGCGGCCGACCGTTCAGGCGCACGACGCGCAGCCCCGCCAGCTTCTTTCCCGGCGTTCGGCCGCCCCACAGCGCCAGAAAAAGAGTCATGTACACGGTGCCCCAGCCGAACACGAGCCCTGCTTCGTCGGCGGCGTCACGGATCCACGTGAACAGGGTGGAGGGGGAATCTGCGTCTTCCAGCTGCTGCTCGAGTTCCCTGATCCTCTCTTCGCGGTCTTCGAGGGCCTCCGTAAGGGCCTCTGTGACGGCGATCACGCCCGGGTCCACGACCGCCAGGCCGAAGGAGGTCGTGTCGTCGCCCTCCTGCAGCTGCAAGGGCGCGTTTCCTGCCGAGTCAGCGGCCATCCTCAGCAGGGACGGGATGAAGGTGGCGCCCACCGCGGTCACCAGCACCATCGCCCCCGCGCAGCCGATCCCGAGTCTGCGGGCTCGAGTGGAAGGGGTGCCGTCGGAGCGCCGCGTGGCGAAGCGGAAGAGGGCGAGGCCCAACAGTCCTCCCAGCACGCGCCAGCCCAGAAGCTGGAGGAAGCCGATCAGAACGAGGTCGACCATCATCGCCGCGAAGCGCCGGCCGGGCGCGGCGAGGGGTTTGCCGAGCAGCTCGGGGACGACCGAGAAGGCGTCCGGGGTGACGATGGACCTGGGGTCGCCGGTCATCGGTATTTCAGCGCCGACGGAAAAGTCCGCCCAGGATGAGCCCGGCGGCGAGGCCCGTGAGCACGGACAGCACCACGAGGACCTCCACGCGTTGCGGACGAGGCCGGTCGGGGCTCGGGGGCGCGGCCCCGAGCGGAGCCGGATCGTGCGGCAAGGCGCGGTCGGCTGCGGCGGTGGGCGCCCCCGCCTCGGTTGCCTGCCGATCCTCTTGCAGATCGAGCAATGCACGGACCTGGTCCTTCTCGTCCTCGAATCCGCAGGTTGCGCACGAGACGAAGCCGCGGTCGCGCGCGGTGCGGTTCGGGTACGAGAGCTCGCCGTCGCGGTGCGGGCAGGGCAGGCCAGCGGGGAGGGGGGCCAAGATCTCGTATAGCGTTCCCTTGGACAGATCCAGCTGCCGGGTCAGCTGGTTGACACTCTCTTCCGAGTGCCAGTACAGTTCGTTCGCCTTGGCGACGACTTCGCCGGACGGCTCGTTACCGTCGATCTTCGGCTCCCTCAGGTTCATCATTTCCCTGATAATCCGGTCCCGGGTTCGCGGCGACGATGCGGGGCGGCGTGCGGTCGGCAGGGGAGTGCACCGGTACCGCTGCCCTTCAACATACAACGGGCGGCCCGGTGCGGGCATGGTGCTTCGTCCGGCAGGGACCGGAAGGCGGGTTGAATGCGCACGAAATCCAGGATCATCGGGACCCTCGAGGCGGTCTATCGAGAGGCGTACCAGAAGGCCAGCCGGTCAGGCGACCGGGCCCGCATGGAAGCACTGGACTTCGGCTTTCAGCGGGACCAGGTCATGCTCGAAGTGATGCTCGATCTCAGGGATGCGCTCTCGGTGCTCCCCGGCAAGGAAGCCGGCACCGAATCCAGCCTTCTCGACAAGGCCATGGCAATCCGCAGATTCACGAAGCTCGGCCCGCGCTGAAGGTGTGGGCGTGAAGATCTACACGAAGCGCGGGGACGGCGGCGAGACGGGTCTCTTCGGCGGCGGGCGGGTTCCCAAGGACGACGCGCGCGTGGAGGCCTACGGTACGGTCGACGAGCTGAACGCCGTTCTCGGAGTCGCGTCGGCCCACGTACGGGATGCCGGTATCCGTCGTGCGCTCGGGCGGATCCAGTCGGATCTCTTCGCCATCGGTGCGCGCTTGGCCACGCCCCCGGCCCGGGACGGGCGTCCCGTGCCCGCGCTGCCGGATCTTCCGGTCGGGCGCGTCGGCGAAATGGAGTCCTGGATCGACGACGCCGAAGCCGACACGGGGCGGCTGCGGAACTTTATCCTGCCGGCGGGGACGGCGGGTGCGAGCCACCTCCACCATGCGCGCGCGGTCAGCCGGAGGGCGGAACGGCGGGTCGTGACCCTGGCACGCCGTTCGTTCGTGACCCCCGAAATCATCCAGTACCTGAACCGGCTCTCGGATTACCTTTTTGCGGCGGCGCGCCTCGAGAATCACCGGGCGGGACGCGGAGACGCGGAATGGCCTTGATCCGCGCCCGCGGCGAGGTCACGCCTCCGCACGGCGACGTCATCCGCATCGACGTACGGCGCCCCGCCGACGCCGAGCCGCACTCGGCGGTGCTCGTCGTACACGGCTTCAAGGGATTCAAGGACTGGGGCTTCTTTCCGTACCTGTGCGAGCGCCTCGCCGCGGACGGCCACCTCGTGGTCTCCTTCAACGGCTCTCGGAACGGGGTCGGGCCGAGCCTGCTGAACTTCACCGACCTGGATGCCTTCGGCAGAAACACGATCAGCCGCGAGGCGAACGATGTGCACTGGATGGCGGACCGGTTGACTGCGGGCGAATGGAGCGGTGGCCGCCGCGTGGAATCGGTGGGGATTCTGGGACACAGCCGGGGGGGCGGGACCGGTATCGTCGCCACGGGCGAGCGCGACGACATCTCTGCGCTGGTGACCTGGAGCGCGATCTCGACCTTCCATCGGTGGACGCGGGAACAGCGCGAGGACTGGATGCGCCGGGGGGTCATGTATGTCGCCAATGCGCGCACCGGGCAGGACATGCCCCTATACCGGGTGGTCCAGGAAGATCTGGAAGAAAACCGGTGCCGTTTCGATGTCCTGGCCGCCTCTGCGAAGGTGAGGGTCCCGTGGCTGATCGTACACGGCGCGGAAGATTCCACCGTTCCCCCTGCCGAAGCACGGGCGCTTGCCCGGGCCGCTCCCAACGCAGCGCTGAAGCTTGTGGAGGGCTCGGGGCACACGTTCGAGGCCGCGCATCCGCTGGACGGGGTGACTCCCGGGCTGAGAACGGCCGTCGCGGCCACCCTGCGGCACTTTCGGTCGTCACTGGAGTGATGTCCGCGGGATGGACAGCAGGGTTGCCGCCCGGTGCCGCTTCCGCAATGATCAGACTCCCTCGAATCAGCGGTTGGAACGGAAAGCATCAGACCCAGAGGCAGCAGTGACATATATCATCACCGAGCCGTGCATCGGCACCAAGGATGCCAGCTGCGTAGAAGTGTGCCCTGTAGACTGCATCTACGAGGCCGGAGAGCAGTACCTCATTCACCCCGACGAGTGCATCGATTGCGGCGCGTGTGAGCCGGAGTGCCCGGTGCAGGCGATTTTCCCGGACACGGACGTGCCGCCGGAGTGGTCCGACTACATCGAGAAGAACGCGGTGCACTTCGAGTAGGTGCGAACGAGCGCCGGTCGGGAGAACAGCGAAGCGGGGGGGCGACTGACAGGTTGCCCCCCCGCTTCGCTCCGGGTCGTCTTGCTCGGACGATGGGCCGGCAGCCCTCGGGGCTTCCGGCGCGGGACCGCTGAAGCTAGATCCCGAGCTCCCTCAGCCTCTCGAGCCGGATGTTTCCGGGAGCCTTTTCTCCCGGAGGAACCTGGTCGGCCTTGGCCTCGGCCGGCTCCGGCCGGGGGCCTCCCTGACGGAGAAGAGCTACGCCCGCCGCGAAGAGCGCGGCCGCGCCCAGCAGATTGACAGTGAACTTGCGAATCGCTACCTCCCGCGTTTGGCGGTGCAGTCGCACCGGTGGTCGTTTCCAGCTGCGTTCAAGCAATACAAGCAATTTCCGTGCCACACCTTTCCGGCACATCGCGGTGCGCGATCGGTCGTGCTGGATATCCATGTGTCGAATAGCTTTCCCCGAGTTTCGCGGCGCTCCCGGACGGGAAGTGTCAGGAACCCCTGCCGTGTGCTTTTTTCCGAAAACATCGCGAAAACTGGACACATGTCCCACCGTCCGACGGATCGCAGCGTGGCCGTTCAGAGGGTGCCGGAACCGTGAACCGACCAAGCCTCGCGATCATGCCGGCACGATCAAGGGTGTGGAGCGCACCGTCGGTCTACCCGGATCGCTGCCGCCTGGCCTTGGAGTGCCGCACACCGTCGGGAGAAAGCGCCGACAAGGTCATGACCGAGGCTGCGACGGTGCTGAGGAGACCGACCGACCGTTGTCCCGGGCTGGACGAGCGGGTCGAGCCGGGCTCTTCCGCGCCGCAACCGAGGTGCTGACTACCTGCTGCGGCTTGTGACGATGATCGCCCCACCCGGAAAGTTCGTGCCGAAGCGCATCGTCGCGTCCGAGGAGTTCAGGTATTGCATCTCCTGAATGTCGGAAACGGCGATCGACCGCAGTGCGCTCTGGGCATCGCCCATGCGGGCCCCGTCCAGGATGAGCTGCGGCGTGTTCTGGCCGCCCGTACCCGAACCGCGGCCCCGCAGCCACCGGGGCCGAAGTCGACGCACGACATCCACGGCGCTGAGCGTCGTGTATTCGGCCAGCTCTTCGGCAGTGAGCAGGTTAGGATCCCGTCGTGTGCCTCCGCCGCCCCCGCCGCCGCTGGCGCAGCCGGCGAGGCCTGTCACCAAAGCGAACGCGGCCAGGACGAGCAGTCTGGTCGTCGAATGATTCAGGTGCATTCCGTAACCTCCTTTGGCGTCTTGAGATCCTTTGGCGTCTTGAGAACTGTCTTCCCGCCACGGTACAATACCCCACCGAAACCGGCCCCTGTCAACCTCGGCGATCCCGCTCGAAGAACCGCGACCTACATGATGACCCGCGCCTACATCACGCCCGGGACTGTTCACGAAGCCGTCGGGCGCACCCCCCATGGACGGCGGCATCGGTGACGGCTATCCGGCCAGCTACGGATTCGACGGGGTCCGCCTGGTCGCTCCTGTCCTCTCCGGTTCGCGGATCCGCGGGCACTTCACGGTGAAGGACGTGCGCGACCGCAAACCCGGGCAGCGCCGGGTGACCATGGGTTGCCGCGTGGAAATCGAGGGAGAGGAGAGGCCGGCGTTGGTGGGCGACTGGCTTTCCATCTGGCTGACCCCGCAGGACTCGTAACGGCGTGGAGACCGCAAGGGCGAGGCGCCGGGCTGCGGCACGCCTCCGCGGCGTGGCCACCATCGTGACGACCCTCGCGGAAAAGCGAGACGGCATCCCGGCAAGTACTTCTTGCGGTTCCGCGAGGCGGACCTGACCTACGCCGCCTTCGAGGAACGCACGCGGTCGCTGGCTTCGGGGCTGCGGCGCCACCGGGCGGCCGTGGACGGTCGCCCGGAGGCCACGGCTCCCGCGACCGGCCCCCGCATCCTCCTGACCCTGCTTCCGAACCGCGCCGATGCGGTCGCCTTCTGGTTCGCGGCCAACCGAGCCGGGGCGGTTTGGGCGCCCTTGGACACCGAATTCCGCGGGGCGGGACTGGCGCACGCCATCTGGGGCGCTTGGACGAGAAGGGCAATCTTTATTTCGAGTCGAGGGTCGCAAGAAGGACGCGATCCGGCGGCGGGGCGAGAACATCTCGGCCTACGAGATCGAGCAGGTGATCGAGGCGCACCCGGCCGTGCTGGCGGCGGCGGCGTACGGCGTGCCCAGCGAGCACACGGAAGAGGATGTGGCCGTGTCGGTCGCGCTCAGGCCCGGCCGCGAGCTTTCGGAGGAGGAGCTGCTGGAGTATTGCCGCGGTCACATGGCTCGCTACATGCTGCCCGTGTTCGTGCGCTTCCTGGATATGCTGCCGAAGACGCCGACGGAGAAGCCCGAGAAGACAACACTGAGAGAACGGCACCTGCGTACCCTCGGGAAAGTCGCCTTCGCGACAGGTGCCTCCCGCAACACAGATGCCTCCCGCAACAAGGAATGGGAAAAACCATGTCCAGAGCCAGCCGGACGTCCGTAACCGCACACCCGAACCTTCCCGGAGTTCTCCTCGCGGCCGGGATCATCGGATTCATCCCGTGGCTGGTCGCCTGCGGGGACGGAGACGTTCCGGCGATCGAAGTCGAGACCAGCCCCATGATGCTCGAGGGCACCAGCCCGGTCGAGTGGTCGGGCCACGAGCGCTCGTCCCGGTTCGTGACCGCATCGGACGGCGTACGCCTTGCCGTCGATGTCGTCCTGCCGACGGGCTATGCCGGCGAGGGCGAGGCACCGGCGGCTTTCCCGGTGATCTTCCGCTACACGCCCTACCATCGCACTTCGATTGTTCCCGAGACGGGCGAGGTTCCGGTGGCGCCATTCGATTTCTTTCTCTCGCGGGGGTACGCCTACGTGGCGGCCGACATGCGGGGCAGCGGCGCCTCGTTCGGGTGGAACGACGTCATGACTCCCATGATCGTCGAGGACGCGGGGGTCATCGTGGACTGGATAGCCGCCCAACCGTGGAGCGACGGCAACGTGGGGATGTTCGGCGGTTCCTACGAGGGGTGGTCGCAGTTCGCCGCCGCCGCGGCTCGGCCCGAGGCGCTCAAGGCGATCATTCCCGTCCACACGGGCTGGGACGGGTTGTTGGGCAGACCCGGCGCGATCTTCAGCTACGCCTTCGTCGAAATGTGGACGGCGATGACCGACTTCATCAACCACAACAACGTCTTCCCGACATTCCCCATCCCGCCGGTGACGCCGGTGCTTGACGAGGACGGCGACGGCGAGCTTCTGGACGAGATTCCCGTGGACGCGGACGGCGACAGCTGGTTCACCGACGACTACCCGTGGCCGGTCGATCCCGCCGACCCGCCGCAGTATCCGGACGGCGGCGAGCGCGCGGAGCACGCATACTTCAACGCCACCATGGAGCACATCGCGCACCCGGACGGAGCCCCCGGCAACTATGACGCGGTCATCGGTCTCAGGTCGTATCGCTTCTACGACACGCCGAGGGAGTCCGACGGCCTCACCCCTCCGGACCTGAACTGGGCGATGGTACCGGACATCATCGAGTCGGGGGTGGCGATCTACCACTTCGCCGGCTGGTGGGACGCCTTTGCACGGAGCTCGTTCGAAGTCTTTGCGACGCTCGAAGGAACGAACCCCTCCCGGATCTCGGCGTGGCCGATGTACCACCAGGGCGTGTCGCCCGCGGCTTCGACAGGGGTGGGAGCCGATCCTGCCAGGGAGAACATCTACACGTCGGCTTTCCTGGGCGAGGCGCTGCGGTGGTACGACCGTTGGTTGAAAGGCATCGGAAACGGCATCGACGAGGAGCCTCCGGTCTATATCTTCGTCAACAACCAGGGCTGGCGGGCGGAAGAGTCGTGGCCGCTGGAACGGGAGGTTCCCACGCGTTTCTACCTGGCCGGCGCCGACGCGCTCGAACGGGCTCCCGGCGATCCCGGAAGCGACGACTACGCCGCCGACTTCACCCATGACGCCTCCTACGGCCCGCCGCTCGACGCCTCGCAGATCTCGGTCGCCGCCGCGATGAAGGGGAAGCCTGCCTTCAACGCCCCCTCCTTCGGGCGTTCGCGGCAGCAGATGTTCGGCGTGCCCGACGACCTTCCGTACCGCACCGAGAAGGACAAGCGGGTCCTCGCCTACACCAGCGCACCGCTGGAGGCGGACATGGAGGTGACTGGCCATCCCATCGTCAGTGTTTCGGTCTCATCCACCGCCGACTACGGCGACCTGTACTTCTACCTGGAAGACGTCGACCCCGAGGGGAACGCCGTCCTCGTCACGGAGCACCAGCACCGCGCGGGCTTCGACCGCCTCGTCGACAACGACCTCCAGATCCCCGGCAACACCGGGATCGACGTGAAGCCCGACCTGCCCTGGCACGGCTTCCGCAAGGCCGACTACACCGACCGGGTCTTCGCCGGCAGCGCGGTCGTGAGGGTCACGACATCGCTCCATCCTACATCGTGGCTCTTCAGGGCGGGCCACAGCATCCGACTGTCGATTGCGGCAGCGGACTGGCCCGTCTTCGACCTGCACCCCCAACTTTCGGCGGAGAACCGGCCCGGCGCGGAGGACAACATCGTGCCCACGATCACGGTTCACCGCGGGGGCCGGGAAGGGTCGTACATGGAGCTGCCGGTCATTCCGGGCGCGGGCAGATGATCCGGGCGCGGGCCGCGGGTTCGTGGCATGATCCGCCGGGTCGCGGGAGTCGCTCGCGCTACATTTGGTGATACCACTTGGAGGTGCGATGTCCATTCAGGTCTGGCGGCGAGCTGTTTGCGCGGATCACGGGTTCCGTCGGCGGGTCGGCGGCTGCGCCGCAGCGGGCCGCGGTCTGCGGGTCGCCGTGACGCTTTTCGCGGCCTCCTTCTCGCCCGTCTCGGCCCAACTCGATTTTGGGGTGATCGGCGGCCTCGGCCGTGCCGGCTTTACCGGCAGCGGTGCCATCGAGGTCATGAGCCGCACCACCTTCTTGGTCGGCGTGATGGGCGATGTGCCGTTAGGGGAAACCTTCTCCGTTCGGCCCGAGTTCTACGTTTCCTCCAAGGGGGCCGAGGTGAACACCACGCTGGGGGATTACCGGCTCGGACCCAGCAAGATGTTCACGCTGTCCTACATCCAGATGCCCATTCTGGCACAGCTGCGAACCGCTCAGGGAGGCTCGGTGCGCCCTCACCTCTTCGGTGGCGTGTCGGTCGGAGTGCTGCTCGGCTGCGAGCTCCAGGGGCAGGACTGCGACGACATCGCGCAGATCGATTATCGCGCGTTCGACATCGGTGTGGTGGTGGGAGGGGAGGCCGAGTGGCGCGGCCTGGGCATCGGTGCGCGGTACGAAGCCGGAGTCCGCGCCGTGGAAGCGTCCACTCTCGGGAACGAGATCTACAACGGCGTGCTGTCGTTCACGGTGCGCTACATGTTCCGGCGGTAGCGCGGACCGGACTTACCGGCCTGGCCGTGGCGGCAAAGGCAGCGGGTTCACATCTGCATCCTCATTCCACATTTTCCACAGCAACCGCGGAACAACGGAATAGGTCCAAACACCCATGACGACAGGTAAACACCCATGACGACAGGTACCGAGCCCCGCCGCCTCTCCGCCGTATTCAACGATCAGCCGCCCGGCGATCTGCCGCCCGCGCGGCTGTCGGAGAACGCCCGTATCGTCCTGGCCAAGCGGTATCTGATTAAGGACGAGACCGGTAAGCCGGTCGAGGAGCCCGAGGCGATGTTCTGGCGCGTCGCCAGGGTCGTCGCCGAGGAGGACCGCAGGTACGGGGCCTCGGACGGGGCGGTAGAGGAAGTGGCGCGCAGCTTCTACGACCTGATGACGACGGGGGAATTCGAGCCGAACTCCCCGACGCTCATGAACGCGGGGCGCCCCCTGGGCCAGCTCTCGGCGTGCTTCGTGCTCCCCGTCGAGGACGCGCTGTCGAACGGGCGCAGCGGCATCTACGATACGCTGCGCGCGATGGCGCTGGTTCATCAGTCGGGCGGCGGCACCGGGTTCTCCTTCTCGCGGCTGCGCCCCGAGGGCGACACCGTCCGTTCGACGATGGGCGTGGCGTCGGGCCCCGTCTCGTTCATGCGCCTCTACGACGCCTCCACAGAGGTGGTGAAGCAGGGCGGCACGCGGCGCGGGGCCAACATGGGGATCCTGCGGGTGGACCATCCCGAAATCCGCGCATTCATCCGCTGCAAGAACGACACGTCGCAGGTCACGAACTTCAACATTTCGGTCGCGATCACCGACGCGTTCATGCAGGCGGTCGAGGCTGGAGGGGACTACGACCTGATCAACCCGCGCACCGGCAGCGCGGCCGGACGCGAGAAGGCCCGGGAGATCTTCGACATGATCGTGGAGGGGGCGTGGAAGACCGGCGAGCCGGGCGTCTTCTTCATCGACCGCGCGAACGAGCACAACCCCGTCCCGGCGCTGGGGGAATACGAGGCGACCAATCCCTGCGGGGAACAGCCGCTCCTGGCCTACGATGTCTGCAACCTGGGCAGCATCAACGTGGGCGTCTTCGCGAAGAGGGGCCGCTTCGACACGCCCGAGGCGGGGATCGACTGGGGCGGGATGCGCCAGGCGGTGCACCTGTCGGTCCACTTCCTCGACAACGTCATCGATGCAAACAGGTACCCATTGGACGAGATATCCGGCCTGGCGCGACAGATCCGCCGTGTCGGTCTCGGGCTGATGGGATGGGCCGACCTGCTGGTGCGGCTCGGCGTGCGCTACGACTCCGAAGAGGGGGTGGGGCTGGGCCGCACGGTGATGCGGTTCATCGAGGAGGAGACGAGAGCCGCGTCGGAGCGGCTGGCCGGGTTGCGCGGCGTATTCCCCGCATGGGAAAAGTCCGTCTGGGGGCCGGACGCGACCTGCGCGCGGAACGGCGCGGGCGAGCGGATCCGTCCCGAGCGACGCTTGCGCAACTGCAATCTGACGACGGTAGCTCCCACGGGCACGATCTCGATCATCGCGGGGTGCAGCGGGGGGATCGAGCCGCTCTTCGCCGTGGCGTTCATGAGGAACCAGGCGGGGTCGATGATGCCCGACGTGAACGAGGACTTCGTCGCGCGGGCGAAGGACGAGGGGTGGTACAGCCGGGCCCTCATGGAGCGGATCGCCGAAGAGGGCCACATCCACTTCGACGAGGTCCCCCTCGAAGTGCAGGACACCTTCCGCACCGCCCACGACATCTCGCCCGAGTGGCATGTGCGCATGCAGGCGGCCTTCCAGGAGCATGTGGACTCCGCCATCTCGAAGACGACGAACTTTCCTTTCGAGGCTGCCCGCCGGGACGTGCGCAAGATCTACGAGACGGCCTTCGCATCCGGGTGCAAGGGCGTGACGGTCTACCGCGACGGCTCCCGTCCCATGCAGGTGCTCTCCACCGGGAAGACCGGCCACGAGGTCGCCCCCGAGCAGGACGCCCCCGCGCAGTCTGCCGAGCAGGTGGACGCCCTGAAGGGCGAGCTGGCGGACGCCCGGGAGAGAACGCACCGGCTCGAGAGCGAGCTGGAGGCGCTGAAGGACGGCCTGCTGACGGAGCACGACAAGGGGGCCGGGGCGACGCGCCACAAGCGCCGCCGTCCCTCGATCCTCCGGGGCCGCACCGTCAAGATGGACTGCCCGCTCGGCGATCTCTACGTCACGGTCAACGAAGATCGGAACGGCCGCCCCTTCGAGGTCTTCTGCACCTTGGGCAAGGCCGGCGGAGCCGCGATGGCCGACTCCGAGGCGATCGGGCGCCTGATCTCGCTGTCGCTGCGATCGGGGATCCCGATCACGGCCGTGCGGGACCAGCTGCGCGGCATTTCCTGCGACCGCGCCGTCGGCGTGGGACCTCACAAGGTGCTGTCCGCACCGGACGCGATCGCGCAGGCGCTCGAGCACTACCTCGCCGAGAAGGAGGGGGTTCAGGAAGAGCTGCCGATCGGCGTGACGGCGACCGCCGGGGGGGCGGAGGGCGCAGCCGGGTCCGCGACCGTGCCCGGAGGCGGCGGCCCGTATGTGGACGAAAGCGCCGCCGCGCTGGGTGCATGCCCCTCGTGCGGGGCCAGCCACCTCGCCTTCGAGGAGGGGTGCAGGAAGTGCTACGTGTGCGCGTTCTCGGAGTGCGGCTGAACGCGGTCCGCGGTCCTGCCCGCAGCAGCCCGTGGATGCATCGCCGCTCGAATGCCGGGGGGATTTTGTCCGCGGGCCGGTAAGTGCAAGCAGGCCCGCTGCGCGCCCTCAGGGATTCCCCGCAGGCGGCTTCCGGTAGTCCAGGGGCGGAGGCCGGTCGCCAACCAGCGACACGTACCTGAAGTCTGGACCCACGCGCTCCGCGTACTCGGCTTTGGCCGCGGTCAGGAGGTCATCGTCCGAGAACAGGTCCACTGCGGTCATGGCGAGCGTTTTGGCCGCGACGATCATCCCCTTCTCGCCGATGGACATGCCGCCGGCGGCGATCGCCTGCCAGGAGTGCGCCGGCGTTCCCGGCACCCAGGTGGCCGTCGTGATTCCCGCCGTGGGCACCACCCGGCTGACGTCGGCGACATCGGTCGAACCGCCCGCCGGACGGGGCCGGTAGGGCTGCACCTCGGCCGCGCTCTCCAGGGGAGGCCTGTTGGCGAGAGTTTCGTGGATCGTCGCGGCGAACTCGCGCTCGGCGTCGTCGTACGCCACCCCGCCGACCTTCGTCAGGTTCTCGTGGGCCCGCCGCTGCAGGGCGTCGTTGGCCAGCATGTCGTAGATGCCGTGGATGACTTCATACTCCATGCGCGTGCCCGTCCCGGTCGCGGCCCCTTCCGCCGCCCGCACCACCCGGTCGAAGATGGCCCTGACCCTCTCGGAGTCCGGGTTGCGGACGTAGTAGTACACCTCGGCGAAGTCGGGAACGACGTTGGGTGCCGATCCCCCGGAAGTGATCACATAGTGAATCCGCGTCTCCTGGGGAACGTGCTCCCGAAGCATGTTGACCATGTGGTTCATGGCCTCGACGCCGTCGAGCGCGGACCGGCCCTGGTCCGGTGCGGACGCCGCGTGGGCGGAGATGCCGCGGAAGCGGAACTTGGCTGACTTGTTGGCGAGAGAGGACGCCGGACTCGCGTCGTTGGCGTTCCCGGCGTGCCAGTGCAGCACCGCGTCGACATCATCGAAGAGCCCGCCCCGCACCATGTACACCTTGCCCGCCCCTCCCTCTTCGGCCGGGGTCCCGTAGACCCGGACGGTACCGGGAGTGCCGGACGCGGCCAGCCACTCCTTCACCGCCAGGGCGGCAGCCACCGAGCCGGTGCCGAAGAGATGATGCCCGCATGCGTGACCGGCGCCCATCTCCGGACGCGGACTCCGCTCCGGGCTCCGCTCCTGGGTGATCCCAGGCAGGGCGTCGTACTCCGCCAGGATCCCGATGACCGGCGACCCCTCGCCCCAGCTCGCCACGAAGGCCGTCGGCATGCCCGCTGCGCCGGCCTCGACCTGGAAGCCGGCGCCCGCGAGCCGGGACTGCAGCAGGGCCGAGCTCTCGGTCTCCTGATACCCCACTTCGGCCAGGTCCCATATCTGCTGGGCAACGGCGCCGTAGTCCGCGGCGTTGGCCTCGACATGGGCGGCCACGGCGTCGTGGCCGGACTGAGAGCCGGACTGAGAGCCGGCCGGAAGAGGGATGAGCTGAACCGCGAGAAGGAGCAGGGCGCGCGATGCGTCGGTTTTCATCGTCTGGGTCTCCCGGAAGGTCGGGTGGTCGGGTTGCACGGGACGGCGAGATCGTCCGGGTGGTGCGAACGAAGGAGTCTGGACAGATTGTTCCCCCGGTCACTGCCGTCGCAACCGTGAGTACGGAATGTCTCTGAAAGATCACGTCCGCGTCGCCGCCGCACAGCCCCGCGGCTTCCCCTTCGATTCGAGCGCGGCCGTCGACCGCCTGTGCGAGATGACGGCGGACGCGGCGGCCGAAGCCGCCAAGCTGGTCGTCTTCCCGGAGGCCTTCGTGGGCGGGTATCCATGGGGGCTGGCTTTCGGGACCGCGGTAGGAGGGCGCAAGCCGCCGGGCAGGCGGACCTTCGGGCGCTACTACGACGCCGCGATCGCCGTTCCCGGGCCCGAAACGGAGCGGATGGGGCGGGCCGCAGCCGATGCGCGGGTCTACGTGGCGGTCGGTGTGATCGAGAAGGGCGCGGCCCGGTCGCCCGGCACCCTCTTCTGCACCCTTCTCTATTTCACCCCGGACGGCGTCTTGGCCGCCATTCACCGCAAACTGAAGCCCACGGCGGCCGAACGGCTCATCTGGGGCGAGGGCGACGGCAGCACGATGCCCGTGCTGGACACCCCGTTCGGCAAGGTCGGCGGGCTGATCTGCTGGGAGAACTACATGCCGCTCGCCCGCACGGCGATGTACGGCAAGGGCGTCGAGGTATACCTTGCGCCGACGGCCGACTCCCGCGACCGCTGGCAGGCCACGTTGCGCCACATCGCCCTCGAAGGGCGCTGCTTCGTGATCGGCTGCAACCAGTTCGTCACGAAGGACCACTACCCGGCGGACATCGAGATTCTGGCCGACCTGGAGAGCTGGCCCGACCCGTTGTCCCGGGGCGGCACCTCGATCTACGGACCGCTGGGGGACGCCCTGGCCGGACCCTTGGTGGGCGAGTCCGGCATCCTGTACGCCGACTTGGACCTGAACGACATTGCGCGCAGCAAATTCGACTTCGACGTGATCGGCCACTACGCACGCCCGGACGTGTTTCGGCTCCAAGTCAACGAGGCCCCCCTGAACGCGGTGAGCGCCGCGACACTCGACTGAAACCGACTCGACCGAAAGGACCCGCCCGATGACGACCATGCCCGCGGCCACGGCCTCGCTGACCGACCGCTACCTGGAAGAGGCTGAACGCTATTCGGCGCACAACTATCATCCTCTCCCCGTGGTGCTCGAGCGGGGCGAGGGCGTGTGGGTCTGGGACGTGGACGGGAACCGCTATCTGGACATGCTGAGCTCGTACTCGGCGGTGAATCAGGGACATCGCCACCCGGCCATCGTCGCCGCGGCGATGGAGCAGCTGGACCGCCTCACCCTCACCTCTCGCGCCTTCCACAACGACCAGATGGGCCCGTTCCTGCGCGAACTCTGCGAGGCCGCCGGCTACGACGCCGCGCTGCCCATGAACACCGGCGCCGAGGCGGTCGAAACGGCGATCAAGATGGTGCGGAAGTGGGGCTACGAGGTCCGCGGCATCCCCGAGGACCATGCCGAGATCATCGTCTGCGAGGACAACTTCCACGGTCGCACGACCACGATCGTGGGCTTTTCGTCGGAGGCGCAGTACCGGGAGGGCTTCGGCCCCTTCACGCCCGGCTTCAGAATTATCCCGTACGGCGACACCGCCGCGCTGCGCTCGGCGATCGGACCCAACACCGCCGGCTTCCTCGTCGAGCCCATCCAGGGCGAGGCGGGGGTGGTCGTGCCGCCGGACGGGTATATGCGGGACGCGGCGGAGATCTGCCGCGAGAACGGTCTGGCGCTTATCGCCGACGAGATCCAGACCGGACTGGGCCGCACGGGCCGCTTCTTCTGCTGCGACTGGGAGGGCGTCCGCCCCGATGTGCTCATCGTCGGCAAGGCGCTCGGGGGCGGTGTCTACCCGGTGTCGGCCGCCATCGCCGACAAGGAACTCATGGACGTCTTCCGCCCCGGCGACCACGGTTCCACCTTCGGCGGCAATCCGCTGGCCGCGGCGGTCGGCAGGGCGTCGCTGCGCGTGATCCGGGACGAGAGCCTGTCACGCCGCTCCGACGAACTGGGGAGCTGGTTCATGGAGCAGCTGCGCGCGATTCCGTCGCCGCATGTGGGGCAGGTGCGGGGCAGGGGCCTTATGATCGGGCTGGTCATCAAGGAATCTTCGGGCACCGCGCGCCCGTTTTGCGAAGCACTGGAGCAGCGCGGGATCCTCGCCAAGGAGACGCATCGGCAGGTCGTGCGTTTCGCACCGCCCCTCACGGTGAGCCGGGACATGCTGCAGAACGCGCTGGTGGAGATCGCAGCCGTACTGAGGTGATCGCCGCTGGCGGGGTGTGTCGCCAGAACAGCTGATGGGCTGACCAACAAGACGGTCGCGGACGGGTCCGAACCATCCGCAGATGGTCAGCAAACTGGCGCGAGCGCTTCCGCTCGCAGGGACCGGAGGGTCCACTCGCCCTGTACCCTCATGAGGTCCAGAAAGCTGAATCTTGGTAAGCCCGTCGCCTCCGCGACCCACCCAACATGCAGACACTTCCGGCCAGCACCGTGATCATTCGGCTTTGGTCGCCTGCGTTGTCCGTCGCCGCCCGGCCCTCACCGCTCTCGGTGCTCGCGCGGATCCATCCACGGGCCGCTACCCCGGCGGGCCTATCGTACCTTGCTTCGAGGTGTCGATGGCGGCGACCTCGCCCTCGCCGAAAAGCACGGCTCTGATCTGTCCGTAGAGGAACTCCCGCGACTCCGCCTTCCGGGGATCGAGACCGAAATGGTTGATCAGCAGCGTCTGGTGCTGCAGCCAGTCGCGCCAGCAGTTTGCGCAGATCCGGCGCTGGATTCGCTCACCCAGCTCCGAACGGAAGGGCGGGCGGGCGAGAGGCATGCTCGCGGCACCCGGATGTCTGCGGCAGGTGATCGGGTCCAGGGGGTTACTCTCGGCCGAAGGGTCTTCTTGGCGGAAACGGGATGTTCGCTTATAGGTTACCTTGTCACCCCCGATGCCGGAAGGAGGCAGCGATGTCGTCTTGGATGCCGGAGGACAAGAGCGTCAACAACGGTAACGGCCCCCTTCTCTCGCAGGAGCAGCTTGCTCACCTGGAAGAGCGACTCCTGCAGGAGAGAGCGAAGGCGCTTCGCGGCCTGGGTTTCTTTGACGAGGCTTCCAAGCGGGGGCGCGCCTACGAGGATTCGGACATGTCCGGCTACACGGACCACATGGCCGATCAGGGCACGGAAGCGATGGAGCGGGAGAAGGCCGCGGCGTTCGCGACCAAGGAGGGACGTTACCTGTACCGCATCGAAGAGGCGCTGCGGCGGTTGTACCGCGATCCGGACAACTTCGGGCGCTGTCACGGAACCGGAAGACCGGTCGGCTTCCAACGTCTCGACGCCCTGCCGCACGCCCGGTACTGCATCGAGTACAAGCTGGAGCTGGAGGCCCGGGGAAAGTAGACGTCCGCTTCCGGCCCCGGTCGGCCGCTACGCATTCCGGCCCGGCCGCTGTGCTTTTCGGCGCGGCCCTCGATTCAGGGCGTGCAGGAGCTCGCCCCCGATGACCTCCACCTGCCACTGACGGATTTCGGGGACGGCCGCGAGTTCGGCCCGGCTCGTCGGCCATGCGGCGACGATTCTCCGCAGGACGTGGTTCGGCATCATGCGTCCCCTCTCCAGAGTCAGCCGCGCCCCCGCGCGGTTGCGCACCACTTTGAGGCGTTCGAAGGCGGCTTCCTCCTCCGGCGCCGGCCTCGTGCTCCGCCGGGCGGGATGAGGGTAGGGCGAGAGCGCCGCGTCGGGGAGGCGGTCGACGCGATCAAGCGCATCGAGGAGCAACCGCCCGCTGGTCCTGGCCAGTCGGGCCGGAAACCCCGTTACAGCGGCGAGTCCGGCCACCGAGACGGGGCGTGTCGCGACCACCTCGGCCAGCGCCGCGTTGCTGGCTATCCGGAAGGGTGCCCGGTCCCTTGCCCGCGCGATCCGGTCGCGCCACGCGATGACCTCCCTGAGCGCCGTGACGGACCGGTCGTCCATCTTTCGCGCGTGTTTGAAGCGGGTCACCGGGTCCGGCCCGGGTTCGTCCTCACGCGTGGCCGAAGCGTTTGCCGCCAGGCAGCGGTATTCCTCCTCGGCCCAGTGGAGGCGATCCTTCTTTCGCAGCCTGCCCTCGAGGATCGCGATCAGGCGGTGAAGATGGCGCGTGTCTCCCGCGGCATAGTCGATCATCTCGGGGGTCAGCGGCCGCTTCGCCCAGTCGGCCCGCTGGAACTTCTTGGAGACGCGGACCCCCAGGTAGCGTGCGAGGAGCGCCTGCAGCCCGACGCCGGGTTCGCCCAGCAGGCTCGCGGCGACCTGAGTGTCGGCCAGGTTTGCGACCGTGATGCCGAGGTCGCGGGCTAGGAGCCGCAGATCGTAGGCGGCGCCGTGCATGACGACCCGGCGGCGCGGGTCCTCCAGGATCGGCTTCAAGTGCGGGGTCGGATCGAGGGCGAGGGAGTCCAGCACGAAGGTCTCGCCGAGCGTCGAGAGTTGGACCAGACACAGTCGGTCCGAGTAGCGGTGGAAGCCCGCCGCTTCGCAGTCCAGCGCCACGGCGGAAGCTGCGGCGAGCATCTTCGCCATGGGCCGGGCCGCCTCGGGCGTCCGGATGTATGTGGTGGCGAGGTCGGCGGGCATGAATCGCCTGGGCTCCGTTGCACGGTCGGCGCGACGCTGATACCCCACGCTGACCGTTGTGGTTAAGGGTTACACGCTAAGATAGCTTCGGTGGATGTCTCGCCGACCTGACAACCTGCGAGGAGGGCATCGAGTTCGATGATCAGAACGAAGGTCATCGCCACCATCGGGCCGGCCAGTGCAAAGCCGGAGGTTATGATCGGACTCGTCCGCGCGGGCATCGACGTGGCACGGATCAACATGTCCCACGGCGATCACAGCTTCCACGAGCACAGCATCCGGCTGGTCAGGGAAGCCGCCGATGTGGTGGGGTGCCCCGTGGCGATCCTCGTCGACCTTCAGGGCCCCAAGATCCGTATCGGGGAGCTGGACGAACCCGTCCAGCTTCAGGACGGACATACGGTGACCATTGCTCCCGAAGGGCTGCACGGCCCCGGAGAGCTGCCGACCACCTACATGCCGCTGGCGCGCGAAGTGTCACCCGGGACCCACATCCTCCTCGACGATGGACACTTGGAGCTCGTCTGCGTGGACACGGACGGCGGACGGGCGCGCTTCGAAGTGCTTCGCGGCGGGCTTCTCGGCTCGAGGAAGGGGATCAATCTGCCCGGGGTGGACCTCAACACCCCCGCAGTGACCCGCAAGGATCTGGAGGATCTCGAGTTCGCGTACTCGATGGAGGCGGAGTACGTGGGACTTTCCTTCGTGCAGACGATCGAGGACGTGCGGGTGCTGAAGGCGCATATGAAGGGCCGGGCCTGGCTGGTGGCGAAGATCGAGCGCGCCCGCGCGGTGGAGGAGCTGGACGGCATCTTGGAGTACAGCGACGCGGTGATGGTGGCGCGGGGCGACCTCGGGGTGGAGCTTCCGTTCGCGTCCGTGCCCCTGGTGCAGAAACAGATCATCCAGTCGGCGAACGGGTACGGGTGTCCGGTCATCACGGCGACACAGATGCTCGAATCGATGACCGTCTATCCCACTCCCACCCGGGCCGAGACCTCGGACGTCGCCAACGCGATCATCGACGGAACGGACGCGGTCATGCTTTCGGGGGAGACCGCGGTCGGGAAGTACCCGGCCAGGACGGTCGAGGTCATGGTCCGCATCGCGGCCGAGATCGAGGGGAGCGGCGTGCTGGCCGAGGGTCCCCACTACCTTCACCAGATGGGTCCCGTCCAGCGTCGCGGCGCGTCTCGGCGCGAGCACGCGGTCGCTGCCTCGTCGGTGCGCTCCGCCCGTGATCTCGACGCGCCCGCGATCATCGTGATCACCCGGAGCGGCTTTTCCGCACGCCTGGTGGCGTCGTACCGCCCGGAGATCCCCATCTTCTCCGTATGCACCGAGTCCAAGGTCCACCGGCAGCTTGCCGGAGTCTGGGGCGTAAGGCCCGTCCTGGCGGAACACGGCGAGATCACCTACGAGAACCTGACCGACCTCGGCAAACGGATCGTCCTCGAGTCCGGCCGGGGCAAAGCGGGCGATCCGGTCGTGGTGACCTCGGGGATGCCGTTCCACAGACGCGGCTCGACGAATACCATGAGGGTCGAACGTCTGTGATGCGTCTGACTTTTCTGGGGACGGGAACCTCCTTCGGGGTTCCGGTCATCGGCTGCGGCTGCGCCAACTGCACCTCCTCCGACCCGCGTGACCGGCGCACGCGCCACGGGGCGCTCCTGGCGCTGGACGGCGGCAACCTCCTGATCGACACTCCGCCGGAGCTGCGGCTTCAGCTGCTGTCCGCCGGCGTGGACCGCGTGGACGCCGTGTGGTACACGCACCTCCACGCCGACCACGTCCACGGAATCGACGACGTGAGGGTCTTCTCGACCCGTGACAGGGGCGCGCTTCCGACCTACGTCCCCGACGAGATGAAGCCGCAGATCAAGGCGCGCTTCCCATACATCTTCAGCGACCGGATCGCGGTCCCGCGCGGGACCACCAAGCCTCGCCTCGACCTTCGCGGCTACCGTGAGGGCGTGACCCTGAACGTGCAGGGCCGCGACGTGACGCCGTTCCGGGTGCCGCACGGACCCGCCGACGCCTTCGGCTTCCGGGTCGGCCGCCTCGGGTACGTGACCGATGCCAAACGGCTTCCGGCCGCAGCCCGCGAAGTCCTCGGCGGGGTCGATGTGCTGGTCCTCAACGCGCTCTGGTGGGGGTCTCCCCATCCCACCCACTTCAACATCGAAGAGGCGCTCGAGGCGGCCCTGGATGTCGGCGCGCGGCACACGTTCCTGACCCACCTCACGCACAAGGTCGGCTACCGCGAGCTGGCCGCGTCCCTGCCGCCCGGGGTTGCTCCGGCCTACGACGGGCTGACCGTGGAGATCGAGTGAGTCGGCGCATGCGCCGCCCGCCGCTCCGCATCTCGATCCGCTTCGACAACATGGTTGCAGGGGTGCTGGAGGGCGGCGGAATCGACCCGGCGAGGCTCATGGGCGCGAGTGCGGTCCGCGGCGCGGGCGCGGCGGGCCGGGAGGGCGACCTTGCCCGGCGATTCCGCGGGGCCTTCGAAGTGGTGCGGTCGCGGCGCACGCGAGGCGAGCTCGGCTTCCTTGATCTCCCGCACGACCGTTCGCTCGCGGCGCAGACCCGCGATTTGTCCGAAACCCTTGAAGGCCGCTTCGACAACGTGGTCGTCGTCGGGATCGGCGGTTCGGCGCTGGGGGCGGCGGCCCTCCGGGATGCGCTGCTCCTTCCCCGGTGCAGCGACCACGGTGCCGAAGAGCGCGGCCGCCGTCCGCGTCTGTACATCCTGGACAACCCCGACCCCGACTCGACGGCGGCGCTGCTTGACCGGATCGACCTCTCCCGCACCCTCTTCAACGTGGTGAGCAAGTCGGGATCCACGGCCGAGACCCTGGCCCAGTTTCTGGTCATCCGGCAAAGGCTTGAAGAGCGGTCCGGGCGGGACAGCGCACGGAATCGGCGGTCGCCGGTCAGCACGCGGGATCATGCGGCAGTCGTCGCTGCAAGGGGCCACGCGGCAGTCGTGAGCACGCGGGACCAGGTGGTCGTCACCACCGATCCGGAGCGCGGGTTCCTGCGGTGCCTGGCCGGGGAGTACGGCCTGCGATCGCTCCCGGTGCCCGGGAACGTGGGAGGGCGGTTTTCCGTGCTCTCGCCCGTCGGCCTCTTTCCGGCCGCGCTGGCCGGGATCGATCCGGACGCCGTCCTCGAGGGGGCGGCCGCGATGGCCGAGCGGTGCGATACCCCCGAACTCATGCGGAACCCGGCGGGGATCCTCGCGACGCTGCTCCACCTCGCCGATACCGAAATGGGCGCGAGCGTACAGGTCTTCATGCCGTATGCAGACCGGCTGCGAGGGCTGGCGTACTGGTTGCAGCAGCTCTGGGCCGAGTCTCTGGGCAAGGCGGTCAAGGTGGACGGGACCGCGGCCGAATCGGGCCCGACACCCCTTCCCGCCTTCGGCGCGGCCGACCAGCACTCGCTGCTGCAGCTCTTCATGGAGGGGCCCCGCGACAAGGCTGTCGTCTTCATCGCACCCGGATCGCCGGGCGAGGATGTCTTGATCCCGCCCCTGTTCGCCGACAGTCCTGCGGTTTCCCATCTGGGAGGCCGCACGCTTTTCGAGCTTCTCGACCACGAGCGCGTCGCCACGGCCGAAGCTCTGCGGCGGGCGGGCCGCGCCAACATGACCGTTATGGTGGACCGCGTCGATGCCCGCTCAATCGGAGGGCTGTTCATGCTCTTCCAGATCGCGGTCGTCCACGCGGGAGCGCTCTACGGAGTCGACCCGTTGGACCAGCCCGGCGTGGAGCTGGCGAAGGCGCTGGCCGGCGGACTCATGGGGCGGCCGGGGCACGATCGGCCGACGCTCCGCCCGCCGGACCCTCGCTGGCGGGTGTAGGTTCGTCGGCGGGCGCGACCTCGCTCGCTCCCTGTTAGGTTAGGTGATTCGTACGAGGTGGACGGCCTGAGGGACGAGCGGGTTGGGGGGGAGTCTCATGGCCGGGTGCATCCAGAGGACGGGCCGCACCAGACTGTATCACATGCTACGAAACCGGACATCTTCATTTGCTCCCGACACCACAGCGTTTTCCAACTCGGAGATGAGCCTGAACGCGGGTAAGGCGCAGGGCGAGAGATGAAGCCGGGAAGCGGGGCAGGTGGCAGTTGACGTTGAAGGTTGTGTCAGTATCCTCTGAACGATGGAGAGAGGCAACCCGTGATCCAGCGGATGCCGGACAGGCACGAGTTCCTGCTCGGTGGACGGTTCGAGGGTGATTTCAAGGTGGATTCCGGTGATCTCCGGAGGCGGGAGCGGCCGGGGATCTCCGACATCCCGAGCCGACAGGCGTCGCCGCGCCGGTTGCGCTCCGTGAGCGTCGCCGCGCCCCGGCCCCCGGATGCCGTGGAGGACGCACTCTCGCAACAGCTCCGTCCGGCTCCTTCGACCTCCTCGGCGAGGGGGTGCGGGACCGGACGGATCATATATATGCCCTCGACCCGGCGAACCGGCGGCCTCGGCGGCGGAGTTCATGCGGCGGATTCGACGGCGCGTGCGACGGCGCGGAAGAGTTCGCCGCAGGCCTTGGTCAGGGCCTTGGTCAGGGCCTTGGCGGCGTCGAAGCCGGAGGAAGCGGAGGCGAGGCGGTCGAGCGCCTCGAGCGTGACGCCGGGCTTGAGGAACGTCTCGGCGTCGGGCAGCGACCGGAAGCGGTCGCAGGGCGTGGCGACCCGGTCCTGGGGGTAGCGCCTCTTGACGCGGCCGTTGGGGCCTACGGCCTCGACGGCGAAGAGGCAGGGCAGGCTATCGGGGTAGAGGTCGAGGCCGCCGAGATGGAAGCAGATGGCGTTCGCGAAGCGTTCCCGGTTGCGAAAGCCCCGGCTGCGCACCTTCACGGTCTTGATCCGGCTGTTGATGCCTTCGGCCGGACCGTTGGTGGCGCGGAGGATGACGGCGTTGACGATGCCCCAGAGGTGACTGCGGATCATCCGGGCGGCCTTGACGACGGGCCCCAGGCGGCAGCGCGAAGCCGATGCGAGCCACCGTTTCCCCCCGGCCGTCGCCCAGCTTCGGCTCCGGCAGTTCCGGAGATTCGCGGCCGCTTCCTTCAGCTCCCATGCCCGGGCCGTCCGCCGCGTGCCGGCGCGCAGCTTCGCGAACGCCGGCTTCTCCCCGTGCGTCTTCCGCCGCCGGCCCTTCAGCCACTGGTATCGGGTGCCCGAGAGGATTTCGTTGCCCTCCTTCAGCAGAGCCCGGTGCTCGGCGCGCCGCACCTTGTCCACCGCGTCGCCGAGGTGCCCGGCGACATGGAACCGGTCGAACGCGATCTTCGCCCGGGCGTGCGGAATCATGTCGAGGGTCGCCGCGATGTACGGCGCCCGCATGTCCATGCTGACGCTCTCGACGGCCGCCCTCTGCGTCTCTCCCAGCCCTTGGTAGAACGCCGCGAGCGCCTCCCTGCCCCGCCCCCGGGCGACATGCAGCACCCGGCCCGTCTCCGGGTTCGACACCACCGTCACGCAGCGGTACCGGCGGCGAAACGACGTCTCGTCCACCGACAGGCGCCGGACCTCCTCGGGCCGGCGGCGCGCCGGCCCCCGGGCCACGGCCCGCTGCATGATCCCGTCCGCGGCGTTCCAGCTCGGCCGCATCCGCCCGGCCACCGCCTGCACGCTCGCCTCCTTGAGCCACCGGATCACTTCCGCCTCGAACTGCGCCGTGCACCTCGAACTCCCTTCCGCCCACGGCACCTGCATCGTCAGCACCCCGTGCTCCCGGCACCGAACCCGCGGAACATCGCAGACGAGAAAGGTCTTGTACCCCCAGGCGTCCAGATTCCGCCACTCCCGCCGCCGCGTGTCGCAGCCCGGGCATTCCTCGTTGCAGTCGGGGCACCGCAGCCTGCTCCCCGGGGCACGCTCCACGCCCACCCGCAGCTCCTTCGGCGCACGGGTGCGATCCACCCGGACGACCCTCCACTCCGGACCCGGTCCCAGCACCGCGTCCAGCCAGCTCCTCTCGGCCATGCCTTCCTCCTCCTCGTCGGTGATCGGTCATGACTCTGACCCCTCACCGTAACCCCGGCCACCAAGAGGGAGGAAGAGCCGTTTCACCTTGCGAAGGAAGGGAGTTCTGGAATGCGTTGGAGAACACTGATTCCAGCGTCGTTGGCCGTCGCCGTGATCGTCGGTCTCGCTCTTTCCGTGACGGACCGCCCAGTGGCTCAGGAGCCCCCACCGCCGCATCCTGCCTGTTGGCATGGTCGCAGGGCAGCCGTGCGAGGACATCTGTCATGGACTCTGCCCGGACGGCAGCTGCTGTCACTGGCGGCACTACAGCTACCGCTAGCCCAAGCGAGCAGGGGACGGGCAGCTTCGGCCAGGCAGGTCGTTTTGCTGTCGTCTTCGGAGGTCTTGAACGTGGATTCGGGTCCACGCTCGGGATCGTGTTCTAGACGCTGAACAAGCCGGTCGGTGGTGGGCTGCCAGCCGATGATCCGCAGCGTCGTGCGCCCCGCTCAGCTGCACGCAGACCCGGTCGGCGGGCGGAATCCGGCCGGTTGACGAGGCAGAGCTATTCCCCCTGTGGAGTACCTTGCCGGTGCTCGTGAGGGTTTTCACCACGGGCTGCTATGGTCGCCTGGTGCTGACGGGTATGAGTCCGTTGGCGGGCATGGAGGGCCGCGTTAGCTTTGTTTTCGTGCCGGGCACGGCGGCAGGGACGCCAGCGATCGCCATGCTGGTCTGCGGCCGCGATCACCGAACTGGGAGGCAAGATGAGCACCGGTGAAGATCAGGCTCCGGTCGTCGTCGAGAGGGACCGCCGGGCGGAGATCGGCGCCTTCCTGCTGGGAGCGCTCGTCGGAGCCGGAATCGCCCTTCTCTTTGCGCCGGCTTCCGGAGAAGAGACCCAGGAACGGCTCCGCACGCAGACCCGGAAGCTCAGGGAGCTGACCGGGGAACGAGTGCGGGGCCTGCGAGAGGACCTGACTGCCCGCGTGGATTCGGCGAAGGGCGTTCTGGGCCAGGGACGCCGACTCGCCGAGGAGGCCCGAGAAGAGCTGGAAGAGAAGCTGGCGCGTTCGAAGGCGGCGTACCGCGCCGGGGTGGAAGCGGCAAAGGAAGAGATGCAGGGCGAGGCGGAAGACTGACGGCCCGTGAAGATCTACTTGGACACGGCAAATCTCGGAGAAATCCGCGAGGCGGCCCGATGGGGCATCTTGAGCGGCGTCACGACGAACCCGAGCCTCATGGCGCACGAAGAGGGTGCCGGCTTCGAAGACACCATCCGTGCCATCTGCGACCTCGTGAACGGGCCGATCAGCGCCGAAACCGTCTCGGAGGACGCCGACGGGATGGTGCGGGAGGGTGTCGAATTCGCCGCTTGGCACCCCAATGTGATCATCAAGGTCCCGAGCACCACCGAAGGTCTGGAGGCCGTGTCCCGCCTCGGAAGGCGGGGAATCCGCTGCAACGTGACGTTGATCTTCAATACCAACCAGGCGCTGCTCGCCGCACTGGCCGGCGCCTTCGTCGTGTCCCCCTTCGTGGGGCGCGTCGACGACATGTCCTACGACGGGATGGAGCTCATCCGTGAGATCGCCGCCGTCTTCGACCAGGATTCGGACATCCGCACCCGCATCCTGGCCGCGTCGATCCGCCATCCGCGCCACGTGACCGAGGCGGCACTGGCCGGTGCGCACATCGCGACGTGCCCGTTCAAGGTCCTCCGGAAGTGCATGCGGCATCCGCTGACCGACCTCGGCATGGCGGACTTCCTGGCCGACTGGCGGAAGCGGGAAGCCGCGATGGCGCTGGCCGCCGCGACCGGCAGCTGACCGGCTCCGCCCCGCGGCGGGTAGTCGCGCGCAACAAGAAGGCCCGTCGCGACTACGAGGTGCTGGATTCCTGGGAAGCCGGACTGGTCCTCCAAGGCACGGAGGTCAAGTCCATCCGGGCCGGCAAGGTCGCCTTCCAGGATTCACATGCGCGCACCGAGCACGGGGAGATGTGGCTCCACAATCTGCACATCGCCCCGTACGAACCCGCGAACCGCTGGAACCACGACGAGACCCGGCCCCGGAAGCTGTTGCTGCACAAGGATCAGATCCGCCGGATCGCGGCGCGGGCGGAGGAGAAGGGCCTGACTCTGGTTCCCCTGGACCTCTACTTTCGCAGGGGCAGGGCGCGCATCACGCTGGGACTGTGCCGCGGCAGGAAGCACCGGGACCGCCGGGAGGAGCTGAAGCGCAGGACGATGCAGCGCGAGGCGGAGCGCGCGGTGAGGGACCGGCGGTGAGTGTCGGCACGGAGCTTCTCGGGGCCCGCTTCAACCACCGCGTGCTCGCGGCATCGGGAACGTGCGGCTTCGGCGAACCGCTGGTCGACGTCATGAAGCCGACCGATATCGGGGGGATCGTCACGAAGTCCGTGACCATGGAGCCGCGGCGGGGGAACCCTGCACCGCGCGTGGCCGAGTATCCGGGCGGGATGCTGAACTCGGTGGGGCTCGCGAACCCCGGGCTGGAAGCGGTTCGTGAAGAGAAGCTTCCCTGGATGCGGCGCCGTCTCGGCGGGATGCCCGTATTCGTGTCCGTTGCGGGCGTGCGTGCCGGAGAGTACGCCGAAGTCGTCGCGGGATTGGATGGAGAAGAAGGCTTCTTGGGCTACGAACTCAACCTGTCCTGCCCGAACGACGCACATCGGGGTGGACGACCCTTCTGTCTCGACCCGGAGGCGCTGGTCGACGTGCTGCAGAAGGTCCGGCCGATTACCGGGCGACCGCTGCTGGTGAAGCTGGCACCGAACGATCCCGGCATCGGGGCGACCGCCGCGCTGGCGGCGGCGCACGGGGCCGACGGGATCACGGCCGTCAATACCTTGCCCGGATTCCTCGCCGACCGGGACGGCGGTGCCCGCCTCGGTGCCGGACGGGGAGGGACCAGCGGGCCCGCGCTGCTTCCGGTGGGGCTGGCGGCCGTGCAGGAGATCGCGGCGGCGACCGACGTGCCCGTGATCGGCGTGGGGGGAATTCTCACCGCGACCGACGCGCGGGCCTACTTCGACGCGGGGGCGTCCCTCGTGCAGATCGGCACCGGATCCTTCGCCGACCCCCGCTGCGGAGCGAGGGTGGCACGCGACCTGGAGGCATGCGACTCGGAGGCGCGCAGCGTGGAGGCATACGGCCCGTGACAGTGAGAGGCCGGATCGGAGACCACGTCATCGTCGCCCTCGACACACCGACCACGGCCGCCGCGCTCGCCTTGGTCGACCGCATCGGCCCGGCGTGCACCTTCTACAAGGTCGGCCTCGAGCTCTACACGGCGGCCGGCCCGGCGGTCGTGGCGTCGCTCCGCGACCTGGGCAAGGATATCTTCCTGGACCTCAAGCTGCACGATATCCCGAACCAGGTGGCGCGCGCCACCGAGCGGGCCGGCGAACTCGGCGTGCGGTTCCTCACCGTGCACGCGAGCGGCGGCCGCGCGATGCTCGAGTCCGCCGCCGCCGCCGCGCCGCCTTCGCTGGAGCTGCTCGCCGTGACCGTGCTGACCTCGTTCGACGCCCGCGCCCTGAGCATGGTGTTCGGGCGGCCCGTCGGCGATGTGGGCGCGCACGCGGACCGCTTGGCCGCCCTGGCGCGGGAATCCGGCGTCGCGGGCGTCGTATGTGCGGCGAGCGAGGCCGCGCGGGTCCGGATCGTCATGGGCCTGCAGGCCAGGATCGTCACGCCGGGGATCCGCCTCGAGGGGGACCCGCACCACGACCAGCGCCGGGTCCGCACCGCCGCGCAGGCGTTTCGGGCGGGGGCCACGCACATCGTCGTGGGCCGTCCGGTGACCTCGCGGGCGGACCCGCGCGAGGCGTTCGAGCGCATCGTCGCCCAGGCCGGGACGGGGTTCTGATCGTCTCCGGTTGCGGCGTTCCTATATTTTGAGACATGCGACTATACGATTCCCTGCGCCGCGAACTCCGGGCCTTCAAACCCCTCAACCGCCTCCGGACCACAGTCTACGGTTGCGGGCCGACCGTCTACGACTTCGCGCACATCGGAAACTTCCGGGCATTCGTGGTCTACGACCTGCTGCACCGCCACCTGCGCTCGAAGGGTCGGCCCGTGGACTTCGTGGTGAACTTCACCGATGTGGACGACAAGACGATCGACGGGGCGGCGGAGCTCGGGCGCAGCCTCGCCGAGCACACCTCGCGTTTCATCAAGGCCTTCCGGGAAGACTCCGAGCGGTTGGGGCTCCTTGCCTTCTCGCAGCAGCCAAGGGCCACCGCCTTCGTCCCCGCGATGGTGACGTTCATCGAGCGGCTGGTGGAGAACGGACGCGCGTACCCTGCCGGGGATGGTTCGGTCTACTACTCCGTCCCGTCGTTCGGGGGCTACGGCAAGCTCTCGGGCAAGGGAGGCGACGAGCACGCGCGGCGATCCCGGATCGACGGCGGCGGCTACGACAAGAGAGACGCGCGCGACTTCGCGCTATGGAAGGCCGTGCAGCCGCGGGACAGGGCAGTGGGTGCCGTCTGGGATTCGCCCTGGGGTCCGGGACGGCCGGGCTGGCACCTCGAGTGCTCGGCCATGGTGCACGCGCTCCTGGGCGAGACGATCGACATCCACCTGGGCGGCGAGGACCTCCTCTTCCCGCATCACGAGAACGAGATCGCCCAGTCGGAAGCGGCGACCGGCGCACCGTTTGCCCGCTTCTGGCTTCATGTGAAGCACCTCAAAGTCGACGGTCGCAAGATGTCGAAGTCACTCGGCAACGTTCACGCGGTCAGAGATCTCGTCGAGCGCGGGTACGATCCCGCAGCGATCCGCTGGGTGCTTCTCTCCGCGCACTACCGCAACGAACTGAACTTCACCTTCGAGAGGCTGGACGACGCGACCGACGCGCTCCAGCGCCTCCTCGATTTCCGGCACCGCGTGACCGAGTTCGCCGTAGCGGCGGGGTCGGACCTGGGTCTGGCCGCCCGCGCATGCGACCACCTCGCCGCCTTCCGCGAGGCGATGGACATGGACCTGAACGTGCCTCGTGCGGTGTCGGCGCTCTGGTCGATGGTAAGGGAGGTGAACGGGGCGCTGGACGGATGCCGGGGCGGGATCGGCGGCGCGGACCGCGACGGGGTGCTGGAGGCGCTCGAGGCGATGGACGCCGTGCTCGGAGTGCTGGATCTGGCCGCCGGGGCCCGTGAGGTGGACAACGAGGCCACGGATCGCATTCGCCGCAAGGTGGAGGCGCGGAACCGTGCCCGCGCGGCGCGCGACTTCGCGACGGCCGACCGTCTTCGCGCGGAGCTGGAAGCCGAAGGCGTGAAACTGGAAGATAGGCCGTCGGGAACGCGCTGGAAGCGGGTCCGCCGGACGGGCCGCCGCCCGCGTCCCCAGCATTTTCCAGCCCGGACATGAGCATGAACGCGGGTGAGGCGCAGGGCGAGAGATGAAGCTGGGAAGCGGGGCAGTGGCAGTTGAAGTTGAAGGTGTATCAGTATCCTCTGAACGGTGGAGAGAGGCAACCGGTGATCCAGCGGATGCCGGAGAGGCACGAGTTCCGTCAGGCGGTTCTGCTTCATCGGACGGTTCGAGGGTGATTTCAAGGTGGATTCCGGTGTCTCCGGAGCCCTCGAAGCCATCTCTCCCGAGGCGGGGGGGCTGTCCGGCCGGGAACCTCCAGCGTCCCGAGCCGACCCGTCCGGCCATCCTCCTCCCGATCCTCTGGTTTGAACATATATATCCTCCGCCTTCCCGGCGGGACGAGTTCCCGACGGGAAGACGGATGGTGCTGACGTAGCTCAGTTGGAAGAGCAGCTGATTTGTAATCAGCAGGTCCGGGGTTCGAATCCCCGCGTCAGCTTTGCCGCGGTGCCCGCCGGAAGCGCCTTGCCGGAAGAGTGCCTCGCCGCCTTAGGTGCGGAATCTCGCGGGCAGGCGCGGTTGCCGGCCGGCCGCAATTCCTTGACCGCCAGGCGATCGCCTTCTCCGTGGTTGCGCACTCGTGCCAAAAATCGGCTCCCTGCGGCGTCGAGCACCTCTTCGTTTCGCGGCAGGCAAACGGCAAAACGATCGCGGCTGTCCAGAGGGTTCTCAACCGACCACAGCACCGCGGCATCCTCGGGCATCGGGGTCAGTCGTGCCCAGATGCGCCCGTCGGCGTCCACAAGCAAACGGTCAACGGGCGGGGCGAGCTCGTTTGCTGGCAACTTGGCGACCTCCCGAGAAACCTGCTCCCGGTCCACCTCGAGCGATGTCGCCCTGCCCATCTGATCGAAGATGGCGATCACCTCCAGTACCTCGCCGTCTGATCGCGGGTCTACCAATGCGTCCACGCGCCGCTCGCGTTCCGCAGCGATCTGGGCCTCTGACACGGCCCGCCGCCTCCCGGGCATCGGCAGCCGCCCTGTCGGTTTTCCGTCTCGTGCGTACATCCGTATCTCATTGAGGTCGGTCCGGGCTGTCACAAGCGTCTCCGGTCCGCGGGCGACGAGCAATCGATGGCCGAAAAGGACGGGTTCTGCCGTGGTTCGCGACATTCCGCCGTATCGGATGTTCAGCCACATGACCTCGTCGCCGAGCGCACGCCCGATCGGCTCGGCACCGCCGTCGCGTTCGTAAACCTTGAAGACCACTGAATCCCTCTTCGCCCCACTTGGCAGCAACCCCGGCCACACAGGTGTTCTGCCGTGCCTGCGCACGGATATCAGCGCACCGTCGGAAAACACACCCGCCACTTCTGCCTCGATCGGAGCAAACGGCACCGCGATGCTGTCCATCGGACCGCCGTCCGCACTGTACGACATGACGAGGTTCCGTGTGGGCAGGTACAGAAACACCCGGCCCAAGGGATCGCGGTCGACCAGCCGAGCGTGAGCCCCGACAGGCAGTGCCACGGTCCCGCCACCCCCGATATCCGCGAAGTACAATTCGGCCGCCGCCCCGCTCACGTAGACAACCCGCTCTCCCATCAGATAGGCCGGACCCGCCACATCGTTCGCGATCACCGAGAAGACCTCGGATTCCACGACAGCGACGCTTTCGCCCTGCTGCGCACCACCGCTCAGCACGGTCGCAGCAAACAGGGACGCGATCACGGTCTTTCCCTTTGCACCGATGCCGTCACGAGGACATGGTCAACATCCATTTCATCGCGACGGGCGAGCAGCAGCAGTTCGCCGCGCGCGTCGAGCAGTTCCGTGTCCCCGTCGAGCCGGAGCCGGTGTACGGGCTCCCCTTTGTCCGGATCCCATACGAGCCACTCAACCGGATCGCTCGCGTCCATCTGGTACTCCCTTGCCCACAAGCGATCCGCGGCGTCCACGAACATCCTGTCGATGCGCGGGGCCACCTCGTTTGCAGGCACCTGCGGCGCATTTCCGTCGTAGTCCGCGAGCCCATCGGGTAGGCCGGCCTGTCTCATCAAGGCCGCCGTCCTCCCTTGCCGGTCCCTCTGCCGCTCCGCCAGACTCGCTCGTGCCGCTGCAACATCCTCGTCGTCCGGGACGGCCCCGGGTGCAAGCGGTATGGTTCGGCGCACATCGCCGTCGCGGTCAAAGAGGCGGATCTCACCCCAGTCCGTCTGGGAGACGGCCAGCGCGTCGCCGATCCGCGCGGCATGGACATCATGGCCGAAGATGACCGGCATGTGCACCAGCTGTCCGCTTCCGAACATCTCCTGCCCCGAAGCTGCCACGATTACCCGCGCCCGGTCCTCTGTGTGCACTTCCCTGTAGGTTACCCTAGGCCGGAAGCGCCCTGTCGGAGCGGCGGACATCGGAGGGGGACCGTCTTCGAAAACCAATGCCCCGTCGGCGAATGCCGCGATCAAATCGGCCATCGGCGAATCGAAGTACGCGAAGACATCGAACGGTGTGACGTCCACTACCTGCCCCTCGTTTGATACCCGCGTCACGCGCCCCAGCAAGACATCCCAAGCGACCAAGTGAGTGCGCGCCCGCACAATCTGGTTTATCATGCGGAACTCTCCCGGTCCCTCGCCGACCGAGCCTAAGCTGTGCACCGCATCCGTTCGAAAGTTCACGAAATGGAACCTGGGCCCGTCGATCACCACCATTTTCTCTTTGGAGAGAAGGAAGCCTCCCAGCAACCGGCCGAGCTGCGCGACTTCGGCGTTTTCGTGGTCTCGCGAATCGAACAGGGCGCGGGGATCGGGGATCAGGGTCGGCACGGTATCAATGGCCGCTTCGTCAGATGTCCGATCGACCAGATCGGCGACCGCCGAGCCGAATCCTCCGGCACCCTCGTAGATTCCGTGCTCGGAGACGAACACCGGAGTGCCCCGTATGCCTAGTCGAACCGCTAGTAGGGAGTCGGCGCGGATTCGTGCGGCGGTCTCTGGAGAGTGCATGCACCTCACGAACGCAGATGCGTCGGCAATTCCATGCCGCCGCGCGAAAGACGGCCAATCTGGATCGGCGAGCCAGACATCGGATTCGAGCAGGCTTCGGTGCACAGCCTCCAGCTTCCCGCCTCGTTCGCCGCAAACGGCGGCTGCCGCAGCTTCTTTGGCCATCGCGTGCTGTACGTCATTCGGCAGGTGTCGGAGGACCACCGTCAAGCCTCTGCGCTCCGTCATCTGACGAATCGAAGGGGCGATCAGCCGACAAGCAGGGCATTCGTAATCGATGAATGCCACGATACTCCCGCCACCAGACGAAGCCGCATTGGCCAAGCGACTGCTCCCACCGGACAGCTCCTGCCACATGGCCGCCACCCGCCTGCCGTCGCGCCATTCGCCGTATTGTATGCGCAGAAACCGGCCGAGGCCACCGCCGCTTGGGCTGAAGACCAGGAACAGCGCGGTTGCGCCGATGGCCACGTTAACGGCTAGATCCCAGCGCTTCGACTTGGACTTTGGCACAGTGGGCCTCACCCTTCTAATCTGCACGTGATGCAACCCAGCCCCCCGAAAAGCGGTATTGAGGTCGCACATGGCTGGGCACCGGGTACCGACCTGAACTCTTGGTTACCGTCCATCGACCAATCCCGCTCCGACGGACAATCGTCGGGGTGCCGACTAGCCTGTAGCAGGTACTGTCCGGTCCCAGTCGAAGGTCGCTTGGGTGCTGAATGCCAAGCGTGCGAGTCCGTTCAGAACTCGCAGTCCGGATAAAGCCCGTTCGGACAAAAGACGACGACGCAGTCCTGATTGGACGCGTGGCAGATGAGGCAGAAGCTCACCCGATGACACGGGCCGTCCGTCACTACGGGGCGACGGGCGGCCGCCACCGTGGCGACCGTCAACCCGAGGAGAAAGACGAGCTTTAGCTTAGCAGGTGCCGAACTGACATGATACTGCGCTCCTTTCGAATAATCGCCAAACCGTGGGCTGTTCGGGGAACAGCCGGGCCGAGCCGCGATAGTCTATGAGCCCGAGTACATCGTAACGCTTGGAATGCCTTTTCGCTAGATTGCCGGCGAGGACTGCTTCATCAGACCCTTGCCGACCCTGCCCAGCCCGTGGTGGTACCGGAACCGCACGAGGGTCCGCCAGACGAAGGCGTAGGCGAAGTCGCGGTCGGCGAGGTGGAAAGTCTGCGGGCTTGGCGCTGGTCCGATGACGCGCTGAAGGAGGACCGTACCGCCATCGGCAACCGATGATCGTCCACATGCCCGAACTGGGCGCAATGACGGGCCCACGGGCTGCCAGCCTCGCCGGGCTGGCACCGGTGACCCGCAAGTCCGGCGCATGGAAGGAGCGCAGCTTCATCTAGGCTAGGGAGGACGACGGGCAAGGTGCGGCGGATGCTTTACATGCCCGCCCCTGGCGCGATCCGCTGCAATCCCGGCCTCAAGCGGAAATACGCGGCGCTGCGCGCCGCCGGCAAGCGCCCGAGGTCGCGCTCACCGCGATCATGCGGAAGCTCGTCATCCTGGCCAACGCCCTCTGGACGCCGACCCCCGCACCGACCCAAGCCGGACTTGCACCAGCCGAGCGGTAACACTGCCCCCAGCATTTTTCTGAGAAACAGGGGGTGGCGGAGGACGGGGGAGCGAGCGACTACGCGGCCTCCCGCTGCACGCGGACATCCACGCCCAGCCTGCGGAGGCGATTGAGCAGTAGCGCTTCTGGCGTTCTCGGTCGGTCCGGAAGTGGTCCGGTCCCAGATCCTCGTGCATCGCCCCGGTGGAGAACATGTGCCAGATCGCCACCAAGATCGCGTGCTGGACCGCCACGATCGCCTTCTTCGGTCCTCCCCGGGTGGCGGTAGTAGAGCGCCCGGCAATAGCAGTTCTTCGTCGAGCCGCCCCCCACGCGACCTGCGACAGCGCGTCCCTCAGCCACGCGTTGCCCCTCCCCGTCGACACCAGCCTCCGCTTTCCGGCGCTCTCGTGGTTGCCGGGGCAGACCCGCGCCCAGGAGGCGAAGTGCCGGGCGGTCGGGAACTTCGTCATGTCATCGCCGATCTCCGCCAGGATCGCCCGGGCGGACAGCGGCCGCACCCCCGGCATGGTCTGCAGGAGCGCGAGGGCCGCCGAGAAAGGGCGCGTCGTCTCCTTGATCCGGACGTCGAGGCCGTCGATCCGGCGCGCCAGATGGTCGAGGGTCTGGATCCGTTCGGTGCGTAGAGTCACGATCATCCTCCAATGATCTCATCGCCCCGCGCTTCGGGCTCACCTCTCCCTAGAAAACGCCCCCTCGTTCGGGCTTATTCGTCATTGGACAAGACCGCCCCTGTACAAGCGGCTCCCGACATGTTATCATAATCTGTTTGTGGGCAGAGTCAAAAACGGGAGCCGAGCCCAATGCAGGAACTTCACAGCGGGAAAGAGGCAGGAGAGCGTGCCGACCCAAGCGGGACGGCCAAGCCGGATGTCATGCTGATCGGGTGCGTGAAGGGCAAGCTGGAGTGGACGAACCGCGTTCCCGCAAAAAAACTCTACGTTTCCACTCTCTGGCGCTGTCGCCGCAAGTACGCCGAGCAGTCCGGCGTCCCCTGGTACATCCTCAGCGCCAAGTACGGGCTGGTCAACCCCGACACCCGCATCGCCTGGTACAACGTCTCTCTGGCGGACCTGCCGGCCAAGCAGAAGCGCATGTGGTCGCAGAGAGTCGTGGATGCCCTTGTCGCCAAGTATCCCAGGGTGGAACGAAAGCCATCGGTGGAAGGAAAGGTCGTCGAAATCCACGCAGGCAAGGATTACGTCGACTACGGCGTCGCATCGGGGCTCAGCGAGATGGGAATGGTTGTGCAGAGGCCGCTGCTGGGCGTGCCGATCGGCCGCCACCTCGGCTGGTACCGGGAACATGGCGCATGGGAGTGATTGCCTACAACCCCGCCTGCGCCTTGACCCACTGCGCCGCTTCGAGGTGGGTTCCGAACCAGACCCCGTCGTGCCCCTTGATGTACCGAATCAGCTCTTCCAGCACGACGATGCGCGACCGGTGCCCGATGATGTGCGGGTGCATGGTCAGGAGGAACATGGTGCCTTCGGCGTAGGCGCCGTCGAAGTCGTCCTTCCAGACCTCGAGCACGTCGCGCGGGTGCGAGTAGCTGCTGCCGCGCGGGTTGAAGAGAGGCGCGTCGTCGAGGATCCATTCGACGGGCAGCTCGACCATCCCGGTGGGTTCGCCGCGGGCGTTGATCTCGTAGGGGCGGTCGTCCGCCATGAGGGACGAGTCGTAGAGGAAGCCCATCTCGCGGATGATGTCGAGGGTGTTCGGGCTGTGGTTCCAGGACGGCGCGCGGTAGCCGAGAGGACGCGTGCCGGTGACCTCGGTCAGGTATTCGACCGCGCGCCGGAGGAGTCGGCGCTCGTCTTCGGCCTCGAGGCTGGAGTTCAGTTCGTGGATCCAGCCGTGGACGGCGAACTCGTGATGTCCGGCGGCCTTGATGATGTCGACCTGGGAGGGGTTGAGGACGAGGCTGACGGCCGGGACGAAGAACGAGGCGGGGACGCCTTCGCGGTCGAGGAGGTCGACGACGCGCGGCAGGGCGACGCGCGCGCCGTACTCTCCCTGCGACAGTGAGCCCACGGTGGCGTCGCCGTACCGCAGGCCGGTGACGGTCTCGTTGTCGACGTCGAACGAGAGCAGGACGGCGACGCGTGCGCCGCCGGGCCAGACGTCGGGCTGGAGGCTGCGGCCCGCCCGCACCGCGTTGACGGTCTCCATGACCCGTTCGTCGGACCAGCGCCAGCCGGGGTCGTCTTCCGGGGTCGCCGGGGGAGCGGGCCGGCAGGCGCACACGGCCAGCGCCGCCGCGAGCAGAATGCCGCGCTTCATCATCGTTCCATCTTCCATAGAGCGATTCCTCCGGCCTGTTTGCCGATCTCGGCGGACGCGAGACGGGTGCCCGACTCGATGTCGATGACTTCGACGGTGCCGGGATCGCCGCCGATTCCTTCGACGGTCACGATGGCGTAGCGGCCGTCCGGGGTGACGACAACGCCGTGGGTGACCGGCATCAGCGAGTCGATGAGGTGCAGTAAAGCGCCCGTTTCGACATCCCAGATGCCCAGCTTGGCACTTCCCTTGAGAGTGGCGAGGAGCTTCGATCCGTCCGGCGTGATGTCCAGGTTGTAGGGTGCGCCCGGGGCCTCGATGCGACGTGTGACGCGCCACCGGTCGAGGTCGACTTCGAGGATCTCGTCGCCCTTGTTGCAGGGGACGAAGACGCGCGAGCCGTCCGGGTGGGGCACGGCCCAAGTGGGGGAGCAGTCCTGGCCGGGCGGAGCCGTCGCCGTGTGGTCTTCCATCGGAGCGTGCACCGGCTCGTTGGCGACGAGGTCGAGGCGCCGGGTCACGTCGAGGGCGGTGCCGTCGATCTCGACGAGCTGGTTGTCCATCATGCATGCCGAGTAGTGCTTCGAGCCGTCGGCGTTGAAGCGGGAGCCGTGGGGCATCGTGCAGGTCACCACGTCCGCAACCGGGAACATGGTTTCCAGGTCGACGATCGTGACGGTGGAAGGGACGTGGTCGCCGTGGAAGTTCGCGTTGACCGCGAGGGCGAGGGCGCCGTGCGGGGGTACCGCGATCGTCGCGGGAAAAAGACCGAGCTCGGCGACGCCGGCCACCGTGTCGGCCCCGGTGACGTACTTGACCAGGCGGCCGTTGGGGAAGCCGTGGCCAAGGGTGAGATACCAGTATTCGCCTGCGGGGTCGACGGCGAGGCCGTGCGGCGCCTCGATCTCGGCCGCGAGCCACCCGGTGGTGATCGTCTTCTCGACGACGAGGTCGCCGCCCGCGTCGTAGCGCAGCAGGGCGACCTCGTCTTCGGACTCGGCGGCGGCGTAAACCCAGTACGACTGGGCGGCCGCGCCTGCGGGCCGTGCGGCTGCGAGGGCGGCGAGGACCGCAAGCAGCTCGAGGGCGAGGGCGGTCCGACCCCGCGGCACGAGGCCGCCGACTGTGGCGGGTGACGCGCTCGCCCGGCGCATCACGGGAGCTTCACGGGGAGCATCACTGGAGGCATCACGGAATCAGCGTGCGCCTCGGCTGGAGCTTCACCGTCCACATTCCCGAGAAGTACTCGGAGAAGAACAGGTTGCCCTTGTGCATCTGCGGTCCCCAGGTGAAGGGCGCGTTCGCCACCACGCCGTCGGGATCATACGACTTGTACACCGCGATCTCGCGGCCCTGGTGATACAGGTTGCCCTTCAGCTCGCCGGAGATGTCGAGCACGCGCAGGCCGCCCTGGTAGAACGCCGCATAAAGGCGGTCTTCGTCGATCCACATGTTGTGCGATCCGGCCTCGGGGATCTCGTAGCGGGCCACCTCTTCCGGATTCTCGGGGTCGGTGAAGTCGACGACGTGGATGTAGCCGGACATGAACTCCGGCGTGCGGCCCGCCTCTTGGCCGTCGAACGCGGGCGCGCCGATCTCGTCGCCCATGAAGATGTAGAACCTGCCTGTCGGGCTCCGGTACGGGAACGCGGCGTGCGTGGCGCCGCCGATGTCGCGGAAGCGCGCGATCTCGACCGGGTTGGAGGGGCTGCCGCCCTTGTCGCCGCCGCCCACATCGATGACGACCACGCCGTCGTTCCAGTTCGACGTGTACGCGATGCCCTCCACGATCCAGATGTCGTGGATGGCGTGGCCGGGCGTCTCGAGCTCGAAGCGGCCGACGCGGCGGGGCTCGGCGGGATCCTCGATGTCGATGACGTCGAAGCGCGTGCCGTTGTTCACCGCATACACGTGATCGTCGTAGATGAAGAGGTTGTGCACACCCCCGGTGAGCTCGTCGTCATAGGTCGAGATGATCTCGACGTCGCGGGGATCGGTGCAGTCCACGATCACGATCCCGTTGCGCCGGTTCGACGCCCCCTCGCGCGAGATCACGCAGAGGTCGCCGTCCTCCGAGACCTTGACGTCGTTTGTCGTGCGGGCATCGACGATGAGCGAGTCGGTCAGCACCGGGCTGGCCGGGTCGGTCACATCCCACCAATACGTGCTGCCGTGCCCGCTGTGCGTGCCGGTGATCGCGTAGTCGCGGCCGTCGACGCCCTCCCACACCCAGAGATCCGAGGTGGAGACGTTCTGAACCGGCGCATGGCCCACGAGCTGCACCTCTTCGGCGACATGGCGGGGCAGAATCTCGACCGTCGCGTGGGCGCTGTGGCCCGGGACGCTTGCGGTGACGGTGTAGACTCCCGGCTTGTAGGCCACGAAGCGGCCCTTCCGGTCGACTTCGGCGGGCGGGATGTCGGCGGTGGCGGTCACGTCGGGGTCGGCGATCAGCCCGAAGGTGACGGGGATGTCGTCGATGGTGCCGCCCACGCCCGACGGGGTGGCCGTGAAGTGGATGACGTCGCCGGTCCTGCCGCGGGCCTGACCGGCCACGACGGCCATCGCGGTGACCGGATTGTCTGCCACTTCATAGGTGATTCGGCCGACGACGTCTTCCGCGGCGGCCGAGAGGGTCACCTGGCCGGGCGCGCGGGCCGTGAAGATTCCGAAACGGTCGACGGTCGCCACCGGCTCGTTCGAGGTGCTCCAGGTGACCGGCAACTCGCGGACATCGCCGGCCTGGTCGATGACGGCGGCTTTGTGGCGCATCGTCACGCCGACGTAATAGCGGCCGCCGTCCTCGGAGATCTCGACCCGGTCGATCGCCGGGAACGCCACGGTCACGGTCATCGTCCCGCTGACCCGGTTGGGCCCCATGGCGCGCGCCAGGACTTGGAACTCTCCGCCCTTGAAGGCCTCGATTTCGCCGGTGGCCCGATCTATGCCGAGCCTCCCGCGCCCGTCGCGCGAGAAGAAGAGGACGGGCACGTCGAGGGCGTTGCCGTCGGCGTCGTACACGGTGGCCGAGACCGTCGCCTTCTCGCCGACCTGCAGCGAGAGCGCAGCGGGCGTGACCTCTACGCGAGCGACTTCCTGGGCGGCGGCCTGCGCGGTTGCGAGGGCCGCCGGTGCTGCGAGGGCGGCCAATGCCGGGAGCAGCGCGGCCCGCCGAATCATTCTGCTCATTCTGCGTGTTGTCATCGCGTGGGATTCCTTGCTTCGGTGTTGACCGGGTCGCGGATCGGGGTGCGCTTCGCCGCGCTTCCCGGCTTCATCTCTCGCCCTGCGCCTCACCCGCGTTCATGCTCATGTCTGGGTTGGAAAATGCTGTCGCCCGGAAGACGTGATCCGTCGCTTCGCGGACCGGTTCTGGAGAGCGGACTGGCCCGGATCGGCTCGCCCCAAGGTGTTCTACGACCCGAGGTCGGTGGACCCGGACATGCACGGCGTCCTCCACGCGAAGGCGGTCGTGGCCGACGATGAGAGTGTGTTCATCACATCCGCCAACATCCTCCTCATCTCGCGGTTAGGGCGAATGGTGTAGAATACAAGGTGAGGATCCATTGGGGGCGCATCAAGTTCATGCGGTACGCGACGGGAGCTCGCGTGGGCCGATGGGGGAACTCACACTGTCCATCTCCACCTCGAGACCGAGGTCTCGGAGCATCGTGGCGAGTACTGTGCTGCCCCGTTACACGGCGGGGTTCCTCCAATCCCTTGGGGTCATGTTCCAATCCGGGCTCCAACGCACCCGTAAGACTGACGATCTCCGCCCCGCGCCCTCACCCGCGTTCATGTGGAAAGGACCGGGACTTGACCGGGGCCGACCCGTCGGGCGATTTTCACCGTGCTTTCTGACGGAGACCGTCCCCGTGTCCGCGCTTGGGGACCCGCCCCGGCGTCTTCCCGCACGACCCTGCTGTCCCACGACCCTGCTGCCGCACCAACCCTGCTGCCCCGGCGACCAATGGCGATCTTCGAATCTCGCATCCATGCACTGCGCATCGAGCCGCATCCCGGTGCCGACCGCCTCGATATTGCGGCGGTCGGCGGTTTTCGCTGCATCGTCGTCAAGGGCTCCTTCGCCGACGGCGATCTGGCCGCCTACATTCCCGAAGGTGCCGTGTGCCCGGACTGGCTGATTTCCGACCTCGGGCTGGAGGGCAGGCTGGCCGGGAAGAAGCGCAACCGGGTGAAGGCGATCAAGCTGCGGGGCGTGCTGTCCCAAGGACTCGTCTACCCTGTGCGTGACGGCGCGATCCGTGGCCGGGCGGTGGCCGAAGGCGACGACGTGACCGAGCTGTTGGAGCTCGTCAAGTACGAGCCGCCGATCCCCGTCGCCATGCAGGGCGAGGTCCGGGCGGTTCACGGGGCCACGCTCCACTACGACATCGACAACATCAAGAAGTACCCGGACATCTTCCGGGAGGGCGAGGCCGTCGTCGTCGCCGAGAAGCTGCACGGCACGTGGTGCTGCCTGGGATGGCACCCCGACCACGGTCCCGTGGTCACGTCGAAGGGCATGTCGGGGCAGGGCAAGGCGCTGATCCTGAACGACGCCAACGTGAACAACCTGTACGTGCGCGTCTGGCGTGCCCACGAAGAGGCGTTCGCCGAAGCGCGGACGCGGCTGGCCGGAAGCGGCGAGCCGTTCTACGTCTTGGGCGAGGTCTACGGGCGAGGCGTGCAGGACCTGCACTACGGAGAGCCCAATCCGGCGCTCGCCGTCTTCGACATCTACGTCGGCGAGCCCCGCCGGGGGCGCTTCCTGAACGCGTCCGAAGCGGCGGACGGGGCAGGCGACTTGTTTGCATTCGTTCCCGTGCTCTACGAGGGACCGTTCATCAAGGCGGTGATCGCGGAGCACACCGACGGGAAGACGGTTCTCGGCGGACGCCATGTACGAGAAGGCGTCGTGGTGAGGCCCGCCGAGGAGCGGGAGGCCCCGGAGCTGGGCCGTGTGATCCTGAAGAGCGTCTCGGGCGATTACCTGACGCGCAGGGGCGGCACGGAGTTCAACTGAGCTGGAAGAGGCGTGGAACGCTTTGCGTGCCAGCCGGGTCCAGCCCGGCGACTTCCTTGACGAAGTCCGGATCAGGAACCTTCGGGGCATCCGTGACTTGCGCGTTCGCTTCAGCTACCCCGTCAGCGTCCTCGCGGGGGCGAACGGCTGCGGCAAGTCGACGGTGCTGTCCTCGTGCGCTTGTGCCTACCGCGTTACCGGAAGCGGACGGAGGGACTTTACGCCCGGCAGTCTGTTTCCGAACTTCGCGGATCGGCGGAAGGGGATGTTGGCGGACCCGGCCGGCGCGACGGAACTCGGCTTCGACCTTGTGCACGGCGGGGAGCGGTTGCTCATGGCGTGGAAGAGAGGCGCTTCGCGGTGGCGTCGCACCTTCGCGGGCCGCGGCAGGTCCGAACAGCCGGAACGGGATGTCTACCTCCGCACCCTCGCCAACTTGGCCAACCCTTCGGAAGTCCGGGGCCTGTTGCAGCTCGGCCGACGGGACTTCGAGACCGAGGAAGTCGAGGCGGAGCTTCTCATCTTTGCCCACCGCGTGCTCCCGTGGTGCTACCGCAACCTGTCCGTCATTTCCGAGAAGAACCGTGACCTGCTCTTCGCCGAGCTTGAGGGAGCCCGGGGAGCCAGCTACTCCGAGTTCCACATGTCCTCGGGGGAACGGGCCGTCGTGCGCATGTCGAGGGACATTTCGCGGCTCGAAGGAGCCCTCGTGCTCATCGACGAGGTGGAGGCGGGACTGCACCCGTACACCCAGCAGCTGGTCATGCTGGAGCTGCAGCGTATCGCTCTGCGTCGCCGTCTTCAGGTGATCGTCGCCACTCACGGCCCGGTCGTTCTGGAAAGCGTGCCGCCGGAGGGCCGGATCTTCTTGGACCGTGAAGTCTTCTTGGACCGTGAAGACCGGAGCGGCGATGTCGCCGTCGCACCGCCTTACCGGGACATCTTCCAGAAGGCGCTTTACGGGCAGTCGCGAGATCGTCTTTCGGTCCTGTGCGAAGACGCCGTCGCCGAAGGTCTGGTTCTGGGCGTTCTTGATGTCGTGAATGTCAGGATGGGGCTGCGCCACGACGACTTCGTCATCGGCAGGAACACCGGACGCGACGAGTTTCCGGGCCATGTGCGCACTCTGGGCAAGTTCGGAAAACTCCGGGACTTCGTGGTGGTATTGGACGGAGATGCTCGGACCATGGAAGCCGCTGTTGCCGCCGAGGCCGGGAGGTTCGGCCACAGCTTGGAGCCCCGCTGTTCCTGCCGGGCGACGATCCGCCGGAGTCATGGATATGGCGCACGCTTCGCCGAGCGTCGGAGGAGTACGCCGGGCTGCTGGGGCTGGCTGCCGCCGAGATGACCCGAAGGATGCGTGAAACCGAGCAGGTCTTCGAGGGCAGGGTGCGGCGACGAGACGACTTTGCGAAGGCCGCGCTGAATGTCCTGGCCGCCGACCTGAACCGCACCGAGGCCGACATCGCCCGGATCGCCGGGAGACGCGAGGCGGAAACGGGTCGATACGGAATGGCGGAGTTCGTGGTGCGGCTTCAGGGAGCAGATCGAGGCATGGAGGCGGGGACCACGGGCAGGAACGCACTGAGGTACCCGGCCGTCGTTTATCCGACCGCGCCGGTCAGGCCTATGGCCGTCTGTAGACTTCCAGCAACTCAACGTCCATTTCGTCACGGGCCTTTGCGGCCATCTCGTCGGGCTTATCGCCAGAAGGCTGCGCCCCTCGGGGAAGCGCAACGTGATCCGTGATCCTCGTTCGTCGACATAAGTCCAGACGGCACCACTCATCGATGGTGTCCGCTGAACCCAGACGCCGCCGGCCGGATCACCGATCAAGCCGTAGACCGGCGGATGCCGGTCCGGAAACGTGACCTGATGCATCGCCACCGCCCTCAAGGGCTTGAAGATGTCTCCCCGACCCGCGATGTCCCCAGATGGAATTGTCCGCTCCGCCCCAAGACTCACGCTCTGCATCGGTGACGGATACCGGTCCACAGGAAGAGGGAAACGGGCGACCAGTTCCCCGTCTCGATCCAAGCGCTCCAAGTACGGCGATTGACCGTCCCAAACCACAATGCCACCGCTTGCGTGGGGCGTAAACCTGGCGAGTGCTGAAAACGGTGCCGGGCGCGTAAGCGAAGGAGCTCCCGCGGCGCGGAGTGTGACCGTCTCGGTCGCGGCGGGCAACGTTACGAGCGTATGTCGAGCCGAACCTGCCTGTCGGACCACTCGAGTTCCGCCACGAACCGGGAACCTGAAGGCCGGTTCCCATCGGCCCTTAATGGCAACGTCATACTGGCAGATCCACATGCTGAGTGTCGGGAGCAAATAAAGATGTCCGGTCTGGCGAGATCGCCCCGAATCCCGTCGGCACGCCGGAACGCGGTGCGTTCCAAGTCCCTCCGCTGCCGACTTCCGCCAGCGTAGGGGGGGTTGCTGTTGCGGCCCCCTAGGGCTCCGTGCGGCGGTGCTGTCGCAAGCGCCGCCGTGGCCGCTGTCCCGCCGTCCGGCGGCTGCCTCGGACGGGGCGGCTACGGTCGCACCTTCTTCTCCAGCAACCCCAGGTCCCGCGTGGCCTCGACCAGCCGGATGAACTCGCCTCGGTAGCCGCGCGGATCGGTGCCTTTGCCCCCTTCGGCGATGCGCACGATGTCGTTCAGCGTCAGGCCGGCCGCGTGCTCGGAGTCGCGCAGCAGCATGCCGAAGCCCGCCACCGCCGCAGCGAAGCGGAAGTCGGTCGAAGGCGACCGGGGGCGATCGGCCACCGCGTGCTCCAGGAGCTTGCTGCGGGTGCCCTCGGAATCCTTGTAGCGCACCTTCACGTACATCAGCTCGTCGCTGAAGTCGCTCGGCGGCGGGTCGTCGGGCCGCGGCTGGTAGCGCAGGGCGTCGACCTCGCCGCGCGGCACCTCGACACCGGCCGGGACCACCTCGTAGAGCGCGGTGACCGTGTGCCCGGCGCCGAGCTCGCCGGCGTCCTTGGTGTCGTCATTGAAGTCCTCGTCGGCGAGGAGCCGGTTCTCGTAGCCGATCAGGCGGTATCCGGCGGCACGGGCCGGGTTGAACTCGACTTGCAGCTTCACGTCCTTGGCCAGAGTGAGCAGCGTTCCGCCCATCTCCTCGACGAGCACTTTGCGCGCTTCGAGCAGGCCGTCCACATAGTGGAAGTTGCCGTTTCCGTGGTCGGCGATCTGCTCCATTTTCGAGTCCTTCAGATTCCCGGTGCCGAAGCCGAGGACGGTGAGAAAAGTACCGCTCTCGCGCTCCCGTTCGATCAGGCGCACCATCTCGGCGTCGCTGGAGGCGCCGACGTTGAAGTCGCCGTCGGTGGCGAGGATGACGCGGTTGTTGCCGCCGTCGAGACGGTTCTTGCGGGCCACCTCGTATGCCAGCTCGAGTCCGGCGCCGCCCGCCGTGCTGCCGCCGGCCTGGAGGTCGTCGAGCGCGGCCAGGATTTCGCCCTTCCGGTCACCGGGGGTGGACGGGAGGACGAGGCCGGCCGCGCCCGCGTACACCACGACGGCGACCCGGTCCCGGGGCCGCAGCTGGTCGACGAGCAGGGCGAACGCCTTCTTGAGAAGCGGAAGTTTGTCTTCGGGCATCATCGAGCCGGAAACGTCGAGCAGGAAGACGAGGTTGCTGGGCGGCAGGTCCTCCGTGTCGATGGACTCGGCGTGCAGCCCGATCCTGACTAGGCGGTGTTCAGGCTTCCAGGGAGCTTCCCACACCTCGGTGGTGACCGCGAATGGGTGTTCGCCCGACACGCTGCTCCAGTCGTAGGGGAAGTAGTTGATCATCTCCTCGATGCGCACCGCGTCGACGGGCGGACGGTCCCCGGACTGGATGAAGCGCCGGATGTTCGCATAGGAAGCCCGGTCGACATCGATCGAGAAGGTGGAGAGGGGTGACGCACTGACGAGCCGGAAGTCGTTCTCCTCGATGCGGGCGTACGACTCGGTATTGAAGTCGAGCCGCTGGGCGCGGGCGGCAATCATCAGGTCGGTGACCGCACCGGCTTCGGCCGCGGGCTGTCTCCGCAGGCGCATCAGCGGCTGGATCTGCGTTCCCAGCACGGCATCCAGGACGATCGTCTGACCCGGGGCGACGGTCACCTGCATCCGTCGGCCGGTGTAGCCGATCAGCTCGATGGTGACCGTGCGCTGGCCGGCCGGTACTCCCTGCAGCCGATAGCGCCCGGCCCCGTTGGTCAGGGTGAGGAGAGATGTGGCCTCGATCGCCACCTGGGCGCCGGAGAGCGGCAGGCCCGAGATCGCGTCGGTGACCCGTCCTGCGATGGTGCCGGTCTGCGCCTGCAAACGGGGGACGGTCGCAAGGTCCGCCGCGAGGAGCGCCAAGGACACGAGGATCGCCGCCCGGGCCGCGCGAGGGCCCGGCCGCGAGACGGTGAACGGGTTCCGGAAAGCAGCTGTGACGGATCGCATCGGTCGGTCCCTGGTGGGCGGTTGAGCGGGCAGAGGAGCGGGGCGGCACTCCCTGATGTCTGTATATGTAGTGACCCCGGCGGGGCAGAAAGGTTGCCTTGGGAGGTCGGGCCGACTGTCTCCGCCTGGTCGACTCGGTCGCGACTTCCGCCGTCGGGTCCCGGTAGCGTGGCGCGCTTTACGGGTGCGGGGCCCGCCGCCCACCCCCACCGGGCTCGAAGAAGCCGTAGTGCTCCAGCATGAACTTCCGGATCACGCGGGCGGCTTTGTTCGCGTACTCGAAGCGATTCTGCCGAGTGTCCCGGATCCCGCCGTAGTGGTGCTCGAGCTGGATGCCGCTGACGACCTCGGCGTCGCCGACGGATCCGTGTTCGCGCGTGTTGTATCCGCCGCGGAAGTAGGGCGCGTCGCCGGGTCCCGGCACGCTGGGGCTCGGTACCGAGGGGATGCCCTCGTCGGCCAGCAAGCCCCCGAACGAGGTGGGGCCCCGGAGCAGCTGCGAGAACGCTATCGGCGAGGTGCGGCCCAGGTCGCGGATGCTCGTGCGGGCGACCACCTCCAGCGAATTGAGCGCAAGGTCCGGCCGGTTGAGTTCTTCGGAGGTCAGGAGGTATCCCAGTTCGACCCGGTCGATGTCGTGACCGTGGCCGTGGATGTCGAAGTACAGACCCTTGCCGAATCCGCCCGCGACGGCCGATCGGGCGACCTTGATCCATTCCTGGAACTCGGTCCAGGCGTGCTCTGCATAGGGGTTCCGCTGCGCGGCCTCCCCGATCTCGCGGTTGGCGTCGAGCTTGCTGCGGTGCAGATGCGAGAGGATGACGTGCGGCGCGTGGCCGGTAAGGTCGATCAACGCCTGCCGCATCGCGACGGTCAGCTCCAGCGAGTTCCTGTCGTTGATCACGACACCATGGGTGCGATTGGGGATTTCGCCGGGCAGAAGCGCTCCGCCGTGGGCACTCGACAGGACCACGGGAAGCTCTCCGGGGATGTACTCGATGTAATCCTTGCGGCCGAAGTAGCTTTGGCCGGGCTCGTACGTAGAGATCCGGGGCGGTACGTACACCTCCAGTTGCGCGGTGCCGCTTGCGTTCCCGACGGTTGCGGTCACGGTAGCGAGACCGCCCGAAATCGCCGTCACGAACCCGTCACCCGTGATCGCCGCGACGGCCGGCCTGTCGATGGACCATGCGGGCGTGGCGGAAACGATCGTGCCCCCGGCGTCGCGCGCGACGGCCATGTAACGGGCTCCGTCGCCGATGTCCACCAGGAACATCTCGTGCGGCACGACTTCGACGGCGGCAACGTTCGGCCCGGTCGGCGAGTCGCCGCCGCAGGCCAGGACGAGGGCGGTCGGCAGGAGGAGGGCGGCCCGCAGGAAGGCGGCGAGGGAGGACTTCGCCATCGTCCGGCTACTCCGGCAGTCCGAAGGCGATGAGCGTTCCGCCGTCCGGGCCGCCCGTGGCGATCACGACCCGCTGACGCCCGTCCCTCGTCCGGAAGGTCATGGGGTTTGCGTAGCCGGGCGCGGGAAGGCGGCTCTCCCAGAGCACGTCGCCGCTCGCGGCATCGAAGGCGTACAGCACGTCGGAGCCGCCGGTGAGGAAGACCAGGCCGCCCGCGGTGACGAACGGGCCCGGCGGTGCGACCACGCCCAGCCGGGCCGGGAGCACGGCCCCTTCGAGCACCGGATTGCTTCGTATCTCGGGCCGCTCGCCGACCGCCTCCTGCCAGATGATCTCGCCGGCGTTCATGTCGATGGCGGTCAGCGTGCCCCAGGGCGGGTTCGAGATGGGGAGGCCCGCGACGCGCAACGTACGGGGCGCCCCTCGGTCGATCGCGTAGTTCGCGACCGTGGTTTCGGGGTCGGCGGGCGCGATCTTCAGCAGGCTGGGCTCTTCCGAGGACTTGACGAAGAGCAGCCCGGAGCGCGGGTCGAAGGCTGCGCCGCCCCAGTTGCCGCCGCCGAGAATGCCCGGCATGGCGATGGTGCCCTGCAGCGACGGCGGCTCGAAGAGGGGGCCGAAGCGGTACTCTGCCGTGAGTTCCTCGGCCTGTCGCCGCAGCTCGGGGGTCAGGTCGATGAGGTCGTCGGGCGTGAAGCCCTGCCGCGCGAAGGGGGGCGGACGCGTGGGGAAGGACTGGGTGGCCGCGGAGACCTCGCCGGGCACGTCGCTCGCCGGAACGGGGCGTTCCACGATCGGCCACACGGGTTCGCCGGTCTCGCGGTCGAAGGTGTAGACGAAGCCGGTCTTTCCCGCCACCGCCACCGCATCGACCGTTTCGCCGTCCCGTTCCAACGTGAGCAGCACCGGAGCCCCCGGGAGATCGAAGTCCCAGAGCCCGTGACGGACGGTCTGGAAGTGCCAGACCAGCACCCCCGTGCGGGCGTCCAGCGCGACCAGCGCCTCGGCGTAGAGGTTGTCGCCCTTCCTGTGACCCCCGTAATAGTCGTTCGACGGCGTGCCGATCCCGGCGTAGAGAAGCCCCCGTTCCTCGTCCACCACCATGGGTGCCCATGCGTTGGTGTGACCTGTGTGGTCCCAGCTGCCGTCCTGCCAGGTCTCGTTGCCGGGTTCGCCCGGCTGCGGGATCAGGTTGAACGACCAGACGAGGTCGCCGGTGCGTACGTCGAAGGCCTGGATGTTGCCGGGCGGGTCGCGCGGATACACGAAGCCGTCCCACACCCCGTTGCCGATGATCAGCAGATCCTCGAACACCGCGGGCGGCGAAGTCTGCGTGTAATGAAGCCGGTTGGTGCGCCACAGCAGCTTCTCGGTGAGGTCGATCTCGCCGCGGTGGCCGAACGACTCGATCGGCTCGCCGGTGGACCCGTCGAGAGCGATCAGGCGCCACCGCGTGTTCAGGAAGACCCGCCGCCCGTCGGACCCGCTCCAGACCGCTGTGCCCCGGTGCACGAACCCGGTCCCGTTGGGGGGCTGCCCCCACTCGACCGTCCGCGGATCGAAGTCCCAGATCGTCTCGCCCGTGCTCCCGTCGAGCGCGATGACCCGGTTGTACGGCGTCGTGAAGTAGAGCGTGTCGTTGTAGGCCACCGGGGTGGCCTCGAAGTTGCCGGGCCGGACCTGCTGACCTCGAACAGGCGAGAACGGTCCGGGAACGGGCGCTTCACCTGTCTCCCACCGCCACGCGACCTCGAGGCCGCCGACGTTCTCGGGCGTGATCTGGTCGAGCGGAGAGTACTTGCTCCCGCCCGCGTCGCGCCCGTAGGTCGGCCAGTCGCCGTCGCCGTGCGGATGCGGGGCAGCGGGGGCGCAGGCGCTGATCGAGATGCCCAGCGGCAGGCAAAGAAGCAGGAGGAATCCCCCCGCCGGACGAAGTGTCCGCGTCATTTGATCATCCGTTCCAGTGGTCGGTCGGCGGAAAGTGTCGGGTCGGTGAACCTTCACTATAATATGATTATCAGTATCAGAATTTCATATGGAGCATTACATGCGCATCTCTCAGAGAGGACAGATCACAATTCCCAAGCGCCTCAGAGACCGCTTCGGGATGAATCGGAACGTCGAAGTCGAGATCGTTCCGGCCGGGAGAGGTCTGCTGATCAGGAAACGGACGGCTGCGCCGCATCCCGTCGACCGCGTCTACGCCATCCTCGATCGCGGCGGCGAGGGGCAGCACCCCATCGGCAACACCAACGACTACATCGAGGAGATTCGTGGCCGATGATCACCGCCGTCGACACGAGCGTCCTCCTGGACGTTTTCTTGCCCGACGACCGCTTCGGGAGCAGGTCCGCCGAGTGGCTCCGCAGTGCCTACGACTCGGGGGCCATCGTAATCTGCGACATCGTCTACGCGGAGCTCGCTCCGGCATTTCCCGATCGGCCGGCGCTGGACGCGGCACTGCGCGAAATCAACGCTGGCGTGTCACCGATCAACACTTCGATCGCCTACGATGCCGGCCGGCGCTGGATGCAATACCGGCGGGCAGGAGGTCCACGAACGAGGATCGTCACCGATTTCCTCATCGGCGCACACGCAGTCGCGGCTGCGGGGATGTTCCTGACTCGGGACAGGGGATTCTACAGAACCTGCTTCCCCGAGCTGGCCGGTAGAATTCCCGGTGTCGAGTGACGCGCGTCACGTAGCCTATGAGCCCCTCGTCCGGCCGATCCGCAGCGCCTCGTCCACCGCCTCGACCAGGCGGTTCCGCTCCCGCACCAGCACCGGCAGGGCAAAGCCGCGTCGGTCGCTGCCGGCTTCTTCCTCCACGAGAATACGGGCCGGGGCCAGGCCGGGAAGCGGACCCAGCGTGATGCCCGGATCGGGGTGGTAGTTGTTCAGGGGCACGTACATCACGCGGTGAAGGGGCCGCAGAAAGGCCACTTGGTCCAGCGGCCCGATCGCGCCCGCACCGGCCCGCTCGTCCAGCTCCGCCGCGACCTCCCGGAGCCGCTCCATCGGCTCTCCCAGGTGCCGGTCCAGCTGCAGCGCGCCGCCCGCCGCTTCGTCACGCGCCGCCCCCGCCGCGCCCAGAGCCTCGACCTGCGCGACGAGGCTCACGGGGTAGCGCGCTCCGGCGAGCATCTCGGCCAATGCGTGAACGTAGATGTCCGTATCGGTCTTCAGGACGTCGCCGTCGATCTTGTCGTAGGTGTCCTCGGTCGTGTGCCACCACCAGTAGCCCCCGTCCTCCGCCGTCCGCGTGTGATTGAACTGGATCAGGGGCAGTCCGACACCGTTGAAGACCTGGTCTGAATTGCGACCCGGCCGCGACGGCGAGATCCGCACGCCCTGCGTCTCCTCGACCACGCGGCTTGCGAAGGGATGGAACGCCTCGGACGCGGAGGCACCGAAAACCTTGGCTCCCATCTGGCCGATCCCGTCGATGTTCATGTAGGCCAGAGCGCGGGCGCGCAGCTCGGTGAAGAACTCGTCCGCGAACCAGGTCGACCCGGCGTAGCGCGCGTTGCTGTGTCCGGGCCACCACGCGACCACGAGGCCGTGCCGCAGCCGGTCGCGCACGTCGTGGAAGGCCAGCGCGAGCGCGAGCATGGCCGCGTTCGACGCGGCTTCATCGGTCGCGGCGTGGTGCCACCCGTCGATGTGGCCGCCCAGCACCACATACGGCGCACCCTCCGCTTCCGTCGGCTCGATCGCGGCGACGGCGAGCCGCATCGGCTTCCATCCCGTCGCGAGCTCGGTCTCGACGCGCAGCTCGACCGGTCCCGCCGCCATGCGGGCGCGCAGCTCCTCGCCCGCGCTCCGCATGATCTGCGCCACCGGGATGCGCGGCAGCCGATGGTGGTTCATCAGCGACGGGCTGCCCCACGTGGACGTCACGATCAGCTCGTTGAGGCGCTCCTCGGGGTTGACGAAGACGACCGCTGCCGCGCCCATGCGTGCGAGCGCGATGGTGGGCACATTGCGGGGCTGCCCGTCCACGATGGCCACTCTGCCGGTGAGGTCGGGGAGGTCGGCACCGAACTCTTCGCCCTTGATGACGAGGCGCTCCCCGGTGCCGGCCTCGAGCCGCGGCAGATCTGCCAGCGTTCCCATGTCGACCGCGTCGCCGACGGTGCCGGGGGACGCGGCCGAGTACGCCATCGTGATCGCGGGCGGGGAAAAGCCGGTGCCGGGGATGGAGACTGAGGCCGAGACGGGGTCGCTGGCGTAGGCGGAGAGCTCGTGCACGACGACCGGAACGCGGTGCGCTTCCAGCACGGCAACGATCGTGTCGATCGCGGCGTTCTCCCCGGGGCTGCCCGAGGGGCGCACATGCTCTGCGATCGCGCTCGCCCAGGTCATGAGCGCGTCGGTGGTGATCGCGGCCTTGACCGACTGCGCGAGGGCGTCGACCTCTGCGGTCGCGGGCGCGGGGGCGTCGGCGGCGCAGGCGGGCAGAACGACGAGAGCAATCGCAGCCGCCAGGCCGGTCTTCGAGGCAGGGGGTCCCTTCTTCATCTCCTACGACTCCTGTCCGGGCTCGCCCTCGCCGGCTTGCGGTTCGGGCTCGCGTCCGGGCGGATACCAGCAGTTCTCCTGGTAGCTGGTGTCGACCAGCTGGGTGATCTGCCACCCGGCGTCGCTCCTGTAGAGCTGAAAGCCTTCCCAGCCGCAGTGCGAAAACTCGTCGTCAAGGTAGAATGCGTACCGGGTCCACATCTGGGCGAGGCGGCCGTCGATCTGCACGGTCCAGTCCCAGACGGGCTCGTCGTAGACTTGGTCGCGCGGGCGCCCGATCATTTCGATGAGACCGTCGGCGGGCCGGAAGCTGATGCCGGCATCGGTCGCCCGCCCGAGCCGTGCTTCGGGGTGGAAGACGGCCCGGGCCATCTCGCCGTCGCCCATGCGCATGGCTTCGAAGAGCTGCTCGACGGCGGCCACGACGGCGGCCTCCTCGGGGTGGGGCTGCTCGGCAGCGGGGGCGGGGGCGTCGGCCGGGGGCGCTTCGTCGGCCGGCGTGCACGACGCGACGAGAAACAGGCCGGCGGCGAGGCCGGCGGGTGCCACGGTCGAGAGCGTCATCATCGGAGCTTCCTCCTGGCGGTCGTCGGGATCGGTCGCGGGCATCGGACCTTGCGGAAAGCGGACCCTTGCGGAAAGCGGACCAAAACCCTTCTGTTGATACATGAACGAAACTCGCTTCAACCTAACCCCCGCCATCGCGGGGCGTGTCCACGGAGGCTTTTCCATGCAGGCAGTCCATCGCGCTTCAAGACTCCGCAGCGGAGCACTGGCCGGGCTCGGACTCGTCTTTCTGGTCCAGTCGGCATCCCCTCAGAACATCAGGATGCCGAGTACGCTCCGCTACGGCTCGGGTCTCCTGGACATCCCCGTGGCGTCGGTGCTGCCGCACCTGACCATCACGGGTACGTATTCCGGCTTCACCGCGTCGATCCCCGACTTCGTGATCGTCGATCCCCACGGCGATTTCATCGCAGTGGGATCGCCGTACGACAAGTGGCTGTCGGACGCTTCGCTGGCGATCGGGCTCTTCGACCGGGCGGAGGTGGGCGCGTCGATCCAGCACCTCGCGGCGCCTGAAGACGGAGGCAACCTCATCGGCGGCTTCGGCCGGGTCTCTCTGCTGCCGAGTTCGGTGCAGTACTTTGACCTGGCTGTCGGGGCCCGTTACGTGACCTCTCCGAGCTTCGGCGACCAGTACCGCTACGACTTCCGGCCGAACCGCCTGGCCTACCCCGATTCGCGGCTGCACGCGGATGTCGGCGACGAGGAGTACAGCGCCAACCTGAGCCCTTACGCGGTCGGGACCGCCCGTCTGCCCGTCTCCGACGCCGGCGAGATCAGTCTGACGTTGGGCTGGGGCTCCGGGCTCTTCTCCGCGGGCGGGGATCTGGACTTTCACCAGGACGGTAATTCCGGTGGAGTCTTCGCCGGAACCGGAATTCACCTCGGGATCGGCGGACGTCGCCAACTGAACCTGATGGCCGAGTACAACGGCTTCGACACCAACGCGGGCGCGCAGCTCGACCTTGGTTACGTCCGTTTCGGCGCGTTCGCGCTCGGCATGACGCACGACGGCTACTCCACCTTCCGGTCGCGCAAGTTCGGCGTGATGGGCTCGGTGGCCCTGCCGTCGACGAAGGCCGACACGGTGATCACGCCGTACACCGAGACGCAGGTGGACACGACGATCACGATGCGCGCCGTCGTCACGGTGGACACGACGGTCACGGGCCGCGCGCTTTCGGGCGACGACCGAGAAACTCTCGAGGCGCTGATCCTCTTCGGTTTCGACGTATCCGAGATCGACGTCGCAGGCCGGGCCCAGGTGCAGTCTAAGGCGACGGTTCTGAGGAGCAATCCCGGTGTGGAGGTCAGCATCGAAGGCCATGCCGACGAACTCGGTCCCGCGGAGTACAACCTGCGCTTGGGGATGGAGCGCGCCGCCGCCGTACTGGAGGCCCTGACCGGGGCCGGGATCGCCGTGGGGCGCTTCACCACGATTTCGCACGGGGAGACCATGCCGCTGACGCAGGGCCGCAGCAGAGAGGCCCGGGCGCAGAACCGCCGGGTCGATTTCGTGATTACGCGCGAAACGACCCCGGAGACGGTGATCACGGCCGACACGACCATGGTGGCCGACACCACGATCACGGAGACCCAGATCATGAGGGCGGACACCGTGATCACGCCGTCGCGGTGGAGCTACAACGACGACGCTGGTACCGAGGACGAGAACCGCCTGCACGGCGGGCTCGGCCGCGAGCAGGGCGTCAATGTGGCAATGTCGGGCGACGACAGCGAGCAGTCGGCGGCGGCCTGCGGGCCTGCGGCCGGCCGGCATGGCGTCACGGGCCGCGCGGCCTCACCCGCGGTGTTCGTGACGGGCCGCCGACTCCCCTCCGCGCCGCCGGCTCATTCCGGAACCTGCCCGACCACGCCTTCAGGTACGGTGGTCGTGTCGTAACCCTTGCGCCGTGCGGCGCGCGGGGCTTGCTCCAGCACCACGCACCCGACTCGCGCGATCCGGCTTGAAGTGAGCGTCATGCGTCAGGACTACGCTGGAAGTGCGCGCGGCGCATGCGGCGATCCAGATGTCGTTTTGCGGCAGCGGTGTGCCAGCCGCCCTGAGTTCCGCAACGAGCTTACCGTAGTGTCGGGCCACTTCGTCGTCTACCGGGATCTTGTCGACGACGGGATGCCCCAAGAAGTCTCCGAGGCGCGCCCGGTCCTCCTCGCTTCGTAGTCGGGTCAGGGCGAAACCCGTGTACAGCTCCCCCAACGCGAGCACGGGGAAACCCTATCCAACCGGCCCCGTCTATTGCGGCGACGGCTTGCGAGTCACCGCGCAGAATCCGATCCCAAGCCCTGCTTGAGCAGGTCGAGCACGGTGCGATTGAGAGACTGCCCGCGCCTTCGCTTTTCCCGGTCGAGCGCCGCCGCCAAGTCCGGGGGCACATTCCGAAGCGTGATTGCTTTCACGATATGACTCCATCTACGCTCTTCTCCCTCGGCGACACGGGTGCGGCTGGTCGCGGCGGGCATCGACGCCAACGGAAACGAGGTCGAAGACACGGACTACATCTGGTCCGCGCCCCACCCGTCGGTGGTGACTGTTGACGGCATCCTGTCCATCCTGACATTCCGGAGTGTCGTCGAGAGCCATCTGCACGCGGACATCCACGCCCAAACCGGGAGACAAAGAGAAATGAGTACGCAGGGCGGACCCCCCTAAAAGAAGAACCCCATGGATGTGTACACGAACCGCGGCACGGTGCCGTATTCCGAACCCGGACGCAGAACCGCGCCGTCCAGCACCGCTTCGTCACCCACTCCCGTAAGAGCGCCGATCCGCAAGCCCACGCTCTGCGAGACCGAGTAGCCCAGACCGGGGCCGAAGAGGAAGGAACCGTCCCGCAGGCTGCCCAGAAAGAGGGCACTCGCCGACAGCAGCGGATGCAGCTGCCAAGAGAGCTGCAGTGCACCCGTATCGCGCCCGAGTACCTGCATCTCGCCCTGTGCGTAGGCGCGGCCGGCGGCGACGGCGAGCAGCTCGTCTGGCGAGGCGGCCCCCAGTCCGTCCCGCTGATACTCGATCACGACATAGAGGTCGCGTCGCAACAGAGGGAAGGTCCGGTCGAGTCCCACGGTTCCGCGCATGACCATCCGCTCGTCCAGGTCCCGGACCCCCGCCTCCGCACGCAGCGCCCACAGTCCGACCGCGCCGCTCAGCGACGCCGCGGCGCCGAAGGAGTCGTGCACCATCCCCGCCCACACGCCCAGATCCCACCCTCCGGTACTGGTGGCGGCGCGCCCGAGGAGCGTGAGCGTCCGGTCGCCGTTCAAGCCAGCACGGGTCGGCCGCGCAACGACTTCGAGCTGCGTGAACGCCCCCCGGTAGTACCTGAAACGCGCCGCGTCCACACCGATCCGGTACTCGCGGAAGGGATCGGCCGGGTCGAAGGGCGAAAACGGGTCGGAGGGTGTGAGGAAGAGCGTCGTGGCCCACGAAACGGGCTGCCGTCCGATCACGAGGTCTGCGTTGTCGCCCAAGTCGAAGCGGAGGCTCAGCCGGTCCACGCGGTGCCGCCACCGGAGCCCGTCCACCGCCTTGAGGTCACTCCCGAGCTCCAGCCAGTCCCCGCCGGAACCGGTCCCCGCCGCGGCGGTGAAGAACTGCGCCCCGAGCGCACCGGGTTCGCGCAGCGCGAGGGTGTGTTCATAGGCGGCATCCAAGGCGGCCGGTCCGGCGTCGCCCGCCCACATCATGCGAAATCGCTGAAATCCCGAGCCGCTGGACGGGCCGAGCGGGCTGCTTCCCACCCGCGTCCAAACGTTCAGGTAGTGGCCGGAGAGACCGGGGCGCTGGGCCGCGACCGGCGCGGGCGCGACGCCCCCGAGCAATAACAGCGCCACGGCGACTGCCCGGGACCGGTCCCCGCGACAGCCGACGCCGGCACCGGTCATCAATCGCGATCCGCCGCGCCGTTCTCGATCCGTCCGTCGACCAGCCGGATCAGTCTCCCGGCCCGCTCCATGACCCTGGGATCGTGGGTGGAGAAGACGAATGTCGTTCCCTTGGTGCGATTGAGCTTCTCCATCACGTCGAGGAGCGCCTCGGCGGTGACCGAGTCCAGGTTGGCCGTGGGCTCGTCGGCGAGCACCAGGGCCGGTTCGCCGAGGACCGCGCGGGCCACCGCTACCCGCTGCTGCTGCCCCCCCGAGAGCTTCGGCGGACGGCGCGCTTCGAGCCCCTCCAGCCCGATCTCCCTGAACAGCTCGCCCACCCGCCTTCGCCGCTCCTTCGCCGGCACTCCCTGCAGAAGCAGGGTGAACTCGGCATTCTCCAGGGCGCTCAGGACCGGAAGAAGGTTGTACGACTGGAAGACGAAGCCGATCCGGTGCCTCCTCACGTCGGCGAGCTCCTTGTCGGAGAGCGCGGTGATCTCGCGGCCCTCGATCCAGACCTTGCCGCGGGTGGGACGGGTGAGGCCGCCCAGCAGGTTCAGCACGGTGGTCTTCCCCGAACCGGACGGGCCCGCCATGGCAACGAATTCGCCCCGCGACACCGACAGATCGATTCCCCGCACCGCCTCGACCGGACGCGGATCCTGCGGGTAGATCTTCCAGAGACGCTCGGTCCGCACTGCATGCTCATTATTCATCATATGCTCATACACTCATATGGCTCCCATGCGCGCCTGGCTGACCATGTGCGCTCGGGCTGCCCGTGGACGCATCGCATCTACTCCACTTTGACCGATTCGGCAAGGTCCAGCCCGGCCGCCTGCCAGGCGGGATAAACGGAGGCGGACAGTCCGATCACCGCCGTGAAGAACAGGCTCTGGATCAGGTGCTTGAACTCGATCACGGGGTGCATGACCGGATTGAAGACGATGCCGCCGAACGTCAGGTCCTCCGGCATCATCGCGGTCAGGTCCAGCCCGTGGCGGAAGAACAGCCAGACCAGACCGAAGCCCAGGGCGACGCCGGCGACACCGCCGGCGGCCGTTAGCAGGACACCCTCGATGAATACGACCATGCCGGTATCGCGAGCGCTCAGACCCAAGGCGCGGAGCAGTCCCAGCTCCCGTTTCCTGTGCAGCACCGACATGAAGACGGCGTTGAGGATGGCCAGAGCCACGATGGCGAAGAGGATGAGGTGGAAGACCCAGTCGCCAGCGTCGTCGATCTTCACCGCGGAGTAGAGTTCGGGCGTCGACTCCTCCCAGGCCGTGACCTCCACGCCCGACGGCTCCACCGCCGCTGCCGCCTCCGCGCGCACCTGGCCGGTGAAGGTCGAATGCGGGAGCAGAGTCGCGACGCTCGTGGCGCCCTCCACGCCGAGCCAGTCCTGCGCCGTTGCGAGGGAGATGTGGACCAGCGCTTCGTCCAGCTCCGAGAGGCCGGTCCTGAAGAGCCCGGCGACGCGAACCAGCTGCCCTTCGATGCCGCCCGAAGCGACTTGTGCGGTCAGGACCATCCGTGAACCGACGCCGATTCCCAACCGGGTGGCCATCCCCTGCCCGATGAACGCCTGCAGCCGGTCTCCGGCTTCCAGATAGCGCCCTTCGAGCACCTCGGTGCCGAGACGGGAGAAACCCAGCTCGGCAACGGGATCGACCCCGAGAATCCACGCCGGCAGGGCTCCTTCGGCCGATGAAGCGAGTCCGCGAGCGCTGACCCGCACCGACGTCACCGCGGGCTCGGGCAGTTCGGCACCTTCGGCCGCGGCGACCGCTGCCGCCACCTGGGCCGCCGACAACCGGTCTTCCAGGCGCTTGCTGTCCCGGTAACCGGGGGCGTTGAAGACGATGTGGCCGGTCCCGAGGCGCACTCCCGAATCGATCCAGTCCTCGTGAGCTCCGTCGGAAAGGGTGCGCGACACGATGAGCAGCGCCAGCCCGAGCGCCATGGCCGCGGCGGTCAAGGCGGCCCGGCGCAGCTCTCTGCCCAGGTTGCGGAGGGCGAGCCAAACGAGGGTCGGAAAGTGCGCCGTCACCGGCTTGCCAGGGCATCGGCCGGCGGCACGCGTACGGCGCGCCAGGCCGCGCAGAGTGCGGATGCCACGCCGGTGCCGACCAGAGCGAGAGCCGTCACCAGCGGTCCGTCCCAGGAGTACTCCGCGGAGAGGAGCGGCCGGATCGCGGAACCCATGAAGTTGTACGTGCCGACGAAGGAGCTGATGTCGAGGGGGAATTCGTGGAAGTAGACGACGACCGGAGCCGCGAGCACGGCTCCCGCGGCGAGCGCCACGAGTCCCAGGAACAGCCCTTCGCAGACGACGATCCGGGCGATCGCACCGGCCGGCGTACCGAGCGCCCGGGCCACCGCGAACTCCCGGCGACGCTCGAACGTCGCGATGAGCATAGTGTTGGCGACGCCGAATATCGCCATGCCGAAGATCAGCATGGCGACGATCAGGTTCGCCGCGCTCATCATGCTGGTGATGAAGTAGAGCTGTTCCTGGAAGACGGACCACGGTTCGACGACCAGGCCGTCTGCGATCCCCGCCACCGCTTCCTCGACCTGCTCGGCCACCCGATCCGCCCGGTCCGTACGGGCGACCGATATGGCCACCTCGTGGATGCGGCTCCGGTCCATCGCCATCAGGTCCTGCAGCGACCCCAGATCCATCAGCACGTAGGTGTCGTCGAACCCCCCCATGCCGAGGCGGAAGATCCCCGACACGGTGAAGAGCCGGTTCCCCATCGACCCGTCCGCCGCGGGGGCCACCAGGACCATCTCCCCGCCCGGCGCGGCCCCGACCGTCTCCGCCATCGCCGCACCGAGCGCGATCTCGCCCGGGCCCGGCATGCGTCCCTCCACGAACGAGGCGCCGAAGCGGCTGACATCGGTCTCGCGGCGCGGATCCATGCCCATCAGCACCGCCCCCGCCGTCTCGTCACCCGAGCTGACCAGTCCTCCGCCATAGACACGCGGGGCTGCCCCGGTCACGCCGTCCACCGACTCGGCCGCGCCGACCAGGGCCGCCGCACCGGGGCCCTCCCGGCCGCCCATCGTGGCGTGGATGCTGCGCTCGGGGCGGTAGTCGGCGGCGTGGATCTGCACCTGGCCCGTAATGACCCGCGTGCCGTTGGACACCATCTCGTCGAGCATCCCGTCCATGAACGCGATCATCAACACGGACGCCACGAACCCGAACGACAGCGCCGAGGCGGCAAAGATCGTGCGGCGGCGGTTCCGCCACAGGTTCCGCCACGCCATCCGCCACCATATGTCGTTGCTGCGCCCGGGCATGGGGATCAGCGCCCCCGCAGGTTCCGCAGACTGAAGAAGTCCTCGTCGAGGCCGACGTCGAACTGCAGCTCCAGATAGGTCACGACCGTGCGCTCCTCGCCGTCGGACGGTTCCATGACCATCCGTGTCGGAAGCGTTCTCCCGCCCAGGACCCTGAAGTCGGAGAAGTTCATCGTGCGAACGAGGCTCCCGTCCTCGTCGTAGTAATGCGCCCAGACCGGCATCCGGTCCCGCTTGCGGACCTGCTGTTCGATCCTGCCCCAGATCACCGGGGCCTCGGGCTTCGGCGTCAGCGTGAACTCCCACACGTCCTCGCCGCCGCGCGGGCCGTCGTGGGAGAGGACGATGTCGTAGTCCTCGATCAGCCTGCTCTCCTTCACCAGATCGTCGTTGGTGAAGTGCGAGCCCATCCACGAACCGAGCATCATCGACGGGGGCACCTTGATCGTGCGGTCGACGTTCGGCAGGTAGTTCCACACCTCGTCGTCCACCATGAGGGTGGCGATGCCCGCCTCGCGAGGAGGACTTTCCACCCGCACCAGCGAATGCTCGGTGCCCAGCGACCAAACCCGCATCTCGAGCGCCCGGGACCAGTGCTCGGTGTCGATTTCCATGCGAATGAGCCCCGCGCTGGATTCGCCGCGCATGAGGCGGTCCACCTCGTCGATGATCTCGAGGACCAGCGGGTCGCTCTGGGCCCGTACCGCACCGGCCGCTGGCGGAACAGCCGCCAGGGCCAGCGCCAAACTCGACAACGCGAGCCGTCCGCGGCCGCCCTGATTTCTGTTCATCCCAGTACTCGCAATCCTGCTGTGGGCAGGCGCCTCGCTGCTCTCGGTGCTCGCGCGGATTCATGCACGGGCTGCTATAATGCTAGCCCAAGTCGCGCCGGAACGTTATTCTCCCGGCTCTGCAAGCGGCCCGGATCCGCTCCCTCGCATCTCTTGCCGGAATGCAGCCCGTGGTCACTGTCGCCGCCCTTTGGCTACCCGTCCTCCTCTCTGCCATCGTCGTCTTCGTCGTGAGCGCGATGATCTGGATGGTCATGCCGCACCACAAGTACGACTTCTCGCCGGCGTCCGACCAGGACGCGCTGATGGACGCGGTCCGGACGAGCACTCCCGGACCCGGCATGTACTACTTCCCCTGGGCTGCAGGGGGAGACGAGAACTCGGCAGAATACAAGGAGCAGGTCCGGGCGGGGCCCGTGGGCATTCTGCGCGTCCGGGATCCGCAGTCGGCGGTCAACATGGGCCCGGCCATGCTCAAGTCGGTCGTGCTGTTCCTCGTGGTCGGCGTGTTCGTGGCGTACCTGGCGTCGGTCACGCTCGATGCCGGCGCATCGTACCTGTCCGTGTTCCAAGTCACCGGGACGGCAGCCTTCATGGCGTACGGCTTCATCGGCTACCAGGAAAGCATCTGGTTCGGCCTTCCCGCCTCGGTCGCGTTCAAGCACAGCCTGGACGGACTCGCCTACGCCCTCCTCACCGCCGGCATCTTCGGCTGGCTATGGCCCGCATGAACATTGAGCGACACATGAGCGATACAGTCTACGAAGCGAACGTCAGGATCGAGCGCACCCGCGGGCCCCACCGGCTCGCGTACCTTCCGGCCCACGACGGACCCGTCGAGTTCGGCGTCCACGGAGCGATCGCGGAGCACTACGGGGTCAGCGGAGTGGTCACCGAGACCACCACCACGCTGGACTACGTGATCGCCGCCACCGGCGGCTGACTGGCCGGCACCTTCGGAGGCGTGCTGGAGGCACGCGGGATCAAGGCGTCGGGCGGCAGGCTCACGGCGGAGCTTCAGGGCAAGGTCGGCAAGGAAGAAGGCGTCCTCGTCATTCGCCACATCCACGTGAAATATCGGCTGCAGGCGGCCGGACACGACGAGGCGAAGGTCCGGCGGGCCTACGCTCTGCACCCCATGCGCTGTCCTGTCTACCGGACGCTCCATCGATGCATCGAAATCACGACGGAGCTGGCCGTAGTCTGACGCGGCGCCCGTGGCTGGGACTGACAGTCGGCGTTCTGGCCGGCGGCCGGGCGGCCGCATGCGTTCCGGCACGCGTCGAGATGGCGGCGGATCTGGTTACGGGCAGCGGGCAGCACGGAGATGTCGCCGTCATCGGCGCGGGCGCGGTCGGACTGGCGACGGCGAGGCTCCTGCAGCGACGCGGGCGCTCGGTCACGATCTACGCGCGGGACCTGCCGCCCGACACCACCTCGAACATCGCGGGGGCGCAGTGGTCGCCCCACCTCGGTGGCGGACAGCCTCGACGGTCCATTCGGCGTCCGGTTCGTGGTCGGCGAGATCGCGGATCTGCGCCAACTGGCCGCACTTCCCGAACCGTCGGTCGCCAACTGCACAGGCCTCGGCGCCCGGACTCTTCGGCGACGACACGCTGATACCCGTCAGCTCGTGGTTTTACGGCCCCAGACCGGCGTTGACTATCTGACCGTAGGCGGCGGCCCTCGCGGCGTCCTGTTCGGCGATGTAGGCGCGGTAGCGGGGCGCGGAGTCCGCGCCCCGCCGCGCGGGCGCGTCTCTGTCGATGGGCGGTCCGTCCGCCGCGCCGGGCGGGAGCCATAACTCGATCACCACCTCCTCATCGAGCTTCGTGTTCATGCCGGGCCAGCGGCGGATTTCGACCGCCCAGATTCGCCTGTGACGCACTTTCCCGAACCGAGCAATGGCCCCCCCACAGAGTACCCGGGAATCCGGGGGATTCAGCACATCGCAGTCGGCGCTCGGACGGAGCCACACGTATCCCCGCACGCCTTCAATCCGCCGCAGCTCGAGCTCGAGCCGACACGGCAGGCCGCGCAGCACCGCGGCGACCTGTGGCCGTCGCTCTTGCCGAAGGACGGGGCGTCGGCAGATCATGAGGTGGTCCTGCTGCCCGTCGCAACCACGTTGCGACATCGCGCTGTCTATTAGCGAACCTTTGACAGCCCGCCCGCCGTAGTGCTCACTTTGTGTGCCGTGCGCTGTCCGTCGGCGCTCCGAGAAAAGGAACCGAACCGAAGGGGACCGAGGTCATGGCCCAGATCCTCAAGACCGTCGTCCGCGCCGTGCTGCGCTGGTTGCTGAAGAAGATCTGACAGCGCGCCGCGGGCGCTTGATCAGAGCAAGGAAAGTTCGAGGTCAGAGCAAGGATAAGGGAGTGTCCGTACGAAAAGCGCACATGATCTGCTTTCGGGAGGCGGACCCGGATGTGCGCGCTCCGAGATCCGCTCGTGGCATTCTGGCAGAAGGCAAGCCCTTTCCCCAAACGGGAACTGCCCCCCACGTAGGATTCGCCATTGCGGAGACCCTCGGCCCGTCCCCACGACCCGGCTCACACCCTCCCCCTGAACTGCTCCAGCGCCTCCGGGTTGGCCAGCGGCCGGGCATGACGTACAAGTCGTGCGCGTCGATTTCATGGTCGCCGGGGACGGGCGACGCGGGGCATGAGCCGGACGCGGGCTGACGCGAGGACGGCCGTTGAAAGCCGAAGGATCATGACGGTATCTTCCCTGTCAGAGGGCAGCGGCGGTGTATAAAGCACAAGCCGGGTCGGCGGAGCCGACTGCGCCAGCAGCCATCGGCAGAAGTCCACTCGCGGCATTCGGCCGGCGATGCATCCCGTCCGGGTTTCGCTGAAGACTTGGGAACAGTGGAACGCCATCGGCGTACCTTAGTATATGATTCAGTCGGGGCGAACCGGCCGCGCTTCGATCCGTGCCCGACGAGCCGCTGACCTCCCCCTGATCTGTCGAATCCTCCTGACAAAAGCCTGCCCGATGCCGAAATCACACCGGATCCACCTGTTCATCCGGTCTTTGGCCGCCCTGCCCGCGGCCGCGGGCTTCGCCTACCCGGCCGGTGCACAGGAACAACAGCCTGTGTGCAAGGACGACGAGCCCCACATCGTCGGTGTCGTCATCGATGCCGAGACCGAAGCGCCGCTGGCCGGTGCATACGTCTCGGTCACAGCGTCGGATTGGGTGTCGCTCACCACTGACAACGGTCGATTCGCCCTGTGCGAGATCGGAGCCGGCACCCACCTTCTTACTGCGGAGCGGCTCGGATATCAGGAGCTGACGTTCCTGCAGGAGGCCATCCCGTCAGGCGATCCGATTGCAATCCGCATGCAGCCGGATCCGATTCTGTTGGAGGGCCTCAAGATCGTTACGGACCGCTTCGAACGCCGCCGCCGGGCCGTGGCGACCAGTGTCCGTGCCTATGACGAAGAGGTACTCGCAAGCAGCCTCTACTGGTCGGTTGCCGATTTCATCGACTCGCGCCCGGGGATCGTGACGGTGCCGTGCGGAATCGAGAGGTGCGTCTACTCCCGTGGAACCATGGTACGGCCACGAGTCTACTTCGACGAGTTTCCGCTGATCGGGGGGTGGATCGAACTGGAGTCCATTCCGACCGATCAGGTCTTCATGGTGGAGGTGTACGGCCGGGGAAGGCATATCCGCGCCTACTCCCACGCCTTTATGGCGCGCGCCGCAAAGATACGCCTGCTGCCCTTTCCGATCTGGTACTGAAAGGCGGTGTCCGCAACAGGGCTGGCCCGCGCTAATGCGCCCACCCCAGCCCATCTCGCAGCTCCCCCACGAAGCTGCGCAGTCCGCGACGGACGACCGAGCGGAGGAAGAGGCCGGAAAGGAGCAGCAGGCTGACCTGCTGGAGTCGGCTGGGCTGCTCCTCGGTAAGGGCCGCGAGCGAAGGAACGGGCAGGGTGCCGAAGACTGCGTTTACCGCGATTCCGGCGGTGACCGCCAGCGTCATCATGACCGCGGCAAAGGCCATCGCCGCGCGCCTTCCGTGAAGACTGCTCAGGAGGCCGAGTGTGGAGATGTTGGTCGCCGGTCCCGTGATGAGGAAGGCGATCCCCGCGCCGGGAGACAGCCCGGTGGCCAGAAAGGCCGCCACCAGAGGCGTGGCCGAGGCGGCGCACACGTAGGTCGGAAAGCCCAGCAGGGCGAAAAGGAGCACATCGGCCACCGGCGGCAGGCCGCCGAGCCACCCGCTTTCCAGGAACGGCGTCACCAAGGCCGCCACACCCAGTCCGAGCAGGATCCAGGGAGCGGTATGGTCGACCACCTCGCCGGTTCCCGTTCGCAGCGCGGCAACCAGGCGGTGAAGCGTGCCCGGCCCGTCGCCCGGTGCGGCGGTTGATTCGGGTGCGCGTGCGGCTGCCTTCAGACGGCCGCCCACCCACCATCCCACGAGCAGGGCCACCAGGGCCGCGGTGGCAAGGCGCAGCATGGTGACCTGAGGACCCAGCAGCGGGATTGAAAGAAGAATCGCGTCAATGCCGAGCTCGGGGGTGGCCACCAGAAAGGCCATCGCTGCCGCCGGTGGGGCTCCCCGCTGGATCAGGCTGCGGTAGAGCGGCACGACACCGCAGGAGCAGACCGGGAAGGGAAGGCCGATCGCCATCCCCCTTCCGGCCTGGGAGAGGCCGGTACCTCGCTCCATCCAGCGCACGGACCGCTGCGGCAGGAACGCGCTCAGCAAACCGGCGAAGACGTAGGCCAGCAGAAGAGCGGGCGCGCTTTCGGCGAACAGGACGTAGAGTCGCGAGAGGAAGCCCGCCGCCGAGTCCGGGTGGGCATCCATGCCGACGACAAAGACGGCGAGCAGCAATACTACGGCAACGACGGCCCCCCACCCTTCGCGGCGCCGGTCCCGCGGCCCCGTCGCCTCTTGGCGCTGATGCATCACGACATGGACAAGCGATCCGCCGACGACCGCCTTATAGAGCGTGACCATGCCCGACCCCGGCGCGATCCACTCCACCGCCGCACCCCCGAACGCGTACCCTCCCACGGTGGCGAGCGTAAGTCCCGCCAGTGCACCGATCGCCGCCCGACGATCCATCTCCTTCACGACCAGCCACCACACCGCTGCGCCCACGGGCAGGCGGTGCAGGATCGCGGCGAGAGGGAGCGAGACGGGTGAATCGGCGGACAGCGTGGCCAACACGGTCCCGTCCAGCGCGGCGTGGAGGGCAATCCCGGAGAGACCGGCCAGAAGTGCCCACCTGTGAGCCTCCTCGCCCGCCCGCCGAGTGGTTCTCTCAACTGCAATCGGAATCGCAAACCCGACCGCGAGGGCAGCGAGGATGCTCCACTCCCCTTCCCCGATCGCCGAGGGCACGAACTCCAGGAAGATCAGCCCGGGAATCGCCGCCGTGACCAGGCCGTCAATCACCGATTTGTGCCCGCGGCGGGATCGGGCGCCGGCGTCGACGAGCGGGCCGACTCCCAGAGCCAGAAGGGCGGCGATCAGATACAACATGTCGGCACGGGTCGCTGCCTCGTCATCGCCGGGATCGGTTTGGGGGGGCATGGATTTCGGGGGATGAACATGGCATGGCATGTCGGCGGAACAAAATGTCGGCAGCTGCGGACCGGAGGGTGACGCCGCATGCCCGTGTTCGGGCGGGACGCCTTGGCAGGGGCGGCCGACATGTGCTAGCCTTGGGCTGGCTGGACGCGCAACTTTCTGCTGTGGATGACCGCCGGGATTCTGCCTCGGGGCTGTTGGCGGAAAACACGGGCTGTTGCCGGCACAACAAAGGGGAAAGCTCATGCCTGTCGCCCCGGCTTCGCCTGCGCCCATCTTCCGGGCCATCCGGGCCGCGCTTCCGGCGGCGGCGTTGGGCGTCGCGGACTGCGCGGATGTCACGACCTCCCTGGACGAGGCATGCTGAGCGCTCTCGAAGCCATGGACGGTGCCAGGCTCGCGTTTTCGCGCCGCGGCATTCCGGTCTGGCCCTATATCCGGCTGACGAAACGGCCCTGATCGCGTGCCCGAACTACAAGATCGACCGGTTGACCGACGAGCGCGGGATCGGGTACGCGGAGTGGCGGGAAGATCCTCTCGTATTCATGGGCGGGGCCGCGGCACGGACCGGCGCAAGGTAGAGAGCCCTTTCACGTTCGTCCGGTCGCGCGCCGTGCCGGGCTCCTCCCGTCGGATGCGCGCAGTGCTGGTCCTTTTCATGGCGCTCGCCACGACCTGCGACGACCCCGGCCCGCCTGTCCCGGCGTCTCTGGCCGTATTCCCCGATTCGCTCAGCTTCACGTCTCTGGCCGACACCGCTCGGCTTGTCACGACCGTCCGCGACGAAAACGGCGAAGTCGTCCAGGGTGCTGACGTGGCGTGGAGCACCCGCGATGCCGAGGTTGCCCGGGTCGGCCCGCTCGGGCTGGTCACCTCCGTTACCGACGGCCGAACGGTGGTCACCGCCACGGCCGGCAGCGCGAGCGCCGCCGCGAGCGTGCAGGTCCGGCAGGTCGCCGCGACCGTCCGGATCCACGCGCCGCTGGACTCCCTCACCGTCGGCGACTCCGTCCGGATGACGGCCCAGGCGTCCGATGCGGCCGGGTCGGAAGTGGTCGGTGCCCTCTTCTCTTGGCGGTCCAGCGATCCCGCGATTGCCACCGTCGCCGACGGCTGGGTGCGCGCCCGCGCTCCGGGTTCCGCCGTCATCACGGCGACCCTCGGCGAGCTCGCCGCCTCCGCCGCCCTCGTCTCGCTCCCGCTCTCGGAACGCAGAGTCCTTGAGGCCATCTACGAGGCCGGCGGCGGTGCCCTCTGGAAGGACAACACGAACTGGCTCACCGACACACCGCTCGCCGAATGGTACGGCGTCCGCCTCAACGACGACGGCCAGGTCGCACACCTGCTGCTCACCGACAACGGACTGATCGGAACCATTCCTCCCGAGGTCGCCAGCTTGGGCCATCTGGAATCTCTGCATCTCGGTCTCAACAACCTTGGCGGCTCCCTCCCCCCCGAAATCGCATACCTCAAGCGGCTCAAGTCGCTCGAGCTCACGTACAACGCGCACACCGGCCCCATCCCTCCCGAAATCGGCGGCCTCGAAAGCTTGGAATGGCTCGGCGCTTTCGGGAACCGGTTCACCGGCGAGATTCCGCCGGAGATCGGCGACCTCACGCAACTCGAATCACTGGACCTCTGCTACAACCGCCTGACCGGCCCCATCCCTCCCGAAATCGGCAACCTTACCAACCTCAGGCGCCTGGCGCTCTGCGGGATCGACGCCGACCCCACCGAGGGCAACCGCCTCAGCGGCCCGATTCCTCCCGAAATCGGCAACCTCAGCGAGCTGAGCCTTCTCAGCCTCGGTGCCAACCGCCTCAGCGGCCCCATCCCTCCCGAAATCGGCAGGCTTACCGAGCTCGACTCGCTCCTCCTCTACAGCAACGAGTTCATCGGCATCCCTCCCGAAATCGGCGACATCGAGAGCCTGGAATGGCTCATCCTCTACGGCAACCGCCTAACCGGCCCGATCCCTCCCGAAATCGGCAGACTGCAAAACCTGCGCTCCCTCAACGTGGGCTGGGGGTGGGCCAGCGGGCGCAACCTGATCACGGGCTCCATCCCTCCCGAAATCGGCAACCTTGCGCGCCTGGAACGGCTGGACCTGGGCGGCAATCAGCTCACGGGCTCCATCCCTCCCGAAATCGGCGGGCTTCGTTCCCTGACCAACCTCGAACTGGGCTCGAACAACCTCGAAGGCGCAATCCCCGGCGAAGTCGGCAAGCTCACACGCCTGACCTCGCTGGCCGTCTGCAAGAACAACCTCGAAGGACCGGTCCCCGCCGAGCTCGGCAATCTGACCCGCCTGACGCATCTCTTCCTCTGCACGAATCGCCTTTCGGGTCCGGTGCCGCAGGACCTCGGCGATCTGCAGATACTCCGTCGGCTGATCATAGCGGGAAACCGCCTGACCTCGGCCGTGCCGGCGTCGATGATCTCGCTCCGCCGACTCGAGGAGTTCTACTGGCAGAACAACGACGGGCTGTGCGTTCCGGTCTTGGAGGAGTTCGACGATTGGCTCTCCCGAATTCCGGCTCGGCACGGCGACCGCTGCGCCCAGGCGTCCGGCGCGGCGCGGACCGGCAACATCGCAGTCGTCATCGACTTCGACGGGGGACCGAACAGGCATGTGACTGAAGTGCGACCCCTCGGCCGTCGGTAGAGGCCACCAAGCTGGCCAAGCCGGGGGTCCGTGCCGTTCGGGCTTCGGGCTTTCAGAACCGAAGCCGGACGCCCACCGCCATGCCGATGCTTCTCCGGGGGCTCTTCTGCAGATCGGGACTCTTCCGCAGACCGATTACCGGACCGAACGCGCCTGTCCCCACCGGGATCACCTGCCATTCGTCCCGAGCGTTCATCGAGCCCAGGATCAGGCCGGCGGTACCTCCGATCAATCCCCCGATCCCCGCATACCCCGACCCATAGCGGGCTCCGGCCCGGATGTGTTCCGGAACAGAAAAGCTGCACTCGTTGTCGTGGCAGGTCGGGCCCACCGCCAGTCCGAGGAGAACCCCCACCGCGGCACCGCCGAGGGCTCCCCTGAGGAAGCCTTTTTTCCCCCAGGGAATCGCGTTGGTCCCCGTCGCCACATCTCGCTCCAGCCAACGGATTTCGGCCTCCGATACCGACCGCGAGAGCCCGTTCGCCGTGTCCATCCGGAACCCGTCCGGGAGAATCTCGGCGACCCGGCCGATCAGCGTCTCGTCACCGAGAAACACGCGAACGCGGTCACCCACGTCCTGGGCGGAGGCCGCCGAGGGCGAGACGAAGGTTGAAGCCGTCGTCGAGGCGAAGGCGGCAGAGAGAAAGGCGGCAGGGAGGAGGGCCGCCTTGTGCGGAACTGCCGGATGCGTCGAGTGGAACCAGCTCATGATGAGATCGTAGGGGAGCTTCGATGTTGCCTGCAAGCCGGAAACTGTCGCGCCCGAGCCCGGAACCCGACCGGCTCGACGGACCGCTACCCGCCGCCCTGCACTCTCATCTCCGCCGCGCGGGCATGTGCTTCGAGCCCTTCCATACGGGCAAGCGCGGCCGCGTCTCTTGCCACCAGGTCACGCTCAGGCCCCGGTTCCAGTCTGAGCCAGGTGGGACGTCGCAGAAAAGAGAACACGGACAATCCGCCGGCGAATCGCGCGGTGCCGCCCGTCGGAAGCGTGTGGTTGGGGCCGGCGCCGTAGTCGCCGAAGACTTCACCGACGGATTCGTTGACGAACACCGACCCGAATCTGTCCAGCGATCGTTCCCAGATCTCCGCGCGGCTCCCGTGAAGCTGAAGGTGCTCGGGTGCGAGCTCCTCGCAGCTGCGCAGAGCTTCGTCTTCGGGAGCGACGACGGCAAAGCCGTTGTGCAGAGCCGCAATCGCCGTTTCCGCGATGGGCAGGAGGGCCAGCTGCCGGGCGAGTTCTTCCTCGACGCGCGCGACCAGCTTCGCGGAGGGGGTGATGAGGACGGGAAGCGCTGCCGGGTCGTGCTCGGCCTGCGCCAGCAGATCGGCCGCGATGAGCCGCACATCCCCGTCTTCGTCGGACAGGACAGCCAGCTCCGAGGGCCCCGCCAGGAGGTCGATCCCCACGACGCCGGATAAGACCAGCTTGGCCGCGGTGACCCACCGGTTTCCGGGTCCGGCCACCACGTCGCATCGCGGCACCGGGGGGACCCCGTACGCCATGGCCGCCACCGCCTGCACCCCCCCCGCCCCCAGCAGCCCGGCCACCCCCGCCATCGCCCCCGCCGCCATCACCTCGCGGGATGGTCTCGGCGAGGCCAGCCACACCTCCCGCACCCCGGCCACCTTGGCCGTCACAGCCGTCATGAGCACCGACGACGGCAGGGGGAACCGCCCTCCCGGCGCGTAGCACCCGGCCACCCGGACAGGTACCAGCCGGTCGCCGGCCATGCCCCCCTCCACCGCTACGGCCACCGGCCACGCCGACTCCAGCTGGGCGCGGGCGAAGTGCTCGATCCGGCCGGCGGTGCGCTCCAACACGTCACGGTCCGCCGACGGCAGCGACTCGAGGGCAGCCTGCATCTCACGGCGCGTTCTCGTCAGCGCCCCCCCGGCTTCGAGGTCGTCCCAGCGTTCCGCGTATTCGCGCAGCTTGGCTTCGCCGCCCTCGCGCACCGCCGCTGCGATCTCCAGCACGGCGGGGAGGATCTCGTTCGGCACCGCGGGCTGGCGCGCCCGACCCACATCGGCCGCGGCGACCCGTCTCAAGCGGACACGCGGGCGCTCGGCAGCCCCGGCCCTGCAACCTTCACTCACCGCCCGCCCCCTTCGGCTCCGACACCGTCCTTCGCCTCACCCTCAAGCTCCTACGGTCCAGCTCCCGCTCGACATCGGCCATGCTCATGCCTGCGCGTTCCAGTGCCGCGGTCAGGAAATACATCACGTCCGCGGCCTCCGCCACGACCCGCTCCGGGTCCGTCGCCTCTCCCAGCTCGCCGGCCTCTTCCAGCAGCTTGCCGCGCAGAAACGCAGCGTCTTCGAGCAGCCGGCTCGTCAGCGACCCGGGCACGGCTTCCGCGCGGCGCGACTTCACTGTCCGCTCCAACCTGCGCAGCCCGTGCGCGGTGCCGAAGCAGCTCCATTCTCCCGTGTGGCAGAAGCCGTCCCCGGCCTGGGCGACCGTGAACTTGAGCGCGTCGCGATCGCAGTCGGGCTCGATGCGCCGCAGCACCTGCGTCGCGCCCGAAGTCGCGCCTTTGCGCCACAGCCCCCGCGAGCGCGAGTGGTAGACTCCCCGGCCTTCGTCGATCGCCGTGCGCACGCTCTTCGGGCTGGACCAGACGAGGCCGAGCACGCCGCCATGGTCGTCGGCGACGATGGTGGGCCAGAGCCCGTCCGGACGTTCGCTGCGTAGCGGAGCCGTGAACGCCTCGGCGAGCCCCAGGTTGCCGCGGTAGAGCGCCATCCCCACCTGGGCGTCGGCCCCGGCACGGTCCAGCCAGGCGATCTCCTCCGCGGTGGTGATCCCCCCGGCGACCGTCAGCCGGGACATGCCCGCGGCTTCCGCCAGCGGCGCGATCTGGTCCCCGGGGAAGCCGCCTTCCTTGCCCTCGCCTTCGACGAAGGTCACGAGGAAGCCGCCTGCGAGGCCGCGCAGCTCGCGCATGCCGTCGTATACGGTGCGGCCCGTGCGCTCGGTCCACGCCTTGACGACGACCTCGCCCTCCCAGGCATCCAGCGCCGCGATGACCCGGTCGCGCGGTAGCCCTTCCAGCACCTCGGGGACGGCGGCCGTGCCCAGCACCACCTTCGCGGCGCCGCGATCGAGCCATTCGAGCGCCCCGTCCCGGTCGCGTATGCCGCCGCCCACCCGGCACGGCGCCATCGCACACAGCTCCTCGACGACGTCAGCGTTCGAACCGCGCCCCATGGCGGCGTCCAGGTCCACCACCGCCACCTCGCCCACAAGCCCGAAGCGTTCGGCGAGAGGGCGCGGATCACCCGCCTCGAGCGCCTTGCGGTGCCCCTGCACCAGCTGCACCGCTTGGCCGCCCATGAGGTCGATCGAAGGGACGATCATGCGGTCGCCGCCTCTCCGTAGTCCGGCCGCACGGGCAGTCCCAGCCGCGCGAGCGCTTCCTTCACACCTTCGACCGTCCACTTCCGCTGGTGGAAGATCGACGCGGCCAGCACGGCATCGGCCCCGGCGCGGACGGCGTCGGCCATGTGTTCGGGAGAGTCGGCGCCTCCCGACGCCACGATCGGTACATGCACCAGGGAACGCACCGCACCGATCAGGGAGAGCTCGTAGCCGCTGCGCGTGCCGTCGCGATCGATGCTCGTCAGCAGGATCTCGCCGGCTCCGCGGTCCACCGCCTCCCGCGCCCACGCCGGCGCATCCCGCGCGGCCCGCTCGGTTCCGGAGCGCACGACGACCTCGTATCCGCCGTCCGCGCCCGCCGCTTCGACCGCCCGCCGGGCCGCAGCGCCCGCCGGGCCGCAGCGCCCGCCGCGTCGCAGCGCGTCGATCGACACCACCACGCACTGCGAGCCGAACCGCCCGGCAAGGTCGTTCAGCAGCGCGGGGCGACGGAGCGCCGCCGTATTCACGGCCACCTTGTCCGCGCCGGCCTCGAGAAGCGCGGACGCGTCCTCGACCCCGCCGATTCCGCCTCCGACGGTCAGCGGCACCGACAGCCGGGCCCGCACGGCGGCCACCGTGTCGAGGCGGGCGCCGCGCTCTTCTCTGGTGGCCGTCACATCCAGGACGACGACTTCGTCCGCCCCTTGTTCTTCGTAGGCGCGGGCCAGTTCGGACGGGTCGCCCTGATCCTTCAAACCGCGGAACTTCACACCCTTGACGACCCGTCCGGCGCGGACATCGAGGCAGGGAATGATGCGGACGGGGAGCACGTCAGGCCTTCAGCCAGCGCGTCAGGAGCGCCGTGCCGTAGTCGCCGGAAAGCTCGGGGTGGAACTGGCAGCCGACCACGGGGCCGCGCTCCACCGCGGCCAGGAATCGGCCGGCGTACTCGCACCAGACCGGCAGCCAGTCGCCGGGGGCCGTGGTCAGGCGGTACGAGTTCGCGAAGTAGGCGTAGCCGCGAGGGACGATCTCGCAGCCGTCGGCCGGCGTGACCAGATTCCACCCCATCTGCGGAACCCGCCAGCCATCGTCCCCGCTTTCGTAGCTTCCCGCGATGCCGTCGAGCACTCCGATGCCGGCGACGCCGGGGGCCTCCTCGCTGCCCCGCGCCATCAGCTGCATGCCGAGGCAGATGCCGAGAGTGGGGCGGCCGCTCTCGATCCGTTCCCGCAAGGAGTCTTCCAGGCCGTGTGCGGCGATGGCGCGCTGGGCCGCGGCGAAGGCGCCGACGCCCGGAAGCACGAGGCGCTCGGCCGCCGTCGCTTCGTCGGCTTCGGCGGTGGTGCGGACCCTGCACCCCAGCCTCTCGAACCCGGCCAGGACCGAGGCCAGGTTGGCCGTGCTGGTGCGCACGACTGTGACGACGCGGGCGGAAAAGGTCACAGGCGCACAGCCGAGCCGGGTCCCGGCCCGCCCGCCCTCACAGCACGCCCTTCGTGGACGGCACGGCGTCCGCGCTGCCGCTCGGTGCCAGCGCCGCCTTCAGAGCCAGTGCCAGCGCCTTGAAGCATGCCTCGATGCGGTGGTGGTCGTTGGCGCCCCGGATCAGGTCGACATGGAGCGCGAGGTCCGCGGTCTGCGCGAACGAACGGAAGAAGTGCGGCACCATCTCGCAGGAGAACGAACCCACGCGTTCGCGCCGGAGGCCGAGTTCGCCGGCGAAGGAAGGGCGCCCGGACACGTCGACTGCGGCGCGCGCCAGGGCCTCGTCCAACGGCGCGTATGCGTGCCCGAAGCGAACGATGCCGCTGCGCCGCTCTCCCAGCGCCCGCGCCACAGCCTGTCCCAGCGCCAGCCCCGTGTCCTCCACGGTGTGGTGGTCGTCGACGCCGAGGTCGCCCGCGCACACGAGCTCCAGTCCCCATCCCGCGTGGAAAGCCAGCGCGTGGAGCATGTGGTCGAAGAAGCCGATCCCGGTCTCCACGTGTACGGTCATCGGGCCGCCTCGCCTGGGCGGCCTGCCACCGTCCAGATCAAGGCGCAACTCGACCTTCGTCTCCCCCGTCTCGCGGGAGACCCGGGCGGTTCGGCCCCGTGTGCGCGCATCACCCATCGAACAACCCTCCGAAGTCGCTTTCCGCGTTGACGATACGGACAGCTCCGGCAGCTTGAAGCGCGGCCCGGACGGTCTCTCCGCATCCCGGCGGCACCACCCCCACCGGCACCACCCCCGCCCCCACGGCCGCCCTCACGTCGTCCGGCGTGTCCCCCAGCATCCATGCGGTCCTCGCCTCCAGCTGCTCCAGCGCGGTCCGCACGGGCGAAGGATCCGGCTTGAGCGGCCCGTCCTCGCGGCAGACCACCGAGCTGAAACACCCCCGTACCCCGTGGTCCCCCAGGAAGCGCTCGGCATCGGCGCGCGGCCTTCCCGTCACGACTCCCAGCCGGAACGACCGGGCCAGCCCCTCGAGCAGCCCGCGCCCCGGGATCAGCGTCTCGCGGCGGTGCAGCCCCGGCGCATCTTCGGTGCCCTGGTAGATCTGCTCGAAGCGCCCGGTCACCTCGGCCAGCGAAACTTCCACGCCCGCGCCGGCGAGCACGCCGTGCGTCACGGCCCAGTCGTCGTTGGCGTCCCCCCCCGCCTTCACGGCGCCGATCAGCTCGCGGCCGACCTCGACCCCGAACGCCGCGCAGGTCCGCACGATCGCCTCCCGGTACGACCTCCGCACGTCAGCCAGCACGCCGTCCATGTCGAAGAGCAGCGCCTCGGGGCCGCCGGGCCGCGATCCGCCGCGATCCGCCGCCAGCAGCCCGGGGGGATTTTGTCCACGGGCTGCTAGGCATCCAAGCGCCCGCTCCACGCGGCGGAACTCCTCGTCGTTGCGCGGCACCGTGATCCGCACATGCTCCGGCAGGTGCGGAAAGTACCTCACGAGCACGCCCTGCGCGGCCATCCCCCGCTGTATCCACCGCGCATCGGGGAAGGACGAGAACACGAAGTTGGTCTGCGACGGCTCCGGCACGCCGCCCGCTCCCCGGATCACCTCGGCCAGCCGTTCCCGCCGCAACCGCACGTACGCGACGAAGCGGCGCATCTCCTCGACGCCGTTCCGCAGACGGTCGACCGCGACCGCGATCGACGGCCCGGTCAGCGCATACGGTCCGCCGAAGCCGCGCAGCACATCGATCCGCTCTTTCTGACCGACCGCGAAGCCGACCCGCAGCCCCGCCAGCCCCCACGCCTTCGACATCGTGCGGATCATCACCGCATGCGGGCTGTCCAACAGCGTCGCCGTGTGATCCTCGTCGGCGAACTCCGCGTAAGCCGAATCGACCAGCAGGACGACCTCGGGCGGAAGCGCGTCCGCGAGCCCCACCAGCTCGCGCGTGGTGAACGCCCGCCCCGTGGGATTGTCGGGAGTGATCACCGCCACCACGCCGGTCCGCTCGTTCACCTTTCCCAGAATCTCGTCGTGCGGCAGCGCCCCCCATTCGTACTCGACCGGCACCAGCCGCCCCCGCGCCATGCGCGCACACGCCGGGATCATTTCGAAGGTGGGCGTGGGGAAGACCATCTCCCTACCGGGAGCCAGGAACGCGCGAAAGACCCGGTCGATGGCGTCGTCCCCACCGGTCGTCGCCAGCACGTTGGCCGCATCGGCGCCCAGAAAAGCCGCGTAAGCCGCCTCCAGCGGCCCGGCGTTCGCGTACTTGCGCAGAATCCCCGGGCCTGCCCGATCCAGGACATCGAAGCACTCCCGCGACGGCGGCGCGCCCTCGTTCATGCTGAGGTCGATGACATCTCTCATGGCCGCGCTCTCCCCGTCCGCTCCACCGCGTTCACGGCACGATCTGCTGGGGTTCCGACACGACCAGATCGGTTCCGCCCCGTGCCTTCACCTCGATCAGGAGCGCCGGCAACGCCGTCCGGGGCACGGCCGCGCGCACCGCGTACGCTCTTTCGCCGTGCAGCCGCGACACGGTGGGCTCGCGCATGCAGGGCAGGATCGAAACGACCCGCTCGAAGTCCTCATCCGCGACGTTCAGCTCCAGCATCACCCGACGACGCGCTTCCAGAACCGATCGGAGGAGGAGGAGGAGGTCGTCAATCCGGGCCCGTCCGGCCGGATCGCCGAGGGCAGCCGGGTTGGCATAGAGCCGGGTGGAGGAATGCATCAGCGTGTCCGCGACGATCAGGCCGTTCCCGCGCAGGGTCTCCCCCGTCGCGGTGTTGTCGATGATGAGGTCGGCGTCCTCGGGCGGGAAGACCTCGGTGGCCCCGTAGGATCGTATCACGGTAGCCTCGAACGGCTGCTCCCGCACCCACCTTTCCGCGATCCGCACGTACTCGGTGGCCACGACCAGGCGGCGTCCGGCCGGGAGCACACCGTCGTCGTCCAAGAGTGCGGCCGGTGCCGCCGCCACGACGCGCACGGGGTCGAGCCCGGTGTCGAGCAGCTTGATCAGGTCGGCATCCAGCTCCGCCACCCAGTCCGCCCCCGCGAAACCGATGTCCCGCGATCCGGCGTGCAGCATCTTCACCACGTTCTGGGGCTTGAGGAGCTTGGTCTCGAAGCCCGGCCACGACAGTGCGGGGCGGTAGCTGCGCGAACCCACCCGGGCATTGATCCCTGCGTCGGCGAGCAGCGCGAAGACGCCGCTCTGCATGTGGCCCTTCGGCAGCCCGACATGGATGGTCGGCTTGGCATCCGGTTCCGTTCGGCCCGATTCGCCCCGGGCCGGTCCGGCCGGCATGGCGGGTCGCATGCCCTCTCGGCGGCCTTCCGACACTGCGCTGTTCATTCCGGCTGTGATCTCCTGCGGGCCGACCCGCCGGGAGACGCCCGGCGCACAAAAAAGCGCCGACTCCCGAGGAAGCCGGCGTTTCTGGTATCCCGTTCTCTTCTGTACGGTTACACCGTCACGCGGCCGCCTCTTCGGGACGGCCGTGATGGCGATTCGTCACCGCACATGTACGAATGCTCATAAGATGTCAATCTTCGCGGAGAAGCGGTGTGGTGTCAAGTGTGTGTCGGGAGCAAATAAAGATGTCCGGTTTCGCAGCACGAGTCTCGGCCGAAGAAGCAAGAGGGGCCCGGCGGCAGGCAGCACGGTCGAAAGTGCTGTCACAACGTCCGCAGGAAAGCGAGAATCTGGCCTCGCGCTTGCTGAGTGAGACGACGAAAAATGTCTCGGGACGCAGCCCCTTCGCCGCCGTGCAGCTCAATCGCGTCCCGAATTCGCTGTGCGCGTCCGTCGTGGAGAAACTCCGAGCGGTGGCCAAGGCCGACGAGACGCGCAGTCTTCCATTCTGACGGTGTGGTCCCTTCCGTGCAGGTAGCGGCCAGCTCAGGCCCCATGTCGTGGAGAAGCAGGTCCGAGTAGAGGCGGAAACTCTTTCCGTCGAATGCTTTGGATCCGCTGGAGCCAAGGGTGAAGAAGGGTGTGTGGCACGCTTCACACCCCGCGAACCTGAAGATGCGTTCGCCCTCTTCGATGTCGGCCAGTGGTTCCCGGTCGTCGGGGAGCAGGCGTCGAGGCGGAGCCAGGAGGTCGATGTAGTCCACTAGCAGGCGCAGCTGTTCTTCGGTGGCTTCGGGATCTGCGGCGATGTCGGCCCCGGCGGGCAAGTCCGCGCCGTTGAAGCTTACTTCCCCCGGGTGGTTCGGGGTCGTGATCCCAATCTCTTGGCGTAGCGCTTCCTCTATGAAGCCCCGAAGAGTGGCGTGCTGTGCCTTTCGCCCGAAGCGCCCGACTCGTCCCGTGGTATCCAAGTTGGGACGACCCGATATGCCGTTACCGTCCCTGTCCTCGGGGTCAGCGCGCCGAAGGATCTCAGCCTCGGTGATGCGAGCAACCATCCCCAAGCCGTATACCGCTGGAGCCCTGATCTCCGAGATTGCCGTGGCCCCCCGCGGGACTCTCTCGCCAACAAGCCCTGCATCCCGACCTGCTTTTGTCACAATCCCTTGCAGAAGATCGCCACCCTTTTCCGGAAGGGTGCTGCACCCCTCAACTTGATCGAATCGGCTTATTTTGAAGACTGGCTCCGCGCCATGTCCGCCGCTGGTCGGCAAGTCGTGACAAGAACTGCAGCGGTCTTGGTTGAATAGCGGCCCGAGCCCTTCCTCAGGAGTAAACGGTCGGTTGAAGAGCGCTTGGCCATCGGCGAATGCCTGCAACTCGGTTTCGCTTAGACCCGGAAGCGGCAGCCCCGGTTCGGTTTCCGTGAACAGAGGTTGACAGCCGGACCACAGAAGAAGCACGACCAAGGAGGCAGCCCGTCGCCACAGGCGGATCAGCAGGCCCACAGGGCAAACAGTGCCAGTCAACCGCCCGGGATCCCGAGACTGCGGTACTGGTACACGAACCTAAGCGTTTCCTGCTCTCCCTCGGAATCCGTAGTGAGCAGACGACGGGAGTCGTTGTACCATTCCTCGTCGTCTAGGTGCACCTTCATGGCGAGAACGGCAACCACGGGCGGGGTGGTAAACGCTTCCGCGAAGAACTCAAGCCGAAAGTCGAAGGGATACGACTTCTTGAAAGGAAGCGAAACGGTGGTAGTGTCGGCTTCGACGAGCTGGATTCTAGGAGGGCACTCCTCGCACTCCGGGTCTGCCACCTCAATGAACCACTGCGAGACGACGAGCGTGACCCGGCTCACATCGGGGCTGTCGAGTTCCAGATGTACGACCTCGGGTTCCCGGTCGAGAGTCAGCGCGTCGCAGCCGGCGGCCAGCAGCACGGCCCCGGTGAGAACGGCGAGTCTCCGGAACGGGAGTCGGGCGGAGGACTTGATGCACTTCGGATTCATGTTCCTGCCTTGGGTGTCAACGGATCTTGCAGTCTGCCTCGGGTACAATCCCCATCATATCCTGCACCATCCATCATCTTCCCGGCAGGGCAGGATTGCAAGGGGGGGGGTGGAATCCTCGGGGGGCCGGATCAGCCTGGTATTTCGAAACGTCGGCGAGCTGGGTCTTTGTCTCGGCCGCTCGGTCGAAGCGAATCGCTCGGCGACGGACGAGTCCTGCACGACTAGAGTAGAGCGGGGGAGCCGACTTTATCGAAAATTCCCGAAGTCCGCCTTGGCGGTCTTCCCCCCATCGCTCCAATCCACAACCACCGATCCCGATAGCTCCGGCGGAATGACACCGGTCGGGTAGTCCACGAGCGACGACACCCGAGCGAAAGCCGTGGGCTGGTAGCAGATGCTCGTGCCGAAGCTGGTGATCCCGACCTGCATCCAGCGGTTACGGTAGGGAACCATGAGAGGTCCGCCGGAATCACCACTGCAGATCGATTCGCTGGATCCGAACTTCCCCGCGCAGATCGTGGACTCGATGATGCTGTTGCCGAGGTGAGTCTGGCACTCGTCGTTGGAGATGATCTCCGCCGCCAGCTTCTTCAGGACAGCGGACGACTGGCCTCCCTCCGAGGTAAGTCCCCAGCCGATGGTGGTTGCAACCGTGCCGGGCGCCGACATGTCCAGGCGGTCGGGTGTCAGCAGTTCTATGCGAGGATACATGTAATCGCCGTCCAGCCTCAGCAGCGCGATATCGCTGGAAATGGCGGCTTGGGCCGTGTATGAGGGATGAATGTAGATGCGTTCGACATCGATCAGTTCGCCGTCGGTGAGCTTGTTGTGGGCTCCCGCGAGGACCTTGACGATATTCGGGTCGGTCGCGCCATCGACGCAGTGCGCTGCCGTCATCACCCAATTGCCGTCAATGAACGTGCCGCCGCAGAATTGGAATCGGGTCGCGGCTGTTACCAGCGCGACCTGAAAGGGGAATTCGCCAAGCTCGGCTTCCTGTCCACCGATGATTGCGGCGACGGCGGGTTCGGAAGGGTCCGTCGGCCGCCCCGGTGCCGTGTTGGTCCATCCGATGGTGAGCTCCTGAGTCACGGTGTAGCTGCGGCTCGCGTCCAGCCCCTCGAAGGTGAATTCGCCGTCGTCGTTGGTCAGTGCCGTCACCTCGGCAGAGTCGCGCATCCCGTCCTCGTTTTCGTCAAGGAAGACCACCGTGGCTGGGATCGTCTCCTCGCCATCGTCGCGAACTCCGTCGGCATCCGCATCGTGCCACACAACGCCCGTGATTTTGTTCTCCCCGGTCCCGGGTGGGCTGTTCACGGTGATGGCCCCCCCGTTCTGCGAGTGGGTGGCCCCCCGCTCGTCGGTTACAGTGAGTCTCGGAGTGTAGGACCCGGCGTCCGGGTACGTGTGTGTCGTGGTTTGCCCCGACCCGGTGCTGCCGTCGCCGAACGCCCACTCGTAGCTGACGATGTTGCCGTCAGGATCGCTTGACGCGCTGGCGTCGAAACGGACATCGAGCGGTGCCGAGCCCTCGGTCACGTCGGTCGCGAAGACTGCGGTGGGACGCAGATTGGGGGTGCCCGTGGGTTGGGTAGGGGCCGAGTCGTCGCTGCACGCCGATGCGGTGAGCAGCACGACGGCAGTGAGCGAAGTGGTGGTCTGGTGCGTTCGGGGCATCAAGCGACTCCGGGATCCTGAGTTTTCGTCACCGACTGTGAAGCAAACCTACGTCTGCCTGGCCCGGTCCGTTACCCCCCGACCCCCCGTTGGAGTCTTGCGAGAATCTGGTATTCTACGGCGTCCGGGTTGCCCCGGAGTCCCGGCGGCCACGGACGACGGCTGTCAGGACATCCACCGCACCGGTTAGCTTGGCAGTGTCTGTCCGCACGCCGTTGAGCCGCTCTCCGATGGCCTCGTGGGCTTGGTGGTTGTCTTGGCGGATTTCCGCAAGAAGATCCCGTATCTCGATGCGCGAGGCATGGATCATCTCACGCACTTCCGTGATCGAATCGCGGTTCGCGGCGATCTCGCTGCGGACACCGGCGATGTCTTCCGAGAGCTCCCTGCGGTCCGCGGCGATCTCGCTGCGGACACCGGCGATGTCTTCCGAGAGCTCCCTGCGGTCCGCGGCGATCTCGCTGCGCAGCTTCCCGGCGCTGGCATCCATCTCCTCGCGGAGATCCTTGCTGCTCCGGGCGATCGCTTCCACCACGATGGTGACCATCCGGGGCCGAACGAACCAAGTCCATCCGGCCCCAAGGATGGCGGCGACGCCGACCAGAGTCTGTATGGAGGTCGGGATCGATTCCCAGAACGGGGTGCCCACGCCTGATTCCTCTTGGGTGAGAAGTCCAAGGATCACTTAAACTATACTCCTGCGAGACATGACTTGCGAATCGGGACCGAATAAAGCGCACAACCAAAGATCGAATCGTAGCCGGGGCGTTGCCATGGCTGAATGGGACAAGTTGGCCGGAACCGGCACCGTGTCGCTGCCGGCTGTCGTTCACGCACTCCGTGACCTTGCAGCCCGTGGACAAAATCCCACGGCATTCGAGCGGCGGTGCATCCGGGCTGGAACGCTGCGCCCGCCCGTCAACACAGTGAGGACGAGGAAGCCATGAAGCCGAAGACCCGGATACTATTGAGCCGGATGCTGTTTCCCGCGGCCGCATTCACGCTCGCGAACTGCGGCGGAGACGGCGCGGGAGGTGACGGCAACTCCGAGCTCCCTGCGAATCGGGCCCTGTACTTTCCGGACCGGCTGGTCGAGACGGCTCCCGACACCTTCCGTGCGCGGTTCGAGACCACAACGGGGAATTTCGTGATCGAGGTTGTCCGGGCGTGGGCCCCCAACGGCGCCGACCGGTTCTACAACCTCGTGAAGAACGGCTACTTCGACGGCGTCCGGTTCTTCCGGGTCATCGAGGGTTTCATGGCCCAGTTCGGGATGCATGGCGAGCCGCAGGTCCAAGTCAGGTGGTCGACTGCGACCATTGCCGATGATTCGGTGGTTGCGTCCAACACCCGAGGGACGGTGACCTTCGCGATGACGGAATACCCCGATACGCGGACGACCCAGCTCTTCATCAACTTCGGGGACAATTCGATGCTGGACGCCGGGGGCTTCGCTCCTGTCGGCACTGTCGTCGAAGGGATGGAGGTCGTCGACCGGATCCACTCCGGGTACGGGGAGCTCGCCAACCGGGGAGGGAACGGCCCGCTGGTGCAGAACATCGCCGCCAGAGGCAACGAGTACCTCGAGGAGGAGTTTCCCGAACTCGACTACATTGTCTCGGCCACGCTCCCCGACCCGGCGGAGGGCCAGCGTTAGCGGCGGGCCTGCAGAAGCTTGTTGCGGTCAGTACGGTACGCCGATCGCCCGGCACAACCACTGCCGGAAGGAGGCGGCCGCCCGGCAGAGTCGCGCGAAGGTGTCCCAGGAAGGTGCGGGGTGTGAAGTACGGTCAGGTCATAGCGAGGTGGCCCGGCGGCCGGGGTATTCGGTAAGATCACGGGGCCGATAACGCCGGTAACTGCGGTGTTCTCAACCATGGACGCAAGGCGACGATGACGCGAACCGAACTCAGCCGAACGATTGATGCTCCCGTAGCCGTGGTCTTCTCGACCGTCGCCGACATCTCCAACTATTCCAAAGCGGTGCCGCATATCGTGAACGTCGAGTTTCTTTCGGAAGTGAAGACCGGCGTGGGCACTCGGTTCCGCGAGACTCGCAAGATGGGCGGCAGGTCCGCCACTTCCGAACTGGAAGTCATCGAGTTCGTCCCGAATGAGCGCTTGCGCATCGTATCGGACCAGGGCGGTACGGTGTGGGACACGGTATTCACGGTGGCTTCCGCCGAAGACGGCCGGGCTACGCGGTTGGACTTGGCCATGGAGGCGCGTCCGCACAGGTTTCTCGCCAGACTTCTGACGCCCCTGATCAAAGGGTTCGTCGCCAAGGCAATCGCGGCCGACCTTGATGCCGTGAAGACTTACGCCGAGGGAGCGGCATAGCAGCCCGTGGCCGCTGGTGTGTCGGACGACCTGGACAGGCTGTGCGACGAACTCGTTCGCTGCCGACGCTGTCCGCGACTGGTCGCGTGGCGTAAAAAGGTTGCCGACGAGAAGCGCGCCGCCTTTCGAGACGATGAATACTGGGGTAAGCCGGTTCCGGGGTTCGGTGATCCGGCAGCTTCGGTTCTCGTGGTCGGGCTGGCTCCCGCCGCCCACGGCGCGAATCGCACGGGGCGCATGTTCACGGGGGATCGCGCGGGAGACTGGCTCTACCGGGCCATGCACAAGGCCGGATTCGCGAACCAGCCCCTCAGTCGAGATCGCGAGGACGGCCTCTCGCTGACCGGGGCGTATGTGACCGCGGGCGTGCGTTGCGCTCCTCCGCGCAATCGGCCGACGACGGCGGAGCGGGATCGGTGTGCGGAGTTTCTGCGCAGGGAGATCGACATCCTCTCGGACAGCCTTCACACGATCGTCGCGCTCGGCGGCTTCGCGTTCAACGTCGTCCTGGGCGTGCTGGCGGAGCGCGACCTGATCGTTCCCCGCCCGCGTCCGCGCTTCGGCCACGGTGCGGAAGTCGATCTGGGAGCCGTGACCGTGATCGCATCCTACCATCCCAGCCAGCAGAACACCTTTACCTGCAAGCTCACCGAACCCATGTTCGACGCGATATGGCAACGAGCGGCCGAGCGCCGGTGATATGAAGCCCGACAACGATTCGTCGGCGTTGCTGCGACGGCTTCACGAGCGCGTCTTCACGGCTCCCGAGGTGCGTGCCGTGCTGGATGCGCGGTTCGCGCGGTTGGCTGCAGAGCTGCAAAGTCGGCCCGAGCCGCCGCATGCCGCCTGCGTGATACCGATCGACTTCTTCACGGCCGCTTTACCTGCCGGGCAGGCACGGCAGGTCCGCCTCTGCCGCCTCTTCCTCCTGCGGCGCGGTGCGCGGATGGCCGTGCCGGAGCGACACTGCAACAGCGTGCAGCGCCTTGTTTCCTACCGGGGGAAGGGACGTATCCACCAGGAGATGCCCGGCGGCGGTCCCGAAGAGCTGAGGCCGCGGGCGATCTTCAGTCCGTTGACGAGCGCGGCCGCGGACGATGACCGCCCCGGAGCCTGGACGGCCGCCGGTGCCGACGACCCGACCTCGGACCCCACCGATTGCGGCTGCCACTGGGACATCGTTCCGGCGGGGGTCTGGCACGTCCCGGAAGCTGCGGAAGACGGGGACTGGGCGACCGTCACCTTCCACAGCGCCGCGGAAGACGAGATCGTGGATGAACTCTGGCGCGACGGCACGCACCGCCGGACGAATGCCGCGCCGCGGGAAGGAGCCGCCGGGTGAGCGGCGGCGAGGACTCGCGGCACCCCCGGCTTGGCACGTCACGGCCGGGGTCGGTGCCACCGCCGCCCGAGCTCGCCGCACACGCCGCCAACAAGTGCTTCGTCTGCGGCCCGGACAACCCGATCGGCCTGCACCTCGACTTCCGCCTTGAAAACGGCGCGTGCGTATCCGAGTTCACCCCGGGCGAGAACCACGAGGGCTATCCGGGCGTGATCCACGGCGGGATGATCTACAGCGCCCTCGACGATGTCATGGCCAACTGGCTGTACCTGCGCGGCACCCGCGCCTACACCGCACGTTGCGAGATTCGCTACCGCCACCCCGTGCGCGAGGGTGAGAAGCTGCTCCTGGCGGGCCGCCAGACAGCGCGCAAGCGCAAGCTGGCCAAGATGGAAGGGACGGCGACGCGCGCTTCGGACGGCAAGGTCGTGGCTACGGCGACGGCGACCTTTGTCGTACTGGACGAGGCGGGCCGTCCGGATGCAGCTCGCACGCCGGCGGCTGCAACCGCGTCCACGACAACGCGATGATCTTCCACGACCCGTCGTCCATGCGCGTGAGCAGGAACGCGTCGGCCCCGCGCGGTCTTCGTGCTCCACGATGTGGAAGGCTACACCCACGAGGAGATCGGGCAGATGCTCGGCATCCACCCGGGAACCTCGAAGTCGCAGCTCTTCCGTGCGAGGGGCCTGCTGCGCAAGGCGCTGGCGGTGCATGCCGGCGAGTGGGCGTCATGACCGGCTTCGATCGGTCTGCCGAGTTTGCACGCCGTGAGACGGCGACGTACAACGAGCCGCCGGAGACACCGGCCGACGGCATGTGGACTGCGGTTGAGGAGAGGCTCGCCGGCATCGAGGCTGCGTCCTCTTCGCGGTTCAGCCGAGTTGCCGAGGCGGGTGCGCCTGCGGGCGTCGGCGCCGCAGACGGTCTTCCGTTCGAGGCGCTCGGACGCAAATCAGCCGCGTCGGCACCACGCGAGGAGATGCGAGATGCGAACTTGGCTGCCCAGACCGTCACTCACCACGAGGAACAGATGTTCCTGCAAGCGCGGCGTGCGCTCAATCGGGAACAGTTCGACCAAGCGGCCGAAATGTTCCGGGCGTTTCGAGCCAAGTACAATGCCGGCCGGTTCGTGGCCGACTCCTACTACTGGGAGGCGTTTGCCCGCTATCGGCAGGAGGCGCTCACCGCCCTGCTGCGGCTGGAGCGCGGACGGATGGAGTCGATACGCAGCGTGCTGGAGCGCAAAGACGAGTGCTCCGTGCATTTGCGCCACCAGGCAGTCAACTGGCTGGCCCGGGAGGGCACGGAGGAAGCCGAGGCCACGCTTGCCGATGTTGCCGCAAACCATCCGGCTGCCGAGACAAGGAAGTGGGCCGTCAAGGGTTTGGCAGGGTTCGAGACTCCCGGATCCGCCGAAGTCCTTGCGAGCATTCTTCGGAACTCCGAAGACGAGAGCATAAGAAGCGACACCATTGCAGCGCTGGGGTACAACCGGAGCGAGGAGGCAACCGAGGCCGTCGCAGCATTCCCGTCCGACATCGGGGAGCCGGAGCAGCTTCGACAGAAGGCTGCGGCGGCTCTTGGCCTGCGAATCTCCGCCGAGCCGAGACTCCTGATGGAAGTCTTCGACAAGGTGGATTCCGAAAGAATCAGGATCAGCTTCCTGGAGGTGCTGGGACGCCGGGCTCAGGCCGGAGAGGAAAGTGTTGCAAGCTGACTGTTCGAGCAGGCGCTGGACAGCGATCTGTCGCTCGATGTCCGCAAGGCGGCACTGGGAGCCTGGTCCAGAGGATCAGCGGTGGAAGTCGATCTGCAGCGCCTCGCCGAGTCATACGACCGGTTCGAGGAACCGGAGCTCAGAGAGCGGATCTTCTATGCTCTCTACCTCCAAGCCCGGTCGGATGAGGACTTGGTGCCCATGGCCGTGGACAGGATGGTGGAGCTCGTCCGTGTCGAAACCGATCCGGAGGTGAAGAAGCGAGCCGTCTACTGGCTGGGCCGCACGGGATCGGAGCGGGCGGCGGAGTTTCTCATGGAGCTGCTGCGGGAACCACCGGGCGGACCCTCCATCCCGGAGGCATGAGCGCAGTCCGCAACGCTCTGCGCAGGGACGTCGGATCGCCGCACCGCTCTACCCTTACATCACATCCGCCGACCATGTGACCTTGACCGCGCCCTTCAGACTGCGCGCCGTCGGGCACTTCGCTACATGAGTCGACAGGGCGCGGTTCACCTTTTCGGGCGGTGCCCCCGGCGGAAGCCGGATCGTGTAGTGCGCATGGATCTTCGTCAGCACCACCATCCGGTCCACCACTTCATTCACACCCTCTGCCCGCACGCTGATCGCGTCGTTCGCCATCGGGATCCCGCGCACCTCCAGTGCGCCGTTGAGGGTCCCGAGCAGTCAGCCGGCGGCCGCCGCGACCACATAGTCCACCGGCAGCGGCCGGTCGGGCTCGTCTTCCAGGCGGTAGTGGGCCTTGATCGGGCCGTGGACGCCGAAGTCAATCTGCGTGCCGTCCTCCAGAGTAGCGCGGCGGTGGATCCCGTCCACTTTGGCGACGGCGGCGCGGGCACTGTAGAATGAATCGCTCATGGTGCGGCCTCGTTCATGGTGCGGCCTCGTTCCTGGTGGCGCAGTTTCGGGACGGCACTGTAAGAAACATGCCGTGACAAGTCAATCGTGGAGTGCTGGCCACGACTGCGGCCCGTCCAGCCATTTCCGGCTGAACCAGCGGTCAGTTCAGGAACGCGTGATCCGTGCGTACAGCTCGGGGTCGGTCGCGCCCTCGGTATTGAACGCGAGCACCCGAGACCGTTCGTCCAGCCCGACGGCGTGCCGCAGGTCGGCGTCGCCCGCCGCTTCGATCAGTCCCAGCAGCCCCGCCACCCCCGACTCCCCGCCCTCGAACGGATCTCCCAGATCGCCCCGAGCGGCGGCGCGCATCATCGGCGGGATGCCATCGTCCCCGACCGTCATGAAGGCGCGCGTCCCGGCTCCCACCACCTCCCACGCCAACGGCGAGACGTTTCGGCAGCTCAGCCCCGCCATGATCGTGTCGAGATCGCCATGGGCGACACGCGGACAGCCCGCGCATCTGCTCCGGTAGAGTCCGTCGGCGGCGTCCGGCTCGACGATGACCGCGACCGGGCGGTCAGCCCCGAGCCGTTCCCAGAGGTGGCCGATCACGGCCGCCGCGAGCCCGCCGACGCCGCCCTGGACGAAGACGTGGGTGGGCAGAGGGCTCTCCTGCAGCGCCTCCTCGGCCATGACCGTGTATCCGGCCATCACCACGCGCGGGATCTCCGTGCAGCCCGGGTAGGACATGTCCGAGATCACCGTCCATCCGTTGGCGCGGGCGTCGCGGGCCGCTTGCGCGACCGCGTCGTCGTACTCGCCGTCCACACGCACGACATGCGCACCGAACGACCGGATCGCGGCGGCGCGGCCTTCCGTGACGTGCGCGGGCAGGTAGATCACGGCGTCCAGGCCGAACATGCGGGCGCCCCATGCGACCGCGCGCCCGTGGTTGCCGTCGGATGCGCAGGTGACGGTCGGTGTCGCAGGCCGGGTGCGCCGCTCCCCGGATCGCGGCCCCGCGTCCGAGCCCGTCGGGCGGGTGAAGCCGCCCGTCTCCGCGTCCGCATTCCGGTCCGTCATCGCCCGAAGCACGCCGTACGCGCCGCCCAGCGCCTTGAAGCTCCCGAGTCCGAAACGGCCGCTCTCATCCTTCACATGAACCGACGCCAGCCCCAGCCGAGACGCCAGACGGTGCGCTGATCTCAGCGGTGTCGGTCGGTATCCGGGCCAGGAGATGATTTCGGTGTGCGCCGCCGCGTGGGTGCCGAGACCAATGATCTTCGTGAGCCGGGGCGGGTAGGGACCCGGCGGAGCGGAGTTCGGGTTGGCGGTCCAATACAAGGCCGGTCGCTCCGGTCCGTGGGGAGCATGGAATGTGCGGAGGTCGCGGATGTTCCAGTAACATAGGCGGAAGCTACGGTCAAGGACGCTGGGCCAGCTCCATCCAGGACCGGGAGAACCCTATTACCTTCCTTGGGCTATGGACCTACGTCAAATGCTTAGCCGTGGATTGAAGCTGCGGCCTCCGGATCCCGGCGAGGCGCTGCCGGGTCGGCCGGAGCCGCTCGGCGTGCCGAGTGTCCACCATGTCAACGGGAACCGGATCAAGCCTCCCTTCCCGGAAGGCTTCCAGCGGGCGTACTTCGCGATGGGGTGCTTCTGGGGCGCGGAGCGGATGTTCTGGGAGCTTCCCGGGGTGTATTCCACGGCGGCGGGGTACCAGGGGGGGGCGACCCCGAACCCCTCCTACCTCGAGGTGTGCACGGGTCGCACGGGGCATGCCGAGGCCGTGCTGATCGTCTTCGATCCGGACAGAATCGGCTACGGGACGCTGCTCGCCGCGTTCTGGGAGGGCCACGACCCCACGCAGGGAATGAGGCAGGGCGCGGATGTGGGGTCCCAGTACCGCTCCGCCGTCTACACGGTCGGGGATCCGCAGTGCCGTCTGGCGGTCGAGTCGCGTGACCGCTATCAGAAGGGCCTGACGCGGGCGGGTTACGGGACCATCACGACCGAGATCGAGCGAGCGCCCCCGTTCTACCACGCCGAGAAATACCACCAGCAGTACCTGGCCAAGAACCCCGGAGGGTACTGCGGTCTGGGCGGCACGGGCGTGTCCTGTGCTGCCGGCATCGCCGGCGATGCGGCCGAGTAACCCGGGTCCGAGAAGCCATGGCGGGAAGCGGCCTTTCATGACGCCGACTTCGAATCGTCCGCAGAACGGTCCGGAGTGGCGAGGCCGTCTCTTCGACATCCTGTTCGAGACCGACACCAGCTGGGCGGCCAAGGCGTTCGACATCGTTCTCATCATGACGATTCTGGCCAGTGTGATCGTCGTCATGCTCGATTCGGTGGAATCGATCGTGGCGGAACACGGATTCCTGCTGCATCTGCTCGAGTGGCTGTTCACGATCCTGTTCACGATCGAATATGCGGCCAGACTGGCGTCGGTGCAGTCGAAGCGCCGCTACGCCCTGAGCTTCTTCGGCGTGATCGACCTGTTCTCGATCATTCCCACCTACCTGAGTCTGCTGCTGCCGGGCACCCGCTTCCTCACGATAATCCGGGTTCTGCGGGTGCTGCGCGTCTTCCGCGTGCTAAAGCTCGTACGGTATCTGGGCGAGGCGAGGACATTGGCTCGCGCGATGGCGGCCAGCCGCTACCGGATCATCGTCTTCCTGGTCACCGTGGTGACGCTGGTGGTCGTCCTGGGCTCGGTCATGTACCTGATCGAGGGCGAGGCCGCGGGGTTCACCTCGATTCCCGCGGCCGTGTACTGGGCGGTGGTGACCCTGACCACGGTCGGATTCGGGGACATCACGCCGAATACCGCGGTCGGGCAGTTCCTCGCCTCGCTGATCATGCTGATGGGGTACGGGATGATCGCCGTGCCGACGGGCATCGTCAGCGTGGAGCTTGCCTACGCCGCGCACGCCTCCGGGACGACCGGCGGTACGCCCGGAACCGAGGACAACGTCTGCACGGGGTGCCGAACCGGAGGACACGACAACGATGCGCGCTTCTGCAAGAAGTGCGGCGGCACGGTCATCGCGATCGTGCCCCAGTGAGGGATTCAGCTTCGCCCGCGTCTGCGAATCAGAACGATCCTTACCGCTTGGGGATCCCCTTGAGGCAACCTGATCTCCCGCTCCTCGCCTTCAAACGCTCCGAGCAGCGCGTGCCCGAACGGGGAATCGCGAGAGACCTCGCCCTTGTCCCATTGCGGGTCGCTGCCCACCACGACGTACGTCGCAATTTCGCGCGACGCGAAGTTGTGAACCCATACCTTGTCGCCCTCGCCGACCCGGCGCGCGGGCCTCGGATCGGGCGGATCGGCCGGCCATCGTATCGCGCCCGCCTGACCGAGAATGAAGTCTGCTGCGCGGTCTCGGCACGGACGGACGCCGGTGGCCTCCTTCATTTCGTGCACAAAGCGGTTCAGGATCTCGGACCCCTCCAGCGACCGGCGCCACGCTCTCGGAGAACTCCCGGTTGCGGAGACTTCCCCGGCCTCGCCCAAAGTGGAACGTCCACTCGCGGCCGGCGTTCGAAACCGTCAGATGGATCGTATCTTTCGCTTCATCTTCGGATCGCCCCGAGGATGGCACAGAGCGTAGTCGACCGTCCCCGACCCGGTGTGGAACCCGGGGATTACCGTGCCCGGGTCGTCGAAGTCCCAGCCGAGCAATGTGAAGAGCGGCTCGAGGACGCCATCCACGACATCCGCCCGTGTTCGGAATCTGCCTCGCTCCAGCTCGCTCTTCGGGTTCTCCGGATGTTCGCAGAGAACTCTCGAGCCGCTGTGTGCGATTGAAGAGGGGACCCAGTCCCTCCGTCGGCTCGTCGAATCCGGTGGTCCCCAAATAATGCCTCGCTCCGTGCCTTGCCCGACTGCGGAGTGCCCATTCTCCTTATGGTATCATAGGGCTATGCCTAAGTGATGATACTATTCGCAAGTTGCGGTCCCCGTCGGGCCGATTCGTTCTCCGCATCGATCCCGGCCTGCACGCCTTTCTGCGCGAGGCCGCGCGCGCTGCCGACATGTCCCTGAACGAATACTGCGCCCGCCGAACCGTCGGGCTCGTGTATCCCGCATGTGGCGGGGCGGGTTCCGCCGTGTGAAGGGCGCTGCCGTGTGAGGGCTCGCCGGCTATGAACTCCCCCCGTCCAATGGCGGAAATCCCTCGGGCGGCCGCCGGTGGCTTGTTCCCTGCTCGTAGGCGTACGCATATTGGAACAGGATCCCCTCGGCGTAGGGTCGTGCAAGGATCTGCAGTCCCGCCGGGTGGATTCCCTCGGTGAAGCCCATGGGGACCGTGATCGCGGGCATCCCCGTGGCAGGGGCCACTCGCTGGCTGTTGTCGCCGCTGTACTCCTCTCTCGCCCGGTCGATATGGGCCGGCGGGCTCAGCCAGGTCGGGTAGACGACCGCGTCCAGCTCCGCCTCGTCCATCGCGGCCACGAAGTCGGCCAGGTATCCTTGGCGCCCGGCGTGATCTGCGAAGTCGGGGCACGGAGGGTCCCACTGGGACGGGTGCAGGTCCAGGGGCGCACTCTCGTTCCGGCGCAGGCTCTCCTCGACGTAGTCGGAGTACTGCCCCGTCTCCAGCACTTCCAGCACGTCACTGATCGGGGCGGCGTCTCCCAGCGACTGCAGGTAGACCCGCATGTCGTAGCGAAAGCGCCGGCAGAACAGGTTTTCGCGCTCGAGCTGGGCCTGCACGTCGAAGTCGAATGGGTCCACCAACCGAGCGCCTAGGCGGCCGAGGTCCGCCAGGGCTTCTTCGAACACGCGCACGATCGCGGAATCCCCGTCTTCGGTGTCCAAGAGCGCACGAAGCACCCCGATGCGGGCTCCACGCAGACCGTCGCGATCCAGGAACGCCGTATAGTCGTCCTCGCGCAGGCCCCGCCCCGCCTCGGTGTACGGGTCCGCCGGGTCGTATCCCGCGACCGCGTTGAAGACCTTCGCGACATCCTCGACGGTTCGTCCCATGGGGCCCGCGATGTCACGGTCGAAGGAAAGGGGGATCACGCCGTCGCGGCTCGTCAGCCCGATCGTTGAGCGGATTCCCACCAGCGCCAGACGCGACGACGGACCGCGAATCGAGTTCCCGGTGTCGCTTCCCAGGCCGATCAGCCCGAAGCCGGCGGCGACCCCGGACGCCGTTCCGCCGCTGGAGCCCGCCGGCACCCGGGCGAGGGCGTAGGCGTTGCGGGTGGTGTCGAACGACGAACTCACGGACTGACGGGCGCTGAAGGCCCACTCCGCCATGTTGGTCTTGGCGACGACGATCGCATCCGCCTCCCGGATGCGGGCCACCATGAAGGCGTCGTCGGGCGGGACGTTCTCCATGAGGGCGAAGGAGCCGGCCGTGGTGATCATATCGCCGGTGTCGAAGTTGTCCTTGACGAGCATGGGAACGCAGAAGAGCGGCCCCAGCTCCTCCTCTTCTCCCGCACGAACCCGCGCGTCGATCCGATCGGCGCGCTCGAGCGCGGCCGGATTCACGACGGTGATGGCGTTGATGCGATCCTCGTAGGCCTCGATGCGGTCCAGGTGCGCCTGAACGACCATGCGGCAGGTCGTCGCTCCGGCCAGAACGGCCTCTTGCACCTGGGCGATGGTGACCTCGACCACGTCGATGGGTGCCGGGTCGGGCCGACAGCAGGCCAGGGCGGCGGCGAGCGTGCACGCCGCGGGGCGGATCAAGCGAGTCATTGTGAACCTTCCAGCACATGCAGGGCATGCAGAACGCTGCCCTTCGGGTCGGCGACATCGAACAGCAGGCAGATCAGCTTCAAGCCGTCGTGAAAGCGGTAGATCGGTGCGGTGGTGAAGTGCCCGGAGCGCGGATACACCAAAGCCACCGTCTTGCACTTGTGGAGCTTGCCGTAGGCGTAGAGCTGGTACATGTCCGCTTGGTCGATGCCGTGTCCAGCGTTGCCGCCCTTTGCGCCGATGCGCTTCCACTTGGCATCCAAGATGAACCGTATCCTGTCTGCCAAGTACGCGCATCGCACCGGCTCGGCCCCTAGGCACACCAGCAACGGGTGGAGTACGTCACCGACCAAACGGCCCCCTGCTCGGCCACCGCCTTCTCGTACTCGGAGATCTTCGTCATCTCCCGGACAACGCGGTCCTCCCTGGCCACGCACAACCGCGACGGGCGGGGGTCGGGGATCGCGAAGCAGGAGGGCCGAGCCGGCTTCCGTGCGCAAGGTATAGCCGGACTCGTCGCCCTGTGCCTCGGAGACTCGGTGCAACACTGGAACCTCGTCAACTCGGAACCCAGGAACAGGCCCCAGCAGCTTCAGCAGGTTCCATACTTCGACGGGGTTCACCTGCATCGGCGTGGCAGTCAGCAGGTGGAGGCACTGCGTGCGGTCTTTGAGGCCCGGACGCCTTCCGTGTCCTCCGGGCAACTGCAACAGGTGGTTGGGTCGCCGGGCTCGGGTTCCGAACTTCCTGCTTTTCATGGAGAGAATACTGAAGAAGGAAAACGGGTCGATGTTCTCGTCTCCGTAAACGTCAAGCGCCTTGCCGACCCGGTGCCTCGCCGCTCTCGGTGCTCGCGCGGATTCATCCACGGGCTGCTAGTGTAGTGTCCTGCAAATAAGTTGACATGATGACGGGGACGGTGTATCGTACCTCCTCATCCACCCGAGATCAAGGAGGGGACCATGCCCCGGGGACGTCCGTTGAGGCCGCTCGAAGTCAGTCAGGGCACCCGCGAGGAACTCGAGTCGCTCGCGGGTTCGCGCAGTCTGCCCGCCGGGCTCGTGAGGCGCGCCGAGATCGTGCTTCTGTGCGCCGAAGGGATGAGCAACAAGAAGGTCGCCGAGAGGGTCCGCGCCAGCCGCCAGACGGTCGGCAAGTGGCGCGAGCGCTTCCGGACGCAGGGGCTCATGGGCCTGTACGACGAACGCAGGCCGGGAAGGCCGCGCTCCATCGGAGACGACGAGATCACGGCGCTGCTGCGGAAGACGCTCGAGGGCGAGCCGCCCGGCGGAAGCACGCACTGGAGCTGCCGTTCCATGGCGGACGCGACGGGGGTGTCGAAGTCCACGGTGCACCGCATCTGGACGGCCTTCCACATCCGGCATCACCGGCAGAAGCACTTCACGCTCTCCACCGACCCGTTCTTCGCCGAGAAGGTCCGCGACATCGTCGGACTCTACCTCGATCCGCCCGAAAACGCGATGGTGCTCTGCGTGGACGAGAAGACCCAGACCCAGGCGCCGGAGCGGACCCAGCCCCTGCTGCCCCTCGGGCTCGGATACGTCGAGGGCGTCACGCACGGCTGCATCCGCCACGGCACCACCACGCTGTTCGCCGCCCTGGACATCGCCACCGGCCGGGTCTTCGCCCAGTGCAGGGCGCAGCACCGCCACCAGGAGTTCCTGAGCTTCCTCCGGCACATCGACGCCGACATGCCCCCGGACCTCGACATCCACCTCGTCGTCGACAACTGCGGCACCCACAAGCACGCCAGGGTCAAGCGCTGGCTCGCCGCCCGGCCCCGCTACCACATCCACTTCACCCCCACGTACTCCTCCTGGCTCAACCAGGTCGAGATCTGGTTCAACATCATCACCCGGAAGGCCATCCGCCGCGGCTCCTTCTCCTCGGTCGCCCAGCTCAAGAAGAAGATCCTCCGCTTCACCGACGAATACAACCCGGGGGCGCGTCCGTTCGCATGGACCGCCACCGCGGACTCCATCCTTCGGAAGACAGAAAGATTATGTCTGTCTGTCTCCGGGACACGACACTAGGAGACCACGCTGAGATCGCATCGCAACGGACACCGAGGATCACGCCGGAACAGGCGGCTGAAATGAGCGACACCAGATCTGCGGATCAGCATGACCGAGCGCTGCCGACGGAAGGGTCGGTGGAGGAAGACCCGTTGGCGGCCGCCCGTGAAGAGACCATCACGGTGCTGAGCGAGTGCTTCGCGCGGGACATTTTGACGGTGGAGGACTTCGAGCGGCGCGCCGAGCTGGTGCATGGCGCCCGCACCATGGCCGACTTGGGCACGGCGATCGAGGGGGTCCGGTCGGGGGATCTCCCGGCGCGGGCGGGAGCCGCGGCAGGAGCCGCGGCACAGGTCCGGCCCCGCGACCACTCCGTCGCCGTCTTCGCCGAGACCAAACGGGAGGGACAATGGATCCCGGCCCGCCGAAACACGGCGGTGGCGGTGATGGGCTCGGCGGTGATCGACCTTCGGGAGGCGTTGCTGGGCCCCGAACAGACCGTGGTGTCGGCGATTGCCTTCATGGGAGGTGTGGAGGTGATCGTGCCGCCCGGAGTCCGCGTGGAGTGCTCCGGCTCGGCCGTCTTCGGGGCGTTCGAACAGCGCCGCGAGTTTACGCCGTTTGCGGGCGGTCTGGATGCGCCGCTCGTCCGCGTGGAGGGATTCGCAATGTTCGGATCCGTCGAGATCGAGCACCGGCGGCCCGGAGAGTCCAGGCGCGAAGCGCGGCGCAGACGCAAGCGCGAGAAGAAAGAGCGGAAGCGGCTACAGCGGTGACCGTGCGGTCGGCGGCTCAAGGAGGCACCTGCGGATCCATGACGCTTCGCGTGATGCCGGGGCGACCAGGGCCGTTTCGTTGCGGGTGCCGCATCCGAAGCTTGCCCGGGACAGTCATTCGGCGACAGATTCGGTTCCGGGAAGTGACAGGTGACGGAGAGGGGCAGATATATGAGCAGGCAGGCCGGCGACCACGGGCAAGATACGCGGGAAGTATCAGTCAACCTGAACGTCAACCTCCCCGCTGTCGCGGACGCGGGCCACGAGCCGAAATACTCCATGGGACTCGGTTACGGGCTGTGGTGCACGTCCTTGGCGGGGGTCTGCGGCATCCACCGGTTCTACTTGGGAAAGACCGGGACGGGCCTGTTGTGGCTCGTGACTTTCGGGCTGCTGGGGATCGGTCAGCTTGTCGACCTCTTCACCATGAAGTCGCTTGTTCGCGATGCCAACATCCGCGAGGGACACATTCCCCACCCCCGGCAGCTGGCGCACGCGGGAGTGCAGGGCCGGACCGGAAGGAACGAATCCAAGCGCGCTGCGCCGCCGAACCTGCGCCAGCAGCTGCTTCAGGCCGCAATGAAGAGCGGCGGAGAGCTCACCGTGACCCAAGGCGTCATGGCGACCGGCCGGGACTTCGAGGAAATCGAGAAGGTTCTGGCCGGGATGGTCGACAAGGGTTACGTGGACGTGGACAATGCGCCCGGCAGCGGCGTCGTCGTCTACCGCTTCCCGGAGCTCGCCGGGAAGTCACTTCTCGCCTGAGCGGTTCCCCGAACCCCAAACCCAGGAGGGTCTTGAAACATGTTCAACAAGGAACACCTCGGACTCAAGGCGTTCAGCTACAACGCCCTCCGCGTCGTAGCCGGTTTCCTCTTCTCCCTGCACGGAGCCCAGAAGCTCTTCGGAGTGCTGGAGGGCAATCAGGCCGGCATGGCCAGCCTCATGGGTCTGGCCGGGGTCCTCGAGTTCTTCGGCGGCCTCCTGATCGCCGTCGGCCTGTTCACCCGGCCGGTGGCCTTCCTCGTGTCGGGCCAGATGGCGGTGGCGTACTTCATGGCCCACGCGCCGCAGGGATTCTGGCCGATCCTGAACGGGGGCGAACTCGCGATCATGTACTGCTTCGCCTGGCTGTTCTTCTTCACGCACGGACCGGGCGAATACTCGGTCGACGCCCGGCTGGCGCGCAGGAAGACGGCAGAGTAGCTGCACACGCAGGAAGGCGAGCACGCACAGGGAGGCGGCGGCGGAGCAGCAGCAGGGGCTCTCCGGCACGGGCTGCTCGGCGCGAGTCCGCCCGCGCCCGCCTTGGCGCGGCCGAGCGGCCCGTCGCGCCGGTCAGCAGTGCTCGGCGAAGGCGGCCTGCAGGTCCTGGGCGATGGCGGGGGCCGACCGCCCCTCGATCTGGAAGCGCTCGAGCATGAAGACCACGTCGCCGTCCTTCAGCAGCGCGATCGACGGCGACGAGGGCGGATAGCCGACCAGGTGCCGCCTGGCGGCTGCGGTCGCGTCCATGTCTTGGCCTGCGAAGACGGTGATCTTGTGGTCGGGCTGCCTGTCGCCCTGCAGGGCCATGGCCACCGCGGGCCTGAAGATCCCCGCGGCGCATCCGCAAATGGAGTTCACCGCGACGAGCACGGTTCCCTCCATTGCGTCCATCGCCTGCTTGACCTGCCCGGCGTCGTGCAGCTCCTGAAAGCCCATGCGCACCATGTCGGCTCGCATGGGAGCGACCATCATCTCTGGGTACGGCATACGGATCGTTTCTCTGGTGGGGGGTAGCTCGATCGTCTCTCGGCTCAATCCGAACATCCTCCAAGTTTACAGGGGAACGCGGCCGGATTCCAGATGGCGGTCGCCGCGGCCGACATGTGATATTTTCAGGTACAAGAAGGAGGCCCGGATGGAAGTAGTCCGCCTGCGGGTGAACGGCGACGAGCGCGTCTGCGGGATCCCGGCCCACTACACACTCCTGGAGACGCTGCGCTACGGACTCGGCCTGACCGGATCGAAGCAGGGGTGCGACAAGGGAGACTGCGGCGCGTGCACGGTGATCGTGGACGGCAGAGCCGTGCTGTCGTGCATCACGCCCGTATGGGAAGCCGAGGGAAAGGCAGTACGCACCGTGGAAGGGCTCGCGACCGGAACGCGGCCTCATCCCGTGCAGGACGAGTTCGACCTGAACGGTGCCGCGCAGTGCGGGTTCTGCACGCCGGGCATCCTGTGCAGCTCGGTGGCGCTGCTCGACCGCGACCCGTCGCCCACGCGGGCAGAGATCCGTGCGGCGCTGGCCGGCAACCTGTGCCGCTGCACGGGCTACGAGAAGATCTACGATGCGGTCGAGGCCGCGGCCGCAAGGCTGGGGGAGCGATGAGCGGACTCTCGACGATCGGTCGCCGCATGCGCAAGATCGACGGGCTCGCCAAGGGAACCGGGCGGGCCCGTTACACCGACGACATCCGCCAGCCCGGCATGCTGCACGGCAAGATCCTGCGCAGCCCCCACCCCCACGCCCGCATCGTCGCCATCGACACGTCCCGGGCCGAGGCGCTGCCGGGGGTGCACGGAGTGGTCACGGGCAAGGACATGCCCGTCACCTACGGCATCATCCCCTGGACGCCCGACGAATATCCCCTCTGCGTGGACAGGGTCCGCTATGTGGGCGACGGGGTGGCGGCGGTTGCGGCCGTGGACGAGGACACTGCCGTCGCGGCGCTCGACCTCATCGATGTCACCTACGAAGAGCTGCCCGCCTACCTCGATCCGCACGAAGCCATCGCGGCGGTCGGCGGCCCGTACATCCATGAGCCCCGCAAGAAGGGCCGGAACGGCAACGTCACCAAGGTCGTGGAGCTCGCGTTCGGAGATGTGGAGCGCGGTTTCGAGGATGCGGATCTGATTGTCGAGGAGGATTACTTCTTCGAGGGGACGACCCACACGCCCATCGAGCCGCACTGCGCAATCGGGCTGGCCGACGGCGGAGGCAGACTCACGGTGTGGTCGGCCACCCAGGTCCCCCACTATCTGCACCGGGAGCTGGCCCGCGTCCTGGACCTGGATCCGGCCCTCGTCCGGGTCGTGCAGCCCCCTGTGGGAGGCGCGTTCGGCGGCAAGTCCGAGCCCTTCGACCTCGAGTTCTGCGTGGGCAAGCTGGCCATGACGACCGGCCGTCCGGTCAAGATACTCTACACGCGGGAGGAGGTTTTCTACTCGCACCGCGGGCGCCACCCCTTCCACATGCGGTACCGCACCGGTGCCACGCGGGACGGCATGCTCACGGCGGTGGACTCGAAGATCGTCATGGACGGCGGCGCGTATGCTTCGTTCGGACTTGTGACGACCTACTACTCGGGGCAGCTCCTCACGGCGCCGTACCGCATGCCCGCCTACCGCTTCCGCTCCACGCGCGCCTACACCAACAAGCCGGCGTGCGGGCCCAAGCGGGGGCACGGTTCGGTCCAGCCCCGCTTCGCCTTCGAGGTGCAGCTCGACCGCATCGCCGAAGCGCTCGAGATCGACCCGATCGAGCTGCGCAGGCGCAACTTCATCGGCTCCCACACGCGCACCGTCAACGACCTGCGCGTCACGTCGAACGGCTTCCTGGAGTGCCTGGACGCCGTGGAGCGGGCCAGCGAATGGAAGCGCAAGTTCCGCCGCCTCCCGTACGGGCGCGGCGTGGGGGTCGCGGGCTCGACCTACATCACCGGAACCAACTACCCGGTCTACCCGAACGAGATGCCGCAGTCCGGCATCCAGCTGCAGGTCGACCGTTCCGGGCGCGTGGCGATCTTCTCCGGTGCCTCCGAAATCGGCCAGGGCGTCGATTCCATGGTGACCTACATCGTCGCCGAGGAGCTGGGGGTCCCACTGGAGCACATTCGCGTGCTGGCGGGCGACACCGATTTCACCCCTGTCGATCTGGGCGCCTACTCGTCGCGTGTCACGTTCATGCTGGGCAACGCCTGCATCGACGCCGCCCGGCGAATCAAGGCGATGGTGCAGGAAGCGGCGGCCGAGGCCTGGGGTGCGAATCCGCGCGAGGTGCTGCTGGCGGGCGGCCTCGCCGTCCGGGCGGGCGACACCGGAACCGGGATGCCCCTGCGGGAGGCCTTCCAGCTGGCCGAGGCGAAGTTCGGCACGCTGGGCGCCACGGGTTCGTACGACACGCCGAAGGACGTGCACGGGAACTACCGCGGGGCCACGATCGGCGCCTCGCCGGCCTACTCCTTCACGGCGCACGTGGCCGAGGTGGACGTGGACCCCGAGACGGGATTCGTGACGGTCGACAAAATATGGATTGCCCATGACTGCGGCCGCGCGCTCAACCCGGTGCTGGTCGAGGGTCAGATGGAGGGCTCCGCGTACATGGGCTTCGCCGAAGCGCTCATGGAGGAGCAGATCTTCAAGACCGCGGACCAGGGACGCGCCGGGCTCCACAACGCGCCGTCTCTCCTCGACTACCGCATCCCCACGAGCTTGGACACCCCCGCTCTCGAGTCGCTCATCATCGAGTCGCTAGACCCGGAAGGACCCTACGGTGCCAAGGAGGCAGGAGAGGGTCCCCTGCACCCGTCGATTCCCGCGATCGCCAACGCCATTCACGACGCGGTGGGCGTGCGGATGAACTCGCTGCCGTTTTCGCCGCCGAGGGTGTGGCGCGCGATCCGTGCCGCCGGGAACGGGAGGCGGCCGTGAGGGCGCCTCACCGGTCTCGGTGCCCGCGTGGATTCGCCCACGGGCTGCTCGCGGCGTCCGTCCTCGCCGTGCTCTCCCTCGCCGGGGTGACCGTCCTCGCCGCGGTAACCGCGCCTCGCGCCCGGGCTCAGGCTCAGCAGCGCCCGGCCGAGGGAACCGCGAAGGACTGGGAGATCGCTCGCGGGCAGGTGGCGTGGGCCGTCGCGCAGCGCCGCGATGCCGAACTCGATTTCGGGCCGCTCCTCGCCGCCATCGGCGAGCGCCTGGTCGGGACGCGTTACCAACCGCACACCCTAGAGCTGCCGGGTCCCGAGCGCCTGGTCGTCAACCTGGAAGCGCTGGACTGCGTCACCTTCGTCGAGAACGTCCTGGCGATGGCCCGCCTCGCCTGGACCGCCGACGCCGCGCTCGCCGACGATCCGCACCGCTTCCGGGCCGCGTACCGCCGCGAGCTCACCGCCATCCGGTACCGCGACGGAGTGCTCGACGGGTATCCCAGCCGTCTCCACTACTTCAGCGAATGGATCAGCGACAACGAGGCGATGGGCCTGGTCGAAGGGGTTTCCCGGGATCTGGGCGGTGTGGTGGACGAGTCCCCCATCGACTTCATGTCCACGCACCCGGACGCGTACCGCCAGCTGGCCGATCCGGCCTCGCTTGCAGAGATCGCCGGGGTCGAGACCCGGCTTCGGTCCGTACCCCGCTACTACCTTCCCGAAGACGGGATCGCCGCCGCGGCCCACCTGATACGCGACGGCGACATCATCGCCGCGACGAGCACCGTGCCCGGCCTCGACATCGCGCACACGGGGATCGCGGTACGGCAGGACGGCGTGCTGCACCTCCTCCACGCTCCCCTGGTGGGCTCGCACGTACAGATCAGCGACGAATCGCTCGCCGAGCGGGTGCGGCGGATCAAGGGGCAGGACGGGATCATGGTCGCGCGGCCGGTTGCGCCGTGGGTGCGGGGCGCGGGGGGTAGCCGGGCGCGCGAAGGTCACTTGGCGCGCAAAGGCGGCCCGGCGCGACCTCCGGGGCCGTAGCCGCGATGCTGAGACTCCACCCGTTCTGCTACCATCGTCCCGGCACGGTCGACGAGGCGGTGTCGCTCCTGGCCGGGTTCGGTGACGAGGCCATGCTCATGGCAGGCGGCACGGACCTGATGCCGAACATGAAGCACCGCCTGTTCACGCCCGCTCATGTGGTCTCGCTGAACCGCATCGCCGCGATGAGGGGCGTCGGCCTCGGCCCCTCGGGCTCACACCTCAGGATCGGTGCGCTCGAGAAGCTTGCCGACGTCGCGGCGAACCCCCTCGTGCGGCGGCACTTCCCCGGGCTCGCGGACGCGGCGGGGCTCGTTGCGGGTCCGCAGCTTCGCAACATGGGGACGATCGGCGGCAATGTCTGCCTCGACACGCGGTGCACTTACTACAACCAGACGGAGTTCTGGCGTAGGGCGCTCGGGCATTGCCTGAAGAAGGACGGCACGGTCTGTCACGTCACGAAGGTCGGCCGGAAGTGCGTGGCGGCGCATTCGGCGGATACGCCTCCCAACCTGATCGCGCTGGACGCGACGCTTACCCTGGTCGGTCCCGGCGGCCCGCGGGAGATCTCCGCCGCCGACTTCTTCATCGCGGACGGGATCTGGAACACTCGGAGGGCCCGGGACGAGGTTCTGACCGAGATCAGGATTCCGGTCGGGGGGCCGGGCCGGCGCAGCGCGTACCGGAAGCTGAGGCAGCGAAGCTCGATCGACTTCCCGCTGCTCTCGGTCGCGGTGGTCTGCGATGTTGAGGAAAAAGGGGTCGTGAAAGGTATTACGGGAGTCGTGTCGGCGCTGGGTGCCCGGCCCCGGGTTCTCACGGGTTGGGAGGAGATCGCGGTGGGGGAGCGGTTGGGTGCCCGCGTGATCGACGCTCTGGCGGAACGGGCGTATGCGCAGTGCCGGCCGCTGGAGAACATCATCGTGGACGCCGAGTGGCGCCGGGCGATGGTGCGGGTCTACGTGAAGCGCGCGTTGGCGGGGCTGGCCGGTGGACGGAGCGGCTTCGGTGGTCCGGAAATTGGCGGTGCGCGCCCGGCGTAGCCGCCACCCGCCCGAACATATCAAGGCGGATTGGGAACCATGAAGGGGAAGCACAACGGAGCGACGCACCCTATCTACCACGAACGGACCTGGGCGCCGTTGTGGGTGTTCGCAATCCTCTGGACCGCGTGTCTCGCTGCTGCGGCTGCCGCGGCGTACGATCTTTACCGGACGGTCGGTCCCGGAGGCGCTGGTGCGGGGTTGACGATGGGTATCGTACTTCTGTTCCCGGCCTTGATCACGGCGCTGTTCACCCGCCTCGATGTGGAAGTGCGGGCGGATCACCTGTTTATCGCGTTTGGCCCGGTCCATCTGATCCGCAAGCGGATCGCCTTCGCAGACATCAAGTCCGTGCGCGGCCTGACCTACCGCCCGATCCGCGAGTTCGGCGGATGGGGAATTCGCCCGAGGGGATCCCGAACGGCGTGGACGATCAGAGGTGACCAGGCGGTCAAGGTGACGCTGCAGACCGGCAAAGAGGTGTATGTGGGGTCGCGCTTCCCGCAGAGACTGGAGGAACGGATCCGGGCGGCGATGCAGGCCGCGATTGCGGAGTAGCTCGGCACAGCCCGTCGCAAATGTGGCTTCGGCCACAAATAATGCTAATCTCTCGTCTGTGCGAGTCCCCATCCACCGAAACATAGGCCGCCGTTGCGATTGGTATCTCGGGTCACGGCTTGCGCGCCCGGTAAGAACCCAAGACCCCTAACCCTTCCGAAGCTGGAAGACTCGCGTGAGAAAAAGCGTCCTCCAGCGTCTCACCCATCCGTTGCTCGACCACGGCGGCCGTACAGTCCCGCATCAGCGTCCAAAACTGGCTCTCGCTGGTCTTGCCATCCAGGAGAAGGGCGTAGAGACCGTGTGCTACCATGGCGAAGTTATCGGCAGCTGAACCAGTTGGGCCTCGGTATCCCGTAACGAGGGAAGAAATGAGATTCGTTAACTCCGCCGTGGTCCAGTCGTCGGTCGGCGGAGTGAAGCCTTGAGGAGTCCAAGGTGGTCTGGGCACTGGCGTTCCTTCGGGGGCCATGGAATCGCGATCAGAAGTAACATAGGTACGGTGAACGGATTCGGAAGGCAACTCGTTCGCCGGGCCGTCAGGCGCGGATCCGCGTCGCCTTCCCCCCGTGAACGCTCGGTTCGGCGCACCACTGATCGCGCAGCAGGCGAAGTGATCCCAGCGCTTCATCCGGCAGGCCCAGAAGGTCTGACAGCACCGCGCGGTCGAGGTCCGCCCGAACCTCGTCCCGATAGGCTTCGTTCGCCGGAAGCAGCGGACGCCGGCGGAACTGCGCGAAGACCTTGCGGGCGTCTCCGACCTGGCTGTCGGTCAGCGCGCGGGGATCGAGGACCGGCAGACGGGGCAGGCGGCTGAGGGTCATCGAGGCCCGTCCCTGATGCTGGCGGGACCCCTTCCACCAGAACGACATGAGACCGAGGGTCGTGTTGGCCCACAGGATGATCGCCTCTGCCCACTCCCGGCGGTGCAGAATGAAGCTGGGCCAGGCCCTTCCCCCGATCACGGGCTCGGGCGTGAGACAGGCGGCGAGGCTCTGGGAGTTGATTTGGAAGTCCCGATTGAAGTGAAGCTCACTCGCGGCCGAGCTCCATCGATCCACGGCTGCGTCGCGGCAGCCCTCCCGGACGCGGCCCGCACGATCGGGCTCGACGACGAGGCAGCGTTCGCTGCGGGCGCGATGGGCCCATAGTGCGGGCCATGTCGGGGGCGACTCGGCGTCGACGAGATCCACCATGTCCCACGGTCCGCGCGGAGACCCGTCCGAGTTCCTGCCGTCGATGTCGCGGTCGATGGGGCCTCGTTCCCCGAGTTCGGACAGTCGCGTCACCGGCAGGCGGAATGTGTCGCTGCGCCGCGGCAGTCGCAGTCCTCCGTCGGCCAGGGCAAGCATCGTGGCGGCAAGTTCCGGATTGCCGACCCCCGCTGCGCCGCTGTCGGCAAGAGAGTCGCGCACGTAGCTGCCGACGACGGCGCCGTCTCCGACGAGCAGCCACCCCGTCTTCGCGCCGCCTGCCGGAAGTCGGCGGATCGTGCGCGCCACGTCGGTGGCCTCGAGCAGGCTCCTCGGACGCCGCCGGAGGTTCACGAACAGAGCAGCTCCATCCTCCTCCGGTTCGCCCGGTTCCGGTTCGCCCGGTCTCCTCTTCTTCGCCACCAGCAGAACCTCGGCCATCCCGGTGTCGGCCGAGAACGCCCGCTCGGTGGCGCCGGTCGCGGCGATGGTCACGACGACGATGTTCCTGTACTCCTTCTCCACGAGCTCGCGGGCCGCCTGCCAGGAGCCTCCTTGCGCGAAGGACGCGGGCAGCACCAGCGCGACCACGCCGCCGGGGCGCGTCTTGACGTGAGCCAGGTCCAGAAAATGGGACGCGAGCCCGGCATTGCCGTTGCCGACGCGTGCATCCATCTGCCGGCCTATTTCTCTCAACCGCTTCGACATCTCCCGTTGTTCGTCCGCACTGGTGTCGAAACCGGCGAACGACGGCACGGGGACGGTGGCCGACTCGTGGTTGGTGGGCCGCGTGAACGGGGGATTCATGATCGCGAGGTCGAGACATCCGTGCGGGATGTCCACGCGGACGTCGACATCGGCCGCGTCGGCCCGGTCCCCGCGCGCCTGCCTCTGGCCGGTTCCGAAGAGAGCCAGGGTGTCCCGGCCCTCGTCGAGGAGGTCGAGCGACCCGATGGCGACGGGCAGCTCCCGCTCCTGAGGCTGCCGGCCGTACGGCATGGTGTACACGCAGGTCCGCCGAAAGGTGGCGCCCGGGTGGGTGCCGGACAGATTCGACGCCGTCAGGTGAGTGGCCGCCGGCATGATGTCGGCCGCCACCAGAGCGCTCTCCATCATGCCGGCGTGAAGCTCCGCGTCGTCGCCGCCGGCGTGCCGGTGCCGCGCCAGCACGCCCTGGTACGCTGCCAGGAGGAGAGCACCGGTTCCGCAGGCGAGGTCGCCGATCCGCACTCTGCTGAGCGCCGACGCTTCGCCCCAGTCCACGTCGATGGCCGGGATCGCGATTTCGGCCAGCAGGGCCGCCGAGTCGGGGAGCGTGTAGAAGGTGGCGAGGAACTTCCGGTCGGTGATCAGGCGCTGGAACATGCGCCCGGACAGGTCGTTGAGACTGGCCGCGCCCATCTTCGCAAGCTCGTCCGCGACTTCGGCCAGGCGGTCCAGGACGGTAAGAACCGCCTTTGGCCGGATGGTCAGCAGGAGGTCGATGGCGATGCTGAAGATCGGCCAGTAGTTGATCCGCAGGATCCTCCGCCAGCACTTCATGACCCGCGACCTGAGGACGCTGCCCAGCTCGCCGCGCAGGCTGTCGATGGGCGGGATGCCGTGCAGGCCCGCCAGGGTGACGTGAAACGTCATCGCGTTCGCAATGATCGCCATCGCCATGCGCGACGTCTGTTCGCTGTCCTCCTGGTGCAGCAGCCGGGCCGTCTCGTCGAGCCCCATCCGGGAAGCGGCCTCGTCTGCCCGGACGTGGAAGGCCGCCTGCCGAACGCCCCGCTCGAGGACCTCGAGCCCCTTCGCGACCAGGCGCTCGGAAAGCGAAACCTGCTCGATCGCTCTCGCGAGGTCGTCGAGACCGCCGTCGAGCCATCCCCGCTCCGGCCACCGCACATGCGGGTCGCCGCCGCCCGACAGAACGCACCACTCGACCCGCTCGGCCTCGACCGCGGCGCCGAGGTCGCCGGCCGTCCGAAGCCGCCGCCGCAGACGAACGGCGATCACCTGCTCGATCTCGTGGCTCGACTCCCTCGTGAGCTTGCCGAGGCGGGCCGCGGCGTCGGTCTCCACCGTCACGCCCGGAGAGAACTCCGTCTCGACGATGACGGGCGCCATCTGGCCCTGCCTGACCAGGATGTCGGGCCTCAACGCCCGGTTGCCGAAGATGTCGCTCTGCTCGGCGGTCACCCGCCAGCGCGGATTCCTTCGGTTCAACGCCTCCGCCAGCGCGGCATTGACCAGGGGTTCCGTGTTTCGGGCCATGGAACCAATCTAACCCCCGGCGACGGACCGGTCGCATCGCCGGTCGAATGCCGCGCGGGTTTATTCCACGGATTGCTAGCCCCGCTCCAGGACCATCGCGAACCCCATGCCGCCCGCGGCGCAAACGGTCACCATGCCGAACTGGCCGTCCCGCCTGCGCAGCTCGTTCAGGAGGGTCGTGGTGAGGCGGCCGCCGGTCGCGCCGAAGGGGTGGCCGATGGCGATCGAGCCTCCCATGACGTTGATGACCTCGGGATCGGGGTGCCCCAGCTTGCCGTCGCGCCCCAGCTCCGCGCGGCAGAACTCGTCCGAATCCCAGGCTTGCAGGTTGGAGAGCACCTGAGCGGCGAAGGCTTCGTGCATTTCGAGGAGGTCGATGTCCGCCATGGCGAGGCCGGCCCGGTCCAGGGCGACCGGCGCGGCGAAGGCCGGGCCTTGCAGCAGCTGCGCGGCAGGGTCGAGCGCGGTGACGGCGTAGCTGCGGACGAAGCCGAGCGGCTCGAGCCCGAGGGCGGAGGCCCGGCGCGGGGACATGAGCACGACCGCCGAGGCGCCGTCGGTGAGGGGAGACGCATTCCCCGCAGTGACGGAGCCGTAATCGCGGTCAAAGACCGGGCGAAGAGCGGACAGCGCTTCGATGGACGTGTCGGAGCGGATCCCGTTGTCGCGATCCACGGTTACGCTGTAACGCGGCGGGACGTAGAACGGCGCGATCTCGGCGGTCAGGCGGCCGTCTTCGGTCCCGGCGTGCGCCTTCCGGTGCGATTCCAGCGCCCACAGGTCCTGATCCTCACGCGTTATGCCGTTCTCCTTGGCCATGCGTTCGGCCGCCTCGCCCATGGTCTCCCCGGTGGAATGCTCGGCGATCGCCGGGGCCACCGGAACCAGATCCCTGGGCCGGAGCCGCGTGAAGGCGCGCAGTCGCGCACCCAGACTCTTCGCGCGGGAGGCGGAGACGAGGGTGCGAGCGAGGCGGTCGGACGCGAGGATCGGGATGCGAGACAGGCACTCGGCGCCGCCCGCGATCACGACATCCGCGCACCCGGTCTCGATGAGGTTGACCCCGTCGGCGATCGCCTGGTTGGCCGATGCGCAGGCCCGTGAGACGGTGACGGCGGGGACCTCCTTCGGCAGCACGGCCAGTCCGACTTCGCGTGCGATGTTCGGTGCCTGCGGATCGTGCACCACCGTCCCGTAGACGAGGTGGTCCACCGTCTCCGGAGGAATCTCGGTCCTTGCGAGGAGTTCGGTAACCGCGTGCCGTCCGAGATCGATGGCCGTCAGGCCGCGGAAGTGCGTGCCGGCCCTGACGAAGGGCGTCCTGCAGCCGGCGATGATCGCGGTCTTCATTTTCTGTACCCTTGTCGCCGAAGGTCGTCCGGGCTCCGCCTTCCCGCAGGCGCCCCCGCACACCACTTTTACAAGATTGCGCCCCGCCCGTTGAACATGCCGTCATCTGCGATCCTTCATCACCCCTGCAAGACCCGAAAGATCACCGGCACAAATGGAACGCGAGCCCCAGTGAAAGCCGTCGAGTTTAACCTAACCATCCCCGGATACATTCTGGCGAAGACGCTCGGGCGTTTCAGCAGTTCGTTCGTCTACGGACGCGCATCCGGAGTGAGGCTGGTCTCGAAGGCCCGTCCGGCGCTTCCGGGGGACGAATGGGTGCGTGTCGAGGTGCTCCTCTGCGGGATCTGCGGGAGCGATCTGGGGAACATTTCCTGCAAGTCCAGTCCGGCGATGGAGCCGTTCGGGTCTTTCCCCGCCGTGCTGGGACACGAGATCCTGGGACGCGTGACGGAGGTCGGGCCCGGTGTCGTGCACGTTGCCGAAGGGGACCGGGTCGTGGTCGACCCGATGCTGCACTGCGAAGCCAGGGGTTGGAAGGAGGAAGCATGGTGTCCCTCGTGCGTCGCCGGATGTCATGCCACCTGCGAAGTGTCGGGCGAGGAGGGCGGGCTTGCAGTAGGTGCGGACCCTGCGCGGGACGGGGGTCAGCGCTTGGCACCGGACCCAAGCCGGAACCCGACGCGGGATCGAAGTCGGAGCCCAGCGCCGGATCGAAGCCAGGACCCGACACGGGATGGAAGTCGGCGTCTCGCGGCGGGCCTGACCATCGGCTACCACCGAGACCTGGCAGGAGGCTGGGGCGAGGAGATGATCGCCCACGCTCGACAGGTCTTTCCCGTGCCCGGGGAGATTCCCGACCGGGTGGCCGTGCTCACCGAGCCCCTGTCGATCGGAATGCACGGTGTGCTGAGAAGCGGTGCCTTGCGGTTCCCCGGCCCCGTTCTCGTGATCGGGAGCGGTTCGATTGCCTTCGGCACGATCTGGGCGCTGCGCACGCTGGGCTACGAGGGCCGTCTGGTGGCGCAGGCCAAGCGTCCGCACGAGGTCGCGCTGGCCGGGGCGCTGGGTGCGGACGAAACCGTCACGCCGGGAGACGAGGCCCGGCAGGCTGTGATCGACACGGGCGCGCGGGCCTACATGCCCGTGGTCGGCCCCGAGGTCTACGCCGGCGGAGGATTCGATCTGGTCTTCGACTGCGTGGGTAACCAGTCCAGCTTGGCACAGTCGCTCGGGTTCGGTGCGGCTCGGGGCCGGATCGTGGTGCTCGGCTGTGCGGGCCGGATCCCCAAGCTGGACCTGACGTTCCTGTGGGCGAAGGAGCTGCGGCTACAGGGATATGTGGGCTACGGCGCGGAGGAGTGGAAAGGACGCCGAATGCACACGTTCGACATCGCGCTCGAACGAATGCGGGACGATCCCCGTGCTCTCGGCGAGATGGTCACCCACGTGTTCCCCCTGAAACAGTACCGGGACGGCCTGCGCGCGGCGTATGACCATCGGCGCAGCGGCGCGGTGAAGGTGGCGTTGCAGCCCTAGGCTAGGCTAGGCTAGGAGTCTGCGCCGCAGAAAACCCGTGCGGGCGTTATCTTTACAGGGGTAACGAAGTCCTGTTGAAGGGTTTGCCGTAACTCGGGGGGTTCAATGGGCACGAGGTTTCGGCCGTACCGACCGGACCAGGTGCTGCTGCTGCCGCCGGACCTGCGGGAGTGGGTTCCGGAGGGTCACCTGGCGCACCATGTGAGCGACCTGGTGGACGAGGTGGACCTGAGCGCGTTCTACGGGCCGTATGCGGGGGACGGCCGCCAGCATCCGAAACGCGACGTCCTCCTCCAGCTTCCTCGCCATTCCCCGCGACGAGAAGGTGCCGGTCGCATACGCGTAGACCAGCACCTTGACCATCATCCGCGGCTCGTACGGCGAGTTGCGGCGGCCCGACAACTTTCCGAAGCACCGGACGCTGTGCGAGTTCCGCCGCCGGCATCTCGACGACTTCCGGGCGGTGTTCGCCGAGGTGGTCCGCCTGGCCCGGACGCTGGGACTGGCGGGGCTGGCGACGGTGTCGGTGGACGGGACGAAGGTCCGGGCGAACGCGAGCAGGCGCAAGGCGATGAGCTGCGGGCGGATGGGCGGGGCGGAGCGCCGGTTGCAGGAGGAGATCGAAGAACTGCTGAAGCGTGCCGAGGCGGTCGACGAGGAGGAGGATGCGCGGTACGGCGAGGACGGGGACGGAAACGATCTGCCGGAGGAACTCAGGCGGCGGGAGGACCGGCCGGCGGCGATCCGGGCGGCGAAGGCGCGCCTGGAGGCCGAGCAGCGGGCGGCGGACGACGCGCGGGGCCGCAAGCCGGGCCAGACGCGCAACCCGAAGGGGGGCAGGCCGTACAAGCGGGAGTACGGGGAGCCGGACGAGAGTGCGCAGAGCAACTTCACGGATCCGGAGAGCCGGATCATGAAGACGAGTTCGGAGGGATTCCAGCAGTGCTGCAACGCGCAGATGGCGGTGGACGGGGAAAACCAGCTGGTGGTCGGGGCGGACGTGACGGACAACGCGAGGCGACCAGGGCCGGCTGATCCCGATGCTCGACGCGGTGGAGGAGACCTGCGGCGAGACGCCGGAGCAGGTGCCGGCGGACGCGAGCTGCTGCAACGAACCGGACCTGCAGGTGCTGACCGGGACATCGACGGGTACGTGGCGCTGGGCCGGGAGGGCAAGACCCCCGCGGTCCCCGATGCGGACGCGCATCCGGCGAGGGCGGCCATGGCCGAGAAGCTGCAAAGTGAAAAGGGCCGGAGACGGTACGCACGCCGGAAGTGGATGGCGGAGGCGCCTGTCGGCTGGGTCAAGGAAGTGATGGGCTTCCGAAGATTCAGCCTCCGGGGCCTCGAGAAGGTGCAGGGCGAGTGGACCCTCGTGTGCCTCGCCCTCAACGTCAAGCGGCTTCACACCCTCAAAGCGGCATGAGCGGACGCCCCGGCCGCCCGCAACCCGTCCCGCAGAGCCGCTGCGGACCTCCTGGCGCGCCCAAAAACGCTCGCCGACCCCCGAAGGCTCAGCGAATCCGCCCAGCCGAAACGACTCGTGCGAGCCGAAACCGCCGACTCCCCATCAAACCCACGAATGACTCGGGGCAGAAGTCTCGATCCACCCAGATGGCCCACCCGCGCCGCACTTTTCTAAGGCGCAGACTCCTAGTCTAGTCCGAAGTTCGGCGGCGGCGATCTGCCAAGTGATTACGGCGCTGCAACATAAGCGATTTCCGGGGTGTACGCTACCGGGTACGGCTTATGGGCGGACGCCGAGCAGGCGGAAGGCTTCGGCCTGGAGCGGGGTGGGGCGGGCGAGGATGTCGGCGGTCATGGCTCCGCGCACGGGGGCCTGACGCGGTTGCGGGTGAGGGTGGCGAGGTCGCGGAGCAGGGTCCGGAAGCTGTGGACGGGAAGGCCCTCGGGGGTGCGCTTCCCGGCCTTCTCGGCGCGTGCCGCGCGGGAGACGCGGGCGGGCGCGACGGGCGAGGCGCGGGCGGCTTCTGCGGCGGCCGGGTCGTGGTCGTCGAAGAGCAGGGGGCCGGCGCGCGGCGCATGTGCCATTCGACGTAGTAGGCGAGCATGCAGAGGAAGACGTGGGCGCGGACGCGATCGGCGAGGCGGTGGTGGACGGGGCGGACCTTGAGGTCCACCCCCTTGAAGCTGCGGAAGGCGCGCTCGACCCGGCTGAGGCTCTTGCAGGCGCGGACCGTGTCTTCGGGCCCCATCTTGCCGGCGGGCACGTTGGTGCGGATCACGCAGATGCCGTCGAGCGCCGACTCTTCGGCGATGCGCTGCTCGTCGCGCAGCGGGCGGTTGTCGCGCTGCGTCGCCCGGACGACCTGTTCGAGCTTGACCTCCGTGGCCGCGAGCAGCGCCTCTCGCTTGCGCGCGCGCTCGGCCGCGAGCAGCGGGTTGCGGCAGACGACCGGCCGCTCGCCCGGACAGAGCTCGGGCGCGGAGACCTCGGCCAGGTCCCGCTCGTCGAAGATCGACAGCTGCAGGTCGCCGCCGGAAGCGAGCCTGCGGATCGCCGGAGCCCGCAGCGAGGTGATCCACCGCAGCCCCGCGGGCCCGAGGTCCTCGCGGATGCGGGCGTCGGTCAGCATCCCCCGGTCGCCGGCCACGACGACCCGCGAGAGCGAGAAGCGCCCGGTGAGCTTCTCGACCCGGGCGGCCACGGAGCCGGGGTCGGCCGTGTTGCCCTCGAAGACCTGGGCGGCCACCGGACGGCCCTCCCGGTCGCAGAGCAGGGCGAAGACGATCTGAAGCTTGCCGCGCCTGCCGTCGCGGGAGCAGCCGCGCTTGGCCGGCGGGCACTTCGTGCCCTCGAAGTACACCGAGGTCAGATCGCAGAGCACGAGCGAGCCGTCCTCGACATGCCGGGCCGCCAGAGTCCGCTCGATGCGCGGCTGCCGCCGCAGCAGCCAGTCCATCGCCTCGTAGAGCTCCTCCGCCGTCGCGTCTTCGGCGCCGAGCTCCTCGCCCGGCGTGTCGGTCTGCGTCTCGGAGGCGAGGCCCCGGGCGGTGGCGAGCTTCGAGCGGGGGTCGAGGACTCGAGCGGCGATCATCGCCGCCGCCAAGGAGCGCATCCGCGAGGGACGGCGGTCGAGCAGCCTCTCGAGGCCCAGCTTCCGGGCCGTGCCCACGACGGCGGCGACATGCCCGTGGGGTCGGGAGCGCAGGATCTCGAAGGCGTCGTCCATCGACTTCAGGGCGACGCCGCCCTTGAGCAGGATGCGCAGCCCCCGGACGATCTCGTCGGGCCACTTCGAGAGGTTGGCGAGGGTGCGCTTGCAGACCTTGCCGTCCCTGCGGAAGGACTCGCGGAGCAGGACGGCGGGCGGGGAGTTCCGGTTGGGCACGCGTTCGATGTACATGGGTATCATGGTAACGGATATGCTGAATGATGTCAATATGCACACCGAATCGTTACATGGGTACAGCATCCGGATGCCGAAATCGACTCAGGTCTTTCGGCTGCAACACGTTAACCGCGATAATCGGCCCGATTCCGTCCCGAACTTCGGTCTAGTCTAGCCTAGTGCAGTGACGGGCATGATGTGCTCGTAGCCTGACTTGTCGTGTTCGGCGCGCCAAATGATCGTCCCGCCTTCGGAGTCGATGTCCGACCACCGAAGCTGGCGGATGGTGCCGATCCGGTGGCCCGGTTTCATGCGCGAGCACGAGGGCGACATGGAACGCCCCGGGACCTGAGCCAACCGGAGGTGTGACGGCGATGCATCGGAAAGCGCGAATATCGGCCATTGGTGGAATGTGGGTCGCCACCGCGTTCGCTGGGTTCTTGGGAGGCACCGGCTTCGGTGCCCAAGAGGTTGTCGATTTGCCTGCTGAGGACCTTCCGCTCCCAGCGGACTTCGAGTTGGTGTACCGCATCGGGTCGACTGAGGCGGTGGCCGAATGGGAGCAGTTTTCCACCATTTTGGGAGTCGGCTTCGACGCTGCCGGGAACTTGTACCTGCTGGACGGGACGGACACCAGGGCCGCCAGGCGAGGCGTCGTCGTGGACCGTTCCGGCCGCCACGTGCGGAACTTCGGTCGCCCCGGCGAGGGGCCCGGCGAATTTCGGATCGGAAGGGAACTGATCGTGTGGGGGGACGGGCGCAGCTTGGTCGTGGACATGATGGGTTACCACGTCTTTTCCCCCGGTGGCGAATTCGAACGCATGGTTCGGGAGACGGCGGGAATCGGAGTCGTGACCCGAGTGGGTCTTCGACCGGAGCGGACGGGATCTCATGCAGTGCTGGTCCGGGCCGATCGCTCCATCCTTCGCATTGACATGTCTTCGGAGGCGGTCAAGATACGGGTGCTCGTTGATCAAGCTTGGGCTCCGGGCGCGTCAGACAAGCTCCCGCCAGGCGCGGATTTCGAGGATGTGCTCGACATGGTTGGTGAGGAGTGGGGGTTCGAGCCGGAGGTTTTGTTCGACGCACTGCCGAACGGCGGAGTCGCGTTCTCGGACTCCTCGGACTACGCCATCAAGCTCACGGACGCGTCCGGGGCGATCTCGCGCATCCTTCGTAGACCCATACAGCCGCTGCCCGTGACGGGGCGAATGAAGAGCGCGGAGCGCGAGCGCCGCCTCGAACAGCACCGGCAGTTCACGCAGCCCGGCGGCGGCGATCCACCCCCGCAGATCTTGGAGATGATAAACCGTTACCGCGAAGCTCAACGGTCGGGGATCGAGAACATGCAGTTCTATCCAGAAGTGCCCGTGGTCGCGGCCGTGCGAGTGACTTGGGAGGCGGCCGTGTGGATCGAGCGGAGCATGGAGCCGGGAAGGAGCGAAGCGGGGCCGATCGACGTGATCGGGTCGGGAAGGCGCTATGTGGGCACCTTCCCCGCCGGGCAACTCGAGATGCCGGACGCCTTCGGCCCGGACGGCCTCGTCGCGTTCATCAAGACCGACGACTTCGGTGTGCCGGTCATCACGGTGAGGCGACTCCCGCAGCACATCCGGTGAAGCGTAGCCTTCGCGAACGTGGGATCTGTCCTTCAACGGGGCCGCGAATGGCCCGCGTACAACATGCAACGCCGATCCGGGAGCAGCGGCCCGGGGTAAGGGGGGACGCTTTGCAACCAGCCAAGACCTCTTAGGAGTCGAGGGGGCGTAGCCCCTCGTCAGCCTCTCCCGGGGACATGCGAAGCGTGGCCACGAGGAGTATGCTGGCTCCCGACCATTTCACAGGTCGTGAGCCAGCCGCTCACCGGCCCAGTGCGCCTCCGTCCCGCGACGGTCTCCGGCCAGGTAGCCCGCCCAGCTGTTCATGTGCCGCCCGCTGGCCGAACAGGTCAGAACGCATGTGCGACCTCGACCTTGTTCTGGGCGACATGCGTGAGCGCCGCCCCGACGGCCAAGCATGCGCGGTGGCGTCCTCGCGAACGTTCGACCCGCTCCGACGCTGAGGCGAAACCCGGAGGCCCACCACCGCGTGGCACAGGGGCCGGACCGGAACGCGGACATTTCACGTGCTGCGAAACCGGACATCGTTGTTTGCACCCGACACAAAGGGTTGAGGGGGGCACATCACATCTCATATGCTGATGGCGCGCTTGATCCGCGAGGGATCGAGGATACATCAGTTCGGGAGAAGGGAAATGCAGACGACGAAGCGTGGGATCCTCGGGAGGCTGGCCGGGATGTTGGCGATCTTGATCCTCGCCACCATGCAGCAGCCGAGCGCCGGGAACGCTACGACCTCGGCGAATCAGCAGTGCTGGGGGTCGCCGCCGTGCCAGATGTGCACTGGGGAGGACGAGGAGGGCAACTACTGCCTCGTCTTCTTCTGCCACGGCGAGGTCAACTATTGGTGCCGGCTGTAGCCCTCGGCACCGTCGCAACTCCTGATGGGGCAGCCCGCAATGAGCTGTTGTCGGGCTGCCCTCCTTCCTTCGGATACCGAGGTGAGGTCATCCCGTGTGTGCTACCGCGCCGAACCGCTTGAATACTATCGTCAACGTGGCCATATTGGCGACCATCTTGATACTTCTTTTCGGCCCGATGGGTCCGTTGGGGCGATGGTATACTGGCTTTCGGGCAGTAAGTGAACAGCGTGCGCCGGTCGAGTCGTCGTGGGACGATCTGATTTCACACGCGAGTGTCATCGCGAACGAACCACCACCGTCGGATACTGTCGTGATGTTCACGGACTACCAGTGTCCCTTCTGCCGTTCGGTCGAGCCAGCGCTGGTGCAGGCAGTGGCCCGAGGCCTTGCCATCGCGCTCCTGCATCTTCCACTGGATCGGATTCATCCTCGTGCCCGCGAAGCGGCCAGTGCCGCCGTGTGTGCTGACGAGCATGGGGTGTTCCAAGAAATCCATCATGGGTTGATGAGTACGGACGAGTGGATGGATGAGGGGATGTGGGACGACTTCGTCCAAGAGGTTGGCGTGCCTGATGTGCGAGCTTTGGTCGCCTGCATGGACAGCGAGCGAACATCGAGCCGCGTGACCGCCAGCATCACTCTCGCCAACCGCCTCGGGATACGCGGAACTCTAACATTCGTGACGAAAGATGGCATTGAGACTGGAGTAGACGGCCTCGAGTCTGTTCTCGCCCAAGTTGGCACCACCAGCCGCAGCAGCCCCAATAACCTAAAGACCCGGAAGACGAACTCGCGCTGACAGACCGGAAACGTCCACCCGCCCGCGGGCGACGCGACACCCGAAGCTATCCTTCCGCACTCGGTGTCGGCGATTTCACGGATCCCTTGGCGCTCCCAGACCACTTCTACCCGGTGCCACATCGGTCTTGAGGTCGTACGCGAGCCTCCCGCGAAGTGACAGGCGAGGATCGTCTTTCCGACCGGAGCCGCAGGCACCAAGTGGGCACCCGGCAGCACGATCTCGCACACCAAGCGCCCATCGAGCTCGAATAACGCCAAGCGGTTCATGGAGATCGTCGCGACGGGTCCACAGGTCAACGTACCAAGTGCGGCCCGGCAGTGACTTCCCCGGATCCTCTCCTCGCGCCCGAATAACGCCGACCACGTTGCTGCCTCGGCTGACGCAATGGACATGCTCATAGGAATTGGTCATGCAGACCGTGTCCTTGGCCACCAAGGCAATCTCATAGCTTTCGGTAAACGGGGCCGGGGCAGATGCCACGGGGTCGAGGGCAACAGTCGCCCACTCGTATTCGCCCCGGCCGCAGCTCGCCGCGACCGCCAAGGCCGCCAGTGCGAATGCGCGTTCAGCGCCCTAGCCTAGAGTCCGCCGACTAGCTCTCCTCGTCGAGGCACTCCAAGAAGAGCTCGTTGTCTCTCTTCCATCTCATGCCTTCACTAACTAAGCGGCCAAAGCTCACTTACAGTGAACGCAGGATCGGGCGACCGTGTTTGTCCAGCAGAACCACCCTGGCGTCCACCGGCGCAACCCGGCGTCTATAAACGAAAAGCGGGTTGACTTCGGCCTCCGCCACGTCCGGCCATCGCATCAGGCAGTCGCCGATCGCGAGGGCCGCTTCTGCGACCGGCCCCAGCCGCACCGCAGGCGCGCCGCGCGCTCCGGCAAGCAGCGCATTCACCTTCAGTTCCCCGATCGCGGCCTCCACCTCGGCTTCGTCCACCGGCAGCACCCGGTGCGTCGCGTCGCGCAGCACCTCGGCCCAGATGCCGCCGGCCGCCACGGTCAGCACGGGTCCGAGTTGAGGATCGCGGTACGCGCCCACCAGCAGTTCGGCGACCGGGGGTTCGAGCATCGGCGACACGGTCGCTTCGCACGCCTCGGCCGGGAACCCGCGGGCACGGCCGTAGGAGGTTGCGTTCGCGGAGATGCTCTCGAAGGCGGCCCGGGCCGCGTCCCGACTCCTCACATTCAAGACCACGCCGCCCGCGTCCGTCTTGTGGGAGATGTAGCGTGACGAAAGCTTGATCGCGACCGGGCACGCCGCGCGTGCTGCGGCGTCGGCTGCTTCATCGGCGGAGCGAACCACCGCGACCGGCGCGAATTCCAACCCGGTCTTGCCCAACCCCGTCTTGCCGAGCAGGGATCGTGCCTCCAGCTCGGTCAGCGTGATCCGTTGCTGGGCGCGGGCCGCCTCGATGGCGGCGTGGGATTGCGCGGTGCCGGGTGGTCCGCCGTCTAGGTGCCACTGCCTTCGCGGCGCTACGGAGCTGTCACCGGGTCGTCTGCCGTCAGTGCGCCACTGCCGTCGCCGCGCAACGAAGCTGGCACCGCGACGCCTGAGTTCCGCGTTTCCCGACTGCAGCACCAGCGCGATTCCTCCGGGGCGTACCCCGCGAGCGCCGATCAGGTTGACTCCCCCGGGCAGGTTGAGCAGGCCGGATGTGTTCGGCCCGACGACACGCACGCCACCCAGCCGCGCCGCGTCCAGAAGGCGCGCTTCCAGCCGAGCGCCGTCGGCCCCCGATTCGCCGAATCCGACCGCCAGGACCACCGCACCGGCGATGCCGCGTTCGCCGCAGGCGCGAACGAGATCGAGGGTGGTTGCTGCCGGAGTGCAGATGACTGCGAGGTCCGCTGCCTCGGGCAGCTCCGCGACCGACCGGTAGACCTCGTGGCCGAACAGACGGCCGCCTGCGCAGTTCACCGCGTAGACCCGGCCCGCGTAGCCGACTCGCCGAGTGCGCGGAGGATCTGATGGCCCCTCTTGGCGGGGTCGGTGCTCGCGCCCACGACCGCGATCGAGCGGGGCTCCAAGATCTGGCCGAGCGTCATCTCGCCTCGGTCATCTCCCCTCCGGTCATCTCCCCTCCGGTCATCTTCCCTTGTAGTCCGGGGGGCGTTTCTCGTGAAAAGCAGCCAGACCCTCGCGCCAGTCCGAGGTGCCGAAGATCTCCTCCAGAACCACGCGCTCGCGCTCCAGCGCTTCTTCTCGGGACATCGCGGCCGCCGGACCGATCAGGCGTTTTGCGGCCGCCAGCGGGATGGGGGCGCGCCGCGCGAGCCGCCGGGCCAGCCGAATGGCTTCGGGGAGCACTTCGGCGGCGGGCACCGCGCGGTTCACGACGCCCATGGCCGCGGCCTTCGCCCCCGAAAAGAAATCGCCCAGGTAGATGATCTCGCGGGCCTTGGGCACGCCGACCCGATCCGAGAGCGTGTAGACCGTGCCACCTCCCACGAAGGTCCCGAGGGCGATCTCCGGCAGCCGCAGCTTGGCCTCCTCGGCCACGATCGCGAGGTCCGCCGAAAGCGCGAGCTCGAGCCCTGCGCCGATCGCGTGCCCGTTCACTGCGGCCACGACCGGCGTCCCGATCGTCTGCATCAGGTGGTTGGCGCGCTGTGCCACCGCCGTGTACCAGCGCCGATCCTCCGCGGTCGGATCCCGATCGCGGTGCTCCTTCAGATCGGCACCGGCGCAGAAGGCTCTCCCGGCACCGGTCACGACGACGCAGCGGATCCCGCCGTCCGCTTCGGCACCTTCCAGACCGCGCACCAATCCTTCGTACAGCGGCACATTCACTGCGTTCAGGCGGTGCGGCCGGTTCAGGGTGAGGATGAGGAGAGCGCCGTCCCTCGACGCGAGAACCTCACTGGCCGGGTTCGGGCGTCAGTTTCCGGATCGCCTGAGGAAGAATACGCCCCCGTTCATGGAGGTCACCGCGATGATCCCGCTGGCGAAGAACGGGTAGCTGCTCCACGTGCCGTTGAGGCCGGGAAGGTCGTCGCCCGCGGGTTCCACGTCGAAGTACGCGACCTCGCGGGGATTCTCGCGATCCTCGATGTTCAGGATCCGCAGTCCCGCCAGGTAGTTGGCCAGGTATACGAAGTCCCCCCGCACGTACAGGTTGTGGTCGGAAGCGGGGGTAGACCCGAGGAATTCGGTGACCACGACCGGGTCGTCGAGGTCGGTGACGTCCCAGACCAGGGGACTGGTTTGCAAAACGGCGACGAACTCGTCGAGTTCGTCGTTCATATACAGATATTCATGATCCTCATCAATCCATGCCTGATGGGCATATCCTGTAAGGGGATAACGGGCCGCCGCGATTGCCGTCGGCGCTTTCTTGTCGGACACATCGGCAATGCTGAGCGCGTTTCGTTGGAGCTGAAGCAGATCTCCCGGCCCCGGTGTTCGGTGTCCGGGCCGTCATAGACGACGCACATGGCGTCGTGCGTGTAGCCGGTCTGCGCGAACCCGGTGTTCGCGTCCGCGAAGCATCCGGCAAAAGCGGGGTTGAGGGGATCGCGGATGTCGATCATGTGCAGTCCGCCCCCGCAGGTCTCGCCCCCGCTGTTGCTGCCCACCGCATAGGCGAACCCGGTCGCTTCGTTGATCACGATGTTGTGGGCGCTCGCGATGTTATCGTAGTGCGCCGACTCGCTGAAGGCCGGCGGGCTTCTGCCAGGCGCGTTGCCGATGCGCCGCAGCTGCGTCAGGTCAAAGACCTGCATGCCGTGCGGGCCGGCTCCGTCCGCGACGATGAAGGCATGGTCCTTGTAGACCTTGATATCGCGCCAGTCGCTGGGGTCGGCGCCCGTCGTCATGGGCAGGACGCCCGCATGCATAGGCTTCGAGGGATTCCGCAACGATACGAAGGAAGTGCCGCTGGAATGCCCGACCAACGCCCATTCGGTGCGAGTGACGGGATCGGTCCAGCCCCAGAGGTCGCTCACGAGCGATTCGGCGCTGCTGTCGGTCGAGCCGGAGAACGCGCTGCGGGCACCGATTTCGTGCACTCCTAGCTTGGACACCAGATCCAGTCCGTCGCACGGATAGTCGCCCGCCATTCCATTCCTGCATACCGCCAGGAACGTGACCGGCACCGTCGAAATCGTGCCGGGCGAGGTCAGCCCCCCGTCATCCCCGCAAGACACCAGCACGAGAACCCCGAGGAGGCCGCTCATCAGTTGCCGTTGCCTCGGCTGCCGCTGGTGCCGTTGCCTCGGCTGCCGCTGGATCATCGCCTTGCTGCCAAGCCTTGTTGCCAAGGATGTCGGTTGCTTACGGGCGTCCCTCGTCGCCAGAAGGGTGACGCAAGTCGACCACCAGCCGCGGATCACCCAAGATCTCCATGATACGGTAGTCCACCGCGCCGCTTGTGCCAAGAACCCATCTTACCTTGTCGTCTTCGTCGCAGACCTGGACCGCGTCGACCAGGGCGGGGAAGCCGGTCGTGCGGTTCCGTTCCCCGACCAGAGGTGACCCGCCGTCGTTGGACAGCGCGCGCGTGAACTCGACGACCACATGCCCGGGCGCGCCGGACACGGGCTCGGTTCCGTCGCAGCCGCCGTCGGCCTCCGCCGAATGCGCGATCCGGTATCCGGGAAGCGCCGGCGAAAAGGAGAAGACCACCCTGTCGTAGCCGCGGGACCGGGCAGTGCCGACATCGGTGAGCCGAGAGGGTGCGTCTTCCGGGTCGGGATCCCGGGTGATGGTGTTGCGGGTCCAGGGCAGGCTGAGACCGACTTGGGACCGATCGAATTCCCCGTAGTCGGCCTCCGTCATCGATTCACGCGGACTCTCCGTGGAAACAAACGGATCCGGCTCGGGCGGTTCCGCCTCTTCCGCTGCGTCTCCCACGCAAGCGGTGGCCACGACGATGAGCGCCAGCGCGGACACTGATGATATGGACAAAGAGATTCCCCCCTCTTGCTCGGGTTCTGGTGTGAAGCTTCCGAGGCGCGGCGCTTCAGGAAAGCAGAATTTCTCGCGCGGTCCGCACCCCTTCGGCCAGTCGGTGCACTTCTTCGTTGCTGTTGTAAAGGTAGAACGATGCACGGGTCGTCGCAGACAGGCCGTAACGGTCTACGACAAGCTGAGCACAGTGATGACCGGCCCTCACCGCGATTCCCTGCGCATCGAGAATCGTGGCCAGGTCCTGCGCGGAAGTTCCTTCGATCACGAAGGGAATGACCCCGGCCCGCTCTTCGGTATTCATCGGTCCCAGAACGCGCAGGCCGTCCACTTCGGCCAGCAGGTCCAGCGCGGTACGGGTGAGCGCTATCTCGTGTTCGCGGATCGCGTCCAGGCCGATGCCTTCCAGGTAGTCCACTGCAGCGGCCAGGCCGACAGCGCCCGCAATGTTGGGCGTTCCCGCCTCGAACTTGTGAGGCACCTCCGCCCACGTGCTCGATCGACGCGAGACCTTTTCGATCATCTCGCCGCCCCCCTGATAGGGAGGCATCTCTTCCAGCAGCGCCCTCCTGCCCCAGAGCACGCCCATTCCCGTCGGTCCGCACATCTTGTGGCCGGAGAAGGCGTAGAAGTCGCACCCCATCGCCTGGACATCGACGGACAGGTGAGGGGCTCCCTGAGCGCCGTCCAGAATGTAGACGGCGTCCGTCCGGCTCCTGACCACGGCGCCGATGTCGGCAACGGGGTTGATGGTGCCGAGCGCGTTGGAGACATGCGGAAGCGCAACCACCCTGGTGCGGGGGCCGAGCAGACCCTCGAGCCGGTCGAGGTCCAGGCGGCCTTCGTCCGTCAGCCCCACGTAGCGGAGCCGGGCACCTGCACGGGCCGCCAGGAGCTGCCAGGGAACCAGGTTGGAATGGTGCTCCATCTCGGAAATGACGAGCTCGTCTCCGGGGCCGACACGCGCCTGCCCGACCGAGAACGCCACCAGATTGAGGGCTTCGCTGGTTCCCCGCGTCCAGACGATCTCGTGCGCATCGGCGGCGTTCACCCACCTGGCGACTCGGGCCCGGCTGTTCTCGTAGGCCTCGGTGGCCCGGCGGGCGAGTTCGTGCACGCCTCGGTGGACGTTGGCGTGGTCCCGCAGGTAGTAACGAGCGATCGCGTCGATGACCTGCCGGGGCTTCTGGGAGGATGCGGCGTTGTCCAGGTAGACGAGGGGCTTGCCGTCCACGGTCTGGTCGAGGATCGGAAAATCCCGTCTCAGAGCGTTTACGTCGAGCGCGGCGGCGGCCTGCATCCGATGCTCTCCCTAACGGCCCAGCAGCCCGCGGACGAGTCCGCGCGAGCACAGCGAGCGGCACGGTGCCGGGCTGCCGCTGCCGGACCCGTCCGGTTCCGCGGGACGTTCAGCCCAGCAGTATGTAGACGGAGTCATCCCGCACCTGGACTTCGAAAGTTCGGACGGGCGTGATCGCCGGAAGCTGCGTGGCCCTGCCGGAGCACGCATCGAACCTGGCCCCGTGGAACGAGCACTCGATCTGTCCGTCCTCCAGCTCGCCTGCCGAAAGCGGATAGTCCTGGTGCGAGCAGCGGTCTTCGAGCGCGTAGATGTGACCATCCACATTCGCCAGGACGACCGGCCCGCCGTCGGTCTGCACCGCCATGAGCCGGCCGGGCGGAACCTCGTCCACCGAAGCGACCTTCGTCCAGCCGGCCTTCCGTTCGGCCGTCTTCCTCGTGAACATGTCGGCGTCTACCTCGCGTATCCCAGCTTCGCCTCGATCGCCCTGGTCACCTTTGCGGCCACGCCTCCCAGCGGGAGCCGGTCGAGAACTTCGCCCAGAAACCCCAGAACCACAAGGCGTTCGGCCTGCTCTCTGTCCATGCCCCGGCTCATCAGGTAGAAGAGCGCCTCGGCGTCCAGCTGGCCCACCGTGGCCCCGTGAGAGCACCGCACGTCGTCGGCCTCGATCTCGAGGTTGGGCAGCGAGGTCGCGACGGCCCGGTCCGAGAGGATCAGGTTTCGGTTGGTCTGGTAGGCGTCGGTGCGCTGGGCGCCCTTGTGGACCCGGATGATTCCGCGGAAGACCCCGCGGGCGTCGTCGTCGAGCGCGCCCTTGTACAGCAGGTCGCTGTGCGCGTCGGGCGCAACGTGGTCCTGGCTGGTGTTGAAGTCGAAGTGCTGGTCGTCGTCGCCGAAATACAGCCCGAGCATGTCGCTGTTGGCGCCCGGTCCCATAAGGCGGGCATTGAGGTCGACGCGGCCGACCGACCCCCCGAGGGCCACGTTCAGCGTGTCGAGAGTGGAATCGCGCCTGGCCAGCGTGCGCTGGTTGGCGAGGTAGAAGCCGCCCTTCCCCATGCGCTGCAGCGACACGTACTGGATCTGTGCCCCGGCATGGGAGAAGAGTTCGACCACCGTGTTCGCCAGCGTGACGTCGTCGAAGTCGGGCGACAGCATCTCGTCCACGAACGAGACCTGGCTGTGCTCCTCGGCCACGATGAGGATACGCGTGAACGTGGCGGTACCGGCCTGCGACACCCAGCGACTCAGCCGAATGGGGCGGTCGGGACGCACACCCCGAGGCACCTTGAGGAAGACCCCGTCGCTCCACAGGGCCGCGTTCAATGCGGGGAACTTCCCGTCGGAGGCCGGAACGGCCTTCGTGGCGAGGAACGCCTCGACACTCGGGTCGCCGCTCTGCGCGGCCTCGCGCAGCGACGCCAGAACCACGCCCTGCTGCTGCAGAGACTCGTCAAGCTCGACCGCAACGACTGTACCGTCCACGTCAACGATGCGTCCGGCGCCGTCGCGGTCCTGCGCCATGGCCCGGCGCAGCGGGCCCGGGATCGACCCGTCCCCGTTCGGCATGGCGACGCCAGGCCATCCGGCATCCGCGGGCACCAGCTCGTCCAGCGGCAGTATTCGCGAAAGGTCCGTGTAGCGCCACTCCTCGGAGCGGGTGGAGGGCAGCGGCGTGGACCTGTAGAGACTCCACGCGTCAGCGCGGCGGGCCTTCAACCACTGCGGATCCGGCGCTTCCGGCCTTGCCCGAGTCAGCCGCACGCGCGCAACATCTTTCGTTGCGTGCTCGGGTGCGCGTTCCCGCGCTGCCAGGAGGCGGCTCACCCGACGCTCCCTTCCATCTCGAGCTCGATCAGCCGGTTCAGCTCGACCGCGTACTCGAGCGGAAGCTCCTTGGCGATCGGCTCGATGAATCCGCGCACGATCAGCGCCATTGCTTCGGCTTCGTCCATTCCCCGGCTCATGAGATAGAAAAGCTGTTCGTCACCGACCTTGGAGACGGTGGCCTCGTGGCCGACCGAGGCGCTCCGCTCGTCGATCTCGATGTACGGGAACGTGTCGGTTCGGGATGTCTCGTTGATGAGCAGCGCGTCGCACTCGACGTTCGACTTCGCGTTCACGGCCCCGTCGTAGACCTTGCACAGGCCCCGGTAGGAGGAGCGCCCCGTCCCCTTCGAGATCGACTTCGAGACGATGCTCGACGAGGTGTTCGGTGCCACATGGATCACCTTGCCGCCCGTGTCCTGATGCTGTCCGTCGCCCGCGTACGCGATGGACAGGATCTCGCCGTGCGCGCCCTCTTCCATGAGATAGCAGGACGGGTACTTCATCGTCAGCTTCGAGCCGAGATTGCCGTCGAGCCACTCCATGTGGGCGCCCCGGTGCACCAGCGCCCGCTGCGTCACCAGGTTGTACATGTTGTTGGACCAGTTCTGGATCGTCGTGTAGCGGAAGAATGCGTCCCGCTCGACGACGATCTCGATCACGCCGGAGTGGAAGGAATCGGTCGAGTAGACCGGTGCGGTGCACCCCTCGATGTAGTGCGCCCGCGACCCTTCGTCCGCGATGATCAGCGTGCGTTCGAACTGCCCGAGGCGCTCCTGGTTGACGCGGAAGTAGGCCTGAAGGGGCGTCTCGAGCTGCACTCCGGGCGGGATGTAGACGAAGGAGCCGCCCGACCACACTGCGGAGTTCAGCGCCGCGAATTTGTTGTCGGCGGCGGGGATCACCGTCCCGAAGTGCTTGCGGAAGAGCTCGGGATGATTTTCGAGCCCGTCCTCGATGGAGTCGAAGATCACGCCCTTCGCCTCCCACTCCTCCTTGAGGGAGTGGTAGACCATTTCGGAGTCGTACTGCGCTCCGACGCCCGCCAGGATCTTTCGCTCGGCCTCGGGGATGCCGAGCCGCTCGAAGGTCAGCTTGATGCTTTCCGGAACGTCGTCCCAGGACCGTTCCATCTGCTCCTGGGGCTTCACGTAGAAGTACGTCTGCTCCAGCGTCTCCTCGAGCTCTGACAGATCTCCGCCCCACTGCGGCATCGGCTTCGATTCGTAGATCTTCAGCGCCTTCATGCGCCGCGCGAGCATCCACGCGGGTTCGTCCTTGCGCGCCGAGATCTGCCGCACCACCTCGGCGTCGAGACCGGGTCTGGTGCGGAAGACGGGTTCGGAGTCGGTGATGAACCCGAACTTGTAGTCGTCGAGCCCCAGTCCCTGTATGAGTTCGTTGCTCGGCATCAGCTTCTCCTTGCTCCGACCGGCCGGCCGTCTCGGCCGCCGCGCCCGCTGTGGTCAGGCAACATGCGCCTTCCTGTATTCTTCGTATCCGCGAGCCTCGAGTTCCATTGCCACCTCGGGCCCGCCCGATTCCACGATCCTGCCTCTGTACATCACATGCACCATGTCGGGGATGATGTAGTTCAGGATCCGCTGGTAGTGCGTGATGAGGAGCACCGACATCGCCGGATTCTCCTCGCGAAGCGTGTTCACACCCTGCGCGACCACCTTCAGGGCGTCGATGTCCAGCCCCGAGTCCGTCTCGTCCATTACGGCGAGGGCGGGCTTCAGGACGGCCATCTGCAGGATCTCGTTGCGCTTCTTTTCCCCGCCGCTGAACCCGTCGTTGATCGGACGCTGGGCGAAGGCGGGGTCCATGTCCAGGAGGTCCATGCGTTCCATGAGGAGCTCCTGGAAGTCGAAGAGGTCCAGCTCCTCGTCGTCCGCCAGCCTCGCCTGCAGTGCGGTACGCAGGAAGTTGGCGATCGAGACGCCGGGAATCGCGACCGGGTACTGGAAGGCCATGAAGATTCCGGCCTGGGATCGCTCGTCCGGCTCCATCTCGAGGAGTTCCTCGCCCCTGAAGACGACCGAACCTGCAGTCACTTCGTAGGCCGGATGGCCCGCGATCACCTTGGCCAGCGTGCTCTTGCCGGAGCCGTTCGGACCCATGATCGCGTAGGTCTCCCCGGGCCGGATGGCCAGGTCCACACCCCTGAGAATATCGATAGCCTCCTCGGCGACCTTAGCCCGCAGGCCGGTCACCGAGAGGATCGGCGAGTCGTTCATCCAACGCTCCGATTCTTCGCTAATAAGAACAATCATTGTTAGGGACACGAAAGCTACCGGAGGGATGCGCTCCTTGGAACCCACGGCCGTGCCCGCCTGCTCGCGGGGGGTTCCGAACCTCGCCCTTCCGGCGGCCCCCCGTCGATCTGCCGTGCCGCCTGCTCGCGAGGGTTCCCCACGGACTGCCGGGCTAGAACACAGATCCCCGGATCCAGGTGTCCGATCTGCCCCAGGCCTCCTGAAAGCGCCGGTGCACCTCGTCGGCCTCCGCTGTGCGGTTCCGGCCCCGCAGGGCGGCTTCCAGCCCGAAGAGGGACCACCCGTTCATCGGGTGGTCTGCGAGCGCCGCCTCGAAGACGCGTTCCGCGTCCTCGTAGCGCTCGAGGTCGAGGAACAGGTCGCCGAGCCAGTGCCGGGCCGAGAAGTTGAGCGGTTCGGGCTCGTCGTAACGCAGTCCGTCCTCGATGGTTACGGCGGTCTCCAAGACCTCGGCGGCGTGTTCGGTGTCTCCTTCCCGGCGGAGCATCTCCCCTTCGAGGATCCCCGCCACGACACCGAGCAGGTCGGCGGCGGAATGGCCCCGGAAGCGCTCGTGTTCGGGTGTGTTCTCGGCCGCTCGCCGCACCCGCTCCAGATAGACGGCGGCCCGTCCCGGTTCGTCCCGGCGCAGGTACGCGTAGCCGCGGGCGAAGTCCCAGAAGCCGCGCTGGATCCCGCCCTCGGGCGGATCGTCCATCTCGAGGATCTCGTCGAAGCGGCCGAAACGGAGCAGCGTCATGCCCTCGTAGAAGCTTCCGCTGGGAACGATCTTGCCGTAGTCCCTGGCCGCTTGGATCGCGACCGCCCCCTGGCCGTCCATGGATGCCGCGAAGAGCAGCATGTGGAGGTTGTGAGACGGGTAGATGGCCCAGGCGATGTCCTCCTCTGCGCGAAGATCGGAGTGCCATGCGGCGAGGTTGGCCCTTACCGCATCGCCCCAGCGCCCGATTCGGTTGTAGGTGTGGGAGGGCATGTGCTGAATGTGGCTCGCACCGGGGATCGACGCGCCGAGATGGTCGGCGCAGCTTTCCGCCTTTCCGGGCTTCACGGTGGGCTCGGTCGCGTGCACGTACAGATGGCAGGCGCCCGGATGCGTAATGTCCATGGCAAGAACGGCCTCGAGGACGGCGTGGATCTTCTTGACGGCCGGCTTCTCGATGTCCCAGCGGCCGCGCCGGGGCTCGAGCAGCATCAGCGATTCGCCGTACAGCGTGCCGACATCCGGATCGCGGGGGAAGCGTTCGTAGACGTCGGCCATGGCGCGGGCGTAGGCCGAGTCGAGCTTCTTGCGAATCACATCGTCGTGCTCCTCGACGTAGCGGACCGCCATGGCCTCGATCAGGGCCCGCTCGACGTCGCTGGCGTGTTCCGGCGCGAGAGCCTTCGCCTTCATGATGTTCTCGTACGCGCGCGGCGCATCGTCTGCGCCCATGCCCCCGTTCAGGTACGGACCCCAGGCCCAGGCTTCCCCCCAGAAGCACATCGCGCAGTCGGGGTCCTCTCGCTGGGCCTGGCGAAAAGACCTCGCCGCGCGCAAAGGCGTAAAGGCGTACATCATCTGGACGCCCTGGTCGAAGAACTGCTGTGCCCGGAACGAACTCGTGGTGACCGGACGGGCAAGAGGCCCCAGGGCTTCGGCGTAGTAGGCGGCCTCCTCGTCGAATCCGGCCGGGTACTCCACCTGCTGGGCGGCGGACGGACCGGCGGTGATGAGCGGGAGCAGCGGGATGGTTGTGATCACGAGGACGGCGCACCGGCGCAGCGTACATGCAGGTTCCATTGCTTTCCTGTCCGGCTGAAGGTGTGAGATGGCTTCGACTTCACGGCAAAGCTGCAACTTCACGGCAAAGCTGCGCCTTGGAAAGAGAACTCGCCAGCCCCCGCGGACAAAACCGGCGTCTCGGGGCCGGGATGTCCCAATCGAGCATGCCGCTGCCTGGGAGCATCAGACCGTGATCGCCCCTCGCCGTCCGGGAATCCGGCCGGAACCCGGCCCGACCACTCGCTTGCCCGGAAACATCGAACCGTGATCGTCCCTCGCCTGCGATCCGTTAGAATGATTCGGCGGTGCCGGTCGTAGTCGCTGCATGTGCTCGAATCCAACCTGGAGGCAGATTGCTCCCTGACCTGGAACGGGAACTCCTGCGAAAGTGTCAGGCGGGCAATACCCGTTTCTTCGAACCCATTGTACGGGCCTATGAGCGTCCGGGAATGCGCGTGGCCCTGGGCATGATGGGGAACCAGGACGATGCCATGGATGCCCTGCAGGATGCCTTCGTCAAGATTTGGCGTTCTCTGGGGCACTTCGACCTGAAACGGCCCTTTGGACCGTGGTTCTTTCAGATTCTCAGAAATCAGTGCCGGGACGCGCTTCGGACCCGCGCTGCTCGGTTTCGGCTCGAGGCGCTGGACGAACGTTTGGAAATGCGGCCGTCCGATCCGGAACGGAGCCCGGAACGGATCCGGGAGAAAAAGGCAGCCAGGGAAGAGCTGTGGAGGGCCCTGGAGTGCCTCAGTGAAGATCATCGCGAGGTGATCGTGCTGAAGGAAATCGAGGGATTTCGCTACGGCGAGATCGCCGGAATACTGAACATCCCGGAAGGCACGGTAGCGAGCCGGCTCTTCCATGCGCGGCGGGCGCTGGCGAACGTGCTGCGAGGCGGCCGGGACGGGTACATGAGCCAGAACATCCCAGTAAAGGTCAGCCAGGAAGACCTCATGCGCTTCCTGGACGGGGAAGTCACCCCTGAAGAGAGGGCTGCGGTGGAGCGTGTCCTGGAGACTTCGAGTGAGCTGCGGCGCGATGTGGCCCTGTTCCGTTCGATGAAGGAGGAGCTTCAGGACCTGTCGTTCGTCACCTGCCGTGCAGATTCCGCCTGGGACCGCATCAGGTCGCGGATCACGCAGCCGGTGGGGTGGGTTCTGACCATTTCCGGAACAGTCGCCTGGTTGGCCTACGGCGCGTGGTCCTTCGTCAGATCCCCGTCGGGCATCGTCATCAAGCTCGCGACCGGCGGCCTCGCGATCGGGGTCCTGGTTCTGCTTGCCAATGTGATCTGGGATCGCTACCGGGAACACGGCACGGACCCGTACCGGAACGTCCACCGATGATCGTCGCCACGACGGAAACCGTCGCCGGCTACCGCTTGGAGCGGACACTGGGCCTGGTCAGGGGCAGCTCCGTCCGAGTCCGTCATCTGGGGCAGGATCTGATTGCCGGCCTCCGCAATCTGGCCGGCGGCGAGGTGTACGAGTACACCAAGCTTCTTGCCGAAGTCCGTGAGCAGGCCGTGGACCGCATGATCGCCGACGCGGAGACCCTGGGCGCCAACGGCATCCTATGCGTGCGCTTCCAGTCCGCCGAAGTGAGCCGGGGCGCGGCGGAAATGATGTGCTACGGTACGGCTGTGGAGCTGCGGCGGGGAGAATGAGGCCGAACCGCGCGGCCTGACGCGGTGCGGGCAGCGCCTTGCCGGACAGGGGTCTTGCTCTCGGTGCTCGCGAGGGGGTTCACCACGGGCTGCCGATCTGATGCCGGTGTCGGCGATGCCTGGGGTTCTGCCTGCGGCGAACTGCCTTTTGTGGTGTACCGTCTGCATGGCGTGGACCCGGCCGATGATCACCACCAGGAGGAGGCTCGCGGGGATCAAAACGCCCTGCGCCGCCGCCTCGCCCAAGCGTTCCGCGGCTGTCTCGTCGATTGCATCTACGCTTTTCTGCGCCGTCCATGCAACCATGGCCGCCGTCCAGGATCCCAAGAGCCCCAGGAGGAGCCACCAGCAGGGTACCAGCCACGAAACCGGTTGGCGTCGCCAGCCGAAAGGACTCACGCTTGCCTGCCAGATCTCCTTCATCGCCTGGTACGGCTTCCACAGATTGGCGACGGGCACGAAGTACCAGCCGACGGCGGCTCGCGGACTGAACGCCATTCCCGAAGCTCCGAGCGCGCGGGCATTGCAGTTGGCCCGGTAGATCCACTTGGACACGAGAACGGCGGTGGTCAGCGAAGTCGCCGCGAGCAAGACGGCGTACCCCGCGGTTGCCGGTGACGCTGCCGCCTCCCCGGTCTCGGAGAACGCCCCGAAGGCACGGGTGTGATGCGCGATCCTGGAGACTTGCGCAGCCACGCCGACGCAGAGGAATCCCCTGGCCCAGTTCGCCAGACGAGTCGGGTTCCGGAAGCCGGGATGCTGCTTGGGCGACACCCCGTTCGCGTCACGCATGTCGGGTCTCCTATCCGTCCGAAACTGCTCTCTCTTCCTTCGCCTTCCGGACCATCTCGCGCACGTCCGCCAGAAGCTGCTGCGCGTCGTAGACGATACCGTCCTTGATGGTGTACTTGATGCCGCCCACGCGCTCGACCTCGCCGGTCTCGTCGTTGAGTCTCACGGCGCCGTTGCCGTAGAGGACCTTGAGGTTCTGGAGCGGGTTCTCGTCCACCACGACCATGTCCGCCTTGAGGCCGGCCCGGAGGATGCCGAAGTCGATGTCGGCGCCCTTGGGATCGTGGAGCTCCTCGGCGCCGTAAAGGGTCGCCGAACGGATCACCTCGACGGGGTGGAAGCCGGCTTCGCGGAGCAGCTCGAGTTCGCGGATGTAGTCGAAGCCGTAGAGCTTGTAGATGAAGCCCGAATCGGATCCGGTCGTGACTCGTCCGCCGGCGTTCTTGTAGTCGTTCAGGAAGTGCATCCACTTCTGGAAGAAGCGCTTCCAGTGGTACTCGTCCTCGCTGGTCCAGTAGAACCAGTAGGAGCCGTGGGCGCGGCGCGAAGGCTGATAGAAGTCCCACTGGCTCGGCAGCGTGTACTCTTCGTGGAAGTCGGCCTCGCGGGCGCGCATCACATCGCGGCTGGCTTCGTAGATGGTCATCGTGGGGTCGAGCCCGAAGCCTAGCTCGAGGAAGCGGTCGATCAGGTCGTTCCACTGCTCCGACCCCGGCTCGGCGGCCTGGTACCAGAGGCGCCCGACGGTGCCGAAGCGGTGCTGCTCGTCCTGGTAGTTGTAGTCGAGGGGCCAGTCCTGGACGCTGTAGTCGGTCAGCATGGACTCCATGAGGCCGTAGTAGTGGGTCATCATGTCGAGCCCGACCTCGGCGGCGTCGAGCGCGGTCATGCGCGGCACGCCCATCTGGCCGAGGTGCGCGACGGTGCCGAGGCCGTGCCGGTGCGCCTCGTCGATCACCGCGGCCATGATGTCGGGGTCCATCGCGCCGAGCTTGAGGCCGTCGATCTTCGCGCCTTCCACCTCGACGTCGACGGCCCAACGGACCCATTCGCGTGCCTTCTCGGGCGAGTCGACCGGCCCGTTGTCCCAAGCCTCGCCCGGACGGGCGTAGGTGAACATGCGCGGCGCGACGATCTCGTTGCGGGCCGCCGCCGCCTTCTCCTCGAGGGCCCACATCATGGGGCCGTGGCCGACACCGCGCGATGTCGTGATCCCGTGTCCCATCCACAGCTTGTAGGTGTACTCGGGCTGCGGCGCTTTGCCTGCGCCGCCGGTGTGCGCGTGCATGTCCACGAAGCCGGGCATGACGTACATGCCGGCCATGTCGATCTCCCTGGTGGCGTCGCCGGGGCGCCGCCCCTCGTCGATGGGGACGCCCGGGTACCCCACGGTGGCGATCCGGGATATCCTGTCGCCCTCGATCACGATGTCGACGGGTCCCATGGGCGGGGCGCCCGTACCGTCGATGATGGTGGCGCCGCGCAAGATGAGCCGCTCGTGTGGGCCGTCCCCCTCGTCGGCACCGCGGAGAGTGGTGGGCTCCATCTGCGCCGACAGCACGGCGGGGACGGCCATCGCGACGGGGAAGACCACCGCGACGGCGAATGCGAACATGCGGATCGGACCGCGGGACGACTCCATCCGGTACCTCCTGGTTGGTGAATCGCTGGACAAGGCTTCAATCTAAGTCGGATAACAGCCGCGTGGACAGGAACCTCGGCGCGGATTAGCGTTTTTCATGAGACAGCACGACGCCGCGCGGGCTGGTCTCGGGGCTCCCGGCGAGGCCGGCCCCGGGAACCTCGGCCCCGAGGAGGCTGCGGGCGAGAAAGGCCCTGAGGACCTCGGCCCCGATGAGGCCGCGGGCGAGATCGCGCGGCTCCGCACCGAGATCGATCGCCACAACCGCCTGTACCATGCGGAGGCGAACCCTGAGGTTTCGGACTCGGCATACGATGCGCTCTTCCGTCGCCTGCAAGCCCTCGAAGCGGCCCATCCGTCGCTGGTCACGCCCGATTCGCCCACCCGACGAGTGGGTGCGGATCCGCTTGAGAGTCTTCCCAACATCGAACACAACGTCCCCATGCTCTCGCTGGACTCGGCCCATGAAGTCGACGCGGTACTGCGGTTCGACGAGCGGCTGCGCAAGGCTCTCGGGGACGAGGAGATCCGGTACGTCCTGGAGCCGAAGCTGGACGGGGCGTCGCTGGAGCTCGTGTACGCCGACGGCGTGCTGGATCGCGCGGTCACGCGGGGAAACGGCCGCGTGGGCGAGGGCGTCACCGAGAATGTGCGCACCATCCGCTCGGTACCGCTCCGCCTGCGCGAAGACGAGCTCGCGGCACCGGCGTTCCTGTCGGTGAGGGGCGAGGCCATCATGTATCTGAGCGACTTCGAAACGCTCAACCAACGGCGCATCGAGGCCGGCGAGCAGCCGTACCAGAATCCGCGCAACGCCACATCGGGTGCGCTGCGCCAGCTCGACTCGGGGATCACGGCCGAGCGACCGCTCACCGTGCTGGCCTACGACGTGATGGATGTCGACGGTGCCTCGTTCGAGACCGACTCCGAGGGCTTGTCCGCCCTGAACGCGTGGGGCCTGCGTACCCCCGAGCGGATCGAGGTGGCGGCCTCGGTGGACGAAATCGCGGAGTACCACCGAAGCTTCGCCGCCGACCGCGACTCGCTGGACTACGAGATCGACGGGGTGGTGGTGAAGCTCGACGCACTGGCACCGCGGCAACGGCTGGGGAGCACGTCGCATCACCCCAGGTGGGCGATCGCCTTCAAGTTCGAGCCCCGGAAGGAGATCACCAGGATCGACCGGATCTTCGTGTCGGTGGGCCGCACCGGCGTGCTGACCCCGGTGGCGCTGCTGCGCCCTGTCGAGGTGGGCGGCGTCACCGTCTCGCGGGCATCGCTTCACAACCGCGAGGAGCTCGAACGCAAGGACGTGCGAGAGGGTGATCAGGTTCGCGTTCAGCGCGCGGGCGACGTGATCCCGCAGGTCGTCGAGCGGGTCCACGAGGCCGGGAAGGAAAGGGGGCCGTCGTTCAGGATGCCTGGGGATTGTCCCTCCTGCGGCACCCCGCCCGTTGCGAAGGGCCCCTTCACGATCTGTCCCAATCACTTCGCCTGCAAGGCGCAGCTCAAGGGGAGAATCACCCACTTCGGCTCGCGCAGCGCGCTCGACATCGAGGGACTGGGCGCGGAGACGGCGGCGCTGCTGGTCGATCAGGGACTCGCCGCGGAGCTGGCCGACCTCTTCGACGTGTCGGAGGACGACCTGATTCCCCTGGAAGGCTTCGCCGAAGTGTCGGCGCGAAAACTGGTCAACGCCATCCGGGAACGGCGCCGCGTCGCGCTGGACAGGTTCCTGGTGGGTTTGGGGATCCCGGAAGTGGGCGTCACGGTGGCGCGGGACCTCGCACGGCACTTTCGCGGAATCGAGGCGCTGCGCGGGGCCGGGCCGGAGGTGCTGGAAGCGGTTCACGGCGTGGGTCCCAAGATGTCGGCGGCGATCCGCGGATTTCTGGGAGAGCCGCGGGTCTCCGGCGCGCTCGACCGTCTGCTCGCAAAGGACTTCCGTTTCGATGTGCCCGATTTGCCCGAGGAGGCCCCGGCAGACGAAGGCGGCGTCTGGGCGGGGCAGACGGTCGTGCTGACGGGCTCGTTGGAGACGTTCACGCGAAGCGAGCTGAAGGCGGAGCTGGAGGGGCGCGGCGCCCGGGTCACCGGTTCGGTCAGTGCAAGGACGGACTTCTTGGTTGTCGGCGCGAATCCCGGGGCCAAGCTGGCCAGGGCCGGGAAGCTGGGAGTCGAGGTCCTGAACGAGGCGCAGCTGGGGGAGCTTCTGGGCACGAACACGTCGGAGGACGGGTCGCCGAATCCGGGTGACACGGCACCGGGCGCGACCGCGCCGTGACCAACCCCGCACTCGCCGGATTCGTGGCCGAGCTTGCGGATCTCGTGGCGCTGGACGGCGCCGGGCCGCAGAGAATCGCACACTACCGCAGGGCGGCGACAGCAATTCGGCGCTTCGAACATCCGCTCTCCGAGCTCATCGAAGCGGGAACCGATCTGACGCGGATACCCGGAATCGGGAGAGGGCTGGCCGGCGTTCTCGAAGATCTGGTGCTTCGGGGCTCGTCCTCGCGGCTTCAAGAGTACAGAGACAGGATCCCGGCGGGGCTTCCGGCGGTCATGCGACTCGACGGTGTGGGTGCGACCCGGGCCCGAACGATGCATGACGCCGGGGTGGATTCCCCGGAAAAGCTCCGAGAGGCGATCGCCGACCGCACCATCTACCAGCTGGACGGATTCGGCCCCGGCGTCGTGAGCCGTCTCCGGCGGGCCATCGCCGCCCGGGCGGCGATGGCCGGGAAGAGCTTGTTGTCGCAGGCGGATCGCGCGGCGGCTTCCCTGGCGGCATCTCTGCGAAGTGCGGGGATCGAGCCGCGCCTGTCGGGCGAGGTCCGCCGTCGTACGGAGATTGTGTCCACGGTGGACGTGGTCTGCGAAGCCGGGCCGGGGGCGTTGTGGGATGCGACGAGCGGTCTTCGGGACATGCGCCGGGAGGGGAGCCGCGGGGACAACCCGATCCTCGCGACGTACGAAGGCGTGAAGATCAGGCTGGTCGCTGCGCCTCCTGAACGGGCCGAGGCGTTCACCCATCATCTCACGGGCCCCCCGCCCTACATCGAGGCACTCGTTGACAGGGCGCGGCAAAGGGGGCTGCAACTGACTCCCACGGGAATCGCCGTCGGCAGCGGCGCGGCCACGGACAGCGCGGAGTCGCACGGGAGCGAGACCGGGATCTACGAGCGGCTGGACCTGCCCTGGATTGCTCCCGAGATCAGGGAGGATGCGAGCACCGTCGAGCGCGCCGAATCGGAGCTGCCCCGTCTGGTCACCTGCGGCGACATCAGGGGCGACCTCCACATGCACACCACGTGGAGCGACGGTGCGGCCACGCTTCGACGCATGGTGGAGGCCGCCGCGGCCAAGGGATACAGCTATGTCGCAATCACCGACCATTCGCCTTCGACAGGGGTTCCCTCGGGGCTGGACGCCGGAGCGCTCCGGGCACAGTCCGCCGAGATCGCGCGGGTCCAGGAGGAGCTGCCGGAGATCCGCATCTGGCGGGGCTGCGAGGTCGACATCCTCCGCGACGGCTCCCTTGATCTGGACGACGACACGATCGGGCGACTGGATCTGGTTCTGGCGTCGGTGCATTCGCACTTCGACATGACCGAGGCCCGAATGACGGCCCGCATCATCAGAGCGATGGAGAACCCCTTCGTCGATCTCCTCTGCCACCCTACGGGGCGCAAGCTGGGTCGGCGTCCGCCGTACCCTCTCGACTTGGAGGAAGTTCTGCGCGCGGCTGCGGCCCTGGATGTGGCCGTCGAGATCAACGGAAGCCCGCGACGCCTCGACCTCGACCACCGGGGGCTGCGTCTGTGCGGCAGGCTCGGCGTGAAGGTCGCGATCACTTCGGATGCCCACTCGGTGGCGCGATTGGATAATATCCGTTACGGCGTCGACCAGGCTCGGAGGGGTTGGTTGCAGGCGAACCAGATCGTAAACGCGGGATCGCTCGGCGAGGTGTCGCGCTGGATTGCGCGCAGGCGCGGATGACCACGACGGCCAATGTCCTGCTTCTCGTAGGCGGTTTCGGCGCGCTCTACTTCGGTGCGGAATGGATGGTCCGCGGCGCGGCGCGGGTCGCTTCGGCGATGGGGACCGACCCCGTGGTCGTGGGGCTCACGCTGGTCTCCCTCGGGACATCGGCTCCGGAACTCGTCGTGGGCATCATCGCCGCTCTGGACAACCAGGGCGGCCTGCTGCTCGGCAACGTCTTCGGTTCCAATCTGGCGAACATCGGGCTCATTCTGGGCGCCACGGCGGTGATCAAGCCGCTGTCGGTTGCGGATCGGGTGATCAGCCGCGATGTCCCGATCATGATCCTGATCACCGTCCTCGTCTACCCGCTGGTGCTGGACCGGCAGGTGGACTGGGGCGACGGTGTGATCCTGCTGGCCCTGCTCGTGGTCTACGTCGCGTTCACTTTCTGGACCGCGGAGACCGAGATGGCCGATATCCGTCAAGAGGTGGACAGTCTTGCGGACGAGGATGATCCCCAGGCGGGACCGGGGATGCTCCGCAACCTTGGATTGATAGTAGTGGGAGCCGCGGGGCTCGGTTTCGGCGGCAGCGCCATCGTCGAGGCGGCCACGTATCTGGCGGAGGTGATGGGGGCCAGCACGGAGCTCATCGGGTTGACCGTCGTCGCCATCGGCACTTCGCTTCCCGAGCTGGTCACTTCGATCGTCGCCGCCGCGCGCAAGCAGGCCGACATCGCCGTCGGCAACATCGTGGGCTCGAACATCTTCAACCTGGCAGCGGTCCTGGGCGTTTCCGCATCGGTGCGGGGCTACCCGGTCGACCAGTCGATTCTGACCCGCCACCTTCCCGCGGTCCTCATTCTGTCGCTTCTGATCTGGCCCGTCGTGACCAGCGCTCGGCGGGTGAGGCGCTCGGAGGGAGTGCTTCTGCTCGTCGCCTATTTCGGCATCATGGGTTGGATCACCTTTGGCGGCTGATCCGGAGCGCACCGACTGGGCCGTGCGGCTCTCGCGGGTCGAGTCCCGCAACGTCACCTTCCTGAAGCGCCCTCCCCCCTTCTGGACGGATGCGTCGGGCTCACATGTGCGCGACGCCGTCGGCAATACCTACCTCGACCTTACCGGAGCTTTCGGCGTAGCGTTTGCGGGGCATCGTCACCCGGCGGTCGCGGATCGCATCGCGAGGCAGGCGGAGCGGCTGGTCCACGGCATGGGAGACATCCACCCGCCGGCCGTCAAAGTCGAGTTCCTGGAGCAGCTGGCGGCACACATGCCCTGGCCCGAGTCCCGGGCCATCCTGGGACTCAGCGGCTCGGACGCAGTGGAAGCCGCCCTCAAGACGGCTCAGCTGGCCACCGGTCGCTCAGGCATCATCGCGTTCGAAGGCGGCTACCACGGTCTGACGCTGGGCGCGCTCGCGACCACCCACCGGGAGCACTTCCGGCGACCCTTCACCGAGCGGCTGGCCGATCACGTCCGCTGCCTGCCGTTCCCGTCGTCGCCCGGTGAAGCGGAGCGGGTGCTGGAGCTGGCGGCGAACCTTCTGTCCCGGGGGAGCCCCGTGCCGTTCGGGGCCGTCATCGTGGAGCCGGTCCAGGGCCGCGCAGGCGTGCGCATCCCGCCGGACGGCTTCTTGGCCGGACTCGGGGAGCGCACGCGGGAGGGAGGCGCCCTGTTGATCGCGGACGAAATCTTCACCGGGATGGGCCGCACCGGTACGCTTCTCGGGAGCGAGCACGACGGAGTCGTCCCGGATCTCGTCTGCCTGGGCAAGGCGCTCGGCGGCGGCATGCCGCTGTCGGCCTGCTGCGGCCCTGCGGAGGTCATGGATGCGTGGCCGGCCTCGACCGGCGAAGCGATTCATACGAGCACCTTCTTGGGACATCCGCTGAGCTGCGCGGGGGGGCTGGGCTTCCTGGCCGCGCTCGAGGCGGAAGATCTGGTGGACCGGGCGAGGCGTCTCGGTGCCTGGGCGATGGACTACCTGTCTGCGGAGCTGGGCGGTGACGAGAGCGTTGCGGAGGTGCGAGGCCGCGGGCTCATGCTCGGCATCGAGCTCAGGGCGGACGAGGGGGCAGCGCCCGCGGCGAAAGTCGCGGAACAGGCCCTGAAGCGAGGATTGATCGTCCTGTCGGCCGGCGCAGACGGGCAAGTGGTGGAGCTGACGCCTCCGGCCACGGTCGCCCGGCCGGAACTCGAGAACGGGCTGGAGGCGCTAGTGAAGGCGATCCGCTCAGCGTGCTGACGTCGCGAAGTCGATCCGCTCCGCCAGCCCGATGTCCCTCTCGGTGACGCCGCCGGCGTCGTGCGTGGAAAGGGCGAGCAACACCACGTTGTAGCGGACGGTGATGTCCGGGTGGTGGTCCAGATCGTCCGCGATGGTGGCCACGCGGTTCACGAAGACGATCGCGCTGCGGAAGGAAGGAAAGGTGTACTTCTTGCGAATGGCGCCCTGCCGGTACCGCCACTTCGGACGAGCGGCCACCCACCCCTCGATTTCGTGCTTGGGAAGCTTGCTCTCCATCGGTCCCCACCCTTTGCGCGGTCCCGTTACGCGACCCCCTGCGGTCGCCTAGTCCCACATAAATGATAACCGCAAGAGCCGGTGGTCGCTACGGGTCGGCCCCCCCACGGACGACGCGCGTAGCCGACTACTGCTCCCCGGCCTCGATCGTCACATCAAGCTTGACGGCGGCACTTTGGGAGGTGTCGTGGTCCCAGTAAGTATACGGACTTGCTCCATGCGTTCGTGTAGCTGATCCTGGTCCCCGGACCTCTCGTGACCGCTCTGTCCAGCTCGGAGGACGACAGGATGCCTTTGTCCTCGATAATCAGCCGTGCGCCGTTGCCTTCCAAATCGGCATACCGGGTGATGCGGAACGGTACCGCTTCCGATACGAGCAAACCGCCGTCCCGCGTGATCGCCAAGGGAGGATGATCGGCAGAGCGGGAAGCGAATGGCGCATCGGTCAACCTCCTTGGCAGTTGCGTTTCCACTCGCCAAACAGTAGAGAGAACTCATGGAATCGGCAAATCCGCCGACCAAGCTCCAACAACGTGACGACGGCCATGGCCACTCTGCAGGAACTGCTGGTCCGGTCCAGCCGCACCTTCGCCGTGGGGATAGAGATACTCCCCGAGCCGCTGCGGAGCGAGATCACGGTCGCCTACCTCCTTCTTCGCGTGTCGGACTACCTGGAAGACAACCGGGAACTCGTGAATGCCGACAAGGTGGCTCAGCTGCTGAGGTGGCAACGCGTTCTCGTCCGGGAAGACGGGCGCGCGGCTCTGGTCGAACGACTCAAAGCGGTGCGCGAGGACACCCCGGACGCCTTTGTCGCCCGGAATGCCGCAACTGTACTCGACGGGCTGGAGCGACTTGCTCCGGACGCCCGAGACATCCTGGTACGTCGCGTGGGCGAATCCAGCGTCGGCATGGCCCGGTGGATACGGCGCGGGTCCGCCTTCGAAACCGAGGCCGACCTGGACGACTACATGCACGAAGTGGCCGGGCGGGTGGGCTACCTGCTGACGGACCTTTTTGCGCTGCGGCTGTCGGGGCTGGCGGGCGCAGGGGACCGCATGATGCAGCTGGGACGCGAGTTCGGGTTGGCGCTCCAGACCGTCAACGTCATACGCGGGCTGCACGAAGACCGCGACCGCGGCTGGGTATACGTACCCGCCGACTTCATCGCGGACTGGAAAGTGCGGCCGACGGACCTCTTCCGGCCGGAGCACCACGAGGCGGCAATGAGGGCTCTCGGGAAGTTGGTTCAGAAGGCGGAGCACCACCTTCGCGCCGCGCGTGCATACATCCGCATGATCCCTCGTCGGCATCACGCGGTGCGCCTGTTCTGTATGCTCCCGCTGTTCTTTGCGGTCCGGACGCTGGCGCTCAGCCGCGACAACCCCGATGTCCTCGAGCGCACGACCAGGATGACGCGGCGCGAGGTGATCGTCGTTACCCGGAACGCGAAGCTGCTGGGTTTCTCCAACCGCTGGATCGATTGGTACTGTCGGCACCTGGCAGTGGTGGCGTGAACGGAGCGGAAGGTGTTCACTGCACGCATGTCCGCCCAGTCTCCTGCCCCGCTACCTCGGTCCGGCCGCTCCTATTCGAGTGTGCACCGCAGGCACCCGCCTCGTCTGATCAGTTCCAAGACGTACGCATCGCTGGTTCCCATCCACATTCTCTCCGCCGAGGCGGTTGAAGACCAGCTCGCGTCCTTAGTGCCGATCGGAGAGGAGGCTCGTTAGATGTCGGCCTATGCTCGCCTTGCAAGCGTTCTGCGAATGAGGCCCAACCAAATGGCAAGCTCATCTGGACATGCGCACATTGCAGCGACCGGTCTGTTAGCCGCACTGGCTGTGGGTGCTGGGTGTAATCTGGATCATCGCTCGGACGCGGTGGACTGGACGCTTTCAGACGGCACTTCCATACGAGAGCTGGTCCGAAACGACCCGATCGTCGTAGTGGTGGTTGATCCCAGCCAATGCCTCCGCTGCTTGTCCGTGTTGGCTGATTGGCTGGAGGGGACGGACACCGGGAGCCAACATGCAGTTGCTGCTCTCCCGTGAGCCGACAGACGGTGACAAGCGCATTCTGCTGGCGACGGGGATCAGGACGGACAGATACCTCATTCGAGTCCAGATCGAGGCGCAGCGCACGCCGATCGAGTTGGTGGTGGACACTGGCGGAATCATCTTTCGCACCGAGCGGGTCTATGGGCCTTCGAGCCCTCTCTTGGACGCTCTGAAGGGCGGACGATCGCTGACAGAAGCCGTGAGGGTGTTGTCCGACCAAGGACCCGCGGGTACCGGAGGAGCAGTGGGATCTCGTCGTGACGACGGACGATGCGACCGGCGCTGCGACGCCGACGGGAGGCTGCTGGACCGGGCCGTGGCAGCGGCAGGAGCGATTCCGAGGGGTTCCGGTAATCACCACGCCAGCGGAGCGCGAGCGGCAGGCATCCGGTTCTCGACGGTGGCCGGGGCCGGTTTCCCCGACGACATCCCTGCGGACGCGACGAAGCTGTCGTGAGACGAGCGGCACGACTCCGCTCACGGAACGCAACCGGCGCGAAGACGCCTGTGAGCGCGGCGGGAGATCATCGGGGGATGGATCGGAAAAGCGGACGGTTGATGTGCTATGAAACCGGACATCTTTATTTGCTCCCGACAGTTAACCTGACACCAGAAACCGGGTAGCATGACAGGCGGAGTTGCAGCCTCACACCATAAGGAGCGGTTAGCATGAGAATTCGCAATCTGATCATCGGCACGCTGGCTATCGGGGCGCTGGCGGCGGCCGCGTGGGGCACGGTGCCCTTCGGGGCCAGGGCCCAGGACGAGGGGCCCGAGCTCCTCAGCTTCGAGAACTTCGAGTGCCCCGGCGAGTGCCCTGCCGACGCCGACGTCTGCTGCGCGATCCTCGATCCCATCATCGTCGAGGTCGATTAAGCAGCAGAGCGCCAGATGAGTCGGTCCTCCCGCGTCCGCGTCGCGTTGTTCGTCGGGACGATCCTGATCCCGGGCTGCAGCTCCGAACCCGGAGAACGCGCGGCCGCCGACGCGGAGGGGCCGACTCTGATCCCCATCGACAGCATCCTGCTGCCGGAGGCCGACACGCTGTACATCGGCAATCCGTACACCCCGGTCGTCGATCCGTTCGACGGATCTTTCTACATACCTGACCTCTTTTCGGGGAGGCTGCTCAGGTTCGGCAGGGACGGCCGCCTGATGCTGGCCTACGGACGGCCGGGTGAGGGGCCGGGGGAGTTTCGCGGCGGCCCCAGGGTTCCGATGGTCCTCGACGATTCGACCGTGGCCGCACAGACCACAAGGTCCCGGCGGGTGAACGTCTTCGACCGGAACACCGGCAAGACCAGACGGGTCGTGCAGTTTCCGGCGCTGGCCGGAATCACGCCCCCGGTGGTCATCGGCCAGGATGTCTGGATGACCGACTTCGAGGACCGGCGCCGCATGTCGCTGACGCGCTGGCGCCCGGCGACGGACGAGTTCGAGAGCATGGGCGTCCTCCCCGACGAATACGTCGCCTCGCTCGAGAGCAGCAACTGGTCCTACGCGGCCCTGTTCCGGCTCAATTCCCTTGCGTACTCCGGCGGGCGGTTCGTCCAGGGCTGGTCCGGGCTGGACGAGATGTTCGTCCTGAACATGCGGGGCCAAGTGGTGGACACCGCGGACATCCCGGTGGCGAGGAGGAAGGGAGTCCCGGCGGACCTCCGGGAACGCATCGACATCGAGCGCATCCCTTTCCGCGAGCGGCTGGAGAACAGTTCGCAACTGCGCCAGCTGTTCCCCCGTCCCGGCGGCGGCTTCCTGTTCACCCACCACGACCAGACGGCCCTGAAGATGGAACCGATGCCGGTGCTCACCGCCAAGGTGTGGGTCGGCGTCCTTTCGCCCGACCTCGACAGGGCGTGCGTGGACGCCCCGGTTCCGCGCGACTTCGACATCCGCCCCATGGAGACCCTCCGGGGCGATACGCTGTTCGTCCTGGACCGGCGAATCGCCGATGCGGAGCAGCTTCAGACGTGGATTCTGATGTACCTGGTGTCTGACGCGGAGTGCGACTGGCTGAGCACGCAGCCGGGATCCTACCGTAGCAGTGCGGGGCCGTGACGGGCGAGGCGCGGGCGGCTTCAGCGGCGACCGTCCGCGCAGTCTACCCCGCCGTGATCTTCCAGATCTTCCCGCGCAGGGAATCGCTCACATAGACGGAGCCGTCGGGCCCGATGGCCACGCCGGTCGGCCGATGGTCGGCTTGAATCGACGCCGTGATCTGGCCCCCCGAGAATCCATCCGCGAAAACCGACCAGTCGCCGGTGGGTCGGCCTCCTTCAAACGGAATCCACACCACGTTGTAGCCGGCCTGGACCGGCGAGCGGTTCCACGACCCGTGAAACGCAACGAACGCACCGTTGTCGTACGGCGCGGGGTACCGGCCCCCCGACGAAATCGCCAAGGCATTGGGAGCCCAGTGGGCGGGGAGGCCGATCATCGGCATGTCCATGTCGGCGCACCGGCCGGCCTCGACCCCGTCGCCTCCGTACTCCGGCGCAAGCACCTTCCTGTTGCTGCTCGGGTCGTGGTAGCAGTACGGCCAGCCGAAGTCCGACCCTTCCTCGATCAGCGCGAACTCCTCGGAGGGCTTCTCCGACCCGTCCGAGTTCGAATACAGCGCGGGCCAAAGCTCGCGCAGCTGATCGCGCCCGTGGATGATGGCGAAGAGCTCCGCCGTTTCGGGGTGCACCGCGATCGCGCCCGCATTGCGAACCCCCGTCGAATAGCGCTCGCCGTCGGCCTGCTTCTGCCCCGTCCGGTCGGTCGCGAAGCGCCAGATCCCTGCCCGGTCGGCGAGTTCGCCGCAGGGGTCCTTCCCCGGTACTCCGGCGGTGCGGGGGATGGTCTGGCATGCGTTGGAAGGGGAGCCGATGCCGACGAAGATGCTGCCGTCGGGGTGCAGCGCGATGCTCTTGGTGGCATGGTTGCGGTCGGAGGGGAGACCGTCGACGATCGTTTCGGGCGACCCGGTCGGTGCCAGGGAACCGGCCGGGAGCGGGTAGCGCAGCACGGCGCTGTTGGTGGCGAAGTACAGGACGCCGTCCCCGAGGGCGATGCCGCTGCCCCCCTCCTCGCCCCAGGACTGCATCTGCTCGGCCCGCCCGTCGCCGTTCGCATCCCTCAGCGCGACCACTCCGCCGCGCTGGCCGCCCCGGTTGCGCACCGCCACGAATACATCGCCGTCGGGAGCGACCGCAAGGTGCCGCGCTGCGCCCACGCCGGCGTGGAAAACGCGAGCGCAGAAACCGTCCGGTACCGTGATCGCCCGGTCGCACGCCGGATCGGCGGGAACCTCCGTAGGCGTTTGCGGCCTAGCGGGCTCGTCCGAACCGCAGCCGGTCGAGACCAGGAGAACCAGGAAAAGAGCGGTCAGCGGGATTCCGGGCCGCGGATTCACGGACTCTGTCTTCATAGTCGTCATGATGTCTCCGTCCTGTTGCCGTGCTTGGCAGCTCGCGGCAGAAGTCCCTCGCGGCATTCGACCGGCGATGCTCGCCGATGGTTTCACCACGGGCTGCTTAAGGTACACCGGGCCGCACGAATGGTTACCGTCTGCGCGCTGCTGTTCCGACGGTGCCCGGCATCGTAGCTTGCGCGACGGATCATGAATACCCGCAACGCAACCCGCATCGTGCGAACTCTCCGGGCAGGCGTCATCGTGCCCCGAGTCGTGCGAACCGTCCGAGCAGGCGTCATCGTGCCCCGAATCGTGCGAACCGTCCGGGCAGGAGTCATCGTGCTCGCCGCCTCCTTGGTTACGCCCCTCGGTGCTCTCTGCGCCCAGACCAACTCCGGCAACCCGTACCGCGCCACCCTCGACTGGGAGAAGCTGCCCGCGGGCCGCACCCTCGGCATCGTCAGCGGCGTCATCCCCGACCCCGACGGAGAGCACCTGTGGATCCTCGACCGCTGCGGGGCCAACCAGTGCGCGGGCACCGATCTCGACCCGATCCTCAAGTTCGACCTCGATGGCAACCTGGTCGACAGCTACGGGGCAGGCCTGCTCGCGTTTCCACACGGCTTCGCGCTCGACCACGAAGGCTACCTCTGGGTCACGGAGGGCGGTGCGCACGGTGACGCCCGCGCCGCACTGGGAGAGTCGATGGGCATGGGCCACCAGGTCTTCAAGCTCACCCGCCACGGAGAAGTCGTGATGACGATCGGCGAGGCGGGGGTGCACGGCGACGACGAGACGCACTTCAACGGGCCGTCGGGCGTCGCGGTCGCGTCGAACGGAGACATCTGGGTGGCGGACGGCCACCGGGGCGGCAACAATCGCATCGTGAAGCTGAAGAGCGACGGGACGTTCGTTCTCGCGGTCGGCGGCGGCGTGGGTTCGGAGAGTCGCGAGCCCGCCCGCTTCAGCGATCCCCACGACATCAAGATCGACTCGCGCGGACGCGTCTACGTCGCCGACCGGGGCAACAGCCGCATCCAGGTGTTCGATCCTGACGGCGATCTGCTCTACATCTGGACCCAGTACGGCAAGCCCAGCGGCCTCTTCATCGACCGCAACGACATCCTCTACGTCGGCGACGGCCTCTCGGGCGACCTGCGCACCGGCCCCCCGGACCCCTGGCGCAGCAACTTCGGCTGGGAAAAGGGCATCCGCATCGGCGACCTCAAGACCGAGCAGGCGTGGGTCACCTACTTCATTCCCCAGCACGACGAGGATGTCGGTCCGGGGATCGAGTTCCTGGGTGTCGACTTCAACGGCAACATCTACGCCGGCGAGATCAACCGGATGCGCCTGGTGAGGTATGTGCCGGTGAGACCGCGGTGGTAGGGGCCGGAGTGTCCGGTACCGGTAGGTGCGCCTCGGTGGGCGACGGGGCCGTGGGCACGGCCTGAGCGCAGACACCGTGGCCGGACTTCGGGGCTCGCGGATCCTCACGCAGATCCTGGGGCGGGCGCTCCTGCCGCATCATGCGGTCGGCTGGATCCGCCGACTTCGCCGGCACCGCCGCGTCCCGACCGTCCATGCAAACGCCCAGCTGAGGCTGTACAACCGGATCCTTCCGGGCGACTTCCTCCACTACGGGTACTTCGACGACCCGGACACCTCGCCCGAGACGATCAGCTTCGATGCGTTCTACCGCGCCCAGCGCCGCTACGCCGAAGAGCTTGCCGGGCTGATCGAGCGTCCCGGCGCCTCGATCCTCGATGTCGGCTCGGGAATGGGCGGCATGCTCGGGCTCCTCGCCGCCGCCGGGCACGATGTCACCGGGCTCACTCCCGACCGTTTCCAGGTGGAGCACATCCGCGGCGCGTACCCGGACGTACCGGTGCTCCGCTGCCACTTCGAAGACATGCCCGCGCGCGAGCACAGGAGCCGCTTCGGCACCGTCATCCACGCCGAATCGCTCCAGTACATGAATCCTCGTAAGGTCCTGCCTGTCGTGCGGGAGATCCTCGCCCCCGACGGCTTGTGGATCGTGGCGGACTACTTCCGCACGGGGAGCGGCGACGGCGGCGGAAGCGGTGCCGGCGGCGGGAGGGGTGCCAGTGGCGGGAGCGACGGTGGCGGTCACACCAGCCCAGGAGATCGTTCGGGCTGGCAGCTCACCGAATTCCGCCGCCGCCTTGCCGACGCGGGCTTCCGCGTGACCAGCGAACGAGATATCACCGCCAACGTCCTGCCGACCCTCGGCTTCGCCCACCTCATGGCGACCCGCCTGGGGCTGCCGGCCCTCGAATTCGGCATCGACAAGCTGCGGGCGAAGGCCCCCGCTCTGCATTACGTTCTTCAGAACATCGTCGAAGGTGCGCGCGCCGCCGCCCTGCGCAGCACCGCCGTGATCGATCCCGCCGCCTTCGCGGCCGCGAAACGCTACCTGCTCATGACGATGCGCCCGAGCTGACGGAGGAGCTGATGACGATGTCGTACGACACGGCGACCTGCCGCCGCCGGGCTCGGGTCCGTGCAGGCTCGCCTGCGACAGGGTACGGGAGACCGGCGCGGGACGGGGCTGCTCGCGTGGCCGCGTCCGTTCGTGCGGCAGCCTTCCTGTCCGCCGTCGGCTGCCTCTTCCAGGGAGCGCCTGCCCCGGCCGGTGCCCAGGACGTCACGATCGTCGAGTACGAGCCGCGCAGCACGCTGGTCGTTCCCGAGCATCTGCTCACGCGGGCACGCTTTCCCTTCGTGGACATTCACGGCCACCAGCGCGGCGCCGGGATGTCGGCCGCCGCCGTGGACCGTCTGGTGGCGGAGATGGACGAACTCAACATGGCCGTCATGGTGAACCTCTCAGGCGGCAGCGGCGCGACGCTCGCGGCGGGGCTCGAAAACATGGCGGGGCGGCATCCTTCGCGCTTCGTCTTCTTCGCCAACACGAGCTTCCGGGGCGTGGGCGAACCTGGCTGGGGCGAGCGGGCCGCCGCGCAGCTTGGAGAGGACGTGAGGAACGGTGCGGCCGGTCTGAAGATCTTCAAGGGCCTCGGCATGACCGACCGGGACACGGACGGCGAGCGCATTCCGGTGGACGACCCGCGTCTGGCGCCGCTGTGGGACAAGGCGGGCGAGCTCGGGATCCCGGTGCTCATCCACTCCGCTGACCCGGCCGAGTTCTGGCAGCCCCACGACCGCTTCAACGAACGCTGGCTCGAGCTGCGGCTGCGGCCGCGCCGGATCCGGCCGACCGACCGGTTCCCTCCCTTCGAGCAGATCATCGGCGAGCAGCACAACATGTTTCGGCGGCACCCGAACACCAGGTTCATCGCGGCCCACCTCGGCTGGCTCGGCCACGACCTGGCGCGGCTCGGGAAGCTCCTCGACGAAATTCCGAACATGTACGTCGGCTTGGGAGCCGTCGTCTACGAGCTCGGACGACAGCCCCGGTTCGCACGGAAGTGGCTGATCGAATACGGGGACCGGGTTCTGATGGGGAAGGACTCGTACGACCAGGAGGAGTTTCACACCTACTTCCGCGTCTTCGAGACCGAGGACGACTACTTCGACTACTACCGCCGCTACCATGCGTTCTGGCAGATGTACGGCCTCGGCCTGCCCGACGAAGTGCTGCGGAAGATCTACTACGAGAACGCGCTGCGGATCGTCCCGGCGATCGACCGGAGCCTGTTTCCCGGCTGACGCTACGCTGCTACGCTGGCCCTAGTCGGCTTGCGCTCCCGCCGCTCTCGGTGCCGCCATCGCCCGTGGTGGACCCCGCCGCGTGCACCAGCATCCGTTTTCGAATGTTCTCCCGGCCCCGGACGTGGACCCGGCGCACGCCGCCCGTTTCGAGCTAACCCCTGCCCATCACCAGCACGCCCGATCCGTCGATCCTTCCCGACTTGAGCGCGATCAGTGCGTCGTTGGCCCGGGACAGCGGAAACCGGGTGACCCTGGGCCGAAGCGGGATCGCCGCGGCGGCCTCGAGAAGCTCCCTCCCGTCCGTTCTGGTGTTGGCCTCGACGCTCTGCAGCCTCTTTTCGTGGAAGAGGTGCCTTTCGTAGTCCAGCGGGGGGATGGGGCTCATGTGGATCCCGGCGAGGGCCACCGTTCCCCCGCGCCCCACCGCCTCGAGCGCGGCCGGCACGGTCTCGCCCGCCGGTGCGAAGACGATTGCGGAATGGGCGCGCGCGGGAAGCCGGTCACCGGGTCCGCCCGCCCACGCGGCTCCCGTCCTGCGCGCCAGCGCCTGATGTCCCGGCCCCCGCGTGACGACGTAGACCTCGTGGCCACGGTGGCGCGCGATCTGGAGCACGATGTGCGCGGACGACCCGAATCCCACCAGCAGGAGGCGGCCCCCGGGCGGCAGATCGGCCCGCTTCAGGGCGCGGTAGCCGATGATCCCGGCGCAGAGAAGGGGCGCGGCCTCGGCGTCGTCGAACGCCGCGGGGACGGGGTAGGCGAAGTCCTCGCTGACCACCGCCGCCTCTGCATAGCCGCCGTCCCGATGATATCCCGTGTAGACCGAGTCCCGGCAAAGGTTCTCGCGCCCTGCCGCGCAGTGGCCGCACGCGCCGCATGTGCCGCGCAGCCATGCGATGCCGACACGGTCTCCCGGCAGGTACCGGCCTGCACCGACTCCGAGTGCATCGACCACCCCGACCACTTGGTGACCGGGAACCAGCGGCAGGTTCGCCTCCCTCAGATCCCCTTCGATCACATGGAGGTCCGTGCGGCAGATCGCGCACGCGGTCACGCGGATTCGGATCTGGCCGGGGCCCGGCTCGGGGCGCGGGAGGTCGGCGGCGCGCAGGGGCCGGGACTCGATCGACGCTTGCTCCTCCAGAAGGCATGCTCGCATTATTCGTTGGCCGGCTCCGGGGGGCTGCTGCTGCGGACGGATTGACGAAACGACGGGTCAGGCCCCACGTTGACAAGACGACCGGCCGGAAAGATCGTCCGGCGCATCACGCTGGAGGGAGGAAATCGACATGCTGACACGACGAGACTGGCTTCGCACCACCGCGGCTGCGGGAGCGGCGGCCACCTTGAGCCCCGGCCTCCTGCAGGCCTTGAAGCGGCAGGACATGATGACCCGGGCGATTCCGGCCACGGGCGAGCGGCTGCCGATCGTGGGGCTGGGGAGCTCCGCGACCTTCTCGCGGGTCGCCCGAGGCGACGATGTGAGCGGGCTGCGGGACGTGCTGAGCACGTTCGTGGAGAACGGCGGCAGCGTCTTCGACACGGCACCCAGCTACGGCGCGTCCGAGGAGGTGTCCGGCAGGATCGCGGGGGATCTGGGGATCACGGATCGCATCTTCTGGGCGACGAAGGTCAACGTGGCGAGACGGGGCGGCGGTTCGGCGGACCCGGCGGCGGCGCGCGCGCAGATCGAACGTTCCTTCGGGTTCTTCGGTGTCCCGGTGATGGACCTGATCCAGGTGCACAACCTCGGCGACCCGCCGACGCAGGTCGGAATCATCGAGGAGCTGAAGGCCGAGGGCAGGATCCGCTACATCGGGATCACAAGCACCAGCAAGAGACAGTACTCCGCGCTCGTTCAGGCCATGCAGGACTACCCGCTCGACTTCATCGGGATCGACTACGCGGTCGACAACCGGAGCGCCGCCGACGAGATCTTCCCGGTCGCGGAAGACCAGGGGATCGGCATCCTCGTGTACGTGCCGTTCGGCCGCTCGCGGCTGTGGGCGCGTGTGGGCGACCGCGAGGTTCCGGACTGGGCGCAGGAATTCGGGGCCGACAGCTGGGCGCGGTTCTTCATCAAGTTCGCCGCGGCGCACCCGGCCGTGACCTGCGTGACCCCGGCAACCAGCAACCCCGAGCACATGATCGACAATCTGGGAGCCGGGCTGGGGCGTCTGCCGAACGAGGACGAGCAGAAGCGGATGATCGAACTCGTGGACGCGCTGCCGCCCGCTCCTCGGCGGGGGTAGATCGCTCCTTGACCGCTCGCGGGGCGGCGCTCGGAGAGGGCGGCTTGACAGGTGGCTCGGTGACTCAGCCCGCTTGGAAGCCGGCCACGCGCAGGATGGTCCCGTCGTGGGCGGCGCGCATGTGATTGTGCCCCTCCTGGGTGCCGCCCGGCCCTGACGAGCGCCACTTCACCAAGGCCTCGCCTCGGCAGATGCGCGGGTCGCCGACGGGTTCGATCTTCCAGCCGGGCATGAAACGGTGGCAGTTGGTGATGTGCAGGCTCATGCGCTCGACCCCCCGTGCGACCGCCCACTCGTCCTGAAACTCGACATCCTCGGCGCAGCAGGCGCGCAGCGCGGCGAGGCGGGTGTCGGCGCCGGTGTCGTTCCAGGCACCGAACCAGTCGGCCAGCGTGCGCTCGAGCCCGGCGGCGAGATCCGTGCGATTGGCGTCGAGCGCCAGTCTCCCGAGGTGGAAGCGCCATCCGCCGTCGTGTTCCTGCGCCAGCCGCTCGGAGGGAAAGCCGCTGTGGCGAAGATCCACCCGGCAGCCTGCATCCGTTCCCCGAACCCGCATCTCAACCAGTGATGACGCGGCGGGAAGGTCGGCGGTCTGAGGGCCGAGCTCCGAACCCCAGGTGAGGGCAAGGCGCCGCCCGGCCTGGTCGATCCTGACGATCTCCCCGCTGATCACCGTCCCGAAGTCGGGGAATTCGGCCCGAAAGGGACCGCCGGCGCGCGCCTCGAAGGTGACTTGGCCCTGCATGAACGCGGAAAAGCCCTCGGATGTGGTCAGCATCGTCCACACCGTTCGGGCGTTCGCCTCGATGTCGACGGACAGCTCCACCACCACGTTCCGCCGCTCGGCGCTCTCGCCTGTGTTTCCCATCGCTCGTGTCTCCTTGCCGGAAACGAGTTTGCCGTCGAGTCCCGTCGAACTTACCGTCTTCGCATACGATCGAGAAAGAGTTCGGATGAAGCAGATCGAAGACGAACGGATCGGATTCCACCTGCAGCACGAATCATCCGTCCATCCCCCTGATCGAGAGCACTCCATGATGTTTCGCACGCCCCTCACCGCCGCCGCGCTCCTCCTAGCGGCCGCATCTCACCTTGCCCCCGGCCTCGCCGCCCAGTCGCGCCGCCCGCTCGAAATCGAGGACTACTACAGGCTGAAGAGCGTGGGCAGCCCGGCGCTCTCTCCCGACGGCTCGCGGGTCGCCTTCGTGGTGACTTCGGTCTTAGAGGATGAGAACGGCCACCACAGCGAAATCTGGATCGCCGATGCGGACGGGACGAGGGAGCCGACACGTCTTACCAGCCCGAGCTTCAGCGCCTCGAACCCGGCCTGGACCCCGGACGGCAGCCGCCTCTACTTCACATCGAGACGCCCGGCTCCCGCCGGGGAGCCCGCGGGAGGCCCCTGGTTTCTGCAAATGGACGGCGCGCCCGGCGAAGCCTTCCGGATCGAGGGTCTCGACGGATCGCCCGCCTTCAGCCCGGACGGCCGCTGGATCGTCTTCACGCGCCCCGTGCTCCCGTCCGGCGACCGGCCCGAACCGACGTACGATTCCGACTTCGAGCGCCGCACCGCGGGGCGCTTCGACGGCCGCATCTACGACTGGATGAACTACCGTTTTGACCGGCGGGGCTACCTGGCCGATCCGCGCGACCCATGGACGACTCCGTCCCGCGAGGTCTTCCTCCTCCCGGCGGCAGGGGGCGCACCCCGGCAGCTCACCGAACTCGGCGTCGACGCATCCGGGTTGGCGTGGAGCCCCGACGGCGGCCGGATCGCCTTCACCGCCGACGCCCACCAGCGCGACGAGCACAGCTACGAACGCGCCGACCTCTGGGTGGTCGTCCTCGCAGCCGTCCGGCCCGCAGGCCCGGCCGCCACCCCCGAAGCATCGGTGACGCGGCTCACCGACGACGAGTACAACTACTCCGGCCCGGCCTGGTCCGCGGACGGACGCGAGATCTTGGTGCGCGGCAACGAGGGCCTCGACGTGATCATCCGGGAAGGACGCGACCGCGGAGCGCCGTCAGACCTCTTCGTCTTCGATGCCGGCACGGGAGAGCGGACCCGCAACCTCACCGAGGACTGGGACCTGATCCCGCGCGGCCCGGCGTGGTCCTCCGACGGAGCCCACGTCTACTTCTCGGGAGGCATCCGCGGGAACACCCACCTGTTCCGCGTGCAGGCGAGCGGGGGAGCGGTCGAGCAGGTCACCCAGGGCGATCGCCGCCTCGGCGGATTCTCGTTCTCGGACGATTTTTCCCGCATGGCCTTCACGGCCACCGACCCGGTCCGTCCGGCGGACATATGGGCCGCGGAGACATCCGGTGCCGGCGAGCGGCGCGTCAGCGACGCCAACGGGGCGCTTCTGGCCGAACTGGAGCTGCCCGCGCCCGACCGCCTACTCTTCCGGAACGAGGACTGCACCGAAGTCGAAGGCTGGATGCTCCCGGCGCGCGGCTACCGCGGCGAGCCGTCGGCGACGCAGCCACCGCAACGGGCGACGCAGCCACAGGAACGGGCGGTGCAGCCACATCGCCGGGCGGCTACCCCATGATCCTTCTGATGCACGGCGGACCGCACGGCGCATACGGAAACGTCTTCTCCTTCGACCGGCATCTTCTTGCCGCGAAAGGGTACATGGTGCTCTATACGAACCCCCGCGCCTCGACCGGCTACGGCGAAGACTTCCGCTGGGGCACGTGGGGCGGCTGGGGATTCAGGGACTACGAAGACGTGATGGCCGGGGTGGACCACGCGCTGGCCAGCTACGACGTCGACCCGTCGCGGATGGGAGTGACCGGGTACTCGTACGGCGGCTACCTCACCAATTGGGTGATCACGCAGACGGATCGCTTTGCGGCGGCGATCGCCGGCGCCTCGATCTCGAACTGGGTGAGCGACTACGGGGTCGCCGACATCCCTCGCACCAAGGAGAGCGAGTTCTTCGGGCCGCCGTGGGAGGAGCGCGGCCTCGACAACCTGTTGCGTTCCTCACCGATCATTCACGCGAAGGGGGTGACCACGCCCACGATGTTCGTGCACGGGGAACGCGACCACCGGGTGCCGATCGAGGAGGCCGAGCAGATGTACGTGGCTCTGCGGAAGCAGAACGTCCCGGCCAAGTTCGTGCGCTACCCGGAGTCATACCACGGCGGCTGGACCCCGTGGCGGACCGTTCACCGCACTTGGATCCAGCTGGAGTGGTGGGACGAGTGGCTGACGCGCCGCCCGGCGTCGGAGTGACCCGGCCCGTCGCCGTCGACCGTCAGGTCAGGTTAGCATTTAGGTCAGGCTGCCGTCGGTGCGCAGCTTCCGCACTACCGCCCAGCCCATCGCTTCCGTGACGCTCGCGGCGACCGCGGCCCGGACGAGGTTGCCGTACACCGGGATCCATCGGAGCACGAGGTTGGCGCTTCCCTTGCCGACGATTCGGCCGAGGGAGGCGTAGAGCGTCGCGCGTACGGCCGCGTCGGTCCAGGAAACGTCAAAGTCCTCGGCGAGGGCGGTGATCATCGCGACCTGCACCGGCGCGATGGCGACGAAATCGGAGCCGGGGATGATCGTGGTCGCCGCGGCGGCTCCGGCGGCTGCCGACGAACCGTGAATGATCGCGGCGCAGCGCGTGTGCTGATCGGGGACATGCCGTCTGAACTGATCCTTGAGTCCCATCAACTACCCCCTGCTGTGCGTCGAGTTGCGGGTTCGCGCGGATTGATCCGCGGGCGGCCGGAGCGCCGACATATGGAAATGTACGTCACTTCGGCGCATTGCGTTGCCGGGAGGAAGCTCCGGCGGACGGTCCGCGCCCTTCTCAACTCACCAGCCTTCCGCGTGCGGGCAGGACGATTGCGGGCAGTCCCATCCGCTCCACGGCTTCGTTGAAGCGTCGGAGCTCGTTCTCGAGCAGGCCGGTGTAACGGATCCGCACGGCTTCCCACTCCGCCAGCAATGCGTCGAGGCGCTCCAGCGTCCCCGGGTGGGGCGCTCCTTCCGCACCGCCCGAGATGTAGCCGTCGGTGCCCGTGATCCGGCCGTAAAGCTCGAGCCACTGGTTGTCCAGGCGGGGGGCGAAGCGGATGGGGTCCTGGTTCGAGCGGTTCTTCGTCTGCATGAGCTCCTCGGTCAGGCCCGTCGACTTGTTCGCGAGGGTGTCGGCGAGCGGCTGCAGCTCAGCGTCCCGGCCCGCCGCACGCGCGCGTTCCAGCACGGCCTCGACCTGCTCCCGGACGGCGGCCAGGTCTTCGATAGTGCGGGTGATCGAGTTGATCGAGTCGCGCGCCAGCTTCGCCGTGCGGAACTGCTCCCGATAGTCGGCGACGGTGACCTCGGGGATGCGCGGGTCGGGAAGGAGCCGGAAGTCCCGTTCGAGCATGGTTTCGCCCGCGACGAGCCGCACTGAGTACGTACCCGGCGGGGCGGTGACGCCGCCGGTGTACCCCCACTGCACGGCCCCTTCGGGCAGCTCCGGCCCCGGATAGGAGAGCGTCCAGGCGATCCGGTTCAGTCCCGCGTCCTTGCTGATCTGCTCGCCGCCGGCCTCCGCGGCGGCCGCCGAGTCCGAAGCGAAGACGCGCACCACCTCGCCGGCGGCGTCCACGATCTCCACGCGGATGTCCTCGTCGGCCTCCTCGTCAGTCTCCTCCGCCGGGTACTCCTCCGCGAGGTAATAGTGGATCTGCGCACCGGCCGGCGGCGGGTCGGGGTTGAGCTCGGCGAGCCCGGCCGCCCCGACGTTGGTAAGGCGCCGGGTGTCGCGCGGCGTGAACAGGTAGGCGCCCGCGGCGACGGCGGCCTCGATCTCGCGCAGCGGGCTGATGTCGTCCAAGATCCAGAACGAGCGCCCCTGCGTGGAGACGATCAGGTCGTCGTGCGCGACGCGCATCCCGGTCACCGGGGTGATCGGCAGGTTGCGCTGGAAGCTCTGCCACGAACCGCCCGCGTCGAACGACACGAAGACCCCGTACTCGGTGCCGGCGAAGACCAGACCGCTGCGGATCGGGTCCTCGCGCACGGTGCGCACGGGGTGGTCGTCCGGGATTCCCGAGGTGTTGAGTGTCCAGGTCGCCCCGTAGTCGTCGGTACGGAACACGTAGGGGCCGAAGTCGCCCAGCCGGTAGCGCTGCACGGCCAGATAGGCGCGGCCCGCCTGATGGGTGGAGAGCTCGATCTCGTCCACCGTGCCCAGCTCCGGCATCGCGACCGGAGTGATGTCGGCCCAGGCACCGCCCCCGTCGCGCGTGATGTGGATCCGTCCGTCGTCGCTCCCCGCCCAGATCTCGTCGGCGTCGAACGGCGATTCCGCGAGCGAGAAGACGACGTTGTAGATTTCCACACCGGTCACGTCGGCGTTGATCGGCCCGCCCGACTGCTCCTGGTGGGCGGGATTGTCAGTCGTCAGGTCCGGGCTGATCGTCTCCCAGCTCACGCCCTCGTCACGGGAGCGGTTGACGTGCTGCGACCCGTGGTAGATGACGCGCGGGTCGTGCCGGCTGACCAGCATCGGCGACACCCACTGGAAGCGGTGCCGCAGGTCCTTCGCCGCCATTCCGAGCTGCAGCTGCGGGTAGAGCATGATGTTGCGGCGCTGTCCGGACCGCAGATCGTAACGGTCCATCACGCCGCCGTAGCACCCCGCGTAGACGATGTGGGGCCGGTCCGGATGCAGCGCCACGGGCCCGGTCTCGCAGCCCCCGACATTCAGCCAGTGCTGCTTCGGATACAGCGTGTTGACGTCGGACCAGGCCGTCACCGAGATCGACGTGTTGTCCTGCTGCGCGCCGTAGAGCCGGTACGGGAAGCCGTTGTCGACGATCACGTCGTAGAGCTCGGCGGTGGGCTGGTTGAAGTAGGTCGACCAGGTGTCGCCGCCGTTCACCGTGACCTGGGCGCCCCCGTCGTTCGCCACGACCATGCGGTTCGGGTCGGCCGGATGGATCCACAGGTCGTGCACGTCGCCGTGCGGAACCGGGATGACCTCGAAGGTCGTTCCCCCGTCGACCGAGCGGTACAGGCTCGTGTTCAGCGCGTACACCGTGTTCGGATCCGCCGGATCCGCCTGCACGTGCGTATAGTACCAGGCACGTTGCCGCAGGCTGTTGTCGGAGTTGGTGCGGGTCCAGCTCTCGCCCCCGTCGTCGGAGCGATAGACGCCGCCGTCCGGCTCGGCCTCGACGATCGCCCACACCCTGTCCGGCTCCGCGGGCGAAACGGTCACGCCCACCTTGCCCACCATCCCTTCCGGGAGCCCGCCGCCGAGCTTCGTCCAGCTGTCGCCGCCGTCGGTCGTCCTGTAGACGCCGCCCTCCTCGGCACCCGAAATGAGCGCCCACGGCTTCCGCTCGCCGCGCCACATCCCTGCATACAGGATGCGCGGATTGGTCATGTCCATGGCGAGATCGGACGCCCCGGTGGAGTCGTTGAGGGAGAGGACGTGCTCCCAGCTCCGGCCCCCGTCGGCGGAACGGAATATCCCCCGTTCGGGGTTCTTCCCGAAGGGATGGCCCAGCGCTGCCGCATAGACCAGATCATGGTCGCGCGGGTGCACCTCGATACGTCCGATCTGTCCGGCTTCCCGAAGCCCGATGAAGGTCCACGTGCGCCCGGCATCCATCGATTTCCACGCGCCCCGCCCGGCCGAGGTGTTGCCGCGGATGTCCACCGACCCCCCGCCCACATAGATCACGTTCGGGTCCGAATCGGCGACCTTCACCGCGCCGATCGAGCCCCCGAAGTACCCGTCGCTGATGTTGCGCCAGGTGACGCCGTTGTCGTCCGACTCCCAGACTCCGCCCCCCGTCGTGCCCATCAGCCAGCGGTCGGGGTCGTTCGCGAAGCCGGTCGCGGCGGTCGAGCGCCCGCCCCGGTAGGGACCGGCCATGCGGTAGCGAAGGTCCTTGAAGGCGAGGGTGTCGAGCTGCTGCGCGGCGAGGGAAGAGGGGGCCGGAACTATGCCGGCGGGCAGCGACGGGGCCGCAGCTGCAAGCGCGGCTGCGAGGACGATGCGTAGTAACGGTGAATGCATGGGTATCGGAGGTCCAGTGAGTACGCGTGCTCGTTCATGAGCGTTGCAGAGGGATTACGGCGCGACTCCGAGCAGCACGAGCGGGACGGCCGGAACGCCCCGGCCCTGCCGGATGACGTTCAGCAAGTCTCGCTCGTAGTACGGAAGTCGGTCTGGTTGTAGGACATGATGGGCTCGTGTCCTGCGGCGACGATCCGACGCCTCTGGTCGTCGGCGGACAGCGCGTACACCCCTCGCATCACCTGCTCGTCGGAGGTCACCCAGAAAGTGCTGCGGCGCTGACGCCACTCCCGCTTCGTGAACCCGACACCGAATGCCTTGTTCATATCCACGGGGGAGTATAACAACTTGCCGTAGGTTCCACGTTCTTCGGAGACCTTCGTCCGGCAAGCTTCCGCGTCGACGGATCGGACTACCTCCTCGACCTCCCCCCACAGGTCGGGATGGTGGACCTGCAGATACTCGTGACCGTTGAGGTGCGAGTACCGGGCCTTGATCCGCACCCTGATCCTGAAGTGCTAGTGGCCCCCGCGCGGAAGGCGCGGATCGTACACGGGATTCCCCATCGGCCGGGTACGGAGCGTGCCGTCACGAAGCTGTCGGATGCGTTCCTCCGCGATCTCCACGTATTCGGGCACGATGTCGCACCCGTACCCTTCTCTGCCGTGCTTCAGTGCGGCAATCACGGAGCTTCCCGTCCCAACGTAGAGGTCCAGCACGGCGTCGCCGGGGTCGGTCGATCGACAGCACAAGCCGTTCCACCAGCTCCACCGGGACTGCGAATCGCCAAGCCGCTCTCCATTCAGCGACGTGTGATCAAGCGCTCATGGATAACCTCCTTCCGTCAAGAATCTACAGCAGACATCACACGGTCAACCCCCGCCCCGCCCTTGCTCACCCGCCTGACCCCTCCTACAGTCCCGCGTTCCCTCCACCCACCATCATCGCACGAGCAACCAGGTCATGAAACGTCAACATCGCTCTCGATTCCCTCTGCCGACCCGCGCCGTAGTGAAGTCGGTCCGCCGCCTCTCGGCTCTCGCCGCATTGCCCGCGGTCGCCCTTGGCATCACCGCCGTCGTCGGGGGGCTCCGGAGTAATCCCGCCGCCGCCCAGTCCATTGAGCAGGGCAAGGACGCCGCCCTCGCCCACGCGACCGCGCTGGACGATCTCGTGGCCGGGATGTCGGAGCGGCTGTGGGATTTCGCGGAGATCGCGCTGGAGGAACACCAGTCCGCCGCGTACCTCTCCGCGCTTCTGGAGAACGAGGGCTTCACCGTCGAGACGGGCGTCGCGGGCATGCCCACCGCGTTCGTCGCGTCCTGGGGCTCGGGGCGGCCGATTCTGGGCGTTCTGGCCGAGTACGATGCGCTCCCGAACATCGGAAATGCGGTGCAGCCCGGGCGCACCCCGCGCGGCGACCGTTCGCCTCTACGGCACTCCCGCCGAGGAGACGTTGGTGGGGAAGGTGTACATGGCTCGCGACGGCCTCTTCGACGACCTCGACGCTTCGATCGTGTGGCATCCTGGACAGAAGACGGCGGTGACCAACGACCGGGCCCGCGCGCTCAACAACTTCGAGATCTCGTTTCGGGGACAGGCCGCGCACGGAGCCGCCGATCCGTGGAACGGGCGCAGCGCGCTGGACGCTGTGGAGCTGATGAATCACGGCGTCAACATGATGCGCGAGCACATCGAGCCGAGCGCCCGCATCCACTACGTGATACCGAACGCGGGCGAAGTCCCGAACGTGGTTCCCGAATACGCGCGGGTGTGGTACTACGTGCGCGACACCACGCGCACCGCGGTCGAGGAAAACTACGAGTGGATCCTCGATGTCGCGGCGGGCGCCGCGCGGATGACGCGCACCGAGCACGAGGCCTTTCTCATCACCGGTGTCCACCCGTACACGCTCGTTCGTCCACTGCAGGAGGCGGATCGTCGGACGTCGCCGAGGTCAGTTTCATTGCGCCGACGGTCGAGTTCAGCGTGACCACCGCCGCCGAGCACATCCCGTGGCACTCGTGGGCGACCACCGCGTCACACGGAACGTCCGGCGCGGTCAAGGGAGCCCAGGTGGCGGCGAAGGCGCTTGCGCTGATGGGCACCGAACTAATCCTCGATGGAGATCTGCTGCGGCGCGCGAAGGAGGCGCACGCCGAGGCGACGGGAGGGGCCCCTTACAGGTCGCCGATTCCCGAGGGACAGGAGGTTCCGCTGCCGAACCGAGACCGGTGATGACCTGCTAGAGGTTACGCTCGCCGTCCGGGTGTCCCTTCGAGGGGACAGGGGGTGGGGCCGCCAGCCACTCGGCCCCGTGCAATGCGGACTCGTGCTCGCACGCGTCCTCGATAGTTGTCGGCGTGCCCGCGCTCTCTGCCGCGTTCAGTCGGATAATGCTGCTGGCGCCGAAAATCAGGACGAAGGACAGCATCAGCCCCAGGGCCGAAATCCTCCGGCTCAAGCGTTGTCTCAGGTGCAGCGTCATCATTTCCCCCTCCATCTGGCGTCTTGCGTCCGCAATGCCGCTCCGTGATTCCGCAGTACATAAGCAATAACCGTGCCATAATTCTGTCGAGCCGGACCGGGCGTTGGCGGGGCCACATCAAGCGGCGACCTGCCGATTCGACCGATGACCGGCCAGCTCGGCGGACGGTCGGACCTTCCGCTGCTGGTGCTTGGATGTGGCCGTCGTCCTCGCGGGTTGCCCGACCGGCCACACGCGACGGCAGTCGGCGGTTATGTTGGTGCGAGGTGCCGTCCATTCAGCCCATGGGGAGGAACAGTGGTGCGACAGTCGTCGATGGGTGCTGCCGTGCTAGCGGCGACGGTCCTGCCGGCACCCTTCCAAGCCGCCCCGCAACAAGACCGGGCCGCGACCGAGGCCGCGAATCCGGCCGGAGCCATCACCGACGTGCCCGGAATCCGGGTGGGACACTTCACCTATCCGGACGCCCCCACCGGATGCACGGTCGTCATCGCCGACGGGGCGGCCGTCGGCGGCGTCGATGTGCGCGGCGGCGCTCCGGGCACGGTCGAGACCGATCTGCTCCACCCGGTCAACACCGTGCAGCAGGTCAACGCAGTGGTCCTCTCGGGCGGGAGTGCCTTCGGCCTTGCCGCGCGGCACGGTGTCGTCCGCTACCTGGAAGAACGCGGCGAAGGCTACCGCGTCGGTCCCGACCTCGTCGTCCCGATCGTGCCGGGCGCGATCATCTTCGACCTGCGCCTCGCGGGCGGCGTGCGGCCCGGCCCCGATTGCGGCTACGAGGCCGCGACCCGTGCCTCGGACGGTAGCGTCGCGGAAGGGAGCCTGGGCGCGGGCGCGGGTGCCACGGTGGGCAAGCTGCGCGGCGGGAGCCGGGCGATGAAGGGCGGGGTGGGCACGGCCTCGATCACCCTCGAGAGCGGCCTCGTGGTCGGCGCGATCGTCGCGGTCAACTCCGTCGGCGACGTGATCGATCCGGCGACGGGACGGGTGGTGGCGGGCGCCCGGGGCGAGAACGACGAGCTGCTCGACGCCCGGCGCATCCTGCGCGGCGAGGTGGCGTCCCCGCGGCCGGGCGAGAACACCACCATCGGCGTCGTGGCCACGAACGCGCGCCTGACCAAGGCCGAGGCCACCAAGGTCGCACAGATGGCGCACGACGGGTTGGCCCGCGCGATCATGCCCAGCCACACGCCCGGTGACGGCGACACGATCTTCTCCTTGGCAACCGGCACCCTCGCGGAAGGCTTCAACACCGGCCAAGTCGGTGCCCTCGCGGCCGAAGCCATGGCCGATGCGATCTTGCAGGCCGTTCGAGAAGCGCACGGCCTCCCTGCGGTTCCAGCGGTCCGGGACCTGCCGGGCACCCGCGAGCCGACGCCTGCGGGCCACCCCCCCGATCCTGGCAGCCCGTGGACAAAATCCCCCCGGCATTCGAGCGGCGATGCTGCTGAGCCGGCACCCGGACGGGCGGCCGCGCACCCCGGCTCATGAACCCGACCCTGCTGGGTCTCCTCTTCTACGTCGTGCTCATCACGGCGGTGGGCCTTGCGATCGGCCGCCGCGTCTCGGGCACCGGCGACTTCTTCGTCGCGGGGCGCTCCCTCGGACCGGGGCTCCTCTTCGCGACCCTGCTGGCGGCCAACATCGGCGCGGGGTCCACGGTGGGCGCGGCGGGACTCGGCTATGAACACGGCCTGGCGGCGTGGTGGTGGGTCGGGTCGGCCGGCGCAGGCACCCTGGTGCTGGCCGTCTGGCTCGGTCCGAGGATCTGGCGTGTTGCACGCGACCATTCCCTCCTGACCGTCGGCGATTACCTGGAGCACCGCTACGGTGCCTCGGTCCGGGCGACGATCGCCGTACTCCTCTGGCTCGGCACACTGGCGATCCTCGCGGCGCAGCTGATCGCGATGGCATGGATCCTCGAGGTTGTCGCGGGTGCGCCTCGCTGGCTCGGGGCCGTCGCCGGGGGTGCGGTGATGACGGTGTATTTCGTCGCCGGAGGCCTGCTGACTTCGGCGTGGGTCAACCTGGTGCAGCTGGTGGTTCTGGTGTGCGGGTTTCTGATTGCGGTACCGCTGGCGGTCGGCCACGCAGGGGGCGTGTCGGCGGTGGCGGCAAACGCGCAGGCGATCCCCGGCTACCTGGATTTCATGCGCAACGGCGAGGCGGGGTGGATGTACATGATGCTGCTGGCGCCGGCGTTCATCGTGTCGCCCGGCATCGTGCAGAAGACCTTCGGGGCGAGAGACGAGCGGGCCGTTCGCAACGGGCTGCTGGCGTGCGCGGGCGCCCTCATGCTCTTCGCATTTCTGCCGCCGGTGCTGGGGATGGTCGCGCGGTCGGTCGCTCCCGGGTTGGAGAATCCGGAGGCGGCGCTGCCGGTGATCCTTACCCAGGGCGTTCCGGCGTGGGTCGGGCTGCTGGGGCTTGCGGCGGTGCTGTCGGCCGAGATCAGTTCGGCGGACGCGATCCTCTTCATGCTCGCGACCTCGCTGTCCAAGGATCTGTACCGGCGCTTCGTGAACCCCCGGGCCACGGATCGCCAGGTGCTCAAGGTGGCGCGGGGCGCGGCGGTGGCGGGCGGGGCAGTCGGCGTTGTGCTGGCCGTGGTGCTCCCCGGCGTGGTGAGCTCGCTGACGATCTTCTATTCGCTGCTGGGCGTCAGCCTTTTCGTACCGGTCGTGGCGGGCCTTCACTCTCGGCGGCCCGGTGCCGGCGAAGCGCTGGCGGCGGCGGCGGCCGGGGTCGTGGCGCTCCTGGCGGCGCGGTCGGTGGCGGACGGCGGCTGGATGGTTCCTCCCGCATGGGGGCTCCTGTCGGCGGCGGCGGCCTACGGTGCGTTCTTCGCGGTTCGGCGGCTGATCCGGCGCAGGGAGCGCGATGCCCAGGGATCGATCATGTAAAGCAGATACGACAATATGTAATGCATACATTACAAGAGCACGATGCACCTCGATCCGGGCACCAAGCCATGATCCCCGACATCCCCGAAATGCGCACCTGCGAGATGCACACCGGCGGTGAGCCCGTCAGGATCGTGACCCAAGGCTACCCGGACGTCCCGGGCGCCACGATCCTCGACAAGCGGCGCTATGTGCGCGAACACCTGGACCACCTGCGCCGCTTCCTGATGCACGAGCCGCGTGGGCACAACGACATGTACGGGGTGATTCCGGTGGAGCCGGACCACCCCGGTGCCGACCTCGGCGTGCTTTTCTGCCACAACGAGGGCTACTCCACCATGTGCGGTCACGCCACGATCGCGGTGTCGCGGTGGGCGGTAGACGAGGGACTGGTGGCCGTGCAAGAGCCCAGAACCACGGTTCGCGTGCAGTGTCCGTGCGGTCTGGTCACCGCGCACGTGCAGGTGCGGGAGGGCGGCCGCACCGGTGCGGTGCACTTCGAGAGCGTCGGGGCCTTTGCGCCGCTGCTGGACGCAAAGGTCGAGGTGGAAGGCGCGGGTACGGTCGAGGCCGACATCGGCTACGGCGGCGCCTTCTATGCATTCGTTCCGGCGACGCGCTTCGGACTGGATGTGCGGACTTCTTCGGCGCGGTCGCTGGTGGACGCCGCCTGGGCGGTCACCTGCGCGGCGAAGGCGCAGCTCGAGCTGGATCATCCCGGGCACGCCGATCTCGCCTTCCTCTACGGGACGATCCTGACCGACGGCGCCCTGGGCGACGACCGCCCCAGCGCGAACGTGTGCGTCTTCGCGGACAGGCAGGTGGACCGCAGCCCGACGGGAAGCGGGGTGACGGCCCGCATGGCCATACAGAAGGCCCGCGGGCAGGCGCGGGTGGGGGACGAGCGGCGCTTCTCGAGCGTGACGGGCGCGGTCTTCACGGGCTGCATCGTCGAGGAGACGCGGGTGGGGAATCACGAGGCCGTGACGGTGCTGGTGGGGGGCGAGGCCCATTACACGGGCGAAGCGCGCTTCCGGGCCGAGGAGCGAGACCGGCTTGCCGGGGGGTTTATGGTGCGGTAGAGGTGCCCGCAGCCTCATCTCCGCCGCGGCGCTGCGTAAACGCGAACTTCCTCGCCAGCCCTTGTCACGCTGAGCGGGCTGACGTATGCCTTGAACACCGTCAAGGACATCATTTCGGGACTCGTGGGGCACCAGCGCAAGACTCCTCAGCAAGTTGAGGCTGTGCGTGGCGTCCAACCAGGGCATCCGCCTCACGTAGGCTCCAGCAGAAGCATCTCCCGCATCCCTCCCTTCAATTTCAGCCGGTCTCGCACCGCGAATCGGCCGCCGACCTCGGTTTCGAATCCCTTCGCGGTATAGTCCGCATAGTTCTCTCGCTTGTTCTCCAAGAGCTTCTGAAGCATTTCGTCGTTGCGCCCGATGAACTCAATGATGACCGCGGCATCCAGGCTCCGCAGCCAGTCGATGAGCAGCGACAAGGGGATGTTGGCGGAGATGCGCAGGTGATGGACCAGGGCGAGGCAGAGCACCATGTCCGGACTTCGCCGCTGGTCGAACGCTGTGCGCTCGTGTCCGGCCCATCCCTGGCCGGGCGACAGGTTGGAAATATCCATTACGAGGGGGATGATGTTCCGCAGATTGCCGTCATGGGCCTCTCGGTAGAGCATCTCCACCGCGTCTTGGTCGCCGTCCACCGCGACGACCATCTGCGAATGCTGCGCCGCAATGCGGGAGAAGGTTCCGGTGTTGGCACCCAAGTCCCACACCAGGCCCGGACGCAGCACCGCCGTGTACCTTTCCACGAAGTCCTTTTTCCGCTCGAAGTCATCTTCATCATAACAATGGGTCTCGGGGTATTGCGCCCAATCCGACCTCGCCGGCTCGCAGGACAGCCCAGCGACGAGCCGTCTCAGGCTGTCCAGCAGGGCCAGAAGCATCGTCTGCGGCTGCCGACGCCGCGAGCGCCCCGGCTGTCGAGTTCCCTCCCGGCCCTGCATCCGGCTCTCCGCCTTCGCCGGAAACCAGATATGGGACGGCACGCCCCGCTTGAATCGTCGCAGCCCGTAGAAGTATTTCGCAGCTTCCTCCGGCGGGATGCCCTCCAGCCGTGAGCGGAGCAGGGGCTGGAACGGCACTCCCAGATGCGCGGTCAACAGCAACGGAGTCAGGAACGTGGCGCAGAACTGGCGATATCCCTGCCAGTATTCGCCGCCCTCCCAGGGAACGAAGGATGGCACGTCTATGAAGACCGGGCACAACCCGTTCCACTGGATGTTGAAGGGCGTGGCGTCCTTGAGCATCCAGCCGTTGCGCACGCACCCTACCAGTAGGCGCAATTGCAGCAACGCCGCGTCTTTCAGCATCGAAAACGGCCACTCGTAGGGATAGGTGACGAAGTCGACGGCTTTGTGCTCCGCTGCGCCGCTCCAGCCGCCCTCTTCCATCACGCGCCGGGCGTCGGTGTCTTCGGTGCCGACCATGGCGGTCTCCACGACATGTCCGTTGACGACCAGCTCACGAAAGAAGGGCTCGGCAAGGAGCCTCTCCATGTCAGCGGCAGCGGTCTGGTTCAGTCCGCGAAGGATGCGTTCATCGTCCGACCCCCTCGTAACCCGGTACACCCGCCCAACCGGGTCCTTGAACGATCCCCGGTCCGCGCTCGGCATCCGATTCGCCGTCTGTGCTGCCCTCTATGTGTCCGGTTGCCCCGGCGGGTCTTCGCCTTCCCGAGCCAGCCGGCCGCTTCGGACCAGCCGCTTTATCCGGTTGAGGGTTGCGCGCGTCGTGTACCCGATGGCTGCCAGGAACCCCAGCACGGATGCGATGACGAAGCCCGCCGTGCCCGGATCGATGTAGGCCAGCAATGGTCTATTCATGATACAGGAACTCCGTGTAGTCGGCCTTGGCATCACGGGGAATCGGGCCATGAGCGGGCCGCGTGTATTCTCGCGGCTTGATGAGCGCGCTTTCCCCGCCGGACAGGCAGCGGATTACGGCGTGAACGGCATCCAGAGTAGTCATGTATCCCTGAGCGGACGCCTCATCGAACTGGGCAGCGCAAGTGTCGGAAGGATACACGCCGCCTATAATGCCGTAATGGTCTTGGAAGACGAACTCCCGATTGTCTTCGAAATCCAGTTGGTGAGACAGCAAGGGGCCATGGTCGCCGTACACGAGCAAGATGGCGTCGGGGTCGTTCGCTTCCAGATGTCGGATAATCAGCTCCAGATAGCGGGCCGCCTTTGCGCTCGCTCTGAAGTATTGGGCTTTAAACTCTTCGAACTGCTCCGCATCTCCATACTCGAACAATTGGCCGACATGCCCCGGCAAATACACATGGACCATCACGAATTGCGGCCCGTCGTTGCCGCTCACCTTCGTGACCTGCTCGGCGGTGAGCTTCGTGACCTGCTCGGCGGTGAGCCTGCTGTCCCAATCGTAGATTCCGAAGAAGCGGCAGTAGCCCCAGAACGATATGTCCCGGATCTGGGCGTCCAGCAGATTGCAGACGGTGTTATTCTCGAAAGTGACGTAGCGATCGATGTATGGGCCTTTACGCTTCCCAAAGTAGGTGTCGAGGTAGATCGAGGTGGCCTCGTAGCCGTTCTCGCGAAGGATGCCGAGCAGCGGACTTGGATTCTGGCCCGAGAACAGGTATGGGTTAGGGTCATCGCCCTTCTCCGACAGCTCCCTGCGCAATGAGGAGTACACATCCGTGTCCAGCGACAAAAGCGTGTTGAGGGAGTGGGAGGTTCGAACGGAGTTCGCGAAAAAATTGGGGAAGCGGCGGAACTCCGCCTCGAAGACGTCGTGAAACTCGGTGGTTTCCAGGTCAAGGTACTTGTCAAGAAGCACTCTCGGGGACATTCCGTCAAATGACACGAAATACAGGTTCGGCGTCTCCCGGAAGGTGACGTTGCGAATGTTGGCCGTGTCTCCTTCCGCGGAGTCAGCACCACGCATCCAGGCGAGGCCGCCGACAATTCCCAGCCCCAGCAACGCTGCTGCCGAGAGGGCAGGCCCGCTCCAACGCGCCTCGTCCATGATCCGGAAGGTGACGATCAGCCCGGCGGCAGCCCCGACGCACAGCAGAACGAGGACGACCCGGTTTCCCGTGAGGTAGAGGCCGGTATGGATAACGTACGCCGTCGCAACGCCGACCAGCGTGGCCAGCGTCAGAGCGGCGTCTGCTATGGCCTTAGAGCGGAGGTGAAGAAGCAGGGCACCGAGCAGGAGGGCGGTATTGACTGCTCCGCCGAACATGACGATTCGCCTGAAATCCGGCTCGGAAAAGGCTTCCTCGGATGATGTGTAGGTGGCGGCAAAGGACAGCGCTACGAGAAACGAGGCGAATACGAACTTGAAGATGGCCGGGGGAAGGGGGGGGGGGGGGGGGGGGGATCGGGCGAGCGAGAGGCGCTCTTCTTCCCCGGTTCCCTCGTCCGGTAAAAAGAGCTCCGCCTTTACTGTATCGTTAGCCTGTCTCAAACGGGTTCTCCCCCCTTGGGTTGCGACGGCACGTGTGAGCGAGCAAGGATACCCTGCGCAAGATCACTCCGCAAGGCTTCGATACGACAATCGGCAAGAGCCGAACCGTCCGTCGGCGTACAGAGGAGTGCAACGGAGCGTGCGGACCGGTATCGCGGATCATCCGTGCTCCCTCCCCGCCCTCCGTTTCGGGCCGGTCGTCAGGACTTCTCGCGCAGTTCCAGCGGCGGCCTCCACTCCGCCACTCCCGGCACGCGCCGCCCCCAGGTATTCCCGTAGGGGTCGCTCTTGCCCAGCAGGAAGCGCAGAATCAGGCGGTGCAGCATGTTCATCTTCGGCAGCGTGCCGTGGAACCCGGCGAACTTCGACAGCGTGCGGTCCCGCAGCTCCCAGTAGCCGAAGTCGCTTCCCGTCACGCACACGACGCGGTCTTCGCCCAGGAACGGCGGAATCGCGCCCGCGAGCGCGACGGTGCCGTCGCCGGTGTTTCGCCTCTCGCCGTCGTCGTCCTCGTCCCAGCCGTTCATCCGCTCCGCCGAGCCGAGGTCGAAGCGGGGCGACCCGTCTTCGGCGCGGCGGACCTTGAGCGTGACGCGCGTCTCCGCGTCCACGCCCGCAACGGCGAGCCAGTCGTCGGTGGCGAGGGTGGGCGGGGACGGCGAGCCGGGCTCGGGCGGCGATGCCGGGTCGCCCGGGTCCCGCAGGGCCAGGCGCGAGATGCGCTCGCGGTGGGCGCGGGCCTCGTCCAGCATCTGCCGGAAGAGCCCGCTGCCGGAGATGTCCCACCCTGCGACCTGCCGTTCGATGGTGGCGGCGACGTTCGGCTGCCATGCGCCGGGGCGGAAGATGTCGTCGTCCATGCCCTCTTCCGCCGCAAGCGCGCCGGGGAAGCTCGGCAGCAGGTGGTAGAGAGCCGGGGTCATGCGCGCCATCCGGCGTTCCCTCGCCTTCCCCGAATCATCTCCGAGATCGCTGGTGCCGGTGACCACTTTGAGGACGGCCTCGTGCGAGCCTTGGAACGGTGACGCGAGGGTCACGACCTTGTCGACGAGTTCGGCGGAGCGCCGCTCGATGAAGCCGGCGATGATCAGGCCGCCCATGGAATGTCCGACGAGGCTGACCTTCGGGGCGTCGGCGAAGGCGTTGTCGCGGTAGTGCTTCATCAGGAGGGTGCGGTCGATGACCTCGCGGACGAATGCGGCCAGCCGCGCTTCGGTCCGGTCGAGCGGAAGACGCCAGTCGTAGCCGAAGGGGAAGACGGGCACGGGCCCGTCCTGATCCTCGGAGAGGCCGTCGCGCAGCTCGTCGATCAGCTCTTCGTAGACGAGCGGAAACGGCCCGCGTGGCGCGACGCGGGCCGGTTCCCGGAGCTCGTAGCGCCGGTCTTGCGGGTGCAGGGTGATCCGCTCGTGGCGTTTCTTGCGCAGGGTGCTCCAGACGGCTTCGGGCGGGAGTTCGTACTCGTCGTGCAGGTCCGACGCGGTTAGGCCGGGCACGACGATGACGGGGGACGGGAGTCTGGGCATGGTGGAATCCGGGGATGGGTGTGGAGGGGACTGGTTACGGTGTCGGCCGGCGCGCGCGACCTCGGCATGTCGGAAGGTGTGACCAACCTCTCCCCGCGGGAAGCCCAGCTGATTCGTCTGGCCCGAGGGTTCCACCCTGGCTTTGCGACCGAAGCGATCACGGATTACGTTCAGATTCGTTCGTGCTCGCTGTCCAGCGCGGAACGCCCGCCAAGCATAGGCCGCGTCACCGGATTGCGGCAGCCAGATGGAGAACCAGCGCATTCGAGTTGCTCTCGCGAACGCCGCCGCGAGGAGGACGAGTCGGCAGATCATACCCAAGGTCAGTCCCCAGGCCGCGGCTGCGGCACCGAGCACCGGATAGAGCACGGGAATCACAACGAGATTTACAGCCAGTCCCAAAGCGACAGCCCAGGAACAGACGCCCGGGCGATCGATGCCCTTGAAGTAGGTTCCGAGTATGCCCGCGCAGGCATAGGCGAACACTCCCGGGGCGATGACCCACAACAGCGGGACCGCTGGCAGAAAGGCTTCGGAGAAGAGTATCCGAACCAGCGGTGTACTGATTGCCAGCAAGACCAGAAGCGCGGCCAAAGTGCTGCACGATACGATACGCAGGCAGAGCGCCATCAGTTCCGGCCGGCCGTGGCCTGCGATGCGGGGCAGCAGCGCGCTGCCGACCGCGTCGGAGAACATTCGAAGTCGGAACATGAGCGCGCTCGCGGTTGCGAATAGCCCGATTTCCGCTTGGTGCGCGATCAGCCCTAGAACGAGAACGCCCGCGCTCATGTCCAGAACGCTTCCAAGGCTGGCGGGATGGAAGCGCAGCCCGTAGCCGACGATTCGTTCAGAAGCGGTCCGGAACGGACTGGTCGCAACCAACCCGTGATGGCCTCGCAGGTACCGCGTACACAGGGCCACCGTGCAACCGTGCGCAACGGCCACCGCCGCGACGGCGCCCCCTGTTCCAAACTCCCAGACCCGGACGAGGACCAGCAGGGCGAGAATGTTCACCGCGAGATGGAGCAGGGTAAACACCGCGAGATGTCCGAAGCGGCGGAGCGCGGCAAGCTGACGATCCATCGCGCCCGAGAATGCCATGACGGGAACCAGGGCGAGCGCCAAGTAGAACGAACGCCTGTCCGCCTGCTGAAAGAAGGCCATGTCGCTGTGGACGAATGGGACTACCAGCAAGACCGCCAGCGCCCCGCCGACGAGGCAGATCGTCAGAGCAGCGCTGACCCCTTCGGAAACTGTGGCCTGACGAGTCGCGACGAAATACTGGGCACCTTCTCGCGCCCCAGGCGTGAAGAGCACGCCGAGAAAGCTCGCGAAGACGACGCACACGGCAAAGCTGCCTCGTCCGGCCGGCAACAGCGTGTGGGCCAGAAGACTCTGGATTGCGAGTCCGAAGAGTACCTTGGCGACATTGGTCGCGAACACGGTGGCTGCGTCCCGTCCGCCAGTCGTGCGAGGGATTGGCGGCCTATCCGGCTCTCCGTGGATCATGGCTTCGATGGCTCTGACGGCTTAGCAGTTGCTTAAACAGCGTGACATAGGCGTCGGCGGCATTCTCGTCGGAGAAATCGGCCGCACGCGCCCGCAGAGACTCTTCTGTTGGCCGTGCTCCGCGCAGCGTGGCGACCAGCGCCCGCGCCAACGCCGACGGGTCACCGACCGGTGGCAGATCGCCCCACTGCCCGAGGATCTCCCGCGGGCCGTAGGGCGCATCGGTGCTGACTACCGGCGTGCCGCAGGCGAGCGCTTCGAGGATCACCGTCGGCAGACCCTCCCAGCGCGAGGAGAGCACGAGCAGCGACGCCCGCCGCATGTAGCGGAACGGGTTCTCGTCAAAGTCCAGGAAGTCCATATCCTCGTTTACGCCATGGCCCCGCGCCACGGATCGCAGTCCCTCGCGGTATGACGCCGAGAGCTTGCCGAGGATAACCAGCCGCGCGTCCACCTCGCGTCGCGCCAGCCCGAACGCGTCCAAGAGGGTGTAGTGGTCTTTCTGGAGCGCCTCGCGCCCGACGCTGAGCACCACAGGCGGCTGACCGTCCGCAAACCACGGATGCGTCACGTCCGCCTGGGCCAGCTTCCATATGCTGTCTGCGGGCACGCCATTGTAGATTGCGCTGACACGTCCGGGCTCGATACCCAGAGATTGTCGCACACACTCGGCCACACCCTTGGACACCGCAACCACTGCGTCGGCCAGCGGATAGAGCGTCCGGGCAGCGGTCAGCCAATCCGGCGCGTAGTCGGCAGTGATGTTGGTCCGCACGGTGACCACCACCGGAACCACATGGTTCGCCAGCGCTGCGGCGCAGACCGCACCGGCGTCCGCGCCCCGCAGCGCTGAAACGAGCACACTTGGGGAAACCTCGCGAATGTAGCTTGCAATCATGTGTGCGTAAGCACAGACACGGTGGTGCCTTTGAATAGGCAGGCCGAGCCCCTTGCGGTTAAGGACGCGCCAAGCGCGCGCAACCCCGAATGGGTTCAGGGTGACCGCCTCCACCCGGACTCCCGACCGCTGCACCTCCCGCAGGAGCCTCCTGTCCGTTCCCGGAATCCTCGCCCGACGGACACGCATCCCGGGGGGGATCGCAGCTCGGAGGTCTCCCGCGAAACAGGGGATCACCAAGTCCGCTCGGTGCCCGCGTGCGATGAGCGTCCGCGCGAGGCGGAGAGTATTGCGCTCCGCCCCGCCGCCGTTCAGGCTGGTCAACAGGAAACCGACATGGAGTCTGTCCGAGTTCACCGTGTGCGCTCCGTGACCAACTTTTCGAACAGCGCAACATAAGCGTCGGTGGTCTTCTCGATAGAGAAATCGGCGGCGCGCGTCCGCAGCGCTTTCTCTGTCGGCCTCGCGCCGCGCAGCGTGGCGACCAGCGCCCGCGCCAACGCCGACGGGTCACCGACCGGTGGCAGATCGCCCCACTGCCCGAGGATCTCCCGCGGGCCGTAGGGCGCGTCGGTGCTGACCACCGGCGTGCCGCAGGCCAGCGCCTCAAGGATCACCATCGAAAGACCCTCCCAGCGCGATGAGAGTGCGAGCAGCGCCGCCCGTCGCATGTAGCGATATGGGTTCTCGTCGAAATCCACGAAACCGAGGTCTCTCTCCACGCCATGGGCACGCGCCAAGGATTTGAGCCGTTCCCGGTATGATGCCGAGAGTCGGCCGAGGATAAGTAATCGTGCGTCCACTTCGCGCCTCGCCAGCCCGAACGCATCCACCAAGGTGGGGTGGTCCTTCTGCGGCACCCCACGCCCGACATTCAGAATCACCGGCGGCTCGCCGCCCGCTAGCCAAGGGTGCGTACAGTCCTCCTGCGCCAGCCGCCATACGCTGTCGACAGGCACACCGTTGTGGATGGTGCGAATGTGCCTGGCGTCCACACCCAAGGATCGATCGACCGACCCCGCCACGCCCCTCGACACCGCCACCACGGCATCGGCCATCGGATAGAGGATTCTGGACGCTTCCTGCCATTCTGGCGCATAGGCGATACCGACGTTGTTGTGCACCGTGACTACTATCGGCACGGCCCGATCCGCCAATTCTCCGGCACAGACCGCGACGGCGTTAGGGCCGGGCAACGCCGACACCAGCACATCGGGACGTACATCGCGAAGGTACCGGGCCACAACATGAGCGTATGGATAGACCGTGCGCATGCCACTGCCGCGGATGACTGGTATCTCCGGATGCTTCCGGGAAAGAACCAGCCAAGTTTGCGCGACGGCGATGAAGTTGACGGACATTACTTCGATCTCGATTCCCGCCCGTTGGACCTCCCGCAGGAGCTTCTTGTCCGTCCCCGGAGTTCGCACGCGACGGACACGCATTCCACCGGGGATTGCGGTTCGGTAGTCGCCCGCGAACCGCGGGATCACCGAGTCCGCCCGGTGCCCGCGCGCAATAAGCGACCGCGCCACGTTGAGCATGACGCGCTCCGCCCCGCCGCCGTTCAGGCTGGTGAGCAGAAAGCCCACATGGAGTTTGTGCGGCCTCATTACACTCGCTCTTTCACCACTTTCTCGAACAGCGCGAGATAGGCATCGGCGGCCCTCTGGGCGGAGAAGTCGGCGGCGCCCGCCCGCAGTGCCTCCTCCGTCGGCCTCGCGCCGTGCAGCGTCGCAACGAGCGCCCGCGCCAGCCCCGGCACGTCACCCACCGGCGGCAGGTCGCCCCACTGCCCGAGGATCTCCCGCGGGCCGTAGGGCGCGTCGGTGCTGACCACCGGCGTGCCGCAGGCCAGCGCCTCAAGGATCACCGTCGGAAGACCCTCCCAGCGCGATGAGAGTGCGAGCAGCGCCGCCCGTCGCATGTAGCGATATGGGTTCTCGTCGAAATCCACGAAACCGAGGTCTCTCTCCACGCCATGGGCACGCGCCAAGGATTTGAGCCGTTCCCGGTATGATGCCGAGAGTCGGCCGAGGATAAGTAATCGTGCGTCCACTTCGCGCCTCGCCAGCCCGAACGCATCCACCAAGGTGGGGTGGTCCTTCTGCGGCACCCCACGCCCGACATTCAGAATCACCGGCGGCTCGCCGCCCGCTAGCCAAGGGTGCGTACAGTCCTCCTGCGCCAGCCGCCATACGCTGTCGACAGGCACACCGTTGTGGATGGTGCGAATGTGCCTGGCGTCCACACCCAAGGATCGATCGACCGACCCCGCCACGCCCCTCGACACCGCCACCACGGCATCGGCCATCGGATAGAGGATTCTGGACGCTTCCTGCCATTCTGGCGGATAGTGTGCGGTGATGTTGTTGTGCGCCGTCACGATCACAGGGACGGTCCGACCCGTCCACTCTGCAGCGCAGATCGCCGCGGCATCAGAGCTCTCCAGCGCCGACACCAGCACATGAGGACCCACCCTTCGAATGTAGCGGTTCAGAACATAAACCTTAGCGTAGAGAGATCGCTGCCGCGGAACCCGTACGCCGGGGTACTTTCGGGAAAGGACGAGCCCGATCCACGCGACCGCGACCGGGTTCATGCCGAGCGCCTCTACCTCTACACCCGACCGTTGGACGGTCCGCAGGAAAGTCCGGTCGGTACGCGGAAACCACCCCCGATAGATGCGCAATCCATGTGGGATCGCAGCTTGGTAGTCGCCGGCCAACCGGGGAATCACCAAATCCGCCCGGTGGCCGCGATCGATGAGCGACTGCGCCAGGTTCAGAATGACACGCTCGGCCCCGCCCCCGTTCAGGCTTGACAGCACGAACCCGATATGAAGTTTTCGGTCGGCCATCGGTCAGGTTTTCGTCAGGCGTAAGTCACGTTCGCGCGCCGATGCCGTCGCCACGCTCAGCCCGGCGAGAAACATGTACGCCCCGAGACCGAACAGATGCGCGAAGGCCATGGCAAACAGGGCGATGGAAAGGATCCAAGTCGCGATGACATCCCGTACAAGTGACCTCGGGGCCACCCATTGCGTGCGCAGAAGAAAGATGATGGCGGACACAAACAGTACCAAAGGGACGATGCCGGCCTCGCCCAGCAATTTGATGTAGAGATTGTGAGGGTCCGGCTCATCGTCGGCATGTGTAAGGGGGGCGCCGTCAAGGTGTCTCAGTGTCTGCCAACCGTGACCTAGGAAGGGTGCCTCCATGACCTTCTCGGCACCCAGTCTCCAAAGCAGCGGTCTGCCGCCCAGCAGGGCGGTGCAGACGAGGCCGTCGCCGATGTCATGGCTGTGCAGATCGCGCATCTCCGGCGGCAGGCAGTCGCGGAACTCGTTCCCGGCGACGGCGAGGGAGACACGCCGAATCCCGGCCAGTTCGAGCGGTAGGGATCCGGTGAGCCGGTTGTCGGCCAGCCACAGTTGTTGGAGGTTCAGCAGATTGCCGAGCTCGGGCGGGATGGTGCCGGTCAGGCGATTCCCCGCGAGCGATAGGATTTGCAGACGGGTCAGGTTCCCCAGCTCCGGCGGAATGGTGCCGCCTAGGCGGTTGCCGTCGAGCAGAAGCATCCACAGGTGACTCAGTTGGCCGAGCTCCGGGGGGATCCGACCGGTCAGGCCCCTGTTTCGCAGATCCAGGGCCTGAACCCCTTCCGGCCCGACGGCGACGCCCTCCCACGAGGCGACAGGAAGGTCATAGCTCCAGTTCAGCGCCGCGTCGCCGGCAAGGAGGTCCCGGATGCGCATCAGCCGCGCGCCGTCTTCGAACAGGGGCGGTTTGCTCCAAGGGGACGCTTCGCAGAGCAGGTCGGACGAATCGAGATCGTTGCGCGGCGTCCGCGACGCACGCGACGCAGCGCGGACGCAGCCGGAGAACGCATTGCCGCCCAGGCGGAGGACGGCAAGCCGCCCGCCGAGACGGTCGGGGATCGTTCCGTGCAGACGATTGTTCTCCAGCCGCAATTCTCCCAGGCCCGACAGGTTGCCGAGCCGCGGATCGATGGTGCCCGTCAGGAAGTTGTTGTCCAGTGCGAGCACCCACAGGCGGGTCAGCGTGCTCAGCTCCCTCGGGATTTCGCCGGTGATCTCGTTGCCGCCGAGACGCAGTGAAACGAGTGCACGCAACGCGCCCAGCTCGGTCGGAATCTCACCGGTGAGCGCGTTGTTTTCAAGCACCAGCACCCGCAGCCCGGTCAGGGTGCCCAGTTCCGGCGGAATCGTACCCGTAAGCCCGTTGTCGCCAAGATGCAGGGTGACCAGCGCGTCCAGAGCCGAAAGCTCTGCCGGAATCCGTCCGTTCAGTCTCGTCCGCGACAGGTGCAGGGCGGTCACCCGAGGCACTTCCCCAGCCTCGTCGGCGACGGCGGGGTTGCCGACGGAAGAGACGGTCACGCCCCGCCAATAGGCGATGGGGAGCGTGTCGCTCCAGTTCAGCGCGCCATCGCGGTCCAGCGCGTCTCGGGCTTCAAGCAGAGCGGCGCAGTCGTCGTGCAGGCGCGGCGCCGCAGTGCGGAAGGACCGACAGGGCAGGTCGAGGTCGAGAACGCTGCTGCGGCCTTCGTCCGGCGGGGGAAGTTCGTCGGCTGCGCGTTCGTCGTTCAGGCGGAACGCGACCAGCTCGGGCAGCGCGGTCACCGAGGGCGGTGCGGGGCCGATCAGACGGTTCCCGTGCAGCCACAGATCCGCGAGCTTCGACAGATTGCCCAGCTCCGGCGGGACGGAACCCGACAGAAGGTTGTCGTTCAGCACCAACATGCGCAGTTCCCCCAGCTCGCCGAGCTCGGGCGGGATTTCGCCGACGAGCCGGTTCCGCCCCAAGCGCAGAGAGTTGAGTTGCCCGAGCTGCCCCAGCGCCGCGGGGATGCGTCCGTTCAACCCCGTCTGGGTCAGATCCAGCGCCGTCACCCGGCCGCGCCGACGGTCCACGGCGATCCCCTGCCAGTTGTCGACCGGCGTCTCGCGGTGCCAGTTGAGCGGCGCATCCCCGGCGAGGCTGTCCCTTACGGTCAGCAGGTGGGCGCAGTCGGCGAGGAGTCTCGGATCGGCGCTTCGAGGGCGGCAGAACACGGGCATGTCGAGGTCATGGTCGGCGACTTCGTGGAGCGCCGGAGGGAAGGGCCCGGTCAGGTCGTTGCCGGCAAGGCGGAGGTAGGCCAGACTGGCCAGTTCTTCCAGCTCCGGCGGCACGGGGCCGGTGAGCCGATTGCGGCTCAAGTCCAGAGCGACGAGGCCGGCCAGTTCGCCGAGCTCGGCGACGAGGTGCCCGTTCAGTCCCGCACGCGGCAGTTCCAGCGCGGTCACGCGTTTCGGCGCGCCGCCGACCGTGACGCCCGTCCAGAACTCGATGGGGATGTCCTCGCTCCAGTTGAGCGGCGCGTCGCCGGCGAGGAGGTCCCGGCTCGCCAGCAGAAGGCCGCAGTCGGCTTGCAGATCGGAAACGCCGGCGGAGGAGGGCCGACAGAACAGACGCCTTACCCCGTCGGGACGATCCCGGTTCGTGCGGCGGACGGTGGTCTGCACCGCCCGCGCCTCACCGAGCGAGCGGTAATCGCGCAGGTTGGGCAACTCCTCCAGCCCTTCGAGTTCCGGCGGTACCGCGCCGGTGAGACCGCTGCGATCAAGCCGCAGCGAGGCAAGCCGGTCCAGTGCGCCCAGCGCGGGCGGAATCTCGCCGGTGAGCCGGTTCCCACTCAGATCCAGCGAGACGAGCTGGCCCAATCGTCCCAGGGCCGCCGGAACGCGTCCGTTCAAACCTGACCGCGGAAGCTCCAGCCTTGTCACCCGTTCCAGCGCGCCGCCGACGGTGACGCCCTGCCACAAATCGATGGGGATGTCCTCGCTCCAGTCGAGCCGCATGTCGCCGGCGAGGATGTCTCTGGCCTCCAGCAAGATCGCGCAGTCGGCGCGCAAAGCCGGATTGTCGGCGGGCGCGGCGCGGCAGGACGATTCGCCCCTTGCCACGTCTCGCAGTTCCGCGGGAAGGGAACCGGTCAGGCGGTTTCCGCTCAGCCACAGCTCCCGCAGGCGGGACAGATTCGCCAATTCCGGCGGCACGGGGCCGCTCAGGAGGTTGGCGGCGAGCCCGAGCCATTCCAGGTCGGTCAGTTTCCCCAGCTCGGGCGGAACGGCACCGGTCAACGCATTGCCGTCGAGCACCAGCGACCGCAATCCCGCCATCTGTCCCAACGCCGCGGGAAGGCGCCCGTTCAGTCCCCATCGGGGCAGCTCCAAGGCGATGACGCGACCTTCCGGACCACCCACGGTCACGCCCTCCCATTCGCGCATCGGCGAGGTCACTCTCCAGTTGAGCCGCACGCTGCCGGCCAGCGTGCTGCTCATCGCCAGCAGCGTCGTGCAGTCGGCGAACAACGCGGGGGCGGTCCGAGGCGGCGGCAGACAGACCAGGGATTGAGCGGGATCGTTTTCCGCGACCTCCCACACTTCCGGCGGAACGGTTCCGGCCAAGTCGTTCTCCCATAACCACAAGCTCGTCGGCCGGGAAAGCTGCCCCAGCTCGCGCGGAATCGGCCCGGTGAGAGAATTGTCGGCCAAGTTCAGGGAGACGAGACCGTCGAGGCTGGCGAGTTCCGGGGGAATGCGCCCGTTCAGCCCTTTCCGAGACAGATCGAGCCGGATCACCCGTTCGGGCAGACCGCCCACGTCGACTCCTTCCCACTGGCCAATCGGGATGGCGGCGTGCCAGTTAAGCGGTGCGTCGCCGGCCAGCATGTCCTTCACCGCCAGCAGCGTCGTGCAGTCGTCGAACAGCGCCGGGCTCTCGGACGGAAGCGGCAGGCATGGCTGCGTGCCGAACAGGTCGTTGTCGGCCACTGCCGAGAGTTCGGGCGGGATCGAGTCGAAGTCGTTGCCGGAGAGCCGCAGGACGGACAGATTGCGCAGCCCTCCCAGCGCGGTCGGGACAGGGCCGGTGAGGCGGTTGCGCCGCAGCCAAAGCTCCCTGAGGTTATTGAGCTTCGCCAACTCCGGCGGGACGGTACCGGTCAAGGCGTTGAACGGGAGGCTCAAAAACTCCAAGCTCGCCAGGTTGCCCAGCTCGGGCGGGATCGGGCCGGTGAGCCGATTCCGTGCAAGAAACAGTGTAACGAGCCGATCCAAGCGACCGAGTTCCGGGGGAATGCGCCCGTTCAGTCCCAGTCCACCCAGCTCCAGACTGACAACGCGTCCCTGCGGACCGTCCACCGTCACCCCCCGCCAACGGTGGATGGGCACGGAGCGACTCCAGTTCAAGGAGATGTCCCCGGCCAAGGTGTCCCTTGCGGCCAGCAGGACGGCACAGTCCGCGCCGGGATCGTCTGCCGGGTCACAGAACAGGGTCTCCGGTGCGGCGGTGGAATCGGACCGCATCCAGTTCCATTCGGCGAAAGCGCCCGAGAAGACGAATCCCGCAATCCCGAACAATCCTGCGGACAGCGAAACCACCGCGATGGCTATCAGTCGGCTGCGGATGTTGATGAACACAAACACGACCGCTAGCACCCCGAGTACGACCAACGCCGTTCGAGACGCCGACCCCAGGGCTGCGGCGACGCCGGCGGCGAGGCCCAGCCAGCCAAGTCTGCGAGGCCCGCCATTGGTGAGGAACGCCGCTGCCAGCGCAGCCGTCATGCAAGCCATGAAAGCAGCTTCGTTGGGCTCGAGGAAAACGCCGGTCCTGCGGAATGGAATCCTGTAGGGTGCCAAGATGCCGAAATCGCGCAACACCGGCGAGAAGAGAACGATGGCGCAGCTCGCAATCAGAACGACCAACACGCCCCGCAACAGCCGGTCGGCCCCAATGCGTTCCAGCACGGCACGGCCACCGACCGTCGCGGCCACGAGCACGCCGAACCGGAGGACATGGAATTTCAGCCTTGCCGCCGCACCGGGCTGCGAGAATGCATCAAGGCCCAACACGGCCACGCCGATCGCGAGATAGGACGCCACCGCCGCGATCAGCAACACACCGGGCGTTCCGCCGAGAGTCCGGGCGAGAGTGGCGAGTGAACCGGATTTCCGCCCGGAGATCGCCCACCTCGCGGCCACCAGGCCCACCGCAAGAACACAGAAGCCCATCGTCGCCTTCGCAACGACCGCCACAACCCACGGCGATCCAAGGAGATAGAGGTTCCGCAGGTCGAGCAGCGATACGACGGCCAATCCCCAGAATGCGACCGCGATCAGCTTTGCTTGAAGCGGCTCGGTTCGGTGCACGAACGAGGTTGACTGTCGGAACAGGGCCGCCCGCTTCCAGGTATTCACACGAGCCCAATGTGGAGTTTGGAGTCCGCCATCGGTCATGCCTTCGCCGGGCGTGGGTCACCGTCGTCACTCGCCATCGCCAGCGCAACGCTCAACCCGGCAAGAAACATGAACACACCGATGGTGAGCAGATGCTGGAAAGCCATGCTGTGCAGGGCGATGATTACGATCCAGGCCGCGGTTGCATCCCGGGCAAGCGACTTCGGCGCGCCCCATTGCGCGCGCAGCCGCAGGACAACGGCCGACAGAAACAGCAACAGAGGAACGATACCCCCATCGCCCAGCAACGTCAGGTACAGATTGTGCGGGCCCAGCGGTTGCCCGTGGTGTCCGATGAGGCTGCCATCCATATATTTCATCGCGTTCAGTCCATGACCGAAGAGGGGTGCCGCCATCGCTTTCTCGAAGCCCAGTTTCCAAAGCAGCAGGCGTCTGTTCTGCACCAAGGCGCCGAGGCTGTGGTCGATCGCTCGGCCGCGCAGACCGCGCAGTTCAGACGGCATGCCGCCGTCGAAATCGTTGCCAGCTACATCCAAGGAAAGCAGCTCGAGTCCAGCGAATTCAGGCGGGATGGTGCCGGTGAGCTGGTTGTCGGCCAGCCACAGTTGCCTGATATTCAGCAGGTTGCCGATCTCGGGCGGGATGGGGCCGGTCAAGCGGTTGCCGTCGAGCGACAGCATGGCCAGCCGGGTCAGGTTCCCCAGTTCAGGCGGGATGGTGCCGGTGAGTCGATTGCCGTCGAGCAGCAGGAACTCCAGATGAGTCAGATCGCCCAGTTCCGGGGGAATCCGCCCGGCAAGGTTCATGTCCCGCAAGTCCAGTGCGAAGACGCGGCCATCACCATCAGGCCTCATGGTCACGCCCTGCCAAGACGCGGTCGGGGTAGCGTAGCTCCAGTTCAGAGGCGCGCCGCCGACCAACGCCTCCTTCGCCGCCAACAGCACCGTGCGGTCGCCGACCAACGCCGGGGTCGCCCGGGGCGGCGGCAGGCACAGCCGGTAACTGCTCAGGTCGTGACTGGGAATGTGACATAGTTCGGGAGGGATGGAGCCGAAATCGTTGCCCGAGAGACGCAGGACGGACAGATCAAGCTTCCCGAGAGAGGGCGGGACAGGGCCGTGCAACCGATTGCCCCTCAGCCATAATTGTTCAAGGCTCGAAGACTTCGCCAGCTCAGGCGGGACGGTACCTGCCAAGGCGTTCCAACTGAGATTCAAATACTTCAGCCGTGCCAGATTCCCCAGCTCGGGCGGAATGCTTCCGGTGACCCGATTTCGTTGAAGGGACAGCGAAACGAGGCAATCCAGGCGGCCGAGTTCCGGCGGAATGCGGCCGTTCAACCCCAGTCCCGCCAAGTCCAGCCTGACGACGCGCGTACGCTGGCGATCTACCGTCACGCCCCACCAACGGTTGAAGGGCACGGTGCGGCTCCAGTTCAAGGCGATGTCGCCGGCCAAGGCGTCCTTCGCGGCCAGAAGAACCGCGGAGTCAGTGCCCGGGCGCCGGTCGGGCAGCTTGCAGAGCCGGTCTTCGCGGGACGCGCTATAGGAAACGGTCCGCAACTTCGACCATTCGACAAGACCGCCGGAAACAAGACCCGTAACCCAGATCAGTCCTGCACTTACGACCAATCCCGCGGCTGCGGACGACAACAAGGACAAGGCCCTTGATTTGCCGCGGACGTTGATGAACACAAACACGACCGCCAACGCCCCGAGAGCCACAAGCGCGGTTCGGGACGCCGTCCCGCATGCTGAGGCGGCACCGGCGCACAGGCCCAGCCAGCCGAGCCTGCGCGGCCCGCCATTGGTCAGCGACGCCGCGGCGAGCGCCGCCGTAGCGCAGGCAGCCAAGCCGGCGTCGCTGGGATTGACGAAGGCACCGGTAAGACGAAACGGAATTCTGTAAGGCGACAGGACACTCAGATCGCGCAGAACCGGCGAAGCGAGAATGACGGCGCAGGTCGAAATCAGGACGACCAGCACGCCCCGCAACAGCCGGTCGGCCCCGATGCGTTCCTGCACGGCGCGGCCACCGACCGCGGCTGCCACGAGCACGCCGAAGAGGCTCACATGATACTTCAAGCTCCCGGCCGTCGCCGGTTGCCATATCTCTTCGGTGCGCAGCATCGCGGTGCCGATTGCCAGATAGGACGCCACCGCAGCGAACAACAATACGCCGGGCGTTCCACCAAGCGTCCTCCAGACCCGGCCGAACGAACCGGACTCGGGCCAGGCGAACAGGCACCGGATTCCGACCAGGCCCAACAGGACGGCGCAACACGCCATCAGCGTCCGTGCGCTCACGACCGCAACCTGCGACAGCCCCCAGAGATGCAGATGCCCCAAGCTGGCTAGAGCCACGACGGCCAACGTCCAGAACGCGACTGCGATCAGCGCGGACTGGAGCGGCTCGGTTCGGCGCAGGAATGATTCGATGGCAAACTTCGCGTTAACCCTAATCTTGTCCCCTCAGTGGTTTCGGTGCGCCGTGCCGGCAACCCTCACATGTCCGGGAGTCCAGTCCGATGACCAGCTGATCCGCTCCTCATACCGAGTATCGCTCAGGCAGGTGTCAGAAGCAAGCAGAAAAGCGAGCGGACCGAGCAAGGGGGTACATGCCGCCGCCTCGGTCCCGGTACGGCAGCCCTTCCACGGGCTGAGCATGTCCGTCCCGGGGACCGCCGGGGTACCGGGCCGATGGCCCCGGACGCCCTCCGCGACCGACGCCCCGAGCCGGAGACGCCGGTTTGTCCCGAAGACACGATCAGTCCTACAAGCTCGTGTTCTCCCTGCCGACGGTGATCCGGCGGATCCCCCGACATTGACCGCGCGCGACCGCTTTACGACCCCGGACGACGTGTTCGACCTGATCGAGCCGGTGCGGCGGGAGCGGGCGGTCGAGTATCAGGCGAGGCTTCACCACAGGTGCTTGACCTGCGGGAGTTTGCGCGCCACCGTCTACCGGAGGGGAACGCGGTGTTGTGGACCGCGAGCATGGAGCCGGACTCCTCGGCACAGAACATGTCGCGAGTCGTGGAGGATCGCGGAGGAGGCGCTGCAACAGGTGAAGTCGCTGAAGGAGGCGGGAATGATCTACGCGGGCGTGGAGGAGTTGAAGGAGCAGGCCCACCAGGCGGGGCTCGACAATGGGCGCAGGACGGAGGCGGAATTGCCGGAGCGCGCTTGCGAAACCTAGGCAGGTGTCAGAAGCAAACAGAAATGCAGGCGGACCGATCCGGGGGGGGGGGGGGGGGGGTACTCGTGCCGCCGCCTGGCCCCCCGGTCCGGCAGCCTTCCGCATGACCGTGCGATCTTCGGCGGCTTGCCGACAAATGTCGCGTCCGCTCGTAACCGTGATCATGGCGGCCTGGAACGCCGAGCGGTTCATCTGTGAAGCGATTGAGTCCGTCATTGCGCAGAGCGTCGAGGATTGGGAGTTGCTCATCATCGATGACGGATCGACCGACGGCACTCCGGAGATCATCGCCGACTACACGGGGCGCGACGGGCGCATCAGCGTTGTGTCCTCTACACGCAATCAAGGACTGGCCCGCGCACGCAACGCGGGACTCCGCCGTGCGCGTGGCGATCTGATCGCGTTCATCGACTCCGACGACGTCTGGCATCCCGAGAAGACCGCCTTGCAGGTCGCGTCCATGCAACAGTACCAAGCCGATATCTCGTACACGGGATACGAGCGCCGACGTGACGGCAAGCAGCGCGGGATCATCGTGGCGGTCCCGGAGCGGGTGAGTTACCGTACGATGCTGGGCCGCAACTTGATCCCGGCAAGCAGCTCGATGGTGCGGCGCTCGAGCTGCGGTGCGGCCAGAATGGTGCATGTCGAAGGGGTCGAGGATCACCTTTATTGGCTCGCGCTCCTGCGCGATGGATCGCGCAACGCGGTCGGCGTGACCAAGCCTTTGGTCCGGTACCGCGTGCACCCCGGAGGCCTGAGCGCCTCCAAGTTGCGCCAAGCATCGTGCGTCTGGAAGCGTCTTCGAGAAGTGCAGCGCTTCGGCCTCGGTCGGTCCCTCTGGTACTTCATGGCCTATGCCTGCGGGTCGCTGAAGATACGGTGCACGCGCCGCCCTCGGTGAGCGGACAGCTGCGCAATCTCGCCCTGGGCCTGGGATTCACCGTCCACCTGTTGCGGAAGCGCCTGTCGACCGGCGCTTGGCACACAGACGCGTGTACGCGGGCCGGCAGGATCGGCGATGTGCTGCGTCGCGCACCCGGTCCCCGGATCCTGGTTCACGGGGTGAGCGTGGGAGAGACAAACGCGCTCGCGCCTCTCGTCGACGCGCTGGCGGGATCGCGGCCGGAACCGGACGTGGTGGTGAGCGCCGGCACCGAAACAGGTTTCGCGCTGGCCCGCCGAATCCACGCCCGGCACAGGGAGGTGGTGCGCTTTCCGATGGATTTCACCTGGATGGTCGCTCGGTTCCTCGACGGCCTTCGTCCCGACCTCGTCGTCCTCGCCGAACTGGAGCTGTGGCCGTCCTTCCTGGCTGCATGCGCACGCCGCGAGATCCCGGTGTGCGTGGTCAACGCCCGCATGTCGGCGCGCAGCTTCCGCGGGTACCGCTTGGGCCGCCCGTTCGTGCGCCGCATGTTCTCGCGGCTGGCGCTGGTCGCAGCGCAGACCGAGACCTATCGGGAGCGCTTCGCGGTGCTGGGTGCACCTGTCGAGCGCACATGCGTGGCGGGCAGCCTGAAGTGGGACGCGGCGCGATGCAAACCCGCCGCGGCGGTCGCTCAGCAGCTCGCGGCGGAGATGGGGATCGACCGGTCGCGGCCCCTGATCGTCGCCGGCTCGACCGGCCCGGGCGAGGAGGCGGCGCTGCTGCGAGATCTCCCCGGCGGATGCCAGCTCCTCCTCGCGCCCCGCAACCCCGACCGCTGGGACGAGGTGGCGAGCCTGCGCCCGGGCATGCCGCGCCGCAGCCGTGACCCGGACTCCCGAACGGACGCCGCAGGGCCCGCGTCCGGCTTTCCCGGTGCCGCGCACGCGTCGGCTGCCGCACGGCGCGGCACGACCCCCGAGCCCCCCCGCTCCGATGTCTTCCTCCTCGATACCATAGGCGAGCTCACCGTTGCCTACTTCCTCGCCGACTTCGTGTTCGTGGGTCGCAGTCTCGGCCCGATGGGCGGTTCCAACCCGTTGGAGTCGGTCGCGCTGGGCAAGCCGACCGTCATCGGTCCGCATCACGAGAATTTCGCGGGCGTGGCGGCGGACCTGGTCGAGGCGGGCGGGCTCGTCGTGAGCGCGCAGCCCATAAAGGCGATCCGCGCATGGCTGGACGATCCGGTGACGGCGGAAGCGGCGGCCGAGGCGGGCCTGCGCGCCGTGGAGCGGAACCGGGGGACCGCGGCGCGAACGGCCGAGCGCGTGCTGGGTCTGCTCCCGGCCGACCGAGGTCGGGACGCGGAGTGCCGGACATCGACAAGCATATCCCCCGAGGCGCGGGGCAGAAGCACGGTAAACCGTAGCGCGGCGGACCCGGCTGTACCTACCATTTCGGGTCCAATCGCCTCCCCATGACCAGGAGTCCACCAATGAGCCCCGTTCCGGCACTCCTCGCCGCCTTCCTGATCGCCCTGCCCACCGCGTCGCTCGCCCAGGACCGCCGGAACCCCTATGGCGAATGGCGCTTCCAGAGCGCCGACGCATGGGGCACCCGGTATTCGCCCGTCGACCAGATCAACGCCGACAACTTCGGCGACCTCGAGGTGGCCTGGGTCTGGCATGCCGGCAACTTCGGTCCCGAAGTCGACCAGCAGATGAAGTCGACCCCGACCTACATCGACGGAATGCTGTACACGGTGGCGGGGCAGCGGCGTACCGTGGCGGCGATCGACCCCGCGACCGGCGAGACCGTGTGGACCTACCGCGAGCCCAACACCACGCGCTGGGAACGGTCGATGCGGCAGAACTACGGCAAGGGCGTGGCCTACGGCGAGCTCGACGGACGCGGCGTGATCTACTACACGTCGCCCGCGTTCTTCCTGCACGCGCTGGATGCCGTGACCGGACGGCACATCGAGGGGTTCGGACAGCCCGTTCCCCTCGCAGGATTCCCCGAAACGGGCGTCGTGGACATGCTGCCGCCCCTGCTCGACGGCTGGGGTCCGTGGGAAGGCACCGAGGAGGACTACGATCCCGATTACGGCATCCCGCGCGATCTCGGCTACATCACGACTTCTTCGCCGCCCATCGTGGTGCACGGAACGGTCGTCGTCGGCAATTCCGCCGAGCAGGGGTACTACCAGACCCGCATCGAGAACGTGCCGGGCGACATTCTGGGCTTCGACGCACGCACCGGCGAGCACCGGTGGAAGTTCCACGTCATTCCGCGTCCGGGCGAGGCCGGTCACGAGACTTGGGAGAACGACGCATGGCAGTACACCGGCGATGTGTCGTCGTGGGCCCCGATGTCGGCCGACTACGAGCGCGGGATCGTCTACATCCCCACCAACCCGCCGACCATCGACTACTTCGGCGGCTTTCGCCCCGGTCACAACCTCTTCTCGACCAGTGTGATCGCCCTCGACGCAGCCACGGGCGAGCGCGTCTGGCACTACCAGACCGTGCACAACGACCAGTGGAACTACGACCTGCCCAACGTTCCGATCGTCGTTGACCTGACGGTGGACGGTCAACGTGTCCCCGCGGTGATCCAGACCACCAAGACCGGCCTGATCTTCACCTTCGACCGCGTGACCGGCGACCCGGTCTGGCCTGTCGAGGAGGTCTCCGTCGTGCAGACCGAAGTGCCCGGCAACTGGACCGCCGCCACCCAGCCCGTGCCCACCCGCCCCGAGCCCATGGAGCCGATCGGGCTTTCCGACGACGACATCATCGACTTCACCCCCGAGCTGCGCGCCGAGGCGATGGAGATCCTCCGCCGCTACCGGGTAGGCGGTCCGTTCGTGCCGCGGCTGTACGAGGGGTACGACGGCCCCGTCACGGAAAACATCCGCTGTTACGGCGGGCTGAACATCACCCACCCGGCCGCGCTAGATCCCGCTACCGGCATTCTGTACGCGTCGCATCGGCGCAATTGCAGCGGCGGCCGGGTCGGTCCGGGCGCGGACGCGGACGACTCCGACGATCCCAAGACCACGGGCGTCACCATATCCCGATGGGTCGCGGGGGTCGGCGGCGGGCTGCCCCGAGTCCAGGGACTCCCGATACCGAAGCCCCCGTACAACCGCCTTTCCGCATACGACATGAACACCGGCGAGCGGCTGTGGTGGATCCCTGTCGGAGAGGTCGACGAGGACATCCGCAACCACCCGGCCGCGCAGGACATCGACCTGTCGCGCGCGGGAGGAGGGGGCCTCTCGATCCAGATGGTGGCGGGCGATCTGCTCTACGCGACCGAAGGCGCTAACGGCCCGCCGGTCCTGAACGCCTACGACAAGATGACCGGCGACCGCGTGGGCACGGTGGAGATGCCCGGCGCCGGCCAGTACGGCATGATGACGTACAGCCACCAGGAGCGGCAGCACATCGTGGTGCAGGTGGGGCGGCCCGGAAGGCTGGTGGCGCTGAGGCTGCCGGAGTAGCAAGCGGCGAGGGTGAGAAGTAACTCGGCCGTCACGGCACCGCATCGTCGGCGCATGTTTGCCGGCCCGGTGCATCGCCGCTCTCGGTGCTCGCGCGGATTCGTCCAGGGGCTGCCAGGCCGCGCATCTCCGACCGGGGTATTGGCGGCGGTGCTGCTCTTTGGAACCTTCAGCGGGTCGGCCGCCCAGGATGCGATGCTGACCGGCAGGGCCTGGTCGGACGAGGGGATTCCCGTCGAAGGAGCCGTCGCGCGGATGTTCCCGGCGGCCGATTCGACCCGTGCGCGATTCGCGGAAACCGACCGGCTCGGCTTCTTCGCTTTTCGCGATGTGGCGCCCGGCTCCTACGTCCTGACGATCGTCCGGATCGGGTACGCCGAACACCGCGGCTCGGTGGAGATCGGGGTCGGGGAGGCCGGGACCGGGGAGGCCGCCGACATCGAGGTCGTCCTGGTCCGCCGGGCCCTCGAGCTCGAGGGGCTGGCGGTCGAAGCCCGGCGGAGCCGGACCCGGACCCGGTTCGAGCAGTCGGCGGGGATCACGGTGCAGGACATCGGGCGCGAAGCCCTCAAGTCGATCCCCGGGATCGCGGAGAGCGATCCGCTCCGCGCGATCGAGGTGCTTCCCGGCGTGACCACGGTGTCGGATTTCTCTGCGGCCTTCAACGTCCGGGGAGGGTCTGCGGACCAGAACCTGATCCTTCTCGACGATGTTCCGATCTACAACCCGTTTCATCTGGGCAACCTCTTCTCCGTCTTCAACGCGGACATGGTCGGCCGGGCCGAGCTGCGCGCCGGAGGCTTCCCGGCCGAGTACGGCGGCCGGGTCTCTTCCGTGCTGGCGATCGAGACGGATGCCGGTGACGGAGTGACGAGCGTGGATGCCGGCGTGAGCATCCTGGCGTCGCGCGCGGCGGTGGACGGATCGCTGCCGGACGGGATCGACGACGCCCTCGGATTCGCCAGCACGAGGTGGCGCGTCTCGGGGCGCCGTTCCTACTTCGACGTGCTGCTGAAGCCGTGGACCGATTTCCCGTACCACCTTACCGACCTGCAGGGCGTCTTCGAAGGATGGACGAAGGGAGGCAACCGGATCCGTTTCACTGGCTACAGCGGACGGGACATCATCGACCTGTCCGAGGCGGGCGACACCCCGCTCGGAGTTCGGTGGTCGTGGGGTAACGACGCGGTGGGGGGATCCTGGATCAATCCGATGCGCGGCGGCGGATCGTTGACGGTGCGGACGGCGTTCTCGCGATTCGCGTCCGACTTCGGCTTCGCCGATCTGGATACCGAGTTCGGCACGCGGATCCAGCGAGCGACCGTCCAGGCCGATCTCGAGCGGAGGCCGACCCCGAGGACCCGCTGGCGGTCGGGCATCGCCGCAAACTGGCGCGAGTACGACAACCTGGCCCGGGCGAGCGGTGCGCTCTTCGACGCAGACGCCGGAAAGGGCGTCGAGCTGGTCGGCTACAGTCAGGTCCACTGGGAGCCCGGCGCCCGCTGGCTCGTGGAAGCGGGGCTGCGGTTCGATCATTGGCGGCCGAACGCAGGCGGCACGGCCGCGACTCTGTCGCCCCGGCTCGCCCTCAAGCGTTTCGTCCGCAACCGAAGCTCCGCGCTCCGTCTGTCGGCGGGAAGATACACGCAGTTCGTCCACTCGCTGCGCGATGAAGAGTTTCCCCTCGGGCTGGACGTCTGGGTGCTCGCCGGCGCGCAGGCCCCGCGGGTGGTCTCGGACCAGGTGCAGCTCGGAGCAGAAAGCTTCTTCGGTGAAGACCAAGCCTGGTTCGCGTCTCTGGAGGGCTACTACCGGGACTTCGAGGGCGTCATCACGCAGAATGCCGCGGACGATCCCAACGACCCGTTCGACGATTTCGTCGCGGGGGAAGGGAAGGCCTACGGCGTCGATCTCTTCATCAGGCGTGATCTCGGTGCAGCGACCGGCTGGGTCGCGGTTTCGTTCCTGAAGACCGACCGGACGTTCCCGGACACGCGGGTGGGGATCACGCCGCAGCCCCGGATCACCTATCCGCCCGTCTTCGACCGACGCGTCGACGTCGACCTGGTGCTGCGCCGCCGACTGGACTGGTGGAACCTCGAGGGGGGCATCCGCGCCAACTTCGGCAGCGGGCTGCCGTACACGCGCCCGCTCGGAACATATCGGTTCCACACCCCTCGCCCGGTCGAGGGCCTGTTGGACTACGACGGCGAGACCGCCGTGGTGCTCGGGCCGCGCAACGGGCAGCGCTATCCGGCACGCCACCGGGTGGACCTGTCGCTCAGGAAGGTGATCGAGAAGGGATGGGGGACGGTCACGCCCTACCTGAGCGTCGTCAACGTATACAACCAGAAGAACGTGCTCTTCTACTTCTTCGACTACGACAGCGATCCGCCCGAGCGCAGCGGGGTGTCGATGATCCCCGTTCTGCCCACGATCGGGGTGGAGGTGTCGTTCTGATGCCGGGCCGGATGCGGACCGGCGTGGAGTCCCGGCGGCCCTGCGGGCCAGGAGTCCGGCTCGCACCGGAGCGGGCGCGGGAGTTGCGCGCGCCGGTGCTCGGTGCGGCGATCACGGTCGTCATGACCCTGGGGTGCGAACTGACCGAGGTCACCATCGCCGCCCCCGAGGACGTGATCGTTGCCGAGACGCTGCTCGTCTTGGAGCTGGACCCGAGCGGCGACGGCGTCACGCTCGATGCGCTGGCCTATCTCCACAGAACGCAGAACCTGGCCCTCGACGACGAGGTGGCCGACGCCAGCGTGAGAGTGTCGGGCGCATCCGGGGGTGTGGTCCAGCTCGCCGAGCAGGACGGCGGCGCTCTCTGCCTCCGCTTGCCCGGACTTGAAGGAGACACGATCTCCGAGGAGCGCTACGGTGTGGGTTCGTGCTACAGGACCCGTGTCTCGCCCTCTCGCTTCGCGCCCGGAGAGCTGCTGGAACTCGAGATCGTGATTCCGGACGGGCGGGTCCTCACCGCGGTCAGCCGCGTGCCCGGAGCGTTCGCGTTTCAAGGACTTGCTCACGAAGACGGTTCGTGCCGCTTGGAGCCCGACACCAACTACCGCTTCGAGTGGACCCAGGCGGAAGACACGTGGGCCTATTTGGCCGATGCGCGCATCGAGGGTCTCCCGGAGGCTCTCGCAGACCGCGATCCGGAGGTGCCCGATTCCCTCTATCTGCTGGGACTCTCCATCGGGCGAGAAGACACCGAAATCGTCTTCCCGAGGGAGTTCGGCTTCTTCGATTACTTCGATGAGGACTACCGGGACCTGGTCCGTGCCCTCCAGGACGGGATGCCCGACGGATCCCGGGCCCTGATCTCGTTCGCGGCCACGGACCGCAACTGGACGAATTGGGTGAGGGGCGGGAATTTCAACCCTTCCGGCCAAGTCCGCATCCCGTCCGTGTTCGGGGAAGGCACGGGCTGGTTCGGCACCGCGACGCAGCGCCGGGTGCATGTGACCGTGAGCAACCGGGAAGATGGCCGGCCACCGCTGTGCGGACCCGCCGAGCCGGCGGAGCGGACTCCGGTCACGCCGGTCACGGCACCCGTTACGCCACCGTGACCGTCACACGCCGCGCCACCCCGGCCTTCATGGTGAGCGGCTCCCCGGCTCCTTGCACCAGGACCATGACTTTCTTGCCGTCGGTCCCGCTCCGCTGCACGAACGCCCTCGCACCCGGCACGAGCCTGACCGACTCGAAGTACCGAAGGCGCGCGGGGTCCTGGTCCGAGACGGACCTCACGGTCACCCGGGTCCCGGCCGGCACCTCGTCGAGACGCGGGTAGGGCGTCGGGTCGATCTCGCCGCTCCTGGTCGGGATCGGCGCACCGTGCGGGTCGGTTGCGGGGTTGCCCATGGCCTCGGCCATTCGGTCGACCAGATCGTCCGAGGCGGCGTGCTCGAGGCGCTCGGCCTCGTCGTGCACGTCTTCCCAGCCGAATCCCAAGTGCCGAACCAGGTAGGACTCGATGATGCGGTGACGCCGCAGGACCTTCAGTGCCTCGCGGTTCCCCGCACGGGTGAGACGGACGCCCCGGTACGGTTCGTGCTCGAGCAGACCGTCTTCGGCGAGGCGGCGGATCATGCCGCTGACCGAAGCGGGCTGCACTTCCAATACGTGGGCGAGGCGGCCGGTTCCGGCGGCTTCACCCCGTTCGTTCAGGGCATAGACCGCTTTGAGATAGTCTTCGACGGAGCGAGACAAGCCGGTGGGCTTCATAACCGCAAGATAATGGAAATCGCCGCCCAAAACCGCGATAATACTTTCCGGTACTTCTCCGGTACTCTCCGCACGGAGGCAGCGGACAAAGGTGGATCCCGATTCGAAGGAGGCAAGGTGAAAGATTCAGTTGCCGTTGACGCCAAGCGAATCCTGCTTCGTTATGGCACTCCGATCTCCGTTCTCGACAGGATCTCGAAGGAAGAGCGCATAGGGCTGGCCCGAACCATCGCCCGAACAACGCTGCATGACAGGCAAGACCGCCTCCGCGAGCTGCTCACGGAAGCAGGGCACATCAAGGTCGAAAAGTAATCCTGCTCGGTGGCCGGTCGGGAGTCGCCGCCGTCGGCCCGACGCGGTACTTCTCGAACCAGGCCACGATGTTCGCGATCTTGGCCATCAGCTGGCTCGGACGACGACTCATGTCGTGCGACGCGCCCGGCAGACGGATCACGGCAGTGTCGATCCCGCGCATCTTCAGCGCGTGGAACAGCTGGTAGGACTCGGACAGCGGCGTCCGAAGATCCTCCTCGCCGGTGATGATCATCGTAGGCGTTTCGATGTTCCCGGCCAGCGACAGCGGCGAGAACTTCCAGTACGGCTCCGGGTTCTCCCACGGCAGGCCCTCGTAGCGGCTGAAATAGTAGCCGTACCAGTTGTCCGCGGTAAGCGTCTTGCTGATCCAGTTGATCACGGGCTTCTGCGCCGCCGCCGCCCGGAACCGATCCGTCTTGCCCACGATCCACGCGGTCATGATCCCGCCCGCGCTGCCGCCGGTGACGAACAGGTTGGCCTCGTCGACGTAGCCGCGTTCGATCACCGCGTCGACGCCCGACATGAGGTCATCGTAGTCCTGGCCGGGATAGTTGCGGTAGAGCAGGTCGCCGAATTCCTCGCCGTAACTGGTGCTGCCCCTCGGGTTGGCGTAGAGCACGACGTAGCCTGCGGAAGCCAGAAGCTGCATCTCGGCGGAGAACCTGTCGCCGTAGTTCGAGACCGGCCCGCCGTGAATCTCCAGGATGAACGGATACCGGCGGCCCGGATCGAAGTCCGGCGGCTTGACGATCCAGCCGTGCACGGGTCGGCCGTCGAAGGAGGATTCCCACCAGATCTCCTCGACCTCTCCGAGCGTCTTTCCGACGAGCAGATCCCCGTTGAGAGAGGTGATCGTCCGTGTGCCGACGGCCCCGTGCACTCCCGCCGCGAGCTCGCCCGGCATGTCGGGGCGCGTCTGGTTGAGCGCGAACGCGCCGGTGTTCGCGACCGAGAACGAGCCGCCGCCGTAGGGGCGCCCGTAGGAGGTGCCGCCCAGGTCTTCGGCCAGAACCTCGATTTCTCCGTCGAGGGTCGCGAAGCCGACCTTGGAGTTGCCCTCGTCGTCGTACTGGAAGTAGAGGCCGCTCCCGTCGGATGCCCACACGGGGTTGGAGACGCTCCGGTCGAGGTCGCCGGTGATCACGCGGTGGCCGCTTCCGTCGAGGTCGATCACCTGCAACCGGCTGACCTGATAGGTGCGGGTGCGGTCTTCGTACCCGACTAAGGCGACCCGCCGCCCGTCGGGCGACACGGCGGGGCTGCGGTCCGGGCCGGGGCGGTCGGTGAGAGCGCGGACCTCGCCGGTCGGCAGCGAGGCGACGTACAGCTCCGAGTTGCGGTAGTCGTGCACCCAATCGGGGTTGCGGTTCGAGGAAAAGACGATGTGGGTGCCGTCGGGCAGCCAGGCGGCCGGGCTCGAATGCTGGAAGTCTCCCGACGTGACCTGCATCGGGGTCCCGCCGTCGACCGGGATGACGAAGATGTGGTTGTAGCCGAAGTCCAGGTAGCCGACGCCGTCCTGTCGGCTCTTGAAGCGGTCCTCCATGACCGGGGGATCCGCCCACTCGGCTCCCGCAGGCGGCCTGAGCGGCGCGGCCAGGCTCGGCGCGGGGTACGGCACAAGCATGTTGAAGGCGATTCGGCGGCCATCCGGCGACCACCTGAGCCCGCTCGGGGATTCGGTCAGCTGGGTCAGCGCCGCCGTCTCCCCCGAGTCCATCCAGCGCAGGTGGATCTGGCCGCCCGCCGTGTATGCGATCCGGGTGCCGTCGGGAGACCAGCGCGGGGAGCTTCCCGCGCCCAAGCGCCGATGATCCGAGCCGTCCACGCTCACGATCCACAGCTCGGAGCGCTTTCGGTCGCGCATGATGTCCATCGAGGTGCGGACATAGACGACCTCGGCCCCGTCGGGCGAGATTCGGGGGTCGGCCGCGTATTCGAGCTGGAAGACGTCCATTGGCTCGAAGCGGGACTGGGCGTGGGCGGGTCGGAGGAACGCGACGGCAGCGAGGAGCGCCGCGATTGCGGTGAAGAAAGCAGCAGCGGAGACCGCGACAGCCGGACGGCATACGTTCTCTCCCGGCAGCTCTTCGGGCGACGCGGACAATGAACGCATGTGGCTCTCCCCCTTTCCGGCCAGCCGCCGAAGACATGCCCCGGAAGCTGCAGTCTTTCAGGCAGTTCGAGCGTCAGTTTGACAGTTGCCTGCGCACTGGTCAAGATGCGCGGACGGGGACAGCGCCACCGTCCCGATTTCCGAACCGGAGACAGACATGATCGACCGACGACGATTCATCGGAACCTCGATTGCGGGCGGCGCCGCCGTGCTCGGAACGGCCGGGTGCGTGCCGGACGCTCCGGGCCGGGTGTCCGGCGGCGACACGGGCCGGGTGTCCGGCGGCGACACGGACGGGGTGCCGACCGGTCCCTTCGAGCTGGACGAGGTCACGATCCCCGAGCTTCAGGCGGCCATGGAGTCGGGCGAGCGCACCGCCCGCTCCGTCACCGAGCTCTACCTGGCCCGCATCGAGGAGCTGGACGGACGGGGCCCCGAGCTGAGGGCGGTCATCGAGACCAACCCGCAGGCGCTCGACATCGCGGAACGGCTGGACGAGGAACGCCGGGTCGACGGGCCGCGGGGTCCGCTCCACGGGATCCCGGTCGCGCTCAAGGACAACATCGACACGCACGACCGGATGACCACGACGGCCGGATCGCTCGCGCTGGAAGGCTCGATCCCGCCGCGGGATTCCTTCGTCGCGCAGCGGCTCCGGGAGGCCGGCGCGGTCATCCTGGCCAAGCTGAACATGAGCGAGTGGGCCTACTTCCGGGGCGAGCGGGCCACGAGCGGCTGGAGCGCGCGGGGCGGACAGTGCCGGAATCCCTACGCCCTCGACCGCAATCCGTGCGGGTCGAGTTCGGGGTCCGGCGTCGCGGCCGCAGCCAACCTGGCGGCGCTGACGATCGGCACGGAGACCGGCGGATCGATCATGTGCCCGTCGTCCTCCAACGGGATCGTCGGCATCAAGCCGACCGTGGGGCTGTGGAGCCGGTCGGGGATCATCCCCATCTCGCACTCGCAGGACACCGCCGGACCGATGTGCCGAACGGTGCGGGACGCCGCGCTCCTCCTAGGTCCGCTGACGGGCGTCGATCCTCGCGACCCGGCCACGACGGCAAGTAACAGCAGGGCCAGCGCCGACTACAGCTCCTTCCTCGACCCGGGCGGGCTGGAAGGAGCCCGGATCGGAGTGGCCAGAAGCTTCCCGGGTTTCTCTCCCGAGGTGCTGGCCCTCTTCGACGAGGCCGTGGACGCGATGCGGGCGGGCGGCGCCGCCGTCGTGGATCCCGCCGACCTTCCCAACGCCGCCTGGAACGACGAGCTCCCGCTTCTCGTGCTCGAATACGAGTTCAAGGCGAACATGAACGCTTACCTCGAGAGCCTCGGTTCGGATGCGCCGGTCAGGAGCCTTGCGGAAATCATCGACTTCAACGAGCGGAACGCCGAGCTCGAAATGCCCCACTTCGGGCAGGAGAGGCTGATCGCGTCTCACGCGAGGGGTCCCCTGACCGATCCCCAATACCTGGATGCGGTGCGCACCATCCAGAGAGGCAACCGCGAGGACGGAATCGACGCCCTCATGGACCGCCACGACTTGGACGCGATTGTCGCTCCCACCCGGGGCTTGGCGTGGAAGACTGACCATATCGTCGGCGACCGCCTGGACGGAGGCTCCAGCGCGGGCCCCGCCGCCATTGCGGGATACCCGGACATCACCGTGCCCATGGGATTCGTGTCGGGGCTGCCCGTCGGCGTGTCCTTCTTCGGCAGGGCTTGGAGCGAGCCGACGCTGCTGCGCATCGCGTACGCGTACGAACAGGCGACCGATCACCGCGCCTCGCCTGCCTTCGCGGAGACGCTGGGGTAGGCGGCCACCGGCTCCGCTCCGGTCGCCACTGCCGGTCGGCCTCCAACCGGGCAACGCCTCGAAAAGCGGCCGACGCCTCCGCCCCCCGCCGAGTGTCGCTACGCCTTCGCCGCCCAGATGGCCTTCGCGTACCACCGCAGGGTCTCGATGAACCCGCTGAACGACGCCTCGTAGTGCTCTTCCCGGGGCTGGCCGTCCTCGCCGAAGCTCCCGGACACGTTGGAGACGGCCATGGCTGCCACGGGGAGGGCCTTCAGGCGCAGGAAGAGGAGCTGAAGGTGGTTGTGCACCTGAACGCCGCCGAAACCACCTGCCGACACGGTGACGATGCCGACGGGCTTGCGGTTCCATTCCCCGTAGAGATAGTCGAGGGCGTTCTTCAGGACGCCGGGGATGGAGCCGTTGTATTCCGGGCTTACGACGACCACGGCGTCCGCATCGGCCACTGCCTCCGAGAAATGGACCAGTCCCGGGGGCGGATCGTCCCGCATGTGAAGGCGTTCCTCCATGATGGGGAGTCCGACCTCGGCCAAGTCCAACAGCGGCGCGTCGGCCCCTGCTTTTTGCAGCCGGTCGCTGGCGAAGCGCGCTACCTTGATGGATTGGCGCCCCCGGCGCACGGATCCGACGATCACCGGGATCCGGAGTACTGGAGTCACGGGCATCTCTCCTGTCGCGGACCGACTTTGCGCCGGCGTCGTCTTCGGGTGTCAAGGAGGGTCAGGGCGGTTCTTCCGGCGGGCGGTGACTCCCGGCGGTCGGAAATATACCACGCATTCGCGAAGACCGGATGGTTTCCGGGGGTGCCGACACTCCTCGAACAAAGCGTCCGGGAACGGGGGAAGCGGATCCGGCCTCAACCGATCCCGAAGAACGACTCGCGCCGAATCAGGGAGCGGCGGACGGCTTCGGGGTCGGCCGGCGTGAAACGGATGCGTGCTCCGGGCCGGGCCTGGGCGAACGCGTCCAGCGCGACCGGGTCGGCCGCGCCGAGCTTGGCGTAGCCGCCTATCGTCGGCCGGTCGCGCATGAAGACGAGCGGAACGCCGTCGCCCGTGACCTGCACGGTACCGTCGACGAGCGGTGCCGAGTCCAGCACTTTGGGGCCCGAGGCCAGGTCCGGACCGGCCAGCCGGCCGGCGGTTCGGTCGCTCGCCGGGTCCAGGGTCCATTCTGCTTCGAACACGCGGTGTCGGTCGGCGTGCGAGAATCGGGGCCACTCGTATCCGGTGACGAGAGGCAGGGTGACGGCTGCGGCGACGGGCGGAACCAGGTCGGCCGGGACGTGGCAAGGCCGGCACGGACGGACGGGTTCGCGCCATGCAAGCGCTTCGCCGGGCTGAAGAGGACGGCCGAGCAGCCCCGGCAGTCCGTCGCGCAGCACCGCCGAGGCCGATCCGAACGCCCGGCGGACATCGAGGCCGCCCGGAAACGCCAGGTACGCCCGCATCCCTGTCGCGCTGTACCCAAGACGGAGAAGCTGGCCCGGCACGACGCGAATCGTCCGCCACCCGCCTGTTTCGGCACCGTCGAGCGTGGCGGCGCAATCGGCCCCCGTCAGCGCCGCGGTCGTCTCGACGGCGAATCGCAGCGCAAGGCCGCCCAGAGTGACTTCGAGCGCGGCCGCCGACGGGTCGTTGCCGAGGAGCCGGTTGGCCCAGAGATAGGCCCGCTGGTCCATGGCTCCCCCCGGGGCGAGACCGGCGCGGCGGCCCGTTCGCCTTCCGAGGTCCTGAACCGTGCAGAGCGGGCCGGGACGAACTACGATGCCGTGGGGGCTCAACGACGCTCTGCCTCGTAGTCCTTTCGTGCTATGGGGCGGAAACAGACGGAAGCGCCGGGCGTGAACCGGGCGATCCGCTCGGCGGCATCCTCGAACAGGGCGGCGGGAACCCGGCCAACGAGCTGCCAGCCGCCCGGCCCTGCCGTCGGATAGACGCCCGTCCGCCGGTCGGCGATGCCGACGGAACCGGCTGCGATCCGGCGCCGAGGGGTGGGTCGGCGAGGAGCGGCCAGCCGCGCATCGACGTCACCGAGGTATGCGAACCCGGGCGCGAAACCGGTCGCCAGCACCGTATAGGCCGTGCCGCTGTGGAGCCGCGCCGCTTCTTCGACCGTCATTCCCGCGTCGGCCGCCAGCCTCTCGAGGTCCGGCGCCAGCTCAGGTTCGTAGCAGACCGGCAGCGAGACCGTGTCGTCCGGCGACCTGTCCGGCACATCCTCGCGCAGGCATGTTCCCGCGCCGGCGGCGAGCACGCGCTCGATTCTCTCTGGGTCCCACGATGCGGGCGACCCCTCGACGAGAAGGCGGTTGAACGCCGGAACGGTCGCACGCAGGCCGGGCATGTTGTCGCGCGCGAACCTTTCCAGGCTCAGTATCCGGGCGACGCCGTCCCGGTCGGGCGGGACCGGCAGCGTGACCAGCGCGCTGGCGGGCCCGGGAAACGCGATCACGCCAGGCGGGGAATCAGCTCTCGGATGCGGAGCAGCACCGCCGGGGCCGACGGATTGTCGCCGTGCACGCACAAGGTCTCCGCAGCCACCGGCACCGGCCCGTCCGGAGTCTCCGCGAACCCGTCCAGCAGACGAGCCACATGTGCCGCAACCGCGTCGGCATCTTCGAGAACCGCCCCCTCTTGAGAGCGCGGCCGCAATCGGCCGTTCGGCTGGTACGCCCGGTCCGCGAAAGCTTCGAATGCCAGCTCGAGGCCCGTATGCGCGAGCAGCTGCGCATGGCGCTCCCGCTCGGGGGTGGCCTGCAGCACGAACTTGAGCGACGGACCCACCGCCGCCACCCCTCTCGCCAGCCCGACAAGCAACCTGTCGTCGTTCATCATCGCCAAGTACAGCGCCCCGTGCGGCTTTATGTGATTCAGCCCCATGCCCAGTGCCGAAGCTACCGCTTGCAGCCCGCCGATCTGCGCCTGCACCTCCAGGACGAGCGATTCGAGCGCCCAGTCCAGCTTCAGGCGTCCGAAGTTCCTCCGGTCGGGATAGCCGGGATGCGCCCCCGCCATGACTCCGTGCCCGGCAGCCAGCGCAAGCGTCCTAGCCATGGTATCCGGGTCGCCCGCATGTCCGCCGCATGCGATGTTGGCCCAGTCGACCAACGGCATGACCTGGGCATCGGCGCCCTTCTCCCAGTGCCCCCAGCTCTCTCCCATGTCGCAGTTGACGATCATGCTCGCGGTTTTTTCAGGGCGACAGGCTCAGGGCGACAGACTCACGGCGAAGACCAGGAAGGCCCGTTCATCGTCGGGGTTGAGTATGTAAGCCACGCTCACGGGAGGCGAAAAGGAATCCGTGACGCGGAGCGTACGGGTTGCCGTGATCCCGAGGTTCACCAACGCGCTCCCGCTCGTGCCGTAGAAGTCGCTTTCGCCCGCAACTCCGCCTGCGTGCACGCCGATCTCCGTGCTTCCGACCGCAAAGGGGAAGCCGGCCTCCACGTACAGGGAGACCTCCCTGCCCTCGTCGGAGTCCCTGTGTCCGCCGCCGTCGAAGTCGGATTCGTGCACATGGGGAGAGAAGGCGAAGCCGCCGAACAGCTCGACCGGGAAGCGCTCGGGACCCGAGTACGCGAAGTACGGCTCGAAGGTGTGCGCGTCCGCATCAAAGAAGCCGTCGGGAGCGTCGGGGGCCGGGAAGTAATAGTCGGTCATCCCCACGGATATCGTGCCCGCGGACGAAACCTCGCGGGTGTACGCGAACCAGAGGTCGTTCTCATTGGCGTCGGCGCCGCCGGGGGATACGGCGTAGGACGCCCACGCGCCCGCCTCGAACCCTCCGACGCTGAAGGTGAGCGCCGGCTGCACCGAGAGGGATTCCCCGAAATCGGTGCCGCGCCAAACGTAGCGGCTCGCGATGTCGGCTCCGATTGCGACCGACTGGCCTGAAGCAGGGACGGCGAAGAGTGAAAGCGCGACTGCCGTCACGGCGACGGTACCGGGCGTAACCGCAGGGCGAACGACGAAGTTCATGGCAGGTCTCCTTGTGATTGGGGGGGCACGGACTTCCTCATATATAATATCCGGCTATTCCGCGCGCCACTGCAGCAGGGTGTCTTCCATCTCTTCGACCAGGGGCTGGAGGTCGCTGTCCTGCCGCCCGGCCTCCAACTTGGCGACGACCCGGCAGATATCCGGAACATCGCGGCGAAGAGACCTGGCTAGGCCTCGCATCTTGGCTTTGGCGATCCGGGACGGCGAATCGGACGCCGTGTCGTATACCGCATCCAGGCGGGTCATCTCCTGGGACATGTCATCGGATGCGACGCCCACCTCCGCGGCGTTGTCGTCCGGGTTCCTCCGCAGCGAATTCCACGCCCACGTTTCCGCTGCCTCCAGGCCGGGCAGGAACAGCACCGGAACATCTTGGTCGGCTCCGATTCGTATTCTCCGCCGTATGCCGCTGTCGCGCTTGTCACCGTCGAGGAGGTTGAGCGCGGCGCTCGAGCGGCCGTGAAGAGCACGGTCGTCTTGCCGCTGGCGTTGTCGCCGGCGACGACGCTCACCGGGTAGTCGAGCACCACCCGCAGGTCGTCGATCCCGTGCAGGCCTGCCAGGCGGATCTCTGCCAGTAAATGGCCGAGGTGGGGTTTCTTCCCCTGCAGCTGCTCCCAGAGATTCCTGAAATGTCTCTCGGTCACGTCGAATCATGTATCCGCTCGATGCCGTCGGCAACCGCGATTGCGACATGCGACATGAGCCGCGTCCGCCCCCCGACACACCCGCTTGCCGATGAGCGCCGTCCGGCTTACCGTCGTCAGTACGGGCCATCTCTGAACCGAACGAGCGAAGGAGACGATCATGCAATCTCTTGCCAGGAACATAGGAGCGGGGGTGCTGGGCTGGGTCGCCATGTTCGCGGGCGTATTCGTCCTCATGGCCGTCTTCTGGATGATTCTCGGCGCGGACGGCTCCTTCCGGCCGGAGAGCTGGGATGTCTCCGCCGGCTGGCTGCTGGCATCGGTCCCGATCGGGCTGCTGGCCGCAGTCTTCGGCGGCATCGTCTGCGCCAAGGCCGCCGCCGACGCCTGGGGCGTGCGGTTCCTGATAGTTCTCGTAGTCGCGCTCGGGGTAATCTCGGCAGTGCTCCACGAGCCCGCGGCGGTCTCGGGACCCCGGCCGGACGATGTCGGCATGTTCGAAGCGATGATGTCGTCGCAGCAACCCAGGTGGGTGGCGTGGCTGAACCCGGTGATCGGGGTCATCGGCGCCCTACTGGGTGCCCGCATGGTTTCGGGGAAGGCAGCTGATGAGGAATGAGCCGCCGAATCGCAGACTCTGCGCGAGAATCGTGATGCGCACGTTACGGACAGCAGGGGTCGCCCTCGCGGCATTGACGGTCGGGCTCGCCGTTTGGGGCTGCGGGGCTGACACCGACAGTTGGGCGGTGCCGAGCCCGGAAGAGGCCGGTTTCCGGCTCAGGTCGGATGTCGAAGCGGCTCTGCCGGCGCGGGAGGAGGCTTTCCGGGCCGACCTCGAAGACGACGATGCCCGGCGGGACTATGCGGACATCCTCTACAAGCTCGGGAACGTGTGGGAGGCCGCCGAGGTGATCGCGCCGCTCGGCACAGCTTCGTCGAATGCGGGCGATCTTCACCTCGCGGCCGAGCTGGCCTACCTGCTCGGCGACTACGGGCGAGCCGAGACGCTCTTCGGCACGATGATCGAGCGCACCGCGGCGGGTTCCGAGAACCGCGCCACGGCCTTGCGGGGCTTGGTCCTCACCCTGTATCAGACCAACCAATTCGCCAAGGCACGGGAACTTCCGCCGCCCGGCGAAGGGGACGGGACATCGAACCTTCTCGCCTTCATGCAGGCGTTCGAGGGTGAGCCCTACGGGATCGAATGGGCAACGGACGACCGGATCGCCCACATGGAGATGACCAACGACATCACCGAGCCCGGCGCTCTTCCCGTCGTCGACCTGGATGTCAACGGCCGGGCCGTGTCGCTGATCCTCGACACCGGCGGCGACCGGCTCTACCTCGACAGGGACATCTACGAGAGTCTGGGTCTCCCCACCCTTGCCACCCGTCAGGCGAGCTATGCCTACACGGGGGGCCAAGCGGTCGAAGAGCCGCTCGGAGTGGCCGAGACGGTGAAGATGGGCGGTGTGACCTTGACGAATGTCCCGGTGGTGGGTGCCACCTGGAAGGCTCTCGGCCAGACCAGCGACGGGGTTCTCACCACGCAGATGCTCAAACAGTTCCTGAGCACCGTGGATTACGACAACCTTCGCATCACCTTGCGCGAACGCACCCCGGAAGCTCTTGCGCAATTTATGGACATGGAAGGGTTGGGAGACGCGCCGCCCATTGCGGTCCCCTTCTACATGTCGAACACCCACCTCATGTTCGCGAAAGGCATGCTGAACGGCCGTGCGGGAATCAACTTTTTCCTCGACTCGGGGCTCGCGATGAGCATGCCGATGATCGTGGTCGACGAAACCGTCGAGTTTCTGGGCTTGGAGACCAACCCCATCGAGGGCACCGAATACTACTGGACATCCATCGATTCGCATGGCCTGAACGGCCTCGTGAAGGGCGCCACGCAGGCGATGGGCAACGTCTTCGTCAAAGAGAACCCCTTCTGGCAGAGCGGGTTCATGATGGACGCCCTGATCTCTCACCAGTACCTGTGGCCGCTCGGATCCTGGACGATCGACTTCGACAACATGACCTACTACTTCCCGGACCGGGAGGCTGAGGGATGAGGGAGGGGCGGTTGGAGCACGCAGCGGGTCCCGCCCGTGAGCTTGGGGACGCGGTTACCTGGATCATGACGGAGAGAGACGAAACCATGAAGAGCCGACCCGAGGGGACCATGGAGTATGCCGGGGCTATCCGACCGGAGCACCAGGGCTGCTCTCGAAGCCGGATCGCCGACGGCTCGGTCTCGGTGCCGGTCAGGTAGGGGGGTGTGGCGAGATGCCCGTCCCGACCATCTTCGATCTCTGTACACCGCGAGCCGATATCCTTAAGGGGAGGGTGACGGAAGCCGAGTTCGCGGCGGACGTGGCCCGGGTGCTGACGAACGAGGGTGGCACCGGCTATGCCGACTACGCCAACCCAGCACGGTTCTTTGCCAACACCTATCCCACACGCGGCCTGAGGGATCTCCTTGTCAACGTCTGCCGTCGAATGTCCGGTACCGGTGGGGAGGTGGCGGCGATCTTCCGACTCGACACATCGTACGGGGGCGGGAAGACGCACGGCTTGATCGCTCTGGCCCATGCGGCGAAGGGAATGCAAGGCGTTGCCGACCCGGAGGAGTTCGTCGCCCCCTCACTTCTTCCCAGCGGGCCGGTTCGCATTGCGGCATTTGACGGCGAGAATGCCGATCCTGCGAACGGGCGGATGCTGGAGAACGGTGTGCTCGCGAAGACTCCCTGGGGAGAGTTGGCCCATGCGCTGGCCGACAAGCAAGGGTTTGAGCGCATCAGGGCCAGCGACGAAGAGCACATGGCACCGGGAGCAAGTACGCTTCGAGAGCTGTTCGGGGACCAGCCGACCCTCATTCTGCTCGACGAGTTGTCCGTCTATCTGAGGTCTGTCCAGTCGATTGCCAAGGCCCGGGGCCAACTCACGGCGTTCCTGACCCGCTTGTTCAGTGCGGTCGAGAGCACGCCCACAGCGGCTCTCGTCTACACACTGGCCATCGGCAAGGACAATCAGGCCACGGACGCGTACAGCGACGAAAATAAGTTCATCGCCGAAGCCATGGCAGAGCTCGAGAAGGTCTCTGCCCGCAAGGCCACTCTCCTGAATCCGACTCGCGATAGGGAAACGGTCAAGGTGCTGCGCCGACGTCTCTTCGAAGCTGTCGACGAAGCACGTGTTGAAGAGGTCGTCCAGGCCTACAGAGAGCGCTGGGATCTTCGCGAGGAGCTCCTGCCGCCGGAAGTCGGCCGACCGGTGACCGTGGAGGATTTTCGCGCCAGCTATCCGTTCCACCCCGCAGTGCTCGAGACCCTGACGAAGAAGACCGCAACACTCCAGAGCTTCCAGCGAGTGCGAGGAATGCTACGTCTTCTCGGCAAGACGGTCGCGCACCTTTGGGAGGAGCGTCCCAATGACGCGTGCGCCATCCACCTACACCATATCGATCCAGGCCACGAACCCATTCGGGCCGAGATCGTAACGCGCCTCGGCCAGGAGCAGTATCTCCCGGCCATCGCGAACGACGTGTCGTCAAGTTCGCCGGACAAGCCGTCCTTCGCACAGCAGATCGACGCATCATCGTATCACGGATTGCCGCCCTACACCGAATATGCCGCACGAACGATCTTCCTGCACAGCCTCGCTTTCAACGATCCGCTCAAGGGACTGCCGCCCGAAGAACTCCGTTATTCGATGGTGGGCCCGGGGTTGGACATTTCGTTCATAGACGACGCCCGCAAGAAGTTCGTTGCCGAGTCAGCGTATCTCGACGACCGACCAGGCGCCGCGATGCGCTTTCACGTTGACGCGAACCTTAACCAGATCATTCGGCGAGAGGAGCGCAATGTAGACGCGGCCGATGCTCGGGCGCAGCTTAACGACCGGATAAGACAGCTGTTCGGCGGGATAACTTTCGATCTCGTCCATTTTCCGGGCGGCCCATACGATGTCGACGACAGTGTGAGGTCCGGCCGTCCGAAGCTGGCGATTCTGTCTTATGACGGTGTATCGATCGGCCCGGGAGAAGAGGTACAGTTGTTACCAGAGCTGATCCGACGCATCTATCAGCGGACGGGAAAAGAGGGGCAGAAGACCCGGGAGCTCCGCAACAACATGGTTTTCCTAGTGGCCGACGGCGGGCTCCGAGACAAGATGCGGGCAGCGATCCGTCGTCGTCTAGCACTGACCGCGTTGAACCGGGTCGACCGCCTCTCGGACTTGGCGGAATATCAGCAGGCGAAGGTCAAGGAGCTTGACGGGAAGTCCGAGCAAGAGGTCGCGGTGGCGATCCAGACGTGTTACCGGCACTTGTTCTATCCATCGCAGCAGGCAGCGGCCTCAGGAGGTGTGGCACTGGCCCATACGGCCATCGATCTCCCATCTACCTCCGACCAGCCCGGAGCTGGTCAGAATCAGGTCGTTCGTGTGCTTCGCGATCTCGGCAAGTTGCGGCTTCCTGAGGACGCACCCGACCAGCCGGCATACGTTCGCGATGCGACGCCCCTGAAAGTCAAAGGGGAGATCACTACCCAAGCGCTGCGCACGGAGTTTCGGAGGAATCCGAAGCTGCCGATCCTGATCGGCAACGATGTCTTTGTGAAGGGTGTTCGACAAGGCGTACGGAGTGGGACCTACGTCTACCGAAGCGGGGGTCTGATCTGGGGACCGGCCGAGCCGGCGGTCTCGATCAAGATTGACGAACAGTCCATGGTTCTGACCATGGCGTACGCAAAGAACAAGGGAATCTGGCCGCGGCCCAAGCCGCCGGATCCGGACCCACCCGTTGATCCCCCTCCGCCGCCTCCACCGGAAACCACTCCTGTCTTCAACGCCGAAGGCATTCTGCGCGCGGCGCTGCTTGAGCTGTGGGAGAAGGCCAAGGCGAACGAGGGTGTTAAGAAGGTTGAGGAGATCACGATCCGGATCTTCGATGCGGAAGTCGGCTTCCCGCTTCTCCGCGTAGCCGCGCCGGTTCCCAAGGCCCAGAAGTCGGCAGCGATCACCGCATCCTACAATTCAGAGGAAGGGGGTGAATGGAGCTGCACTTCGCCGGTCCGCTTTCGGACGTACAGCCGATCATCGAGTTCCTCAACCCCCAGTTCCGCGCGGCCAAGGAAGCCGACGCTGAAGTATCGCTTACGCTCTCCTTCCCGGAGGGCCTTGTTTTGGACGGCCCGGATCCCGAGAAGCTCACGGAACGGCTATCCAGGTTCGTGAGCGGTTCGGCTCACGTCACCGCCAAGGCGCTCCAGAAAAAGGACTGAGATGGCGGACACGAGACATTACCGACACGGCGAAGCGCGACGGCCCGTCCCGCACTACGAGCTGCGCGTCCGGCACGCCGGATCCGGCCGGGATGGCTACGAGGTATGGCAGGTTCCCGCGGCTGCGACCCCCCAAGTCCAGAAGCCGGTGCGGATTGCCGGTCTGGGGGGGCGCAATCTTGAGCTGGTGCAGCATCGGATCCTCCGCATCCTGGCGGAGCAAAGGGTCCGTCTCGTAGGCCGTCCGGGTCGTACGGGATTCAGCCGACCGGTACCGGAGACGCTCGCGGTGCGACTCGGGCTGATGTTCCGTACTCTTGCGCCGATGCGCGACCGAGACAGAATCTGGGCGGTGGCCGACGGTATCGAGAAGATGGAGCGCGAGGAGGCGACGTACTGGCTCGGCATGGCGATCCACAGGGAGCACCCGAGACGGGTGCTCGCCGGTCTGAGACTTCTGCTGACCGAGCCGGAGAAGAAGCCTCACGACGACCTTCCCCTGGCAGCCGCTGCTGCGGCGTCTCACGAGGAGCAGTAGGATATGTTGCGCATCGATCCTGAGATCGTCGGAGTCCAAGTCGTCCTGTTGGGCGACTTCAACCCTGCCATCTTCTCGCCGAGGTGGTTCTCCGCCAACGGTCTCATACGCGAGACCGCTGCAGACGGGGCCGACCTGCAAGTGATTCACCAGGAAGTCGCTGACTTCACAGCGGACTGGCTTCAGATACAGGTCACCCGAGATAGGTTTGTCGCCGCGAGCTTGCAGGCTCCATTCCTACGTTTGCGGGATCTCGTTCACCGTGTCTTCCACGAGTGCCTATTCCACACGCCGCTCCGGGCGTTCGGAATCAACTATGTGGTACACTTCCTAGTTGACAGCTCGGCGACGCGAGATCGACTTGGGACCGCTCTCGTGCCGCTGGAACCGTGGGGTCCGTGGCGGGAGCAGCTGAATCTCGATGGTCGCGGCGGCGGAATGGCCTCGCTCCGAGTCTCCCAGAATAGACCGGCGGGCAGGGATGAAGGCGGGGAGATCAACGTGGTGGTGGCACCCTCCAATCGTGTAGGAAGCAGCAGCGGTACGGGAGTCTTCGTGCGCATCAACGATCACTTTGCCGGAGATGGCAATGCCGAGCGGCTTATGGTGACCCTGGCGAGCGAGTTCGAAGCGTCTCTCGACCAAAGCGAGCAGATCGTAGATCACATCATGTCACTTGCACAGTCGAAAGGATAAAACGTACGATGGCACAGATTGGACTTACAGCGAAGAATCTGGCGGCGGACTCGAAGGCTGCCGAGCGGACGTTGCCGTCGCCGCAACCGCCGACGGTCTTGCCGAGCGTCTCCGGTTATCGGCTCCCTGTGCGGAGCGGTACCATGGCTCCGAACGAGGGGCCGAACGGGGCACCGATGGAAACCACCGTTTCGTCAGCCTTAATAGACTGGGCCGCGAATGTTCCCGAGGCGACACACGGAGTGAGGCGGATTGGCCTCCCGGTTGTTCGACCTGAGGTTCCAGAGTGTTTTCCAGAGCGTTCCCCTTCCTTCTTCCCAAAGCAGGAATGGGCCGGACGAGTGACGGCCATCGATGACCGCACGTTCGACGCCCGCCTTCGAGACTTGACGGGCGGTGGACGCGAAGTCGCCACCATCGACCTGGAAGAGGTCAGCCCAGAGGATCGTGCTCGAATGTACGTCGGTTCGCTCTTCCACTGGGTGATGGGGTACGAGAGGTCCGTGAGCGGGACGCGGAGCAATGTCTCGCGAATCGTATTCCTGGACCCGCCCCGCCTGACCGCGCGGGACTTGAAGGCCGGGCAGGAGTGGGCGGACCACCTGCGCGCCAAGTGGAACCTTGGTTGAGCGAGACTCGCGACCCCGTCCCGACGAGGTGGAAGTAACGCTGTTCGGGCCGGGATACGGTGAGTGCGCCGTCGTGCATGTCGGCGGGGGTGATTGGATCGTCCTGGACTCGTTCCTGACTGCCGGGAGAATCCCCGTCCCCGTGGCCCTCCGATACTTCGATGGCCTTGGGGTGGATCCTGCCCGGGCCGTTCGCTTGATCGTGGCGTCGCACTGGCATGACGACCACATAAGAGGACTGGGCGAACTCGTTTCCCGGTGTCCGGAGGCGGACTTCGGTTGTGCGAATGCGCTCAGCTCCCGGGAGTTCATGAGCGTTGCGGCCGCGTTGGCAAGGACGGGCCTCCCGTACGACGGGATCCGGGAGATTCACGCGATCATGACCCATATGGACCACACCGATGCCAAACCGCTCTGGGCGACGGCAAGCCGCCGAATCCACCGTTCATCCTCCTGCGAGGTGTGGTCACTCTCACCCGACGACGAGGCATACACGTCATTCCTCAAGTCGCTTGCGTCCTCACCAGGCACTGGACGGGCACGCGGGATTAACTGGCTGACCCCGAATCAGCTCTCTGTCGCCCTTCTGGTCCGCTTCCGTAACGGCGTCTCGTGCCTGTTCGGAGCCGATCTTGAGCGGCGCGGATGGACGGCGGTGTTACGCGACGACGCAAGACCCCGGTGCAGGTCTTCAGTCTTCAAGGTTCCGCATCACGGATCCGCGAACGCTCATCTGCAAGGAGTGTGGGACGAGCTCTTGGAGCCGGAACCAATCGCGATTCTTGCCCCGTGGCGGCGAGGTGGCGGAGCTTTACCCAAGAAGGAAGACGTGACGCGCATTCTCGCGCGTTCACCGGAAGGCTACGCTACGACCAAAGCACCGCCTCGTTCGGTCACCCGGGACCGGTGGGTCAAGAAGAGGTTGAAGAACGCTGGAGCACGTATCACGCCGGAATCCGGTCCGCCCGGGATGATCCGGTTACGGCGGGCGATGGCTGGGGACAGTTCGTGGCGGGTGAAGCTGTCCGGATCCGCCTGTCACCTGAAGGATTTCGCAGCGTGACAAAGCGGGCCGCAGCCGACTTGGTGGGCGACCGGCGCCTGATCGAGGAGTGGCTGCCGATCGCGGAGCTCAGCGAGGAGTGCGTCCGCGAGCGACGTTCGATGACCGCGCTGCCGTCGATCTACTACCTCCACGTGTGGTGGGCGAGGCGGCCTCTGGTGGCGTCTCGGGCGGCGGTGCTGGCGTCCCTGCTGCCCGAGGATGCCGACCGGGAGAAGTTCATGCACGTGCTGGGGATTCACGGGGATCCGGTGGCGGCGCGGCGCAGAATCGACAGGGCGAAGCGAACCGGAAAGAACCTTGGACCGAACCCATATGGCTATAAGCGGGCTTTCACGTACCTGCCGGAGCAAGAGGACAGGAAATGGATTGAGAGAATCCGTTCTGTGTCAGGTATGTTGGCCGACCCCGTAGTCCTTGATCCAACTGCCGGCGGTGGAAGCATCCCCATGGAAACGTTGCGCGTGGGCTTTGCCGCGACCGGCAACGATTTGAATGCGGTTGCCGGTCTGATTCTCGAAGCGACAGTCAGATGGCCAACGATACATGGAACCGCGTTGGCAGACGAATTTGAGAAGCTGGCGTCTGAATTCATAAGCCGAGCCGGGCCCAAGTACGTCGGCGTGTTCCCGCGGGAGCGGGAGGGGATTCAGGTTGTGGGCTACCTCCACGCCCGCACCGTCATGTGCCCGTACTGCGCGGGCCTCGTGCCGCTGTCGCCGAACTGGCGGCTCGCGCCGGGCGGGATCGGGATCAGACTTCGCCCCCAGACCAGCGCAGGTCCGAGCTGGGCCGACCGGGCGTGCACCTTCGAGGTCGTGCATTCCGCCGGCGAGCAGTCGGAGGCCACCGTGCGGCGCGGGACGGGACTGTGCCCGTACCCAGACTGCGGGCGCGTCATCGACGGCAGCGAGATCAAGCAGCAGGCGCAGGACGGCGAGATGGGCGAGCAGCTCTACGCCGTCGTCTACAAGAAGCGGATCAAGAAGTTCTTGAAGTCCGGCAGGCGCGGGAAGGACAAGTGGGTCCGCGGCTACCGCGCCCCGAGACCCGAAGACGACAACAGTGCGCAGATCCGGGAAAAGCTCGCCGAGAAGCTGCCGGAGTGGGAGGCGCTGGACAGGGTTCCGGGTGAGAGGATTCCGGACGGCAACAAGACGAGTGAGCCGCATCGCTACGGCATGTCGTACTGGCGCGACCTGTTCTCGCCCCGGCAGCTCCTCTGCCACGGCACCAGCGTGGAGGTGTACCGTGAGATGCTCGAAGCCGACCGGGCGGCGGGTGAGCTGGACGATGTGCGCAAGGCTGCATACGGGTATTTGGCGCTGGCAATGGACAAGTTGATCGACTACAACTCGCGGATGTGCGTTTGGCATTCGTACCGCGCGGTTATCGGACACACTTTCTCCCAGCACGACATTCTCCTTCAAGTGGTCATACGCCGAGATGGCTCCCTTGGTCACCGGAGTGGGCTACGACTGGGCCGTCGGGCAGACTGCCAAGTGCATCAAGGAGCTCGTCGCCCTGGTCCGCCCCGAAACGGGCGGCAACGGAAGCCTCTTCGAACGGCCCGGCACCGCGCCGCCCCCCGTCACCATCACCTGCAAGTCCGCCGACGGCCTCGACCACATCGAAGACGGCAGCATCGACGCGGTCGTCATGGATCCGCCGTACTATGACAACGTCATGTACGCCGAGCTGTCGGACTTCTTCTACGTCTGGCTCAAGCGCACGGCCGGGCATGTCTTCCCCGATCTGTTCCGCCGCCACCTGACCGACAAGGACAACGAAGCGGTCGCCAATCCGGCCAAGTACAGGGGACAGAAGGGCGGCAGGGCCCTCGCGGGACGGGACTACCAGGAGCGCATGGCCGCGATCTTCCAGGAGTGTCGGCGGGTGCTGAAGTCCGGCGGCATCATGACGCTGATGTTCACCCACAAGGCCGCCGGGGCGTGGGATGCGCTCACCGCCGGGCTCATGGAAGCGGGCTTCGTGATCACCGCGTCGTGGCCGGTCAACACCGAGGCTCCGGGCAGCCTGCACATCAAGGACAAGGCGGCGGCGAGAAGCACGATTTTTCTCGTCTGCCGTCCGCGGGAGCGCCAAGGGCCGGACGCCATGAGGGAGACGCGCTGGTGGGAGGATGCCGAGCCGTTGGTGGCCGAGGCGGTGCGCGGGCGCGTCGAGGAGTTCCAGAAGGCGGGTATCAGCGGCGTCGATCTCTACTTGGCTTCCTTCGGCCCCGCGTTGGAGGAATTCTCGCGCCACTGGCCACTGGAACGCCGCAGCCCCCGCCCGAAGCCGCAGCAACTGCGGCGAAAGCGACTGCTCGACATCTTCAACGAGGAATGGGATCCCTACGCGACGACCCCCGAGGACGCGCTCGACGTTGCCCGTCGGGAAGTGAAACGGTGGCGGCTGGACCAGCTGGCGCGCATGCGGTCCGACGACGACTTGGATCCGGCCACCGCGTTCTTCGTGCTCGCATGGGATGCCTTCAGGGCACCCAAGTTTCCCTACGACGAAGGGCTCAAGCTTGCGCGCGCAGTTGGCGTAAATCTCGAGACCGACGTCGAGCGACGGCTTGCGGCAAAGAGTGGCCAGAACCTTGTGCTCTGGGACGCCTCCCACCGAGCGGCCAAGGGAGCGTTGGGTCCGGCCGACGGCTCGCGGGGCATGATCGATGCCCTTCATCACGCCGCTCACCTGGCGCGCACCCGCTCGCTGGACGCTGCCCGCGACACGCTGATGGACGAGGGAATGGACCGTAGTCCAGACTTTGCAATCGCACTCGAAGCTGTGCTCGAAGTTCTCCCGGTTTCGCGCAGCTTCCGCGGCTTCGATCTGGACTCCAAGGCCAAGGCACTGCAATCGGCCAGCGAAGACTTCGATGCGCTTGAGAACCTGCGGCGCCTCGCCTTCTTTGATCTGGTCGACGAGCCGGAGCAACTCAAGCTGTGGCGTGAGGAGACCGCCTGAACGGTGCACCGCGCGGTAGACTGGAAGCTCAAGTACACGCCCGATGACGGTGATCTGGTTAGACTGTTCTACCTGCCCGCCCTCGAAGATGCGAAGCGATACGATCGCCTGACCGGCTACTTCAGCGCCAGCGCTCTGACCCTAGCGGCACGCGGAATCGAGGGGCTGGTTCGCAATAAGGGCCGTGTGCGGCTGATCGTCGGGTGTACATTAGAGCCCGCCGAAATCGCGGCGATTCACGAGGGAGCCGAGCTACGCGGGAAGGTCGCCCAGCATCTACGTCGGTGGCCACTCAGGCCGAAGGACGGCGAGGAGGCTGATGCCCTCTGCTCGCGTGGATGGTGGCAAATGAGCACCTCGATGTGAAGGTCGCGGTTCCCACCGATGAGAATGGTCTGCCCGTGACCGAGTCGGCACTGTTTCACGAGAAGACCGGGATCATCACGGATACGAGCGGCGATCGTATCGCTTGGACCGGCAGCCTCAACGAAACCGCCAGCGGATGGCAGCACAACTGGGAGACGATCAATGTCTTCACCAGTTGGGGAGCCGACCGGGCGCGTGTGGAGCGCGAGGAGGAGAACATCGAATGCCTTTGGGCCAACCGACGGAAGCGCGCACGGGTGATCGAGGTGCCGGATGCGGTGCAAGAGAACCTTCTGAAGTTCTCGCCCAAAGCAGGACTTCCGAAGAGGCTGAAGCCGGACCCTGATCCCTTGGCGACTAAGGTAACGGAGCCAGACCCCAAGGCGAAATGGCTGCGAGAACAAGTGTGGTCTTTCATTCGCAAGGCCCCGTCGCTGCCTCCGACGGGCGATGTAGTTGGCGAAGCAACGGCCCCGATCACCCCTTGGCCGCACCAGATTCGCGCCTTCGAGCGCATGTACCACGATTGGCCACCCAGGCTTCTGATCGCCGACGAGGTTGGGTTGGGCAAGACGATTCAGGCGGGCATGGTGCTCCGGCAGGCGTGGTTGTCGGGTCGTGCTCGGCGCATCCTGATCATGGTGCCGGCGGCGGTCATGAAGCAATGGCAGATCGAACTGTACGAGAAGTTCAACCTCAACTGGCCAATCTATGCAGGTGGGAGGCTGCGCTGGTATTCGCCCAACCCGGATCAGCCTCCAAGGACGCGCGTGATCGATGCCGATCAGTGGCATCTCGAAGATGTGGTGATTGCGTCGAGCCATCTTATGCGGCGCCGCGACCGGCAGGTGATCGTATTCGAAGAGGCTCGGAAGTGGGACTTGGTCGTGCTGGACGAAGCGCATCATGCGAGGAGGCGGGGCGCGGGTGGGCCTGGAGACAAGGGACCCAACGAGCTGCTTCGTCTCTTGCGCGGAATGTGTGAAGGAGGCCTTGCGGATGGATTGATCCTGCTGACGGCCACGCCGATGCAGGTGCACCCGGTCGAATTCTGGGATCTGCTCGATTTGCTGAGTCTCCCGTCGAAGTGGAGCGAGGATGCGTTCGTCGAGTTCTTCAAGCTCTCCGAGGGTTCTGATGTAACGTCTGAGGCCTTCGAGATGATGGCGCGCCTGTTTCGAGCGGAGGAGCGGGCTGGGCAAACCAAGACGGACCCCGATGACCGGCTTCTGTCGTCCCTCTCTCGGCTCAAGGCGAAGAGGGTGCTTTCCGCCCTGCGCGATCAGTCCACCATTCCCCGAAGGAAACTTGGATCAACTGAACGATCTACGGCATTGCGTCTCATGCGAGCCCGGACGCCGGTCAGGCGGCTTCTGTCACGGCACACCCGCGCCCTCCTGCGCCGGTACCACAAGGAGGGGCTGCTCGAAGCGCCGATTGCTGAGCGGAGGGTGAAGGACTGTTTCGTCGAGATGACGGAGCGAGAACGAGAACTCTACGATGCCGTCGAGAGTTATATCTCCCACACATACGGTCAGGCGACCGGCACCCAGCGAAACGCGGTCGGATTCATCATGACCGTTTACCGCCGCCGTCTCGCCAGTAGTTGCCAGGCGCTGGCGAGTACACTTCGGCGTCGGTTGGAGAAAGCGGAAGGCACGGTCTCGGCCACGACGGACCAGTGGAATGAAGACCTGCCGGACGATGAACTCACCGATGATGTCATAGACGCTCCCGAGGATGTCGCGCAGGCTGCGGACCAAGCCCTGAAGCACGAGGAGATGGGCGACATTCGCCGGTTGCTGAAGATGGCGGAACGCCTTCCAGCTGACAGCAAGCTCGGGGAGCTGCAACGGATTCTGAACGAGTTGCGGGGGAAGCGCGGTCAAGCCAGTCAGGTCATGGTTTTCACGCAGTACACCGACACCATCGACTTCCTGCGGGAGGAGCTTCGCATGGAGTCATCCCTGCGGCTGATGTGCTTTACCGGGCGGGGAGGCGAGGTGCCGAACGGCACCGGACTCTGGCGGACGATCAGCCGCGACGAGGCGAAGCGCCGATTCCGAGACGGGGAGGCGGACGTTCTGCTCTGCACCGAGGCGGCCGCCGAGGGCTTGAACTTTCAGTTCTGCGGTGCGCTTGTGAACTACGACATGCCGTGGAACCCGATGCGCGTGGAGCAGAGGATCGGCCGAATCGACCGGTTGGGTCAGAAACACTCGACCATTCAGATATTCAACCTTCACTACCGCGACACGGTTGAGGCGGACATCTACCGGGCGCTGGCGAAGCGCATCGGACTCTTCGAAGGCGTAGTGGGACAGCTCCAACCCATTCTGGCGAAAATGTCGGGGGCCATCGCCCAAGCAGTGTTGGAGGGTCGCGCCTCGAGCGACGACGGACGGGCGGCGCTGGCACAGGAGGTAGACCGCGAGGCCACCGCGTCCGCACCCGGAATCAACATCGACGAAGCGGCGGATACCACATTCGCCTTGACCGAACGGCCGGTATCCTCTGTGACTATGGACGATCTGGAACGCGTGATCCGACGGCCCGAGCTGCTACCCGATGGCTTCGCCGTGCAACCGCTCGGGCGGCGTGAGTATTCGTTGACTGTACCGGAGCACCAGTCGGCGATTCGGATCACCACTGATGCCGATTACTTCGAGAAGCATGCTGACAGCGTGGAGCTCTGGTCGCCGGGGGGAGCGTGCTTTCCTGGAGACCTACCACCGGTACCGGAGAGGCGGCGGTGGCCGAGAGGCACGACTCTGAAGGCGATTCTGGATGAAACGGGGTGATCTGCCGGAGGAACTCAGGCGGCGGGAGGACCGGCTGGCGGCGATCCGGGCGGCGAAGGCGCGCCTGGAGGCCGAGCAGCGGGCGGCGGACGACGCGCGGGGCCGCAAGCCGAGCCAGACGCGCAACCCGAGGGGGGGCAGGCCGTACAAGCGGGAGTACGGGGAGCCGGACGAGAGTGCGCAGAGCAACTTCACGGACCCGGAGAGCCGGATCATGAAGACGAGTTCGGAGGGGTTCCAGCAGTGCTGCAACGCGCAGATGGCGGTGGAGGGGGAAAACCATCTGGTGGTCGGGGCGGACGTGACGGACAACGCGAGCGACCAGGGCCGGTTGATCCCGATGCTCGACGCGGTGGAGGAGACCTGCGGCGAGACGCCGGAGCAGGTGCCGGCGGACGCGAGCTGCTGCAACGAACCGGACCTGCAGGTGCCGGAGGACCGAGACATCGACGGGTACGCGGTGCTGGACCGGGAGGGCAAGACCGTCACAGTCGCCAATCCGGATCGCCCCGGAAGAGGGCTCGAACTCACGGGCCGGCGACTCGGGCGACCTCCCCAAGCGCACCAGCCCGACCATCTCCCGCCGGAACTCCGGCAGATACCGCAACCGCTTCTTCACCATTGTGGACGGATACCAGGCCAAGGACCACTCGCTCAAGCGCGCCAAGGGACGCGACGCGACCTTCACCGACGGGAGCAAGATCTTCCTGAACCCGATCCAGCTCCCGGCGGCGGCCACCGTGAACCACAGAGCAAGCGAAACGCCCCCGACGATTCGCCCGGCTGCCCCGGGGTCGTCGAGGTCGCCGACCGCGTGCTCGGCACCACCGGGGCCGTCGAGTCCACGGGCTGCGCGCCCCCGAGCATGCAGAGGCCGATCAGGTGGATCGCCTCGAGGACGGGAAAGGCCCAGACCGATTCGCCGACGGCCCGGCCGATCGCCGACGATTTTGAGGGTTACCGATCAAATAAACCGGGGGTTCCGATCACGGGTTCAAGCCGGAAAGCCCCTTCCCAGATGTGGTCGTAACCGTCGTCCGCGGTTATATACTGGCCCGTCCTGATTTCGGCGATGTCGTAACCGGGAAGGCCGCGCGCGGCAACGCACATCCCGACAGCCCGGAATTCGTAATCGGTGAAGCTGAAATCAAGATTATCGAAGCCGTACTGCCTGCGGTGGGGAGGAAGATCGGCGCGGTCAACCGGGATGATGTCCAGGAAGAATTTGGCGGCGGTGTCGCCGCTGCTGCACCGCTGCCTCGCGTAGACCAGCCGATCGGGCGTCCTTGAAAAGTACACGTCGAAGTCGGATTGGACGACAGGTCGTGCGGATTCCCCGGCCGCTTTAAGTATGACGCCATCCTCCAGAACCGCCACTGTTTCCGCTGCAGGAAACGCTTCAACGAGCTCCTCGAGGCCGTATTGATTCGCATAGTAGAAAATAGAATAGTTCCGATTATGGAACCAGACGAAGTAGACGTCTATGCCTATCGCACGAACATTCGCGACCCGAAGCTTCAGCTCGTCAAGGCCATCGCGCGGCAGTTGCTTCCAGTGATCGGATTGAATATCCGGTAACAACTCAAACTTGCGCCATGCAGTGGTATAAACAAGCCCGTCAAGTGAATGCGTTTCCAAGTGGTCCACGGTCTCGGACTCGACCCATCCTTTGGACGAGTAACCCTTTCCGTTGTACATCCAGTGTTCCATGTGGTCGTAGTTCGCATAGACCTGATGAGAGAGCCGGAGGAGAAGCGATGCCAGCAGGATCAGCGTCGGTGCACTGACTGGCGCCATTCGCTTCGTAATCGGACCCGTATTCCATCGCGGCGGCATTGCCAAGAGCTTGTTGCTTTGTGCGGCATAGCAAAAGAACTCGTTCAAGACCATGATGGCCGCAACCAGCGCGGGCACGTACATCGGCGCAAGATACCTCGGAGGCAAGTTGATATCCGTAAGCGGGAGAATGATCGCCAGGAAGAGCATATGGACCGATGCGAAAACGGCGGGGACGGCCCATGCCCGCCACTGCGTGGACAGCACTCCCGTGCGGTTCAGGCGCATCAACAGAATCCCGGCGGCGATTACAGGAACGAGCAGTATCGTAATCTTCAACGCCACATCGGCGACAGTAGAAGCTCCGCCGATGGCGATGCCTGCTATCTTTGCAGATCCTGCGTTCAGATACTTCAAACCGACATCTCCGAACGCCCATCTGACGATTTCGGAAGTGGCAACATTCAGACTGTACGGAAACGAAAAGTCCGTTGGATAGCTCCGCCCGGTGGGCGATCCCGTTGTCAGGAAGTTCCGCAGCATCCAAAGGCTCAGGGGGCTCAGAGCAATGACGGAGTAGGCCACGCCGTTCCTCATCCGTGCGGAGAGCGTCGTCTCTCGCTGCGACATCAGCAGCAACAACGCGCTGGCAGCCACGGTCACGCCGACATAGCGGGTCAGGCAGGCCAGGGCGGTGCATGCCGCCGCCAGCAGCAGGAAGGACGCTTTGCGAGTACCCAGGAACCGGTCCAGGGCGAACAGGGCGAGCACGACGAACAGGATGAACAATGGTTCCGTCATGGCGTGTGCCGACAGGTCGGCCAGACGCAGAGACAGGGCGCAGGCAAGCCCTCCCCATATGACAAGGAACCGGGACGAGACGCGACTTCGCAGCCACATGGCCGCCGTGAAAACAGTCAGCCCGAAGGCGACGGCGTTTACGTGCCCTGCTGCCGCGATGGCGTCAATGCCGAAGACTCCGAGGAAGGCCAGTGCCAACGGAAAGAAGGGAGGATAATCTGGAGAAAGGAATCCCTCTCCCTCCAGCAGAGTCCGCGCAGACCCTACATAACTGACGGAATCGACTGTCAGCCCCACCCCGTAATTGACCTCCCGCAACAGCACGAGGGCCGTTGCCAACAGCCCCAGCCCGCCAAGGAGCACGGTGAATCCGTCAATCTTGGACGCTCGGCGTTGGAAAACGCTGGTCCCCGCAATAGCCCGCATGTTCATCTCGACCCCTGGGTGACCAGCAGCGCCATGAAGCACACGGAGAACATCAGCTGCACTCCCACGATCAGCAGGGTCACCGACGGAATGGCGATGCGCAGCCGAGATTCGACGGCGGAGGCGGCGTCGCCGGCCTGCGCCCAGACGAACAGGCTCCAGACGCTGCCTGCCGCCCCCAGCAGGGCCAGGGCGAGGCCGACGACGAAGACGGCTTCGGGCGCGCCTTCCCGGTGCAGGACCGACCTCCAGCGTCCCTCGGTCAGGCCGACGGTCTCGTAGAATGCGCCAGCCAGCAGGGAGAGGAGGATCACCTGGACTCCCGAGACGACGAACGCGGATCCGAACATCATGGTGTACGCCCCGAGCCGCCCGCCTTCTTCCACGGGGTCGAGAATCGGCACGCCCGCCAGCAGGACGCCTGCCAGGAACAGGATCAGGCCGGGGTAGAGGAACAGCCACCGGGGAGACAGCATCAGCAACAGGCGCAGGTGGCGCCATCCGTCGCGCCAGATCCGCAGATGCGGGGAACGGCCGGGGTCGAGCGCCCGGCGCTGCACCACGGGGACTTCGGCGATGCGCATGTTCTTGCGAACGGCCTTGACGATCATCTCGCTCGCCATTTCCATCCCGGGCGATCGGAGATCGAGGGCGCGGGCGCTGGCCGTGTCGAAGGCCCTCAGGCCGCAGTTGAAGTCGCTGACGGGCGCGCGGAAGAACAGCTTCCCGATGCCCGACAGCAGCGGGGTGCCGACGTAGCGGCTCAGGGAAGAGACCGCGCCGGGTCTATCCTCCCCCCCCCCCCCCCGGAAATATGCGTTTCCGCACGGGATAGGCGATTCCCGAACACGAAGTCGCAGCCCGCCTGCAGGTGCTCCCAGAAGGGCTCCAGCGAGCTCAGGTCATGCTCTCCGTCACCATCTCCCAGGATGACGGACCGCCCTCTGGCGGCTTCGATCCCGGCCATGACGGCGTTGCCGTATCCCCGGGCGGGCTCCCGGACGACCCGCGCCCCGGCCTCCTCCGCAAGGGCCGCCGAGCGGTCCCTGCTGCCGTTGTCCACCACCAGGACTTCGCCGGAGACGGCGTTTCGTTGCAGGAACCCGCGGGCTTCGCCGACGCAATGGCCGATGGACGCCTCCTCGTCGAGGCACAGAATCACAATGGTCAGCTCCGGCCGTGCGAGCGGGCACGCAGTCATGATCGCGTCCAGAACGGCAGGTAGCGTCTCGACCGGGGACCCACCGTCGGATCCGCGACCACGATCAACCCGGCGTCCACGGCATCGGCGAGAATGCGGGACGCCGCCGATGCGTTTCTGTCAGCGATCTGGAAGCGCGCCCGCAGGGACGAGTTCGTCATGCGCCTTAGAAAAGTGCGGCGCGGGTGGGCCATCTGGGTGGATCGAGACTTCTGCCCCGAGTCATTCGTGGGTTTGATGGGGAGTCGGCGGTTTCGGCTCGCACGAGTCGTTTCGGCCGACCGGATTCGTTGAGCCTTCGGGGGTCGGCGAGCGTTTTTGGGCGCGCCAGGAGGTCTGCAGCGGCTCTGCGGGACGGGTTGCGGGCGGCCGGGGCGTCCGCTCATGCCGCTTTGAGGGTGTGCAGCCGCTTGACGTTGAGGGCGAGGCACACGAGGGTCCACTCGCCCTGCACCTTCTCGAGGCCCCGGAGGCTGAATCTTCGGAAGCCCATCACCTCCTTGACCCAGCCGACGGGCGCCTCCGCCATCCACTTCCGGCGTGCGTACCGTCTCCGGCCCTTTTCACTTTGCAGCTTCTCGGCCATGGCCGCCCTCGCCGGATGCGCGTCCGCATCGGGGACCGCGGGGGTCTTGCCCTCCCGGCCCAGCGCCACGTACCCGTCGATGTCCCGGTCAGCACCTGCAGGTCCGGTTCGTTGCAGCAGCTCGCGTCCGCCGGCACCTGCTCCGGCGTCTCGCCGCAGGTCTCCTCCACCGCGTCGAGCATCGGGATCAGCCGGCCCTGGTCGCTCGCGTTGTCCGTCACGTCCGCCCCGACCACCAGCTGGTTTTCCCCGTCCACCGCCATCTGCGCGTTGCAGCACTGCTGGAATCCCTCCGAACTCGTCTTCATGATCCGGCTCTCCGGATCCGTGAAGTTGCTCTGCGCACTCTCGTCCGGCTCCCCGTACTCCCGCTTGTACGGCCTGCCCCCCTTCGGGTTGCGCGTCTGGCCCGGCTTGCGGCCCCGCGCGTCGTCCGCCGCCCGCTGCTCGGCCTCCAGGCGCGCCTTCGCCGCCCGGATCGCCGCCGGCCGGTCCTCCCGCCGCCTGAGTTCCTCCGGCAGATCGTTTCCGTCCCCGTCCTCGCCGTACCGCGCATCCTCCTCCTCGTCGACCGCCTCGGCACGCTTCAGCAGTTCTTCGATCTCCTCCTGCAACCGGCGCTCCGCCCCGCCCATCCGCCCGCAGCTCATCGCCTTGCGCCTGCTCGCGTTCGCCCGGACCTTCGTCCCGTCCACCGACACCGTCGCCAGCCCCGCCAGTCCCAGCGTCCGGGCCAGGCGGACCACCTCGGCGAACACCGCCCGGAAGTCGTCGAGATGCCGGCGGCGGAACTCGCACAGCGTCCGGTGCTTCGGAAAGTTGTCGGGCCGCCGCAACTCGCCGTACGAGCCGCGGATGATGGTCAAGGTGCTGGTCTACGCGTATGCGACCGGCACCTTCTCGTCGCGGGGAATGGCGAGGAAGCTGGAGGAGGACGTCGCGTTTCGGATGCTGGCGGCCGTCCCCCGCATACGGCCCGTAGAACGCGCTCAGGTCCACCTCGTCCACCAGGTCGCTCACATGGTGCGCCAGGTGACCCTCCGGAACCCACTCCCGCAGGTCCGGCGGCAGCAGCAGCACCTGGTCCGGTCGGTACGGCCGAAACCTCGTGCCCATTGAACCCCCCGAGTTACGGCAAACCCTTCAACAGGACTTCGTTACCCCTGTAAAGATAACGCCCGCACGGGTTTTCTGCGGCGCAGACTCCTAGTTCGTCATCGATCTGCTGGATGTGCCGGTGACGGCGTGGACCCCGGAAGGTTCCGTTGTCTTCTCCGCAGGCCGCGGCCAAGGTCCAGGCGAGTTCATCTACCCGGCCAGAATGAGGCTCCTCGCCATGCATCATGGACATCCATCTGAACTTCGAGGTCGGCGGCACCTTCGCCTGCGGGGGCTGCGGGAGCGAGGGCTGCAAGGCGTACAACGCGGCCCTCAAGGAGTGGCGGCACCTCGACTTCTTCCAGCACCGGGCCTGCCTGCACGCGCCGTCTCCCCGGGTGCAACACCGCGGCCCTTGCAACCCGTTGGCGGTGCGGTTCTCTTGTTGCGCTGCTTCTGGCCGGAGGCTGCTCCGCAGAAAGGTCGGAAGAGGATCCGTTCAAGGTCCTGGACCTGACGCTTTCCGAGCCCGCAGGCGGCCGGATGGAGCGGCGGCTGACGTCCAGTGTCGCCCTTCCCGACACCGCCTTCGGCCGTTCGGCGCACGGGAGGCCGACTTGCTGTGGCTTGAATGGGACGGAGAGATCGACTCCCCTCCGCTGCTCCGGAGGATAGAACCCGAGCAGTTCGTCGGAGAGCCCGTTTCGTGCGGCGTGGCGGCCGGGAGGTTGTTCGTCGTCACACGGACAGATATTCTCCGCGTTGTCCTACACCCTGCGGCGGGGTGACCGATCCGGCTGTCGGCCGCATCCTGCTTCTTGACGGGCATGAGTTCAGGATGCGGTCCGATCGCTGCGGCCGCCCGGTCGGGCGGGGCAGCTCGCCGGTGCCAGGCAGCACCCCCCAAACGCGCTCCGCGGTGCGCATGACCGCCGCTTCGTCGTCGCCGACGACGTTGACGTGCCCCAGCTTCCGTCCCGGGCGGGGGGCCTTGTCGTAGAGGTGGAGGTGTGCGCCGGGGACCGCCGCCGCTGCATGCAGGTCGGGGAGCCGGCCGATCAGGTTGATCATCGCAGCCGGACCGGGTACCCGGGCGCACGATAGCGGAAGGCCGGTGACGGCACGGATATGGTTCTCGAACTGGCTCGTCTCCGCACCATCAATCGTCCAGTGGCCGGAATTGTGGACCCGGGGGGCGATTTCACTGGCGAGAAGGCGGCCGTCCTTCTGAAAGAGCTCTACGGCAAGCACGCCGACGTACTCGAGTCGCTCCATGACGCAGGTCGCAAGAGCCTCGGCCTCGGCCTGCAAAGCCGATGTCAGACCGGGCGCAGGAGCGTAGCTCACACGCAGGATTCCCCTGCGATGGTGGTTTTCGGTGAGAGGATAGAAGACCCGGCTTCCGTCCCGTCCCCGTACAGCCAGGACGCTCAGCTCGCGCTCGAAGGGAACGAAGCTCTCGGCGATGAGCCCGGAACCGTCGGCGACGCCCCCCCGTCGCTGCACTGCGGCCACGGCCTCGTCGACCGTCCGCGCCACCACCTGGCCCTTGCCGTCATAGCCGAGCCTGCGCGTCTTGATCACGGTTGCTGCGTGTCGAGCACCTGGGATCGGCTCTCCTTCGGATTGGGGTATCGCCGGGGGAGGTAAACTCGGGTCGGTCTACGCAGAGAACGATACCGGGGTCGTACTTCTGCTGGATCCTGCCCACTGCTTTTCCTGTAGCAGCTTCCTCGCGCAGTGGCTTGACTGGGGAATGGAGCATCCCAACCGCTTCCACCTCCTGCTTTCAAGGACACCACTCTCGTGGGAAAACACCCGCTTGGCTCCCCTTCCGGTGAGGGATGTCCTCGCTACGGATGTGGAGGCGCGAATCCTGCCGATTGAACTGGTGTTCTCCCATGAAAGTCACGCCAAGTAACGCACAGCTCAGGTTGTTCGTCCTCGTCGCCATCCTCACCGCAGGAATCGCGGCGATGATGGTCACCCGGAGCCGAGCGCAGGCTACCGGACCGTACTGGTTCGATCGCTTTTCCAAGTGTGTCGATCCGTGCTCGAGCTTGGACTTCCCGACCTGCCGGTGCTTCGTCCTTCCGGAAATCGTCATCGAGGTCGATTGAAGCATCCCGGACGGCGCACTGCGTGGCTCCCGGGCATGTTCGCGCTTCTGTGCGGCGCGTGTGCGCGTGAGTTGGAACCGTCGCGTCGGGCTTGGTTGGTCGGCCCCGACATCCTTCCGGTCGACAGCGTTCTCCTCGCGGAATCCGATGGAATCTATCTGGGGAATCCGTTCAGCCTGCTGCCGGACACTTCGGACGGATCGTTCCTGATCTCGGACTTCTTCGAGGATCGCATTCTCCGGTACGACCGTGACGGACGCTTTCGGCAGATGTACGGCCGCCCCGGTCCCGGCCCCGGCGAGTTCCTGGACATAAGTGCCGCCTTCCAGCTGGACGACACGCTTGTCGTGGGTGCCGACGACCGCAGGAGGCTGCTGCACCTCTTCCACCGAGATGACGGGCGACATCTCGCCAGCTACCGGTACCGGGGCACGCTCGGGATGGGCGACTATAGTGTGCTGGAGGATGGCGTGGTCATGCCGTCAAGGCACATCGAGACGCTCACGACGGTTGCTGTCTGGCGGTATCCCGGCCAAAGCATCGATCACGTGGTACCATTGCCGAAGGAGTACGTGCAGTCGGCCCTTCGCCGCGATGGAGCCATAGGCCGTTTCGCTGCCTTCCACTCCCCCGGCAGCGTCGTGGCATGGTCCGACACTCTGTTGGCGGCGATGAGCGGTCTGAACCAGATTTTGTGACCATGCTGGACGGCTCGATCCTCGACACGTTGAGTCCGCCTCCCTCCCGTCGCCGGGGCGTCCCACCGGACATACAGCAGACCCTCGACGATCCCATGTTCGCGAAGCCGTACGAGGCCAGTTCCATGCTCACCGGCCTACACAGGCTGTCGACGGGCGAGACCGTGGTGTTTCACCACGACGCGGTTCTTGTGGGAGAGCAGCCCCATGGCACGGTCAAGGCCGACATCTGGGTCACTGTGATCTCGGCCGACCGGAAGAAGGCCTGCGTTGACGGCCTTGTGCCCCATTCCCGCGAAATGCGACCCATCCACTCCGTTGCGCGGGACACGATCTTTCTGCTGGACCGTCGGCTCAACGAGGCCGAAGACGCTCTCGATTCCTGGGTCCGCCTCTACCGAATCGATACCTCGGGGTGCACTTGGGTGGACGCAAAGTGATCGCTCGACACTCGCCCGTCATGCCACGCAGTTAACCTGGGTTGCCAGGTACCGCGAGGACGAACGCCGCGTTCTCAACCGCCTCCCATTCCTCGGGGGTTCGGGTCTAGTCGGGTTCATCGCCCGCAATAATCACCCGGACGGCACGGTTGCGAAAGGGAGCGCCGAGACCATGTTGTTTCGAGGCCGCGCGCGACCGATGATCCACCCCTGCGCGACCGATGATCCACCCCTGCGCGGCCCATGATCCACCCCTGCGCGACCGATGATCCACCCCTGCGCGGCCCATGATCCACCCCCGAACCCGGTAACCCGCATGAAGCCGATGCCCGACAGCAACCCGCGACCGTTCACATCTACGGCGCTCTCAAGGCGGTGCGGCCGGACTCCGCTCGGCGCGCTCCTCGCCCTCACGCTGGCCGCAAACACCGTCGGCCACGCCTTCGCCCAGGATTCCGACTGGCCCCGACACGGTCGCGACGCGGCCGAAACCCGCTTCAGCCCGCTCGACCAGATCGACACCGGCAACGTGGACCGTCTGAAGGTCGCCTGGAGCTGGGAGATCCCGAAGACGGGTGCGCGCCTGGAGACGACCCCTCTGGTCGTGAACGGCGTCCTCTACGGGACCGGCGCCCTCAGCTTCGTTTTCGCCCTCGACGCCGTCACCGGCGAGGAGCTCTGGCGGTGGGACCCGGCGATCCCGGACGCAGAGAGCGGCGGCCCGCGCGCCTGCTGCGGCGATGTCAACCGGGGCGTCGCGCTGCACGGCGACCAGGTCTTCGTCGGGCTGCTCGACGGGCGTCTCGTGGCGCTCGACCGCGCGGACGGATCGGTGCGCTGGACCATCCAGACCACGCCGCCCGGCTCCGACTACACGATCACCGGCGCGCCGCGCGTCTTCGGCAACTCGGTGGTCATCGGCAACGGCGGCGCCGAGTACGGCGTGCGAGGCTACGTCACCGCCTACGACATCAAGTCCGGTGCACAGCTCTGGCGCACCTACACGGTCCCCGGGAACCCTGCGGACGGCTTCGAGAGCGACGCCATGCGCTCCGCCGCCAAGACCTGGACCGGGGAGTGGTGGATCGCGGGCGGCGGCGGCACGGTCTGGGACGCGATGGCCGTGGACGCCGATGCGGACCTGCTGTACATCGGCACGGGGAACGGCTCGCCATGGAACCGCGACAACCGCAGTCCGGGCGGGGGAGACAACCTCTACCTCTCCGCGATCCTGGCCCTCGACCCCGGCGACGGCGCCGTCCGTTGGCACTACCAGACCACGCCCGGCGACGACTGGGACTACACGGCGACGCAGCCTCTCATTCTGCTCGACCTGGAGATCGGGGGCCGGGAACGCAAAGTCGTCGTGCAGGCGCCCAAGAACGGGTTCTTCTACGTCGTGGACCGGATCACCGGCGAACTCGTCTCGGCCGAGCCCTTCGCCGACGACCTCACGTGGGCGACCGAGGTCGATCCGCAGTCGGGACGTCCCGTCGAGACGCCCGAAGCGCGGTACGGGATGACCGGGAAGCCCGTCTATCTGGCGCCCGGCCCGCGCGGCGCGCACAACTGGCACACCATGTCGTGGAATCCGGGGACCGGCCTCGTCTACATCCCCGCCACCAACAACAACTACTGCTACGAGAAGTCTCCCGTGTTCGACTACCAGCAGGGCGTGTGGAACACGGGGACGGTCCGGGGGACCACCGGCCGGTGCCCGCCCCGGCCCGAGCTGAACGGGCCGCGGAACCTGCTTCTGGCCTGGGATCCGGCCGAAAACCGCGAAGTGTGGCGGATCGCGGCGCAGGGCGGCCACGGGGGCACGGCGTCCACTGCGGGCGGTCTCGTTTTCTGGGGCACGGGCTCCCGCTTGGCCGCGCTCGACGCTCGCACGGGCGAAGAGCTCTGGTCGGGCGAAGTGGGCAGGGGCGCCGGCTCGCCCGTGACCTACGCGGTGGACGGGCGACAGTACGTGTCCGTGGCCGCCGGGCTGGTCAGCGGCGGAGGGACGCCCCGGGTCTGGACCTTCGCGCTGGACGAGGGCGAGACGCAGCAATGGACCACCGCGCTGGACGAGGGAGGGACGCAGCAATGGACCACCGCCGCGCCCGAAGAGGTGGGGATGTCCGGCGAGGGCCTGGGGGCGATCGGGCCGGCCATGCAACAGATCATCGACCGCGAGGCCACGGCGGGCATCATGACGCTGGTGGCGCGGCACGGCGAGATCGTGCACTGGGACGCCCGGGGCTGGCGCGTCCGCGATCAAGACCCCCTCGAACCCGACGATATCTTCCGCATCTACTCCATGACCAAACCCGTCACGAGCGTGGCGGCGATGATGCTTGTCGAGGACGGGCTGCTGTCGCTGGACGACGAGCTCGGGAGCGTCATCGCGGACTTCGCGGATGTCCGGGTATACGAGGACGGGGGCACGCGTCCGCCCACCCGTCCCATCCTGGTCCGAGACCTCCTCTCGCACACCTCGGGGCTCACGTACGGGTTCTTCGGCGACAGCCCCGTCGACTCGATGTACAACCGTGCGCTGTATGCGCTTTCGACGAGCACCGGCAACCTCGAGAAGAGGGTCGCCACCATTGCGTCGCTCCCGCTCGTCGACGATCCGGGCGCACGCTGGGTCTACAGCATGTCCACCGATGTCCTGGGGCGCGTCGTCGAGGTCGCGTCGGGCCGGTCGCTCGACGCTTTTTTCCGGGAACGCATCTTCGAACCGCTGAAAATGGACGACACCGGGTTTTACGTGCGCGCCGACGAGGTGGACCGTCTGGCGGCGATGTACCGGCGCACCGGCGACGGCTTGGCCGGGGCCGGTTCCGCCACCAACGGACCCTTCACTCGGCCCCCGTCCTGGTTCTCGGGAGGGGGCGGCCTGACCTCCACGGCGCGCGACTACTTCCGCTTCTCCCAGATGCTGCTCAACGAGGGCGAACTCGACGGCGCGAGGCTCTTGCAGCCCGAAACGGTGCGGATGATGACCCGCAACCACCTTCCCGATGAGATGATCCCGATCCTCCCGGGGCTCGCCGACCAGGGCTTCGGTCTGGGCTTCGCCGTGTCCGCGGGTGAGGACGAAGGCACCTACTGGTGGTCCGGCATTGCGAACACGTACTTTTGGGTGGACCCCCGTGAAGAGATCATCGCCATGGCATGGACGCAGCTGCAGCCGTACGGCGCGGTGCCGCTCAACCGTGTGCTGAGACGCTTGGTGTATGATGCGATCATCGACGGCAACTGACGGGATGCGGGGCGCCCGATTGCCGTCTGTGGCCGTTTCGCAACAATAGGGAAGCTCAGATCCATGAGACATCGCCGCGCTGTTTCTGCCGGGGCGTTCGCGTTGTACGCGGCTGCGGCCTGTGGCGATGGGCAGCCCTGATGCGGGGCCGGACTATTCGACCTGGATCACCCAGCCCGAGTTCGAGTTCAACAGTGATCCCGACCGCGATGTTCGTCTTTCCCAAGTGCCGTACCTGCGCGTCGATCCCGTGCGCAATCGAGTGTTCGTCATCGATCTGCTGGATGTGCCGGTGACGGCGTGGACCCCGGAAGGTTCCGTTGTCTTCTCCGCAGGCCGCGGCCAAGGTCCAGGCGAGTTCATCTACCCGGCCAGAATACACTTCGACGATGATGGCGGCTTCGTGGTGGGCGAGCATCTCGGCACGCGATTCACTTCGTACACACCGGACGGCGAACTGGTCAGCACAGTGCCGGGCACGCCGACCTCCGTAACCTACGACGGCTTCATGCTGAACTTGGAGGCCCCGGTCAGCGACGGCGGCTTTCGCCCGTCACGCTCAGGAGAGCCTACGAAAGCGCGCTATACCGTCCGGAGCACCTGCCGGCCGTGGACGGCATCGTGCTGACCGCGTCAGGCGAGGTCTGGATGGAGACGCTTGAGCATGTGGATACGCTCCGCGTGTTCTATGCCTTGCGGCGCGGTGACATCGCCGGGCAGCCCCGCCGCATCCTGCTTCCCGACGGGGTGTGGGTTCAGGATGCGACCCGCACCCCATGTCTGGGGCATCCGCCGTGACGAATACGACGTGCCCTGGATCGTAGGACGAAGGCTCGTGCCGGTGACGGGCTAGTAGCTAGCCGTCGCCGAGGTCCAGCTGCTGCGGCAGCGTGGTCAACTCGACGACCTCGAATTGCCGCGGGCCCACGGGGAGCTGGATGTTCACCACATCGCCTCGGCGCGCCCCCAGGAGCCCCCGGCCGATCGGGGATTCGAGCGAGATGTGACCCTTCTCGAGGTCGATGTAGTCACCTGCCACGATCGTGAAGGTGTTCTCGGCGCCCGTCGCCCGGTCCAGAACGCGGACCGTCGAGCCGAAGCCGACCCGGTCCGCCGGAATATCGGCGACGTTGATCTTGGAGAGCTCGGACATGCGCCACGCCAAGTGGCCGATCCGGGCCTGAACGAACTGCTGGCGCTCCAGAGCGGACTTGTACTCCGCGTTTTCGCGCAGGTCGCCCAGCTCCGCCGCTTGCTTGATGCGGCGGGGGAGCTCGATGTTCAGTTCGCGGGTCAGCGCTTCGACCTCTTCGGATATCTTCGACTTGACTTCTTCCAGCATGACACCTCGCGGGGTTGGGAAGGGAAGGAACGGTAAGGATAACCACCCCCGCAGGATGTGGAGTGGACATGCCACGCAACATCGCGGCCCGTGCAATCCGTTGGCGGTGCGGTTCGCTTGTTGCGCTGCTTCTGGTCGGAGGCTGCTCCGCAGAAAGGTCGGAAGGGGATCCGTTCAAGGTTCTGGACCTGACGCTTTCCGAGCCCGCGGCCGGCCGGCCGGAGCGTCGGCTGACATTCAGTGTCGCCCTTCCCGACACCGTCTTCGGCCGGATTGTCCATTTGGACCTGCATGCGGACGGGCTTTCGGTGGTCGACGCCCTGGGCAAGTTCACGGCGGTCTTGAGCTACGATCTCGACATGTTGCAGGTGGTCGGGCGATCGGGACAAGGACCCGGGGAGCTTGTCCGGCCGGTTGCCTCGAGGGTGGACGGCGGCCGCATCCTGGTCATGGACCAGGCGACGCGACGCATCTCGGCGTTCGGCCGGGATCGGGGGGACGGCGGCCGGAGGCCTCATGGATTGTTCGACGGGATCGTTGTGGACCTCCGGCGCGGTGGGGATGCCTCGATGGGGACGGACTTTGCCGTCCGCGGGAGCGGGGAAGTCGTGATCCCCGTTCACAAGGGCGCGACCTATCTGACGGCGGTGCGGCAGTCGGACGGTGAGATCACCGCCGCCGGGCCGAGGAATCGCGACGAGACGAGCGAGCAGCAGCTTCGACGTCTGTTCGACCGAGTATCGGCTGTCGGAGACGGCAGTCTGCTGGTTTGGGACGACGACGAGGCTATGCTGATTCTGACTGCGAACGACGATGAAGCTCGTTGGCGCTTGCCCGATCCCTATCGCGGAACCGTGGAGCCTCGCGCATCGCGCGCACCTGACGGCAGCGGCGTCGCCATCTCGGTCGGAGCTCCGAGGATAGAGGGCTGGACGGCCGAGCGAGGGTCGGTTTGTCTGGTCATTCGGCCGTTCGGCGCACGGGAGGCCGACTTGCTGTGGCTTGAATGGGACGGCGAGATCGACTCCCCTCCGCTGCTCCGGAGGATAGTACCCGAGCAGTTCATCGGAGAGCCTGTTTCGTGCGGTGTGGCAGCCGGGAGGTTGTTCGTCGTCACCCGGACAGATATTCTTCGCGTTGTTCTGCACCCTGCGGCGGGGTGACCGATCCGGCTGTCGGCCGCATCGTGCTTCGTGACGGGCATGGGTTCAGGATGCGGCCCGATCGCTGCTGCCGCCCGGTCGGGCAGGGCAGCTCGCCTGCAGCGGGCAGCACCCCCCAAACGCGCTCTACGGTGCGCTCGACCGCCGCTTTGTCGTCGCCGACGACGTTGACGTGCCCCAGCTTTCGTTCCGGGCGGGAGGCCTTGTCGTAGAGGTGGATGTGTGCGCCCGGGACCGCCGCCACTTCGTTCAGGTCGGGGAGCTCGCCGATCAGGTTGATCATCGCCGCCGGCCCGGGGATCCGGACGCACGATAGCGGAAGCCCGGTGACGGCGCGGATGTGGTTCTCGAACTGGCTCGTCCCCGCACCGTCGATCGTCCAGTGGCCGGAATTGTGGACCCGGGGGGCTATTTCACTGGCGATCAGGCGGCCGTCTACCTGGAAGAGCTCGACGGCGAGCACGCCGATGTACTCGAGCCGCTCCATGACGCGAGTCGCAAGAGCCTCTCCCTCGGCCTGCAAAGCCGAGGTCAGACCGGGCGCAGGAGCGTAGCTTACACGTAGGATCCCTCCGCGATGGTGGTTTTCGGTGAGAGGATAGAAGACCCGGCTTCCGTCCCGTCCCCGCACTGACAGGACGCTCAGCTCCCGCTCGAAGGGGACGAAGCTCTCGGCGATGAGCCCGGAACCGTCGGCGATGAGCCCGGAGTCGTCGGCGACGCCCCCCAGTCGCTGCACTGCGGCCGCAGCCTCCTCGGCCGTCCGCGCCACCACCTGGCCCTTGCCGTCATAGCCGAGCCTGCGCGTCTTGATCACAGCAGGAAGGCCGGTCTCGGCCAGCGCCGCCTCAATGCAGTCGATGCCGTCGATCTGGTGAAACACGGGAGTCGGGATGCCGAGCTCCCGGAACATCTGCTTCTCTGCTAAGCGGTCCTGAGCGACCTGCAGGGCCGCGGGCGGCGGCAATGCCGGAAGCCGCGCAGCGAGGTACGCCGCGCTCTCGCACGGCACGTTTTCGAACTCGTAGGTGACGACATCGGACGCGGCGGCGATCTTCGCGAGCCCTTCCGGGTCGTCGTACGGAGCTGCCACCAATGTGCCGAGACCTGCGACGGGCGGACCTGGAGACGGTTCCAGGAAGGTAAAGCGATGCCCCAGGGGGATCCCCTCCAAGGCGAGCATGCGGCCGAGCTGCCCGCCTCCGAGGACTCCGACCCTCACCGGGGAGGCGGCACGCGCGGGTCGCGGTCGGCGAGGACCGCTTCGGTGCGGGCATGTACGTGGGCGCGCACCGCCTCCCGGATGTCGGGATCCGTCTGCCCCAGGATCCTGCCCGCGAGCAACGCCGCGTTGGCGGCACCGGCCGGGCCGATCGCGAGGGTCCCGACGGGAACGCCCCCGGGCATCTGCACGATCGAGAGCAGGGAATCCAGTCCGTTCAGCGCCCGCGACCGTACCGGAACGCCCAGAACGGGCAGCACCGTCTTCGAAGCTGCCATTCCGGGCAGATGCGCCGCCCCCCCGGCCCCCGCGATGATGACCTGAAGACCCCGCGCCTCGGCGCTGCCGGCGTATTCGAACAGCAGATCCGGCGTCCGGTGCGCCGACACCACCTGCACTTCATGGGGTACTCCCAGCGCTTCAAGCACGTCGGTGGCGTGCTTCATCGTGCTCCAGTCGCTGCGCGATCCCATGATGACGCCTACCAGAGGCCGGTTCGAACGCGGAGCGGACAGCGGCGGCTTCGAAGCCATCGGCAGGATTCCTAGTTGGCAGGAGCGGATCGCGAGGAAGGAACGGAAGAAAACGACTTTGCTTGACCGGGCAAGAATATTCAAGGGCTGCTCGGTGTCGGGATGTCCGTGCGGATCCGTCCACGGACTGTTCGCTGTATGGGTAGCTATCTTGAAGGGAACGCCCCGGTCAACCGAACCGCAGCGGCGCACAATGCCGGCGCACAGCAAAGCCATGACAGCGAATTCACGCAATTTTTGGAAGGCGGTGCCCCAGTCTCGCCCGCCCGGAGCCTCTCGCCCGCGCGAGCCGTCGCCTCCAGCCGGACGCTCCCGCCCTCCTGAGCCCTCTCCTCCTTCCGGTCCCTCCCTTTCGTCCGAGCCCACCTTTCTCGCCTTCATCCCGGTTCTGTGCGCGGTATGGTCCGACGGGCTCATGGAAGACGCCGAGCTGAATGCGATCGAGAGGGCTTTGGACGGTGCCGCGTGGATGACCCCGGAGGGCCGGGCCGCCGTCCGGGCATGGCTCGACCCCTCCGCGCCGCCGGCAGCACCGGTGTTCGCCGAGGCGGTGACGCGGATCCGCGGGAGCGCTGGCAGGAGTCTTACCCTTTCGTGCGCCGGAATCGCCGTGGCGCAGCGCGCCGTGCGCAGAGATGTGCACCTGGATGCGGTGTCCGGTGCCGAGCCGGCCGAGGCAGCGGTCGTGCCCTGGCGGGACGATGCGCTCGGGACCTTGGGCCGCGTGGAGCTGGAGCTGGGGCTTGCCGGACCGGAGGCGCTGAGAGAGTTGGCGAGGACCGCCGCCGAAGCCGATGAAAGGGTCCCGTCGCCGACGCCGCACCCGGATGTCGCGGAAGAGGACGTTGCGGAAGAGATCGCGGCGAGCATCCACGGCGGCTACGCGGATGTCCGGGCGCGGGTCCGGGAAGCACTGGCAAGGCCCGATCTGAGCATCCCGGACGAGATTCCGCGCGACGAGTACCGCGAGCGGACACTGGCCGCCGTCAAGGTGCTCGCCGACATGGGGCTGGGCGCGGCCGCCTTCCCCCGTGAATGGGGCGGCCTCGGCGACCCGGGCGCGGCCGTAGCCGCGTTCGAGGAGCTCGCACTCGGCGATCTCAGCGTGCTCGTCAAGTTCGGTGTGCAGTTCGGGCTCTTCGGGGGCAGCATCGTCCAGCTCGGAACCGAGAAGCATCACCGCCGCTTCCTGCCGCACATCGCCTCGCTCGCACTGCCCGGTTGCTACGCCATGACCGAGACCGGACACGGCTCCAACGTGCGCGACCTTCGTACCACGGCCGACTACGATCCTGCGACCGGCGAGTTCGTCATTACGACCCCCGACGACGACGCGCGCAAGGACTACATCGGCAACGCGGCGCTGCACGGACGCATGGCCACCGTCTTCGCACGGCTTCGCATCGGTACCGATGATCACGGCGTCCACGCCTTCCTGGTGCACATCCGCGACGCGCACGGCGTGACCGCGCCCGGCGTCCGCATCGAGGACTGCGGCGCGAAGGAAGGGCTGAACGGGGTCGACAACGGCCGCATCTGGTTCGACGGCGTGCGCGTGGGGTCCGACGCGCTGCTGGACCGGTTCGCCCGCATCACGCCGGACGGCAGATACGAGAGTCCCATCCCCAGCGCCGGTCGGCGCTTCTTCACAATGCTCGGCACCTTGGTCGCGGGGAGGATCAGCATCGCGGCCGCCTCGCAGACCGTCACGAAGAAGGCGCTCGCGATCGCCGTCCGCTACACCGCCGGACGGCACCAGTTCGGTCCTGCCGGCGGCGGCGAAGTCCCCGTCCTGGACTACCTGTCGATGCAGCGCGCACTCCTCCCCCGGCTGGCCGCTTCCTACGCCATGGGCTTCGCGGTGCGCGACCTCACGTGCCGCTTCGCGGACCCCGACACCGACCGCCTGGAACTCGAGGTGCGCGCCGCCGGACTCAAGGCCGCCGCATCACGACTCGCGACGGACACGCTGCAGGCCTGCCGCGAAGCGTGCGGCGGGCAGGGTTACCTGGCCGAGAACCAGTTCGCCCGACTCAAGGCCGACACCGATGTCTTCACAACCTTCGAGGGGACCAACCCGGTGCTCCTCCAGCTCGTCGCCAAGGGGCTTCTCTCGCGCTTCCGCAGACACCTCGGCGACCTGACGATGTGGGGGATGGCGCGCTACCTCGCGGAGCTGACCGGCACCCGGCTTGCCGAAATGAACCCCGTGGCGACACGCCGGACCGACCCTGACCACCTTGTCGACCACGACTTCCAGCTCTCGGCGTTCCGCTACCGCGAGCAGCGGTTGACGCGGTCGGCCGCGCGGCGCATCAAGGCCCGCATGGATCAGGGAATGGACAGCTTCGACGCGGTGAACACTTGCCAGGACCACCTGATCACGCTGGCCCGGGCCCATGTGGACAGGATCGTGCTGGAAGCCTCGGTCGAGGCCTTGGACGGGATGGACGAATGCGGCGGGACGGTGCTCGTCAACCGGGCGGTGGCACTGTTCGGCCTGGCCACCCTGGAGACCCACCGCGCCTGGTACCTCGAGAAGGGGTACTTCGAGCCGACCAAGAGCGAGGAGGTGTGCCGCGAGGTGAACGCGCTGTGCCGAGAGCTGGCACCGAGGGCGCGGGAGCTCGTGGATGCGTTCCGGATCCCCGACGAGCTGCTGCGGGCACCGATCGGAGTGAAGCGGCAGCCGGAGAGCTGACGACGTCACGGGATCGGGGCCGGATCGCTGGCTCGCCGGGGAGAGAGCGAACCGCTCCTACCGCTTCCCCTCCGTCCGCAGGAGCCCGGTCTCCAGAGCGAAGCGCACGATATCGCGCCGGTTCTTGAGACCCAGTTTGGACTTGGCGCGGGCGATGTAGCCCTCGACGGTCTTGGGACTGACAAACATCTTCTTGCCCGCCTCCGTGGCCGAGAAGCCCCTCGCGTACAATTCGATCACGGTATGCTCGCGCGACGAGAGCACATCGGGCCCCGGCCCCGCGTCGCGGCTTGATGCGCTCTGCGCCTTGCGCCGCGCGAGAAGGGCAGCGGCCCGGCGCGGCAGGTAGGAGTGGCCGCGCACCATCGCTTCCAGGGCTCCCATGAGATCGGTGTCGGCGACGGACTTGTTCAGAAAGCCCGCGGCGCCTGCTTCGAGGGCCGGCAGCAGAAACTCATCCTCGGCGTGGACCGTGAGAACCAGGATCTTCGTCTCCAGTTCAAGCGCGGAGATGCGCCGGGTCGCCTGGATACCGTCCATTCCGGGCATCGCCAAGTCCATGATGACGATGTCCGGTTCCAAGGTCCGGGCCTTTGTCACCGCTTCCTCCCCCGACGATGCTTCGCCCACGACATCCACCCGCCCGGACGCCTCGAGCAATGCCTTGAGACCGGCGCGCACCACGTTGTGATCATCGACCAGGAGCACCCTCACCATCGCTCGCATTCCCTCAATCGCCTTCCCGTTGCGGACCCTCGATCGGCACGGTGGCCCGAACTGTGGTGCCCTGGCCCGGTGAGGACTGTACCGCGACGGAACCACCGGCGAGCGCGGCTCTCTCGCGCATTCCGGCGAGACCGATCCAGCCATCGCCCGGCAGCGCTTCGAGATCGGGCAACTCAAACCCGCATCCCTCGTCGCGGATCGTCGCGGTGACCATCCCGTTCGCCGAGGTGAGCGTCACGGTCGCATCGGTCACCCGTGCGTGCCTGACTGCATTGGCCACTGCCTCCTGCACGACTCGGTACAGGGCCAGCGCAGCCGTCGCATCCAATTCGTCGCCCACCCGGTCGAGGCTGGCGTGGACCACGAAGCCGTACACGTCGCGGACATCGCGGAAGACGGAGCCGAGGGCGGAAGAAAGTCCCTGGTGGTCCAGTTCCGGGGGCAGGAGTCCCCGGATCATCCGCTTCACCCCTCGGATCGCGTCGTGAATCTCGCCTGCGATCTGTGCCCGCGCCCGCTCTCTCTCCTCATCGTCTTTCTGGTCCGCCAGAAGCTTTACCCTGATCTTGAGGGCCACGAGGGCCTGAAGGAAGTCGTCGTGCAGTTCGCGCGAAAGATGCTTCCGCTCATTCTCGGCCGCCGCGATGATCATGCCCGACAGTCGCCGCATCCGCTTCCAGGCGGAAACGTCGCGAATCGCGCAGATCACATGCCGCTGGCCCGATGCCAGCTGCGAGGGACTCAGACTGATCTCCACCGGGATCGTCGTGCCGTCCTTGCGCAGGGCCAGTAACTCGATTCCCCGGCCCATTGGTCGGGGGCGCGGAGCCTCACCGTAGCGTCGGCGATGCCGCCGGTGCCGACGGCGAACGGCAGCCGGAACCAGCCGTTCCACATTGCTGCCCTCCAGCTCTTCCCGGCTCCAACCGAACATCGCGAGGGCCTGCCGGTTGAGGTCCCGGATCACCCCGTCCGAATCCACGACGAGCATGGCGTCCGGTGATGCCTCGAACACCGCCGTGTAGTCTCGATGGGTCAGCATCCCGAACTCCGTCCTGTCATTCAATCGGACCGGCGTCCTGCGGTGGCAAGATCCCGTAACCGGCCTACGTTATCCACGAGACGTGCGTGGCCGGAGAATGTCAATGAGAACGGAACCCGCGGCATCGCGTCCATGGTCATCTTTATCCTCGGGCTGCCAAGCGCGAAGAGTGGGGCAGTTCCGCTCATTTTGCACCAACCGGCGTCTCCAATTCCACCTTGAACGTCTGGTATCGGACCGAGCCGGTTGCCGGGGACGCGTGTGGCCACCGCGTATGGTGTTCGGGCTCTTGGAGACGGACACGCTTAGGGGTCTTAGGCCGAAGTTCGGCGTTGGTGGATTAGGCAAGTGGTTGCAGAGATGCGACATAAGCGAATTCCGGGGTACGCTGCTGTGGACGAGTCATGGGGGTGGGGCGGGCAAGGATGTCGGCGGTCATGGCTCCGGGCACGGCGGGCCTCACGCGGTTCCGGGTGAGGGTGGTGGGATCGCGGAGCAGGGTTCAGAAGCTGTGGACGGGAAGCCCTCGAGGGTGCGTTTGCATGCCCGCTTTGGCGCGGAACCGCTTGGGAGACGCGGCGGGGGGCAACGTGCTTCGCTTTCGGTGCCGCGGGGTGGCCAGCCTCCCAGGGATGGTCATGGGGAGTTCGGGTATACCGAGGCACTCGATCGGACGGAGGCTACCCGGGTGCCCGTTCGCCGGATTCGTCCACCTCGACGAGCTCGTACACGGCGAGCCGCTGGACTCCGAGGGAGTCGGCAGAGCGCACCAGCACCCAATCCGCTCCCGCATCGAGGACGTGTTGCCGGCGCCCCAGATGCAGTCTCGCGATCCACACGCCGTCTGCCTCAAACAGGTTCCACTCGCGGTGCCGGTCCGTGGGTCGCATGTAGCGCTCCGCCCATACCCCGCCCGACGGTGTCGCGAGTACGGTAGCTACCGAAGGGAAGACGGACGGAAAGTCCGGGATCTCCCTGCGCCAACGATCCTCGAACTCCGCTCTCCAGCCGGGCTCGCCTCCCTCGGAATACATGTTGCGCAGCGCATCCCGGAAGGCGTCTAGGTCGGCACCTGTCACGGATAGATCCGGTCCATCCCACTGCGCTCGGCGGGAGACGGAGCCGTTCCACTCGACGAACTCGATTTCGTAGGCGTCGCCCGTCGCCATCCATACGCCGCGACTCACAGGAGCGAACACGAGCTTGCGTCCCCATCTGCGTGGTCCCTGAATCGGTTCCAGACCCTCTTCGACGTAGGTGGTGCGGTCTTCCCCGGGTATCTCCTCCCTAAGGAGTTCGGCGCGCGAGTCCTCGTCCTGGAAGACGAGTGAGTGGGTCATCCGATGATGACCGGCGACAAAGCGGGCCTCATAGTCGGCGTCGTTTCCCCAGTCGGACATCACGAACCGCCCTCCCGGCGCGCACCTGACGTTGCGCGGGACTTGCAAGCTCGGCAGCGTGAGCCGAAAGGTTCGCACGAGTTGTCCATCGCCGTCGAATACGGTGACCCGGCGGTGCCGGCGGTCGAAGACGAAAACGGTGTCCTCCGTCGTGCAGCCGCGCATCAGCCTGATAGACCGGAACTCCCCGGGGCCATCCCCCTGCCGCCCGCTCGTCCACAAGTGGACGCCATCGGGACCGTACCTCCGGATTTCAAACGAGCCCGCTACGCCGACGATGATCCCGCCGTCTCTCGTGCGGATCGCGCTGTCGATGTCGTGAAACTGGTACTCTTCCGGTCCGTCCATCCGTCCGACCTGGAGAATGGGCTCGTCGGCGGTGCGCAGGGTGATCGCCGGTGCTTCCTGAACCGCGGTCGGTGCGTCGGCGGCAACAGCTTCGTCGGCTCTGCTCACGCTGGCAACGAGGATGACGGCAACAGCCGTCACGAATCCCAAGGCTCTTCTGTGCATGGCGTGTGCTCCTTTTCTCCGTGTGTCGTGGCCCCCCCGCACCTGATCGGAATGGTGCGGGGGGGCCTGTGCTGGGCTACGGGAACTCCTTGTAGCCTTTCTTCTCGGTTGCCTGCCGCACGCTTCCTAGCCGGCACTCCCCGGGACGAGAAATGTGGGATCCTGCTCCCGACACTTCGCGTACTTGAGGTTGCACTTGTCGTCGCGGCCGCCGCAAACCCAGTTCGTCTGCGGCATGCAGTCATCGTCCTGGCAGCTGGCGCGGGCCAGGTCGATATCCGCGTCCGGGACATCCACGCCGACGGGCACCATGGCCAGAACCATGGCGGCGAAGGCGAGGGCGGAACGAGTCAGCCACTTGTTCATGAGAAGTCTCCTTTCGGATGATGTGGTCGGTGCCCGCATGCAGCTCATGACGGCAACCCAAGTGGGCAACTCCAATATCGGCAACGCGCGTCGGCGCTGCGAGAGGAAAAACCCGGTAATTTCGTGACGGGAAAACCCGCTGTCGCATGCGAGGAAATTCCCCTCGCTGCTCGTCGCAGCAGGTGTGCGGTTACTGAATGACTTCGCGTCCGTGTTCGATCAGGACCCGGGGGACCGCGTGTGGCCACCATGTATGTGTTCGGGCTCTTGGAGACGGATATGCTAGTGTCGTGTCCCGGAAACAGACAGACATAATCTCTCTGTCTTCCGAAGGATGGAGTCCGCGGTGGCGGTCCACACGAACGGACGCGCCCCCGGGTTGTATTCCTCGGTGAAGCGGAGGATCTTCCGCTTGAGCTCGGCGACCGAGGAGAAGGAGCCGCGGCGGATGGCCTTCCGGGTGATGATTTTGAACCAGATCTCGACCTGGTTGAGCCAGGAGGAGTACGTGGGAGTGAAGTGGATGTGGCAGCGCGGCCGGTCGGCGAGCCAGCGCTTGACCCCGGCGTGCTTGTGGGTGCCGTAGTTGTCGACGACGAGGTGGATGTCGAGGTCGGCGGGCACGTCGGCGTCGATGTGCCGGAGGAAGCTCAGGAACTCCTGGTGGCGGTGCTGCGCCCTGCACTGGGCGAAGACCCGGCCGGTGGCGACGTCCAGGGCGGCGAACAGCGTGGTGGTGCCGTGGCGGATGTAGCCGTGCGTGACGCCCTCGACGTATCCGAGCCCGAGGGGCAGCAGGGGCTGGGTCCGCTCCAGCGCCTGGGTCCGGGTCTTCTCGTCCACGCAGAGCACCATCGCGTTCTGGGGCGGGTCGAGGTAGAGTTCCGACGATGTCGCGGACCTTCTCGGCGAAGAACGGGTCGGTGGAGAGCGTGAAGTGCTTCTGCCGGTGAGGCCGGATGTGGAAGGCCGTCCAGATGCGGTGCACCGTGGACTTCGACACCCCCGTCGCGTCCGCCATGGAACGGCAGCTCCAGTGCGTGCTTCCGCCGGGCGGCTCGCCCTTGAGCGTCTTCCGCAGCAGCGCCGTGATCTCGTCGTCTCCGATGGAGCGCGGCCTTCCCGGCCTGCGTTCGTCGTACAGGCCCGTGAGCCCCTGCGTCCGGAAGCGCTCGCGCCACTTGCCGACCGTCTGGCGGCTGGCGCGGACCCTCTCGGCGACCTGCTTGTTGTTCAGCCCTTCGGCGCACAGAAGCACGATCTCGGCGCGCCTCACGAGCCCGGCGGGCAGACTGCGCGAACCCGCCAGCGACTCGAGCTCCTCGCGGGTTCCCTGACTGACTTCGAGCGCCGGTCTACGCCAACCGGCGGCGGATCCGGGGGAACCGGGGCAAGCGGCTGCTGCGCCGGCGCGGGGAGATGGTGGAGCGGGCGTTCGCGCACATGCTCGGGACCGGCGGCCTGCGGCGCGTCCACGTCCCGGGGGCAGGAGAACATCCGAAAACGGATGCTGGTTCACGCGGCGGCCTTCAACCTCGGACTTCTCATGCGCAAGCTGTACCGTGTCGGCACGCCGCGGAGCCTCCAGGGCCTCGCGACCGTGCAGGCTGCGCTCGCGGACCGGGCCTCGACCGCCGTTTTGCCCGATTCTTCGCCGGTTTCGCCCCCGTACCGGCCTTCCAGGCCCGTCTGGACCGTTTTTGCCCGTTGTTGCCGGCTCCTCAGGCCGAAACGCCCCCGTCGGCATCAACTTTCGCCCTCTCGACGTTGATGCCCTGCCCAAATCCGGCGGCCTGGAAACCCATTTCTTCCACGGGCTGTTAGGCTAGGCTAGGCTAGAGGAGAGCTTGAGCCGGTACGCCCGGGCCGTGTCTAGCTAGCCTAGCGCGACCCGCGACGGATCAAGCAGCGCTGCCTTACCTTGGTGCTGTCGGTGTCCGTTTGCCGGATTCATCCACTTCGACGAGCTCGTACATGGCGAGCCGCTGGACTCCGAGGGAGTCGGCAGAGCGCACCAGCACCCAATCCGCTCCCGCATCGAGGATGTATTGCCAGCCCCCCAGATGCAGTTTCGCTGTCCACCCGCCGTCTGCCTCGAACAGGTTCCATTCGCGGTGCCGGTCCGTGGGTCGCATGTAGCGTTCCGCCCATACCCCGCCCGACCGTGTCGCGAGTACGGTCGCCACCGAGGGAAAGACGGACGGAAAGTTCTGGACCTCCCTGCGCCAACGATCCTCGAACTCCGCTCTCCAGCCGGGCTCGCCTCCCTCGGAATACATGTTGCGCAGCGCATCCCGGTAGGCGTCCAGGTCGGCCCGGGTCACGGACAGATCCGATCCATTCCACCGCGCTCGGCGGGAGACGGTGCCGTTCCACTCGACGAACTCGATTTCGTAATCGTCGCCCGTCGCCATCCATACGCCGCGGTTCGCAGGAGCGAACACGAGCTGGCGTCCCCACCTGCGTGGTCCCTGAATCGGTTCCACACCCTCTTTGACGTAGGTGGTGCGGTCTTCCCCGGGTATGTCCTCCCGAAGGAGTTCGGCGCGCGAGTCCTCGTCCTGGAAGACGAGTGAGTGGGTCATCCGATGGTGGCCGGCGACAAAGCGGGATTTATGGTCGGCGTCGTCGTTCCCCCAGTCGGACATCACGAACCGCCCTCCCGGCGCGCACCTGACGTTGCGGGGGACTTCATAGCTCGGCAGCGAGAGCGAGAAGGTGCGCACGAGTTGTCCATCGCCGTCGAGCACGGTGACCCGGCGGTGCCGACGGTCGAAGATGAACACTGTGTCCTCGTTCGTGCAGCCGCGCATCAGCATGAGAGACCGGAATTCTCCGGGACCATCCCCCTGCCGCCCGCTCGTCCACAAGTGGGTGCCATCGGGACCGTACCTCCGGACTTCAAACGAGCCCGCTACGCCGACGATGATCCCCCCGTCTCTCGTGCGGATCGCGCCGACGATGTCGTGGAACTGGTACTCCTCCGGTCCGTCCATCCGTCCGACCCGGAGAATGGGCTCGTCGGCGGTGCGCAGGGTGATCGCCGGTGCTTCCTGCACCACGGCTGGCATGTCGGCGGCGACAGCTTCGTCGGCTCTGTCCACGCCAGCAACGAGGATGACGGCAACTGCCGTCGCGAATCCCACGGCTCTTCTGTGCATGGTGTGCGCTCTTTCTCCGTGTGGTGTGCCCCCCGCACCCGGTCGGAATGGTGCCGAGGGGTGTAAGCGGGCTACGGGAACTCCTTGCAGCCCTGCCTCTCGGTTTGCCTGCCGCTCGCTTCCTAGCCTAGCTGCCACTCCCCGGGAGGGGAGGTGTGGGCTCCTGTTCCCGGCAGATCTCGTAGATGAGGTTGCACTTGTCCTTACGGCCACCGCAGTTCCAGTTCGTCTGCGGCATGCAGTCCTCGTTCTGGCAGCTGGCGCGGGCCAGGTCGATATCCCCGTCCGGGACATCCACGCCTGCGGGCACCATGGCCAGAACCATGGCGGCGAATGCGAGGGCGGAACGAGTCAGCCACTTGTTCATGAGAAGTCTCCTTTCGGATGATGTGGTCGGTGCCCGCATGCAGCTCATGAGGGCAACCCAAGTGGGCAACTCCAATATCGGCAACGCGCGTCGGCGCTGCGAGAGGAAAAACCCGGTATTTCGTGACGGGAAAACCCGCTGTCACATGGGGGGAAATCCCCTCGCTGCTCGTCGCGGCAGGCGTGCGGTTACTGAATGACTTCGCGTCCGTGTTCGATCAGGACCGGGGACTGCGTGTGGCCATCGTGTACGGTGTTCGGGCTCTTGGAGACGGACACGCTTAGGGTTCATTAGGCCGAGATTCGGCGTTTGCGGATCCGGTAAGTGGTTGCAGCGATGTGACATTAAGCGAATTCCGGGTGTACGCTGCTGGGTACGGTCATGGGGGTGGGGCAGACAAGGATATCGGCGGTCGTGCTCCGGGCACGGCGGGCCTCACGCGGTTGCGGGTGAAGGTGGTGAGATCGCGAAGCAGGGTCCAGAAGCTAGAACGGGGAAGCCCTCGGGGGTGCGCTTCCCGCCCGCTTCGGCGCGGGCGTGGTCGTCGAGAAGCAGGGGGCCAAGGCGCAGCACATGTGGCACTCGGCGTGACACCGCTATGCGCAGCGGAATAGGGGGATCGCTGACTCCCGAGCGGCAGATGTGAGTCCATGTTGTCATGTCAGCCGAATAAGTCCAATTCGCCGCTCACCCGGGTGTTGAGGGCACATAATCCTGTCCGGTTCGTAGCACATAATCTGTCCGGTTCTGAACTCTCACCGAGGAGGTGGAATGAGCCGGGCGCAGGTGCTGCGAGAGGTACGGATGAAGAGGTTCGAGGAGGTCTACGGCCGATGGCGGCGAAGCCGGATCACGCAGGCGGCGGCCGCGGATGTTCTGGGCGTGACGGCCCGGACGTTCCGGCGCTGGGCGGTCCGGTACGAGGCGGGCGGACAGGCGGCCCTGAAGGACAGGCGGGTCGGGGTGCCGTCTCATCGCCGGGCGCCTCCGGAGGAGGTGGCGGCGCCGGAGGCGCTGTACCGGAACGGCTGTGGGGGCTGGAACGTGCGGCACTTCCATGAGGAGGTCTACGTGAGGGAGCACGGCGGGTCTCGCTCGTACACCTGGGTGAAGAACCGCCTTCAGGAGGCGGGGCTGGTGAGGAAGGGGCGGCGGAAGGGGCCGCACCGGGAGCGGCGGGAGCGGAAGCCGGCTGCGGGGACGATGCTGCACCAGGACGCCTCGACGCATGCGTGGGTGCCGGGGGAGCGGTGGGACCTCGTCGTGACGATGGACGATGCGACCGGCGAGGTGCACTCGGGGTTCTTCGTGGCCGAGGAGGGAACGTGGTCGAGCTTCCGGGGGGTGCGGGAGACGGTGGAGGCGAAGGGGCTGTTCGACAGCCTGTACACGGACCGGGGCTCCCACTACTGGCACACGCCGAAGGCGGGCGGGAAGGTGGACAAGGACAACCCGACCCGGTTCGGGCGGGCGATGGCCGAGCCGGGCATCGAGATGATCGCGGCGTACTCGCCGCAGGCGCGGGGCCGGAGCGAGCGGTTCTTCGGAACGCTTCAGGGGATGGCTGCCGCAGGAGCCGGCGCGGGCGGGGATCACGGACATGGCTGCGGCGAACGAGTTTCCTGAAGGGCTTCTGGCCGCGGTTCAACGCGATGTTCGCGGTGCCGCCGAAGGAGGCGAAGAGCGTCTTCTCTCCTCTGGTGCGCTCGCTGAAGGCGAAGCTGCCCGACATCCTCTGCCGGAAGACCGAGCGGACGGTCGGCAACGACAACTGCGTCTCCTACGGCGGCAGGAGTCTGCAGATCCCGCCGCAGCGGCACCGGTGCCACTACGTGCGGGCGAAGGTGCAGGTCCCCACGAGTACGAGGACGGCGCGACGGCGGTCTTCCACGGCAGCCGAAGGCTGTGGCGGTACGACGCCGACGGGAGGCTGCTGGACCGGGCCGCGGCGGCATGAGCGGTTCCGTGACACGATCCGGCGCGGCGACGCTCACGGAGGTCATCAGGGCACGGATCCGAAAAGCGGACATTTTCACGTGCTACGAACCGGACATCTTTGTTTGCTCCTGACACCCGGGTCGAGGCTGCCTTACCTTGATGCCGTCTTCGGTGTCCCTTCGCCGGATTCATCCACCTCGACGAGCTCGTACATGGCAAGCCGCTGGACTCCGAGGGAATCGGCAAAGCGCACCAGCACCCAATCCGCTCCCGCATCGAGGATGTGTTGCCAGCGCCCCAGATGGAGTCTCGCGGCCCACCTTCCGTCTGCCTCGAACAGGTTCCATTCGCGGTGCCGGTCCGCGGGTCGCATGTAGCGTTCCGCCCATACTCCGCCCGACGGTGTCGCGAGTACGGTAGCCACCGAGGGAAAGACGGACGGAAAGTCCGGGACCTCCATGCGCCAGCGATCCTCGAACTTCGCTCTCCAGCCGGGCTCGCCTCCCTCGGAATACATGTTGCGCAGCGCATCCCGGTAGGCGTCCAGGTCGGCACGGGTCACGGACAGATCCGGTCCATTCCACTGCGCTCGGCGGGAGACGGCACCGTTCCACTCGACGAACTCGATTTCGTAGGCGTCGCCCGTCGCCATCCATACGCCGCGGTTCGCAGGAGCGAACACGAGCTTGCGTCCCCACCTGCGTGGTCCCTGAATCGGTTCCAGACCCTCTTTGACGTAGGTGGTGCGGTCCTCCCCGAGTATGTTCTCCCGAAGGAGTTCGGCGCGCGAGTCCTCGTCCTGGAAGACGAGTGAGTGGGTCATCCGATGATGACCGGCGACAAAGCGGGCCTCATAGTCAGCGTCGTTTCCCCAGTCGGACATCACGAACCGCCCTCCCGGCGCGCACCTGACGTTGCGAGGGATTTCATAGCTCGGCAGCGCGAGCGGGAACGTGCGCACGAGTTGTCCATCGCCGTCGAATACGGTGACCCGGCGGTGCCGGCGGTCGAAGACGAAAACGGTGTCCTCCGTCGTGCAGCCGCGCATCAGCCTGATAGACCGGAACTCCCCGGGGCCATCCCCCTGCCGCCCGCTCGTCCACAAGTGGACGCCATCGGGACCGTACCTCCGGATTTCAAACGAGCCCGCTACGCCGCCGATGATCCCGCCGTCTCTCATGCGGATCGCGCTGTCGATGTCGTGAAACTGGTACTCTTCCGGTCCGTCCATCCGTCCGACTTGGAGAATGGGCTCGTCGGCGGTGCGCAGGGTGATCGCCGGTGCTTCCTGCACTACGGTCGGCATGTCGGCGGCGACAGCTTTGTCGGCTATGCCCACGCCAGCAACGAGGATGACGGCAACGGCCGTCGCGAATCGCAGAACTCTTCGGTTCATGTGTGTGCTCTCCCTTCGTGTGGCCCCCCCCGCACCTGAGCGGAATGGTGCGGGGGGCCGTTCTCGGTGGGCTACGGAAGCTCCTCCAGCCTTCTCCTCGGTGGTTCGCCGACCTCTTGGTTGGCACTCTCCGGGGCGAGATACGTCGGTGGCTGTGCCCGGCAGATCTCGTACTTGAGGTTGCACTTGTCGCCGCGGCCGCCGCAAACCCAGTTCGTCTGCGGCATGCAGTCCTCGTTCTGGCAGCTGGCGCGGGCCAGGTCGATATCCCCGTCCGGGACATCCACGCCTGCGGGCACCATGGCCAGAACCATGGCGGCGAAGGCGAGGGCGGAACGAGTCAGCCACTTGTTCATGAGAAGTCTCCTTTCGGATGATGGTCGGTGCCCGCATGCAGCTCATGAGGGCAACCCAAGTGGGCAACTCCAATATCGGCAACGCGCGTCGGGGCTGCGAGAGGAAAAACCCGGTATTTCGTGACGGGAAAAACCCGCTGTCGCAGGCGGAGCAAATCCCCTCGCTGCTGCATGCCGGAGACCGAGCGCACGAAGGCAGCCGATGCAGGGATATCTGCCACATCGGGGGGCTGGTCACGGAGGACAAACCGCCTCCCGCGCCGGTTCCCCTACCCTACCTCCACCACCAGATGCCGCTTCTTGCCGATCCGTACGAGGACGAAGCGGTCTTCGACCGGGTCGCTCTTCCCCACCACCGCCCCCATGTCGGCCACACGTTCTCCGTTGAGATAGACCCCGCCCCCGCGGATCAGGCGGCGGGCCTCGCTCCGCGACGGCGTCATCCCGGCGTCCGCCATCAGGATCGCGAGTTCAACCCCGTCTTCCAGCGCCGACCGGGCCACGACGGTCGAGGGCACGTCGGCGAAGATCTCCGCGATGTCGGCGGCCCCCAGCCCCTTCGGACTCCCTCCGAAAAGCACGCTGGACGCCCGCTCGGCGCGGTCGAGCGCGTCGGCACCGTGCACCGTGCGGGTCATCTCGGCCGCCAGGCTCCGCTGGGCTTCGCGCCGGTACGGGCGTTCGGCGACGGCATGGGCGAGCTCGTCCACATCGGCCCGGTCCAGCAGGGTGAAGAGCTTGAGGCAGCGGATCACGTCGGCGTCGGCCGTGTTCAGCCAGAACTGGTAAAAGCGATAGGGCGAAGTGCGCTCGGAATCGAGCCACACCGTCCCCTCCTCCGTCTTCCCGAACTTGACCCCGCTCGACGATTCGACGAGGGGGAAGACGACGCCGTGGCAGCGGGGGCCGCCCAGGCGCCGCACCAGATCAATCCCGGCCGTGATGTTGCCCCACTGATCGGAGCCGCCCATCTGCAGGGTGCATCCGTAGCGCCGGTTGAGTTCCCAGAAGTCGTAGGCCTGCAGCAGCTGGTAGCTGAACTCGGTGAAGGAGATGCCCGATTCTTCGTCGGCGATGCGCCGTCGCACCGACTCTTTGCGCAGCATCGCATTCACCGAGAAGTGCTTTCCCGTGTCGCGCAGGAAGTCGACCAGCCTGAGGCTGCCCAGCCAGTCCAGGTTGTTCGCCATGCGGGCAGGTGCGGCGCGCGACTCGAAGTCGAGGAAGTAGGCCAGCTGGCGGTGGATCCCTTCGGCATTGGCCTCGGCGGTGGCGCGGTCGAGGAGCGCACGTTCGGACGCCTTGCCCGCGGGGTCGCCGATCAGGCCGGTGCCTCCGCCGACCAGCGCGATGGGACAGTGGCCGGCGCGCTGGAGGTGCACGAGCCCCATGATGGGCACCAGCGATCCCACGTGCAGCGACGAGGCGGTGGGATCGAAGCCGATGTAGCCGGTCATCTGTTCGGCGGCGAAGGCGGCCGCAGCGTGTTCGGTCGCGTCGGCCAGCAGGCCGCGCCAGCGGAGTTCCTCGATCATGCGGTGCTCCTCGTGTCTCCCCTTTGCCGCGGCGGTGCGCCTTGCCTGGCCCGTACCCCCAAGTCTGCGCGGTCCGGGACCGCCTCCGGCCGGTGGCCGAAGCGCTCGCGCACTCGGGACCGCATCACCTTCCCCGTCTGCGTGCGGGGAAGCTCGTGCACGACGGCAATGCGCGTCGGGCATCGGCCGCGTGCGAGTCGTGCGCGGCAGCGGCGGTCCAACTGCTCGGCAGTAACGGACGACGGATCGCCCTCCACCACGGCGGCGACGACCTCGCCCCACTCCTCGTCGGGCAGCCCGAAGACCACCGCCTCGCGCACTCCCGACATCCCTTCGATCACCCGCTCGACCTCGGCGGGACTCACGTTCAGCCCCCCGCTCACAATGATCGCGTCCGCGCGCCCCTCGATCCGGACGAGCCCGTCGGTGTCGATGCGGCCGAGGTCTCGTGTCGCGAACCACCCGTCGGAGTCGGTCGCGAGCGGTTCGGGGCGTGCGCCGGGGCCGCGCACCACGACCGAGGCCAGGGTGGGGCCGCGGACCTCGAGCGTGCCGCGGGCCCGGCGGCGCACCGCTCTCACTTCCACGCCGGACAGGGGGCGTCCCACCGTTCCGGGGCACCGCCTTGCCAGATCGGGGGGCGCCGTGGCCACCTGGGATGCGGTCTCGGTCATGCCCCATGTAGGGGCGACGGGCATTCCGGCCGCCCAGGCCTCCTCCGCGAGAGCGCGCGATGCGGCGGCGCCGCCGACCAGTACGCAACGCAGAGCCGGGTGTACGCGTCGGCCTTCGAGCCGCGTGAGGAGTCTGCGCAGCATGACCGGCACGACGGCCAGGTGAGTCACCCGCCCCTGCAGGACCGTCACGGCCAGGGCGTCGGCGTCGAAGGAAGGCCAGAGTCGCACGGAAGCTCCCGTCATCACCGCGCGCACGACGAGCGAGAGCCCGCCGATGTGCCCGAGCGAGAGGCACAGCCCCCAGCGGTCGTCCGCGCTCAGCCCGAGCCTCGTTGCGACGGCCGAGGCGGAAGCGGCGAAAGCGGCGCGTGCGTAGCCGACTGCCTTGGGTGCGCCCGAGGAGCCGGAGGTGAGGATGAACGCGACGACTTCGGGGAAGGCGGCGTATCGGTATCGGTCGGGCGGTGCGGCCGCGGGAAGCCCGCGGGGAAGTCCCCCGGAACGGCGGCGGGAGGCCCGTCCGCCAGATCTTGCCCGTCCGGTAAGGCACGAATGTAATGTATGGTTGTCAATATGTAATGTCGGCATGACAATTCGCTGCGCGTAGTCGACCTCCGGCGGGGTCAGTCCTTCGTGCAGCGGCACCGCGATGCACCCGGCCCTCCACAGCCCGAAGAGCGCGGCGACCGCATCGGGGCCGGGGGTCGCGCAGAGGGTGACGGCGTGGCCCCGTGCCGCGCCCCAAGCGCGAAAGCGGTCAGCCAGAACGGTCGCGCGCCGGTCCAGCTCTCCGTAGGTGACGGCCCCGTCGTCCCGTGCGGATCCGCTGCAGCGGGGGACTCCGTCATCCCGGGCAGGTCCGCCGCGGCGGAAGTCCCCGTCGTCCCGGAAGAGAGCGGGGGCCGACGGCGTCTCGGCAGCCCGCCGCTCCAGGTCGTCCGCGGGCGTGGTCAAGGCGAGCCGAAGAGCCATGTCGCGCCAATGAGCGCGCCCAGTCCTAGCCCCGCGCCGTACAGTGCGACACCCCGCGCGGTCATCCCCAGGGCCGGGTTCAGGGTGCGCCGGTCCACGGTCCCGGGCCTCCGCAGCACCGCCAGGACGCGCCGCGCCGCAGGGATGCACGGCAGCCAACCGGCCAACGCCAGAAGAGTCCAGGAGGACCATCCCGTCAGGGCGACGCCGACGATGGGCACTACGGCTGCCGACGTGAGGCATGTGAAGTACTGCAGCACCGTGAAGCGGTCGCCGAACCGTACGGCCAGCGTGCGCTTTCCGGCGGCGGCGTCGGTCGCGCGGTCGCGCAGGTTGTTCACCACCAGGATCGCCGTGCTGAAGGCTCCGAGCCCCACCCCCGCGAGGATCGCCCCCGGGGACCAAGCCTCCGCCCGGGACCAAGCCTCCGCCTGAACGTAATAGGTCGTGGCCGTCGCCACGGGGCCGAAGAAGACGAAGACGAACATGTCGCCCAGGCCGTTGTACGCGAGCGGATACGGCCCGCCCGTGTAGCAGACCGCCATCAGCATCGAGAGCAGGCCGACCACCGCGACGGGCCACCCCGCGATCCACACCAGATAGGCACCCGTAAGGAAAGCCGCCACAAGCGCCGCGACCATGCCGCGGAACACCGTTTCGGGTGACAGGATCCGGGCTTGCGTGACACGCACCGGACCGAGCCGCTCGGCAGTATCTCCGCCCTTGACGAAGTCATAGTAGTCGTTGGCCAGATTGGTGGCGATCTGGATGAAGAGGGCACCGACCAGCGCGGCGAGGGCGGGCAGCCGGGCAAAGACCCCGTCGGTTGCCGCAATGCCCGAACCCGCGACGACCGGCGCAACCGCCGCCGAGAGGGTGCGCGGACGGGTCGCGAGGATCCACGCCCTGGTTCGCGTCAACGGTTCACCACGGCCACGCATTCACCACGGCCACGCATTCACCACGGCCACGCATTCACCACGGCCACGCATTCACCACGGCAGCCACGGATACTTGCGGAAGTCCGGCTTGCGCTTCTCGAGATAGGCGTCCCGGCCCTCCTGGCCCTGCTCGGTCATGTAGAAGAGCAGCGTGGCGTTCCCCGCCAGCTCCTGAAGCCCCGCCTGTCCGTCCACATCGGCGTTGAGGGCCGACTTGAGCAGCCGGATCGCCAGGGGGCTGTGATCGAGGATCCGCTGCGCCCACCGGAAGCCCTCCTCCTCGAGCTCGCCCACCGGAACGACCTTGTTCACCAGCCCCATCTCGACGGCCTCGTCGGCGTTGTACTGCCTGCACAGGTACCAGATCTCGCGCGCCTTCTTCTGCCCCACGATGCGCGCCAGGTAGGACGACCCGAAACCGCCGTCGAAGCTGCCTACCTTCGGTCCGGTCTGGCCGAACACGGCGTTGTCGGCCGCCAGGGTGAGATCGCAGACCACGTGCAGCACGTGGCCCCCGCCGATCGCATAGCCCGCGACCATCGCGATCACCGGCTTGGGCATCGTCCGGATCAGACGCTGCAGCACCAGGACGTTCAGCCGCGGCACGCCGTCGCCCCCGACGTAGCCGGCGTCGCCCCTCACACGCTGGTCCCCTCCCGAACAGAAGGCGTACTTGCCGTCCTTCGCGGGACCCTCTCCCGTGAGCAGAACCACGCCGACGGACGGATCCTCGTTGGCGTCGTTGAAGGCATCGAGGAGCTCGAAGAGGGTCTCCGGCCGGAATGCGTTGCGCACCTCGGGACGGTTGATCGCGATGCGCGCCACGCCGTCGCGCTTCTTGTAGGTGATGTCTTCGTAGGACTTGACGGTCTGCCAGGTCGTTGCGGTCATGATCTCTTATCGGTCGAGGAATTCTTGCAGGTGCCGGGCCACGCGCTCGCGCACCTCTTCGTGCCGCAGCCGGTTCGCCTCGCGGTCCGTGCGCACCCGGATCATCTCCGTTCCGGGACGCGCCACCGCCGCAGCGACGGCATCTTCGAGCTCCTCCGGCGCGGTCACGTCGGTGAAGGGCAACCCGTACATCCGCGCCGCGTGCCGGAAATCGAGACCGTGCGGGGTCGCGAAGTACGGCGTGAAGACCGGCTCGAAGTCGCGGATCGGGAGCATATGGAAGATACCGCCGCCGTTGTTGTCCACCACCACGAAGACGACGTTGAGCTCTTGGTCGCGTGCGGCGAGGAGGCCGTTCATGTCGTGATACAAGGCGATGTCGCCGACGAGCGCGGCCACCGGCCCGGCACCGCCCGCCGCGCAGCCCAACACGGTGGAGATGATCCCGTCGATCCCGCTTGCGCCCCGGTTCCCGAGAACCTGCAAGCCGCTGGGGGCGGGGCGTGCGTAGGCGTCCACATCCCGCACCGGCATGGAGGACGACACGAAGAGCGTGGCTCCGGGGGGGAGCGTGCGTACCAGGGCCGCCGCGTACTCCCCCTCGTGATCGTGCCGCGGAGGCTCCATGTCGATCGCGGCCCAGGCGGCTGCTTCGAGGCCGGTCCAGACGCGGGTCCACGAGGTCGCGACAGGCGGCCGAACATCGTACGGATCCGCGCTTCCGGCCAAGCTGTCGAGCATGGCTCCCGCCGAGGCGCGAAGATAATGGTCGGCCAGACCCTGATGGTCCTTCCGGTGCGCGCCGTCGTCGATCACCACCTGGATCGACTCGCTCCAGTCGGCAAGAGCAGATCCCAGCGCTGCCGAGGTCGGAGCGCGCCCCACGCGAATGATGAGGTCGGGCGCGTAGCGCTCGATCACTGCGGGACACCGCAGATAATGGTGATACGCGCCCAGGAGGGGGGACGGACAGGCTGCGCCGCCGGCCGGGTCGAAGCGCGCACCGGAAAGGGAGTCGGCGAACGTCGGCACGCCGCGGGCGACGGCGAACCGGGCGATCGCCGGGCCGTCCAGGCCGGGATCGGCGGTGGGTCCCGCGACCAGGAGGGGTCGACGGGCCAGCTGGATACGTCCCGCCAGCATGGCCTCCTGGTCGCGCCCTCGCCGTCGCCCCCCGCTCCGGCGGCGCCACGACCCCTCGGGCGCGGCGTCACGGTCCGCAACAGCAGCCGCCGCGGCCGCTGCCAGATCGAGATCCCGTTCGTCTCCCGGCGCCGCGAGATCCAGCCCCTTCGGCGAGGCGGGCTCGAGAGGCTTGTCGAAGGGAACATTGAGGTGAACCGGACCACCCGGCGGACCGACGGCATGCTCCGCCGCACGGCGGGCGATCTCCCGCAGCCAATTCGGGTGCGTGCCTTCCAGCACGGCGGGCGACGGGACAGGGAGATCGGCCTCGAACCGCACCCGGTCTCCGAAAATTCCCGGTTGCGTGATCGTCTGGTTGGCATCGGCCCCGCGCAGCCGCGGCGGGCGGTCCGCCGTGATCAGCACCATGGGTACGTCGGACATGTCGGCTTCGACGACCGCGGGCAGGAGGTTGGCGACCGCGGTGCCCGAGGTGGTGATCACTGCGGCCGGAGCCAGGTGGGTTCGTCCGTAACCCAGCGCGAAGAAGGCGGCGCAGCGCTCGTCGAGGTGCACCCGCGTGTTGATCCCCGGAAGGGAGCGCGAGGCAAGCACGAGGGGACCGGACCGCGATCCGGGTGTAATCTCCACTTCCGCGAGCCCGTACTCCGCGAGCACCGACAGGATGGCACGTGCCCATGCGAAGTTGAGATCCCCGGGGGACACGGCGGAGCTATCCTGTCCCGGCCGTCGTGCTCTCGGCCGCGCCTGCTCCGGAGACCGCCCTCAGCACCGGATCGAACTTCAGCTCGGTCTCCTCCCACTCCAGCGCGGGGTCCGATCCCGGCACGATTCCCGCCCCCGCGAAGAGGCGCCACCGCCCCCCCGACGACACCGCCGAACGCAGCGCGGGCACGAAGATCCCCTTGCCGTCGGATCCGAACCAGCCCACCGGGCCGGCGTACCAGCCGCGGTCGAAGGCCTCGCTCTCGGTCAGGATCGAGAGGGCGATGTTTCGGGGCATTCCGCATACCGCCGGTGTCGGGTGGAGGGATGCCAGAATGTCGAGCAGAGTGACCCCTTCGGGAATCCGGGCGGCGATCTTCGTCTCGAGGTGCTGGATTCGGGCGAGCGCGAGCACGTGCGGCTCCATGTCGCGCTCCACCGTGCAGCCCAGCGCCAAAAGCCGCGCCACCATGTCCTCCACCACGAAGTCGTGTTCGGCCCGGTCCTTGTCGCTGTTGAAGAGGCGGCGCGCCAGCTGCGCGGTCTCCACCGAATCGGCGCCGACCCCGACGCTCCCGGCGACCGCCGTCGCACGCACCACCCCGTTCCCCGCCGTGGCGATGGTCTCCGGCGCCGCTCCCGCCACCGCCTCCCCGGGCACCGGCTCGAAGAGGAACACATGGCTTCCGTGACTCTCCTGCCGGAGCGCGAGGACCAGATCGCGGGGAGACACCGGTCGCGCGGGCGTCACGTCGAGGGTCCGGGCAAGCACCACCTTGTCCGCCTCGCCGACTCGGATCCGGCGCAGGGTCCGCCGGACCATCCGGCTCCAGGCAGCTCGCTCGGCTCCGGAGACCTTCCGGTGCGGCAGAACAGGCAGAATACCCGCAACCCCTCGGTCATGGGGGCCGAGCGGACCCCCGCTGCCGCTTTGCGCCAACGTGTCGGCCCAACGGACCCAGGACTTCTCGGCCTCCTTCCGGTCTCGGCCGCGAACCAGCAGCGAACAACTTCCCGCTCGCGGGTCGTGTTCCAGTTCGGCTTCGGGCAACTGGAAGCGGGCCGGAGGAAACGAGGACCACACCGGGTCGTCGCTCCGGCGCAGCCCGAAGGCGAAGCCGCCGAAGATGCGGGCCCGTCCCACCCCGCCGATCCCTGAGAACAACCGCGCCGACCGTTCCTGCACAAGGTCGAAGCGGCAGCGGCCGTTACCCCGCGCGGGCTCTGCCGCGTCACCCGTCACCGTCACCTCGCCGAGGCTTCCGACATGGGCCACCCAGCGGTTCCCCGAGGCCCAGAATCCGCGGGCGCGCCCCTGGCTCACGGCAAGGAAATGACTCGGCGCAACCGCGGCGATGTCGCGCCGAACCTGAAAAAGGCGCAGCCGCGTCTCCGGCGAACCGGGTCGCGCCAAGGTCGAGAGCGGTTAGCGGTCGCCCGCGCGCCCGCGGCCGACGCGCAGCAAGGTTCCTTCCTCCGCGGTCATGCCTTCGAACGCATAACCGTCCTGTCGGGCGGGCGGACCCGTCACGCTCGTCACCCCGCAGTTGGCCAGAAGCGCCTGCGCATCGGACTTGCCGGAGTCGGACGGCGCCAGTACGTCCTCTCCCTGCTCGGCCTCTTCGCTGATCGCCAAACCGAACGCCGCGTCCTGCTCCGCGATCCGGGTGGCCACGACTCTGAGAGTGGTCTCGCCCGTGGCCGGGTTGTCGAAGGCCGTGGCGTTCAGCACGTCGTGATAGGTGTTGCCCGTGAAGATCTGCGTCCCGAGCCCCGAGGTCTGCTTGCGTCCTCTTACGAACCCGACGTCCTCGTTCCCGTCCTCGATGGTGTAGCCCATGATGTTGAGCTGGGCCACCGCGCACCGGTACGCGGTCTCTCGTCCCGGAGGCGCGACTCCGTAGTAGGAGAGGGGAGCGGACGAACAGGCGGCCGCCAACACGGCGATGAGAGCAATGTGTGGCCTGGCAGCCCGTGGACAACCCCCTCCCGGCGTTGGAGCGGCGATGCATCCACCTTCAAAGCGCCTTGTCGGTCCTGTGCCTCGCCGCTCTCGGCGCTCGCGCGGATTCATCCGCGGACTGCTGGTCTTCATCCTGTTCGACCCTTCTTTTCTGAACTGAGTGTGCGGAACTCGGTCACACACACGAAAGCAAGTTTCGCCGTCGGCACCCGGTCCGTCAACCGGCGGCCCGTGGACAGAATCCCCCCGGCATCCGAGCCGCGATTCATCCATGGGCTGCTGGCAATCCGGGAGCGGCCCGGCGCTGGTCCCGCCGTTCGGGGTACCATATGTTTGCACCATGTCAGAGACCCGGCTCCGAACAGACGATGCAGCGGCCGACGACACCGGCCGGGCCCGCGCCATGTCTGTTGCCCGCACCGCGTCGTCCCGTTCGCCGTCCCGTTCCCCGGATCGCGCCGCACAGTCCGCGTTTCGCACACCTCCGGACCCCACCCCCGTCCCGGAAGCTGGCGACCTCCACAACCTCCGCAGACCCGAATACTACCTCAATCGCGAGCTGACCTGGCTCAACTTCAACTTCCGCGTGCTGCACGAGGCGCAGGACGCACGAACCCCGCTGCTGGAGCGTCTGAAGTTCCTGGCGATCGTCGGGTCGAACCTGGACGAGTTCTTCATGAAGCGGATCGGCGGACTGAAGCAGCAGGTCGAGGCGGGGATCACCGAGCGCACCGTTGACGGCCGCACTCCGGGCGAACAGATCGAGCAGTGCTACACCGTGGTGCGCGAGCTCGAAACCCGGCAAGGGGAGACAGGAGCCGCGATTCTGGCCGCGCTGGCGACCGAAGGCATCCGGGTGGCGTTCTGGCAGGAGCTGAGCCGGAAGCACCGCAAATGGTTGCGCAAGCACTATGTGCGCAACATCTACCCTCTGGTGACGCCCCAGGCGACCGACCCCGCGCATCCCTTCCCCTTCATCTCGAATCTGTCGCTCAACCTGCTCGTCGCCCTGCGATACCGCACTGACGAGCACATGTCGCTGGCGCGGGTCAAGGTGCCGGTGGGAACCGGCATTCCGCGCTTCGTGCGGGTCGCCGAATCGAGCGTGTGGGTACCGCTCGAGAGCGTCATGGCCAACAACCTCGACCTGCTCTTCCCGGGCATGGATGTCCTGGCCTGCGAGATCTTCCGGGTAACCCGCAACGCCATCTACGACATGGACGAGGACATGGCGGACGACCTCCTCGAACTCATCGAGGCGGGGCTGAGGAAGCGTCACCTGGCCCCGATCGTGCGCCTGCAGGTCGAAGAGGGATTCGACCCCGGACGCCGGACCATGCTCGCCAATGAACTCGGGTTGAAGGAGGGCGACATTTTCGAGCGCGAGGGTCTGCTGGGCTGGGCGGACCTTCAGGATCTTTACGACTTGCCCGAACCGGGCCTCAAGGACTCACCTCACCACCCTTCCGAGCACCCGGATCTGCTGACCAACCGTCCCGTCTTCCACGTCATACGGGAAGAGGGCCCGATCCTGCTGCACCACCCGTACCAAGCCTTCGACACCTCCGTGCTCCGCTTCCTGCGCGAGGCTTCGCGAGATCCGAAGGTGCACGCCATCAAGATGACCTTCTACCGCATGGCGCCCCGGAGCAGCATCGTCGACCATCTGGTGCACGCCGCGCGCCAGGGGAAGCAGGTGGCAGTGGTGATCGAGCTGCAGGCGCGTTTCGACGAGGCCGCCAACATCCAGTGGGCCAATGCCCTGTCGGCACACGGTATTCACGTGACCTACGGTGTGCTGGGCCTGAAGACGCACTGCAAGCTCATTCTGGTGGTTCGGCAGGATCGCGACGGACTGCGCCGCTACGCACATGTGGGCACCGGGAATTACCATGTGGGGACCGCCCGCCTCTACTGCGACCACGGAATTCTGACCTGCGATCCGTCGATCGGCGCGGACCTGACCGAGCTCTTCAACTACCTGACCACCGGCTATCGTCCGGCCCGGAAGTACTGGAAGCTCCTGGTCGCGCCGAAGCATCTGCGGGACGCCGTCCTGAAACGCATCGAGCGCGAGATCGCGGTGCACTCGGACGGCTCTTCCGGCAAGATCCAGTTCCAGATGAACGCGCTGGAGGATCCCGAGGTGACGCGCGCGCTGTACGAGGCCTCGGCCAAGGGGGTGACCGTGGACCTGATCGTGCGCGACAGCTGCCGCATTCGTCCGGGAATCCCGGGGCTGTCCGAGAACATCCGCGTGGTCAGCATCGTCGGGCGGTTCCTGCAGCATTCCCGCATCTACTACTTCCGCAACGGCGGCGACGAGGAGTACTACTTCGGCTCCGCCGACTGCATGAGCCGTAACCTCAGTGCGCGGGTGGAGGCTCTGGTCCCGGTCGAGGATCCCGCTCTGCGCAGCGAACTGCGCCAGGTGCTGGACATCCAACTGTCGGACCGCCGGTGCGCCTGGGAGATGAACGCCGACGGCAGCTACACGCAGCACACCCCCGCGCCGGGACGGCATACCTGCACTTTTGATACGATGATCGCCTGGGCGCATGCGCGCGAATTCGAGGGTACCAGGCTGCGCAACCGTCTCGCTCGCGGGCCGAAGAAGGTGCGTTGGAAGGGGTGAGGGGATCCGTTCCCGCCGCTGCGGTACGTCGTGGTCAGTCCGATGCGAGCAGCTCGGCCACCGTCACCACCCTTCCCCGCCGCGCCCACCGCGCGAGCGTCGCCGCCTCTGCCTCGAGGCCCAAGCCCCAAGTCGCGTCCCGCACGGCCGCGACCTCGTAGCCGCGTTCCTGCAGCCCGTCGACGGCTTGGGTGACGCAGACGTCGCGCGCCACGCCGATCACCACGAACTCGAGCGGGCGGCTGAGCGCGTCGCTCAGCGACCGCACGAACGCGTCGCTCCCTGGGTTGCCCTCGAAGACGTTGAAGCGCGTCTTCCGCACGAACACCGGCCGCCGCTGCGCCACGGCGCGCCGCGCGGCCGCCCCGGCTGCTTCGGCGGTCGCGTCGCGGGCCAATACCACCGGGTCGACCGGGCGGATTTCGGCGATGATCTCGGCACCGGCGCGTTCGGCCGGATCGGGTGAGCGCCCCATGCAGTGCGGGGGGTAGGTCTCGCGTGCGGGGTCGGGCACGACCGGGTCGATCTCGGCGTCCTCCAAGCCGTGCCAATCTCCCGTGTAGACGAGGACATCGCAGTGCTGCCGCATCCACGCCGTGACCTTTTGCAGCGCGGGAACGATCTGGATCGCGCCCGGATCGGATTCGTCAAAGAGGTCGCGGACATAGAGCCGGCCTGACGGGTCCATGAAGTCCGACTGCACATCGACGATCCAACCGACCCGCGCGGGACCGCTCATGTCATCACACCGCTCATGTCACCACCTCCAATCGGTCGCTCGGCCGGTGCCAGCGGCCCGCCTTCGACAGCGGCCTGCCTTCGACGAGCACGATGTCGGCCGTGTAGTCGAACGAGCCTCGCATGAGCGACGAGCCCACGCCGTAGGAATCGACCGGCACCCCGGCCTCCTCGAAGGCGCGGATCTTGGCGGCATTGAACCCGCCCGATGCGACGATGCGGACATGGCCGAAGCCTGCCCCGTCGAGCGCGTCGCGGACCTTGCGGACAAGCGGCGGATTCACGCCCCGCGGGTCGAAGTCTCCCATCTCTCCCTCGATGCAGCAGTCGACCATGGTGCCGGAGGTGTCGAGGCGGACCCCCCAGAGACGCTCGCCCAGGGCGCGCGCCACGGCGAGGCTGGTCGTCACGCTCTCGTTGTCGAAGTCCACGAGCGACACGATGCGAACCTCGTCGGGCAGCCGCTCCGCCAGCGCCTTCGTCGCGGCCACCGTGTCACCGCCGTACGCGGCGATCAGTCCGTGCGGAACCGTGCCGATCCCGGACGACCCCCACCACGAGGCCTGCGCATCGGTCGAAACGCCGATCGCGCCCGCCACATGGGCGGCCCATCCGTCGCCGGTCTGCACCATCCAGTGGTCGTGGCGCGCAGGGAAGAACATGATCGGCCTGGGCCACGCGGCTTCGACCACCGCGCGGGTGTTGGTGGCGATGCGGGTGCGGCGGGCAAGCACCCCGGCGTAGAGGGTCTCCAGGTGCACGAAGGCCGCGTAGGGTCCGGTGACGAACATGACCGTTTCCCACGGGCGGGCCCGGTCACCGTCGCGGAGGGAGCGGACCTCGAGATCGCCGAAGTCGTAGCCCTCCGTCAGGCACAGCTTGAGGATCGCGATCGCTTCGTCGGTGCCGGCCACCACCGAATCGCGCTTCTGGAAGACCTGCATGGTGACCGACGGGTTGGCGCCGCCGCCGAGAAGCAGATCGCGCGCACGCACGAAGTACTTATCCGAGTAATAGCCGCTGCGCATCTTATCGACCGGGAGGGCGAAGATCGAAGGGTCCAGCCGCTCGGCGTGACGGATGGGGTCGGGGGGAGATGCGGAGACCGGGGTCTCGCGATCCGTGGACGGCAAGCGGTCGGGATGGGTGGAGGTGGTCCGCATGTCTTGGCTTTCGCGCGACACGGGGCTGGGGACGCCTTGCGTTGCTCCCGACCCGACCATGCGGGGGTCGGCAGTCGCTGCGGGCTCTCGGGAGCCACATAGTGTAAGTGTAACAGGGAGCGGAGTCGGATGAGCAGTCTTCGGAGGATCTCGATGCGGCCGATTCCGCTTTCGCCTGAGGACGCGTGGGGTGTGGCCCCCGACGGATCGGTCGTGGTCGCGCGGTCCCAGGCGTACGGCGTGGACTGGTACGCGCCCGAAGGCACCGTGGTTCGGGGCGACACGGTCGCGTACGAGCCCGTTCCGATCACGACGGCCGAGAAGGCCGAGTACTTCCGCGACATCCGCAGCCATGTCGGGATCGCATGTCGATCTGGACCGATTCCGACGGCTCCATGAACACGGCCTTCTCCCGAGGCGGGACCGGCGGCGGCAGCTCGGACGAGCCCGACTATGACAACTACACTTGGCCGAATGTAAAGCCTGCATTACTGCATTACATCCGATGACCGTGCGCGTCGACCCGCAGGGCCGCGCATGGGTGCGTCGGCACCTCCCTGCGGACAGCGGCACCCGCTATGACCTCTTCAGTGAGTGTCCGGCACCCCCCCCGGATCACTCCGGTGGAGGAAGCTTGCCGCCGGAGACGGCAACCGCCCGGCAATTGACAACCGGTTATCAGTCGGTCGGCTTCCCGCCGTCGAAGACACGTCGGCTCCACCCGCGACACCCCGGATTCCAGGGTGCTGGACCATTGCCGGAGCAATCCGGCGGCTTCACGCTCGATCCTGGAGCCTCGATCCGGCGCTTCCGGGCGCTTCGCGGGTGGAGCATGGCTGGCCGGGCGTCTCCCTGGCTGGTTCCGGCAAGCGAGGGTGCTTCCTTCCCTGGCTCGCTGGCTCCCTCCCTCCCTCGATTGCCGGAGCCGCCAGGAAGCCGCCAGGGTGCGGCTAGTTCTCCTGTTCTTCCATGTCCGGGCAGTCGGGCCACCACGTGTCGGGGTCGTAGTCGCAGACGACCGTGACCTCGCCGACATGCCCCCCGCCGCTGTTCCTGGGCGGAACCCACACGATCACCCAGACGTTGGGGAGCTGGTAGTGTTGCCTCTTGCTGATGACCCTTCCACCGCCCCCGGAACCGGATGATCCGTCGTTGCCGTCATTGTCGTCGGAGTCCTCATCCGCTTCGTCCTCCTCCTCCTCCGTCGCAGTGGGGAAGCATCCTATCGCGGCATCGGCAACGGCTTTCGGTAGAGATGCCGGCCCAATGCTGGGCCTCGTGGATGAGGGTTCCCTGCATATCTGAGGCCGACAGGGAGTCGTTGATCATCGCGAGAGGGGGCTGCTGAAGTATTCGCCCAAAGGTCGCCTGCCGGTGGGATTCACCGTTGCCTGTTCGACGACATTCCCGGTCTGAGCATGTGCCCGAGCATGTCGAGCGTGTTCCGCATGGCATCCCCGCACTGTATGGACGCATTGCCATGCCACGAGACGAACCCGGGCGGTTCCCATGGGTTGTTCTGCAATGCCTGCATCTCGGCGATCAATGCCGGGCCGGCGGAAGCCGGGTTGACAGTATCCATTCAGTCCCGTCGGGCGCGGGCCGCTGCGCGGACAAGGGGGAGCGCCACGGCGAGGATTCCCGACAGCGCCGCCAGGGCTGCCGCTGCGGGCCTCATTTCGCCCCCCGCAGCGCCGGGCCTTGCTTCGCCTCCCACTCGATCCTGATCCTCTCGTAGTGCTCGTCCAGCTCGTTTCTGGTTATGCGTCCCATGCGGAAGAGCCCCGGCATGTGATCCGGCGGGCGGGGGTTCTTGCAGTAGGAAAGCCACGGCGTCGGCTCCCTCTCCACCTCCTTGTATTCGAGGGAAAGCTCATGGCCTATCGAATGCAGAGGATGCGACGGGTCGGCCCTGATCTTGGTCACCCGTTCGGCATGTTTGCGGGCGAGTTGGATGGGGTTCGCGGGGTGCGACGGGTCGGCATTGATCTCGGCGATGATGCGTTCGCGTTCCTCTTCCTCTTTGCAGAAGTCTCTTTTAGCCCAGGTCTCGAGGTAGAAGAGCGGGAAGTACTGCGATGCCGTCACCATAGGGTCGTCGGGGGTGTCGGGGGCGTCCTGGGGGGTCGGGGCGGCGGCGTCGCACGCCACAAGCAACGGTGCAGCCAGCCAAAGGATGGTTCGAGCCTTCATGTCTTCTCTCCTCGAGAAAAGTTGACCGGGGAAGTCACTTGCTTCCCCGCGGGGGCATGGTAGCTCTCCATCCCGGGAATGCAAGCGATTCCATACCATCCCTTGACGGCGGCTCCCTGGCGGCTCCGGCAAGCGAGGGAGGAAGGAAGCCTCCCTCTTCGACGGCAATCCTCCCTCGCGGCTCCCTGGCGGCTCCGGCGCACTTCATGCCCGGGCCCTCCACTTGGCGCCTTGTGGAGGTCCTCCACGGGTCCGGAGCACTGGACGTGGAGGAACCGGCCGCCAACGACGGCAAGCGCCCCGGCAAGTGACAACCGGTGGGCCTTGCCGCTCATCGCAGTCAACCGGAACATAGCATTCACAATTGGCATACTCAAGTCCTTACATTCAGACACTTACCGCCCCATCTAGTCAGATAATCCCCCTTTCTTGACTCCAAGCCCCCTGCCGCCCAGCATGGCAGCAAGACACACGCCGAGCGGGCGCGCTGGCCCGCACGCCGAACGAGGCGCTGGTCGGCATGTCCCCAACACTGGTCGGCATGTCCCCAACAACGGAGAAGAACATGAGGAAGCAGACCTTTTCGCGTATCGTGGTGCTGGTCGGCCTGACGTGGGCCGCCGCGGCCTGCGCCTACGAGGGCGGCGAAGAGCAGGAGGCCGCCGTCGATCCCATGGCCATTCCCGACCCGGCGATGGCCGGCGACCTCCCGAACCCGACGCCCGAAGTGATCAAGGACTGGGCGGACCTGCCCGACGGTCGTGAATGGGGCTCCACGGCCGGTGTCGACATCGACCCCCATGACGGACACGTCTGGGCGTACGACCGCTGCGGCGGCGTGGGGCTGGCGGGAGGGTGCGACGCGAATCTGGTCGACCCGGTCTTCAAGTTCCACCGCGAGACCGGCGAAATCCTCGCCAGCTTCGGCGCAGGGCTCTTCGTCCTGCCCCACGGCATCCATGTGGACGCCGACGGCAACGTCTGGGTGACGGACTCGCAGGGGAACGAAGCCGGCACCAAGGGGCACCAGGTCATCAAGTTCAGCCCCGAGGGCGAGGTGCTGCTGACCCTCGGACGGGCCGGGACGCCGGGCAGCGAGCCGGGTCTGCTGAACGAGCCGTGCGACGTCATCACGGCGCCGAACGGCGACATCTTCGTTTCCGACGGACACAGCGGACAGAATAGCGATCCGCCCGAAGGTTCCACGGGAAGGATCATCAAGTTCTCGTCCGAAGGCGAGTACATCGCGGAGTGGGGGCAGATCGGCGACAGGCCGGGAGAATTCCGGACTCCCCACGCCATCGCCATGGACTCGCAGGGCCGCCTCTTCGTCGCGGACAGAGGCAATCACCGCATCCAGATCTTCGACCAGGACGGCAACTATCTGGATTCGTACTACCAGTTCAGCCGCATCAGCGGCCTATTCATCGACGCGGACGACAACCTCTACGCAATCGACTCGGAGTCGAACCCGAACAACCACGACGGGTGGCTCACGGGGGTGCGGATCGGCCATGCTTCGGAGGACCGCGTGACCGCTTTCGTTCCGCCGCATCCATCCGAGCGCGGGCCTCAGGGTGTGGCCGGCGAGGGCGTGGCCGTGGACCGGGACGGCAACGTGTACGCCGCGGAGGGCCCGATCTCGCGTGCCGACGCGGGCGGCGGTCTCACCAAATACGTGCGTTCGGGGGGAATGTAAGGGCGGCATCCCCACCGCGGCGGCGGGGCCGATGCTCCCCGGCGGCCGGGCCGTCCCATTCGAGCCTGCATGATGTCCGGCATGCGTGCGCTGCGCGAAGCTCGCGCCATGGTGCACTGCGCGCGCCGGGTCGCGGCTCTGACGGGCGCGGGCATCTCCGCAGAGTCGGGCGTGCCGACCTTCCGCGACGCAGGGGGCCTGTGGCGCAGCTGTCGCCCCGAAGAGCTGGCCACCCTTGAAGCCCTGCAGCGAGACCCCCGCACCGTATGGGAGTGGTACGCGCATCGTCGCAGATTTCTGGCCACCTGCAAACCCAACCCCGCCCACCGCGCCCTCGCCCGCTTTTTCCTGCGACGCGGCGTGGCCGGGCTCGTCACCCAGAACGTCGATGGACTGCACACGCGGGCCGCACGCGAGGAGGCCGAGGACCGGGCTCCCGACGCGGCCCTCCCCGTCGAACTGCACGGCATGATCGCACGCGACCGCTGCAACAGCTGCGCCGTTCGCGCCCCGGGTGAACCGCTCGGGCCTTCTCTGCCCCGCTGCGTGCACTGCGGCGGGATGCGCCGTCCCGATGTCGTGCTCTTCGGCGAACCGCTCGACGGCGCCTCCCTCGCCGACGCCCGGTCGATGGCCGCGCGGGCCGATGTCTGCCTCGTCATCGGCACCAGCGCCGAGGTCTATCCGGCCGCCGCCATCCCTCGCACCACCCTGCAAGCCGGCGGCCGCATCATCGAGGTGAACACCCAGACGACCCCGCTCACCGACGCGGCCTCGATATCGCTGCAAGGAAAAGCCGGCGAGGTGCTGCCCGCGCTGCTGGGACAGCAGCCCGCGAGCGGCGACGCGCTCGTCCAGTGAACGAAGCAACGCAGTTTCTTCCGCGGGCTGCCAGCCGCACTTTTGTCGCCCTGCTGACCGGCGCGGCGCTCGGCGCGTGCGACGAGGTCGTGATCACGGTGCCGCCCGTCGAGCCGCCGGACCTCCCCGCCGTCCCCGCCGCGGTCGAGGTCGTGTCCGGTGCCGACCAGCGCACCGTCCAGGGACTGTCGCTCGCGGACCCGATCGTCGTGCGCGTTCTCGACTCTCAGGGCCGGCCTCTTTCCGGGCAGAACGTCACGTTCGCCCCTGCTGCGGACCACGGATCCGCCGACCCCGCCTCGGCCACCTCCGACAGCGACGGCCAGGCGGCCGCGGTCTGGACCCTCGGCCCGGATCCGGGCGACCAGACTCTCACCGTCACCGCGTCCGAAGCCATCGCCGCCGTCGCCGCCGTCGCACTGGACCTGGAGGCTGAACTCGATACCCTCTTCATGCCGGCCACCGGTGCCGAAATCGACGCTGTCCGCGCCGACTGGGCCGGCAGAGACGTGTCCGCGGTCGATGTGCGCGTCGAGCTCGCCGAACCGCTTGATCTCGCGGGATCGCCGACCAGCCTCCGCATCGTGTCTCACACCGTCAGCGGTGTCCGCCACTATGGAGCAATCGTCGTGCCGGACGGCGCGGCGGAGCAGAGTCTGCCGATCCTGGCGTACCTGCACGGCGGCGACGGCGGGACATCGATCGCGGACATCCAGCTCGCCGCGGTCGCGCTGGGGGAGCTTCGCGACAGCTTCGCCTACGTGCTGCCGTCCTATCGCAGCGAGCCGCTTCGGTACGGTGACAGCGCATGGGTCTCCGAAGGCGTCTCCAGCCCCTGGGACTACGATGTAGACGATGCCCTGGCCCTGGTGAACGCAGCCATCGAGACCACGCCCGAGGCGAAGCCCGACTCCATCAACATCATCGGGGGCAGCCGTGGGGCAGGTGTCGCACTTCTTGCCGGCGTGCGCGACGAGAGGATCGCGCGCATCGTCGCCCTCTTCGGCCCGACGTACTTCTTCGACGACTGGGTGCGCGAGATCGTGCGCGAAGCCGCGCTGGGCATGCCGAGACGGATCCCCGGGGTCGCACACCTCGATTCCGCCGTGGTGCAGCCGTACATCCGGGGCGACCTCGGACGCGGCGAGACCCGGCTCGAGCTGGTGCGGCGCTCCTCCGCGCTGTTCGCGGCCGATCTGCCGTCGGTGCAGCTTCACCACGGTACCGTCGACCGGACCGTCTCCGTTTCGCAGGCCGAGGCGCTGATCGCGGCCATGGAGGCTCTGGGCCGGGGCGAACCGGACTTCGAAGCCTACATCTACGAAGGTGGCGGTCACGACGTGCTCGGCCTGAGCCAGGCCATCCCGCGCGCGGTCGCCTACCTGGCCCGGGCGTTCGGGCCGGGAGCGACCGGCGGACTCGGTCAGGAAGGCATCGAGCAGGTGCCGAAACACCGGCATCAAGCGACATGCAGAGGTTGCGCCGTCCGAACCGGCGGCCCGAACCGAATCCACCATCAGCCCGTGGATACCCCCCCCCCCCCCCCCCCCCCCCCCGGCATTCGAGAGGCGATGCATCCGGGCCGGATTAATCCACGGGCTGCTATGGGGTCATCCGGTTGTTGGTTGTCCGCACCGGCCGGCCACGCCGCGCCGACCGGCCACGCGGCCACCCGACCGGCAGAGCTCAGCTCACCGGCCTGCTCCTGGGCACCAGCTTCGCCGACCACAGCCCCGAATTCGTGTCGGAAAAGAAGATGCGGCCCTTGAAGGGCATCGCGCTCCATGCCATCGGCGAGTTGGGAACATAACCGATCGGATCATAGGCCTTGAAGACGGCGATCTCGCGCCCCTGCGTGTACAGGTTTCCCATCAAATCGCCCGAAACGTCCACCATGCGCACGCCCCCCTCGTAGTACGCCTGGTACAGAATGTCGTCCTCGACCCAGATGTTGTGGGTTCCGTATTCGGGCACTTCGTAGCGGGCCACCATCTGCGGGGACTCGGGATCGGAGAGATCGATGATCTGAATGTATCCCTGGGTCGCGAGCGGAATGCCGTTCATCCCCGTTTCGGGATCGTACGGGAGCTGGTAGGACCCCCGTACCTGCCCGGGCCCCTCCCACGCCAGGCCCCGCCGGCTCATGATCTCGTCGCCGATGAAGACGTAGTGCGTGCCGGTCGACTTCGAGATGTAGGGGAAGACGGCGTGCGTGCCCCCGGTGGGAACGGGAAGGCTGCTCACCAGGACCGGCTTCTCGGGCGAACCGCCCCAGCGCCCGTCGCCCACGTCGACGACGACCAGGCCGTTGTCCCATTCGGCGGAATACGCCAATCCGTCCAGCACCCACACGTCGTGCAGGCGGCTGTCCGGGTGGTTGTACTCGCCCACGTAGCGTGGATCGTAGATGTCGCTGACATCGAGAATCACATACTTGTCGCCCCCGGCCAGCGCGAAGACGTATTCGTTGGTGGGGAAAGCGTTGTGGACGCCGCCGGTGAGGCCGTAGTCGGCGACCTCCGACGCGATCTTCGGGTGCGCAGGCTCGGCCAGGTCGAGGATCACGACGCCGTTGCGGCGGTCCGACGCGCCCTCGCGGGTCATGGTGGCGTAGCGAGCGTCCGGCGAGACCTTCATGTCGTTGACGGACCGGGCGTCGACCCGGATCGAATCCGTCTTGAAAATATTGCCGGGCTCGGTCACGTCCCAAACGAACCCGTGGCCGTCGGAGCGTTTGGCCCCGGTGAGCGCGTAGTCGCGTCCGTCGCGGCCCTCGAAGACCCAGAAGTCGGTGGTGCGTACCCGCTGTTCCCTGCCCTGCCCATGGATATCGAGCTTCTGGACGACATCGCGGGCCACGACGCGGAAGGCGGTGCGCACCGAGAGCGGGCCGGCGTCGGCGATCACCGTGTGGATGCCGGGCACATCCGCGACGAAGCGGCCGCCGCGCATCTGTGCCGGCGCAGGCGGCGCCATGATCCCGTCCGGCTCCTCGTAGGCGTGGGACCACTCGACGGGGACGCCGGCGAGGAGCCGTCCGTCATCGTCGCGCACCTCGGCCCTGAAGTCGATGACATCGCCGGTGCGGACACGCGACGGGCCGCCGGCGATCTCGAGGGAAGCGCCCGTGAAGGGGACCGCGCGCAACGTGAGGGCGCCGCTGACCCCGTCGACCGTGGCGATGACGGCGGCCGAGCCGGGGGCCACGGCGGTGACGCGGCCGAAGCGGTCGACCTCGGCGATGTCGGGGGAGCCGCTGCGCCACGTCACATCCGGATCGCGCCGCGCGGTCCCGTCCGCATGCTCGGCGCGAGCGCGCAGCCGTATCGAGGTGCCCGCGAAGAGGCGGTCGTCGGTCAGGGGGGTTACGACCACCCGCGCGACGGCCGGCCAGTCGATGCTCACCGGCACCCTCAGCGTGACCGGGCCGCCTGCCGCAGCGCCCCCGTCCCGGACCAGCGTGGCGACGAGCACGTAGTCTCCCTCCGCCAGCGCGGTGACGACGCCCTGCCGTACCCGCACCGCCGAGCGCGGCCCCACCAGACGGACTGGCGGATCCTCCACGCGGGCGCCGGAGCGGGTGTATCCTGCAACGGTCACCAAGGCCTCGTCCCCGACCCGCAACGCGAGTTCGGCGGGGTTGGCCTGCAGCCGGACGACGGGGTCGTCTTCCGTCTGCGCCGAAAGGAGGGCGGCGTTGACCACCGAGCTTCCGGCCGCGAGAGCGCCGACGAGCACAAGGAGTGAAGTGAGTTTCGTGTTGCTGGCCATGCCGTCTCCTCCAAGGGTGGCCGTGACAGGTCGCCTGGCCGCGTTCGCAGCGCGCCTGCCAGCGAAAACTGCGGTCAGCCTTCCCAAGTCGGCAACCTTACGGTACAGTTACGCGAAACAGTTACGCGAAAGAGGTGTTCCCCCTGACTTCCGTCATTCACCGGCGGCGATCAACCAACTGCAAAAAGCGATCAACCACCGCGAAGGGAAACATGTCCGTATCCAGCCGAATGGAGGACCTTCTGGGAGCAGAAGCCGAGGACCTTCTCAACTACCGCGCCGAGGGCTTTCCCAGGGAACGGCTTCACCTTCCCGGACCGGACTTCGTGGACAGGGTCGCAGCGGGCACGGATCGTAATCCGCAGGTTCTCCGCAGCATGCAGCAGATCCTCGGCCACGGGCGGCTGTCCGGGACCGGCTACGTGTCGATCCTGCCGGTCGACCAGGGGATCGAGCACTCGGCGGGCGCATCGTTCGCGCCGAATCCCGCCTACTTCGACCCGGGCAACATCGTTGAGCTGGCCCTGGAGGGCGGATGCAACGCGGTCGCCTCCACGCTGGGCGTGCTCGGATCGATCTCCCGCAGGTACGCGCACCGGATTCCCTTCCTGGTCAAGCTCAACCACAACGAGCTGCTGACGTACCCCAACCGCTACGACCAGGTCATGTTCGCCAGCGTTCAACAGGCGTGGGAGCTGGGCGCGGTGGCCGTAGGCGCCACGATCTACTTCGGGTCCGACCAGGGGATGCGGCAGCTGCAGGAGGCGTCGGAAGCCTTCCGGATGGCGCACGAGCTGGGCATGGTCACTGTTCTCTGGTGCTATCTGCGGCAGTCCGCCTTCAACAAGGACGGGGTGAACTATCACGCCGCGGCCGACCTCACCGGCCAAGCCAACCATCTCGGAGTCACGATCGAGGCCGACATCGTGAAGCAGAAACAGGCCACGAACAACGGCGGCTACCGGGCGATCGGCTTCGGGCGCACGCACGACAAGGTGTACTCGGAGCTGGCCCCCGGCGCGCACCCCATCGAGCTGACGCGCTACCAGGTGGCCAACTGCTACATGGGGCGGGTGGGGTTGATCAATTCCGGAGGGTCCAGCGGGGCCGACGACTTCGCGCAGGCCGCGCGGACGGCCGTAATCAACAAGCGGGCCGGAGGGATGGGTCTGATTTCGGGGCGCAAGGCGTTCCAGCGCCCCATGGCCGACGGAGTCAAGCTGCTGAACCTGATCCAGGACGTGTTCCTGGACGAGTCGATCGAGGTGGCGTAGCGGGGGTCAGTCAGGGAAGACCGGTGCCCGTGGACTGGTCGAGTGCCAGCCGGACGAGCTGTCCAGCTCCGTCATGGACATAGCAGCCCGTGGATGCATCGCCGCTCGAATGCCAGGGGGGTCTTATCCACGGGCTGCTAGCCCCTCCCCGCCACGCGGCTTCGCCGCTCCATCAGCACCACGTCCCGCCAACGGCCGTCATGGAACCGGCCGAGGCGCTCGTGCGTGCCGAGCACCTTGAAGCCGGCCTTCTCGAAGATCCGGATCGAGGCCGTGTTTTCGGGGAAGATGCCGGCCTGCAACGTCCAGATCCCCTGCGCTTCGCTATCGTTGACGAGTCTCTGCAGGAGTTGCCCGCCGACGCCCTGGCCGCGTGCGGACTTGGCCAGATAGATCATAGCCTCGCGAACCCCGGCGTAGACGGGACGCCGGGATACCGGGCTGAGCCCGGCGTATCCCACGATCAAGCGGTCCACTTCGGCGACGATCCGGCAATCCGGGCTCCGGGCCGCGTCCCAGCTCCGCCAATCGGGAACTTCGGTCTCGAAGGTGGCGTTCCCGGACTCGATTCCCTGACGATAGATCTCCGCCGCGGCGGGCCAGTCCGCCGCGACCAGCGGACGGAAGGTCACACGGCGCGCGTCCAAGGTCGCCACGGGGGCCGTCCGCTCCGCTAGCGCTTCACCACCTCGCCGGGTGCCGCGCCGGTCATCTCGCCGTCGCGCAGCACCGGGACGCCGTTGACCAGGACGTGGATCACCCCCTCGGCAAAGCGCTGAGGATGGTCCCAATCCGACCGGTCGATGATCGTCGCCGGGTCGAAGATCGCCACGTCCGCGCGTGCGCCGACAACCAGGCGGCCGCGGTCGCCGATGCCGTGGAAGTCGGCGGGCAGCGATGTGACCTTGCGCACGGCCTCTTCCAGTGACAGGACGCCCTCGTCCCGCACGTAGTGGCCCAGCAGGCGCGGAAACGTGCCGGCGCTGCGCGGGTGACCCGCGGCCGCGTCGGAGCCGTCGGCGAAACCGCCGTCGCTCGCGATCATGTTCCAGGGCTGGACCATGAGGCGCCGTACGTCGTGCTCCTTGATCGCGCCGAGGGTCAGGTTGACGGGCTGGGACGATCCGATGATCAGCTCGGCCACCGCGTCGAAGGGGTCCTGGCCCCGCTGCCCGGCGATCTCGGAGAGGTAGACCCCGACCAGTTCGGGGTAGTCGGGTGAACTGGTGATCCGCATGCTGGTGTATCCGGTCGCCTTCAGCCATGCGAAGCCCCCGGCGACCCCGTTTTCGCTGGCTTCCTTGAGCCGGGCTAGGGACTCCGGGTCGCCCAGCGCGGTCTTGATCTGGGCCATCCCTTCTTCCGTGCGTCCTTGGCGCTGCATCCGGCGGAAGGCGTCCAGTCCGTCCAGGCCGGGCGGAGCCACCACGATCCCGGCGAGGCTCGCGGTCGCGGCACCGTCGTAAGGGTACTGGTCCGAAACGATGACGACGCCGCGCCGCCGCGCGCCTTCGACCAGATCCACGATGTCCGCGATCGCGCCCTCGTTGTGCAGCCCCACGGCCTTCAGGTGGCCGATCTTGCCGGGGAGCCCCGCCGTTTCCGCGATCTCCACCACCTCGCGGTCGGACCCGACGAAGTCGTGCACCGGATTTCGGACGTGCGAGTCGTAAACGCCGCCGTACTTCGAGGCCTCCTGTGCAAGCGCGATCACCTCGGCCGTCTCGGAGAACATCCCGGGTTCGTACATCAGCCCGGTCGACAGGCCGAACGCGCCGAGTTCCATGCCCTCGCGCACCAGCGCACGCATGCTCTCCATCTCTTCGGCGGTCGGAGCCCGCTGCTGATCGTCTCCCAGGACCTCGTTGCGGATGCCGTTGTGGCCGATGTAGAAAGCGACGTTGGTTCCCGTTCCCTGCGACGCGTAGGCGTCCGAGAGTCGGCGGATGTGCGCCGGAGCGAACTGACCGTCCGGGCCGCCGAAGACGGTCGTCACCCCTTGCCGGATGAAGCCCTCGTTGAGGCGGTTGCCAGGCTCGGCGATCGCAGGCGGCGTGTGGTTGTGGACATCGATGAAGCCGGGCGCGACCGCGAGGCCGGTGGCGTCGATGGTGTCGGCGGCTTCCGCGCCTCCGCCCTCGTCCACATCACCCACCGACACGATTTTGTTGCCGTCGATGACGACCGTGCCGGCCCGGGGCGCGTCTCCCGATCCGTCCACGATCGTGCCGCCGATGATGAACAGGCTGGCCGGAGGTGCGTCGCCCCCCGGCCGGCACGCCGCGACGCACAGGGCGACGAGCGGCAGCAGGCGAGCACGGACCATCGATGTTACTCCTCTTCCTCTCCGTCGCAGGCGAGAGCATGAATCGCGAAGGCGATCCCCTGGGGATCCAGACACTGCGCGATGATGTCGCCGCCCGGCACTTCCGTGGGCCCGTTGAGGACCTGGCCGCCGAGTTCGGTGATCTTGTCCACCGTCGCATTGACGTCGGGCACATGCACATAAACGAGCCAGCCGACCGGTTTTCCCTGCGGAGCATTGAAGATGCCGCCGACCGGATGGGCGCCCCGGCCGAACATCTGGTAGAACCCCGCTTCTCCCATGTCCATCCGGCTGGTCGCCTCCCAGCCGAAGACCTCGGAGTAGAAGGCCCAGGCGGCGTCTGCGTCGCTGGTCGCGAGTTCGTGCCATGAGAACTCGCCGAAAGCGGGGGGGCCGTCGTGACCGGGTGTCTCACCCTCGGGTTCGATGGTCGCGATGACGCCGCCCTGCGGGTCCGAGATCACAGCGAAGCGACCGACCTGGGGCACCGTGATCTCGTTGAGCACGGTCCCGCCGTGAGCTCGCACCTTCTCGAGCGTCGTGTCCAGGTCGGGTGTCGACAGGTAGGTCAGCCAGCATGGGGGAACATCCGGTGCAGGCAGGACCATCAGGCCGCCCACCGGCATTTCGCCGTTCATCCACATCTCATAGGGCTCGCCGCCCTCGTCCCACACGCTTTTGCCCCAGCCGGTGATCTTCGAGTAGAAGTCGCGGGCTGCGCCCGTGTCCGTGGTCATGGTTTCGTGCCAGCAGAACCGGCCCAGCGGTTTGTCAGACATGTCTTTCTCTGCGGATTAAGTCCAAGTTGTTCGGAATGACTCGCAGGTTCGAGGCAGCGGAATACTGACGGCTTCAACCGGCGGACAAACCGGCCAAGAGCCTGCGTGCGGCCTCACCCAGGTTTGTCCGCCCCCGATTGTAGTTCCTGAGCAGAACCGCGGTCAGCCCGGTCGCGGGCTCGAAGAGCAGATGCGCCGTGTACCCCGCCACCGATCCCCCGTGACCCGCAAAGACCCGCCCGTCCACGCTGTCTATCGAGAACCCGAGGCCGTACCCCGACTCCGGGTCTTCCGGCGTCTGCACGGAGAGGACCTCCGTACGCCCCTCGTCGCTGAGCAGCGAGACGCCGCCCCGCCCCATCACTCCCGCGGCGAACCGCGCGAGGTCGGCGACCGTCGAATAGACGCCGCCGTTGGGTACCTTGTACCCGCGCCCGGAGTGCTCCCGCGCCGGCTGCTCCGTATCCACTTCGCCGTCCCGCCCGTTGGCCTGTCCCTTCGAAAGCGCCGGAAGCAGGTCGTCGCCTACGACGAACATGCTGCTCGCCATCCCCATCGGTTCAAAGATACGCGCCTCGACCTGATCCATGAAGGGCTCGCCGACCGCTCGCTCCAACCCGAGCCCGAGAATCCCGAAGCCGATGTTCGAATAGGAGTACTCGGTCCCCGGGGGCGTCTGGTAACGGGTGGCAGGGATGGACTCGAGGATGCGCGATGTCCACGACTCGATGGGACCCGACGCCGCGCCGGGCAGATCCGGTTCGCGGGCGAAGCCTGCGGTATGACTCGCAACCTGCCGCAGGTCCGGACTCGCGCCTGGCGGCCGATCCATCAAGCCGGCGATCTCGGGCACCAGATCCTCGAGCGGCGAATCCAGCGACACTATTCCATCATCGGCCAGAATGGCCATCAGCACCGCTGTCACCGACTTCGAGATCGACCCGGTCCGGTAGATCGTCTCGCGCGCAGTCGCGATCTCGCCCTCAGGATCGGCCCATCCGTACGCCCCCGACCACAGGATCTCGCCGTCTCGAGCCAATGCGACCGTCATCCCGCCCACACCGTCGGCCTCCACATCGGCGGCGACGCTTTCGGCGAAGGCGGAGAGCGCGGGATGCCACTCCGCCGGAAGTCCGGAGGTCTTCGGTGCGGTGCACGCCCAGGCGGTGACGAGCGCGAGCGCGGCCGCGTGCGCGAGTCCGCGACGCCGCACGAAGACCTTCCCGATCATGGAGCGCCTCCCCGTGGTTCCCTGGTTCCGTTACGGTCCCAACCTGTCGCAGGCCCGTCCCGCCTGCAACATTCTCCGCACGCCGGGTGTAGCACTCCATAGGCGTAATGCGGGGGCCACGACACTTGGGAACCCCGCGAGGCGAACCCCGTACCCCATGAATAACGGCACCCGAACCCGGAGAGAGCGAACATGCGGCGCCTGATGCTGGCACGGCACGCCAAGTCGAGCTGGGGTGACCCCGCTCTCAGCGATCACGACCGTCCGCTCAACGCACGCGGCTACCGTGCCGCGATGCGGGTCGGCGGTGCCCTCGGCGACCTGGGTTGCGTCCCCGATATCGTGTACTCCAGCACGGCAGCCCGTACCCGGGAGACTTGGCAGCGTATGGAGCCTCTCTTCGGCGGGCATCCTCACGTCGAGTTCCGCCGGGAGCTCTACCTCGCGTCTCCGCGGGTGGTCCTGTCCGCCATCAAGTCCACACCGTCCGAGGCGGAGGCCGTCATGGTTCTGGGCCACAACCCCTCCACTTACGTCCTTGCCGCCTCCCTCGCCCGGACCGGCGACCCGCAAGAGATCGACCTCCTTCACAGCAAGTTCCCCACCGGTGCCGTCGCGGTCATCGATCTGGCCTCGGACGCCTGGGCCGATGTGGAAGCGGGCGGCGAACTCAAGCACTTTATCCTGCCCAGAAGGCTGGAATAGCTGCCGCCGGCAGCCCGCTCCGACCTCTTTCGGAGCTCACGCCGGATGCGCTGTGCCCCGTCCGTGATCGTATCGACACTGCTCCGGCGTTATGTTCCCGCTTCCGAACGAAGCTTCAGAACGGGAGGCCGCGGCGTATGAGTTCGGAGATGACACAGGGGTCTGATCATCACGACCCTGACACCGTCAAGAGGGTCTTTCAACAGGATATCTACCCCTACGAGACGAAGATGAAGCGGCGCGAGTACGAGCCGCAGAAAGCCGGACTCCAGATCGAACTGCTTAAAGCGCAGCGCTGGGTCAAGAGCTCGGGAGTGAAGATCGTCATCCTGTTCGAAGGGCGGGACGCCGCCGGCAAGGGCGGGACGATCAAGCGGTTCATGGAACACCTCAATCCCCGGGGTGCACGCGTCGTGGCGCTCGACAAGCCCAGCGACGTCGAGCGGGGCCAGTGGTACTTCCAGCGCTACGTTCAGCTTCTCCCGACCTCCGGCGAAATGGTGTTCTTCGATCGCTCCTGGTACAACCGGGCGGGAGTCGAGCGCGTCATGGGGTTCTGCACCCGGAGCGAACACCTCGAATTCCTGCGCCAGTGTCCCGAGTTCGAGCGCATGCTGGTGAACAGCGGCATCATCCTCTTCAAGTTCTGGTTCTCGGTCTCACAGGAGGAACAGAAGCGCCGCTTCGACCGGCGGAGCACGGACCCGCTGAAGCAGTGGAAGGTGTCCCCGATCGACATTGCCTCGCTCGACAAATGGTCCGACTATACGCAGGCCAAGGAAGCGATGTTCTTCTACACCGACACCGCGGATGCGCCGTGGACGGTGATCAAATCCGACGACAAGAAACGTGCGCGCATTGCCGCGATGCAGTTCTTCCTGTCCAGACTGTCGTATCCGGACAAGGACGGTGACATCGTGACCGGCCCGGACCCCCTCATCGTCGGACCTGCAACCTGGGTCGTTGGCCGCGATAATCCGGTGACGTGACGGCAGAGGCCGCCGCGTTCACCCGCTGACAGCCTTCCGGGCCGCCGGACCGCCAAGCGCTCATCCCACCTGACCGACGGCAGTGCGGTCACGCCGTGGGCGGCGTGAGGCGACTGGTCGGGAGACATGCTCGGCCTCCCTCCGGCGCGGATGCATCGCCGCTCGAAAGCCGGGAGGATTTCTTCCACGGGCTGATAGTCCCATTCCGCCATTGAGGTGCCCTCAGCTCTTCTATACTGTGGCGGAAGCCGAGAGGCTGACGGCCGGAGCTCGTGCCATCCTGTGGGTGGTGGTATGCGCTTCGGTGAGGTCCGATTATATTCTGATGACGACAAGCGGGAGTGAAGAAATGGAGTGGTGGCAACCGGTCAGCATGCTGGGAACCGTCGTCCTGACGGCAACGGCGGTAACGACCTTGGGCTGGCGTGTGCTCGAGAGAATGCGCATCGAAAACCGGGTCGCCCACGACAAGATCGGAGAGAACATCGCGAAGCTGCGGGACGACATGAACGGCGAAATCGCGACTCTTCGCGGCGAGATGGCGACGCTGCGGGGCGACCTTCACGACGAGATGGCGACGCTGCGGGACGACCTTCGCGGCGAGATGGCGACGCTGCGGGGCGACCTTCGCGGCGAGATGGCGACGCTGGGAAGTGACCTTCGCGGCGAGATGGCGACGCTGGGAAGTGACCTTTGCGGCGAGATGGCGACGCTGCGGGGCGACCTTCGCGGCGAGATGGCGACGCTGCGGGGCGACCTTCGCGGCGAGATGGCGACGCTGCGGGACGACCTTCGCGGCGAGATGGCGACGCTGCGGGACGACCTTCGCGGCGAGATGGCGACGCTGGGAAGTGACCTTCGCGGCGAGACCGCAACGCTGCGCGGCGACATGAACGGCGAGACTGCAACGCTGGGAGACGGCCTCGGCAGCGTACGTGAAGGCCTTGCGGAGCTGCGAGGCGAAGTGAGGGGCATAAACCGATCGCTTCAGGACCTGCGAGAGGACTTTCGGGTGCATGTCTACGGAGGAACCGTCTCCGCGTAGCTACCCACTGCCCGCCTCGACGGGCCGACCATGTGGCATCCAGGGCACCCTATTTCAACTGCAACTCGCTGCTCCGGATCCAACTCGCACCACGAGATAGCTGATCGTCTCGGTGATCTCGCTGAACCCGTGCGGCGATTGCGCGGGCACGATCGCCATGTCGCCCGGCCCCACATCGATGCTGATTCCACCCTCGATGCTTCCCACCGAAACTCGGCCCGGTGAGCGTGCAGCCAACTTGATCATGGATGCATTCCGAAAACGTTGTCGATGAGCTCCCGGGCCTGGGGCGGAACGCCCGAGAGCGTTGCCGGAATCCCGGAGCGCCCGACCTCTTCCACCACGCGCTTCAGAACCAAGGCGCCTGTAAGGTCGATCCGGCCCAACCCCTCAAGATGAATCACCATCTCCGATATGTCTCCCGTACACGCCAGCCGCGCCGTGATCGCTTCTTCAAGCCGCGGGGCCGACGCGAACCAGAGGATGCCGATCACTTCCAGATGGAGCACGTCGCCCTTCACCCAGCTGTGGAATCCGGCCCGCCGCTCGCGCCACACATGGATCGCGAGCGAAACGAGGATTCCCAGCAGCAGCGCCTGCTCGATCCTCGGAGCCAGCAGAAGGCACATGGCCAGGGTGAACCAGACCACCAGCGCCTGGATCCGGGACAACTTCCACACGCTCACCAGCTGCCGCGGCTTGACCAGTCCCGCCACGGCGGCGATCACGATCCCGGCCAGCACCGCCTTCGGCAGCGACGACAGCACGCCCGAGAAGGGCAGGAAGACCAGCACGGCCAAGCCGGTCACCGCTCCGGACCAGCGCGATCCGGCACCGGAAAGATGGTTGAGGCTGCTCCGGGAGAACGAACCGTCCACGGGAAGCCCGCCGAAGAGACCCGATGCGACGTTCGCCGCGCCCTGCGCCAGGAATTCACGGTCGGGGTTCCACGCGACCCGGTCCTGCGCGGCAAAGCTGCGCGAGATGGCGGTGGACTCGGCAAAGCCCACCAGCGCGATCACCGCTCCCGGCACCACCAGCTGCGGCAGCAGCTGCCAGGGCAGCGCCAGGCTGAAGGGCGGCAGCGAACCGGGGATGTTGCCGACGACCGGCCCCTCGTAGCCGAAGAGAACGGCGAAGAGAACCCCTCCGATCACCGCGGCCAGGGCACCGGGAAAGAGGACATGGATGCGGCGTGCCAGCAGCGTCGCAGCCACCGTCAGGGCCGTGAGCACCGCGGCGACCGCGCTCCACGCACCCGGGCTGCCCAGCACCCGCAACGTGTTCCCGACCAGCCCGGTCTCGGATTCGCCGGTCATCCCCAGAGTGGACGGGAACTGCGAAAGCAGGATCAGGGCGGCAGCGCCCGAAGTGAACCCCCTCAGCACCGGCTGAGACATCAGATAGGTGATCTTGCCCGCCGCGATGAACCCGATCGCCAGCCGCGCGAGTCCCACGACAAGCGCCAACAGGGCCGCCGCGCCCACGTACTCCGGGCTCCCCGGAACCGCAAACGTGACGAGCGCGCCATGGGTCAGCAGCGCGGTCAGCGCGACCGGGCCGGTCTGCAGGTACGGACAGGACGCCAGCACGCCTGCGGCCAGGAGAGGAACCGCCGACGCGTAGAGCCCGTGCACGCTCGGCAGCCCTGCCAATTCGGCATAGGCCATGCTTTGGGGGATGATGAGCAGCGCCACGCTCAGCCCGGCGACCACATCGCGCGGCGTGCCGCGCCGGTCCCCCCAGCCCTGCGAAGACGAGGACCGGTTCGTCACGGCATGTTCTCCGCGCCCGCCGCGGTGCTCGCGTCGTCGGCGAGCCGAGACATCAGCCCGGCCGATGTCGCCGCGCGGGCGGCCCACCATCGCGCGATCGGCGTCGGCCCCCGCCCCGCCGTCCTCCCGCCCCATTCACGCGCATGACCGGCCAGCCACCGCAGCGTCGCACTCGCGTCCTGCGCGAGGAACGAGCCGAGCACGTAGCGCCTCTCCCCGGCGCGGCATGCGAGCCCGGCCTCCTCCCCGAGTCTCACGAGGTCGTCGCGCAGGAGGATCACGCCGGAGCGTACCGGTGCCAGCAGCGAGGCGATGAAGGCGGCACTGCCTTCGTCGCGCGGATCCGCCGGCCCGGGCGCGTCCCGGAGCGCACCGGGCAGATAGTCCGGGAAGGCCGTCTCGGCTTCGATCCGCGAGAGTGTCTCGGCAAGCAGTGCCGCCCACGCCTCGTAGAACCGTGATCCGCACCCTTCGAACGAGGCCAGGTACGGGCCCGTCCACGAGGCGATGTGCTCCCAGACCAGGGTCATGCGGGCCTCGGCGAGGAGGGCCCCGCACGCCGCGTCGGATTCGTCGCGGTGCCAGCGGTCGAGGGCAGCCAGGAGCGCCAGCAGCGACGTCAGGTGGTCGGCCTCGGGAGCGCCGCCGGGCTGCTGCGGATCCGGGGTGCCGCCTCCTGCTTCCTCACCGATCCCCAGCGCTCGCCGAAAGCCCGCGATCCGATCCCGTGCCTCGCCGCCCATCATGCCTTCCGTCCCCAGATACACGGACGCGCAGGGGTACCGCTGAAAGGCCACCACGGCACCGTGCACCGCCGGACCCGGGACCTCCGGCAGACCCAGGGCTTCCGCAATCCTCCGGTGTTCGGGGGCGGGGACCTCGATCAGGGAGCCGAGGGCTCGGTAGAGTTCCATGGAAGCCTGTATGCGTCCCGGCCGGGCCGCACGGGTCGCAGAAGCCAGTACGGCCGCCGCGTGCCGTCGGGCGAATGCCGGGCGGCGGGGCGGGTCAGCTTCAGCCACTGCCGGAAGGCCTCTCGGGACTTGGCCGTGTCGACCGCGATGTCGCCGTAGCGGTCGCCCCGCCCGGCTTTCGTGACCCGCACGACCTGGTGCCAGCAGTGCGCGCCCGAGATCGGGTCGGGTTGGACGGGGAAGGTCATGTTCTGGTGCACGCCGACATCGGTCCACCAGATCCGCGCGGTGTCGGGATCCGACGACCGGAAGGGACCCGTGCCCTTCCGGCGCGAAATCCCCCACCCGCTCCCCTCGTGACTGAGCGACACGGTCGCCGTCGACTGGCGAGGGCCGTCCCCCGTCTTCCACCTCCCCATGTGATGCGAGCACGCAGCGACTCCGGGGTGGATGCCTTCCGTCACCCACGCCTTGACGACGAAGTGGCCGATCTGCGTCTCGACCCTGACCAGGTCGCCCGTGCGGACACCGATCCGCGCCGCGTCGCGCGGATGCAGCCAAAGCGGGTTGGTGTGTGCGATTTCATTGAGCCATTTGGCGTTCGCGCTGCGCGTGTGGATCTGGACGGGCAGCCGGAATGTCGAGATCAGGCACATCTGCCCGGCCTCCAGCTCCCTGGGGTGCACATGGCTGCGCACGTATCCCGGCACCGCCATCTCCGGCCACCCCCACTCGGCCAGCGTCCTGGACCAGAACTCGAGCCGCCCCGACGGCGTGGGAAAGCCCCGCCGCACGACGCCGCCCGCATCGACCCCGACCCGTCTGCGCCCCGCGCCGTCGCCGTCGAGCGGCGGAAGCGGCACCACATTCGGCGACGCCGGCGCTTGGGCCCGCGTGTACGCACGCCCGGCCGCGTCGACATGCACATCCGCGAGCTCGCCAGGCGGCACCGGCTGCTCGTAGACGGGCCCCACCGCCGCGCCGATCTCGAATGCGCCGTAGCGCCGCATGTACTCCAGCGGCGAGAGCCCTTCCCGCGCGGCCTTCTCCGGGAGGCCGGGGACGGAGTTCTCGAAGATCCACCCGTAGTACTCGTCCACCGTCATCTTCTCCCCGGGCCGCTCCCGAGACTCGAAGAAGCGCCGGATGCCCCGCGAGCCGTCCGGGTCGATCCTCCACGTCAGTTCGATCCAGAACTCGTTCTCCTCCCAGACATCTCCGGGAGTGACATCGCGGGTGGACGACACGCGCTCGCCGAGACGCTCGCGGGCCGCCCGCACCACGGGCTGGCGGAATCCGATCCAGAGTCCGTCGTACTGCTCGTACGAGGTCAGGTCGTGGCGCTCCGACGAGTGGCCCATCGGAAGCACGTAGTCGGCGAGAAACGCGGTCTCGTTCCAGGTCGGGGTGAGCGCGACATGGAGCCCGATGCGCTCGGGGTCGGTGAGCATCTCCATCCACGAGAAGCCGTCGGGGTTGGTCCAGACGGGGTTGTAGACCCGGGTGAAGTAGACATCCAAACGCCCGTTTCTCTCGGCCGTGAGGTGCGGCAGCAGGAACGACATCTCCATCAGGCTGAGCGGGTAGTCGGCGGGCCAGGTCAGGTCGTTCCAGCGCTCGGGGTGGCGCGGAGGCATGCGGATGGGACGGGGCACGAACTTGTTCCAGGAGTTCGGGTAGGTGCCGCCGGGGACCGCTACCGCGCCGAGAAGCGCGTTCAGCAGGAAGAGCGCGCGCGCCACCTGCCATCCGCCGAGATTGCCGGCGGCCGCGCTCCGCCAGTTGTGGGTCGAGAGGCGGGTTCCGGCACCGGCGACGATTTCGGCGACCTCCGCGATGGTTTCCGCCGCAACACCGCTCTCCGCCGCGGCGAAGTCGAAGGTGTATCCCACATATAATGTTCGCAGTATTTGTTGGAAAGTATCGAAGGTGACGGGCTCGCCGGGGTGGTTTTCCTCCAAGTATTCGCGCCAGTTCCACCACCGTTCCACGAAGGCGGCGTTGTAGCGGCCGGTCAGGATGAGGTGATTGGCCACCGCGAGCAGCACCGCGGCTTCGGAGCCCGGATAGGTCGACAGCCACCGGTCGGCGTGGGTGGCGGTGTTGGAAAGCCGCGTGTCGAAGACGATCAGCTTCGCGCCTCGGCGTTTGCCCTCCATGACCCGCTGGGCGTGCGGGTTGAAGTAGTGCCCCGCTTCCAGATGGCTGCTCACCAGCAGGATCACGCGCGCGTTCTCATGGTCGGGGCTGGGCCGGTCCATCCCCATCCACAGGTGGTAGCCGGCCCTTGCGCCCGAAGAACAGATGTTGGTGTGGGAGTTGTGGCCGTCCACGCCCCATGCGGCGAGGGTCCGCTCCGTGAAGCCGTCCTCGCCGGGACGTCCGACGTGGTACATGATCTCGCGGTGGCGGTCTTCGTCGATGGCCGTCCGGATCCGCGCGGCGATGTCGTCCAGCGCATCGTCCCACCCGACCGGCTCCCACTTCCCTTCGCCCCTCTCCCCGGCGCGCTTGAGCGGGGTCAGGATCCGGTCGGGATCGGTGAGCTGCGTCACGGTCGCCGGTCCCTTCGCACAGTTGCGCCCGCGCGATCCCGGATGCTCCGGATTGCCCTCGAATTTCCGCACTTCCAACGTGTCTTTGTCCACATACGCAAGCAGCCCGCACGCCGACTCGCAGTTGAAGCATGTCGTCGGCACCAGCATGAAGCGGCGCTCGACCCGTTCCGGCCACGCCTTGGAGTCGAGCTCGACCCAGTCGCTCCAGCGCTCTTTGGGCGGGAAGGCCGCCAAGTGGACGCGGCTGGCGCCCGGGTAGAAGGTCTCGCCGCGGGCCTCCACTTCGGCGCGGGCCGCGGAGATGCGGCGGTTCAGGTCGTCGAGGGCGACTTCGCCGCCGCGCACGGGTTCCCCCCGCCGCTGCCGCGTCATGACAGCGGCACGGACTGCCCGGCCTGCACGTAGGCGTGCTCGTACGCGAGCAGGGCGGCGAGCCCGACTGGAACGACGACCCAGCCGAGCCACGGCGCGGCCGCGCCGAGGAGCGCACCCAGGAGCCCCAGCCGGAACCAGACGCGGAAACGCCCGCGGGTCATCTCGCGTTCGGCCAGCCGTGCGTGCGCGGTGGGCGGCGGCATCAGGACCTCGCCCAGGATCATGACGGCGTGGGCGGCGCTGCCCAGGGCGAAGATCCGGAGGGCGGCGGCCGTGGCGGGAGCCGGCGCCCCGAGAGCGAGGGCCGCCAGCGCGGTGACGCCCCCGCCCGCCATGAGCGCCTGGACCAGAAAGTGCGCCGGCAGCAGCGGGTTCTGCCACATGTCGCGCGCCTTGGCCTGGCCGAACAGGAAGGCGGTGTATACGGCGGTGGCGACCGCGAGCCCGCCTCCGGCCCAGCCGAGCCCGAGCGGAGGGGACGCGCCCGTCCAGGACACGGCGAAGTGGGCGGCCAGCACGGCGCCGTAGCCGCCGATGATGAAGCCTCCCCGCACCAGCCAGCTCCGCCACTGGGGACGCCGGAAGATGAGCGAGAAGCGCGCGGGGTGCTCCAGGTCCCAGACCAGGATCGCGCCGGTGAGGGCGAGGAAGACGCCGGACACGACCGGCGCGACGAACGTCCAAAGCGGACCGCCGACGCTGATCAACCCGGTCAGGAGCAACAGAAGCGGCGCAAGGTACGCTCCCGCCGCGATGGATTTCGTCCACGTGTACAGCGAAACGCGGAAGTCCCACGGCGCCCGGTGCGGAATGTCATAGCTGAGCACCGCCGCCGCCGACGAGTTCCACGGTCCGGGATGGCCGGCCGGCACGCCGTGGTCCACCTCGCCCTGCTCGCTCCACATGTAGAGCCCGCCCTCGGGACGCTGCGCGGCCAGCGGGTCGAGCGTCACCTGGTCGCCACCCTTGTAGTACAGCTTCGGCCTCGTCTCCTTCTCGGGCCGCCGGACAGCCACCGGATCGCGATTGACGATCTTCGCGACCTGGGACGAGGGGTCGTTCATGTCGCCCACCAGCAGCGCCTCCGTCGGGCAGACCACGACGCACGCCGGCTCGAGCCCGATGTCGAGACGGTGCGCGCAGAAGTTGCACTTCTCGGCCGAGCGGTCCTCGGGGTTGATGAAGATCGCGTCGTAGGGACAGGCGGCGATGCACGCCTTGCACCCGATGCATACGCTCTTGTCGAAGTCGATGATCCCGTCGGCCCGCTTGAACATCGCCGACGTCGGGCAGGCCGAGACGCACGGGGGCGCTTCGCACTGGTTGCAGCGCGTCACCTGGAAAGAGCGCCGCGCCTCGGGGAAGAACCCGGTGTCGACGTACTTCACGTATGTGCGCGTCACCGACAGGGGAACTTCGTTCTCGGACTTGCAGGCGGTGGTGCAGGCGTGGCAGCCGATGCAGCGCGTCTGGTCGACCACCTTCGCCCAAGAGGGTCGGCGGGTGGAATCGGCGGGTTCGGTTTCGGGGGACACGTGGAGTGTCAGCAGCCTGTAGTCTCGGTCGGTGGGTCGGCGGTTGCCAGCGTGACCCTTCACAATAGCAGCCTGTGGATGAATCCGCGCCAGCACCGAGAGCGGCGAGCAAGATGTGACTGGCACTCCGTGGATGTCCGTTCGGGATATGCTGAGGACATGCTCGAAGCGGCGACTCCCGCAGGACCGATTCCCCCGAACCGGCCATGCCCCCGAAACCGGCCATGCCCCCGAAACCGACCATGTCCCCGAGACCGGCCGTGAGGGCATGTCTGTTCGCCGGTGACCGCCTCGTCCTTGCCGACGGAGCCTCCGATCTGCCCTCACTGAAGGAAGCGAAGGGTTGGAAGGCAGGGGAAAGGGAGTGGTTCCGGGTCGAAGTGCGCGAGAACATCGCCATGGCCGCCCAGGCGAGCGGGCGCTGGAAGCCCGGGCCGGGTGTCGCATCCGTAGGTCTTCGCGCCGTGCTGCCGTTGCTGCCCGAGCCGTCCCTCTCCCTGGCGCTCACGGCGGCCCACCTCTCTCGCTGGCGCCGTACGTGCCGCTACTGCGGCGTCTGCGGCGGCGTCACCGAACTGTCGCGGGGGCATCGGGCCATGCGCTGTCCCTCCTGCGGCCACCTCGCGTTCCCGAAGGTGTCGCCCGCCGTGATCGTCCAGGTCACCCGCGGCAACCAGATCCTGCTGGGCCGGTCCCGGCGCCACCCGCACGGTTCGTATTCCGTCCTTGCGGGTTTCGTGGACCCGGGAGAGAGCCTGGAAGACGCCGTACATCGGGAAATCAAGGAGGAATCGGGGATCCGCGTCAGGGATATCCGCTACTTCGGGAGCCAGCCGTGGCCGTTCCCCGATTCGCTGATGGTCGGATTCACGGCGCTCTACGATTCCGGCGAGCTTCAGCGCCGGGACGACGAGCTGGAAGACGTGAGATGGTTCACAGCCGACGAGCTGCCCGCGGTGCCGCCTTTCTACAGCATCGCGCGCGCCCTGATCGACGATTTCGCAAAGCAGCACGGGGTGGACCCGGCGGCGGTGCCGACATGGCGGCGGTGAGCGAGCGGCCGCCGTTGATCTGGCCTATAGGTTCGGGTCGCGCAGCGCCATCCCTGCACCATGCTCATGCTCATGAACAACGCTGGGGGTTGCGCTGCTCGAAATACCCGTTATATTCTGGTACGCTCACAGATCAGCGTCCCTCCCGCGACGATATCCTCGGCGAGGCGAAACACCAACCTTCCTCAAAGAGGATATGCATCGTACAGGTCGGTCCATTCTTGGTCACCGTCTCCCCTGCCTGCGACTGGGCGAGCCCCGGTTGCGGCCCGGAGTAGCCATGCCCGGTCCCCGCCGCTGCCGAGTAATGCCACATGTGTGTGTGGTCATGATCTCGGCAGCGGTAGGGGCGTCGTCTCACGCTCCTCCTGCCGAGGCTCAGTGGACTTTGGGTCCGCCGGACCTATCGCTTAATGAAGCGTCCGGGGCGCCGCCTTTCGATAACATCGTGGGCGTACTTGTACGCGACGACCGCATCTATGTTGCCGATGCCGGAACTCGGGAGATCCATATGTTCGACATGGCGACAGGCGAACATCTCACGAGCACCGGCGGGCTGGGTGCGGGGCCCGGCGAGTTCCGGGGTTTGGCATGGATCGGCGATTGTGCTGGTGACAGCGTCTTCGTCTCGGATGAAGCGTTGCTTCGAGTATCGGTGTACTCGTCGGCACTGGATCATATGCGGACATTCCAGATCGAGGGTGCCGCGGATCGCCTGATTTCGAGGATTCAGTGTGCGGGTTCAAGTCTCGTGGGGGTATCTCGGCTGCCAGATCCTCAGTTGAGCCGCACCGGACCCCTGCCCACCATAGGCGCGACATACCGTTCGACCGTCGAAGTCGTTCTTTTTGAACAAGACGGTTCCTACCGACATTCGATAGGCCCGTTCCCCGGCGGAGAACGATACCGCAGCGGCGGCGGCCTCGCGGACCGGTACAACGATCTGCAGCTTCTATGGGGCAAACACCCGGTTCTCGGATCAGCCGAGTGGGGGTTCGTCCTGGGAACAAACGAAGATTGGTCCTTGGTGCGTTACGACCTGGATGGCAACGCCGTGGATACCCTGAGGCTGGCCGAGAGTCCTGTTCCTGTATCCCGGCTCGCACCGAGCCGCGTACGTACAGCGGCGAGTCGGCAGGGCCGAAGACACTGGTCGGCCCACCGCGGAAACGCGGCAGTACTGGGAGGATTACCCGTATCCCTCCTACTTTCCGGCGTATTCCAAGGTTGTGGCGCTGCCTGACGGCTCCGTCTGGGTTGAGGGATTCGCACGGCCCTATCTGGGACAGGTCGCGCAGTGGAAGGTGTTCACCCCCGACGGCACCTTGGCGGCTACGATGGACGCGCCGGAGCGCTTCCAACTCCTGTGGGTTGGCGAGACGCATGTTGCCGGGATCATGCTGGACTCTTTTGACGTGCAGACCGTGGAACTGCGCCCTATCAGCCCGTGGATAAAGTCCGGTCTTCTACGCCTGCACAAGTTCTGCAGAAGCTGTTAGATTACAGGTGTACAAGGATCTCTGCCATGGAGGACGGCGATGGCGGTAGGCAGGCGGCGCAAGGCCGGGCAGGCGGAGTTGTTCGTGGCCACGGACAGGATTCGGGCGCTGGGCAACCCGTTCTACCGTGCTCTCGACAGGCTGCTGGAGAAGCACGGCTTCGATGCGTTCGCGGAGGAGACGTGCGGCGGGTTCTACGCGGAGCGGCGGGGGCGGCCGGGGATTCCGCCGGGGGTGTATTTCCGGATGTTGATGGTGGGATACCTGGAGGGCCTCGGCTCGGAGCGGGGCATCGCCTGGCGGTGCGCGGACTCGATTTCGCTGCGCGAGTTCCTGGGCTGCGGGCTGTCGAGGAATCCGCCGGAGCACTCCACGCTGTCGAAGACGCGGAAGCGGCTGAGCCTCGAGGCGCACACGGCGGTCTTCGGCTTCGTGCTGGAGCGGCTGATGGAAGCGGGGCTGCTGAAGGCGAAGACGCTGGGGGTGGACGCGACGACGCTCGAGGCGAACGCGGCGATGCGGACGATCGTGCGGCGCGAGGACGGAACCGGCTACGAGGAGTTCCTGGAGAAGCTGGCGAAGGCTTCGGGGATCGAGACGCCGACGCGGGAGGACCTGGCGAAGCTGGACCGGAAGCGTCCGAACAAGGCGTCGAACAAGGAATGGGAGCATCCGCACGACCCGGAGGCGCGGACCACGAAGATGAAGGACGGCCGGACGCGCCTGGCGCACAAGCTCGAACACGCCGTCGACATGGACACCGGAGCGGTGGTCGGCGTGACGGTGCAGACGATGGACGGCGGAGACACGGCGTCGCTGCCGGTGACGCTGGACGAGGCGGAGCAGCGGCTGGCGGAGGTGGGGGCGGAGGCCAAGGAGGTGGTGGCCGACAAGGGGTACCACTCGAACAAGACCATGACGGGCGTGAAGGACCGGGGGATGCGGAGCTACGTGAGCGAGCCGAACCGCGGCCGCCGGAAGTGGAAGGGGAAGCGGGACGCCCAGAAGGCGGTCTACGCCAACCGGCGGCGGATCCGGGGGAACCGGGGCAGGCGGCTGCTGCAACGGCGCGGGGAGAAGGTGGAGCGGGCGTTCGCGCACATGCTCGAGACCGGCGGCATGCGCCGCGTCCATGTCCGGGGGCAGGAGAACATTCGAAAACGGATGCTGATCCACGCGGCGGCCTTCAACCTCGGACTTCTCATGCGCAAGCTGTACCGTGTCGGCACGCCGCGGAGCCTCCAGGGGCTCGCGACCGTGCAGACCGCGCTCGCGGACCGGGCCGCGACCGCTGTTTCGCCCGATTCTTCGCCGGTTTCGCCCCCGTACCGGCCTTCCAGGCCCGTCTGGGCCGCTTTTGCCCGTTATTGCCGGCTCTTCAGGCCGAAACGCCCGCCGTCGGCATCAAACTCGACCCTCCCGGCGTTGATTCCCTGCGCAAGTCCGGCGGCCTGGAAACCCATTTCTTCCACGGGCTGCTATCCGACGACCATAGCGTGACCCCCTCAGCAGCCCGTGGACAAATTCCCACGGCATTCGAGCGGCGCTGCGTCCCGCGCTAGACCGCTTCGCTCTGCGACAGCCTACGGCGACTCCGAGAACCTCATGGCCCACAGCCCCGAGTTGATGTCTGCGAACCAGACCAGTTCGCCGTGCGGCATCACGCTCCACGCGCCCGGAGAGTTGGGAACGAAGCCCGCGGGGTCGAACGCCTTGTAGACCGCGATCTCGCGTCCCTGCGTGTACAGATTGCCCATCAGTTCGCCCGATACGTCGACCAGCCGCATGCCCCCCTCGTAGTACGCCTGGTACAGGATGTCGTTCTCCACCCAGATGTTGTGCGTGCCGAACTCGGAGACCTCGTAGCGGGCCACCATCTTCGGGTTTTCCGGGTCGTCGAAGTCGATGACCTGGATGTAGCCCCAGCTGGCACGGGGGTATCCGCCCTTCCCCGTCTCGGGGTCGTACTTCTGCCGGAAATCCGGGCCCACCCCCTCCCACGCCATCCCCTCGCGCGTGAGGATCTCGTCGCCGATGAAGACGTAGAACTTGCGCGCCGACTCCGAGTAGTACGGAAACACCGCGTGCGTGGCCCCGGTCGGCACCGGATAGCTCGTCACCAGGACCGGATTCTCGATCGTGCCGCCCCAGCGCCCGTTCCCCACATCGACCACGACCAGGCCCGATCCCCACTCGGCCGAATAGGCGACCCCGTCGTGCACCCACACGTCGTGGACGCGGCTGTTCGGGTGGTCGTACTCCGACACGTACTTCGGGTTGTAGATGTCGCGCATGTCCAGAATCACATACTTGTCACCGTTGGAGAGGGCGAAGAGGTGGTGGTTGGTCGGAAAGGCGTTGTGTACGCCGCCGGTCAGTCCGTCGGTGTATTCGGCGGCGATGACAGGGTGAGCCGGATCGGCCAGATCGAGGATCACCACGCCGTTCCGCCGGTTCGACGCCCCCTCGCGCGTCAGGGACGCGTACCGTCCGTCCGGCGACACCTTCACGTCATTGACGGAACGGGCATCGACCCGGATCGAATCGGTCTTGACGACGTTGTCGGGATCCGTGACGTCGAACACGAACCCGTGACCGTCGGACTGCTTGGCGCCGACCAGGGCGTAGTCCCTCCCGTCAACGCCTTGGAACACCCAGAAGTCGGTGCTGTAGACCCGCTCCTGGTGCCCGCGTCCCACGATCTCCATGGAACGCACGACCCTGCGCGGTACGGCCTCGAAGGTGCGAGTGCCGCGCAGATGCCCCGACCGCGCCACGACGGTGAACTCGCCCGGGACATCGGCCACGATCTTCCCTGCCGCCATCCGGCCCGGCGCGGGCGGCGCGATCACGCCCGACGCGGGCACGTACCTGTGGCTCCACTCGACCGGCGCGTCCTCGATCAAGCGCCCGTCGGCGTCCCGAACAATCGCGGTGAACGTCTGCACGTCGCCGGTGCGCACTTCCCCCTCCCCGGCCCCGCCCGCGATCTCCAGCGCGGCTCCCGTGAACGCGCGCACCTCGCCGTCCAGTCCGCCGGTCACGCCGTCGAAGACGGCCTCGACCCGCACCGGCCCCGGCGCCAGGCCGCGCACATGTCCGAAGGCATTCACCTCCGCACGCGACGGGTCGCTGGTCCGCCAGGTGAACTCGGCGCCGGGGCGCACGGTACCGTCGACGTGCAGGGCGATCGCGCGGTGCGTCACCGTGCTGCCCTCGAAGACGGGGCCCGGCCGCGCCACCTCGACGCGCGCGACGGGCGGCCAATCCACGACGACCGGGATGCCCAGCCGCAGCGGCTCGCCGCCGGGCCCGGGCCTCACCGTCGTGACCACGACCTCCCATTCGCCGACCTCCAGCGCGGTGACGGTGGCCAGTGTCCCGCCGCTCGGGGCCAGCGTGCCGCCGGGGGCCACGGCGCGCGCCCGGTCGGGCGCACCTGCCTGAGCCGAGGCATCGTCCGTCCCGACCTCGATCGAGAGCGCACGCCGCGCCCCGACCACGCGCACCGGTTCGTCGACGACCCGGCCCTCGCTGTCCAGCACCCGGATGGTCACAGCGGCGCGGGCTCCGCGTTCCAGAACCAGGCTGGGCGGATCCGCCTCCATCCGTGAAGCGGTCTGGGCGGCCAGAGCGGGACCGGACAGGCCGTTCGAGCCGGGAAGCAGCACGACGAAGGCTACGAATCCCAGCAGCCCGTGGACGAATCCGCGCGAGCACCGAGAGCGGCGAGGCGCCGGGCCGGCCGCTGAGGCTGCCGAGGCGCATCGGACGAAGCGGCAGGGGGAGCATGACATGGCGGTGAATCCTCCGAAGGCGCGAATACGTACCGAGGGTCCGGTAGCGAATATCGCGATATGTCGCCACCATTCCTTCATAGTTGCATCAGGCAACGACAACATCGGAAACGGAGCCCGGATCGGAAAGAGGCGCTTCCCAGTCCGCCCCACTCGAAACATCCCAAGGAGGACATCTGCCAATGCGGTTCGACGACTACTTTGACTTCGACAATCTGCCGTGGCCCTTCGGCACCTCGCACCGTCGCCGGCGGGCTCGCCGCCACGGACGCGCCCGGTGGCGGTGGTTCGAGCGGGGCGACCTCAAGTTCGCCATCCTGGCGCTCATCTCCGAGAAGTCCATGCACGGCTACGAAGTGATGCAGGCGCTCGAGGATGAATCCGCGGGCAGCTACAAGGCGAGCCCCGGATCCGTCTATCCGACCCTGCAGCTGCTGGAAGACCAGGGATACCTGACTTCGGAGGACCACGGTGGCAAGAAGGTCTACTCGATCACCGCCGAGGGACGAGGCTACCTCGACGACAATCGTCAGCACGTCAAGAGGATATTCGATCGCGTCTCCCAATTCGGGGACCGCCTGGGCGAGGACATGGCCTCGCTCGCCCGCCGGTTCTCCCGGCTCACGCGGACCACCTTCCAGGGCGCGGTCGGCTGGGTCGAGGACGAGCAGCTCTTCGGCGACATGAAGGCGGTGCTGGATCGCGCGGTCAAGGACATGGACGCAGCCTGGGACGCGGCCCGGAAGCGTCGGCGGGCGGCCAGATCCGAAGCCGATTCGGACTCATCCACGGGCGGCTAGCGAGGCGCGCTCCAGAGCCTCCGCATATAGCGATCGGGAGCCATCAGAAGGTCCCTGAACAGCGTGACCCCTTCCAGCGTCTCATAGGCCTCCTTTCGGAGCGGGGAGCTGTCGAAGCTGTAGATCGTCGCCCCGGGAACGGCCATGAGCACAGGCGAATGCGTCGCGATCACGAACTGCGCGCCCTGCTCGACCATATCGCTCATCATGGCGACGAAGCCGAGCTGGCTCTGCGGCGACAGCGCGGCTTCCGGCTCGTCGAGGAGATAGAGTCCCCCGGGGACGAAGCGCGACCGGAAGAGGCGGAGGAAGCTCTCCCCGCGCGAGTTCGCGTCCAGGTCCTCGCCGTACCGGGACCGCATCTCGGCCAGCGAGCCCGCGGCCGGTCCCTTCGCGAGCCTCTTCGCCAGCTCGGACCGGCCCCGGTATTCCCGATCCACCGCTTGAACCCTAGCCTCCATCTCCGCACGGAGCGTGCGAAGGCGCCGGATGAAGCCGAAGAAGTCTTCGGCCCGCATGAAGAAGCCGCGGTGAGTCCGCTTGCTCCACACGGCAGTCAGGTGACGTGCAAGCATGCGCTGGCTTGCCAGCGACTCGTCGGACGCGGCGTCGGTTCCGCCCACCGTCGGCAGGGCCGCAGCGATCGCCAGCGCTTCGAGGAGCGTGGACTTCCCCGAACCGTTCGCTCCCGCGAAGAAGGTGACCGGCCCGGGGAAGACCATGTCGTGCAGCCCGCGCAGCGCGGGAACGGCAAACGGAAACGCGGCCCGCTCGGAAGCGGGGGGATCCCGCAGACGCAGGGCGGTCAGCACAGCCTTTCCAAAGGCAAACGCTCCGAAAAGCGGTGATTCGGCGACCGGACGCATGGTCCGGTGGGGTCGCAACAGTAGGCCCAACCATCTTGTCGCGCACGAACCGGCAGCCCATGATGGCAGTTCGGCACGCCCTCCGCACACGCATCTGCAGCTTTACGGTACCGCATGACTACTTCACGCACCCCCGCCACTTCGCGCACGCTCGCAACCGCATCCCTGGCCCTCGCCCTGGGAGCTTCCGTTCCCGCGTGCATCGCCCCGCCGGTGCTCGCCCAGGACGACACCGGCTCCGGGAACGCCCCCGCCGCAGACCGCTGGACCCCGGCGCTCAGCATGCGCTACCTCGGAGTGTCCGGGGTCGCCGTCTCCGCCGACGGCTCTCGGGTCGCCTACGTGGTCCGCGAACCCCTCATGGAGGGCGAGAAGTCCGAGTATCTGAGCCACATCTGGATGGCGTCGTCGGACGGAAGGCGCAACGCCCAGTTCACCCGGGGAGAGTCGTCCGCATCCAACCCCGTCTTCTCTCCGAACGGCCGCTGGCTGGCCTTCACCACCGCCCGGTCCGGCGAGAACCAGATCTGGGTCATTCCGCTCGACGGCGGCGAGGCCCGTCAGGTCACCGACGCGAAGGCGGGGGTCGGGCAGTTCCGCTGGTCTCCCGACGGTGACGGCTTCGCGTTCGTCATGCGGGACCCGCAGACCGAAGAAGAAGAGAAGGCGGCCAGCGAGATGCGGGACGTGATCCTGGTCGACCAGAACTTCAAGTACGGCCACATCTACTCGGTTCCGTTCGATCCGGCCGTCACCGAGACCGCCGAGGCCGCGCGTCTCACCGAAGGCGACTTCCATGTCACGAGCTTCGACTGGTCTCCCGACGGCGAGCACATCGTCTTCGCGCACCAGGCCGACCCCCGCATCAACACCGGACGGCTTTCCGGAGACATCGCGATCGTCGGCGCCGACGGCGGCGAGGTGACGCAGCTGGTGACCGGGGCCGGGGTCGAGACCTCGCCGCGCTGGTCCCCGGACGGCTCGCTGATCGCATACGCTTCGACCGGCGACCGGCCCGAGCCGGTCGGGCTGGCGGATCTGTACGTGGTGGACCCCGAAACCGGCCGTTCCAGGATGCTCGCCGAGACCCCGAACCGCAGCGTCTTCATTCTCGGGTGGTCGGCCGACTCCGGTGCGGTGTTCCTGACCGAGTTCATGGGCACCAACCGTCACGTCATCTCCGTTCCCGTTGATGGCGGTTCGATTCGCCGGTTGAGCGAAGGCGCCGGGGTGGCGGGCTCCGCCGCAGTCGCCGGGGGCAGCGGAACGCTGGCGCTCACCTGGGAGACCAGCGACGAACCCGCGGAGGTGTACGTGACCGGGATGGACGCCTTTGCGCCCGAACGCATCAGCTCGGTCCACACCGCCACCCCTCGTCCCCCGATGGGCCGCACCGAGCTGCTGGCTTGGGAGGCACCCGACGGAACGCCCGTCGAGGGTCTGCTGACCTACCCCGTGGACTACCAAGCGGGAACCCGGGTGCCGCTGATCCTCAACGTCCACGGCGGGCCCGCCGGCGTCTTTGCACAGTCGTTCACCGGGGCGCCGAGCATCTACATGATCCAGTACTTCGCCCAGGAGGGCTTCGCCGTGCTGCGCCCCAACCCGCGCGGCAGTACGGGGTACGGCAAGGAATTCCGTTACGCCAACTTCATGGACTGGGGATACGGCGACCTCTCCGACCTGCTGGCGGGCGTGGACGAGGTCATCGAGATGGGGGTCGCCCACGCCGACAGCCTCCTCCTGATGGGCTGGAGCTACGGCGGCTACATGACGTCCTTCGCCGTGACCCAGACCGACCGCTTCCGCGCCGCCTCGATGGGTGCCGGGCTCCCCAACCTGGTCAGCATGGTGACGACCACCGACATCGGGGACTATCTGGTCGGGCACATGGGCGGCGAGTACTTCGACGACTACGAGACCTACGAAAAGCACTCGGCGATCTACCACATCAAGAACGTCACGACTCCCACGCAGGTCATTCACGGAGCCCGGGACCTGAGGGTTCCGTTTACCCAGGGCCAGGAGTTCTTCAATTCGCTACGGCGGCTCGGCGTGGACACGGAGATGATCGTCTATCCCCGCACCCCGCACGGACCGACCGAGCCCAAGTTCCTGATGGACGTGTCGGAACGGATCCTCGTCTGGTTCAACAGGCACCTGAGAGGATCCCGACCCACGGCGGACGGCTAAGGCAGGGGACATTGAAGCGATTCTACGACTTCTTCGCGGGCGGAGGCATGGCCCAGGCGGGCCTCGGCGACGGGTGGAGCTGCTTGTACGCCAACGATATCGACGAGAACAAAGCCCGTTGCTACGCCAGGAACTGGGGTGACGGGCATCTTCACGTGGCCGATGTCCACGACGTGACGCCCTCCGCCGTTCCGGGGACGGCGGACCTCGCTTGGGCATCGTTCCCGTGCCAGGACCTCTCGCTCGCCGGCAGCGGCCGAGGTCTGGGAGGGGAACGGTCCGGTACCTTCTGGCCTTTCTGGAAACTGATCGAGGACCTGCGCGCGGAAGGACGGACACCACGCGTCGTCGTGCTCGAGAACGTGTGCGGAGCCCTGACTTCGCACGGCGGGAAAGATTTTGCGGCGATTGCAGGTGCCGTCGTCGATGCCGGCTACCTTGTCGGTGCTCTGGTGATCGACGCGGCCCACTTCGTGCCTCAGTCGCGAAAGCGCCTGTTCGTGGTGGGCGTGCAGGAAACCGGCCGGATCCCCGGCCGGCTCTTTGCAGGTTCACTTCCGCGACAGGGACTCTGGCATCCTCGGGCAGTGACGAGAGCGTATCAGAACCTCCCGCCGAGATGTCAAGACAAGTGGATCTGGTGGAACCTGCCGGCTCCTCCCCCGCGGCGAAGCGTCCTTGCCGACCTCGTTGACGAGAATCCCGCAGGCGTACAGTGGCATGCGGCAGAGGAGACCGAGCGCCTTCTCGGGATGATGACGGCTCTGAACCTCCAGAAGGTCGAAACCGCCAAGTCCGCGGGCTGCCGGATGGTAGGAACCATTTACAAGCGCATGCGACCAGACGGCCGCGGAGGTCGTACGCAGCGCGCCGAGGTGCGTTTCGACGGTGTGGCGGGCTGCCTGAGAACCCCGCGTGGAGGCTCCAGTCGCCAGAGCGTCATGGTAGTCGACGGTGAACGAGTGCGCACTCGGCTTCTGTCACCGCGCGAGGCGGCCCGCCTCATGGGCTTGCCCGAAGAATACTGGCTCCCGGAAAATTACAATGCCGCGTATCACGTCGCTGGCGACGGGTTGGCCGTTCCGGCGGTGCGGCACTTGGCCGCACACGTGCTGGAACCTTTGGTAGAGGCCGAATCGGAAAACGAAGCGGCGGCCTGACTGACATGGCCGGACCGACGACGGCGACGGCGCTCGCCGCCTTCGCAGCGGAGAAAGACTTCAGGGGGAAGGGGCCGCTTTGCGTAGCGCTGGTGGTTACCCAGCACGCCAAGAATCTGGGCCTGCCGCTGGAACCACAGAAACTCGTCACTGCGGGAGGAGGCCAGGTGCTCAGGCTGGGCAAGACGGCCGTCCAATCGGTTCTTGGCCGACACGGGATACGTCAAGTACCGGCGGCTGAAGGAGGGCGCACGAGCAGGGGCAGCCTTCGCAGAATGCGAGAGTACGTGACCTTCTTGAACACATTTGGCACGGAAGTCGATCTCGATGCTGTGGAGTCCTTCTGGGTCGACCGAGTCAAGGACTTCTTCTCGGCGCAACCACTTCGGATCAAGCTTGATGCCTCGAAGGGGATTCAGGCGGTAGTGCTCGACCTCATCGACGAGGCAAAGAAGCGCGAAATGGAGTCCGGAGGGGTCTGGTACGCCGGTGCGGTGCTGCAACACCTCGTCGGGGCCGCATTGGACTGCACGCCCGGAATTGGTGAAGTACCGCACAACAGCTTCTCCACGGCGGATGCGCCGAGCGGGAGGCGGGGCGATTTCTTCCTGGGTGACGTGGCGATCCATGTCACGACATCTCCGGGCGAGGCTGTTATTGACCGATGCCGGGATAATCTCGACGACGGTCATCGTCCCGTCGTGATTACCCGCGCACGGGCAGTGCGGGTTGCGCAAGAGCTCGCAAGCGCGCGGAGAATCGAGGAGCGCCTTGATGTGTTCGGCATAGAACAGTTTGTATCCGCCCGAGTGTACGAGCAGGGCCGGTACACTGCCGAAGGCAGGCGGACGGCGTTCGCCGACCTGGTTGACCGCTACAACACAATCATCGACAGCTGCGAAACCGACCCGAGTCTCAAGATCCAGATTCGGTAGCGGGAGGGCCGCGGAGCCCCGAACCTAACTCACAGGCCTCCGCACGGGCCCCCGCAGCCACCGTCCCGGCTTCTCGCCCGTCAGTGCGCCGTTGCGGATCACCGGCACTCCGTTCACGAGCAGGCCGGTGATCCCGACGCTGTACTGGTGCGGATCCGAGAAGGTAGCGCGGTCGGCGATCACCTCCGGGTCGAACACGGCGATGTCGGCGCGCATCCCCTCGGCGATGACGCCCATGTCTTCGCGGCCGATCCACCGGGCCGGCATCGAGGTCATCTTCATCACGGCCTCCTCCAGGGTGAGGACTCCCAGCTCGCGCACGTAGCGGGCCAGCACCCGAGGGAAGGCGCCGTAGCTGCGCGGGTGGGGATACCCGACCCCGTATCCGACCGCGTCGCCGTCGGTCTCGATCATCGCCAACGGGTGCTGCATGATGCGGATCACGTCCCCTTCGTCCATGGCGTGGTAGATTGCGCTGAAGCCGCCTTGGAGCTGCAGCTCGATCGCGAGCCGGATCCCGGTTTCCAGGTCGTTGGGCAGACCTCGGTCGGCAGCGTAGTCGGCCAGGGTTCTGCCGTTGTAGGACTCGTCCGATCCGAGGACGCGAAACTGGATCCGGGACATGTCCGCGCCGACCCGGTCGGTCATGAAGATGACGCGCATGTCCGCCTCCATCCGCGCCCGGGTCCCGGGATCGGCGACCCGCGCCGCGAAGTCCACGGGGCCTCCGGCCAGCGCCCACTGCGGGAACAGGATGGCGGAGCTTGTGCTCGAAGCCGCGTACGGATACAGGTCGTGGGTGACGGTGAGTCCGGCCGCGTTGGCCGAATCGATCATCGCCAGACTCCTCTCGCTCCAACCCCACTGTCCCGCTCCGGAGGCCTTGTGGTGATTGATCTGAGCCGGGATACCGGCCTCGTCCGCGATCCGGATGACCTCGGCGACCGATTCCAGCAGACCGCTGCCCTCGTTGCGCATGTGGCTCACATATATGCCGCCGTGCTCGGACGCCACCTTGGCGAGCTCGATGATCTCTTCGGTCTCGGCAAAGTTTGCGGGCACGTAGAGGAGTCCGGTCGAAAGGCCGAGCGCCCCCTCGCGCATCGACTGATCGACGAGCGCCTTCATCTCTTCGAGCTCGGGCTGTGTGGGCGTGCGGTTCTCCATGCCCATCACCTGCTTGCGCGTCCATGTGTGCCCCGCGAAGAACCCCACGTTGGGCGCCATCTCCAGCCCCGAAGCGAACTCCGCCAGCGGCCAGGGCTGGTCGCCCGAGTGCAGCGACACGATCAGCGACGTGATCCCCTGCCGGAGAAAGTTCTCGGCGAGCGGATGCTCCGCGATCGCCTGCTGGACGTGCGAGTGGTTGTCGATGAAGCCGGGCGTGACGACCTGCCCCCGCGCATCGATCACGGTGGCCGCCAGCGAGGGATCGACGGGTTGTTGTGAAACGAGCGCGATGCGTCCCTCGACGACGGCGACATCGGCGCGGAATCGGTCGGCTCCGGTTCCGTCCACCACGATGCCTCCGGTGATGAGCACGTCGTAGGTCTGGGCACCCGAGGGGCTCCCCGGCGCGGCGGCGAGGGCCACGGCGAGGATTAGCAGCCCGTGGATGAATCCGCGCGGGCACCGAGAGCGGTGAGGTGCCGGGCCGGCAAGGCGCTTTGGAGGGGGAACAGCACCGCTGTTCGCCCAAAAAGCAACGAAGAGCGAAGCGATCCGGCCCGGATGCATCGCCGCTCGAATGCCGGGGGGATTTTGTCCGCGGGCTGTTAGGGACGGTAAGGATCGCATGTGTCCTCCGGACAGGTACGGTGAGGGAGAGAAGCGAGTGATCTCGACGTTACATAACGTAAATCCAGGTTTACATCTCCGCCGCCGGACCTGCTATCGTTATCCACCATGCGAATCGCCACGTGGAACGTGAACTCGGTGAAGGCCCGGGAGGCCCGCGTGCTGGGGTGGCTGCGCCGGCACCGCCCCGATGCGCTTTGCCTGCAGGAACTGAAGACGACCGACGACCGCTACCCCGCGGAAGCGGTGCGCGGCGAGGGCTGCGACTCGGCGGTGTTCGGTCAGAAGGCCTTCAACGGCGTGGCGCTGATCAGTCCGCACCCGATCGGCAAGGTGCGCAAGGGGCTCGAAAACGACGACCCGCAGGCACGGCTCATCGGGGGCGTCGTGCGCGGCGTGACCGTCTATTCGGCCTACTTTCCGAACGGGCGGACGGTGGGATCGGAGGCGCACGACTACAAGCTGTCGTGGATGGCCCGCCTGCTCGAGCTGCTGGAGAGCCGGCACGACCCGGGCGACCCGGTGGTGCTGACCGGAGACTTCAACGTGGCACCGGACGACCTGGACGCGGAAGACCCGGCAAAGTGGGCACCGAGCGTCCTGTGCCACCCCTCGGTGCGCGAAGCGCTGGAGCGGATCCGCGCGTGGGGCTTCGTCGACGTGGTCCGCAAACACAACCCCGATGGACGGCTATACAGCTGGTGGGACTACCGACGGCTCGCCTTTCCCCGCAACGACGGATTGCGCATCGACCACATCTTCGCCACTCTGCCGGTGGCGGACGCGTCGACCGGAGCCTGGGTCGATCGCGACCAGCGCAAGGGCCGCAAGACCGACATCCCGTCGGACCACGCGCCCGTGGTCGCGGACTTTGCGCTGTGAGGGCCGCCTCGGCTGCGGGGCGCTGGGCCGCCGGTCGGAACGCGGGCACCGCGGCGAGTTCGGCTCCGGGGAACTTCGGCGGCGCGCGACTGTATGCAGTCGAACAGGGACGGGCGTCGGGTTCCGGCCCCGCCGCCGCATCGCAAGCAACACGGAGGACGATATGACCGCGAGAAAGGCGAAAGACCACCGACATCGGCGAGGGGTGGTTGTCGGAATCGGCGTTTCGGCAGCCGTGCACGGGGTGTTTTTCGGCGCGCTGAACTTCCGGACCGCCGACTCTCCCTCGGGCGCAGACGCGATGGCGCCGGGCGAGGAACCGGCGCTCTTCGACGTCGCCATGGAGATCGTGGAGATCCGGGAAGTGTCCGAGACGACCCCGGAGGTGGCAGCTTCGACACGTCCCGTGGTGACGTCACCGGCCCCGGTGGACCGTCCCGAGCCGACCTCGGCGAGCATGGGCGCGGCGTCCGCGTCTGCAGCGGAAATCGCGTCGCTCACCCCCGCCGACCTGCTCGCTGCGACGGCCCTGACCAGCGTCAACCTCTCGATGCGGCCGCACTTCGCCTCGCAGCGGGAGATCGCAGGCGCGCTGCAAGAGATCGGAGCCCTGGATCCGCACGCCGGACACGATCACGGCGACGAAGAGGAAGAGGGCGAAGGCTTCTGGCAGAAGCTCGGGAACGCGTGGGGCAAGGTTCCTCTCGGCAGCGGCGGCGGAAAGGTGTGCAAGCCGCCGGTGGTGATCCGATGGAGGACGGCTGCACGTTAGGACGGGGGCGAGGCGAGTCGACAGAAGGCCCTCCTCGTGAACAACCAAGGTCCCGACATCCGGCTCGGATGTGTCGGCAACTTCGTCCGCGGATTTACCGCGGTGAGTCGAAAGGCCATCGTCGTCCCGAGTTCACCCTCAGCCGGGCGGACGCTTCAGCGCTTCCAGATCCTCCAGCTTCCGCGGCCAGTCCTGCCGCAACAGCCTCGAAAGCGCGCGGTCGGCCAGCAGCCGTCCCCCGGTCTGGCACTCGGGACAGTAGTTGGTCTCGCGGGTCGCGTACACGATGCGCTGAATGGGCGTCCCGCACTGGGTGCACGGCTCGCCGTACTTGCCGTGGGCGCTCATGGCGGGGTGGAACGCGGTGACCTTCGTAGGGAAACTGTCGCCCGCCTCTTCGATCAGGCGGGCCGCCCACTCCTCCAGCGAGGAACAGGTCGCCGCGTGGAGGCGGGCGATCTCTTCGCCGGTCAGCCGCGAGGTCAGCTTGACGGGCGACAGCCGCGCCCGCAGCAGGATCTCGTCCGAGTGGGCGTTTCCGACGCCGGACACGATGCGGGGGTCGGTCAGGGCGCGCTTCAACGTGCGGTTCTCCCGCCGGATCGCCGCGGCGAAGTCCCGCGTGGTCGCTTCCAGCGGCTCTGTCCCCCCGGGGTCGAGGTCCCGAAGAGCGCGGGAACCGCGAACCAGGTGAAGGGACGCGCGCTTGTGGCTGCTTGCCTCCGTGACGAGCAGGGTGCCGTGCGCGAAATCAAAGGCCGCGTGGCCGAGCTTGCGGTGGATCGGCGCAGAGGGCCGCCTCCACTGAAACCGACCCGAAATCATGAGGTGAACGACGAGGAACAGGTCGTCTTCGAGGCCGATCACCACCCGCTTGCCCAGCCGCGAGAGGGATGTGACCAGCTTGCCGTGGGCGTGCGCAGTCGGAGGGTCGAAGGTCTTGAGGAGAGAGGGCGACCGGATCCGCACGGCTGCGAGCCTCTCGCCGAGAATCCGCGCACGCAGCGCGTGGAGGTAGAGAGAGACTTCCGGGAACTCAGGCACGGGCTTCCTGCCCCCGGCCGAGATCGTACCGCATGATCCGGCCGTGCGGTCCGGTCCGGTCCCGTTCGGCTTCGTAGACCGCGCCCGGCACGGTCGTCGGCACCGTCGCCTCGAGCTGCTCGAGGTCCGGGCGCCCGAGTCTCACCGCGCGGGGGTCGGCCGCGAGACCGCGACGGCTCAGGCCGATGATCACCGCGCCGACCGCCGGGCGGCTCAGCGCGTAGGCCGCGGCCGCGTCGGCCATTGCAGCGCATTGCCGCGCAGCGATCTCGGAGAGCGCGGCGCGTGCCCGGGCCAGAGTCGCGGGACCCCCGACCTCGTCGGCGATGAGGCGGTACTTGGTCAGGGAGCGGGAATCGCACGGCGCGTCACGGCCGTCACCGTCCGAAAGCAGGCCGCCTGCGAGAGCACCGTAACAGAGCACCGTCACGCCCCGCTCCCGGCAGAAGTCAGTGAGCCCCGCGAGGGGACGGCGGTCGAGGAGGGAAAGCTGCACCTGGTCGGCAACCACGGGAATGCCCGCGTCCAGCAGCGTGCGCAACGCGGGCACATCTGCGTTGGTAACCCCGATGTGTCGAATGATTCCCTCTTCGCGCAGCTCCGCGAGCCACTCGGCCGCACGCACCCACCCCGGCACGCCGAAGTCCCACCAGTGAAACTGCACGAGCGCCAGCGCATCCACACCGAGCCGGTCCCGGGACCGGAGCACGATGCGGCGCACATGGCGGCGATCGATTCGCGGCAGCACCGTCAGATCCGGGACGAACTTGGTGTGCACGACGATCTGTTCCGCGGCGGCGCCCCGTCTCGCCATCCATTCGCCGAGCAGCGCCTCGACACCGCCGTAGATGTCGGCGCAGTCCAGGAACAGCCTGCCGGGCCGCGACGCGGCGGCATCGAGGGCCGCGAAAGCGAGCTCGCGGCTCCATCCGGGCCCGTGGCCGCGGGACAGCTGCCAGCAGCCGCGGATCACGCCCGATGCCGGAGGACGCCAAGGCGGCGACGGATCGTTCACGGGAGCGGCACGCGGGTCACGTCGCCGTGCCGAAAGGTCGTCACGCCCATGCGCGTGATGCGGAAGCGCGCGCCGCAGTGCGGATCAGGGCACGCCACCTCGGCGTCCGTGGTCATCCAGTCGTTGGGATCGGTCTTGCGCTGTTTGGCGGGGAGCAGGGGGAGGAGCGCGGCCAGCGGATAGATGGGGAAGCTCTGGCCGTCGGGAAGGGAGAGGTCTTCACCCCTGAGCTCGAAGTAGTGCCCTTCGCGATGATTGCAGACCATCTCCTTCTCCCCGGTGACCACCTCGACCCGCAGGTCGTAGAGTTCAAAGGTGTCGGAGTCCTCCATCTCTTCTCCTCATTCTGCGGAGTCTTGCGGCAGAGGTGCCCGGCGGGATCCGCCGACTGGACGGGCCACGGCCGATCCCCGATCATACACGATCTCGCAGACGCCCGTGCACTCCCGGATTCGGAGCCACGAAGAACGGAATCGGAAGCCCCCGATGGAGCCCCCCGATGATCATTCGTCCCAGAGTGCGCGGATTCGTCTGCGTGACCACCCACCCGACGGGCTGTGCGCGCAACGTCGAGGCCCAGATCGCGCACGCCGAGGCCGATCCGCTGGCCGATCCGCCGCGCAGCGTTCTCGTGCTCGGATCCTCCACGAGCTACGGCCTGGGATCGCGGATCGCACTCGCGTTCGGCGGAGGGGCCGCAACTTTCGGCGTCTTCTTCGACCGTCCGCCCAAGCCGAGGCGCTCCGGTACCGCAGGCTGGTACAACACCGCCGCCTTCGAAGCCGCCGCCGTCGAGCGCGGGCTCAAGTCGGCCTGCTACAACGGCGATACGTTCTCCGACGAGGCCAAGGGAGAGGTCGTGGCCGCGCTGCGCCGCGACTTTCCGCCCGTGGACTGCGTCGTCAACTCGCTGGCGGCGCCGCGACGAACCCACCCCGAGACCGGTCAAAGCTTCACTTCCGTCCTCAAGCCCATCGGCGAGCCCTACCGGTCGAAGACGCTGAACACCGACCGCGCCCAGGTCACCGGCATCGAACTGGGCCCCGCCACGGCGGAAGAGGTCTCCGCCACCGTCGCCGTCATGGGCGGCGAGGACTGGCGTATGTGGATGGACGCGCTCCGAGACGGCGGCGTGCTCGCGCCCCGCTGCCGAACCTTCGCCTACAGCTACATCGGCCCCGAGCTCACCTGGCCGATCTACAGGGACGGTGCCATCGGACGGGCCAAGGCCGACCTCCACCGGACAGCCCGCGAACTCGATCGCGAGCTGGCACCGGCGGGCGGCGGCGCGCACATTGCGATCATGAAGGCGGTGGTCACGCAGGCGAGCGCGGCCATACCCGTCGTCCCCCTCTACATGTCCATCCTGTTCAAGGTCATGAAGGAGAAGGGCGACCACGAGGGCCCCGCGGAGCAGGCCGTGCGTCTCTTCGCCCGGAAGGCGTACGGCTCCGAGGGAGTCGTGACCGATGCTCGCGGCTTCATCCGTCTCGACGATCTCGAAATGAAGCCCGGCACCCAGGAAGCGGTGCGGCGCGCGTGGGAATCGATCTCGACCGAGACGCTCCGCGACCTCGCCGATTTCGACGGATACCGCACCGATTTCCTGCGTCTCTTCGGCTTCGAGGTGCCCGGGGTCGACTACGGCGCCGATGTCGACCCCATGGTCGCCATCCCTTCGCTGGTTTCCGGCTGAGCGGCCCGGTCGGCATGCCCCCCCGCATCAAACCCGCCCCCGAACAGCTCGAGCAGCTCGCCCTGCGCGACCCGGTGCTCGGGGCGGCCATGTCGCGCGTCACGCCCTACCCCGGCTTCCCGGCAGGCCCTCTGGCGCGCGGCTCGAACTTCCAGGCCATCGCGCGGTCCATCACCTTCCAGCAGCTCGCGGGCGCCGCGGCCCGAACGATCTACGGCCGGGCGTGCGCGCTGACTTCGGGGCCCCGCTTCCCGACCGCCGAAGAGTGCCTCGCGCTGTCCGACGACGCCTTCCGCGGCGCGGGGCTGTCGGCCGCGAAGACGCGCGCGATCAAGGACCTCGCCGGGAAGAGCCGGGACGGATCGGTGCGGCTGCGCTCCGTGTCCCGCATGAGCGACGCCGAGATCGTCGAGATGCTGTCGTCGGTGTGGGGGATCGGCGAGTGGACCGCGCAGATGTTCCTGATCTTTCGTCTCGGACGCCTCGACGTGATGCCAGCGGGAGACCTCGGCGTGCGCGAAGGGGTGCGGATCCTGGATGCCCTGAACGAACGTCCGGCCCAGAAGGCCGTCCTGGAGCGCGCCGAACCGTGGCGGCCGCTGCGCTCGGTCGCGACATGGGTGCTCTACCGGCTTTGCGACGAGTCCTGACCCGTCGCCTGCGCACCGCGCTGGGCGAGATGGTGGCCGGAGCCGCCGCCGACGGCATCTGCATGCTCGAGTTCGCCCCCCGCACGACCTTGGCCGAGCAGCCGACGGGCGTCGAGCCGTACGCCGGGAATGCGGCACCGACACCGCCGCGTCGGCCGGTCCGCGGTGCGCCGGGCGGTCACGCCAGGTCGGGATCGCACGCGCACCTCGACGCGCTGGAGATCCAGCTCGACGAGTACTTCGGCGGTCGGCGGCGGCGCTTCGACCTCCCGCTCGTTCTTGCCGGAACCGACTTCAAGGAACGGGTCTGGCGAGCTCTACTGGACATCCGTTACGGAACCACGATCAGCTACGCCGAACTCGCGCGGCGCGTGGGGGTGGTCGGCGGGCCCAGGGCGGTGGGACGCGCAAACGGCGACAACCGGATCGCGATCGTCGTGCCGTGCCACCGCGTGATCCGGGCCGACGGCGGCCTGGGCGGCTACAGCGGAGGCCTGGCGCGAAAGCGGCGGCTGCTGGAGCTCGAGGCGGGTACCGCTCAGCGAAGCTTGTTCCGCCGCTCCGGCACCGGCTCGCTTCGACGCTGATCGCTGCCCCGCTTGATCGCTACCCGTCCATTGCGGCCCGTGGATCGGCCGAGGCCGCGACCCGGGCGCTCGGCATCGCGGCCAGCACGGCCGCCGAAACGAACACCGCCGCAATGACCAGGAAGAGCGGCGCGTTGAAGACCCGGACTCCCGGCGGCCCCGCAACGCCTACGATCAACGTGGCCGTCCACAAGCCCGTTCCCACGCCGACGGCGCTGATCCGAAACGCTTCGCGCAGCACCATGCGACGCAGCGTCGCCGGACCGGCTCCGAGCGCCGACCGGATCCCCATCTCCCGTCGGCGGGACTGCACATGCGCGCGCAGCGCGCCGGTCATCCCGGCCAGCGCGACGATCGCCGCCAGCAGGCCCGCCATGCGGCCGCCGCCGCCCAGCCAGCCGGCCGTGCCGTACACGCGCTCCAGTTCGTGGTCGCCGGGCCTGAAACCGGCGAGCACCAGCTCCTGCGCCGGCAGTTCGGCCAATGCTTCGCGGACGATCCGAAGCGAGTCCTCGACATCCGGACCCGAAGCGGCGGTGACCGCCGCGACCAGCTCGATCTTCGCCGGCGGGTGCTGCACGGCGGAGTAGTAGACGGAATACCTCGATCCGGACGCCCCCAGTCCTCTGCCGGACCGGTCGCGCACCACCCCCACCACCTCGTACCAACTTCCGCCCAGCCCGCCGATCGCGACCTTCTTTCCCACCGCCGGCGGATCCTGGAAGTGGGCCCGCGCATAGGCTTCGTTGATCACCACCCCGTCGGCGTCCGGTCCGCGTCCCGCCGCGAACGGAAGGCCGCGCTCCGCGAAGAACCCCGGCATCACCGCGTGGCGCTTCACTCGCGCCGCATGGACCGGGTGGGGCATTCCGCCGGTGGAGCAGCGGCCGCATTCGTTCAGCGCAAGCACCTCGGGTCCGCGGCCGATCCAGGCGCCGGGCGTGCCCAGACTTTCCGCGGCCAGCCCCGGGGCCTCGCCGAGCGCGGTCAGCGCGGACTCGAAGAGAGCGGCGCGCCGGACGGGGTCGCGGGCCGAGTCCCCGACGGGAGAGAGCAGTCCGACGACGGATGCACCCGCGCTCGGCCCCGCTGCACCCGGCGCTCCGGGCAGGGACTGCCCTGGTCGCTCTGCGTGCGGGTCGCCGCGTCCCCACATGACTAGGGCGGACCGCGGATCGCCGCCGCGCTCGTTCCCCGGCCATGGCCCTCCCGCCGCTGCGAGCAACCCCGAGCCCGCCAGGATCGCCACCGTGATGCAGATCTGCAGCGTGATCAGCACGACGCGGCCGAACTGTCTCGGTCGCGGATCGGTGCTGTGCCGGCTCTCCGCCTCCTGCAGCAACGGCCTCCGGCCCCGGTACAGCGCGGCCACGGGAAGGATGGCGATCACGATCACGACGACGGCGACGAGCACCACCGCTGCGGCCGGGGGCCACGCGGCCGCGCGGGCGAAGAAGGTTCCCGGCGGCGCGCCGAACGCCATGACGGCGGCGGCGGCGGCGCACACCGACGCGCCCAGCACGGTCGCGACCCCGATGCGCCGGACCCACAGCCGCACGGCCGCCCCCACCAACCACGCGGGCGGCGCGCCCAGCATGACCTCGATCGCCCGCCGTCCCTGCAGCGACAGATTCTCGGCGGCGATGAGGCCGAGCACGGTGGCCAGAACGGTGACCGACGAGAGCAGAAGCAGCACCAGCACCGTGCCGGCGAGGCGGTCGAGGTCGGCAAGTTCGGAGCGGCCCGCAGGCGAATCCGCCGCAGGAAGCCCGGCCACCTCCGCCGTCGGCGTCACTTCGGTGCCGATGACGTGAAAGGCGTCTCCGTCTCCGCCGCCGTGGAGCAACGCCGCGGCGAGCAGGAGCGCCACCAGCGCGGCGCAGTTCCCGACGGTGCGATACAATGACATGGGCGGCTACGATGGCATGGTCTGCTGGTAGTTTAGGAACATCCATGAAAGTACCTCTGCTGGACCTGACCGGGCAGTACGCCTCGATAAAGCCCGAGATCGACCGGGCGCTCGCCCGGATCGTCGATTCGCAGCGCTTCGTGCTGGGTCCGGAGGTCCAGGCGTGCGAGGAGGCGGTGGCACGTTATGTCGGCAGCGCCCACGGCATCGGCGTGTCGTCGGGCACCGACGCGCTGTTGGTGGCGCTCATGGCCGAGGACATCGGGCCCGGCGACGAGGTCGTCACCACGCCCTTCTCCTTTTTCGCGACCGCGGGAGCCATTTCGCGGGTGGGTGCCGCACCCGTCTTCGCGGACATCGATCCGGTGACCTTCAACATCGACCCCGCCCTGATCGAGGACCGCATCACGGGGCGGACGCGGGCCATCCTTCCCGTCCACCTCTTCGGTCAAATGGCCGAGATGGCCCCGATCATGGAGATCGCGCGGCGCCACGGCCTCGTCGTCATCGAGGACGCCGCGCAGGCGATCGGTGCCCGGCATGACGGACGGCGCGCAGGCTCGGCCGGGCACTACGGCTGCTTTTCGTTCTTTCCCACCAAGAACTTGGGCGGCTACGGCGACGGCGGCATCGTGGTCACCGACGACCCCGCGCGCGCCGAGAAGCTTCGGGCCCTGCGCGTCCACGGCGAAACCACCCGCTACCACCACCGTTTTGTGGGCGGCAACTTCCGGCTCGATGCGCTTCAGGCCGCGGTCATCCGCGCGAAGCTGCCTCACCTGGACCGCTGGATCGACGCGCGCATCGCCAACGCGTCGCTCTACCACCGCCTTCTCGGCGACCTTCCCACACTTCGCAGCGAGGCCCTCGTCCTGCCCCGCGTCGTCGGCGACCGCCTCGTCCTACCCCAGGCCGTCGGCGAACGCCATGTCTTCAACCAGTTCGTGGTCCGCGTCGCCGAGCGCGATCTCGTGCGCGAACGCCTGGAAGCGGCAGGGGTCGGCACCGCCGTCTACTACCCGCTGCCGCTCCACCTGCAGGAGTGTTTCGCCGGACTCGGCTACCGGCGCGGCGATCTCCCGGTCAGCGAGCGGGCCGCGAACGAAGTCCTCGCGCTCCCGATCTTCCCTGAACTGACGACCGAGCAGATTCGGCACGTTGCGCGGACGCTCGAACCGGCCATTTCGAGCACGGAGCCGAATGAGAATGAGTGATCAGAGCGACCGGAGTCTCACGTAACGCGGTCCGCACGCGCGGGGGGCTTATATGCCTACGGCGAATTGCTGCGTAGCTTGGGTGTATGCGAAGCTTGGGGTGTAATCGGCGATCCGCCGGCGGAACTGCACCTCGTAAAGAGAGTGAAGAGAGAAAAGTGGACGGAAAAAGCCGCAAGCGGCTGATCGTGGTCGGCGACCGTGTCCTCGTCGAGCCCGAGGTGGGCGAGGGCCGGTCGAAGGTCGGGCTGTACCTCCCGGCCTCGGCGGTGGACAAGCAGTCCGTACAGGGCGGACGCGTGCTGGCGGTGGGCCCGGGAACTCCCATCGGCGCGCCCGCCGAACTCAACGACGAGCCGTGGAAGATCGGTTCGGGCGAGGCGCGCTATCTGCCCGTACAGGCACAGGTCGGCGACTTCGCCATCTTCTTCCGCAAGGCGTCCGTCGAGATCAGCTTCGAGGGCAAGGAGTACCTGGTCGTGCCGCAGGCGGCGATTCTCACCTTGGTGCGGTCAACCAGAATGTAATGTGAACATTACATAGTGTAATGCGCGGTTGACGGTCCAAAATCAGTCCCATCCAGCCATTCCAACGCCCGGCGTCTGGCCTATCCTATCGTTCGCGGGGGCAGCGGGGCGCGTCCGTCCGACGGGCGCTTCAGGAAGCCCGGTGCCTCTCCGCGAGCGACCCCCCGAGCCGGAGACGCCGGTTTGTCCCGAAGACACGATCAGTCCTACAAGCTCCTGTTCTCCCTGCCGCTGGTGATCCGGCAGATGATCCGCCACGTCGACCCGGACTTGGCCGAAGAGCTCGACTTCGACAGGATGGAGAGCTTGGCCACCGAACGGATCGCTCCGGGGCTGGTGCGCTCCCATGCCGACCTCATGTGGAAGATCCACTTCCGCGGAGAGTCGCGCTACCTGCTCGTCCCCATCGAGTTCCAGTCCGAGCTCGACCACTGGATGGCCGTGCGGATCCACTACTATATCTGGGCCGCCTATTACGGCATGGTCCCCACGAGGAGCCGCCGCCGCAGAAGACCGGTGCCCGAAGAACTCCTGCCGGAGACCCTCGCGGTCACGGTCTACAACGGGCGGGACCGCTGGACGGCCACGGACGACGTGTTCGACCTGATCAAGCCCGGGCCGCCGCGGCACCGCACGGTCGGGTATCAGGCGAGGCTGCGCCACAGGGTCCTTGACCTGCGGGAGATGGCGCGCCACCGTCTACCGGAGGCGGCGGACGTGGTGTCGTGGATCGCGAGCATGGAGCTGGATTCCTCGGCGCGGAACGTGTCGCGAGTGGTCGGCCGCGTGCTCGACGAGTATCCGGGACCGGAACACAAGAGACTGCGGGAGGCGTTCCGGGACTGGGTTCTGGGAGCCGCGGAGTCGTGGGGGATCGCGGAGGAGACGCTGCAACAGGTGAAGTCGCTGAAGGAGGCAGGAATGATCTACGCAGGCGTGGAGGAGTTGAAGGAGCGTATCGAGGAGTTGAAGGAACGGGGCCGCTTGGAGGGCCGCCGGGAGGGCCGCCGGGAGGGCCGCCGGGAGGGCCGCCGGGAAGGCCGCCGGGAAGGCCGCTTGGAGGGCCGCCGGGAAGGCCGCGCCGAGGGAAGTGCCGCGCTGGTCTGCCGACAGGCGCGCCTGAAGTTCGGTGCGCAGACGGCCGATCGGCTGTCCACGGTGCTGGAGGGGATCACCGACATCGAGCGGATCGCTCGGATCGGCGACCGGATCATCGAGTGCGGGACGGAGGCGGAACTGCTGGAGCGCGCTCGCGAGACCTGAACCGCCCCCCGGCTCTGGACGCCAGCAGCTCCTGCCAGGGAACATGCTCGAGGGAGCGCCGCGAGCCCTGCCGGGCGAGGCTCCCGGCGACGGCAGCGACATCCCGGTGGTCGATGCGTCCCCGGCTCTGTAGCCGTCGATTCAGTTTCCACACGATCGCCGCGCGGGCTCGAGGCTGGTTGACGACGGTCATTCGGCGCAGCGACACCATGGCGAGCTCTTCCCATGCCGATCTGTTGGCGTGGAAGACCTCGTGTGCGTTTCCGCTCGTGAGCCGCCCTTGCGTAGTGCGCTCGACTTCTTCGGCCAGATGGCGGCGCCACCAAGCCCGTGCGAGCGGGCAGTCCGAGAAGACCGAGACATTGCCTCGTGCGACCGGCAGCCCGCCGGCACGGCGGAGGAAGTTCCGCGTGCGGCCTTCGATCGTCTTTTCTCCGCGGCCATCGGTGAACGCGCCCGCCCGGCGCCGCCCGGCGGACCCGAACCGGCCTTGTTCGATCCACTCGATGTGGCAGATCAACCAGAACAGCGGCTGCGAAGCCATGCGAGGCCGCACCCGCCCCTTCCAGGCTTCGGCCAGCTCTTCTTCCAGCTCGCGGGATGGTTCCCGGGCTTCGAGAGGCATAAGCTCCTTGCGCGGAAACGGAGGTGCTCCGAATTCGCCGTCGGGGGAGAGCCCGAGCTTGTTACGCAGGTAGATTCCCCATCCGTGCGCGCCGCCGGCGACCGCGTCCGTCAGTTCTTCCTGGCGGCGACGGATGGATGCCCTGGCGCGGGAGTCGGCATGTTCCCGTTTTCCGTGGTGTTTCGGCCGGAAGATCATGCCGGATTGCCACTCGCGGAAGGGACCGGCGGCCTTGGCCAGCAATCGGTCGCTCACATAAGGAGGACCGGACTCGGCGAGAAGGCGGATCGGTTCGAGGGCCGTGGCGAGCACCGGGTCGTAGTCGCGGTCGTCCCAAAGGCGGACTCCGGCGTTATCCTCCGCGAGCCAGCGTCTGATCTCCTGCGCCAAGGAGTGTTCGTGCCTTCCGTGGCCACCGCGACGGAAGATCCGCGGGAACCGGCCGCAGACTCCTGCCAGTGCAGCGACCTGCAAGGCCTGGTCCGACTGGATGCGATCGAAGACATCCGGGGCCAGTGCCACGACGAAACGCAGACGGCCGTTGCTTTCGACCGGAGTGACCGCCATGCGCCCGCTCTCCAGGTCTTCCGCCAGCCGGTAACCGACGAACGACGACGCCAGCGGCTTCGCTCGTCGCATCGCGCCCCGGGCGAGCCACCATCCCGGCGGGGCTCTCAGCGCAGTATCCTGCCGGAAGGTGCCTTTCGGGGGGGATCCGCTCAGTGCCGAATATCCGCTCGTCGCCGAACCTTGCATCGCCGACCCGCGCAACGACACCACTCCCGGCGTAAGGCACACATCGCCGTCCACGTCGCCGACCTTCCACTCCACCTCCTGGCGCACTTCGAGGCTGGTGTCCACGCGGGACATGAGCGTCTTCGGACACTTCACTTCAACGGCCCACGCCGCCCGTCGTTCTTCGATCAGACGCGCCAGTAAGCCGTCGGCCGGGAGGGAGTGCCTGACGCTTGCACGGCAAATGCCGATCCGTACTTCCGGTGCGTACGATTCGGCGAGGCGGTCAAGGTGCGAGCGGTCGCCGGAAGACAGAGTGAACGGATCGGACATGGGGTTCAACGCCTCTCGTGCTGGCCCTGAGCCCTCCTTGGCTGGGCGGGCTTCAAAGTAGAGGCTATTCCCGGCTCATGCCAGATCCTTCCACGGCGTATGCTCGAAGGAACGCCTCAGGCCCTGACGTGCAAAAACCAAGGCGATCTCCTGCACATCCGTCTTGCGGATGCGTCCTTTCGATTCGAGGCGACGGTCCAATTCCCGCACGATCGCAGCGCGGCCTCGTGGCTGGTTGATCACGGTGATGCGTTGCAGGGACAGCATGACCGATTCTTCCCATGCCGGGCGGTTCGTATGGAGGGTGCGGTGGGCAGTCCTGCGGTTGATGCGTGCGCCGATAGAGGTGGTGATCCGTTCGACCTGTTCGGCCAAGTGGAACCGCCACCAAGCCCGGGCCAGCGGGCAATCCGAGAAGACTGACGTATTGCCGCGAATGTCCCGCAGTCCGCCTGTGCGGCGAAGAAAGTTCCGGGTTCGGCCTTCGAGCTTCTTGTCCCTGTGGCCCGCTGTGAACATCTCGGCGAGACGGTGACCCGAAGTGCCGAAACATCTCTGTTCGAGCCACTCGATGTGACAGAGCAACCAGAACAACGGCCTCAATGCCAAGCTGGGCTGTACGACGCCCCTCCACGCTTCGCCGATCTCCTCCTCCAGCTCGACAGGCGGGTACCGGTACTCACGAACAGTCAGCTCTGACCTAGGAAACATCGGCGCTCCGATCTCGACTCCGGTGAGTTGAAGTTTGCTGTGCAGGTAAACGCTCAGTCCGTGCGCACCGCCGGAAATCGCAGCTTGGAGCTCCTCTTGGCGTCGGAGGACAGGATCTTTGACCCGGGGGTCCGCATCCTCCCATTTGCCGTGGCGTTTCTGCTCGAAGATGATCCCCCTTGGCCATTGGGTGAATGGAGGTCCCGCCTTGTCGAGCGACCGTCTATTCATCGTTTCGCACTTCCGGGTCCACCATGCGGAAGGGTTCGAGAAGGGTGGCTACGAGAGCCGGGTCGTAGTCGTCGCTGTCCCAGAGCGGTATGGCCGGACTTTCGGTGGTCAGGCACCGACGAGTGCAGCGATCTTGAGCGTCCGATTCGACTCGACATGTTCAAAGAGATCGGACGCCAGCCAAACCGTGAACCGAAGTCGGCCGCTGCCCTCATCCGGCTTGACTTCCATGCGGCCGGTTTTCAGATCATCTTGCCGCTGGAATTTGAGCAGGGATTCCGCTAGAGTGTTCGCTCGGCGCACATTCCCGCGGACAAGCCACCATCCCTGGGGTGCCTGCAGCGGCACGCCCTTCCAGACCGAACTCAGCTCGGCATCACCGAGGGACAAGCTTTCGCGCGCCAGGACTCCGGGCATGACGTAGATGTCCTCGTCCACGTCGTCCTCGCTCCATGTCACGCTCTGGCGTTCGCTGCGGCAAGTCTCGACCCGGGACATGAGCGTCTTCGGGCACCGGAGCTCCACGGCCCACACTGCACTCCCTTCATCGATCAGCCGCTTCAGTGCACGCGCTCCGACGAGTGTGTGCGTGATGTTCGCTTGACCGACACCCACATGGACGCTCGGCTTGTAGGCAGCACCGGGCCAGTCGAGCCGCGACTTGTCTTCGAGGAGAATGGGAAACGGATCCGGAAGGAACCCGCACGCGAACGCCGAAGACGCCCGCGCGCTTACCGGAATTTCGCTTACCGGAACTTTCACCGCTATTCGGTCGCCAGATGACCCGGACCGTGTCGATTTCATGTTTGCCGTTCCGCACGGGCAGTACGGAAAACCTGCCCGGCACGCCGCGCCCCGACTTGGATGTCGCACCCCGGCCCCTCCGCCGTCCTTTTCCTCCTTCTGGAGGATCAATGCCTTCTTTTCCGGCATCGTCGGGTTGCAGCGTCTTAGTTGTGCCGTTCGGGCCCAGAGCCGGGGGCCTCCGCGGGCGATACGGTGGCACCACTTCGGCCTCCGGCTGCGAGTCGCCCGGAACCATCGCGAAGTCCGAAGGCGTGAACATGTCGGTGGGTTCGATCACCCCGGCTTCCGACCGAAGTTCGTTGCCGATCTGCTTCAGCATTGCCAACAGCCGTTTGCTGTCGCGACCGAGGCGCTTCCGCACCAAGCCCCGGTGTTCCGGTCCCTCCGCTCCGCGAACGAGGTCGCAAAGATCGCCGTCCTCAATCATGATTACTGCGCTGAAGGGTCTTACACCGTTGAAGTTCGAGGGCTTGAGTTCGTCTGCGTTGTTGGTGATCTACATACCGTTGCGGAACACCTGGACTCGTGATTGCGGTCTCCCGTCACCGGTCGGCAGGTGCCGGAAGCTCACCCGTGCCCCCGCCTCCAAAGTGAACTCTCGGCCACTGTCAAGCGTCTCCAACGCTTGGTAGGCACCGGACAACCAACCGCCGCCCTGCTCAGCCCGTTTCTTTTGCTGCCAAATGGCTGCGAGGAAGTTCTTCGCGGCGACCCGGGCGATTACGTCCACCGGGTCGGCCTTGTCACAGAAGTCGTTGAATCCGGGAACACAGACGACGCTGCCCGTCCCCTCCAGCTGATCCAGCTCCCGCATCAACAACGAAGGCGCCCAGCCGGGGTAGGGCGAACGATCGAAAAGCGTTCGCTCCTTGCTCGTAAGCCAGTAGCCGTGCCCGCCGCATCCCCCGTTCTTCTTCGTCTTACGCGATGCGAGTATCGCGTGGGCGGTGGACACGTCGCGCAAGCCGCCTTTCTCGTCGCGGTATCGACCAGCGTACAATACGTAGCGCAAGTCCGATGCTGCAAACGCAGTCAGGTGTCCGATCCCGAAGGCGCCCGCACCCGTGCGGCCCTTGTCGGTGTTGCCTTCCGTCAGCAGTCGAAACATGCGACCGGGATCAAGTCCGATACCGTTGTCCAGATCCGGCGCTGCGCCCGCCGCGATATCCGCGAAGTCCGGGCCGCGCACGCCGAAGAAGCCGAACCGGGATGTACCGGGTGCGTTTCGCGAAGGCGCGCTTCGACGGTAGCGCCGCTCCATGTCGACCCACCATCGGATATCGGAGGGTGCGCCGGTCACTCGCCGGGGGTCGCAACGGCGGGCGGCGGAGGTAAGGGTCCGCGTGCCCTTCATGAAGCAGAAGACGCAGTGTCGTTGAACCCCAGTCCGCGAGGGGGAAGCACGGGTATTCCCCCGGAGGCTGCGTGTGAATGGAACACGCCCGGCTGCCCGCGCCCTCGGCGAAGACCGACCGGGCTTCGATCTTGGCGATGCGCTGGGCCTCGTCGGCGCGAAGCCCGAGCAGCGTGACGTGGCGGGTCGCGCCGGGGCCCCACATGGGAGCCCGGCCGGCGGGACCACGCCGCTCGGGGACGGGCGCCGCAGTGTAGTCGCGCCACCGCTGGGCGGGCTCGGCCGATGTGTTCGCGAACAAAACCGCGTCGCCCCGGTCAGCCCGGAGAAGACCCGATTCTGCGAGAAGAAAGACTAATGCGGCAGAGGATCTACCGCCCGAGAACTTGACGATGTGCGGAAGGTTGTCGTGTTCCTCCGCACGTGACGGAATCGCATCAGCAGCGAATCCCAATGGAAAGGCCAACGACGCCTGTCTGCGTTGTCGGCCATTTGCCGGTTCCGGGGGGGGGGGGGGGGGGGGGGGGGGGGTAAGTGCCGGTGGCGGATTTGCTACCGGCGCGTCCGATGTCGCCCGGCGGGCGGGCGAAAGGGGTGTTGGGAGGGGACATGGCCGAATGCTACCGAGTTGCGGCCCGGAATGCCAAGTCACTAGCGAACTTCGGCCGGGAGCCTCCGCACCACCACGCTGGCCACGTCATATTCGTCGAGCTCGATGAACGCCGCCAGTCCGCCGGGACCGAAGGCGTCCGGCAGCGCGGTGGCACCGGTCGCGTACGTGCCGACGTACTCGCCCTCGGCGGTCACGACATCGATGGGACCATCGCTTTCCGGTTCCTCCCCTCGGCGCTGCACCCAGATGTGGCCTTCCCATGTGGCGGCGAGACTGCGGAGGACCGGGATATTCGGAAAGAACGTGGGCTCGGAGTTCCCGATGGAAATGGAAACGGGCATGCTTTCGCCTTCGCTGGTCCGTGCGCTTCCGGTGGTGCGGCTGCGACCGCGGGCGGCGCGCTGCTCCAGGTATGCCTTCTTGACCGACTCCGTTACCGGTTGCGGGTCGAGGGGCCGTGTGATGGTGCGCAGCACAGCCGCGCTGCCCGGAGGCGTGATCTTCAGCCGGTACGCCGAGGAGTCCGCGTAGACGAGGCCCCCGTGCGGCAGCGGGCTCATCAGGAGCTTCGGTTCGAACACGGCCGGTATCGCGAAACGGCCGATCACTTCGGCGAGGTCAAGGGCAATGCCCCCGACATTGAATGTTCCCTTCAATTCCTGGCCACGGGGAGGAAGCCAACCGAGAGCCGCCGTGCCAGTGTCCACGACCTCGCCCGCTAGACCCATCCTCGTGACGGGGCGGAAGCCTGAAGCCGGGTTGCCATCTCGTGCGCCGACGGCACCTCCCGGCATCCTGTAGGCAGGATCGAAGATCCCTGCGCCCCGCGGATCGGCATGAATGTCGGCCACTACGGCGACGCCGCCCCGTTCCCCGATCCTTCTGACCATGCGCATGAAGGTCCCGGACGGGTCGAAGATCTGGTACGCGTCGTGGCCAGAGTCCTTGACCACCGTCGTGCCGTCGCGCAGAACTGCGAAGTCGCTCGGTCGCCTGAACTCGCCCGGACCCTCGCCCGCCGAGCCGAACTGGTGCACGAACGCTCCGGTCCGGTCGAACACTGCGATGCGCGCATCCTGCGAGCGTCTGCCGGCAAGATCGAACACGTAGAGGTTGCCGACAGCGTCGAACCCGACCCTTTCCACCGAACCGAACATCTCCCACGATTCCCCGTCAACGACGCCGACGCGATGGACCTCTTTGAACGTCGGGTCGATCCGCTGATCACGCGCCGGAAGCTCGATCACCTCCTGCGCAGCGAGGGGGCGAGTCGCGAAGAGCGCGGCCAAGAGAAGAGGGACGAAGGCGAGAGGGCGTGCGGTCGGGCCGGAGTTGGTGCGTCTCATCGTGTGCTCCCTGTGCACATTGACGGACAGTGACGACATGTGGTTGGATTGTACCCGGCCATGGTCGGGTTGGTTCCAACCCCACTGGGGCTCGCTGAGAAACGGAGTGCTGAATCTCGAGTCGGCCCATCCGCATTCGCCCGTCCCGCGAGGAATCGGCTATACTGAACGACGGGCTGTGGGCCTTGCAGGCCGCAGGGCACGAGAGCGGTCCCACGATGGTGCGAGCAGGGGATTCGAATCGTACGCTACCAGGGAGGGACGATCCACATGGCGCGAGGCGATCTGCTGGTGGCGCTGGTGCGGGCCGGTGCCGAGGGCGACCACGGGCGCGTCAAGAGCGTCGCCGAGGCGATCATCGCCGATGAGCGGTCCAAGAAGCATCATATTCTTGCGGATCGGCTGACCCGCGCGGTCGCCAGTGGGACGGTCGCCAATGGGGCGCGACCCCCCAGGGCGGCCTTCGTCGGGCGGACCCGCATGCCCTGGCGCAACTTCGCGACCGAGCTCGTCCCGCGAAGGCGCTTGGAGGATCTCATCCTGTCGGATGCGAATCGGCGGGCCTGTCGCGAGCTGATCGAGGAACAGCACAGGGCCTCCGTGCTGCGTGCCCACTCCCTGGAACCCCGGCATCGCGTTCTCCTGATCGGGCCACCCGGAAACGGCAAGACCACGCTGGCGGAAGCCATCGCCGAGTCTCTGTCGGTGCCCTTCATCGTGGTGCGCTACGAAACGATGATCGGCAGCTACTTGGGCGAGACCGCGAACCGCCTGAAGCACGTGATCGACTACGCACGCACCACTCCGTGCGTTCTCTTCTTTGACGAGTTCGATGCGGTAGCCAAGGAGCGCGGAGACACGCACGAGACGGGCGAGATTAAACGCGTCGTCACCTCGCTTCTCATGCAGGTCGATGGGCTGCCGAGCTACACGGTGACCGTGGCGGCGACCAATCATCCCGAGCTGCTCGATCGTGCCGTGTGGCGGCGCTTCCAGCTGCGTCTCTCGCTCGACGCGCCTATGGAGAAGGACCTGACCAGGTATCTCGCGGCATTCGCTCGTTCCATGGGTGCCCCGCTGGGCCACGCCCCGGCGACCTTGGCGCACCGGCTGGGGCAGGTCAGCTATGCAGAGGCCGAAGAGTTCTGCCTAGACGTGAGGAGGCGATTTGCGCTGGGGACGGGCGGCGTAAGCCTCAAGCGGGTTGTGGCAGACACGCTGAAGCTCTGGGGGGAGCGTAAGCGGGTCACGGCAGGGTAGGCGGCGCGAGATCAGAATGCCGGAGTTCCCGCTTCTGCCGCTCCCGCCCCACGATATCCGGGAGCCGCCAAAAGGTCCGTCGTTCCCGCCATCTCAGCCGCGGCATCCCGGTCGAGCGCGCCAAGCCGAGCGACTCGGCCCGGTTTTCGACCGGTTGGCGGCCGCATTAAGCGAGGATGGGGATCCCGTCAAGTTGCGGGATGACCCCGCTGGGCTTGCCTCGGAAAGGGTCGTCGTGTTCGAAGTGGCGGGATCGATCCGTGGTTTCGCGGCTGCGTGCGGACGGGTGCTTGGCTTGGAGTATCTCGCCGAACACGACTTCGAGTTTGAGCCCGATGAGGACTTCTGGGAGGTGGACACTCGCCAAGGCAGGCAGGGGCGACCACGTGATGACAAGGCAGTGGGGGGGTGCGTATACGCAGCCATGCCGGACATGCGCGCGCTTCAAGAGCTCCTGAGTTTGTGGAGACGCCATCAGAGGTGCCTGGAGGCGCAACGAGGATTCAAGCCGTGGTATGAGCTGTTCCACCGACTTCGAGCTCTTCGACCATGGGGACCAGAAGATCGAATCTCGGACGATGCGCTCGCGGACTTTCGAAAGGATCTCGACGGGGATCCTCAAGCATCGATCACAGTTGAAGTCGAACTATGGTACCGTGGGGAAGCCGAGCAACGTGACCGGGCGAAGCGCGAACTGGCACGCGTGGTGGCCCAAGCGCGCGGATCAGTCGTGCACCGTGCCTCCATCCCCGCAATAGCATACGAGGCAGCCCTCGTCGAGCTGCCCCGTGAAGAGATGAATCGATTGGTGGAGCGAGAGCCGGTCCACCTCGTGGTCTGCGACGACATCATGTTTGTCCGGCCCCAGTGCTCCCCATTGGTTCAACCCGCAAGTCGGCACGTTACGGCTGGAGAATCCTCGGTGGGTCCGCTACCTCCGCCGAACTTGCCGGCCATCGCCGCATTGCTTGATGGCGTACCCGTTCAAAGGCATCGTCTGCTGGACGAGCGTGTCGTGATCGACGACCCGGATGGCTTGGACGAGCGCAGTCTGGTGTCTGGACGTTACCACGGCACTGCGATGGCGTCGCTGATCCTTCACGGGGATCGAGGACAACGCGAAGCTCCATTGAGCCGACTCCTGCACATCCACCCGGTAATGTTTGCCCCAGAGGATGGCTCGGAGGAGCGGTTTCTCCCGGATCGCTTGGTGGTCGATACCATCTATCGAGCGGTGGTTCGGATGAAGGAGGGAGCCCAAGGCACAGAGCTGTCAGCGCCACACGTGTTCCTCGTCAACCTGTCCCTGGGTGACCCGCGACGGCCCTACGCTGGCTGGATCAGTCCTTGGGCGCGACTATTGGACTACCTTGCTCACGAATACGGCATTCTGTTCGTCGTGAGCGCCGGAAACATTGCCGATCCATTGCCGGTTCCGCGATTCGGCACCATGACCGCGTTCGAAGACGCCACTCCATCTTCGCGAGAGGATGCCGTTCTGGATGGACTCGGGAAGCAGCGATCCAGGCGTACGCTGCTGTCACCGTCGGAGGCCTTGAATGTGGTGACCGTGGGTGCCGCACACGACGAGGCGGATCACAGGAATCCTCGGTCCACTGGCCATGGAACCTTGCTGGACCCGTACGAGAGCCCGTCTTTGCCCAACATCAGTTCCGCTATGGGGTTGGGACACCGCAAGGTGATCAAGCCCGAGATATTGATGCCGGGCGGGAGGGAAAACGTGAGAGCGCTTCCAGGTGCCAACGGATGCTGTATCCAGCCGTGGCAGGCGGGACGGCAATTCGGCATTGGGGTCGCTTCCCCCGACGAGCAAGGACGGTTGGACAGGGAGACAAACACGAGCGGGAGCAGTGTCGCCGCCGCCCTCGCGACGCGTGCCGCGCATCGGTTGTTCGACGCTCTGATGGATCGGGACAACGGGGGCGTGCTCGCTGACGCCGACCCTTCTTATCACGGAGTTGTCGTTCGTGCACTTCTCGTCCACGGGGCCCGCTGGGACGAGACGGTCGCGACAAGACTCGAATGCCTTTACGGGCCTCAGGGCCGTGGGAAGCATGTAGAGCGTCTCGACAACGTAGCGCGAGTGATCGGCTACGGCATCCCTCGTATGACGGAGGCGATGACCTGTTCGGCCCAGCGGGCCACGCTCATCGGCTACGGCCAAGTGAGGAGTCGGCAGCGGGCCGTTTGCCGCCTGCCGCTGCCGCAAAGCCTCAGCGAAATCAGAATTCCGCGGGCAGTCACTGTAACGCTCGCATGGTTCTCACCGGTCAACGTGCGGAACTTGGCCTATCGCATGGCGAAGCTGGAAGTAAAGGGAGACTTCGAGACTGAATTCGGAACACCCCGGATCAAGCATCAGCCGAGTCACGCTTCCATACCGCGCGGGACACTGTTCCACCAGCGATACCACGGTGACCGAGCCGTACAGTTCGCTGCGGACGGGGAGCTGGCGCTGAGTATCGTCTGCAAGGAACCGGCCGGCAGCCTGGACGACCCGGTCCAATATGGGTTAGCGGTCACGATCGAGGCCGGGAAAGGCATACCTGTCTATCATGAGATCAGGGATCGCCTCGCGATTCGGCCGAGAGCCTGACCCATGACGACCGTCGCCGCCCCGTCTCCCGGCACCCGCATCGTCGTGCGCGACGCCGAGTGGGTGGTGCGACGCGTGGAACTCTCGCCCGACGGCGGCGCGCAGCTGACCTGCACGGGCGTGTCGGAGCTGGTGCGCGAGCGCGGGGCCGTGTTCCTGACCCGCCTCGAGGACGAAATCAAGGTTCTGGACCCGGCCACGACCACCCTCGTCCCCGACACCTCGCCGCGCTTCACGCGCAGCCTGCTCTACATGGAGAGCCTGCTGCGCCGGGCGGTGCCCAACGACGACGACGGCATCCGCACGGCCCGCCGCGCCGCAATGGACCAGGTGCCGTACCAGCTCGCTCCGGCCCGCCAGGCGTTGCGGCAGCCTCGACAGAGGATCCTGATCGCCGACGACGTCGGGCTCGGCAAGACCATCGAGGCGGGAATTCTGGTGAGCGAGCTCGTCGCGCGGGGGCGGGGCCAGCGCATCCTGGTGGTCGCGGTCAAGAGCATGCTGACGCAGCTGCAGAAGGAGTTCTGGAACCGGTTCACGATTCCGCTGACCCGCCTCGACTCGATGGGGATCCAACGGGTGCGCAGGCGCATTCCGTCGAATCACAACCCGTTCCACTACTACGACAGGTCGATCATCTCGATCGACACGCTCAAGCAGGACCGCGAATACCGGGCCTATGTGGAGAACGCCTGGTGGGACATCATCGTGATCGACGAGGCGCACAACGTGGCCGAACGGGGGTCGCGGTCGCTGCGCAGCAAGCTTGCGAAACGCCTGGCCAAGCGGTCCGACACGCTCATCATGCTCTCGGCCACACCGCACGACGGGAAGGCGCGCAGCTTCGCCAGCCTGATGAACATGCTCGACCCGACCGCCATCGGCGATCCGGACGACTTCACCCGCGAGGACTTCACGGACAAGGGCCTGGTCATCCGCCGCTTCAAGAAGGATGTGCGCGAGCAGGTGAAGAAGTCCTTCCGCGACCGCACGATCTACCGTAACCCGTTCCCGCTCTCCGCCGTGGAGGAGGCCGCCAACGACGCGCTGCTGGCGGTGCCCGTACGGGGCCGGACCGCAGGGGGGAGTCGGATGCAAGCCGCGGGGCCGGAAAGTAGGGGGAGCCGGAGCCGCCAGCTCTTCTCCGTGACGCTCGAGAAGGCCCTGTTCTCGAGCCCAGCCGCCTGCTTGGAGACCGTCGTGCGACGACGACGCCAGCTGGAGCGCGATCTTGCCCGTTCACACGCGACGCGAACGACTTCCGACGAGCCCGCCGGAACGCAGGAACGCCGCCGCGCCATTCGGCGCGAGCTCGCAGGACTCGCAGCGCTGGCCGATTCCCTCGAAGCCGTCGGGGCCGCCCACTTCTCGAAGTACCAGGCACTGCTCCGTGCGATCCGGGGCGGCAAGCCCTTCCGTTGGAGCTCCCGAAGTCCGCGCGACCGGTTGGTCGTCTTCAGCGAGCGCATCGCGACACTGCGCTGGCTCGAGCGCCATCTCGTGGCCGATCTCGAACTTCGGCCCGAACAGGTCGCCCTGCTTCACGGCGGCCTATCGGACACCGACCAGCAGGAGATCGTCGAAGCCTTCGGCAACGAGACGACCCCGCTGCGACTTCTTCTGGCGTCGGACGTGGCTTCCGAAGGGATCAACCTGCACCATCAGTGCCACCGGCTCATTCACTTCGATCTGCCCTGGTCGCTCATGGTGTTCGCGCAGCGCAACGGGCGCGTGGACCGCTACGGCCAGCGCCGCGACCCCAGGATCGTGTACCTGCTGGCCGACAGCGTGAACCCTACCATCCGGGGAGACGCGCGCGTTCTGGAAGTGCTGATCGAGAAGGACGAGCAGGCCCATCGGAACATCGGCGACCCGTCGATCTTCATGAACCAGTACGACGTGCAGGCCGAGGAAGACGTGACCCGGGGCGCCATCGCCGCCGGCGAGAGCGCCGCAAGCTTCGACGGCCGTCTGACCCCCGACACCAGCGAGGGAGACGAGCTGATGGCGCTGTTCCTGGGGACGGCGGAAGCGAATGCAGAGGAGACGCCGAGCCGGGCGGGCACGGCACGGGCGGCCGCCTTGGGCAGGCAGCGCACGGAGACGGCCCGTGGGGGCCTCGGAGGCAGCCGCTCCATCCCCGAGTCGCTCTTCGCCGACGATCTGGCCTACGTCGAGGCCGGACTCGAACATCTGCGACACGCCCACCCGGAGCTAGACTCCCGCGTGGACCGCGCATCGCAGACCCTGACGCTCGATGCGCCGCCCGACCTGCGCGCGCGCTTCCGGCAGGCTCCGCCGGAGATAAGGCCGAAGGCGTGGCGCTTCGTGCTCACGGCCGACCGGCAGGCCATGGAAGCGCAGATCGCCGAGAGCCGGCGGCACGAGTCGCACTGGCCGCGGGTTCACTACCTGTGGCGTCTGAACCCCGTCGTGCAGTGGCTCGACGACCGCATGCTCGCCTCGTTCGGAAGGCACGAAGCACCGGTGCTCGCAGGCGTGCCGGACCTGCTCCCGGGCGAGGCAGTCTTCGTCGTGACGGGGCAGGTCAGCAACCGGAAGGGGCAGCCCCTGGTGTCGGAGTGGATCGCGATTCCGTCGTGGGGCGCGGAGGCGGCGGATGTGGAGCGTTTCGCCGACTTTGCCGAGCGCATCGGCTTGGGCCGCAAGGACTTCGCCAACACGGGCGTCGAACCGGACCTAGACGCACTCGAAGCCGTTCTTCCCGATGTGGTGGAGCTGGCCCGCATGTGGGTGGGGGACGAGGCCCGGAGATCGGCGGTGCGGATGGACGACGAGCGCGACAGGGAGATCAATGCCCTGACGGCGCTTGAGAGTCGCCGCAAGGACCAGATCGAGGCCCGGCGAAGATCCCGTCCGTCGCGCATCGCAGGGATCGTGAACTGGCGCGCCGAGAACGAGCTGAGGGAGGTGGAGGAGGCGTTCGCCGACTACTTCCGCTGGGTCGAGGACACCATGACCATCGCGGGAGCGCCGCAGGTGTCGGTCGTGGCGGTCCTCACGGGACGGAACCGGCCCGCGTGAGCGCGTCCGCACCGGCCGTCTTCGCCGGAATCTCGAACGAGAACGAGTTCTTCAGCCACCACTACCTCTCCGAGCTCTTCGAGGGCGACATCAAGGAGACGGTGAAGCGGTGGAGGGAAGCCGAGGCCGGGCCGCCGAACCGACCCGCACCGCCGCAACGCACCGCGCCCCACAAGCGGCTGCGCTCCCTGCGCGACACTCACATCCGGTTGCTGCGACGCGCCCGGAAGACCGGCGACCCCGCCGCCCGGCTGGCGCACCAGCGCGAATGGCACCGCGCGCTTCTCGGCGCTCTCGGCTACCCCTGCCGCCCGTCCGACCACCGCCTTCAAGACGGCGTCGAAATCCCGGTCCTCTGCACCGCCGGAGGCCGCACCGGCGCCGACACCGTGCACAGCCCCCCCGAGCTCCTCGCCGCAGCCGCCTTCGCCGACGACCCCGGCGCCGACGACGACCCCCTCACCATCCGCCCCTCGCCCCTCCAGTTCCACGGCGAAGCGCCGCCGCCCGACGAGCTCCTCTGCGAGGACTGGGAGCATGTCGTCACGCGCCGGATCTTCGGCCAGGACCGCCCGCCGCGCTGGGCCCTCCTCCTCTCTTCAAGCCGGCTCGTGCTCATCGAACGAGGAAAGTGGGCGCACAGCCGCCTCCTCCGCTTTGACTTCGACGAGATTCTGGGGCGGGCCGAAGACGCCACCCTCAAGGCGACCGCCGCTCTCCTCCACCGCTCCTCGCTCGTCCCCGACGAAGGTGCCCAGCCGCTGCTGGACCGCCTGGACGAGAACAGCCACCGCCACGCCTTCGCGGTTTCGACCGACCTGAAGTACGCCATGCGCGAGTCGATCGAGCTGATCGGCAACGAGGCGATCCGCTACCTGCGCGAGGTCAGACGGGAGCGCGTCTACGATCTCGACGACCGGATGGCTGGGGAGCTGGGCTTGGAGTGCGTCCGCTGGATGTACCGGCTGCTGTTCCTCTTCTACATCGAGGCGCGGCCGGAGCTGGGTTACGCCCCGCTCAACTCGGACGCCTACCGTGCGGGATACAGCCTCGAACGGCTCCGCGACCTGGAGCTGGTCGAGCTCGCGACCGAGGAATCGCGCAACGGTTTCCACCTTCACGAAAGCGTCCGGGCTCTCTTCCGCCTGATCCGCGAAGGCTTCGACGGGCGCGACCGGGGCGGAAGCGCCGACCTCTTCGCCTCTTCCTCCCTCCTCCGCCACGGCTTCCGCATAAGGGCGCTGGACAGCGCGCTCTTCCGCAAGGGCTCCACCCCGCTGCTGGACAGGGTGAAGCTGCGCAATCATGTGCTGCAGCGCGTGATCGCCCTGATGTCGCTGAGCCGACCGGGGAAGGTCCGCGGACGCAGGGGACGCGCACGCATGCGGCGGGGTCGGATATCGTATGCGCAGCTCGGCGTCAACCAGCTGGGCGCGGTCTACGAGTCGCTCCTCTCGTACCGGGGATTCTTCGCCGAGAACGATCTGTACGAAGTCAAGAAGGCGAAGGACCGGCAGGACGATCTGGCGGGCGCGTGGTTCGTGCGCGCCGACGAGCTGGATCGCTACGCCGAGAACGAGCGCGTGTACGACACCGACGAGAACGGGCGCAAGCGGCTGCGCAGGCACGCCAAAGGGTCCTTCATCTTCCGGCTGCGGGGGCGGGATCGCGAGAAATCGGCCAGCTACTACACTCCGGAGTCGCTTACGCGATGTCTGGTCCGACATAGTTTGCGCGAACTGATATCCGACAGCACGTCGGCGGACCAGATTCTGGACATTGCGGTATGCGAGCCGGCGATGGGGTCGGCCGCCTTTCTGAACGAGGCGGTCAACCAGCTGGCCGAGCTGTATCTGGCGCGCAGGCAGAAGGAGATGGGCAAGCGCATTCCGCACGATCGCTACCGCGACGAGCTTCAGCGCACCCGGCACTTCATCGCCGACCGCAACGTGTACGGCGTGGACCTGAACCCGGTCGCGGTGGAGCTTGCGGAGGTGTCGCTCTGGCTGAACAGCATACACAGCGACGGGCACGTGCCGTGGTTCGGATACCAGCTGGCGTGCGGCGATTCGCTGGTGGGGGCGCGGCGGCAGGTCTACCCACGGGCGCGGCTGCGAGGAAGGCGGAAGGCCGACCTCTGGTTCAACGAGGCGCCCGAGCGGGTGGCCCCGGGGCCGGAAGGGCCGGAGCTGAAGCGTCCGCAGGGCACCGTATACCACTTCCTGCTGCCCGATCCGGGCATGGCCGACTATCGCAACAAGCTGGCCAGGAAGCTGGAGCCGCAGAACTTCGCACGACTGAAGGAGTGGCGGCGCACCTTCTTCCGCGCCTTCGCCGCAGACGACATCGACGACCTCGAACGGCTCTCCGACGCGGTCGACAGGCTCTGGACGCTCCACTCCCGCCAGCTGGCGCGCGACCACCGCGAGACCGAGGATCCGCTGCCCGTGTGGGGCCGCCCCGCCCCCGAACGGACGGGAAGCCCGAACGAATGGAAGGACAGCATCCGCCGCCAGGGCATCTTCGCCGAAGGCACGGCCAGCCCCTGCCGGCGCCTGAAGCTGGTCATGGACTACTGGTGCGCGCTGTGGTTCTGGCCGATGGCGCGGGCGGGCGACCTGCCGTCGCGCGACGAATTCCTCAACGACGTCTCGCTGGTGCTCACGGGCGACGTGCGTCCGCCGGGGCGGGAGCCGACCCAGAGCGAGCTCTTCGGAAAGGAGTACGCCGAACACGCGGGCGATCTGGCCGCGGAGATCCTGGACGAGGTGGGGATGCTGGATCTGGGGCAGCTGTTCAAGCTGTTCCCGAGGCTGCGGCTGGTGGACGAGCTCGCCCGGCGGCACCGGTTTCATCACTGGGAGCTTGTGTTCGCGGACGTGTTCTACGGACACCGGGCGGACGGGTCGGTGCGGGGCGGCTTCGACCTGGTGGTGGGGAATCCGCCGTGGGTGAAGGTGAAGTGGGACCAGAAGGGGGTGCTGGGCGAGTTCGACCCCGTGGTTGCGGTCCGCAGGATCGGGCCGCTGGACGTCAGCCGGAGGGTCGAGGAAGCCGTGCGGGCGGACCGAACCGTACGCCGCGCCTGGTTCGACGAGATGGAGGCGACGGAGGCCACTCAGGAATTCTTGAATGCGACACAGAACTATCCGCTTCTAAAGGGGCAGCAAACCAACCTCTACAAGTGCTTTTTGCCGCAAGGCTGGAGAGTGTCCGGCCCGCGCGGCGTGGCAGGCCTGCTCCACCCGGAGGGTCCGTACGGCGACCCCAAGGCGGGTGCCTTCCGCGCTGCATTGTATCCGAGACTGCGGAGACGCTTCCAGTTCATCAACTATGCAAAACTGTTCCCCGAAGTTCACCACCTCACCACGTTCAGCATCAACATCTACGGGCAAAGCAACAGCGACGGTTGCGACCCGCCGAACGGGCACGCTTCTTTCATCGACATTTCCAACCTCTTCCATCCGGCCACCGTGGATGCTTGTCTGGAGCACGGTGGCGGGGGACCGGTCCCGGGCGTCAAGGACGCACACGGACGGTGGAACTTGGCCGGGCACGCGGCGCGGGCTCTCCGGGTGTCGCCGGCCGAGCTCCGGATGTTTGCGGAGTTGTACGATGAACCGGGTACCCCACCGCTCGAAGCCCGCCTGCCGGTGCTGCATTCGCGGCAACTCGTGGGTGTGCTGGAGAAGCTGGCACGGCAGCCGCTAATGCTGGGAGACGTAGAAGAGAGCGTTACGATCAGTTTCTGCTGGCACGAGACCGATGCCCAGCGTGACGGCACGATTCGTCGCGAGACCGCCTTCCCGGACGGTCCCGAAGTCATTCTGTCGGGGCCCCACTATTACTGCGGCAATCCCCTGTACAAGACCCCCCGGCGCGTCTGTGCGAGTCACGGTGCCTACGATGTCCTGGACCTGGAGATCGTGCCCGACGACTATCTGCCCCGCACGAACTATGCGCGCGCCTGCAGCCGCGACACCTACGACGCTCGCATGGACCGCGTGGGCTGGGTGGCGGAAGGAGCCGACGCACCGCGTCCGGTTACGGACTACTGTCGGATAATCACTCGGCAGATGGTGGGACCAGGCAGCGAACGAACACTCTCGACGGCGCTTCTCCCACGCGGTGACCACGCTGGTGTGAATACCAGCGTGGTCACCGCGTGGGAGCGCGCCTCGGGGAGTGTCGAGTTCGCCGCCCTCAGCCACTCCATCCCGCTCGACTTCTTCTTGAGGACAACCGGGACCACGCACGTCAACAAGACATACCTCCACCGTCTCCCTCTCCTCTCCCCTGGCTGCCACCCCCGCATCCGCTCCGCCCTCCGCCTCAGGGCCCTCGCCCTCAACTGCCTCACCATCTATTACGCCGAACTCTGGGAAGAGCTCTTCACGCCCGACTTCCGGCGCGATGGCTGGGCCAAGCTCGACCCCCGTCTCCCCGCTTCCTTCTTCACCGGCCTCACTCCGCACTGGACCCGACAGGTCGCCATGCGCACCGACTACGCCCGCCGCCAGGCTCTGGTCGAGATCGACGTCCTCACCGCCATGGCCTTCGGCCTCACCCTGGACGAACTCTGCACCATCTACCGCGTTCAGTTTCCCGTGCTCAACCAGAACGAGCGGGACACCTGGTACGACCGCAAGGGCCGCATCGTCTTCACCGTATCCAGGGGTTTGGCAGGAGTCGGCCTCCCGCGCAGGAAGCGGACCGGCGACACCGCCTTCGGCCTCCGCACCCAGCGGCGCGACGAAGACGGCATCGCGCTCGGCTGGGAGGACATCCGCAACCTGAAGCACGGCGTCGTCACCCGCACGATTCTGGACGACACCCTGCCCGGCGGCCCCTTCGAGCGCACCATCGAGTACCGCGCCCCCTTCGACCGCTGCGATCGCGAGGGGGACTACCGCACGGTGTGGGCCGCCTTCGAGGAACGGCTGGAGCACCGGGATCCATGATCCGTCGCGTCCGCCTCGGCAGTTTCAAGCGCTTCCGCGACCAGTCGTTCGAGCTGGACGACTCGGTCGTGCTCGCCGGACCCAACAACTCAGGGAAGTCGACGCTGCTGCAGGCCATCGCGACATGGAAGTTCGGGCTCGACCACTGGGTTGCACAGCGCGGCGGCGGGACCAAGCGGACGGGCGTGGCCGTCACTCGCAGGGACTTCACCGCGGTGCCGATACGCGAAATGAACCTGCTGTGGACGGACCGCGTGGTGTCGGGAGGCGAAGGCCCGGGTGCTTCGCGCCTGGTGGAAATCGTGATCGAGGGGCGGTCGAACGGTGACACTTGGAAGTGCGGGCTGGAGTTCCAATACGCCAACCGGGAGATGGCGTACGTGCGGCCGCTCGGTGCGAAGCACATGGGGGCGCACGAGATCGGCGCGTTTCCTCCGGACGCGGCGAGAAACCTGCAAGTCGTACATGTCCCGGCGCTGTTCGGCATCCAGCGTGATGAACCCAGACATGAACGAGGAATGCAGGATCTGCTCATCGGCCAGGGCCGTAGCGGCGACATCCTGCGGAACTTGTTGCTGGAGGTCGGCAGCCCGAGCGAAGCCGGCCGGGGAGCCGGGCGTCGGCGGGCGGCATGGGATACGCTGACAGGTCACATCCAAGACCTCTTCCGGATCGATCTGTTGCCGCCGTCCTACGGTCCGGGGCAACCGTACATCTCTTGCCAGTACAGAGATTCTTCCCGGGAATCGTCCCGAGGTCGTAAGTCGCCACGCCACCGCCCGCTTGATCTTGCCAGCGTCGGCAGCGGCACGCTCCAGGTACTTCTGCTCCTTGCATTCCTCTACGCCAGACCCGGCACCGTCATGCTCTTGGACGAGCCCGATGCCCACCAGCACATCATCCTCCAGCGCGACGTGTACGCGCTGCTGCGGAAGATCGCCCGAGAACGGGACGGCCAAGTGATCATGGCGACGCATTCCCCCACGATTCTGGAGGCGACTGAGCCTGAGCGGATCCTGTCGTTTGCGGGCGGGTCGCCGCGTCCCCTCGTGACCGGTGCCGATCGCGACCGGGCCGTCGAGGCCCTGCGGAATCTGACCACCATGGACCTGCTGCTCGGCCAGGACGTGGGGGCGGTGCTCTATGTGGAGGGGCAGTCCGACGAGCGGATTCTGCGGGAGTGGGCCGGGGTTCTCGATCATCCGCTGCAAGGCTTCTTCAGGCACGCCTACGTCCACCGGCTGCGAGGAAGAAGGCTCGATCACGCCAGGCGGCATCACTTCGCGCTCCATGGGGCCTTCCCGGGGATCCCGGCCGTGTGCCTGCTCGACGGCGACAACCGGGAGGCGCCCGACCGCGAGACCACGAGGCTCGGCATGGAGGTGCTGCGCTGGAAGCGCTATGAGATCGAGAACTACCTGTTTCACCCCGACGCGATCAGCCGCTTCCTGAACTTTCCGTTGAGTAACGAGAGTGTGCGACGGCAGTTCCAGAAGATGGTTCCGCCGGGGGCGGATCTGTTCGGAAGTTCAATCGTGTTCGTCCGGGCGAAGGGAAGTACCGAATTGCTCATGCCGTTACTCAAAGCGGTTGGCCGCCCCGCACCCAAGAGCGATCTGCACCTGATCGCCGGGGCGATGAAGCCCGACGAGATACACCCCGAGGTCGTGGCGAAGCTCGACCGCATGGCAGAAGTGCTCGGTCAAGGTGGCATGTCAAGTAAAGTTGACAATATGTAATGTTGCCATTACATGATCCGCGCTTCGTGACGCCCGCCGACCCGCGCCCCGACCCACCCCCCTCGTGATCCCCACCGTAGTCGCCGCCGAAGTCGTTCATGCCCTGCGCGACTTCCTCATCACCGGGTTCAAGCCGTCCAACCCGGCGCTGGCGAGCGTCATCGACGACTTCCTGGCCGTGCGCGAGAACCTGGTGCGGGGGCCGTATCTGTCGCTGGCGCTGCCCTTCCGCAAGGCTCCGGGCGACGAGCCGTTTCCCGAGGTGCCGCTCGGGTTCGCGCCCTACCACCATCAGCGCACCGCCATGGAGCGGCTGGCGAGCGCCAGGGGAGAGTCCACGATGGTCGCCACCGGCACCGGCTCGGGCAAGACCGAGTGCTACCTGCTGCCCATCCTGGATCACTGCCGGGAGCAGGCGGGGAAGCGCGGCATCAAGGCGATCGTCATCTACCCCATGAACGCGCTGGCGATGGACCAGGCGTCCAGGATCGCGCGCGCCGTCCACCGCAACCCCGCGCTGCGCAGGAAGGTGACGGCGGGGCTGTACGTGGGCGGACGCGAGGAGATGCCCCGCAAGACGATGACCGCCGCGCACGTCGTCACGGACCGCGAGACGCTGCGCACGAGCCCGCCCGACATCCTGCTCACCAACTACAAGATGCTGGACTACCTGATGATCCGGCCCGGCGACCAGCGGCTCTGGCGGCACAACGAACCGGAGACGCTCCGCTATCTGGTGGTGGACGAGCTGCACACCTTCGACGGTGCCCAGGGGACGGACCTGGCGTGCCTGATCCGCCGGCTGCGGGCCCGGCTGGGCGTGCCGGCGGACGGGCTGGTGTGCGTGGGAACATCGGCGACGATCGGAACCGGCGACGATGCGCCGGTGCGCGCGTATGCGTCCCGCGTCTTCAATCAGGAGTTCGGGCCGGGTTCGGTGGTGGGCGAGACCCGCCAGGCGGCGAGCGAGTTTCTGAGCGGATCGCTGATCACCGGCTACCTGCTCCCCGCGGACGGACTGGCGCGGATGCTCGATCCGCGGCGGCACGCGACGAGCGCATCGTATCTGCGCGCGGCCCACGAGGCGTTCTTCGGCGAGCCGCCCGCCGAGGATCCTGATTCGGACGACTGGAAGACGGCGCTCGCAGACCGGCTGCGCGAGCACACGGCGTTCCGGAATCTGCTGCAGGTGCTGGGAGGCGAGCCGAAGCCGCTCCCGGAGGTGGCGTCGAGGCTGCGGCGGACGTTGCCTGTGGAGAACGACGAAGAGGCCGCGGCTGTGCTCGACGCGCTCTGTGCGCTGATCTCGGCGGCGCGCCTGCGCGAGGATCCGGCTCACCCGAGCAAGGATCCGGCCCGCCTGCGCGAGGGTCCGGCCCGCCCGCGCAAGGGCGAAGGTGCCCTGCGGCCCTTCCTGGACATCGGCGTGCACCTCTGGGTCCGCGAGCTGAGACGCATGGTGTGCAGCCTGTGGGAGGCGGGTGCCGACGAGACGGCTTCGGCGGGTCCGGTGCGGCGGCTGCGCCATTCGGACGACCTCCAGGGGCACGGCGCGGACGACCCCCGGAGCGCGAAGTCGGTCCACCTTCCGCTCATCCAGTGCCGCGAGTGCCGCGTGACCGGCTGGGCTGCGGTGAAGCGCGCGAACGAGCCCCGCGTCGAGCCCGATCTGCGCGTGTTCTACAACATGTTCTTCCGGCGCGACGTGGACGTGCGCTTCCTCTTCCGGGGCGACGCTCCCGCGGTTCCCTCGGCCGAACACGCGATGTGCGGCGCGTGCGGGTGGCTGGGCATGCCGGGGCTGGGCACGCCGGGCCGGGGCGCCGGATGCTCACGGTGCGGATCGAGCCGGGTGGTGCGCCTGCATGTGCCCGACGCGGTGCGGACCCGCTCGCGCGGCGGGACGAAGGTCGCAGAGCTGAGCCGCGACTGCCCGTACTGCCGCGCCGGAGAGGGGCTCATCATCTTCGGTGCGCGCGCGGCCAGCCTGATCAGCGTGCTGTGCAGCCAGACGTTCGCTTCCCGCCACAACGACGACGCCAAGGCGCTGGCCTTCTCCGACAACGTGCAGAACGCCGCCCACCGCGCCGGATTCGTGGCCGCGCGCAGCCGCCAGACGCACACCCGTTCGGCGATCGCCCAGGTGGCGGCGTCGCACGACGGGATCTCGCTGGACAGGCTGCCGCGCCTGGTGGCCCGGCACTGGCGGGAGCGGGCGGACCGGCCCGAGGACTTCGTGGGCGAGCACATCGCAGACGACCGTCGCTGGATGCGCGACGCGACGCACCTGGAGCGCGAAGGGAGGCTGCCGCCGGGTTCGGATCTGCCTGAGCTGGTGGCACGCCGTCTCGAGTGGGACGCCCTGCGCGAGTTCACCTTCGGGTCCGGGATCGGCCGCACCCTGGAGCGGACCGGGGCGGCGGCCGTCGTCTTCGACCCCGAGCGCGTGGAAGAGGCTTGGCGGTCGGCTCACACCCGGATTCGGGAAGAGGTGGGCGGGTTGCGCGGCATGGGCGCGGAGGCGGCGCATGCGCTCGTGCTGGACATGCTGGGGCGGATGAAGGACCGGGGGGCCGTGCGGCACGCGCTGATGGACGGGTATCTGCGCGGCGGGGGCAGTCAGTGGGTGTGGCACGAAGATCCGGCCCTGCCGAGGTTCGGGCCGCGCTCCCCGATCCCGGTCTTCCCCGTCTGCTCGGCCGAGTCATCGTCTCCGAGCTTCGTGTCCCGCGGCCGACCCGGGGACGGCGTGGAAGCGGTGCACGGATGGGCGGGGCGGCGTTCCTGGTACCGGCGGCGGTGCGAGTCGGTGTTGGAAACAGAGAGCGCGCTGGGTCCCGCCCAGGCCGACCCCGTCCTCAGGATCGTATTCGGCGCACTCAAGCAGGCGGGGCTGGCGGCCCGGACGGCGGCGGGGGCGGTGTCGGTCTGGGCCTTGGACGCGAGACGCCTCTCCGTCACCACCGATGCCGCGATGCTCCCGGTCGACGGGCTCACCTGGTTCGGCCGCCTGTACCGGCACGGGCGAGTTCGCCGCATCGTCGCCGCCGAGCACACGGCGCTGGTGGAACGCGAGGACCGGGAGCGCCTTCAACGGGTCTTCGCGAAGCCGCCCGACCGGCGCAGGCCCTGGGAGCCCAACCTCGTGTCGGCCACGCCCACCCTGGAGCTGGGCATCGACATCGGCGATCTGTCCACCGTGACGCTCTGTTCCGTTCCGCCGGGCACGGCCAACTACCGCCAGCGCGCCGGAAGGGCCGGACGCAGGGACGGAAACGCGCTGGTCCTCACGGTGGCCAACGCCGAACCGCACGACCTCTACTTCTACGCCGAGCCTCTGGAAATGCTGGCCGGCGGCGTGGACCCGCCGGGCATCTTCCTGGATGCGGTGGCCGTGCTCGAACGGCAGATGACCGCGCACTGCCTGGACGCCTGGGTCGCGTCGGGGGTCCCCGAAGATGCCGTGCCGCAGAAGATCGGCACGGTGCTCACCAATGTGGAGAAGGAGCGCCGCGAAGGGTTCCCCTACCCGTTCTTCACCTTCGTGCGCAACCGGGGGACGCGGCTGGCCGAGGGATTCCTGAACGCCTTCGCCGACGACCTGGCGCAATCGTCCCGCGAAGCGCTGCGCCGCTTTCTCTTCGGCGACGTGGAGAGGAAGGCGCCGCCGCTCACCCTCCGCATCCTCGAGCGGCTGGCCGAAGTCATCGCGGAGCGGAATGCGGTGGCGGCCGACATCCGGTCGCTCGGAGAGCGGATACGCAGACTTAAGCGCCGCCCGGAGGACGAGGCCACCAAGGCCGAAATGGACGAGCTCGCCGACACTCGCAAGGGGCTCCGCGCGGTGCACGCCAAGATCAACGGCCGCGACACCTTCAACTTCCTGACCGACGAGGGGCTGGTGCCCAACTACGCGTTCCCGGAGGCGGGCGTCAAGCTTCGTTCGGTCATCGTGCAGCGAACGGCGGAACAGGGCGACAAAAGGACGAGAGCCGTCACCCATGAGTACGAACGGCCCGCCGCGATGGCGCTGGGAGAGTTCGCGCCCGAGAACCGCTTCTACGCACGCGCCCACCAGGTCGAAATCAGTCGCGTGGACACGCGCGTCTCCGACCTGGAACGCTGGCGCATGTGCCCGTCCTGCGTCTACGCCGAGAACGTCGATGCGGGCGACCCGCACGCCGTCTGTCCCCGTTGCGGGAATGTGCAGTGGCAGGACCGGGGGCAGCTGCGCGACCTGCTCCGCCTCCGTCTCGTGCACGCGGTGGCGCATGCCCGCGGAAGCCGCATCGACGACCGGAAGGACGACCGCGAGCACCTCTTCTACACCCGCAACCTGGTCGCGGACTTCGATCCGGCCCATGTCCGGCGCGCCTACGCCATACGCGACGCCGACGCGGCATTCGGCTTCGAGCACATCCCGTCGGCCACCTTCCGCGAAGTCAACTTCGGACGGATGGGACAGCCCCCGCAGTCGGTCACGGTGGCGGGCATGAAGCTTCCGCGTGAGGGATTCCGCATCTGCAGGCGCTGCGGAACGGTCAACTCGGCCTCGCCGTCGGCGCCCCTGCACACTCCCGCCTGCCCGGCGCGTCACGCGGGACGCGAAGCCATCGTCGATTGTCTGTACCTGTATCGCGAGTTCCGCTCCGAGGCGATCCGCATGTTGCTTCCCGCCGCCGGGCCGCATGCGGAGCGCCGCGAGCGCTCGTTCGTCGCGGCCCTGGAGCTGGGGCTCCGTCATCGGTTCGGCGGGGAGATCGCGCACCTGCGGGCCATGACCTGCGCCTACCCCGCCGAGGGTTCGGACCGGGCGCAGAGGTACGTGCTGTTGTACGACACCGTCCCCGGAGGCACCGGCTACCTGAAGGACCGCATGACGGCCCCCGAGAAGCTTCTTTCGGTGTTCGAAGCCGCGCTGACGGCCATCGAGGCGTGCCCGTGCAACCAGGACCCCGAAAAGGACGGCTGCCACCGCTGCGTCCTGGGCTACCGGCGCAGTCGCGACATGCAGGACACGTCGCGGGAGACGGCCCGCGAAATGGTGCGGACCATTCTGGAAGCCCGCGACCGCATCGAGAAGGTGGAAGGGCTGCGCAAGGTACGGGTGGTCGTGCGGACCGACAGCGCTCTGGAAGATCGCTTCATCGAGGCGCTTCGGCGTATGGCGGGCACCGACGGCCGGCGGGTTTCGCTGCGCTACGATCTGGTCGACGAGAAACCGGGCTACGTGCTTCGCGTGGGCGGTCGCGAAGGTGATGGGCAGGCCTGGTATGTGGCGCCGCAGGTGAACGTCGGTCTCGCCGACGGAGTGGTGCACGCCAGCCGTCCCGACTTTCTGATCCGCCCCGCCCGGACATCCGCCGCGCATTCGCCCGTGGCGGTCTTCATGGACGGGTTCGAGCACCACCGCGACCGCGTCCACGACGATTCCCTCAAGCGGATGGCGCTGGTCCGGGCCGGGTTCACGGTCTGGTCGGCGACGTGGGACGACGTGAGCGCGGTCCTGGGCGAGGCCCGGCCGCCGGACGATGTTCTTCCGGGAGGAGATCCGCGCTCGGCGATCGCCTCGGTGCAGCGAAGGCTCGACGCGCGATGGGAGACCTCGGAGCTGCGCTCGGCGCTGGGGAAACCCACGCTGGCATTGCTCGGCCGGTATCTGGCCCGGCCCGACCGCGAGCGGTGGAAGCGCGCCGTCTTCACGCAGCTGCTGGGCGAGTTCGATCCCGCGACCATGAGCACATCCGGCCTCTCGGAGCGGTTCGCGGAAGCTGTCGAGGCCGCCGTCCCGGGGGCATGGGGTGTCGACGGTCTCCCGGGCGCCGACCGTCTCCCGGGCGCCGATCACCCCCCGAGCACCTCCCCCCACCAAGCTCTCGTGTTCGGGGGCCGCGGCGCGTGGTGCGCAGAAGCCTCGCACGCACCCGGCACGACCGAGCCCGCCCGCACCCCGAACGCACTCGCCGACCTGTTTCTGGCCATGCCCCCATCGGCCCTGCAGCGCTTCGACGCCGATTCGATGTGGGCTGCCGTCCACCTGCACGACGACGAACCGAGCCGGTCTCGCAGGGACTTCCGGACCACATGGAACGGAGTGCTGCGTCTCTTCAACCTGCTCCAGTTCCTGCCGTCGGCCTGGTGGACGACACGGCGGGGGAGCCGCGAGAACCTCTACCACGAGCTGCCCTCTGCGTCACAGGAATGGCTGGCCGATGTTCCCGCCCGCCCCGACGGCTCGGCGACCGACAGCGGCTGGGCCGACGCGCTGCGATTCGCCGCCGGCGAGGTGCACGCCGACCTGCTGCGGCTCCGGGAACGGGACATGCCCCCGCCCGAAGCCGGTTTCGAGCTCACCGGACCGGGGGGCGGGGTCTTGGCAGAAGCCGAGCTGGCGTGGGAGAGCCGGCGCGTCGCAGTCCTGCTCAAGGACCGGAGTGCGGAACAGAATGCGGACCGGGTTACCTTCGAATCGCGCGGTTGGCGCGTTCTCCTCGCGCCGGCCGACGACCTCGCTGAATCGATCTCCGTCCTCCTTGCCGAAGACCCGCCATGACGCCACGGCCCCGGCTGGCCATGTCCAGCGACTTCCTGGAAGCCTTCGCGTTCCTTCCACGGCCCCAACAGAGGAAGGTGCGCACCCTGATCACCCGGTTCACTGCCGATCCGGCTTCCCCGGGGCTGAACTACGAGAAGGTTCAGGTGGCGGACAACCTGCGTTCGCTTCGCATCGACAAGGCCTACCGCGCGATCGTCCTCAAGCCCGAAAACGGCAGCATTCATCTGATGCTGTGGGCCGACAAGCACGACGAGGCGTATGACTGGGCGCGCCGACATCACTGCCGCGTCAACCCCGATACCGGGGCATTGCAGGTCTACGAGCCGCAGGAGAGCGCCCCCCGGAGGGATTCCCGAACCGACGCGGCGGACACCGCGCTTCAACCCGGCCCGCTCCCGCAGCCCGGCCCAGTTCCGCAATCCGGTCCGGTTCCGCAGCCCGGTCCGGTTTCGCAGCTCCGCCCGTTCGCCGCCTTGCGGGACCGCCGGCTCCGCCGGCTCGGCATTCCCGAGGCCATGCTGGCCGAGGTTCGCGCGCTCGACGGCGAAGACGCGCTCGAAGCCATCCGGAAGCGCCTGCCGCTCGAAGCCTACGAGGCTCTCTTCTACTACCTGGCGGGCGACAGCTACGAGGATCTGATCCGCGCACGCGAGGTGCCCGACGACGACGTGGACCCCGACGACATCGCCAAGGCCTTGGAGCGGATGGAGTCGCGAGGACGGTTCGTGGTCGTGGAGAACGAGATGGAGCTCGAGGAGGTGCTGAACGCCCCGCTCGAGAAGTGGCGCGTGTTCCTGCATCCGTCGCAGCGCCGTCTGGTCGAAAGGCGATGGAACGGTCCCGTCCGGGTTCTCGGCGGAGCAGGAACCGGAAAGACCGTGGTGGCCATGCACCGCGCCCGCTGGCTCGCGCGCAACCTGCCCGAGGGCGGCCGCATCGTGTTCGTCACGTTCACGCGCAACCTCGCGGCGGACATCGAGAACAACCTGCGCTCCATCTGCTCGCCGCAGGAGATGCGACGCATCGACGTGACCAACCTCGACCGCTGGGTATACGGCTTCCTCCGGCGACGGAGCTACGACTTCCAAATCGTCTACAACCGAGGGCAGGAGCCGTGGAACGCGGTGTGGCAGCAGGCCCTCGCGCTGAAGGACACCGGTCTGAACCTGTCCGACGCCTTCTACGAAGAAGAGCTGGACCAGGTCGTTCTGGCGCATGGAATCACCGCCGAGGCCGACTACCTTCGGGTCTCGCGCAGGGGCCGGGGCACGCCTCTGACCCGAGCGCAGCGGGCCCGGGCGTGGCCGGTCTTCGAGGACTACCGTCTGAATCTGTCCCTTCAAGGCGGCAAGGAGATGGACGACGCCTACCGCACCGCTGCCGCCTCGCTGGCGGACGACCGGGGCGGCGTGTCCTACGCCGCCGCCATCGTGGACGAGGCGCAGGACATGGGGACGCAGGCCTACCGGCTGCTCCGCGCCCTGGTGCCCGAAGGGCCCGACGACCTGTTCATCGCGGGCGACGGGCACCAGCGCATCTACGGCCGAAGCCGGGTGGTCCTGGGACGCTGCGGCATCCGCATCGTGGGACGGTCACGCAAGCTCCGGCTCAACTACCGTACGACCGAGGAAACGCGCTGCTGGGCGGTACGCCTCCTCGACGGGCGCGAGATCGACGATCTGGACGGAGGCCGCGACGACCACAGGGGCTTCAAGTCGCTCACTCATGGGCCAATGCCTCAGGTCGAGGTCTTCGATTCGCCGGAACACCAGGCTGCGTTCATCGTTCGCTGGCTGGGCGATCTGGCGGAGCGCGGCGAGAGTCTGCGGAGCACCTGCATCGTGGCCCGGACCCGAGCGGAGCGCGACGCGGTCAAGGAAGCGATTCGCGACGCGGAGCTGCCCGTCGTCGTACTGGAGAAGGACCTCCCGGACGATGTGGACGGCGACGCCGTGCGCCTCGCGACCATGCACCGCGTCAAGGGACTCGAATTCGACCGGGTGATCATGGCCAGCGTGAACGAGGGTCTCGTGCCGCTGCCGAGGGTCTTGCAGGGGTGCGCCGACGAAAGCGCCCGCGAGCGGGCCGAGACGGAAGAGCGTGCGCTCGTGTACGTGGCGGCCACGCGGGCCCGGAAGGAGCTGCTGGTGCTCAGCCACGGCACGGCGAGCGCTTTCGTGCGGGGGACGTAGCTCCGCGAGTTCGGACGGGGCGAGCCCGTCCCCTCCTCGTCGCCCGCCGGCGCACGGTCGAGGACACGCTGCGCACGCTTTCCGCCGAACTCGCCCGCACCCTCGACTTCGGTCCGAAGTGGCGGAACATTCCTCCCCCCGGACGGACGACGGGGGCGGGGTTCCGGTCTTACACGGCGTTCGAGGGTGTTTAGACCGAAGTTCGGGACGGAATCGGGCCGATTATCGCGGTTAACGTGTTGCAGCCGAAAGACCTGAGTCGATTTCGGCATCCGGATGCTGTACCCATGTAACGATTCGGTGTGCATATTGACATCATTCAGTATATCCGTTACCATGATACCCATGGTACATTGAACGCGTACCCAACCGGAACCCCCCGCCCGCCGTCCTGCTGTGCGAGTCCTTCCGCAAGGACGGCAAGGTCTGCAAGCGCACCCTCGCCGACCTCCGCCCGCTGCGGGGCGAGAAGCGCATCGCCGTGCGCGCCGACCGGGCCCTGCGCGCCCGCAAGGTCGGCAGGCACTTCAAGACCACCGTGACCGACGACGGCTTCTCCTGCGAGCGCGACGAGAAGCGCATCGCCGAAGAGTCGGCGCTCGACGGCATCTGCGTGATCCGGCCGCCGCAGAAGCCGCCCGCGTCGCGCCCGCCCGCGTCTCCCGCGCGGCACGCGCCGAGAAGGCCGGGAAGCGCACCCCCGAGGGCCTTCCCGTCCACAGCTTCCGGACCCTGCTCCGCGACCTCGCCACCCTCACCCGCAACCGCGTCAGGCCCCCCGTGCACGGAGCCATGACCGCCGACATCCTCGCCCGCCCCACCCCGCTCCAGGCCGAAGCCTTCCGCCGCGCAGCATCCGGACGGCGGTGCCGTCAGGCCGGATGTCGCGCTTTCCGCAACCGCGCCGCGGTGCGCCGCCGCCAACCTGCTGTCCGTCGCGGATGCGAGGAGCGTTCCGCCGCGCGGCGTGCTCGAAGCCCCACATGGTTCCTTCGGTGCCGTCCGCGACGGCGAGGAAAAGCCCAGTTACATGGGGAAGTAGCTTTCTGCGCACATTCGAACGACAGGATACAGATCGGCGTAGTCATCGATGCGGGCGTGGATCCGATGACCATCAGGATACGCGGCGTGGATGCCCTCGTGGACGACCGCATGGACTGTCGCTTCGGGCGTTTGGCCCGGTTCGATCATGATCACATGGTGGGTGAAGTTATACCCCCCGCGCGGGTACTTCGGGTCCCATTTTGCGCGGAGGCCTTCGCTGTTCCAGCCCGCGCCGGATGCGCCGAGCATTTCAGCACATTGGTCATCCCCCGAGTACCAGGCAAAAGAAAACGCGTCACTGATCGCGTCGGCCCAGGCGTCTATCTCATCATTGGTCCAACCGATGATTTGAGAAGCGCCGCCGCCGGAAGGGGCCAGCAGGGCCGCTAGCGAGAGGACGCACAAACAGACCCGCCTCGCCTTCATCGGAGCGCCTCCCTTGCTCGAAGCTCCGCCCCCCTCGCAAGCCGCTTCTCCCGGAGTTCTTCGGTTTCATGGAGATAGCCACCGTGCTTCACCTCTCTGATCCGCCAGCCGCCGTTATCTCGGACGATGTCCGCGCTCATGACCTTGCAACATAAATTCGGGTCATGAAGGTCGTAAACTTCCACGAAAAGCTCCCTTATTTCTGGATATTCAGGGAAAAGGTCTCGGACCTTCAGAATCCAGGGGGCTTCCTCCGGCAGCAGTTCCGCGACATGGCGGAATCCTTCTCGAAGCTCCGGGTCCTCTACCGAGGACAAAGTCGTTTCGTCCAGGGTGTACGTGGATATCTCGCCTTCCCAGAACCTGTCGGCGTAGACCTGCGCGATCTGGGCGACGGCATCCTCCGCCGTCTCTATCGCGCGTTCCTCGCTGGCCATCACCTCGAAGGTCTCGCCCCCGCACGCCGCCAGTCCGATCGCCGGCCCGGCGATCAGGCACAAGCCCGTAACAATCTTCCCGGTCCTCATGTCTTCTCTCCTCGAGAAAAGGGGTGAAACGGGGAAGCCGCTTGCTTCCCGCGAACTCACGGTAACTGCCTTTCCGGGGAAGGCAAACACAACGTCCCGGGGAACACCCTGGAAAAAGGGGCTTGCCGGACGTGCCGCGCACGCACGGGCGACTGCGGGGGGTGTCGGGTAGGGCCCCTTTTCCACGGCGGCGTCGGTCGCGACGGGCTCGGTGGACGGGGCGCTTCCGCCGTCCGACAGTTCGAGCAGGTATCCGCAGAACGCCAGGGACAGCACTGCCGCCAGGAGCAGGCCGGCAGGCACCATCAGCCACTTCCGCACCCATGCGTTGACGGGTCCCTCCCTGCGCGGTCCTTCCGCCGCCGGGGAGGCGCCTTCCCCGGCAACAAGGCGTGATGTATTTCCACTGGCGGCCTTGCCGTTCGTGGATGGCGGCTTTCCCATGCCCACGATTCACTGACAAGACCCGATGGTCGCAGCCTTTCGACGCAGCGCGACTTGCGCGCCAGGTAGCGGTTGACTTTGGCGGCGGTGTCATTTGCACTGCCGGCAATCAGATATCCGGCCATGAAGCCCGCGGAGTGATTCCCAGCGTATTTGCCGGTTCGGAAGCGATCGATACCTTCCACAACGTATTCGCGGCACAGACCGGCACTGTCAGCGGCAATGCGCTTGCACTCGATGATCGCATGGGGATCGTGTTCGCCAAAGCGACGGAAGACTGCGATCATCAGGATCGGGATATCGGTTCGTCCGTCCGGTATCGACGTTGCGGCGATCGAACGGGACTCCGTTCCGGGAAGCACGACCATTGCATCGCCCCACGGCAGCCCCGTGGAACTCAGCGCTTGCCGCATGCCATCGCGCAGCCGTTCCGTGATCGCGACTTCACCCGCATCGGCGTGTACCCCCGCCCGACGCACCGCAAAGCTCCCATCCGGCTTTGATGGTCACGAGGATCACCGCTGCGACCTCTCGTCCGAGGTTGATGAAACGGCGGCCGCAGACCAACGGAGTGCTGGACGGCAACTTCATGCGGTGATCCCCGAGAGACTCTCCGCGATCACGGCGTCCGCGTCTTCCAGCGCCGACAGGCCCATCCAGTGACGGCGGGCGGCAGGCTTGACGATCACGACTTCGTTGGGACCGGTCATACGCACCTCGCGCTGGCCGACCAGGAACTGGCCGAGCCGGATATGCAGGCGTTTGCCGATCCGTGCGAGCACGGCCCCCAGGCTCCCGTTGGTCGGCACCACCTCCACTATGGACGGACCAGGGTGCTTTTCGAGGACGAAGCGAACGACTCGAAGCGGCGCGTGTCTGCGAACGTCAAAGATCTCGGCGCGCATTCGGCGTCGGTTCATCGCCGAGAGCCAAAGGTCGACCGCCTTCACGAACAGGCGCGCATAACCCGCGACATGGGGGTTCGATGTCGGCACCCTGGTCAGAATCGGACCGACCGTCCTTCCACTGCCAGGTCGCCCGAAAAAGTCCGTCGCGTGCGACGATTCGGTCGGACTCGTCCAAGCCGTACAAATCGAACACGGACTCGTCGAGCCTTCGCCAGTCGTCGGATCCCGGGGGCTTCTCCTTCAAATGACGAGCGAGCCACACCAAGCGCTGGCCGACTTCGGAACGCAAGGCCCTCTCGATGCCCGGAACCGGCAGCCGCTCGACATCGGCAAGCAGAAGCCGCCGCATCCATAGTCCAAAAGTGGATGCGGTCATCAGGAAGAACCAGGACGCAAAGGATGAATTCAGCATAGCGGCCAGCAAATAGGCGGTCTCGCGCTGGGAGGGCGGAAGCGCGGTGCCAAAAAACGTATCCGTGTAGACCAGGTCCCGTTCAACGGCCGCTGCCACGGGGCGGCCGTTGCTTGCCATGAATTGCTTGACGAGCAAGAGTGGCGACTTGTAGATGGCACGTGTGCGGGGCCATTGGGCTCGCGAATCATCATAAGTTGCCAAGTCGTGCGCCACGGCAAAGGGCCGTATGTCCGGCGTGGTCAGTAGCGGCAGCCCTTCGCCCCCTCCATGATCTCGTCCAGAACCAGAGAGACCAACGACATCCTCGTGTAGAAGACATCGGTGTTGGAGTCGCGGCCGGGAGCATCGTGGTCGGCGTGGACGAACTGCTCGTAGATCGAGCTGATCAACTCGACCGGAATCACGTCGAACTGATACGGGAAGAAGCGGGCCTGTCGTGTCTCGGGATCCACCGCTTCAAGGAAGTCCGCGACCCTGCGAAGGTGTTCGGGCACCGGTGCAAGCGGTTCCTCCGGCGGAAACATGTCCCCGTTGAACACATCCCGCAGCCAAGCGAACAGCCGCTCCGTGGCGGGCCGGTCGCGCAGAACTGCCGGGAACGTGCCGTGACCGCAAACAGTTTCAAGGTGCCGCCGCCCGACGATCCCGCGGTCAATCAGGAACTGCGTAAAAACCGATCTGCCGATCAGTCCCTGCGCCCCGGGGCGATCAAGCTGCGCCTCCACGAGACCCCGTTCGAGCGCGGCGAGATCGGATAGAAGCTGCCGGTCGACGCTCGTGCCTCGGTTCACGGCGGGCTCTCGCAGCCAAAACCGCCCCGTCTCCATGGCAAGCCGCCCGGCCAACGCGTCGAGAACATCCAGTTCCTTTTCGATCCGCTGGAAGGTCCGCAATCGGTGCGCGTTCGCATCCCCGGTATCCAAGGGCCGTCCGAAGCCGTTGTAGAGATCGATCTTCTCCGGCGACACCACCCACAGCAGCGGGGAGAACCCCTGGTTCCATATCTCCCGGCGCCACTCCGCGACCTTTTCGTCCGGTGGAGGCTCGGGTGCGGCCTTGAAGTAGACGGTGAGCGCCGATCCGCTTTGCCAGGAGGCGTCTGGGGAGAAGGTCCGCGTTCGCCGCCTGCGAGCGTCACCGTTCAGGCAGACGCCGTGCGCCGGTGCGCCGTTCTCCAAATAGCCGGTGGCTTCGAGCACTTCATGCAGGATTTGACCGGTCATCCGGAAACCGCCCCTGCCAGCGCCCGGTCGGGCTCGTCCGGCCAGACATCGCCGAGGCACCTGTCGACAAGTTCCAGCACGCCGTCCAAAGTGCTCTTACGTCCTGCCGGAAGGTCGACGCGGAGCAGCTCTTGGCCAACTTCGGCGGACATGACCAGAGGCTCTCCCCTCTCCGCGCAGCCGACTAGGAAGCCGAATGAATGAGCATGAATCATGTGCAGGATTGCAGCGGCATACAAGGAGGGTGGCAGGGCACCCACGACGGTGGGGAGCATGCTTCCGGGGGCGCGATTCCAAGTTTAGAGCCAAGCAATGAAACCCCATCAGCAAACCGGGCCGACGGGGAGGGCATCGCGCATTCGCCGATGTCGGCGGCGCGTCGTTCCCGAGATCGCCCGCACGCTCCCCAGACCACGACCCGTTTCCCGTTCCAGACCCGCTCCGACCGGTACACGCGTCCTTCCAGCTCTTCCCCTCCCGGACATCGAAGACGACCAGATGGCCGGCACCGGCATCGCTCAGATCCATATACGCCGTGGTCTGCTCCAGTCCCCTTTCGACGGTTCGGGCGTAAGGGCGACCATCCTTGACCAGCTTGCACTCCACCACGAACCGGCCTCGCCTGCCGCGCCGTGAGGCCAGATCACCAGCAGATCCACCCGGCGGCTCCCCAGCGTACTCCCTCTCGATCCGGCCTCGTCCGTTCACCACCCGGTGCAGGAACGCCTGCAGGACGAGATGCGGCCCGGCCTCCCTGTACTGCGCCCGTCCGATCCAGTGCTCCGAGTTCCGTCGCCAGAACTTCTGGAAGGCGGCCAGCAGCCTGTCCATGTCGAGCTCGCCCACGGCATCGACGTACCACGCCGCGTCCTGCTCCGGCATCTCGTCCTGGATGACCGACGTGAGCACGCGGGGAAGCACCTCGCCGTAGATCGGGTTGGCGATGCGCAGCGGCGGATCCGGCGCCGCCAGCCCCAGGTCGCGCACATACTCGGCATCACGGTCGGAATGCCTCCCGTCGCCGCCGCTCAGCAGCGGCTCGATCGCACGGCGCACGCGGGGTTCCATCAGCTTGTCGGCCAGCTGGTCGATATGGGTGTCGCGGCGCAGAATCAGCTTTTCGCGCGCCTCGAAGACATCGCGCACCGCCACCGGCCGGTTGCGGAGGCGGAGCGCCCTGCCGCTCGAAGCACATCTCCCTGCCGGGCGCGTTGACGAGCCAGGGCTGGCCCCTCGTCTGCTCCCACACGGCCTCCACCGCTTCGGGCCGAAACTCCTGGCCCGTCTCAGCCGTGTGCTGCCCCAGCAGAGCCTCGACCTCGGCCGCGTGAAGTCGCCCAGACGCAGCGATTCGGCCTTGATGTTGAAGGCGCTGCCCCCGGTGATCACCTGCTTCTATGAGCCGGCGTGGATCCGGTAGTCGCGGACATCCCGCACTCCGCACAGAACCACGCTCTGCGGGAACGACCGCGGGCGATGCGCATAGCCCGCGCACAGCTGCCGGAGCACCGACACCAGGGCATCGCCGACCAGCGCGTCGATCAGAACGACCAGCGGGGCGTCGGCGGCCTTCGTCCACATGCGCAGCAGGGTTCCCGGCGCGGCGTCGGGACGCCCGGCAGCGTGGAACCGGGTGGCCGCCTCCGCTGTCGCGATGTCGTTGAGCGTATCCTCCGCCTCCCGTGCGATCTCCGAGGCGATCGCCCCCATCGCCCGCCCCCATGTCCTCGCGGGCCGTCTGGGCGGACTCGACGTTGAGGTAGCGGTACTCGCCTTCCGACCCGCCGTTCAGCAGGTCGCGCAGCGCCAGGAGCGCCGATGTCTTTCCGGTCTGCCGGGGAGCGTGCAGCACGAAATACTGCTGGGCGCGGATGAGGTCCGCCAGCGCGAAGAGGTCTGCCCGGTCGAGCGGCGGAATGCAGTAGTGCAGACGCGGGCGGACCGGCCCGGCAGTGTTGAAGTGTCGCATGGCCAGAACTTGGCCCGGCCCGCGCGGGCAAGCAATCAGCGGGCGATCTGGCAGCCCGTGGGACAAAATCCCTCCCGCATTCGAGCGGCGATGCATCCGGGCCGGATCGTTTCGCTCTTCGTTGCTTCTCGGGCGAACAGCGGTGCTGTTCCCCCTTCGAAGCGCCTTGCCGGCCCGGCGCCTCGCCGTTTTCGGGGCTCGCGCGGATCAATCCACGGGCTGCCAGGTCCGCTGCTCGCACAGACGCAGGGCGTACGGTAGTATTTGCGGGGCGAATCCGGCCGCCGACCCGAACCCTCCCGACCCGAGCCCCCCCCAAAAAATCCATGCGCGAACACTGGACGAGCCGACTCGGGTTCATCCTCGCCACCGCCGGCTTCTCGGTCGGCCTCGGGAACATCTGGCGCTTCCCCTATCTTGCGGGCGAGAACGGAGGCGGCGCGTTCCTGCTCGTCTACGTGGTCTTCGCGATCCTGATCGGGATCCCCCTGATGACGGCCGAGATCACCTTGGGACGCACGTCGCAGCTCACGCCCATCGCGGGGATGTCGCGTCTCACCGGTTCGAGGACCAGTCCGTGGAACCTCGTCGGCTGGTTCGGGATCGCCTCGGCGGTGCTGATCACCTCGTACTACATCATGGTGATCGCGTGGATGACGGCCTATTTCGTGATGCTCGTGGGCGGCGGGGGAGGCGTGGGCCAGACGCCGGAGGAGACGCGCGCTGCATTCGACGGGTTCGTCTCCGCTCCCGGCCCCGTCATCGGCTACGCGCTGCTCGTCACCCTCCTCATCGCGTTCGTGGTCAGCCGCGGCGTCGCCAAGGGCATCGAGCGGTACGCCAAGCTCCTCATGCCCCTGATGGTCGTGATTCTCGTGGCGCTGGCGGTGCGCGCCATGACCCTGCCGGGCGCCGGTGCCGGCCTGGCGTGGTACCTGACACCCGATTTTTCAGCGCTGCGGCCGTCGTCCTACCTCGCCGCGCTGGGACAGGCGTTCTTTTCCATAGGCATCGGCCTGGCGGCGGCCTTCGGGCTGGGCAGCTACCTGGACCGCCGCGATGCCGACGTGCCGGGAAACGTCGCGCTGGTCGTGGCCTTCGACACCGGTGTGGCCATCGTCGCCGGGCTGGTCCTCTTCCCTGCCCTCTTCGCCTTCGGAATGAACCCCGACCAGGGCGCGGGGCTCCTCTTCGTGACCATGACCTCGCTCTTCCAGCAGATGCCGGGCGGCGGGGTCTTCGGGGCCGCCTTCTTCTTCCTCATGATCATCGCCGGATTCACCTCGCAGGTGGCGCTGTTCGAAATCCTCGTCGCCTCTGCCGTGGACTCGCTCCGAATGACCCGCGGCAAGGCGGTGCTCCTCTGCGCGGCGGGGTCGTTCGCGGTCGGCGTCCCGGTCATCCTGTCGCAGGGCCCCTGGTCGCACATCCACATCTTCGGGATGAACTTCTTCGAATTCGCCGACAGCGTATCAAGCGACTACATGCTTGCCGCGGGCGGGCTTCTGATCTCTCTGTACATCCTGTCCCAGTGGGGCTGGAAGCGGTTCCGGCAGGAGGCCAACCAAGGTGCCGGACGCGTCCGGGCGAACGCCGCCTGGGGAGCATTCTTCCGCTTCATCATCCCCGTCGCGGTCGCGATCGTCCTGCTGGGCGGCTTCGGCGTCGGCGCGGGAAACCCTCCGCTCTTCCTCGGCTGCGCGGCCGCGATCATCGTGGTGTATGCCTTCCTGCTTCGACGTTTTCCTGCGTAGTCAGGGCTTCGTGCTCCTCGACGGCGGACTGGCGACCGAACTGGGGAGAGCGGGGCACGACCTCGACGACCCGCTGTGGTCGGCGAAGGTCCTCCTGGAAGAACCCGGTGCCGTCGAGGCCGCGCACGCCGAGTATCTTCGCGCGGGTGCCGACTGCGTGACCACCGCCACCTACCAGGCCACCTTCGAGGGTCTCGCCGCACGGGGCGTCGCCCGCACCGAGGCCGCGGCCATCTTCCGGGAGGCGGTCGATCTCGCGGTCCGCGCGCGCGACCGCTGCTGGGCAGACGCGACGAACCGCACGGGCCGCCGCCGCCCTCTCGTCGCGGCGAGCATCGGCCCGTACGGCGCGCTTCTCGCCGACGGCTCCGAGTACCACGGCAAGTACGGCGTCGGCCCGGCTGCCCTCGCCGATTTCCACCGCCCGCGCCTGCGCCTCCTCGCGGATAGCCCGGCCGACATCCTCGCCTGCGAAACCATTCCGTCGTTCGCCGAGGCGCGCGTGCTGGCCGGGCTCGTCGAAGACGCGACCGACAAGCCGGCGTGGTTCACGTTCACCTGCCGGGACACGGGGGACGGCGACCGCGACCACGAGGGCCGCCTCAGCGACGGGACGCCGATCGACGAGGCGGCCGCATGGGCCGACGAAGCCGCGGGCGTCTACGCGGTCGGCATTAACTGCACCGCAGCGCGCGTCGTGCCGCCGGTCGTGCGCGCCCTGGCGGCCGCGACGAGCAAGCCGGTCGTGGCCTATCCCAACGGCGGCGGCGAATGGGACGCCGAGACGAAGACGTGGGGCCGGGCCGACGACGAAACCAACTGGGGCGAAGCGTGCCGAAGCTGGGTCGCCGCGGGGGCGGTGGCGGTGGGGGGGTGCTGCCGCGTGGGGCCGGCGGCTATCCGCGCAATGCGGGCGGCGCTTGCACGTGATGGACATGGCGGCCTGGCGTCACGGAATCGGCGCGGAAGAAGCGCATGAGACTTGCCGTGATGGCCTGGCGCAACCTGCGGCGCTACGGACGGCGCACGCTCACCACCGTCGCCGCGATGACGCTGGCGCTGCTCACGCTGATCGTCTGGACATCCTTCGTGCAGGGATTTCTCCGCGACCTGGAAACCACGATCGTCGAGGTCGAGATCGGCGACTTGCAGGTCTACCCGCCGGACTACCGCACCCGTCCCTCCATCTTCGACCGCATCGGAACCGCCGCCGAGCTCGTGGACACCCTCGGCGCCATGGGCTTCGACGCCTCGGCACGCCTTCTGGGCGGCGGGCTGGCAGCCGTCGGCGAGGCCTCCGCGGGCGTGTCGCTCCGGGGCGTCGAAACCGGCCGGGACGCGCGGGTGAGCATGGTGTGGGACCGGGTCGCCACGGGCAGCTGGCTCGACCCTTCCGACCCCGCCGGGATCGTGATCGGCGGCAGGCTCGCCAGAACGCTGGACGCAGGCGTAGGGGACGAGCTCGTCCTCCTCGGTCAGGCCACCGACGGAAGCATCGCGAACGGTCTCTACCGGGTCCGAGGGATACTCGCCCCGTTCAGCGAGGCGACGGACCGGACCGGGGTCTTCCTCGTGCGCCGGGCCTTCCTCGATTTCTTCGCCATCTCCGGCGGAGCGCATCAGGTGGTGGTGCGCAATACCGCCGACCAGCCCCTCGAGACCTCCGCCGCGCAGATCCGCACGGCCGCCCCCGGCCTCGATGTCCTGACCTGGCGCGAACTCTTCCCGACGCTGGCCGCCATGCTGGACTCGGTCGAGGGCACCATGTATATCCTCTTCATGATCGTCTACCTGGCGATCGCCATCCTCTTGGTCAACGCGACGCTGATGGCCGTCTACGAGCGCATCAAGGAGCTGGGCCTGCTCAAGGCCATCGGTCTTTCGCCGACCCGGGTGGTCGGGCTGATCCTGTGGGAGGGCCTTTGGCAGGCCGCGCTCGCCGCCGCGGCCGGGTTGATTCTCTCCATTCCCCTTCTCTTCTACTTCACCCGGGTCGGCATCGACCTCGCTGCGCTCGGCGGCCGGATCTCGATCTCGGGGATCGGCCTCGACCCTGTCATGCGGGGCATCGTCAATCCGGGCGTGATCGTCGGGCCCCTGAGCGCGATGTTCGTGATCGTCTTCGCATCGATGCTCTACCCCGCCCTCAAGGCGGCGCGGATTCAGCCCGTCGAAGCGATGCGGCACCAGTGAGCACGCAGCCACCAGTGAGCACGCAATGAAACGCACGAGCCTGTGGATGATGGCATGGCGGAACCTGGGGCGGAACCGCCGTCGCACCCTGCTTACGCTGGCGTCGATCGCCTTCGGCGTCTTCCTCGCCGTAATGTCGATGGCGGCCCAGGACCGGAACTGGAAGGAAATGATCGACTTGGGCGCGCGCATGGGCGGAGGGCACGTCACCGTGCAGCACCCCGAGTACCTGGACAGCCCGAGCCTGTCGAAGACCGTGTCCGCGGCGCGCGTCCTCGTCGAAGCGGCGGCCCGCGATCCCGAAGTCTCCCGTGCCGTCGAGCGCATCAGCGGCCAGCTGATGGTGAGCACCGCTCGGGAAAGCTACGGTGCGAGCTTCATCGCGTTCGACCCGGATGCCGAGGACTCGACATCTCTTTCGTATCTGGCAGCCGTTTCCGAAGGTGAAATGTTCGCCTCCGCCGATGTCACCGGCATGGTACTGGGGGCACAGCTTGCGCAGAACCTCGGGGCCGAGATCGGCGACAAGGTCGTCTATACGGCCACCGACCGCGGCGGCGAAATCACGGCGGGACTCGGGCGCGTGACAGGCCTCCTGCGTACCGGCGCGCCCAGCGTCGATGCCGGCACGGTGCTCCTGCCGATCGCAGCGGTTCGCGACGTGCTCGGCTTCGCCCCCGACGAGGCCGGCCAGGTGGCCGTCTTCGTCGGCGATCACCGCAGGTCGGAAGCTCTGGCCGCCCGGCTCCAAGAACAGCTGGGCGACGAAGCGGCGGCCGTTCCCTGGTTCGAGGGCCGTCCGGACCTGTATACCTTCATCGCCATGAAGGTCGGCGGCGGCGTGATCATGATCGCCGTCATCGCGCTCATGGTCGCCGCCGGCATCTTCAACACCGTCTTCGTGAGCGTCATGGAGCGCCTGCGCGAATTCGGGATCATGATGGCGGTGGGCTTCAGCCCGGCGAAGCTCTTTCGGCTGGTCGTGTACGAGAGCGTCTGGCTCGGAGCGGTCGGTCTGGTGCTCGCCGCGGTCGTGACCATCGGCCCTTACCTCTACCTCAGCCGCACAGGCATCGACATGGCCGCCATGACGGGCAACAACGCCTCTACCGAAGTATCGGGCGTCGCCATGGCGTCGGTGCTCAAGTTCGGCATCTACCCCGAGCACGTCTTCCGCATCGCGGTTCTCGCCTTCTCCGCTGTGATCCTCGCGGGCATCTACCCGGCGTGGCGCGCCGGCCGCGTCGAGCCGGTGGAGAGCATCAGGCTCGGATGACCGGTACCCGCACTTTCGGCAGCGACCCTGTGGCCGCCCGCCCGCCCGACGGGCAGGGGGGGCAGGACGGCGCGGTCGTCTCGCTTCGTGGAGTCACCAAGCTGTATTCGCAGGGGAGCCTCGAGGTGCAGGCTCTGCGCGGCCTCGACCTGACCGTTCGCAAGGGAGAATTCACCGCGCTCGTCGGCCCGTCCGGTTCAGGCAAGACCACCACCCTGAACCTCGTCGGCGGCCTCGATTCGCCCACCAGCGGCTCGGTCACGGTCGAGGGAGTCGATCTCGGCACGCTGAACCGGAGGCAGCTCAGCCGCCTCCGCCGCGACCGCATCGGCTTCGTCTTCCAGTCCTACAACCTGATCCCGGTCCTGACCGCCTGCGAGAACGCGGAAATGGTGATGTGGGTGCAGGGCGTGCCCGCACCGGACCGGCACAGGCGCGTCATGGATCTGCTCCGTGCCGTCGGCCTGGAGGGGATGGCGGACCGCAAGCCCGCCGAGCTCTCGGGAGGGCAGCAGCAGCGCGTCGCGATCGCCCGCGCAATCGCCTCCGGCCCCGCCGTGGTTCTCGCGGACGAGCCCACCGCCAACGTGGACTCGGAGACGGCCGAGAACCTGATCTCCCTCATGGAGGCCCTGAACCGGGACCGCGACGTCACCTTCCTGTTCTCCACCCACGACCAGCGAGTCGTGGAACGGGTGAAGCGCGTGGTGCGCCTGGTGGACGGACGCGTGGACAGCGACGAGGTGCGCGCCGGCTGACAAGCCCGGCGACAGCCCGGTGCCTTGCCGCTCTCGGCGCTCGGGCGGATTTGTCCACGGGTTGCCGACGCTCGTCGCAATCCAAAAGCTTCCCCGCTCGCGCCCGATGCTTTAGCTTCTTCCGTTTCACGGGACGTGGCGCAGTCCGGTAGCGCACCTGAATGGGGTTCAGGGGGTCGCCGGTTCGAATCCGGCCGTCCCGACTTCGGACACCGGTATCCGCGCTGCAAGCCCGTGGCATGTGCTCCTGGGCACGCGCTTCTACGGCCGGTGGCACCGTGCTGCTACGGCTGGAACGGCAGCCCCTCGCTGACCACGATCTCGCTGTCGCGCTCGGCGACGGGCAGGGCAGCCGGCCACGCGCCGTCCCACTCCCGCAGCACGCCCCTGAGCTTTCCGGTCACCCGGTCGGTCACCATCGCCGTGGGCGCGGAGCCGAACCGATCGAGCGTGTACGACCCTTCCGGCCCCGATAGAACCACCCGCTCCAGCACCCCGTCCCGCCCGGGATCGAAGGGTACCGTAAAGACGAAGTTCCCGCCGCCGTATTCCGTCGGCCAGGCGGCGAAGCCGAGCGAGAAGCGGCGCTCGCCGCGGGGACCGACACCCTCCAGGCGGTAGGGGCCGTCCTCGGTCGGAAGCGTCGCGGGCGCGTCCACCATGAACGCCGGATCCAGGACCAGTTCGCCGTCCCCGATCCTGCCCCAGAGCAGCAGCGTTCTCTCGGCGGCGGCCGGCCCGCGATCCGTCCCCGCGCCAAGATCGGCCGGCCCGCGATCCGCCCCGGCAGCACCCGCCGTCGGCGTTTCCCTGAAAAGGCGATAGCCCATGGCCCGCGCGAAGTGGTAATCGCTGACCCACTGCGGATTGCAGTAGCCCATCACATCCTTGTAGAGCGACGCGCTCACGACGCGTCCGCTGAAGAAGTCGTAGCCCCAAATGCCGATCGCCCCGCCGTCGTAGGGATACGCCATGTCCGCGGCGATCGCCCCGCCGCAAGGGGCGTGGTGAAGGCCCATGTTGTGGCCCAGCTCGTGCGCGAGGGTGACCGGATCCGGCTTGCCCACGCTCGCCGGATAGCCGATCTGGCCCAGACCGTTCCAGATGGCGTCGTCGCCGAGCTGGACGGCCCCGTAGTAGTAGCCGCGCGCGCCCTCGCGGATGCGCAGGAAGACCAGCTCGGCAAGAAGTTCTCCCCAGCCGGCCCCGGTGGCGAGGTCGGCGGTGCTCACAAAGCCTTCGTGCACCTTCACCGACATGTCCGCGACGGGAAGAACCGAGCGGACCAGGCGCAGCTTCTCGCTGTCCGGCGTGATGTCCTCGGCCCACCGGCGGATCTCGCCCTCGGGGCCGGACGCCAGCACGACCGGCACGATCACCAGATCGAAACGCGGCACGGTCCGTACATCGAGCCGCACCCTTCCCTCGTCCGGAATACGGAGTCGGCTCTCGGGCGTGGCGGGCACGACCCCGTCGATGTCGAGCCGGATCACGAGATCGGTGCCGGGCACGATCACCGAGCGGGGGAGGAGCGCGTTGAACGACAGATCGAGCCTGCTCTCGTCCACCTCGGTGGGCAGCCTGCGGAACTCCGGCGACATCGCCATGCCGTGCACCAGCGCGTCGCTCTGGTAGAAGAGCGCCTCCACGCGGGGCTGGTAGTAGCTCAGCCGGTCACCGGTGACGAAGACTCGGAGCAGCGCGTCCCGGCCCTCGATCAGAGGCAGTCCTCGTACGCTGTTCTGGACGCCCTGCGTGATGTAGTAATAGGGTGCCGTCAGTGTGAGGCGGGTCGGGTTCACGCGGACGGGAGTCCGTGCGCGCAGCCCGGCATAGGAGACCGTCACCTCGGTCTCGGCGTAGTCGACCGCGCTCGCCGACCCGTCGGGCGATATGTGAAGCGTCGCGGGGTCCTCGCTCTTCCAGACGGGACGGGCCCACGACGGGAGCGGTTCGATCGGCGTCCCGTCCTGGTCCAGCACCACCACCGAATACTGCGCCCGCTCCCCGACCATGAGCATGGTGTCGGGCGGGATCACGGCCAGCGACGCAGGAGTGCGGCTCGGCTCGAACGTCAGGTCCACGCACCCGCCCAGGGCAACGCCCAGGACGAGCGCGGACGGGAGTGCCGGGCGGGCGGGCTTCAGAAGCCGCCTCCGCCGATCTGAACGCCGAAGCCGAGATCGAGCGCCAGCGCGACGGCATGATCCGAGGTGGAGGGGGTGCTCGCCGACAGCCACCGGTAGGAGACCCCCGGCAGGAAGCGGAACCGGCCCGCGCCTATCGACAAGCCCGCCGCCGCATAAACACCGACCCCGGCTTCGGGCGCTTCGCCCTCGGTACCGGCGTGCGTAGTCCCGAAGAGCAGACCGTACCGCATCCACGGCGTGCCGGGGCTCCATTCGATCCCCAGTGCGCCGTGGTTCCCGACCACAATGATGTCCCTGCCCTTGCAGAAGCCTTCTTCGCAGCCGAACGCCGTGCGGAAGAACCCGCCGAAGACCGCAAGCGAAGGGTATATCCGCATCTGCCGCTTGATCACCGCGTCGAAGGACATCGCGGGCGCGATATCCAGTGCGGCCGCCGACCCCGAATGGCTGCCGACGGTGAGTCCGCCGCGCAGCTCGGCCTGCATCTGCGCCCCGGCGGCGGCTTGGGTCTGCGCCCCGGCGGCCAGCGTCTGCGCCGCGGCGGGAGCCGCCAGGGCCGCCAGGGCCGCGCCCGCCAGCAACCCGTGGATTCTCCTCCGGTTCATCGTACACCTGCCGGCAGGCCGTCGCTGACCATGATATCGGTGTCCTCGTCCACGAGATTGAAGCCTCCGTTCCAGTCCCTCAGGATCGCACGCACCTGCCCGGTCGCCCGGCTGGTGATGATCGCCATGGGGCTCGTGCTTCCGGCGCTCAGCGCAAACGCTCCCTCGGGACCCGAGAGGACGACGCGCTCCAACGTTCCGTCACGGTCGGGGTCGTAGGGAACGGCGAAGAGGAAGTGTCCGCCGCCGTGCTCGACCGGATCCGGCGTGAAGTCGAAGGAGAAGCGGACGGCGCCGCCCTCGCCGAAGCCCTCCAGGCGGTATGGCCCGCCCGACTCCGGCAGCACGACGGATCCCTCCATCAGGAACGCCGGTTCCATCAGGAGCTCCTCGTCGCCGGCGGCGCCCCAGAGCAGCAGGGTCTTCTCGGAGAGGGGAGGCGGCGGATCCGCCGCCGGAGCCGAGCCGAAGTCTTCCGTGGCCCGGCGGTGGTCGAGGGCCCTTTTGAAGTGGTAGTCGCTGATCCAGTCGGGGTTGCAGTACCCCATCAGGTCCTTGTACTGGCCGGGGTCGATCAAGCGCGTGCGGCTGATGTCGTACCCCCACACGCCGGTTCCTCCGTCGTCGTAGGGAAAGTCCGGATCCGGGCCTCCGGCACCCCCGCACGGAGCGTGACGGAGGTTCATGTTGTGACCCAGCTCGTGGGTGAAGGTGCGGTCGGAGTCCCGTCCCACGCTCACCGGCAGACCGATGTACCCCAGTCCGCCCCACCGGGCGCCGGGCGGCAGAATCACGGCTCCGTAGTAATAGCCGACCTCGCCTTCCGCCCTCCACAGGACCCGCATCTCGCGAAGATACTTGTTCCAGCCGCTGTTGGTCGTCAGGTCGGCCGACGTGTGGAACGGCTCGTGCACCCGTACTTCCATGTCGCCGATGGGCATCACCGACCGGGCGAACCGCATATGCCGATGGTCGGCATCGAGATCCCGGGTCCAGAGGAAGATCCGTTCGTTCGGCGCAGACGAAAGCAGTGTAGGCACGATCGTCTGAATGTGCGTGGGGAGCTCGACAAGGCCGGGCGCGCCGCCACCGCCGGTGCCGAGGGCGAGGTCCAGGTCCATCACGCCCTCCGCCGGAATCCGGGTTTCGCTCCCGACATCCAGTGGAACGGCGCCTTCGGTATCGAGTTCGACCACCAGACCCAGACCCGGCCGGATGATCTCTCCCGGGATCAGGGCATTGAACGACAGGTCCAGCCGTCTTTCATCGACGGTGTGCGGAAGCACGTCCGACTGCGGGGACATCAGCACGGTGTGGACGATCTCTCCGTCCTCGTAGAAGGTGGCCCGCACCTTCGGCTGATAGAAGCTCGTTTCGTCGCCGGTGGCGAAGATACGGAGAAATGCGTCCCGTCCGGCGATGGCGGGAATTCCTTCGACCGCGGGGATCACCTGGTTCAGATATATGGCCGACACGGACAGCCTGATGCTGGCCGGATTGACCCTGAGCGTGGTCCACGCCTCCAGTCCGGCCGCCCTCGCGATCACCCGGAGGTCGCCGCCGCCCATGGCCGTCACACTCCCGTCCGGCGCGATGTCGACCGACTGCGGATCGGGACTGACCTGCCAATCGGCCGGTGCCCAGGACGGCGGCCCCGGCATGGAATTCTTGTCGGCATCCCGCACGACGAGCGTGAGCTTGGCCTGGTCGCCCTCGGTGATCAGGGTGTCGGCCGGCGTGATTTCCATCGAGTGCGGAATCTGGTCGGGCTCGATCGCCAGATCGGCGCAAGCCGCCGGCAACACGGCTCCGGCCGGCAGCAGCGCCATGGCAGTCCTGGACCACGAGCTGATCGTCAATCGCTTCATCATGATCGCAACCTTGCCTCCTCACGGCGCCGGGCGTCAATACGTCCGAATCTTGATGTTTCGGTACCAGACCGGGTCCCCATGGTCCTGCAGCCCGATGTGGCCCGATCGCGCCATGCCGTATCCGGACCACTCGGAGAACTTGGTGTTCGAGACCATTTCGCGCCACTCGTCGCTCCAGAGTTCGTACGTCAGGAGCTTCACGTCGTTCATCCAGTGCTCGACGTGAGCGCCCCTCGCCACGATCCGCCCCCGGTTCCATTCGCCCACCGGGCGCGTGACATCCTCGGCGGGCGCGTGCAGAGCATAGTTGGACCCGGCCGAAGTCTCGGGCGTCGCCCCGTCGGCGTGACCTGCGTTGTCCAGGATCTGGTACTCGGGGCCCGTCCAGTAGGGTGCCCGTTCGGCTTCGGTGGCGCGGTAGAAGACGCCGCTGTTGCCGCCTTCCAGAACCCTCCACTCGAACGACAGCTCGAAGTCGCCGTACTGCTCGACGGTCATCAGGCTGCCGGTGCCGCCGCCCGGCGTGAAGGCGAGGACGCCGTCCTGCACCGACCATCCATCGGGCACGTCGTCGCGCCGGTAGCCCTTCCAGCCCTCGAGAGTGCCGTCGAAGAGCAGCTCCCAGCCCGCCGCCGCCTCCTCGGGCGTCAGCCGGTTCACCGGTTCCTGGGCCGCTCCCGGCGACGCGGCGGCGCGACCGTCGCCTGGGCCGGATGCTTCCGGAGCGTCGGCCCGCTCCCCCGGGGCACCGGCCCGTTCCCCGCATCCGGACAGCGCGGTGGCGATCGACATCAGGAAGATCGCAACGGCACACATGGCGTCACTCGCCGCCGCTGAACGCGGCGTCGAACGCCGCCGCCGACGGGGGGAACGCGAGCCTCCGCACGAAGACGCAGGCTTCTTCCGCCCCGTGTTCGCGATCCATGCCCGCGTCCTCCCACTCCACCGAAAGAGGACCATCGTACCCTGCCTGGTTCAGTGCCCGCATTACGGCCTCGAAGTCCACCCGGCCGCGCCCCGGCGACCGGAAATCCCAGAACCGGCGAGGATCGCCGAACTCCGTGTGGCCGCCGAACACGCCCGCGGCCGCCGACCGGTCGGACCACCATACGTCCTTCATGTGGACATGGAAGATCCGGTGGCCGAAGCGCCTTATGAAATCGAGGTAGTCAACCCCCTGGTACGCAAGGTGGCTGGGGTCGTAGTTGAAGCCGAATGCGGGGTGTTCGTCCAGTGCATCGAGCGCCCGCTCGGCGGTCGCGATGTCGAAAGCGATCTCGGTCGGGTGGACCTCCAGGGCGAAGCGGACGCCCTGGGCGGCGAAGATGTCCAGGACGGGAGCCCACCTCGCCGCGAAGTCGCGGAAGCCGTTGTCGATCCAGCTCGGCGAGACGGGAGGAAAGGAGTAGAGGAGGTGCCAGATCGGGCTCCCCGTGAAGCCGTTCACGACCCTCACCCCGAGCCGGGCCGCCGCCCGGGCCGTGTCTTCCATCTCCCGGGCCGCACGGCGGCGCACACCCTCCGGATCGCCGTCGCCCCAGACCCGCGCGGGCAGAATCGTGCGGTGCCGAGCATCGATCCGGTCGCACACCGCCTGCCCGGCGAGGTGGTTGCTGAGCGCGTGCACGCCGAGGCCGTGCCGGGCCAGCAGCTCTCGGCGGCCGCGGCAGTAGTCCGGGTCGGCAAGGGCGGCCTGCACGTCGAAGTGATCTCCCCAGCAGGCGAGCTCGAGGCCGTCGTACCCCCACGCGGAGGCCTTCGCGGCCAGGTCCTTGAGGGGCAGGTCGGCCCATTGGCCGGTGAAAAGCGTGACCGGGCGGCTCACGCGGCCCGTGTCCGTCTCGCGTCCGTGTCCGGCGTCCGTCTCGCGTCCGTGTCTGGTGTCCGTCTCGCGTCCGTGTCCGGCGAGCGCCTCCGGGCGGCTCATGCGGCCCCCTCGGCCGCACCGCTCCACGCAGCCTTTTCGACCCATGCTCCCCGAGCGGCAGAGGCGAGCACTCCCTCGATGAAGCGCATGCCCCGGAGGCCGTCCGCGTGGTTCGGGAAGTCGTGATCGAGGGGGTCGGCCTCCACTCCCGCAATCCCCGCCCCGATCACCCTTCCGGCATTGCGATAGATATTCGCGAACGCCTCGATGAAGCCCTCCGGGTGCCCCGGCGGCAGGCGTGCGGCGTGTCGGGCCGCTGCGCAGAGATAGGCGCTGCCGCGGGTCAGCCTCTGCAGGGGCGCGTCGGCGTGGAGCACGTCGAGGTGGTTCGGCCGCTCCTGCCGCCAGACCAGCCCGGCGCGCTCGCCGTAGACCCGGAGCGTCAGGCCGTTCTCCTCGCCCGCGGAGACCTGGCTGGCGTAGTAGACCCCCCGCGCGCCGCCCGCGAACCGGATGAGGATGCCGGCGTCGTCCTCCATGCTGCGGCCCGGCACGAGCGTCGCCAGCTCGGCCAGCACCGCTTCGATCTCGAGCCCGGTCACGTAGCGGACCAGGTTGTGCAGGTGCGAACCGATGTCGGCCACCGCCGAGGACGGCCCCGCCTGCTCCCGATCCTGTCTCCACGCGGCCTGCTTGTGGCCGGCCTCCTCCTTGTGGCCGACCTCCTCGAGGCGCGCGGCGAGCCACCCCTGGGGGTATTCGGCGACGACTTTTCGCAGGGTGCCCAGCCGACCCGAGCGCGCCAGGCGCCGCGCTTCCTTGACCATCGGGTAGCCGGTGTAGTTGTGCGTGAGCGCGAAGACGAGGCCGGTGTTCGGGGTGCTCGCCGTCCCCGTTGCCGTCCGCGTCCCCCTCGCCCTCCCCGCGCTCCCCGCCGCCGCTTCCGCCGCACGGCAGAGATCCTCCGCGTCGGCCACCGTCGTCGTCATGGGCTTGTCGCAGATGACGTGGATCCCGGTGTCCAGAAATGCCCGCGCGGCCGGGTGGTGAAGGTGATTCGGGGTGACGATCGACACCGCGTCGATGCGGCGGTCCTCGCCCAGAGCGGCTTCGGCCTCGGCCATCTCCCGGAAGGAGCCGTACACCCGCCGCGCGTCGAGCCCGAGCGCACGCCCATGCTCCCGCGACCGCTCCGGCTGCGAGGCGAACGCCCCAGCGACGAGCTCGTACTCCCCGTCCAGCGCGGCGGCCATCCGATGCACCGCCCCGATGAAGGCGCCGGGACCGCCCCCGACCATCCCGTACCGGAGCTTCCGGCCCACATGGGGGTTCAAGTCCGATCCAGCCGTTCCGCTCGGTAGCCGCCCGCCCGCCGCTGCCGCACGAACAGCAGACCGAAGACGACCACCAGCACGCCGCTGAACGGCACCAGATACCGGAACGACACCAGCCCGCCGTAGTTCTCGGCGGGATACAGGATGGCCTCGGCCCGCTCCACCGCCGGCGACGTCGACCCCGACCCGATCAGAGCCCGCAGCGCGTTCGCGGTCTCGACCACCGGCAGCGAGTCGGGCTCTATGACCGCCTCGATCACGCCGGCGATCACCTCCTGCGCCGCTCGCAGGTCGTCGCCTTCCGGCCCCGGTGTGCGCAATTGCTGCGAGTCGAGTGCTCCCGCACCCTCCAGCAGCACGACGAAAGCGCCGTTCTCGACAAGAAGGTCGTGCGACTCGCGGTCCGCGATCTCGCCCATCCAAGGCGAGGTGACAAGCCCGACCGTGGCCATTCCCACCGTGCCCATCAGCCCCAGCCCCAAGGCGCCGCTTTTCGGGATCTGCTCGGAGACGAAGCCCAGCATGGTGGGCCACAGATAACAGACGCCGATCGCGAAGACCGTTGCGGCGGCGAACACGACCGGCGCGGATCCCCCGCTGCTCATCCAGAACAGCCCCAGCCCGGAGATCGCCGCGGACGCAAGCAGGATTCCCGTCGGCGACAGGCGGTGCACGACCGGCCCGGCCCAGAACCTCATCACGGCCATGATCCCGTTGATGTACACGAGCACCAGTATCCCCGCCAATCCCCCCGCCTCCAGCACCGCCGTCACCCAGCGGTTGGGCCCCAGCTCGAGCGAAGCGGTCATCGCCATGCACGCCAGCAGCAGGAGCATTAGCGGAGTCCCCAACGCGGCGCGGAACATCTCGCCCATCGACACGCCGGACCGCCGCCCCTCGGTCTGCGGGAACCGCTGTCCGAGCAGCAGACAGCCGTATGCCAGCGTGGGCACGAGGATCAGCGCGAGCTTGAGCTGCCACGAGGTCATGCCGGCCTGGTCGAGCCCGAAGGCGGCGAGTCCGCCCAGTGCGATCCCGCCGGGAAACCACACATGGAACCGATTGAGCTTTACGGTCTTGTTCTCCGGATAGAGCGCCGCCACGAGCGGGTTGCACGCCGCCTCGACGAGCCCGTTGGCCATTGCGATGACCAGTGCGCCGGCGAAGAGGGATGCGAACCCGCCCGCGACGATCATGAGGAGGGTGCCGGCCAGGTGTCCGACGAACGCCATCCTGAGAAGCCAGCGCATCCCGAGGTTGTCGCAGAGGGGCGCGAACACGACCTGCGAGACCGCGAAGCCCCAGATCGCAGCGCCCGCGATCCACCCCACGTCGGCGTTCGTCAGCACGAATTCGCCCTTCAGCGTGAACATGACCGCGCTCACCGTCGCAAAGGCGACCGACGTGGCGATCAGCGCCACGCAGCTGCCCAGGAAGAGGCGGGAGGGGTTGAGGCCGGAGACCTCCGCGCGTACCTCGGTGGCTGTCTCGTTCATCCGCGTCTCCTCTGCTCGTCGAGCGGTTATGGTCGGCGTGAGGTCCCGGACAGATAGCGGTACCCTGCCTCGGCCGAAGCCAGCGGATCGTCCGGCTGGTCGTGCTCGACAAAGTAGTGCCTGAGCCCGGCGATGTCCGACCGTGCGAACAGCCCGGCCCAGTCGATCTCCCCGGCACCCACATCGGCCATCCGGCCATCGGCGGTCAGATCCTTGACGTGGCAGAGCGGAAAGCGCCCGGGATGCGCGTCGAAGAGCGCCGTCGCATCCGCTCCGCCGACTGTCGACCAGTGCAGGTCGATCTCGAGGTCCACCAGTGCAGGGTCGAGGTGCTCGAGCAGGATGGAGTACCCGGTGCGACCGGACGGATCGTCCGCCGCCGCCTCGAACTCGAAGGCGTGGTTGTGGTAGCCGACCTTGATCCCGGCCGATCGCGCGGCGGCCCCGGCCGCGTTGAGAATTCGGGCTGTCCGGCGGTATCCGTCGGCGGTGCGCATCTCGGGGCCGATGAACGGGAGAACCAGCCAGCGGTGTCCAACCGCGAGCGCCGCCTCGACGGACGCGTCGAGCACCGGACCCATCAGCTCGTCGATTCCGAGGTGAGCTGCGGGCGCGTCCAGCCCGGCGGCGTCCAACCACGCGCGGACCTCGCCCGGTGCGTGGCCGAAGTACCCCGCAAACTCTACCTCGCTGTATCCGATGGCGGCGACGGCATCGAGTGTCGCGGCGATGTCCTCGGCCATGAGGGAGCGTACGGTGTAGAGCTGCAACCCGCTGCGTTCAAGCGGGGGATCAAGCGTCCGGCGGACGCCTCCGCCCTCCTGCGCGGCCCCGTCGCCCGCGGTCCCCTCCGGCCCGGCCCCACTCTGGACATCCTCCTGCTCGATCCGGTCTCCGGCGCACCCGGCGAGCAACCCCAGCCCCGCCGTCTGCAGGAACTGCTTCCTGTCCATGCATCCGCTTTCCATGCACCCGCTCCTTGAAGTCGTGCGGCATACAGTATGCGCCGGTGCAGGGTGATGCCAAACCGCTTCGCGGCTGCCGCCGACCGCCGGGCTGCTAGTGAAAGAACCGTCCCCGCCCCACGAACGCCCCCGCCGCTTCGGCGCTTCCGCCACTCCTCACTCTCCCCAGTTCATCCAGCCAGTCGTTCAGCGAATGCACCCGCTCGGCGACCACGTGGATCACCCCGTCCGCCTTCTGCACCTTGCCGCGGCAGAGCATCAGGCGCGCGGTCAGGGCGTCACGGCGCTGATCCTCGTACACGGACGGGAAGACCACGAGGTTGGCCGTGCCGGTCTCGTCCTCCAGCGTGACGAACATCACAGTTCCCTTGCCGGGGCGCTGCCGGGTGAGGACGATCCCTGCCACGGCCGCGCGGTCACCATCGGACAGCCCCTCCAGCTTTTTCGCGGAGAGCACGCCGCGCTCGTCCAGGCGACGCCGCAGCAGCGCGACGGGATGGTGTTTGAGCGACAGCCCGGTGGTGCGGTAGTCGGCGGCCATGTGCTCGCCCGCGGACATGGTCGGCAGCGCCGGCTCCGGGCGGAGCGAGCGGTCGCGATCCGCCGACTCGAACAGGGGAAGCGGCCCGGCTTCGCTCATCGCACGTACAGCCCAGGCGGCCTGGCGCCGGTTCAGTCCCGTCGTGGTGAAGGCGTCGGCGCCGGCCAGCCGCATCAGGACGGGCATGGGTATCCCCGTCCGCCGCCACAGGTCGAGGGGCGACCGGTACCCGTCGCCCCGGGCCCCGATGAGCCGGTCGGCGTCTTCCTTCTTGAGGCCGCGGATCCGGCGGAAGCCGAGCCGGAGGGCGAGAGGTGCGGTGCGGCGATGTTCGCGCGAACGGACGCCGTGGCTGTGGCCGTGACCGGATTCCCCGCGCTCCCCCTCGCGTCCCGGCTCCAACGTGCAGTCCCACTCCGAGCAGTTCACGTCGGCCGGCCGTACCTCGACCCCGTGGTCGCGCGCATCCCGCACGATCTGCGCCGGTGCGTAGAACCCCATCGGCTGGCTGTTCAGGAGCGCGCAGGCGAAGACGGCCGGGTAGCGGCACTTCAGCCACGACGAGATGTAGGCGAGGTGGGCGAAGCTGGCCGCGTGGCTCTCGGGGAAGCCGTAGTCGCCGAAGCCTTCGATCTGCCGGAAACAGCGCTCGGCGAAGTCGCGGGTGTAGCCGCGCTTCGTCATGCCGTCGATGAACTTGTCTCGGAAGCGGTGGATGGTGCCGGGGTTGCGGAAGCTGGCCATCGCGCGCCGCAGCCGGTCGGCCTCGGCCGGGGTGAAGCCCGCCGCGACGATGGCGATCCGCATCGCCTGTTCCTGGAAGAGGGGTACGCCGAGTGTCTTGCGAAGCACTTGGCGCAGCTCCTCGGACGGATACTCCACCGCCTCGTGCCCCTGTCGGCGCCGCAGATAGGGGTGGACCATGTCGCCCTGGATCGGTCCCGGACGCACGATCGCCACCTCGATCACCAGGTCGTAGAAAGTGGCGGGGCGCAGCCGCGGCAGCATGGCCATCTGGGCCCGGCTCTCGATCTGGAAAACGCCGACCGTGTCCGCACGCTGAATCATCCCGTAGACGGCCGGGTCCTCCCCCGGCACGCTCTCCAACGTGTGGCGAAGGCCGTAATTCTCCTCCAACAGGGCGAAGGCGCGGCGGATGCACGAGAGCATCCCGAGCCCGAGCACGTCGACCTTTATCAGCCCCAAAGCCTCCAAGTCATCCTTGTTCCACTCGATCACCGTCCGGTCCGCCATGGCCGCGTTCTCAATGGGGACGATCTCGCACAGCGGCCCGCGTGATATCACGAAGCCGCCGGTGTGTTGGGACAAATGTCGGGGGAATCCGCACAGCATGTGCGCCAGCTCGAGAGTGAGCACCAGACGCCGGTCGGAGGGGTCGAAGCCCTCTTCGCGGGCCCGCTGCTCGCCCACTGGCTTCGATCGCCACGAGACCATGGAGAGGAGCCGCCCGATCACGTCCTTGCTCAGGCCCATCGCCTTGCCGGTGTCGCGGAGCGCGCTCCTCGCGCGGTAGGTGATGACCGTCGCGGCCAGCCCGGCCCGGTCGCGTCCGTACTTCCCGTAGATGTACTGGATGACCTCTTCGCGCCGCTCGTGCTCGAAGTCGACATCGATGTCGGGCACCTCGTCGCGCTCGGCCGAGATGAAGCGCTCGAAGAGCAGATCGATCCGCGTCGGGTCGACGGAGGTGATGCCCAGACAGTAGCACACGGCGGAGTTGGCGGCCGAACCGCGCCCCTGGCAGAGGATGCCCAGCTCGCGCGCCTTCCGCACGATGTCCTCGACGGTGAGGAAGTAGGGCGCGTACCGCAGCTGCGCGATGAGCGCCAGTTCGTGTTCGATGATCGCGCGCACCTTGGCCGGGACACCGTCCGGGTAGCGCTCGGCCGCGCCTGCCCGGGTCAGCGCCTCCAGCGTCTCTTGGGGCGTGCGGCCGTCGTCGGCGATTTCGTCGGGGTACTCGTAGCGCAGTTCGGCGAGAGAGAAGCGGCAGCGTTCGGCGATCCGGACGGTGTTGGCGAGGGCCTGGGGATGGTCGCGGAAGAGCCGGGCGAGTTCGGCCCGGGGCTTGAGGCAGCGTTCGGCGTTGGCTTCCAGGTGCCAGCCGGCGTTGTCGATGGTGCAGTGTTCGCGGATACAGGTCAGGACATCGTGGAGTCGGCGGCGCGCGGGGTCGTGCTGCTGGACGTCTCCGGTGGCGACGAGGGGGACGCCGTGCGATTCGGCGATTCGGGCGAGGTGGGCGAGGCGGTGATCGTCGTCGCCGCGGTGGTAGTGGGTGGCGGCAAGGTGGAGGGGGGCGGCGAGGTGGTCGCGGTACCAGGCGAGGTGCGCAGCGAAGTCGTCGCCGGGCGTGACCGGGGGGACGGCGATGAAGATGTGGCCGTCCGGGTCGGCGGCCGCAGCGACGTCATCGCGGGTGAGGTGGCATTCTCCCTTGGGTGCGCGCCGCCGTCCCGTGGTGATCAGGCGGGCGAGGGTGCCGTAGCCCTGCCGGGTGACGGGGAGGCAGAGGATGCTCGGGCCGTCGCCGAGGTCGAGCCGGGTGCCGGGGATGAAGTGCAGGCCGGTGCGCCGGGCGGCCTCGTGGGCGCGCACGACCCCGGCCAGCGTGTTGCGGTCGGTCAGGGCGAGCGCCCGGTATCCCAGTTCGGACGCGCGTTCGACCATCTCCTCGGGGTGGGAGGCGCCCCTGAGGAAGGAGAAGTTGCTGGTGACCTGGAGTTCGGCGTAGCAGCCCGTGGATGAATCCGCTCGAATGCCGGGGGGTTTTGTCCACGGGCTGCCAGGGCCTTGGGCGGCGGCCGGGCGTCGCGGGATGCGTTCGGGGGACATGGCCCGTCAACCCTCCTCATGCGAAGGTCCCGTGAAGGGACCAGCGGGGCGGGGAGGCAGGATCGCGCGGAGCTTCGTGGAAGAGCCAGTAGCGTCGGCCCGCTTCGTCCTCGACCAGGTAGTAGTCGCGGCAGGGTGCGTCTTCGCGCCACCATTCGCACTCCAGCCGTTCGGGTCCGTGGGCCGTGACCACCCGGTGCAACCGTCCGCGGAGACGGAAGTGGGCGGGCGGGACGCCGGAGTCTCCTGCTTCGACCGGTTCCGGCGGAGAGAGGATGCGCAGCGGCCGGTCGCGGTCCGGCGGCCAGCCGCCGCCGGCCAAAGACGACCGGGTTGCGGGCGACGGTGGCACGGGCGCCGCCGGATGTCCGCCGTCTCGGACCGCACGCTCCGGCAGCCAGCTCTCCTGCGGCATCGGACGCCCGATCCGGCTGAACCCGAAACGATTGCCCAGCCGGTCGAGAAGGTCTGCCAGTTCTTCCTCGTCCGCCGTGCGGTATCCCCCCGCGGCCTCGCCGGACCAGTCGGTCTGCACTTCGTCGATGGTTTCAATCACATCGCCGTTCAGGACGATCTCGTCGATGCCGAAGCCGGGCTCGACCTGCTGCAGCTTCTCGGCGAAGAGGCTCATGAGGGGCTTCTTGCGGCGTAATGGACGGCTGGTACCGACGGTGAGGGCCTGTCGGCCGCCGTCGACCCGGCGGCAGACGAGGCGTAACCGCCGCGCGCCCTCGCCGGACCGGCTCAGTGCCAGACAGAGGTCGTCCAGGAGGCCGTCGACCGCAGCGCGGATATCCGCCGCCGTCGAGACCGGCTCGGCGAAGGCGCGACGGGCCTCTCGGGGGGGCAGGGGCCGCAGCGGCCTGATCGGCTCGTCGACCTGGCCCAAGGCCTGTTGCAGCCGCCGGACCGGCTCCACGCCGAAGCGCCGGATGAGCTCGGCGGGTTCGATGACCGACAGTGTGCGGATTCTGTCCAGGCCGAAGGAAGCCAGCGCGTCCGCCGCGTCGGCGCTCAGTCGCAGCGCGGTCACGGGCAGCCGGGCCAGCGCGTCCTTGATCTCGGACGGCTCGGCGTCGGCCGGCACCACGGCGGGGTCTTCAGCGCCGTAGTGGGCCAGCGCCCACGCCGCGCCCGGCGTATCGGCGAGGGCCAGCCGCACGGTCAGGCCGAAGCCTTCCAGCGCAGTGCGCAGTGACGTCATCAGCGCCTCCTCGCCGCCGAAGAGACGTGTGCATCCGGCGATATCGAGGAAGAGCGTGTCCGCGCCGTCGGGCATGACGCGCGGGGTGAAGCGGTCCGCCCACCGCGCGAGCCGCTCCAGCGCGAGGGCGTCGGCGGCGGGCTCGGCCGGGCGGACGATCACGGCGGGCACGATGGCACGCGCGTCGGCCAGGGGCATGCCGGGAGTGAGGCCGGCCTGCGTCGCGCGGGGGTTGGCCGCGTCGATGATCAGCCGGCCCTTGCAGTCGGCGACGGTGACGAAGGGTCGGGTACGCGCTTCGGGACGGTGCCGGGCGAGTCTCTCGGTGGGCCACCAGGGGAGCCAGGCGGCGAGGATGCGCCGGGAGAGACGATGGTGATCCGGGACCTGCGCGTCTACGCTCAGGCCATGGACGCAAGGGTGTGCCATTACCGCGACGGCACCGGCTTCGAGGTGGACGCCGTCGTTGACGCCGGCCCCGGTCGGTGGGCGGCCTTCGAGATAAAGCTCGGCCTGAGCCGGATCGACGACGCTGCGCGCTCACTCCTGAAGTTCGCGGGTCGAATCGATACGGGCCGATGCGGTGAACCCGCCGCCCTGGCCGTCATCGTCGACCGCGGCTTCGGGTATGTTCGTCCGGACGGAGTGAGCGTGATCCCGCTGGGGGCGCTCGGGCCGTAGAACCGCTCCCACCCCACGATCCACTCCGCCGGCCTTCCGCTGCGGCAGTGCAGCAGCTCGACGCGCCACCGCGGCTCCGTCCTGCCGCCGTCGCCCTGGACGCTAGCGGCCCGTGGACAAAACCCCCGGACGGACGTGACCCGCCAGCGGCTGACCGCCGCCGGCACCCCCGCCCCGTCCCGCCCCGCCTCCGCTCCCCGGCCCCGTGCCCCCTGCCCGCGCTCCCCGGCGCGGCGCGACAGCACCAATCCCAGCACTCCCGTCCCCTCGGCGGCCAGCATCAGACGCCGCCCCGCCGCCAGGCCGATCCTCCCGGTCTCGGCGACCACCCCCGTCACGGCCCGGCAGCGGAGCGCTTCCTCCATGGCCCACAGCATGTCGTCCCGGCGGCGCAGCCCCGAAACGACCAGCAGCTGCCCGGCCCCGATCCCGAAGCGGACCAGGCCGGGCGCGTACAGGTCATTGTCGCGGGCGAGCCACAGGAGTGCGCCGCCACGGACACGCCGGGTACCGCGGGCATCGCTGCTCCCCACTTGCGTCCTGCCGTGCCTCCCGGTGGCCAAGGTGCGCGCGAGCAGAGCCGCGCACAATCCGGTGGCGGCTTCGTCCCCCGACACTTCGTGGATGCAGCCCAGGCGCAGCCCGCCGCCCGGAAGAGTCCGGTCGATCTTGGGAACACCCAACGGCAAACGCGGCTGCTCCGGCGACCCGGCTTCCTCAATTCCGCGGATCGTCCGGCGGAGCGCGGCTGCGGCGTCTCGCTTCGTCTTCGGTACAGTGGCCATGGGCCGAACAGAATACCGAATAAAAACCGAAATATCAAGACATGAGGCCGGGGAAGTCATCGGGGCACGGAGCAGAAAAACCGGACATTTCATGTGCTACGAACCCCCGGCCATCCATAGCTTCCGACTCGCCGATTTGCCTCTCTCCTCACATTCAGGGGAAATTGACGACGCTCCTTCAACTGTCCCGTGCCGGGGCATCGTCCCCTCGCCATCGACCTCGAACAGGAGATGAACCCCATGTTCCCGAAGCTGCTGCTCGCCGCCGCTCTAACCCTGTCATCCGGCTGCTCACTGGTTCTCGTGGACGGCCCGCCGAACTTCATTCCGGCCGGCCAGCCGATTCCCGCGGGAGCGTGCACGGTTAGCAAGACCTTGCCCTTCGTGGACGCCGTCGGGGCCACGGCGTTGGTTGCCACGGCCGCCACCAGTTCAGACGGCGACGTCGTGAGGCTCAACGCCGTCCTCGGGGTGCTGCTCGGGTACTCGTCCTACGCCGGCTTCCGCAAGGTGAGGCAGTGTCGGCAAAGGACATTTATGCCGGACGGGCCGCGGCCCGACACGGCGCTCGCCAGGTATTTGCCGGAGTTCACCCGGTTCCCCTCGGGGCCCATGTTCCCGCCGAACGAACCCGCCGAACCGCCCCTGTGACCGCCGCTCTTCACGACGAGCTGTGCGGCTGCTTCGGCGACCGCTATTCCACCGCCGCCGCCGTCCGCGAGCATCACGGCAAGGACGACTCGCACCACCCCGCGATTCCGCCCGACGGGGTCGTCTTCGCGCAGTCGACGGACGACGTCGCGTTCGCGGTGCGAGCTTGCGCGCGCCACGGAACGCCCGTGATTCCCTTCGGGGCCGGCACCTCGATCGAGGGGCATGTACAGGCGGTGCACGGCGGCATCTCGATCGACATGGGAGGGATGAACCGGGTGCTGGCCGTGCGTCCCGACGACCTGGACGCGACGGTCGAGGCCGGGGTGACGCGGTTTCAGCTGGACCGGGAACTCTCCGGGGCGCGGGGCTGTTCTTCACGGTCGATCCGGGGGCCGATGCGACGCTCGGCGGGATGGCGGCCACGGGGGCGTCGGGGACGACCACGGTTCGGTACGGCACGATGCGCGACAACGTGATCTCGCTCACCGCCGTGCTCGCGAGCGGCGAGGTGGTGCGGACCGGGGGCCGGGCGAGGAAGTCGTCGGCCGGGTACGATCTCACCGGCCTTCTGGTCGGATCGGAAGGGACGCTGGGGGTAATCACCGAGCTCACCGTGCGCCTGCATCCGGTTCCCGAGGCGATGGCCGCCGCCGTGTGCTCCTTCCCGGGGATGGAGGAGGCCGTGCGCTCGGTGGTGGAGGCCGTCCAGATGGGGATACCCGTCGCGCGCGCCGAGCTTCTCGACGGGACGGCCATGCGGGCGGTCAACGGCTATTGGGGGTGCGCCTACGCCGAGTCTCTGACGGTCTTCTTCGAGTTCCACGGATCGGAGGCCGAGGTCGGCACCCACGGTGCCTTGATCGAGGAGATCAGCCGCGGCCTGGGGGGTGCCGCCTTCCGATACGCCCGCCGTCAGCACGAACGGGCACGCCTCTGGAAGGCCCGCCACGACGCCTACCCGGCGCTGCTGGGCCTGCGGCCCGGCTGTCACGGCCTGACGACCGATGTCTGCGCCCCGTCTCCCGGCTGGCCCGGTGCATCTCCGAGAGCGAGGAGGACCTCAAGACGGCTTCGATGCCCTGGGGCGTGGTGGGGCATGTCGGTGACGGGAACTTCCACGCGGTCTTCATGATCGATCCCGATTCCGAGGCGGAGCTGGCCGAGGCGGAGGCGATCAACGAACGTATCGTGCGCCGCGCGATCGCCATGGAGGGCACCTGCACCGGCGAACACGGGATCGGGATGGGGAAGACCGGCTTCCTGCAATCCGAGTTCGGCGATGCGGGGGTGGCGGCGATGAGGGCGGTGAAGGCGGCGCTGGACCCGCGGGGGATCATGAATCCGGGAAAGGTCGTGGCCTGATCCGGCGCAGCAGCGCGCAATCGTTTTCTCGTTTCCGTGGCAGTTCAGTCCGCACCCCTTACCCGTGCGAGCCCGATCCCCGCGCCGGTGCCCACGAGCAGGACGAGTCCGCCCAGGACCGTGAGCGGCACGCCCGCACGGCGTCCGACATCGCCCGATTCCTCGTCTGAAAAGTGAAACTGCGGCAACTTCGGGAGCACGCTGGCACTCATCTGCTCGCCCGCGAGGATCTTCGGCACGAAGAACTGCCGCCACTGCTCCGCGAATGCCCGTACCTGCGACTGGAAGCGGGCGAAGCGCGCGTCGCCGGTCCCTGCGGCGTCGATGAGGACTTCTTGGGCCAGGAGCGCCGGCGACAGGAAGCGATAGCGGCGCACCAGAACGATCTGCTCGGCGCGCCGCGCATCGTGTACGGACGTCACCTCCTCCAAACGGCTGTTCACCGCGTCCGTGGCGGCCCACGCCAGCGCGCCCAGACCGGGCTCGTCGGCCACCACGCCCTCGGCCATCTCAGGATGGTCCTCCAAATATCGGGCAAGCAGCTCGCTGCGGCGGTTCACGGCGTTGTTCGAAGCCTCGCGCTGGGCGGTGATCATCTCGACGCGCGACGGCAACGGGTGCAGCAGGCCCGCCGCAATGTTGATCGCCGCCGGCAGCACCACCACCAGGACGAGCCACGCACCCACCAGAACCGTGGCGTTCCAGGCCGAGGACCGCCGCAAGGTGTTCACCCACGCCGCGAGCACGAACCAGAAGAGCGAGTACACAACGACCATGGCGCACCAGAGAACAACCCGGCCGGGCGAGCCGAAGCCCCCCGTGGCCAGAATGCCGAGCAACGAGACCGCAAGCACCATTCCCACGACCACGAGCGCCCGGAATGCGAGCTTCGCCGTCACGACGTTTCGGACCGACACCGGCTGGGACAGAGTCAACGCCAGCGTGCCCTGCTCTCGTTCCTCGGAGAGAACGTTGAAGCTCAGCGCCAGAACGAGCAGCGGCAGCAGGTAGACTACCACGAAGGCCAGGTCAAAGCGTCCGACCATCAGGTTGAGGGGGTTCTCGACCTCGCCGTTCTGCTGAAACGACGACTCGTTGGTATAGATGTTGACGTCGTAGTAGTAGGGCAGGAGGTCGCTTTGCCCGACGGACAGGGCCGTCAGAGGACCCGGATCCAGCACCGCGGTGTGGCTGCCGCCAGGCCCGCCCAGCACCAGGGGTGAGCGCGGATCGGCAAAGGGCGAAGATGGTTGGCCGCCGTTTTCGATGGCGGCCAGTTCCCGCTCAAAGGCGCTGGTGCGCTCGAGGTTGCTGCTCTCCACGGCCTCCACGGTGCGCTCTTGAAACCGCAGCCAGACCAGGCCATTGGCCGACGCATAGACGAGGAGCAAGGCGAAGAGGCCCAGCACGATCCGCAGCGCCCGATCGGCCATGAGCAGACGCCACTCGTTTCGCAGGACGGTTCGCGCGGTCATCCTACCCCGCCTCCGCGCGCCGTACGCGCGCCGCGGCGGCGAGGACTGCTCCGACCAGCCACGCTCCGAGAACGAGAAGTGAGAGGACCCGGTTGCCCAGCACCCAGCCCAGAGTCGGAGCCGCGTACTGCAACGGAGGTACCGCCGTCCAGAGCTCGGCCCCGGCGGCGTAGGAAAAATCACCGGTTCGGGAGTTTTCGGTCATGTCGCCGTTCATCCGCCGCATCAGATCGCGGCGGTATGTCTCGGCGGCAGCGGCGAAGTGCCGGTGCTGCGAGACATCCGTCCCGGCCAGTCCCATCGACAGCGTGCGCACCGCCAGCAACGGCGCCGCCACCGCCAGCGTCTCGTGTACGACGCCCTGGCGCTCGAAGGTGTCCCACAGCGCGCCGTAGTTGCGGTCGAAGATCCGGTTGCCGAACTCCTCGCTCTCCTGCAGGTAGACGCCCACCGCGTTTATGGGCAGGTCTTCGACCCGCTGTACTCCGTATTCGGCAAGCAGACGCTCGGTCGACGCATCCCTGTCCGGGGGGGAGATGTCCCCCGCGCCGGTGGCCATCTCTCGTTCCACGGTACGAGCGAATTCCAATGCGGAAGGCGTCGGGTGGAGCCATTTCGACAGATCCACCGCCACGCGCGGCGCTACAAGCCCGTTCGCCACCCACACAGCCAGCAGGATCGCCAGTGCGGTGCGCGCCGAGCGCGCCCGAGCAGATACGGCCAGAGACAGCGCCAGGAAGGCGATGAAGTAAGCCAGATAGACGCCGGCCAGGACGACACCCCGAGCCAGCGGAGATGCCGCCGGACCGGGGCTCGCAACGACCAGCGCCGCCGCCCCCACCAGAGCGGCCGGCACCAGCAACAACGCCAGCGCACCGGATACGCCCAGTGCCTTGCCCAGGGCCAGCTCGCGACGACCGACCCCCGCAGCCAGCAGTTGGCGCAGCGTTCCCCGTTCCCGCTCGCCTGCAAGCGCGCCGAAAGTCAGCAGGGCGATGAGAAGGGGCACGAGGTGCTGCAGTACCTGTGCCGCCGTCAGAGCTCCTGTGCGCTGTGCCGCCGTCGCATCCTGGGCCGGACGCAGCAGAAAGTCGTTCTGTCGGTGAGCCTCCAGCCACACGGACGTACCGGTATACGGGTCCACGCCCTCGTCGAGAAAGGACAGCGCCAGGCGAGGCTTGAACGCATAGATGCCGTAGTGTGCCGCCGAGTGAGGATTCTTGTCGCTCTGCGTCTCCCAGTGCTCGCGGGCTGTGGCCTGAGCGGCCGCGTGCTGCCGTTGCACCTTCCGTGCCTGGACCCATCCGTGGCCCAGGGAGATCAGCAGCAGCGATCCCACCAGGATCGAGCACCAGCGGAACCGGCCGTCCCGCACCATGTCGGTGAACTCCTTGCGGACTATGTGCCTGATCATCGATGTCTCCTAGTCGTGCATGTGTTCCAGATAGATGCGCTCCAGATCGGCGTGGCCGATCTCGTCCGTGCTCAGCTCGGTGACCAGCCGTCCGTATCGCATGATGCCCACACGGGTGCCGGTATCCTTTGCGCGAAACAGATCGTGAGTCGCCATGAGCACCGCGACGCCGCGTTTCCTGAGATGCTCGACCAGTGCCGAAAACTCGTTGGAGGCCTTGGGGTCGAGACCGGAGGTCGGCTCGTCGAGCAGCAGCGCGTCGGCCTCCTTGGCAATGGCGATCGCGATACCGACCTTTTGCCGCATGCCCTTGGAGTACTCGGACACGCGTCGGTCGACCGCGTCACGCTCCAAGCCGGCGTCGACCAGGATTTCGGTGAATCGTTCACGGCCCAGCGATCCCTTCCCGCCCAATGCGGCGAAGTACTCCAGGTTTTCGAGTCCGCTGAGATTGCGGTACAGCATCACCTGCTCGGGTATGTAGGCGAGCCGCTGCTTCGTCTCGCGGTCGTGGGTGGATACGTCCAGGCCGGAAACGAGGGCCTGGCCGGCCGAGGGTGCCACGAATCCGAGAAATAGGTTGATGGTGGTGGTCTTGCCCGCGCCGTTGGGGCCGAGGAGGCAATAGACCTGTCCCGGCGCTATGGCCAGGTCGAGGGAGTCAAGGGCTCGTGTGGCACCGTAGTCCTTGCTGAGTCCGCGGGCCTCGAGAAGGGGCGTGTGTCCTGCCGGCGATTCGGCGGTCTGCATGTGTGTCCATCTCTCGCTTCGGGTGCGCCGTCATGGACGCAACCATGGAAGGGTCTTCTGCCGACGCTCGGGGCGGCAGAGGGGCTTATCGCTGCAGAGAGATGGAAAGCGGAGGAGCGCGACTGCGACGAGGGGAAAGATGGACGAACCCGGGAATCAGCGGGTGTCCGGGAAGCGCTGGAGCACGGAGAACGCCCGGCTCAACGATGACCGGTGTGTCTGCAGCAGCTCTCGGCACACCCTGGTGCCCGACCTTGCAGACGGAGCACACGGCGGACAGGTCGGGATCCGTATGCGTGTGGGAGCCCTCAAAGGCGGTGAAGACGAGCAGCGAGAGGGCGACGGCAATTCCCACCGACCTGCATGTGCCCCCCTGCGATCCCTGAAGACCGGTCAAGTGGGCCATGCTCCGCTCTCCCTTACCGCAGACTGCTGCACTTGCCGTGCGAGATCGGCTGTCGACATGGATGATAACGGCGAATCGGCCGCCCGATCAAGGCGGGCGAGTTGGTCAACCGAGTGCGACTCCGCAAACCGCCGGTGCCTCATAGTCCAGCCCCAGCAGCCGGAAGTAGTTCTCCCCCAGCGCAATGTTCCGAAAGGCCTCGTCGTTCACGAAGCGCAGGATCCGGCCCGTGACCTCCAGCTCGGTCTTGTAGACGTCGAAGTCCTTGTTCGACGACGCCAGAAAATCCGTCCCCGGCAGGATCCGTTCCGAATACTCGTTCAGAAACTCGACGTAGAGCGGCTGGTTCTCCGCCTTCGAGAAGTAGTGGTCGTCGACGATCCGCCAGGCGATGTCGAGCATGAGGTTCGGGTGCCGGTCGAGCATCGACGACATGAGCGCGATGTGCTCGGTCGCGGGCAAGGCGGTGAGTTCCAGCGACAGCCCCATGTGCATCCAGACGATCCGGTTTTCGGGGTACAGGTCGAGAACTTCCCGCATGAGCGGGAGATACAGGGCGGGCTCCTCGTCGCTTCCCAGATCCGAGTGAATGGCGATGGGCATGCCGCGTTCGCGAAGCAGCGCCATGAAGGGAGCCCATTCCCGGATCGCCGCGCTCGGCACCGGTTCGTGCCCGTTTCCGAAGAGCGCCTGCTTCACCAGGTTGACCTCGCCCATCCAGCGAAACATGCCCGGATACTCCCTTTCCAGCAGCTCCATCCCGGCGACGACGGACTCGGGCCGCGTCAGGTCCGGGAAGGTCATGGCAAGCGTGACGTGGAGCCCCGGCGGCGGGCTCTCGAGCAGGCTGGCCGCGTTCGCGAAGTCGTTCTTCAGCGTCGGCACGACAGGCGTCCCCGGGCAGTCCAGGTAGTAGGTGCACGGCGAGTCCACCGGAAGCATCTGTCCGATCCCGTAGATGTTCGCGAAGCGGACGCCGGTCTCGCGCAGATAGCCCATGACCTCGTCAAAGGGGACGGGCGCGCCGCCGAAGGGGCGAAGGTGGAGATGGCTGTCCACCACCGCCGTCTGCGGCTGCGCGGAGCGGTCGAAGCACGCCGGGACGGGGGACGCGCGGAACGCCTCCAATCCGAAGGTGGCCGGGCCGCACGCCGCCGAGGTCGCGACGGCCGTCGCCGCGAGCAGTCCGTGGAGCTTCCTTTTCATGACACCTCTCCGGCCCGAGACAACCTACACATTCGCCTGCTTCCACTTCCCGCGCCTGAACAGGATGGCGCTCGCCACGGCCAGCGTCGAGAACGACACCGTCATGGCGATGAAGACCCCGGTGGGACCGAGTCCGCCCGTGACGGAAAGAAGCCACGCCAGGGGAATCTCCCACAGCCAGAAGCAGAAGAAGTTGAGGATGGTGGGCGTCCACACGGCCCCCGCGCCGTTGAACGCGGCGGTCAGCACCATCCCGTACGCGTAGAACACGAAGCCGACCGACACGATCCGCAGGCCGGTGACCGCGACGGCCGATGCCCCTTCGGTTCCGCCGAAGATGCCGACGATCGCGGGCGCGAAGGCGATGAAGAAGATGCTCACCGCCCCCAGGAAGGCCAGGTTCATCTTGCACGAAATCCACACGGCGCGCTCGGCCCGGGCGGGATCCCCGGCGCCGAGACCCTGCCCGACCATCGTGGACGCCGCGTTGGAGAGTCCCCAGGCGGGCAGAATGGCGAAGAGAATGATCCGTATCGAGATCACGTAACCGGCCAGCGCCTCGGGTCCGGACAGCGCCGTGACCCGAGTCAGTCCGATCCAGCTTGCCGTGGCGATCAACGTCTGCAGCGTGCCTGTCGCCGAGAGCCGCACGAGCCGTGCCATGAGGGCGGGCTGGAAGCGCAGATGCGGACGCCGGAGCCGGAGCTTTCCGCCCAGACGGAACAGGGTGTAGATCTGGAGCAGAACGGCGGTTCCGCGGCCGATGGTGGTCGCAATTGCCGCGCCTTGCACGCCCATCTCCGGGAACGGACCGATCCCGAAGATGAGAAGAGGGTCGAGCACGATGTTGAGCCCGTTGGCGATCCAGAGCACGCGCATCGCGATCGCGGCGTCGCCTGCGCCTCGGAAGGCGGCGTTCTGCAGGAACAGGAGGATGATGACGACGTTGCCGCCGAGCATGATCCGGGTGTACGACAGACTCGTGTCCACGACGGCTTGGTCGGCACCCATGAGCTGCAGGATGTCGTCGGCGCAGACCACCCCTGTCACCCCAAAGACGACGGCCAGCAGCACCCCCATGAAGATCGCCTGAGCCGCCCCTCGCGCCGCTCCATCGCGATCGCCTTCGCCGGTCCGGCGCGCCACCACGGCCGTCACCCCGATGCTCAGCCCGATCGCCGCCGTGTAGATCAGCGACAGGACGGATTCGGTCAGCGCGACGCCCGCCATCGCCTCGTCCCCGAGCCTCGACACGAAGTAGATGTCCACGACCGCGAAGAGCGACTCCATGGCCATCTCCAGCACCATCGGAATGGCGAGGAGAACGACCGCGCGCCGGATCGGACCGTCGGTCGGATCGCCCCCCGTGCCCTTCACGGCGTGGACGAAGACTTCCCAACGGCTTTCGGGCCGCGGCGCGGGCACCCGGTTGCGGATTCTCTCGGTCTTGTCCATGGCGGTGCTGAATCTAGCAGCCCGTGGATAAATCCCCCCCGGCATTCGAGCGGATTAATCCACGGTGTGCTGGCGCTGATCCCAGGTATGCCGGCATGGTTGGGCACCAGTGAGGGCACCCATGAGTCGCGAGCAGCGCGGCGTCGAACGCACCGTGACAACGCGCGATCGGGATGGGGCGCCGAGGTGCCTTGTCGCGGGCACCTCAGCGCGATGAAGCGGATCGCGACGCGCGTCCGCAAGGCGTTACTCGACGGCAATCCCGCAGTGCTTCGCTGTCTTCAATGCGAGTGTGCGGAAGTCACGATAACAATCCTGCACGGCACGGGCGTGGCCTCCGAAGGCTCCGTCGGCAGGCTTGAGGGCAAACATGGGCTTCCTAGCCTCCTGGGCCATGGGCATGAGGCTGCGGTAGTGCTTGAGTGCCGCGAGGCAGTTCGGATCGCTGTCTGTCGTGACTCCGGCAGGCGGTGGCTTGGCGGCAACCTCTTCGCCGTACACGGAAGGGATACGCCTCATCCAGCGCCCGTACGCCTTGACGGGGCGGTCGAGGCGTACGGCGTGCTGCATGACGACGTAGCCGACCGGACGCATCGTACCTGCCGGAACGACGGCAAGGCCGGGCGCGGGTTCTTCCAAGTGGGGCGGTGCCACGTCGCCGGTTCCCTCCAAGAGCGGCTGAAGTGCACCGTAAATGGTACGGCGATCGCCGTTTTCCGGCCATAACGACTCCATCTCGTCGTCGTCGAGGAACATGCTTGTCAGGTTCGCCTGCGGGTCGAGGTCGGCCGCCAGCACGCTCACGTCGAGACTGGCGTACATCCACGCCAAGTGATAGACCAAGGACGTCTTGCCGACGCCGCCTTTGTTGTTAAAGAAAGCGATGGTCGTCAAGGTGCGGGCCTTACGGTCACGGTGACTTGTACGGGTCGGAAGTCGAACTCCGGTTCCGGATTGCCGTTCGCCTTCAACTTCTGGCGAGCAAGCGGAATGCCCAGGCCGAATCGCTGGGCGAAGCCAGTATGGTGCATGATCTCGGCGACAAGGGGGTTACGGTAGTCCGTGATGTGTGTTCCGAGGTTCTCGGGCGTGACCCTTCCGTAAAGCCCGCCCGGACTGAGGATCTCCACACGGTCGTCGTACCAGTGAATGCGGACGGGCGCGTTGGTGCCTTCGTAGTTCCGGTGCATGATGGCGTTGCGTGCAAACTGCCGCAGGGCATCGACCGGGTAATCCGGCCTCCGCGACTCGCGTGCGTGTCCCGCGACCTCCGTCCGCACCGACACGGCCAGATCAAGAAGCTCCTCCGAGCGACGAAGAACATCCTGAAGCCTTCCGGTGAGCGTCTTCTGGGTGCGGATAGGGTCGGTGATATCACGGCCGTCTATGCGTAAGAACTGCACGTATGCACCGGGAATCCAGCCTTGGGGGTCACGTCCAAAGCCCAGGATCGCACCCCAGACCGGAACGTCATGCACAAGCAGGCGTAAAGAGTGAAGCTGTTGGCCAAGGGGACGCCGGTTCTCCTGCAACACGTCCGGCGCGACGGCCAGCGGCAAATAACCCGTTTTCAGGCGATCGAGGTCGAGGTCTTCGACAGACGCACTGCGAACGGGCCGCGAATCGAAGAGCCGGTCCGCGGCACGCCTCCGCTCGCTGAGTCGCAGCTCTTCGTCGGGAGTGGCCTGTCGCACGGTCGGACCGACCTTGATCCACACGCGGCCTCGATAACGAACCGGCGGATTTCGCGAGGGCTCTACGATCAGCGCAACCACCTCACAGCCCGAAAGAAAGCGCTTCTGGACCGTGAACGAAGGAACGGGCAGGATGTTCCCGTCGTCTCTCATGTCGGCAAGGGTGCGCAGGAGCCGGTCACCGATCTCCAAGTTCGCGCACCTGCCGTCGTCCTCGACCCCGATGAAGATCACGCCGGGCTCGTCGTGTGCCGGGAGGTCATTGGCGAAGGCGCAGATATTGCGCCGGATCTTGCCACGCTCCGCGGCGGAGCGTTTGCGCTCCACGCGGTCCGACTCAAGGTCGCTTCGCAACAAATCAAGTTCTCGGTCGTTCGGCAGACTCATCCGTGTTCCTGCTCCTGTTCCTCGCGTCGAGGCACTCCCTCGGACGGCACTCCACGGCAGGCCGTGCGGCACCGAGCACGACTCGCGGGGGCAGCCCGTGGATTAATCCGCACGAGCACCGAGAGCGGCGAGGCGCCGCGCTGCCAATGCTAATCAAAGCCGCGCGACCGCCCGCCGGGCCGCGGGCTGCTACATCTCCGCCCGCCGAAAGATCGAATGCCCCATCAGATCCTGCAGGAGCGCGCTGCGCGATCGCCCCAGAAGAACCACCGGCCCGCTCCAGCGCGGCGCGCTCGCCGCCGGGAGAGTGTCTTCCCGGCTCACCACGATCACGATCTTGTTCCAGTGGACCGGGGCCGAGAAGGGCTCGCCGGGCGTGACCGTGCCGAGCGCCTCGATGCGGTCCAGGGCGGGAGTGGCCGCCCAGGCCACGTAACGCGCCTGACCCTCGGCGGGGGGAAGGTCGAGGACGAGGCGCAGCTCCTGGTCGAGGTGGCCCGAGCGCATCACGGCCAGGCCGAAGGGCGACCACGCGCCGACCAGCTCGGCCAGGCCGCAGCCTTCGCGTCCCGGGGCGGGACCGAGGTTGAAGCGTGCGAGGTGGGCGACTTCGGCAGTGGCGTGGTCGAGGACGGGCTCGCACGGAGGAACCACGGGCTGGGCCGCAGCCGGGCCGGCCATGGCCGCACCGCACACAGCCGTGGCTGCCAACAGCCCCCCGGGGGGCGGGAAGCGACGCCGCGACGGCAATGGTGCCTCCTCGGGCTGCTAAGGAATCACGCGCCGGGGCGCATTGTCCCAGTCCTGAACGCTGGACACGTCGGGCATGCCCCAGTCGGCGCCGTTCCAGCCGTTGAAGCCGTCGAGCTTCATGAAGTGGACGCCGGTGGTGAAGTCGCTGACCACGATGAGGCCGTCCGCATTACGCACATCAATCCCCCATGCGCCGTTGAAGCCGGTGTTGCCCTCGCCCAGGGTGCGAGGGTCGAGGCCGCGGCGCTCGGGCCCGTGGTACGTGTCGAAGTAGCCGACCGTCGAGGGGTTCGTCGGATCCCTCATGTTGAAGACGTAAAGCCCGTCCTCGAACGACGAGACGAAGACGTAGGGCCACCTCATCTCGTGGTTGTGCGTGAACCCCTTCCAGTTCGGGGTCCACACCGCGGTCTCCTCGTTGATGGTCTCGACTTCGCCCGAGAGCCCCGGTTGCAGGTCGTACAGGCGCACCGGCGAATAGAGGTACTCGGTCTGGCCGACGGCGTACTTGTGATCGGGCGTGGCGCTCATGGTGTGGGCCAGCTGCACGCCGAGGACGCCCACGATCGAGGTCGCGAGGACGGGATCGGCGGGGTCGGTCACGTCGTAGATGTAGTACCCGTCCAGACCGGCGCCGTAGGCCATGTCCTTGCCGGTGGCGTAGTCGAAGGCCACGTAGAAGTCGTGGTAGCCCTGAAGCATCCCGTAGGGCGACGGCGTGGCGGTCGAAGGCCACGGCATCCGGCCGACCAGCCCCTGCGCGCTGTCTCCCCGAATGAACAGCGACATGTCGTAGACGTTGGCGTGCTGGCCGCTGGTGGTGGCGAAGAGCAGCGGGGCGCCCGAGGAATGCTTGTACATGAAGATGTTGTGGAAGCCGCCCGGCGTGTCCGGGGCGCGCATCCGGCCGACCTCGCGGACTCCGGAGGTGTCGGGCAGCGAGGTCACGTCGAAGACCACCGCGCCCAGATCCACGTCGGGGCCGCCCGGCGCGAACTGGACGGACTGCACGAGGTAATAGCGGCCGTCGTGCTTGAAGTACTTGGGGTCCATGCCGCCGAGGCCGACATGCAGCTCCGCGTCCTCGATCCGCCACTCGTAGATCACCTCGGCGTTGCTCGGGTCGGCGATCGAGATGATGTCGAAGCCGAAGGTCGGATTCATGATCCGGCTGGCGTAGACGAACGGGCGGCTCAGCTCCTGTTCGATCTCCACATCGGACCGGCTGAACTGGGGCCCCGCCTCGAGCGGCACATGCTTCACCCGCTGCAGATTCGATGTGTTCTCCTTGGTCGGCCCCTGCTGCGCGGCAGCGGGGACGGCAAGGAAGGCGGGCGCGGCCGCGAGAGCGGCGAGTGCAGCGAGGAGAGCGGCTCGGACCGAGGCGAGCGGGCGGCGCGTAGTCATGTTTCCCATCTCCTTCCAGGGGATCTCATCGGGCAGCCCGTGGCAGAAGTCCCTCGCAGGATCTCACCCCGGGCCGCCGGGCACAACCGTGAACGAACCCGTCATTCCGGCATCCAGATGCTCGGCGATGTGGCAGTGGATCATCCATTCTCCCGCGTTGGACGCTTCCATCAGCAGATCCACCGTGGACCCGACCGGAACGAGGACCGTGTCCTTCCAGGCAAGATTACGGTTCTTCGTGCCGTCGCGCGACAGCACGAGAAAGCGCTGGCCGTGCAGGTGCATGGGGTGGTGCATCGGATGAAAGGCGTCCGCGTCGTTACGGAGCCGGATCTTGACGACGTCGCCCAGGCGGAAGCGCCAGTCGATCTCGGCGTTTTCGGCGCCGTCGGCCCGGTCCCGCAGGATCCAGCGCACCTCGTTCGAGGTCGACAGCCAGTTCATGTTCGGCATCCCGTCGGTCCACTCGACCGGAGGCCGGTAGATCGTGTCGATGGAAATGAACTGCTGCACCAGGATGGGCAGCCCCTCGATATCGACGGTCAGAAGAAGTTCGCGGTCTACTGGCCGGTCGAAGTGCGGCCGGAATTCCGCAAGCTCGGCTTCGAGAACCGCATCGGATCGCATGACCGAGTGGGAGGAGAAGAGAGCGTCGGCCTCTTCGACCGGAGGGCCTTCCACAACGACGGCGCCCAGAGTGTCGACGGCCGCGTAGAAAGTGCCACGCATGTGGTCGACCGCCTGGACCTGGTTGAGCAGCGCGAAGGTTCCCGCGGCGGCGAACCGCACCTCGACGATGTAGCGCTCGGCCGGCGAGATGACCAGCGATTCGACCATCATCTGGCGCTGGAAGCGGGACAGGTCGGTCGCCACCAGCTTCATGTCGTGCCCGGCGAAGCTGAGGTTGTAGCTGCGCGTGTTGGACACGTTCGTGACGAAGAAGCGGACGACCTCGCCGGGGCGGACGGTCGCGGCGTAGCGCTCCTCGCCGTTGACCAGCATGACGTTCCCGAAGCGCCCCATGACGGCGAAGTTGGCGGCGTCCCGGCCGTACGGGAGGAGCTCGTCGGCGTCGACGAGAAGGTCGTCCACCATGATGAACTCCTCGCGGGAGGCGGGGCCGAAGTAGTCCTCGCGGGCGGGGTCGACCATCATGTTGCCGTAGAGGCCTCCGTCCTGCTGGATGTCCTCGCGCACGTGCGGGTGGTACCAGTAAAGGCCCGCGTCGGGGAAGACGATTTCGTAGACGAACTCGCCGCCGGGCGGCACCGCGTCCTGGGTGACGCCGGGGACGCCGTCGAAACGGTTCTCGAGGCGGATGCCGTGCCAATGGATGGTGGACGGCATGTCGATGGAGTTGCGGAAGCGCACCACGATGCGCGTGTCCTGGGCCACGCGCAGGAGGGGGCCCGGGTACTGGCCGTTGAAGCCGTACATGACGAAGACGCGGCCGCCGATCCTGCGCTTCACGATGCGGGCCTCGAGGGCGACGGTGTCTCCGTCGGCGACGTGAAGGACCTCGCGCCGAACCGCCCATTCGATGGCCGCCGTGTCGACCCCCTCGCCCGGCAGGAAGGGATCCACCGAGGGGCTGACGCCGCGCAGGCCGGGCAGCATGGGGTTCCGCAGCATCGTCATGATCATGTCGCCCGAGCCTCGGACCGAGCCCTTCGGCATGGACATGTTCATGGACGGGTTGCGCGCCTGCGCGGTGTCTTGGGGCGCGGCGCCGGCGGTCGCCGTGCCGGCAGCGGCGAGGAGGACGGCGGCGGCCACGGCGCTGACGCTGGCAGCCCGTAAACTAATCCGCACGAGCACCGAGAGCGCGGTCGGCCAAGTTCTCCGGGCGGGACGCATCGGCGGCGGCATGCTCCGGGAACTTCTGCTGCGGGTGCCTATCTCGACCAGGGAGGCACGACCCGGTTCATGCGGGCGTACGCGATCGACTGGCCCAAGTGTTCGTTCATGTGCGTGACGAGCTGCAGGAGGACCGCCCAGCTTGCGACCTGCCGCCCGTACAGCTCGACCGGCACCGCGAGGTCGGCGTCGCTCATCGCGTCCACCACCGCGCGCACGTGGTCCATGGACGCGGCCAGGATCGGGACTGCCTTGTCCTTCTCGGCCACCCCCTCTTCGAGCGACTGGTAATCGAGTCCCTCCGGCGGTTCGACCCCGAGGTTCAGGTGCGGGTACATGTAGTTGTACCGGGCGATGTGCATGTAGACGCGAGCCACGCTCATGACCCCTTCCATGGGCGACCACGAGTACGACTCGGCGGGCATCGCCTCGGACAGCGCAACCAGCTTCCGGGCCGAGGCCTCGAACTGCCCCATGAACTCGGCGCGGAAGTCGGGAGTGTCCTGGGCACATGCGGGTGCCGCGAGGAGAACGGCCAGCAGCCCGTGGATGAATCCGCGCGAGCACCGAGAGCGGCGATGCGCCGGGCGGGCGGCGAGGAGGGCGGGGGCGGCGTGGAGCCGGGTGGCAGCGGCACGGAGCCGGGCGGTGCCGCGGAGCCGGGCGGCGGATGGGCGGCTGAACATCGTTGCTTCACTCCTTGACATCAGAAACGGCAGAAACGGACGGACGGAGGAATCATCAAGCGGTCAAGCGGTCACAAGTGGTCAATCTGGATGGGGCGGTCGCCGGACAGCAAACCCGGCTCGCCGTCCGTGCTACCACCACTTCAGATCATCATGATAGATTGAAGTACATGTTCAATCGGTCACTCATTCTGCCCGCTTCCGGCCGCGAAACGTTCTTCCTGTGGGGACCGCGTCAGGTGGGGAAGAGCACTCTCCTGAGGCGACACTACCCCGGCGGTCGCTGGATCGACCTGCTGAAGAGCGAGGTATTCCGGCGCTATGTGAGCCGGCCGGAGCTTATGCGCCAAGAGATCGAAGCCGAGGCTCCGGATCCCGGGCGGCAGATCGTGATCGACGAAGTCCAGAAGGTGCCCGCGCTCCTAGACGAGGTGCATTGGTTGATGGAGAACCGAGGTCTGCACTTCGCCCTCTGCGGCTCCAGCGCCAGAAAGGTGCGGCACGGCGCGGCCAATCTGCTCGGCGGACGCGCGCTGCGCTACGAGCTGCGGGGTCTGACGGCGGATGAGACGAGAAGCGACTTCGACCTCGACCGCCTTCTGAACCGGGGCTGTCTGCCGCGCGTCTACCTGTCGGCTAAGCCGCGGCAGCTCCTCGACTCCTACATCGCCGACTACCTGAAGGAGGAGGTCGCGGCAGAGGGGCTCGTCCGCAACCTTCCGGCCTTCTCCGGCTTCCTCGATGCGGCGGCGCTCAGCGACACCGAGCCGGTCAACTTCTCGAATGTCGCGCGGGAGTGCGGCGTGTCCGGCCGCACGGCCAAGGCCTACTTCGGCATCCTCGAAGACACCCTGCTGGGACGCTGGCTCCCGGCGTGGCGGACGCGCCGAAAAAGGCGGCTGATCGGGGCGGCCAAGTTCTACTTCTCCGATGTCGGCGTGGTCAACCGCCTGGCCCGGCGCGGAACGGTCGTCCGCGGCTCCGAGCTCTACGGCAAGGCGTTCGAGAACTGGGTGCATCACGAGCTTGCGGCCTACGTCGGCTACACCGAGTTCGACGGCGAGCTGACGCACTGGCGGCTGCCCAGCGGCGTCGAGGTCGACTTCGTGCTCGGCGACATGCACCTTGCCGTCGAGGCCAAGGCGGCACGGGCAATAGGCCGGCACCACCTCAAAGGGCTGCGCAGCCTGGCGCAGGAACACGATGTCGGACGCCGAGTGATCGTGTGTCTGGAGCCGCGTCCCCGGCGCACCCGAGATGGGATCGACGTTCTCCCTGCCGAAGCCTTCGTGCGGCGGCTTTGGAGCGGTGAACTCGTCGCCCGCCCGTGAATGTAATGTAGACGTTACATAATGTAATGCGCGGTTGACGGTCCCAAAATCAGTCCCATTCAGCCATTCCAACGCCCGGCGACAGGACTACCCTTCGCGGGGGCAGCGGGGCGCGCCCGTCCGACGGGCGCTTCGGAAAGCCCGGTGCCTCTCCGCGACCGACCCCCGAGCCGGAGACGCCGGTTGTCCCGAAGACACGATCAGTCCTACAAGCTCCTCTTCTCTCTGCCGACGGTGATCCGGCAGATGATCCGCCACATCGACCCGGACCTGGCCGAAGAGCTCGACTTCGACAGGATGGAGAACCTGGCCACGGAACGCATCACTCCGGGGCTGGTGCGCTCCCATGCCGACCTCATGTGGAAGGTCCATTACCGCGGAGAGTCGCGCTACCTGCTCGTCCCCATCGAGTTCCAGTCCGAGCTCGACCACTGGATGGCCGTGCGGATCCACCACTATATCTGGGCCGCCTATTACGGCATGGTCCCCACGAGGAGCCGCCGCCGCAGAAGACCGGCGCACGAAGAACTCCTGCCGGAGACCCTCGCGGTCACGGTCTACAACGGGCGCGACCGCTGGACGGCCACGGACGACGTGTTCGACCTGATCAAGCCCGGGTCGGCGCGGCACCGCACGGTCGGGTATCAGGCGAGGCTGCGCCACAGGGTCCTTGACCTGCGGGAGATGGCGCGCCACTCTCTACCGGAGGCGGCGGACGTGGTGTCGTGGATCGCGAGCATGGAGCTGGACTCCTCGGCGCGGAACGTGTCGCGAGTGGTCGGCCGCGTGCTCGACGAGTATCCGGGACCGGAGCATAAGAGACTGCGGGAGGCGTTCCGGGACTGGGTGCTGGGGGCCGCGGAGTCGTGGGGGATCGCGGAGGAGACGCTGCAACAGGTGAAGTCGCTGAAGGAGGCAGGAATGATCTACGCAGGCGTGGAGGAGTTGAAGGAGCGTATTGAGGAGTTGAAGGAACGGGGCCGCCGGGAAGGACGCCGGGAAGGACGCGCCGAGGGAAGCACCGCGGTGGTCTGCCGACTGGCGCGCCTGAAGTTCGGTGCGCAGACGGCCGAGCGGCTGTCCACGGTGCTGGAGGGGATCACCGACCCCGAGCGGATCGCCCGGATCGGCGACCGGGTCATCGAGTGCGGGACGGGGGCGGAACTGCTGGAGCGCGCCTGCGAGACTTGAACCCGAGGTCGTGATGCCTGGTCGAAGTACGTGCGGATTCCGCGGATTCGTCGCGGCGGTCACGGTCGCCGCACTCATGGCAGTACCCGCGTGCTCGACCTTCCACCCGGTGACCGGGGATCCCGCCCTCGGCGAGCAGGTCCGCACGCGTCTGACCGTCGAAGGCCAGGTGCGGCAGGCGTCGGCGACCGGGGTGGCCCGGTTGAGCCTCGAGGGCAGCGTGCTGTCGGTCGAACCGGATGTGCTCGTGCTCGTGGTTCCCATCCCGGGCATCGTCCCGGAGCTGCAGCGGAGCCCCAAGGTCGCCGATACGCTTCGGGTTGCGCGTGCCGACGTGACCGGGATCGATGTGCAGCGGTTCTCGCCGGTGCGCAGCGGCCTCCTCGCCGGAGGGATCGTCGCCGTGGGCGTGCTGGGCGTCGCACTGGCCGGGCATATCGGCTCTTCGGACGGGGGGAGCGAAGATCCCACCAATAGAAACGCCCTTCGTCCGGGTATTCCGGTCGTGAGGATCCCGATCGGCCGCTGACCGGGCTGAACGCGAGCGCGCTTGCATACATACTTGCACACACAGTTGGGCCGATATAACGTGGAGCCCATCATCCCATCCACCCGCAGGACCATCCTGCACAAGGAGGCTCGCATGATGAACCGATCGCCGTACCTCGGGCTGTCCGGCCGCTTCGGACGCCCGCCCTTACTTCATGTCGTCGCCGTGCTTGCCGCACTCCTGCCGTCGGCCGTCGCCGCGCAGACCGGCAGGATCACGGGAACCGTTCTCAACGCGTCGAACAACTCCCCCATCGGCGTCGCACAGATCCGGATCGGCGACACCGGGCTCGGGGGCGTAACGGGCGACAACGGTCGCTTTGTCGTCCTCAATGTTCCTACCGGAACCTACGAGGTGTTCGTCGAGAGGATCGGCTACCGCACGGAGAGTCAGACGGTGTCGGTGTCGGCCGACCAGGCGGCGGTGCTGGAATTCCGCCTGAGCGAGACGGCGCTGGAGCTTGACGAGCTCGTGGTGACGGGCACTCCGGGTGCCTCATCGCGGCGCGAACTCGGGAACAGCGTGGGAAGCGTGCGTGCGGCGACGCTGGAGTACACGCCCGCGCAGTCGCTGACCGAGATCCTCAACGGGCAGACCACCGGGCTGCAACAGTGGCGCAACGAGGGGCAGGTCGGCGGAGGCTCCAAGATCGTGCTGCGGGGGATCAACAGCATCAGCCAGGACGTGCAGCCGCTCATCTACGTCGACGGCGTGCGCATGAACAACAACCAGGGGATCTACAACAACCGGCAGAGCATCAATCCCGGCCCCGCCGGCGCCCAGACCTCGCCCAACCCCCTCGACCTGATCGATGCCAACAACGTCGAACGCATCGAAGTGGTCCGCGGATCCGCGGCGACGACGCTCTACGGCACGGAGGCGGCCGGCGGCGTCATTCAGATCTTCACCAAGCAGGGGCGCGCCGGCCAGTCGGCGACCTGGACCGCGGAGATGACGGGCGGCACGCGCTTCATGACCGGGAACTCGATGGGTCCCATCCTCGGCGGTACCGACGACTGGGGATTCACGAAGCCGTGGTACAAGTACGGCGGCCTGGGCGAGGCCCAGCTGTCGGTCTCGGGCGGGACGAACATCGTCCGCTACTTCGTTTCCGGGGCGTTGAGCTACGAGGACGGGGTCATCGACAACAACGACGACCGCTCCTACAGCATTCGCGGAAACTTCGGCGTGCGGCCCGCCTCGTCGCTCAACATCAACCTCAACACCTCGTACGTTCATCGCACCACGAACTACATGGAGATGGGCGACAACGGCTCGGGCTTCATGCTGAACGTGCTCCGCGGCGATCAGGACTACACGAACGCGGCGGTGGACCGCGACAACTTCCAGGGCGACCCCGACCTGATCCTCTTCGACATCACGAACAGCGGCCGCGTCGAGCACTTCGTCGGCGGGCTGACCACGACGCACACGGCCGACGGGCTCGGCCTGACGACCCGGCTGACCCTCGGGCTGGACTACACGACGGCCTTCAACCAGCAGAACTTCCCCTTCGACCATGTGCTGCAGCCCCGGGGCCTGCGCAATCTGAACGAGTGGGAACACCGCACCCTGACCTTCGACGTCGGCACGACCTGGGAGTACGACATCAGCGAGACCCTGTCATCCTCGTTCTCGGCGGGCGGGCAGCTCTTCAGCGACTGGGATCACACTACGTACGGCGTCTCCGAGGATTTCGGCGGCCCGGGCGAGAAGACGCTGACCTCGGGCGCGACCACCACGTCGAGCGAGGATCTGCTGAAGGTGGTGAACGCCGGGTTCTTCGCGCAGGAAGTTCTCGGAATCCAGGACAATCTCTTCTTCACGGCGGGCGTCCGCGTGGACGGCAACAGCGCCTTCGGCCAGGATCTGGGGCTCCAGGTCTATCCGAAGGTCAGCGCCTCGTATGTCCTTTCCGACGCTTCTTTCTGGTCGATGGACTGGTGGCCGGTGATGAAGGTGCGTGCCGCGTGGGGGCAGTCGGGCAAGGCCCCCGGCGCATTCGACGCGGTCCGGACATGGGACCCGATCTCGGGCTACGAGGGCCAGGCCGGCGTGACGCCCGCCAACCTCGGCAACCCCGAACTCGGCCCCGAACGGTCGACCGAGCTGGAGCTGGGCTTCGAAGGGTCGATGGCCGACGACCGCATCGGCTTCGACGTCAGCTGGTACAACAGCGTGACCAGCGACGCGCTGATGCCGGTGACCGCCGCGCCGTCGGAAGGATTCCTCAACTCCCAGCTGCGCAACGTCGGCGAATTCAAGAACACCGGCATCGAAGTGTCGCTGACCGGCGTTCCGGTCGCGCTCGACAACCTTCGCTGGGAGGTCACGGGACAGGTCTCGACCGTGAACAGCGAGGTGATCTCCCTCGGTGAAGCACCCGAATTCTTCCTCGGCTGGGGATCGATCCTGGGCCAGTGGGTGCGCGTCGGCTAGCAGCCCGTGGAAGAAATGGGTTTCCAGGCCGCCGGACTTGCGCAGGGAATCAACGCCGGGAGGGTCGAGTTTGATGCCGACGGCGGGCGTTTCGGCCTGAAGAGCCGGCAATAACGGGCAAAAGCGGCCCAGACGGGCCTGGAAGGCCGGTACGGGGGCGAAACCGGCGAAGAATCGGGCGAAACAGCGGTCGCGGCCCGGTCCGCGAGCGCGGTCTGCACGGTCGCGAGCCCCTGGAGGCTCCGCGGCGTGCCGACACGGTACAGCTTGCGCATGAGAAGTCCGAGGTTGAAGGCCGCCGCGTGGATCAGCATCCGTTTTCGAATGTTCTCCTGCCCCCGGACATGGACGCGGCGCATGCCGCCGGTCTCGAGCATGTGCGCGAACGCCCGCTCCACCTTCTCCCCGCGCCGTTGCAGCAGCCGCCTGCCCCGGTTCCCCCGGATCCGCCGCCGGTTGGCGTAGACCGCCTTCTGGGCGTCCCGCTTCCCCTTCCACTTCCGGCGGCCGCGGTTCGGCTCGCTCACGTAGCTCCGCATCCCCCGGTCCTTCACGCCCGTCATGGTCTTGTTCGAGTGGTACCCCTTGTCGGCCACCACCTCCTTGGCCTCCGCCCCCACCTCCGCCAGCCGCTGCTCCGCCTCGTCCAGCGTCACCGGCAGCGACGCCGTGTCTCCGCCGTCCATCGTCTGCACCGTCACGCCGACCACCGCTCCGGTGTCCATGTCGACGGCGTGTTCGAGCTTGTGCGCCAGGCGCGTCCGGCCGTCCTTCATCTTCGTGGTCCGCGCCTCCGGGTCGTGCGGATGCTCCCATTCCTTGTTCGACGCCTTGTTCGGACGCTTCCGGTCCAGCTTCGCCAGGTCCTCCCGCGTCGGCGTCTCGATCCCCGAAGCCTTCGCCAGCTTCTCCAGGAACTCCTCGTAGCCGGTTCCGTCCTCGCGCCGCACGATCGTCCGCATCGCCGCGTTCGCCTCGAGCGTCGTCGCGTCCACCCCCAGCGTCTTCGCCTTCAGCAGCCCCGCTTCCATCAGCCGCTCCAGCACGAAGCCGAAGACCGCCGTGTGCGCCTCGAGGCTCAGCCGCTTCCGCGTCTTCGACAGCGTGGAGTGCTCCGGCGGATTCCTCGACAGCCCGCAGCCCAGGAACTCGCGCAGCGAAATCGAGTCCGCGCACCGCCAGGCGATGCCCCGCTCCGAGCCGAGGCCCTCCAGGTATCCCACCATCAACATCCGGAAATACACCCCCGGCGGAATCCCCGGCCGCCCCCGCCGCTCCGCGTAGAACCCGCCGCACGTCTCCTCCGCGAACGCATCGAAGCCGTGCTTCTCCAGCAGCCTGTCGAGAGCACGGTAGAACGGGTTGCCCAGCGCCCGAATCCTGTCCGTGGCCACGAACAACTCCGCCTGCCCGGCCTTGCGCCGCCTGCCTACCGCCATCGCCGTCCTCCATGGCAGAGATCCTTGTACACCTGTAATCTAACAGCTTCTGCAGAACTTGTGCAGGCGTAGAAGACCGGACTTTATCCACGGGCTGCTATCCCATCGTGTCGCTGTGGGGCGAAAACGTCGCGAACCCGGACGAGATCGCGGATCCGGTCATCGAAGAGGACCACTACTACGGGCCCGTCTACCCGACCCACATCCTCAGCGCCCGGACGTCGATCAACCTCTTCAACCGGCTCACCATCTACGCGCTCGGCGAGTTCCACGGCGGGCAGTACCAGTTCAACATCATGCCGTGGCAGCAGGTACGGCGCGGCCTGTGGCCCGAGTGCAACGATCTGGGCCTGCAGAATCCCGACGACGCCGCGGCCTGGGGCTCCGCGCCGGCCATCTGGAGGGCCCGCTGCCAGCTGCCGACGCCCAACTTCGACTTCTGGATGAGGCCGTCGGACTTCTTCAAGGTGCGAACGGTCTCCGCGTCCTACCTGATCCCGGACGGCGTGATCCCCGGGGCGACCGGCAGCACCCTCACCGCCACGGTGCAGAACCCCTGGAAGTGGTCGGAAGGCGCCGGGATCGATCCGGAACTGACGGTCGGCTACGGCGGCGGCGTGGGGACGTTCCCCGCCCGCTACGAGTATTACCAGCTCCCGGCTCCGGTGATGTTCTCCGTGAGCCTTCGGGCCAACTTCTAGGGAAGGGGGGACAAGGTGAGCACTTTCAAAAAGACATGCCGGGCCTTGGGAGCCGCGGCGCTCGTCGCCCTGCTCCCGGCCTGCGATCTGTTCGAAGTCGTGAATCCGGGGCCCATCGTCGACGACGCCCTGAACGAGGAGGCGGCAGGGAAGACGGTGCTGGTCGGTGTCGTCGCCGACGTGGAGGTGGCGCTGGACAATCTGGCGTGGCTCGGCGGGCCCGCGTCCACGGACCTCGACGCCGACGCCACCCAGCCGTGGCTCCAAGATGCGGGCGAAGGACGTCTCACGGTGGTCAACGCCGAAAACAGCTGGAACCCGCTGCAGCTGGCGCGGTGGGGGGCCGCCGCGGGGATTCAGCGCCTGACCGAGACCCAGTCGGACGCCGCCGCCAACCAGTACCTCACCGCGGCCTACATGTGGGCCGGGTGGGCCAATCGGGTCGCGGGAGACAACCTCTGCATCGCCGTCTTCGGCGGAGAGGACCGCGACGGAGACGGCACTCCCGAGGCGGGCGACGTCATGGACGTGAACGCCCACTACTCACGCGCCGTCGAGCGCTTCGAGACGGCGATCAGCCGCGCCGCGAGCGGAGGCCACGATTCCATCGCCGTGGCTTCGACCGCCGGCATGGCACAGGCGCACCTCATGCTCGGCAACTTATCCCAGGCCCAGTCTCTGGCATCCCAGATCCCGGACGACTTCATGTGGGCGGCCCACCGTTCCAACAACACGGGGCGCGAAATCAACTCGGTCTATCAGTTCACCCACGAGGGCACCAAGCAGATCACGGTGTGGGGCATGTACAACGACAGCATCGGGCCCGACACGGATCCCCGCGTGCCTTGGAGGGACATGAACCAGACCTCGGGCGGCGGCGTGAAGCCCTTCTACCGCCAGCTCAAGTACACCGACCGCGGCGACGACTACGCGCTGGCCAAGGGGCACGAGATGCGACTCATCGAGGCCGAGGTGATGCTCCGCACGGGCGACCGGGAGGGCGCCGTGGCCAAGATCAACTACGTGCGCGACCGCGTGGGCGTGCCGCCGGTGTCCGCCTCGTCCGACGAGGAGGCGTGGCTGGCGCTGGACCGCGAGCGCAACTTCGAGCTTTGGCTGGAAGCCCGCAGGCTGAAGGACAACGCGAGGTTCGCCGCCGAAGGATCAAGCCCCTGGTCGGTCGCGTTCATGCAGGGTCGGCACAGCTGCTTCCCGCCGAGTCTGGCCGAGTGCAGCGCCAACGAGAATGTGACCGGGAACGCGTATTGCAGTCAGAGCTGACGCCTTGCAGTCAGAGCTGACGCCGAACCGATCCCGCCGTCCAGCAATGCGCGCTGCGAAGCTGGGCGGCGGGAGTTTCGTACCCGTCGGCACAGAAAGGCTCGATGAGCGCTTGATGGCCAGCGTCCAGGTGGACCGTTGAGGGCCCGCGTGGCCCGTGTGGCCCGTCATGCGGCGATGCTTTTGGCCATGGCCGGATGCGGCGTGGACGCAGAGCTCCCTCGACACCCGGTCAATCTCTTCGACCAGGCGGCGGCGCTGGTGGTCACCAGACGCATGGCCTTTGACACACTGTGGGTATACGGGGGGGCGAGCGATACGATCATGCTCAACGCCGACCGCGTGGCGGCGTTTCCGGGCGGCGACGCTGCGGTCCTTGATCTGTTGGGTCGTCGGGTTCACCGGGTTGGGGCCGATGGAATCGTGTGGTCGTGGGGAACAAGGGGTGAGGGGCCTGGAGAAATCGACCATGTGCGGACCTTGGACGTGAATTCCCGCGGAGAAGTGGTGCTCGCAGATTCCGGCAACGGGAGGCTGCACTGGTTGTCAGGGGATGGAGCGTGGCTCCGGGAGGTCGGGCTGCCGGAGGGCACAATTCACGTGGACGCTGTCGCGTCTTTGGAGGGCGGTCACTACATCCTGTCGGCGGTGATGTATGCCGCAGCCCTCGCGACCCCTGACTCCTTCATGTCACCGGGTCCTGTCGCGGCCAACCGGTGGGTGCGGGTGTCCGCAACGGGGGAAATGGAGGGGCTCGTGCCGTTTCCCTGGGACGGATTCCGCTTGATGTCCTTTTTCCAAACGGACGGGAGTATTGCGGGTGCCAGATCGTCATCAAGCGGTGACCGGCGGTGGGTATTCGGGTTTGGTCTGGGCAACGGATTCTTTGTCTTCAACGACAGTGTAGCAGAACCGTACCCCTACGTGCGCCATGCGGACTTTCCGGAAGTCGAGACGCGAGGCCTGACGGGAGGCAGGAGCGGCTTCCGGCTCCGTTATCGTGAAGGCCGTCCTGAGCGAGTGGCGCGCGATGTGGCGATTCGAGGCGACACCGTTTTCGTGCTCGCGGGCAACTACTGGGAAATGGATCGCTACGAGTCAGCTACCGGCCGATACCTGGATTCGGTGCTGCTGCCCGTGCCGTTGTCCCGGTTTGCGTTGGCACGCGACGGGCTGGTCGGCATCGTTGCCGGTGGGATGTACCCACAGGTAATCGCGCTGCGAGCAAAGTCGGGGCCGGGTCACTGATTCCCACCGGCTGGAGTGCAGCGCCAACGAGAATGTGACCGGAAACCCCTGCTGCGGTCAGAGCTGATGCCGCGGACCTCCGTCAATCCAGCATGCGCGCCGCGAGGCTGGGCGGCGGAACCTCGCACTCGTCGGCGCGACCGAACCAGCGAAGGCGGTTGCGGGCGAAGACGCGATAGGCCGCGTCCCGCAGGGGCCGGGGGACGAGCAGGGCGACGGCGAGGGCCGGGTAGGGGAACCGCAGGTGGCGCACGAGGCGCAGGACGGCGGTCGAGGCCGTGTGGACGCCGCCCCGGTCGACAAGCACGATGGCGTCGGGGAGGGAGTCGAAGTCGAAGCCGGGGTCGGCGAGCGCAACCACGCGGGGGGCGGCGGCGGAGCCCAGGGGCGCGAACCGCAGCCGAGCGAGGGGGTCGCGCTTCACCGTCCACCGTACGGTGGCGTTGCAGAAGGCGCAGTCGCCGTCGAAGAGCACGACCGGTCGCGGATCTTTCACATCGGCTTCCACAGGTGCGAATCACCTCCCACGGTGCGAATCACCCGCCACATGTGCAAATCACCCCGCCACAGGGCATATTTGCGTCCGCGGGGTCTGGAACGGCGAAAATGCGGGCTGGCATTTGCAGCGCCGCGACGCCGCACGAACGGGGGCAACTAGGTCAATGAGCGTAAGGCTGATGGTGGGGACGGGGAAGGGCGGATTCTGGGTCGCGAGCGACGATCGCCGCACATGGACGGTGAGCAGGCCGTTCTTCAAGGGGTGGAAGGTGACAGCCGGTCTGCGCCTCGCCGACGGCCGTTACATGGCTGCGGTGGCGAGCGACATCTACGGCCCCGCGCTGCATGTGTCCGCGGACGGGGAGAACTGGGAGCAGCTTCCGAGCGGTCCGGCATACCCGGACGGGAGCGACAGGCGGCTCCGCGAGGTGTGGACGCTGCGCGAAAACCGGGGCGTGCTCTACGCCGGCGTCCAGGACGCGGGTCTCTTCACCAGCTCCGACGGCGGCGTGAGCTGGAACGGGGTGCCCGGCTTGAACGAGCATGCGAGCCGGGCTGCGTGGGTGCCGGGTGCGGGTGGTCTCTGCTGCCATGCCTTCCTCTTCGATCACCGGAACCCCCAGCGCATGTGGTGCGGCATTTCGGCGGTGGGCGTCTTCCGCACGGACGACGGCGGGGCCACCTGGAAGCCGAAGAATCATGGCGTGCCGGCGGCGATCGAGGACAAGCGCCACAAAGGGATCGGCACCTGCGTCCACGGACTCGCCCAGGACCCCGACGACCCCGACCGGATCTTCCGGCAGGACCACCTGGGGATGTTCCGCAGCGCCGACGGAGCAGAGAGCTGGGCGCGCAACGAGACGGGTCTGGATGCGGCGTTCGGGTTCCCGATCGTGATCGATCGCACCAGCAAGTTCCTCTTTGCGGTGCCCCTTGAAGCGGACCAGTACCGTGTGCCGGTCGGGGGAGCGATGCGGGTCTTTCGCAGCACCGACGCCGGCGACAGCTGGCACTCGGCGTCGGCGGGCCTGCCTTCGGCGGACGCGTGGGGAACGGTCCTTCGGGGCGCGATGGCGGTCGACGACCTGGAACCCGGCGGGGTCTACATGGGGACCACATCGGGCACCCTTCACGCGAGCGCCGATCTGGGAGAGAGCTGGACCAACCTCCCGGTCATCCTGCCGCGCATCCTGCACGTATCGGCATGGATCGATTGATGGTTTCGGCCGCCGTCTCTCTCTCGATCCCGGTGTCTCTCTCGATCCCGGTGTCTCTCTCGGTCTCGGCGGAACGATGCCCTCGGTGACCGTCACCCTTCCCTCGCTCCTTGATCCGGCGACCGGGGGCGTCCGCGAGCTGACCGCCTCAGGGAAGAGCCTGCGCGAAGTCTTCGCGGACCTCGTCAAGCGCGAACCTCGGCTGAAACGTCACCTCTTCAACGAATCCGGCAAGCTTCGGCGACACGTTCTCTGCTTTCACAACGGGACCAACACCCGCTGGCTGGACGGGTGGGACGAGCCGGTGGCCGACGGCGACACGGTGCTCTTCATGCAGGCCGTTTCGGGCGGCTGACGGCGTGACGATCGTGTCGCGGCGATTCCGGTGCCGACTGATCCTCCGGCCCCCCGACTCCTCCGCCCCCCCAACCGCTCGATAGTCCGAGCAGAAATGAGTACATGAGTATGAGCAGCAGACGAACGACGCCCGGCATGGCTGGTACTCGCCCGAAGGCGGGCCACGACGCGGATTCGCCTGCGGAGGCCGCCTTGGCGAGCCCCATCGAGCGACGCCGTTTCTTGGCTGCGGCGGCCGGCGCTGCGGCGGCCGCATCTCTGCGACCGGAATCCCTCGGCGGAGAAGCCGCCCTTCCCGGTGCTGTCCCGGCGACGCCTCCCCTCCCCCGGACCCCTCAGCAACAGGCGGCGGCACCGCCGCCGGTCCCGCTCGGCAACGGCGAGCCCCCCGCGCTTCAGTTCCAGGCCTACCCGGGCGGTACGGGCGCGCTCATGGAGAAGCTCTGGCACGAAACCGGCGGAAATCCCTTCGAGCGCACCGGAATCGACATCGAGCGCTGGAGCGGACCGGTTCCGACCCGTGCGGAGGATCTCGCATTCCTCCCCGTCCACCGCCTTGCGGCGCTGATCCGGGCGCGGGACGTCTCGTCCTCGGAGCTGACCGAGATCTACCTTGACCGCCTCAAACGGCTCGATCCGGTCCTCCTCTGCGCGGTGACCATCCTGGAAGGCCGCGCACGGGAAGAGGCGCGCCAGGCCGACCTCGAGATCGCCGCGGGAGATTGGCGCGGGCCCCTTCACGGCATCCCCTACGGGCTCAAGGACCTCTTCGCCGTGGCGGGGACCCGCACGACGTGGGGCTCGGCCGAGTTCAGCCGCCAGTTCACCCGGTACGACTCCGAGGTGGCGGTGCGGCTGCGGGATGCGGGCGCGGTGCTCGCGGCCAAGCTCGCTACGGGAGAGTTCGCGCGGGGCGACCGGTGGTACCGCGGCAGAACCCTGAATCCTTGGAACCTGGAAGAGGGATCGAGCGGCTCGTCGGCGGGTCCCGGGTCGGCCACCGCGGCGGCCTGCGTGGCGTTCGCGATCGGCACCGAGACGCAGGGCTCGATCGTGTCGCCGTCGCGGCGCTGCGGGCTGACCGCGCTCCGGCCCACCTTCGGGCGCGTGAGCCGGTACGGCGGGATGGTGCTGTCGTGGAGCATGGACAAGACGGGGCCGATGTGCCGGAGCGCGCTGGACTGTGCGCTCGTCTTCAACGCCATCCACGGGGCCGACGAGAAGGACCCGGCATCGCTCACCGCGCCGTTCCGGTTCGATCCCGATCCCGATCTGGCGGCCATGCGCATCGGCTACGCCGAGGACGCCCCGGAATCGTTCGTCAAGGCGTTGCGCGCGCTGGGTGCGGATCCTCGGCCGGTGCCCGAGATTCCCCAGGGGAGCTCGAACTCGCTGGGCGTCGAGTCGTCCGCGGCGTTCGACTTCCACGTCGCGCGGGACGGCGAACCGGAGCCGCTTCCCGACGACCTCGACCCCGCCGAGCGACGGAGCCGCGGCCGGTTCCGCGGCGGCAGGGACGTGCGTGCGCTCGACTTCGTGCAGTCGCAGCGGCGGCGGCACATCCTGATGAAGGAAATGGCCGAAGTCATGCAGGACTTCGACATGTTCGTGACCGGTTCGGGGCTGGCGGGGCTCACCAACCAGACAGGGCACCCGGCGGCGGTGGTGCCGTACGGCTACGGGGTGCGGAACCCCGACTCGGAGAGCCCCACCGAGATGCCGCTGACGACGACACTGATCGGGGACCTGTTTGCAGACGACAAGATCCTCAGCGTGGCGCACGCGTTCCAGAAGGGGACCGATGGACCTGTCCCGGTTTCGTGGACGGGTGAATACTGCGGTTGAACTGCTCGGTTTCTCTTCGTCTCCCCGCTGCTGAGGAGAGCTTCTCCGGCCGAGGACATCCAACATCCCGAGCCGACCGGTCCGGACATCCTCCTCCGATCCTGTTTGAAACATATCCTCCGTCTTCCCGCCGGGACATGCTGCCGGCGGGAAGACGGAGGGACCGGCGCGCAGCAACCCGGCCGCGCTCTCGGGCGTCGCCTCGCCGGTTTCCCGCTTGCAGCCGGCGTCGCACCGGATCGATCGCGAGACCGCCCGGGCCGACGACCCTGCCGGGCTAGGCCGCATGCTTCTTCTCGAAGTCCGCCGGCGACTCGTACCCCAGCGCCGAGTGCCGACGCACCCGGTTGTAGAACCCCTTGATGAAGTCGAACACCGCACGCCTCGCTTCATCCGGGCTGCGGAACCGGCTGCGGTCCAGCAGTTCGCACTCGAGCGTCGCGAAGAAGCTCTCGCACATCGCGTTGTCGTACGCATCCCCGACCGATCCCGCGGAGGGCCGCACCCCGGCCTCCCGGCACCGCTTCCCGAAGGCGTACGACGTGTACTGGGAGCCCTGGTCCGAGTGATGGATGACGTCCTTCGGCCGACGACGCCACACCGCCATCGCCAGCGCCTTCTCCACCAGCTCCGACCGGAGGCTGGTTTCCATCGCCCAGCCCACGACGAGGCGGCTCCAGGCGTCCACGACCACGGCCGCGTACAGCCAGCCCGCATCCGTCGGCACGTACGTGATGTCCGCCACCCACAGCCGGTCGGGACCGCCGACCGAGAAGTCGCGGTCCACCAGGTCCGGCACCGCGCGGGCCTGCGCGTCCCGCCGCGTCGTGACGACCTTCCGCCGCCGCCGGGTCACGCCCTCGATCCCCGCCTGCTTCATCAGCCGTCCGACCCGCTTGCTTCCCACCCGCTCGCCCCGGGCCTTCAGTTCCGCATGGATCCGGGGCCGGCCGTAGGTCCGCCGGCTCTGTTCCCAGGCTTCTTCGATCTTCTCCCGAAGCTCCGCGTCCCGCCGGGCCCGCTCCGGAGGCGTCCGCTTCAGCCAGGCGTAGTACCCGCTGGGGGAGAGACCCAGCACGCGGCACATCGCCCGGACGGGGAACTCGGCCCGGTGCGCCTTCATGAACTCGAACCCCTTCCGGGGATCGAGCCGCTCTCCATCGCGAACCAGGCCGCGGCTTTTTTTAAGATGTCCCGCTCCATGCGGAGCCGCCTGACTTCCCGCCTGAGGCGGCGAACCTCCTCCCGCTCCTTCGTGGTCAGCCCGTCCGCCCGGCGTCCCTCGTCCAGGTCCGCCTGCCTGACCCAGTTCCGGATCGCCCCGGACGAGGGCTCGAACTCTCGCGCCAGCGACTCGGGCGACCGCCCCGAGCGCACCAGCCCGACCATCTCCCGCCGGAACTCCGGCGGATACCGCAACCGCTTCTTCGGCATCGTGGAATCCTCCTTCCCCCTCAAGTTGGATGTGTCCACGAAACCGGGGCAACTCCACTCTGGCGGCCCGGCACGTCGAGGACGGCTCGCTCGTGCTCTGCGACCTGACCTCGGTGTACTTCGAGGGCACGAAGTGCCCGCCGGCCAGGCGCGGCTGCTCCCGCGACGGCAGGCGCGGCAAGCTTCAGATCGTCTTCGCCCTGCTCTGCGACCGGGAGGGCCGTCCGGTGGCCGCCCAGGTCTTCGAGGGCAACACGGCCGACCCCGGCTCCGTGGCCGCCCGGGTCGAGAAGCTCACCGGGCGCTTCTCGCTCTCGCGGGTCGTCGTGGCCGGCGACCGGGGGATGCTGACCGACGCCCGCATCCGCGAGGACCTCGGGCCCGCGGGGCTGCGGTGGATCACCTCGCTGCGGGCTCCGGCGATCCGCAGGCTCGCTTCCGGCGGCGACCTGCAGCTGTCGATCTTCGACGAGCAGGACCTGGCCGAGGTCTCCGCGCCCGAGCTCTGTCCGGGCGAGCGGCTGGTCGTCTGCCGCAACCCGCTGCTCGCGGCCACGGAGGTCAAGCTCGAACAGGTCGTCCGGGCGACGCAGCGCGACAACCGCCCGCTGCGGGGCGAGAAGCGCATCGCCGTGCGCGCCGACCGGGCCCTGCGCGCCCGCAAGGTCGGCAAGCACTTCAAGACCACCGTGACCGACGACGGCTTCTCCTGCGAGCGCGACGAGAAGCGCATCGCCGAAGAGTCGGCGCTCGACGGCATCTGCGTGATCCGCACCAACGTGCCCGCCGGCGAGATGGGGCCCGAAGACACGGTCCGCGCCTGCAAGAGCCTCAGCCGGGTCGAGCGCGCCTTCCGCAGCTTCAAGGGGGTGGACCTCAAGGTCCGCCCCGTCCACCACCGCCTCGCCGATCGCGTCCGCGCCCATGTCTTCCTCTGCATGCTCGCCTGCTGCGTCGAATGGCACATGCGCCGCGCGCCGGCCCCCCTGCTCTTCGACGACCACGACCCGGCCGCCGCAGAAGCCGCCCGCGCCTCGCCCGTCGCGCCCGCCCGCGTCTCCCGCGTGGCACGCGCCGAGAAGGCCGGGAAGCGCACCCCCGAGGGCCTTCCCGTCCACAGCTTCCGGACCCTGCTCCGCGACCTCGCCACCCTCACCCGCAACCGCGTCAGGCCCCCCGTGCACGGAGCCATGACCGCCGACATCCTCGCCCGCCCCACCCCGCTCCAGGCCGAAGCCTTCCGCCTGCTCGGCGTCCGCCCATAAGCCGTACCCAGTAGCGTACACCCCGGAAATCGCTTATGTTGCAGCGCCGCAATCACTTGGCAGATCACCGCCGCCGAACTTCGGCCTAAGACTTCGGGATCTCCTTGTCGGGATCCACGAACGGCCGTGCCACCACCACGGCGTCGCGCTCTCCGCCGGGGGTGGCGATGATGGCCACGTTCACCACCAAGTCCAGCTTGCTGCTTCGCTGCTGTCCCTTGTCGGCAGCGATCCGGCGAACCAACACGCGGTCCACGTCGAAAGCATCCCTGACATGGAGCAGCACCCTGTCGCCGGTCGCGTCGCGCAAGGATTCTCCCGACGGTATCCGCAGCACGAGCTTCACGCTGGCATCATCGACGTCCCATGCCTGCCAGCGGACGCCCGAATCCCCGGGCAACCGATACCGCCGGAGCCAAAGCCGACCGTCCAGGTCGGTAAACATTCCGTCGATGGGCGGTGCCGGATCGTTCGCCGACACGTCATTGGACAGCAAATCTCTTCCGATGGATTGACCTAGCCTATTGCCGAGTCGGGAAGCGCGCCTCCGCTCCTCTTCGATCGCGGTTTTGCGCGCACTTGCGATCTGGCTTCTCGACACAGCGAGCGGTCCGGGCATGGGAAGCTGCGACACGAGAGCTCCGTTGCCGTCGTAGACTCCCAGCGCCGGAAGGTCGGTCTGCGCGATCGCGAGCCTGTCGCCCATCGAAGACTCCAGCACATGATGAGCGAAAATGATCGGCGCGTGCATCGGCTCCCGATACATGACTTCGGAACCTCTGGCCTTGTGGATCAGGCGGCCGTGCCCGTCCGGTGAGAAGCTGACATAGCGAGCCGGTTCGCGATGCACGCCGTCCGGCCACCCGTCACCGATCATCACACTGGTGCTGTCGTCGCGGAACACGACGGAGCCGTCTCCGAGTGCCGCGACCAGCGGTGCCACCGGGGATCGGAGCGCCCCGGTGTCGAGCCTTCGCGAGTCGACGTATTCTCCCGAAGCCGAAAGATAGGTCAGGCGCCCGAGCACGAGGTCCCAAACTACGATGCCGTCTGAAGACCGGACCGCCTGGAAAGGGGCTTGGAATTCGCCCGGACCCCTGCCGCGACCGCCGACAGTTGCAGCTTTGCCGGTCTGAAGGTCAACGAAGTGAAACCAGGCTCCGTCCTGTATCAGCAGTCGGTCGCCCGGCAGGAACATGGTGTTCGACAACCTGCCGAGCATCGAGATCGCCAAGTCCGGATGCGCCGCCGAATCGAAAACGGTGTCGCCGGACAACTCGAATGCCGACGGCGACCCGCCGGCTGCCTCCCCGGCTGCGGACGGCAACGTCTCGAGTGCCTGCGCCCAGCCGTCCGGACCAAGGAATGTCCCCTCCCTCGTGACAAATGTGGGGGTTCCCCGCACGCCGAGCAGCTCGGCGAGCTCTCGGTCCCTCCTGAGCCGTTGCAACGTGTCGCTGTCGCCCATGCATGCCTCGAGGGCGCCATCGTCGGTAATGCCGACTCGCATGGCCAGATCGGACCAGTTCCCGTCCAACATCCATCCGTCATCCGCCATCATCGCTTCGTGGACTTCCGCGAACACGCCGTAGCGCTCCGCGCAGACAGCGACGAGGGCCGCATCCCGGGCGGCTGGATGGATCCGGGTCAGCGGAAAGTGCCGAAACACCACGGTTACGCCCGACCCCGCCGCCTCCGACACCGCAGGCGACACGCTTCTGCACGCTGGGCACTCGTAGTCGACGAACTCCACTATCGTCCGCGCATTGTCGTCCAGGCCCAGCCGAGAGCCCGCCTCGACCAGCTCGGTCCACGCCTCCGCGATCCTGCGTCGCTCGTGCCGATCCTCGTTGACGCCGGCAACCCAGCGCCCGACGATGCCGCTCGGACCGAACAACAGGACGGCGAGAGTGGCGATGATGGCCACGTTCACCACCAAGTCCAGCTTGCTGCTTCGCTGCGTCATGGTGTTGTCCCGTCGAATGCCAGTCGCTCTTCTCTCCTACAAGCTGCCCGCCCCGGTCATGGTCTCAGCACCGAGCACCAGGTTGCGACTCTGCCTGGCAGCCCGTGGACAAAATCTCCCCGGCATTCGAGCGGCGATGCATCCGGGCCGGACCGCTTCGCTCTTCGTTGCTTCTCGGGCGAATAGCGGTGCTATTCCCCCTTCAAAGCGCCTTGCCGGCCCGGCACCTCGCCGCTCTCGGTGCTCGTAGGGATTAATCCACGAGCTGTCAACCGCTCCTTGTCTCAAAGGCAGTTGTCATCGACGGACCCGTCGGGGCAGATCTCGACGCTGCAGGTGCCGCCGTTCGCCTCGCAAACGAAGCACCCGTTGAGTCTTTCGTGACACGGGTGCGACGGCGAGGCGTCCGCTACCGCACCGTCGAATGCCGCGATGACGGCGATCAGTGCGAGGCCTAGGAGCCTCAGGATGTTCGTGTGTGTGTTCATCGTTCTCCTCCTGTTGTAAACGTGCCGACGAAAGTCGGACATGGGGTGGGGGTATTGGCGGATTGGCGGATGCAACTTGGTGCTAACCATTTCATTCATCGCGATTCAGCTGTCCCTTGCCGGCAGCGATCCGGCGAACCAACACGCGGTCCACGTCGAGAGCATCCCTGACATGGAGCAGCACCCTGTCGCCGGTCGCGTCGCGCAAGGATTCTCCCGGCAGGATCCTCAGCACGAACTTCACGCTGGCATTGTCGATGTCCCATGCCTGCCAACGGACGGCCGAATCCCCGGGCAACCGGTACCGCCGGAGCCAAAGCCGGCCGTCCAGGTCGGCAAACATTCCGTCGATGGGCGGTGCCGGATCGTTCGCCGACACGTCATTGGACAGCAAACTACCACCTACGCGTAGACCCAGCTCCTTGTGGGCCGCATTATCCGTCCGCTCCTCTTCGATCGCGGTATTGCGCGCACTTGCGATCTGGCTTCTCGACACAGCGAGCGGTCCGGGGATGGGAAGCTGCGACACGAGAGCTCCGTTGCCGTCGTAGACTCCCAGCGCCGGAAGGTCGGTCTGCGCGATCGCGAGCCTGTCGCCCATCGAAGACTCCAGCACATGATGAGCGAAAATGATCGGCGCGTGCATCGGCTCCCGATACATGACTTCGGAACCTCTGGCCTTGTGGATCAGGCGGCCGTGCCCGTCCGGTGAGAAGCTGACATAGCGAGCCGGTTCGCGATGGACGCCGTCCGGCCACCCGTCACCGATCATCACACTGGTGCTGTCGTCGCGGAACACGACGGAGCCGTCTCCGAGTGCCGCGACCAGCGGGGCCACCGGGGATCGGAGCGCCCCGGTGTCGAGCCTTCGCGAGTCGACGTATTCTCCCGAAGCCGAAAGATAGGTCAGGCGCCCGAGCACGAGGTCCCAAACTACGATGCCGTCTGAAGACCGGACCGCCTGGAAAGGGGCTTGGAATTCGCCCGGACCCCTGCCGCGACCGCCGACAGTTGCAGCTTTGCCGGTCTGAAGGTCAACGAAGTGAAACCAGGCTCCGTCCTGTATCAGCAGTCGGTCGCCCGGCAGGAACATGGTGTTCGACAACCTGCCGAGCATCGAGATCGCCAAGTCCGGATGCGCCGCCGAATCGAAAACGGTGTCGCCGGACAACTCGAATGCCGACGGCGACCCGCCGGCTGCGGACGGCAACGTCTCGAGTGCCTGCGCCCAGCCGTCCGGACCAAGGAATGTCCCCTCCCTCGTGACAAATGTGGGGGTTCCCCGCACGCCGAGCAGCTCGGCGAGCTCTCGGTCCCTCCTGAGCCGTTGCAACGTGTCGCTGTCGTCCATGCATGCCTCGAGGGCGCCATCGTCGGTAATGCCGACTCGCATGGCCAGATCGGACCAGTTCCCGTCCAACATCCATCCGTCATCCGCCATCATCGCTTCGTGGACTTCCGCGAACACGCCGTAGCGCTCCGCGCAGACAGCGACGAGGGCCGCATCCCGGGCGGCTGGATGGATCCGGGTCAGCGGAAAGTGCCGAAACACCACGGTTACGCCCGACCCCGCCGCCTCCGACACCGCAGGCGACACGCTTCTGCACGCTGGACACTCGTAGTCGACGAACTCCACTATCGTCCGCGCATTGTCGTCCAGGCCCAGCCGAGAGCCCGCCTCGACCAGCTCGGTCCACGCCTCCGCGATCCTGCGTCGCTCGTGCCGATCCTCGTTGACGCCGGCAACCCAGCGCCCGACGATGCCGCTCGGACCGAACAACAGGACGGCGAGAGTGGCGATGATGGCCACGTTCACCACCAAGTCCAGCTTGCTGCTTCGCTGCGTCATGGTGGTGTCCCGAGTGCCGGGTTGCTGCTGCTCTACCCTGACCGCTCCCTGTCACTCGAAGCAGTCGTGATCGATGGACCCGTCGGGGCTGTCCGTCACAGTGACAATCTCCTGAATCACGAATTGGTCGGTACCCGTGTCGCTGGTCGTCTGCAACAACAGCAGGTCTCCACTGGCGTCGAGCAATCGCTTGGCCCGGGGAAGCGTAACCTGAAAATCAGGCACACGATGTCCGATGCTCCAAACGCGCCAGTACACGACCGTGTCGTTCGGCATGGGGAACAATCGCAGCCAAACGCGACCGTCAAGGTCACCGATCAAGCGGTCGACAGGAGGCGATACGTCGTTGACGGGTAAGCGAGCTATTCGCAGCGAGTCCCGGCCAGGAGAGTAGACAGCCCCGAAGTTTTCTGCGAATGAACGCTCCTTCGCTTTTCTCTTGGCTTCGTTTTCCCGCTCCTTCTCCTTGATGCGCAGGGCTCGTTGTGTCTCAACGGTCTCGTCGGTCATCCGGCTCCGTTCGACAGGCATGGGAAACGCGGCTACTTGCCTTCCCCCACGGTCGTAAACAACGGTCTCTGCACGGTCTGTCTGGACAATGACGAGGCGCTCGCCGACGCGGGTCTCTAACAGCCTGTGGCCGAAGATTATCCGCTCAGCACCCGAGCTGGTCACGCCGTCCACCCGAGTCGTGAGGAACATCTTTTCGTCATCCAAGGCTCTGGCCACCACCGTCGCCGTTCCGCCGACAACTGGTGTCTCATAGCGCACGGTATCCCGCTGCAGGCCTTCCGGGCCCGCCAGAACCGCCAAGGAAAAGCCCACCGGAGCCTTGTCCGAACGCCGGAAGAGGAGCCGCCGGTCGGGAAACATCCCCACGGCCATCGCAGGCGCTGCGAAACTCACGGCGAACGGATCGTACTCCCTGTTCTCGACGATTTCGCCATTGGTGTCGAAGACGGTTACAGATCCATTGCGATCCGTCACGATCAGCCCGTCGAAGCGATCCAGCAGGCGCAGCATCGGCCCCAGCTCGGCATCCACTCCCTCTTCTTGGACCGTCCAGGTCGTGCCGGTCACGACGTCAACGAAGCCGAGCGCCTGAGCGATCCCATCCACGAACGCGACCTGCTGTGACCCGAGGAGCAACGCGCCGTCAAGGCGTCCAATCTGGGCTACGTGCGGGGCCATGTGTTCCGCCGAGACGAATATCGGCTCGTGCGCCAGCTCCATCCCCGGCACTTCCTGACCATTCGCCGAGACCGAAAAAGGAAGTGCGGAGACCGCGAGAGCCATGATGGCGAATCGAATCCCCCGGACGCGAAAGCTCGCCGACCCGTTTTCCCTTGATCCTCGTGCTCTACTGATGGCCATTCAGCCCCTCCGACTCGCTTCTTGGCACCAAGTGCTCCCGCTTCGGTAACGCACATGTACTATATAAGGACCACACGCGGTCGTCAAGTGGCCCCCGGTTTCCCGCCCCCTACGACTTCGGGATCTCCTTGTCGGGATCTACGAACGGCCGCGGCACCACCACGGCGTCGCGCACTCCGTCGGGCGTGGTGACGTGCAGCCGCGTGCCCGGCTCGGCGAACGGGGCCGGCACCATCGCATAGCCGATATTCCGGTCTAGGCGCGGCGAGTAGACCGCCGAGGTCACGTGGCCGATCTCCCGGTCCGCTAGGTGCGCGCGCCGACTGTAACGCGCGGGCCCGTCCCGATGGACCGGCCATCGCGTCATGTTCAAGTCGAGCGCGTTGCCCGCGATCTCCACCCCGGCGAGGAACCGCCCGGGCCCCTCGGCGGCGATCCGCGCCAACGCCTCGCGACCGATGAAGTCGGCATCCTGGTTCAGGTCGACCTGCCACCCCAGCCCGACTTCGTACGGATTGTCGGCCAGCGTCATGTCGATGCCGTAGTTGAGGATGCCGGCCTCGATGCGGCGGATGTCGGACGGGCCCGTGGGCGTGATGCCGAGGTCGCGCCCCGCCTCCATCACGCGGTCCCACAGTTCGATCCCCCGGCTGCCGTCACGCAGGTAGATTTCGTAGCCGACTTCGCCGCTCCATCCGGTGCGCGTCACCACGACCGGGATGCCGTCCAGGTCGGTCTCGATGAACCAGTAGTAGCGCAGCCCGAGCACCCGGTCCCCGAACAGCCGGCGAACGACCTCCTTCGACTTCGGTCCCTGCACCTGCATCGGCGAGACGTCGGGCTCGCGGATCTGGACATCGAGACCTGAGTTGAGTGCGACGCCCTTCGCCCACAGCAGCACATCGCTGTCCGCCAGCGCCAGCCAGAAGTGGTTCTCGCCCAGCCGCAGCAGCACCGGGTCGTTCACGATGCCGCCGTCCTCGGCGGTGACGAGGACGTACTTGCCTTGGCCGACGGCACACTTGGCGAGGTCTCTGGGGGTGAGGAGGTTCGTGAACTCGAATGCGTCCGGGCCGGTGATCTCGACCTGCCGCTCGACGCTCACGTCCCACACCGTGACGCCGGTCAGCAGCTTCTCGTACTCGGCGCGGAGGTCGTCGTAGCACGTGGGGAGGAACATGTGGTTGTACACGGTATAGCTCCGACAGCCCGCGCGGAGGGTAGCCTTGAAGTACGGCGAACGGCGGAGCCGCGCTCCGCGCTGGATGAGGGCCATGTCGAAGGTCGGGGTCATCGGGTTTCTCTCCTGGTCTCCTGGTGCTGGTTGTGTAACGTTTCGGCCCCGCATCTCCTCTTCGCGCTGGAAACTGCCCGGTAGATCGGATTCGCGATGCTCACGGGATCGGTGAGCTTTACCAAACCGAGATCCCGAACGTATTGAAGGTCGTCCGGGCGGAAGCGGTCGGCCGAGGGTCTTCCCGTGAGCAACGGCTCGATCACCCGCTGCACTCTCGGCTCCTCCAGCTTGTGCGCCAGCTGGTCCAGGTGCGTGTCGCGCCGCAGAATCAACCGTTCCCGCGCGTCCCGGACCGCGTCCAAGGTGACCGTGCGGCTGCGGTCGCGGATGCCGCCGGCCCTCTCGAAGCACATTTCGTAGGCCAGCGCATTGACCAGCCAGGGCTGCCCCTGCGTGAGGCGCCAGATCTCGGCCACCGCCTCGTCGGCGAAGCGCTGCCCGGTCTCTTCCGTGTGCTGACCCAGCAGGTCCTGCACCTCGGACTTGCGGAAGTCGCCCAGCCGCAGCGACTTCGCCTTGATGTTGAACGCGCTCCCGCCCATGACCGGAGTCGTCTCCGACGACGCGTAGATGCGGTAGTCGCGCACATCCCGCACCCCGCACAGCACCACGCTCTGCGGAAAGCGCCGGGGACGGTTCCGGTAGCCGCTGCGGAGCTGCCGCAGCACGGAGACGAGGGTGTCGCCGATGAGCGCATCGATTTCGTCGATCAGCAGCACCAGCGGCTTGGGGTCGGATGCGGCCCACCGGGCCAGAGCGTTCTGAAACGCGACCTGCGGCCCTTCGCGCGCCAGAATGTCCGGCCAGACCTCGTACAGCGTGTGGTCGTCGAGCGTGTCGACGGCCTCATGCGAGATCAGGCTCAGGATCGTCTGCATCGCGGCCCCGATGTCTTCTCGCGCGGTCTGGCGGGTTCCACGTTCACGTAGACGCACCGGTAGCGCCCGCTGCTGTTCAGCAGGTCCTGAAGCGCGCCCAGCGCCGTCGTCTTGCCCGTCTGCCTCGGCGCGTGCAGCACGAAGTACTGCTTCCGGTTGACGAGCTCGAGGAGCTCGTCGATGTCGAGGCGCGACAGCGGCGCAACGTGGTAGTGATCCTCGGCGATGATGGGGCCGGATGTGTTGAAGAATCTCACGACGACCGCACTCCGGTGGAATGCACTTCCGTGGACCGCACTTCCATGGACGCTGCCCGTCCAGCCGCCCGTCCGCAGCTGCGAAGGATCTCGCGTGCGGCCAGGCGGCCGGGCCCTCCCGTCACGCCGCCTCCCGGATGGCTTCCCGCGCCGCACAGGAACAGCCGTTCGACCGGCGTCCCGTGCCGCGCCCATCCGGCGATCGGGCGCATGCAGAAGAGCTGGTCGGGGCCCATCTGCCCGTGGTACTCGTCGCCGCCGGTGAGGCCGAGGACGGTCTCGAAGTCGAGCGGGGTGAAAAGACGGTGGTCGAGGATGCGGTCGCGCATGCCGGGGAGGAACTCGTCGAGGACGGCCAGGACGTTGTGTAGCAGGGCGTCGCGCGGTTCGGGGTCTTTCCAGTCGGCCGAGCGAAGGCGACAAGGGGCGCAGCGGACCTGGATCGAAGCGACATGGCGGCCCGGCGGTGCCGAGCCGGGGTCGTGCAGCGTCGGGATCACCATGTCGAGGTGGGGGCGGGCGGGGCAGCGGCCGTACTTTGCGTCGTCGCTGGCCCGTTCCAGATACTCCAGGTCGGGGGCCACCAAGGTGTGACCGGCGAGCCGTTCACCGGCGTCGGGGAGGGGGGGGAGTCCGTCGAGCAGAAGGTGCAGCGTCGCCGTGCTGCCGCGCAACTGAATGTTGGCCGCCTTGCGGTTGAACTCGGGGCCCAGCCGGGGCGCACCGACGAGGCCGAAGAAGGTGCGGCGAGGATCGGTGCCGGACACCACGCAGCGGGCGGCGATCTCTTCGCCCGAGCCTAGCAGCACGCCCGTGGCGGTTCCGTCCTCGACCAGGATGCGGTCGACTTCGGCCTCGGTGCGCACTTCGGCCCCGTTCGCTGTCGCCGCCGCCGCCAGCGCCTCCGAGAGCGCGCCGATCCCGCCCTTCACGAACGCGGACGAGCGAAAGCCGTGAGGCTCGCGGCCTGTGGCGTGGTAGAACATGCGCAAAGCGCCTCCCATGGCACCGGGGCCGTGAGCCGCGCCGAGCAGCGCACTGCTGCCCAGCATTCCCTTCAAGGCGTCGTCGTCGAACCATTCGTCGAGGAGGTCCCGCGCGGGGAGCGGCGCCGAGCGAAGCAGCTCGACCACGGTGCGCCTGCCGAACCTGCCCGCCCGAACGAGGATGCGCAGGAGCCGGAGCCGCTCGCGGGCGGTCATGTCGTGCAGCGCCGGAGCCGGGTGCTCGAGGGCGACGCGCAGCACACCCGCCATGGAGCGCAGATGGTCGGCCCAGTCGGCGAACTTGGACGCGTCCGCCCGGCTGCGGGCCGCGATCTCGTCGCGGGTTCTCGCGGGGTCGCGCCACAGCGTCAGGGTCTCGCCGCCGCCGGTCAGCGATGTCGCCAGGGCGGGAGGGCGGATCCACTCGAGGCCGAAGGCGTCCAGGCCGAGGCGGGAGGCGAGCGCCGCCGGAAAGAGCCCCGCGTCCTGTGCGGCCGTGTTGACGCGGCAGCCGGGGAAGATATCTTCCGTCGAGGCGGCGCCGCCCAGGACCCGGCGACGCTCCAGCACGAGAACCCTCCACCTCTCGCAGGCCAGCAGTGCGGCGGTCACCAACGCGTTGTGGCCGCCTCCCACAATGACCGCGTCGTACTGCTTCACACCCCTCTCCCCTTCCGAGGCCCCCGCCTCAGGTCCGCGAGCACCCGTCCTGCCGCCAGCTTGCCCGGAGCACCCATGATTCCGCCTCCCGGATGGGTTCCCGAGCCGCACTGGTAGTAGCCGCGCACGGGCGTGCGGTAGCCGGCGTAGCCCGCGGCCGGGCGAAGGAAGAAGAGCTGCGACGGAGTCAGTTCCCCCTGGAAGATGTTGCCCTGCGAAAGGCCGGTGGTGCGCTCGATGTCGAGCGGGGTTACGACCTGGCGGTGCAGGATGATGTCCTTCAGGTTGGGGATGTACTGCGCCAGGGTGTCGATCACGGTGTCGCCGAAGGCTTCGCGGCGCTCGTCCCAGGTTCCGCTGCGCAGCTCGTAGGGAGCGTACTGCACGAAGCACGACATGACGTGCTTGCCGGGCGGCGCCATGCTCGGATCGATCGCAGAGGGAATGACGATGTCGATGTACGGCTCCTTCGAGAAGTCCCCGTACTTGGCGTCGTCGTAGGCGCGTTCGAGGTAGTCGACGGACGGGCTGATCGAGACGGCGCCCCGCAGATGCGGCCCGTGGCCGGGCATGCAGGCGAAGTCGGGGGCGGCGTCGAGTGCCAGATTGACCTTGCCGGACGATCCGCGGAAGCGGTATGCGCGCACCCCCCGGACCAGGTCGGCGGGGAGCTCGGATTCGTCCAGCAGGCCGAGGAAGGTGCGGTGCGGATCGAGGCTGGACGACACGATCTTCGCACGCAGCTCGTCTCCGCCGGCGAGGGCGACCCCGGTTGCGCGCCCGTTTTTCACCAGCACGCGGGCGACCGGCGCATCGGTGCGGATTTCGGCCCCCGCTTCGCACGCTGCGGAAGCAATCGCCTGTGCCACGGCCCCGGTTCCGCCCCTGGCGAAGCCCCACGCGCGGAAGTGCCCGTCGATCTCGCCCATGTAGTGGTGGAGCAGCACATACGCGGTGCCCGGCGAACGCGGCCCCAGAAAGGTGCCGATGATCCCGCTCGCCGACAGCGTCGCCTTGAGCACATCGGTCTCGAACCACTCGTTGACAAAATCGGCGGCGCTCATCGTCATGAGCTTGACGAGCAGGTGAAGCTGGTCGGATTCGAGGTTGAGAAAGTGTCGGGCGAGGCCGAGCAGTCCCCGGATGTCGCGCAGACCCGGCCGTACGGGATCGGGAGGAGCGATGCCGAGAAGGTGCTTCACGGCGCGTGCCATGTAGAAGAGCGACCGCCCGTAGTCGTCGTAAGCCTCGGCGTCGCGGATCGAGAAGCGGGCGATCTCGCGCCAGGTGCGGTGGTGGTCGCCGTCCCGATACAGTCGGCCGCCGTCCGGAAGCGGCGTGAGGGTGCTCTCGAGCGGCAGGACGGCAAGGCCATGGCGCGGGAGGTCCAGCTCCCGGATGATGTCCGGGCGCATGAGGCTGACCACGTAGGAGAAGACGCTGTACCGGAAGCCCGGGAAGATCTCTTCGGTGACGGTCGCACCGCCGACGAGCGGGCGCTGCTCGAGGACGCATACGTCGAGGCCGGTGCGTGCGAGGTAGGCGGCGTGGACCAGGCCGTTGTGCCCCCCGCCGATGACGATCGCGTCGTACTGGTGGGCCACCGGGGTCATGCGGGCCGCGCCCGGGGATCGGCCAGCCGAGGACCGCCGAGCAGGTCAGTCCGCACCATGCGGTGGGCTCCGCGTCACCGGCAACATCAGCTCCGCTTCCTGGGCGGATCGAAGAAGGGCGTCTGCGTCACCGTCGCGGGTACCCTGCCGCGCACGAACTCCACGGTCAGTTCGATGTGCACGCGGGTGCCGGGCCGGGCGAAGGCCCGCTGGATGGTGGCGAGCGCAATGTACTTCTTGAGGATGGGCGAGAAGGTGGAGCTGGTGACGTAGCCGACCTGCCTGCCGGCGGCGTGACGCCCGGCCCCGCGCCCCCGCGCGACGAAGATCGGCACGGCGTCGCGCGAGGCCCGTCCGGCCACCAGGGGCGGCAGCCCGACGGCCGCGAAGCGCTCTTCGATGCACGGCCAGTCGGCCTCGAGACCGGCCAGCGCCCATCGGGAGGGCTCGGCGGCTTCGCGCTCGAGCGCCTTCCTGCCCACGAAATCGCGGCCGGTGCGCGGCTGGACGGTCCACCCCAGCCCGGCTTCGTAGGGCGACGACTTCCGCGATTCGATGAGCGCCGTCCAGCTCGACACGTAGTCCACCTCCTTGAGGAGCAGCCCGGCCTCGATGCGCGCGATGTCCAGGGCGTCGAGTCCGGCCGGTGCGAGACCATACGTCCGTCCCGTCTCCATGAGGGCGTCCCAGAGATCGAGCGCGTGTGCGGGGCGGACCCAGAGCTCGTATCCGAGATCGCCGGTGTACCCGGTGCGGGTGACAGTGACCGGGGCCGCACCGACGAACCCGTCCGCGATCGCGAAGAAGGGGAGCGAAGCGATGTCGGTGCCGGTCACCAGCCGGACGAGGATGTCCCGGGACGCGGGGCCCTGCAGGGCGAGGGCGGCGAGATCGCCCGAGATGTCGCGAACGGCGGCGTTCATGCCGAGCGCGCAGTCCTGGAACCAGCGCAGGCAGGGGTCCGCGGCCGTGATGCGGAAGCTGTCGGCGCCCGTGCGCTGAACCGTTCCGTCGTCAATGAGCTTGCCCGCCTCGTCGCACCAGGGCGTGTAGAGCACCCGTCCTTCCGGGCAGCGGACGGCGTTGCGGGTGACGATGCGGTCCACCAGCGCGGCACCCTCGGAGCCGGTGATCTCGTACTTGCGCAGGGGCGAGATGTCGAAGAGCGCCGCACTGCTGCGCACCGCGTAGTACTCGTACTCGTGGCCGGGCTCGTAGCTGAGCGCGACGGTGTAGCCGGACCAGTTGCGCCAGCGCCGGCTGCGGCAGAGGGCCGAGGTGCGGGGGTGGAAGGGGGTCTCGATGAGCATGCGGAAAACTTGCTGCCGATGTGCGGACGGCGGCAAGCGAGGCGGTGGGACTGACATGCAGGTTCGCCTCGAAGGTCCGGACAGTGCGAACTGAAGCAGCTGCGGCGAAGGTGGGCCGCAGCGAACTCGGACAGCAGCAGTCCGCGAAACAGCGTTCCAGGTCGCCGGGCAAACCACTTGTGGACGGCGATGACCGGCCTGTAGTTTTGCTGGACCGCCTTTTCGCGCAAGGCAAGTGCGGAAACAAACGGCACGTCGAAGCGGCGTGCGATACTCATCTTCAAGCCCAGCACCAGGATCCGGCCGATGCGAAGCACCCGCTTTCCGTCCACACCCCCTTTGGCCGACTCCGAGCCTCCCGGCCGGAAGCCTCCGCCGCGCAGGCTGTGGGGTTCTGCACGGTGCGGAGGTCTGCCACCGGCCCTGGCTTGTGTTGCCGCCGCGCTGTGGACCGCGGCTTCGGCCGTTCCGGCCACCGCCCAAGAACCCGTCGTTTCGCGGGGAATGCCGTCCGACGTCGGCATGTCCGCCGGGATCCTCGCCGGGGGGGCGGCACTCTACGAGGAGGCGATCGCGCGCGGCGACCTGGTCGGTGCGGTGCTGCTCGTGGCCAAGGACGGGAAAGTCGTCCTGCACGAAGCGCTGGGGTGGCGGGACAAGTCGCGGAACCTCCCGATGGAGCCCAACACGATGTTCCGCATGGCGTCGAATACCAAGCCGGTGGTCGCGACGGGCATCGCCATGCTCGTGGAGGACGGCAAGCTGGCCTACGACGACTTGGTGCGCGAGCACATCCCGTCGTGGGACAACTACCGTGCGGGGTTCATCCACATCGGCCACCTGTTGTCGCACTCGAGCGGCCTGAGAATCCCCACCCTGTTTCTGCAGCCGTACATGGAGCCGACGGCGGAGCACCCGAACGCGCCCACCTTGCAGCTGGAAGCGGCGCGGTTCGGCCTGGTTGGATCGGAGGTCGTTCCCGGTACCAGCTACAGCTACAACAACCCCGGCTACAATACGCTGGGCGCGCTCGTCGAGATCGCGTCGGGGATGCCCATGGACGCCTACCTCGACGAGGAGCTGTACACGCCGCTGGGAATGCACGACAGCTACCATCACGAGATTGACGAGAAGCTGGACGGCAAGCTCGACCGCATGTCGGTGGTCTACTACGAGCGCGGCGGCGAGGGCGGATGGGTGCCCGGATGGACTCCGGGCGATCCGCCGCAGGTTCCCTTCGTGCGTGCTTCCGGGGGCATGATCTCGACCGCCGGCGACTACGCGGTCTTCTGCCAGATGTTCTTGAACGGAGGGGTCTACGACGGAAAGCGGTATCTGTCCGAAGAGAGCGTGGCGCTGATGACGTCGCCCAAGATCCGCACCAACCCGGGTTCAGACGATCCGGCCCGCTACTACGGTTACGGGTGGTCGGTTTCGGAGGACGGAGTGTTTTCGCACGGCGGGTCCGACGGCACGAACGCCTTCGTGGATCCCGGTCAGCAGATGATCGTGCTGGTGTTCACCCAGACGCCGAGAGGGGCCAACCCGGTGCGGCGGTTCCTGGATCTGGTGAACCTGGCGGTCGAGGGGTAAGGGGGCGGCGAGCGCCCAACAAGCAGAGCCCGAAAAAAGCTTCAGGTTCGTGTCCGGGCGGATTCACCAGAGGACGATCCCGTGCATGAAGTGCGGAGCCACGGGCGAGGCTACGGCTAGGCTAGGCAGGATTTCTGACCTAACCTGCTTCGCACTCAACAGTTACACACCCGCCGCCCGGCTGTGCCACACAGTTGGTGCGGTTGCCGCCGGAGTTGGGTTCGCACCTGTCACCGTCCTCGCACTCGGTCCGGTCACACTGAACGGACCCGGGGGAGCCCGCCAGAACGCGCCCGGCGCAGCTCCCAGCTGCTAAAGCGAGCAGGAACACCAGCAGCGCCCCAGCCATCCGGCGAGCCCCGCCGTTCATCCCTCCGTTCATCCTTCACTGCCTTTCACCCCAATGAAGTCCCTGTTATCTGCCCACCTCTTGATCTCTTCGAGTCCAACAGCACGAGCAAGCACCCGCTCTTCGGCCACGGAATAACTGCGGTCCCGTGCGTTCAGCATCCGCTCGACGAGAACGACTTGTGGCGTGGCCGCCGGACCCGGCAGGTCTTCGAACACGTATTTCAGAACGCCGGTGTTGGCCCAGCTCCGGCCTGACATGACCTCGTCAAAGGGACCGAACTTGTTCAAATGCTTCAGCTTCCGGCGAGACAGTCACGGCTGGCCGCCACCGGTCATCCGCACTTCCAAGCGGGGGTAAGGATCCTCGAACACGGCGACGTATCCTCCGGCGAAGGTCGATACGACAGCAGGCAAGGCTCCGTCCCCGAGGAAAGCGCCCCGGCCGCTGGCAGCGTCGATCAGGAAACTGCGTACCGTGACTGTGCGTTCTCGAGAGTGGAACCGCGAGACCTGCAGCAGCAAGTGACCGACGGAAACCCCGTGTACTGTAGCCACGAGATCCTCGACTTCCGTCCGGCCACGCCGCACCGCACGCCTGCCGTCAGATCTGGTTCGTGATATCACCTGCGGAGGAATGAAGTCCTCAATTCGAGCGATCCAAGTGTTGGTGCCGTCATCGGGATCGAAGGAGCGCACTACCGGAAGCATCTCGTAGGCGAACACCACGCGATGTGGTCTAGCAAGGCAACCGATCCATCCGTCGGCCATTTGGTTCTGGATCAACCAATGGTCGGCTTGATACCCTGTTCCGAAATCCCGGCCGACGACGTCATCCGCCGCAACGCTGACTTCGTGAACCAGAGTGTTGTCCGCGCGCTTATGTCCTGAAACGAAGATGCGGTTGTCGCTGGTGGTGCAGAGGTCGTCGGGACCGGCAGGAAGCTCGACGATCTCGTCCAGCTCCCATTCCCCGGCCGACTCCGCCAAGACCTTCAAGCGGACCGACCCCTGCGACGAAACGGCGAGCCGCCGAGCAGCTCGATGCCGTTCGCGTATCTAAACTCCGTCGGCCCGTCGCCGATGCCTCCGACAGCCTGGACAAGACGCCCGCCGGAATCGAAGATCCGTATTTCCTGAGCCATGTCGTCCAAGACGAAGACCCTGTCGGCAGGGTCCACCTCGACGTCCCAGATGCGCCCGAACGTCTCTGGGCCCTCGGGATCCTCGGTCCCGATCCGTAGCTCAGTGCGCGCACCAAGCAGAGTGCTCCGTGCGCTTCGCCACGCCGAGAGGGCACCGGGAGTCAGCCCCTGCGGCAGCGAGTCCTGTCCGATCAGCGCCGCGTCGCTCGGAGGTGCATTTTCGGGTGTGGGGTGGAGGACTTCGCCTTCACGGATTCCACCAGTCTCACACGCCGAAAAAATGACCGAGCCGACCAAGGCCAAGAGCCTGAAGCGACCTCTCATCAGGGTTAGCTTTGGTCGCAGCCAGTGGTCTCGCAACCGTGTTCTTCGCTCTGGTCGGTGCCGCAGGCCACGTTGTTTTCGTTGGGGACGCACCTGTGATCGTCGAACCAGAACCTCCTGTGGTTGTGCTCGCACTCGCCGTGGTCGCAGGACGATTCCGCGACTGCACGCAAGCTCCCGGCCCAAGCTCCCACGCTGACCAACGCGAGGAACAGGACGATCCCCATGATTACCTTGCGACTTCCTGTTTCCATCTCGATTCCTCCTCCTGTTGGAGAGTCATTGAACTGAACGAACGGCTACTCAGTTACTCCAAGAGCCGCCACCGATGGTTCTCGTTCCCATGAAGACGGTGGACACATGCGTTAACGACTCTGGCCCGGGGATGCAACTTCTTCTTCCGGTCGCCGCTCCATCCTGCGTTGACGCCGAGGGCGGGGAGGCCCGCCGCACGGCGGCGAGCCGTCGCTGCTCCCGAACCTGTCATTGCTGCCCCGGCTTGCGCCAGTACCGGGCGAGCCCCCACCACGAATCGAAGAAGGCGGAAGCGACGGCGTACAGCGCGGCGTGTTCCTCGGGGATCGTTCGCGCGACTCGGTCGGTCACCCAGTCGGAGAAGGCATGCGCGCGGGCGCGGTCGTCGGCGAAGGCCTCGTCGCCGAGCGAGTCCCGCACCCACTCCGCCCACGCATCGAGCTCCCCGCTCAGCTCGGTGAAGTGCGCGACGACATCTTCGTACGGGCCGAAGTGCGCGACGACGATCCGCTCCGGTCCCCATGCTGTCACCCTGTCCATGCCGTCCTTCCACAGCCCGACATCGATATCGGGCGGCGGCGTCACGGGGATCGCGGGGCCGCTCCGGATCCGGATCCCGCCCACGTCGCCCACCCACGCCGTCCCGGTCGCCGCTTCGTAGTAGGCGACGTGATGCTTGGCGTGCCCGGGTACATACGCGACCTCGAAGCGGCGACCGCCCAGCTCGACGGCATCGCCCTCGTCGACAACGCGAAGCGACCCACTGGGCACGGGGCGGAAATCGCCCCACAGTGTGGCCATCGCGCCGCCGTAGATCCGCTCCGCCGAGGCGAGGAGCCGCGCGGGGTCCGCCATGTGGGGCGCGCCCGCCGCGTGCACGTGCACGACCGCGCCGGGCGCTTCCCGCACAATCGCGCCCGCGGCGGTGGCGTGGTCGAGGTGGATATGCGTGAGCAGGATCGCGCGGACATCGTGGAGCGTATGGCCCAGCTCGGCCAGGCCGACGCGCAGCGCGCCCAAGCGGGCCTCGGGGCCGGGATCGACCAGCGCGACCCCGCCCTCCGGGAGCTCCAGCACGCCCACCCCGATGATCGCGGGGCGGCCCCGGAAGTGCAGATCGACGATGGACGCGCCGCCGCCGATGCCATGCGCGGAGGCGGTCGCCGCGGCGGAACTGCGGTCCTTCCGCAGGCTTGCCGTGACCGTCACCGGCTGCTCTCTTCGGTCGTCATCGGGCTCTTGTGGCTCCCCCACTTCTCGAACCACTTCCGCAAGTAGAGCTGGGTGCGAAGAAAGTTTGACGGGCGTCGGCTTGTACCATGCCACTCGCCTTGGAAGCGCACCATCACCGTGGGCACGCCGAGGTATTGCAGAGCCTGGTAGAACTCCTCGGTCTGCGGCATCGGCGTGCGGATGTCCATCTCGCCGGTCAGGAACATGGTCGGTGTTGTGACGTTGCCGACGTAGAAGATGGACGACCGATCTATCCATTCGGCGGGGTCTTCCCAGAAGGGCTTCTCGAAGGTGCGCATATAGCTGATTGCGTCCGAAGTGCCCATTGCCGAGATCCAGTTCACGATGGGGCAGTTGGCGGACGCGGCGCGGAAGCGGTCGGTGTTGCCGACGATGTAGCTGGTGAGGATGCCGCCGCCCGAACAGCCGTAGACAAAGACATTGTTCTCGTCAACATAACCGCGCGCAAGCATCTCGTCGACGCCGTTCATGAGGTCGGGGAAGTCGGCTCCGGGGTAGTCGTGGTTGATCGCGTTTGCAAACTCGGTGCCGTACCCGGTGGAGCCGCGGGGGTTGGTGTAGAGGACGACGTAGTCGTTCGCGGCGTGTTCTTGGAACGCGAAGTTGAAGCCTCCGTTGTACATGGCGTGGGGACCGCCGTGGATGACGAGCATCATGGGGTACTTGCGCGAGGGGTCGAAACCGGGCGGCTTCACGATCCAGCCCTGAATGCGGAACCCGTCGTCCGAATCGTACCATATCTCCTCGACTTCGCCGAGGGCGACATCGTCCAGGATATCGTCGTTGACGTCGGTCAGGCGCGTTGCGGCCTCGGGGTGCGTGAGGCTGAAGCGGTAGATGTCGCCGGGCTCGTGGGCGGTCGAGATCACGCCCACCGCGGTGCCGTCGTCGGAGAAGGACGACATCGAGAAGAGGCGCTGGCCCGATGTGAGTATGGAGACGCCCCCGTCCAGCGACACGAAGTGCAGCTGGCGGTAGCCGTCGCGGTTTGCGTTGAAGTAGAGGCCGCCGTCGCCGGTTGCCCACGTCATGGAGCCCACCTGCCGGTCATGGTCTCCCGATATGACGCGCGAGCCGGACCCGTCCCGGTTCATGACGTGGATCTTCACGTTGCGGTAGGTGTCGTCGTGTGCGTCAATGCCCGTGTAGGCGATCAGCGATCCGTCGGCGGAAGGCACGGGACTGCTGTCGGGGCCGAGCCGGTTCGTCAGCTGCCGGATCTCGCCGCTCGCCACCGACACGGCGTAGATCTCCGACTCCTGCCAGTGTTCGGGCCGGTCGGCGTCCTCCTCGCGATACGATGTGAAGTAGATCTCGGTGCCGTCGGGACTCCACGCGATGGACGAATGGTTCCAGTCGCCGTCGGTGAGCTGCCGGGCGGTGCCCCCGTCTGCCGGGACGACGAAGATGTGCGTCCACCCGGTGTCGACGTATCCGATGCCGTCGCGCTTGTAGGCCGGCCGCTCGACGACCTTCGGTTCGCGCTCCCACTTCGCCCCTTCGGGCCTGTCGGGCAGATCGACCCCGGCGAAGTCGGCCTTGTCCGACACGCGGCTCGTGAAGGCGATGCGTTTGCCGTCAGGCGACCAGCGGGGGTTGGAAGGCCCGTTCTCGAGCCGCGTGATCTGGGTGGCCAGGCCCTCGGCGTCCATCCAGCGCACGAAGAGCTGCGAACCCTGCGGCTTGCCCGGTGCGGTGTAGAGGATGCGCGTGCCGCCGGGCGACCACGAGGCGCCGCCGCCGTCCACGAGGTGGCGGGGTCTGGAGCCGTCGGCGTTCATCATCCACAGCGACGACTTGCGGGCGTCGTTGACCTTGTCGATCCAGCCGCGCGTGTAGACGATCCGCGCGCCGTCGGGCGAAATCTGCGGATTCGACACGGTCTCCATGTCCATGTAGCGGTCCAGGGAGAGGCGCTGCTGGGCGGTGGTGGGAGTGGGGCCGAGGGTTGCGGCGGTCGCCGCTGCAAGGATTGCGAATGAGCACGCCGGGGATGGTGGCGGAGGGAACCGTGAGAGGTGAATCATGTGTGTCGTCCTTTAGCTGATAGTAAACCGGGGATAATTGACCGCGGCTGCCGACGAGAAGCAAGGGAGTCTCGTCGAGCCACAGAGGGCCCCGCGGCCGAGAAGGGAATTTACGCGGGGATGGTCAACCGGGACCGGATGACGCATCGCGATCCAGTGGAATCACCACGACAACGGGCACATCCAGCCGATCCCTCTGAACGCCAAGCACGTATTTCATCCCGATTTCCAAGATCCGCAAGTTAGTCGGCACGTCAACTGTACCAAGCCAAGCACCGTCCACGTCAAACACGAACCATGAAGACGAATCGCCATCAAGTGGGGGAAACTGCTGTACCCATAGGCACCCCGTGGCGTCAATGACAAGGCGTTGATACACGGCCATTTCGTCAGGAAACGGCACTTGGTCGAGGTAGCGATTCCACGCACTGGCATCAAACGGAGGCGGAGGCGTTTGTTTGGCTCTGCGATACCTGTCTCTCACTTCCGCCGTCACCGCCCGGCGTGGCGCAGCCCATCGGATTACGAGCGACAAGCTGCCATCCTTATTCCATCGGTGGACGCTCGCGTCAATTCCCCTGCCAACGTAGACGGAATTACCGCTAACCGCCAACGATCCCAAAGAGGGATAAAACGGCAAGGGCATACCGGGTGGAAGGCCAGCGATGTCATGACCCCATCGCGGCGACTCTTTCAAGGGCGCTATTCCGCTCAGATACTCTCCCGTGTCGGCGTAGCGTTGGATCATCCATGTGGCGCCCTCGAAAACCCCGACATGTGACGGAACTACGCCCGGCGGCGCACTCAACACCACCAAGCTTCCATCCGTGAATTGTGCGCGCACCGCCGGTCGCCCGTAACCTCGCGCCATCGCAACTCGGAATGAATTTACGAAACTTCCGTCGAGTGCGAACTTGGATACTCGACCAAGCGCATTGTCGAATGCCCACACACCATCTTCCCGGATCCACGCTGTTGTCAGCCAACGGAACTCTCCGGGCCCCTCGCCTCGTGCACCGATGTGACGCAACAATGCGCCTCGCCGATCAAAAACGCGTAGTTCGCCAGCGGTAGCGTCCGCCAAGACTACAGACCCGTCCTCCAACCTAGATCCCGCCACCACGTTCGTGAACACGTATCCTTCCTGCCCTGACACCGACCCTATCGTCAATACAGGCGTGGTACTCAAACGCCAGCCGAGGCCCGCCTTCCACAGCGGTGCACGACTCTCCACGATCCCAGTTCCGGCGCTGTCGAGAACAACGACGGAATGTCGCATTTCCAAATTGTGATCGTCCGTGCCAATGCAACCAACCATAACAAGCGCCAGAACAAGCATTCGTCCTTGGCCGAAAGACAACAATGCCCCAAGCTGGACGGCTTCTATGGCAGTCTGCGGAAGCGCAACACCAAAGATCGGTCTCATTGTCAGAACCAAACCGCCAGGATTCGGGGAACGTGGCCGTAGTGCTCCACAGTTACGATCCTCTCTTTCTTTCATTCTATTCTAGCTAGTGCCCCGGTTTCCTCAAGTCCCCCTCGTGCTCGGCATATCACTGCACTTGCCGGATCGCATCGAGGCCCACGTACCTCCCGATGAGGCGATCTGGTGTAACCAAGATTGACCTATCTCCGATCGCTAAATCGCGCTCAAAGACAATGAGCTGTGGCGTGGCCAGCGGCCCAGTAAGACCGCGGATCATGAATGCGATGGAGCCCGTATTCAACCATCCCCGACCTGCCAAGACTTCGTCGAACGGCCCGAACCGCCTCAGGAATCGAAAGCTCTCTTCTGGACTGTCATCAAGCCCCACACCGATGTAGACAAAGTGCCTATCATCCTGTGCCGCCCGCTGTAGTAAAGCGGTCTTCGCCTCCGCGACAACCGATGGCAACTCCGGTGCATTGGAGAACTCACACATGGAAGCGGCTACCAACACGGCAACCAGTTCGGTTCCGTCTTGGAGAATCCCGCGTGCTGGTCGGTCCCCTGCTTCCGGTCTGCCTATGATGGCGATAAGTAGTAGCGTGGCCGCCGTGAGCAGCATCAGCACCCCGAAGACAATGATCCCCTGCTCTCGTTTCATTTCGACCTCTCCCGAATCTCATACCGTCGTGCCGATATCGGTGTCCCCTGTTCTTCCCCGTCGGAGTATGCAATGGCCAACTCACTGTCCACAATGAATTCCGCAACATGTGGCAGCTCGGATTGAAACCCAACGAGCACGCCGTCTCGAGCATCTATGAAATGTGTTCCGATGCTCACGAAGCCCCTTTTGGCATCAAGGCCCATGGAACGACCAATCTGCACCGTCACCAGATTCGACTGCACCGGCGAGACGCCAATCACGCGATCCCACATACCATCGTCCGGTAGTCTGTACATTATGCCCGCTGGCTCCTGCAGTTCCAATCCCACGCTTATGAAATCTGTTACGGGCACAGTCCACATCAGGCTTCCGTCCATGGAGTATCCACGCACATCTGGATGGAGCAGTGAGGCGACCACCACCCACTCTCCGAATCTACTGCAGCCAATCCTCCCGGCGGCATATGCGCCCGGTTGCCCCGAAGTACTCAGTGTTGGCCAAGGATCACCATATGATCTAACGTGCTGATAGTCGAGAGTGAATTCGTGAACGATGCTCGTCGGCACTGGAGAATCGGCTCCGAGAACCAATAGCCTGTTCTGTACGACGCATAGGTCGGTGGCCCCAGAGAGGGAAAGCCGCGTCGGCGACCCCGATGTAACCGTACCGTCATTCGCAAAGTCCACACGGATTACGGCTGGCCCCCACGAATCGAGGACGAACACAGAGCGAGATCCAACTCCGCCCGCGATCGCCATCGGGCTGATGGCGTCCCTCAGTGCAGCGTCAATACGACGGCGGTCAGCACCGTCTGTATGGAAAAAGATTACCAAGCCACCCGTCTCCTGTTTAATAAGAGTGGCTATTGATGTCCCGCTGACCGAGGCAACGTCAATCACACTTCCCAAACCCCCGACATCTAACTCTGTCGCCACCGAAGTGTCAAATGTCAGGATCTGTGCCCGCATGGATCGCGGTCCGGTCGAGAGACATGCCATTCCTAGCAGCCCGGCGAAGAATCGGGCGAAACGGCGGTCGTGAGCCGGTCCGCGAACGCAGCCTGCACGGTCGCGACGCCCTGGAGGCCCCGCCGCGTGCCGACACGGTACAGCCTGCGCATGAGAAGCCCGAGCCAGTCCTTGCTTGGCGCATTGTTCGGACGCTTCCGATCCAGCTTCGCCAAGTCCTCCCGCGTCGGCGTCTTGATCCCGGAAGGCGTTCGCCAGCCCCTCGAGGAACTCCTCGTAGCCGGTCACGTCCTCGCGCCGCACGATGGTCGGCATCGCCGTGTTCGCCTCCAAGCTCAGCCGCTTCCGCGTCTTCGACAGCGTGGAATGCTCCGGCGGATTGTTCGTCCGCCAGCAGCCCAGGAACTCGCGCAGCGATACCCCACGCTCACGACGGATCACATGCGACCCACCCCACACATCCAAGCGGAGAGTTGGCGCAGTTCGCATTATCCAGGAAAGGACACGCCTCCTGCCCCGGGTAGTCACACCCGGTGTTCGTGCAGATCCCTGGACCCGTGGCCGTTCTCGCAGAAGTCGCAGCAAGCGCTCCTCCGACAGTCGCGACGGCCAAAAGGGCCACGAGCAACATCAGCTTGATCGTCCGCATCTTCCGCATTGTTGTAGTTCTCCTTTCATGCGGGTACGACGTTAGATCCAAGAGCGGAATCTCCCGGGAGGGGGTATTGCCGAACCGTCGTTTTCGGCTCGATCGGTGCATCATCAATGAGCAAGGCCACACACGACCTAGTAGCTGCCACGGATAGTGCCGACAGCAACACAGCGAGAATGGCGGCGACGATGATGGCTACGTTGAGCACGCGGTCGCTCTTCCTCACTCCGGAAACTCCTCGTTGAGCGTCATTGGATTCAGGATTGTGGTATCAGTGCTCGCCTGCGACGCTAGCTGGGTTGCCGGAGACCACGATCCAAGAATCGCATTGGTTTACAGCAATAAGCGTGCCAAACGTCACGCCCAGTTGGAAAAGATGACCTGTCATTAGCAGTCAAGTAACAGTATACCAGGGACTTACCAATACTCTGGCGGGTACCGGACATGATGACCAGAGACCACGAAACATGCGACCGGACTGACGACATGATCGACACATCGTGTCGGATTTGGCTACACCAAAGAAATCGCCCGTGACTAAGAGGACAGTGACCGTCGCGGGCACGCACCCCCCTTGGCGTACGGCACCACTTTTCTGATCTAACCACTTCCCGTCCCCCTCCTGATGGCCCGCCCCGGGAAGACCCCGTCGACGAGCCTGCCGTCCCGCACCACGGGCGTCCCGCCCACGAGCACGTGCACGAACCCGCGTGAAGGAGTCGCCGGCGCGTCGTAGTCGGCCATGTCCAGCACGGTCTCGGCGTCGAAGACCGCCAGATCGGCATCGGCACCCTCCTGCACGCGGCCCTTTCGGGCCATCGCCGGGGCGGCGCCCTCCACCCGCCTGGCCGGCAGGATCGTCATCTTGGCCAGCGCATCCATGAGGCTGATCACGCCCCGATCGCGCGAATAGCGGCCCAGAATGCGCGCGAACGTTCCGGTGCCGCGCGGGTGCACGGCCAGGAACAGGAACGGGATCCCGTCGCTGGCCGCGATCACGTCGGGCTGCGCGACGATCCACTCGTTGGTCTCCTCGTTGCGGCCGTGGATGACCACCCATCCGCCCTGTTCCCGATACTGCGCGAAGGTCTGCGCATTCAGGCGCTCCGCCTGGCCGGGCCACTGCAGGCGCTGGTACTCCGAGTCGTCCAGGCCCTCCCATGGATCGAAGAGCGCGGACTCGATGAAGGTCGACGAAGCCGTGTAGGGGTACGCCTCCGTGGTGATGTCGAGCCCGTGCTCCCGCGCACCGCGAACCAGAGCGACGGCGTCCATCGCAGACTCGTCGGCGGAGGAGTTGAGGTGCACGATGTGCAGCGATGCGCCGGTTGCGGCCGCGTCGGCAATGACCTCCTGGAAGGGACCGAGGTTGCCTCCCTCGTCCGCCGCGCGGAGGTGCACGTAGGCGGGTACGCCGTGCGCCGCGGCCGACTCGAAGAGGTCGAAGATCTCGGTGCGCGAAGCGCCCGGGGTATAGGTGATCCCGAAGCCGTATCCGAGGCCGCCCTCGTCCAGGCCGCCTTCCATCAGCGCGGCCAGCTCGGCGACCTGTGCGTCGTCCAGCTCTTCATAGATCGCATCCGAGCCCATTGACTCGTTCACCCCGGGGGGCAGCGTCGGCTGGTGTCCGACGTCTATGTCCAAGAGGAGCTTGGCCCGCGCGTTCGGGTGGCTCACCGTCGCTCCGAAGTTGAGCAGCGTGCGGCCCTCGCGGGACTCGTACCAGGGGGCCACCGGGTAGACGCCGATCTCCATTTCGAGCGCGGTCGTCACCCCGTCGAGCGCCTGCAGCTGCTCGCTCACCGAGTCCTGGCCGTGGGCGTGCAGGTCGACGAACCCGGGCGCGACGACGAGGCCGTCGGCGTCGATGGTGTCGCGGCCCTCCAAGGCGTCCTCGGTCACAACCGCGATCGCGCCGTCGCGGATTCCGACGTTGCGGACGGCGTCCAGCCTCGTTTCTGGGTCCATCACGCGGCCGTTCACGACGACGAGGTCGAACGCGGTGCCGTCCCGCAACCAGAAGATCGCGGCAGCGCCGACGGCGCCGACGGCGAGAAGCACAACGAGATTGCGGGAGCTCGGAGACAGTTGCGACATGGCGGGGCCCGTGTGTTGTGGCGGCAGGCGCGGCAGCGACACCGCGATGTCTCAGATTCCGTGCTGCGGCGGCGTTGCGCAAGGTTCGTTCGCGCCGCGTGGTCACGGCCCGGACGGCATCAGCTCCGTCCCGGGGTGGAAGGCGGCCCACGCGGTCCAGAACGCCACGTAGGCGTCGGCGATGGGCCGCAGCCGCTGCCGCGTGCCGGCCAGCGCACCTGCGACGGGGCTGCCGTCCACGGCCCAGGTCGTGCCGGTGAGGTCGTCCGCCACGCCGTCTTCGCCTGCCGTGAATCGGGCCGGCCGTCCCCCCACTTCCCGCCGGTACGCCATGGCCGCCTCGCGCGTGCCGTCCCAGATGACCATCGCGGGGGCGTTCCGGTAGGTGAACTCGAGGACGGCGTGGTCACCCAGCGAAGCCATCGCGCTGAACGCGAATGCCGAAGGCGGTGCGCCGGAAGGACCGCCCGGCAGGCCCAGGACGCGCTCCTTCGGCGGCAGCCGGTCGTCGCGGCGCGGAATGGGATAGTCCAGGAAGTCGGGGTTGTGCGGATCCTCGTAGTCGTCGCCGTACGGGTTGCGAACGTAGAGGCGCCAGTCGGCGAAGCCGCCCGGCGCACCCACCATGCGCGAGCCGGGGTGCAGCGACTTCCACCCGGCCATCGTCATCTCCACGACGGGCAGCCGCACCAGACGCGCGCCGGACCGGGGGCCGCAACGGGCCTCCCCGAGCATCTGCAACCAAAAAGACTCGGGAGAATTGGTGTCGTACATGACGAGGTTGGCGTTGTAGAGGAGGCCGGACACCCGCAGTTCCGCACCTCCCGCGGCGTTGCGCTGGAAGGCGAGCGCCGACCCGGTCAGCGGGCAGTAGGTCACCACCATGCGGTCGTCGCGGTTGAAGTTCACGATCTCGTGGCGCCACATGATGTTGTGGGGGATCGCGATCCGCTCGGCACCCACCTGCACGGCGATCACCCGGTCGTGGTCGCGGACGAAGGAGTTGGCCGGGATCATCGGGGAAACGGGCACGACGAACGGGTCGGTCAGCGCCGGAATGCCGTCCCTCCCGACCCCTCCGTCGGCGAGGTAGGCCGGGTCCAGATCGCAGACGGGGGCGGTGTCGGCGATCGGGCCGGTACCGATGCCGCTCCCGCCGTCGCAGGCCTGCAGCACGGTCGGCAGAAGCGCGAGCAGGGAGATCCTGCCTTTTCGCGATTGCGCAATTCCGAGATTATGCGCGAGCATGAGAGAAAGTCCGTTCGACACCGCCCGGACCGCAACCCCGACCCGATGAACCGTCGCACAAGCGGAGGAACAGGAACGAAATGACGGATGGAGCCGCGGCTGCGGCGGCGCCGGCGACGCAGCGGCGACGAAGACCCCCTTCCGCCTGGCTCGCGGCACTCGAGTCGGAAGCCGTGGAAATCATCCGCGAGGGCGTCGCAGCCGCCGTCCGCCCCGTGATGCTTTATTCCATCGGGAAGGACTCGTCGGTGCTTCTGGACCTGGCGAGGAAGGCGTTCTGGCCTGCGCCGCCGCCCATGCATCTGCTGCACATCGACACGACGTGGAAGTTTCGCGAGATGATCGCCTTCCGGGACCGGGCGGCGGCCGAGGCCGGCGTCGAGCTCGTGGTCCACACCAACGCGGACGGCGTGCGCGCGGGCGTGACGCCGTTCACCCATGGTTCCGCGCGCTACACCGAGGTGATGAAGACGACGGCGCTGCGACAGGCGCTCGACGCCGGAGGCTACGACATGATCTTCGTCGGCACGCGGCGCGATGAAGAGAAATCGCGTGCGAAGGAACGGGTTTTTTCGCTGCGGAACGCCTCCCATCAGTGGGATCCCAAGGCCCAGCGCCCCGAGCCGTGGAACCTGTACAACACCCGTCTCCGTCCGGGCGAGTCGCTCCGGGTTTCTCCTCTGTCCAACTGGACGGAAGCAGATGTCTGGCGGTATATCGCCGAAGAGGAGATTCCCGTCGTCTCGCTCTACTACGCCGCGGAACGCCCGGTCGTGGAGCGCGAGGGGCAGTGGATCGTGGTGGACGACGAACGCCTGCCTCTTTCCCCGGGGGAGGTCCCGCAGAGACGCCGCGTCAGATTCCGCACTCTGGGATGCTACCCGCTGACCGCCGCGGTCGAGAGCGACGCGGACACCCTCGACGCAATCGTCGCCGAGATCCTGGCGGCCGACCGCTCGGAACGAGAGGGCCGCCTCATCGACCACGACTCCGAGGCCTCGATGGAACGCAAGAAGAGGGATGGCTACTTCTGATGCTGCCGACCCTGCGGTTCGTCCTCTGCGGAAGCGTGGACGACGGAAAGAGCACGGTCGCGGGCCGAATCCTGTACGACTGTCGGCAGGTGTTCGCGGATCGGCTGTGGAGAGCGGAGGCGGATTCGCGGCGCTACGGAACCCGGGGCGACGAGACCGATCTGGCGCTGCTGATGGACGGCCTTCTGGACGAGCGGGAGCAGGGGATCACCATTGATGTCGCCTGCCGCGCCTTCGAATCGCGTCGGCGCCGGTTCATCGTCGCGGACGCTCCCGGGCACGAACAGTATACGCGCAACATGGTGACCGGCGCTTCGACCGCGGACCTCGCGGTCGTCATGGCCGACGCTCGCAACGGCATCCTGCCTCAAACCGCGCGGCACACGCGCATCGCGGCCATGTTCGGCGTCCGCCACTTCGTGCTGGCGGTCAACAAGATGGATCTGGTCGGGTGGGAGCGCGGCGTTTTCGAGGAAATTTCCGCAGCGTACCGCGCGGTGGCCGAGCAGATCGGGGTATCGGAGATTCCGGCGGAGGTTCTGGCCGTCCCCGTCTCGGCTCTGACCGGTGAAAACGTGACGCGCACGGCCGTTGCCGCTCCCTGGTACGCCGGACCGACGCTGCTCGGTCACCTCGAGACCGTGGATGTCCGGGAGCCTGCGGAAGAACAGGCATTCCGCATGGCGGTTCAGTACGTCAACCGGCCCGACCTCGATTTTCGCGGCTACTGCGGCCGGATCGCCGCGGGCAGCGTTCGGCCCGGCGACCGCGTTCGCGTCGTGCCGTCCGGGGCCGAGACCACGGTGGAGTCGATCGTGGTCTGGCAGGGAACGCGCGAGCGTGCCGTCCGGGGCGATTCGATCACGCTGACGCTGGGGCGCGACGTGGACGTGTCCCGTGGAGACGTAATCGCCGGCGCGGCAAGTCCCCTGGAGGTCACGGACCAGTTTCAGGCGCGGATTTTGTGGATGGGCGACGAGGCGCTGCAGGTCGGACGCTCCTATCTGCTGAAGCTGCACACACGCGAGGTGGGGATGACCGTGACGCGGATCAAGCACAAGGTGGATGTCGTCCACGGAAGCGAACTGGCGGCCGCCACCTTGGAGCTGAACGATCTGGGCGTCGTCAACATCGCCACGAGCCGGCCGGTGCCCTTTGCGCCCTTCGACCGGTGTCCGGGGCTGGGCGCCTTCATTCTGATCGACCGGGCCACCAACGCGACCGTGGGCGCCGGCACCATATCGTTCCCGATCATGCGCGCAGCGAATCTGAAGTGGCAGAACTTCGACGTCACCCGCGAAGTCCGCGCCGAGATGAAGGTGCAGCGTGCGCAGTGCCTGTGGCTGACGGGCCTTTCGGCGTCGGGCAAGTCCACGATCGCCAATCTGCTGGAAAGGCACCTCGCGGCCGAGGGACGCCACACCTACCTGCTCGACGGCGACAACGTTCGCCACGGCCTCAACCGGGATCTCGGCTTCACCGAGGCGGACCGCGTCGAAAACATCCGCAGGGTGGCGGAAGTGGCTCGTCTGATGGTCGATGCAGGACTGATCGTCATCGTCTCCTTCATCAGTCCCTTCCAGTCCGAGCGGGACTTCGCCCGCAGCCTCTTCGAGCCCGGCGACTTCACGGAGATCTTCGTCGACGCGTCGCTCGAGATCTGTGCGGAGCGTGACCCCAGGGGCCTCTACGCCAAGGCGATGAGGGGCGAAATCAGGAACTTCACCGGTGTGGACAGCCCCTACGAGAGGCCGGCGCAGCCGGATCTGCGGCTTGACACCGAAAGGCTCTCGCCCGAAGAATGCGTGGAGCTGGTTGTGCGGAGGCTGGCGGAGTGACCCTGACTTGACACGAGTCAGAGTCCATCGTTTAGCATTACTCCATCGGTCGTCCGACGAACGAGGACGACTTCATCCACTCTCTGTCCTGAAAGGATCTCTGTCCTGAAAGGATCGAACAATGACATTCCCAGCCCGCAGCATTATTCGTCTGGCCGAGGCCGCGATCGCATCCCTGCTGGTCACGGCTCTGATCCCAGCGACACCCAGTTGGTCCAACTTCGCTGGCGGTAGCGAGTCGGCCAAGGCTGCCTTCCCCACGGGAGCGACTGTCCGGTTCCTCGAGTCTGTCCGCAGTTCAAACCCCGGTGCCGTAGTCACCGCAAACATACCCGACATCTCGGCGAAGACCATGCGCATGATCCGGAAGGTCGCCCGCCCCACGCTGGCCTGTGGTTCGGTACCGACCGGATCCTCCCTTACTACATCCCCTGGACAGCCGTGGATACTCGACTACTGGTTCGACTATCTCTATCGCAAGTGTGGCTGGTTGTGTTTCGCGAATCCAGAGTTCTGCCCATGCACGATTATCTACTTCTAGGGTGCGTGCGGTCGCAATTACGGTCCATCTGACAGCCGTTGCCGTCGGACAGCTGATGGCCCTGACCCCACAGCTGCCCGGCCCGTCGCTGGTTCTCCGTGACAGTCTGGTGCTGCAGTTCGACTCCGATGGTCGCTTTGTGCGTGCGATCGGCGAACCCGGGCAGGGTCCTGGCGATTTCATGAGCATCGGTGCCGTGTTCGTGGCTGCAGATATTGTGGGTGCTGTCGACATGGGAGGAATGGAACTCGAGGTCTTCGATTACGAGAACGGCGAGCCCATCGGAGCGATCGACCTAGAACCGACCATGAGGATCACGTCGCTGTCGGCGGTCGGGGACTCGATCTGGATATCCGGGATGGAGCGTGGTTCGTGGATGTCAGTCGGAACGACAAGCCCGGCGGAGATTGTGGCCTTGGCACAAAGCTTGCGGTCTCGAGGCGGATTACAATTCGACCGCATCGCCGCTCCCATACCCTGTCGGGTGAACGCCTACGGCGCTCGGCAATGTGCCGACACGCCGATACCGACTTCCGGCATCGGACAGCCGAGGGCCGTGTTGCTTGCATCCCAGCTACTCGTCGTGGACCAGTCGCCCGGGCCTACCCCCGAGAACGTGACCACGGTTCTGCGACGATACGAAGTGAACTCGTCGGTTTGTGAGCCCGAATAGGGATCCAAGGGGCGTCACGAGAGTGGACGCCTGCGGATCCAAGGTGTAAAGTACGGCTGCCTCCGGTTCAGCCACACACCACAATGCGGCCGGCTCGATGACGGAAACTCGCAGATCGTTCCTGAAGCAGTCGGCGGCGGCCGTCGCCGCAGCTGCGGTCGCCGGGTGTGCACCCGACGGAGGCCGTGATTCGGGCGCACGCAGCGGCGGCGTCCCGCCCGAGAGAGCGGCGGGAACTGCCCCCGTGCCGCTGCCGGGCCGAACGCTCCGCGCGGTGGCCGAAGCCGTCCTCCCGGCGGAGCTCGGCGACGAAGGGCTGACAAGGGCCGTCGCCGGCTTCGAGCGCTGGTCGGCGGATCTGGAGCCCGTCGCCGAATTGAGTCACCCCTATCTCGTGCCCGAGACCCGGTATTCGGGGCCGGACCCGAGGCCGGGCTGGGTCGCGCAGCTGCACGGCCTCGAGAAGGAGTGCGGGAGCCGCTACGGGAAGGCGCTCGGCGACGTGGACGTGCCCGTGCGCAGAACGCTGCTCGCGAGGCCGCTCCGGCAAGCGGGGCCGGGCCTCGGTGCCCCGGCCGGCGCCGACCATGTCGCCGTCGCGCTCATGGCGCACTTCTTCGCGTCTCCGGCGGCGACCGACCTGTGCTACGGCCGCACCATCGCAAAGCAGCAGTGCCGCGGACTGGACGGGGCGCTCGACGAACCCCGGGTCGCGGTCTCATGAGCCGCGTCATCGAGAGCGACGTCTGCATTATCGGAGGCGGAATCACCGCGGCGATGGTCGCCGAACGGCTTGCGGAACGCACCAGCGCGACGATCACGGTGGTCGAGGCCGGAGGGCGGACGGCATCCCTGGAAGAGCGGTCCCGCACCCGCGCCCGCATGCTGGCCTACGGCGAGAACCCCTACCCGAACGACCACATCCGCGACCAGACGGGCACGGGCGAGATGTACCGGCAGATGGTCGTAGGCGGTTCGGCGATGCACTGGGGCGGAGCGGTCCCGCGCTACTCGCCGGAAGACTTCCGCCTGAAGTCGCTGTACGGGGTCGGCTTCGACTGGCCGATCTCCTTCGACGACATCGAGCCGTACTACCAAGAGGCCGAAGAACGCATCGGAGTCGCGGGCGAGCAGGGTCCGCCCGACTGCGACCCGCGCTCGAAACCCTACCCGATGCCTCCGCTCCCGCTGTCCTACAACCTGGTACGCATGCGCGAGTGGACGGACAAGGCGGCAGTCCCCTTCTGGACCCAGCCGTGGGCGCGCAACACCGAACCCTATCGGGGACGAAACGTGTGCCGGCGCTGCGACACGTGCGCCGTCTGCCCGACCGGCGCCAAGTACACGCCCGACTTCGCCTTGGACCAGCTTCTCGAGGGCGGACGCATCGACCTGGTCACCCGAACTCTGGTGCGGCGTCTCGCACTCGACCCCGCCTCCGACCGAATCGCCGTCGCCGAAGCAGTGGACCGGGACGCACCCGACGAGCCCGTCGAGTTCCGCGCACGCACCTTCGTCGTCGCCGGCGGTCACGCCTGGAGCTCCCACCTGCTCCTGCTTTCGGCCGACAGCCGATTTCCAGCCGGCCTCGCCAACCGCACGGGCAACGTCGGGCGCTACATGACGGGTCACTGGCATGTGAGCGGCTACATCGACCTGCCTATGCGCCTGTACCCCGGCATCTTCGCCAACAACAGCCTTCTGTCGCATCGTTTCGCGAGTCCGGGGCCGCTTGACCGCTATCTGCGCCACGATCTGCGGCTGTGGGAGTCGGATGCAGGACGAGCGCCGCGACTCCGAAACGACGACGGCCGCCTTCTGTGGGGAGACGAGATCATGGCAGACTGGCGTGAGCGCACCGTTTCCCGCGCCACCGCGCGGATCCGCGCCTATTACGATGTGGTCCCCGACCGGGAAAGCCGTCTCAGCCTTGACCCCGCCATCACGAACGCCATGGGCGATCCCATGCCCCGCATCGACTACCGCGCGGCCCAGGCCACCCTCGATCTGGAACGGCACACGCACGACACGATCCTAGGCCGCTTCGACCACCTCGCGCGCGCAGCCGGGGGCACCGTGACGACCAACCGGTCATCCCGCCTGTTCGAGCACCCGGGCGGCGGGTGCAGGATGGGCGACGACTCGGCCACGAGCGTCGTGGACCGCTGGGGCCGTACACACGATCACGAGAACCTCTTCGTGGTCGGCGCGCCGACGATCGTTTCGAGCGGCTGCGCAAACGGAACGCTCACCTTCTGCGCCCTGTCCCTGATGGCCGCCGAGGAGATCGGGAAGGGGCTGCCGGGGTGATTTGTCCACGGACTGCCGGATCCTGAGGGATGTCCTGCCCGTCCGGCTCGTGCTCCCGGGCGCGCTGCGACCGCGGCGGAAGGCTGCTGGATCGGTCCTCGACGGTGGCATGAGCGGTTCCGCAAGCATCCGGTTCTCGGCGGCGGGCCGGTTTCCCCCGACGATATCCCGTCGGAAACTCGTACCGCCGGGAAGACGGAGGTCATCAGGGAACGGATCGAAAAACCGGACATTTCACGTGCTGCGATTTGCTTCGTGTCAGGCGCGGAAGGATGTTCGTACGAAGGCGGGAAGTGCACGCTGACAGGTTCCGCGTGCAACACGCCCGAGCTCCAGTCCTTGGCGGTGGCTCCCGAAGACCGACTCGTCATTCCCACGGATGCCGGAAACGTGATGGTGCTGCGACTCGTTCTTTACACAGGTCGCTACAGTTTTGCGGCCTACCGCGAAGCGATGGCTCGCAACTCCCGGCAAAACGAGGAGTTGCGGTGATGTGGTCTGGTTCCCTCCACTATGTCGCGAGCGCCGCACTGGCTTTTACCGGGGTCGCCTGTGCGCCGAGTCTCGGCGCACAGGCGACCCCACCCGACGGGTTCCGAGTGCGGGAAGTGTGGAGTACCGAAGGCAGGGAGATTGCCGATGGCATCACGTCCATCGTTGGAATGGTCGAGACGGCTGATGGAATGATTTGGATGGTGGACGTTTGGGGGAGCACTGGCCGAGTACTCGTGCTCGACCCGGCGACCCATAGAGATCTATGGGGCCACCGGCCAACCGGTCCAGCGTGTTCAGTTGCAGGAACCTATAGTAGGTCACAAGGGATTCACTGCATTGGCGGTCGGCGGCTTTGTCATAACTGGGTACCTCCCAAGCAGCGGAGCGGCAGTTCATTACTTCGACGCCAACGGCGAGCATGTCCTTGGGTGGCGGCAGCACCCCGCAGTACCGGGCGCACCGGCACCGGGGTCTCCTTGGAGGAACAACTTGGAACGGGATGCAGCCATGGCGCAGCTGGCGGTAACTGGCGGGTGGGTTCATGGGCTGCCGGATGGATCGTTCCTGTATTCTCAGGCTGCACCGCATTCTCAGGCTGCACCGCACGAGATCGTTCTCTTTGAAAGGTCGCCCACATCAGGGAATGGCTGGGTGGAGCGCCCTCTCGTCAGCCTGCTTGGTCTATTCGAGGCACCGGGCATGAGGGCTCTTGAGTACACTACCGGGGATGACGGGCAGACCTTCGTTGGATACGATATGACGTGGCCCCGGTCCAGGTCTGTGTTCCGGATGAGTAACGGATACATCCTCAATGTCGTGGTGATGGAAGGAGAAGGGCAGTCCCTTTTTCAAGTATTCGATCAGCAGGACGAGGGCGACGGGGCGAGGGCCGTGTTGGTAGCGGATGTCTTGGTCGATCGCCTGTACAAGACATGGTTTCTGTCTGAGAATAGCGATATACTTGCCCACGTCAACGATCCAGTCACCGGGGCCGACTATGCCGTTCGGCTACGGTTGAGCGGCTTTCCCGGTCGGGGGTTGGCCCATTGACGCCGGTTTTTCCGGCAGCACGAACACGAAGGAGTCGGGTCTCGTCCAACGGCAAGAAATGGCAGATCGCGCAGGAGGTCTCGGGGCGGGATTCATAGCGGGACTTCGGCGGCGACCGCGGCTCGTCGTCACGGTCGTACCGGTCGTCGCTGTGCTCGCATTCCTGCCTGAGCCCCTCCTTGCCCAGTGGGGCAGCCGAACCCGGTGGGCACCCCCTCGCAAGCCTTCGGAAGCGGCCGAGCACGGCGAGTTCACCTTCTGCCGCCTGCGATATCAGCCGGTGCGGAGGGAGTGGCTGGGCACGGGATGGGACACGGACTACCCCGACGGCGACCGCAACCTTCCGCTTCGCCTTTCCCAGCTGACCCGGACGGACATAGCGCGCGACGTGCGGGGCGATCCCTTTCATGCGGTCGTGACGGCGACGGAGACCGACCTTTACGCGTGCCCGTTCCTGTTCGCTTCGGACGTGGGCACCGTCAAGTTCACCGAAGTCGAGGCGGTGCGCCTGCGCGACTACCTGCTCAAGGGCGGCTTCCTGTGGGCCGACGACTTCTGGGGCGAGTACGCGTGGCACAACTGGATGATCGAAATGGGCAGGGTCCTGCCCGGCTATCCGATCATGGAAGTCCCTGCGGATCATGTTCTCTTCCACACGCTATACTCCGTGGACGGCATCCCCCAGGTGCCGTCGATCCAGTACTGGCGGCGGAGCGGCCGCAGGGGCACTTCGGAGCGGGGCGCTGAGAGCGCGATCCCGGCCATGCACGGGATCATGAACGAATCGGGCAGGCTGATGGTCATCATGACTCACAACACCGACATCGCCGACGGGTGGGAGCGCGAGGGCGAGGATGACGAGTTCTTCCATCTCTTCTCTCCCAACGCGTACGCCGTCGGGATCAACGTGATCATCTACATGCTGACCCACTGAGCGCAGGCGGGCGGCGGCGCGCACGCGGACGGCTTAAGGACGGCATCGGAACCGAGCGGTCCGGCGCGGCGCGAGGAGACGCGAAGAACGGAGGGCGACGGTGAGCGACTGGCGGGCCGAGGGGCTCCTCTTCGAGAACTGCAGCTGCACGGCCGTCTGTCCGGGCCACATTCATTTCGGTCAGAGGTGCACCCACGACGTGTGCCGGGGATTCTGGGCCATCCGCTTCGACGCCGGGTCCGTGGACGACGTGGAGCTCGCCGGGATCGGTGCGGTCGTCATCTTCGAGACGCCGCAGGTGATGGTCGAGGGCGGGTGGAAGCAGGCGATCGTGATTTCGGACCGCGCGACTCCCGAGCAGTTCCAGGCCGTGGAGGAGATTCTCACGGGCGTGCGCGGCGGCCCATGGCGGATCCTGGCGAGGTTCGTCGCCGACGCGCGGCCGACATGCAGGGCTCGGGTCAGGATCGAGGACGGGCCGGGGGAGAAGTCCGTGAAGGTCGCGGGGATGCTTCGCGGCGCGGTCAAGGCGATCCGCGGCAGGGACCGCGCCAGGCCGGTCAACTTCGTGAACATCTACAACCAGATCCACGACTCCACACAGGTGATCGCGCAGGGCTCGACCCGCTGCGACGACGGCGAGTTCGTGTTTTCGATCGACCAGACGCACGGACTGTGGTCGCGGTTCCGCTGGTCCGGTGGATAGTTCCGCTGGTCCGGTGGACAGCTATCCGTCCGTTCTTGCCATGTGGCTTGCGATGACCGGCATCATGATGGCACCGGTCGCGTACCCGTGGTTGCGCGCGCTGAACCGAATTGCGGTGGGCGGCCCGCTCGCTTCCGTGACGCCTTTCATGGGCGGTTACATGGCCGCATGGGCCGGCTTCAGCGCCGTCGCCGCGGCCCTCCACCTCCTGCTGTCGGCCATGACGCTGCCCGTGCCGTTCGGAATGGACGCGCCGGTGCTCTCGGCCGTCGCACTGGTGCTGGCCGGCGCCTTTCAGCTCACCCCGCTGAAGGGCGCGTGCCTCTCCCGCTGCCGTTCCCCGGCGGGCTTCCTGCTCTCCCGCTGGCGCGAAGGCGCCGCCGGACACGCCCGGCTGGGATTCGAGCACGGACTGCACTGCGTGGGGTGCTGCTGGGCCCTCATGGCGCTGGCCCTCGTGGTGGGGATGGCCGATCTGCTCTGGATGGGCGTCCTCATGACGGTGATGGTGGCCGAGACCACGCTGCCCTTCGGGGCGCGGCTGACGAAGCCGGTCGGGGTCGCGCTGATCGCGGCCGGTGCAGTCGTGCTGGCCTTGGGCGGCTCGGCGTGAAATCACGCGTCGCACGGTTCTTCCGCACGCGCAAAGGGGGTGCTGTCGGAGCGGGCGCGGGCAGCTAACTTCCCCTGCATGAACATCGCCCTCTTCGTCACCTGTCTCGTGGACCATTACTTCGCGGACGCCGCTGCCGACACGGTTCGGCTCCTTCGCCATTTGGGATGCGAGGTGAGTTTTCCGCCCGGTCAAACGTGTTGCGGGCAGCCTGCTTACAACGCCGGACGGACCGGCGAAGCGCGGCGGATGGCCGAACACACGCTCGATGTCTTTGCAGGTGTCGGTGCGGGTATCGATGCGGTGGTTCTTCCCAGCGGCTCATGCGCCGCGATGGTCAAGAAGTTCTATCCGCGGCTGATGGGGGAGGCGGTTCCGGCAGGCCCGACGGCACGGGCCTCGGCGCTCGCGGAGCGAAGCTGGGATCTGGCCGAGCTCATCGTTCGGCGGCTGGGCGTGACCGAGCTTGGCAACGGACTTGCGGGGCGGAGGGTCGCGGTCCACCAGGGGTGCCATGCGCTTCGCGAGCTTCGGCTGGAGACGGAACCGGCCGCGCTCCTCGAAGGGGCCGGGGCCGAAGTCGTTCCGTGGGAGGCCCAGGAGGAGTGCTGCGGTTTCGGCGGCCTCTTTTCGGTCAAGATGACGGCGGTTTCCGCGGCGATGGCGGACAGGAAGTTGGAGACTCTGCCGGACGTCGACTGGGTGGTTTCGGGCGACGGGGGATGCATACTGCACCTGGACGGGAGAAGCCGAGCCCTGGGCTGCGGGGTCGAGTTCATGCACCTTGCGACCGCGCTCTGGCGCGGCGTGACGGGGGACGGGCAGGCGCGGCTGCGCGACGGACGGGCGGGCAGAGCCGCGCTTGGGGACGCCTGTCAGCCGGAGCAACACTGACAGGGGCACACTGACATGCGCGTCGAGATCAAGGACTACGCGGCGCGGTCGCGCGAAATCATCCGGGAGGACCCGGAGGTCAGGGAAGCGGTCACCGGTGCCACCATCGCTTTCGACGAGAAGCGGCGGCGCGGATACGCAGAAGTGGATGCCGACGCCTGGCGGCGCTGGGCCGAGGGGGTGAAGAACCACACGCTCACGCACCTGGACCAGTGTCTGGCCGAGGCGGAAACGCGGCTCTTGGCGAACGGGGCGCACGTGCACTGGGCTATGGATGCAGCGGAGGCCCGGCGGATCGTGACCCGTCTGGCAGAGCGTCACGGTGTGAGGAGCGTGGTCAAGGGCAAGAGCATGGTCACGGAGGAGATCGACCTGAATCCCGCGCTGGAGGGGGCCGGGATCGAGGTCTTCGAGACCGACCTGGGCGAGTACATCCTGCAGCTCCTGGAAGAGCCGCCCAGCCACATCCTGGGACCTGCGCTGCACAAGAGCCTGCGGCAGGTACAGGAGCTCTTCGCCGAGCGGCTGGGCACCGCACAGGGCGGGGATCCGGACACCTTGGCGCACGCTGCCCGTGAAGTGCTGCGCGATGTCTTCATCCGTGCGGACATGGGGATCACCGGCGGGAACTTCCTCGTCGCCGAGACCGGCACGGTGGCCCTGATCGAGAACGAGGGGAATATCCGTCTCACGACTTCGCTGCCCCGCGTCCACGTCGCCGTCGTGGGGATCGAGAAGCTGATCCCGAAGATGACGGACCTGGCCGGCTTCCTTCAGCTCACCGCGCGCGCGGCGACCGGCCAGCCGATCGGCTGCTTCGTGTCGCTCATTCAGGGGCCTGCTTCGGAGCCCGGCGACGACGGCCCCGAGGAGGTGCACGTTGTTCTCGTCGACAACGGCCGTACGGACGTGCTGGCCCACGAACACGCCTGGGAGGCGCTGCGCTGCGTGCGCTGCGGCGCCTGTCTGAACGCCTGTCCCGTCTACCGCCAGACCGGCGGCCACGCCTACGGCTACGTCTACTCGGGACCAATCGGGGCGGTGCTCGCCCCCGGACTCCTCGGCCTCCGCGAGGCGATGCCGCTGCCCTTCGCGTCGTCGCTCTGCGGTGCCTGCTCCGACGCCTGTCCGGTCCGGATCCCGATCCCGGAGCTGCTGCTCGCATGGCGGCGCGAAGCCCAGGAAGAAGGCCTTACGCCCTGGAAGGAACGCGCGGCGCTGGCGGGGCTGGCGAGCGCGGCCACGCGGCCCGGATTGTATCGGCTGGCGGGGAAGATGGGCTCGCGGCTGGGTGCGACGGGCACGGCGCGGGCGCTGCCCATGCTGGGAGAGTGGTCGAGGGACCGGGCGCTGCCCAGGCCGAGTCCGCGCACGTTTCGGGAGCTGTGGCGCGAGGGGGTCGAGTGAGGGCAGACGTGACGCCGGACGCGGCGGTCGCGGCAGGTGTGGCGGGCGTGGCCGCACAACCAAGGGCATGCCTGTGACCCGGCAGGAAAACCATGGCTCTCGCGAGCGGATCTTGGCGCGCGTGGCGCAGGCCACCGAGAATCGGCCGAGGTTCTCTCACCCGGGCGACTTGGTCACGCCGCCGCCGGCAGGCCATCACCTGGACGAAGCCTTTGTGAAACGTTTCACAAGCAACGGCGGGGAGGTCGCGGAGGCCGATCCGCTCCGCCCGGCGAGCGCATGGCTCACGGCATTCCTCCAAGGGCTGGCCCCCGAGGTGATGGAAGTGGCCGTGGGTCCGGAGGTGGCCGCCGAGCTGAGGCCGCAGCTCCCGGACGCCGCCGCTGCGCTGGCAGGAGCCGGGATCTCGGTTGCTTGGGGCGCGGTGGCCGAGTCGGGGAGTCTGATATTGCCGTCAATGAGGACGCGGGCAGTGCAGATGCTTCCGCCGGTTCACGTGGTGTGGGTACCGCGGGGCCGTGTCTTCGCTCGTCTGGCCGATGCGTTGGAGGAGCTGCGACGCCACGGCCTGCCTGCCGCGGTGGGTCTGCATTCGGGACCGAGCAAGTCGGCCGACATCGGGCGGACCGTGGTGACGGGAGTGCACGGGCCGGGGCGATGTGTAGCGGTGTTCCTGTGAGCAGTGCCGCGCTGCCGGTCCTGTGCCAGCCCTTGACGGATTCCGGCGAGCCGAGCGTACGCGCGCATCAATACTCCTTGGAGAATGCCGGACCGAGTGTCGGATCGGATGTGCCTGTCCGGATTCATTGCGAGAACCTCGGGCTTCGACCAGTCAGTCACCATTCGGGAATGTTCCGGTAACTGGGCGTCGCTGCACCGTTCGTGCCCGTGCTCGAGTAGTTCCCCTTCTACCTTGCCAGTCGTCGCTTTCATGCTTGAAGTCTACTATTCTAGCATGATTCAGTCTACTCACGGCATAATTCAAGTAAAGGGGGGCAGGCCTAAGCCATCTCGTTTTGCCGGCGCGCGCCTCACGAGCCCGGCGGACAGGCTGCGCGAACCCGCGAGCGACTCGATTTCCTCACGAGCGCCCTGACTGACTTCGAGCGGCTTCAACGGACGCCCCCGGGCATGGTCCCCTCCTTGATCTCGGGCGGATGACGAGGTACGATGCCCGCACGAAACGAAGCCGCCGGAGTAACGGCACAGACGAATGGGTCCGCAACCGGGTCCGGGACGACTCTGCCCGCCCTGCGTGCCCGGATTAACAGCGTTGCGGGGTCGCGATTCCGCCTGAAGAAAACCGCGCCGGGCTCGCGAATCCACAGGCACCTGTGCACCCACTTAGGCCAAGGAGAACCACCGATGAAGCCGCTCCGCCATCGTCACATCCACGCCGTGAGAGCTGCTGCCTCCGCACTCGCACGTGCCGCCGCTCCCGTTTCCGTCGCCCTCCTCTCCTTCGCCCTTACAATCACGACGGCCCGCGCCGCAGCCCAGGACGGTGCCGACCGCCTCACCGTCGACCGCTACATGGACTGGGAACGGGTGAGCGACCCGCAGATATCGCCGGACGGAAGCCGGGTCGTCTACACCCGCGGCTGGGTCAACAAGATCGAGGACCGGTGGGAGTCCAGCCTGTACGTCATGAACGCCGACGGCTCGAGGAAGCGCTTCCTCATCGACGGATCCTCCCCGCGCTGGTCCCCCGATGGAACCCGCATCCTATTCACCGCACCGGGTGCGCCCGGCGGCAACCAGATCCACGTCCGCTGGATGGACGCCGAGGGCTCGGTCACCCAGATCACGCGCGTTTCCGACACGCCGATGAATGCCAAGTGGTCTCCCGACGGCAGCATGATCTCGTTCACCATGTACACGCCCGGCGAGCTCCCGAGCGATTGGTCGATCGACCTTCCTGCGGCGCCCGAGGGCGCGACCTGGACCGAAACCCCGCGCATCGTCGAGAACATGCACTTCCGCGCCGACCGCGTGGGCTTCACCGATCCCGCCTATGTACACCTCTTCGTCGTCCCCGCCGAGGGGGGCACGCCCCGTCGGCTTACGCATGGCAAGTGGCACGTCGGCGCCCGCTACATCGGAATCTTCATGGGCTCCGGATACGACTGGACGCCCGACGGGAGCACCATCGTCTTTGACGGGCTCATGAAGGAAGACTGGGACATGCGCTACTTCGAGTCCGCCATCAACGCGGTGGATGTGCCGACCGGCGAGACCCGCGAAGTCACCTCCGTGCGAGGTCTCTGGACCAGGCCGTCGGTCTCCCCGGACGGCGGCACGATCGCCTTCACCGGGTACGAGTGGTCACCCCAGACCTACCATGTGGGCGAGATCCATACCATCGGGGTCGACGGGAGCGGCATGCGCAAGCTGACGCCCGAACTCGACCGCGACGTAGGCGCGATGATGTGGGACCAGGACGGAAGCCGCCTCTACTTTTCGGTGCAGGACCGAGGCTCGTCGAATGTCCATTCGGCCACGACGGACGGCGACCTGCGGCAGATCACCGACGGCGTGCACATGCTCTCGCTGGCTTCGATGGCGGGGGGTGCCGGCGTGGGTGTCCGCTCCGCTCCCCAGACGCCCGGCGACGTGGTCCGGTTCGACCTGGAAGCGCGCACGGCCGTCACTAGGCTGACCGATGTGAATGCCGATGTTTTGGAGGGCGTCGTTCTCGGCGACATCGAGGAGATCTGGTACGAATCGACCGAAGGGGCGCAGGTACAGGGATGGATCATCAAGCCGCCCGGCTTCGACCCTGCGCGTCGCTACCCCCTCGTGCTGGAAATCCACGGCGGCCCTCACGCCATGTACAACGTGGGCTTCAACTGGATGTTCCAGAACTTCGCCGCGAACGACTTCGTGGTCCTCTACACCAATCCGCGCGGCTCGACCGGGTACGGCACCGACTTCGGCAACGCGATCGACGACAGCTATCCCGGCGAGCGCGACCTCGCGGACCTGCTGCGCGGCGTCGACGAAGTCGTCGGCCGGGGGTACATCGACACGGACAGGATGTACGTGGGCGGCTGCTCGGGCGGCGGCGTCCTCTCGAGCTGGGTGATCGGCCACGACGACCGCTTCGCGGCGGCCGCCGTCCGCTGCCCGGTCATCAACTGGATGTCCTTCGCGGGCACCGCCGACGTGGCCATGTGGGCCTACCGCCGCTTCCGCGAACTGCCCTGGGACAACCCGGACAAGTGGCTGCACCACTCGTCGCTGATGTATGTGGACCGCGTGACCACGCCCACCCTGCTCCTCACCGGCGAGCTCGACCTCCGCACGCCGATGACCCAGACGGAAGAGTACTACCAGGCGCTCAAGATGGTCGGGGTCCCCACCGCCGTCATCCGCTTCAACGACGAGTACCACGGCACGGGCAGCAAGCCGTCCAACTTCATGCGCACACAGCTCTACATGCGCAAGTGGTACGACCGCTGGACGGGCAAGAGACCGGCGAGCTGATGGACCGCCGCTCCGCAGCCGAGGCGCGTCCGGGCCCCACCCGAAGCGCATGTCCGGGAACGGGTGCCAGGCGGTGCCGCCGATCGTGCGGGCGAGCTTGATGGACCGCCCCGCACCCGAAGCGCGTTCCGGGCTCGCGCCGTTCGACAAGGCCGAACTTCCGCCTCCGCCCAAGCCCAAAGGGCTCTCGTGGATCGGCGTGGTCGGCCCGGGCGTGATCGTGCTGGGAGCCTCGATCGGAAGCGGGGAGTTCCTGCTCGGACCGGCTGCGTTCGTCCAGTACGGGCTGGTGCTGCTGTGGGTGACGCTGGTCGCCGCGTTCCTTCAGACCGTGTTGAATACGGAACTGATGCGCTGGACCCTGGCCACCGGAGAGCCGGTGGTGACCGGGTTCATGCGCACGAAGCCGGGATCCCAGTTCTGGGCCGTGTTCTACGCCCTCCTGTATTTCCTGCAGGTGGGATGGCCCGGTTGGGCGGGTGCCGCCGCGGGGGCCATCTTCTTCCTCATCTTCCGCGATCTCGTGGGTCCTGGGCAGGACCTGCCCGTGTACCTGATCGGGGTGGGCACCTTCGGGCTGTGCGTGGGGATCCTGCTCTTCGGCAAGCGTGTCGAGCGCACGCTGGAGCTCCTGAACTGGGTCTTGGTGGCCGCGATCATCGGCGGCTTCCTGATCCTGGCCGCGATCTTCGTGTCGCCCGGAACTTGGGCGGATGCGGGAGCGGGCCTCGTGGGCTACGATCTCGACACCGGGTCTTTTCGTTTCATTCCCGACGGCGTGGACTGGTTCCTGATCGGTGCCTTCGCGGCGTACTCGGGCGCAGGCGGCGTCATCAACCTGACCCTGTCGAACTGGGCCCGCGACAAAGGCTACGGGATGGGTGAACGGACGGGCTACATTCCCGCGGCGGTGGGCGGCGAGCGCACTCGCCTCGCGCCGACCGGCTACACCTTCGACACGACACCGGCAGCCATGGAGCGCTGGCGCGGTTGGTGGCGCATCGTGCGGGCCGACCAATGGGTCGTCTATTTCGTGGGCGCGATGCTGGGGATGATCCTCCCGGCGGTGCTCTACGTCACTTTCATCGAAGGCGGCACCGACATACGCGGCCTGTCCATCGCGGCCGCACTCGCCGACGCGATGGCCGGCCAGGCCGGAGCCGTCTTCGGCGGCGCGATCGCGCTGATGGCCGTCTGGGTGCTCTTCAAGACCCAGCTCGACATCGTCGAGGGCATGACCCGTGCGATCACCGACATCCTGTGGACTGGCTCTCGGCGCATCCGCCGCTGGCGCGGCGGCGATGTCCGCTTCCTCTACTACACGGTGCTGGGCGCACTGGCGCTGTGGGGCGTCATCGCGCTGGGTCTCGCCGAGCCGATCGAACTGCTCCAGCTGGGTGCCAACATGGCCGGAGTCGTCTTCGTCATCTCGCCGCTGCACCTGCTGTACATCAATACGCGCTTCCTGCCCGAAGCAGTGCGTCCGCCCCTGTGGCGAAGGGCGGCCCTGATCGCCATGTCGCTCTTCTACGGCGCTTTCGTGATCCTGTGGCTGAGGAGCATGTTCTAGCCGCCTAGCCTCGCTTGCCGCCGTAGCGCACATGGCGCTCCAAGGCCCGCTCGAAGCTGACCAGTCGACGGATCAGCGCATTGTAGCGGGAGTGTGTGCCCTTGGGGTGCTCGGCACCGACGGCGAGGTAAAGCGAGATCTCGGCCGAGTGCTCCAGCGGTGGCGTCGGGGGGATGTCGAGCCCGGCCGCACGCAGGCGGGGCGCTCCGACCGAGACGAGCAGCGCTTCCACGGTTGTTTCCCCGCGTCGCAGCGCCTCGATTCCGGAAACGACCAGCTCGGCGCCGGGCAGGTCAGGGGGAATGGTCGTCATGAAGCGATTTCCCGTGCCGCCCGCAGCACGCTGCTTCGGAAGCTGTGCGGGTCGATGGCGGGATAACGCACCAGTAGGGGTTCAATCGACACGAAGAGCTCGATAAGGCGACTTCCGCGAATCAGCTCGAGCTTGCCCATTTCTCTCACATCCGATGCGTCCTGCTTGTGCCCCCGCTCGATCTTTGCGAGCGCCTGGGCATAGAAATCATAGTGATGGTAGTCGACCCGTCCGAATCGTTCGATGAACGGACTGCGTTCACGCCACCCCGGCAACGCTGGGATGAAATCGTCGGGGGCCGCCAGCTCGACGTTGATGTTGAGGGTCTCCTTGGCTCGCGCGATGGCCTCGAAGACACCTGACGGCTCCGGATCGAGCTTGATGTCGACATCCACCGTCGCTTCCCTCCAGCCCACGAGCACGGCCGAACTGCCTCCGACCAGGTAGATCCTGCCTGCGCTCCGCGCTGCCCTGCCCAATCCGCGCATGAGCGCGCGCACCTTGTGGGCACCGGCCGGTGGACGCGCGGGGTAGAGAGAACTCACGATGCTCCTCGTTTCGGCGTCCGCGAAGGCGAATCCGTCATTCCGTTCCGATCGACGACTCCACGATGCTCGCCAGGGACGGTGTGCCTGCCAATCGCATCGTGACGGCGAGCTCGTTGCGGAGGATCTCCAGCACTCGCTCAACGCCGGCTTGGCCGAAGGCGCCGAGACCCCACAGATATGGACGCCCCACGGCCACAGCATCCGCGCCACGGGCGATTCCCTTGAATATATCGCTGCCGCGCCGAAAGCCGCCGTCCACGATGACGGGGACCTGACCCGACACGACCGTCGCGATCTCCGGCAGCGCGTCGATGGTTGCACGGCCGCTGCCCTCGGCACGGCCTCCGTGATTCGAGACCCAGATCCCGTCGACTCCGTGCTCCAACGCGAGTGCGGCATCCTCGTGCGTCACGAGCCCCTTCACCACGATGCGCTGGTCGGTGATCTCCCGCAGGCGCCCGATGAAGTCCCAGGTCATGGCGGGAGTGCGGAAGTCGCCGGCGCGGTAAGCCGTACCTTGAAACATCGGCTTGACGCTGGGCGCTCGGCCGCGAGGACGGTGACAGCTGCGGCATGTGCGGGCGTCGGTGCGCGACCACCGCTCGAGCGTGAGCCGGTTGCTGCTCGCGGGCAGGTCTACCGTAAGCACGATGACGGGGCACTCCGCCGTGCGCACGCGCTTCACCACGGCTTGGGTGACTTCCCAGTTCGAGGTGGCGTACAGCTGGTACCAGACGGGCTCGCCGCGGGCCTCGTTCACTTCTTCCACGGCCGTCGAACTCACGGTTGACAACACCTGCAGGTGACCCTGGGCCTGCGCGGCGCGCGCGGTCGCGAGCTCTCCGTCGGCGTGGAATCCCCTCTGGCTCCCGCACGGCGCGATAATGACGGGCGTGGGCCACTCTCGCCCGAACAGCGTGACGCGCGTGTCCAGACGGCTGACATCGATGAGCCGCCGAGCACGGATGTAGATGTTCTCCAGGGCCGCGTGATTGCTGCGCTGCGTCTCCTCGCCGTCAACTCCGGTCTGGATGTATCCGAAGTGGGCCGGAGGCACGGTGATCTCGGCCACCTTCTCCATGTCGAACACATCGAGAGCGTCGGCGGCGCTGGTGACTAGGTCGTCAAGGGCAGGGCGACGGGCAGTGTTCTCGGGGACGGGCGCGACGCCGCGGCTGTTCGCGTCGGGAAGGGTGCCGGACGAAGCACCGAAAGGCGCGCAGCCGGGGATGGCGGCCAGCAGCGGACTGGCCGCGAGCCAGCGCAGAAATTCGCGGCGGTTGGAGGTGCGGGTGCAGAGATGTGCGTGACTCATGGGCAGGCGTCTCGGCGTCGCGTCGGCGCAACGGGCTGGCACCGGGCAATCTGCGGGGAAGCGGGGCGAGGGGCCACCGGTACTTGAACGGATGGCGGCATGTCGAGATCATGCCCATGGACGACGCTTGGCGCGCGTCACCCGGAAGGGTCGCTGAATGCCCGGACTTCGATTCTCGGAAATGGCAGGACCCATTTGGCCACATAGTAGTCCTGTCCGATGGCAGCCATGAGCGGCAAGGAATCGGAGACAAACGCGCCTTGTCCGGTTTCGGCATCGATGAGATAGCTTCGAACTTCATGACGCACGTCAGCGGGATCGGGTTGCGGTTCGAAGCGGACGTACTGCAACAGGATATGGTGACTCGAAACGGTCACTAGCGATGCCACCATGTCACGTGCGCCCCGGTAGGAAAACTGTATTCCCAAGCGACCAGATCCATCGCGCTTCTCCACGATCGGAGGTTGCAGGTAGTCCATATTGCGCGTCGTCCAGAGCAGCTCACCGCCATCTGCAGCGTACCCTCGCACGACCGGCAGTCGTTCGAACGCCAGCACGACCCGCGGCGGACTTCCTAGGCACGCGACCGGACCATCCGACAGTTGATCCCGAGCAAGCCAATGGTCACTCTGATACCCTTGACCAAAGTCCTGTGCTCTTCCCTGTTTGGTCAGCGGGATTTCATGAATCATTGTCTCGTCCTCGGACCGGAATCCCGAAACGAAGACACGATCTCCCTCGGAGCAAATGTACTCCGGCACTACATCGATCGTCTGGCTCTCCGTGTATGCGTATCCCGAGTCGGTGGGCGAGTAGATCTTGATCTCCCTTCCGCGATCCAGGACAACGAATCGACCATCGGAGAGCACCTCGATGGCCGCCGGATCCCTAAACTCCCCGGGACCGCCGCCGGCACGCCCAAAACCCCCGATATACCGACCGTCGCCGTCGAATATTTTGACCGCGTAGTTTCGTTGATCGAGAACAACGATGTCGTTATCGTGGATGGCCAGATCCATCTCGATGCCGAACACGTCCGGTCCATCGTATTCAATCTCACCAATCTGACCGACGGTGGCTTTGATGCTCCATTCCGACAGCAGCGCATCTCGCGTTTTCGACCAAGCCGCCAGTGCAACGGAATCCAACCCGACAGGAGTTTCCTCCGACCGAATTACCGGTCCGTCTGCTGGGGGCAGATTCTCCTCGGTTGGATGTACGATCTCGTTCGGCCGCCGTCCGCACGATAGCGTCGCCAACATGATCGGAACAGCGACGAACAGCTGCACAGCCCCCCGCTTCCTGCTAGCACCAATTCGCATCACTGATTGCTTGCTTTCTCCACTTTCTCCGCTACCTGACGCGTTTGTTCCCGATTTGTTCAAGTTCAATCGACACCACTATCTTTGCCAGACCTCCACCACGGGTGTGTGCCAGGTACGTATCCCGGCCGACTGCGGCCACAACCCTGTATTCAGTCTCTTCGTCGATAAGTATATCCCCTGCGGTCCCCACCACTATCCATCGCGGATAGCGCCTGCCGGACACAAAAGGTAACGAAGAATGTTCCTTGACAAACACGACGTTGAGAATGCGGCCATCGGCCATCTCGTGCACAAAATCCGAGGGGCTCCACTCGCCGAACCTGTATGTACCGATGCGCGGCAACGCCCGCTCAATCTCGTCCGGTGACACGATCTCGTCATTCTCGATCACAGTGATCGCGGAGTCGGGGAAGCCGTCCACATACCGGGTGATGCGAAACGGGACAGCGTCGGACACGAGCAAGTCTCCTGCCGTGGTGACCGCCAGGGGTCCTCCCGACATTCTTATGACGGCCCGCCACTCCTGGTCGGCCCACTGGGGATAACTAAATGCCGGATGCCAACTCACAACATGGTGTCCCGTACCGTCATATCGGTGTACGGCGTGTTCCACGTGAGGATCGTCTCGCCACTGTCCGTAACTTACGACGTAGTCGCCGTTGCCGAAGCCGGCAAACCCCCGTGGCGTCGACCTGACGGTTCGGTCGACCACAATGCCGGTGTCGCCGCGGCTACGGTACAACACGACTCCACTCCGACCGAGAAAGAACATTCCAGTGGTAGGAACAAACGCCAAAATTCTGGATCCAAACGATTGGGCAACCTCAACGTCACGCCGGACCACCCGGCTCGAGCTTCCGTCGGCATTGAGCTCCCAGAGGCCCGTGCTATCGTATCCAGCAATCCAAACCGTCCCATCTTCCCATGCTGCGGCCGAAGCCATTTGCGTTTCGGCCACGTCACTGAAACCAAATCGCCACAGTTCGCGAATCTCGAGTTGATGAGATGCTTGGTGCGCGGAATGCCGGTCGCTCCCCGCGGTCTCGCCCCAACCCAGTACCCCAACAAGCAACGCAAGAATGAACAGCGAGAATAGACGATGTGACCGCCGTCTCCGATCCTGTTGGCAGGCACGCTGAATCTTGGTGCCGTTCGGGCCGATGATCTCATTCATGGTCACACCCTCATGGACCTGAGCTGTGCTGTGGTATCGTCGCACCGCGGTTGACCCAATTCCGTATTTCCATCAAGCCGACCTTGCGAACTAGGACTTCTTCCTTCAAGACTTCCCACTGACCCACGTTGTTGGCGAGCGTCCTCCTGAGTACCAAGACTTGAGGAGTTGCCGCTGGACCGGGAAAATCATCGTAAATGTAGCGAAGCACACCTGCGTTCCGCCATCCCCGTCCGGCCATGATCTCGTCAAACCTGCCAAATCGCCTCAGGTGGCGAATACCTTGCTCTGCCACACTGTCCTTTGCGATCCCGATCGTCGCAATACCGATCTCCTCCTCTTCGGCCCAAGCCGCCATAAAATCTCTAGCTCTCCGTACTGAGCGAACGGTTTCCGATAAGTTTGACCAAGCGCAACTCGAAGATCCAATCACCACGAAGACCAATTCATCTCCTGGGTCGCGCCTAGCACTCGGCACGTAGGAATCTGCTCGAAGGCCCCAATCCTGTACGTCGAGTTGCAGTGTGGGGAAAAGTCCAAGCGTGCCAACAATGAACCCGGCCGTCAACACAATGACGCAACTACCTAAGACGCGCCATCTGCGACTCAAGTCGGCCAGTCCGTCGTTGCCGGTCCCCGCGGAACCGAAATATCTCGTGACATCATAATAGCACGCCTCCTAGACCTGCCCGTTTCGTAGACGGTTGAGTACTGCAGTTGACTTTGGTTTTCTCTTCCTCGCTCCCCTCGCCGCAGAGGAGAGTTCCCCCCGGCCCGTCTCCGGTTCGACACCACCGTCACGTAGCGGTGTCGGGATCCCACCTCGACTGCGCCGTGTACTTCCCCCTCCGCCCACGGCACCTGCATCGTCAGGATCCCGTGCTCCCGGCACCGAACCCGCGGAACCTCGCAGACCGGAAAGGTCTGTACCCTACGCGCGTCCAGAGTCCACCAGTCCCCTCCGTCGCGTGTCGTAGCCCGTACATTCCTGTCCGCAGTCAAGGCATCTGCAGCCAGCCCCAACACCGCTTCCAGCTAGCCCTCGGGGGGCCCCACAGTCTAGCCCCTCGGGGGTCCACAGTCACGAGATCGACGGTCAGTGGCCCCCGCACGAATAGGTTTCGCATCCATCGAACCACCAGCCTCTTTCGATGACGTCACATCCAGTCTCCTGGCCATCGTTGGCCTCGCAGCTTCCGCCGAACCACCCGTCGTCGCACTCGTCCGCCTCGCAAGCCGGTGCTTGCGCCACGGCGATGCCTGTAGAGGAGACCCCGGCTGCGGCTCCACCGAGCAAGCCGCCCACGGCGAACAGAAGCAGGAGGAGCCCGGTGGCAATCACCTTGCTAGGGAAGGTGGTGGCGTTCGTCGTCGTTCCAGTCACTGCTAACTCCTTGTTTAGAGGGTTCCCGGCAAACCGGCATTCGGATCAGCAGGGATTTTCCCGTATGAATAAAGCTAATCGATAGCCCCTCGTTCTGCCACCCTTTTTCTTGTCTTTTTCAATCCTAGTTATGTCTTTATCTGACATCTGACATTCTGATCTTCTTGATCCCTGTCATTCCCGCCGCCGTAACGGCGCGAGAAACACCTGAAACACGGCCTCCCGAGCCCAGTCCTCGAGCGGCAGCTTCGGTAGTTGTTTCGGTGTCTTCCCAACCAGCCGCTTCGTAAACCGGCACCAGCTGGCCGAGTCAGCAAACCCCAACCGCCACGCTACTGCCTTGCTGCTCCGGCTCTGCCGGAGGAGGTAGGCGCCGAGCAGGAATCTTATCCACCGCACCGCCTTGGAATACGAATAACCCCGCTCCCGGGCCAGCCGAGAAAGATGTCCCGGACTACAGAAAAGAGCCCCGGCAACATCCTTCATCGAACCCATTTTCCGTCCCCCCTCGGAATTCTGTTTCTGGAAGTGCAGATCGACTCTCTCCGGCAGGGGAATCCCCTTGATGTCCTGGTACGCCATCATGCGAAGTCCCTTCTCGGCCATCGCCGGACCTGGACATCCCCGCAAGAAGATATCAATGGCCTCATGGAAGGACAGTTCGGAACGACGTAACGCTTGGCCTTGTTTCATTGCGGTAATCTCATGCCGGAGGTCGTTTCTCGGTCACCACCCAGCCTCCCCTACACGCCAACACCCGGAAAAGACGAGCTGCCCTCGTCTCGTGCAACCCCCCCACCGACCGTCTGATATCGCGTCTAGCCCGAAGTTCGGGACAGAATCGGGCCGATTATCGCGGTTAACGTGTTGCAGCCGAAAGACCTGAGTCGATTTCGGCATCCGGATGCTGTACCCATGTAACGATTCGGTGTGCATATTGACATCATTCAGTATATCCGTTACCATGATACCCATGTACATCGAACGCGTGCCCAACCGGAACTCCCCGCCCGCCGTCCTGCTGCGCGAGTCCTTCCGCAAGGACGGCAAGGTCTGCAAGCGCACCCTCGCCAACCTCTCGAAGTGGCCCGACGAGATCGTCCGGGGGCTGCGCATCCTGCTCAAGGGCGGCGTCGCCCTGAAGTCGATGGACGACGCCTTCGAGATCCTGCGCTCCCGACCCCACGGGCATGTCGCCGCCGTCGCGGGCACGGCGCGGAAGCTGGGCCTCGAGAGGCTGCTCGACCGCCGTCCCTCGCGGATGCGCTCCTTGGCGGCGGCGATGATCGCCGCCCGCGTCCTCGACCCCCGCTCGAAGCTCGCCACCGCCCGGGGCCTCGCCTCCGAGACACAGACCGACACGCTGGGCGAGGAGCTCGGCGCCGAAGACGCGACGGCGGAGGAGCTCTACGAGGCGATGGACTGGCTGCTGCGGCGGCAGCCGCGCATCGAGCGGACTCTGGCGGCCCGGCATGTCGAGGACGGCTCGCTCGTGCTCTGCGACCTGACCTCGGTGTACTTCGAGGGCACAAAGTGCCCGCTGGCCAAGCGCGGCTACTCTCGCGACGGCAGGCGCGGCAAGCTTCAGATCGTCTTCGCCCTGCTCTGCGACCGGGAGGGCCGTCCGGTGGCCGCCCAGGTCTTCGAGGGCAACACGGCCGACCCCGGCTCCGTGGCCGCCCAGGTCGAGAAGCTCACCGGGCGCTTCTCGCTCTCGCGGGTCGTCGTGGCCGGCGACCGGGGGATGCTGACCGACGCCCGCATCCGCGAGGACCTCGGGCCCGCGGGGCTGCGGTGGATCACCTCGCTGCGGGCTCCGGCGATCCGCAGGCTCGCTTCCGGCGGCGACCTGCAGCTGTCGATCTTCGACGAGCAGGACCTGGCCGAGGTCTCCGCGCCCGAGCTCTATCCGGGCGAGCGGCTGGTCGTCTGCCGCAACCCGCTGCTCGCGGCCGAGCGCGCGCGCAAGCGAGAGGCGCTGCTCGCGGCCACGGAGGTCAAGCTCGAACAGGTCGTCCGGGCGACGCAGCGCGACAACCGCCCGCTGCGGGGCGAGAAGCGCATCGCCGTGCGCGCCGACCGGGCCCTGCGCGCCCGCAAGGTCGGCAAGCACTTCAAGACCACCGTGACCGACGACGGCTTCTCCTACGAGCGCGACGAGAAGCGCATCGCCGAAGAGTCGGCGCTCGACGGCATCTACGTGATCCGCACCAACGTGCCCGTCGGCGAGATGGGGCCCGAAGACACGGTCCGCGCCTACAAGAGCCTCAGCCGGGTCGAGCGCGCCTTCCGCAGCTTCAAGGGGGTCGACCTCAAGGTCCGCCCCGTCCACCACCGCCTCGCCGATCGCGTCCGCGCCCATGTCTTCCTCTGCATGCTCGCCTACTACGTCGAATGGCACATGCGCCGCGCGCTGGCCCCCCTGCTCTTCGACGACCACGACCCGGCCGCCGCAGAAGCCGCCCGCGCCTCGCCCGTCGCGCCCGCCCGCGTCTCCCGCGCGGCACGCGCTAAGAAGGCCGGGAAGCGCACCCCCGAGGGCCTTCCCGTCCACAGCTTCCGGACCCTGCTCCGCGACCTCGCCACCCTCACCCGCAACCGCGTCAGGCCCCCCGTGCACGGAGCCATGACCGCCGACATCCTCGCCCGCCCCACCCCGCTCCAGGCCGAAGCCTTCCGCCTGCTCGGCGTCCGCCCATAAGCCGTACCCAGTAGCGTACACCCCGGAAATCGCTTATGTTGCAGCGCCGCAATCACTTGGCAGATCGCCGCCGCCGAACTTCGGTCTAGCAGCTCGACGCGCTGGCCCGGGGCCACGAGATTCCAGCTCTGGAAAGGATGGAGGAGTACATGGACATGGCATCTACGCACCAGATGTTCAGGGGCAGCTGGATGCGCAGGTCGGCGCAGAAACGGCGGTTCCACATACGTAACCGTGTCGCAAGATGCCATGAGGCGAGCGGTTCGCTGTGAAGCGGTCACGACCCTCCCGGCAAACTGGCCCCATGAACCGCCCCGCCACCGGACCCGAAACCCCATCCCGCGAACCCGCCTCCCCCGCGCCCGCGCCCGCTCCGCCCAAACTCCACCGCAACGTCTGGGCCGCGAGCGGCACCAGCTTTCTGACCGACGTGTCGAGCGAGATGCTCCTCAACGTGCTGCCGCTCTTCCTCTCGAACGTGCTCGGCGTGCGTGTCTGGGCGGTCGGCCTGGTCGAGGGGCTTGCCGACGCGACCTCCAGCATACTGAAGCTGTACTCGGGGTGGCTGTCGGACCGGCTCGGGACCCGCAAGTGGCCGGCCGTCGCCGGGTACGCGATCTCGGCGGTGTCCAAACCGTTCTATCTGCTCGCGACGACGTGGGGGGCGGTCGCAGCGATCCGGTGGGGGGACCGCGTGGGGAAGGGGGTGCGCACGGCACCGCGCGATGCGCTGCTCGCCGATTCGACGCCGTCCCAACGGCGCGGATTCGCGTTCGGGCTGCACCGCGCGGCCGATACGGCGGGAGCCGTGATCGGGATCGCGGTGTCGATCTGGGTGGTGCATCGGGTGCAGGGTGGCGGGGCGCTCCTCGAGGCCGAGACCTTCCGCCGTCTGGCGGCGTGGAGCCTGCTGCCCGCATTCCTGGGCGTGGCAGTGCTGGCCTTCGCGGCGCGGGACATCAAGGGGAAGGGACGCGTCGTGCACGGGAAGGGAGGCCAAGGTGCCGAGGGCGATAAGGGTGCCGAGGGAGGCCAGGGTGCCGAGGGCAGCGAGCGTGCCAAGCGTGGCTCGCGCAGCCGCGCCGGAGCCGGTCGGCTTGGTACGCGGCTGCGCGGACTGGGCCGGGGCTTCGCTGCGTTCGTCGTCTGTTCCGTGATCTTCGAGCTGGGAAACTCGGCAGACGCCTTCCTCGTGCTCAGGGCGCAGGAACGGGGCTTCTCCGTGGCCGGAATCCTGTGGCTGCTCCTCGCCTTCAACGTGGTCTACGCGCTCGTGTCGGCACCCGCGGGATCGCTGGCCGACCGGATTCCGCGGAAGCGCGTCACGGCGGCTGCGTGGGGGCTGTATGCGCTTGTCTACCTAGGCTTTGCGCTCGCGGACACGACGGTGCATGTGACTGTGCTGTACCTGCTCTACGGGTGCTATCACGGGCTTGCGGCGGGCGCGGCGAAGGCGCTCGTCGCGGACCTGGTGCCCGCATCGCAGCGCGGGACGGCCTACGGGGGATACGCGGCGGCGGTCGGCCTGGCCACGCTGCCCGCTTCAGTGCTGGCGGGGGTGCTGTGGGAGGGGCTGTTCGGCTGGCAGGGCTTCGGGCCGGCCGCGCCCTTTGTTTTCGGCGCCGTCATGGCGGCGGTCGCGGCCGTCCTGCTGCTGGTGACGGTTCCCGGAGGAGGGGACGGGCACCCGGATTGACGGCCGCCTCTCGGCTCCGCGGTGCTCGCCGGGTTTCGTCCATGGGCTGCTTGGGTCGGCACCCGGATTGACGGCCGCCGTCAGCTTCCCGGCGGCCTGAACCTGACCAGCACCGGCAGGTGATCGCTGGTGGTGTCCTCGTAGTCCGGGATGTGCTCGTCGACCCGGTGGACGAGCGCCGACCCAGGCTCGTACCACGCCATGATCTCATTCGACGCGAGGATGTGGTCGATGACGTCGTCGTAACCGAGGATCGAGGTGACTCCGGCGGAGGTCAGTGCTGCCGTGGGGAAGATCCAGTCGGGGGCGGCGTCCACAAACGCGCGGTAGGGGGTGTCGCGCCCGGACGTGATCGACTCGTCCACATCGTCGTTCCAGTCGCCGGGGACGAGGACGATGTCGTCGGCCAGCGCGGAATCCAGGTACTCCTTGAGACCGGCCGCTGCGGCGGCGCGCCTCTCCCACGAGGCGACCTGAGAGTCCGCCTTCGCGTGGAGCACGATGACGACCGCGGCGCGGGCGAGGCCGCCGTGGTTCAGTCGGACGCGCACCTCGAGGGGCGGCCGGCCCGCGAACTCGTGGTCCAGCTCGGAAAGGATGATCCGCGCACCCGTCACCTCCACGGCGGAGGATTTGAAGATCAGCCCGACCTTGATCTCGCCGCTGCCGTAGGAGTCGGACCCGCCGACAACGGCGTCGTCGTTTGCGAGCAGGCCGGCGTATCCCGGAAGGTGAGAAAGCAGGCTCGCAAAAGCGTCCGCCCTGGCGACCTCCTGGACGCCCCACACATCGGCATCCGTGCCCAGGATCACGTCGCGTATGCGCGCGAGCTGCAGGGTTTCGCCCCGAGGTCCCTGCCCGGTCGAACCGAAGTTGAGCAGGTTCCACGTAGCCAGATCAAGGGTGGACTCGGTGCCCTGTGCAGGTATCGCGATGGGTTGGGGCAACGGGTCGGGTTCAGGCTCGGGCTCCGGGGTGGGAACGGCGGGGGAATCGGGACCGCAGGCCGTGACGGGCGGAGCCAGATAGAGGAGAAGCAGCAGGGGCAGGGCCGGGGACGGACGGTGCCACCGGCCCACACCGGCACGCCGACCGCGCGCGCAAACATCCGGACTGGTCATGCCAGCTCCCGCATCCGCCGCTCGATGCCATCGAGCACCCGGCGCAGCGACTTCTGCTCTCGGCCGTACAGGTAGCGCCACGGCAGCAGCGCAGAGCCCCAGGCGAGCGCAGCGGCCGCCCCGACCAAGAAGGGACCGGTACCGAGGGTCGCGACCAGGGCTCCACCGCCGATCGCGAGAATCGGTCCGGGCCCGAGCCCGAAGACGAGCAGCCCGTCACGGAAGTTGCCCAGCACACGAACGCGCGTGGAGTCGCCCTCGCCGCGAATCGAGACGTACCGCCCGCCCATGACGCTGCCGGCACGCCATTCCAAGCCGCCGAGAACCTCCTCGACGATCCCCTGGCGGGCGAATTCGTTTCTGATCAGATCGAGAAGCTGGGGAAGATGATCGGGGTCCACGCGCGCCGGAACGACCCGTTCCAGCTGCATGGTCGGGACGAAAGCCTTGGATGCAGCCGCAGGCGAGCGTGCCCGGCGCGGTGTCAGCGCCTTGGCCGCCTCCTCGACGCGGGACGCATCGATCCCTGCCTCGGCACCGATCTCCTGCAGTTCTGCCAGCGTGAGGCCCCCGGCAGACCCGCCCTCGTGATCCGCCGAGGAGTCCTCCGTCGCCTTGTGCAGAATGAGTGCGACCTCTTCCTCGTCGTAGCGGCGTTGCGGCATCGTCCGGGGCCCGGTCAGCGCTCGTCGCGCACGCTCGCCGCGTCCGGGTCCTTGCCCAAGAGCGATTCCAGCCGTGCCGTCGCCTCCGCAAAGCGCGCCTCGAGGCGCGGCGTGCTGTTCCCGGCATACCCTGCGCGCAGCCGCTCGAGGGAGGCTGCGAGGATGCCTTGGAGCTCGGCGGCCGCCTCGCGCCGGGCGGCGGGGTCGGTTCCGCCGCGCGCCGCGATCCATACCGGGGCCGTGTGCGCGTAGGGTGCCGTGTCCATCGACGGCCACCGGGTCTCGCCGCCCCGCGCGCGCGCCGCCGCCCATCCGCCGACGGGCAGCTCGATCTCGCCGGTGTAGCTGCGCCGACCGGGCGAATTCATGCCCGGACGGGACGCCGCCACCCGGCCGTTCACGATGATGTCCACCGTATCGACCGAGGTTGCCGTGGCGAGATCAAGGGTCCATGTCGCCGGACCGGGCGGGACCACCTCGCCGGGACCGGCCTCGCCGACCCGGAAGCCGAGGAACGGGCCGTTGGTCACGAAGGAGCGGCCCTCGCGCAGTCCGTCGATGTAGGCGGGCCAGTTCAACCGTCTGCCCGTGCGGACATAGACGCGGGTCGTCCCCACCGCCATCGTGCGGTAGAGGTTGAGCATGACATCGGTGCCGGCGGACGGCGCGACGGTGAGCCCGAGGTTCAGGAAGCGGTGCCAAAGCGCAGAAGTTCCTTCGGAACTGCTCCACAGACACATGACCTCGATGGCATCGACATCGCCCAGCACGGCGTCGGCGACCAGCTCGACGGGGACTCCCCCTGCACCTCCCTCGGCGAAGGGGTCGGGCACCGAGACGGGATGGACGTAGTAACCCAATCCGCCCTGGTCCTGCGTGTAGTCCAGGACCTCCGCGTTGGTTCGGTCGTCGGTCCCGTACACCTCGTATCCAGGCCCCCAGACCCAGGGCCAGTACAGCTCGGGAATCTCGATCAATCCCATGTGGCCGAGAAAATGGGATCGGACCTCCTGTCCGAAGCGGATGAAGGGTGAGGCGTCCGACTTCTCCCACCCCCACAGATCCTGGTCCTCGTAGCGGTTGTGCAGGTTGGCGAGGAGCGGCGTGGCCATGTCCAGCGCTTCGCCTCTCATCTTGGCGACCATGTCCCAAGGGTCGAGGTCGGTCTGGCCGCCGTAGTTAAGGTGGAAGTGGTGGTCTCCGGAGGCCCATCCGGCGGCGCGCGCGTCCCAGACGGGGTCGAGCGCCAGCGAGACTTCGGTCGTGCTTCCGGCCGCGGCGGTGACGGTGGCGGTCGCTTCCGGCGTGGCGAGCCCCTGCACGGCCGAGACGGTGACCTCGCCCGCGGGAACGGTCACCTCGACAAGCCCGGGGCTGTAAAAGAAGACGCGTCCGTTTGCACCGTCGAAGTGGACGGCGCCCTCGTCGGGGACGGCGGGATGGCCGCCGGCATCGAGGACGTTGAGGCGGGCCGGTTCGAGAGCCCCGCCGGACGAACCTCCCGCTGCGCGCTCGCCCCCCGCGGCAATGGTGCGGATCCGCAGGCGCGCGGTGCCCGTCGCCCACTCCCGGGCGCGCACCCGCACATCCTCCGCAGCCCCGCCGACCGAGCGGATCCGCTTGAGCTGCATCACCTCGCGGTCGTCGGCCTCGGAGTAGTAGATCCACTCGCCGTCCGGACTCCACGCGGGAGTGAGCGGCAGTCCGCCGCCGGTCAGCAGGACCGACGGGCCGGGCCGGGTGACATCGTGAACGCGCAGCTCCCATCCGTTCTGGGTCGGCCAGTTGAGCGCGAAGGCCTGTCCGTCCGGGGAAAGCGCCGGGCGAGCCATCGACGCGATGCTTCCCGAGGCCAGCACGCGTGTTCGGATCCCGTCGGCCGAACGCAGCTCGACGCGGTCGCCGGGCCGCTTGGCGAGCAGCATAACGCTTCCGTCGGCAAGAGGTTGCGGCTTGAGCTCGATCCCGGGATCGGTGGTCAGCGCCCGGGATTCGCCGGTGGCGAGGTCAAGGGCCCAGACATCGAGGGTGCCCGCCTGCCCGGACGTATAGTAGAGGGTGCCTCCGTCGGGAGAGAATGCGGGATCGAGGTCGATGGCGGGGGTGTCGATGGTGCGGATATCGGTGCCCGAGGCGGCGTCTGCCACGACGATGCGGGTGTCGCGGTCGTTGTCGCGCACCAGGGCAAGCCGGTCGCCGGAGGGGTGCCACGCCGGACGGGAGTCCACGTCGCGCCCCCGCGTAAGCTGCCGAGCGGTCCCCGTCACAAGGTCCATGACCCAGATCCATCCGCGTTCCGAAAAGGCGATGTGACGTCCGTCCGGGGACGGTGCCGGATCGATGGGTCCGTTCGTCAGCACAGGGAGCTCATAGCCCTCAAGATAGACGTGATGACCGTAGCCCTGGACATGGGGGTAGCGATTCCGCCACTGACCGGACGCGGGCTCGGGGATAAGGGTGAGGGCGGCCGAAACGCCTGCGCATACGGCCCATGGCGACGTCATCTTCACGGCATCTGCTCCTGGCGCGGCTGGCGCGGCGTGTGCGAATCGTAAGCATCGCCGATGCGGCGTGCGCGCGGCAAGGTCTGGCCGGCAAGACCTTGCCGCCCCTGAGCGCCTTTGCCGCACGGGTGCCTCGCCGTTCTCGGTGCTCTCGAGGGTTTCACCACGGACTGCCGACAGCTCGTATCTTCCTGAACCGGGTCCGGGCGCACGAATGTGCCGGCCCCCGATCACTCGGCTCAACCGGAGGTTCGCCAATGACCCATTGTTCCCCGCTGCCCCAGTGTCGATCGAAGTGCGTTGCCGACTCGATGCCCGCCGCCCAAGCGGCTCGTCAAGGCCCGCCGCCTCGGTGCCCGCGCGGATTCATTCACGGGCTGCTCGCCCTCATGGTCCCGGCTGCGTGCGCCGATGCCCCGTCTGCCGGGGACGCCGAAGTCGTCGCGGCACAGGCCGCTGAAGCAAACGTCTTCCACCACGGCTCCGCTGTTCCCTGGGGAGAGCCCGACGACGGCATGCGCTACGTCGCCCTCTACGGTGATTCGAGTGCCGAGGGCGAGCCGTTCACCTTTCGTCTGCATGTCCAGCCCGGATTCGAGCTGAGGCCCCACACCCACCCCGTCACCGAGCACATGACCGTCCTTTCCGGCAACTTCTTCGTCGGAATCGGCGAGACCCTGGACCGGGAGACCGCAACGGCCTACGGGCCAGGCAGCTATATGGTGATCGCCGCCGGGGTTCCCGCGTACATGTGGGTCGAGGAAGAGACGGTCGTGCAGGTCCACGGCGTGGGACCTCTCGCCACCGAGTTCGTCACGCCGCCGGACGGATGACCGCGGGGGCATTGCGCGTCGGTCGCGCGCGCACATCTGCCTGCCGCGATGTGCGCGGTCCCAAGCGGCGCGGTCCCAAGCGACGGGCGTCTGCCCTTCGTCCCGCGCACGCCTCGGCCCTGCCGTTCCTCGCGGCGGCCACGGCGGCACCGTGGTGGGGCTGCATCCCCTCCGAGGAAGCCACGCTGCAGCGCGGCGACCCGGCACCGGCATTCACCGCGATCTCGTTGAAAGACGGATCGCCCGTCTCCCTTTCGGACTACCTCGGCGAGACCCTCCTCGTCAACCTCTGGGCGACCTGGTGCCATCCCTGCAGGAGCGAGACGCCCTATCTGCAGTCCGTCTACGAGCGGTACCGCGACCGCGGCCTGCGCATCCTGGGCGTGTCCGCCGACCTGTCGGCGGACACGCCCGCCGTGGTCCATTTCGTCGAGGAGTTCGGAGTCGAGTACGACATCGCCCTGGATCCCGAAGCCGTGTCGAAGGAGGTCTTCCTCGCGCGCGGCCTCCCGACATCGGTGCTCATCGACCGGGCGGGGGCCGTCGTGTTCAGCTGGATCGGCCCGGTCCCGGAAGGCGAACCCTCCTTCATCGAGGGACTGGAGGCCGCGCTGGAGCGTTGAAGAGGTCGGCGTCCGCGCACGGCACGCTCATCAGCTTCGCCGGTTGGCACCCCGCCGACCGGGGGGCTTACCCTCGTCCCAGGGCTGCCGCGGCCTTGGCCGCGGTCTCGGCGATCGCGCTCGGACCGCCGCCCCAGCAGAAGCGCCATGGCCTCGCGCCCGGCCACCGCTGCCGCACCTGGCGGCCAAGGTTGGTGCGGATGAAGCGGAGGATGACGAGCGCGTCGTGGCGTTCGACTTCGCGCTCGAAATCGGCAAGCGGGCGCTCCCATTTCGACCCCCACCCGGCATAGATGAACTTGGGGCGGATGTGCGGATGCCGCCTCTTGATCTGCCTTCGGGTCGCCTCCTCCGCCCTGGCCTGCCGTTCCGCCCCGCCGACGATCAGCACTCGTACCAGCTTGGCAGGGGCCGGATCTCCGTTGATGCCCGCCGTCGGTTCGTCATAGCCGCCGACCTCCGCCTCGTACCGGTCGGTCATGTCGCTGCACTGCGACCGATCCCGACTGTACGCGTAGATTCGCTGCAGCAGGCCGCCGGCGTCGTCTAGGCTGTTCTCGGCGTTCTTGGCCATCAGTCTGAAGAACACCTCCCTCAGGACGCTGGTCGCTTCCAGGAACTCGCCGTGTGCCTCGTGGCAATGCGCACGGGCGATCGCCGCGTCTTCGCGGGTCCAGGCTGGATCGTACTTCGCGGGATCGGTCAGGAGTTCCTGGAATTTCAGAGAGGCCACGCCTTCCAGGGCGAGGCGTTCGAGTTCGTCCAGGGCATCTCTGGCCCGTGCATAGCCTTGCGCGTGCATGTGGCCCCGCAGGGCCGACCGCAGGTCCGCGGCCTTCAGGTCGGCGTGCCTGCCGTCGGCACCTGAGCGCCGGTGCAGCCTCTCTGCGAGGAGCGGGCAGTGCCTGAGTGCCGAAGCGCTCTCGGCGAGCTCGTCGAGCACGCGATCGTCGCCCGCCTCGATGATCGCTTCCGTGACGCGCCGAAGGTTTTTCTTGTCGTCCGCCAATTCGAACGCGTCGACGGTTTCCCTGACGAGGTGGATCGGAAAGCGGGTGCCAGATGCCAGTGCGTCCGCGATCACCTTGGCCGCAAGCTCGAGCTTGTCGGGCTGAAGCTGCCGCGCCTTGGCGATTGCAGCGTAGAGGCTCGACCTTGCGACCAGCCGGGCGTAGGATCGCGGTCTCTTCGAGAAATGCATGTGCGCGGTCCCGAGGTGACGTTCGGCCCTTTCGTCGTCGGTGCGTGCGAGCGCCAGGACGCCCAGGCAGTAGTGCCCGTGGGCGGAGTATTCGGTCCCCTCCCTGACCGATTGGCGAAAATGATCTTCGCCTCTGCCCAGACGATCACGAACGCTGTCGACCGCGTTCCGGCGAGTCGGCAGGCCGACATCCTCCAGCGAATCGAACCCGCCCGCCATCAGGCCGAGGTCCGCGTGCACCATCGCGTGAGTGTTGGGGTCGGGATCCTCCTGCAGAAGGTCGTCGAGAAGCTGTCTGGCACGCTCGTGTTCATGGAGCACGCGGAGGCTGTGCGCGAAGCGGCGCCGGGCATCGAGCAGGATCCGCTGTTCCGGAGCGGTGCCGCGTTCCTCCAGCTCGTCGCCGACCCCGACGAGGAGATCGAAGATGTGGCGGGCATGGGCCGCGTCTCCCTGGTGGAGGAGGTCCGTGGCCGCGGAGAGGAGCGGCTCGAACAGCCCCGGTTCCCGGATCAGGATCCTGTCGGTCAGCACCCGTCCGATCTCGGCGGTGCGGTCCGCGCGGCGCAGCGATTCCACGATGGGGAGCACCGCGGCCGCCGACGCGGCCCCGCTCCCGCTCGCCAGCTCCCTGAGGACCGAGTTCTCGTCGTACTCCCGCGCGATCCGGTCCCACCGTTCGCGCATCGCCCATGCCCGGACGGCTCCCGTCCAGTACCATCGGAGCCGCGCCGGATGTCTGACGCCTACCGACTCGCCCATGCTGCGGTCGAAGAGCACGTCCCGGTATCCGGTATGGAAGTACGACTCGTGCCGGGTGCCGTTGAGCGTGACGAACTCGTCGATCGCGTCGTCGATCTCGTCCTCGTTCAAGGCGCCCAGCGTCCCCCGAGCGCAATCTTCGAGAGCCCTTTCGAGAAGGCGGTCCAGCTCGGTTAGCGAAGCCTGGCGGGTCGCCGGCGCCCGCTCCCGGCTGGCGGGTTCGCCTTCGGCCTCGGGCGCGTCATCGGACCTCGGATCGCCCCCGGCTTCGCCTTCTGCCTCGCCTTCGCGCTGGTGCGGGTCAGCGATTATCCCCTCGGTACCGCGGTCCCTCGGCTCGTCCAGACCCCAGCGCTCCCGCAGCCAAGCGCACGACTTCTCGCCGAGCGGCGCTCCGGCGACCCACTGCACGAGGAAATACAGGGCCACGGTCCGGTCCCCGTATTCTTCGGCCATCCTGGCCGCCACCTTGCCCAGGGAGTACCGGGATGCGTCGAGCTTCTTGACGGAATCGACTTCGCCGTCCTCATGGGGAATTCCCAAGGCGTCGAGAAAAGCGCGCACCATCGGCACATGTTGCGGTGCGTCGACGCTGTGCAGGAGCAGGAGCCGCGCAAGCGCCGGATCGTGAAGGGGGACGGTGCCCATGTGCCGAGCGATCTTGTCCAAGGGCCACCGCCGAACCGTCTGGGGACGAAAACGCAGAGCCGCAGCCACCGCCTCGTCGATCTGCCTGCGACCGTCCTCCTCGCTCCGGACGAACCAGCGCGTCGCGGCTTCGCGCTCGCCGCGGTCGAACAGGTTCCACAGATGCACCGCGCCGGGACGCTTCGACCTTTCCACCAGCCGCTTGAGGGAGGCGTCGATTTCCGTTTCGGAACCGAACCGATCCGACACCGCCCGTACTCTTCTCCCGGCTCTCGTCACAGCCGGTACCGAATGCCGAAGCCCACGCCGATTGCGGACACCGCGTCCGCCGTCAGGTCCTGCAAGATGCGGAAGCCGCGCCCGATATCCGACTCGTGGCTGCGGAGCTGCACCCACTCGTATCCGCCGTCTTCCAGCACGCCCAGGAACGTCCACCTGGCCTTGACCGTGATCGCGACCCGGTCGCTGGCCGCGTAGTCCACTCCGGCCAGCACCTGATACCCGAACATGACGTCCGAGAGCTTCGCTTTACCGATGCTCGTCGTGCCCGCAAGCCTGGCCCGCAACAGCGGATCCTCGAAGGTGGTGATCAGCTCGGGATCGTCGTTGCGCTTCCAGCGACTGAAGTAGTCCAGCGTCGCGAGCGCTCCGCCGGCACCGATCCCGGCATACGGCGTCAGCCGCGACCGGGAGGCGAAGTCGTAGTACAGGTTCACGAAGAGGTTGTGTGCCGTCAGGTCCTCGGCCCCGCTCTCCGACTCCTCGAGCTCCCGTTCCGCCTTGTTCTGAAGCACCGTGCCGCCGAAGGTCACCTGGGACGGCCCCCCGTAGGCAGCGGTGCGGAACGAGTACTCGCCCTCCACCCGGAACCGGCCCATGTAGTAGCCGAGGGCGAAGCCGGCCGCCACTCCTCCGCCTCCGTTCACGGTGCTGTTCCATGTCGCCAAGGGCGGGGCTGCGGCGCACGCATCGCCCGTCTCCGCTTGGGTCGGGTTGGTGATGCGGTCGCAGCGGGAAGCCCAGTCGTTGTTGATCCCCGTGACGACCGTGGAAGGGGCTATCGCGCCGCCGAGCTCCATACCCAAATACCAGCCGGTCTGCGACGAGGCGGAAAAGGGAAGGGCGAGCGCGGCGATCGAAGCACAAATGCACTGCGGAATCCTGACCACGCTGAGCTCCTTTGTCGTTTGTCCCGGGCGTGATGCAGCCCGTGGTGAACTTCCCGGAGCACCCAGCAGCCCGTGGATAAAATCCCCCCGGCATTCGAGCGGCGATGCATCCGTCAGGCAAAGGCGCCGCTACTCCTCCCGCTCCTCCTCGTCCAGTTCCCGCGCCCGCCTGTGCAGCCACGCACCCGTTCCCATCACCAGCCCGAGCGGAAGGAGGGTCAGCAGGCCCGTGGTCGCGAGAAAGGCGATCCGCGCCTCGTCGTCCCGGTCGAAACACACGGGGCAGGCGTACAGGGCCTCGGGGAAGGCCGCGGTCGCCGCCAGGACGAGCGCGGCAGCGGTCGGCACCACTCGAGCGGTCAGCACCACGCGCCGATGTCGGGTCCGTTCGCGATTCTTCATGACCTATAGATACACCTGAAAGTACAGGAAGGGCCACACCAGTACGACAAAGTACCAGAACAGCGCCACGACGGACAGCGCCTCCTTCGTGAGGCGGTTCGCCGTGAGCCGCATGAAAGCCCATGCCAGCAACCCGATCGCCGCGACGGCATGCAGCGCGTGCGCCCCGATGATCGTGTAGAAGAGCGCGCCGTAGGTCGAGGACGTGATCGTCAGGCCCTCCTTGACGAGGGCTGCCCACTCCGCTCCCTGCAGAGCGACGAACGCCCCGCCGAGCAGCGTCGCTGCCGCCAGCAGTGCGCCGATGGTCCTGGTGCCGCGCTGATACATGCGATGGGCGATGACCAGCACGATCCCGCTCGCGAGGAGCGCGCACGTATTGACCGCGGTTTCCGCGAAGGGCAGCCGCGGCTGATTGGGCGGGGGCCACACCGACCCGACGGCGCGCGATTTGATGATCACGAAGGCCGAGATGAACCCGGCAAAGAGCATGATCTCGACGAAGACGAAGAGGATCATCCCCAGCACGCCGTTCGGAACAAGCTTCTTGGCCTTCTGCGGCCGGGGCCGGAACGGAATGATCGTCGCGCGGGAAGCCATCTTCGCCTTATAGCTCAGCAGCCCGAAGATAAGTCCGCGCTCGAATGCCGGGGGGGGGGGGGTGTCCACGGGCCGTCAGGCCTCTTGGCCGCCCGGCAGGAATCTTCTGATCCTTCCCATGCCCGGCAGCCGCAGGATGCGTTCCAATAGCGGTCCCATGATCCGCTGCAGCATCGGGATCTTGCTCAGCGTCTCGATTGCCAGCAGCAGCAGCCCGATCGACAGAATGATCGCGACGGCGTTGGTGCCGATCGCCACCATCGCCAACACCGTCCAGAAGGCGGCGTGAGCGAAGTTGTAGCCCCCGGGCAGCGCGCTGTCGATCGACTTCGAGCTCGGCACCAGGCCCGCATAGCTTACGCCGACGTCCGGACTCCCGGCGGCAAGTTCCCCTTCGGCCGCATGTTCACCCTCGGCCACGCGCTCACCCTCGGTCACCGGATCACCCTCGGCAACGTGTTCTTCCTCCTCCTCGGCGGGGCCTTCCTCCGAAACGCCCCGTTCGACCGCCGCCCTGGCCGCGTCGTTCACCCACATTCGGCCCTCATGCCGCTGCACGTCCGGTGCGACGCCTCCCCAGAAAAGCGCCAGCAGCAGCACCGACGCCGCCAGAAACAGCTTCGGCACGACCCGCTCGATCGTCAGGTGCATGAAGTGCTTGATGACGAGCCAAGCCTTGATCGCCGCCACGCCGAAAGCGGTGACCAAGGTGACGAAGAGGATGCCCATGGTCGGCCCGACGATGCTGACGGCGAGCAGGACCAGCAGCACGATGTAGACCTTCACGTAGTGGTTCGACAAGAACCCGAATCGACCTGCAGATGTCGCGTGACCTGCCACGAGTCCGCCTATTTCGCGATGTAGAGCAATGGGAAGAGGAAGATCCACACGATGTCGACGAAGTGCCAGTAGATCCCTATCAGCTCGACTCGGTGGAGCTCTCGGCCCTTCGCGGCGTCCCGCGCCACGAAGGCCATGATCACCGCGCCCGCGATCACGTGGAAGGCGTGAAGGCCGGCGGCGGAGTAGTAGAACGCCCAGAAGCCGTTGGAGGTGATGGTGTACCCGTGGGAGATCTCGTACCACCACTCGTAGGTCTTGACCCCGATGAAGATTGCCGCGCCCACTATGGTCATGTACAGGAGGCGTGCGGCCTTCCTGCCCTCGCCGCGCTCGGCGGCCTGGTGCGCGAGCACCGCCGTCAGGCTGGATGTAAGGAGCACCAAGGTATTGAACGCCCCGATCCTGGTGTCCGTGACAGCTGCGGCGTCGGCCCACTCCGAGTGGCCCAGGCGGTGCATGACGTAGGAGGCGAGCAGCCCCCCGAAGATGACGACTTCGGAAGCGAGGACCCACCACACGGCGAGCTTGCCGGTGGCGGTTCCGGTGGCGGCCCGCGTCGTAGCGATCGGCCTCATCCGATTGACCTCGTGCCGTCATGCATGTGAGCGTGCTTCGTCATTCGCGTTCGTTCTGCGGCCAGGGTTCGTTCTGCGGCCAGTAGTCGTCTCTGCGGCCCGGCACGCTGTATTCGTAGGGCCCGCGGTAGACCACCGGCATCCTGTCGGGGTGCCAGTTGCCGTGCGGCGGGGGCGATTCGGTCGTCCACTCCAGGGAATTGGCCTTCCATGGGTTCTTGGGAGCCTTCTCCTTGGAGCGCCACGACTGGAAGCAGTTGTAGAAGAAGATGAACTGCGCGCCGAGCATGATCAGCAGCGCGATCGTCGCCAGTATGCGCATGCTCTGGAACATCTCGCCGGACAGCTCGGGGAAGTGCGTGTAGTCGTAGATCCGGCGGTGCTGGCCACCCATCCCGAGGACGAAGAGCGGGATGAAGATCAGGTTGAAGGGGATGATGGTCAGCCAGAAATGCCACTTGCCAAGGCGCTCGTCCATCATCTTCCCGAACATCTTCGGGAACCAGTAGGTGAAGGCCGCGAAGGTTCCGATGATCGCGATCGGGAAGAACGTGTAGTGGAAGTGAGCGAGGACGAAGTAGGTGTCGTGAAAGTAGATGTCCGCGCCCGCGGCTCCCAGGAAGATCCCGGTCACGCCGCCGATGAGGAACTCGGCCACGAAGGCGAGACCCCACAGCATAGGCGTCGACAGTGTGATCGAGCCGCCGTACAGCGTCGCGATGTAGATGAAGCAGAGCTCGGCGATCGGTACCGAGATGAGGAGCGTGGTGACGGTGAAGATGTTCGCCATTCTCGGGTCGATCCCGGCGACGAACTGGTGGTGCGCCCACACGAAGAAGCTCAGCACGCCGGTTGCGACGATCGTGAAGATCACGAGCCGGTAGGCAAACAGCTTCTTGCGCGCGAAGGTGGTGATGATCTCGACCACCACCCCCATCGCGGGGAGGAGCACGACGTAGACCTCGGGGTGCCCGAAGAACCAGAAGAGGTGCTGCCAGAGGATCGGGTCGCCCCCGGCGGCGGGGTTGTAGAAGCCGGTGCCGATCGTCTGGTCGAAGATGAGCATGATTGCGCCGGCCAGCAGCGGTCCGACCGACAGCATGAAGAGGATGCTCGCGACCACGATCATCCAGACCACTATCGGTACGTCGAAGGCGCGCATCCCGGGTGCCCGGGAGTTCATCAGCGTGGTGATGAAGTTGATCCCGCCCAGCAGGAATGCCACGAACTCGAGCCCGACTCCTATGACCCACAGGGTGCTCCCGAGCGGTGTGAGGTTGTAGGTGGAGTCGGCCGACAGCGGCGGGTAGGCGGTCCAGGCGCCCGCGAACCCCCCGCCCTCGACGACCAGGGAAGCTAGGATGACGATCGTGCTGACGAAGAAGACCTGAAAGGAAAGCCGGTTGATCTTGGGGAAGACCATGTCGTCCGCCCCGATCATGAGCGGGATGAGGAAGTTTCCGAAGGCGGCCAACAGAACGGGCATGGCCACCCAGAAGATCATGATGGTGCCGTGATTGGTGACCAGCGCGTTGTATGCGCCCGGAGAGACCATCCCGAAGCCCGGCACCTGCATCCCGGGGAACGCCAGCTGCATGCGGAAGACATACGCCATGAAGCCCCCGACGAGGGCCATGAACATGCCCGTGAACATGTACTGCATGGCGATGACCTTGTGGTCCGTGGACCACAGGTACTTCAGCCATCCCCGGGGACCATGGTCGGCATGATCGTCGCGGTGGGGATGGCCGTGTGTCAGATCGACCGCAGGCTCAACCATCTCTCTCGGTCCTCCGTCTTTCTCTCGACATCGCTACTGCGCGGTCGGCGTGTTCGCGGCCACCCAAGCCGCGTGTGCGATCGCGTCCTCCACCATGACTTCGGCCACCATCACCCCGTGCCCGAAACCGCAGATCTCGGCGCACTGGACATCGTACCTGCCCGTCTTCGTCGGCTGGAACCAGCCCGTGATGGTGCGTCCCGGGATCGCGTCCTGCTTGATGCGCCAGACGGGGACGGAAAAGCTGTGCAGCACGTCCTTCGACTGGAGCTCGAAGTGGTACGTCTTGTCGTTTTCCACATGGAGCTCGTCGACCGTGAAGATGTCGTCCGGGGTGTCCAGCTCCCGGTCGGCGCCCGGGTGCTGGAAGGTCCACGCCCACTGCTGTCCGATCACCCGGATGACCGCGTCGGGGTTCTCGGGCAGGTCCATCTTGATGTCGTACCAGACCCTGAACGACACGAGAATGATCAGGATGTCGAAGGCCAGCACACAGAAGTGCGGGATGGTGATCCACCGCTTGTGGCGCTTGTTCTTGCCGTCGATGTACTCTCCCCTGCGGCCCGGCTGTGCACGGAACTTGAGGATGAAATGGAAGAAGACGATCTCGGCGACGACGAAACAGATCCCCACGGCGACGAGCACCAGCAGGATGAGCCCGTCGATCTCCGCCGCGTACGACGACGCGACCTCGACCAGCGGATCGAACAGGTCGGTCGTGAAGAAATCGAAGAAATCGTTCATGATCGGAGCACGAAGGTCCAGACCACTGCGATGCCGACGAAGGCCACGGCCAGGCCCAGCGTCCACCCCATCGTCTTCTTGGCGAACACGATGGCGTCATTGGTCTCGTCCGGAGGCGCGGGAGGGATCTGCGCCGCGAGCTCCGCGTGGGTCGGGGTGTCCGGGAAGGCGTTGTCTTCCATGGTTCAGCGGCTGAGGGTGTAGACGTAGGCGGCTAGCGCGCGCACCTGGTCGTCGGTGATCGAGGTTCCGGCGCGGGGGAGCATCTGGCCCGGGTGTTCCAGCGGCTGCGGCACGCCGGTCATGATGATGTTCGCAATCGATTCGTACTCGCCGTCGATGTTCAGCCAGACGTCGTCGGTCAGGTTCGGCGCCAAGGGTCCGCCGCCGCCTCCGCGGAGGTGACAGGTCACGCAGACGCCTTCGCCGTGGAAGACGGATTGCCCTTCCTGTGCCATGGCCGCCGTCACTCCCGGCGGCAGGATCGAGGCGTCGACGATCAGCTCCGGCAGCGGCTCCGGCGGCGGGCCGGGGATACGGCGCGGGAGCCGCCGCATGGTCATGATGTAGGCGGTGACGTCGTCAATGCGCTCGTCCGTCATTCCGGAGAGCGGAGCACGCATGACCGCGCCCGCCGCGTCGCCGGGCGCGGCTCCGCGCACTCCGTCGCGGTACTTACGGAGCGTCGACGTGATGTACCAGTCGTTGAGGTGAAGCACGGAAGGGGCGTTCAACTCCGGGATGGCCCCGTCGACGCCTCGGCCGTCGATGCCGTGGCAGTTCGAGCACAGTGCGGCATACTCCGCCTCGCCGGCTTCGACGTCCCCGTCCGAGAAGGTCGGGGGCGGATCGGGTATCGGCAGACTGACGACATACTCCACTACCGATTCAACGTCGCCGTCTGCGTAGAGTACCCGCGACATGGGGCCCATCCGCAACCCCTCCGCGTCCGTGTGGTGGTAGCCGCGCACGCCGTCCTTGAACTTCTGGATCTGGTACGTCAGATACCAGTCGGAGGCGCCGGCGATGGCGGGTGCGCCGAGCGACGCGTCTCCCGCCCCGTCATCGCCGTGGCAGGGGGAGCAGGCTTTGAAGAGCGCTTCGCCCCGCGCGACCGGTCCGCATCCCGCCGCGATCGTCACGATCCCGATCAGGGCTGCGGTGGAAGAATGCCGTGTGGTAAACCGCGTCATTGTCCTCGCCCGAGGGGCATGTGGCACGAAACGAAAGTAGTGGCACGAAACGAAGGCAGCGTGTTCAGTATCGCCAAGTTAGGCGTGCGCATTCTAGCCAAGCTCCCCCTTCGGGGCAACGGGCGGCGTTTCGTGAGGGAACGCCCGTGCCCGCCGGCGCTGTTCGGCCCGGATCTTCCTCGGCGGCCCGTGGATGAATCCGCGCGAGCACCCAGCAGCCCGTGGATGAATCCCCACGAGCACCGAGAGCGGCGAGGCACCGGGCCGACAAGGCGCTTGTCCACGGGCTGCCGGACCGGCCGCCGCTACCTTCTGGTGGTGACGATGATGGCACCGCCGCCATATCCGGGGCCGAAACGGATCGTGGCGTCTGCCGCGTTCATGAAGCTGATCCGCTCCACCTGGCCGATCGGAAGCTGGGCCAGGTCTTCGCGTGTGGCACGAGCCATGTTGTCGATCACCACGCCCACGACGGGAATCGGATTGTTGGGGGTGCGGGTCGGACGGGCTCTGAGCCACTGAGGGCGAAGAAGGGCGATGGCCTCCATCGCGTCGTCCACGGACGTGGCGGCCAGTTCGGCGCGGGTGATGTCACCGCTGCCGCGAGTGGACAGCGACCCTTCCCCGGTGGACGCGCACGCAACTCCTCCGATGAACGCCGCCAGCGCCGCGGTTGCGACGGCACCCGCGTTCAATCCGGACGCCTTCGATTGCATGGGACTCCTGATGGGACTCCTGCTCTGCATGAGACTCCTGCTCCTCTCTCGGGTATCGCGGGCCGGACGGGCATCGACAGCGGGCTGTCTGGCCGCTCCCGCGTACTTCGGACTCCGTGCCCACCCCGGACTCCGTGCCCACCCGTTATATCAGTTTAGTTGCTGCCGGGTCAAACCAGGGTTGCGTTCAGTCGGGGGCGACCGGCGGCAGCACATGGGACGCTTGACCGGTATGTGTGATACACCGAGTTCCGCGCCACCGTCCTTCCCGCAGCGGCCGCGGCTCAATAGATGTCCAGATCAGCCGCCGAAACCACGCGGCCGTTGTACCCGGCTTCGCGGATCTCGCGGAGCAGATCCTCGTCGGTGGCGCCCCAGTAGAGCTGGTGGTACATGACCAGGAGCTCCGGGCGCGCCCGCATTGCGATGTCGGCCAGCTCGGTCGTCGAGGTGTGGGAGTGCGCGTGGTACGCCTGCCACTCGGGCGGGCGCTGCTTGAACATTTCCGCCGAATACACCTCGTGGACGAGGATGTCGCAGCCGTTGCACGCTTCGACCAGCGACTCGCTGGGGCGGGCATCGCCCGAGATCACGATGGTGCGGCCGCCGGCTGCGAAACGGTAGCCCAGCGGGTGCGGCCAGGATCCGTGCAGCACCGGAATCGCGGTGACGCGCATGTTCTCGTCCTCGTACACCGGGCCGCCGGTGGTCTCGGTGACCGGCGACTTGAACGCATCGAGGTTGTTGCCGCGCGGTTCGAGCCCGAAGAGCCGCATGTGAATGTCTTCCCGCCACGCCTCCTGGATGCGGTCGGCCATGGCGGCGGTTCCGGGCGGCCCGAAGATATGGATGGGGTCGGGGCGCTCCAGCACCCAGGGTGAGAAGATCACGTCGGGCAGGCCGACGGTATGGTCGGAGTGCAGGTGGGTGATGAAAAGACGATCGAGTCCTGGGGCCGCGAGGGCGTCGATGCCGTGCGCGCGGGCGGCCGCCGCCGCACGGCGCACGATTCCCGGACCGGCGTCCACAAGGTAGGCGCGCCCCCCTGCCACGACGGCCAGCGCCGGGCCGGAACGGTCGGGGTCCGCGTTGGGGGTTCCCGTTCCGAGGATCACGAGGCGTGCCGCTGATGAGGAGCCGCGGTCGGCTTCCTGCGCGGGCAGGGGAGCGGGCAGGGGAGCCGCGACGAGAGCGGCCAGCGCGACCCACGCGGCCCACAAGAGCGGCGCGCCGGCAACGACAGCCGGGCAGTCGGGGATCCGCCGCGTGGCTGCGTCCGTCGCCTGATTGCTCATGGAGCGTTCCCTTGTGGACGTGCGTGATGGGACATCCTGCTCCGCCAAGCTGCCGCACAGGGCGCGCACGCGCAAAAGCAGAGGAATGGGCGTGGAGTGAGACAACGGCCGCCACGGCCGTCCTCGCCGACGGCCCGCGAGAATCCCGGAGCCGACCGCACGGTGCCCGGGGAGAGCACCATGCGAATCCTTGCCCCCCTCGATCGAACTCCCGACTGTTGTTCCTCCCATCGCACTCCCGGCAGGAGCCCCTCATGATCGCCGAGGACATCGTAGAGGCGTGGAGATGAACGCAGGCGTCCTGGCAAGCCCGTGGACGACTCCCCCGGGCATTCCGGCGGTGATGCATCCGGGCTGGACCGTAGCGATCGCATGCGCGGTCGCCGCCGCGTGCGCCGGCGATGCCGCGCCGCCCGAAGGCGAAGGCGGAGCCCCGCCCGAGATTCCCGAGCGGCCTTTCGCGGCCCCCGCCGGTCCGCACTCCGTCGGCATGACCGAATACAGATGGATCGACGAGAGCCGCCCCGAGACCTTCACGCGCGATCCCCGCGACCTGCGGTCAGTCGCCGTGCGGATGTGGTACCCCACAGACGAGGCAGGCGAAGCATGGGCCATGTACCTCCCGGACATGGCCGAGTTCGGCGACGGACAGGACTTCCTCGCGGTCACCCATGTCCGCACCAACGCCGTGCAGGACGCCGCGCCGGCAGCGGGCCCCTTCCCGGTCCTGGTGTACAGTCACGGCGGCGGCTGGACGCGCTTCACCGGCACATTCACCACCGAAGAGCTGGCCAGCCACGGCTACGTCGTTGCAGCAGTCGGCCACAACGGCTTCAACAGGACGCAGTTCCTGCCGGACGGCTCGTCGGTCGTCCCGGACACCCTGACCTTCCCCGAGCCGACGGGCGACATGTACAGCGATGCCGTCGCCGGCCGGGATTTTCTCGACGAGCATGTCTTCCCCGAATGGGTGGCGGACGCAGCCTTCGTGCTGGACCGGCTGGAGACCCTGAACGCGGGCGAAGGTCCCTTCGCCGGCCGGATGGATCTCGATCGAATCGGGATGTACGGGTGGTCCTTCGGCGGTGCGGCCGCGATCGAGATGAGCGTTGTCGACCAGCGGGTCAAGGCCGCGATCGACCACGACGGCCAGCTCTTCGGCGTCGCTCCCGCACACGGGACCGCACGGCCATTCATGCTCATGCACAGCGCCACGCCCGCCCAGACTCCTCCTTTCGAAGACCCCGACTCGGCGGCGGCCTTCAGCGACGCGATGGAACGCCTCATGGCCGACGTGAGGAATACCGACGCCGGCCTCAAGGCGGCCTCGACCGGGGACTGGTACGACCTCACCATCGCCGGGACGAACCACGGGAGCTTCTCGGACCTGGTGCTGTTCAACCCGGGTGCGTCGCCGGGCATCGAACCCGTGCGCGGCTACGAGATCATCAACACACTGACGGTGGCATTCTTCGACCGCTACCTGAAGGGCGTCGAGGCGACGTTGCTGGACGACCCCGGCGCCATCTTCGAGGAGGTCGAGGCCGAATCCAGGGCGGGGTCTTGAGGGGCTTTGGCGCACGCAGGTCGGCACCCGCAGCAGATGCTCTGCCCGTTCTCTGCTCCATCTCTACTCCGTATTCTACTTCATACAGTACTTTTTCATACAGTACTTTCGCTCTACCCTTGAAGATCTTTTGCTCTGCTCCTGACAGTCTCCCTGCTCTGCCCGCTTCCTGCTCATGTCCGTAAACAGTCCTCTCCGCCAATGCCTTCCCAGATGAAACGACCTGGGGCCGCCTCCTTGCGGTCATGTCCCGCGGCGCGGCTCGCCGCTCTGCCTGCCCTGCTCGCTCTGCCTGCCCTGCTCACCGGCTGCGCAGCCTATCGGCCGGCCGCGCTCACGGAGCTGCCCCCGCAGCAAAGGGTGCGGATGCTCCTGGCACCGGACGAGCTTGCCCGGCACATCCTCTTCGCCGGCAGCAGCCAAGGCTTCGTGAACGGACGTTTCGTCGAAGTTCGGGGCGACTCGGCCGTCTTCGTTCTCACCAGCAGTACCGCGCACAGCCAGGTCAGCCTGCCCGTGGAATCGATCCTCCGCCTGGAGCGAAAGGACGTCAGGCACGGACGAAGCCTGCTTCTCTCGGCGATGCTGGTGGGCGGAGTGGCGACCCTCGCCTACCTCGGCTTCGAAGGAGAGGAGAATACCGGGCCCGATCCCGACGACGATCTCACCGACCAGCTCGTCCCGGGGATCAGGATCGTGATTCCGCTCGGCCGCTAGCAGCCCGCGCGGCGGGGCCCCGCACTGCGAGTCCCCCGGTCCCCGACACCCATCCGTTTCCGACTTGCGCAGTCGGGAGCCTTCCAAAAGGTTGTTTCGGCGACGCGAAAAACATGCGTCCCCTCATCTCTATCCTATCCACTCTCCCAGACTTGGAGGCGAAATGTCCCCAGGACGTACCATTCGGGCGGTCGGCCGGACCGCCCAGACCCCGCTTCTCGCCGCTGCCGCCCTGATCGGCACGGTCCTCGCGCCCGCCGCGGCGCAGACCGGAACGATCACCGGCACAGTGCGAAGCGCGACAAACGGGCAGCCGATCCCGGGCGCCCAGGTCGCCATTCCCGAGCTCAACGTCGGGATTCTGGCCAACAACGTGGGCAGATACCTGCTTCATAATGTTCCTGCAGGCGCCCACACCGTGCAGGTGCAGTACATCGGCTACTCCCCTTCCAGCGCCGAAGTCACCGTCACGGCCGGGCAGGCCGCGATCCACGACTTCGAGCTGCGCTCCGAGGCGATCAGCCTCGATGGAGTCGTCGTGACGGGAACCGCGGGGGCGGCCCGCCGCCGCGAGATCGGCAATTCGATCAGCCAGCTCAACGAAGACGCCTTCCAGTCGGCACCGGTGTCGAACGTAGCGGATATCCTCCAAGGCCGGGCGCTCGGCACGCAGGTGCTCAACAACGGCGGGCAGGTCGGGGCGGGAAGCACGATCAAGCTGCGCGGGAACAACTCCGTGGCGTTCAGCAACTCGCCGCTCGTGTACGTCGACGGCGTGCGGATCCGGGAACGCGGACTGGTCCATTCGGACGAAGCCAACCAGCAGACGAACCCCCTTGACGACATCAACCCGACGGACATCGAACGGGTCGAGGTCATCAAGGGTGCCGCGGCCACGACCCTGTACGGCACCGAGGCGGCCGGCGGCGTGATCCAGATCTTCACCAAGCGGGGCGTCGCCGGGGCTCCCGCCTGGACGCTGACGGTCGACCAGGGACTGAATACTCTGGGCCACATCGGCCCGTCGCCGAACGTGAATCCGACCGGTCTCGGCATGAACGACTGCAGCTTCCAGGGAGACTCCAACTTCCCCGGAGGCGACCCGCAGTTTCCCTCCGATCCGAGTTGTCCGGCCAGCGGCAGCTGGCTGAAGGACGGCTACATCCAGACCTACAACCTTTCGGTCAGCGGCGGTGCCGAGAGGATGAACTACTTCATGTCCGCCCGCTGGGGCGCGGAGGAAGGCGTCTTCGACACGGGAGTGGATGCGAACGGCGTGGCCCGTCCCACGCAGGGGCAGGAGTCCTGGAACCTTCGCGGCAACTTCTCCTTCGCTCCTTCCGACGACATCGATGTCCGTTTCAACACGTTCTACTCGCATCGGGACGTGATCTGGGTTCCCGACGGCAACAACGCCGAAGGCCTCCTGCTGAACGTGTTCCGCGGCGGGAGCGACTACACCAACGACGAGGACGGCAAGCTCCTCGACATGGACGTCACAAACATCAACGACCACTTCACGAGCGGGATCAACGTCATCTGGAACCCGACCGAAGGGATGAGTCATCGGCTCAACACCGGGATCGACTGGGTCCGCAACGAGTACTTCGAAGAGCGTCCCTGGGGTTACTTCTACGTGCAGAACGGCGACCGCGAGACGGACGAGAGCACCTTCAGAAAGCTGACGCTGGACTACGCCGGCAGCTGGGAGCAGAATCTGTTCGGGATGGCTTCCCAGTTCTCGTTCGGGGGACAGCTCTACAACGACTTCGTGACCGGCACCAACGGCTTCGGCAGGGACTTCGCCGGGCCCGGTGCCAAGATTCTCGACTCCGGCGCCATCACCGAAGCCTCTGAACGCAACAGCACGGTCACCAGCGGCGGCTTCTTCTTCCAGGAACGGCTGGGGTTTGCGGACCGCGCGTTCCTGACCTTGGGCGTGCGGGTGGACGGCCACTCCGCCTTCGGCCGCGACTTCGGACTGGAGACCTACCCCAAGGCGTCTTTTTCATACGTCGTATCCGACGAGAGCTTCTTCCCGTCCGGGTTCGGCACCCTGAAGCTCCGCGGTGCCTTCGGGGAATCCGGTAAGGCGCCCGGACTCTTCGACGCGGCGCGGACCTGGTCCTCGGTGGCCGGCGACAGCGGAAGGCCGGGCGTGACCCCGGACAACCTGGGCAACCCGGACCTGGGTCCGGAGCGCACCCGCGAGTGGGAGATCGGCTTCGAGGGTACCACGCTGAATGACCGGATCGCGTTCGAGTATCAGTACTTCGATCAGAACACCTTCGACGCCCTGATTCGTGTGACGCAGCTTCCGTCGGGAGGCTTCGTGGGCACTCAGCTCGAGAATGTCGGCCGGGTCACCAATTCTGGCCACGAAGCGTTCGTAAACGCGACGCTGGTGGCCACGGACGCCGTCGGGTGGGATCTCGGACTGCGTCTGTCCACGGCCGACTCCCGGGTTCTCGACCTGGGCGGCTTGGAGAGCATCAACCTCGGCTGGCGCAATTACGTCCGTGCCCCGGTCGAGTGCACGAGAGAAATGTCGAACGGCGCCAGCTTCGACGGCAACGGCTTCATCGGCCAGGGCTGCGAAGTGGGCGAAATGGTGCACTTCCCCCTGCCGGCCTTCTGTCATGACCGCGTGCAGAACCCGGACGAGGTGGGCGCTCCGGCATATGCGGAGCAGTGCCTCGGACCGACCACGCCGAATCGCACCTACGGCGTCAGCACCACGGTGACGCTCGGCCAGCGCCTGACGTTGGATGTCGTGGGCGAGGGGATGGGCGGCCACTGGCTGTCTTCGGGAACCGCGTACCAGAACACGCGCCGGAGCGTCTGGCCGCTGTGCCGGAGCACCTTCGACGCGATCGCGGCCGGGCAGCGCAACCAGCTGACCGCGGGCGAGCGGGCTCTCTGCGATCCTTCCGTCACCCGCTACGGGATGTGGACGCAGCCCGCCGACTTCTTCAAGCTCCGCTCGGCATCGGTGAGCTACCGAGTACCCGAAGGATGGCTGCCGGGTGACGTCAGGGCCGCCACGGTTCGCCTGCAGGGCCGCAACCTCATGACCTTCACCGACTTCGAAGGCGTCGATCCCGAGGCGTTCGAGGACGGATCCGACGATGTTCTCTTTCGGCAGGAATACTACAACCTGCCGCCGATCCGCAGCTTCCTGCTGTCGGTTCAGGTCGACTTCTAGCCGGGGGGATCGAAATCATGAGAACCGACAGAACCAACAAGACGCGCGGGCTTGTCCTGGCCGCGCTCACGGCCGCCTTCGCGGCGACGGGGTGCGACGAAAGCATCTTCGAGGTGAAGAATCCGGGCAGGATTCTGGACGACGACCTGAACACCGCACGCGGCGTTGCTTCGCTGGTGACGGGCATGTCGGCGGACTTTTCCGCTTCCTACGACGATCTCACGTTCACTACGGCGAGGTTGTCCGACGAAGTCGTCGGCTCGGGCAGCTACTTCAGCACGGGCCGGTATCGCAGAGGTCTCTTCGATTCGGAGGACTCCAACGGCTTCTGGGCAGGGGTCCAGCGTGCCCGATGGGTAGCCGAGGCGGGGCTGATCCGCATGCGGGACATCGAAGGCTACCAGTTCGACGGGAGCGGCGAGACTGCCAGGGCGTACCTTTTCGCCGGCCTGGCGAACCGCTGGTTCGGCGAGAACTTCTGCCAGACGGTCTTCAGCGAGCCCTACAGTGACGAGAATCCCGGGCCGGGCGGCGAGGTGGATACGGGCGACGCCACGGACAGGGAAGCCGCCTTCCGCCGGGCTGTTCCACTGCTCCAGGCGGCCAAGCAGAACGGCAGTTCCTCCGGACAGTCCGAGATCGCGACGGCGGCCGAGGGCGGGCTTGCCCAGGTGTATCTTGCTCTGGGCGACATGCAGAACGCGGTCGCCAGTGCTGCCCGAGTCCCCACCGACTTCGAGTTCAGCGCCGCGTACTCCTCCAACTCCGGCCGCGAAACGAGCCAGGTCTGGAACGAGACCCACGGACGTCACGAGGTCTCCGCATGGATGACCTTGGCCGGAACCGTCGGTGCCGACGACCCGCGGACACCCTGGACCGACTGCTCGGATCCGTCGAACGGGTGTCCGAGCGGCAACGGAGCCGACGGCCAGACGATCCACTATCGCCAGGAGAAGTACCCGACCCGCGACGACGACATTCCGCTGGTCAAGGGCACGGAGATGCGCCTGATCGAAGCCGAGGCGGCGCTGACCGCCGGCAACCTCGGCACGGCCATGGCGAAGATCAACGAGATGCGCGCGCATCACGGGCTTGATCCGCTGGAGTCCGACGGCAAGGTCGGGTCGATCACGGGCGGAGACGGAGGCGGCGCCAACCCGAACTCGATGTCGGGCTGGGACATCCTCGACCGCGAGCGGCACCTGACGCTGTGGCTGGAAGGCCGGCGTCTCTGGGATCTCCACAGATGGGACCACCCGCATCTGGACGGCGGAGGGGTAGTCTACGAAGCGACGGTCGAGCGCCGCGCTTCCTGCATGCCGATCGCGCTTGACGAGTGCCAGGTGAACGAGAAGGTCTCCGACCTCTGCTTCAGCTTGTAGAGACGGAGTCGGCGCCGATGTGCGGAACCGCCCCCCGGACGAACCATCGCGGGGGGCGGTTCCGCACATCGGTGGACAGCGTACTCGACCGGAGCCGGCGGGCATTCGCCGGCGCTGCCCCCGCGCTTTTCCACCTGATCGCCGCTGCGGTCTTCACCGGCGCTCCTTTCGCCGCGTCGGCGCAGATCAAAGTGGTAGGGGAGGTGCTCGACGCGGTGACCGAGGTGCCCGTGGCCGGCGTGATCGTCCACTTCCCGGACCTTGGCCTCGGGACCATTTCGGACGAAATGGGCTACTTCGCGTTCGACGCGGTACCGCGCGGGCAGCAGCTCCTTGCGACGCACCACATGGGATACCGTGCCCTGCTGCAGGAAGTGCCCATCGTGGAAGGCGAGACCTGGCTCCTGCACCTCATGCCGAGGCCGGTTCCGCTGGAAGGGGTCGTGGTGGAGGCTGCGCGCGCCGAAGAGATCGAGGCGGCTCGTGCCGGCCGCCGGTCGGACTTCATCTCGCCTGCCGCGGTGGCGGAGGCCGCGGAGCGCACCGGCAAGGTGCTCGAGGTGCTGCGCACCAAAGCGCCGCCCAGGATGCAGATCCGTCAGCAGGGTGGCTACGGAGGCATCACCTTCTGCATCCAGTCCACGCGGAGGGCACCGTCGGTGCAGGAGCTCGCGGATCTGGGCAACGGCTGCCACCCGGCGCTGCTCGTGCTGGATGGAGTGGTGGTCTATTCTCCGCCGAACGTGACCGAGACGGCTCGTGCCGAGCCGGCTTCTCTGCCGAGTGATGTGGCCGCGCTTCTCCTCAGTCAGAATCCTCGGGAAGTCGAGAGCATCCGGGTTCTTTCGCGGTCGGACGCCTTCTTCCGCTACGGCGAGGTCGGGCGGCTCGGGGCCGTCGAGATCAGGACCCGGCATCCGGGAAGACCCGGCGCGGATTCATCCACGGGCTGGTAGAGGCTGACGGCGAAGATGCGGCCCCTCGTCCTGCCCGGCGTTCTTGCCGGACTTCTGGCCGCCTATCTCCTGCACCCGGGCGTCCGGGCGACGCCGGGTCTGTATTGGGCGTTCGCGGGCGCGTCGGCCGGTGTCCTTGTCTGGACGGTGTGGCTCGCGGTTTCACGGCGTCGCTCCGGGGAAGCCCTGGTGCTTGATTTTCGGGCCGTCAGGCCGCACTGGGTCCAGCTCCTGGCACAGGGAACCGTGCTCGCCTGGTGGGGCTGGTTCGTCCGCCCCGTGTATGAGTTCGCTCCCCTCATCCTCGCCCAGCTGATCCTCGCAGTCGCGGTCGAGACGCTCTTCGCCTGGACGCGGCGCGGTCGCCACACGCTCGGGTTCGGGCCCGTTCCCGTGGTCTTCAGCCTCAACCTCTTTCTCTGGTTCCACCTGAGCTGGTTCTTCTTCCAGCTGGCGATGGTCGTGCTGGTCTACGTCGGCAAGGAGTTCATCACCCGGCGGGTCGGGGGACGTTCGCGACACATCTTCAACCCGTCGGCGTTCGCGCTGGCGGCGGCGTCGCTGGTGCTGATCGCCACAGGCACGACGGGGATCACTCAGGGGGTGGAGATCGCGCAGACGCAGTACATCCCGCCCCATATCTTCCTGGTGATCTTTCTGGTCGCCCTCCCCGGACAGCTGCTCTTCGGCGTGGCCGCGATGACGATGCCCGCGGTGCTCACGATCTGGGGCTTCAGCGCCGCGTATCTGGCCGTCAACGGCGAGTACTTCTTCTACGACGCGTATATTCCGATCGCGGTGTTTCTGGGCCTGCACCTGCTCTTCACCGATCCGGCCACGTCGCCCAGGTCGGAGCTTGGCCGCGTCCTCTTCGCCGTACTTTACGGCATCGGAGTGGTTGCCGCCGTCTTCGTCCTGGAGGCGATCGGCGCGCCGACCTTCTACGACAAGCTGTTGCCGGTGCCGATCCTGAACCTGGCGGCGCCGTCGCTCGACCGGGCGGCCGAGACGCTGGCCGGGCGGCTCGGGATCGCGTGGGCAGCCGCCAAAGGTGCCGTGCCGACACGCCGACGCGTAGCGACCGTGGGGCTCTGGGCGGCGGTTTTTGCGACGCTGAGCCTTGCGGGCGCCCTGGGCGACGATCATCCCGGCCAGTACTATCCGTTCTGGAGGGACGCGTGCGAAGCCGGAAGCGAGCGGGCGTGCGACTACACCGGCATCATGCAGCAGAGCTTCTGTGATCGCGGTTCCGGCTGGGCGTGCAACGAATTCGGGATCCTGATGGCGGAGACGGACCGCGACTTCCGGGGTGCCGTCGGCGAGTTCGAGCGTGCCTGCCGGCTGGAATTCGCCCCGGGCTGCCGGAACCTGGAGACCTTGGCGAGCGGGGACGAGCGCTTGGCCCGGGACGGGGACGCTTTCCGGCGAGGTGTCCCGCCGCCGGCTGAACTGCCGATCGTGGTGCGCGGCAGCAAGGGTCCCGTCACGGAGCGCGACCCCGAGGCGCTCAGGGCGCTGGCGTGCGAGCGGGGGTGGCGGGAGCTGGGGTGTCCTTGAGGGTGAGTCCGACTGGTACCCGGCCTTTTCGCGAGCTGAGCCCGCGTGAGACCCCGATCGTCCATGATTGATCCACGGGCTGCTGGCGCAAAGACTCGGGGTTACTCGAACTCCTCCTCCGACAGCCGGAAGGCCTCGATCAGCTCGGGGTCGGTCTCGGTTCCGAGGATCCGGCCGGCCAGGTACTCCCCGATCACCGGCCCGAACTTGAAGCCCTCGGCGGAGCCGCCTCCGGCAAGCCACACGTTGTCGTAGTCGGGATGACGGTCGAAGAAGAAGTTGCGCGTCACCGAGACCTCGTAGTGGCATGCCCGGGTGGCGCTGATCGGCGCGTCGGCCAGACCTGGGAAGCGCCGTTCCACGAAGGCCCGCGGCCGCTCGTGCTCGCCGGGCTCCAGCCATCGGCGGCTGGTGTCGGGATCGCCGGGGCCCTGTCCTCCGGTCCGCACCCGAAACCCGAGGTTGTCGGGGCCCAGCGCGGGCCAGCCGGTGACGCCTCGGAAGTTGTAGCTGGGAAGGTTGGGATAGCTGTAGCTGTTGTCGCCCGGGGGCGTCCGGAAGTAGAGCACATGCCCCATGGGGATCCGCAGCCGGTTGCCCATCAGATCCGGGAAAGCTTTGGGGAACCAGGGTCCGAGGGCGAAGACGTAGGTTCCGGCCGAAAGGGTCCCGCTCGGCTGGATCTCGAGCGCGTCGAGCCTGCGGTCGGTGTTGCCGCCCATCGCGGCGTGGCCGATGGTCACCTGCCCGCCCTCGTGCTCGAAGACCCGCGCGACAGACTCGATCGCGCGCCGGGCCCGCACGACGCCCGCGTCCTGCTCCCACAGCGCGACGGTGATGTCGGTGAGGTCGATCACGGGCCAGCGCCGCGCAATCTCGTCGGCGTCGAGGACCTCGTAGCGGACGCCCGCTTCGTCCCAGTTGCTGCGGGTGTCCTCCAGGAACTCGGTCCATTCGTCCCGCAAGATGAGGTCGGAGGTGGTGAAGAAGACGCGCGGAAGCAGCATGTCCCGCCACTGCTCGTCCCAGGCGTTCCACTTCTCGATGGCGCGCTTGGCCCAGCGCGTCCAGAGGAGCCCGTGGGATCGGTCGCCGTAGCCGGTACGGACGCCGCGCGTCTCGCCGCCCGACGTGGCCCGGGAGTTCGCCGGGCCGTACTGGTCGATCAGCGCAACCTGGTGGGCGCCCGACTGCTGGAGCTCGAGCGCGGTCCAGGCCCCGAAGGCGCCTGCTCCCACGACCGCGATGTCGGGGGTCCGGCGGGTGCGTACCCAAGGCGCGCTGCTGCCGGCGGCGGGGTGCGGTCGGGCGGCGGGCTCGGCCGCGGCCCCGGCACCTGCACCGCAGAGGGCCGCTCCGCCCGCCGCGGCGGCCTTGACGAAGCCGCGCCGATCGACGGCCGACCGTTCGGCCGACGAATCGGTTTCGCGAGGCGTGCCCGGCGCGCCGTCGGGTTCCCGCTGCGTTCCCCAGGACGCCCGCCGCTCGCTGCTCAGCGGTCCGACCCGTGCGGAGCGATCCGCACGTCCCGCATGGGTGAGTCGGCCGACAGCTCGGAGGATCCGCCGTCGTGGCCGTTGATGCTCAGGATGTAGGACACCACATCCAGGTAGACCTGCTCCTCCAGCCCGCCGGGATTGTCGTCCGGCATGGTGGAGCGCACGGTGCGGAAGAAGGAGTACACGGTGCGGCGTCCCCAGTTGGACTGGAAGGACCGGCCCCGGAATTCGCTTGTCGTATGGCACTCCGAGCAGACCTCGTTGAAGGTCGTTCGTCCCCGCCGGGCCTGGTCGTCCGTGAAGATGCCGCCCGTCGGGGCCGGGGGTTCAGCTTCCGCAGACGGTCGGGTGTTCGCGGCAGGCACCGCGGCCGTCTCGGCGGGGTCGGCCTGCGTCTCTGCGTCGGCAGGTCGGGGGGGCTCGGAGGCATCGGGTGCGGAACCGGAAGCGCACCCGGCCAGCAGAAAGCCCGATGTGACGAGCAGGGCGGGTACCGTTGCCCGTGTCAGTGGTTGCTGCGCCATGGACCGGAGCCTCTCCCGTAATGTAGGCTATCTTTCTTCCTTCCCTGTGATCCAAAATATAGGGATATCATCCGATATGGGGGCAATGACATGAGAACGAATCGTGCCCGCGCGGCGGGAATTGTTCTTGCCGGGACGGCAATCGGCGGGGCGTGGGCGTGTGACAGCCTTCCGCTCGCCATGGGCGACGTCCAGGCGATCGTCGTCACCGCCTCGCCGGAACTCTGGGACGAGGTGGGAGAGGTCGCGTTTTCGACGCTCGAGGGGAATGTGTTCACGGTTCGCGACGAGCATGTCTTTCGGGTGGCGTACGAGGAACCGGCCGACTCGGCATGGGCACATCTGCGCCGACTGAGACAGCTGCTGCTCATCGGCAAGGCCTCCGACCCCTGGATGGCCGCGCCGCTGGCCGAGCTCGAAGAACCCGTCGCGCCGCCCCGGATCGTGCAGGTGCAGGAGGTGTGGGCGCGGCGGCAGCTGGTCACGCTGGTGATTCTGGAAGAAGACACGGGGCTCGACGAAGACGCCGAAGTCGTTCGGCAGATGCTCCCCGACCTGTTCGATATCGTCGCCGGTCAGTTACGGCAGTGGGCCGTGGCGAGGATGTTCTCTACGCAGCGGGACACGGCGCTGGCCAGAACTCTCGGGGAAGAGCACGGCTTCAGCCTGGTCGTCCCCGAGGTCTACGATTACCGGCGGCAGGACTCGGTCCACATCTTCCGCAACGACAACCCGGATCCGTCCGAGCTCATCCGCCAGTTCGCGGTCTCGTGGCGGAGCCCCGTCCCGGAGGGGATCGCGACCGAGGAGATCTTGGAGTGGCGCGCGCAGATCGTGGACCGGTACTACGACTATCCTCAGGTGGTGAACCGAGACGTCGTCTTCGCCGGCCCGGGGGACTTCAACGGCAGGAGGGGCTACTATGTCCAGGCCGTCTGGCAAAACCCGCCCGACGGGTACCCCGCGGCCGGTCCGTTCATCTCCCGCGCGGTCATCTGCGCCGGGCAGCAGCGCCTGTACCTCATCGACGCCTGGCTCTACGCGCCGTCGCGGGACAAGTATGAGTACATGGTCCAGCTCGAGGAGATACTGAATTCGTTCCACTGCATGGAGTAGATCCGCGATGAATGTCGGCAGACCGTGGATGAATCGCCCGGCAGACCGCGGCACATGGCCCGCGTGCCATTCGACCGCCGCTTTCCTGGCGCTGACACTGGGGGTCGGTGCCTGCGGCGCTCCGACCGACTCCGCCGCACCCGTCGGCGAGCACGGCGCCGAAGGGGTCGGATACGGCAACCCCGACCATGCGCATCACGTCGCGATGATCGACGAGATCATGACGGCACCCGTGCGCGATGGGCAGATCGCAGGGGCATCGGTCGCCGTGGTGCACCAGGGCGAGACCGTCGCGATGCGGGGCTACGGATGGGCGAACCTGGAACTGCGCGTCCCGACGCCTGAAGACGCCGTCTACGAAATCGGCTCCATCACGAAGCAGTTCACTTCGGCGGGCCTCCTGAAGATGCAGGAACGGGGCCTGGTGGATCTGGACGCGGACATGACCGATTATCTGCCCGACTTCCCCGCTCGGGGGCACCGGATCACGGTCCGAGAGCTCCTCGACCACACCTCCGGGATCCGCGGCTACACCGAGATGGCGGCGGCCCGGCCGTACTTCGTGCGACGGGTGCCGCGCGACAGCCTGCTGGCGCTGATCGCGGCTCAGCCGTTCGACTTCCCGACGGGCGAACACGAGATCTACAACAACTCGGCATTCTACCTTGCGGGAATGATCCTCGAAGACGTGTCCGGGATGACGTACGAGGAGTACGTCGAGCAGGAGATCTTCGAGCCGCTCGGCATGGACCGCTCGCACTACTGCAGCGAGATCGAGATCCACGAAGGCAAGGTGACCGGCTACGCGGCGGGCGAGGACGGCTTGGAGCACAAGGGATTCATCGTTCACAACATTCCCTTCGCCGCGGGCTCGCTGTGCTCGAGCGCGCGGGATCTGGCCGCCTGGCTGGGTGCGCTGCACGGCGGCGAGGTGCTGACGGACGAGTCCTACCAGCAGCTGATCGAGCCCGGAGACCTCAACGACGGGACCAGGCTCCGCTACGCCCTCGGCATCGCCGTGAGCGACATCATGGGCCACGGGGCGATTCATCACGGCGGCGGAATCAACGGCTTCCTGTCGGAGTCGCTCTATCTCCCGGAAGAGGACCTCGCGGTCGTCGTCCTCGTCAACACGGCCGCCCCGCCGGGCCCGTCCGCCCTGGCGCGACGGATCATCGAGGCCATGGTGGGCGATGCGACACCGGAACCCATGACGTTCGAGGGCGATCTCGCGTACTTCGAGGGCGTCTTCGGCGGACCGGCCCGAGGAGGCCGGGCGGTCCTCAGCATCGCGGCGGACGACGGAATCCTGACCGCCACGATGCTGATGGCCGGCGACCAGGAGATCCCCGCGGACCGGCAGGAGGCGAGCAGTCTCGACTACCGCGGCGGCACGACGTTCAGCGACGGCGACGCGCTCCTGACCTTCGAGGGAGAAGGGAGCTCGGCGACGACGCTCAGGTGGGATACCGGCGGCGGCTACACGGTGATGCAGAGGCGATAGCAGAGGCGGCCGTTGTCCTTCGTCCACCTTCACACCCACTCCGAGTATTCCCTTCTCGACGGCGCGAACCGCCTGAAGGAGCTGGTCTGCAAGGCCAAGGAATACGAAATGCCGGCGCTGGCGCTCACCGACCACGGGTGCATGTACGGTGCCTGGAACTTCCAGAAATCGGCGCACAGGGAGGGAGTCAAGCCGATCATCGGGATGGAGGCCTATGTGGCGCCCGGCGACCGGCGCGAGCGAGCGCGTTCCGGGCAGGGAAGGAAGGCGCACTATCACCTCGTCCTCCTGGCCCGTGACCGGGTAGGCTACCGCAACCTCGTCAAGCTGTCGTCGCTCGGGTACACCGAGGGCTTCTACTACCGCCCGCGGGTAGATCGCGAAACCCTGGCCCGCCACTCCGAAGGCCTGATCGTCACCTCGGCGTGCATGGCCGGCGAGCTTGCCCGTCATTTCGCCGCAGGCAACGACGCCATGGCACGGGAGGTGGCGGAGTGGTATGCGAATGCCTTCCCGGGCCGCTACTACCTCGAGGTGCAGGCTCACGGGACCCCCGGCCAGGCCGAGCTCAACCGGCAGGTCTTCGCGCTCGCCGACGAACTGGGCCTGCCTGTCGTCGCCACCAACGACGCACACTTCCTCGAGCACGAACATCACCCGGCCCACGATATCCTGGTCTGCATCGGGACCGCCAAGAACCACGACGACGAAGCCCGGCTGAAGTACGACGACGGCCTCTACTTCAAGAGCCACGAGGACATGGCGGACGCCTTCCCTGGCCGCCCGGACGTCATCGAGAACACGCTGAAGATCGCCGACGAGGTCTCGCTGACGCTCGAAAAGAAATACCGCCTCCCGAGCTTCCCGCTCCCCGACCGCTTCGCCGACGACAACGACTACCTGGTCCATCTGGCCGAAGCCGGCGCCCGCGAGCGCTACGGCGACTCCCTGTCCGAAGAAGTGGAAGCGCGCCTTCGCTACGAGCTCGGCGTGATCCGCGAGACGGGCTACGCCGGCTATTTCCTCATCACCTGGGACTTCATCCGCTGGGCGCGCGAACAGGGCATCCCCGTGGGTCCGGGCCGCGGCTCCGCGGCCGGCTCGCTCGTGTCGTACGCACTTCGCATCACCGACCTCGATCCCATCGCCTACGGCCTCGTCTTCGAGCGCTTCCTCAACCCCGAGCGGATCTCGATGCCGGACATCGACATCGATTTCTGCTACGAGCGCAGGGGTGAAGTGATCGAGTACGTCCGCAAGAAGTACGGACGCGGCGCCGTCGGCCAGATCGTGACCTTCGGGACGATGAAGAGCCGCGCCGTCATCCGGGACGTGGGCCGCGTCCTGGGCTTCGATGTCGGCGAAACCGACAAGATCGCGAAGATGATCCCCAACCAGCCGGGCCAGAGCTATACCGTCCGGCAGGCCGTGGAACGGATCAGGGAAGTCGGCGCGCTCTACCGAGCCGACGATCGTCACAAGCGCCTCTTCGACTACTCGATGACGCTGGAAGGGCTCGCGAGACACGCCTCGGTGCACGCCGCGGGCGTGGTGATCGCTCCGGGTCCGCTCGACGACTACGTGCCCATCTGCACCCAGAGCAAGGGAGGCCGGAACGGTGCCGGCCGGGGCGCGGCCGGGGCGAGGGAAGGAGATGGCCCCGACATCGTCACGCAGTACGACATGAATTGTCTCGAGGACGCCGGGATGCTCAAGATGGACTTCCTGGGCCTCAAGACGCTCACCGTCATCCACGACGCGGTGCAGGCGGCAAAGGCGCGGCTCGGCGAGTTCCGCCACCCGGAAACGGGAACCGTCTTCGAGTCGGACGCGATGGACGATGTCCCGCTGGACGACCCCGCCGTCTACCGGATGCTGGCGAGCGGCGGCACCTCGGGCGTCTTCCAGTTCGAGTCCAACCTGGCGCTCGACAAGCTGCGGGCCATGCGCTGCGACCGGTTCGACGACCTTGTCGCCACCAACGCGCTGATCCGCCCCGGACCTCTGGATTCCGGCATGACCGACAGGTACATCCTGCGCAAGCTCGGCAGGGAAAAGGTCGAGAATCCGGCACCGGGGCTGGAACACATCCTCGGGGCCACCTACGGCATCATCGTGTATCAGGAACAGGTGATGCTGATCGCGAGCGACCTGGCGGGATACTCGCTGGGCGAAGCGGATGTCCTTCGCAAGGCGATGGGAAAGAAGGATGTCGAGCTCATCGAGGCGGAGCTGGGGCGCTTCAAGAAGCGCATTATCGCGAACGGCCTCGATCGAAGGACCGCGGGGCGGCTGGCCGAGCAGGTCAGGACCTTCGGCCGCTACGGATTCAACAAGTCGCATTCGGCGGCGTACTCGCTTCTGTCCTACAAGACCGCGTGGCTGAAGCGCTACTATCCGGCCGAGTTCATGGCGGCGCTGCTGTCGTCGGTCCTCGACAGAACCGACGATGTGGTGAAGTACATCGGCGAGTGCCGCGAAATGAGCCGGTATCTGCCCGACCTGGACGAGGGCCTTGCGGTCCTTCCGCCCGACGTCAACGAAAGCGGCTGGAAGTTCACGGTCGTGGGCGACGGAAGCATCCGCTTCGGCCTCGGGGCGGTCCGGGGAGTCGGCAGCGCTGCGGTCCAGTCGATCCTGGCGGCCCGCGAGGAGGGCGGCCCCTTCGTCAGTTTCTTCGAGTTTCTGGAACGGGTCGATGCCCGGGCGCTGAACAAGCGGGCGTGCGAGGCGCTCATCGCGTCGGGGGGACTGGACTCGTTCGGCCACCGCAGCCAGATGCTCGCAGGCATGGACGCTGCCCACGGCGAGGCGATGGCGCGGCTGCAGGAGGTCGAGCTGGGGCAGCAGTCGCTGTTCGGCGAAGCAGTGGGCGTGGAGCGTCCCGCGCCCGAGCTGCCGACCGTGCCCGAGTGGGGAGACCGCAAGCGGCTGGCCCGCGAAAAGGAGGCGCTGGGGTTCTTCATATCGGGCCACCCGCTCGACCGCTACCGCGACGTGGTGCAGGCTTTCGACGAACTCGACGCGGGAGCGCTCAAGGCTCGGATGGGCGATCGCGTCGAGACGGCGTGCGTGGTGACGGCCGTCGCACGGCAGGTGTCGCGCCGCGACGGGTCCGAGTGGGGCAAGGTGACCGTCGAGGGCTTCCACGGCACGGCCACGGTGCTTGCCTTCAAGGATGCATGGCGGTCCAGCAGGGACCTCCTGCAGACGGACGCCGTCGTGCTTCTGCGCGGCAAGGTCAGCGACCGGGAACGCGACGAAGAGGATCCGCCCGTCTTCCTGGATGCGGCGGAACCGCTGAAGGACATCCTCGGCAGCGGCCGTCTCGCGGTCCGAATCCGCGTGGATCGGGATTCTGACCTGGCGGAAGACGCCTTCCGCAGGGCCCGGACGGTCATGGAGAAGAGCGCCGGAGCCGCTCCCGTGGAGGTGATCGTCGGTGAAGCGAACGGAGCCCCGGCGCAGCGTCTTCGGTCAAGAACATTCAAGGTCAAGCCGGACCGAGAGACGATCCGTGCGCTCGAAGCCGTCTTCGGGACGGGGAGCGTGGGGCTGGCGAAGGCTTGAGGCCCCGGGTCGGCGGACATCGGGGACAGCGGGCCCGGTCCGCTGGGCTGGGCCGGCAGTCCACGGGCTGCTAGGTGGACGGTCCGCACCGCCGGGTGTGAAGTTCGTCTCTCGGTGCCACGTATCGTGTCCCGGTAGCCTCTGAAACACCGGAAGCCGATAGCCGAACAAGGGAAGCGCAAAATGAGAATCCTGTCGCTCTGCATCATCTTCACGCTCGCTCCTCTCGGTGCACAGGGGACCACGCAGGAAGCCGACTCGGCCGACTTCGCCGGACACTGGACGGGAACCATCAGCGCCGCGGGCGCGGAGCTGCGGATGCGCGTGGACCTCACCGTGGAGGACGGTGTCCTCGCGGCCAAGATGTTCTCGGTGGATCAGGGCAACGCCGAGATTCCGGTCGCGTCCGTCACCGTCACCGGCGCCCGTCTCTCGATGACCATGCCGATGATCGGCGGATCGTACGAAGGTGCCCTCTCGGACGACGGGCAGACCATCGACGGCACCTTCACGCAGATGGGTGCCGAGCTTCCTCTTGTTCTTGAGCGGACTACGGCCGACGAGGCCGACGCGGGACGGCCCCAGGATCCGGTGGAGCCGTATCCGTACGTTGCGGAGAATGTCCGATACCCCAACCCGGACGGCGGCCACACTCTGGCCGGCACCTTCACCCGGCCCGGCGAGGGCGGCCCCTTCCCGGCCGTGGTCCTCATTACGGGGTCGGGTCCCCAGAACCGGGACGAGGCCCTGATGGGACACCGGCCCTTTCTGGTGCTCTCCGACCACCTCACCCGTCGCGGCATCGCTGTTCTGCGCTTCGACGATCGCGGCGTGGGCGAGTCCACCGGAGACTTCGCGGCCGCCACCTCACCCGACTTCGCCTCCGACGCGCTGGCCGGAGTCGCCTACCTGAAGACGCGGGACGATGTCGACCCGGGCGCGATCGGCCTTGCCGGCCACTCGGAAGGCGGCCTCGTCGCGCCCATCGCTGCCGCCCGGTCCGGCGATGTCGGCTACATCGTGCTGATGGCGGGGCCGGGGGTGAACGGCGAGCGGATCCTTTACGCGCAGGCCGCCCTGATCGCTCGGGCCGGCGGTGCCACCGAAGAGCAGATTGCGCGGAGCCGGGCGCAGCTGGAGGCCGTCTACGACATCCTCATGTCGGAGCCGGACCCGGCGCGGGCGGCCGAGGCGCTGACGGAAACCGTTCGTGCGGCATTCGAGGCCATGACCGACGCGGAACGAACTCAGGCCGGGGTTACCGACTCGGCTGCTTTGGACCAGGTGGTCGCGGCGCAGGTCCAGCAGGTGAACACGCCCTGGTTCCGCTATTTCCTCACCTACGATCCAGCGCCGGTGATCGAACAGGTGACGGTTCCCGTTCTGGCGATCAACGGAAAGAAGGACCTGCAGGTTCCCTACAAGGAGAACCTCCGCGAGATCGAGGCCGCGCTGCAGCGAGGCGGAAACACGAACTACGAAATCCACGCGCTGCCCGGCCTGAACCACCTCTTCCAGCACGCGGAAACGGGGGTGCCGAGCGAATACGCGGGGATCGACGAGACCTGGTCGGTCGAGTCGATGGAACTCATCGCGGAGTGGATCCTGCGGACGGTCGGAAGGTAGGTGGGCGAATCGCGACCGGCGGGAACAAAGGCCCGAACTTCGGGCTAGTTAGTTGTGGAGTACCAGAACCGCTGTCTGCGCAAGGCGCCTCGCGACATCCTTGTTGAGGTCCTTCCGCCGATTATCCTCTGATGGCCACCCAACCAAGTTACCGTGAAGCAGGGGCACATCGTCGCGTTCGAAACGTAGGCCGACATCCCTCACGTTGGCGCGTGTCAACTCACCCCGAGCACGAGGTTCCCTCTCCCGAGCGGCTCCTGCCGCAATGCCGATCTTCCGTATCTTTTGCTCAGGTAGTCCGACTATCTCGAACACAGAGGTATGGCCATTCTTGGGAAGAAACGCTCCGGGCTTCACCACCCTCTTGCCCGGGGCGTAGTGGCCGCGCTGAAAGAGAAACCGGGCGAGTTCGCCCATAGTGATCACCTTGGATGGTAGAGGCGTCTTAGCAGGTCTCTCAGAGCATCCGGGAACATATCGGCCCAACGGACGAATCCGTGTGCGGTACCGTCCGCAAGCCCGGCGGCATAGCTGGGATCTCTTTCTGGACCGATGCTGACAGATACCATGGTCCGGTCGGCGCGAATCCAGTCGAAAGCGACCTCGCCATCCGGGTCCAGGCTGATGTCCGGCACCGGGAATCCGCTTGGTATCGTGTCGAGCAGCTTCCTTGCCCTGGCAAAGGTTGTGGGGAGCAAGGTGTCTTCGTCCATCGATTCGGATTCCTTGAACAGCCCGATGAGATCCGACCGAGCGGTCCAGTAGCCCTCGCTCTTACTTCTCCGAGACAGTTCAATGATCTCACGGTCCGCTTCCAAGGCCTTCTCGTATGAGGCTCGGGAGCGGTAGCTGTGGCGTGCACCGGAAATCTGCCGTGCCAGTATCATTCGTGAAGCCTCGCGTTCCGTTCCGTGATGAGTTCGAAGAAGATTCTGTTCTTGAAAATCCTGAGGTGCGTGAGAGTTCCCCAGAACTGATCCGTCACGGGACCGAAGTGGTTGTCTGAAAAGACATCGATGTCCAACAGGAATCCGATCTTTTCAGGTGCGAGATCGTCCAGTAAGAAGTGGGTTACGCGCGCAGAGAATCCAGTTTCCGAATCGTGGGCTTTTATCGAGGAAAGCAGCGTGTCCACCGGCAGACCCAAGGAGTCGGGCAGCGTTGGCAGGGCCACGAAATAGTCCTTTGGATCCCGGTAAGGAAGCTGGAAGTGGTTGATGTACCGGAGAGCGAGCCGACTGACGTGACCGGGCTTGGCAACCTCGAGAAATTCGTCCACCAGAGGCCGCGCTTTGTCGGAGAATTCCTCCCAGCTCGGATACGGCGAACGCCGAACAAGGGTCATTCCGGCTTGCCGAAAATCGATCGCCCACTTGCGGTTTTGACTGAGCCCGCGAACGCCTGTCACGTCACCGCTCCGAGGCTCGTGGCCGGGTTCCGGTCGTCCGATTAAATGGAAGGGACGGAATTCCTCTGTGGCATCGTGAATCTCCGGGAAGCCGCCTAGTGACTCCAATGCCCTTCGCAAGATGCGTGGGTCTGCCGGGTCTCGGTGCGGGACGCGTATGTCCAACACGGCCTCGCGGATGGGTGCTCTTAATAGGTGACGCTGTTCGGCCATGGATTCGCGACTGGAATGTGGCTTGGGGAGATTCGATCACGCTGTCCTCCATTATACGACGCTTCGTCAGCGACGCGTCAGGGGACAAGGAGACGGCCCAGTCCCTAAGGCTCGATCCTACGCTGGATTCGCCATGCGCGCTTCCACAGCCCGGGTGCGCCCAAGTGCTCCGCCAGGTTCTCGAACCGGCGTTCCGGTCCGTTCCACGCGAGTTCGTCAACGTCCTCGAAGAGGACCGCGCCGTCCCGCAGGGTCGCGAGGTCTCTGAAGAGGAAGGCGTTCGTGCGGTGGGTCAGCAGCGCATCGGCCAAGCGCTTTGCTCCCCGCACGGCAACGTCCCACGCCTCGGCCCGCGCCGGAATGTGCTCCAGATGGCGGTAGCGAGCCAGCACGGTTGCCGTCGATTTGGCTCCCCAGCCCGGGACGCCCGGAAAACCGTCGGCGGTGTCACCGACCAGTGCGAGGTAATCGGGGATGCTGGCGGGCGGCACTCCGAACTTCGCGATGACTCCCGCCTCGTTGCGAACCTCTCCCCGCCGCCTGTCCCATTGGACCACGCGGTCGCCCACCACGCACTGCGACAAGTCCTTGTCCGGCGTGCAGATGTAGACGCATTCGACGCGCGGATCACGCGCCGCCCGCGCCGCGCCGCACGCCAGTCCGTCGTCCGCCTCCAGCTCCTCCATGGCCCAGACCTGCACGCCCATCGCCCTCAGCGCGTCTTCCAACGGCCGAAACTGGGACCGCAGCTCCGGTTGAATCCCGGTGCCGGTCTTGTACCCGGGCCAGAGCTCGTTGCGGAACGACTCGATGACGTGATCGGTGGCCACCGCCATGTGCGTCGCGCCGGCGTCCAGCATGCCGAGCAAAGAAGCCAGCACGCTGCGCACGCCGCCGACCTCGAGCCCGTCCCGGTCCAGCGCCGACGGCGCCCCGAAGTAGTGACGAAACAGTTCGTAGGTGCCGTCGATCAGATGGATGTTCATGACAAGTGCCGCATTCCGGCAGTGCGTGGCAGGCGCTGACCCAATAGTATCATCGAACCGACACTCGGCCACAGTCGCGACCCGTCGCCCGACCGCATCCAGGAGCACCCCATGAGCAGCAGACTCGCCGCGTTCTTCACCCGTCCCCTTCCTCTTCTCACCGCGGCGGCGGCCCGAACGTGCGTCGCGGCGGCAACCGCTGCCGCCTTCGGCGCTCTCCTCTCCCCACTACACGCAACCGCTCAGGAAACGCCCGCCGTCGATCTTCTGACCGTCGGCCACTACATGGACATGGAGCGCGTCGCCGATCCGCAGATATCGCCAGACGGGAGCCGGGTCGTGTACGTGAGGTCGTGGGTCAACCAGCAGGAGGACCGCTTCGATTCGGAGGTCCGGATCATGGATGCCGACGGAGGGCGGCCGCGGTTCCTGCTCGAGGGATCGAGTCCGCGGTGGTCACCCGACGGAACCCGGATCGCCTACCTGGCTCCGGGCGAGCCGTCGGGGCAGCAGATCTTCGTCCGCTGGATGGATGCGGGCGGGTCCATGACCCAGGTCACCCGCGAGACCGAAGCGCCGAGCAACTTCAAGTGGTCGCCGGACGGCTCCTACATCTACTTCCAACGGTTGGTCCCGCATTCGGATCCGTGGCCGATCGACCTGCCCGCGCCTCCGGAGGGAGCGAATTGGACGGCACCGCCCCGGATTATCGACCGGATCCACTACCGCTTCGACCGGATCGGCTTCCTCGAAGAGGGGTTCACCCACCTGTTCCGCGTGCCGAGCGAGGGGGGAACCGCCCGGCAGCTCACCGCCGGCGAGTGGAACGCCGGCGCCACCTTCGCTCCGGGAGTCGGCAACGTCGGTTACGACCTGACTCCCGACGGGGGAACTCTCGTCTTCGACGGACTGATGGAGGATGCGGACGGTCTCTACCGCGAGTCGCACATCTACGCGCTCGACATCGCTTCGGGAGAGATCCGCCGGCTCACCAGAGACAGGGGTCCCTGGGCGAGCCCGAAGATCTCTCCGGACGGGGGCCGCATCGCCTACACCGGGTATCCGTGGACTCCGCAGACCTACAAGACGACCGAGCTTTACGTCATGAGCGCCGACGGCGACGCCCACCGCCTCGTCTCGGGCGATCTGGACCGGGATGTCGGCAGCCTCAACTGGTCGAGCGATTCGCGCGGGATCTTCTTCACCGCAGGGGACCGCGGGACCATGAACGTCCACTACGCGACCGCCGACGGCGGCATGAAGCAGGTCACGGAAGGCAACCACATGCTTTCGCTCACCTCCGTCGCATCGGGAGGGAGGGCCGTGGGCACCCTCGCCTCGCCGCACGAGCCGGGAGACGTCGTCACCTACGACCTGAACCGCCCCGGCGAGATACGTCGGCTCACGGAGGTCAACGCGGATGTGCTCGCAGGCAAGCGCCTCGGCGAAGTGGAGGAGATCTGGTACGAATCCACCGGCGGCACGCAGGTGCAGGGCTGGATCGTCAAGCCTCCCGGCTTCGACCCCGACCAGAGCTACCCCCTCATCCTGCACATCCACGGCGGCCCGCACGGCATGTACAACGTCGCCTTCAGCTACCCCTACCAGAACTTCGCGGCCAACGGCTACGTCACCCTCTACACCAACCCGCGCGGCAGCACCGGCTACGGCACCGACTTCGGGAACGCCATCGACAACGGCTATCCCTCGGTCGACTACGACGACCTCATGGCCGGCGTCGATGCGCTCATCGACCTCGGCTACATCAACGCGGACCAGATGTACGTCACCGGGTGCAGCGGCGGCGGCGTGCTGTCGAGCTGGGTGATCGGCCACACCACGCGCTTCGCGGCGGCCGGCGTTCGCTGCCCGGTGACCAACTGGATGAGCTTCGCGGGCACGGCGGACATCACGGTCTGGGGATACTACCGGTATCACGGCTATCCGTGGGACAACCCCGACAAGTACTTGGAGCACTCCCCGCTGATGTACGTCGAGAACGTCACCACGCCCACGATCCTCATGACGGGCGAGCTGGACCTGCGCACGCCGATGGCTCAGACGGAGGAATACTACCAGGCGCTCAAGCAGCTCGGCGTTCCGACCAGGATGCTCCGCTTCCAGGGCGAGTACCATGGGACAAGCTCCAAGCCGTCGAATTTCATGCGCACGCAGCTCTACCTGATGAAGTGGTTCGAGGAATACGGCGGCCAGCCGAAGATGACCAGCGAGGGATAGCAGCCCGTGGATTAATCCGCACGAGCACCGAGAGCGGTCGGACGCCCTTCCGGAAGGCGATGCGCAGCCCTTCAGAACGCCAGCAGCTTCGTGACCTTCAGCACGAGGGCCCGGGCGGTCAGCGCCGTTCGGCCGGGCTCGGGACTCCGGTCGCGGCGCTCGGAGTAGACCAGGAAGACATCGCTCAGCGGGGCGTGGATCAGGTTGAAGCGGATGTTCGTCTGCACTTCGTCCGTGGTCTCGTTGTACTGCAGGAACGCGCTCAGGAACGTGCGGGTGTCGTATGCGTACCTGAAGCGCCCGCCGAACAGATCGGCGTCGAAGTCGCGTCCGGCCAGCGCGAGCCGGTTTCGCTGCACGGTGCCTTCGAGGAAGAAGTGCGCATTCGGCCGCACGACGACGCTGCCGGTCACCGAAGTCCTGTCGCCGTCGAAGAAGCCGCCCCGCGTGAGCGAGATTCTGCCCCCCAGCCTGCGCCCCAGATTCGACTGATAGCCAGCTGTGAAAGCGCCGAAGTCGTACTCTCCGGTCGGAACCGAGACGCCGGCGATCGGCGTTGTCTCCGCCAGCCGTTCGTAGGACGCCGAGTACTCCAAGGTGAGCACGCTGCTGTCCAGGAAGGAAATCTCCAGCCCCGGCTTGATCTCCCGGCTCTCGAGCACCCACCCGGTACCTGCGAAAAGGTCGACATCGACGTACGGGTTGAGCTCCCGCACGCGCGGAATCGCCGGCTGCGGATGGGCGCCCAGCGTGACGAACCCCTGCCGAATTCCCCGCCGCGCCACGAATCCCACGCCGGGATTGAAGCTGTCGCCGACCGTCTTGAGCAGCATCGAGGCGTCCCAGATCGGATCCCGCCATGCGACCTCGAAGGCGCCTGCCGTCCGGTTCCCGGAAACGCCGGGCTCGTCCGTTGCCGCTGCGTAGGAGTTGAAGAGCATCCGCCCGCCGGCGAGCCGCAGGTTCACGTCGGCGCCCAGTGATCGGTTGTAGGAGTCGGCGACACTCGCGCCGGTACCCTCCCGGTTGACGAACATGACCCCGATGTCGCTGCTCCCGAGGATGTTCTTCCTGAGCCGCACGACCGAGAAGTTTTCCCCCGGGCTGCCGGAGTCGTCCCGGGTCTGCATGCTGAGAAGGCCTATCGCGTAGCCCGCCGCACGACCGGTCAGGCGGGCGCCTCCGGCGATCGGCACGGGAGTGCGGTCTGCGGAAAGACCGATCCTGCGGCTGTGGAAGAGTTTGAAGTTCTGCGGCCCGGAGCCGGTGCGGAAGTTGCGCACCCGGTTGTCCTGGAAGCTGAAGATTCCCTCGTTTTCCAAGAAGAAGTCACGCTTTTCGGGGAAGAACAGCGAGAAGCGAGTCAGATTGATCTGCTGCTCGTCGACCTCCACCTGGGAAAAGTCGGTCAGCGCGGTAACGTCGAGAGTGAGCTGCGGCGTGATCCCCCATTTCAGGTCGAACCCGCCCTCGACCTTGCGGCCCGGCGAAGCCGTCCTCCATCCATCGGCCTGCACCCCGTTGACGAACGGCTTGACCCGCAGATTGCGGCCCTGCCGGATCCCTTCGAGCGAGGTCAGCGTGCCGGCCCGGGACATCTTGTAGATCCGGAACTGCCGCGTCAGCGGCGCCCAGTTCGAGTCCTCCGAAATGCGCCGGATGCGCCTGGAGAAGTTGATTCCCCAGCTCTGGGCTCCATTCGCTTCGCGGAACCGCAGCGTGGTCATCGGGACGGCGATCTCGGCCACCCAACCCCAGTCGTGCACCGAAGTCGAGACCTCGACCTCGCCCTCCCACGCTCGGTTCACCGACTGCTGGTCGTTGAAGGCCTGGGCGTCGAAGAGAGCGCCGGCCGGGTTGACCGCGAAGAGGAACGCGTTGCGGCGGTCCAGGTAGGTATCGAGCGCGAAACCGAAGATGTCCGAGTCCTGCGTGGCGAAGTCCTGCTCCATCCCGGCCGACACGAGCGCATCCGCCTGGCTGTCGTACATCGTCGCGCCGACATACAGGTGGCGGCCGTCGTAGAGAACGCGCACGACGGTGCGCTCCGCCGATGGCGAGCCCTGATTCGGGATGGATTGGTAGAAGACTCCCTTCGTGGAGTCGGCGAGCGCCCAGGCTTCGTCGCTCAGGTCGCCGTCAAGCGTGATCGGCGAGGTGGCTCGCCTGGCTTCGACGGACGGGCGAGGCACGGTGTCGGGATCGATGCGGCCGGCCGGAACGAGCTGTGCGGATGCGGTCCCCCGTGTGAGCGCCGAGAGGGCGAACCCCAGCGCGAAGAGCGCGGCGAGGGCCGCCACGCACGAGGTGGCCGACCGGCTGCGGCGTCTGTTCAATGCCGAGAGCGCCAGGGCGATCGCAGCGAGATTGCTTCCACGGGCTGCCGGAGCTAGAGCTGGAACAGTCGCTGGAGACCAAGGATCAGACCTACGATGACGGCGGCCTGTGCAAGCAGCAGCTTGTACATGGTGGCCCTGAGACTTTCGACACCGAGCCGGACTTCGGCGATCTCACTCTTCAGCTCCGTGCGGAGGCTGCCGATCTCCTGGTGCAGCTCCGTGCGGAGGCCGCCGATCTCCTGCTGCAGCCTGGCGTCGAACTCCGTGCGGAGGCCGCCGATCTCCTGGTGCAGCTCCGTGCGGAGGCCGCCGATCTCCTGCTGCAGCCTGGCGTCGAACTCCGTGCGGAGGCCGCCGATTTCATGATGCAACTTGGCGTCGACCTCCTTGCGGAACGCGGCGATGTCGTCCTTCAGATCGCGTATGTCCCACTTGGTGGCCACGTTGCCGACGACCACGCCGCCGAAGACCGTCACCATGGCTTCCGCCTGGCGCGATTCGAAGCCGGCGGCTTCGAGCGCTCGGGTGGCTTTCAACGTGTCGAACCCGGATTCGTTCATAGCTTGTAACATTGGATTTTCGCTCCATGAGTGTCAAGCGGAGTTTCGGGGTCGCCGGGTAGCCCTCCGAGAGCCCTCCCTGACCCGGCCGGAACGATATCCTCTCGGATCTTCATGGGCGATGGAATGGCGAGACGGGACACGCCACCCTATCGTGCGTAGCGACGGCATGTTCATACACAGGGCGGGCGACTGCCGCAGGACGGTCGACGAACCGCTGGAAGTGATCCGATGCCTGCGAATCGTCGGTTGACCGCGTGGACGGCTCCGCTGCTCCCGGCAGCGGGAGCGGCGTGCGCATCGCACGCGGCCGCTCAGGCTGCGGAGGATACCGCAGCGGTCACGGTCACCGGCACCGCGGGGGGTAACCGGCCGCAGGGCCCCTCCCTGTGCAGCGCCCGGTCTGGCAGCGCCCCGGTCTGGCGCGGATGCTTACGCTCCCCCAACTTGCGAAGACTCGGCACACCCGCTGCCTGCCGGGCAGAGTCGGTGCCGAAGAACCACGAGCCTTCGGACAACGAGGAGCGACGGAGTCATGCGAGTTACGGTCGGATTGGGAGCCGCCATGATGGTGCTGGGTTGCGGCGGAGGGACTGGAGACGGTCGGGAAGAAGCCGACGCAGGCGAGGCCGCAGCGCCCGCCCGAGTGAGGATCGTTCAGCCGGCCGACGGAGCGGAGGTCGACGCCGGTCCCGTGCTCTTCGTAATGGAGACCGAGGGCCTTGAAATCGTTCAGGCGGGCAACATGGACCCCGGGACGGGGCATCACCATCTGATCGTCGACGGCGATGTCGACTGGATGCTCCCCATTCCCAACGACCCGGGCGTCCACTACCACATGGGTCTGGCGCAGACCGAGTTCACTTTGGAGGATCTCGCTCCCGGCGAACATCGCATCATCGCAGTCGTGGCCGACGGCGTGCACATCCCGCTCGACCCTCCCGTTGCCGATACGATCACCATCACCGTCCGGTAGCATTTCCGCTATCCGGCGGGCCGTCCTGTGTTCGGCCGCAGTGCCGTGGCTGACGTCATGCAGCAACGTCTCGGACCAGGGCCTGGCCGCCCGGGCCGGTGACTGGGCGCTGACCGAGGAGCGGCTTGCCGAACTCCTCGTGCTGGCTCAGCCGTACCCGCTCGACTCGCTGGCGGCGGATCAGCTCGCCGACCTCTGGGTATCCGCGGCAGCGCTCTCGCAACGTGCGGCCGCCGGAGACTCGCTCCTGGGTTCGGAAGCGCGCGAGGCCTCGATCTGGCTGGACAGGCGGGAAGCGCTTCTGGACGCCGACCGGCGTCAACGCCTGGGAGCCGACGCGGCGCGGGAGGCCGGGTCGGTCCACGAGGTCTTCCGCGAAGGCTCGCTGCGTCTGATCGCGCATACGCTGCGCAGGGTCGGCGCGGAGACGTCGTCGAGCGAGAGAGTGCTCCAGCAGCGGACCGCTGAACGGCTGCTGGCGACCATCGCCGAAGGCGGCGGCTGGAATCAGGTCGTAGCCGAGAGCGAGGACGCCGAGTCCCGGCAGCGCGGAGGACTGCTCGGGCTCTTCGCCGCCGGGGAGCTCCCCTCCACGCTTGACCGCGTCGCGTTTCGCCTTCAGCCCGGGCAGGTGTCGGGGGTGACCCAGAGTGCCCGGGGATTCCATCTTCTGTACCGGCCCCGCTTCGAAGAAGTGGAAACGCTCTTCGCCGATCTGCTCTTCGAGAGAATGCTGGCGCAGGCGGACGCAGGGGCTGCTGACGGCGTGCGCGCCGCCCGCCACTTCACGGTGACGCCGGGCGCACAGGTGGTGATCGCCCGGATGGCGGAGAGTCCTGCAGAGTGGCTGAGTTCCGAGCAGGTGCTCGCCGAATGGGAGGGCGGGGCCCTGACCGCGGAGGTTGCCGCTCGCGTGCTGCTCTTCCTTCCTCCCGAGTCCCTGACCGAACTGCTCGCTGCCGGCGAAGCGGAACGGATCAACCTCATCAACGACATCGGGACCCGCGAACTCCGCCTCGCCGACGCCGCCGAACGGGGGATGACTCTTGACCCTGAGATCGCGCGGCGACTGTCGGTCCTGCACGACGAGGAGATCGAATACTGGACCCGCGTTCTCGAGCTTGACAGCCCCGAGGCCCCATCCGGGGCCGCCCTCGCGCGCTACATGGAGCTGGTCGTGTCCCGGCGCGAGGAAGTCCGGTCGCTGCCGCCCCTCCTGGAAGCATGGCTCATGTCCCGCATGGCCGCGCGGGTGCGGGCACGGGGCGTTCTGGCGGCGATCGTCATGGCGCGCAGGATGCTGGCCGAGGCGGAAGGCACGGGGGGATCCGGATCGTGATCCCGTCGCAGCGCCGGAGCGGATTTGTCCACGGGCTGCGGGGCAGCATCCTTCTGGTCTGCTTGATCATCATCGCGGCGTGCGGCGACGGGGAGCATGCCGAACCTCCGCCGTCACCGGGCGAACCCGTCGCCGGCCTCAGCTCCGGCGAACGCGGTCGCTTTCTGCTGGGCCGCGCCCTATTCGAGCGCCTCGCGACTGCCGACGAGGGCCTCGGCCCCCTCTACAACGCGGAGCGGTGCAGCGACTGTCACGATCAGCCCGTGGTCGGCGGGGGGGGTACCAGGATACGCGTCCTCAAGGCCACCCGGTTCGAAGAAGGGCGGTGCGACCTCCTCGTCGCACAGGGTGGTGACAACATCCAGCGCCGGGCCACCGACCTCCTGGCCGCGCACGGAATGGGACCCGAGGAGATACCCGCGGCGGCGACCGCCGCGGCGCAGGTTACAGCGCCGCCGCTCTTCGGCCTGGGCCTTCTCGAGGCCGTGCCCGCCGAGGTCCTGCGGGAGCGGGCCGACCCGGACGACGCCGACGGTAACGGCATCTCGGGGCGTCTGCCTCGCCTGGCCGACGGCCGCACCGCCCGCTTCGGGCGCAAGGGTGACGCCTCCGCCGTGCGCGACTTCGTGGTCACCGCGCTCCGCTTCGAGCTCGGTTTCACGACGCCCGGGCATCTCATGGAAGAGGCCGTGAACGGTGTCCCCGTCCCCGCGGAAGCCGACCCCATGGCCGACCCCGAAATTGACGCGCCCACGCTGGAACGGCTCACCGATTACGTGCGCTTTCTGGCCCCGCCGCCACCTGAACGGGACCTTACCGCGGCGGCCCGGGACACGGTCGCGCGGGGCGCTGCCCTCTTTCGGCAGATCGGCTGCACATCCTGCCACCGCGAAGAACTGCGCACCGGTGCCGGCACCGCCCGCGCGCTCGCCGAACAAACGATCAGGCCGTACTCGGATCTGCTCCTGCACGACATGGGCGAAGATCTAGCCGATGTCTGCGGACTTGACGCATCGCCCGGCGAGCTCCGCACGGCCCCCCTCTGGGGCCTCCGCTACCGCGACGCCCTGCTCCACGACGGCAGCGCCGCCGATGTTCCCGGTGCGGTGGCAGCCCACGGAGGCGAGGCGGCCACCGCCCGGGACGCCTTCGCGGCGCTGCCGGAAGAAGCACGGCGCGCGGTCGTCCGGTTCCTGCTGTCGCTCTGATCCCCCCCGGCATTCGACCAGCGACACGAGCTGCGCCCGGCTCATTCGACCTCCTCGGTGAGAGTTCAGAACCGGACAGGATCATGTGCTCTCAACAGACGCAACCTTGACTCCATACCGTCGCCATCTAGCTTTTCCCGGCACGCCGGTGGTCTCGGCGCGCCGCCGGCCGAGCCCAAGCGATCGTGTCCCAGCCAACCGATGCGAATGGTCAAGCTGAACGACGTCACCAAGTACTACGGCAGGAAGAGGGCCCTCGGCCCCGTGTCCTTCGAGATCGACCGAGGCGACACGGTAGGGTTCCTCGGTCTGAACGGGGTGGGGAAGACGACGCTCCTGCGCATTCTCGCGTGCGGGCTGCGCCCGTCGTCGGGTACCGTCACGATCGATGGGCTCGACGTCCTGCGCGAGCCCCACGAGGTGAGGAAGCGGGTGGGGTATCTGCCCGAGCTGCCGCCGGTGTACGGCGACATGCCGGTGAGCGACTATCTGGCTTTCGTCGGGCAGCTGAAGGGAATGTCTCGCGAGAAGCTCGCGGAGCGGATCCCCGAGGTCGAGGAATACGCGCGCATCACCGAGGTGCGCGACATGCCCACGCGGCATCTTTCGCAGGGGTACCGGCAGCGGGTCGGCGTCGCGCAGGCGATCATCCACGAACCCGCGCTCCTGATCCTCGACGAGCCCACCCACGATCTCGACCCGGTGCAGATCGTGGAGATGCGCGGGATGATCCGCCGCCTGAAGGACTCGCACACAATCCTGATCTCGAGCCACATCCTGCCGGAGATCAGCGAGACCTGCGACAGGCTGCTGATCCTCGACGACGGCCGGATCATCGCGTCGGGGAGCGAGGCCGAGCTGGGCGAGAAGCTGCTGACGGTGCGCCGCATGGCTGTGACTGTGCGGGCGGGCGAGGGCACCGGCAACGGAATGACGGCCGAGCCGGAAGCCGTGATCGCCGGCGTGGCGGGCATCACCCGCGTCGAACGTGCGGGCAGCACGGAGCGGTCGGCCGGACAGGCGGGCGCCGTGACCTACCATGCGGAAGGCGAAGCCGACCTCCGTGCCGCGGTCTGCCGTGCTCTGATCGAAGCCGGCCACGACGTGATCGCCCTGCGCCGCGCCGAGTGCGGGCTGGAGCGTGTGTTCGTCGGCCTGGTGGGAGCCGCGAGGGCATGAACGTGGGTGGCAAGGGCATGAGAACGGGCGCGAAGGCATGACCACGGGTGCGAGGGCATGAACACGGGGGCCGTCGGGATCGTCTTTCGGCGCGAGCTCCAGGCCTACGTCCGCTCGCCGATGGGCTACATCGTCGCGGCGGTGGTCCTTCTCCTCGACGGCGTCCTCTTCTACGCCACCGCGCTCGGCCCGGACGCCGGGGAGCGCCTCTCGGGGCTCGTCCTGGCCGGATTCTTCTACAACGCCAGCGGCCTGACCGCGGTGGCGGCGGTCGCGCTCTCGATCCGCCTGATCGCCGAGGAACGCCAGACGGGCACGCAGCTCCTGCTCGACACGTCGCCGGTGCGGGACTGGGAGATCGTCCTCGGCAAATTCCTCTCCGCGCTCGCTTTCCTCTCCGCGATCACCCTGGCGACGCTCTACATCCCGCTCCTGATCCTCGTCAACGGCAAGATCGCCGTCGGGCACATCCTGATCGGCTACCTCGGCCTCACCCTGTTCGGAGCCGCGGTCCTCTCGATCGGACTCTTCGCCACCGCGCTCACACGCCATCAGCTCGTCGCGGCCGCCGTCGCGTCGGTCGTCACCGGGGTCATGTTCCTGCTCTGGGAGCTCTCCCAGATCGTCGGTTCGCCCCTGTCCCGCGTCTTCGCGGCGCTCGCGATCCACGGACGCCACTTCTCGGGCTTCCTGTCGGGCCTGCTCCACCTGCGCGATGTCGTGTACTACCTTGCCCTCACCTACTTCTTCCTCTTCGCGGCGACCAAAGTCATGGAGGCCAAGCGATGGGAGTAATGGGGGCCAAGCAGTAATGGACGCCGAGTGATGGGAACGAAGAACGCGTGGCCGACCTGGCTCCTCCTCGCAGGCTTGGCGGCCGTCTTCGCCGGTGCGCGGGTCTTCGACGGGACGGGGTGGCTGCACCTCCCCCTCGTCATCCTCGGCAGCGGCGCGGTGCTCGCGGCCGTTGTGCGGCGCTTCGTGCTGTGGAGGAGCGCCGAAGGCGAGAGGCGTTCGGTCGAGGCGGTGTTCGCCTTTGGATATGCAGGCTCCGCGCTGGCCTTGGCGGGCTACGTTCCGGGCACCGAAGGCGGGCTGGACCTTCTCGGCCTGGAGTTCGAAGGGATCAGGGATCGCATCCGCTTCCAGCGCTTCTTTCTCGTGGCCTCGCCGATCGTGCTGGGCGCGTCGCTGCTCCCGGTCCTGGGTGCCCAGTGGGCGCTGGCGAAGGGCGGCAGCGAGGGGGCGCTGCAAGTCGACGCCATGCGGGTGCGCGAGACCGCGGCCAACGCCTTGAGCGCGGCTCTGGGCGGCGCGGCCCTGGTCCTCGTCGGCTACATCGCGGCGGCGCTGAACCAGACGGCCGACTTCAGCTACTTCAAGACGGCCACGCCGGGCGAGTCCGTGCGCGAGATCGTGCGCAACATGGACGGCACGCTCGAGGCGGCGCTCTTCTTCCCCGAGGTCAATGAGGTCAAGGACGAGGTCCGCAACTACCTCGACGAGCTGGCACGGGCCACGGGCAAGGTCGCGATAGAGGAATACGACCGCTACACCGATCCGGACGCGGCGGCCGACTTCAACGCGCGAAGCGACGGCACGCTGTTTCTGCGCCTGGACGGCCGCACGGAGCAGATCGGCCTGCTGCTCGATCTGAACGAGGCGCGCGGCAGGCTGAGGGTGCTGGACAGCTACGTGCAGCAGGCGCTGCTGCGGTTGAACCGGGAACGCCGCTTCGCCTACCTGACGAAGGGTCACGGCGAGTTCAACGATCCTCTGTCCACCGACGAGCCCGAAGCAGACGAGCCGCCCTCCCTCAGAGAGAGGTGGCGTCCCGGGATGGAATCCGAGCTCGACCGGGGTCCGCCCCTGGGGGCTCTGCGGGAGATGCTGGATTATCTCAACTACGAGACGAGGGACATCGGGATCGGCGAGGGGCTGGGGGACCGGATCCCCGATGACGCGGCCATAGTCATGATCCTGGGGCCGCAGCGCGCTTTTCTCGATGCGGAGATGAACACGGTGCGGGAGTATCTGGACAGAGGCGGCTCGCTGCTGGTGGCCATGGAGCCCGGCTCCGAGTTTCCCCTCGAGGATCTCCGCGATTATCTGGGCGTCGACTACAATCCCGCGATGACGATCGACGATCGGGTGTTCGTCCCGAGCAACCCGCCGTCGTCGGCGGATCGCCGCTTCATCGTCACCAACCGGTTCTCCACGCATGCGTCGGTGACCACTGCGGGCCGCAGCGGCAGCGAGATCATCATGGTCGGCCCCGGCAGCTTCCAGGTCGCCGACGACGTCCCGGGCATCCGCGCCAGCCTCGTCATCCGCTCGCTTCCCAGCAGCTACGCCGACCTTAACGGCGACTACCGCTTCGACGAAGAGACCGAGGTCAGGGAAGAGCACGGCCTTGCGGTCGCGGTCGAAAGGGCGGAAGAGCCTGCCGATGACGAGGAGGACCAGGCTGCCGGCGAGGTCCAGGCCGCCGACGAGACCCGGCCTGCCGACGACGAGGAGCCCGGGGAGGGCGTCGACGCCTCGGCCCAGCGCGGCCCCGGCCCCGGAATGAGGGCGCTGGTTTACGGCGATGCCGAAATCTTCTCGGACCAGATCCTGCGCCGCCTCCAGCTGAACGCCTTTGTCGTTGCGGACGGAATCCGCTGGCTGGGCGGGGAAGAAAATTTCGCCGGAGATGTCGTCTCGGAGGAAGACGTACCGATCCTGCACACGCGGTCCGAGAATGTCGGGTGGTTCTACGCAATCATCTTCGGGGCTCCGGCGCTGGTGCTGGGAGTGGGCGTCTTCGTCCTGTACGGCCGCCGGAAGTTCCCCGGAGAGCCGGAGGGGAGCTCTTCGTGAAGACCTTGAAGGCGCACGGCGGGCTCTTCGCGCTGGCCGTGATCGGGGCGCTGCTGACCTGGACGCGCGACACGACGAGCGATGCGGAAGCGGACCTCCGGCTGGTGTGGGAGAGGGACACGACCGAGATCGTCTCGGTGCACTACACCGCGCCCGAGATGGACATCGAGATACAGCGCCGCACCGACGAGAACGGCACCTTTCTCTGGGGCATCGAGATCGAGGGTGCGGATGCGACGGATACGCTGGAGTACCCGGTCGGGGTCCCGGGTCACACCCTTCTGGGGCGTCTGGCCGGCCTGAGGGTGATCCGCGATCTTGGCCGACTCTCGCCGGAGATGACGGCGCGGTTTGCGCTCGACGGCGCATCGGAACGGATCAAGGTGCGCTTTCTCGACGAGGAGCGCATCCTGATGGTGGGCGATTCGGCGTTCGGCGGGTCGGATCGCTACGCCCTGGAACCGGCGACGGGCGCCGGTTACGTCATCGCCAGCGACATCACGCGCCCCTTGGCCATCGGCGAAGGTGCGCTGAGGGAGCGATGGCTGCACCGCTTCGCAGACGACGACGTGGCGACGGTGCGGATTTCGGTCCCCGGGGGCGGCACGCGCGAAATGGCGCGCACCGAAGACGGCGAGTGGACGGAGGTGGGCGGCGATGTTCCCGATGTCGCCTTCGCGAATTTCATGCAGCGTGTGGACCAGCTCGCCATCGGCGGATACGGTGCCGAGCACGGCCCGGTCGGTACGCCCCTTCTGCGGGTCGACTACCTGGACGACGCAGGCGAGGAACTTGGCTTCGCGGAGCTGTTCCACAACGAACTGTCCGAGCGCGACCCCTATTACATAAGGAGCGAGACGACCCGCATCGCGGCGTATGCCGTGACCTCGCTGGCGGAGCGGGTGGAACAGGGGCTAGGGGAGATATTCTGACGGGGAAGGCAGTGTCCGAGAGTTTCGGTCTCACATCGCCGAAACGGCGACGGGGCACCGGATGTTCGAAGCAGGTCCTCGTCATGCTGGTCCTGGCCGCCGCGGTCGCCATCTTCGTTCAGCGAGGTGGTGCGCAGGTCATTCACGGAGTCGTCGTCGACTCGGCGTCGCAGCTTCCGGTCGCCGGGGCGCTCGTGTCGCTGGTCGACGACGGCGGCCGTGGTCTTCAGCGATTCCTGGTGGACGCGGACGGATCGTTCCGATTCCTGGTTGCCGGGCCGCCGGGCACCTACGGCCTGCGGACGGAGCGTCTCGGGATGTCCACCACGACGGTGGGCGGTCTCCATCTGGGAGCGGCGGACACCGTCACGGTCCGGATCGCGCTCCGGGTCCGTCCGATCGATCTGGCGGGCATCGAGGCTTCGGGAGAAAGGCGGTGCGAGCTGCACGCCGCCGTCGGCGAGGCGACGCACCGCGTATGGGAGGAGGCCCGCAAGGCGTTGCTGGCGGTCCACACCTCGGATTCCGTCGGCCGGTACGTCTACCACCTCGAGAAACATGTCCGGGAGCTCGAACCGGGCTCCCTGAAGATCCGCAGCGAGACGCGGACGCATGCGCGTTCGACGGACGAGCGGCCGATCAGAAGCCGTCCGGTCGAGCTCCTTGACTCCGGCGGCTGGGTCGTCCCCGATGACGGAGGACACCGCTATTTCGCACCGGACGCGCATACGCTGCTTTCAGACCTGTTTCTCGCCACCCACTGCCTGCGGCTGCGGGCCCGCGACGAGGCGCGCCCCGGCCTGGTGGGTCTTGAGTTTCGGCCCGTTCGCCTCCAAGCGGGACGCAGCGACATCGAAGGCGTCCTGTGGCTGTCGCGCGAGAACGGTGAGCTCGAACGGCTCGACTTCGGCTACGTCGGCCTGCCCGGGCTTGCGGCCGAGCATGGAAGCGATCAGATCGGCGGCCATGTGGAGTTCCTCGGCATGCCCGACGGCGGATGGATCGTCTCGAAGTGGCACATCAGGATGCCGATGATGATCGAAGTGCGCGACGCAATCTTCCGTGGCCGGCGCGCGAGCCTGGCCGGAATCGCAGAGGAGGGCGGGCGGGTCGTGCGGGCGCTGCGACGGGGTACCGAACAGGTGGCCTATGCCGAGCTGGGCGGGACGGTGGCCGGGGAGGTCGCAGGAGGTGTCGCTGGGGACCGGGTCGCTCTTGTGGGCGTCGGCGTCGAAGTCGCTCTGGACGCGGGCGGGAGTTTCACCATTGCCGGGCTTCCAGAGGGAAGCTATCAATTTGCGCATGTTCGCCCTTCCCGGCTGGGGTTGGATCGCGAATACGTCGTGGCCGACGCCAGGGTCGTTGCCGGCGACACTGCGACGGTGCGCATCCGGGTGCCTTCCCGACACCAGGTGCTGGCCGCGGCGTGCCAGGTGGAGGAGTGGGACCCGGCCACGGGAGTGGTGCTGGGCGAGGTCTCCGATGCGGCCGGTCGCATGCTGAAGGGCATCGAGGTGGCGGCCGAGTGGGTAGCGGTGCGCGACAGGGCGGGCAGAATGAGCGCCCATGCCCGTAGAGAGGAGACCATGACCAATCAGCTGGGCAAGTTCCGCATCTGCGGTGTCCCGGTCGATCGCACGATTGCCGTGACCGCCGGTACCGGCGCGGAGCGCGAGACTGGAGAAGTGGTACTGTCGCCGGAGGAGCCGGTCGGAAGAGTGTCGCTCACGCTGGGCTTACGCTCTGATCGATCCTACCGGACCGACCGCCTCCTTCCGCAAGGAACCCGACCTGCTCCCCTGTGGGGAGAGGGTCAGGCGGTGCAGTGGAGATGAGGTTGTCCTTGACCAACGCCGCAACAATGCCGCTCTTGGCAGTGCTGTGGCTCTTTGCCGCCATACCTCGTTCCGCCGATGGGCAGGTGATCCGTGGCAGGCTCGTCGACGCTGCCGGAGGAACCGGGATCGGCAGCGTGATGGTCAGCCTGGTGGACCGCAGTGGCCGGGAGATCGAGCGGGGACTCACACGCAGCGGCGGCGCTTTCCAGCTGCAGGCGTCCGCTCCCGGTGAATACCGTATCAGGGCCGACCGGATCGGTTTTGCCACGACCTTCTCGGACATCTTTAGTGTGGCTGCCGGGGACACGTTGACCATCGAGCTGGCAGCACGGATCGAGCCGGTCTCTCTGAAGGGAATCGAGGTGGAGGCGGATCGTGAGTGCCGCGTACGCCCGGACGAGGGTTTGGCCGTTGCGCGGGTGTGGGAAGAGGCGCGGAAAGCCCTCGCGGCAGCCGTGTGGACCCAGGAGCGGGGACTGTACCGTTACGAGATGCTCCGGATCAAGCGGCGGTTGGACCCCAGGGGCCGCAGGGTGGAACGGGAAGACCGCGACTATGTGGAGGTGTCGGCTCCGATGCCCTACGATTCGCGTCCCGCCGACTCGCTTCTGGCAGAGGGATTCGTGCGGCTGTCGCGCCGAGGGTCGGTTTTCTGGGGGGTGGACGCCGATGTGCTTCTCTCCGACGCCTTCCTGGACACGCACTGTTTTCGAATCCGGCGGGGTGAGCGCCAGCGAGGAGAGCTGATCGGGCTGGAGTTCGAGCCGGCACCCGGTCGCGAAGTGGCGGAAATCGCGGGCACGATGTGGCTGGATCCGGTCTCGGCGCAGTTGAAGCGAGTGGATTTCCAGTACGTCAACCTCGATGTGCACCCGCGGCTCCTGGAAGCGTCTCCCGGTGGCAAGGTGGAATTCACGACGCTGCCGAACGGCACGGGGATCGTGCCCTCGTGGCATCTTCGCATGTTCCGCCCCGGTGAAGCACGCGACCCTGCCACCGGCCGTCTGACAGCCTCGCTCCAGGCCGTCATCGTGGAGCATGGCGAGGTTCTGCGTGTCCACGACGAGCAGGACATCGTTTTCGAGGGTGACGAGGGAGCCCGCATTGCGGGCACGGTCTTCGACAGTCAGCAGGTCGGGTTGCCGGGCGCTCGCGTGTTTCTCCACGGTGAGGGGACCGAGGTGGTCACGGACGCCGAAGGCCGATTCGAACTCGCTCACCTCGGCCCCTATGTCTACACGGTCCACTATACGCATCCCGATCTGGAGCAGCTGTGGTATCGGCCCGAACCGCTCGAGGTCGAGGTGGGGCCGGCACCGAAGAATCCGGTCCGAGTAGCCTTCGAGGCTCCTTCGCTCGATGAGGTGCTCGAAGATGTCTGCGGTGGCGCCAGGCAGCCCGAGCCGACCCTCCGGGCGGGAGGTCGGCTTACTTCGTACGAGGGCATCCTCACCGTAGCCGTGACCGATGCGGAGGGGAACCCCGCGGCGGAGGCGACCGTTCTGATAATGACTGGCGGTCTCCGGGCGGAGGACATCGAGGAAGACCATGCCGGAACGCGGGGAGAGACCGACGCTTCGGGACTCTTTCGAAAATGCTGGCTGCCGGTGGATACTCCGCTGGAGGTCGTGGTGCTGAACGGGAGCGAGCAGTTCGACCGGGGTGCATTCGGAGCTGCACTCCCGCTGGCCGATCATTTCCCCGGCAGAGTTCAGGAGATCACCATCGCTCGCGAGGCTCCGTACAGAACCCTCCTGCTGCGAATCGAGACTAGGAGTCTGCGCCGAGTGGGGTTCCGGAGGGTCTCCTGGCGCACCATGTGAGCGACCTGGTGGACGAGGTGGACCTTAGCGCGTTCTACGGGCCGTATGCGGGGGACGGCCGCCGCGACTCGCCGTACGAGCCGCGGATGATGGTCGAGGTGCTGGTCTGCGCGTATGCGACCGGCACCTTACTCGTCGCGGGGAACGGCGAGGAAGCCGGAGGAGGACATCGCGTTTCGGATGCTGGCGGCCGACAACTTTCCGAAGCACCGGACGCTGTGCGAGTCCCGCCGCCGGCCGTCGTGTCGGACATCATGGGCGCGACGTGGAGAGCGATCCTGAGGGCGATGATCGAGGGGAGGAAGACCCCCGGGTCCTCACCGGGCTGGCGCGCGGGTCGCTTCGCCGCAAGCGCGAGGAGCTGGCGGAAGCGGTCCCCGGCCTGATCCGGGACCATCACCGGTTCCAGACTGGACGCCCGGATCGCTGGACGCCCGGATCGGAAAGCGGACATTTCACATGCTACGAAGCCGGACATCTTTATTTGCTCCTGACACGAGGAACCCTGAAACTTGCAATCGGGGAGAAGCATCCCTTACCTTGTCAGGGTTGTGGACCGGACATTACCGCAGCAGCCACTGCGGTAACGATAGCGGCGACGGCACGGGGCCTTCGTCGCGAACTAGTCACCCGCCTCCACAAGGAGAAGGCGACATGACACAACGCTACAACCTTACCACAGGAGGGAGGCTGGCCTCTCTCCTGGCCGTGGCGGCCACGATGGCGTTCCTTTCTGCGACCCAGACGGTCGCGCAGGACGGGACCGTCACCGGCCAGGTCGTTGCGGCGACCACGGGGCAGCCCATCGACGGTGTCCAGATCACGATCGTGGACACGCAGTTGGGCGTGCTGTCCAACTCCACCGGACGCTTCCTCATCGTGCGGGTGCCCCCGGGGACCTACACGGTCCAGGCGACGTCCGTCGGCTACGCAACCCAGACCCGGCAGGTCAACGTGTCCGCGGGCGGCACGGCAGCCGTCCAGTTCGAGATGGAAGTTTCGGCGGTTGCCATGGACGAGCTGATCGTCACCGGAACGGCCGGCGCGGTCGAGCGAAGGAAACTGGGGACTTCGGCGGCGTCGCTGGACGTGACCAGCATCGAAGAAGTCACTCCCCTCGCCAGCTTCGGCCAGGCGCTCGAGGGGCGCATCCCGGGCGTTCGGTCCATCGGCACCGTCGGGGGCGTGGGCGCGGGGCGCGAGCTGAGGATCCGCGGCACGGACTCGTTCAGCCTCGGACAGCGTCCGGTCATCTACATCGATGGCGTTCGTGTCGACACGCGCCAGCAGGAGTGGGGAAGCTCGGCCGGCGGGTCGACCACCTGCTGCGCCTTCAGTGGGGGCGCGGGCGAAGATCGGCTTTCCGATCTGAGCCCCGACGAGATCGACCGCGTGGAAGTCTTGAAGGGGCCCGCGGCGTCGACGCTGTACGGTTCCGAGGCGTCCGGCGGCGTGATCCAGATCTTCACCAAGCGCGGCCGCAGCAACAGCCCGGCCAGCTTCTCGCTCAACGTGACCACGGGCTTCAACCGGCATCGCCCCAACTTCCCGACTTCCCTGCGGGACAACTTCACGGGGCCGGACGGGACGGTGGCCCTGGATCCGAACGAGTCGCTGATCGAAAACGGTCTCATCAATTCCTACGACCTCACGGTCGACGGCGGTGGGGAAGAGGTGACCTACTTCGTATCCGGCGGCTTCACCTTCGAGGAAGGATCCATCAAGCCCAACGATCAGAAGAAGGCCAACCTGCGCGTCAACCTGAACTGGACGGCGGGCGAGAACCTGACTGTCGGTGTCACCTCGGGGTACGTCAGGAATCGCATCTATTCGCTGCAGTCGGGCAACAACTGGCTCGGGATCTACACCAATGCGCTCCTGACCAACCCCCTCAACGCCACGGCTGAAGAGCCCTACGGCGGCGGGCTCGACGTAAACGTGGCGGACGCTCAGGCCATTACCACGCATTCGGACGCCGACCGGTGGACGGGCTCGATCAATCTGAGCTACAACCCGATGCCGCACTTCACTCACAGGGCCACCGTCGGCCTCGACGCGGTGAACGACCAGAAAACGCGGCTCCTGCCCTTCGGTCGCCACTACACCTACATCGGCAGCCAGGGCGAGCGGAACATCGGGTATCGGCAAGCTCGGAAGTTCACGATGGAGTACATCGGCAACCTCGACTGGAACCTGTCTTTACTTGGCGGGCTGGCCGGAACGCTCGCCTTCGGCTCCCAGGGATATTGGGACATCACGTCTTTGTCCATATCGACCGGTAGAGGATTCGCAGGCGAGGGTGTGACGACCGTTAGTGGTGCCGCACAGAATTTCGGTGGTGAGACATTCGCCGAGGAAGTCAACGTCGGTGCGTTTGTTCAGAATCGCTTCGATTTCGACAACCTGTTCATCACCGCCGCCGTGCGCATGGACGGAAACAGCGCCTTCGGGGAAAACTATGGCTTCCAGGTGTACCCGAAAGTCGACGCCGCGTATAACTTCTCCGAGAGCATGCTTCCGGCGCTGATCAGCAGCGCGAAGGTTCGAGCTGCCGTAGGGATGGCCGGGAAGGCCCCCGGTGCATTTGACCAGTTCCAGACCTACGAGCCCAATACGGTGTTGGAGGATCTGGCTGGTGTGTCGCCAAACAATCCAGGGAACGCCGATCTGCAGCCCGAGAACAAGATCGAGTACGAGGCGGGCGTTGAAATGGGGCTGTGGAACGACAAGATCGGGGTGGACGCGACGTATTGGCACGCCTTGACCCAGAACGCCCTTCTTCCAATCTCGTTGCCACCAAGCCGAGGTTTCTCGGAGAGTCGGCTTGAAAACGTCGGAGAGATTCTCAACAAGGGTGTGGAAGTATCGCTCAATTCTCCGATCATCAACCGAAGCAGCTTCCGCTGGTCCGCGGGCGCGTCTTTAGAGTGGATCCACAACGAGATCATCGACCTTGGCGAGACGGCGATTTCGGATTCTCTGGCGGTATATGGGCCGGACGGTAATCTCATCCGCTGGGACTACTACAACCAACTCAATGGCTGGTATTGGGAAACCCTACCGATCTTTGAGTACATTGATCGCACCATCCTCCGTTGGGATCCGAACAGCCGAAAGCACGAGCGGTCCGTGTATCGTTCGTACTTGGGTAACCAACAGCCGGATAAACTCGCGTCCATGTACAACGACTTCGCGATCGGCAGTTCTCTTAGGGTCGGCGTTCAAGTCCGGGGCGAGTGGGGCGCAGTGATGAGGAACTCCGACCGGGGCTACGGGGTCCGCCAGTTGGCCTACGACGAGTATCTCGTGCACCTCAGTCCCAACGGAGAAAGCACTCCGGCTAGTGATTCGATTCTCGATTTGCATAGACTGGTATACCCAGTCGACAAGCGGGACCACATACGCCTACAAGAAGTTTCGGTTTCCTATGTGCTGCCTCAGGACCTCATGAGCAGCATTGGGTTGGGACGCTCGTCATTGACCTTGGCTGGCTACAATGTCCACTGGTGGGACGATTGTCACTGCCCGGATCCCAATCAGCAGTACAGAGGTGGAGACAACTTTAGTACTTCGCCGTTCCTTGGGCTCCCACAGCCGAGGCGATTCGTGCTGTCCTTCAAGACCAGGTTCTAAAGGAGGCTCACCGTGACAAAATCAAGGGTTGGGTGCGCGATGGCGACCTTTCTTGCCATCGTAGCGCTCGGTGCGTGTGACATTCTGTCGGTGTCCGATCCGCAGCGCTACACTGCCGACGACTTGGACGAGGCCCTTCCTGCCGTTGCAAACGGTGTGGAGGGAGCGGTCCACGAGCTCCTTGACGGCTGGGTCGTCTACCAGGCCCTGCTGGCGGATGTCTACCAGCACACGGGGACGTGGAGCTCTTACGACGAGGCGGACCATGGCCGTGTCCAGTATGGTCCCGGCGTCGTGAATCCTATGAACAGCTACCAGAACGCGTGGCTCAGAGCCCAGTGGTTCGCCAACGACGCAGAGCAGAGGTTCATTCGGGTTCTAGGTGATGCTGAGGCTGCGAGCAGTCCGTTAACTGCACAGGTGCAGATGTCCGGCGGCTTGGCCGATATGCTGAACGGCATGACATTCTGCGAATCCGTCGCCAAGTCAACCGAAACAGACGGCAACGGTCCCGCGGTCTCGGACATGGAGATGTTGGCACAGGCCGAACGCAAGTTCACCACAGCCATGGCCACATCCCAAGCAGCGGGCAGGCCCAATTACGCGTTGACCGCGCAGGCAGGGAGAGCACAGGTACGTATGTTGCAGGGAGACTGGGCAGGTGCCACGGCGGACGCTTCTGCGATTCCGGCGGGCTTCTCCTATGACGCCATTTTCAACGTGCAGAGCACCAACGCGGTCGTGCAGCTCACCACCAAGAACAATAACGAGGCCGCTGGGCTCATGTACAAGTGGTGGCCCATGATCCAGAAGAGCGACGAACCGGGGTACATGGCCGATCCGTTGAGCGGAATGCCGGACATGCGCCTTCCCGTGTACTTCGATGGCGAGGTAGCGACCGACAACGAGACGCCACACTACAGCCAGTGGAAGTACATCGATGACACCGACGATATTCCCATGCTACACTGGGACGGCATGCAGTTGATCGTCGCCGAGGCCATGGCGCGGAGTAGCGAATTCGATGGTGCGACTGCGATTCTGAATCAGCTGCGGGCTGCGGTTGGATTGCCGGGACACGATGTACCCGGTGATCCCGTAAGGATGGCCGAGATCATCCTGTGGGAACGGTTTGCCGAGCACTTCATGGAAGGCCAGCGGATGGTTGACCTGCATCGGGCCGGGCTGGTTCGCGATATCTTCGAAGCACTCAACGATCCCGAGCGTCCGGGCATTGATCGGCCGACCAAGTGGCCGATGAGCCAGGCCGAGGCGCTGCTCAACGATAATGTTGCAGACGACCTGAACCAGAGGTGTCTGCCGACGGCGTAACACGTAACAGTAGTCGTTGGTGGGTGCCAAAGCACAGAAAAGTTCGCTCAAGAAGGAAGTTTATGGTGGATGGCGGCTCCCGGTGCCAGTTGCGGTGCCGGGAGCCGCTGTGCCGCCCCGTTTTGGCATTCGTGGGTACAATAACTATGCGACCTCAACAGACCGGCGAGGGGAGAGACAGAAATGACGACTTGGAAATTCTGGCGGATGGTGCTCAGTCTGATCACGATCACGACTGTCGGAGCGTGTTTTCCAGCAGACCTGATCGGGCCTCTGGGTCATCAGATGTGCGATTCACGCATCGATTGCCCTCCTCCTCCTCCTCCTCCGCCGCCTCCTCCGCCACCGCCGCCGCCCCAAGAATGCCAAATGCGATTCACACAGGCGATCTACAGCGGTTGGATTTCGAATGCGTCGCAGGATCAGCTTGCAACCGCGGTAGGAGTAATCGGGCCGGGTTCGGGACCCGAAGTCTCGATCGTGGACGATGCTCCAGGATTCTACGTTAACGGTTTCGAAATCTGGCATGTGGGAGAGCCAACACCCGTCATCGAGCCATTTGATATTCGGTTGACGGACTTTCTCGGGCGCATCTGTGATTATGCATTAGTGGAGATTACAGTAGGGGGCTAAATCCCGGCCGAGGACATCGGATGTCCCGAGCCGACCCGTTTCTGGGCGACCTTCCTCCGACCCTCCCTGTTTGAAGAATATATCCTCCGTCTTCCCGCTGCAGCCGGCGTCGCACCGGACCGATCGCGAGTCGGCCCGGGCCGACGATCCTGCCGGGCTAGGATGGCGATCGGCCGCGGAATTCCCCCTAGTATTGTGTCCTGCAAATAAGTTGACATGATGACGGGGACGGTGTATCGTACCTCATCCACCCGAGATCAAGGAGGGGACCATGCCCCGAGGACGTCCGTTGAAGCCGCTCGAAGTCAGTCAGGGCACCCGCGAGGAACTCGAGTCGCTCGCGGGTTCGCGCAGTCTGCCCGCCGGGCTCGTGAGGCGCGCCGAGATCGTGCTTCTGTGCGCCGAAGGGATGAGCAACAAGAAGGTCGCCGAGAAGGTCCGCGCCAGCCGCCGGACGGTCGGCAAGTGGCGCGAGCGCTTCCGGACACAGGGGCTCATGGGCCTGTACGACGAACGCAGGCCGGGAAGGCCGCGCTCCATCGGAGACGACGAGATCACGGCGCTGCTGCGGAAGACGCTCAAGGGCGAGCCGCCCGGCGGAAGCACGCACTGGAGCTGCCGCTCCATGGCGGACGCGACGGGGGTGTCGAAGTCCACGGTCCACCGCATCCGGACGGCCTTCCACATCCGGCCTCACCGGCAGAAGCACTTCACGCTCTCCACCGACCCGTTCTTCGCCGAGAAGGTCCGCGACATCGTCGGACTCCACCTCGATCCGCCCGAAAACGCGATGGTGCTCTGCGTGGACGAGAAGACCCGGACCCAGGCGCTGGAGCGGACCCAGCCCCTGCTGCCCCTCGGGCTCGGATACGTCGAGGGCGTCACGCACGGCTGCATCCGCCACGGCACCACCACGCTGTTCGCCGCCCTGGACATCGCCACCGGCCGGATCCTCGCCCAGTGCAGGGCGCAGCACCGCCACCAGGAGTTCCTGAGCTTCCTCCGGCACATTGACGCCGACGTGCCCCCGGACCTCGACATCCACCTCGTCGTCGACAACTACGGCACCCACAAGCACGCCGGGGTCAAGCGCTGGCTCGCCGCCCGGCCCCGCTGCCACATCCACTTCACCCCCACGTACTCCTCCTGGCTCAACCAGGTCGAGATCTGGTTCGACATCATCACCCGGAAGGCCATCCGCCGCGGCTCCTTCTCCTCGGTCGCCCAGCTCAAGAAGAAGATCCTCCGCTTCACCGACGAATACAACCCGGGGGCGCGTCCGTTCGCATGGACCGCCACCGCGGACTCCATCCTTCGGAAGACAGAAAGATTATGTCTGTCTGTTTCCGGGACACGACAGTAGCAGCCCGTGGATAAAGTCCCGTCCTCAACGCCTGCACAAGTTCCGTAGAGGATGCTGGATTACAGGTGTACGAGGATCTCTGCCATGGAGGACGGCGATGGCGGTAGGCAGGCGGCGCAAGGCCGGGCAGGCGGAGTTGTTCGTGGCCACAGACAGGATTCGGGCACCGGGCAACCCGTTCTGCCGGGCTCTCGACGAGCTGCCGGAGAAGCACGGCTTTCGACGCGTTCGCGGAGGAGATGTGCGGCGGTTCCACGCGGAGCGGCGGGGGCGGCCGGGGGTGTATTTCCGGATGCTGATGGTGGGGTACCGCGAGGGCTACGCGGACATCATCGAACTCGACCGGGCCTCGGCGGAATGGGCAGCCCAGGGAGCGTGGCCTGAGGAATGAACGGCCCGCGCCTACCGACGCGGCCCTTACCCCGCACCCCGCATCCCCGGCTCACCGCCGTGCGGAGTTGTCGCCCGCGCAGCACCGCAGTAAGCTTCCGCCCAACCCGATAACCGCGTTCACTTCCCCACAGGCCTTGATACCTATGAAAACCCCGCGCTCCCACTATCTTCCCCGCACGCGGCGCGGCCGGATCGCGACCATCGCATTCCTTGTGGCGATGGCGCTCGCCCAACCGCCGGTCGTGCACGGCCTGATGAACCGGGTCGAGCCGTGGGTGCTGGGGATGCCCTTCCTCTTCGCGTACCTGCTCGGCGCGTACCTGCTCGGCATCGCCGTCCTCGTCTGGGCACAGCTGAAGGGGGTCTGATGGGGACGTGGGTCGTTTCAACCGGGCTGATCTTCCTCTACCTGATCGCCACCATCGTGATCGGAATCGTGGCCAACCGCAAAGGTACGGCCAACATGGAGGACTTCTTCCTCTGCGGACGGCAGGCGGGCTTCATCGTGCTGTACCTGACCGTGGTGGCGACCTTCCACTCCGCCTTCGCCTTTCTCGGGTCCGGGGGATTCTTCTACACCCACGGGATCGGATTCTGGATGGCCGGGACGTGGACCGTGCTGGTCGGAGCGATCACGTACACACTAGGGACACGGATCTGGGCGCTGGGAAAGAAGTTCGGCTACATCACCCCGGCGGACCTGCTCGCGGACTTCTACGAGAGCGAGACAGTGCGCATCGTAGTGGCGCTGGTGTCGGTGCTCTTCACCATCATCTACATCCAGGTGCAGGCGGCGGGGCTCGGGTACATCCTGTCGGTGGCCACCGGCGACCGGATATCCTTCGAGCTGGCTTCCCTGATCCTCCTGGTCGTCGCCGCGGCCTACCTGATGGTCGGGGGCCTCCGGGCCGTCTACTGGACCGACGTGATCCAGGGGGTCTGGATGTACGTCGCCGTGTGGGCGGGGAGCCTGCTGCTCACCTACAGGCTCTTCGGCGGACCCGTCGAGCTGTGGCGCCGGCTGGTCGCGGAACGGCCCGACCTGCTGAGCCTGCCGGGCCCGGAGGGATTCTTCACGCCCGGAATTTGGATCGGAATGACGATCGCGCTCTCGTTCGGGATCATCTTCCAGCCTCAGATGATGATCCGTTACTTTACGGCGGCCTCGGGCCGGACCCTGAAGCTCCTCGGTGCCACGACGCCCATCTACCTCATGACGCTCTTCATCCCGGCGGCGTTCGTGGGGCTCGGCGGGGCCCTGATCCTGCCGGAGCTGGCGACGCCGGACCGCGTCTTCCCGGAGCTGCTGTTCCGTTATGCGCCGGCCTGGCTCACCGGCCTCATCCTGGCCGGAGCGACCGCGGCCGCGATGTCGACGCTCGACTCGATCCTGCATTCGAACATGACCGTCCTGACCCGCGATGTGTACCAGCGCTACATCGCGCCCGACCGGAGCCAGGGGCATTACGTGGCCTTCGGGCGCTGGCTGGTGGTCGCGCTCCTCGCGGTGGGGTGGTTGCTGACCGTCTACCACCTCGATTATCTGGTGGCGCTGGTGGTGCTGTCGGGTGTGGGGGCCTTGCAGCTGATGCCGGCGGTCCTGGGCGCGTGCTACCCGACGGGCCGGCGCCTCACGACGGCCGCAGGGGTCGTGGCCGGCATCTGCGCCGGGCTGGTCACCCTTTGCCTGACGGGGGTGGCGTTCAAGCAGCCCTTCGGCGTGCACGAGGCGATCTGGTCGCTCGGGGCGAACTTCATCGTGACCGTCATCGTGTCGCGCCTAACGCGGCCACCCTCCGCGGCCACCGTCGAACGGATCCACGGCGAGGTGGAGCGCTTCGTCTACGGGGGCGGAGACGGGGGAGCTTGACGCACGGGAACCGCCCCGAAAACGCAGATAACACCCAGATTGGGGCTCAAATTCGTATACAAGACCCGCTCGCTCTTGCGCATGCGGATTTCGGCCCCCACTTTGCCCGTTCGTTCCCAACAACAGTCCACTCCAACAGAGGAGAGACACTGTGGACAAGAATTGGGTAGTAGGATCCGTAGTCGCCGCTGCCGCCATGTTCGTGCTCAACTTCATCATGGGCATGCTCGGCATCGATCTCCTGTCCGCTACGATGATGGCCGGGTGGGCCTGGCAGTCGATCGTGGGACACCTGTTCGCGGGTGCCGTGCTGGCCACGGTGCTGGGCTGGAACGGAGCGAGTGACGCCGGAAGCGCGGGGAAGGCAGGCGCGACGTTCGGCGTTCTCATGGGCCTCGCCGGTGCGTTTGGTGGCATGATGGACTTCAACATCATGGCGCTGATCGGTGCCGTTCTCACCGGTGCCATCGTGTACGGCGCCAGCGGTGCCGTGATGACGATGGTTCCCACAGGCGGCGACTAGAACCAGCCCCCGGCCGACCTGAAGACCCAACGGCCCGAAGGTCCAACGACCGCTCTCGGAACCAGCCGTCGTCACGGATGCCAAGAGCATCGCGACGGCGGCAGCGGAGGTCAGACCGCAACAGGATTCCGGGAGCGGTCGTGTGTCCCGGCCCGTCCGCTCGGGCGTTCAGTCAGCCGTCCAGGCGATCATCGATGTCGTAGCCGACCGCCGCCCAGCCCGACGCTTGCCCCGCTCCGTCGAAGGTCACATCGACGCGTCCCAGCCGCATGCCGCCCCACCCGACCTGATTCACCACGGTGAATCCCGTGCGGCCCCGGCCGAACACCTCGGCCTGGTCGAGGAACGTGTGGGTGTGGCCTCCCAGGATCAGGTCGATTTCGGGAACCGCCTCGGCCAGCGTGCGGTCGCTGGGGCGCTCGGGGTCGGGGTAGACGTAGCCCAGATGTGACAGGCAGATGATCAGCGCGCACCCCAGCCCGCGCAGCTCGCGGCAGGCCGTCCGCGCCGCGGCGGTGGGATCGGTGTAGCGAACGCCTTCGTGCAGGCTCGCGAGCACGAGATTCTCGAACCCTATGCCGAGGCCGAAGACCCCCACCTTGACCCTGCCGAACTCCCGAACCGTGTAGCGCCGGACATGTCCGTCCAGCGCCGAACCGCTCACGTCGTAGTTGGCCGAGACGAACTCGAAGCCCGCTTCGGGCAGCATGGCCGCCAGCCCGTCCACTCCGTTGTCGAAGTCGTGGTTGCCCAGGGTGGCCGCGTCGTATCCCATTGCAGTCATCGCGCGGAATTCGAGCTCGCCGCCGAAGAAGTTGAAGTACGGCGTGCCTTGGAAGATGTCGCCTGAATCGAGCAGCAGGACATGCTCGTTCTCCTCGCGCACGCGCCGGATGAGCGTGGCTCGCCGGGCCGCCCCTCCCAGTCCCGCGAAGGGTCCGCCGTCCATCGGGAACGGATCCATGCGGGAGTGATCCATGCGGGAGTGGGTGTCGTTGGTGTGCAGGACGACCAGACGGAGCATGTCGTGGATGAGGGGCCCGTACCGGTGAGGTGCGGGATCGCGGGGAGGGGGGATGGTGAGGCGGCTCGCGCCGTCGGGCGGCATCGCGCCCGGCCGCCACGGCACGCCGCCGGGCCGCGGGGTGCCGACAAGCGCCGAGAGCGATTCCGGGGGGCTCGAGCGCGCGAGCCCGCCCAAGCCTGCTGTGCTCCCCGCGCACAGTGCGCGCACGAAGTCACGCCGTCTCATCGGGGGCTTCTCCTTCGCTCTTCCAAGGGCGGCCTCGCACCGTCCGCGCGACTGATGCGGCCGTCCAGCACCGGAGTTACCGTGCCTCGCTCCCTCAGGTAGGCGACGAATACATCCCGGATGAGAACCTCCAGATCCTCGCGTGCCTGCGCCCCCGCCTCCCAGAGCACCGTCCAGGTCCCTCCGCCGTTGACAAGGTAGTCCACCGTGGCGAGGCGGTACGTGCGTCCGGGGTCGACCGGGTCGCCGCCGACTCGAACGTTCACGGCGTAGTCGCCGTCAAGCTCCATCGTCCAGCCGGCGATCGGCTCACCGCGAGTGAGCGCGATCTCGTCGGCGAGGCGCTCGAGCTGCATCCCCGTCAACGAAATCACCGTGACGAAGTTCTCGAACGGCAGCAGCTCGTAGGCGTGCCGCATGAGGATCGGTCCCTCGGCGACGGGAACCCTGAGGCCGCCGTCGTTGAGCAACGCGACATGCACCGTGTCGCCGGCCAGCGCCTGTACCACATGGAGCAGCGCGTCGGCCGCCAGGTTGTCGAGCGTGCCCTCGGGATCGTCCTTGAAGAAGTCTCCCGCCGCGCGGCCGAGCACTTCGGCGAGCTGTTCCTCCAGTTCTTCCCGGTACGGCGCGATCATGGCCTCGATGTCGGGCGCGGCATCGATGCCGTCGGCGACTTCGGTGAAGCCGACCGGTGCCTCGCGCACGGTGAAACGCGGCGCGGGAGGCTGCGGTTCCGGGCCCGGGACATTTGCGGAGCAGCCGGCAAGGGCTGATCCGGCGACGAGCCCGGCGGTCAGCCCGGCAGCCAGCGGGTGGCGAACGGAGCGGATCGTGTCCAGCATGGTGGTACCCAAGTTCGCGATCGGGAGCGCGATCCGCCATGCCCGCGAGCCATGTCGGCGAGCCACGTCCCCACGAGCCGCACCCCACAACCCACGTCCCCACAACCCCGGGAGATCCCATGCCTCTTGTCCATTCACTGCGCGGCATCCGCGTCCTCGACCTCTCCCGGCTCCTCCCGGGACCCTTTCTGACCATGATCCTCGCCGACCTCGGCGCCGATGTGGTGAAGGTGGAGCAGCCCGGCGCGGGCGACTACATGCGCGACTTCCCGCCGCGCGGCGACGGCATGTCGGGCCGCTACCTGGCGGTGAACCGGAACAAGAGGTCGGTGACCGTGGACCTGAAGAACGACGTGGAGCGCGGGCGGTTCCTGGGCATGGCGGCCCAGGCCGACGTCGTCGTCGAGAGCTTCCGTCCGGGGGTGATGGACCGGCTGGGCGTCGGGTACGAAGCGCTGCGCGAACGCAACGAGGGCGTCGTCCTCTGCTCGATTTCGGGCTACGGGCAGACGGGTTCGTACCGCGACCGGGCGGGTCACGATATCAATTACCTCGCTCTGGCCGGTGTGCTCGCGATGAGCGGTGCCGCCCCCGACGCTCCTCCCGGGATGGCGGGAGTCCAGATTGCGGACCTGGCGGGAGGCGCGATGTGGAGCGCGGTCGGCATCCTCGCCGCCCTGATCGATCGCGAACGCACGGGCGAGGGAACCCATCTCGACATATCGATGACCGAGGGCGCTCTGGCGCTGCTCGCCTGCGAATTCGGAATCCTGGGCGCGGAACCAGCCGTCCCGACGCGCGGCACGGGACTTCTCAACGGCGGGGCGGCGCGCTACGGCGTCTACCGGACGCGAGACGGCAAGTACCTGAGCGTGGGAGCGCTGGAGCCTCCGTTCTTCGCACGGCTGGTCAAGGCCGCGGGACTGGAGGTCCCGGCGGGGCCGGAGGTTCCGGCCGATTCGGGGGCCGAAGACGATCTTCGCCGTCAGCTCGCGCGGGTCGTGGCTTCCAGGACCCGCGACGAGTGGGAGAACATCCTCGCCGAGTACGACTGCTGCTGCGAGCCCGTGCTCGAGCTGGACGAAGTGGCCGAACATCCTCTGCACCGGGAACGCCGCCTCTTCTTCGAAATCGGCGGCGGCGAATCGGCCGGAACGCTTCAGGTGCGCACCCCGCTCGGGATGCCTGCAGCGCGGCGGCCGGCCCCGGCCCTGGGGGAGCACAACGACGAAGTGTTCCGGGAGTACGGGGTGGACTACGCCTGAATCGGCGCGACGTCCTCCGGCCTCACGGGTGCGGCCCGCGCCGCGACCGCCTTCTTCGCGGGACGGCGCAGCGACAGCTCCACCACCCTGTGCAGATCCTCGACCAGGTGGACGGTCAGGGTGTTCCGCACCTCGTCCGGCAGGTCTTCCAGATGAGCTTCGTTCTCGTGCGGCAGGATGATCTCCCGGATTCCGGCGCGTACCGCCCCCAGCACCTTTTCCTTCACGCCCCCGATCGGCAGCACCCGCCCTGTGAGGGTGAGCTCGCCGGTCATCGCCAGATCCGCCCGGACCTTGCGCCCTGACACGGCCGAAATGAGCGCGGTCGCCATCGTGATCCCCGCCGAGGGACCGTCCTTGGGCACCGCGCCGGCGGGCACGTGGATGTGGATCTCGCACTTGTCGAGCGCGCTCTGTCCGATCCCCAGGGTTCTGTAATTGCTCTTCGCATAGGAAAGGGCGGCTCTCGCCGATTCCTTCATCACGTCGCCGAGCTGGCCGGTCAGCACCAGACCGCCCTCGCCGGGCATGACGCTGGCCTCCACGAACATGATGTCGCCGCCCATGGGGGTGTAGAACATGCCCGTGGCCACGCCGGCCGAATCGTCGGCCGCCCGCCGCTCGGGGAACACGCGGGGACGCCCCAGCAGATCCTTGGCCGCCGCAGGGCTGATCTCCATCCCCTCGCTCTCGTCCGACGCGATCTTGCGGGCCACCTTGCGGCCGAGCTTGCCCAGCTCGCGCTCCAGCTGCCGCACCCCCGCCTCGTGCGTGTAGTTCTGGATCACGCTCAGGATGGAGGCGTCGGCGACGGCGAGCTCCTCTTCCCGCAGTCCCGACTCGCGCATCTGCCGGGGCAGCAGATACCGCCGGGCGATTTCGAGCTTCTCCTTCTCCGTGTAGCCCCGGAACTCGACCGTCTCCATCCGGTCGAGCAAGGGCGCCGGAATGCGGTCCTCGTAGTTCGCGGTCGCGATGAAGAGCACCTCGGAGAGGTCGAACGGTACTCCCAGGTAGTGGTCGATGAAGGTCGAGTTCTGCGCCGGGTCGAGCACTTCGAGCAGCGCCGAGCTGGGATCGCCCTGGAAGGAGACCCCGAGCTTGTCCACCTCGTCCAGCAGGAAGACGGGGTTCTTGGTGCCCGCCTCCTTCATGCCCTGAACGATCCTTCCCGGCATCGCGCCCACGTAGGTGCGGCGGTGGCCGCGGATGTCGGCCTCGTCACGCGCCCCGCCGAGCGAAATCCTGACGTACTTTCGCCCCACCGAACGAGCGATCGAGCGCGCGATGCTCGTCTTGCCGACCCCGGGCGGTCCCGCAAACAGCAGAATCGGACCCCTGCCGCCGTCGGCGGACAGGAGGTCGTCCTGGGAAGCTCGATCGTCCTGGGAGGCCGGATCGTCCTGCGATGCTGATGCAGCCGCATCGTCATCCGCGTCCTCGTCTCCGAAACGCTCCTGCTGCAGCTTCCGCACCGCCAGGAACTCCAGCACGCGGTCCTTCACGTCGCTCAGACCGTAATGGTCCTCCTCCAGGATCTCTTCCGCGCGGCGGAGGTCGAGCTTGTCGTCGGTGCGCTCGCTCCAGGGCAGCTCGGTGATCCATTCGAGGTAGGTGCGGATCACCTGGTACTCGGCCGACTGCGGTGCAGTGCGGTTGAGACGGCGCAGCTCGCGCTCGACTTCGCTCCGTGCGGTCTCGCTCAGCTCCAGTTCGGCGATCCGGTCGCGCAGCTCGTCGGCTTCGTCGCGGTCGCCCTCTTCGCCCAGCTCCTTGCGGATCTGCTTCATCTGCTCACGCAGCAGCATTTCCCGCTGACGCTCCCCCAGCTCCTCCTGAACCTTCGCCTGAATGTCTTCCTGGGCCTCGATCCGCACGAGCTCCCTCTCGACCGCCACCAGAGCGGCCCTCATCCGCTCCTCGTCGCCGAGCGTCTCCAGCAGTTCCTGCTTCTCTTCGGTCGTCAGTTCCAGGTAGAAGGCGACCAGGTCGGCGAAGGCTCCCGGCTCGTCGACGCCCTGGATCAGCTGGTTCAGCGCCTCCGCCGAAACGCCGCGGCGGGTCCCCAGCTCGGCGGCCCGCTCGCGCAGCTCCTCGTCCAGGGCCATGAACGCCGGATCGTCCTTGTCCACGGGCCCCTGACGTTCGATGGCGACCAGCGTGGCCCGGAGCATGGACTCGCCGTAGTCGGCGTACTGGAGCGCCCGCGCCCTGGCCTCTCCCTGCACGAGCAGCTGAATCCCGCCCCGGACGCGGTGCGTCTGAATGATCCTGACCACCGTACCGACCGCATAGAGGATCCGAGGTTCCGGGTCGTCCTGATTCTCGTTCTGCGCAACGGCGAAGAGGCGCCGGTCGCTTTCGAGCGCTTCCTGCACCGCCTCCACGGTACCGGGACGTCCTGCCGAAATGGGCACTGCGACCCCCGGATACACCACTGTATCTCGGAGCGGCAGCACGGGAAGAGAAAACCGTCGGCTCATGTGATTATGGCCTCTCGTCGTCGCCCGAAGGCGAAATTTGCAGGTGTTGTGATGACATCGAGGGGAGCGCCCGCCCCGGTCCCCCTCATCGTCCGATCCGGTTTACTGCATGAACCTTGCCGGTTTCTACGAAGGCACCTCGCGGCCGTTACCGGTTCATAGTACCGTCGTGGCGGCAGAACGCCATCATTTTGGGCGGCCATTCCGGCGAGAAGCGTTGCCCGATGCGGCCATTCCGGCAGGCGGGCGGCCATTCCGGCAGGCGCGCTGCTGGCCGCCGGCGCACTGCGCGGCCTGGCAGCCCGTGGATAAAATCTCCCGGCGCCTCGCCGCTCTCGGTGCTCGTGCGGATTAATCCACGGGCTGCTAACTTTGAAGTTCCGCGGGCCGTCGCTCACCGGGCTGTGAGCCCCAAGCCCCCAAGCCCCAAGGACTCGCCAAGGACATATGCGATGCCGACCCGCAGCCTTCTCGTCGCCGCCGCCGTCACGGCCCTCGCGCCCATGAACATCCATTCCCAGCCGGACATGGGGCGCCGCTCCACCGTCTACGCCCCGCGCGCCGCCGCCGCGACCAGCCAGCCGCTCGCGACCGCCGCCGCCGTCGAGATCATGCAGCAGGGCGGCAACGCGATCGACGGCGCCGTCGCCGCCGCGGCGGTGCTCAACGTGACGGAACCGCACATGACCGGGATGGGCGGCGACGCCTTCTCGATCGTATGGTGGGCCGAGACCGGCGAGCTCTTCGGCATCGACGCCAGCGGCAGGAGCGGCAGCGGCATGACCGTCGAGGCCCTCAGGGCACGCGGGCACGACCGCGTTCCCGGGTCCGGGGCAGAGGCCGTGACGGTGCCGGGGGCCGTCTCCGGCTGGAACGCACTCGTCGAGCGTTTCGGGAAGCTCACCCTCGGCGAAGTCCTGCAGCCCGCCATCCGCATCGCGGGCGAAGGCTTCCCCGTGACCCCCGTCATCGCGCGCCAGTGGGGAAGCGCGACCGAGAAGCTGGCCCGCGACGAGGGAGCCCGTGCGACCTACCTGGTTGACGGCGTGCGTGCGCCGCATGCGGGCGAGTGGTTCACGAATCCGGGTCTTGCCCGTTCTTTTCAGAGGATCGCCGACGAGGGACCCGGCGTCCTCTACGGCGGCTCTCTGGGACGCGAGCTGATCGAGGGGCTGGCGGAATTGGGCGGCTTCCTGACGCTGGAGGATCTCGCCGCGCATCGACCTCGGTGGGTCGAGCCGCTCAGCACCGACTTCCGCGGGCACACCGTATGGGAGCTTCCTCCCGCGGGACAGGGGATCGCCGCGCTGGAGATGCTCGAGCTCCTCGAGCCCATCGATCTGGAGGCCATGGGCCACAACTCCGCCGACTACCTTCACCACCTCATCGAGGCGAAGAAGCTCGCCTTCGCCGACCTGCACAGGTACGTCTCGGACGCCGAGACCATGGAGATCGACCCCGTGTCGCTCCTCGATCCCTCCTACATCGCGGCGCGGCGCGCACTCATCGACCCTCGTGTCGCGGCCGACCGCGTCAGCCCCGGACGCGCGGTCACCGAATCCGAGACCATCTACCTCGCCGTCGCCGACTCCGACGGCAACATGGTCTCGTTCATCAACTCCGTGTACTCGTCGTTCGGGTCGGGGATCGTCATCCCCGGGCTGGGCTTCGCCCTGCAGAACCGCGGGGCCGGCTTCGTCATGGACGACGGCCACCCCAACCAGGTCGCCCCGCGCAAGCGTCCCTTCCACACGATCATCCCGGGCTTCGTCACCAGGGACGGCGAGCCGCTCATGGCGTTCGGGGTCATGGGCGGATCAATGCAGCCGCAGGGCCACACGCAGCTCCTTCTGAATGCGCTCGTCTTCGGGATGGACCCGCAGGAGGCGGTCGACGCGGCCCGGTTCCGGCACCTGTCCGGCAGGCGCGTCGCCGTCGAGCGGATCAGCGACGAGGTGGCGGCCGACCTGGAGGCGCGGGGCCACGAGCTCGCCGACTGGACGCGCACCGATTTCGGGGGCGCGCAGGTGATCGTGCGGCTGCCGCGGGGCTGGGCCGCGGCCTCGGAGCCGAGAAAGGACGGGCATGCCGCCGGGCACTGAGGGTGGCGGCGCCCCGGCCGCGCCGCATCCGGCGGCGACGGTCGTGCTCGTGCGCGAGGGCCTCGACGGGCCCGAGGTGCTCCTGCTGCGCCGCAATCGCGCCGCGGGCTTCGTACCGGGCGCCTACGTCTTTCCGGGTGGACGGGTGGACGCGGCCGACGGGCAGGGCGCGCTGGTTCGACGATGGGACGGCCTGACGCCCGGCCGCGCGGCGGCGCGGCTGGGTCTGGCGCCGGATGCGGAGCCTCCCGCGATCGCGTACTACGGGGCCGCGCTGCGCGAGGCCGTCGAGGAGACTGGGCTGCGGCCCGGGATCGTCGCCGTGAACGGGTCCCTCGGCGACGAGGCGGTGCGCGAGGCGAGGGAGGCGCTTCTGGGGCGCGGAGTCTCGTTCGCCGCCGTGCTCGAGGATATGGGGGCGCGCCTGGACGGCACCGCGGTCGAGTACATCGCCCATTGGGTCACCCCCTCCGTCCAATCCCGCCGCTACGACACCCGCTTCTTCGCGGCCAGGGTCCCGGCCGGATCGCGGGCCGTCTGCGACCGGCGCGAGATGACCGACGCGGTTTGGCTGACCCCGCGCGCGGCGCTGGACCGGCACCGGTGCGGACGGCTGCCCATGATTTTCCCTACGATCCGCACGCTGGAGGATCTCTGCGACTTCGCCACCGTCGAGGGGCTGCTGTCGCACTACCGGGGCCACGCGATCACGCGCGTCCAGCCGACGAGGGCGGCGGCGGGGATGGCGCTGCGGATCCCGTGAGGCGCCGTGAAGCGGGCCGTCAGTTTCCCGTCGGCTCGCCCGGCTCACCCATATCGCCCATCGACCCCAGCACCGCGTGCACCACGTCGGTGAAGGCGCCTCCCCGGATCCAGCGGCAGACGATCACGAGTTCGTGCTCGGGGTCCACGTAGATCAGGTTCGAGCCGGCGCCGGTGTGGGTCCAGGTGTATTCGGGCGCGTTCGGATAGCGGCGGTGCCCGGTGTTGAGCGAGAAGTTCATGAAGCCGTAGCTCCGGTTCACCTCTCCGGGCGTCGCGGCCATGTCGATCCAGTCCTCCGACACGAGCTGCTTTCCGTCCCAGTTGCCCCTGTGCATCGTGAGGAGGCCGAAGCGGGCTTGGTCGTAGGCACTCAGAATCATGCCGCCGCCCCAGTGGGCGCCGCCGCTCACCGCCTGGACCTCGCGGCCGTCCAGGATGACCCACGAGTTGCCGTAGCCGTGCCATGCCCAGGTCGTGGATGCGCCGATCGGGTCCATGACATGCTCGCGCAGGACTTCGGGGAGCGGTCGGCGCCACACCGCCGTGGCCGCCAGCGCCAGCAGGTTCACCCGCGTGTCGTTGTACTCGTAGACGGTGCCGGGCTCGTGGCGCGCGCGCGTGCCCCAGGTCGTGCGGTCCTGGTCGGGACGGTCGGCCCACTCGGGCTTGCCCCACAGCGTCCCCTCCCAGTCGCTCGTCTGCCGCAGGAGGTGATTCCAGGTGATCTTGCGGTTGTTTTCTGACTCGAAGAGCAGCTTCGGCCGCCGCCCGTTCTCGTCGCCGGGCTCGCCGTCGCCGCCGTCGAGGATGATCGGCGGGATGTAGTCGCGCATCAGATCGTCCACGTCGCGGATGAGCCCGCGGTCCCAGGCAAGCCCGACGGTCGTGGACAGAAAGCTCTTCGAGACGCTGAAGGTGTTGTCGGCCTTACCCGGCTCGCCCCACTCCGCAACGATGTAGCCCCTGTGCACGATCAGCCCGGTCTGGGGGCCGCGGACGGTGAACGGGCCGACGGCGTCGCCGAGGGGCTCGCGCCCGAAGGTGCCGAGGTGATTGAAGGCGAGGTCGCGGGGAGCCTGCGATTCCCCCGCAATCGCAATCTCGATCGCGCGCCGGATCCCGGCAGGGTCGAAGCCCGCCTCTTCGGGACTGCGGCGTTCCCAGTCCGGATGGCGACCGGGGAAGTACGTCTGGGCGGCGACCGTATGGGATGCGACCGTCTGGGCGGCTGCCAGGAGGACGGCGAAGAGAGCGATGACGGTGAAGATCGGGGGGCGTACCGAGCCGACGGGGAGGGGCGGCGGGATGGCGGAGCGGGACAGGACGGTGGGGCGGGGTGCAACGGGGTGGGGCATGACGGGCGTGAGGGGTGCTACGGTGCGGCGCATGACGGCTTCTCCTGACTGCTTCCACGGCAGGCGGCTCGGGGTGGCGCGGCCAGTGCGATGGGCGCTCCGACACGGCGGTGGTGAAGACGGGTACGTCCGCCGACACCTGCCGCGGCTGCCGGGCGCGAGGCTAGCTAGCGAACTTCGGCCGGCAGCCTCCGCACCACCACGCTGGCCACGTCAAATTCGTCGAGCTCGATGAACGCCGCCAGTCCGCCGGGACCGAAGGCATCGGGCATCTCGGTCGTGCCGGTGCGGTACGTGCCGACGTATTCGCCCCGGGCGGTCACGATGTCGATGGGCCCGTCGGTCTCCGGTTCCTCCCCTCGGCGCTGCACCCAGATGCGGCCTTCCCACGTGGCGGAGAGGCCGCGGAGAACGGGCACTTCCGGGTAGTACCTCTCTTCGATATCGAAGTTGACCTGCTGGCTCGTCTGATTCGTCGAAGCGCCGCTGCTGCTACGGCTCCTGACGGACATCATTCTGACTCCGGGGCTTCCGTTCCCCTGCCGAGCCGCCGCGCGGCGTTCTTCGTATCTTTTCCGGAGAGCGGGCGTCACGGGCTCGGGCTGCATGGGTCGGCGGATTATGCGCGAGATTGCCGTCGCACCGGGGGGCGTGACCTTCAGGACGTAGGCGGACGAATCGGAGTGAACGATGCCGCCATCCGGGAGAACACCGACCAGGAGGCGGGGCTCGAAGATGGTGGGCAGATTCACCTGTCGCAGCAGGTCCAGGGCGGCAGCGGGAAGGTTGCCCCGAATGCGGTCGTCCGAATCGACGCGCGGAGGCAGCCACCCCTCGACGACCGTGTCCGCCTCGATGACGTCGCCGTCGAGTCCGACGAGCGTTACCGGACGGGATGTCGGCGGAGCTGCTCCGTCGCCGCCGATTCTGATGCTGAAGCTCCGCGCGGAGCCCCCGGCGAAGACGGCTCCGCCGCGCGGGTCGGGGTGCATGTCCCCCGACATCGACAAGCCGGAGGATTCGTCGCCGGCACGCACCATGCGCAGGAAGTCTCCGGACGAGTCGAAGAGCTGGTAGGCGCGGTGGCCGACATCGTGCACCACCGTCGTTCCGTCCCGCAGCACCGCGAAACCGGACGGGCGGTTGAACTCGCCGGGGCCTTCGCCGGCGGAGCCGAACTCACGCAGGAAGCCGCCCGATACGTCGAACACCAGGACCCGCACGTCGCGACTCAGCACGTTGCTGCTCCCGTCGAACACGTACAGGTTGCCCTCGTCGTCGAAGGCCACCTGGTTCACCCGTCCGAACATCTCCCAGGACTCCCCGTCGAGGACGCCCACGCGGTAGATTTCGTCGAAGTCGACATCGATTCGCTGGTCCCGGCCCGGAAGCTCGATCACCTCCTGGGCCGACAGGGCGGTGGCACCGAGGAACCCGGCGCACAAGGTCAGGCCCGCAAGCGCGGGAGCGATCGTGCCGAAGGTGCTGCGTGTCATCGGAGTGCCTCCTGGGCGTTCGACGATGGTGGTGGTTGTCAGTCAGGTTGCCGAGCAGCCACGGCTGCCGAGCGGCGACGGCCTGCGCAGCGAACATATTCCCTGCGCAGCGAACATATTCTTGGACGCTCCCGCCCGCCCGGATGGTTGTCCGGCGCTGCTGGCTGGAGCACTCTCGAGTCCGTTGTAGACTCCCTTCTCGGTGGATTGGTTCTCCGAGGAGTCGATCCCGAAATCGCCCTACGTGTACCCATCTCGGCATTGGGAGCTGCATGCCGCCGGCCGATCGGCGGGTTGCCCCGAGACGGCGCTGGCCTTTCGTGGGGAGGGCGGCTTGGTTCCGATACCGTAACATGTCCCCTGGCATCCTGCCGGACTGAGCCCCCACAGCGATCCCGTGAGGGGTGCGGTGAAGTCATGTCCGCCGAGCTCGACACCTAATCCGAGCAGCGTCAAGACCCCGGCGATTCGCGCCGCGACGTTGCGAACCGCTGTCTTCGTGCTTACTATGGATCAGGTGTCTCGTAGCACCACGAAGGTGCCGCAGCGATCGCCATTGAATCAGAAGGGAACGGAGGGAACATCCGCGATGGGGACATTCAACACGAATCAACCACTGCTGTCCACCTTGCTGAAAGAAATCCGTAGTTGCGCAATTCAGCTTCCCGATTTTCAGCGGGATTGGATATGGGATGACGAACACATCCGCTCTTTGATCGCCAGCGTGACGCTTTCGCACCCGATAGGTGCTATCATGACTCTTCAAACCGGAGGAGAGGGCAGTTTCCTGCCACGGCCGTTCGAAGGCGTGGACAACCCGTCACCGCCAATCAAACCGGAGATATTGGTCCTTGATGGGCAGCAACGCCTGACATCGCTTTACAGGGCTCTCGAGAGCAAGACCGCCGTTCCAACTAAGGACACAAAAGGTAGGGAGATCGAACGGTTCTACTACCTAGACATGGCAAAGTGTCTCGACAGACAAGCTGAGCGAGAAGAAGCTGTGGTCTCGGTACCGGAGTCAAAAACAATCACAAGCGATTTCGGGCGTAGGATTGTAAAGGATCTGCGAACCAACCAAGGTGAGTATGGGAATCGTCTGTTTCCACTCAATATTGTTTTTGATGTAATCGAATCAGGTCGATGGAAGAATGAATACCATAAACACTTCCGATACGATCAGAAGCAAGCCGAGTTTCTTGTTGAGTTTGACAAGTATATCTACTTTCCACTTCAGAAATACAACCTTCCTGTTATCGAGTTGCAAAAGGCGACTCCCAAGGCTGCTGTGTGCCAAGTGTTTGAGAAGGTCAACACGGGCGGCGTCGATCTATCCGTCTTTGAACTCGTTACCGCTTCGTTTGCCGCCGACGGTTTTCGTCTTCGTGACGACTGGAGAGATCGGAGAGATCGACTCCGGGAGTCGAGTGACATCCTGCGGTACCATGGTGCGGCTGACGGCAGCACCGAGTTTCTACAGGCAGTAACGCTTCTTGTCAGCTATAGGCGCAGTCGTGACGGAAAAGGTGTGGTCGGCGTTCGCAAGAGAGATGTATTGCGCCTCAAATACAACGAATACGAGGACAATGCCGATCTGGTTGAGGAAGGATTCCGGCGCGCAGCAAACCTGCTTTGCCAAGAGAGCGTCTTCCGTCGACGCGATCTCCCCTACGGCGCTCAGTTAGTCCCCCTTGCGGCAGTGTGCGCGTACCTTGAGGAAAGGTTTGACGAGGCTTCAATACGAACGAAGCTTGCCCGGTGGTACTGGTGCGGGGTGTTCGGGGAGATGTACGGCAGTGCCAACGAGACCAGATATGCGATGGATATCGAAGATCTTCTCGGCTGGACGATATACGGAAACGGAGAACCACGAACTGTTGGTGACGCAAATCTGTCGCCGATGAGGTTGTTGGGACTCAAGACACGAAACAGCGCAGCATACAAGGGCATTTTTGCCTTGATGGTTCGGCAGGGGAGCCGTGATTTCAAGAGCGGTGCTCCGATTGCTAATTCCATGGGCTTCGTTTTGCCGGTGGATATCCACCACATATTCCCGCGTGCTTGGTGCCGCCGTTCCAATCACACCCCGGGATGGAACAGCGTGTTGAACAAGGCGCCGCTGACCAGCGCCACGAACCGGATGATCGGCGGTCGGGCACCAAGTAAGTACGTTGCCGGTCTGGTCGACAAGGGATACATCGGCCAAGTGGAACTCGACTCCGTGCTGGCGACCCACTGGATTGCGCCGCAGTTCCTACGAGACGACAACTACATGGGATTCTTGCGAGACCGTGCCGTTAAGCTTCTCGACGCCATCGCGAAAGTAATGGGAAAGCCGGTCCAGGGACGAGACTCGGAGGAAGTCGTGGAGAAGTTCGGAGGATCCCTGCGGAACAGTGGACACCGCGTCGCAGCGCCGCCTCCATCGCCACATGCCTTGGACTTCGCCGTCGGCGTCCACGAGTGACCATGCGCACCCCGTTCCACATCAGGTGGGCTCCCGACAGGAGATCCCCGGCGGAGCCGCCTCCGCCGCCGCCGGAGCAGGCGAAGTTCCAGGACCTTCTGCGCGAGCTCTTCCAGTTCGACTGCGCTGACCTGGATTTCGGCGTCTACCGCATCATGAACCACAAGCGCAAGGTCATCGACGACTACATCGATCGGGCGCTGCCGGGTGCGATCGAGAAGGCCGTGGGCCAAGGGGCCCTTCACACAGAGGCGGAGCGGGCCCGCGTCTTCGAGGAAACTCGGGAGCAGGTGATGGAGTTCTTCGGTGAAGACTCGGTCGCGCCGAACGGGGAGCTCCTCAAGTATCAGGAGACCCCGATCGGGAAGAAGTACATGCTGTGGCGCGCACGGGCCCGCCTCTCGGAATCGGCGGGAGATGTGCGCCGGGACATCTACAACCACCTCTGTTCCTTCTTCGGCCGCTACTACCAGGACGGCGACTTCGTTCCGAAGCGGCGCTACTCCTGGGAGCATCCCTATGTCGTTCCCTACAACGGCGAGGAAGTCCACTTCCACTGGGCGAACCGCGACCAGTACTACGTGAAGGCGGCGGAGCACTTCAGGGACTACACCTACCGGACCGGGGCGGACACAATGGTTCGCTTCTTCCTGCGTTCGGCGCACACGGAGCAGAACGACGTCAAGGGCGACAAGCGCTTCTTCTTCCCCCTTCCGGGAGACGCAGTCTGGCACCAGGAACGCCGCACGCTGGATCTGCCCTTCGAATATCGCCCGCTGAGGTCGGCCGAGAAGAAGGACCTTGCCAAGAACCGCAAGCAGGACGTCATACTGGAGCGTGCGGAAGCGGCCGTCGCCGACGCGCTCGCTTCTCTGCCGGAGGCGGCCAAGGCACTGCTTGACCGCCGGGAGAGCAGCGTGGATGACGAGGATGCCCCGACTCTCTTCGCTCACCACGCCCGCCGCTTTACCCGCAGGAGAACCTCGGACTTCTTCATCCACCGGAACCTGGAGGATTTCCTCACGCGGGAGCTGGACTACTACCTCAAGTCGGAAGTTCTGCCCCTCGGCTCGCTCGCGGCAGGCGACGAGATGAGGGCCGACGCCTGGCTCGACAAGATGCGCGTGATCCGCGAGGTCGGCAGGAACGTCATCGAGTTCGTCGCGCAGATCGAAGGCTTCCAGAAGATGCTGTGGGAAAAGAGGAAGTTCGTCGTCGATGTTCAGTACTGCGTGGCCGCCGCGCTGCTTCCGGACGCGCTCCGTTCCTTCGTCCTGGAGTGCGAGGCACAGTGGGAGGAATGGCGCGATCTGGGGTGCACCCGAGACGCCGAATCCATCTTCGCAGGCACCGACGATGCCGCAGCTGCACGCTGCAGCTTCCTGAGCTGCAACCCGGGCATCCTTCTGGACACCCGGCACTTCGAATCGGGGTTCGTCGACGAGCTGCTTGCCTCGCTCGACGACATTGACGAGAAGACGGACGGAGTGGCTATCAAGAGCGAGAACTGGCAGGCGCTTAACCTGTTGCAGGCACGGTACCGGGGGGCCGTGACGTGCAGTTATATCGATCCCCCGTATAACGCTAGGTCCTCAGAGATTGCGTATAAGAACACTTATAAGCATTCATCTTGGCTGGCTCTCATGGAAAATCGGATCACCGCAGGCCGCAGCCTCATGAAAGCCAAGTCCGTGCTAGTGGTCGCGATCGACGAAGTAGAGCAAGAAGTGTTAGGCCGACTCTTGACCGGATTGTATCCTGAGCACATCAGGACATGTGTGACGGTCGTTCACAATGCAACCGGGCAGCAGGGCTCCAATTTCTCGTGTACTCACGAATTCGCATATTTCGTCTTCCCGAAGCAAGGCACCAGCATAGGGCTTGAGACGCGATCATCTCCGGATATCCGTCCCCTTCGCGATGTATCGAAAGGATCCCATCTGAGAACGGATGCCGCCAACTGCTTCTATCCGATATTCGTCTGTGATGGCATTATAGTTGGTTTTGGCGATGTTTGCAATGACGAATATCATCCCGGAGGCAAGAACGTCATCAGAGCCGATGGAACTATTGCGGTATATCCTATCGATTCACAAGGGCAGGAGCGAAAATGGGTTTTCGCTCGACAAAGCGTTGACGCGATCAAGAATGATCTGAGTGCGAAATACAACGCGAGCACTGGAGAGTGGGACATTATCCGGGCAAAACGTAAATTCCAATTTAAGACAGTGTGGTCGAGCGCTAAATATTCAGCGAATAGCCATGGCACGGTCCTCTTGCGGAATTTGCTGCCCAATACAGTGTTCACTTTTCCGAAGTCCGTGTTCACGGTAAGGGATTCGATCGATGCGGGGCTTGCGAATGGCAAGCACGGCTGCGTCCTCGACTACTTCGCCGGTTCCGGCACCACCGGTCACGCGGTCATCAACCTGAACCGCGAGGACGGGGGCCGCCGCAAGTTCATCCTCGTGGAGATGGGGGAGCACTTCGACACGGTGCTTCTGCCGCGCCTGAAGAAGGTGGCGTTCTCGCCCGAATGGAAGGATGGCTCGGCGAAGCGGCGCGCGACCGGCGAGGAGGCGAAGCGCGGCCCGCGGATCATCAAATACTTTCGCTTGGAGAGCTACGAAGAGGCGCTGGACAACATCGAGTTCGAGCAGGAGGAACAGAGTCTGTTCGGCCTCGAAGACTACATGCTGCGCTACATGCTCCAGTGGGAGACGAAGAGGAGCGCGACTCTGCTGAACGTAGCCTCCCTCGAACGTCCCTTCGACTACAGGCTGCGGCTCAACGGCAACGGGGACGGGGAGGACGTGACGGTCGACCTGCCGGAGACCTTCAACTACCTGCTGGGCCTGGCCGTGAGCACCCGTCGCGTCTACGACGACGATGGCCGCCGCTACCTGGTGTATGCGGGGCGGACGCGGGACGGGCGCAACGCCGTCGTCATCTGGAGGAACACCGAGGGGTGGACGCTGGACGACCGCGAACGGGACAGGGACTTCGTGGCGGCCCACGACATGACATCGCGTGCGGACGAGATCTGGATGAACGGCGACTCGATGGTCAAGGACGCGCGACCGCTGGACACGCTCTTCAAGCAGCGGATGTTCGCGTCGTCGGGCGGCTGATGGCCCGGAGGAGACGGGCGAGACGCCCCCCGAAGCCGCCGCGCAGGTCTCTGCACCAGCTCGAGGCGCAGCTCATGCTGCTCGGTTGGGCCAACCAGCAGTTCGGATTCCGAACCAACCAGGCGCTCTTCGGCACGATGAAGGAAGCGCGCGAAGGGTACGGTGCGAGCGGACGCAGCCATGTGGCCCGCCTGCTCGCGAGCTTGGACAAATCTTCGGTTCCCCCCGACGACCTGGCCCGCTACGACGACAACGTGCGCCGCCACCTCGCGTCCATCAACACGGGGAGGCGCGAGCCGATCACCCTGCGTTACTTCCAGCAGCTTGCCGCGCTCTACGCCGAGCTCTTTCTGGACCGCCGCGCCGCCGCGCCCGAGGCGCTCGCCCGCGAGATCAACGGGTACGTGAAGCACAGGGTCCACTCCCTGCACAGCTCGTACCCGGTTCGCAAGATCACCCGGAAGGATCTGAACAAGCTCGCGTTCTGGATGGCGACCGGCAGCGGCAAGACGCTGATCATGCACCTCAACTACCTGCAGTTCCTGCACTACGCCGGCGGCGAGCGTCTGGACAACATCATCCTGATCACGCCCAACGAAGGGCTGAGCGCCCAGCACATGGCCGCAATGACGGCATCGGGCATTCCGTCGGCCCGCTTCGGCGAGGCGGGGCTGATCGCGGGCCACCCCCGGACCGTGCGGGTGACCGAGATCACCAAGCTGGTCGAGAAGCGCCGCGGAAGGGCGGCGGGCGTCAGCATCGAAGTGGACGCCCTCGGCGACCGCAATCTCGTGTTCGTGGACGAAGGGCACCGGGGAGCGAGCGGGGAGGCCTGGCGTTCGGTGCGCGACGCCGTGGCCGCGCGCGGCTTCACTTTCGAGTACAGCGCCACGTTCGGACAGGCGCTCGCGGCGGCCCGCGACGACAAGCTCACCCTCGACTACGGCAAGTCCATCGTCTTCGACTACTCCTACCGCTACTTCCACCGGGACGGGTTCGGCAAGGACTTTCGCGTCCTCAACGTATCGGGAGCCGATCCGCTGCCGGACGTCACCGATCTGCTCCTCCTCGGCAACCTGCTCTCGTTCTACGAACAGCTCCGCGCCTACCGCGAGAACGCCTCCGCGCTGCGCGCCTACAATCTGGAGCAGCCGCTCTGGGTCTTCGTGGGAGGCAGCGTGAACGCCGTGTACAAGAGGCGCGGACGCGACACCAGCGACGTGCTCGCCGTGCAGCTCTTCTTCCACCGGCTGCTGAGCGAGCCCGGCTGGGCCGAGGACGCCGTCGGAAGGCTGCTGCGAGGCGAGTCCGGGCTGCGCGCGGCCTGGAACGTGGACCTGTTCGCGGGGCGCTTCGGCAAGCTGGCGGAGTCGGGCGAGTCGCCGGAACGCATCTACGCGGACATGCTGCGCATGGTCTTCCACGCCGACGGCCCGGGCGGTCTGCGCCTGTGCGGCATACGGGGTGCTCCCGGCGAGCTGGGGCTGAAGGCGTTCGGATCGGACCACTACTTCGGCCTCACCTACATCGGAGACACCGCGAGGTTCAAGAAGCTGGCGCTCAGGGCGGGTTCGGGAATCATCCTGGAAGAGGATGCCGTGGGCGGCTCGATGTTCGGCAGGGTCAACGAGGCCGGTGCCACGGTCAACGTGCTGATCGGTGCCAAGAAGTTCGTGGAGGGCTGGAACTCGTGGCGCGTCTCGAACATGGGCCTCATGAACGTGGGGAGGGCCGAAGGCTCGGAGATCATCCAGCTCTTCGGGCGCGGCGTGAGGCTCAAGGGCAGGGGGATGTCGCTGAAACGCAGCACGCACCTGGAGGGCACGCATCCGGACAGCGTCACTCTCCTGGAGACCCTCAACATCTTTGCCGTCCGCGCCGACTACATGAAGAAGTTCCGCGAGTACTTGGAGCGCGAGGGGCTGGAGGCCCAGGATCCGGTGGCCATGCGGGTGCCGGTGCGGCCCAACGAGGACTTCCTGGGGAAGGGGCTGGTGGTCCCCGCTCTTCCCGAAGGGAGCGACTTCGAGGCGGACGCCAACTTCTCGCTCGACGCGAACAGCGCGACGCAGGTGCGGATCGACCGCGCGACCCGGGCGTCCTCCTGGGAGAGCGGGACCGGCGGGCAGGCGGCGGCCGAAGGCTCATCCGGATACGAGCGGGCCGCCGGAGAGCTGCCGCTGGCGCTGGTGGACTGGGAGGAGGCGTACCTCGACCTCGTGAAACATCGCGGCATCAAGGGCATGCGGCCCCTGGCCGTCCCGAGGGCGGACGCGCTGAGATCGCTTGTCGAAAACGCGCCCGTCACCGTCTCGGCCGACGAACATGTCTTCACGCCGCGCAGCTGGCACGATCGCGAGGAACTTCAGGCGATCGTGCATTCGGTGCTCCGCCGCTGTGCGGACAAGTGCTGGCAAAGCGAGCGGCGGAGGTGGGAGGGCGAGCGCATGAACTATCGCGAGGTCACCGGCACCGACCCCAACCTGCTCCTCAACGTCGATCCGGCGGTGCCGACTCCGGACGCCGACCCGGAACCCCATTACGTGGTGAGCGTCCCGCACGCGGACGGAGGCCTCCGCGACCGGATCGCGGAGCTGATCGACCAGCAGGCGAAGCTCTACGAGCAGGAGCTCGGCGCGCTGGCCCGCATCCACTTCGACCGTCACCTGTATCAGCCGCTGCTGATCGAGGACTCGGACCGGGTGGTGCAGGTGTCGCCCCCGCCGCTCAACACGAGCGAAAGGCTGTTCGTGCGGGATCTGAGAGCCTTCTGGCAGGAGCGGGGAAGCGCTCTTCACGCCGACTCGGAGCTGTTCCTGCTGCGGAACCAGGGGCGCGGCCGAGGCGTGGGCTTCTCTCTGGAAGAAAGCGGTTTCTATCCGGACTTCATCCTGTGGATGATTTCCGGCGACCGCCAGCGCGTGGTCTTCGTCGAGCCTCACGGAATGGTGCATGCGAAGGCCTACGAGGAGGACGAGAAGGCGCGGCTGCACGAGCGGCTGCCGGCGCTGGCGCAGGGAATCTCGGGCCGCAGCGCGGTGGGCGGGCGGGTGAGCCTGGATTCGTTCATACTGTCGGCCACGGACTACCATGATCTTCGGCCGAAGTACGGGGACGGATCCTGGACGCGGGACGATTTTGCGCGGAGGCACATTCTGTTTCGCGACGCGAAGAGGAAGTATATCGAGGTGTTGCTCGCGGGCGGGCTGCCGGGTCGGCGGGATCGTGATCGATGACGACGAGTGTTCGCGCGGATTAATCCACGGGCTGATAATCACCGCTGATCCATCCAGACATCCTCCAGCACCGTCACCGTCGTCTCGAACTCTCGCCCGTCCACCGTAAGCGTCACGCGGTACAGCCCCGGCTCGGCCATCGGCCCCTGACCCCTGCCGAACCGGAAGCCGCCGCCGCCCTCCGGCGGCCCCTCCCGCCGGTTTCCGCGCAGGTTCCACCTCACGCGGTTGATTCCGTTGTTCCCGACCGGCTCCAGATCGCGGAACAGCTCGCCCGTCGCAACGTCCGTCACCGTGAGCTGCATGTCCCCCGACGCTTCGCGCAGCCAGTAGTGAATGGCCGTTCCCGGCGGCGCGTTCTCGCCGCGCAGGACCTTGTCTCCCGTGACCGAGCGCGACTTGCGAGGGTCCTGCTTCCAGCGCACGGCCTCCCTGGGCTCGAAGAGGAAGACATCCTCGCCCATCACGTCCTCGGTCAGCTGCTGGAGCGGCGTCACGTCGTCCGCGATCATCACGCTGCGCCCGTGCGTCGCCAGCACGAGGTCGCCGTCGCGCGGATGCACGACCACGTCGTCCACGCGCACGACCGGCAGCCCGTTCATGAACGGGCGCCACGTTCCGCCCTCGTCGAGCGACACGAAGAACCCGAACTCGGTCCCCGCGTACAGCAGCCGTGCACTGCGCGGGTCCTGGCGGACCGTGTTCACGTTTCCGTACTCCGGCAGGTTCGACGCGATGCTCTCCCAGCTTTCGCCGTAGTCCCGCGTGACGTACACGTACGGCCGCAGGTCGTCGCTCTTGTGCCCGTCCACCGATGCATAAGCCGTCGCGGCATCGAAATGCGACGCCTCCACGCGCGACACGTAGTATCCCATCGTCCCGCCGGGGATGTTCCGGCCCACCTCGGTCCATGTCGCGCCGCCGTCGCGGCTCATCTGAACATTCCCGTCGTCCGTCCCGACCCACAGCAAGCCGGGCACCAGCGGCGATTCGGCCACCGAGACGATCGTGCTGAACCGGCTCACTCCGTCGTTCCGCGACAGGATGCACTCTTCGCCGCGGTCCATACGGTTGCAGCGGGGCAGACTGTTCGCCCGGCCCATGACCTCGACCCGGTCCCGGTCGATGCTGCGGGTCAGATCCGGGCTCATCGTCCACGTCTCGCCGCGGTCCAGAGACCGGAAGAGCCGGTTCCCGCCCGCATAGATCACGTCGGGGTTGTGCGGCGACAGGATGAACGGCGTGTTCCAGTTCCAGCGGATCTCGGTACCGGCCTCGGGCGCAGGCGCGATGTTCGTGCGGGGGTTCTCGTCCGTCGGCGCGCGCGGGCGGATGCTGCCTCCTTCGCCGGTCGCCAGGCTCAGGCGCCGGAGGTTCCCGTTCTGCGACTCGGCGTACACGACGGTGTAGTCGGTCGGGTCCACGGCCGTGTAGAACCCGTCGCCGCCGCCGACGCGGTACCAGTCCTCGCTGAGTATGTTACCGCCCCGCACGCCGCTGGGACCGCACCAGCTGCCGTTGTCCTGCAGGCCGGTGCATACGTGATACGGCCGGCGCATGTCCACCGAGGCGTGATACGGCTGTCCCATCGCCCATCGCCGGAACGCCTCCCACGTCTCGCCCCGGTCGTAGCTGACATCGATCCCCCCGTCGTTGCCGATCATGATGTGGCGGCTGTTCTCCGGGTTGATCCACAGCGCGTGCTGGTCGACGTGCCCGTACCCGCTCAGCACCTCGAACGTGGCCGCGCCGTCCACCGACTTGTGCACGCGCTGGTCGACCACGTACACGATATCCGGATCGTTCGGATCGACGCGGATCTGGCTGAAGTACATCGGCCGCCCGTTCTCGTTGCTGCGGAATTCCCACGTCTCGCCCCCGTCCGTCGAGCGCCAGATCCCGTTGTACTGGTCGTCGGGCGGCAGCGGCTCGTCCCGGCTCTCCAGCTCGGCGCGCTCCTCCTGCGTCAGCGGTTCCTCTCGGTCGGCCGCGACCTCGATCTGCGCGTACACCACATCGGGGTTCCGCGTGTACACCATACCGGGGTCGGCGGGGGTCGTCGCCAGCGCAATGCGCCCCATCGTTCCCCGCGGCAGCCCGTTCCCGCTCAGCCGCGTCCATGTGCCGCCGCCGTCGTCGGAGCGCCAGATCCCGCTGCCGGGCCCCCCGCCGACGAAACAGCAGGCCGTCCGGCGCCGCTGGTAGGTGGCCGCGAAGAGGATGTCGGGATCGGAGGTGAGCACGAGGTCCGTCGCGCCGGTGTCGTCGTCCACGCGGAGGACATGGTTCCAGGTGCGGCCCCGGTCGACGGTCTTGAAGACCCCGCGTTCGGGGTTGGCCCCGAAGAGGTGACCGTTCGCCGCGACCCACGCCACGCCGGCATCGGTCGGATGGGCGATCACGCGCGAAATGGTCTGCGTGGCGCGCAGCCCCATGTGCGTGAAGGTCTCGCCCCCGTCGGCCGACAGGTAGATCCCGTCGCCGAACGACGAGCTCTGGCGGTTGTTGGGCTCGCCGGTCCCCACCCACACGATGTCGGGATCGGCGGGCGAGATCGCGATGTCGCCCACCGAGTGCGTCCCGTAGCTGTCGAAGACGGGCCGGAAGGTGGTCCCGTTGTTCGTGGTCTTCCAGAGCCCGCCCGTCGCGAAGCCGACGAAGTACGTGTGGGGGTTCCACGGGTGAACCGCGAGGTCGTCCACGCGGCCCCCCTGCCCGAACGGCCCGACCGACCGCCACGAGAACGCCCGCAGGACGGGGTCGTCGCTCTGGTTCACCAAAGGCTCTTCGGGGTTCTGCGCGGGCACGGCGCGGGGGGCGAGTGCCACGGACGCGAGGAGGGCGAACGCGAAGGCGGCGCCTGCGAAGCGGATGAACATGCGCGTGGGGAATCGGCGGACGGCGGACATTGGAACCTCTCGGACCTGGGGTGGGGCATCTGGCGCGAACGGATAGTGTAGGGACGGCCCGGTGGCTGCGCTATGCGTGTATGGCTGGCATTTCACGCTGACCGCGTCATGCGGGAGCATCATCGGCACGGCCTCCGCTGGGCGGCGAGTCCGGTGTCCGGACGCTCACCGCGTCCGTCGGCGGGGTGGGATCGGCACTCCGCGGGCACGACCATCGGGACATTGTAGTCAATTGCTACACACGCTGTCGCCCTTTTCGGATATATCGGATTCAGTCCTCGGTCTCGGTTAGCTCGTGACACGCTGACACGAGTGTCGTAAGTCGTTGCTAAAAAAGCTACTTGACCAGTTGACGGTCCATGCGTCCGAAGTCGGCTCCACGCTTGGCACGGTTGTTGCTTATTACTTCTTACGTGCCACGGGGGCGCGGTCGGAATCACCCGTGCAGCAGAGAAACCAATCGCGCCCTTCATGACCGTATCAACAGGGGAAAGGAAATCGGAATGGAGACCACTGGAAGCTGCTCAAGTCTGTGACGATGGCCGCCGCCTTCGTCGCGCTGCTCGCCGCCGGAATCACAGCCGGAAGCCTGATCGGCGGGACCGTGGCGGCCGTGTCGGCAGTCCCCCAGGACGACTCGAACTGCGAGAACGACCACTGCGGCAGAGTCGACGTGAGGTGGTGGTTCGACCGCGACGCGTGCCTGCCCAACGGCGACGAGGAAACGGGCTGCGACGCGACCGACGAGCACGGCAACTGCGAAGACACCGATTGCCAAGCGTGAGCGGCATGGGCAGAACGCGCACGGCCCGCATGCGGCCGCCAGATCGTTGGCGCGGAGTCACCGCGGCTCTGCTGGCCGTTCTGGGAGCGTGCAGCCCTCCGGAGGTCCAGCCTTTTACGCCAAGGGCAGGTTCTCCACCCCGACGCCGCGAACGCCCCGTCGGCCGATGCTTCGCTCGTATCCGGGGATTCTCTCCCCGAGGGGCTGTCGCCGGATGCGCTGCAGGCATGGAAGGAGGCCCGCGACGCGATTCTCGGCGCGCGCACCGTCCTCCGGCTCGGACGCAACAGGGGGGACGGTCCCGACCTGTTCGGCATGATCAACGACGCCAAGATCGACACACGGGGGAACATCGTCGTGTTCGACTACCTCGCCCAAGAGCTGCGCGTCTTCGATTCCGGCGGACGCCACCTGGGCGGCTTCGGCGGCCACGGCGACGGCCCGCTCGAGCTGCGGGACGCATCCGGCTTCGAGGTGCTCGCCGACGGCCGCATCGCAGTTCCGGTGGCTGGCCGGCGCGTGAAGGTCTTCGCTCCCGCCGGAACCGGATGGGAGCTGGACGAGACCTTCGCGCTTCCGACGCACGCAATCGACATGTGCGCCTCGAGTCATGGCCAGCTGTATTTTTCCGGCACCACCGCCAGCTCCCGCTCGGACGAAAACACCGTGGTACACCGAGTATCCATGCCGGGCCGCGAGGTGGCCAGCTTCGGAGAGGGATACCGGCATGACGAGTGGATTGTGCGGTGGGTCATGTCGGAAGGGCTTGTCGGGTGTCCGAACGGACCGGACCGGGTGGTATTCGGCTTCCAGATGCTCCCGGTCATCCGGGCCTATTCGGGCGAAGGCTCGGTCATCTGGACCGCTGAGTTGACGGACCATGTTCTCCTGCGGGTCATCGAAACCAAGCATCTGGACGGGCACCGCGGCGTGACCCGGCTCAGGCATGTCGATCACGACATTCTGAGCGGTGTCCACCCGCTCCCATCCGGCCACGTTTTCCTTCAGTATACCCGTTTTCTGCCGAAGGGCCGGGATGTCGAGCCGCGGTCGTTCCTTCTGGACACCGGGAGCGGAGCCGGTGCCTTCCTGGGGGAGGGGGACATGCTGCCTGCGGTCTCGGCGGTCTACCCCGACGGATACGTCGCCCTCTTCAACGAACCGTATCCGCGCCTGGAAGTGCGGGCGGCCGTCGGCCGCACATGGCCGGGGAGCGCCCCGTGACCTCCGCCCGCTCGTGACGATCCACAACATGCAAGGGAGAACCAATCGCGCCTTTCCGTGACTACATGGAGATACAAGGGGCGAGCGACCCCGAGGCGGGCCGTGACGACGCGCGTTGCCCGCCGCCGAGCCGAAACCAATCATCAGAGAGGACAATCGAAATGGAAACCACTGGAATGGAGTTGCTCAAGCCTGCGGCGAAGGCCGCCGTCTTCGTCGCGCTGCTCGCCGCCGGAATCGGAGCCGGAAGCCTAGTCGGCGGGACCGTGGTGGCCGTGTCGGCAATCCCCCAGGACGACTCGAACTGCGAGAGCAATCACTGCGGCAGGATCAACGTGAAATGGTGGTTCGACCGAAACGCGTGCCTGCCCAACGGCGACGGGGAAATGAGCTGCAACGCGATCGACGAGCACGGCAACTGCGAGAGCCTCGCATGCCAAGCGTGAGCGGCATGGATGGGACGCGCACGGCCCGGATGCGGTCGCCGGGTCGTCGGCGCGGAGCCGCCGCGGCTCTGCTGGCCGTTCTGGGAGCATGCGGCCCCCCGGAGGTCCAGCCTCTCCGGCAAGGGCAGGTTCTCCACCCCGACGCCGCGAACGCCCCGCCTGCCGACGCTTCGCTCGTGTCCGGGGATTCGCTGCCCGAAGGGCTGTCGCCGGATGCGCTGCAGGCGTGGAAGGAGGCCCGCGACGCGTTTCTCGGCGCGCGCACCGTCCTTCGGCTCGGACGAAACAGGGGAGACGGCCCCGACCTGTTCGGCATGATCAGCGACGCCAGGATCGACGCCCGGGGGAACATCGTCGTGTTCGACCAACAGGCCCAGGAGGTGCGCGTCTTCGACTCCGGCGGACGCCACCTGGGCGGCTTCGGCGGCCACGGCGACGGTCCCCTCGAGCTGCGGGACGCATTCCGCTTCGAGGTGCTCGCCGACGGCCGCATCGCGGTGCCGGTGGTCGGCCGGCGCGTTAAGGTCTTCGCTCCCGCCGGGACCGGATGGGAGCTGGACGAGACCTTCGCGCTTCCGGCGAACGCGCTCGACATGTGCGCCTCGAGTCATGGCCAGCTGTACTTTTCCGGCCCCGCCCGCTCCGGATCGGGCGAAAACACCGTGGTGCACCGAGTCTCCATGCCGGGCGGCGAGGCGGCCAGCTTCGGAGAGGGATACCGGCATGACGAGTGGATCGTGCGGTCGCGCATGTCGGAAGGGCTCGTCGGGTGTCCGAACAGGCCGGACCGGGTGGTATTCGGTTTCCACATACTCCCGGTCATCCGGGCCTATTCAGCCGACGGCTCGGTCATCTGGACCGCCAAGGTGACGGACCATATCCCGATGCGGGTCATCGAAACCCAAAGACCGGGCGGGGGCAGCAGCGTGACCCGGCTCAGGCAAATCGATCACGACATTCTGACCGAGGTTTACCCGCTCCCGTCCGGCCACATCTTTGTTCAGTACACCCGTTTTCTGCCGAAGGGCCGGAATGTCGAGCCGCGGTCGTTCCTTCTGGACGCCGCGAGCGGAGCCGGTGCCTTCTTGGGGGAGGGGGATGTGCTGCCCGCAGTCTCGGCGGTCTACCCGGACGGATACATCGCCCTCTTCAACGATCCGTATCCGTACGTGGAAGTGCGGGCCGCGGACGGTCGCACATGGCCGGGGAGTGCCCAGTGACCCGCGGTGGCGCATCCGGGCGGAGATGGATGCCCGGCAAGCGGCTGGTGCTCCTGGCGGTCCTGCCAGGGCTCGGGCTGGGCTTCGGCCTGAGCGTCCTCGGCCTCATGCCGGTGCCGGACGTTCGGGTCCGGTGGACCGTCCCCGTGATTGAGGCCGGGCGCTACGCCCCGGCAGCGGCCCAGGAGGCTGGAGAAGAAATCGTGCTGGTGTACGTCGGCTCGTCGAAGTGCGCGTGGTCCAACGCGCCGGAGCTTCCCGGCATCGTGCGCGCCTTGAAGCGGGACTTGCTGGCCCGGGCCCGGGCAGAAGGCCGGGGATTCGCCGCCGCCGGGGTGGCGCGCGATGTCCGCGCCGCCGCCGGACTGGCGCATCTCGAGAAATTCGGGGCGTTCGACGAAGTCATGGCGGGCCGCAGCTGGGCCAACGCCGGAGTGCAGAAATACATGTACGGCAACATGCCCGGGCCGGGGGCGACCCCGCAGATTCTGGTGGTGGCGCGGACGCTGGACTACGACCACGGTCACGTTTCGATTTCGGACGAGCGAGTATTGGCCCGGGCCGTCGGGCTCGAGGAGATCACCGAATGGGCGGCGAAGGGTGCTCCCCTTGCCATGCCGTCCGTCCACAGCGAAGGAGGTTGAGGAGATGAGCACTGGAACGGAATCAAGGACCCGAATCTTCGTCGTGCCGCTGGCCTTCGCCGCGTGTCTCGCCGCGGGCGCGGTTTCCGGGAGCGTGGCGGCCCGGTTCCTGGCACCGGAACCCGCCGAAGCCGCGCGGAAGTCCCCCGAATGCGAACGCGACCGGTGCAGGCGCGGCAGGTGCGTGGACGCCGGTACTGCCGAGACCAGCTGCAGCGCAATCGAAGTCGGCAGGTGCGTCACGCTGCCGTGCGGCGAGGCCGGGACCATCCCCGTCCTCGTGACCTTTCCCACCGAGGAGAGCAGCGAACAGCTGATCGCAAGGGGCCGCCCGGCGATGCGGGCGCTGCTGGACCGCACGGAGTCGGCCGATCCTTACGCCCACCGGCACCTGGCCTTGGAGACCTTGGCGGGAATGGTCCGGCTGGCCCGGCAGGGTACCGGGGGTGCAGCACGGCCGCTGGCGGACGAAGACCGCGACCGGCTTCGGGCAGCGGCGTTCCTCTACGTCGGCGGGGACTCCCCCGAACCCCTGGAACCGGCGGACCACACGCTGGTCATGATGAGAGCGATCGACCTGGCCCTCGAGCTCGGCGATGCCGATCTGCGCGACACCGTTCGCGTGCTCGCATCGAACGCCGACGAAGTGCGCGCGCGGGTCGGTGATGACCGGAACTACCCGGGCCGCCTGTACCGCCGCGTGGCGCAGCATGCACGGGCACGGCTGAGGGGTACGGAGCCGCCGCGCTGAGCGAAGACGGGGTGGCACGGGGAAGCCGTCCGGCGGTTCGGCGGCGACGGGCGGCCCTGCTCGCGGGCGGGTGCCTGTGCCTGCTGCTGCTCGCCCGTGCCTTCCTGGTGGGATCGTTCGTGGTGACGTCCGCCTCGATGGAGGACGCGCTGCTCGCCGGCGATGTCGTGCTGGCCGACCGTGCCGCAATCGGTGCCCCCCTGCCTTGGACCGGCTTTCGACTTTCCGGCTACTCCGAACCCCGGCGGGGCGAAGTGTGGGTGTTCCGTCCCTCCGGCGGGTCCGGCACGAAGCTGACGAAGCGCGTCGCAGGCGTTCCCGGCGACACCATTGCCATGCAGGGCGGAGTTCTGCGCGTCAACGGCACGGAACCGGACGAGCCCTACGTCAAGCCCGGACGCGGCCTGGACGAGCGGAGCCGCGACTTCGGCTGGCAGCGCGCGTACCTGGCACCAGGAGCCGATCCGGAGACGTACGATCCCACCCGTCGCGACTGGGGCCCGCTCGTGGTCCCGGAGGGCTTCTACTTCATGCTGGGCGACAACCGAGACCAGAGCCGTGACTCGCGCTACTGGGGCCCGATCGACGAGGAGCGCTTCGAGGGACGAGTGGCCTTCGTCTATTTTTCGTTCGGCCCGCCGCCGTCCGCGGGCCTGTCGCCCTCGCCGGGACGAGTCCGCTGGCACAGAATCGGAAAGCGCGTGCACTGACTGCCGCGCCTTGGTGCCGCCGGAGGTTCCCCTTCTGCGATGACTACACTACTGGTGGCAACCGTTCCCGGGCGCAGACTCCTAGCCCGGCGTTCCCGCACGGAATCCGCACCAGGACGCCCGGAATCGCCGGTGTCGCGACACCGGCGCGCACCGCATGGGACAATGCGCGCCGGACCGGACGGAGACGCGACCGGATCAGAACCGCAAGCGCACCACACGAACCGCCGGAACCAGTCCCGTATCAAATTCCGGCCAGCCTCGTATCATCCCCGGCAATCGGCAGGAAGCCGTCCGGCGCAATCACCGTGCCCCGGTATTCAAGGCCTTCCATGTCGAACAGGTCAAACGACACCGCTTGCCCGTCCGGCGGGTCTACGGGTTGCGATAAGTCATCGCCGACTCCCCATCCCCGCCTTACCCACAACGAACCGTTGGGCCCGGGGAAAGCTTCGCCGAACATGGGGAAAGTCTCCGGAAAATCCAGCATCGCCAGCATGGATGCAGAGGCGCGCCGGTTACCACTGCTCACCACGGACGTCCATCCTTCGGGCGCACGATCTGGATTGGCCAAGTAGTTCCGAACCCGTGTCGTAAAGGCTGAGGTGATTTCTCGCGCCTCGATTGGACGCATAATCTCCCCGACCACCCTTCCCGCCCCTGCATTGATAACAGCGAAGCGGTATTCCTTGCCGTCTCCCACGGCGAACCTTCCACCACCCAGGCTGGCCAATCGCGCACGCGGAGCGAACCGGGACAGGGCAACGGTAGACCTACCGGATTCCCACAGGCTTTCACCGTCCGAGAGCCGCACGACAGAGAAGCCACCCAGCAATTCCAACACCAACGCAAAGGGGTCTCCGTCCGCCGCGAACCCAGCAAAACCTGTGCCGCCGCTCCGCCAAAAGGACAGCCGACCGCAGCAAGGACAACCCAGCAGGCCCTCACAGGGAGACCAGCTCATGGACGAGAAGATATAGACCAACTGCGGTATAGCCCACAAATGCCCATACCAGCTTGGGATTGTGCCTCTTTGTGTACATCACCCGGCACCCGGACAGCGTCATAAGCACCCCTAGCGTCACAGTCATTGCGGTTCTGCTGTGCAGGCGTTGTCGGCGTGAATCGACGCAATCGCGCACGCTGCCGCGAGAAGAAGGATGACGTCCGGGGCCGGCGAAGACGGCGGTTCGGAAGTGGCGGGTGTCGTCACCTCCACCGTGGCCGCTTCCAACGAGGAATCAAGCACCGGCTGCGCTGGCGCCATTACGGTGACGATCAGCGCGAGCAGGCAGGCCATGTCCATCGTGAGCAAGTTTTTCGAGGTCTCCATCTTTTTTCTCTCCTTGGAGAAGGGTTTGTGAGGAAGCCCATGCTTCCCGTGAGTGGGAGCCGTGGTAGGGACCGATAGGCGGTTTTCGCAAGTGAGAGACCGTCCAGCGAAGCCGAAACCGGGCCGAAAACTTCCGGCTCCTCGCCATGCATAATGGGTAATGGGGCAGGGGTCGGTCAAGGGGGGGTGGCCGGGGCCTGGGGTTCGGGCTGATGTCGCAGGTCTGCCGGACGTGCCGCCGAGACTTGCCGGCGACCCGGTGCATGCTCCACGCACAACGGCTTTCGGGCGCACGACGCGACCGGGCACGGCCGCTTGTCGGGTGGGAGGGCGCGGCCTTTCGGAATCGTGCGGTTCGGGGAAGATTGGCCGGAGCGCATCCGGGGGCGGCCGCTCCCGGAACCCGAGCGGAGTCTCGCCGGCCCGGGCTGCCCCCCGGGCTCCGCCGGGCCGACGGCCATGGGGACCGGGCGGGAGAGAGCGGAGATGAAGAGGACGAGACTGTTCGCGCAGGCGCTGGGCCTCGAGCGGCCCTGGTACGTGGAGAGCACGGCGTTCGACGCCGGGGAACGGCGGCTGGACATCCATCTGAACTTCGAGGTCGGCGGCACCTTCGCCTGCGGGGGCTGCGGGGGCGAGGGCTGCAAGGCGTACGACACGGCCCTCAAGGAGTGGCGGCACCTCGACTTCTTCCAGCACCGGGCCTGCCTGCACGCGCCGTCTCCCCGGGTGAAGTGCCCGGAGTGCGGAGTCCGGCAGGCGCGGCTGCCGTGGGCACGCCCCCGGAGCGGCTTCACGCTGCTCTTCGAGGCGCTCGTGGTGACGATGGCGTCCGGGATGCCGGTCAAGGCGGTGGCGCGCATCGTCGAGGAGCACGACACCCGGCTGTGGCGGATCGTCAAGCACCATGTGGACGAAGCGAGGGCGGAGGCGGACCATTCGCAGGTGCGGGCCGTGGCCGTCGACGAAAAGGCGTGCCGCCGGGGCCACAGCTGTGTGACTTTCTTCGCGGACCTCGACGAGCGGAGGCTGCTGTACGCCGCGGAGGGACGGAAGTCGGAGGTGCCGGGAGAGTTCCGGGACGACCTCGAGGCCCGCGGCGGCCGTGCGGAGGGGATCGGGGAGCTGTGCATGGACATGTCGGCGGCGTACATCAGGGGGGCGAAGGAGTCGTTCCCGGACGCCGAGATCACCTTCGACCGCTTCCACGTCGTGAAGCTGCTGAACGAGGCGGTCGAAAGGGTGCGGCGCGTTGAGCAGAAGGAGCGGCCGGACCTGAAGCGGACCCGGTGGCTGCGGCTGTGGAACCCGGATCGCCTGAAACCGCACCGGAGGCTCCGGCCGGACGCGCTGCTCGATCCGGCGCAGGTCGCGCCGGACACGGCGCGGGCGTACCGGCTCAAGCTCTCCTTCCAAGAGTTCCGGAACCTGCCGCCGACCCTTTGCCGAACGCCGGCTCGACCGGTGGTGCGCGGACGCCGAAGAGAGCGGCCTCGCGCCGATGGCCAAGGTCGCCGGGACGGTCCTCAGGCACCGCACGGGCATCCTCCGGCGGCTTCACTCCCGGATCAGCAACGGGATGCTCGAGGCCGTGAACTCGCTCGTGCAGGCGGCCAAGGTCCGCGCCCGAGGCTGCCGCACCACCGAGAACTTCATCACCGTGGCCCACCTCGTGTGCGGCAAGCTCCAGTTTAATCTCCCCACTTGAAACAGCGAGGAACCAAACTTCCCCCTAGCGCATCATCGCCGCCGCCGCCCTCATCCGCGCGGCCAGATCCCGCACCGCTCCCGTGTACACCCGCTCCCACGCGGGCAGGTCCGCGCGATCATCTGTCTCGATCTCGTACCGCAGCCCCGGCAGCATCCACGACGCATACCCGCTGAAGGGATCGGGGGAGACATAGATCGAGCGGCTCCAAGGTCGTCCCTGAAGTCCACGGTCGTTGAGCCACGCTTTTTCCAGGCCGATGAGCGCCCGGTTCACAGCCTCGGCGGCGGCAGGATCGATGTTGCCGGAAGCCGTCCAGCGGTCGCGGGCTTCGACCAATGCCTTCGCGGCCTCCTCCAGTTCCTGCGTGGACGCCGACAGTGCCGAGAAATCGACCTGCATCCGGCGAATCCCGGCCACCTGGTGCAGCGTCTCGACATGCGTTCGCGTATCGGTCGCGTAGCGGACCGGATCGTACGGCAGCACGTCGGCGTTTGCGAAGCGCAGCGCGAGGATTCCGTCGGCGCGTGCGATCATGGGGCCGTAGACGAACTCGGTGTCTCCGAAGCGCTCGTACCAGGCGAAGTTGTCGTAGTTGGAGTGGTAGACGCCACCCGGGTTGCCGGATGACAGTCCGGCGGACGGCACCCCTGCATGGGTGTAGAAGCCCACGTGGTCGGAGCCGCCGCCCAGATTGCCGAGCCCGGGTTCGTCCGCGTCCTCCGGTGCGCGGGCAAGCCACCAGTCGTAGAGCGACTCGCCGGTGCCGGGATAGGTGACCGTCTTTGTGGCTTCCAGTATCTGCCCCTTGAGCGACGGCGACGAGGACGCCCCGAAGTTGGATCCCGACACTGCCCCGTCCGCATTGATGTAGGCGATCGCATTCGCCTCCAGCTCTTCGCGCAACTGCTCGACCCACTCCGTCGATCCGATGATCCCGTACTCCTCCGCGTCCCAGTGGGCGATCATGATCGAGCGGCGGGGAGGGCATTCCTCGTCGCGGGTCAGCTCGCCCAGCGCTTCGGCCAGGATCAGGAGCATGGCCGTCCCGCCGTTGGGGTCGATCGCGCCGAAGCCCCACGGATCGTAGTGCGCGCCCAGAATGAACCACTCGTCCGGGAACTCGGTACCGCGCAAGGTGCCGACCACGTTCGTCGCCCGTGTGAGCTTCTTGGGCTGATTGACGCGCACCCGCACCGTGAGATCCGGGCCGCCCGTCATGCGATAGTCCAGATCCATCGGGGCTTCCCAGCCCGGCGGGGCGTCGCGGCCGGTCATGCGCGACAGGATCTCGGACGCCGCTTCGTAGCCGATGGGCAGCACGGGAATGGTGTGCAGGGGGACTTCGGAGGGATCGAGGCGTTCTACCTTCGTGTCGCCGTCGAGGGGCAGCGCGGGGACGAAGGGCGTGAGCGGATCGCCGGTCCAGGGCAGGGTGAGGACGGATCCGCGCTGGATCGTCTGCCCGTTCATCATCGGGCCGTCGGGGTAGGCGGCCAGCTCCGAGAAACCGGGATCGTTGAACATGACGACACCCGCCGCGTCGCGCTCCTCGGCGAACTTGACCTTGTAGCCGCGGAAGTTCCCGCCGTAGCGCGCGATGACGACCTTTCCGGCTATGGAAACGCCCATCGAATCCAGCGCCAGGTAGTCCTCGCGGCGCCCGTGGTTGGCGTACACGACCTCGGCGGTCACGTCGCCGGAGCCCGAGAAGGCGTTCCAGCCGTTGAGCAGGTCCGGATGGCCGGAGAAGCGGTCTTCGGGGAGGGCGGGCTCGCGGTTGGACAGCCGCATGGCCACGGGGGTGACGATGTGGACCTCGACATCGTCCGTGAGCTCCGGCAGGTACACGTCATAGGGATAGGTCGCGACCTCCAGCCCCGCGCGCTCCATTGCGTTGGCCAGGTACTCGCCGACGCGCGTCTGCGCCGCCGAGCCCGCCGGGTGGGGGTTTTCGGTGATCGTGCGCAGGTGCTCGCGGAACGACTCGCTGCCGGGCAGTTCCAGGAAGCGGGCTTCGCAGGCGCGCTGCGCGGCGGCGCGGTCGTCGGTGAAGCCGGTGAGGACAGGGTCCTGGGGGGTGGGAGATGTCGGAATCGCGGCGACCGCCGGGAGGGCGGCGAGAGCGGAGAGGGACTTGGCGAAGCGTGAAGAGTCGGGGCGCATGGGCGGGGTCGTTTGTGTGCGGGGATGGAGCCGGGCTCGTGGGCATCGGCAGGCAGCCGCCAGATCGTTCGGGCGGCTCGTGCGTATCCATATCGTAGGAACAGCGACCGGGGGCAAGTCACGGGTCGTCGTCAATGATGCCGTGGGCCGCGGTTCTCGCTAACTTTCACAATGCCCATCATGCCAGCAACCGCCGAGCCCGGATCGCAATGGAGAATGCCGAGCGGAAAGCCGCGGCGGCGTTTGCCGCCTTGGATGCAGGTGCTCGCCTTGAGCGCGTTCTTCGGCTGCGTCGACGAGGGAGCCCTCCCTGAAATCGAGCCGCCCCGGGCCACGGCGATCACGGTCACGCCGCCTTCCGCGACGCTTTCTTCGCTGGGCGAAGCGGCCGCTTTCAGGGCGCAGATCACCGATCAGAACGGGGCGTCCTTCCCCGGGACCGTCACATGGTCGAGCAGAGATCTCGGCGTCTTCACGGTGTCGGCCGGCGGCGTGGTCACGGCGGTCGCGAACGGTGCGGGGACGCTGGCCGCGTCCTACGAGAGCATCAGCGGCACGGCCGCCGTCATGGTGGAGCAGGCCGCCGCCGCTGTGACTACGGCTTCGGGCGGGGGGCAGAAGGGCCTGCCGAGCCGTGCGCTTCCCGAGCCGGTCACGGTGCGCGTGGACGACGCAGGGGGCTCGCCGGTCGAGGGGGTCGCGGTGGTGTTCGCGGCTGCCGAGGGCCACGGCGAGGCCGATCCGGGAATGGCCGTGACCGATTCCGCGGGGCTGGCTGCGACCTCGTGGACGCTGGGCGGCGAGTCCGGTGTCCAGACGCTCACCGCGTCCGCGGGCGGCGGAGTGTCTGCCGAGATCAAGGCTGTCGCCGGAGAGGTCGAGCCTCCTTCCGACACCGCGCTCTACAGCATCGTCTTTAACGCGACTTGGAGCGCGGCGACCCATCTCACCGACTTCCCGTCGAATGCCCACTTTTCGCCGCTCATCGGTGCGGTCCACAACGATGCGGTCACCTTCTGGGCGTTCGGCGAGACCGCCACTCCCGGAGTCGAGCAGATGGCCGAGACGGGCGGCACCGGGTTGCTCACGGGCGAGATCCGCGCCGAAATGCCGGACAACGCCCTATCCGTCGTCAACGGGCGAGGGATCGGCAGTCCCGCGAGCACGACTGTCCGGAACGTACGGGTCACGCTGGAACACCCCCTCGTCACGCTGGTTACGATGATCGCGCCCAGTCCGGACTGGTTCGCGGGCGTGGCCGACCAGTCGCTGCGGGACGAGTTCGGGCAGTGGGTCGGCGAGCTGGAAGTCGTGCTCTACCCCGTCGATGCCGGGACCGACGACGGGGCTTCCTACCGCTCCCCGAACGCGGATACGTCGCCCAGGCAGCCGATTCGGAGTCTCAAGGGGGTCGCTCCGTTCTCGGATGCGCCGGTCGGCGCCTTCACCTTCACGCGGATCCGGGGGGCCGTCGGTGGGTCAGCAGGCGCTTGTCCTCCGTGATGCCGGATGTCCCGCCATGCATCTTGCCACCCACCCCACCCGGCGCCCCACCGTCCCCGCCGCCGAAGAGATCCTCGGCGGCTACTTCAGCGTCCTCGACCACGGCTTCGTCGCGCTCGTGGACTACATGGGCACCGACGACTCGGTAGAACGCGCTGCCCGAGTCAGCTACGGCTACGGCACTCGCAGAGTCTCGGCCACCCGGGGACTGATCCGCTACCTGCGACGCCACCTGCACACGACCCCGTCGGAGATGGTCGAATTCAAGTTTCACTGCGCAATGCCGATGTTCGTGGCGCGGCAGTGGATCCGGCATCGCACGGCCTGCTTGGCCGAAGGCACAGAGGTCTGGTTCGACCTGCCCGGTGCACAGGCGCGAGGTCGCCGACAACTGTGCAAGCTCCCAATCGAAGAGATCTGGCGGCGCTTCTGGCCCACCCGAGAAACGCTTCGCCGGCACAAGCAGGAGGATCTGCTACACCGCCTCGACCGCGTGAAGCGAATGAGGCTCAGGCAGATTGACGAGGACACGTTCGCGCTCCGGCACACCCGGATCGTCAACGTGTACCGGAACGGTGTGAAGCCGGTCTTCAAGATGGTCCTGGAAGACGGCAAGTCGATCGAGGCCACCACGGATCACCTGTTTCTGTTCGCGCGAGGGTGGGCCACGCTCCGTCAGGCAACCGGGCTGCGGGAGGCGGACGGCCGCGCGATCTGGAGGCGCGGCGACTACTTCGTGCACGTCAAGGATGCGGCCGAGAAGCAGGATCGGGACTGGTTCCACAAGGCCAAACTCGCGAGGATCGCGCGCTTCGAGTATGCGGGCCGACGGGAAACGTACGACCTCGAAGTGGAGGGCCCGCACCACAATTTCGTGGCGAACGGCATCGTCACGCATAACTCCGTCAACGAGTACAGCGGCCGCTATTCGCTCATGCCGCTCCTCTTCTACACCCCTGAACGGGACCAGTTCTCCTTCCAGAGCGCGACCAGCAACCAAGGGCGGGCACCCGGTTCCGTCGGCAGCAAGATGTACCGCGAGGCGATCCGGCGATGGGAGGAGCTGCGTGCCCGGACAGCCGCCGACTACGGTTGGCTCGTGGGCGAGAACGTGGCCCGGGAGCTGGCGCGCATCGACCTGCCGCTCTCGACCTATACGCAATGGTATTGGAAGATCGACCTCCACAACCTGCTCCACTTCCTCACGCTCCGCGTGGACGACCACGCCCAGTGGGAGATTCAGGAATACGGCCGCGTCATGGCCGGGATGGTCAAGCGCGTGGCCCCGCTGAGCTACGAGGCCTGGATCGACTACCAGGTCATGGGCGACCGGCTCACCCGGGCCGAAATCGCGGCGATCTCGCGGCTCGTGTCGGCGAACCGGAAGGGGATCGTCGCGCGAACGGGGGCGGAGCTGTCGAACGCCGAACTTGCCGGGCTGGGCATGTCGGGACGCGAGATCCGCGAGCTGAAGGAGAAACTCGAGCCGCGCGAGGTCCCCGACTACGAGCTGGACCTGGCGACGATGCGGGGTCCGGAGACGGTGGCCGCCGGAATGTCGGAGGCGGTGCCTTCGGTCGACAGGTGACCGCGGCACTGTACGGTCGCTACCCCTCCACCACCACCGTCTTCACGTTCACGAACTCGCGGATGCCGAACTCCGACAGCTCGCGCCCGAACCCGCTCGACTTGACGCCGCCGAAGGGCAGCCGCGGGTCGGATTTGACGAAATCGTTGACGAAGCATGTCCCCGCCTCGATTCCCATGCGCGCGATCCGTTCCCCCCGCTCCAGATCCTGCGTGAACACCGCGGCGCCGAGTCCGTAGGCGGTGTCGTTGGCCGTGCGGAGCGCCTCCTCCTCCGAGTCCGCGCGGATGATGCATGCGACCGGACCGAACATCTCCTCGTCGTAAGCGGGCATCCCGGGACGGACGCCGGTAAGCACGGTGGCGGGATAGTACCATCCCGGCACGTCCGGCACCTTGCCCCCCAACCGGCACTCCGCTCCGGCCTCGATGCTGCGGGCGACCTGATCCGCCAGATGGTCGCGCAGATCCTCGCGTGCCAGCGGCCCCACGTCGGTCGTCTCGGCCAACGGGTCGCCGACGCGCACGCCCGCCATCCGCCGCACGACCTCCTCGGTGAAGGCGTCCGCGACGGCCTCATGCACGATCATGCGCTTGGCCGCGATGCAGCTCTGGCCGCCGTTGAGCATCCGGCCCGCCACGCAGGCCTCGACGGTCCGCGGAAGGTCCGCATCCTCCAGCACCACATAGGGGTCGCTCCCGCCGAGCTCCAGCACGCACGTCTTGATCTGCGACCCGGCGATCTCCGCGACCTGTCGGCCCGCAAACGTGCTCCCGGTCAGCGTCACGGCTTGAACGCGCGCATCGCGGATCAGTGCGCCGGCGGCGGACTCGTCGACGAAAAGGTTGGTGAAGATGCCTTCGGGAAAGCCGGCCGCCCTGAAGAGTCCGACCAGTTCCAGCGCGCAGCGGGGGACGCACGGGGCATGTTTGAGGAGGATGCCGTTGCCGGCGATCAAGGCCGGGATCGACGCGCGCACGACCTGCCAGAACGGGAAGTTCCACGGCATGATCGCGAGCACGAGGCCGAGAGGCCGAAAGGTGACGTAGCTGCGACGGGCCTCGGTCTCGACCGCTCGGTCCTCCAAGAAGCCGGGGCCGCGTTCGCTGTAGTAGTCGCACCCCAGCGCGCACTTCTCGACCTCGGCCGCGGCCTCCCGCAGGGGCTTGCCCATCTCCATGGTCACGATTTCGGCCAAGCGCCGCTGCCGTGCGCGCAGCTCCCGGGCGAGGGCCGCGACGCGGCGGGCGCGCTCTTCGGCCGGAACCCGTCTCCAGGCGCGCTGGGCGTCACGCGCCTTTTCGACGGCCGCGTCCACGTCCTCGGCGGACATGAACGGGTAAATGCGAAGGAGCGTGCCGTCGGCGGGATTGATGGTGATGAAAGCCATTCTTTGACTTGTGTCGGATGGCAGGACCGGGTGTCGGGCTGGTCGAGGTGATTTCGGGGCCGCCCGCCGGCGTGCGCCGGTGCGGAGGAGCATCGTCGGCGTGATTGCCCCCAAGCACTGGCGCACACCGGGGACCGCGGTCAAGATAGTGGTTTCGAGGTCACGGAACCGTATGCAGGATTCGGTGGCATGGCCATGCGCGGCAAGCCGGGAAGCGGCAGCAGGCCGGACAATTCATCCTTCCCGCGAAGAATACTCTCATGATCGATCCGAATCCCCCCAAGGTCCCGCTCACCGCTCTCGATCAGCTCTGGTTCCAAGTCAGCGGCACGGTCTGCAACCTGCGGTGTCGGCACTGCTTCATCTCGTGTTCTCCAGACAACCACTCCTTCTGGTTCATGACGCGGGAGATGGTGCGTTCCGCCTTGGAGGAGTCGGCCGGCATGAACGTGAAGGAATACTACTTCACCGGCGGCGAGCCCTTCATGAACAAAGAGATGGAGGGGATCCTGGAAGACGCGCTCCGGTACGGTCCCGCGACCGTCCTGACCAATGCCACGCTCTTTCCGCCTCGGCGGGCGGCGGTGCTGCGCGCGCTGCGGGACCGGAGCCCGAATCCGCTGACTCTGCGCGTCAGCATCGACGGGTATTCGCCTGAAACGAATGACCCGATCCGGGGCGAGGGCACCTTCGACCGGGCCATGGAGGGCGTTGCCAATCTGGTCGCGGCGGGATTCCGCCCGATCATCACGGCCATGCAGAGCTGGTCCCGCGAGGAGACGGCGTGCACCCTGAAAGCCTTCCGCGATGCGCTCGGCAGGGTGGGCTACTCGGAGCCGAGGCTCAAGATCCTGCCAGCGCTGCTGATCGGCGAGGAGGCGGATCGGAACCGGGGCTACCAGCCCTGCGAGCGCGTGACCCACGAAATGCTGCACGGCTACGATCTGGACCGGCTGTTGTGCACCCGGGCCCGGCTGGTCACCGCGAGCGGCGTCTACGCCTGTCCGATCCTGTTGGACTATCCCAGCGCCCGCCTGGCCGACACACTCGCGGCAGCGGTCACGATCGACGCCCCGCTCGGCGAAGCGGCGTGCTACACCTGCTACGCGAACGGCGCGATCTGTTCGAACGCGACCACCGGGACGGAGACTGCGGCGTGCGATGCCGGCCGAGCCGACTGCGTGTGAGCCTGGCGTCTGTTACAGGACGGCCCGGATGCATCGCCGCTCGAATGCAGGGGGGATTTTGTCCACGGGCTGATAGACGCTATAGGCTGATAGACGCTATAGACCGGCGGGTTCGTAGGACAGCGGGTGCAGTCTGACCCGCGGGCGGTCAACGGCAAGCGCCGCCTCCGCTCCGGCTGCGCAGGGGACGCTGTCGATGTGCCAGGCCGACGGGTCCTCCCGAAGATCTCCGGCATCGAGGAGCCCCCGTGCAGCGCCGGGCGACGGATCCACCGAGAAGGACCGGAGCGGACGGGTCAGGCCGAAGCCGAGCGCCTTCAGGAACGCTTCCTTGCGGGTCCAGAGCCGGAAGAAGAGGGTCGGCCGCTCGGAGGCGGGGGCCGCGTGCAGCCGGGCGGACTCGTCGCATGCGAAGTACTTGTCGGCGAGGGCGAGCAGGTGCTTCACCGGACGGATCTCCTCGATGTCGACTCCTGTCCGCCCCTGACCGGCGACGGCGATCATGATCCGCTCCCCCGAGTGCGACTGGTTGAACGAAGGTCCTCCGGGCAGAAACGGCTTCCCGTGCTTCTCGAAGTGGAATTCGATGTTCTCGGGACGGGTGCCGGTCAGCCGGCTCAATACGCGGCGCAGGTGTGCCTGGGCGACGGTGTAGCGGCGGCGGTCGTGATCATGGACGAAGCGATCGGCGCGCGCCTTCTCGCGGTCGGACAGCAGTGCGCGGGCAGCACGGGCGACCTGTCCGGGCACATCCAGGCGTCCCTCCCAGACATGAACCGCCCCGGGGCGCAGCGCCGGAGGTTGAATCGTCATATCTGTTGCCGGGCTGTTGCGGGGGAAGCGGATGCCGTACCGTGAGCCCGGCGTTCGCCGGGATTCGGCCCTCGAGTCCGGAGTGTAAGCGACATGCCCGACAGGTGCAGAATCGCCTATGTGGACGGACCGCGCCTGAAGCGCGCGTTCCTCGCGGCCTGCGCGCATGCGCAGCGGTACAAGGCGGAGCTCAACCGCATCAACGTCTTTCCCGTACCGGACGGAGACACGGGCACCAACTTGGCGCTCACGCTCCATGCGATTGCGGAAGACCTCGCCGCCTCTCGGGAGAGAAGGGTGGATCGCGTGGCCGCGTCGGTGGCCCGGTCCTCCGTGATGGGCGCGCGGGGGAACTGCGGGATGATGCTGTCGCAGTTCCTGCTCGGCTTCTCGGGCGGGCTGGAGGGGCGCGACCGCGCCACCGCGGATGAGCTCGGCGCGGCCCTGACGGCCGGCTCGCGTTCCCTGGACTCTGCGGTGGCGAAGCCGGTGGAGGGCACGATCCTGACCGTGGTGCGGGACTCGGCGGCGGCAGCGGCCGAAACCCGCCGTGCCGAGGACGAGAGGGACGGAGGCGCCGCCATGGACGTCACCGAGCTGATGGACCATGTGCTTGCGGCGGCCAGGGGATCGCTGGAGCGGACGCCGGAACTCCTCCCTGTACTGGCGCAGGCGGGCGTCGTGGACGCCGGCGCCAAGGGTTTCGTGGAGATGGTCGAGGGGGTGGTCGGGCTGATCGAGCACGGAGACACCGCCGCGACCTTACGGGCGGGCGCGACTCCTGCTCCCGACATGGACCCCGAACGGCCCGGCCGGTCTCCCATCGGGGCCGTGGACCACCCCTTGGGACAGGGGACCAAACGGTACTGCACCGAGATCCTGGTGGAGGGGCCGGACCTCCCGGCCGAGAAGATCGTGCGCGCGGCGCTCTCCGAAGGCTCGGAGGAACTTCTGGTCATCCGCAGCGGGGAGATCCTCAAGATCCACCTGCACACCGACCGTCCCCAGGACGCGATCGCGTACTGCGGGACGGTCGGCACCGTCGCCGCACACAAGGCGGAGGACATGTTCGCCCAGTTCGAGGCGGCCCGAGGCGCGGTCGAAGGGGCCGTTCGCCGTCCGGTGGGGATCCTCGTCGACTCGGGTTCGGATCTGCCCGAGGCGGTGATGCGGGCGCACGGCATCCACATGGTCCCGCTTCTCCTCATCGACGGAGACACGACGTTGCGGGACCGGATCGACATCAGCGCCGAAGAGTACCACGCGCGTCTCGAAAGCGGCGGACCTCTCCCGTCGACCTCGCTGCCTCCGCCCGGCCGGTTCAGGCAGGCGTTCGAGACGGCCTCCGGCGACTCGGAGGTGGTCGTGGCGATTCTCGTGGCGGCGTCGTTGTCCGGCATCTTCCGGTCCGCCGAGCACGGTGCGCAGTTGGCGCCGGAGCTGGACATTCGGCTGGTGGACTCGCGCGCCGCTTCGATCCTGGTCGGACTACTGGCTCTCAAGGCGGCCGAGCTGGCCGAGTCGGGCCTGTCTCCCGGCAGGATCGTAGCGGAAGTGGAAAGGATCCGCGGGCAGTCCGGGATCGCCTTCACCGTGCGCAACCTCGACCGACTGATCGCTTCGGGGCGGATCAGCCATTTCGCCGGCTGGCTCGGCGGCCTCCTCGATCTCAAGCCCGTGCTGGCGCTGGGGCTCGACGGCAGGATCCGGGCACTGGGCAAGACGCGCGGATCGCGCCGCGTCAGGAAGCTGCTCGTCGAGAAGACCCTTGCCGAAATCCCCCCGGAAGCGCGGAAGGTTCGCTTCGGAATCGTCCACGCCGGCGCGCCCGAAGTGGTGGGGCCGGTCCGCGCCCGACTGCAGGCGCGCTTCCCCGGCGCGGAGACCCTGGTCTCGCCGGTCACGCCGGTGATCGCCACCCACCTGGGGACCGGGGCCTGGGGGATTGCCTACATGGTGGAGGATTAGCGGTGCTGTTTCCCCTTCAAAGCGCCTTGCCGGCCCGGCGCCTCGCCGCTCTCGGTGCTCGTGCGGCTCTCGGTGCTCGTGCGGATTAATCCACGGGCTGTCAGGCCCCGCGCAGCGTCCGCCGCCCCGCCACCAGCCAGTCGAAGGTCGCGATCTGGGCTTCCGAAGGCTCGGGCGGAAGGGTGACGAGGATCGGCCGTTCCCTGCTCTTGTCGGGCATGTGCAGGATCATGTCGCCGGGATTCCCGGGAGCCTGAAACGGACGGGAGCGGCCGCCCGGATCCACGGCGACGGGCCGGCCGGGGGCCGTGAGTCGCGCGATCAGCAGCCCGTAGTCGCGCCAGGCTTCCAGAGGGTCTTCCCCGTCGGCAATGGACGGAATCAGCGTCTGCTGGTAATATGCAACCCCCTCCGCGTAGCCTCCGGCATTGCCGTGCTTCAGCTCGCGCAGCTTTTCGCGGTAGTAGTCCCGGGGATCCCGGGCGCCTGTCGCGGCGAGAGCTTCGGCGAAGCGGGCTTCGGCCGCCTGCTTTGGATCGCTGCTCATCTGCCCGGGACTCTCCTGGGCTTGCGGAGGGGTCACGAATTTGCGGAGGGTGCCTGCCCGGCGAGCTCCCGAGACCGACCTCGCTGGATGGGGAAGGCGTGACGGAAACTGCACCGGGCGATGCGAGGAGACAATGTCGAGCGGTTCATTCAACCCGCGTGACGTAGCCCCCGCCGACGACTTGATGGAGCTTTCCTGGGAGATGTTCGGCGAGCTGTGCCGGGCGCTGGCGCTGAAGGTGGCGCGGTCCTACGAGCCGGAGGTCATCGTCGGGATCGCCAAGGCGGGGGTGATCCCCGGAGCTGTGATCGCGTCGATGATGCGCCGTGACTTCTTCTCTCTGAAGATCACGCGGCGCGAGGGCGGCAGAGTGGTTCGGCGGCGTCCCTCCATCCTGTCGACGGCGCCGCGCCAGGCCCGGGGCAAGCGGGTCCTGATCGTGGACGAGATTACGACCTCCGGCGACACGATGCGCCTCGCCCTCGGCGCGGTGCGCGAGGTCGGCCCCGCCGAGATCCGCACCGCGACCAGTTTCGCTCGGACACGCGGATACAAGCCGGACTATTATGCGCTGGCCACCGACTCGACGCTTGTCTACCCTTGGGACCGCAAGATCTTCGAGTCCGGGAATCTGGTGGTGAACCCGCGCTATCGTGATGCGGATGCCTGAGGAGGCGTCCCGCCGCGAAGAAGCCGCCGCCCGGCTGACCGACGGTGCTACCCCCCCCCGATTCTGCGGAATCCGCGACCGCGCCTGATCAGGCCGGCGTCCCGCTCTTCACCGGGGTTTCGGTCTTCGGCGCCGTTATGCTCTGTTTCAATTTTGCGCTGCTGGGTCTGCTGCTCGCGTTCGAGCCGCAGGAATTCAGAATCCTGACGCTGGAGGATTCCTGGGTCGAGAACGGTACTGCGCTCCTGCTGTTCCTGACGGGGACGCTGCTGGCCGGTACGGCTGCCGTCGGGAAGGGTGCTCGATGGGACCTGCCTGCTCACCGGAAGCCTCACGGCTTTGATAACCTCGACTTCCATTGGGGGGAGGCCGATGGGGGGGACGATGTCCGGTACGGCGGGAAGTGCGTGGCCGTGGTCCGGCTTCCCGACTACCCCATCGTCCGCATCCGCACCGGCCAGTGGATTCCGGACGAGCGGCGCAACCTGTGGCGGGTGGAATTCCAGGTCGGGCCGAAGGGCGCGGAATCCCAGCCGTGACCGAACCCTCGCGGACCGCCGGCGCCGAGGGAGTGGACGACGTGGGAGAAGGTCCGGTCGCCGGCGACGCCGTCAGTGCCCCTGCGCCATCGCCGCGAGAAATTCGGCGTTGGTGCGGAAGCGCCCGATCCGATCGATGAGGAACCGGGCCGCCTCGGGCGCGGGCATGTCGCCCAGGAAGTTGCGCAGCAGATAGACCCGGTTCAGTTCCTTCTCGGTGAGCAGGAGCTCCTCGCGGCGCGTCCCCGAGCGGTTGAGATCGATGGCCGGGAAGATCCGCCGGTCGGAAACCTCGCGGTCCAGAACCAGCTCCATGTTGCCGGTGCCCTTGAATTCCTCGAAGATGACTTCGTCCATGCGGCTCCCCGTTTCGACCAGCGCGGTGGCGATGATGGTCAGGGAGCCGCCGTGCTCGAGGCTGCGCGCCGAGCCGAAGAACCGCTTCGGCTTCGAAAGCGCCTTGGCGTCGACTCCGCCGGACAGGAGCCTGCCCGAGTGCGGCGCGAGGATGTTGTACGCCCGCGCGAGGCGCGTGATCGAGTCCAGCAGAATAACCACGTCCCGTCCGTGCTCCGCTTGACGCTGGGCCTTCGCCAGCACCATTTCGGCGACCTGCCTGTGCCGCACGGCGGGTTCGTCGAAGGTGGAGGCCACCACCGCGCCCCGCACGCTCTCTTCCATCTCGGTCACTTCTTCGGGGCGTTCGTCGATCAACAGCACGACCAGCTGCACATCCGGGTGATTGGCGGCGACCGCGTTGCCGATGTTGCGCAGGATGGTGGTCTTGCCGGCCTTGGGAGGCGAAACGATCAACCCGCGCTGGCCCATGCCCACGGGTGCGATGAGGTCCATGATCCGCACCGAAAGCTCGCCGCCGGGCACTTCCAGCTTCAGGCGCCGGTCGGGATACCAGGGTCGGAGTTCTTCGAAGACCGGCCGCCCGTTCGCGGCGTCGGGGGTCAGGCCGTTGATGCGCTCCACGCTGCGGAGGGCGAGATAGCGTTCTCCTCGTTTCTTAGGGCGCCCCTCACCCACGACCGTGTCCCCGCGGCGGAGACCGAGGGACTGGATCTGGCGCGGGCTGACGTAGATGTCGTCGGGGCTGCTCAGGTAATTCCAGCCGGGCGACCGGAGGAAGCCGTATCCGTCCGGCAGGATGTCCAGCACACCCTCCGCCTTCGGGGCTTCGTCCCGCCGCGCGAGCCCCTCATGAATCCTGAAGATGAGATCTCTTCTGGAGAGATCGGCGCTGTGCGGGATGTTCAGAGCTTCCGCATAGCCCTGAAGTTCGGCTACGGTGCTATTTTCGAGTTCGGCGATGTCCATCGGGAAGTCGGGGAATTGCCGGACGAAATCCGCTCGGAAAGACGGCGTGGCCGGGCGGTTCTGCACAAAGGGGTGAAGGGTCGGGAAGACCAGGAGCGAAGGGAGACCATGTGCCGCGCTGAAGCACCGGGGCGCGGTCGCTCGGCACCGGGCGCGGCGCGGGGCGCGGTATGGTCGCGCCCTTACGACAAGGATTGCACAGACATCCATGCAGGTCAAGACCAGTATCGGGAGTGTCGGGAGCCCGTCGAGACAGCCCGCGTCGTCGGCCTTCCTGCCGCTGAGCTTCTCACCCGCACCGCTGAAGTTGCAGTAACGTGTCTCGACACAACCGAAACGGTACCGGCGTCGACCAGCTTGGTTTCCGCTACCGGATCAGCTATCCGCCCGACTGGCTCGAACGCGTCCGCGTGACTCGGAGGCTGTCCTCCGGCAGGCAGTCCACCAAGACCCTCTTTCGGAACCCGAGAAAGGGCCCGGAGGCTGCGCAGGGCGCTCTGATCAGGGTCGCGATCGAGTCCCCCGACCAGAATCTCGCCGTCAAGGCCACCGTCAGCGCGGACCCCGGCCGCGTGGGAGAGATCGTGCTCCGATGGCGTGACCGGCAAGCTTCGGACCCCCGGGCGGGCGAGGTCGCCTTCACGCTCCGCGCCTTCCCTCGGCCTGCACGGGGTCCCGGCGGCAACCGTTGGATGCACTATCTTTCCTGATGATCGTTCGTTTGCTGACGGCGTTCGCCCTGGTCGGAAACCGTACCGTCTCGGGGCTCCAGGGGGTGGGAAGGGCGTGGACCCTCTTCGCCGGGGCGGCGGCTTCGGTACGCAACGCCGATGTGTGGCTTCCGCATCTCTTCCCGCAGATGGCGCGTGTCGGCGTGGCGTCGGTACCGATCGCGCTCTTCATCGCGACGTTCACCGGAATCGTCATGTCGCTGCAGGCGTCCTACACCCTGTCCGGCGCGATCCCCACCTACTTCGTCGGCACTCTGGTCGGGAAGACGATGATCTTGGAACTCGGACCGGTGCTCACGGCGCTCACGCTCGCCGGCCGCGTCGGGGGCAACATCTCCGCCGAGCTGGGGACGATGCGGGTGACCGAGCAGGTGGACGCTCTGGAGACCCTCGCCTACGATCCCCTCGCGTATCTGGTGGTGCCCCGCGTGTTCGCGGCGATCCTCATGTTTCCGATCGTGGTGCTCCTCGCCATCTCCGTCGGGATCGCGTCCGGTTGGTTCACGGCGCTCCGGCTGCTGGACATGTCGTCTCCCGAGTTCGTAAAGGGCCTGCGCCTCTTCTTCGAGCCCTGGGACGTCTGGTTCGCGGTCATCAAGTCCGTCTCCTTCGGCGCGGTGGTGGCCGGAGTGGGCTGCTACTTCGGACTCCGGACGGAGCGAGGGGCCGAGGGCGTGGGACGGAGCGCGACGCAGACCGTGGTCGTCGCCAGCATGCTGATCCTCTGCTTGGACGCGTTCTGGGCCGCCGTGCTGCTGTAGCGCCATGAGCATACGGCTCGCGGAAGTCTGCAAGGCGTTCGGGCCCAAGCAGGTTCTCGACGGCTTCACGCTGCGTGTCGCAGACGGCGAAACGGCGGCGATCGTCGGTCCCTCCGGCAGCGGCAAGTCGGTCCTGCTGAGGCATGTGGTCGGGCTGTTGCGTCCCGACGCGGGATCGGTGGTGGTGGACGGAGTCTCGGTGCCGGATCTGGACAAACGGGGGCTGGCCCGGCTGAGGCGGCAGATCGGCTTTGTGTTCCAGTTCGCGGCGCTCTTCGATTCGATGACCATAGCGGAGAACATCGGGATGGGGCTGCGACGCCTGCCCGGGTGGGACCGGCGCCGCATGGAAGACCGGGTGGAGGACTGTCTCTCGCTCGTGGAGCTCGGCGGGATGGGTGATCGCTATCCCGCACAGTTGAGCGGCGGGCAGAGGAAACGGGCCGGACTGGCCCGGGCGATCGCCCCGCGGCCCAAGTTCCTGTTGTACGACGAACCGACGACCGGACTGGATCCGGTGACCGCTTCGGTCATCGACCGGCTTATACTTCGTATGCGCGATGAACTCGGGGTCACGGGGCTCGTGGTCACGCACGACATGACCAGCGCGTTCCGCGTGGCGGATCGGATCACCCTGCTGCACGACGGCAGAGCAAGGTTCACCGGAACGCCGTCGGAGCTGAAGGCGGCGTCCGATCCCGTGCTCAGGGGATTTGTCGAAGGGGATCCCGATCTCTACTACGGGGGCGGGCGGAAGGACGACGGAACGCACGCGGGAGGACACGATCATGGAGCGTAGGCGCGAAGCCCTGGTGGGTCTCGTCGTGATGCTGAGCATTGCCGTCGGCGTGGTGGGCACCATTTGGCTGCAAGGCGGGATGAGGCGCGACATGCGGGAACTCCGTGCCGCATCCGCCAGCGTGGGGCAGCTGGTCGCCGGAGCCGTGGTCAAGTTCCGCGGGGTTTCGGTCGGGCGCGTGGACGCGGTGAACGTGACCCCGAACAGCGAGGCGGTGATGATTCACCTGAGCATCGAGCCCGACCTGGTGCTGCCTTCGGATGCCGCCGTGCTCCTGGCGCCCGAGTCCGTCTTCGGGGACTGGCAGGCGGAGATCCTCGGCCGCGCGGACTTCGAGCCGCTGTCGTTCCTGGACTACCCCGAGGAAGGCGTTCTGCCGGCCGCGGCGCTGCCCGACTTTTCCAGGCTCACCGCCACTGCCGACCAGATCGCCCGCAACCTGACGGTGATCTCGGAGCGGTTCGAGATCGCCTTCACCGAGGAGACCGCTCTCAACCTCAAGAACGCCATCGACAACATCGGGGCCGTCAGCGACGGACTCTCCGAGATCATCGCCCAGCAGGCCGCCCGCTTCGAGGATCTGTCCGAGGGAGTGAACGAGTCGGCCGAGGAACTCGCGGCCGCGGCGCGTTCCGCCAGGCGCTCGTTCGAGCGTGTCGACTCGATCATCGCCAACACCGAGATCGAATCGATGCTCGGAGACGCGGGCTCGACGATGAGCAATCTGCGGGCGCTGACCGAGTCGATGAACATGTCCCTGGGCACCCTCCGGGAGGCGGCCCGACGAGCCGATACGACCTTCGCCCGCCTGGACGACCTGCTTGCCGCCGCCGAATCGGGCGACGGATCCCTGGGCAGGCTGCTGGACGATCCCGCGCTGGTGGACGGCGCGGTCGAGGCTGTTCGCGAGCTGAGGGCGCTGCTGGCGGACATTCAGGAGAATCCGCGCCGTTATCTCAGTTTGTCGATCTTCTAGATATGGAGCACGCTTTGGATATGGAGCACGCAGATATGAAGCACGCACTGCAGTGACCACCGCAGTGGGGAAACGCATGGGACATGGGGAGGCGGTGCGGATCGAGTCCAGCGCAGGCGGGGTGGTGGTGCGCTGCCTGGCCGGAACCTGGCACGCACTCATTATCAAGGACCCGTACGGAAACTGGTCTTTGCCCAAGGGACACCTCGAGGGCGGCGAGAGCCTCAGGGAGACCGCGGCCCGCGAAGTGGAGGAAGAGACCGGGATCAGGCCGGACGAAGTGGGGTCCAAGATCGACACGATCGAATGGACCTTCCGCCGGGGGCACAAGACGATTCACAAGTTCTGCACCTTCTTCCTGATGCGCAGCCGGGTGGGCGAGCCCGTGCCCCAGCGCTCGGAAGGGATCACCGAGTGCGCGTGGCTCCCCATGCAGAGTGCCGCACTGCGGATCCCGTACAGGGCGACGAGGGAAGTGGTTGATCGCGCCCGCGCCAAGATCGCCGAGGCCGGGTGGTGATGGAACGCACCGGGGACGAGAGCGCCGCCGGGGACCGGAGAGCCGCCACGGAGCAGAACGGCACGGCGGATCGGCGCGGTACCGCCTGGCGCGCGGTTCAGGCTGCATTTCTGGTCCTGGCAGGGGCGTTTTTCCTCTTCACCATGCGGGCCTCCCTCAGCCCGTTTCTCCTCTACTGCGTCTTCATCGCGCTTCTCGTGCCCTTCCGCGGGATCCGGGGCCATGCGCTCCTCGTGACCGTCGCCACCGTGTTGATCTCGCTGTGGGTGCTGAGCACGGCGGGCTCTCTGCTCGCGCCCTTCTTCCTCGCCTTCGTCATCGCGTACATCCTCGACCCCCTCGCCGACCGTCTCACGGCCCATCCGCGTATCGGGCGCACCACCGCGATCTTCCTGATTCTGGCCCCTTTCCTGGCGCTGGCCGCGGTATCTGCCGTCCTCGGCGTGCCCGAACTGGTGGGTCAGGCGCGCGACCTCATCCGCCGGGCGCCGGAGTTCATCGAGGGGCTCACGGCGTGGGTGCGCGGACTGACGCCGGCGTCGCTGGGCTTCGACATCCCCTTCGTCGACGAGCCCGCCCTGCTGGCCTGGATTCAGGAGCTCGACGCCCAGTCCGTCGCGGACTACCTGGAGTCGCGGCGCGAGGAGCTGACCCGGCGCGCCTGGGCGGCCGTACTCGGTCTCGGGCGCGGCTTCGGGACGCTGCTCACCGTGATAGGCTACCTGGTCCTCACTCCCGTTCTCACGTTCTACCTGCTGCGCGACTACGACCGGATCGTGACCCGCGTCGGCGACCTGCTGCCCGGGAAGCTGAGGCCGCAGGTGAGCGCGTACGCACGGGACTGCGACGACCTCCTGTCGCGCTATCTGCGCGGCCAGGTCTCCGTGTCGCTGATCACGGGCGGGATCACCTGGCTGGGTCTCCTCATCGTCGGGTTCCCGTACGCGTTCCTCCTCGGCGCCACGGTGGCCGTCCTCGGGGTGATCCCCTACATGGGTGTGGTCGTGTCGCTCATCCCCGCGATCATCATCGCGCTGGTGAGCGAGAACGCCGGCCTGTCGCTGATCAAGGTCGCCGCCGTCTACGGCGTGGCGCAGGGACTGGAGAGCGCGGTGATCAGTCCCCGCATCGTCGGAGAATCCGTGGGGCTGCACCCGGTCTGGTTCGTGCTGGCGCTGTCGCTCGGAGGCTTCTACTTCGGCTTCGTCGGCCTCCTGATCGGCGTCCCGCTGGCGGTGGCCGCCAAGCTTCTGCTGGTGCGGGGCCTGCAAAGCTACAGAGCTTCGGCGCTTTACAAGGACTGACCCGCATGTCTGACGACCGCATGGAGAACCTCGTGATCGTCGGCTCCGGCCCCGCGGGCTGGACCGCCGCCATCTACGGGGCCCGCGCGAACCTTGATCCGCTCGTCTACGAGGGCGCCGGCAGCCGCACCATGATCCCCGGCGGACAACTCATGTTCACGACCGACGTGGAGAACTACCCGGGCTTCCCCGACGGCATCGGCGGCATCGAGATGATGCTCGACTTCAAGAAGCAGGCCCTCCGCTTCGGCACCCGCGTCGTGACCGATGACATCGTCGATGTCGACTTCTCGCATCGGCCCTTCCTTCTGCGCTCTTCCGGCGGACAGGAGGTCCGCGCCCGCACCGTCGTGATCGCCACCGGGGCCAACGCGCGCTGGCTGGGCGTCCCGGGCGAGGAGCGGCTGGCCCAGAGCGGCGGCGGCGTGTCGGCGTGCGCCGTGTGCGACGGAGCGCTGCCGCACTTCCGAGGCCAGGTGGTCGCCGTGGTCGGCGGCGGCGACAGCGCGATCGAGGAAGCCCTCTACATGACCAAGTTCGCAAGCGAAGTCATGCTTATTCATCGCCGCGACGAGCTGCGGGCCTCGCGGATCATGCAGGATCGGGCGTTTGCGAGCGAGAAGATCCGCTTCTTGTGGAACAGGACGGTGGCGGCCGTTCTGGGCGACGACGTCATCACGGGACTCCGCCTCCGCCACACGCTGACGGGAAAAGAGTCGGAGATCACGGTCGGCGGGATGTTCGTGGCGATAGGCCACGACCCGAACACGGCCTTCCTGCGCGGCCACCTCGACCTCAAGGACAACGGCTACGTCCGCCTGCCCGCGCCATGGCGCACCGAGACCAGCGTGCCGGGGGTCTTCGCCGCCGGCGACGTAATGGACGACTACTACCGGCAGGCGGTCTCCGCGGCGGGCACGGGGTGCATGGCGGCGCTGGAAGCGGAGCGGTTTCTGGCACACATCGGGTGAGGGGTGACACGGGTGAGGGTGCCGCTTGCCTCACCGCATGCTCGGCCCCAGGATACCATCCATGACTGCGATGGAACAACGTGTATTCACTCCCGGTACGGGAGCCGTTCCGCCGGCGCTCACGGGGCGCGAGCGGGAGCAGGCCGTGCTGACGCAGTGCCTGGGGGATCTGCTTGGCGGAGCGTCCCCGCCGCACGATGTGGCCCTGATGGGACCGCGCGGCAACGGCAAGACCGTGCTGCTCAACTGGTTCAAACGCGTCTGCCGCGACCGCGAGACGGAAGTGGACGTGGTGGCACTGACCCCGGCCGACATCTCCACCCGTGACGCGCTGGTCGACATGCTGGCGCCGCCGTACGCGATGGCGAAGCTGCTGCCCCGAAAAGTGGGCTTTACAGCGGTCGGCTCGGTCGAGTGGGGGCCGTCGGAACCGGGAGCGAGGAGCCTGCGGAAGGAATTGACGGCACGCTGCCGCAGAAAACCGCTGGCGGTGCTGCTCGACGAGGCGCACACGCTGGACCTGGACGTGGGCAGAACGCTGCTCAACACCAGTCAACAGGTGCGCGACGAGGCACCGTTCCTGCTGGTGCTGGCCGGCACGCCGGGCCTGCCCGCGCATCTCGGTGCAATGAACGCGTCGTTCTGGAGCCGCTTGGACGAAGGCCGCCTGGGCATCGGCCTGCTGAGCGGTGCGGCCGCTCGCGCCGCCTTGACCGAGCCGCTGGGTGCACGCGGCGTGAGCATCGACATCGGTGCCCTCGACGCCGTGATCGAGGACAGCCAGTGCTATCCGTACTTCGTTCAGGTCTGGGGCCGCGCTCTGTGGCAGCAGCGCTTGGCCACAGGCGCGACCCGACTGACCGCCGCTCATGTGGACGCAGCGCGGCCCGGCGCGGCCGTCCGGGTCGCGGACTACTACCAGGACCGCTACAGGGAGCTCGAATCCAGGGCCTTGCTGTCGGCGGCTGTCGCGACCGCACCGCTGTTCCAAGTCGGTGCCACCGCTTCCGACCGTGCCATTGACGCGGCCCTCGTCGCGACCGGTGCCGATGCAGCGGGCCGGCTGGCGGCGCGCGAGGAGTTGAACCGGCTGGGGTACATCTGGAGCCCGCCGGGCCAGCTGCCACCGGTCGTCTGGGTGGCCGGCATCCCGTCGTTGGTGGCGTACGTGCTCGACCACGCCTAAGTCCTGCTTCCGTTCGTCTCGCCCCACTCCTGCTGGCCGATTTCTTAGCTTAGCCAACGACGCCATGCGGAGACGCCCGCCTGTTGGCGATCGCCGCGGGCCAGCTGACCAGTGCAGCGATGGGGCTGACCGTGTTCGGGACCACGGTGGGCATATCACCATGTCCACGGTGGTCCAGGAGCTGCGCGCTCTGCTGATCGGCGCGATTCGCGACGGTTCGGAGACTCCGGACGAGGGATTCCCTCGTTGTTGCGGGTCACGGCAAGGTGGACTCCCTCCACTTCACGCTCGTTGTCTCGGCTAGTTCTCCCCCTCTTCCTCCATGTCCGGGCAGTCGGGCCACCACGTATCGGGGTCGTAGTCGCAGACGACCTGAACCTCTCCGATGGACGTGCCGCCGCCGTTGCTGGGCGGAATCCACCAGATCACCCAGACGCCGGGAACGTGGTATTTCGTCTTGCTGACGATCGTTCCTCCGCCCCCTCCGCCCCCGGCACCGGCGTTGTTGTCGTCGTCATCGCCCTCCTCTTCCTCTTCCTCTTCTCTGAGGGCGTAGGAATGGCAGTCCGCGTAGCGGGAGGTGAGATGGGGGATCCCCGAGACCACCGCCGGGGCTACGTGCTCCGCGTAATGGACCGACTCGTGGATGACCGTTTCCCAAATGCGGCGGTCCGCCCTTTCCCATCCGTCGCCTTCATCGTGCACATCGGGGTCGATGATGATGTGATAGGCTCCGGCGGAATCAACATGCACTTCCCCTTCAAGCGCCCCCCAGTTTGTTTCGCCGTAATACCAAGCCGCATCCGACAGCGCCCAGTTGACGGCAAGCTTCATGGCCGCGCAATCGGCCCCGCTATACCACCCGCTGGCGGCAAGGGCACGCCAGGCGCCGACATCGACACTCTGCACGTTGAACCAGTCGGTCGCCCTCGGCGGCCACGCGCTTTGCGCCCGGGCTTCTGGAGCGGTCACCAAGGCCAACCAAAAGAGGCCGATTGAGGTCCTTCCCAAGAAGGCAGCCGTGGCCCTACGGCCTGTCATGGCGGTAGCGGAGGGTGGTCTCCGCGGATCCCCGCAGCCTTCGCCTGCGTTCATCCTCGGCCTTGACGGCGGCTTCCCATGCCTCCGGGCTCGTCGGTTCGGTCGCCACCCAGATCATTTCCTCCGCCGAGCCATAGCCCCGTCTGCGCGCATCGGCGGCGAGCCACTCCATGTCCGAAGGCGACGGATTGGCATTGTAGGCAGGATGCCAGTTCGTCAGCGGCCTGGGCAGATCCGTACGCACGACGACAATCTGGCCGTCCGGTCCGGTCGACAACACGGAATGAGCTTTCCGCAACCCGGTCGGCTCTATCGTCCGTTCTCCCGGCGGAACATCGGCGCGCCATTCGAGAAGCTTTTCATAGGCGCCTTCGTCCTCGACCCGGACCAGCCAGAACGGCGGGCCGGTAAAGCAGCAGGAAGAATCGGACAGCATGTAGACCACGTCGAACCGGGACGGCTCGCCGACCTCCTCCGTGGCGATCAAGCCCTCCGGCCTCGTGTCGCATGCGAGGGCGACCACAGGCACCGCAGCAAGAAGCCGGAACATCTTCATGGCTTCTCTCCCTTTCCGAAGGGGTAGATGGTCGTCCGGAACGGGAACCGGACCGTTGCGAACGCCGGACATGGTAGGGCGGCTTGCGGGAATCCGCAAGCTGAACGGCCCGGAATCCGCCGAATCAGCCCGAAAGACGGCTGATTCGGCCCCGCAACTAGTCCTCCGCAGTCCTCCGCGACGCCCCGTACTGGGTACCCAGCAGCGCCGCGCCCGGATTCAGCATCCACGGACGGCCCGGCCCAGGTCCGGAGAACGATCCAGAATCGGCTCCTCCGTCCGGTGCCGCGCAGTCGAACGCCCCGGCGGTCACCGGGCGCCGTTCCTCGCGGCATGGCGGTCGAGCGCGGCGCTCTTCTCGATCTGGCTCACGGTGCTGGGGTGCCAGCGCCCGCCCCGCGGGCACTCCCTCCTCGTTCATCCGCTTCGCCGTGGCGGCCATGCTCGGGCCCTGCACGCGGAGCTCCTCGATTCTCCGGCGGGCCTGTCCGCTCTGCTCCACCGGGCGGCCCAGGCGCACGCCCCTCCGCTTGAGCTGCTGCTGCGCCGCGCTGGTCCGCTCCGCGATGATGTCCCTCTCCCACTGCGCGAGCGCCGCCATCATGGTGAGGACCAGCCTGCCGCTCACCGGCGTGGTGTCGATGTCGTCGGCGGCGGCCTTGCCGGTCACGCTCCCCTCGCCGGCGGCGGCCTTGATCACCTCGTGGCTGCGGTAGTCGGCCCAGGCGTCCGCGCGCGCGGTCTGCGCCTTGATGCGGGGTGCTGCGGAGCGCCCAGGACCTCTGGATACCGGATGGAGAGGACATGGGATGGACGCCCATCAAGGTGCGGCGGGCACCCCACGGGCGGCTTCCGGACATGGACCAGGAACATCGACAATGTACACGCCGCTGACCTGCGCTGACCGGAAGAGGCTGGCGTACGGCGCGCAATACAAAGGCCATCCGTCGCAGGCGACGGTGGACTCCAGATGGACGGGCCTGCCCGGAGTCAAGATCGTCAAGAAGTGCCCTAACCGAGGCGCCGGCGTCAGCTCAGGCAGAGTCCGCCGTCCACGGCGATCACTGCGCCGGTGACGTAGCCGGCCCGGGCGAGAAACCGCACCGCGGCCACCACGTCTTCCGGCGTCCCGATCCGGTTCAGGGGCACGCTTCGGCGTGCTGCCGTCACCTGTTCCCGGGTCCAGGATTCGGGCGGGAGCACGTCTCCCGGCGCGACCGCGTTTGCCCTGGCCTCGGGAGCGAGCCGCAGCGCCATGACCTTCGTGAGGTGGAGCAGCGCCGCCTTCGACACCGAGTGATGCGGGTGGCTGGTCCAGGGCCGCAGGGCTGAAAGGTCGACGATGTTCACGACCGAGCCGCGGGCCGCGCGCAGGAGGTCGGCGGTTTCCCGCAGCAGGAGGAAGGGAGCCCGAAGGTTCACGGCCATGACGGCGTCCCACTCTTCGGCCGTCACTTGGAGGAGGTCGTTTGAGACGAAGCTCGACGCGGAGTTCACGAGGAGGTCCAGCGTACCGAATCGGTCCCTTACGGCGGCGGCGAGCCGGATCGCCCCCGGTTCGTGCAGAAGATCTGCCTGGACCGCCAGCGCGCGCCTGCCGCGTCGGCGGGCGGACAAGGCCAGCTCCTCCGCCCCCTTGCCGGAGCGGTTGTAGCTCACCACCAGGTCGTATCCGCTCTCGGCGAGTCCGTGCGCGATGGCCCTGCCGACCCGCGTGCCTCCCCCTGTCACCAAAGCAAGCGGGCTGCCCGTGCCTGTCATCGGCGTCGGCATCCCGTCAATCGGCGTCGGCCGTCCGTCATCGGCTTCGGCGTCCCTCTCGGCGGAGCCGGGGTCGTTCGCGCCGTCCATTGCGGCTGCGCGCTATACTTTATCGGAGGTTTCGGTCGCGACATTCACGGTCCCGGCATTCACGACTACAGCATACGATCATGTCCGAATCCCATCGAATCGAGAAGGACTCGCTGGGCGAAGTGCGGGTTCCCGCCGACGCCCTTTACGGTGCCCAGACCCAGCGGGCGGCCGAAAACTTCCCGATCAGCGGGCGGCGCTTCACGCGGCGCTTCATCGAGGCGCTGGGGCGGCTGAAGGAGGCGGCGGCCGAGACGAATGCGGAGCTGGGGCTCGTGTCCGCCGAGCTCGCCGGGGCGATCGCCGCGGCTTCCCGAGAGGTCGCGCGGGGCGATTGGGACGATCACTTCCCGCTCGACATCTACCAGACGGGTTCCGGAACGTCGACCAACATGAACGCCAACGAGGTGATCGCGGCGCTGGCCGACCGTGCGCTGGCGGGCACGGCGCGGGTGCATCCCAACGACCATGTGAACTACGGCCAGTCTTCGAACGACATCATCCCGACCGCGATTCATGTTTCTTGTCGTGCTGCGATCGGGGACGAGTTGGTGCCCGCGCTCGGAGCGCTGCGCGACGCGCTGAGCGAAAAGGCGCGGGACTTCGACGGCATCGTGAAATCGGGGCGCACCCACCTCATGGACGCGACGCCGGTGCGCCTGGGCCAGGAGTTCGGGGGCTACGCGCGGCAGGTCGCCAAAGGGATCGAGCGTGTGGAGCGCGCATCGGAGGAGATGGCGGAGGTGGCGCTGGGGGGCACTGCCACCGGGACCGGCATCAACACGCATCCGGAGTTCGCCGGCCGGACGATGGCGAGGGTCGCGGAGCGCTACGGGATCGAATTCCGCGAGGCGGAGAACCACTTCGAGGCGCAGGGCGGAAAGGATGCATGCGTATCTGTCGCCGGAGCGCTCAACACCGTGGCGGCGAGCCTCATGAAGATCGCCGACGACATCCGCTGGCTGGCGAGCGGACCGACCTCGGGCATCTCGGAGATTCGGCTCCCGGCCGTGCAGCCGGGCAGCTCGATCATGCCGGGGAAGGTCAACCCGGTCATCTGCGAAGCGCTGATGATGGCGTGCGCGCGGGTCGCCGGGAACGCCGTGACGGTCACGATCGGGGGCCAGCGCGGCAACTTCGAGCTGAACGTGATGATGCCGGTCATCGCCGACGCGCTCCTCGAGTCCATCGCCCTGCTCGCCAACGGCTCGGCGGTCTTCACCGAGCGGTGCGTCGCCGGAATCACCGCCCGTCCCGGCCGGGCCCGAGAGCTGCTGGAGAGAAACCCGTCGATCGCCACGGCGCTGAATGCGCACATCGGCTACGACCAGGCGACGGTGGTCGCCAAGAAGGCGGCGGGCGAAGGCAGGTCGGTGCGCGGTGTGGTCGAAGAGCTGGGACTGATCGCGCCGGAGCAGCTCGACGACGCTCTGAACGTGCGCCGGATGACGGAGCCGGGCGTGCCCGGGAAGCGTTGACGGCGGTTGACGGCGACGAGACTCTTGCGGTTCCGCGAATCGCACCCCATAATGATACCGTGCTGGAGGGCTTCGTATATGAGCCAACGCTGGAGGAGCCGGGACTGCTTCCCGTTGCGGACGTCATGCCCCGTCACCGGGGACGGCGAAGTCAGCGGGGGAGTCACCATCTATTGAGCCCGGGCTTCAGGTTACACCCTCCTGCACCTAAGGGCCGACACCCCGAAGGGGCGTCGGCCCTTTCTCTTTCCGGGAACATCCGGGACATCCCGGAGGACGGCTGATGCCACCACAGGTCAGAATCACCCGACGGCTGCACTTCAGCGCGGCGCACCGCCTTGTCCACCCCGAATGGAGCGACGAGAAGAACCGCCGCGTCTTCGGGGACTGCGCGAACCGCAACTGGCACGGGCACAACTACGAGCTGGAGGTGACCGTCGCCGGGCCGGTCGCCGCCGACACCGGCTACGTGATGGACCTGAAGCATCTCAAGGATCTGGTGAACCGCCATGTGATCGGCGACCTGGACCATCGCAACCTGAATCTGGACGTCCCCTGGCTTCAAGGCGTGATTCCCTCCACCGAAAACCTGGCGGTTCGGATCTGGGAGCGGATCGCGCCCCGCATTCCGCCGCCGGCGTCCCTCGACCGGGTGGTGCTCTGGGAGACGCCGCGGCACTGGGTGGAGTATCGCGGTGAGTAATGGTGCGGCCGCGGCCTCGCAGCGGCGGGTCGCTCTGGTAACGGGTGCGACGGGGGGGATCGGCAAGGCGGTGGCCAGGCGATTGGCCGCGGACGGGTTCAGGGTGTGCGTGGGCGGGCGCCGGATGGAAAGGCTGGCGCGCCTGGCGGCCGAGGTGGGCGGGGCGGCAGTGCCGTTCGATGTCACCGACGAGGGGGAGGTGGAGCGGGCCCGGATGGCGGTGGAGCGGGCCGGGATGGCGATGGAGCGGACCCGAATGACGGTGGAGCGTCCACTGGATGTGCTTGTGAACGCCGCCGGGGTCTTCGATCTGGCACCGGTGACGCGGACGGGCGCGGAGCTTCTGCGGCGCAACCTCGAGGTCAACCTCGTCGGCGCGGTCAACGTGACCAGGGCTTTTCTGGCCGGAATGCTGGCGGCCCGATCGGGGCTCATCGTCAATGTCGGGTCGGTGGCCGGCTGGCGCGCCTTTCCCGAGAACGGCGCCTACGCCGCTTCCAAGTTCGGGCTGCGCGGGTTTCACGAGGTGCTCCTGGAAGAGCTTCGCGGCACCGGGGTCAGGGCGTGCCTCCTGGAGCCGGGTGCCGTCGACACCCCTGTCTGGGACGCCAGCGATCCGGACGCCGAGCCGCACCTCCCGAACCGTGCCCAGATGCTGCGGCCCGATGATGTGGCTCGTGCGGCGGGGTTCGTTGCGCGGCTGCCGGACAGCGTCTCGGTGCCGCTCCTGCGGATCGAGCGCGCGTGAACGTCGGCCTCACCGATCATCTGGTCTGTCCGCGCTGCGGCCCCCCGTTCGGTCTGGTGCTTCTCGCGCACGAGATGCGGCAACGCCGGGTGAAGCGGGGCGAGTTCGGGTGTCCGAACTGCCGCGACCGGTTTCCGGTCGAGGACGGGTTCGCCGACCTGCGACCGCCGCCGCGCGCGGTGACCGAAGCCGAGAGCGCCGGTCGTGACGCCGCCGGCGACGCGGCTGCCAGCGCGTTGCGTCTCGCTGCCGCGCTGGGCGTCACCGAAGGACCCGGGATCATCGTCGTGCCGGATTCTCGCCGCGACGAGGCCGAAACGCTCGCGCGGCTGGTTCGCGGCATCAAGGTGGTCGTGGTGGGGTGGGGTGGGCGGGGGCTGGCGGCCGAAGGGGTGAACGCCTTCGTGACCGGGCCGAGGCTCCCGCTGCGCGACGGGGTCGTGCGGGGGGTGGTGGCGGAGGGGGGCAGCGCGGAGGGGTGGTGGCGGGAGTGCCTCCGCGTGCTGATGCCGGGCCGGAGGATCGTGATAACCGAAGCGACGTCCGCCGCGCGCGACCGGGTTCAGCGTGCGGGACTCGCCACGGTGCTGGACGAAGGGGACCTGTTGGTTGCGGCATTGTCCGTGCCCGGTGCCGCGCCGCGCATGGGTCGCTGGATGGGAACCGACCGGTAAGCATTGCCCCCGGTAGGCACTGCCCTTGAAACTGCCGCCCCGTGCTTCTAGCTTTTCTGACCTTCAGGGGGCCTGTAGCTCAGGTGGTCAGAGCGCACGCCTGATAAGCGTGAGGTCGGTAGTTCGAGTCTACCCAGGCCCATTGGACTTAAACGGGGTTTCGGGGGTCCGTCGTCCCCCGATCCGGTGCCCCGTTTCGCGGGCGAGCACGAGCGCCGTCCCTCCTCGCCCACGAGCGGCCCCGCTGGAGGAATGGTTTGAGCAAACCAAGACTAACCCGAAGTTCGGGACAGAATCGGGCCGATTATCGCGGTTAACGTGTTGCAGCCGAAAGACCTGAGTCGATTTCGGCATCCGGATGCTGTACCCATGTAATGATTCGGTGTCCATCTTGACATGATTCAGCATATCCGTTACCATGATACCCATGTACATCGAACGCGTGCCCAACCGGAACTCCCCGCCCGCCGTCCTGCTGCGCGAGTCCTTCCGCAAGGACGGCAAGGTCTGCAAGCGCACCCTCGCCAACCTCTCGAAGTGGCCCGACGAGATCGTCCGGGGGCTGCGCATCCTGCTCAAGGGCGGCGTCGCCCTGAAGTCGATGGACGACGCCTTCGAGATCCTGCGCTCCCGACCCCACGGGCATGTCGCCGCCGTCGCGGGCACGGCCCGGAAGCTGGGCCTCGAGAGGCTGCTCGACCGCCGTCCCTCGCGGATGCGCTCCTCGGCGGCGGCGATGATCGCCGCCCGCGTCCTCGACCCCCGCTCGAAGCTCGCCACCGCCCGGGGCCTCGCCTCCGAGACGCAGACCGGCACGCCGGGCGAGGAGCTCGGCGCCGAAGACGCGACGGCGGAGGAGCTCTGCGAGGCGATGGACCGGCTGCTCCGGCGGCAGCCGCGCATCGAGCGGACTCCGGCGGCCCGGCACGTCGAGGACGGCTCGCTCGTGCTCTGCGACCTGACCTCGGTGTACTTCGAGGGCACGAAGTGCCCGCCGGCCAAGCGCGGCTGCTCCCGCGACGGCAGGCGCGGCAAGCTTCAGATCGTCTTCGCCCTGCTCTGCGACCGGGAGGGCCGTCCGGTGGCCGCCCGGGTCTTCGAGGGCAACACGGCCGACCCCGGCTCCGTGGCCGCCCGGGTCGAGAAGCTCACCGGGCGCTTCTCGCTCTCGCGGGTCGTCGTGGCCGGCGACCGGGGGATGCTGACCGACGCCCGCATCCGCGAGGACCTCGGGCCCGCGGGGCTGCGGTGGATCACCTCGCTGCGGGCTCCGGCGATCCGCAGGCTCGCTTCCGGCGGCGACCTGCAGCTGTCGATCTTCGACGAGCGGGACCTGGCCGAGGTCTCCGCGCCCGAGCTCTGTCCGGGCGAGCGGCTGGTCGTCTGCCGCAACCCGCTGCTCGCGGCCACGGAGGTCAAGCTCGAACAGGTCGTCCGGGCGACGCAGCGCGACAACCGCCCGCTGCGGGGCGAGAAGCGCATCGCCGTGCGCGCCGACCGGGCCCTGCGCGCCCGCAAGGTCGGCAAGCACTTCAAGACCACCGTGACCGACGACGGCTTCTCCTGCGAGCGCGACGAGCAGCGCATCGCCGAAGAGTCGGCGCTCGACGGCATCTGCGTGATCCGCACCAACGTGCCCGCCGGCGAGATGGGGCCCGAAGACACGGTCCGCGCCTGCAAGAGCCTCAGCCGGGTCGAGCGCGCCTTCCGCAGCTTCAAGGGGGTGGACCTCAAGGTCCGGCCCGTCCACCACCGCCTCGCCGATCGCGTCCGCGCCCATGTCTTCCTCCGCATGCTCGCCTGCTGCGTCGAATGGCACATGCGCCGCGCGCCGGCCCCCCTGCTCTTCGACGACCACGACCCGGCCGCCGCAGAAGCCGCCCGCGCCTCGCCCGTCGCGCCCGCCCGCGTCTCCCGCGCGGCACGCGCCGAGAAGGCCGGGAAGCGCACCCCCGAGGGCCTTCCCGTCCACAGCTTCCGGACCCTGCTCCGCGACCTCGCCACCCTCACCCGCAACCGCGTCAGGCCCCCCGTGCCCGGAGCCATGACCGCCGACATCCTCGCCCGCCCCACCCCGCTCCGGGCCGAAGCCTTCCGCCTGCTCGGCGTCCGCCCATAAGCCGTACCCGGCAGCGTACACCCCGGAAATCGCTTATGTTGCAGCGCCGCAATCACTTGGCGGATCCCCACCGCCGAACTTCGGACTAACTGTTGACCTGCTATGCCGAGAAGCCCGTGCCTTCGCTGAGAGGGAATCCGACCACAGAGGGCCCTCGCTTTTCGGAGTGACGGACGGCAAGGCTGTCGGAACCTACCTGGAGCACAAGCTCCAGGCGGATCTTCACCGCGCCTACGACTATCAGAAGGGAAGCTCGGCGAGGGGGATCGACTTCCCGGAGCTCGGAGTGGACCTCAAGGTCACCAGTCACCGGCAGCCACAATCGTCCTGTCCCTACGAGTCTGCGCGCCAGAAGCTGTATGGCCTTGGCTACTCATTACTCGTATTCGTCTACCACAAGACGGACGACGAGACATCTCGCGCAGCTCGGCTCAACATCCTGCACACGATTTTGGTCGGGGCGAAGTGTACTGCGGATTTCCAAACCACTACGGGCGTCCGCCGGATCGTCGAGAACAGCGGGAACGTGGACGACCTTCTGGCCTTCTTCTCCGAGCGCATGCTTCCTGTGGATGAGATCGAGGCGAACCGTCTCGCCGACGAAGTTCTCGCGAATCCCCCCAACGTGGGATACCTGACGATGTCCAATGCCCTCCAGTGGAGGCTCCAATATCGCCGTGCAATCAACGAGGCAGGCGCGGTCGACGGCATTCGGCGAGTAAGGTGATAACTGTGCCTTCCAGGACAAAGACGAGAATCAGGGCGGAGTTCGGCGATTATCAGACACCGAAGGCCTTGGCTGACCGCGTATGCACACTTCTGGCTGACTGCGGCTTTCGTCCAGCTGGCATCCTCGAGCCCACATGCGGCACCGGGGCCTTCCTACGCGCTGCAAGTCGGGCGTTTCCATCTGCTCGACGGCTACTTGGGTTTGAAATCAACCCCCGGTATGTTGCGAAGGCCGAGAGCCTCCTCGGCAGGTTCTGTCCAGCCGCCGATGCGCAGGTACGCCAAGCCGATTTTTTTCGAACAGATTGGGACGAAGTGCTCACGGAACTTCCTGAACCCCTGCTGATTCTCGGGAATCCGCCGTGGGTCACGAGTGCGCAACTGAGCAGCTTGGGAAGCTCGAATCTTCCCCCCAAAGCCAACTTTCGCGGGCACCGGGGGATCGATGCTCTGATGGGAAAGAGCAACTTCGACATTTCCGAATGGATGCTCCTACGCGCCTTCGAGTGGATCGAAGGGCAGAAGGCCAGCTTGGCGGTTCTCTGCAAGGTGACAGTCGCTCGGAGAGTCCTTCTCCACGCGTGGAGGCACGGACAGCGCCTCCGAAACGCTGCACTGCACCGCATCAACGCTGTCAAGCATTTTGGCGCATCCGTCGACGCGGGGCTCCTTATCGTTTCGGGTTCACCACAACACGGTGAAGTAGAATGTGCCGTCTACGACTCACTCGAAGCTGCGTTGCCTTCGTCGCGATTCGGGCTATGGGACGGAGAGCTCGTAGCGGACCTGGAGCTGTACGACAGGTGGAAGCACTTGATGGGGCCACAGCTGTACCGGTGGCGCTCAGGGGTGAAGCATGATTGTTCGAAGGTCATGGAGCTGCGCCGAAGCAGTCGAGGCTCATACGTGAACGGCTTCGAGGAAGAAATAGAACTTGAGCGTCGCTTCTTGTTTCCTATGCTGAAGAGTTCCGAACTCGCCAACGGTGACGTAGTCAAGCCCAAGCGATGGATGCTGGTCACCCAGTCGGCAATCGGCCAGGACACCGCTCCTATCGAATATGAAGCCCCGCTTACTTGGAGGTATCTCTGCGGACACGCCGATCGGTTGGACCGTCGTAACAGTACGATCTATCGGAATCGACCGCGTTTCTCGGTGTTCGGTGTAGGTGCCTACACGTTTTCCCCCTGGCGGGTTGCGATCTCCGGCTTCTACAAGAAGCTTAGGTTCCGTGTGGTCGGCTCGTTTGAAGATAGGCCAATCGTTCTGGACGATACATGCTACTTCATACCTTGCGACTCCAAGGCCGAAGCGGTCCTGGTGCGCGATCTGCTACATTCTGACCCTGCCCGGCAGCTGCTAAACGCCTTCGTATTCCTGGATTCGAAGCGACCGGTCACGGTGGGCCTGCTGGGTCGCCTGGATCTTTTGGCGGTCGCTCGAGAGGTAGGTGCCCACGGCAAGCTGTCTGCGTTTCTGCGCGACCGGGATCAGGCGGCCTGCCAGCTGAGCTTCCATTATTAGCTATCGCTGGTCGGGGGCTTCCTGCGGTGGTCTGCGGATGTTCCCGGTCCTCCTGTGCTGCGCGATCAGCCGGGTCAGCTGGGCCCGGGACAGCCCGGTCGCCTTGGCGAGGAACTGCTTCACCAGTCCCTTGCCGGCCCTGCCCAGCTCGTGGTACCGGAACCGCACGATGGTCCGCCGGACGAAGGCGTAGGCGGATTGCGTGGAGTCATCCTCCCATGATCTCATCGCCCCGCGCTTCGGGCTCACATCCCGCTGGAAAACGCCTCCTCGTTCAGACTTGTCTGTCATTGGACAAGACTGTAATCGATCCGGTCCCAGAAAAGTCTGTCTCTTGGGCGGGGCGCTGATCGTCCATCTCTGTCAGCCGTCTTCAATGTCAACCCGAGGTTGACAAGGATCGGGTAGCGACACTTATTCTGTCTACTCCCGTGTGTCGCGAAAAAGAGAGGACGGCATGTTCGGAAGACGACTACGACTCGCCCGTAAGAGAGCTGGCCTTTTCATGCGCTCGCTGGCCGAGCGGATGGATCCGAAGATCACTGCGCAGGCCATCAGCAAGTACGAGGCGGGCAAGATGATGCCCTCTTCGGCGGTCTTGGTCGGTCTCGCGAAGGCTCTCGATGTCTCGCTGGACTTCCTTATGAGCACCTAGTGTAGTGTCGGCGTTATAGCCTGTCAAAATGAGCACCTAGTGTAGTGTCGGCGTTATAGCCTGTCAAAGCATGGCCGTGCGGGTTATGCTTCTTCTTCGTGCGGAATCGAGAGGCACCGACAAGGAGGGAGCCATGCGGAAGGCGGTCGAGATCAAGGTTGCGGAGGGGGACCGGGAGATTCCGGAGCGGTGGTCGCGGTCGCGGAGCGCGACGGTGCGGCAGCGGGACCGGTCGCAGATCGTGCTGACGGCCTCGGAGGGGATGACGAACACGGCCATCGCCCGGGAGCTGCGGACGAGCAGGGACAAGGTGAGCCGCCGGCGGCGGCGGTACGCGGAGGAGGGGATGAGGGGGATCGAGAAGGAGCGTCCCCGGGGCGGCAACCACGGGGGCAGGTGCCCGAAGGCGCAGGCGGCGCTGAGGACGGAGATCATCCGGCGGACGACGCAGGAGAGGCCGCCGGACGCGACGCACCGGTCGTGCCGGTCGATGGCGAAGGCGGCGGGCACGACGCACAGCTTCGTGAACACGGTGTGGCGGGCGGCGGGGCTGAAGCCGCACCTGCGGCGCGCGGGACGATGACGCACGACTGCAAGCGTCACGGCACCACGTCGCTGTTCGCGGCGATGGACGTGGCCTCGGGCGCGGTGGTCGGCGAGACGTACCGGCGGCACCGCCACCAGGAGGTGCTCCGGTTCTTCCGCAAGGTGGAGAGCGAGGTGCCGAAGGGGCAGGAGATCCACATCATCCCGGACAACTGCGCGACCCGCAGGCACGCCGAGGTCAAGGCGTGGGCCGAGCGCACGAAGCGCGTGCACTTCCACTTCATCCCGACGAGCTCGTCATGGCTGAATCTGGTCGAGCGCTTCTTCAACACGCTGACGCGCAAGCAGATCCGGCGCGGCGTGTTCCACTCCGTCGCCTACCTCGAGTCCTGCCTGAAGCAGTACATCGACACCTGCAACGAGAACCACCGGCCGTTCGTGTGGACGAAGTCGGCGGCGGAGATCCCGGCGAAGGTGGACCGGGCCCGGAAGGTACTCGCGGCCATCTCCGCATAGTAGTATTATATATCGGACACTACACTAGCATCGGGCGGCGAAGGTCTTCGTGCGCCTAAGTCCGGGTCTCTTGCGGTCCGTCTATTCGTGCCCGAACGACGTACTGGATGCCCAGATCGTCCGTTACGACGGCCCAGAAAGAGTCTCCGCGCACCACGGGCTTGACGAAGGGCGAGACGGCGAAGTCCGCGGTCGCTGCGCCCAGCGCGCCGTCCGGGGCGAGGACATCGAACGAGCTGCCGAAGCCGGGCAGCACGGTGTTGACCCAAAGGTTGCCCGCGGCCGACGCGAAAATGATTCGGACCGGCTTCCTTGTGTCCGGGATCCTTGACCAGTCGAGATCCCGGCCCGTGTTTTCGCGAAGCACGTTGATAGCGGAATCGCGCTCCGCCTGCGTCACGGGTATGCCCGGACGCTCCACCACGGCCTCTGTCGTCATGCCGCCGCTGAGGCTGTGCTTCCAAATGCGGTACGCGGGGTCTCCCTGCACAGTGTACCAGAAACTTCCGCCCGCTGCGTCGAGAAAAGAAGTTCCCAACGGGTAGAACGGGACGAACTCGTAGTGAAAACTGCCGTCGAATTCCTCGTAGAACAGAGCGGGATCGGAGTCCAGGGTCAGGCCTCCGTCACGCACGGCCGGCAAGGGCGCGACATCGATTTCCGTCATGGCGGCGTCGTATATCCGAACGCTGTCGGCGTCGCGCAGGAAGATGCGGCCGTCGGGATCAATAGCCGCGAGCCCGCCAGCGAGTTTTCATACCGGAAGGATACGACAAAGCCTTCGGTCGGATCGAACACGGAAATGCGGGTGGTGCGCCAGTCGTTAACCCAAAGACATTCCCGCGGGCCCAGCACCAAATCGATGGGTGCCATCATTTCTCCCGGTCCCTCGCCCGCCCGGCCGGGCGGCTTTGGCCCCGGGGAATCCCCGTTGCGTGGTTTCGAGCAACACACTGTTTCCGGAGGCTCCAACCATTCATGAGGCTGGGTGTGCTCGACACCGACCTCGCGCGCGGGCTAACCGCCGTCTCGCCGGCGTACCGCCCGGAGGCGTCGAGCAGGGTTAATCGGAAGTGGTTTGCGTCCCAGGTGATCAGTCCGTCCCCGTGGCGAGCGATCCCGGCCAGATACTTGTACTCGCCGGGACCTCCTCCGTTCCTGCCGTGCCGGGAGAGCAGCCGGCCCGCCGCATCCAGGATCAGGACTTCGAACGAATGGTTATCCGCGATAGCGATGCCGTCGCCGAAGAAGACCGATCCGTGCACGCTGCCCAGCGGAAGGTACTCGTCCGATCCCACCACCAAGCTTGGTTCCGCGGCGATCCGCAACGACTCGCCACCAGGCCACGGGGAGAACAGGTCCGCGGCCGCCGTGCGACCCGAGGCCCCCGGGTCCGGTGCGTCGTCCAGGCAGGCGGCGCAGAGCACCAGCCAGAAACAGCGAACATCGGCTTCGGCAACGCGCTGCGCAGGGCGTCCGTCATGGCCGTCTCACTCATGTCTTCCTCCAGCCTTCGTTCCCGCTGCTTCGCCCCTGAGGCAACGTTCGTACGGAACAAGGTAGCCCGCGCCGGCCCTAGCGGGAATTCCGGCGGAACTTATCCCCATTGACGTGGTGCCCGAAAGGGACTGCCCGATGACCATCGAGTGTCCGCGCGGGACCGGGCGAGCGTTGCGAGGGGTGATCCCGGAGGTATCTTACCCTGATATTTCTCACAGGTGACGACAGGGTCGTGGGCCCGGGGGCATGATTCGCCCTCAACCTGTCCAACGAAGCAGGACCACCTTAGAATGTGCAGTCGAGCCATGATGGAGCGTAGATATGAGATTCTCAGCAGCAGGCGAGAACGGTATTCAGGCCGCGAGCGAGCGGCCGACACCGTGCGCGCAGGGGGCGGCACGGTCTCCCGGCGGCCGGGTTTTGCTTGCGGCGGCCGGAGCGTTCGCGGTATCGATGTCGGCTTGCAACGAGGCTGGCGCGCCCCGACCGGCCGTCACGGTTGACACGCTGCGCGCGGGGAACACGATCCGCGTCACCAGCGTGCCCCGCGAGAATGCGACTTGAACGCTGCAGGAGGAATTCCGCGCGGGAAACGCCGCCGGGGGCACCCCGCATTCCTTCGGCGATTTGAGAGGGCTGGCTGTGTTCGGCGACGGGCGTTTCGCCGTGCTCGACGCGCAAGGTGAAGAGATCCGCGTGTTTGCGGCCGACGGGTCGCACTTGGCCACGCACGGCCGACGGAGATCCGGCTGCCGGTAGAATATCAGATCGTTCGTCTTTCCGACGGGGAGGTCGTCTTCGGGGGCACCCGTCCCGGTGAAGAGAAGTGGGCGGCGAGGGAGGTTCACAGCGACGGCGGCCGAACTCACGGCGGGCTGCCCGTGATCTTCGGACGGACTGCCGTCGCTGCCGTCACCGGCCGCTACGCCTACCTGGCGACGACCGACTCGGTCGCGATCACGCGCTACGACGAGGCCGGGACCGCCGCGGAAGTCTCGTTCGACCAGCCCCGAAAGAGCGCGGAGGCAGCCTGGGTGCGGTTCGTCAGAGATAGCACACGGGCGAATCTCGAGAATACACGTCCGGGCAAGATATTCCTTGATGGCGGACGGAACTTCCTCTTGACCATGGCGGAGTCCAAACTCCGCCTGCTCGAGGACCTTCCGGCGCGCCCCACCCTTCCCGCTTTTTCTGCTATGAAGGGCGGCGCGGACGGCCTTCTTTGGGTCCGGGAGTACCCTGACCCGCTTCAGGACCAGGTCGTCTGGGTCGGTTTCAGTGAGACGTGGGAACGGAAGAAGCGGATCGTGATGCCCGCGAGCCTGCACAGCTTGGACGTTCTGGATTTGTCGGACGACCGTGTACTCGTCCGGGCAAAGAGCGTCCATGACGAAACTCTGATCGAGGTTTACCCGATCGAGCGCCGATCAAATAAGTGACCCAACTTCGTAGTCCGGTCGGCCGTTCCAGCAACCCCCGAAGCGCCGGACTCGGGGGCTTGCACGAGCCCTCCAGACAGACGGGCCGCACCTACCCGCCGACCCCGCTCCCGGGCCCGGGCGGCCCGCACGGGCGGAGGTGTTCGCAAGTGCCGGAAACTGGTCCCGTGCGGCCGAAAACCGGGCCGCTCGTGCCCGAACCGCCGCCGTTGTGCCCCCCCGAAACTCCCCGGCTTGCCCTTTCGCCCTTGCGCGAGAGTCCTACAACTCCTACTCTTCATCAGCCTGCTCGTGGTGGTGGCGCTGGCTACGACACCCGCCGCCGCCAAGGTTCAGGAGTGCGAGTCGAAGTCGAAGCACCACGGCTTGTTCTGCAACGACGGGAGCGACATCTTGGTGTGCGAAACCCCCCTCGGATGCACTTGAGCTGATCGAACGGTCGCGCTAGACGGCCATGGCGGACGCCCTGCGCAGCGCGCTGCCGAAACCGGTGCTCGCCGTTTCCTGGCTGGTGCTCTGCGCCGCCTGCCTGGACGACGCACCGGACCCGGGGGCCACGGGTCGCACGGCGGCCCCGGACCTGTTCTCCCCGTGGCCTGGTGGCGAGTCGCTGCGGATCGCCGCGGAACCAAGCCTGGTGGTGGGATTGGACGAGTATCTGCCGCTGGGCAGGGTGCACGGAGCGGTTTTCTTCGGCGACGGCATCGCTATCGCGAACAACCAGTCGTTCGAAGTCCTGATCCTGGATGCGGCGGGCCGGCTGCTCTCCCGGCACGGCAGGAACGGAGGAGGTCCCGGTGAGTACAAGTATCTGGCCGGGATCGCTCGCCACGGGGACGGACTGATCACCTGGGACGCAAACCACTTCCGATTAACCCTGCTCGACGCCTCCGGGCGGTACGCCGGCGAGACGGCGGTTAGCCCGCGCGCGAGGTCGGTGTCGAGCACACCCAGCCTCATGATGGTTGGAGCCTTCGGAAACAGTGTGCTGCTCGAAACCACGCAGCTGGGATTCCCCGGGCCCAAACCCGCCCGGCCGACGGAGATCCGGCTGCCGGTAGAATATCAGATCGTTCGTCTTTCCGACGGGGAGGTCGTCTTCGGGGGCACCCGTCCCGGTGAAGAGAAGTGGGCGGCGAGGGAGGTTCACAGCGACGGCGGCCGAACTCACGGCGGGCTGCCCGTGATCTTCGGACGGACTGCCGTCGCTGCCGTCACCGGCCGCTACGCCTACCTGGCGACGACCGACTCGGTCGCGATCACGCGCTACGACGAGGCCGGGACCGCCGCGGAAGTCTCGTTCGACCAGCCCCGAAAGAGCGCGGCGGCAGCCTGGGTGCGGTTCGTCAGAGATAGCACACGGGCGAATCTCGAGAATACACGTCCGGGCAAGATATTCCTTGGCGGACGGAACTTCCTATTGACCATGGCGGAGTTCAAACTCCGCCTGCTCGATGACCTTCCGGCGCGCCCCACCCTTCCCGCTTTTTCCGCCATGAAGGGCGGCGCGGACGGCCTGCTGTGGATCCGGGAGTACCCTGACCCGCTTCAGGAGCAGGTGGTCTGGGTCGGTTTCAGCGAGGCGTGGGAACGGAAGAAGCGGATCGTGATGCCCGCGAGCCTGCACAGCCTGCACGTTCTGGATTTTTCGGAGGACCGGATACTCGTCCGGGCAAGGGGCGCCCATGACGAAACCCTGATCGAGGTTTACCCGATCGAGCGCTGATCACCTCAGCGCTCGCCATCCCCTCTCTGTTTCTCCGAGTCCCCGGCGAGCACACCCACCACTTCTGGGGTGCTCAAACCCTGTTGCCTCAGCTCTTCCATTCTCTGTCGGAATGCCGGATCGGCGAGAAGATTCGCAGCCATGGTATCTATTCCTGGAGCTAATTCACGCCAAGATGACACCCGCCGCTCCTCTTGAAGGTCCCCGTCGATGGAAAACGTTCTGACCAGGTACTCTCCATCGTATTCGGGCCCCGGCCTACGAACGTCGACCCTCCACCCCTGAGCTCCGGTCAAGGGATCGACGGTCTCGCGGACGTCCGCGGTCGCACGAGGAGACGCCTCGCTTTGGGTATCGTCCTCGCCGCACGCCATTAGCAACACTCCCCCGACAAGAATGGGAAGTGCCGCAACAGGATCGAATCCCCGATTCATTCCGGCGTCTGCAGTGCTCGCCGGGACGGGCCCCCAGGCACCCGTACCCGCCCTTTCGGGCAAACCCCGGCCAGAGTAGACTGTCCACACCGAGGGGCGCCTCAAGACCTGAGCTCTTGGTGCTCTGCGAACCTCGATTAAGGAGTTGCCGACATGATGGACCGTTCGCGTTCGTCACCCTTCCGTGCCGCCGGTCGGTTCACCCTCGTCGGCCTGCTTGCTCTCGGCTGCGAAGCCCCGCCCCCGGAATCCGAAGACGGCGTCCGGCCGGAGGCCGAAGCGGGGGTCGACACCGCCGCCGCGGGTGCAGCTGCCGAAACCGGCGCGCAGGATACCGTCGACGCCGAACCGGAAGTCCCCGACCCCGAAGCCGCCATCATCCGCCTCGACCCCAACGACCCGAACCTCGAGGTGTGGCGAGACCGTGACATCTCGAACGACCCGCCCCGTGAGCCCGGACCGATCCGGGTCGGGTCGGTGTTGAGCTTCTTCGGGCTGCCGGTCGCGCGCACCATCGAAGACCTCGTCGCGGGCGAAGTCGAGGTTGCATTTCTAGGAGCGCCGGTCGACATGGGGGTCGGCTTCCGAGGCGCCGGCGAGGGCCCCGCGGCCCTGCGCGCGATGCGGCGGAGCACCGGCAGCATGGAGACGATGATCAGCTGGCGCCGCGAGCTCACGGCCGTCGACTACGGCAACGCACCCATCGACCGGTTCAGCGTCGAGCGCAGCATGGACCCGATCCGCCGCATGGTCCGCGAGGTCGCCGAAACGGGCGCGATCCCGGTCATCATCGGGGGCGACCACTCCATCGAGTTCGCCAACGTGGCGGGGCTCGCGGATGTCTACGGCAAGGAGAACGTCGGCGTCATTCACTTCGACGCCCACTACGATGCCGGCGGCTCTCGCAGCGGCCATCTGATCTCGCACGCGCAGCCCGTGCGTCGTCTGGTCGACGACGGCCACATCCTCGGCAGGAACTTCATCCAGGTGGGGCTCCGAGGCAGCTGGCCCGGCCCGGAAGGCTTCGAGTGGATGCGCGAGAACGGTCTTCGCTACCACACCATGGCCGAGATCGATCGCGACGGCTGGACCACGGTCATGCAGCGGGTCCTCGACGAGGCCAACGACGGGCCCGAGCACCTCCACATCTCCTTCGACATCGACGTGATGGACCCCGCGTACACTTCCGGGACCGGCACGCCCGTCCCGGGAGGCCTCACTCCCCGCGAAGTCTTCCCCATCCTCCGCGGGCTCTGCTCCGAGAACAACTTGGTGGGCTTCGACCTGGTGGAGCTCAACCCGCTGGTCGACCCCGGCTACACGACCACGCTCAACGCCAGGCAGGTGGTGGACGAATGCTTGACGGGCGTCGCGCTGAGGAAGCTGGGGCTTGGGAATCGCGACTACCTGAGTCCGCTGACGAGGCGCGACGCACGGCGGTAGGCCGAGCCGGACGCAGGCTCGCAGGGGGCCGCGCTGCCCCAGGCTCGCAGGGGGCCGCGCTGCCGCAGGATCGCAGGGATCGCGCTGCCGCAGGACCGCAAGGATCGTGCTGCCGCAGGACCGCGGGGGCCGTGCCGCCGCGGGGCCGCGTTGCCGCAGGACTCCCGGAGCGGCATCGTGTCGGGGACCACCGACGCCTTGTGCACTTTGCCGATGGAGAGCTAGCCCCATGCTTCGCCGCGCCGTACTTGCCGTACCTCTCTCGATTGTCGCCCTCGCCAGCCTCGCGGCCTCGCCTGCCCAGGCCCAGCGCTTCTCGATCGAAGATGTCCTCGCTCCGGGCTACCCGGTCGAGCTGGTCACGGCGAAGGATGCCGACCGGATCGCGTGGATCGAGTACGAGGAGGGACGCCGCAACGTCTACACGGCGGCTGCTCCCGGTTTCGAGCCGGTTCGACTCACGCGATATGAAGATGACGACGGGCGCGACCTCTCCGCCCTGCGCATCTCGGACGACGGTTCCACCTTGGTGTTCCTGCGGGGACACACCCCCAACCGGGAAGGCTGGATCGCCAACCCGGCCAGCGATCCGCGCGGCGCCGAGCGCGCGGCGTGGGCGGTGAGCACGACGGGCGGCGACCCTTGGCGCGTCGTCGAGGCTTGGAGCGTGGCCCTGTCGCCGGACGGCGAGTGGGTCGCTTACGCCAAGAACGGGGCGATCTACCGGGCTCCGGTCAATCCGGGCATCGCGACCCCCGGATCCGACAGGCCGCTCTTCAGCGTCTTCGGCAGTCAAGGCAGCCCTGTCTGGTCTCCCGACTCCCGCAGGCTCGCCTTCGTGAGCGACCGAGAAGATCACAGCTTCATCGGCATCTACGATACCCACAACCCTGGAATCACCTATCTGGGACCGTCCGTCGACCGGGATACCGGCCCGAGCTGGTCTGCGGACGGCACCAAGGTCGCCTTCATCCGCAGGCCCGGGCTGCCTTTCGGCGCGAGGGCGGAACTGGGCGGGGCGAGCCCGGACGACCTGCCCGACGGCATGACCGAGGCGCGTTTCGCGGGCGGCTACGACTTTTCCATCTGGGTCGGCGATGTCCGTACCGGCGAAGCGACCGAGGTGTGGCACAATGCGCCGGACGACGATGTCCACAGCGAGGTGCGTTCGGTCTTGTGGGCAGACGACCACATCGTATTCCAGGCCGAGCCGGACGGCTGGCGCCGCTACTACTCGGTTGCGGCTGCGGGTGGAACCAATGCGCCGGCCGAACTCACGCCGGGCGACGGCATTGCCGAACACATCTCGCTTTCCGCCGACGGACGCACGCTATTCTACGCCACCAACGCGGGCGACATCGACCGTCGCCACCTTTGGCGCGTGCCCACCTCCGGGGGCACCGCCCGACAGCTGACGAGCGGCGACGGCATCGAGACTTATCCCGCCGCACTGTCGTCGGGACGGCAGGTCGCTCTGCTGTACGCGACCGCCGGCCAGCCGTTGACCGTCGCGATGGTTTCCGCCGACGGGGGCCGGGCGAGGACAATCCGCGAGCTGCCCGACCGCTTCCCCTTCGACCGCCACGTCGCTCCCGAGGCGGTCACCTTGGAGGCCGACGACGGCTTCGAGTTCTACAACCAGCTCTTCCTGCCCCCTGATCTTCAACCCGGCCAGAAGCGGCCCGCGCTCATCTTCATCCACGGCGGGTCACGCCGGCAGATGCTGCTCGGCTACCACTACATGCACTTCTACCACATGGCCTACGCGATGAATCAGTACTTCGCGAACAAGGGCTACGTGGTGCTGTCGGTGAACTACCGGAGCGGCATCGGGTACGGTCGCACATTCCGCAACGCACCGGGGCGCGGGCGCGAGGGGAACACCGAATACCGCGACATCAAGGCCGCGGGCGAGTACCTGCGCGAACGCGAAGACGTGGATCCGGACCGGATCGGGCTCTGGGGACTTTCGTACGGGGGCATCCTCACGGCTCAGGGGCTGGCGCGCGACTCCGATCTGTTTGCAGCGGGTGTCGATATCGCCGGCGTGCACCTGTGGGGGAACTCGATCGATCCGAAATCGGTGTCCTACCGGGCGTCGTCGGTGTCCGAGGTCGAGAGCTGGACCTCGCCCGTCCTGTTGATTCACGGCGACGACGACCGCAACGTGGCCTTCTCGCAGACGGTGGGGCTGGTGCAGCTTCTGCGGGCGCAGGGAGTGCCCCACGAGCTCATCGTCTTCCCCGACGATGTGCACGACTTCCTTCTGCATGAGCGATGGCTGATCACGTTCGACGCGACGGACAGCTTCTTCGACCGCTACATGGGGGGTGAGGATGCGGTGACTACTGAGGGGAAATCGCCCGAGGATGTAATCAATACATTACAATCTGTAAGGTAAGGTTGACATTCGAGGGCTACGGAGCACCGAATCTGATCGGCACCTGGCCTGGGGGGGCCACCTCAAGCGCAGGAAAGTCCTCCACGAGCGCGTCAGCCGCCAGACGACCGAGTTCGCGAGGTTCCACCTTGTACAGCCCGCCACCGTAAACGCGCCGGTTCGTCCTCCATTCCGCGTCAACAATGCGGTGCAGGGACACCAGCACGGATCTGCGCCCTGATTCGGTCGCCATGAGCTGCGCCAGAGGCGGCTTCGGGTACAGCATCAGGTACACGTTGGTGACAATCGCGCGGGATTCGTTGAGGATGATTCTGAAGGGCGGGGTTCCGTCGGAGGACCGTCCCATGTACGTGCACAGGAACGGCGACGGATCACGGGACTCGAGCGAGTACCACGGTTTTCGTCTCGATGCGAGATACCCGTTGTGAATGCCCTCGGACTCTCCGTGGCGAATATAGCGCGCCGTCTCGGGCTCGCCTCGCTCCAACGCGTTGAAGGGAAGACGGCAGTCGAACAGGAACTGGACCCGGTCGATTCGCGGATTACCGTCGCGATCGGTGGAGACAACATCATCCGTCAGGTATCGGGGACTGGGCAGCACGGGCCGCAGAAATCGTCTCGGTATGAACCACTCGCCCGCTCTGCGCTGATCCATGATGAAGAAGCTGTTGGAGCCGGTCGCGATACCGCGCTTGATGGAGAAGAAGTCGCCGAGCGCAGCGCCGTTCGAGTGGGTGGCCGTACCGGCTCCGGGGAACCTGGTCCATTTCGGCTCACGGCGAAGTTCGACGCGCGGCAGCGGGCGTCGCAGGCTCGGTTGGAACAGTGAGCCGCCCAAGGTAAACTCGGGGCATGAACCCGGAGCGGCGGGGCGATTGTAGAACCAGACGACGGCGGACGAAACGAGAGCATCGTCGAACTGCACCTCGTCGGGATCGAACCGGTGTATCCGTATCAGGTCAACGTGGTGCAGGAGGTAGTCCTTGAGGGCGGACCCGTAGTTCACATCCATGAACTCGCTGGGGATCAGCCAGATCGAAAGGCTGCCGGGTTTCAGCCAACGATGGCTCAACAACATGAAATAGACGTAGAGGCCGGCGAGTCCGGACACCCGTATCCCGAGCTCTTCCATCGCTCGCTTTGCCAGCCGGAGCTTCGTCGCCCGATCAATGTGATGATGGCGGACATACGGAGGATTGCAGACGAGCAGGTCCACGCGGCCCGCACCGCCCCTGTCAGGAATGGCGGCGGTGAAGTCCGACAATGTCAATCCCAGGCCGGTCGGTTCCCACAGCCGCGTCGCCGGGAGTCCGTAATGCGGATCGATCTCGAAGCCGTACGAGGCACGTATGGATTCGCCGGGGAAGACCTGCAGGAGGGCCGAGTAGAACGCCCCGGTTCCGAATGCCGGGTCCATGAAGCTCAGTCCGTCGCTTCGGCTTCGCGCGCCCGTCAGGTCGTGAGCGGACTGCAGCATCTCGTTCGCCAAGGGCCCCGGAGTCGCGAACTGTCCCATCACGTTGCGCTCGCGCTGGGTCTTCAGCGCATCCAGCTCTTTCTGAAGCCGGTTCCGCTCCCGCTCCAGCCGGGTCACAAGCCGAACTCCGTGAAGTCGCTGGTGCGATGTTCCCAGACCCAGTCAATACCCTCGGCCGCCTCGTACCCGAGGTAACCGGAGTCAAAGTATCCCCCCAACAACAGGATGAACTGAACCCGCGAACCATGCCGTCTTCGAAGTTGTCCGACCTTGGTCGCTTCTTCCTTCCGTCGTTTGTTCACGTTTGCAAAGTCACCAGCTGACTTTGCTTCCACGAACAGCGGCAAGTCGTTTGGTGCAGCTCCGAGTGGTTTGATGACGATGTCCACCGGGATCTTTACGGTCTTGAGGCCATGTTCGTCGACCCATCCCGCAACGTTCATGTGGAACGAGAAGGATCCGGCAGGCATCGCGGTCGGATCTTCTGGATCGCCGGGCGGGATCGCGACGTATCCCCGTTCTAACAGCCAATTCTCGACACTGTCGAGTTGGCGCTGTTCCTGTGCGCTGCGGATGACGGGATTAGCCGTCGTCCCGCAAAGGCGGTCCGCGATCACGATGCCCGCCATCTTCGCTTCATCGCCGAGCGGTGCTCTCCGTTCGGGAATCCACGGACAGACATCCCGGTCCAGTATGCTGGTCAGAACATGCCCGATCTGCGCCAAGTGACGGTACAGCTCCGCAGGTGCCATCCTGGGCGGGAGTGCGGCCTCCTTTTCCATCTTCAGCACCAAGCTCTTGGAAACACCCGCCAGACCAACGAGACGGTCCCTTGCGATGGGAGGGCAGGTCGCCATCCTCAGCGAGGGAAGGGTCTCTGGATGGCTTTCCAGAGTGGTGGCGTCAATACGGGTCAGGTTCGCCGTCTTGGCCATCGCATCGTGAACTTGGGTGGTGGCGATCTCTCGCTGCTCTCTGAATGCCATGGGTGCGCTCGCCAGAAACCACCGATTGTATGTCCGAACGGATTCGGCGATGTCGCTCTTCCAGCGATGGGGCTTGTCGAGATTCACCCCCACAGGTGTACAGCCTCCTCGTCGCGGTGGACGGTCGAATCGTTCAGCCTAGCTGCTTAGCCGGGAACGGTCGGAGGTCGCGCATGGGTTTCCGGTTCCTCTTCTTCCGGCCTCGGCTGCGGCGGCCGCTCACCACAGGTGCTCCGATTCACCGAATCTCGTCATCGCCTCTTCCAGCTCCTCGCCAACTGTACGCCAGGCATCGTGAATGGCGTACGCGTCGGATCTCGCGGGCTTTCCCGTAATACGGATTGCGATGCGAGGTGTACCCGAATGGGATCGAATGCCGCGTCCCGCCCGCCCGCAGCAAACGATGCCACCACGATTTCCGCCCGATTCCAGCCCATCAGCAAGTTTCTCTCCCGAGAAGCCCATTCTCCCACATGACTCCACAAGGTAACCGACGCCGCTTGGTTCGGGCACCTTCAAGTGTCAGAAGCCTCGAGCCCACCCTTCGTCGGGATGCGTCGCCGCCCGAACGCCGGGGGGCCATGTCCACGGGCTGCCGCGCTAGCTCACCGGGGCCAACGCCCTCCTCAGCGCCTCCTCTCCACCCACGACCGGCAGCGCCACGCCCGTTTCCCGCAGGTCCACCGTCAGCACCGTGCCGGGGTCCGGGTGCACCGTGAAGTACTTGTCGCTCGAGAAGATCATCAGGCCGATGCGGGCGCCCGCGGGGATCACCTGATCGTCGGGCTGGAGGGCGAACTCCAGGTCAACGAACTCGCCGGGGACGAGCGGCGCGCCGGAGCGTGGACTCGCGACGTCGGCGGCGCCGGCGTTGCTCGGGTCGGCCCAGCCCCGGGTGATGATGTTGTCGTTGATCTGGTCGCTCTCGGTCCAGGGGAGCGACACCAGCCAGACGGACAGGTTCGCCGCGCGTGCATCCGATGCCACGCGGACGCGCACCGTGGCCGCACCCGACAGGTGGACATCCTGCTGGAGCTCCGGGGTGGCGTACAGAAGCCGGTGGTTCGACCACTCCGCCGCGGCGAGCTGGCCGCCCTCGAAAGAAAAATTGTCCACGATTCCGCCGGTGCGGTCCGTGTCGCCGGTGCGGTCCGCGTCGCCGGCGGTGAGCGAGAGGGTTCCGGTCCAGTTTCCGTCGCCTGCCGGATGAAGGGTGACGCCCTCGGCTTCGGGGTGCGGATAGGTCGCGTAGGGGGTCGGGTCCGTCCGGTCGTCGCCCTCGCGCACGATCCACGCCTGCGGATCGTTCTCGACGTCGTTCTCGATGCCGAGCACGTGGCGGGTGAACCAGCGGTTCATGAGCTCGAGGGGCGGAGCGCCGCCGTGGCCGCCCTGGTGGTAGTAGATCTGGACCGGCACGCCGCGTCGCTTCAGCGCCTCGGTGATCCGGTAGCTGTGCTCGGGCATCACGTTCCAGTCGTTGAAGCCGTGGCTCATCAAGGTCGCCGCGCGTACGCCGCCGATGTGGTTCAGGTAGTCGCGGCCGGCCCAGAAGTCGTTGTAGTCGCCGGTGGTGCGATCGAGCTCGGCGTACATCTCGTCGCGCACGGCGGCGATGCAGTAGTCGCGCACCTCGGGGTAGCCGCTGAAGATGAAGTCGAAGAGGACGTCGATGTCCTCGCCCGGGTACCCGCCCGGCGACCGCACGAGCCCGTTCGAGCGGTAGTAGTGGTAGTACGAGGTGTTGGGAGCGACCGGGATGATGGCTTCCAGCCCCTCGACTCCGGTGGTCGCGGCCGCCAGCGGCAGGGTGCCGTTGTACGACGTGCCCGTCATCCCGACCTTGCCGGTGGCCCAGTAGGCCTGCACTTCCGCGCCGCCGTCCACGCTGGTGAACCCGCGCGCCCGTCCGTTCAGCCAATCGATGACGGCCTTGGGGGCCAGTGATTCGTTCTCGCCGCCCACCGTGGGACACCCCTGGGACTGCCCGGTGCCGGGCGACTGCGAGTGGACGACCGCAAAGCCGCGCGGCACCCACGTCCGGACGTGGGATCTGGAGATCACCGGCTGGCGTGCGATGTGCCGAATGTCTGCGGGGAAGGGATCGCGGGGCGGAGGATCGCCGCCCACCTCCTGCCGCAGGTTCCAGAAGTGGTCCAGGTCGATACCCGCGACGCCCGAGTAGTACGGGCTGGTCTCGTAGATGACCGGCACCCTCAGTCCTTCGCTCTCGGTCTGCGCCTGACGGGTGATGTCGACATGCACGCGGTCGGGTCTGCCGTCGCCGTCGGAGTCGAACTCGGTCTCGACCCACAGATCGTGGCGGATCCAGACGGCGGAGTCCGCAAAGGCGGCGACGACCTGGGCCTGCCCGTCCTCGATGACGGGACCGGACTGGGCGGCGGCATCGGCGCGGGAGATGAGGAGGAGGAGGGTGAGGAGGGCGGCGACGGCTGCAGCGGCAGGTCGGTTGCGCGTGCGGGTGCCGCGGATCGGAACGGGGCGGGGGGAGGTCATGAAGTGTTCTGTCCGGAGGGTGGAGTCAGCGTGGGCGACCGGTGGATTGCGGGAGCGGGTGTTGCGGGGCGCGGGGTGAATCTCGGTGCGAAACTTCCGGCCGGGAGCGGGCGGGCGCAACCCGGCGGTTGTCGGCTCGCGGGTTGTCGACTTTCCGAGTGTCGCGCTGCGCCTCGATTGACGCCGCCAAGAACGCAGCCTATCTTGGACTGCATGAGCCATAAGAACAATTCAATGGCCGGGATCGGCGATGCCCCGCAACTCGGCGACGTCCGGCGAGCTGCCCGGCATGACGCCCGCGGGGAAGTGTTGCATACTATGTCACAAAGCAACACAAGACGCAAGGGGGGGGGGGGGGTAGATGGTGAGCCGGAAGCAACCAACGCCGTAGTTCTCCCGGCGGTCCCGGCGAAGCCGCCTCGTTTCGATCGCGGCAAGCGCCGACACCTTCGCTACAGGGCGACACACCACCGAGATCTTCCCCATGTCGTGAAGTTCTCCGGCGGACGTTCGAGCGGAATGTTGCTGTTCACGCTCCTGGAAGACGGAGTCCTGGACGCCGGGCGGGGCGATGTCGTCATCTTCAACAATACTTCGGCGGAGCACCCGAACACGTACCGGTTCGTTCGGGATTGCGCAAAGGCGTCGGAACGGTACGGAATCTCGTTCTTCTGGGTGGAATACCAGACCTACGAGGATGCGCGCAAGGGCGAGTGGACGCGCCTGGATTCCTACCGCCTCGTAAACCGTCTCCCGAGATCTCCCGCCAATTCCCACGGATTCCACTGGCGGGGCGAGGTCTTCGAAGAGCTGGTGTCGTGGTCGGGATATCTGCCCAATCAGTTTCGGCGGATCTGCACCCGGAGCATGAAGCTGGACACCACGCGCGCCTTCATGGCCGACTGGCTGGCGTGCAAGGACGGCGTTTCCCGCCTGGGTCACTTCGGCGAGCGATCCCGCGTGGACGAAGAGGAGCTGTACCGGCGCCATGTGCGCAACGGCGGGGGCGTGCCGAAGGACATCTTCCTGCGCAAGCGGGAGTTCGCGCTCGGTCGGCCGCACGTTCGTCCCCGGCAGCGGTACGCCGACTACTGCCCGGCGTGGACCGCCTTCGACAACCCGGCGTTGAAGGGCAAGGCCTACGGCGGCAGCGCAAGGTTCGGCGACGGCGGGGCGGAATACATTGCGTTCGTCGGACTTCGGGGCGACGAGCAGGTCCGCGTGGAACGGGTCAGGGCGCGCAACGGTCCCGGTTCGTCCGGCTTCGCGGGCGAGCATGTGTACATGCCCCTGGCGGACATGAATGTGAGCCGTGCGGACGTGAGCGCATTCTGGCGCCGGCGGGAGCGGGATCTTGCGCTGCCGCACGAAGGAACGCTGTCGAACTGCGTGTACTGCTTTCTCAAGGGCGGCGCGAATCTGCGCAGCGTGCACAAACTGATGAAGAAGGAGAAGCACCGGGAAGTCGCCGGGTTCGGATCGCTGGTCGGCACTCCTTGCGACCTCGACTGGTGGGCCCGGATCGAACGGACCTACGGCCGCGACCTCGTGGCCGAGAGGCGGCAGCGTCGCAAGACGGCCCCCTCGCATGTCGGATTCGCCGGTAACGGGGGACTGCTGTTCGAGCGGATCGCCGAAATGTCGACCCCGGAGGACGGCGCTCGCGGCGCTCGGTCGGAGAACGCGATGACCTTCGCAAGCGCGGCGCTGCCGTGCGACTGCACCGAATGACTTCGGCAGCGTCGACTTCGGCCGCGTGCGCAGCGCCCGTATACCTCGACTACCAGGCGACCACGCCCGTGGATCCCAGGGTATGCGAAGCGATGCTGCCCTTCTTCAACGGCAAGTTCGGCAATCCGCATTCCCTCGGCCATTCCCACGGCTGGGAGGCGGCCGCCGCGGTCCGTGATGCCCGGGCCCGGGTCGCCGGCCTCATCGGTGCCGGCGACGACGATATCGTGTTCACGTCCGGGGCCACCGAGTCGTGCAACCTTGCGCTGCGCGGCGCGGCGGGGGCGGCGGGGAGAGGGCGGCGGCGGATCGTCACCGTCGCGACCGAGCACCCGGCGGTCCTGGAAACCGTGCACGACCTGGGGCGGACGGGGCACGAAGTCGCGATCCTGCCGGTTCGGGCCGACGGCCTGCTCGACCTCGGACGGCTGGCCGCCGCTCTGGACGACCGGACGCTGATCGTCTCGGTGATGGCGGCCAACAACGAAACCGGCGTGGTCCAGCCGCTTTCCGAGATTGGCGCGCTGTGCCGCCGGGCAGGTGCGCTCCTGCACACCGACGCCACTCAGGCGGCCGGACGCACGGCGATCTCGGTGGACGACTGGGATGTCGATCTGCTCAGCCTGTCGTCGCACAAGGTCTACGGCCCCAAGGGCGTCGGGACCCTGTTCGTCAGGCCGGGCACCCCCATCGAGCCGGTCATGACGGGGGGCGGACAGGAGGGCGGATTGAGGCCGGGCACCGTGCCGGCGCCGCTCGCGGTCGGCTTCGGCAGGGCGTGCGAGCTCGCGGCGAGGGAAGAGGCCGCCGACGGAGCGCGGATGGCCGGGCTTGCCCGACGGCTGCTCGGCGAAGTGTCGAAGGCCTGTCCGGACGTCCGTCTCTTCGGCCACGCCGAACGGCGGATCCCCGGCAGCCTCTGCGTCGGCTTCCCCGGCATAAGCGCGGACACGGTCGTCGAGGGCATCGGACACGCGGTCTCGATCTCCACGGGATCGGCCTGTGCGTCGGCGTCGGCCGAGCCCTCCAAGGTCCTCCTGGCCCTCGGCCTCGAGCCGGAAATCGCCGCGACGGGCGTGCGCATCAGCTTGGGCCGCTTCACCACCGAAAACGACATCGAGGCCGCGGCCTCGGCGCTCGCGGATCTCGTCCTGTCCCATGCCTTCTGACGTCGATCTCCGTTTCGGGCCCGGCCCCAGCCCGGTGGGCTTCACGCCCGCGGGAATCGCCGCCTTCGACGACCTCCGCCCCGCCGCCGTGGTGCGCGAGCTGATTCAGAACTCCCTGGACGCCGCCGTGGCGGCCGGAGAGCCGACGGCGATCGTGCGGTTTCGGCTGTGGACCTGCGATGCCGGCGAGGTTCCCGGCCTCGAGGCCTACATGGATGCGTTCTCGGAGGCGATCGACTTTCACAGACGGCAGGGACCGCTGCCTTCCAAGGCGGATCGCGTCGTCGGCACCATCGAGCAGGCGCTGCAGCCGGACGACCTGAAGGTCCTGTCCGTCCTGGACAACGGCGTCGGGCTCGACGAACGGCGGATGACCGCGCTGCTCAGCGACGGCGTCAGCGCCAAGGACGCGAGCTCGGCGGGCACCTACGGCAACGGGCACAGCGTGGCGATCCCCGCTTCCGATCTGCGGTACGCGCTCTACGGAGGTCTGACGGCGAACGGGCAGAAGATCGCGGCGGGTCATGCGGTCCTGGCGTCTCACGTCGGCGGACATCCCGGCTTCCCCAGCTCGGGAGACGGTTTCCTGGTGCGCGGTTTCCGGAACGGGCGGGACGGCGCCCTCTTCGACTTCGCCCGCGGAGACGATGTTCCGCCGCTGATCCGGCGCGAGCTCGACGACATCTCGCAGATGTCCGACCACGGCACGGCCGTGATTCTGCCGGCCTTCAACTCCTTTCGCGAGAGAAGGCGTTCCGTGGCGGACCTGGTGATGGAGGCCGCGGCCTGCAACTTCTTCGTCGCCGTTCAGGAGGAACGCCTCGAGGTCCGGGTTGAAGACGCGGACAGCGGCGGGCCGGACCTGATGCTGGGTGCCTCCACCCTGGCAGACACCCTCGACAAGCACCGGGAGCGGAAGAGGTCGCGAGCGTTCCTCAGCGGTGCCCGTGCCTACGACGCGCACCGCGCCTTTCGCTTCGGCAGGCGCGAGGTCGTCAGGACTTCGCAGGGGGATGTCGAAGTCCGGCTGTGCGAAGGCGCGGAGACCACGCGCATCGACCTCTGCCGAAACGGCATGTGGATCACTCACGACAAGAGCATTGCCGCGTTCCGCGCCAAGTTCACCGACCGCGTCCCCTTCCACGCCGTGCTCGTGCTGGACGCCGAGCGCGGCGGAAGGCTTCACAAGCTGGTCCGGGACGCGGAAGGACCGCTTCACGACACGATTCGGCTGAAGGATCTGTCCAGGGACGACCGAAGAGACCTGACGGCGGCGCTCGGCGAGATTCGGGAGTGGATCCTGGCGAACACCCGGAAGGTCGACGGGGATTCGTTCGGGGTCGACGACTACCTGGCCCTCGACTTCGGGGACGGCGAGAGGTCGGGCGGCTCCGACGGCACCGCGTACCGGGGCATGCCGAGGGTCGTCAAGCAGCGGGTCGCGACCTGGCACTCCTCGTCGACCGGCGGAATACGGTCGAAGCCGAAGCGCGGGAGCGGATCGGACAGCAAGGACCGGACCCGGCCCGGGCGCAGCACGGTGCTGAACTCGGCGTTTCAGGCCATCTCGGTTCCCGTGCGGCGGCACCGGCGGCGGATCCGCGTCATGTGCAGCAAGGCCTGCGACGACGCGGTCCTGCGCCTGCGCGTGAACGAGAACGTGGACGCGACCTGCGATTCCCTCTGGTACGAGGTCGTTCCGGCGATCCTGGAGGATGTGCGCATCGGCGGTCGGCGCGCGGAGGCCGAGCGTCTCGTGCACCGCCGGATCGCGCGGCAGAAGCAGGAGCCGGAAGGGAACACCGACGACTCCGCCGAGGTCGTGGGGGTGCGGCTCGGTCCGCTGGCGGCGGGGGCGTCGGTCGAGATCGAGACGGGCTATCGGGTGCCGGGCGTCTTCGGGTCCTGGCGCGGCGCGGAGCCGTCGCTGGCGGTCGAAGTGGTGGAGGGCGGCTTCGGCGATCCCGGCTTCGGCGATCCCGGCTCCGGCTACGAGGCCGCGGCGGATGCGGCGGATGCGGCGGAAGTGGCGGATGCGGCGGAAGACGGGCAGGGGGAGCCGTGATCGAGCTCGTCACCGCGGCGGCCACGTCGGCGAACACGATCGGGTCCCACAGCCATCCGGTGCTGGAAGAGGGCAACCTGTCCTTCCCCGAGGGCCGCTACATCGTGGGCTTCGAAGGGAGGCAGAACGAGCCTTCGTTCGATCTTGTGCACCGGGTCGAAGGGGCGGGCCTGATCACGGATCTCGTGAAACGCGAGAAGGCCCGGTACGGGTGCATCGTGTCGTCGCCCAGGTCGTTCTTCAGAAAAACGCACCTGGCGGAAGGATCGCGACAGCGGATCGCCTGGGACGCCGGCGACCTGGGGGAGCCCCCGCTGTTCACGCCGGTGGTCCTGTGCACGAGCGACGTGGAAGAAATCGCGCTGAGCGCCCGGAGCCACGGTGTTCACGAGGTCTGGGACGGGGTGCCGGTCGCGATGCGCAAGGGAGCGCGGCTCGCCGTAGGGGATGTCTTCGATCTGCGGTCGTCGATGATGCAGTTCATTCGGATCGAGGCCGACGACCGCCAGGAGGGCAACAGCTTTCACGTGGAGCCGGAGGCCGAGCCGTTCGGGTTCGTCGTCCGGGCGAGTCCTTCGCTCCACCGCTATCTGCGGAGCGCACCCGCCGATCCGGTCCGCAAGAACGTCATGACCCACATCGTGACGGCCTGCTTCGCCCTTCTCCAGCGGAAGTACGGGGACGAGGAGGAGTGGGACCGCAATCTGCAGCGCCTTGCGGATCACATCGCTGCAGAATACCCGCATCGCTGGGACGACGACGAATTCCGTCCCGAAGCGGCGGCCACGGCGCTCTATCCGCATGTGCTTCCCACGGCCGAGGGCCGGAGGTGACGGAGCACCGGGTGACGGAGTACCGGGAGTTCGTCGACGCCGACTACACCAGGCTCCGCAAGAGTCTGCTGGCGAAGAAGGGCGGCAGCCGCCAGAAGAACTTCCTGGTCGCGTCCCGGGACAGCCTCGAGTTCGCCGGTCAGCTGTCGGGCGAGGTCGGCGTTCGGGGCTCTGTCGACGTGGAGCTTGCCGCCGAGCCGATGACCGAGAACGAGTTCGCGGCCCCTCCCGCCGACACCGAGGCCCGGCTGTACGAGTCCTGGTCGGGACTGAGCGCGCATACGGCCTGCCGCACGACGTTCTGGGCCAACGTGACCTGCCGCCACGTCCGCGAGGGCAGAATCGAATCGGCGTACTTGGCGGCCGACGGCAGCGACTCGGCCGGCGGCGCCGCACGCATCGACAGGGCCCTGCACCTGAACGGCGAAGCGCGTGCAAAGGAAATCGATGCGTGCGTGCGCACGATCCTGAGACGCCTGGGCGGCATACCGGAGGCCCGGGGGAAGCGGACCGTCTACGTGGACTGCCCGTTCGCGCGTGCATGGTGGCGTGAGTGGCTCGTGAGACAGATCGCCCGCGGCGACGACAGTATCGCGGGGAGCGTCCGCGCGGTCGTGCGCATCAACCAGACCTACTGGGAGAAGATCGTGGACCGGATCGTGTCGAGGAACTCCACGTTCGGGTGCGCGAGCGTCCGCGCCGCGTTCATCCGGGCTCTCGCCGGCGCGGTGGACGACGATCCCGCTTCGGGTCTGCGAACGCCCAAGGTCCTGATCCGCGCCTGCCGCCGGGTGGCCGCCCACCAGGCGATCCGGGAGCTGAGCATTCTGAGTGACGACGAGCTGAACGAAATCATGGCGGAGGTGGTCAAGCCGGCGTGAGCCGCTCCGTTCCCGCCCCCTTTCGCCCCTTTCCGCCCCTTCCCGCCTGTTCCCGAAAGGAGGAACGCCGAAAATGTCCGTGTTGAAGACGGCCCCGACTTACGACAGCCGCAGCGTGGAGGATTGGCTGACCATGGCCGACGAGGGCAAAGTGCTGCTGCCCAACTTCCAGCGGAGCTTCGTTTGGAAGCCCCCGGCGACGGCCGCCTACCTGAAGGCGCTGCTCGACAAACGGCCGACGGGCATCTTCCTCATCCTCGAAGCCGGCAACCGTCCTCAGTTTCGCTCCCGGTTCCTGGACGGGTCGGATTTTCCGGAGGGGAACCGCGAAGATTCCGCGTCGGGACCTCTGGAGCTCGTCTTGGACGGCCAGCAGCGGCTCATGTCGCTTTGGGGCGCTCTGACCGGCACCTCCGAGCGGCGCTACTTCGTTCGGGTCACCAACCTCGCGGCCGAACAACCGGACCTGGAAGTGAAGAAAGTCTTCTGGCGGGTCCACAGGTGGAGCAACCCGGCCGGGATGTACCGGGAGAGCTGCATTCCCGTGGACATCCTCTGGAACCGGGTTTCTTCGGGGCCTTCCGGTGCCGACCCGCACGGCTCCGATTCAGTCCTGACATGGTGTCGGCAGGCGACCGCAGAGGGCCGGGATACTCTCTTCTCGGCAGTATGGAAGATCCGCGAACGGCTGGTGATTGCACCGAAGCTCCAGTACTGCCTGCTCAAGTCGGATACCGACGCCGACACGGCGATCGACATCTTCATCAACGTGAACAGGTCCGTGGTCAAGCTCAAGCAAGTCGACATTGCCGTGGCATTGGCACAGGCCGACCACGACGAAGACATGCGAGGACGGGTCGAGGCCTACATCGGGCGCAGCAGGGAAGTGCCGCACTACTTCAACCCGGACCTCAAGAAAACCATCCCCGAGGTCGCCGAGTGGATTCTGAAGGTCGCCTGTCTCAAGGTCCGCAACAGGTCGCATCCCGACGGCCTGCCCCCGAAGGAGTCCAACTATCCGTCTGCGGTCAGGGGCCTGTTCGGATCGGACGCCCGTGACCCCAAGGCGAGAAAGACCGAGCGGAACTCTCGCATGGAGCAGATGGAGGCCGATCTCGACACGGCATTGCACTTCGCGGCGTGCAGAGGAGGTGCGACGAAGCGGACGCTTCCCGCATGGCCTCCCGTACACGTCATCGCGGCGTTGCAGGAGGATGTGCGAAACGCCGGCCCGGCCCTTCGGGATACGATTACCCGACTCCTGTCCGCCTACCTGTGGCGGGCATGGGTGACGAAGCGATACCAGAGGCACGCCAACGACCGGCTTCTGGAAGACTTCCGCGGGCTGCGCAGGTATCTTGGCGGGCTTGCGACGGGAGACCCTGCCGGTGAACACGATCTCGCTTCGGTCGTCCCCGCGTTCGACGGGAAGGACTATCCGATCCCGGGGCTCGACGACATCAAGCGTGCCGGCTGGATCGGCGCTGCCTCACGTCTCGGGAAGGCGATCGCCTCGGTGGCCATGCAGGGCGATCCCCTCGACTGGGTGACCGGCGAGAGGCTCGACCGGGACCGCGTACGGGACCTTGAGCGCAACAAGAAGCTCATGCGGTACCACATATTCCCGCAGAAGCTGTTCGACAAAGACGTGATGGACAAGACGAAGCTCGGACTCAACGGCGTCCTGCTGGCCAAGCCCAAGTCGATCGCGCACCTGGACCCGCACGAGCAGCTGGCTCTGATCCGGGAAGGCCAGCCGCCGGTCACGGAACTGGACGTTTGGGAAAGGGTGGAGTCCCATCTGGTGCCGCACCTGGCTCTCGAAAAGGACGGATCGGCACCCAGCTTCCGCTACCGTCGCTTCCTCAAATCGCGTGCGGCAAAGGTGGCTCAAAGGATCGAAGATCTCGTGCGGCCCTGAAGCCGGTCGGCCTTGCCGGACGGGCGCCTTGCCGTTTTCGGCGCTCGGGAGGGTTGCCGCGCAACTCCCAGCGACCGATCCAGCCATTGACGGGCGGCTGCGATCGGGCTATTCCTACACTCCCATCGTTTCGTCGCCGCTGCATGGGGAGCCGTTGCCTTGGCCCGGGACTGGCCGCACCTGGATTGGATCGCTTGTGCCTACCGGCCCGCCGTGCACATCGGGGTCTGCCGCGCCGGAGTCGTGCACTCGCTGCACGGAGGGACAGTGTGCAGCCAGCGGAGCGGCATGCTGGACGCGCTGGAGCGTCGGATCAAAGAGGGGGACGCGGCTTGGGCCGTGGAGCTGCGATGCCGCGAAACTCTCATGTGCCGGGTGGAGACCAGCCGCGATGCGCGGCAGGAAGTCGTTTGGGACGGACGCGACATAGCCGGCGACGTGCTCGTCACGCCGGGAGTGCTGGCGGTGCGCGAGTTCCCCCTGCGTCGGGAGGCCGGAACCCTGAGCGGCGAACCCAAGCGGGCGATGCCGCGCACAGTTCCCGCCGGACTTTGGCTGGCTCGCGGGAAGTCCGGCCGCGCCAAGCCGTTGGCGGGACATCTCCTGGCGTTCCGAAGGGCCCCGGAGCTCGAGCGCGGCGGGATTGCCGTCGCCCCTGACCGGACGAACGGGTACCTCCGCTTCACCGTGCGTCTGGCACCCGATGTCTTCCGCCACGCGGGGTCCGACCCGTCGCTTCGCACGGCGGCGCTCGTCGCTGTCTGCAGCCGTTTTCCGCAGGCGTTCGGCCGCTGGGGACCCGAGAACGGCGAACCGGCCCTGGCCCGCGAGCTGCGGAGCCTTGTCGCGGCACGGGGCAACGGCGTCGCGCTCTGGGACGAGGAGGACTACGACCCCGCGCGCATGGCGACGGCTCTGGAACCGCTTCGCCTGCCCGACCGATCTCCGTTCCCTCTGGCCGACGGCGTCCTGCTTGCGAGGACGCGACCAGTCTTCGACCGATGGCAGAAGGACATGATCTTCGAGGTCGCGCTTCACGGGCAGTGGGAGGCCGCGGATCCGCAGGTCAAGGCGCTCGTTCGCAGACGCCAGCAGGAGCTCCGGTCGGCGGTCGACGGCGGATACCGTGCGCTGGGGTCGTATCTGCGTCGCAAACTGCAGATCGGACGGTACGAGACGATCGGGGCTCCGCCGTTTCCACGTGCGGAGCTGGCCCCCGCCGAATTCCTGCAGTTGTCCGCCGAGCTGGAGACGGAGCTGGCCGAGGCGTGGCTGGGGCCGGTGGGGCCCGGTCTGGCGTCGCAGCCCCTGTTCTGGACGCTGTGCCACCTCGAGTGGTTGGAAGAGGGGAGGTTCGGGGTCACGGGCAAGCGTCTGCACGAGGCCTTCCTGCTCGGCGGCGGAGGCAGCGGCAGACCCCGGGAGCGTGAAACCCGCAACTTCCTTCGCCGAACGGGCGGACTTCACGCTGCCCGCGGTGCCAGGTCCGTCTTTTCCGATTGCCCGCTGGCCCGTGCGTGGTGGCGGCACCGTCTGGCCGAAGAGGTCGAGCGTGCGGGCAGCTGGCGAACGCCACGAGCCACCGCCAGCCATGTGTTCGGTGCCGACAACCAGGCTTGGGAGCAGCTGGCGACCTCGTCGCTGCGGGCAAGGACCTGGCACAGCACCTGCATCAATCAGCCTCGCGTCCGGGCAGCGATCGTGAAGCGTCTCGCCGAGCGGTTCGAGCAGACGGGCAGCATCGGCAGGAAGGATGTCCTGGAGATCGTGCAGGCCTTCGACCGACAAGACGGCTGGTGGTCGTATGAGCAGGTGCCGTGGGACGAGATGCCGCGCGGCTGATACGCGATCAGCAGCCCCGGGGCAAGCGTGCCCGCGTACCTTCCGTCCCGCGTGGTAACCGACGATGCGCGAGGTGGCACGGATTCCTGGTTCTCACTCAGTCAGAAAAACGGCCTCCGCGACCCAGTAGGCGCGACAGCTCTGCCATGGCCGGGTGATCGGCGGATGCCGCAGACGGCATGTTTTCATAGTGGTTCAGCAATTGTGATTCCGAGGACCGTTGGGGCCAGTCCAGGTTGGCGCTGAGTTGCTCTCCGTCGAACACGATTGCCCTTACGCCGAGCAGTCTGCGCAGATCCCTGCCCATGGCTCGAAAGGGATGCTTGAGCTTATTGTAGTACACGAGGGTCTCGCCCAACAAACGCCGGGGAGACATTGGGCCGACATCCAGCAGAACATCGAGTATTTGCAGTTGCCGTTCGGCCAGAACCCGGCGGCGCGGACTGGCCAGCTTGCCGAACAGGGATCGTGCGAATTCGCGGTAAAGCACTCGTTTGTGATTGATCGCAATCGTCTCTGCGACGGCGTCACATCTCGTTTTGATCGCTTCCAGCCCGAAGCAAAGGAACGGGGTCAGGTCATGTCCTTCTTGCCTCGATTGGGACAGCGCCGACAGATATTCATCTTTATGATCATAGTAGTAGTTGGAGAGTCCCACCATGACCAGATCGTTTACTACGGCGCTCCGTAGCATAAAGGCTTCAAGGGCGCGCGCCGTGCGTCCGTTGCCGTCGCCGAAAGGGTGCATGGCTCCAATGTGATAGTGGACGGCAATCGCCTGAATGATGGGGTCGTGAGCGCGAAACTGCCTTCCGCCGATCTCTCGGCACAGAGCGCGAAAGGCGGCAAGACACTCGTCCCCTCCGGCAGCGCCGCGACACTTCGGCATTCCGAAAGTCACATTCCAGCCCGCGGGACGCAGCGCTCCCGGCTCGGAATGGTCATCGTCACACCCGGTCACGATGCGACGGTGGACATCCAGTATGAATTTCTCGTTGACGAGTCTGTCCGGCGACAGCGAGCCCAGCCACCGGTAGACGGATTCGGCAGATCGAAGCTGTCGCTGGGACCGGGTCAGCTCGCTCATGATGGCGTCCGGAGCGATCGCTTGTTCCTTTTCGGCCTCGTCGAATTCGGCACCCTCGATCCTCGAGGTGCCTTCCGCTTCCAGGCGGAGCTGCTCCTCGTGGACATCGCTGATCCACTGGGGCAGATACGGCATCCGGCGTAACACCGTCGCAGCTGTCTTGGCGGCAACCAGCAGATCCAGGATGGCGGACCCGTCGTAACGGATCCACTGTCGGGGAAGAACGTACGGGCTTGCGGAGTTCGTTGCCATTTGGGATCTCATTTCCGAGTCATTTCCGTTTCATTTCAACGTATCATCATTATATACAATCAGATAAAGCTATATGAGAACAACTCATTTCTGAGTCATTTCCGATTACGATACGGCGTCCGGACGATACCGAGACCCGTGCGCCGATCTTCCGCAGCCTGATCCGGAAGCTGCCCGCCATGACCTTGGCAAGGCGAGCGCCGAGAAGAGGGCCGCAGCTGCTTCGCCGCCGTCCCGCGGCCGCGCTAAATTGATTCCCATGACCGACACCGTCAGGAAGGTGCGCGACTTCAACACCGCCGGACCCGTCCGGGCCGACGAGCACTACTGCATTCCGCCGCTCGACCGGCTCGACCTGAACGAGGTGCTGGCTCTGGTCGGCAAGGCGCGGTACTTCGTCCTGCACGCACCGCGGCAGACCGGCAAGACGACGGTCCTTCTGGCCCTGCGCGATCTGCTCAACGGCGGGTCGGCGGGCGACTACCGGTGCGTGTACGTGAACGTGGAACCGGCCCAGACGGCCCGCGAGGACGTGGGGCGCGCGATGGGCAGCATTCTCAACAGGATCGCCCGTCAGGCGCGGACGACGCTGGGCGACGCAAGCGCAGGGGAAATCACGAAGTCTCTCGATCCCGCAGGCGAGCCCGACGGAGTGTTGGAGGAGTTCCTGGCCCGCTGGTGCGAGACCGACCCGCGGCCGCTGGTTCTGCTGATCGACGAGCTCGACTCTCTCGTGGGCGATTCGCTGATCGCGGTGCTGCGCCAGCTTCGGGCCGGATACATCGACCGGCCCCGACGGTTTCCGCAGAGCGTGGTGCTGTGCGGGGTGCGCGACGTGCGCGACTACCGGATCCGCTCGGGTTCAGAGAAGCAGGTCATCGCGGGGGGCAGCGCGTTCAACATCAAGACGAAGTCGCTTCGGCTGGGGGACTTCACCGAGATCGAAGTCCGCACGCTGCTGGGACAGCACACGGCTGGGACCGGCCAGCGGTTCGCGTCCGAGGCCCTGGACGCCGTGTGGGACCAGACCCGCGGGCAGCCCTGGCTCGTCAACGCGCTGGCCAAGGAGATGTGCTTCGGGCACGAGCAGCTTCGCATACGCGAGCGTCCGCTCGCCGAGCGCGATGTCTTCGAGGCCCGCGAAGCGCTGATCGAGCGCCGTGAGACTCACCTGGACCAGCTGGCCGACAAGCTGCGCGAAGCGCGCGTGCGGCGGGTGATCGAGCCGCTGCTGGGCGGCGGCGACGCCGTGTACGGCGACAGGGACCGGGAGTACGTGCGGGACCTGGGGCTGGTGGCGCCGGACCCCCCGCTGCGGATCGCCAACCCGATCTACGGCGAGGTCGTGCCCCGCGAGCTGACATGGGTGCTCCAGGACCAGATGCCGCAGCAGACCGCCTGGTACGTCGACGCGGACGGCGGGCTCGATATCGACAGGCTGCTCGCCGCCTTCCAAGAGTTCTTCCGGGAGAATTCGGAGCACTGGATCGAGCGGGCGCAGTACAAGGAGGCCGGTCCGCAGCTCGTGCTGCAAGCCTTCCTGCACCGAGTGGTGAACGCCACCGGACGCATCGAGCGGGAGTACGCGCTGGGAAGCCGACGTGTGGACCTGCTGGTCGTCTGGCCTCCCGAGACGGGCAGGCCGGGCCGGTTCGTGGTGGAGTGCAAGCTGCTGCGGAGCGGTCGCGCTCGCATCATAAAGAAGGGCTTGGAACAGACGGCGGCCTATATGGACCTGTGCGGTACCGACGCCGGGCATCTGGTGGTCTTCGACATGCGGGAGGGGAGGAGCTGGGAGGAGCGGGTCTTCCGCGAGGATCGGATCTGGGGAGACAAGCGGATCACGGTCTGGGGAACGTGACCTGAGCGCGTCGGGCTCTCCGCTTGACACCGTCCCGCTCCGGCCGAACTGTTGACCGACCATCGACCTTCCGACCAGAGACGACCATCCATGCCTACGAAGTCACTCGCAACCCTCGTCCTCCTCACCACCACCCTCCTCCCCCCCGCCCCCTCATCCGCCCAGCAGGCCCCCGACCCCGCCGACTACGCCGCCCTCGAGTGGCGGCACATCGGCCCCGAGGGCAACCGCTTCTCCGCGGCGGCGGGAATCGCGGGCGACCCGCACACCTACTACGTCGGCGCCGCGTCGGGCGGCATCTACAAGACGACCGACGGCGGAGTGCACTGGGAGGCGATCTTCGACGATCAGCCCGTGCAGTCGATCGGATCGCTGGGTGTGGCGCAGGTCGACCCGAACATCGTCTGGGCCGGGACCGGCGAGGGCAAGATCCGCAGCCATGTCTCGCTGGGGCAGGGCGTCTACAAATCCACCGACGCCGGGGCCACATGGACGCTGAAGGGACTGGAGCGGGCCGGGCGGATCCCCCGCCTCCTCATCCACCCGACCGACCCCGGCATCGTCTACATCTGCGCACTCGGGCACGCCTACGGCCCGCAGTCCGAACGCGGCGTGTTCCGCACCACGGACGGCGGCGCGACGTGGGAGCATGTCCTCTTCGTCGACGAGGACACCGGCTGCTCGGACATCGCGATGGATCCGTCGAACCCGCGGGTGCTGTTCGCGGGGACCTGGCAGCTTGAGATCCACACATGGGGGCGGACCTCGGGAGGGCCGGGCGGCGGCCTGCACGTCTCGCGCGACGGCGGCGACACCTGGATGAAACTGAACGGGCCCCGCAACGGGATCGGGCTGCCCGAGAAACCCGTGGGGAAGGTGGCGGTGGCCGTGGCGCCGTCGAACCCGAACCGGGTCTACGCGATGCTCGAGACGGGCGACGGGATTCCGTGGGACGGACGCGAGACCGAGGACGGGCAGCTCTGGCGCTCGGAGGACGGCGGGCGCACTTGGTCGCTCATCACGCGCAACCGCAACGCGATGGGCCGCCCGCACTACTATTCGCGCGTCGTGATTTCGCCCAACGACGACGACGAGGCGTACTTCCTCACGGCCTCGTTCACGGTCTCGACCGACGGGGGCCGGACGCTCGACGTCGTGCCGAGACCGCAGGCTCCCGGCGGCGACCATCACGACATGTGGATCGACCCCACGGCCCCGGACCGCATGATCGTCGCGCACGACCAGGGCCTTTCGATCTCGATCAACCGCGGCCGCACGTGGTTCCGGCAGCGCCTCACCAATGCTCAGATGTACCACGTCACGGTGGACAACGCGATCCCGTACAACGTGCTCGGCAACAAGCAGGACGAGCCGACGTACCGAGGGCCGAGCAACAGCCGCATCCAGGGCCAGCGCCGCATCACCGGGATTCCGCGCGGGATGTGGCACCACGTCGGCGGCGGCGAGAGCGGCTGGGCCACCCCCGATCCGACCGATCCGAACATCGTGTGGTCCTCGGCGTCGGGGTCGGGGATGGTGGGCGGGATCGTGGTGCGCTACGAGGAGGACCGGCGCCAGTACCGTGCCGTCGAGGTGTGGCCGGAGCAGAGCCGGGGCGCGGCGTCGGGCGTCCGTTACCGCTTCATATGGGACGCGCCGATCCACATCTCCCCGCATGACAACAACACCGTGTACGTGGGCAGCCAGCACGTGCACCGAACCCGCAACCGGGGGCAGAGCTGGGAGGTGATCAGCCCGGACCTGACCCTGAACGACCGCAGCCGCATGGGCCTCTCGGGCGGCCTCACGGGCGACAACATCGGGGTCGAGTACGCGGGCACGGTCTTCGGCATCGCCGAGTCGCCGGTCGAAGAAGGGCTCATCTGGGCGGGCACCAACGACGGGCTGCTGCAGGTCACGCGGGACGGCGGCGGCGCATGGACGGACGTGACGGGCAACATGCCGGAGCTGCCGGAGTGGATGGCGGTGCGGTCCATCGCGGCTTCCCGCTACGACGCCGGGACGGCGTACGTGGCAATCGACGGCCACCAGGTGAATGTCCGCGATCCCTACGTGTACAGAACCCGGGACTACGGCGCATCGTTCGACAAGATCACGAACGGAATCCCGCCCAGCATGCTGTCCTACACGAAGGTGATCGCCGAGGACCCGGAGCGTCCCGGCCTGCTGTACGTCGGTACCGAAAACGCGATCTACGTGTCCTTCGACGACGGCGACCACTGGCAGCCGCTCCAGAACAATCTGCCCGCGGCGCCGGTATCGGGGATCGTCGTACAGGAGCATTTCGGCGACCTGGTCGTCGGCACGTACGGCCGCGGCTTCTGGATCCTGGACGACCTCACGCCGCTCCGGCAGCTCACGCCCGAGGTGACGGCGTCGGCGGCCCACCTCTTCACGCCGCGCGACGCCTACCGCTTCCGCCCGATCACGCCGCCTTCGGTCCCCTACAGCGATCCCACCGAGGGGACCGATCCCGAGTACGGCGCGTCGATCAACTACTGGCTGGCGGAGGCGGGCGACGAGGCCCCGACGGTCGAGCTCGTGGACGCGGCGGGCGACGTGGTGCGGACGCTGCGCGGAACCAACCACCCGGGCGTCAACCGCATCCACTGGGATCTGCGCGACGAGCCCAACGGTCGCGTCCGGCTGCTGACCAGCCCCACGTACGCGGCACACATCGCGGTGGGCGAGGACGGACGGGACGCGCCCGGAGCCAGGCGGATCTCGATTCTGCTGCCGCCCGGACGCTACACGGTGCGGCTGAACGCGGCGGGGCGGAGCATGGAACAGCCGCTCACCGTCATCAAGGACCCCCATTCGGCGGGCACCGAGGCCGACATCGCGGCCCAGGTCGCCTTCCTGCGCGAGGTCCGCGCCGATGTCGTCGCGGCGGGCGAGGCCGTCCACCGCGTGGAGGCGATCCGCGTCCAGCTCGAAACCATGTCGCGCTTCGCGGACGAGGACGAGCTCGCCGAGGCGATCGCCGCGCTGCAGGGGCGGCTCGTTGACCTGCAGAGCGACATGGTCGACCTGCGTCTAACGGGTCAGGGCCAGGACGGCGTCCGCTTCGAGGCCAAGCTGCTCCAGAAGCTCGGCTATCTGACCGGCGCGATCGCGGTCGCCGACTTCCCGCCCACCGACCAGGAGATGGAGGTGAAGGCGCTGCTGCACGAGCAGCTGCAGGAGCACTTGGACGCGCTGGACGCTCTGGTGCGAGACGAGGTGGCGGCGCTGAACGAGATGCTGCGAGCGAGGGGGATGCTGATCATCGCGGACGCGGGGGTGAGGGGCAGGTGAGCGTGTTCCTCCATGCAAGAAGCCGAGGAATGCGCTCATGACAACTACTAGATTCCCATCTGGGCCCTCATCTCGAGCAGAGAGGGACACGGAAACGAGAATCGGTCGGCCTCCCTACCCGGTTGGTGCGATTGCCAACTTCATGATTGGCCGCGCCAAGCGGCGTCATGTCCGCATCACGAACCTGAAGCTGCAGAAACTCGTCTACATCGCCTACGGCAGCGGACTTGTCCTACTGAAAGGCCGACTCTTCGAAGAGCCCATCTTGGCGTGGAAGTTCGGGCCCGTGATACCCGCGATCTACCACGAATTCAAGCGATTCGGAAGCCGTAACATTACCCAATGGTCCCACGACTACAGCTGCGTGGATCGAAAGTTCGAGTACCCTGTCGTACCGGACTCGGACCGACGAACCCTCGTGGTTCTGAACCTGACATGGGATCGCTACGGTCGACGGCCTGCGGAGGCACTTGTCGGGCTGACCCACCAGCAGGGCACACCGTGGTCCCGCACTCCCCGCGGAGAAGTCATTGACGATGAACTCATCAGAAGATGCTTCCTCATCCTTCTCAGAAGAGAAGCGCTCATCATCCGAGCAAGAGCTCGAAAGGCAAGAGAAGCAGATGGAAGAGCTTGACCGACATCTGGATCTCTTGCTCTCTCAACAGGGGGACGCAGCTGATAAGCCGACGCGGACTGAGAAATTTGAGAATTGGCTCGGTACCAGGTCGGACGCGTACTTTCGGTTTTTCTGGCAGATGGCAGCGGCTGCTGCCGGCACGATGATTCTCTTTGAATGGGGACTACACGAGGCCATCTGGGCGCTTATCACGGCGACGGCGTCGTCCACCGGTGCCGTTTCCGTCCTTTGCAGCCGCCATCACGTTACCGAAGCTGACGCGATTGGTGCTGAACAGCTTGGAGGCGACGAAAGGGCGGAGCTCGGAGTAACCGCCATGCGCCCGATTGCGGCGACGGCAGACCTCCATACTCACTCGGTCAAGGCAGCCTTGGCATTCGTGATCGTCGGCTCGGCGGCGAGGCGCCGGTGCCAGTCGGCGACCTGGTCTTGACTCACGCCGAGGGCTGCCGCGGCGGCCTCGTCGATGATCCAGCGCGCCAGGCAGTTCTCTGCCTCGCGCATCGGCAGGAGATCCATGCGATGGACATCTTCCCACGCATCTGCAAGCAAGTTCCAAGCTGGGTTTCCGGGTTTGGGGATCGGGACAAGCCGCAGCTGTGCCAGTGACCATCTCGGGTAGGTAAGCTTCCGGGTTCTCCGGTTCAGGAGCAGGAGTCGCGCGGGCGTGGAGTTCCACCAAACTACGAGTGCCTTGGCATGCCGCTCGTCCGCAATCGAGACCGGGATCCATCCTGACCCGGCGGAAGGCTATGATGTCCAGAGAGCCGTCAGGCGACCCGAGATGGTGTCGTAACGCTCGGCGACCAGAACGTTGCTGCGCTGGTGCCAGTACCGTGCGGCGAGGCGTTCTTTGCCGAACTTCGGGCGACAATATTCCTCGGGCCTGCCGTGCATCTTCCGGCGCAACCGAGTGTTTATCGACCAGAATAGCCGCACCGCGTCCGCCTCATCGTCGCCGCTGTTTTGGTACGCGTCGCGGATGCGCCGGCCGGCAGGTCCGACGGCGCAGCGCCTGTCAAGGGGTTCCAGATGGGGTGACGCTTCGATTCGTCGAACCACGTTCGCCAGCTCGCCGTCAAACCACTGCACGGGAGTCCAGTCGCCAGCTTCAACGAGCTTGCTCGGCCATTGGAATGCTTCTCCCCATTCAGCTGACTTGCCGCTGAGAATCGCGTCGGATACCGCCAATGCCTCTTCGGGAGTGGCCGGCATCCTGCGGAGAGAAACGAATTCTGTCGGGGGGGGGGGGGGGGTAGCTTCGCCCCGGCTGATTCGCCGAGCTACGAGCAAGGACTCGTGAATGTTTGTGTTTTCGGAGAAGTTGGGCCGCTTCGGATCGTGAGAGGTGACGATCCGCTCGATGTGGAAGCTCGAGGCCAAGTGCCTTCGTTCGGCCAACCCCGAAGCATTTGTACAGGCTGTGACCGGAATGACCTTCGCGAGAACTCCGCGCCGATGGTGTAGAAGACGTTCTGCAAGAGGTGTGAAATACGTACCAACACTGTTGGCGTTGATCACACCCCGGATACCCGGGTCCGTCGCTTCCGCGTCGTCCCGAAGCCGAAGCTCGTGCGCCTGCATCCGCTTCGCCACCTTCCGACCGAACTGCTTGTTCCGCTTCTGGTTGTTCGTGAACGGCGGATTCATCATCACCAAGTCAAGGTCCTTGAGAGGAAACTCTGCGTCCCCGGCACAGTCCACCTGTTCCGCCGTCAATCCGGCCATGCTTCGCAGCGGCCGAATGAGCGCATGCAGCTGATCCGCGCGGTCCGTTGCGCCGAGGATCTCCAGCGACCCCGCACGCACGCTTCCATCACGCTGCGGACCGTGCTTGAGGGTGAACAGATTCATCCGCTTGTAGTCCACCGTCGGTGCGCCGAGCGTCAGGTTGCAGGCCGCGAGCTGGATGGCGGTGCGGTTGACATCGAGGCCGCACAGCATATCTTCGACCAGCACGCGGTGGAGCTTCTCTTGTTCTCCTTCGCTCAACTCCCCGTCCCGAGTTCGCCCGTCCGCTTCCTGAGCCCGCTTCTTGATCACATGAAGCGCCGCCATCAGCAGTGTCCCGGTCCCGCACGCCGGATCCATGATGCGAAGCCGGGAGACAGCCTGCCGGTCGCTCCAGTCGCAGAAATTCTCGTCGAGTGCAAGGCGGGCCAGCATCAGCGCCGACAGGTTGTTCGTGTAGAAGGCGCCGTAGGCTTTCGCGTTCGGGAGAATGCGGTGGTAGAGCGGGCCGGAATGATCGTATCCGAGCGCGCTCAGCGAATCGGCGACACGGTTGGCGCACTCCGCGAGGATCCGCAGCGCGTGATCCACCCAGCGTCTTCGCGGGAGCGTTCCGAGAACCGCGAGCGGAGGCTCGAAAACCGGCGCGTAGTCGCGCTTGAGTATGGCGTGCCACGCGGAGCGGAGGACATCGGCGGGGTCGTAAGCCCCGCCGACTTGGTTGAGTTTGGCGAGTCCCTCCATGCCGGGCACATCGCAGAGCCGGCGGTGGAGCAGGCACGCGTTGGCCAACAGAAGCGCAGCAATGGTGCAGATGTTTCGCGCGCCGGCCTCCATGGGCAGACCCAAGACCGTTGCAAGATCGTCTGCAAGCTCTCCGTCTTCAAAGATGCGCGCCGCCGCCCGCACGGCGTGTTCGATGTCCTGCGACACCTGCAATCCGGGCTTGCCGAGCCCGGAGGCTGCGACGACGTGCGCATAGATTCCTCGGCTCACGTCCGAGAGATCGAGCAGGAACTGCGAGTCCGGCTCCCCGTTCCCGCCGCCACCGCTCGTCACGGTGGCCTGCACGAAACGCAGGGGCTCCTCGGCCAGACGCCCGTCGTGCGACTGAAGGGCGCGAAGAACCTTGCCCAAAGCGCGGTAGCCCTCCGTGCCCGCGGCGAGTGCCGATGCGATGTCCTTGCCGGGTTCTATCGGGATCGGCACGACGATGTATCCGAATCGCTTGCCCGGGCTCCGGCGCATCACCCGACCGACCGCCTGAATGATGTCCACCTGACTCTGGCGAGGCTCCATGAACACGATGGCGTCCAGCGACGGAACATCGACGCCTTCTCCGAACAGCCCGACGTTGAAGAGCATGCGAGCGATGCCCCGGGCGTCGGCCTTGGCAAGACTGCGCAGTGCCTGGTTGCGCTTCAGCGCGCTGTGGGATGCGTCGAGATGCTGCGATTCCACAGGCATCGAACGCATTGGATCTGCACTGACCTTGCGAAGGCGTCGCGTCGTGATTTTTCGGAGCTCGGGAAGCTTCATCGCTTCCGCATAGAAGCTGGAACGGGCAATGGAGTTGGCGAAGGCGATGGTCCTATGCAGGCGGCCGGGCCGTTCCGCCTCGGGACCCTCGGTGGCACCGTTGACGGCGAGCGATGTTCCGAGCAGGCGGGTGATGTCCTGTCGGCTGACGATGAGCGGCCGAGAGCCGATCTGGTCCGAGCGTTCCCCCAAGGCGATAAGCTGGCTGCTGACGCCCGGCGGCGCCGCGTCTTCGTGCACGCCGAGCACGATCACCCTGTAGTCCGACAGCATGCCCGCGTTCACCGCCTTTGCGAAGGTGAGGTTGTGCAGTTCAGGACCGTACACTTCGATGTCGCCCATATCGACCGCTTTGATTCCCCGGCTGGTCAGCCTTCCCTTCGACGATGCGCTGTAGATGCGCGGCGTGGCGGTCATGTAGAGCCGTCTGCGAACCCTTAGCCGCTCGTCGTCATGGACCGAGCGGAACCCGCTCGCCATCGCCTTGCCCGATGCTGCGGTGACGCCGGTGGTGCGGTGCGCTTCGTCCATCAGCGCCAGATGGAACGAAGGTGCGCCGTGCCCGGACTGCGCCTCGATCACTTTGTGGAGAGACTGGTAGGTGCAGAACACGACCCTCGTCCTGCCGCTGTCGACCGCCAGCACTCCCGCAATCTCTTCCGGGCCCGAGGTCACGGCGCACTCGAGCTCCGAACGCCCGATGTCGTTTGCGTGTTCGCCCCGTCCGCCGGCCGTCGGATCCGAACAGACCACCCGGCACTCCAAGTCCCTCGTCGTGTGGCGCAGCCATTCCCGTCTGGCCTGCGAGACCAGCGCGATGCTCGGCGCGAGAAAGAGAATGCGGCCGCCGTCGGAAACTGTCTGCTCGGCGATGCGCAGCGAAGTGAAGGTCTTCCCGGTCCCGCAAGCCATGATCAGCCGCCCGCGGGGGTGGTTTTCCAGTCCCGCGACGACGTCTTCGATCGCTTCCGCCTGCAAGGGCCACGGCTCCCGCACCGGCCGCTCGACGGCGTGTTCCGACACTCGGTCGTCGGTGTGGCGCAGGAAGTCGAGCCGCCGCACGGGGGGCGACATGCTGTCGATCTGCGTCTCCGCGGTCTTCGTCCAGGGGCAGGTGGCGATGATCCAGCGCATGGAGAATGCGGAACCCGCGCCGCCGGTCAGCGATATCTGTGTCGCGGCGAGGAAGGAGTCGATGTCCTTCTTGCCCACGCGGGCGTCGGGAGCGTAGCACTTGCACTGAACGGCGATCCATCCGCCGTCTCGGTGACGCGCCACGAGGTCGATGCCGATGTCGCGCCCGTCCTTCTCGGACTCGTCGCGGCTGTCCCGCCGGATGCGCTCCAAGACCTGGCCGACGGTGGTCTCGCCCTTTCGCAGACCGAGCCGCATCTGTCCGTTGCCGACCTGCTGATCTTGGGCCAGGATCGAGTCGATGTCGGTGCGTTTAGCCAACGGCGCTCAGTGGTCCGCGTTCTTCACGACTCCTTCCGGACAGCGGTGCGGACGGCCGTTGCGAGGCCTCCCCAAACGAACGCCATGATCGCGATCATGGTGATCCAGGCAGCGGTTGTCATGAGAGCGGAGCTTCCCTCGACTTCGCGGTTGGTCGTGCGCATCCGGTTGGTCGTGCGCATCCGGTTGGTCGTGCGCATCTCGGCCGTGGCCGGAATAACGTGTGGGAAGGGGGGCGGCGGGGCAAGACGCGGGGAACGGTCCATGCGAACTGCCCGGCCCGACCCGGCGTCGCCGGGCGCGTCGGTTCGGCGGACGTGCGTCGGAGCTGACTTGACCCGGCCCCGCGAGGTCTTGCAGTGTAGAACCACCATGGGAGTCTTCGCCGTCACAGGAGCCAATCGGGGGATCGGCCTAGCCGCCTCCCAGCGGATCGCGGCAGTCGGCCACGCCGTACTCCTTCTGTGCCGCGACCGGGATCGGGGGAAGGCCGCCCTTGGGACTCTCGCGCCGCCCCGCGGTTCGGAACCGCACCGGGTCGTCGCCGCCGACCTAGCCTCGCTGGCATCGGTTCGCGCCGCCGCGAAAATGGTCGCGATGGACATTCCCTTGGCCGGGCTGATCAACAACGCCGCCGTAATCCCCCGGAAGCGGGCCGAGAGCCGGGACGGCTTCGAGATGCAGCTGGCGGTGACCCACCTGGCCCATTTCCTTCTGGCCAACCTTCTCCTGCCCGTTCTGGGGCGGGCTCCGGGCCCCTGCCGCGTGGTGACGGTATCGTCGGGCGCCCACCACGGGCCTCCCTTCGACTTCGACGACCCCAACTTCGTGCGGCGGCCCTACCGGCGACTGCAGGCGTACCAGCAGAGCAAGCTGGCCAACGTCCTCTTCACCCTGGCGCTCGCCCGCCGAACCGCGGGAAGCGGCGTTCAGGCCCTCGCACTGCATCCCGGGGTCTACGACACGGGGCTCTTTCGGGACTACATGGGCAGGATCCCCGGCGGGGGAGCGGTGGCCGGGGTCATCGCCCGCCGGGCGGCCGGAGCCGGACCGATCATTGCCGAACTGGCGGCCGGACGGACGCAGGAGGACTTGAACGGCACGTACTTCAACAAGCGCATGCGGACGAAGCCCTCGGCCAAGGCGCTTGACCGGGAGGCCCAAGAAAGGCTATGGGAGTGGAGCGCGGCTGCAGTGGGGCTGGCGTCCGGTCCGTAGGGGCTACGGGCCTTCGCCGGGGATTTCTTCGCCGCGACCGTGTGCGGCGATGAGAGGAGCGCTGGGCCATCCCGGCTGCGCCCCTAGCGCCCTGCTCGCGGTTCCGGCAGGCTCGGCGGCGCAGGCTTCCACGGCGAAGTCCGAAGGGTCAGCAAGATTTCGGTTCTCCCGCAGGGAGGCGTCTTGATCAAGCAAACACCCTCGGCTACGACCGACCCCAGACTGTCGGATGTCGGAGGAAACATGGTTTCGTCGCTCGCGTCGGTGGAGGATCTCCGCAGTTAGCCTTCGGCGGCGGACAGCGCAGATGAAGACAGCACCTGTCCCGAGCGCACCGGGGGCCACGGCTGCCGCGCGGACCGATGGAACCCAAGTGCCGGTGTCGGGGTAGGAGCAGCAGGGCATGAACACACCACTCAGTCGGAAGGAGCAAGCCATGTGTGCTGCAATCCGCCGTTCCACGGCCACCCGCCGTTCCACGGCCACCCGCCACGCCAACCTGACGAACAGCCGATCAGCTGCGATCCGGCCACCAGCGATCCGGACGGCGGCGATGCTAGCGCTAGCCCTGGGCGTCGCCGTCGGCGGCTGCGGGGACTCCGTGATCGAGCCGGAAGTTCCCGAGCCGGGAGCCGTGGCAAGGGATCGGGCCGCGATCGAGGCGCTCTACAACGCGACCGACGGTGCCAACTGGAGGCAGCAGGATAACTGGTTGACCGAAGCGCCGATGGATCAATGGCACGGCGTGGTCACCGACAGCGCGGGACGGGTGATGTGGCTGACGCTCCCCGGCAACGGCCTGAGGGGAACGCTTCCCCCCGAGCTCGGGAACCTTTCGGAGCTGCAGTACCTGGGGCTCTCGGACAACCGGCTCGCGGGACCGATTCCTTCGCAGCTGGGGAATGCCCCTCGACTCGCCGGCCTGTTCCTGAGGAACAACCGGCTCACCGGGGTCGTTCCGGACAGCTTCCGGCAGCTCGAGCATCTGCATGTACTTGATTTCGGCGGCAACCGCGGACTCTGCATTCCGGGGAACGCCGCGTTCGCCGAATGGGCGGGGGGGGTCTCCCAGGTGATCGGCCCGAACTGCTCGGAGGCCGACCGGAGGACATTGGAAGCACTCTTCGAAGCGACCGGCGGCAGCCGGTGGATCACTTCGAGCGGGTGGCAGGACGGCGCCCTGCTGGACGAGTGGTTCGGGGTGGAGACCGATTCGATCGGCCGCGTGACCGCCCTCGATCTGAGCGAAAACGGCCTCACCGGCATGTTGCCGGAGTCGGTGGGAGAGCTGTCCGCTCTGAGAGAACTGGATGTGGCCGGCAACGGACTGGCGGGTGCGCTGCCCAGGTCGCTGACGGCTCTTCCGCTCGAGGAATTCCGATACGCGGATACCGATCTGTGCGTGCCCCACGGCACGGAATTTCAAGAGTGGCTGGAAACCGTGAGCCAGCACGAAGGGACGGGAACGAGCTGCGCTCCCGTCGCGGAACGGGAAGCTCTCGTTGCCTTCTACGAGGCGACCGACGGTCCGAACTGGAACCGCAGCGACAACTGGCTGACCAACGTCCCGATTAACGGATGGTACGGCGTCACGGTCGACCGCGGCGGGCACGTCACACGTCTGGAGCTCTCGTACAACGGCGTAAAGGGCGTCATCCCGGCCGAACTGGGCAGTCTCCCCAACCTCAGGGTTTTGGAGCTCAATGGCAACTGGGGCCTCACCGGACCGATTCCGGCGGAACTCTTCGGCCTCTCCGACCTGCTGGAGCTGAGTCTCTACAGAGTCGGGCTGGCCGGTCCGCTGCCTCCGGACATCGGCAGGCTGACCGGACTCATGGAGCTGGATCTGAGAAGGTCGGGGCTCGGCGGACCGCTGCCGGCCGAACTCGGGCAGCTGGTGAATCTGGAGAGGCTCAGCCTGTCTCAGAACGACCTGGTCGGCGCGATTCCCCCGGAGCTCGGCAGGCTTACCGAACTGCTCACCCTGAGTCTTTGGGACAACGAGCTCACCGGCGACATCCCCGCCGAACTGGGGAACCTCGCCAGCCTCAGATCCTTGGATGTCGAGCGCAACCAGCTGACCGGAAGCATCCCCGGCGAGCTCGGCAATCTCGGCAATCTCGAAGTGTTGTGGCTCAACAACAACGAGCTGACGGGCCCCATTCCTCCGGGCCTCGGCAATATGGGCCGAGCGGAGCGGATGTACCTGCACGAAAATCGCCTCAGCGGTGCGATTCCCCCCGAGATCGGAGGGTTGACCCAGCTGAACGAGCTCTGGCTGGGCAACAACGCCGGGCTTTCCGGTCTGCTTCCCAACAGCCTGACGGCGCTGGGCGAGCTCGAGACCCTCAAGGCGGGCGGCACCGGCATCTGCGCACCGGCCGATGCGGACCTGATGACATGGCTTGACGGCGTCGAGTTCCAGCGCGTGGCGCGTTGCGACAGCGGCGGCGCGACGGTCTATCTCACTCAGGCGGTGCAGTCGCGGGAATTCCCGGTGCCCCTGATAGCCGGCCATCCGGCCCTTCTGCGCGTGTTCGTCTCGTCGCCGGAGGCCGACGGGGATCGCATCCCGCCGGTGCGGGCCACCTTCTACCACGGCGACACCGACGTGCACATGCAGGAGATCCCGGGAGGAGCCGTGCCGATTCCCGCCGAGATCGACGAAAGCGACCTGGCCCGGTCGGCGAACGCCGAGATCCCGGGCGACGTGATCAGGGACGGGTTGGAGATGGTGATCGAAGTCGACCCGGACAACACGCTCGATTCCGGCCTGGGAATCGCCGGCAGGATTCCGGAGGCCGGGCGCATAGCGGTGGATGTCCGCGAGATGCCCGACTTCCGCCTGACCGTGGTCCCCTTCCTGTACGAATCGAGGCCCGATTCGTCGATATTGGAGATCACGTCGGGCATGGCGAACGACCCCGAGGGGCACGAGATGCTGCTGCACACGCGGACGCTGCTCCCGATCGGGGAGTTCGACGTCAACCTGCACGATCCCGTGGTCACCTCGACCAGCAGCGGCTACAGCCTGCTCTTCGAGGTCGAAGCGATGCGGCGCATGGAGGGCGGACCCGGCTACTGGATGGGCATGCTCGCGCCCGTTCCCACCGGCGGCCTCCTGGGCGTCGCGCTCGGGATCCCCTCGCGGTCGAACTTCTCGGTACCGCTTTCGCACACGGTCGCCCACGAAATCGGACACAACATGGGCCTCTACCACGCGCCCTGCGGGGGTGCGGGCGGGCCCGACGCGCTGTATCCGGACCGCAACGGCCGGATCGGGTCGTGGGGGTACGACCGCGAGGGCGGCCGGCTGATCACTCCCTATGCTCCCGACCTGATGTCGTACTGCCGCGGCGGCTGGATCGGCGACTACCACTTCTCGAACTCCCTTCGCCACCGCCTGGACGCCGAAGCCGGGGCCGTCGCGAGCGCGACGCCGACCCGGACGGTCCTGGTGTGGGGCGGCGTGGACTCCGACGGCGACCCCTTCCTCGAACCGGCGTTCATGGTCGACGCGGTACCGTCGCTGCCGCCCCCCGGCAGCGAGTTCCGGCTTCGCGGCAGAACGGCCGACGGCGGCCAGGCGTTCTCGCTCACCTTCGACATGCCGGAGATTCCGGATGTCGACGACGGACGATCGGGCTTCGTCTTCACCGTGCCGATAACGTGGACGGGCGTCCTGGCCGACATTTCGCTGGTGGGCGGAGGCGGATCGGCGACGCTGGACCAGACGACCGACTCCCCCATGACGATTCTGCGAGATCCGGTCACCGGCCAGGTCAGGGCCTTTCTGCGCGGGCCGCGGGCGGCCGCGACGGGTACAGGAGCTGTCGCCGGGCCCGGCCTCGAGGAGCTGTTCAGCCGGGGGATCCCCGACGAGGCGGATCAAATGCGGTGAACGGCGGTCAACGGTCGGTCAACGCCCGCGTGACCTGTGTGACCGGCGTGCGGCCACGACGCCGGAGAGGATGACGCCCGCGCCCACCAGCTGCTGCGTGGTCGGTGTCTCGGCCAGCCACAGCCACGCGCTGAGCAGAGCGACGACGGGGACCAGGTTCTGGTAGACGGAGGTCCGGTTCTGCCCGATCCGGCGTACTCCCTGGTACCACAGCAGGTACGCGATCCCGATCGCGAAGACGCCTGCATAGACGACGCCGAACCACGCCTGCGGCGAAACCGAGCTCCAGTCTGTGCGCACCAGGTCGGGCACGCCGGCCAGGACGACGAAGGGCAGACCCGCCCACAGCGTCCACGCGGTCATCTGGAGCGCCCCGCGGCGCCTCACCATCCTGCGTCCGAAGACGGTGTAGACTCCCCAGGAGATCGCGGCGCCCAGCACGAACAGGTCGCCGACGCGAGCGGTTCCCAATTCCTGGGTGCCGCCGGTGATCAGGATCGCCATCCCGGCCAGCGTCGTGAACACCCCGCCGAGGACAGCGGGATTGAGGCGTTCCCGCCCCGCCGCGGAGGAAATCACCAGGACCCAGACGGGACTTGTGGAGAGCAGGAGAGCGGCGTTGCCGGTAAGGGTCCGGTCCAGGCCTAGGATGAAGCCCATCTGAAAGGTCACATGGCCGGCAATTCCCAGCAGTAGGACGATTCGCCAGTCCTTTCGCGGGGGAAACGCCTTCCGCCCGGCCCCGCGCAGCAGAAACCACACTGCAATCGCGGCGCACGGGAAGCGCAGGGCGTTGAAGGCCAGAGGTTCGATCTCCTCGAGCGCGGCCTTCACGACGCTGAAGTTCAGCCCCCAGATGGTCGCGGTCAGGAGGAGGCCGAGGTCGACCCAGAGGGTGCGGCGACGGCTCCTAACCCTAACGGACGAGTTCCCCGAAGGTCGCATTCTGGATCGCGTATTCGCGCCAGTCTTCGTGATCGAAGTGCCACCACTCGGCCTCGTAGACCGTGAAGCCCTCGGCCTCCATCGCGCGGCGAAGGATCTCGCGCAGCCAGCGCTGCCGGGAGGTCCCGCCGGGGTAGTCGGGGAACGAGCGCGGCGAGAACTCGTCGTAGGTTCCGACCATGTCCGCCGGCCGTCCCGTCTCCAGGTCGTAGAGGTTCAGGTCGATCGCGGAGCCGCGGTTGTGGCGCGAGCCGCGGGCCGGGTCGGCGACGAAGAGCCGTTGCTCTTCGGGGGTGGCGTCGAAGAACATCTTCGTGACGTACCACGGCCGGTATCCGTCGTGCAGAAGCAGTCCGTAGCCGTGCCGTGCAAGTGCACGATGCGCACGCGCCACGCCCTCGGCGGCGGGACGCTGGAGGAAGACGCGAGGCTCGTCGTAGAACACCGACGACATGAAGTTGTTGGTCGTGGCGTACCGCACGTCGAGGCGGATGCCCGGCTCGAGCGTCGTCACCTCGACGAGCTCGGAGTCGCGGAAGGGTCCCGCTTCGTCGGGCGGTGACGCGGCCAGGGCTTCCGCGCGCAGCTCCTCGACCGGTCGCACGGGGTCGATGCGGAAGGTGCCCCCGGCCTCGGTGCCCACGTCCCGGCGCGCGAAGACGACCGAAGCCGCCTCGACCGAGGTCGCCCGCCCGGTGCCGTCCCGTGAGAAGACCAGCTCCTCGCCGTGGTAGAGCCCCCAGTCGGGGAAGGTGTATACGTCGCGCGAGATCTCTTGAAGCGGGTAGAGGAAGAACCACTCGATCAGGGCGTGAAGCCGGCCGTGCCGCTCCAGGATGTAGAGGACGTTGTGGTCCGGGCCGTACTCGCCGATCAGGCCGAGGAAGCGGGCGGGAGGCGGCTCGGGGCGGGGGGGCGGCGGTCGGCGCGGGAGCGCGGCGAGAGGCCGTCCGTCCGGGCCGAGGGGCAGGATGGCCGAAGCGCCGTCTCCCTCGATCAGGAACCGCGTGCCGAACGCGATCCGGTCGTCGACGATCAGCGTATCGCCGCGGGCTCGGATCTCCACCGTGGCGCCGCCCCGCTGCGGGGTCATGAAGAGGCGGCCTTCACGCGCGTCGAATTCGACGGCGCCGTCGCCGGTGCCGTAGGCGGCTTCGAGCTTCAGCGCGAGGGCGGGGTCGAGGGGTGCGGTGCCGCGGGTGGGCGCGTCGGGGAGGGGCGAGCCGGAGCGGGCAGCCAGCATCAGCGCCAGCGCCGCATCCGCCACCCGGCTGGTCACGGTGTTGGTGCCGTCGACGGCGGAGGTGACGACGACGCCGAGCCGGGAGTCGGGCAGAAAGGCGAGCTGGGTGGAGAAGCCGTAGATGGCGCCCCCGTGTCCGAGCCGGCGCTGTCCCGAGCGTTCCTCGACGGAGAATCCGAGGCCGTACCCGGTCGTCGCGTCAGGTTCGGCGAACTGGGGCTCCCACATGGACTCGAGGGTCGCCGCTTGAAGCAGGAGGCGCCGACGGCTTCCGGCGGCAGCTCCGTCACTGGCGACTTCCGCGCCGTCACCGGCCTCCGCGCCGACCTCCGCGATCCCGTCCGCCGCCAGCTCCCCGCGCCGGAACATCACCTCCAGGAACCGTGCCAGATCCAGCACCGTGGAGTACATGCTTCCGGCAGGCGCCATCCCGAGCTCGAAGGCGGGCGCGTCGAACAGGCCGCGATCGATCCCCCGCATGTACGCGCGGGCGAGGTCGTCCACGATCTCGGGCTCGGGCGTGAAGGCGCTGCTCGTCATCCCCATGGGATCGAGGACGGCGCGCTTGACGTAGTCGGCGAACGGCTCGCCCTGCGTGACTTGAAGCGCGTACCCGACGACCGCGATTCCGGCGTTCGAGTACTTGGTGCGCGTTTCGGGCTCGTAGACGAGCGGCATTCCGTTCAGGCCGGCCACAGTGGCGGCCAGGCCGATACCGGTGTCGTCGAAGTAGTTGCCTGCGGGAGGCTCCCGGATCAGCCCGGAGCGGTGGGACATGAGCTGGCGGAGCGTGATCGGCGTGCCCGAGCGGTTGTCGGGGGCGAAGTCGGGCAGATAGTTGCGGACCGGAGCGTCGATGTCGATCCGGCCCCGCTCGGCGAGCTGCATGACGGCGATGTCGGTGAACAGCTTCGACACCGAGCCGACCCGGTACACCGTTTCGGCCGTCGCGGGCACCCCGGGCGCCTGTTCGCCGAAGCCCTCGGCCCACACGACGCCGGCGTCGTCGACGAGCGCGATGGACATCGCCGCGAGCCCCTTCTGCTCCCGCTCGCGCTCGATCATGACCGTGAGTGCCGACGCTGCGTCGGCGAAGCCGTCGCGGACCCCGGTCGCGAGGGGTCCGGCGTCCCGCGCTTCGCTGCAGGCCGCGGGAAGAAGCGGCAGCAGCGCGAGCACAAGGAACTTCAGGCTCGTGCGACGCGTCGGCTCCGGCCCGTGTTCGGCGCGGTCTCGTCCAGCGGCGATCATCTGGTGCTCCTTCCCTCCGTCCGGCCAAGGCGCGGGTAGCTTATCGTCGGCGTCAGTGCCACCGCAGGCGGCTTGACTCCACCTTGTAGAGAATGTAATCCCGCAGTCTCGCGGCGGCTTCGCGAGCGATCCAGGGGACCGTGACGACTCCCGAGGAGAGGTGCACCCGCAGCGTTGCCAGCCCCTTGCGCCGCTGCAAGGGAGACTGCGTCACCGTCACGGTCTGAACCTTGCGGAAGAGGCAGGCATCGACTCTGCTTCCGACCAGCCCCTTCCGGCTTGCGAGTCCGTCGTCGTCGTGGAGATAGCCGCGGCGTCGCCAGCTCTGCAGAGCGATCAGCGCCGACAGTGCCGTCGACAGGAGGCACCAAATGGCGAACGGAACGCCCGCGATGGCGGCCGGCCCCCCTCGGGTCAGGAAGAAGATCGCGCCGGCGAGGAACGAAGCGACGCAGGCCCGGAGAACGAGCACGCGGATGTAGTGCGGCGATACGCGGGTGAAGTCGGGGTTGCCGGGCAGCAGCGTGAGTCCCCGTCCTTCCGGTCCGAAGACCTGGCCGCGCAGCGCCTCCGCCAGCGCACCGTCGAGCAGCGGCACGCCGAGTTTCTCGGCGAACTCCCGATTTGCGGAGGCATCGCTCCCGGGCATCTGTACGGCTCCGGCGGGGAGCGCGCCGAACCGGTACCGCCCGAACCAGCGCAGGACAAGGTTCTGGGACAGCGTGAGCTGCTGAATCTTGGCGGTCTCGACCACGACTTCCTTCTGCGTGAGAAGCCCGCCTCGCGATCGAAACGCCGTTCCCTGCCGCCACAGCGTGAAGTCGTGATGGCGGAGGAACGCGCCCGCCGTTACCGCCGCGAACAGTGCGAACAGGCCCACGAGCGACAGCAGGACGGCGGTGACCGCCAGACCGACCGCGCCGAGGTCGGCGGCGGAGGTCAGAAAAGATTCGAAGACGTTGACGATTACGTCGTAAAAGGGGTCCGCGGCCTGTGCCAGCGCCGCGAGAGCTCCTACGAACACGAGCGCTTTGCGATCGGCGAGCCCGATGCGCAGCATGTCCCCGGCGGTCAGCCTGAGCAGGGTCCGGTCGGCGGCCGGGGTTGGTGCGGCATCCGGGGAACGCAACTCGTCCTCGCCGCTGCCGCCCTCCCGGTCTGCGGGCTGGCTTCGGTCGTCCATGCCTGCCCTGCGGCCGGCTCGCCTCCCGCGCCGCCTGCCGTCGACCCGAGTGCGCACCCAGTCCGCCAGTTCGGTACTTACGGCGGGGAGCCGTCCCTCGGCGGCGACGGTGCCTGCGGTATCCAGACGAACCGTGACCAGGCCGAGCATCCGGTCCACCGGCGACCGCTCGACGTTGATGCCCTGCACGCGGTCGAAGGGCAGGTCGAGTGCGGTCCTCTTCAGGAATCCCTGGCGGATGAGGACCCGGTCCTCCTCGAGCTTGAACCGGAAGAACCAGTATCGCAGCAGCGCGACGGCCCCGATGGCCAGACCCGCGACCAGGATCGCCAGCACCACCGGGCTCCCCCCGGACGAGAAGTCGAAGCGCGTGAGGTAGGCGACGGCCCCGAAAGACGCCGCCAGCTGGATGTAGCTCCTGGCGATGGTCCTGATCGTGGCACCGAGAAAGAAGACGATCGCGAACGGCGATGTTCGCCGCCAGACGCCGACGCCGAAGTCAGGCCGGCTCGTCAGCATTCGGGTCTGTCTCCTTGCCGGTCTCGGTCTCGGCCTCCGTCTCTATCCTTGCCGAGACATGGGCGCGCAATCGCTCGGCCGTCTCCTCTCCGAGCCCGCGGATCTTGTGAGCGCCCCCGCCTGCGGGAAAGACGGAGAGATTTGCCAGGCCGAATTGCCGGTCCAGCGGCGTGCTGTCGGTCTTGGTGTGCTGCACGCGGTTGAAAGGCACCGCCCGCACCGAACGCCAGAAGACGCCCGACTTGTACAGGATATCTCGGTCCCGGACCGCATAGCCGCAGTACCGCACCGCGATCGCGGGCCGCACCAGCGCACACAGACAGAGCACCCCGAAGACCCCCCAGGCGGCCGGCGGCAGCCACGGCACGGCCTTGATCAGCGCCGCTGCGTTCCCCGTCGCAACGAGGTAATGCGCACCCGCTCCGATGCCGGCGAACACCAGAGCGCGGAGAAGCACACCGGTCTGCAGCCGTCGCACGAAGCGGGAGTGCAGCGGCTGCCAGTCCAGCGCCTCCGCGCTCGGCAGGGTCTCAGGCGATACCTGGGGATTCGCGAACATGGTCTTTTCCGACCCGGAGAAGTCAGGCCGGGGCGCGGGGCGGGTGGGCGGTGTTGACAAGCAACAATTTATCCCCTGAACGGGGGAGGAGGGCAACCAGCGGTGTCGGGAATGTCGGGCGGAAGTGGACGCGCTGCCGGGCTACCGCAGCGGGGGTACGGGCAAGTGGAGGCGGTGAGCGCCCCCTGCTGGCTTGCCGACTCAATCCCTTCGAGACCCTTCGGTGGCTCCACACCCAGGAGTTGCTGTGGTACAGGTTTCTCTGAAGCCCATCGCGCCGGTGCGCCGACATACGGGCGGCATTGTCGTTCAGGGTGCCGGTGTTTGGGCATATGTGAATTTCGAAGATAGCCCAGTGCTTTCGTATCCGCGGCCGTGCACGGCGAGCGAGAACTTCGACTGCTGCCTCGAGAATGCGGTCGAAGCCGCCGACAACCGGGCCGACGACGGCGAAGGCACCAAGTTCAGCCGATTCCTAGATTTCACCGCCGATGTGGCTGAATGCGCGGTCGGATACATCGGTGACATCACCTTCAAGTGACTAGGCAGCCGCGGTCCACGGAGCTGCCCCGGCACCGGAGTGCCGCCATGCTTATCTCCCTTGTTGGGATTATGGCGGTCGTGCTGGTCGTTTGGGGCGTGTGGTCTTGGAGCAACCCGTCCGAGCCATCTAGGAAGTCCTTGGGCGGTGGTCCGGGGCTGGGGCCTGCGGCGTTGCCGCAGGCTCCGCCCGGCACCCCGCTTTTCTCTCAAGTGTTCTCTGTGGTGGACGCCGATTCCGACGGGTCCGCGTGGTTCGTGCTGGACGCCAGAGAACATCGTGTGCATCGGCTTGACTCGGTCGGCATGCTCACCCATTCCTTCGGCAGTGTCGGCGAGGGGCCCGGGGAGATGAACCTGCCCGTCGCGCTTGCGATCCATGCCGATACCGTCGTGGTTGTCGAGCGCACGGGCAGGATGCACCTCTTCGATCAGTCGGGGCGGCATCTGGACGACCGACGGATCACCAATTCCAAATGTGTCGGCCTGACGCTGTTCGAGCTGTTGTCCACACATGCGGGGCTACTGAGTCTTGGTCTCTGCTTGTCCGGTGCGATGCCGGAGGCTCACGCTCTCCTCGAAGACCACAGCGGCGAGATCCAAAGTCTCGCGGTGCTTCATTCGAACCACCAGTCAAGGAGGATTCTCGACGCCTCCTTCTATCCGGTGATCTCGGCGCATCCTTCAGGGTTCCTCTTCGGGTCGGCGGGCGACGAATGCCTCGCACTGTTCGATCTGGAAGGACGACGGAGGACGGACGTATGCCATGGCTGGATCGAGGACACTCGGGATTGGGGACAAATCCGCGAGCGAATGGAACGCAGGCTGCGCGGTTCGGGCATCGCGGTCAATTGGGGCGATGCCGCCCCAGCCTTTGACGCGGTGCATATGGATCAAGACGGAAAGGCGCTCTATCTCACGACAGTCCCCGGCGAAAAGGAGCTTCACCGCGTCTTGGTTCGCAGCGCGGGCGGACAGTCCGAACTGTCGATCCCGAGCGCTCCCCATATCTTCGTCGCCCGTGATCTGTTCTTGGCCGCTTGGGAAGACATTGAAGGTACGCGCATCCTGACCGGATCATGGAAACCTGCCGTCGGTGGGTAGCCTGATGGGGTCGGCGGTTGTCATGGCCGATGTTTACGCGTCCTATCGGCAACGCTTTACGCGAGTGAAGGTACTCGGCGGGATCAAACTGGAAGCACTGGCAGGTGAGGTCACGGCGATCATCGGCAGGAACGGGGCGGGCAAGACGACGCTGTTTCGCGTGCTGCTGGGTTTCCTTTGCCCCCGACAGGGGAAGCTGCCTGCTCAAGGGCATGAGGGCGGCGCACTACCGTCGGCTCAACGGCATCGGCTTTATGCCGGAGGCGTGCCGCGTTCCCTCGCAATGGTCCGCGAGTCAACTCCTTGCACGTGGGGTCGACATGGCCGTGCCGAGGCCAGAAGAGCGCCCGGAGGCTTACCAGGCAGCGGTCGACCGAAGCGGCCTCGACCGCGGAGCCCTCGCATCCCCGTTGGCGGCGGCGTCCAAGGGTACGGTGCGCAGGATCACCTTGGCCTACGCACTCATCGGTGATCCGCACTTGGTAGTCCTGGACGAGCCGTTTGCCGACCTTGATCCGCCGGCCCGCGTGCGGTTGCGGGAAGAGATTCGTTCTGCCGCTGCTCGTGGCGCGGCCGTACTCATGTCCAGCCATAATCTTGACGAAGTTCGCCGGACGGCGAACTGCATCCATGTTCTTCGTAACGGTCAGCTGACCCGAATGCCGCTCGATGCCCCTGAGAGGGCTTGGATCGCGTCCGTGGAGACTACTTCCTCGTGACCGGTCGGCTGCTTCCGGTATGGGCCAGGCTGGTTCTGCTCATGCGCAGCAAGCTGGTTCCGCTCGTCACCTTGGCGTTGTCGTGTTCGTGGGCGGGGCCATCGACAACGAGATGCACATACGCGGGAATGTGTTCGGTCCGGTGGTGTCTCCCGTTCTGCGTGCGCTGTCGTATCCCGGCGAATCGATCGGGGACATCCGCGTCCATCTGTTCGACGATCCAGCGGCGCTGTGGCTCCCCTTCGTCCGGGTTGTCCTCTACTCTACTCGAGCGCCTGGGTGGCGGTCGGCTGTCTGGGCATCCGCCGACTTACGGTCAAGAAGGGGTTGCTGTATTGACGGCTAGACTCACTGCCTCACGAGCCCTTTCGGGCACAGCTGAAGCTTCCGGTTCCCCCCAACCGGCATCCACGCCGAGGACGGCGAAATGCTGATCCGATCTCGTTCGTCTCACGTCCACCACGCGTCCGGGCAACGCCTATCGAGGCTGGCGTCTCTCGTAGTCGGGCTCTGCGCAGCGTCGTGCGGAAGGGGGCCGAACGAGGTAAGGCATCCTACGCCCGATAATCTTCCTGCCGATGGAAGTCCGGTGGTTAGCTCTTCGGGTTTTCCCGGCGATCTTCGGGGCGTCGGCCTTGAAGAGTGGGTTGCCCTTCGAGAAGCTCTCGCGGGCTCCGAGACGTTGGCCACCATCGGGACGCTGGGTGAGACCGGCGACGACGGGCCACAGGTGTTCGGCTGGGCGGCGGACGCCAAGTTCGATGCCGATGGAAATGTCCTCATCTTGGGCAGGTTGTCTCAGGACGTAAGGGTCTTCGATGTCGCCGGCCGTTTCCTGAGCGGTTCTTCCCCTTGTCAGGTGGGCATCAGGTCATGCGGGCAGGCTATCGGGGGTAGAGATCGAGGCCGCCGAGATGGAAGCAGATGGCGTTCGCGAAGCGTTCCCGGTTGCGAAAGCCCCGGCTGCGCACCTTCACGGTCTTGATCCGGCTGTTGATGCCTTCGGCCGGACCGTTGGTGGCGCGGAGGACGACGGCGTTGACGATGCCCCGGAGGTGACTGCGGATCATCCGGGCGGCCTTGACGACGGGCCCCGGGCGGCAGCGCGAAGCCGATGCGAGCCACCGTTTCCACCCGGCCGTCGCCCAGCTTCGGCTCCGGCAGTTCCAGAGATTCGCGGCCGCTTCCTTCAGCTCCCATGCCCGGGCCGTCCGCCGCGTGCCGGCGCGCAGCTTCGCGAACGTCGGCTTCTCCCCGTGCGTCTTCCGCCGCCGGCCCTTCAGCCACTGGAATCGGGTGCCCGAGAGGATTTCGTTGCCCTCCTTCAGCAGAGCCCGGTGCTCGGCGCGCCACACCTTGTCCACCGCGTCGCCGAGGTGCCCGGCGACATGGAACCGGTCGAACGCGATCTTCGCCCGGGCGTGCGGAATCATGTCGAGGGTCGCCGCGATGTACGGCGCCCGCATGTCCATGCTGACGCTCTCGACGGCCGCCCTCTGCGTCTCTCCCAGCCCTTGGTAGAACGCCGCGAGCGCCTCCCTGCCCCGCCCCCGGGCGACATGCAGCACCCGGCCCGTCTCCGGGTTCGACACCACCGTCACGCAGCGGTGCCGGCGGCGAAACGACGTCTCGTCCACCGACAGGCGCCGGACCTCCTCGGGCCGGCGGCGCGCCAGCCCCCGGGCCACGGCCCGCTGCATGATCCCGTCCGCGGCGTTCCAGCTCGGCCGCATCCGCCCGGCCACCGCCTGCACGCTCGCCTCCTCGAGCCACCGGATCACTTCCGCCTCGAACTGCGCCGTGCACCTCGAACTCCCTTCCGCCCACGGCACCTGCATCGTCAGCACCCCGTGCTCCCGGCACCGAACCCGCGGAACATCGCAGACGAGAAAGGTCTTGTACCCCCAGGCGTCCAGGTTCCGCCACTCCCGCCGCCGCGTGTCGCAGCCCGGGCATTCCTCGTTGCAGTCAGGGCATCGCAGCCTGCTCCCCGGGGCACGCTCCACGCCCACCCGCAGTTCCTTCGGCTCCCGCGTGCGCTCCACCCGGACGACCCTCCACTCCGGACCCGGTCCCAGCACCGCGTCCAGCCAGCTCCTCTCGGCCATGCCTTCCTCCTCCTCGTCGGTGATCGGTCATGACTCTGACCCCTCACCCGCCTCGCGATCGAAACGCCGTTCCCTGCCGCCACAGCGTGAAGTCGTGGTGGCGGAGGAACGCGCCCGCCGTTACCACCGCGAACAGTACGAACAGGCCCGTAAGCGACAGCAGGACGACGGTGATCGCCAGACCGACCGCGCCGAGGTCGGCGGCGGAGGTCAGAAAAGATTTGAAGACGTTGACGATTACGTCGTAAAAGGGGTCCGCGGCCTGTGCCAGCGCCGCGAGAGCTCCGGCGAACACGAGCGCTTTGCGATCGGCGAGCCCGATGCGCAGCATGTCCCCGGCGGTGAGCCTGAGAAGGGTCCGGTCGGCGGCCGGCGTCCGTGTGGCATCCAGGGAACGCAACTCGTCCTCGCCGCTGCCGCCCTCCCGGTCTGCGGGCTGGCTTCGGTCGTCCATGCCTGCCCTGCGGCCGGCTCGCCTCCCGCGCCGCCTGCCGTCGACCCGCGTGCGCACCCAGTCCGCCAATTCGGTACTTACGGCGGGGAGCCGTCCCTCGGCGGCGACGGTGCCTGCGGTATCCAGACGAACCGTGACCAGGCCGAGGTCTCCGCGCCCGAGCTCTGTCCGGGCGAGCGGCTGGTCGTCTGCCGCAACCCGCTGCTCGCGGCCGAGCGCGCGCGCAAGCGAGAGGCGCTGCTCGCGGCCACGGAGGTCAAGCTCGAACAGGTCGTCCGGGCGACGCAGCGCGACAACCGCCCGCTGCGGGGCGAGAAGCGCATCGCCGTGCGCGCCGACCGGGCCCTGCGCGCCCGCAAGGTCGGCAAGCACTTCAAGACCACCGTGACCGACGACGGCTTCTCCTGCGAGCGCGACGAGAAGCGCATCGCCGAAGAGTCGGCGCTCGACGGCATCTGCGTGATCCGCACCAACGTGCCCGCCGGCGAGATGGGGCCCGAAGACACGGTCCGCGCCTGCAAGAGCCTCAGCCGGGTCGAGCGCGCCTTCCGCAGCTTCAAGGGGGTGGACCTCAAGGTCCGGCCCGTCCACCACCGCCTCGCCGATCGCGTCCGCGCCCATGTCTTCCTCTGCATGCTCGCCTGCTACGTCGAATGGCACATGCGCCGCGCGCCGGCCCCCCTGCTCTTCGACGACCACGACCCGGCCGCCGCAGAAGCCGCCCGCGCCTCGCCCGTCGCGCCCGCCCGCGTCTCCCGCGCGGCACGCGCTAAGAAGGCCGGGAAGCGCACCCCCGAGGGCCTTCCCGTCCACAGCTTCCGGACCCTGCTCCGCGACCTCGCCACCCTCACCCGCAACCGCGTCAGGCCCCCCGTGCACGGAGCCATGACCGCCGACATCCTCGCCCGCCCCACCCCGCTCCAGGCCGAAGCCTTCCGCCTGCTCGGCGTCCGCCCATAAGCCGTACCCAGTAGCGTACACCCCGGAAATCGCTTATGTTGCAGCGCCGCAATCACTTGGCAGATCGCCGCCGCCGAACTTCGGGCTAGGGGCCCTTCGGTGGCTCCACACCCAGGAGTTTGATGTGGTACAGGTTTCTTTGAAGCCCGTCGCGCCGGTGCGCCTACATACAGGCGGCACTCTCGTCCATAAGTGCCGGTATTTGGGCATATGTGAATCTGAAAGATGAGCCGAGTCCTTACGTAAATATATGTCATATAGTAGCTTACATGAATATTAGCTGGGTTGGCACACTACTTGCTTAAGTAAGTGCTTAACCCTCCCACGAGACTCCAGGGAAGGTGGGCACTTAGCCGGGAGAGGGAGGGTTACCTACCACAGGTTACACTTATACTCCAAAACAAGGAGACCCCAAATGAACCGTACCAACCTCACTCTGCCGACGCCGCTCAAGCTTGCGATTCTGTTCGCGATCAGCGGTCTCGTCGCCAGCATCGCGAGCAGTGCGCTCTCGGCGGACATCCCCCCGCATGATTGCCAGGACAATCGTTGCAAGCGATTCCTCTGGATCGACTGGTGCAGCGGTGATGGTCACGGGCAGCAGACCTTCTGCGATCTCGATCATCAGGATCATGACTGCCTCACGAGCCCCTGCGGGCACAGCTGAAGCTTCCGGTCCCCCCCCAACCGGCATCCACGCCTAGGACGGCGAAATGCTGATCCGATCTCGTTCGTCTCACGTCCACCACGCGTCTGGGCAACGCCTATCGAGGCTGGCGTCTCTCGTAGTCGGGCTCTGCGCAGCGTCGTGCGGAAGGGAGCCGAACGAGATAAGGCATCCTACGCCCGATAATCTTCCTACCGATGGAAGTCCGGTGGTTAGCTCTTCGGATTTCCCCGGCGATCTTCGGGGCGTCGGCCTTGAAGAGTGGGTTGCTCTTCGAGAAGCTCTCGCGGGCTCCGAGACGTTGGCCACCATCGGGACGCTGGGTGAGACCGGCGACGACGGGTCACAGGTGTTCGGCTGGGCAGCGGACGCCAAGTTCGATGCCGATGGAAATGTCCTCATTTTGGACAGGTTGTCTCAGGACGTAAGGGTCTTTGATGTCGCCGGCCGTTTCCTGAGCAGCTTCGGCCGAAGCGGGGACGGCCCCGGAGAGTTTCGCGATCCGGTCGGCTTGGAGATTCTTCCCGATGGTCGTGTCGTCGTCGCCGATCACTACGGTCGACTGGATGTTTTCGTTCCGGCAGACGGCGGGTACGTCCACGACGACCGGGATGCCGTGCTGCCGGTCGGCGAGGGTTTGTGCTACGTGCGCGGGCGTCTGTACTTTTCCGGTTGGGCAAGTGAGACCAACAGGGTGATCCACGAGGTTTCGGTGTCGGGTAAAGGCGTGACAAGGAGCTTCGGCCAAGGGTATCAGTCCTCCTATTCGCTGGTGCAGAGCATGTTGACGGACGGGCCGATCGCCTGTCTTGGCGACCCGCCGCGGATTGTGTTCGCGTTCCAGCAACTTCCTGTGCTGCGGGGATACAGCGCCCACAACGGCGAATTGATTTGGACATCCCTGGTGGAAGACTACGTGCAAGGAGAGATTACGGAGTATCGCGCCGACGGCTCGGTGGGGTACGGATCTGGAGTTGCCGACGTGGCTGTGGCGCTTACCGGTGTGCAGGGCACATTTGTCCTGTACCAAACTATCCGTGGAGAGAGAGCGGCTCTGGAGGAAGCCGAGGTCCGAAGCTACCTGGTTGATGCAGCCAGCGGGAACGGCGCATTCATCAGTACCACCTTGCCGGTCGTAACGGAGATCACGGACACCCACGTTTTGGGGTATCGGGTCGTACCGTTTTCGACGGTGGAAATCCGCAGGCTGGCCTCCCCGGGGCATGAAGGAGGATCCCAGCGGTGAGAAGTGTGGGTTCGCGACTGGGATGGCTCGCCGTGGCGTGCGGGGCCGTGACCGGCTTGGCCGGGGCCTTCCCAAGGCCTGTTGTTGTCCGCTGGAGCGTACCGTTGTTTGAGGATAATCAGTACGTGCCCGCGGCCCGCCAAGATTCTGGAGACGAACTGGTCTTCATCCTTATTGGGGCGTCCGGCTGCCGTTGGTCGAACCACTCGGGTTTGCCGGCCCTGATCAGCGAAGCCCGGACAGCGGTGAGGGATCAGTCACGGATAGCGTCTACGGGCTTTGCCTCGATCGGTCTCGCCAGTGACATCGTGGCGGAGAAGGGCATCGAGTACCTGCAGCGGTTCGGCCGGTTTGATCAGATCGTGACGGGGATGGGATGGCGCAATATGGGGATGATGAAGTACATATACGGTGACCTATCGGGTCCTGCTTTGACTCCGCAGGTGCTGGTAGTTGCTCGAAGCATTGTTGTAGATGCCGGCGACAGAACCATTCGCAACGAGCGTGTGTTGGTCCGCCGGTTGGGGCTCTCCCGTATCCGGCAATGGGTCGAGGGCGGATCCAGAGTACCGGAGTTTGGGGCGGCGGGGCCGTGACCGGCTGGTTTGGCATTCCGATGGTGCTTTGCGGGGCATTCGGACTAGGCTTGGTCTGTGCGGGTTGCGGTACAGAGGTCAACGATGCTGCCCCGGCCCAAGCAGTGGAAGTGATGCCGGTGGAGAACACGGGTCCCATGGCAGTGCGGATCCGTGAGTTGTGGCGGCGGGAATTGGACGACGGGGTTGAAATCCGGGGAGGGATGGAAGTATGGGACGACGGGACGGTCTGGTTCGGCGGCAACGGGCCGGATATCTGGGAAATGGACGCTCGGGGCGAAGCGTTGCGACCCCGGGAATATGAGGCGTACCACAGCCCGGGTTACGCGCTCGCGCTCGCGGCGACTCCGAGTCGCCAAAGCGTATTGCTTGTCAGCCGAAACGGGGCGACGCTGTACCCGGGCAGGGAGGAGGCAGGCGTATTCACGGCGATGAACAGGAACAGTATTGCCGGGATCGCAGCTTTCGAGGGCGGGGACTTTGTATTGAGCTACGGCCAGTACCCGAACGACCCGCAAGTGGAGTACGCGCTGCACCGATACTCGCGGGACGGCGACCATGTAGCGAGTTGGCACGCGGCGTTTCCGCACAGCGACTGGAGCGTCGTAACGTTCATGACCGGAGGACCGGTCGCGGTAACGCGAGAAGGAGACCTGCTCTTGGCCGAACGCGCTCCTCCCTTCCGCATCGTCCGCTACCCCGGCGCACATCCCGGCGCAGCCGTCGTGGTCATAGAGGACGAGACCATTGTGTCACCGGAGGAGATTCGCCGTGCGTTGCCGCGGGGGGGCAAAGGCGTTCAGTGGAACCGGCCGGTCTTTGTAGACCAAGTGTCTGGAGGAAACATCCTGACCGTCGTGCGTTACTACCCGAGGAGACAACGTGCTGCACAGGGACTCTGGGTGGTTGTATCCCCCGAAGGCGATGTCTTGGCGAAAAGCCGCTTCCGGGAGGATTATCGGATGATTACAGCTACTGGGACCGACGGCAGATACTTGGCCTATGTTCGCGGCGGCAACGTAGTAGCACTTGATGTGACGATGGGAACCATCGGACGGTCGGCCCATTGACTGACACTTCGGCCGGTGTGTTTCTCACACGCTGGGATCCCCCGGCGAGGGACCAGGAGCCCGTGGGCGGGTCGGCGGGGTTGCCTCCGTCAAAGGCGGCAACCTACCTTTTCCGGCAGGTTTTCTCGATCCAGGCTGGAAGGCATCACGACTCGCGGCGGAATAGTGCATATGGACAGCCTTGCACTCTTGGAGCGATATGAATGGCTGCGGCACATGGCCGTCCAGATCCGCTCGTCGGAGGCGACTCGCTCGGCTGAGCTCATTGCCGAAGCCCTGGCGGAGCTAGTGTAGTGTCCGATATATAATACTCCTTATGTGGAGATGGCCGCGAGTGCCTTCCGGGCCCGGTCCACCTTCGCCGGGATCTCCGCCGCCGACTTCGTCCACACGAACGGCCGGGGGTTCTCGTTGCAGGTGTCGATGTACTGCTTCAGGCAGGACTCGAGGTGGGCGACGGAGTGGAACACGCCGCGCCGGATCTGCTTGCGCGTCAGCGTGTTGAAGAAGCGCTCGACCAGATTCAGCCATGACGAGCTCGTCGGGATGAAGTGGAAGTGCACGCGCTTCGTGCGCTCGGCCCACGCCCTGACCTCGGCGTGCCTGCGGGTCGCGCAGTTGTCCGGGATGATGTGGATCTCCCGCCCCTTCGGCACCTCGCTCTCCACCTTGCGGAAGAACCGGAGCACCTCCTGGTGGCGGTGCCGCCGGTACGTCTCGCCGGCCACCGCGCCCGAGGCCACGTCCATCGCCACGAACAGCGACGTGGTGCCGTGGCGCTTGCAGTCGTGCGTCATCGTCCCGCACCGGCCCCGCTTCAGCGGCAGCCCCGGCTGCGTGCGGTCCAGCGCCTGCACCGAGCTCTTCTCGTCGAAGCTGAAGACGGCCGCGTTGTCCGGCGGGTCAAGATACATCCCCACAACGTCTTGCAGCTTCTCCTCGAAGCGCGGGTCCGTGCTCACCTTGCACCGAGAAAGAAGACGATCGCGAACGGCGATGTTCGCCGCCAGACGCCGAAGCCGAAATCAGGCCGGCTCGTCAACATTCGGGTCTGTCTCCTCGCCGGTCTCGGTCTCGGCCTCCGTCTCTATCCTTGCCGAGACATGGGCGCGCAATCGCTCGGCCGTCTCCTCTCCGAGCCCGCGGATCTTGTGAGCGCCCCCGCCTGCGGGAAAGACGGAGAGATTTGCCAGGCCGAATTGCCGGTCCAGCGGCGTGCTGTCGGTCTTGGTGTGCTGCACGCGGTTGAAAGGCACCGCCCGCACCGAACGCCAGAAGACGCCTGACTTGGGGATTTGCGAACATGGTCTTTCCGACCCGGACATGAGTATGAGGCGGGTGACGCGAGCGGCGAGAGATGAGTGAGGTCCGGCACGGGACATGGGGAAGTGTTGAACAGGCGTAAATTATCCCCTGAACGGGGGAGAGGGGCAACCAGCGGTGTCGGGAATGTCGGGCGGAGTGGACACGCTGCCGGGTTGCTGCCCACGGGAATACGAGCAAGTCGAGGCGGTGAGCGCCCCCCGTACGGCGGGGGAGCCGTCCCTCGACGGGCTACGGTGCCTCTACGGTGCCCAGACGGACCACGTTGATGCCCTGTACATGATCGAAGGGCAGGTCGAGTGCGGTCCTCTTCAGAAGTCTATGGCCGTGTCGGCGGTCCACGGAGAACTGGCCGTGTGCCGTCAGGACTCGGGTCCGCGGGTCCGCAGAGCGGTGCCAGTGAACTGGGAGCCACTGATCAGTGTTCAGGATCTCCGGGGGCCCTGCCAGCGCCGCATCCGAGGCCTCGATACCAGTCGATCCACTGCCGATATATGGGCGTATCTGCCGTTCCACATCGCCGGTATTCGGGCATTATATTCTATTCCAAATGCGGCCGTTATTCCGTAAGTATATGTAAATGGAGTGTCTTATCTGAATGGCAGGTGGATTGGCACACTACTTGCTATGCAACCGTAACTTCCGACGAGACTCACCGGGGAAGATGGGCACTGAACCGGGAGAGGAGGAAGTTATCTAACCACAGAGGTGCCGAAACCGTGGCGATGCTGGGAGTGCTCGCCGTGTCGGAACTTGCAGAGCCAAATGAATGCTGACACGATCCAGAATGGCGTGAAATCCGGCCACCATTGTTCAGGAGAGCTCTCAAAGATGGACCGGAATTCTCAGTTGCGGAAAACCATGCAGTCCTTGGCGAGTCTGTTTATGCTGTCCATTTTCTTCCTCCCGACTTGCACGAGCCACAGTGACGACAGCGCATCGTACTTGAACTCCGTTTGGAAGATCAAGGAGGATTTGCGGCTGACAGGTACTCCTGAGCAGGAATTCGGTAAGGTCGGTGCGGTCGTAGCCGACTCCGATGACAATATCTATATTCTTGACGTCTTTGCTCAGACGATCTACGTTTTCGATTCGGTCGGCGTGTTTTCTCACACGATAGGATCCCCCGGCGAGGGACCAGGAGAACTGAAGGGCGCAAGCGGACTTGCATTCGAGGATCACGAAACGATCTGGGTAACAGATGATCTCGCCGGCCGAATTTCCGTCTTTCGGCGGAACGGTGTCTTTGTGAGACATCGCATGCGTCCCTGGATGGGGGCAGGCAAGCCGGAGCCGTATGCCTTTCAGGCAGATGGCGGATATGTCGACTGGGCAATCGTGTTCCCGCGCGAAAGAGAAACGGGAAGCATTGCCAAGGTAGAGATTCACCCCCGTCTTCTGCATCCCGGTATGCAGAGAGTGGATTCTCTGCCGCAGCTGGAGTTCGAGCAAGAAATGGCCCGGATCGGCGGTGTGCTTCGGCCTCGTGTTTTCTTTTCGGAGCAACTGATATGGACCTTGGACGGACACGGACACGTATGGTTCGCTCACTCCCGGGACTACCGTCTGTACAAACGTCGCTTAGCTACAGGAGACACGGTCCTGACGGCTGCACTGGATGAGAAACCGGCTGCTGTTACCAAGGCCGATCGTGAGGCTGTTCGGGCCGATCTCGTGCGTCGCGGGGGGCGTTATGCTCAGGACTATCTGCGTGTGCTTCCCGCCGAAAAGCCTTTGATTCTCCGCCTTTTCACCGATGGCGATGAGTATGTGTTCGCGGTTCCGGAGACAGCGGATGCATCGGGCGGCGCGACGATGGACGTCTTCAGGTACGACGGAACGTATGTTGGGCGAATCAAGCTTCCAGAACCGGTGTCTGTCGCCCGAGGAGCCGTTCCGTCCTACGCTGTCCGTGATTATGTGCTTCTTGCCGGGGAGGACGGCACGCCGTACGTGACGCGGCTGCGAATCAGACGCTAGCCCGGAGCCGTGGGCGGGTGGTGGCGTTAGTAGGTGTTGCCTCCGTCGAAGGCAGCAACCTACCTTTCTGGCAGGTTTTCGCGATCTAGGCTGGAAGGCGTCGCGGCTCGCGGTGGGAATTGCGTATATGAACAGCACGGCACTCTTGGAGCGATACGAACGGCTGCGGCACATGGCCGCCCTAGTCCGCTCGTCGGAGCCGACTCGCTCGGCTGAACTCATCGCCGCAGCCTTGGCGGAGCTCGGTGCCGGGGAGACTGAGCTGGCCACGGACCGCAGCCGACGTATGGCCCACTTGCCTCCGTCCAGCGATCTCGATTCATGGTCTGTTGCATACATCGACGGATTGGTCGAGAACGAGGAGCGCTCCGGACGCGCCCGCTACGACCCTGACACAGCGTTCGCCGGCTACAGCCCGAAGGTCCTGGCCATCAGGGCGGACTTGTGGCGTCTTGCGAATGCTGCCGTCCCCGTCCTATTCGTTGGAGAGCGCGGCTCCGGCAAGGGTCAGCTCATGCGCGCTGTACATGCGATGTACAGCGATCGGTACAAGAACCGGAAACTGTTGACCGTTCCCCTGGCTGCCATATCGCCTCAGCTGGCCGAATCGGAGCTGTTCGGCCATGAAAAGGGGGCCTTTACGGATGCCGGAAGGAAACGCAAAGGCGCTTTTCAAGTCGTGCACGACGAAGGGGGCGTGCTCTACCTGGACGATATCGGAGAGTGCCCTTTGGAGATTCAAAGCAAACTTCTCACGGTCCTCGACGACGGAGTCATACATCCCGTGGGTGCCGACGAAACAATCTCCCTGGGCCGCGGCGAGAATCGCAGGTTCAAGGTATACGCTTCGACCCAACCCGAAGCCTTGAGCAAGATCCGCCCCGATCTGCGAGACCGGTTGGCGACCTTGATCGTGCGTATTCCCCCGCTGCGCGAACGCTGTCTCGATGTCCTTCTGCTCGCAGATGCGTTGACGTACAGACTTTCTAGACAACGACAGCGGCTTTCCCGTCGTGCACGTGCTGCACTGCTGGACTTCCATTGGCCCGGTAACGTCCGGGAGCTGCATAACGTAGTGAACCGGGCCGTCGTGCTCTCGGATGGCCATCCCGTTATCGGACGCGACGTAATGATGACATCCTTGGCCGACGAGGAATACCTCGGCAGTTATGACAGTTCATCGGCAGAGCGCCAAGACATTCCGGATCCCCGCGCGCACTCTTTTTCGGAACGTGGTCGCTTTCTCACCCTTGCCGAGGCAGAGGCTAATCATATTCGAGAAGCGCTCGTTCGGACGAACGGCAACGTCAGCCGGGCGGCCTCTCTCCTGAACGTGCCCCGCACGACGTTGCAGGGCAGAATGAAGAAGGCCGGGATTGCCAACAAGCGCCGTGCCGACGCCGACACCGAGCTGTACCTCCGAGAATCCGACGGGCGGTGACGCCCCGGACGGACAAACCAAGGAAGGCCCCATGCCTGCACCGCACTCTCCCGACTCTCTCGCCCGTTCGGCCGCGCGGGCGTTCGCGACCTCGCTCGCGCTTCGGTGCAGGCCGCGGGAAGAAGCGGCACAGCGCGAGAGGGAGGAACTTCCGGCTCGCGCGACGCGTCATCTCCGGCCCGCGCTCGGCGCGGTCTCGTACAGCGGCGCTCATCTGATGCTCCTTCCATTTCTCGGCCCCCTGTTCATCCGCAACAGGGCCCCGGTGCAGGTTGTGTGCGGGTTCAATCCCCCCCCGCCCCCTTTTGTCACGCGCGTGCTGGTTCCGGTGACCGAAGCGGCGGCGGCGTCCAGTGCCGGCGCAGGCGGCTCGACTCCACCTTGCAGAGAATGTAATCCCGCAGTCTCGCGGCGGTTTCGCGAGCGATCCGGGGGACCGTGACGACTCCCGAGGAGAGGTGCACCCGCAGCGTTGCCAGTCCCTTGCGGCGCTGAGGGGGAGACTGCGTCACCGTCACGGTCTGAACCTTGCGGAAGAGGCAGGCATCGACTCTGCTTCCGACCAGCCCCTTCCGGCTTGCGAGTCCGTCGTCGTCGTGGAGATAGCCGCGGCGTCGCCAGCTCTGCAGAGCGATCAGCGCCGACAGCGCCGTCGACAGGAGGCACCATATGCCGTACGGAACGCTCGCGACTGCGGCCGGCCCCCCTCGGGTCAGGAAGAAGATCGCGCCGGCGAGGAACGAAACGACGCAGGCCCGGAGAATTAGCACGCGAATGTAGACAGGCGACACCCGGGTGAAGGCCGGGTTGCCGGGCAACAGCGTGAGTCCCCGTGCTTCCGGTCCGAAGACCTGGCGGCGCAGCTGCTCTGCCTTTGGGCTGTCGAGCAGCGGCACGCTGAGGTTCTCGGCGGACTCCAGGTTGGCGGAGCCCTCGCTCTCGGGCACCTGTACGGCCCCGGCAGGGAGCGCGCCGAACCGGTACCGCCCGAACCAGCGCAGGACAAGGTTCTGGGACAGCGTGAGCTGCTGAATCTTGGCGGTCTCGACCACGACTTCCTTCTGCGTGAGAAGCCCGCCTCGCGAGCGAAACGCCGTCCTGACGATCACGTCGTCAAAGGGCTTCGCTGCCTGCACCAGTGCTGCGAAAGCTCCGGCGAACACGAGCGCTTTGCGATCGGCGAGCCCGATACGCAGCATGTCCCCGACGGTCAGCCTGAGAAGGGTCTGGCCGGTGGTCGGCGTCCGTGTGGCCGGGGTCCGTGTGGCATCTGGGCCCTCCCGGTCTGCGGGCTGCCCCTGGCCGTCCATGTCCGCGCTGCGGCCGGCCCGCATCCTGCGCCGCCCGCCGTCGACCCGAGTGCGCACCCAGTCCGCCAGTTCGGTACTTACGGCGGGGAGCCGTCCCTCGGCGACGACGCTGCCCGCGGTATCCAGACGAACTGTGACCAGGCCGAGCATTCGGTCCACCAGGGACCGCTCGACGTTGATGCCCTGCACGCGGTCGAAGGGCAGGTCGAGTGCGGTCCTCTTCAGGAATCCCTGGCGGATGAGGACCCGGTCTTCCTCGAGTTTGAACCGGAAGAACCAGTATCGCAGCAGTGCAATGGCCCCGATTACCAGACCCGCGACGAGGATCGCCAACCCCACCAGGCTCCCCCCGGACAAGAAGTCGAAGCGCGTGAGGTAGGTGATGGCCCCGAAAGACGCCGCCAGCTGGATGTAGCTCCTGGCGATGGTCCTCACCGTGGCGCCGAGAAAGAGGACGATCGCGAACGGAGAGGTTCGCCGCCAGACGCCGAAGCCGAAATCAGGTCGGCTCGTCAACATTCGGGTCTGTCTCCTCGCCGGCCTCGGCTTCTATCCTTGCCGAGACATGAGCGCGCAGTCGCTCGGCCGTATCCCCTCCGAGCCCGCGGATCTTGTGAGCGCCCCCGCCTGCGGGGAAGACCGAGAGATTCGCCAGGCCGAATTGCCGGTCCAGCGGCGTGCTGTCGGTCTTGGTGTGCTGCACGCGGTTGAAAGGCACCGCCCGCACCGAACGCCAGAAGACGCCCGACTTGTACAGGATGTCTCGGTCCCGAACCGCATAGCCTCAGTACCGCACCGCGATCGCGGGCCGCGCCAGCGCCCACAGACAGAGCACCCCGAAGCCCCCCCAGGCCGTCGGTGCCAGCCACGGCAGTGCCCTGATCAGCACCGCCGCGCTCCCCGTCGCAACTAGGTAATGCGCACCCACTCCGATGCCGGCGAACACCAGAGCGCGGAGAAGCACACCGGTCTGCAGCCGCCGCACGAAGCGAGGGTGCAGCGGTTGCTAGTCCAGCGCCTCCGCGCTCGGCAGGGTCTCCGGCGATACTTAGGGGTTCACAAACATGGTCTTTCCGACCCGGACATGAGTATGGACGCAGGTGAGCGAGGTGAGGGGCGAAAGATCGGGCCCGGAGTGCGGACAATCAATCAATATCCCCTGAGCGGGGGAAACGGGACTCTTGTCCAATGACAAATCAGCCTGAACGAGGAGGCGTTTTCCAAGGAGTGGTGAACCCGAAGCGCGGGGCGATGAGATCATTGGAGGATGATCGTGGCTCTTCGTACCGAACGGATCCGGACCCTCGACCAGCTCGGCGCCTTCCTGGACGGCAACGAGCCCGCGGACTTCCACCTCGCCGACCGCGATTCCCCTTACGCCTTCGTCCGGCGGACCCTCGTGCGGTTCCGGTACCACCACGAGCTGGGCAGGGCCAGGACAGGGTCGCCACGCCACTCGACCGCTTCCGGTCGCTGCCCGATGCCGAACCTTCCTCAAGCCCGGCGTCACGCTCGCGGAACTAGACCGCCTCGCCACCGCCGCCTCCGGCTTCGATGCCGCCAAGGCCGTGACCATGGCCCGGGGCGAACTCTTCCGCGCCGTCGCGCGCGCCATCGAATCCACCGCATGCACTCCGTCGCGGCGACCGCCGGTTCTCGCGGTGCCCTCGTGTCTTCGATTTCAGCGCAGCCGCCACCCGGCGGATCCGCCCGGGCGACCGAGGCTCCAAGAATCGGCCGACTTCCGCGGCATTTGAATCTCGTATACCTCTATGAATTCTTCGTCCAACTCGGTCAGGCGGAGTATGGCGATGTGGTCCGTGGCCACATCCAGAAGCTCATGGCTCTCGCTCGGAATGGCCACGGTAAAATCGAACCATTTGCCACGAAGAGCGGGGAGATCGATGGTACCGTTCAGGCTCCCGTCGGGTCCGAGAACCGTCCACTGCCGCTGCCGCTCCACGCGTCGAGCATAATCTCCGATCCAGATCCGGCCGCTGGAATCGACACCAAGCGCTCCGAAGGCCGGGTACGTCTCTCGCACCGTCGATTGCCGCAGCCTTCTGCGCCAATCGGCGCGAACATCTTCCGCCCGATTCGCAAGATAGTGTTCGGTCCAAGCTTCCTTTTCTTGGGCCGTGACCTCGCTGCGGGAATACCCGCCGCGCATCCGGGCCAGCGGAGCCGATCCCCGGTAGAGGGTCAGGTCCAAGGAATCGTTCGTGCCGACGACCGCGTGGCGTCCGCGTCCTGCATAGAGCGCGGTGGTGCCGAATCCGACCGCGAGCCACCACTGTTGGTCCTGTGTGACATAGCGTTCTTTTCCGGCCCACCAGCCCAACGTGTCGAGAATCTCTCCCTCGCCGTCGCCGTGCACGAGGAAGAGCGGACCCCGTTGCACTCCCGGCGGAAGGGGTGGCCGCGTCTCGAGCACGGCGAGAAACTCTCTGTCGTCCAAGTGAATGAGAGGCACCATGTCATGGGCCCCCGGGCTTCGCGTGATGCTCTGAACGCCGGTCACCGCTCCCTGCGAGTCCAGGAAGGTGAATCGCCGATGGTTCCGGTCGAATACGAAGATCTCTCCAATCTCTCCGCCCGCGACGGTCCCGATTCGCGCGATGTCGATGTATTCTCCCGGGCCGTCCCCTCGTCGGCCCGTGCGCCATCGAACACTTCCGTCCGAGCCGAGGGAGATGATCTCGAATGATCCGCGGTTGGCGATTGCCAGCGACGAATCCGGAAGGAACACCGCTCCCGCGACCCGGTGGAGATCAAGATCCGAAGAGGGAGCGTCCGTGGAATAGACCAGTCTCTTGGTGATCTGCGGAGCGGACAGTGCGGACAGGTCGGAGATCCCGACGACTTCCACGGTCGCGGAATCGGCCGCAACATATGATTGTCGCGCACCTTGGGAGGATTCTTGGCAGCCTAAGATCGAGATGGACAGAACGGCGATCAGACGCTGCGAAGACCGCGGCATCCCGACAGGCTCTCGGGTACGGGTGGAAGTGACGGCTGCGTTGAAGCACGGGAAAGACGTCATCGTCACAGTAGGCCTCCATTCCTTTCCTGAGGGAAGAACTCAAGTCGTCACTTCGTCTGACCGGCTAAGGCGGCTTTGACGAACATCGCCAGCGTGTCGGCGTCCGTATACCCAAGTATCCTAACGTCGTTAATGAGCAACGTCGGGGTGAGAGTGGCCCCCAGCTTGGCAGCTGCGGCTGTGTCACGGTCGATTATCGAGGCAACCGTAGGATCTTACCTGTGAAGGACTGCCGGAACGCGGGCCCGACCGATTCCGACGAGCTCGCAGGGCGTCGGTACGCCCGGTTGCGCTCCATGATTAGGAAACCAGTACACTCCGCGTGCCTCTCCTTCGGCCGGTAGCTAGCGCTTCCGCAGACTCCGAATCGGGAATCGAAGCCGGTCAACACCCCGAGCCCGACTCGCAAGCGCCCCCGTGAACCCCGCTGCAGCGGCTCTTGCGTCCCCGTCTGGCCGCTTCGCCGTCCAAGCTAGCTCTTCAGCACCTCTCTACGAGGCGTGGCAGGTTCCCAAAGGCGTGCAGCCTTTCTTGCATCCGCTGACCTCGCACTCTTCGTCATTGTGACACTCGTGCAGGTAACACGGATGGACGGCGGATGCCGGAGACCGAGCTGCTACTAGTGTCGGCGTTATAGCCTGTCAAAGCATGGCCGTGCGGGTTATGCTTCTTCTTCGTGCGGAATCGAGAGGCACCGACAAGGAGGGAGCCATGCGGAAGGCGGTCGAGATCGAGGTTGCGGAGGGGGACCGGGAGATTCCGGAGCGGTGGTCGCGGTCTCGGAGCGCGACGGTGCGGCAGCGGGACCGGTCGCAGATCGTGCTGATGGCCTCGGAGGGGATGACGAACACGGCCATCGCCCGGGAGCTGCGGACGACCACGGACAAGGTGAGCCGCCGGCGGCGGCGGTACGCGGAGGAGGGGATGAGGGGGATCGAGAAGGAGCGTCCCCGGGGCGGCAACCACGGGGGCAGGTGCCCGAAGGCGCAGGCGGCGCTGAGGGCTGAGATCATCCGGCGGACGACGCAGGAGAAGCCGCCGGACGCGACGCACTGGTCGTGCCGGTCGATGGCGAAGGCGGCGGGCACGACGCACGGCTTCGTGAACACGGTGTGGCGGGCGGCGGGGCTGAAGCCGCACCTGCGGCGCACCTTCAAGGCGAGCACGGACCCGCGCTTCGAGGAGAAGCTGCAAGACGTTGCGGGGGATGTATCTTGACCCGCCGGACAACGCGGCCGTCTTCAGCTTCGACGAGAAGAGCTCGGTGCAGGCGCTGGACCGCACGCAGCCGGGGCTGCCGCTGAAGCGGGGCCGGTGCGGGACGATGACGCACGACTGCAAGCGCCACGGCACCACGTCGCTGTTCGCGGCGATGGACGTGCACGTGCTGCACTGCTGGACTTCCATTGGCCCGGTAACGTCCGGGAGCTGCATAACGTAGTGAACCGGGCCGTCGTGCTCTCGGATGGCCATCCCGTTATCGGACGCGGCACAATGATGACATCCTTGGCCGACGAGGAATACCTCGGCAGTTATGACAATTCATCGGCAGAGCGCCGAGACATTCCGGATCCCCGCGCGCACTCTTTTTCGGAACGTGGTCGCTTTCTCACCCTTGCCGAGGCAGAGGCGAACCATATTCGAGAGGCGCTCGTTCGGACGAACGGCAATGTTAGCCGGGCAGCCTCCCTTCTGAACGTGCCCCGCACGACGTTACGTGCCCCGCACGACGTTGCAGGGCAGAATGAAGAAGGCCGGGATTCCCAACAAGCGCCGTGCCGACGCCGACACCGAGCTGTACCTCCGAGAATCCGAAGACGGTGACGCACCGCACCGACCAACCAAGGAATAACCCCATGCCCGCAGCACACTCTCTCGCCCTGCTCTCTGCCGCGCTGATCTCGGTCGCCACGGCCTGCCGACCCGCCTCCGACCCGTCCGCCCCGCAAGACGGTGCCGCCACCCGGCTCCGGATCGAAGTCACCCACGATGCGTCGCTGCACGACGGTCCGCTGACCGGCCGCCTCTTCCTCGCCTTCGCCCCGTCCGGCGATCCCGAGCCGAGGATCGCGGGCTACAACTCGGCCCGCCAACGCGACGGGCGCGTCCCCTTCTTCTCGGCAGACGTCGAAGACGCCGCCCCGGGCACGGCCATGGTGATCGACGCGGGATCCGACGGCTATCCCCACCGCCGGCTGGGCTCGCTGCCGGCCGGGGACTACTGGGTGCAAGCGGTCCTCCACGTCTATACGCGGTACGAGCGCGCGGACGGGCACACCGTCTGGGCGCCGCAGGACCAGTGGGAGGGACAGCGCTGGGCCTTCTCGCCGGGCAACTACTTCAGCGAGCCGCGCGAGGTCAGGGTCGACCCGGCGCGCGACGATGTCATCCGGCTCGAGCTTGCCCGCGAGATTCCGCCCGTCGAGGTGCCGCCCGACACGGACTGGGTGAAGCGGGTCAGGATCCGGAGCGCCATCCTGTCCGAGTGGTGGGGTCATCCCATGTATCTGGGGGCCGTCGTGCTCCTGCCGCGAGGCTACGACGAGAACCCGGAGATGCGCTATCCGCTCGTGATCGAGGAGGGACACTTCACGCTGGATCCCGTCTTCGGCTTCACCACCGAGCCGCCGTCCGGCGAGGCGCTGTTCTCGCAGATGAGGCGCGAGGCGGGAGGAATGCGCGAGTCGGGCCACGAATTCGCGCAGGCGTGGACGGGCGACGACTTCCCGCGCGTGGTCGCGGTCACCTTGCAGCATCCCACGCCCTACTTCGACGACTCCTACGGCCTCAACTCGGCCAACAACGGCCCCTACGGCGACGCCATCCACGAAGAGCTGATCCCGTACATCGAAGAGAATTTCCGGCTGATCGGCGAGCCGTATGCGCGGGTGATGACGGGCGGCTCCACCGGCGGCTGGATTTCTCTGGCCAAGATGCTTCACTACCCGGCCTACTACGGGGGGACGTGGACCTACTATCCCGATCCGATCGACTTCCGGCGCTATCAGCTGGTGAACATCTACGAGGACGAGAACGCGTTCATCGTGCCGGGATCCGTGCCGGGCGCGCCGGAGCGGATGTTCCAGCGGACCGTCGAGGGGCAGCCGGTGGGCAGCAACCGCCAGATCAGCCGCCTGGAGGCGGCGCAGGGCTCGCGGGGACGCGGCGCCGGACAGCTGGACGCCTGGCATGCGGCGTACGGTCCGACCGACGAGGACGGTTACCCGCGGCGCCTGTGGGACCTGGACACGGGCGTCATCGACCGCGAGGTGGCGTACTACATGCGCGACAACGGGTACGACCTGCGCCACTACGCCGAGGAGAACTGGTCGCGCATCGGACCGGATCTGGTCGGCAAGATACGGATATACAACCCCGAGATGGACCACTTCTATCTGCCGTATGCGGTGTACATGATGGAGGAGTTCCTCGAGAGCACGACCGACCCGCACTACGCCGGCGAATTCATCCACGGCGCGCCGATGAAGGGTCACGGCTGGTCGCCCTTCACGAACGCCGAACTTGTTCGTCGGATGGCGGCGCATGTGGCGGACAACGCGCCCGAAGCGGCGTCGACTGCGTGGATGGAGGGGCGTTAGGCAGCGCTACAGCTCCGAGAATCCCGCCGCGGTAATGCCTGAGCCCATCGGGAGCCGTCCCGCCCCGCCGTGTATCAGCAACCCGGGACCGCAGCGGTCCCCCAGGTCACTTCGAAACGCCCGGATTCCGCGAGTCATGGGGGGACGCGGCGTGGCCGTCGTCGGTCCCGCGAGCGGACCGAAAGCCGCGTGGTCCGGGTCCCGCAGGCCGGTGAGGTGACAGAGCGTGCCCGTGTCGGTGAAGTAGACCTTGGGGGCTTTCACCAGACGCTTGCCGACGTTGGCGAAATACGGCCTCACGATGAAGATCTGGTGGGTCGCTTCCAGCACGGACAGCCACGCCTTGACGGTGTTCACCGCGATTCCCAGGTCGCGGGAGAGTCCGCTTGCATTGAAGAGCTGCCCCGAGCGGGCCGCGAGCGCGCGCACGAAGCTCTGGAACAGCGTCAGACTGCCGACCCGGCGGAGGCTGCGCACGTCCCGCTCAAGGTAGGTCTGAGTGTAGCTCGAGTGCCACAGGCGGATGTCCCGTCCGGGATTCGCAACCAGTTCCGGATAACCTACCCTGAGAAAGTCGCGCCACAGGTCTCGCGGGGAGCCGAATCCGCCGCTGCCGGTGCCGCTCGGCTCCTCCCATGCGAGGGCGGCGTCGATGTTGCCGCTGACCTCGCGTCTGGACATCGGCAGCAGATGGAGGATTGCCGCGCGCCCGGGGAGCGACTCGGTGACCCTCTCGTTGAGGAGGAGGTTTTGCGACCCGGACAGGAGGAACTGCCCGGAACGGCCGCGCTCTTCGTCGATCCTTTCCTTTACGTAGGGGAGCAGGCCGGGAGCGAACTGCACCTCGTCGTAGATCACCGGCGGCGGGAAGCGGGCCAGGAACGATCGCGGGTCTTCCTCGGCGGAGGCGCGGATGTCGGGGAGCTCCAGCGACAGGTAGCCCGACCCTGCGCCTCATAGCTCCCCGTGCTTCGGAGCGGCCTCGTCCTCGGGCGGATTCTCCCGGCACTCGTGCCTCTGCGATATCCGCTCGATGGCCGGTTGGGCGGGGGGCAGAGGGATCCACCCTTGCTCTCCCGGTAAACAGGCAACTACTGTATCACATGCTGGGCGTGATTCTCAACCGATAGCGAACCCACAACGCGGACATCGTCACCACGCCATCGTCCGTCGGTTCGTCCACGGCCATATTGAGGAGTTGCCGAATGCCTGCCAACTGCTGGATCTTGACAGTAATCTTGGCAACCTTGCCGCTCGTCGGCTTCGGAAAGGCTGCGTCCGCGCAGACTGGGCGGGGTGCGACGAACGAGCCCGAGGAAGGCCCCCGGCTCATTCTCTAAGACAGCGTGATCCTACGGGAGACCGAAGGCTTTTACGCGGGGAAGCCGAGCGCGCTTCTGCTGGGGTCGGACGGCTCCTTCTTCGTAGTTGACTCGTATTCGGCGCGGGTCTTCCGCTTTGACGGATCGGGCAGACCGATCCGCGCCTATGGTCGACGGGGGAGAGGTCCGGGCGAATTCCTGAACATCCTGGGGTTTGCCAGCTTCGTGACCGACAGAGTCCTGGCCGTGGCGGATGGGCAGCCGCCGGTAAGCATGGAACTGAAACTCTTCGAAGTCGGCTCCGGCAGCCACTTGGGACGCTTGAAGCTCGATGGCGTCGTGACGGCGCTGGCCCTTGACAGGGAGCGCCTGTGGGCGGGTGGAATCGATATTGAGGAGTGGAAGGCGCTGGGTTCGGCGTTCTTGGACGGGCTGTTCGAGGCTGACGACACTGATGCCGGAGTCCCGACCATTTCGTTGGACCGTGTGCCGGTCCCGCGCCCGTACGTGGAGAACCGCCAAATCTTGATGATGGGCGGCATCGCCGTCATGGATGCAGGAGACAACGACCTGCTTATCGGCTTCCACACGAGCCCGTACATCCTGCGGGTGAATCACCATGGCGATGTCGTCGACACGGTTCCGTTGCGCTCCCGAGCGCGGCGGGGCGTTCCCGACGATGATGCGTTCATGGCTATGGCAACTCTGCCCGAGTCGGCGACTCCGGAAGAGACTCAAGAGTTTCATATCGAGCTGGACCGCTCAGTATCGTTGTTGCTTCAGCTTTCTCGAGATGCCGCTGGACGGATCTTCACGGTCCACGCCGATGTCGAGCGCGTCGGACAGCGCGACTTTACGGGCCTCCTGTATGTAAGCAGCCTCGGTGGCGACGGTGCCACGCAATGCTCGGATACCGTCGTGCCAGCGTCCGGCGATGCCTTTCCCGTCGCGGTTCTCAGGGGCAGCGAGCTCTTTGTGCTGGATCAGAGAATCGTAAGTGGGGCAGCGGGCGATGTCCTGACAGTTGTGCGGAGGTTCGCGGTTGATCCTGACAGGTGCGATGGGGAGGTAGAAACAGGGGACCCACCGTAGAGTAGAGTAGCAGCTGACCACAGCGGAGATAAGTGCCATGCGAGCCGACGGCGGCAAAATTGGACTGCTGATGGCCTTGGTCATGCTGCAGGCCGCAGCGGCTCCGGCCGTGCAAGGCCAAGTGATTCGCGGCAGGCTCGTCGACGATGCGGACAACGCGGCTATCGCGGGGGCGATGATGACCCTGATGGACCGGGGCGGTCTCGGCGTCGAGCAGACGGTTACGCAAGGCGGCACGGGCCTGTTCGAGTTGCGGGCACCCGAACCCGGCGAGTACCGGATACGAGCCGAGCGGATCGGGTACGCAACCACGTACTCGGCGCTCTTCGGCATCTCCGCGGGGGACACGCTGACGGTGCAGATGGCCGTACCGGTCGAGGCCGTTTCGCTGGAGGGAATCAGCGCGGCAGTCGAGCCCAGGTGCCATGTGCACCCTGAAGAGGGGATGGCTGTCGCCAAAATCTGGAACGAGGCACGCAAGGCATTCGCAGCGGCGAGGTGGACGCAGGAGCGAGGGCTCTACCGGTACGAGATGCTGGGCATCAAGCGGTTTCTCGACGAACACGGACGAAGGGTGGAGTACGAGGATCGAGTCCATGGGCAGGCGCTCGTGGCCGTACCGTACATCGCCCGCGCCGCCGACTCTCTCGTGTACGGAGGATTCGCAAGATTCTCGGCTGAGGCGTCAGAGTATTGGGCCCCCGACGCTGCAGTTCTTCTCTCCGATTCGTTTCTCGACACGCACTGCCTGCGGATCCGGTCCGGGGGAAGCGAACTGGTCGGGCTGGACTTCGAACCCGTGCCGAACCGGGATGTGGCGGATATCGCGGGAACGATATGGCTTGATGTCGCGACGGCGGAGCTTCAACGGGTGGATTTTCACTATGTGAATCTTCCTGTGCCCGATTGGCTGATGGACGCGTCTCCCGGTGGTGCGGTGCACTTTCGCGGCCTCCCGAACGGAACTTGGATCGTAACCTCGTGGCATATCCGGATGTTCACTGCGGGCGAGACCGAGCACCCTCTCACGGGCCGACCGGTGCCCACCTTGGAGGGCGTCGCCACGACGCACGGGGAGGTTCTTCGCGTTCACAGCGATGCGGGCGTGGTCTTTGAAGGAGAGCGGGGGCGGCGCGTGGCGGGGACCGTCGTCGACTCGCTGGGAGTCGGACTGGCAAACGCGCGGGTCTATGTGCAAGGGTCCGGCACCGGGACGGAAACAGATGCCGAAGGACGATTCCATCTGGACCATCTGGGTGTCGGCACCTACGAGCTGCATTTCACGCATCCGTATTTGGAACAGTTGTGGCACGAGCCCGAATCCGTCGAAGTGGACGTGAAACCGGATGTCGCCAGTCTGGTGGAGGTCCGGTTCGAAGCACCCTCGATGAGCGATGTTCTTTCCGAGGTCTGCGGGCAGGACGGCCCACCCGGTGTTCCCTTGATCTCGGCCAGCGGCAAGGCAGTCTGGCGAACGGCCATTCTTACCGGAAGAGTGACCGACATGGCCGGAAATCCGATCGAGGACGCGACTCTTCAATTCTTGGCGAAAGCATACGATCCTCGCCTCTTCGTCGAGGTCAGGGATCCGAATACCTTCGACTTTGAAGACCGGCGGACCCGCTGGACGGAGAAAAGCAGTTCATCCGGCTTCTACAGAGTGTGCTGGCTGCCCGCCGACATTCCGATTGAGCTGGTGGTCATTGGCAAAGACGAGGACATCGATCAGGACATGCTTGACGCCTCGCCGAGTCTCGCCGACGTGTTTCCCGACCGCGTCACGATCCTGACCATCGACCCCGAGTCGCCGCACATGACGTTGGATCTGAGGCTGGCCCGCCGCGCGAGGCGATCCGCCAGCAACTGAACGCCGAAGCACGGGCAGCCCGTGGATAAAATCCCCCCGGCATTCGAGCGGCGATGCATCCGGGCTGGGCCGCTTCTCCACTGGCCCGCCGCGCCCCGCCGCCGCACCTTGTCATGGCGCGATTGATTCCGCGACCGGACCCAAGCCCCACGCAGTCGGAGGTGCCCGATGTCCACTCGTCCTTCTCGCCGGCCCCGCCCCGCGTTGCTTGCTCTGGCGACCCTGCCGCTGCTCGGCGCGATCACCGCTCCCGGTGCAGCAGCCCAGCGCCCCCCGCGCGAATACGCGACCATCGATTCCCTCCGGCACATCCAGTCGGTCGAGCCGCGCCTGGGCCCCCCCGGCACGGTCGTCCAGGTCTACACCGAGAACCTGCCGCCGCAGGCCAGGATCCACGTCGGCGTCGGCGCGATGCGCGCGGGCTTCGAGGCGCTCGCCGAAGGCACGCAGGACATCTGGGGCGAGGTGTCGGCGACGGTCACGGTCCCCCGCTACGCGAACTGGGAGCGTCCCCTCGTCTTCATCGTCTTCAACGGCGTGTTCAGCCCCATCGGCATCTCGGACCCCTTTCACGTGACCGACGACGACGGCATGGTGCGGCGGACAGGCCGGATCACCGATGAGGGGCTCGAATGCGTCACCATGCGCGACAACGACCAGTATATGTACGCGCTGAGCGGAGATCTCGAAGGGCTGGAGCCCGGAGACGAAGTGGTCGTCGAGGGTGCCATCAGCCTCTCCGGTCCTTGCGGGGAAGCCGATGCGATCGAAGTGGTTCGTTGGAACCAAGGCGCGTGACCTCCATACGGCTGCCGAAACCTGCAATGACCTGCCGCCTTCAAAGCGCCTCGCCGACCCGTGGAGCCACGGGCTGGCTCGACTGAAATCAGGAAGGAATGACGACCATGCGCAGCACTGCGACCTGCTTGCCTCTGATCCTGCTCACCGCGCTCGCGATGTCCTGCGAGGTACAGGACCCCGGCACAGTTCCGCCCGTGAGCGCCACGGCGGGCGATCTCGCTGCCGGCGCCGCCGACACCCACACCCTCGACCTCGCCGCGGACATGTTCGTCCTGGGCGAAGTGCACCAGACGGACGTGGACGTGACGGTCACGGTCACGGCCCCGTCCGGCGAGACGCTGCGCGACGTGGACATGCGCACGCGCGGCGTCGAATCCTTCCACTTCGAGACCGAATCGGCGGGCACGTACGAGATCGAGGTCACGGCGGACGGCGATGACGAGGCCGGCAGTTACGAGCTGCGGATCATCCGTTCGGAGGCGATCGCCGCCGACCCGGCGGCGCGGCTCGACCAGCTGATGAGCCCCTGGGACGGCAGCGACCGTCCCGGCGCGATCGCCGCCGTCGTCGAGGACGGCGATCTGGTGCTGGTACGCACCTACGGGATGGCGAACATCACCCATGGGATACCCTGGGAGCGCGGGACCGTCTCCAACATCGGGTCGGTCACCAAGCAGTTCACCGGGATGGGGCTCTTGGTTCTGGAAGGCCGGGGCGAACTCTCGCTCGACGATGACATCCGCACGTTCATCCCTGAACTCCCGGACTTCGGCGAGACGGTCACGCTCCGGCAGCTTCTCAACCACACGGGCGGCTACCGCGAGATCTACAACCTCCTGCGGATCGACGGGCTCGGGGGCGAGGACACCTTCAGCCGGGAACACGCGATCACGGTCGTCCAAAGGCAACCTGCACTGCAGAACCGACCCCACACCGAGTGGAACTACAACAACACGGGGTTCATCCTGCTCTCGTTCGTGATGGAGCGAGTCACCGGCATGTCCTTTGCCGACTACATGCGCGACAGCGTCTTCGAGCCGCTGGGCATGCACGACACTCGCATGAAGATGGTGCAGGGCGAGGTGATCCCCGGCAGTGCGCAGGGCTACAGTCCCGCGGAAGACGGCGGATACAGGACCACCAGAGATCTCGCGGCATCCGCGGGCGCGGGCGGCGTCTACACGACCGTCGACGACCTGCATCGCTGGATGCTCAATTTCCGCGACGCCGCGCTGGGCGGACCCGAGGCGATCGAGGCCATGACCACCACCGCCGTCCTCGAATCGGGCGACTCGACGGACTACGGTCTCGGTCTCGGGCTCGACGAGCTGGGAGGCCGAACCTTGTACTGGCACACCGGAGGCGACGTCTCGCACCGGGCCTACTTCGGCTACCTGCCCCAGCTCGAGAGCGGCGTGATCCTGATGAGCAACAACGCCTCCTTCGACCTGTCGCTCGGGCAGCCGGTCGCACGTCTCTTCTTCGCCGACGAGCTGGAGGCAGAAGAGACGGCGGCGGAAGAGGATGCGCCGGACGGGGCGGCCGGCTCGATGTCGGAGGAACGCAAACAGGCGATCGCGGGTGACTGGTTGCTTCAAGTGCAAGGCCTGACCATTGCCATGGAGGTCACCGTGGAAGACGGCGATCTCTACATCGAGGTATCCGGATCGGAAAGGGTGGCCGCGCGGCCCACTTCCGACTCGACGGTCGCGATCGCTGCGGTCGACGCCGTATTCACCTTCCGTGCAGAGCCCGACGGCAGCGTGACGACCGGGGCGGCCACGCAGGCCGGCGTCGAGATGACGATGCGCCGGGCGGAGAAGACGGTCCTGACGGAAGAGGATCTGCAGGGCTACGCGGGCCGCTACTTCTGCGAAGAGCTTGAAGCGTTCTTCCGCATCGAGGTCGAGGACGGCGGCCTCGTCGCCCGTCAGCTGGGCCAGACCCCTCACCCGCTGAGCCACATGGGCGGCGACGACTTCTCGGCAGATGTCTTCCACCTCAACGAGATCGCTTTCCGGCGCGCCGGAAACGGCAGCGTGACCGGGTTTACCGTCTCGAACGGGCGGACCCGGGGGGTGTTGTTCGAGAAGACGCGCCCGATCAGCCCACCGGCTCCAGCCTCACAATCGGCGTCTCGCCGTCGCCGCGGGACTCGAGCGCCACATAGATGAATCCGTCAGGTCCCTCGCGCACGTCGCGCACGCGCCCCATGCCGCGCAGGATGGTCTCGCTCGCCACGACTTCGCCGTCCTCGATCGTCAGCCGGTCGATGCGCTCCCCCGCGAGGCCGCCCGCGAAGAGGTTGCCCCTCCACTCGGGGAACTGGTCGCCGTTGTAGAACGCGAGACCCGACACGCCGATCGAGGGCACCCAGATGTGCATGGGCTGCTCCATCCCTTCCATGTGCGTACCGTCATGGATCGCCGTGCCGGACCGGTAGTTCACTCCGTACCCGATGACCGGCCAGCCGTAATTGGCGCCGGGCGTGGAGATGTTCACCTCGTCACCGCCCCGGGGTCCGTGCTCGGTGAGCCAGACGGCGCCGGTGCCGGGCTGGATCGCCAGTCCCTGAGCGTTGCGGTGGCCGTAGCTCCAGATCTCGGGCCGTGCGCCCTCCTGCCCCGCGAAGGGATTGTCGTCGGGGACGCGGCCGTCGTCGTGCAGCCGGACGATCACGCCGTGGTGGTTCGAGATGTCCTGGGCCGGGTGGGCCGCGAGATCACCGCGCGTGGACACCTGCCGGTCGCCGACCGAAAGGTAAAGATAGCCGTCGTCGTCAAAGACGAGCCTGCACCCGTAGTGCCCGTTGCCCTCGGAGACCGCTTCGAAGACCTCGTCGGTCATGGTGAAGCGGTCGTTCTCGAAGGTGCCGCGGATCACCGCGGTCGTGCCGCCGGGCGAGTTGCCCGTGGCCTTGGAGTAGCTGATGTAGATAAGCCGGTTGGACGCGAAATCCGGATGGGCTGCCACTTCGAGGAGACCGCCCTGGCCTCTGGCCACGACCTCGGGGATCCCGGGAACCGGGTCGGGAAGGAGCACGCCGTCCCGGACGATCCGCAGCCGACCGTCACGCTCGGTGACCAGCATGTCCCCGTCCGGCAGGAAGGCAATCGACCAGGGCACCACGAATCCGTCGGCCACGGTGACCACGCGGTAGTCGTGGAGGGCGGTCCGCACGATGTCGGACTGGCTGGAGGCCGGGGCCGCAACCGTGAGAAGAGCCGCCGTGAAAAGGAAAGCTGACGTAGTACGCACCATCGTATCGCCTCGGCGCTGAGTGTTCGCGAATCCCCGTGCGGAACGGGCGGATGCAGAAAAAGATGTTGCGGGAACGCCGGATTGCGCTAGGGGGTTCGGGGCGCGGCCTGGCGGCCCGTGGATTAATCCGCTCGAATGCCGGGGGGGGGGGGCTCCACGGACTGCTATCGCACGATGGCGCGGACGGACGGAGACGAGTGGTTCCCGGAAGACCTGCAGCCGCCTTGTTCCTGATTCCGGTGGCAGGAGCCCCGCGCACTGCCACGCCGACGGGTGGCTGCCGGACAGGACTCGGGCTGGAACGCCTCACCCGTTTTCGCTATCGTTGCAGTCTTGACGGTCCCGTCCGCCGGACGGCGGACGGGACCGAATCACGGCGATTTGTGGCGTATTGCGGCCAGGGAACAGCTAAAAAGCCACGCCCGCCGGGAGGCCCTTCCTCCTGACGGGCGGTTCGGCGGGGAGCGCGGGACGTCTCTTGAGTTCGACGCAGTCCGATCCTCCGGCAGGTTCGACTTTGTGCGCCCCGCCGACAGGGCGCGCCTCGACCGATGCGGCGCGGCACGGCCGACCCTTGATCTGCCCCCGCCGTCCACCCATCGAACGCCTCCTCTCCGATCGCATCCTCGTCCTTGACGGCGCGATGGGCACCATGATCCAGCGCCTCGAGCTGACCGAGGCCGACTTTCGGGGCGACCGCTTCCCCGCCCACCCCCGGCCTCTCTTCGGCAACAACGACCTCCTCAGCCTGACGCGCCCCGATCTCGTCGGCGAGATCCACCGCGCCTACCTCGAGGCCGGTGCGGACATCATCGAGACGAACACCTTCAGCGCCACGCGGATACCGATGTCCGACTACGGGGTCGAAGACGCGGTCGGCGAGATCAATCGCGCGGCGGCGCGGATCGCGCGGGAGGCCGCCGACGATTACACGGCCCGCACCCCCTGCCGCCCCCGCTACGTGGCCGGGATTCTCGGCCCGACGAACCGCACTGCGTCCATATCGTCCGACGTGAACGATCCCGGAGCCCGCCAGGTCACCTTCGAGGAGCTGCGCGGCGCGTACCGGGAGCAGGTCCGCGCCCTGATCGAGGGGGGCGTGGACATCCTCATGGTCGAGACCGTCTTCGACACCCTGAACGCCAAGGCGGCGGTCTTCGCCGTCCTCGAGGAGTTCGAAGCGTCGGGCATGCGTCTTGCGTCGGGTATCCATCTTCCGATCATGATCTCGGGGACCATCACCGACCAGAGCGGACGGACCCTGACCGGACAGACCCCCGAGGCCTTCTACAATTCGCTGCGCCACGCGGCTCCCCTCTCGTTCGGGCTCAACTGCGCCCTCGGCCCCGACGCCCTCCGGCCGTACCTGCAGGAGCTTTCCGCCGTCTGCGAGTATCCGGTCAGCTGTCACCCCAACGCCGGCCTTCCCAATGCCTTCGGCGGCTACGACCTTACGCCCGGCGAGATGGCCGCCGCCCTGGGCGACTTCGCACGCGCCGGCTTCCTCAACTTCGCGGGCGGGTGCTGCGGCACGACCCCGGACCACATCGCCGCGATCGCCGAGACAGTGGAAGGCGTCGCGCCTCGGCGCCCCCCCGCGCCCCCGGTGCGCACTCGCCTCTCGGGGCTGGAGCCGCTCACCATCGGACCCGAGTCGCTCTTCGTAAACGTGGGCGAGCGCACCAACGTGACGGGATCGCGGCGCTTCGCCCGCCTCGTCCTGGAGGGGGACTACGAGGCCGCGCTCGAAGTGGCGCTTCAGCAGGTGCGCAACGGCGCCCAGATCATCGACGTCAACATGGACGAGGGGCTGATGGACTCGGAGGCGGCGATGGTGCGCTTCCTGAACCTGCTCGCGGCCGAGCCCGAGATCGCGCGCGTCCCCTTCATGATCGACTCGTCCCGCTGGGAGGTGATCGAGGCCGGGCTGCGGTGCGTGCAGGGCAAACCGGTCGTGAACTCGATAAGCCTGAAGGACGGCGAGGACGCCTTCCGCCGTCAGGCGCGGCTGATCCGCCGTTACGGCGCCGCCGTCGTGATCATGGCCTTCGACGAGGAGGGCCAGGCCGCTGCGGCGGACCGCAAGGTGGAGATTTCGAGGCGCGCCTACGAAATCCTGGTGCGCGACGAGGGATTCCCGCCCGAAGACATCATCTTCGACCCCAACATCTTCGCGGTGGCCACCGGCATCGAGGAGCACGGCGAGTACGCGGTGGCGTACTTCGAGGCGACGGCGCGGATCAAGAAGTCTCTGCCGCACTGTCTCGTGAGCGGCGGGGTGAGCAACGTGTCGTTCTCGTTCCGCGGCAGCCACGGGGTGCGCGAGGCGATGCACTCCGCGTTCCTCTACCACGCCGGGCGCGCCGGAATGGACATGGGGATCGTGAACGCCGGGGCGATCGCGGTCTACGACGAGATCCCCGAGAAGCTGCTCGCGGCGGTCGAGGACGTGCTCTTCAACCGCGACCCCGAGGCCACCGAGCGCCTGACCATGCTGGCCGGGCGATACCGGGGGAGCGCAGCCGGTGACGCGGAGGACCTCTCCTGGCGGGACGCACCGGCGGGGACGCGTCTCCGGCACGCGCTGGTGCACGGGATCACCGACTACATCGAAGAGGACACGGAAGATGCGCGCACCCAGGCCGAGCGCGCCCTGCATGTGATCGAGGGGCCGCTGATGGCGGGGATGAACACCGTGGGCGACCTCTTCGGCGAGGGGAGGATGTTCCTCCCGCAGGTGGTGAAGAGCGCCCGCGTGATGAAGCGCGCGGTGGCCCATCTCGTGCCGCACCTGGAACGCGAGAAGCCCGGAGGCGAGGAGGACCGGTCGGCGGGACGCATCGTGATGGCGACGGTCAAGGGCGATGTGCACGACATCGGGAAGAACATCGTCGGGGTCGTGCTCCAGTGCAACAACTACGAGGTCTTCGACCTGGGCGTGATGGTCCCCGCCGAAAGGATTCTGGAACGCGCCCGCGAGGTGGACGCCGACATCATCGGGCTCTCCGGGCTGATCACGCCGAGTCTGGACCAGATGGTCCATGTCGCCTCCGAGATGGAGCGCACCGCGATGACCCAGCCGCTCCTGATCGGCGGCGCCACGACCTCGCGGGTCCACACGGCGGTCAAGATCGAGCCGCGCTATTCGGGCGACACCATACACGTGCGGGACGCGTCGCGCTGCGTGGCGGTGGCGCGCAAGCTGCTCGATCCGGGAAGTCGCGGAAGGTACGCGGCCGCCGTCCGGGAAGAGTACGAAGCCGTTCGCAGACGGCGTGCAGGGCACGGGCGACGGGCACCGCTTCTGCCTCTGGAGGCTGCCCGCGCCAACCGGCTGAGGCTCGAATGGGGCCGCCATGCGCCGGTCCGGCCCACCTTCACGGGAACGCGGATCTTTCCCCGCGACCGTGCCGGTGCGGTCGCGCACGGACACGGTCCCTCCGCATCTCCGAGGTCAGCCTTACCCCCCCCTTCAAGTCATTCACGCTCCAACCCCTCACGCTCCAACCCCTCACGCTCCTACGACCTCGAAGAACTGACTTCGCGGATCGACTGGACGCCGTTCTTCCGGGTCTGGGATCTCAAGGGCCGGTTCCCCGACATCCTGTCGGACTCCGAGGTGGGCCCGCAGGCCGCGAGTCTGTACGACGACGCCCGGACGCTGCTCGGGCGGATCCGGCGCGAGCGGCTGTTGGCGGCGAAGGGAGTCATCGGTCTGTTCCCGGCGAACTCCTCGGGCGACGACATAGTCGTTTGGGACAGCGAGTCCCGCGACCGGCCGCTCGCGATCGTCCACTGCCTCCGCCAGCAGTTCGCCAAGCCCGGCCGCCGTCCGAACCTGTGCTTGGCGGACTTCGTGGCTCCCGAGCGCTCCGGAGTCCGCGACTACGCGGGCGCTTTCGTGGTGACCGCCGGCGATGGGGTCGCCGAGCTCTGCGCCGACTTCGAGGCCGCGGGCGACGACTATCAGAGCATCCTCTCCAAGGCGCTGGCGGACCGGCTCGCCGAGGCGTTTGCCGAACGTATGCACGAACGCGTGCGCCGCGAGCTCTGGGGCTACGCGCACAACGAATCGCTCACGAACAGCCAGCTCATCGCCGAAGAATACGCCGGAATCCGTCCCGCCCCCGGCTATCCCGCCTTGCCCGACCACTCCGAGAAGGAAACGATCTTCCGCCTCCTGGACGCCGACGCGATCGGCGTGTCGCTGACCGAAAGCTGCGCCATGACCCCGGCCGCCTCGGTCTCCGGCCTGTACATAGGACACCCCGGCAGTTTCTACTTCGGGGTGGGCCGGATCGACGGCGACCAGCTGGAGGACTACGCCGGGCGAAAGGGGATGAGGGTGGACGAGGCCGCGCGGTGGCTCGGTCCGAACCTGGCCGACCGCGTTTCCGGGGCCCGGCCCGGAGGAGAGGGCGACCGTGCCTGACCTGCGGCGAATGCTGTCCGGAGAGCGCGTCCACGTCATGGACGGCGCGATGGGCACCATGCTATACGCGCGCGGGATCTTCTTCAACGTCTGCTACGACGAGCTGAACGTCACCCATCCGGAGCTCGTCGAGGATGTCCACGAGCAGTACATCCGCGCCGGCGCCGAGATCGTCGAGACCAACACCTTCGGCGCCAATCCGGTGAAGCTGTCGTCGCACGGGCTGGACGAGCGGACCGAGGAACTCAACGAACGCGCCGCCGCGATCGCCGTGCGGGCCGCCGCCCGACGCGCCGCGGTGACGGGCGCGATCGGGCCGTTGGGCATCCGGCTCGAACCCTGGGGCCCTACTTCGCTTGGAGAGGCCCGCGCCTTCTTCGGCCGTCAGGTGGACGGGCTGCTTGCGGGCGGCGTCGACGGCTTCATCCTCGAAACGTTCTCGGACCTGGCCGAGCTGGAACAGGCATTCCGTGCGGTGCGGGCGCGCTGCGATCTGCCCGTGATCGCACAGGTGACGATCGGCGAGGACTGCGTGACCGAATACGGCACCACGGTCGAGCAGGCCGCCCGCGCGGCCGAAGCGTGGGCCGCCGATGCGGTGGGGCTCAACTGCTCCGTGGGGCCGGCGGTCATTCTGGAGGGGCTGGAAGGGATGGCCGAGGTCACCCGGCTGCCGTTGTCGGCCGTACCCAACGCCGGTCTGCCGCGCGCCATCGGAGACCGCAAGATCTACGTCACCGAACCCGAGTACATGGCTCAGTACGCACGGCGCGCGATCGACGCGGGAGCGCGGATCGTGGGCGGCTGCTGCGGCACGACTCCGGAACACATCCGCAGCATCGGCGAAGCGGTTGCGGCAATCCAGCCGCAGAGCACCTCGGTCCGGGTGATCCGCGCCGCGGGCGAGTCTGCCGCGCGCAAGCCCCCTCCACCGCTGGCGTCGCGCTCGAAGTTGGGCCGCTGTCTCGCCGTCGGCGAATTCGTGACTTCCGTGAGGATATTACCCCCCCGGGGGTGGTACACGTCGCAGATGCTGGACGACTGCCGCGCGCTTGCCGGGGCCGGAGCCGCCGTGATCGGCATCCACGAGGACCGCCGCACCGCCCGGCTGAGCGTCCTCGCGGCGGCCGGCCTGATCTCGGATGCGTGCCCGGCAGAGCCGCTTGCGCACTACACCTGCCGCGACCGCACGCTCTTCGGGATGATCAGCGACTTCCTGGGGGCGGCGGCGGCAGGCGTGCGCAACATCCTGCTGCTGACCGGCGACCCGCCCGGCGGCGCCCCCTACCCCGACTTCAGGTCCGTCGTCGACGTGGACTCGATCGGCCTCACCAATGTGGTGACCGCGATGAACCGCGGCGTCGATCCTTCGGGGAACGACATCGGCCCGCCGCCCGGCTTCGTCGTGGGCGTGGCGCTCCGCCACGGAGCCCGCGACCCCTCGCGGGAGCTGAGCCGCTTTCACTGGAAGGTGGACGCGGGCGCGCACTTCGCCATTACCCAGCCCGTCTTCGATGTCGAGCACCTGCTCGACTTCCTCGCGGGGATCGGCACCGGCGGACCCGGGATCCCGGTGCTGGCCGCGATCCAGCCGCTCGGCTCGCTCCGCCACGCGGAGTTCCTCAAGAACGAGGTGCCGGGCGTGGTGCTGCCGGGAAGGGTGGTGGAGCGGATGCGCCGGGCGGCGGCCCTGGGAGCGGATCACGCCGCTGCGGAGGGGATCGCGATCGCGCGCGAGACGGTGGCCGGACTGGCGGGCGAGGTCGCGGGGGTGGAGGTCGCCGCGCACAGGGGGCCGGGCGTGGGGGCGGCGGTAGCTGTGGTGGAGGGGCTCGGAGGGGGGCGGGAAGAAGTGGTGGATCCAGGGCAACCATAAGCAGCCCGTGGATAAACTCCCCCCGGCGCCTCGCCGCTCGTGCGGATTAATCCACACGGGCGGCGAGGCTAGGGGATAACCGGCGGGTCAGCACCCTTCGCGGCAATCTTGGTTTGCGTGGGAGCGGCAGGGGCGGCCGGGGATTCCGCCAGCGGGCCGCAAGATCTGCGGCGCGCATATTCTCCCCTTCACTAATTTCTTTGAGCCGAGAGGTCCGGGTCAACCGGCGTGGGCTGCCCCCGCGATGCGCTCCAACCGCCTCGCCGCGTCCCGGCTCTTCAGGTTGCTGACGTACACCTTGTCCGCGCCGACGGCGCGAAGCGCACGGATGGTCCGCATGCAGATCTCCTCGGCCGCGGCTCCCCCGCCGAACTCCCGCGTCAGCTCGCGAGCCGGAATCGGAAAATAGCGCCCAAGATAGTCCAGCGTGCGGGGGTTGGCACTGTGATAGTGGAAGACGCCGTAGACGACGGGAAGGGAGACGCCCAAGCGCCCCAGCTCCGCCTGGAAGCGTTCCACACGATCCAGGGAGTGGTGCGACACGATCTGCGTCAGGACGAAATCGGCGCTGAACCCGGCATCGGCGACGAAACGCGCCTGCCGGACTGGATCCCGGTGCGGGTTCGCCCATCCGCCCAAGGGCAGACCCGGCTGATCGGCACGCAGCGTCCGGCGGAGGTCCTTGCCGTGCGGCACGCAGCGGCCGGGTCCGACGGAGTGATCGCCCCCGACCACGGCTACGGCGGCCACACCAAGCTCCGAAGCCCGCCGGGCGAACATCCGGCAGTAGTCGATGGGATGCTTGCAGGTCAGAAAAGGGATCACCGCGCCGAGGTCGGCGCTCCCGCCCAGATTGGCGGCGAGGTGGGCCAGGCTCTCCTCTTCGTGGTCTCCCGCGGCGTCGTCCGTCAGGAGGATGAAGGTGTCCTGCCGGGCGAGGCGCCGGACCGCGTGGTGCATGTCGATCCAAACCCTCATGCTCCGAGAGCGACCCATGCCGAGGCGGGGCGGTCGCAGCTCGACCGCAACCAGGGGTTCCGGTGCGGTCAAGCGCCTGACCAGCGCGCCGCGCTCCAGGCCTGCCAGCGTCGAAGGCGGCGAAGGGGAGGAGTTCACGAAGCCGTCCCGACGAAGGGCACCAATTCCTCGAGGGCCGTCGGCAGGTCGCCCGTCAGCGTCTCCGCGCCTTTTTCGGTGATGAGCACGTCGTCCTCGATGCGGATGCCGGTCCCCTCCAGCTCGGGGACCCGGTCGCATCCGCCCTGCGCAAAATACAACCCGGGCTCGACCGTGAAGACCATGCCGGGCTCGAGTCTCACCGGTCCGTCGCGGTCCCGGTAGACTCCCGCGTCGTGCGTGTCGAGGCCGAGCCAGTGCGAGGTGCGGTGCGGGAAGAACGGGCGGTGGGCTTCGCTTTCCAACACCTCGTCCACGGATCCCTCCAGCACTCCCATCTGCACCAACCGCTCTGCGATCGCACGGCCGGCCGCCTCGTGCACGTCCTCGAACCTCGCGCCCGGCACACACGCCGCCAAAGCCGCCTGGCGCGCGCCGAGAACGGCTTCATAAGCCTTGAGGCGCACTCCCTCCGGCCGCCCGGATGCGGGCACCGTGCGTGTGATGTCCGCCGCGTAGAAGTCGAACTCCGCACCTGCATCGACCAGCACGAGATCTCCGGTGCCGATGCGAGCGCTGTTGGCCGAGTAGTGCAGCGTGCACGCGTTGTTCCCGGCGGCGACGATCGCGGCGAACGCCGACCCGTCGGCGCCCCGGCTGCGGAACCCGCTCTCCAGCGCTGCCTCCACCTCCCACTCTCCCGCTCCGGGCCGCACACAGGCCAGCGCCTCTCGGAAGGCGGCCACGGATATCCGCGCCGCCGTGCGCAGCCGCGCGATTTCGGCCGCGTCCTTGCGGACCCGCATCGCGTCCAGGACCGCTCCCGGGTCGACCACCATGAACGCGCCCGAGCCCTTCCGGGCCCGCCGCGTGCGTCCGGCGCCCAGAGCCTCGGCGACCACGTCGTCGCAGAGCGCGGAAGCACCCAGGCGATAGTGGATGCGGTCGCCGTCGGCGAGAAGCACCGGTCCCCGCTCGCGGAACTCGTTCAGGGGGAAGACGACATCGGCACCGGACCGGGCCTTCGCCTCGTCCGGGTCAGGGCGCGGCCCTGTCCAGCGCTCCGTTTCGGGGTCGCGCTCGGGCACGAAGAGCACGAAGCGGTGCCTGGCGCCGTAGCCTCGCAGGACTGCGATCGCGCCCTCTTCCTTCCAACCCGTGACGTAGAGCAGCTCCGAATCGGGACGGTAGCGGTACGCCGAATCGCCGCTCTTGTACCTCACCCCCGAAGCGGGCAACAGCATGGACCCGTCCGCCATGCGCGAGAGCACGGCCTCGCGGCGGTCTGCAAAGGGGAGCGGCGGGAGCGGAGTCACGGCCCCGGAGCGGACGTCGGCGGGAGCGGAGTCACGGCCCCGGATCGTACATCGGCGGAAGCGGCGTCACGGCCCCGGACCGGGCATCGGCGGAACGGGCGTCACCGGCGTCCGGATCCGGCACCGGCGCGTGTCCCGGGCGGATTCCGTATCAGAAAATGCTCGAACCAGCTGCGGAGGCGTTCGAGACGGTCCACGAGGAGCCACGGCTCGCCCGTCCGCGAAAGTCCGTGGGACGAGCGGGGATACCGCACCAGCTCCACCGGAACGCCCAGCTTCTTGAGGGACATGAACCACTGCTCGGCGTCTCCGATCGGGGTCCGGTAGTCGTTCTCGCTGTGGATGATCAGCGTCGGCGCCGTGACGTTCTCCACGTAGGAGATCGGGGAGAGGCGGCGGTAGAGGTCGCGCTGCGCCCACGGCGGTCCGTAGAACTCGTACTCGGTGAGCCTCTGGGCGTCCGAGGTGCCCCACCAGCTTTCCCAGTTGGTGATCGAGCGCGATGTGACGGCCGCGTGGAAGCGGTCGGTCGTCGCGGTGAGCCAGTTGGTCATGAAGCCGCCGTAGCTCCCGCCGGACACCCCCAGCCGTGTGGAATCGATCTGGGGATAGGCCTCCAGGGCAGTAGCGACGCCGTCGAGATAGTCTTCGCGGTCGACGATGCCCCACTCGCCGCGGGTGGCGTACTGGAAGTCGTGTCCATAGCCCGACGAGCCTCTGGGATTCGTGTACAGGACGAAGAAGCCGGCCGCCGAGAGCACATGGAAGGTGGGAAAGAAGGTGTTTCCATAGGCCGAATGCGGCCCTCCATGGATCTTCAGCACCATCGGATGGGAGCCGCCCTCGCGGAAGCCGACCGGCGGGACCACCCACCCCTGAATCTCGGTGCCGTCGTCAGCCGTCCAGGCGAGCTCCTCGGCGGGCATGAGGGTCACGCGCGAAAGCCATTCGTCGTTGAAGCGCGTCGCCTTCTGTTCCGTCGAGCCGTCCGTGGAGCCGACATAGAGTTCAGGCGGAGTCACCGGATCGGTGGCGGTGAACGCCATGAACCGCCCGGAGCTCGCGAACGAGAACGAGGACAGCCGGCGCGCGCCGCGCGTGACCTGGTCGACCGGCGCAGGGGGCGTGTCCGGCGCGGCGGGCGCGTCCGGCGCGGCCCGGAAGAGGTGCGTGTTCCCTGCGGTCCCGGCCTGGAACAGGATCGCGGTCCCGTCTGCGGTCCATGCCGGAGCGCCCGGAGTCAGGTCCCAATCCGCGGTGAGGTTGCGGGGCCGGCCGCGGAAATGGCCGTCGGATCCGATCTCGCCGACGAGCAGGTCCGTCTGGCTGCCCCGCTCCGGCGACGACAGAAACGCCAGCATGCGGCCGCCGGGAGAGACCGCCGGCGCGCTCTCGGTGCCCGGGTTGGAGGTCAGCCGCCTGACGGTACCCCCGCGAGCGTCCACGGCCCAGATGTCGCCCGAGTTCTCCGAGTCGAGCTCGTCGTCTTCGCGCTCGTCGCCCGTGAAGAAGATGACCCGGCCGTCTGCGGACCACACCGGGTTTCCGGCGTTGAAGCTCAGCCGCGTGATCCGGCGCGGTGTGCCGCCTTCCGCTTCGACGACCATGAGCTGCCGCTTCTCCTGCGACCGGTAGTGGGGCATGAAGGCAAGTCGTCCATCGCGCTTGTAGCGCGTCGAGGTGACCACGCGGCCGTCGAAACGTTCCGCGTCCAGCGTCCGGCTGACGGCGTCGGGGGCGATCCATCCGCGTCTGGGATCACCGGAATCACGGCTTCCGCCTTCCTCGTCGTCCTCGGAGTCCCCGGGATCCTCGGGGTCGGGCGCCCTTACGAACGCGATCTGCGATCCGTCGGGGGACCAGACCGGGGGTCGGTCGACGCCCTCGATGTGGAACGCCTCGCCCCCGGGGCCGTCCACGCGCAGAAACCAGACCGGGTTCGGGTCGTCGCCCCTGGAAGACGAGAAGGCGAGCATGGATTCGTCGGGCGACCAGCGAGGGCCGCTCGAATCCTCGTTCGGGCTGGTGACCGGGAACGGATCGCCGTCGGGCCGGCCGTTGGAGAGCGGCTGGAGCCATACCTCCCGACGGCGCCGGTTCTCGTCCTCGACCACCGTGGTGACCGTGAAGGCCGCGTAGGCCCCGCTGGGCGACACGGCGACCTCGCCCACCCCGACGAGCCGGTAGTACAGCTCCGGGGTATAGCCCGGGTTCTGGGCGGTCAGTACGACAGGGATCAGGGCGGTCAGCGCGGCAACTGCGGTGCCCGCAGACAAAAGTGACGGTCGACTTACCATTCCAGAACTCCGGTCGAGTGCGGCGTGGCGAGCACGCCAAGCTAGCAGCCCGTGGATGAATCCGCATTTTCTTGCCGGACCGTCCCGGTCGCTCGACATTCATCATCACCATCCGGTCCAGCCCCGGCGGAGACACGAAGCTCCACCAGGCCGTGGGTGCCGGTGCCCGCCGTCTTGCCGCACACCGACACCCGCGTGTTACCTTGCAGACCTGAGAAGCAGCAGCTGGAGGTGAGCAGTGCAGAGCTCTCCGATGACAGCAGCCCGCGGACAAAATCCCCCCGGCATTCGTGCGGCGATGCATCGGCGCGGATTCATCCACGGGCTGCCGGGCGCTATCGGTCTTCTTCCGGTCCTTTTCCTCATGGGCGGCGGCACCGGCGCGGCGAGCAGTCAAGTCGTGCGCGGAAGGCTCGTGGACAGCGACGGATCGACCGCCGTCGGCGGTGCCATGGTGAGCCTGGTGGATGACCAGGACCGGCAGCTCGCCCGGAACCTGACCCGTGAAAGCGGTCTCTACCAATTGACCGCGCTGTTGCCGGGCCGTTACCGGGTAAGAGCCGACCGGATCGGCTACGCGACAACCTGGTCGCGTTACTTCGAGATCGCCGCCGGCGATACGATTGCGGTCGACATCGTCGCCCGTGTCGAAGCGGTATCACTGGCGGGAATCGAGGCCGAAGGAGACCGGCGCTGCCGGGTGCGTCCGGAGGAGGGGCTCGCGGTGACGCGCGTCTGGGACGAGGCGCGGAAGGCGCTGGAAGCGGCAGCGTGGACCCACGAAAGAGGCTACTACCGCTACGAGATGATGGGGATCAAGCGCGAGATGGACCGCGAGAACCGCAAGGTCATCTCGGAAGACCGGACCTACGGCCAAGGTTATCGACGGGCTCCCTACATGTCGCTTCCCGCCGAAGAGCTGATAAACGAGGGCTTTGCGCGCCTGACGCCGGTGGAGTCGGTCTATCGGGCGCCCGACGCGGCAGTGCTCCTGTCCGACGAATTCCTGGATACGCACTGCTTTCGCGTCAGGAGAGACGAAGACCGGGCACCGGGGCTGATCGGTCTCGCCTTCCAACCCGTCCGCGGCCGCAGCCTGCCGGAGATCTCCGGCACCCTGTGGATCAATCCCGCCACTTCGGAGCTGGAGCGGCTCGACTTCTACTACCAGAACCTCAACCTGCCGGACGCGCTGACGGCGGGATCGCCCGGTGGGACGGTCGAGTTCGAAGCGCTTCCCAACGGCACCTGGATCGTCGACTCGTGGCGGATCAGGATGCCGCGCGCCCGGAGGGCCACCAACCCGCTCACCGGGCGGGTCGAATCGATTCTGGACGGCATCACCGTGCAGGGCGGCGATGTCCTCAGGGTGCTTGGAAACGAGGGGGCGGTCATGGAGACGGACCGGGGGGGTCGCATCGCAGGGTCGGTCTTCGACAGTCTGCGAGTCGGCCTCCCAGACGCACGGGTATACATCGAAGGAACGGGAATCGAGGTTACGACCGACAGGGATGGAAGGTTCGAGTTGGCACACCTCGAGCCCGGGGTCTATTCCGTGACGTATTCCCACGCCTACCTGGACCGGTACTCCTACCGGCCTGAACCATTCGAGGTGGAGGTGGTGGAAGGGGCAACGACGCCGACTCAGATTGCCTTCGTCGCGCCGACCGTGACGAGAGTCGCCGACAGGCTCTGCCGCCATGTCGAGCGGCCCGACGACACGGCGAACATTCCGGGCGGCGGCCCCGTCCGAAACAGCGGCATCCTGGTCGGACAGGTCACGGACAGCACCGGGGCGGCGGTGCCGGGCGTCATGGTCCGCGTCGTTTCATGGGACTTCGATGTCGACCAGGATGTCTCTCCGTCCTCCGTCGTCGCCAGGACGATCAGGGCCGGGCGGAGCGGCGTTGCCGTCGAGACCAACGGGTTCGGGTACTATCGGGCATGCTGGGTGCCGGTGGACACCCGGTTACGGGTTTCGGTCGTGAAGCCCGGCGAAGAACTCGACCCGGTTCGGCTGAAGGTGAGGTATACGTTGTCGGACCTGATCGAAATGCAGGAAGCGACGGCGGTCATCCCTTCCGAGGTCCTCTTGCAGACGCTCGATCTGCGGGTCGAGTCCGACTAGCCATTCCCGGCGATCTTGCTCCCGAGGCGCCTCACCGGGCAAACCCGAGTCCTGGCGCGAACCCCGTCGAATAGGCGTGAACCCGTCGAATACGTGAACCCGTCGAATAATCGAATAGGATCCAGCGTTGAGCAGAATCTTCTTCCCCGTCACACTCTTCTTCCCCGTCACACTCTTCTTCCCCGTCACACTGGCCGCCCTGCTCGCGACGAGCTCCGCCCGGGCCCAGACCGCAGCAGGAGACACGGTAGAGCTCGCACCGATCGTGGTTGCGGTGCTTCGGTCACCGATCCGTCTGGACCGGCTTCCGTTTTCCACTTCCGTGCTCGCCGGCCCCGTTCTGTCCGAAGGCAACACCGGTCTCTTCATCGAGGAGGCGTTGCACAATCTCTCCGGAGTACGGGTGCAGAACCGCTACAACCCGGCGATGGGCGAACGCATCTCGATCCGCGGTTTCGGTGCCCGCTCGCAGTTCGGCGTGCGCGGAATCAAGATCCTGGTGGACGGCATCCCCGCCACGCTTCCCGACGGGCAGACCACCCTCGACCACCTCGACATCGGTTCGCTGGGACGGGTCGAGGTCCTGCGCGGACCCGCCGCGGCGCTGTACGGAAACGGTGCCGGCGGCGTCATCCTATTTGAGAGCGGTGCCCCGTACACCGGACCCTACAGCCAGCAGGCCACGGTCGTAGCCGGTTCGGACGGGTTGCTGCGGCTCCAAGCAACCGGCTCGGGTACGGCGGGGAACTTCGCTTTTCGGGCCAGCACGGCACAGCACCGGTTCGACGGATTCCGAAACAACCTGACGGATTCCGGTGAAGACCCCTACAGCCAGGCCACGCGCACGACCGTCAACGCCGGGTTCACTTCGGTTGTCGCCGATGGGATTCTGGCGGTTCAGTTGAGCGGCCTGGATCTGAACGCCCTCAACGCCGGATCACTTCCCGGCGAGCTCTTCGACGACGGAAGCGACGAGGCGTGGGGATTCAACGTCCGGCGCCGCACCCGCAAGTACGTGAGGCAGGGTCAGGCGGGAATCAGCTGGCGAGGCGCCTTGGGAGGAATGGAGGGGACCTTTTCCGGCTACGGGGTCAGACGGGAGCTGGACAACCCCATCCCGACGAGCGTGATCGACCTGAACAGGAACGGCGGCGGCCTGCGGCTGGCCCTGGCACGCGAGTGGCAATCGGCAACGGGCTCCGGCAGAGTCGATTTCGGATTGGAGGGAGAGGTGCAGAGCGACGACCGCCTGAACTTCACGAACGACGGCGGCGATGCGGGCGAGCTCACCCTCGATCAACAGGAACGGGTCCGCGCTGCCGCTCTATTCGCGCAGTTCCGCCATCCTCTCTCGGGGCGTCTCGATGTCGTCGGCGCGCTGCGTTTCGATCACTTCAACTTCCGCGCCGACGACCGCTTCACCGCTGCCGGCAATCCCGACGACTCCGGTACCCGCGGCATGAGCGGGTTGAATCCGTCGCTCGGCTTTCACCTGGATCTCGGCGGCCACGGGTTGTTCGCTTCCGTCGCGCGGTCCTTCGAAACTCCGACGACCACGGAACTCGCCAACCAGCCCGACCGGGCGGGCGGGTTCAACCCCGAGCTCGATCCTCAGCGAGGCTGGACCGTGGAGGGCGGCATGCGGGGCGAAACAGGTGCCGGAACGGCCTATGACCTGGCCGCCTTCTCTTCGAATCTCACCAACCAGCTGGTGCCCTTCGAGGTTCCGACCGCGCCCGGACGCCGATTCTACCGCAACGTAGGGCGGTCGCGACTTCACGGTTTCGAAGCCTCGGTCCGGACCGCGCTTTCTTCGCTTCTGACCGCACGTCTGACCTACGGCTACGTCAACGCACGCTTCACCGAGTTTTCCGTTGACGGCGACGACTTCGCCGACAACCGCGTCCCCGGGATCGCGCCCCACCGACTCGAAGCCAGCCTGCGAGCGGATCGCGGCTCCTGGTTCGGCGAGCTCCGAATCGAAGCGCGGGACGACATGCCCGCCGACGATGCGAACGAAGCGTCCGCCGACAGCTTCAGCCTGTTCGACCTCCGCGTCGGGGCTTCAGAGATCAGCGCCGGGCACATGCGGCTTTCGCCGTTCGGCGGAATCACCAACCTCACGAATGTACGCTACGCGACGTCGGTCGTGGTCAACGCCTTCGGCGGGCGGTACTTCGAGCCCGGCCCCGACCGGGGCGGGTACGTGGGCCTGTCGATGACCTGGGACCGGCGCTGACTGACGGCCCGTGGTGAACCCTCGCGGGGACCGAGATCGGCCGGGCACCCGTCCGGCAAGGTGCTAAGCTAAGCTAAGCCCTGTCCCGGCTCCTGCATCCTTCCGGATCCCGGACCAGCCAGACGCTGTTGCCGACGGGACGCTCGCTACCGGCGTCGGAGGGGCGGCTCACGAGCTGCGCACCGAGCAGCATTGCCGATGATGCGCCGCCGTCAAGATTCAACGCCTCGTCCACGCCCAGCCAGAGGAACAGATTCGCCAACTCGCGAAGCGACATGCCGGATGAGCGCGGAGCCTGGCGCCCGTCCACGACCACGAGCCAGAGCAGTCGCTCATCGGCGTCGAATCCGATCGCGGTACGGGGATGCCGCGCCGCGGCAAAGGATGGACGTTCTGAGACGCCGAGGTCACCTGCCACGCGGCCGGCGTCCAGAAGTTCGGGATAACCTCCCACTACCTGCACTCCACCGTTTCCCCCTCCGATTGCGAGGGTATCGGATCCGAACCGCATCCGGTCTTCGACCCACGCCGACACGCCGATCCACGGCGCCCGTTCGCGACCCCAGGCAAGCGCCGGGCGGGCCGAGAAGCGGGTTGTCGTTTCCGTGACCTCGGATCCCAACGGCACGCCGTTGTCCAAGCGGAAGAAGTCTCCGTTGACGCCGGCCAGGGCCACGGCCGGAGCAGCGGGTACCATCTCGCTAACGGGCATCCGAGTCCGGGGTGTCCCGTCCGGGCCCTTCGCAGGTACCACGACGAGGCCGAGGTCGCAGCGCGTCAGTTCAGCCGAAACCAGGTGGACCGCCCAAGGCCCTCGAGGCGACCAGACGAACCGGTAGAAGGCCCCGTCGGCGAGGTGGCGTTCGCGCACGGAGTCCGGTGCCAGGCCCGAAAGGAGTGCCGACGGCAGAGGCCTCGCCGTCTCTGCACCTCTTTCCGGCACGCGACAGGCCGAGAAGAGAATCGGGAACAGAACTCCTGCCGCGAAGCACGCGCGGAGGGCGTGCCGCCACGTCCGATTCATCGTCACAACCCCTGTGCACGAAGTCTTGAGTGCCGTCACTCACCAAAAGATGACATTCACCAAGATGGCGGTGTCAGCTCGCCGGTCAAGCCGGTCGCCGGTATACTTCCGAACATGTCGCACGTTTCCGATATCACGTTACCCAAGGCAAGCCGCAGCCTGCGTATCATGTGTGTGGTCATTTGGATGACCGCGCTTGCGGACACCGGCAGCGCATCCGCCCAGTATCGCTTCGGTGTTTCGCTCGGGGGAGCCGGGTTCGCGGCGCTCGTTGCCGAATATCGGTGGTCGCACCGAGGCCTCGAACTGCAGCTGGGAACGTGGCGGTCTCGCGACCTGAATCTGTCGTTGACCGCCAAGCAATACGTCGGTTCATACGCCGTCGAACCGTACGCCGGGTTGGGGTTGTGGGGAATCCTGGCTCGTAGCGAAGCAGGGACGGGATTCGGTCTCATCGCCCGGTTTCCCGTCGGGCTCGATTGGGATTTCGCGTCCCGACACACGGCGTCCCTGGCCCTGCACTTCAATCGCGCGCTCGCGCTGAAACGCCCCGACCCCGAAGACCGCCGTCCTCCACGCAGAGCTTTCATTCCGCTTCCGGAGATCAGCTATCGCTGGAATGCCGGCAGCTGACCGCAAGTCAAGGAACCTCCCCGCGCCCCCGGCCTCGCCCGGCCCTCGTCTTCCGTGGTGAACGTGGCGGTGAACGCGGCCCCGCGACCGCGCCCCCGGCCTCGCCCGGCCGGGCGAGGCCGGGGCACGAGTTCCTCGCGGCAGCCGACCGGCGATGCGTCAGGCGATCGGTTCCATCCCCACGTATTTCAGACCGCTGCCCGTGTTGAAGAGCACGACCTCGTCGTCGGCGTCGATCAGCCCCATCCCGATCAGCCTGGGCACTGCGGCGGCAGTTGCTCCTCCCTCGGGCGCGGCGAAGATCCCCGTGGCGGCCCCCATGGCCGCCACCCACTCCTGCATTTCGGCGTCGGGAACCGCCACCGCTCCGCCCCCCGACTCGCGGACGGCGCGAAGGATCAGGAAGTCGCCCACGGCTCCCGGGACGCGCAGCCCCGCGGCGTAGGTTGCCGCACCCTCCCACGCTGCCGCCTCTTCGTGGCCCTCCTCCCACGCCTTCACGATCGGGGCGCATCCGGTCGACTGCACGCTGAACATCCGAGGCCGCTCGACACCGATCCACCCCAGCTCCTCCATCTCGCCGAAGGCCTTCCACATCCCGATCAGCCCGGTGCCGCCTCCGGTCGGGTACACGATCGCGTCGGGCAGGCGGCCGCCCAGCTGCTCGAAGAGCTCGTAGCCCATCGTCTTCTTCCCCTCGACCCGGTACGGTTCCTTGAGGGTGGAAAGATCCCACCATCCGTCCTCGTCGCAACGCCGGCGCACGACATGTCCACAGTCGCTGATCAGACCGTCCAGCAGCTGCAGGTCGGCACCGAGGGCCCGGATCTCCGCGAGGATGGGCGGCGGCGTATCTTTCGGCACCACGACATGCACGGAGAGTCCGGCGGCCGCTCCGTAGGCCGCGCTCGATCCGGCCGCATTCCCCGCCGAAGGGATGGCGAGTTCCCGCGCTCCCAGTTCCAAGGCGCGCGACACGGCCATGCACAGTCCCCGGTCTTTGAAGGAGCCCGTGGGGTTCTGCCCTTCGTCCTTGACCCACAGCCGGCGCACACCCGCCGCACGAGCCAGGCGTGGCGAGTCGACGAGCGGGGTGAAGCCTTCGCCCAGGGTTACCCGGAAAGCCCGGCTCCGCACGGGGAGGACTTCCTCGTACCTCCAGAGCGTGGGAGCGCGGCCGGCCAGGGTGGCGGGGGTGAAGCGTCCCCGGAGCGATTTCAGGTCGTAGCATGCGAACAGGGGCTTGCCTGCGGGCGACAGACCCGTCAATTGCTCGGACTCGAAGGTCTCGCCCGTCGCGGTGCACCTCAGAAACGCCGTTCCGGGCAAGCGGGAGGCGGAGTGGGTCATCATGCGGTACGGGCAACCTTTGTCGGGGGAGCGGACATCAGAACACACGACCGCAACAAAGGTAATGCGCCGCGACTCGTGCAGAGGCAACACGTGGAGTCGTCCGTGGAACAGACATGGAGGATCCCGCGGTGAAACGCCCGCCGAGCGCCAAAACCGGATCCGGAGATATGGAAGCGCAACTCATTCGCCGGGCGTGCGACGGAGACGGCAGGGCCGTCCGCGCTCTGTACGACCGGTACGCACCGAGGGTATTCGCCGTGGTGCGGCGCATCGCCGGCGATGACGACCTAGCGCAAGACTACGCTCAGGAAGCGTGGATCCGGGCGATCCGGGCACTGCCCACCTTCCGGGGCGACGCCTCCCTGTCGACCTGGCTTCACCGGATCGCCGTCAATTCGGCGCTGCAATCGGTCAGAAAGGCCAAGACCCGGCGCAAGCGCGAGGTGGCTGCGCCCGACGAGATCGCCGTGGCGCCGCGGATGGGCGATCCCCTTCTGAAGCGTAAGCTGGAGGAGTCGATGGACCTTCTCCCTGACGGGATGCGAAAGGTCCTGGTCCTCCACGATGTCGAAGGATACACACACGAAGAAATCGGAGCTGCCCTCGGGGTGACCGCGGGCACCTCCAAATCGCAATTGTTCAAGGCGCGAGCCAAGATGCGCCGCATGCTGCGCGGATTCGAACCCAGTCCGAAGGAAGTCGAGGCATGGAGCGTTTGAAACTCGAAGATCTGGCGCGGTTGGTCGATGAGCAGCCGACGCCGCAGGAACAGATGATCCTCGACGAGGATCCCGTCCTCCGGCGCGAGCTGGAGACGCTCAAAACCCAATCACGGGCACTGCGGAATCTCCCGGCGATCCTGCCGCCGCTCGGAGGGTGGCACGAACTCCAGCAGGAGCTGGTGACGACCGGCCTGATTCGGGGACACGCGCCCGGTGGAGGCTTCCGGCGCAGGTGGCTGCAGATCGCCGCCGCTTTTGTCCTCTTCATCGGCGGCACGGCCCTCGGCCGGGTCACCGCGACGGCACCCGGCTTCGACGCCGACGCACTTCGACAGGCCTCCGCGGGCAGGAACGCGCCCGAGGCGGGGTCTCCCTCGTCCGCAACGGCGGCACCCGCATCTCTTGACGACGCCCGCAGGGCGGTCGAAGAGGCGGAACGAGAGTGGAGGAGGGCCTATCGCGATCACCAGGAGCTCTTCTACACCCTCAACGGGCAGCGGCTGCGCCGCGATCCGGTCGCGCGCCTGGCTGGACTCGAGGCCCTGGTCGCGACGGGCGAGGCCGCCGTGCAGGAATCGCCGGACGACGAATTCCTGAATGTGCTCTACGTCAATACGCTGATGGAGCGGCAGCAGACCCTCCACCAGATCAGTCTGGAAGCCTGGCACTGATGACCGCCGCCACCATTCGCTCGCTGGCGGTGCTCGGCGCTCTGGGGACAGGTCTTCCGGCGGCAGGTCACGCTCAGGATGCGCTCGTCACCGGCCAGTCCCAGGCTTGGCTCGGCATCCTCACCGAGGCGGCCCAGCGTCCCGGAGAACAGGGCTTCGCCGTTCTGGTCACCGACATCTATCTGACCGGTCCTGCCCACCGCGGTGGCGTGCTCCCCGGTGATCTGGTGGTTGCGGTCAATGGAACCACGTTCAGCAGCTACGATGACTGGCTGAGCCTTGTTTCTGATCCTGAGCTCGGCCAGCCCTTCCGAGTAGGGCTCCTGAGGGGAGGGAGCGCTGCGGAGGTCACCATCGTCGCCGCCCGGCGGCCCGGGGTGGCCGGCGCGCAATTCAGTCCCGCGCGCTTCGACAGCATCCATGCCCGCGTCTGGAAGAATGCCGACTCGATCCTGCAACTGATGGTCGCCAGAGGCGCGAGCGACTCCCTGGTCCTCGGCTTCATGAGCACTGGCGACCGACTGCGTGCGGCCGAGGCGCGCATTCAGATCAGATGGAGCGGCCCGGTAGACGAAAGGCGCGAGGATCTGGGAAGCAGGCGCCAGAGGGAGGCATTGTCCCGGCTGGCCGAGGAGAATCTCACACCGCCCGTCGCCGGTGGCGGGGGGGATCTGCGCGCCACCGCAGAAGCACGCGCCACCGCAGAAGGTGCTCTGCCCGCGTTGACCCCCTTCGTTCTGGGGCGTCCCGTGGTGCTGGGCGGCATCCAGGTGCACGATCTAACCGGCGAACTTGGAAGCTTCTTCGGTGTGGATTCAGGCGCGCTCGTCACCGCAGTCGTGGACATGAGTCCGGCCGCACGCGCGGGCTTCCAAGCCGGTGACGTCATCTTGGCCGTGGCGGGACGGTCGGTCGCATCGCTGGCGGAACTGCGGGCCGCGCTGGCTGTGGCCCCTCTGCCCGCGGCGGTCTCAGTGGTGCGACGGGGCGAAAGGCTGGATCTGGCCTATCCCCCGGGCTAGCAACCGCCCTCTACTCGTAGCGCAGCGCCTCGATCGGGTCCAGAACGGATGCCCTGCGGGCAGGCCAGATCCCGAAGAACAGGCCGATCGCCGCCGAGAATCCCAGCGCGACGGCAACGGCTTCGGGCGCCACGGCGGTGTTCGACCCGTAGAGCTGCGTGATCAGTTCGGCGCTGCCGAACCCGCACGCGACGCCGAGCACGCCTCCGAAAACGCACAGTACCAGCGCCTCGACCAAGAACTGGAAGAGGATCGTCTTGCGGGTCGCGCCCAGAGCCTTGCGCACGCCGATCTCGCGGGTTCGTTCGGTCACGCTGACCAGCATGATGTTCATGATGCCGATCCCGCCGACCAGAAGGCTCACGCCCGCGATGCCCGCGAGCAGCAGCGAGAAGGTCTGGGTGGTCTCGCCGAAGGTCTCGAGTATGTCGGACGACTGCTGGATGCTGAAATCGGCGTCCTCGGTGGGCAGGATGCGGTGCTCGCGCCGGATCACCCGGTCGATTTCGGCCCACGCGGGGTCGAGCTCGTCAGGCGAGGGAGCAGCCACGTAGATGGAGCGCAGCCGGTCCCTGCCGCCCATGACGCGGTACATCGCGGTGGACAGGGGAATGAAGATCTGATCGTCGGGCTGCATCCACATCGCCCCGCCCTTCTCCTTCAGGATGCCCACAACCTCGAAGGGGATCCCTCGGATCTGGATGGTGCGGCCCACGAGCAGCCCGCCCGGGATGTCCAGATCCTCCGGTACATTCGAGCCGAGCACCGCGACCCGCCGCCGTCCCTGCACTTCGCCCTCGTCGAAGAAGCGGCCGTATGCGAGCTCGTGACTCTGAACCGAAAAGTAGGAAGGCCAGGTTCCGACGACCGAATTGGATGAATTCGCGCGTGCATGGGTCACCTGGTACCGGCTCTCGATCTCGGGTGCGATCTCGTAGATGTCGCCGATCTGGTCGCGAAGCGCGATCGCGTCGTCTTCTTCGAGACGCCGGGATCCGCTCGCCACGCCGCGAAAGAATCCCTGGCCGGGGCGCACCGTGAGGATGTTCGTCCCCATGTTCTCGATCTGCTGCTGCACCTGGCGCTGCGCGCCCTCCCCCAGGGCCACCATGGTGATCACCGCCGCCGTGCCGATGACGATACCCAGGGTGGTGAGCCCGGAGCGGAGGGCGTTGGCACGGATCGACGCCATCGCGACCAGCACGATTTCCCTCAGGATGAACATTTTCGCTCAGCTCCTCAGAACGGCCGGAACCGGCCGCGCATCTGTTCGAGTCGCTCCTGTTGTCTCGCCTGGAGCTGGGCCGCGCCGATCAGCGCGAGCTGCTCGCCCTCTTCGAGTCCGGCGAGGATCTCGGCGTAGTCCCAGTCGCTCACTCCCATCACCACGGGTCGCGCTTCGACGTTCCCCATCTCGTCGACGACGAACGCCACCGCGGGCTGGAAGGCGGGGCTTCCGCTGGAACCGCCCATGGCCGGCATCGCCCGGCCCCCGCCGAGCCCCCGCCCCGCTCCGCTCCGGCCGCCGGGTCGTTCACCGGGAGACGGACCTCGTTCGGGTTGCGTCTCCGCGGCAGCTCCGCCTGCGCTCCCCTCGGATGCCGCGCCTCCGGGGGCCTCCGCCGCGCGCCGACCGCCCCCGCTCTGCCCCCGCATCGCGGCGAACAGCGCCCGCGCCGAATCGGGAGTGATGTCCCCGGATTCCAACGCGGCTCGTATTTCGGCCATGCCTCTTCCGCCGAACCCTGCACCCCCCGGCATCGCGCCGGCGGCCATGCCCGCCGCCCAGCTGCCCGGCTGGACCCCCGCCCTCGCCGCGGCCTGCGCCATCAGATCGCCCCATGCGCCCCGGTCGACCGCGGCGGACTGCGGGTCCAGTCCCAGCACCTCGGCGGCGGGCGCGACCTCCTGGGGCTGGACGACTGCGTTATTCGGCACCGTCAGGGTGGCGATCCGCTCGTCCACCAGAACCTCGACCTCGGCGTTCATCCCGGGCTTCAGGAGTCCGGCCCGGTTGTCGAGCAGCACGATCACCGGGAACATGGTGACGTTCTGCACGACCACCGCCTGCGGCTCGATCTTCTCGATCGCGCCCTCGAAGGTCCTGTCGGGAAAGGCTTCCACGGTCACCGCCGCCGTCATGCCGCCAGCGAGCTGGCCGACATCCGTTTCGTCCACGAGCGTGCGAACGCGCATGCCGTCGAGATTCGCCATGACGAACAGCGTCGTGCCGCCCGAGACGTTCTGGGTGGCGGACTGGATGACCTGTCCGTATTCGACCAGCTTCTCGAGGATGGTGCCGGCCATGGGTGCGCGGATGGTCACGTCGGAAAGTCGCAGAGTGGCCAGCTCCAGATTGGTCTGGGCCCGCACCAGAGCGGCCTGCGCGTTGGCGAACTCCAGTTGCCGCCCCTCGTACTCCTGCGCAGTGATGACCTCCGACTCCAGAAGCTCCCGGGAGCGCGTCAGCTGGGCCGCCGCGATATCGATCCTGGCCTTCGCGACCACGGAATCGGCCTCGGCCTGATCGAACGCGTTCTGAACGTCACGCGGGTCCACGCGGGCCAGGAGCGTTCCCGGTTCCACCTCGTCCCCGGAATCGACGTAGAGATCCAGGATTTCACCCGATGCCTTGGACTTGACCTCGACCCTGAGAACGGGTTCGAGCTCTCCCGTGGCCTCGGCCGTGATCCTGAGGTCGCGGATCTCGGCGGGCGCGGTCTGAATGGCGATGCTTCCCGCCTCATCCTGCGCCGCTTCGCAACCGGCAAGGCTCGCCATGAGCACGGCCGCGACCGGCGTGCACCCGTAGAAACGTTTCATCGACTGCCCTTTTCTCGGTTTTCTTCGTTGATGAAGTCGCGCTCGACCAGCCCGTCGCTCAGATGGATCTGACGGGACGCCGACGCGGCGATGTCGGCTTCGTGTGTGACCAGCACGATGGTCTGCCCGGCCCGGTTCAATGAGGCCAGGATCTCGACGATCTCACGTGTCGTGACCGAATCGAGGTTTCCCGTAGGCTCGTCAGCGAGGAGCAGCGCCGGGTCGTTGACCAGCGCACGTGCGATCGCCACGCGCTGCCTCTGGCCGCCGGAGAGCTCGGGAGGTCTGTGGTCCATCCGATCCGCCAGTCCCACCATCTCCAGCTTCTCCTCGGCCCGTCTGCGTCTCTCCTTGGAAGGGACGCCGGCGTAGATCAGGGGAAGCTCGACGTTATGGAGCGAGGTGGCCCGCGGCAGGAGGTTGAAGGTTTGGAACACGAACCCGATGTCGCGGTTGCGAACCCGGGCCAGCTGGTCGTCCGACAGCTCCGACACCTTGCGTCCGTTGAGCCAGTAGTCGCCGCCGGTGGGCGTATCCAGGCAGCCGATCAGGTTCATGAAGGTCGACTTGCCGCTCCCGGACGGCCCCATGATCGCCAGGAATTCGCCGCGCTCGACCTCGATGTCCACGCCCCTTACGGCTCGGACGGTTTCAGCACCGAGGATGTAGTACTTCCTGAGCCCCTCGGTCTGGATCACGACGCCGTTCGCGCCGGCGCCGTTGCCGTTCATTCCTCTTCGCGTTGCCCTACTTGTCCTGTTCCCTCTCAAAGCTGCCTCCCTATGATCGATTCCAGTTGCGCGTTCGCCACCATGTAGTCGTACCGGGCGGAAACGAGATTGGCTTCAGCCTGCTGGAGCGCCACCTGGCTGATGATGACATCGAGGATGGTCGCCATCTGGACCGCGTACCGCTCCCGGACGAGCCGCAGATCTTCCTCGGCCACGAGTACCGCGTCCGACGCGATGCCGATGGCCTGTTCCTGCGTCTCCAAGGTCCGGAGCGCGGCGTCCACGTCCTGCCTGACGCCCCGGCGCGCGTCCTCTTCCGCCAGGCGCGCGACCCGCCGGCTCTCGGAAGCCTGCGAGACATTCTGCTCGCGCTGGAAGCCGTCGAACAGCTGATAGCTCCCGGAGAGCCGAAAGTTCCAGCTGCTGTTCCCGCCGTCGAAGGACCGGTCCTGGTTGGCCCAGGTGTATCCCGACGATACCGACAGGTTCGGCAGATAGGAGCTCTTCGCACTGCTCTCGCCGCCGCGCGCCACCGCCGAAGCGGCCTCGGCGGCCTGCACGGCGGGCGACACCGATTCGGCCAAGGCGACGATTTCCTGCTCGCTCAGAGCCAGCGGCGCCGGATTCAGATCGTCCGGCAGCACGGGCATCACAAGGCCGTCGGCACCCACCTGGCGTCCCAGCGCGAAGCGGGCCGCTCTCAGCTCGTTCCGGGCCTGGAGGAGGCTCTGGCGGGCGTTCGCCAGCTCCAGCCGGGTCCGCAGGCTGTCCGAACGTGTCGCGGTTCCGACATGCACCTGCGTTCGGGTGATCTGGAGGCTTTCCTCGGCCCTCGCCACGCTGGACTCCGCCACTTGAACCAGCTCGGCCTGCCGGAGCGCGTTCAGGAAGAGCGTGCTCGTCTGCAGAAGTACGGCAAAGCGCTGACTGCCCAGACGGGCCTCCGCCTCGATCAGCGCCGCCTCCGTGCGGTTCAGCTCGTGGAACTTGCGCCCTCCCTGGAAGACCTGGTAGTTCGCGTTGAGCGATGCGTTGTACGAATCGCTGCTCCCCGTGACCAGGCGCTGCGTGGTCGGATCGAAGCGGTTCTGGCTCTGAATCGAAGCGCCCGAACCCATGCTCAGATTGGGCAGGAACGACCCCCAGGCGCGCCGCCGCGTTCCGCCCGCGTTGTTCAGCGCCGCCTCGCTCTGGGCCAGCTGCGGACTATGCACGAGCGCGCGCCGCAAGGCCTCGTCCAGCGTCATCGACCGTTCCGGTGACTGGCCGGCCAGGGGCCTCGTCGAGGCCGCCTGCGCCGCCAGTGCCAGCGCGACGAAGAGTGAAGCGGTCCAGCCCGGATGCATCGCCGCGCGAATGCCGGGGGAATTTTGCCCACGGGCTCCCGGGGGCCGCTTGAAATGTTCGTTGTGGTGCTTCATGTCGGCGGCTCTCTCCTTGCTCCGGGCGATCATCTCATTCCTCCGGGCGATCGTCTCGTCGGCGTTCGCGGCGCGAGTCGCCTCGTCCGTCCCTGTTCGGGGAGTAGCGCACGGCCAGCAGTGAATCGTATTCGGCGATCTGGCCGGGATTCAGAATGGCCTTGATGGAGTCCCGAGTCGTCATGAGCAGCGCCGACTGTCTACGGTCGTACTCCTCCCGGGCTTCTTCATTGAGGGCTCGCATCCTGCTCCTGAAGTGGCGTATGATCTCGTCGACGCCTGCGCGCTGGTCCGCTTCCAGCCCGAGCTCGTAGATGACGGGTCCGCGGCCCATGGACATGTCTGCTTCTTCTGCCTCCGGTTCTTCTGCTTCCGGCTCGGCCGCGCTTTGCGCCTCCTCTGCCGCGGAGACGTCCCCGGCCGGTTGACGCGCGCTCCACGCCAATCCGAACATGAAACCGACGGCGAGCGTCAGGACGAGGAGAAGAACCGAAATGAGTCGAGCTCGCCTGTCTTGTACCGTCACGTCTTGTACCATCACGGTCCGCCGCTCTCCACGAGCGCCATGAAGGCACCGGCACTGGCGGTCCGGTCGGCACTCAGCAGGACATCGAGAGCACGCTCATCCGCTTCGTCTCCCAGCATGTCCTGCAGCACCAGCTGCGGCGCGGGCTCCGTCGGCCGACGCGTCTCGGCGGTAACGAGCACCGCCGCAACCACCGCGGCGGCCACGGCCGCCGGTACGAGGATGCGGGACCAGCCGGACAGCACCGCCGCCACCGATTCGCGGGCCGCCGCCCGCCGCCGCGCGAGCTCGAAGGCCGCGCCCTCCATGATCGCGGCACGGCGGCGGTTCCAGTACCCCGGACGGCGATAGCCCGGATCCAGGATATCCAGCTCTGTCGCTCGATGGTCGTTTCGCATGTTCACCCTGTTCACCCCGGCAGGCTCACGCATGTCTCCTCCATTCGGACAACTCGGCGCGCAATGTTTTTCTTGCAAAGTGCAGGTGCGATCGGACAGTGCCGGACGGGATTCCCAGCCGCTCCGAGATCTCGTCGTGCTTCCATCCCTCGAAGTCGTGGAGGAGCACGATTTCCCGCTGTAACTCCGGCAATGTGCTCAATGCCTCCTTCAGCCGACTCCGCAGAGCCGATATCTCAGCCATCTTGTCGGGACCCGGGTCCGCCGTCCTCGCGCTGACGGGGATCTGTTCTCCGCCGCGCAGACTCTCGCGCCGGATCAGGTTCCGCGAGCGGTTTCTGACGATCGCCAGGAGCCATCCCGCGAACCGTTCCGGGTTCCGGCAATCATCAAGCCGCCGCAGCGCAACCAGGAACGACTCCTGAACCGCGTCTTCCGCGTCCTGGTGCTTTCCGGTCACCGACAGAGCCACGGCGTACGCCGCCCGCTGATAGCGGCGAACCAACTCACCGAACGACTCCCCGTCGCCGGAGCGCGCCAAGAGTACGAGTTCCGCGTCCGAGCGCTCCCTCATTCCTTGGAATTAGACACCTGTGGCGGCTTCCCTGTTGAGACCGGCCGGTTCCTCATGGCCGGTGGACAGCCGATCGATCCTCATGGCCGGTGGACAGCCGATCGGACATCGTCGTTAGCCCGGTCACTCAGGGGTCTTCCGGCTCCATCGCCCGCGGTAGCGGGGGTACCCGCCGGTGCGGCCACCACGCTCCGGGTTCGGGTCGGGGGCGCGGGCGATATCCCTGACGAGCGACACGAGGGCGTCCTCGGCGACCTCGTCGAGGCTTCGGGCCAATACGTAACGGGTGGTGCGGGGATTCTCCCGATTCCCCGGGGCCTCTACACCGACGCTGAGGATCCGGATGCCGGATCCGCGCCCGCTGCCGATCCGGGCCGCCCCCTTCTGGTGCACCGTCCACACCTGATCCTCGACCGTGACTTCGCGAGCGGGCATCGGCACTTCGATGGCCCCGGCTACCTCGCGGACCGACGGGGGGGGCGTACTCTGCCGGGCGGGCGGCGGTCTCGCGGGGCGCAGCGACTCCCGGACCGAGGCGGGGACCGCAGGTCGGGCCGGAGTCGGCGGAGGAGCCGGTTTTCCGGTGTCCACGGGCTGCTACCTCTGCACCAACGGTATCGCGTCGTCTCCGAAAAACATCCGGATGTACTTCGCCTGTATGGGCGTAACCCGCCGCACCGCCCAGACCAGCTGTACGTGGTTGGGCTCGACCGGCCGCACGGCCAGACGCAGGCCGGCCTCCCGCGGGAGCCGGTTGCCCTTGCGGTGATTGCATGTCGAGCAGGCCGTGACGACGTTGTCCCAGGAGTTTCCCCCGCCCCGCGAAATGGGGAGGATGTGGTCGCGGGTCAGGAACTCGCGGGTGCGCAGCTCCCTCTTGTGCCGGCGGCAGTACTGGCAGGCGTATCCGTCGCGCGCAAAAAGGAAGGTGTTGGTCACCTGCCGCCGGAAACGTTTCGGAACGTGAACGAATCGCACCAGGCGGATCACCAGCGGGCAGGGGTGCTCCGCCCGCACCGAGCGGAAGGCGCGATGAGCGTCATGTTCGAGGATCTCGGCCTTCTCTTCCAGCACCAGGCGGATCGCCCTCCGTGAGGGGACGATCATCAGCGGCTCGTACGATGCGTTCAGGGCCAGGCAGCTCACAGTGCTACTCCGGTGGATCCGTGCAGAGCTCCACGCGACTTCCGGGCGTGACTGAGGGGAGGGGCAAGGTTGACGATAACGCATTCCGGCGGCCGGGGAGAAATCCCGGCCGGTCAGGATGCGCGTACCTTCAATGTCCTCCCAAGCGGCCAAGAACAGATTGCGGACGACGAAGATATGGGGAGCGCTCGGGATCGGCAGTTCGGACTGTCCGCCCGCGCTGCGAACCAAGACGCGGTGAAGCTCCTTTTCGCCCGGGACTGTCGTGAGATAGAGCGCCTTCCCGTCTTGATCTGTATGCACTGCGTCAAAGGCCGGGGCGGCATCGCCCCAATTGACCGCTTCCGCCATGCCGCGCGCCTACATCAGGTGCAGGGGATCCCGGTCGAGCGAAACGCGGATGTCGGCGCCGGGGGCGCGAAAGCGGTCGGCCACCGCGACGAGGACCCGGCCCAGCGCCCCGCTGCGGCCCCGCAGCAGAACGTGCCAGCGGTACCGCCCGTGCAGCTTCTCGATGGGGGCGGGAGCCGGTCCCAGCACTTCCGGGCCGTCGCCGGTCCGGGCGGTGAGCCAGACTTGCAGCGCTTCCGCCGCGGCCAGGGCGTCCGCCTGGACGGGACTGCTAAGCAGGATTCTGGCCATGCGCACGCCGGGAGGATACGGCGGGTCGGTCCTGGCGGCCAGTTCGCGCTCGACGAAGCCGTGATAGTCGTGAGCGACCGCCGCCCGCACGACATAGTGATCCGGTACGCGGGTCTGAATAACGACCTCGCCGGGCAGACGCCCTCGCCCTGCCCTGCCGGCCACCTGGGACAACAGCTGAAAGGTGCGCTCACAGCTGCGAAAGTCGGGCAGATGCAGTCCGATGTCCGCATTGATGACGCCGACCAGCGTGACGCGGGGGAAGTCCAGTCCCTTGGCGATCATCTGGGTGCCCAGAAGGATGTCCACATCGCCGGAACGGACGCGGTCGAGGATGTCGCGGTGCGACCATTTGCCGCCCGTCGTATCGATGTCCATGCGCGCGACGCGTATCCCCGGCAGGCTTTCGAGCAGGATCCGCTCCACCTGTTCGGTGCCGAGGCCGCGGTACGAAAGGTCGGCCGCACCGCACTGCGCGCATCGCTTCCGAGGGGCCTCCGAGTGGCCGCAGTGGTGGCAGATCATCTGGCGCCGGGCCCGGTGGAGCGTCATCGACACCGAGCAGTACCGACAGTTGAGAACATCGCCGCAGCTCCGGCAGAGCGCGAAGCTGGCGTATCCTCGGCGGTTGAGCAGGAGGATGGTCTGCTCTCTGCGCTCGAAACGCCGGCGGAGATGCCGCAGCAGCCGCGGGGAGACGACATGCTCGGGGGGAGCGGGCGGGGAGGAAGGCGGAGCGGGCGCGGAGGAACCGGCAGCTTCCGCCGACCCGGTGCCGGGCCTGGTGCTCGACGCGGCCGAAGCCGTGGCCGTCGCTCCGAGACCACCGCGCGGACCACCGCGTGCATCGTCGCGTGACCGGAGATCCACGACATGGACATCCGGGAGCTTTCCGCCGCCCACCCGGCCGGGAAGCTCCAGCAGGGTGTACTTCCCCGACCCGGCGTTCGCCCAGCTCTCCAGCGATGGCGTCGCGGATCCCAGGACGCAGACGGCGCCGACCCGTTTCGCACGCACCACGGCCACATCCCTGCCGCTGTAGCGCGGAGTTTCGGACTGCTTGTAGCTGCCGTCGTGCTCCTCGTCCACGACGATTGCGCCGATGCGGGGCAGCGGGGCGAACACCGCCGAGCGCGCGCCGATGGCGATGCGCTTGCGGCCCGACCGGAGCTCGGTCCAGGCGTCGAACCGTTCGCCGTCGGACAGTCCCGAGTGGAGGACCGCCACAAGGTCGCCGAAGGCGGCGCGGAAGCGGGAAATCGTCTGCGGGGTGAGGGCGATTTCGGGAACCAGCATCACGGCGCCCCGTCCTCCGTCCAACACCCGCCTGATGAGTTCGATGTACACGAGCGTCTTGCCGGAGCTGGTCACTCCGTGAAGCAGAAAAGTTCCGCCGCCTGTCTCCAGGGCGTCGGCAAGCTTCTTCAAGGCGTGGCGCTGGGCGGGAGTGGGAGTCAGTGCAGGTCCGGAGGGGGGCGGCTCGGCCCGGAAGGGATCTCTCAGGACGACCTCCTCGGTGATCGCCACCAGTCCCTTCTTTTCCAGTCCCTTCGTCACGGCGCGGCTGAACCCGTTCTCCTGAAGCGCCACGAGGGTCTGCGTTCCTCCGGCCTCCAACAGGCGCTCGAACGCTTGCCGCTGACGCTTCGCCCGCCCGAACACATCGTCGATCTCGCTCAGAGTGCCGATTTCGCGGATCACGCGCGCAACCAGCTGCCTCCTCGGGCCCGTCTTGCGTGCGGTGGGCAACATGGTCTTGAGGACGACGCCCACCGGCGCCACGTAGTAGTCGGCGATCCAACGGGCCAGCCCGACGAGCTCGTCGCCTGCGGAATGGTCGGCATCCGACACGGCCACGACGTCGCGCACTCCCGGCACCTCCGACCCCGTGGCGAGAACCCATCCGGTCAGGTTGCGGCTGCGAAACGGAACTCTCACCGGGGTTCCCGGCGGCGGCGCGGTGCCCGCGATCCGATAGGTGAACAACCGGCGCACCGGCACCGGCAGGGCCACCTGCACGAACATCGCGCCGCGGGTCGGCATCGAGCGCTGGCAGGCTAGGCTGGCGGAGCAATCCGGCGGATGCATCACCGCTCGAATGTAAGGGGCATTTTGTGCGCGGGCTGCCGAAGCCGTGCCAGTGCCCCGGTCAGTCCTTCAGGAGAAGGAACACGTCCTTTTGGGGCTCGTCCACCGTGACTTCGGGACCGTCCGGGCCCATGTGCATGTTCAGCTCCGTTCGGATCCCGATATCGCCGGCGATGTAGATCCCCGGTTCCACCGAGAAGCCCACTCCGGGGACGAGGACGCGGTCGTCGCGCGTTTCCAGGTTGTCCAGATTGGGGCCGCGGCCATGGATGTCCCGGTCGATGGAGTGGCCGGTGCGATGGATGAAATACTCGCCGTAGCCGGCGTCCGTGATGATCCGGCGCGCCACATCGTCGGCCTCGAAGCCGCGAATCACCTCGCCCCGGGCGTGCCGCTCCCCGAGCGACGCCACCACCCCGTCGCGCGCGGCCTTCACGACCTCCCACAACTCCCCGATCCTGGGAGGAAGCTCGCCGCCGAGAAACCCCATCCAGGTCTGGTCGGCGGGGACGGAGTCGTCGTGCAGGGCGGCCCAGAGATCGATGAGCAGGAGGTCGCCGGCCCGGATGGGCTCGCCGACCTCGCCGGGGTCGTAGTGCGGGTCGGCCGCCGTCGGGCCGATCGCGACGATGCAGTCGGCCTGAGCGGGAGCGCCCCGCGCGGCCAGCTCGGTGCGGATCCAGGCGGCGAGGGCGCCCTCGGTGATCGTCTCGCCCCGGGAGACGCGGTCGGCGGCGCGCGCGAACGCGTCCCGCGCCACGGTCTTGACCAGCTGCGACGCGCGGCCGTGCTCCTCGCGCTGGGCCGGGGTCCACACCGCGTAGAATGCCGAGACGAGGTCGCCGGAGCTGTGAAGTTCGACGCCCGTATCGAGGATCACGTCGCACATTCCCGCCGGGATGAGGTCGAGGTAGGGGACATCGCCCCGCGCCGAAGTCTCGGCCGCGACCCGTGTGTACCCGGCCAGCAGAGCGCGCAGTCCTTGTTCCATGCGCCGGCGGCTCGAGTAGCTCGCCTTGGGCCAGTCGAGGTGACGCCAGGAGGAGTGCTCGATGGCGTGGATGAGGAGCCGAGGCTGCCCGTTCGCCGGAACGAGCGCGAATCCGCGCCGGGTGGTCCATTCCAGCCCGAGCAGCGACCGGCCGATCGGGTTGCGATCTTTGAAGTCGTAGATCAGCCAACCGTCGAACCCGCGATCGCGCAGCGCCGCCTGCACCCTGGCGACCCCGTCGGCTCGGGCCAGCAGCGCCCCGGAAGCATTCGGCCGGACCCCTGTCATTCCATGTCCCGTCATTCCATGTCCTCTGCCGCTTCGAGCTGCGCCAGAGCCTCGGCCAGCCGTTCGCGCTCCTCTTCCGTAAGTTCTTCGGCTCCCGCACCGACGGGCTCCCGGCTCTTCAGACGGCGAAGCACGATCACGACCGTCGCGAGGCCCAGCAGCAGCGCCGCCGGGGGCACCGTCCAGGCCAGCAGACCGGTTCCGCTCCGCTCGGGGAAGGCGCGGTACTCCTCGCCGTGGACGGCGATCATCCGTTCCACGAGGCTGTCGGCGCTGAGTCCCGCCTCCGCCCCCAGCTGAATGCTGTCGCGCAGCGCCTCGGCTTCGAGCGAGGGACAGACCTCGAGCATGAGCCCGGGACAGAACGGAGACCGGAGCTTGGAAATCGCTTCGTCGGCCTCGGGGTGGAGTCGTTCCGGTACCGACCGAGCGTCGCGGGACGCGAGATCCGCCTGCCCCGGCGGGAGGCCGGGCCCGCACGCCGCCGCCAAAGCCGCGACCAGCAGACCCGGCAGCCCCAGAAGCCCGTGGTTCAGTCCGCGCGAGCCCCGAAAGCGGCGAGGCACCGGGCCGGGGCGGTTGCGGTCGCCCGTCGTCATCGGTTTCATCGGTCAGACATCCATCGCTACCCCGGAAAGCGCCCGGATGACCGCCACGCACCCCGCGCCCAACCGGGCGGGATCGTAGCCTCCCTCCAAGAATACCACAACGCGGCCCCCGCAGCAGCGCTCGGCCTCGGCCATGACCATCCGCGTGGTTTCGTGGAGGTCGCCGGGCTCCAGCAGCTGGTCCCCCAGGGGGTCGCCGGCGAGGACATCGAAGCCCGACGACACCAAGATGAAGTCGGGCGCCGAGCGCGACACGGCGGTCTCCAGTGCCCGCGCAAAGACCCGCATGTACTGCTCCCGGGGCGTCCCGGCGGCCAGCGGCACGTTCAGAGTGAACCCCTCCCCCCTCCTCCCTCCCGTCTCGTTCGCGGCTCCCGTGCCGGGATAGTGCGGGTATTGGTGAAGCGAGAGAAAGAACACGGCGGGGTTCTCGTAGAAGGCGTCCTGCGTCCCGTTGCCGTGATGGACGTCCCAGTCGACGATCAGCACGCGCTCGGCGGCGCCCCGCGCCCCGAGGCTCGCCGCCGCGACGGCGATGTTGTTGAAGAGGCAGAACCCCATGGCGCGGCCCGGCGTCGCGTGGTGCCCGGGCGGACGCGCGGCCACGAAGGCGTTGCGGAAGCGCCCGTCCGCCACGGCGTGCACGGCTTCCAGCCCCGCGCCCGCGGTGCCAAGCGCCGCGTCCCACGACGACGCCGAGACCCGCGTGTCGGCGTCGAGCGCCACTGGCCTGCCCCGCTCCCGGGCCTTGTTCACCGCACCGCGCACCTGCCCGACCAGCGCCTCGGTGTGCAGCAGCATCAGGTCCTCTTCGCGGGCGGGCGTCGGCACCACCTGCTCGACGCGCCCGTGCAGCGCGGCCAGGTCGTTCTTCAATGCCGAGGCGACGGCGCGCAGCCGCCCCTGGTGTTCCGGATGGCCCCAGCCCGTATCGTGGAGCACGGCCGAGGGGTGCATGAGAAACGCGGTGGGGGGAACCTGTCCGGGCTCGGGGCCCGAATCGGCAGTGGCGGGAGCCTGTCCGCGCTCGGCACCGGAAGTCGGCTCGCAGACGGGGTCGGGAGTCGCCTCGGGCACGGCGGCGGCATCGCCGGGCGCAGCGGAATCATCCACGGGCTGCTACGCCGCGCCGACCGGTTCGCGCGTTCGGGCGATGCGCTCCTGGATGCTCAGGATCTCGGGGCGCCGCGTCCGCATCGCGGTGACGGCATCGACCGCCGCACTCGTCGCCGACATCGTCGTGAGGTACGGGACACCGTACGCGATCGCCGCGCGGCGCATCGCGTAGTCGTCGTATTGGGACTTCTTTCCCAGCGGCGTGTTGATGAGCAGCGAGACCTGCCCGCTCACGATCCGGTCCACGATGTGAGGACGCCCCTCGCCGACTTTGTAGACATGCTCGCAGGGAATGCCGAGCTGGCGGAGATGGCTGCGCGTTCCGCCCGTCGCGAAGACCGTGAAGCCGAGGTCGGCCAGACGGCGCACCAGCGGCGTCACGGTGGGCTTGTCCGCATCGTTGACCGTGACGATCACCGAAAGGTCGTCCTCTCCCTCGGGGAGGCGGTTGCCCGCCGAGACCTGTGCCTTCGCGAAGGCCATCCCGAACGAGTCGTCCACCCCCATGGCTTCACCCGTCGAACGCATTTCGGGGCCGAGGAGCGTGTCCACGTCGAAACGGTTGAACGGGAACACGGCCTCCTTGACCGCCACGCCGTTCACTTCGGGTTCGGAGGGCACCCGGAGGTCCGCCAGCTTCTCGCCCGCCATCAGCCGCGCCGCCAGGCGCGCCAGCGGCACCCCGGTCGCCTTCCCCACGAAGGGTACCGTCCGAGACGCACGCGGGTTCACCTCCAGGACGTACACCTGCCAGTCCTTCACCGCATACTGGACATTCAGCAGCCCCACGACCCCCAGCTCGAGCGCGAAACACCGCGTCAGACGCCGCATCTCGTCGAGCTCGGCGCGCCCGAGCAGATACGGAGGCAGCACGCACGCCGAGTCGCCCGAGTGGACTCCGGCGTCCTCGATGTGCTGCATGATCCCGCCGATGATCACGTCCGTCCCGTCGCACAGCGCGTCCACGTCCGCCTCGAAGGCGTCTTCCAGGAAGCGGTCGATGAGGACCGGGTGGTCGGGTGACGCCTTCACGGCCCGCGCGAAGTAGTCTATCAGCGACTTTTCGTCGTAGACGATCTCCATCGCGCGGCCGCCCAGCACGTACGACGGCCGCACCAGCACCGGGAAGCCGACCTGCCGCGCGGTCCGCACCGCTTCGTCCTCGCTCATCGCCGTCCCGTTCGCAGGCACTCGGGCCCCGATCCGCCGACAGACCTCTTCGAAGCGCCGCCGGTCCTCGGCCCGGTCGATCGCGTCGACCGAGGTTCCCAGAATCGGCACGCCCAGCGTTTCCAGCGCGTACGCCAGGTTCAGCGGCGTCTGCCCGCCGAGCTGTACGATCACCCCGACCGGCCTTTCGCGCTCCACGATCTCGACCACGTCTTCCAGCGTCAGCGGTTCGAAGTACAGCTTGTCGCTCACGTCGAAGTCGGTGGAGACCGTCTCCGGGTTGGAGTTGACCATTATGGTCTCGTAGCCGGCGTCCTTGAGTGCCAGCACGGCCTGAACGCAACAGTAGTCGAACTCTATCCCCTGCCCGATCCGGTTCGGCCCGCTGCCCAGAATGACGATCTTGCGGCGCTCCGAAGGATCGGACTCGTCTTCGGACTCGTAGGAGGAGTAGTAGTACGGCGTCGCCGCGGGAAACTCGCCGGCACAGGTGTCGACCACGTTGTACGTCGGCCGGACCCCCCACTCCCAGCGCTGCGCCCGGACGGCGGCCTCGTCGACTCCGCGCAGGGCCGCAAGCTGCGAATCGGCGAACCCCTCGCGCTTCATGCGGCGCACCGAGGCCGCGTCGAGGCACGGCAGGTCCCTGAACCAGCGCTCCGTCTCGACGATCTGCAACAGCTGGTCGAGGAACCACGGATCGATCGCGGTGGCGCGGTGGAGCCGCTCGGTCGAGATGCCCGCCTCGAGCGCGCGCTTGAGCTGATACTTGCGCCATGTCGTGGGCCGCCGCACCGCGCTCAGGAGCGATTCGGGATCGTCCGACTCCAGCCCGTCGTCGCCGGGCGTCCTCCCCGCGACCCACCCGGCCCGGCCCACCTCCATCCCGCGCAACCCTTTCTGCCACGCCGAGCGGAAGGTGCGGCCGATCGCCATCGTTTCGCCCACCGCCTTCATCTGAACGCCCAGGGTGTCGTCGACATCGGGAAACTTCTCGAACGCGAACCGCGGGAACTTCACCACCACGTAGTCCAGCGCGGGTTCGAACGAGGCCGGCGTCGTCCGCGTGATGTCGTTCGGCAGCTCGTACAGGTGGTACCCGACCGCCAGCTTCGCGCCCACGCGCGCGATGGGAAACCCGGTCGCCTTCGACGCCAGCGCCGACGAACGCGAGACGCGGGGATTCATCTCGACCACCAGCATGTCGCCGTCGTCGGGATTCACGGCGAACTGTATGTTGCAACCGCCCGCCTCGACGCCGATCTCCCGGATGATCGCGATCGCGGCGTCGCGCATGCGCTGGTACTCGACGTCGGAGAGCGTCTGGGCCGGCGCCACCGTGATCGAGTCGCCGGTGTGCACGCCCATCGGGTCGAAGTTCTCGATCGAGCAGACGACGATCACGTTGTCCAGACCGTCGCGCACGACCTCGAGCTCGTACTCCTTCCACCCGATCACGGAACGGTCTACGAGCACCTCCCCGATCGGGCTGGCGTCGAGCCCTCTGCGCACCTGCGCCTCGAACTCGGCCAGGTTGTACGCAGCGCCGCCTCCCGTGCCTCCCAGGGTGAACGACGGGCGGATGATCGCCGGGTAGCCGGCGTCCTCGACGATCGACAGCGCTTCGTCGAGACTGCGCGCAAAGCCGCCGTGAGGCACCGCGAGGCCGATCCGGCTCATCGCCGCGGTGAACTTCTCCCGGTCCTCGGCCATCGCGATCGAGCGCTCGTCGGCCCCGATCAGCTCGACGCCGTGCGCGGCCAGCACCCCCTGCCGGTGAAGGTCCATGGCGATGTTGAGGGCGGTCTGTCCCCCCATCGTCGGGAGGAGCGCATCGGGCCTCTCGCGCTCGATGACCGGCTCGACCCACTCTGCGGCCAGCGGCTCGATGTAGGTCCGGTGGGCGAGATCCGGGTCGGTCATGATCGTCGCCGGATTGGAGTTTACCAGGACGACCCGGTACCCCTCTTCCTTGAGCGCACGCACGGCCTGCGTGCCGGAATAGTCGAATTCGCACGCCTGCCCGATGACGATGGGACCCGATCCCAGGATCAGGATCGAGTCGATGTCGGTGCGTTTAGGCAACGGCGCTCAATGGTCCGCGTTCTTCACGGATTCCTTCCGGACGGCGGTGCGGACGGCCGTTGCGAGGCCTCCCCAAACGAACGCCATGATCGCGATCATGGTGATCCAGGCAGCGGTTGTCATGAGAGCGGAGCTTCCCTCGACTTCGCGGGTGGTCGTGCGAATCTGGACCTTGACCGGAATAACGTGCGGTAAGGAGGGCGGCGGGGCAAGGCGCCTGTCAGGCGCAAATAGAGATGTCCGGTTTCGCAGCACGTGAAATGTCCGCTTTTCCGAGACTACATGGGCAGGATCCCCGGGGCGGGAGCGGTGGCTGGCGTTGTCGCCCGCCGGCCGAACGGGCCGGGGGCCGAGGCGCTCGACCGTCCGGCTGCCGGGGGTCACTCACCGAGGTAGAAAACCAGAGCGCGGTCGAGCTGCTCCATGCAGCTAAGCGTGACGAAGCCGATGAAATCCGCCAGGCGCGCCTTTGACACCTGACGAATTCCGGGGAGCACGGCGAACGACGGTTCCCCTTGCACATCGTCGGTTCTGACGCGCAACGGCCAGATTTCGCCGGGAACGGTGGACAGAGGCAGCACGACGACACTGTCGAGGACCACATTGTGCACGGTGTTGGAAACGATCAGGCCGGGCCGCGTCTTGCCGAACTCCGGCGGAGCGGTTGCGCCCAGTCTGACCCGGTACAGCGAGCCTCGCGTCATCTATGGCTTGGCCTGGCAACTCGGGGCAGAAGTCTCTCGCGGCGGTGCGGGCGTCGAGGCCAGGTCGGCGCTGTCCCACTCGGCCAACCATGCCCGTTCCTCCGGATGAGCTTCGACGAACGCCTTGAACGCTGTCGCGGCGCTCCGCATCTTCCGCCGTTCCAAGTCCTTCTTCAGGACATGCCGGACGTACGCGGACACGCTGCGGCCCGGGGGCTTGGCTGCCTTGATCTGCTCGAGCAGTTCCCCTTCTATCTTGACAGTCGTCGCTTTCATGCTTGAAGTCTACTACTTTGGCATGATTCAGTCTACTCGGCGCACAATACAGCCTATGGTCGGCGCGGTCCGGCCGACCCGATGCGACGCCGCGCTTCGATGGCGGGCACAACCTCCTGCGCAGCCTCCGCGCAGCCCCCGGCGCAACCCCATAGATTACCCGCATGACGACCACGGCGGCGGCAGCACGCGTTGAGACGATTCGGGGCCTCCCGCGGCCCTTGGCCCGCGCACTCGAGGTGTACGCGGGCCGTCTCGACATCGACGCAATCCGGTCCGCCTACGAGCTCGCCTCGGAGGCGCACTCGGACCAGCGGAGGGCCTCGGGCGAACCGTACATCAACCACGCCGTCGAGGTGGCGACCCTTGTCGCCGCCCTCCGGCTGGACACCGCCTCGGTGGTGTCGGCGCTGGTGCACGACGTCCCCGAGGACACCGTCGTCTCCCTGCAGGTGATCCGCGAACTCTTCGGCGACGAAGTGGGCGCGATCGTCGACGGAGTCACCAAGATCGGGCGGGTGCCGTTCCGTTCCAGCACGGAACGGCAGGTCGAGAACTACCGCAAGCTGCTGCTCTCGATGGCCCAGGACGCACGGGTCATCCTGGTCAAGCTGGCCGACCGTCTCCACAACATGCGTACGCTCGAGTACCTGCCCGCGGACAAGCAGCAGCCGATCGCACGTGAGACCCGGGAGATCTACGCGCCGCTGGCGCACCGGCTGGGCATGGCCGCGATCAAGTGGGAGCTGGAGGACCTGGCCTTCAAATTCCTGGACAGCGAGGAGTACACCAACCTGCGCAAGCTGGTGCGGCAGCGGCGCCGGGCCCGCGAGCGGCATGTTCTTGCGATGCGGCGGCCCCTCGCGGACGCGCTCGCGCAGGCCGGAGTCGCGGCGGAGGTGACGGGGCGGCCCAAGCACTTGTGGTCGATCCACCGCAAGATGGTGACGCAGGACCGGAGCTACGACGATATCCACGACCTCATGGCCCTGCGGGTGATCACTGATTCCGTGCAGGGCTGCTACGCGTCGCTGGGGATCATCCACGGCCGCTGGACGCCGATCCAGGAGCGCTTCCACGACTATGTGGCCACCCCGAAATCCAACATGTACCAGTCGATCCACACCACGGTCTATGGGGCGGGGGGGCACCGCTACGAGATACAGATCCGGACCAGGGAGATGCACCGCACGGCGGAGTTCGGGATTGCGGCCCACTGGCAGTACAAGGAAGAGGGAAAGACGAGCCGGGTCGACGACGCGCTCACTTGGTTCCGCCAGGTGCTGGAGTGGCAGAAGGACGCGAGTGAGCCGAAGGAGTTCATGGAATTCCTCCACATGGACCTCTTCCAGGGAGAGATCTTCGTCTTCACGCCGAAGGGCGAGGTCAAACAGCTTCCCGTGGGGGCGTCCCCGATCGACTTCGCCTTCTCGGTGCACACCGAGATCGGACTCCGCTGCGCGGGCGCGAAGGTGAACGGGAGAATCGCGCCGCTTTCCCGGCAGCTGAAGAGCGGGGACTCGGTCGAGATCATCACCAGCCCGCGCCAGCGGCCGAACCGCGACTGGCTCGGCTTCGTCAAGACGTCGCGCGCCCGGCAGCGGATCCGGCAGTGGGTCCGCCGCGAGGAGCGCGACAGCGCCCTGCGCCTGGGCCAGGAGTTCTTCCAGCGGCAGCTGCGCAAGGCGCGACGGCCGAAGCCGAGCGACGAGCAGACGGTGAAGGCGGCCCGGAAGCTCGGCTTCAAGAGCTTCGCCGACGTCCTCGCAGCGCTGGCCCGCGGCAACATCGGCCCGTCGGCGGTGATCCGCGCCCTCTACCCCGGCGAGGATCCGTCGGAGGTGGTGAAGCGGTCGCCGTCGGCGCTCGAGCGCATCGCCGCCAAGATCCGCAAGTCGAACCGCGGGGTGACCATCCAGGGGATCGACAACCTGATGGTTCGGTACTCCCAGTGCTGCCAGCCGGTTCCGGGAGACAAGGTGATCGGGTACATCACGCGGGGCAGGGGCATCTCGATCCACCGCACCGACTGTCCGAACATCCTCAACCTGGACAAGGATCCGGGGCGCCGGGTCGAGATCGAGTGGACGGCGGAGCGCGACGACCGCTTCTTCGTTCATCTCTACATGGAAGGCACCGACAGGCGGGGCCTGCTCGGCGACGTCGCCCGCACGATCAGCGAGACCGCCACCGACATCCAGCACGCCGACATGCGCGGCACGGACGGAGGCATGACGGCGGCGTTCGTGGTGGAGGTGCAGAATCTGAACCACCTGAAGCGGGTCATGGATGCGGTGCATCGTGTGAAGGGCGTCACGTCGGTGATCCGGCGCGAGAGCTTCGGGGAGAGCGAGCTCTTCGGCCGTAAGGGGAGCTGATGGGGGGCGCGGCAGGCCGCGAAGGGGCGGCCATGGCGGGCGCAGGGAGGCCCGGTGCCTGACTTCGAGATCCGCGCGCCCTTCGAGCCCGAAGGCGACCAGCCCGGCGCAATCAGGGAACTCGTCGCGGGGCTGCGCGCCGGGACGCGGTTCCAGACCCTTCTCGGCGCCACCGGAACGGGGAAGACGCTGACCATGGCCCATGTCGTCGCCGAGATGAACCGCCCGGCGCTCGTCATGTCGCACAACAAGACGCTCGCGGCGCAGCTCTACGGCGAACTGAAGTCGCTGCTCCCCGGCAACGCGGTCGAGTACTTCATCTCGTACTACGACTACTATCAGCCCGAGGCGTACGTCCCGGCCACCGACACCTACATCGAGAAGGACGCCTCGATCAACGAGGACATCGAACGGCTGCGGCTGCGGGCCACCTCGTCGCTGATCGAACGGCGCGACGTGGTCGTGGTGGCGTCGGTGTCGTGCATCTACGGGCTCGGCAACCCGGCGGACTACCGGGGGCTCATGCTGCACCTCGCGGTCGGCGAGGAGGCGCCGCGGCAGGAGATCCTGCGCGGGCTGGTGAACATCCTGTACAAGCGCAACGACATCTCGTTCGAGCGGGGGACCTTCCGGGTGCGCGGCGACACCGTCGAGATATTCCCGGCCTACGACGAGCAGGCGGTGCGGATCGAGCTGTGGGGGGACGAGGTCGAGCGGATCACGCGGTTCGACCCGCTCACCGGGGAGACGATCGCGGCGCTGGACCGGACCGCGGTCTACCCCGCGTCGCACTATGTGACGCCCCGCCGCACGATCGAGGAGATGGCGCCCCTGATCCGCGACGAGATGAACGATCAGGTGGCCGGGTTCCGGTCGGAAGGGCGTCTCCTGGAAGCGCAGCGGATCGAGACGCGCACCAACTTCGACCTGGAGATGATGCTGGAGATGGGAACCTGTCCCGGCATCGAGAACTACAGCCGGTACACGAGCGGCCGACGCCCCGGCGAGCGGCCGGCGTGCCTGCTCGACTTCTTCCCGGAGGACTTTCTGCTGATCGTGGACGAGTCCCACGTGACCGTTCCCCAGATCCACGGGATGTGGAAGGGCGACCGCTCGCGGAAGCTCACGCTGGTGGAGCACGGGTTCCGGCTTCCGTCGGCGATCGACAACCGGCCGCTGACCTTCGACGAGTGGGCTTCGGTGCTGCACCAGGTGGTCTTCGTGTCGGCGACGCCCGGCGATTACGAGCTGGAGCAGTGCGGCGGGGTGGTGACCGAGCAGATCATCCGGCCGACCGGGCTCGTGGATCCGCCGATCGACGTGCGTCCGGTGCGCGGCCAGGTGGACGACCTGCTGGCCGAGATCCGGGAGCGCGCTGACCGGGACGAACGCGTGCTGGTGACCACGCTCACCAAGCGCATGGCGGAGGATCTCTCGGAGTACTTCCAGTCGGTGGGGGTGAAGGTGCGCTACATGCACGCCGACATCGACGCGATCGAGCGCATGGAGATCCTGCGGATGCTCCGCCTGGGGCGCATCGACGTGCTGGTGGGGATCAACCTGCTGCGCGAAGGCCTCGATCTTCCCGAGGTGTCGCTGGTGGCGATCCTCGACGCCGACAAGGAGGGGTTCCTGCGCAACACGCGCTCCCTGATCCAGACGGTGGGGCGCGCGGCGCGCAACGCGAACGGCAAGGCGATTCTGTATGCGGACCGGGTGACGGAGTCCATGCGGGCGTGCATCGACGAGACCGGGCGCCGGCGGCGCGTGCAGATCGCGCACAACGAGCGGCACGGGATCGTACCGCAGACGATCCGCAAGAGCGTGGAGCAGATCGAGCTGTCGACCCGGGTGGCCGATGTGCGCGGCAGGCCCGTCGTCAAGGTGGCGGAGCCGGTGCCGGAGTACGCCGACGAGGTGGATTCGGAGGAGTTCATCAAGATCGTCGAGGAAGAGATGGCGAAGGCCGCCGAGGCGCTCGAATTCGAGCGGGCGGCGGCGCTGCGCGACCAGCTGTTCGAGCTGAAGGCCGCGGCGGGATGATCGGCGGGGGCGGCCGGGACGCTGCCGCGGGACGGCGGGCGGGGCGGGGTCTGCGGGGCGGCGGAGTGATCGAGATGACGCTGACGGAGGCCGGTCTGCACAAGTGGGGGCGCCGGATCGGGGCCGAGATCGGTCCGCCCGCGTTCATCGGGCTGAGAGGGCCGCTGGGTGCGGGCAAATCCGTGCTCGCACGGGCAGTGGCGGTCGGGGCGGGGGTCCGGGAGTGCCTCCCGTCGCCGACGTTCAACATCGTCTTCCGCTATTCGGTCCTTAACCGTTCGCCGGGGGGCGCGGCCTCCGTGGTGCACGCGGATCTGTACCGCCTGCGTTCGGTCGAGGAGCTCGGCGGGGTCGGCTGGGACGATTTCGTACACGACGACGAAGCGATCGTGCTGGTGGAATGGCCGGAGCGTGCGGGGGGTGAGCTTCCTGCCGATCGCTGGGAGGTCACGCTGGGCTACGAGCGGGACGAGCCGGGCCTGCGAAGCGTACGGGTGGACCGCTTCGGCGAGCCGTCGGCTCTGCCGGCGTTTCCGGTGGCCGTGCGGTGAGGGTCGCCGATGGCGCGCCGGACGGCCCTGTGCTCGGGATCGAGACGTCCGGCCGTGTAGGGTCGGCGGCGCTGGCGCTGGACGGGAGGGTGGCGGCGCGGCGGGTGCTGCCCGAGCGGTCCCGCCATTCGGCGGGGCTGGTCCCGGCGATCCGGGCGGTGCTCGCCGCGAAGGGGCTGGGAGCGCGGCAGGTCGTCGGTGTCGTGGTCGGGGCGGGGCCGGGGTCCTTCACGGGGGTGAAGATCGCGGCCGCGGCCGCGAAGGGGCTGTCGTGCAGCCTGGAAGTGCCGCTCTTCGCAACCTCGAGTCTGCGGGCGGCGGCGGTGGCGGGCACGGTGCGCCTGACGGGCGACCAGCGCGAGATCCGCTACGTGCTCTTCGATGCGCGGGGAGGCCGGGTGTACGGGGCCTGCTACGATGTCGGGGCCACGGGACCGGTCCGGGCGATCGCGCCTCACGGCGGCACGATCCTGGACGTGCTGAACCGGCGCCCGCCTCGGGGGGCCGTCTTCACGGGAGACGGCGCGGCGGCGCACGCGGGCCTGATCGGCGCTGCGGGGTACCGGGTGCGGCCGCCGCCCGCGGGAGTGCCGGGGGCCGACGGCGTGCTGTGCTGCTGCGACTGGGCGGCGGTGGACGCCGCGACCTGGGAGCCCGACTACGTGCGGGAATGGAGGCCCGGGTGAAGGGGGAGGGGGAGGTGAGAGTGCGGCGGGCGGTGGGCGGGGATCTGCCCGCCGTCGCGGAAATCGAGGAGGCGACGTTTTCGCGGCCGTGGCGCCGGGGCGCTTTCGCCGAGGTGCTGGACCGTCCGGAAGCCGACATGCTGGTCGCGACCGACCACGGCAAGGTGGTGGGGTACATGGTTCTGGTGACCGGGGTCGGCGAGGCCGAACTCGCGAACCTTGCGGTGAGCAGGCGGTTCCGCAACCGGGGGTTGGGGAAGGCGCTGCTCGTCCGCGCGGCCGAGATCGGGCTGCGCCGGGGGGCGAGCATCCTCTTTCTGGCCGTTCGCGAGTCGAACGAGAAGGCGATCAGGCTCTACGAACGATTCGGCTTTGCCGAGATCGGGACGCACAGCTCCTACTACGAGAACCCTTCCGAGGACGCGCGCGTCCTTGCGCTGGAACTGTCGGCTGCATCCCGGAGGTCCGCAGGCTGATCCGCTCCTCGGCCGGCCGGTCGCGGCGGCACTCGACGCGATGCGGTGGAGCCCGGAGAGGGTCACCGGATTCATCCACGGGTTCCCAAGGGTTTCGCCACATGCCGCGAGGCATCGGCCTTCCGCAGCCGCTCCAACAGCCGCGCAAGCCGCATCGACGCGATCCGGAGAGTCCGGGTGTTTATCGGCGATCTTCCCTCTTCCGGTGCCGAGTTCGAGCCACCGAGCCTGACGGCTTCGATCACATCGCCGCGCAAGGAGAAATACGCTCGCATTTCCCGGCCGGCAGCGTCGAAGAGCACATTCCTGATCGCGGCTTGCAGTTCCCGCCGTCCTGCGTCGGTGGTGAGGCCCCACAGCACCTGCTGCCTGCTGATATCGCCGACCTTGATGCGCGATTCGCCGTGGAGAAGGCGTTTGACGAGTTCGGGTATGATCGCACCGGCTACCTCGGCCGGGCAGGATTCGTGATCGAAGGGAATCCAGCTCATCGACGCTGTGGGCCACTCCACGGCGAGGAACGGCTGAAAGACGGCGGCCAGCGCAGCGTTGACGAAGGGATTGGCGTCGAGCACCAGGCCTTGCCGGGTACACAGGATGAGCGTCGGCTTCACTCTGCTTTCCTCCATGCAGGCGCGAAGCGTGTCCCGGTGCTCCTCCCGGCCGACGACAGCGACACTGTAGGTCTCGAGCTGCTCACGCGACAAACGCGTTCGCCGCCGCAACTCCACCGCCGTCGTCCTCCTGTACCGCTCAAGTCGGCCGGGGTCGATGTCCGGGCCCGAGGTCAACTCCACGAACAGCGAGTGGCGGATCTCGCGGGACGCCAGGACGAAAACGGGATGAGTCCGGTCGTCCGGGTCGTCTGCTTCGGACGTGAGCCCGAGGTCGAGCCAGACATCGCGGTATCCGAGAGTACGAAGCCCCCCGGACATGCCGGGCGTTCCCCGGCACATTCCGAGGAAGAGGTTGATGACGCTAAGCCTGAAGTTCGAAGACATCCTGGTCGTCCTGGCCGAGTAACCGAACCCGGGAATCGAAGTACCGCTGCAAGTTGGTGAAGAAGCGGATCACAGTGCTTCCGCTGGCTCCGGCGGGAAGAAACACGCGGATGAACTCGGAAGTCAGCTCCAGGCCGAACAAGCTGCCCAGATTCAGGTCCATCACACTGACACGCGTGAATGCCGGGGAAGAAAAGGCGGGAACGCCCCAGTACCTGAACGGCGGCGATGTCGAGAGGATGCGCCTGCACAGATCTGCGGTATCGCCGAACGGGCGCGAAGGCCGGATCGCGAGACACCCCCCGAACAGCGTCCCGAGCTCGTGGTCGGCGTCCGGCTCGTGGTCGGCGTCCGGCTCGTGGCCGGCGTGAACACGGTAACGAGACTCGATCGTCTCGATGTGCTGCCGGTAGGAGTGCCTGAGGATGTCGATCAGCCGGAGATGGGCCGCGAAGGAAGTTCCGCGTGCCTCGAGCCTGCCGTCGCAATGGATGTCGTCCACGCAGAAGGCCTCGCGGTTCTCCTCGTCCGGCGAGTACCGCACATGCACTCTCGACAGCGACAGACACTCGCTCAAGGAGCTGTCGCTCCGGAGGAGAGACAGCACTCGGCGCGATTGCGCTCCCCACATCTGCATCGACATGAAGTCGGTTCCGCCGGGACCGGCGCCGTCGTGCGTGAGCATCCGCCGGTCGTGGGCTGTGATCAGCCCTTGCAGGGAACTGAGCTCGGCAAGCCTTTCAAGAAGCTGTCCGGGCAAGACGACCCGGGCCAGGCCCGTTCCGGCCCCCGTGAGCCGACCGATGATCCAGTCCGCCGTCTCGCTCCTGGCGAGGGTGTGGATGAGCCAGAACCGGGGGTCGGTGCAGTCGGCATACAGGAACACCGGCGCCCTGCCGCGATAGGGGCCCTCGATGGTGAAAAGCCGGCGGTCGCCGGAAGGGTGAATCCGTGCAGGATACCTGAGCTCGAGAATGGGTTCGGCGAGGAGTTTCCGAAGCGCGGGTTCGGAAGAGGCTTCGTCGTCGCTATCGGCGTTGTTGATCGCACGGTCCGACTCGACCAGATAGGTCTTGACCGGAATCGCGTTGCCTCCGGATGGCTGCCTGGCCGCGCCCGTGGCGTATTCGCCGGTCAGCCGACTCTGCAGGAAATCGGCCAATTGGTCCCGGTCTCGAGCGATCATGACGGATATCCAATCGAAAACATCGGTTCTTCCGGCTGCTGGCCGCACAAACATACGAACCGGGAGCCGAAGTGGAAACGATGGAAATTCTCGCCCGGTGCCGGGATTGGTTACCATAATTCCCGTGAGTCCTTCTGACGGGGACGAAGGGCCGATACGATCACGGGGGCCGAAAAGGATATGATTTCCGGCGCACGCCGACGGGTTCTGGTCACCGGCGGGGCGGGGTTTGTCGGCAGCCATGTAGCCGAAGCGCACCTGGAACGTGGCGACCGGGTCTGGATCTTGGACGACCTTTCGTCCGGCCGACCGGTCAACGTCCCTCCCGGGGCGGAGTTCGTCGAGATGGATGCGGCAGATCCGCAGACCCGCGCCTTCGTCGGCGAGGGACGTTTCGACCTCGTCAACCATCAAGCGGCCCAAGTCGTCGTGCAGGCCTCGGTGGCCGATCCGGCCGCGGATGCCCGTGCGAACATCCTCGGGCTCATCAACATCCTCGAAGGAGCCCGCGAAGGCGGGACGGAGCGGGTCGTTTTCGCTTCCAGCGGCGGTGTCGTGTACGGTGAGCCCCGCACATTCCCCACCCCCGAGACCGAGAACAAGCGCCCTGTATCCCCTTACGGGGTTTCCAAGCTCGCGGGGGAGCACTACCTGAACTATTACCGCCAGGTGCACGGACTTGAGTATGTCGCACTGCGCTACGGCAACGTCTACGGTCCGCGCCAGGATCCCGACGGAGAGGCGGGAGTCGCGGCCATCTTTTCCAACCGTTTGCTCGGGGGCGAGCCGCTGGTGATCTACGGCGACGGGCAGCAGCTTCGGGACTATGTCTATGTGGAGGATGTCGCCCGGGCGAACGTGATGGCGGCCGAGATGGCTCTGGACGACGGCGCGGACATCGACGCCCGGGCGTACAACATCGGAACGGGGAAGGCAACGAGCGTGAAAGCGCTGGCCGGGCTGCTCGAAGAAGTTTCCGGGATCCGTGCGGACCGCTTCTTCCGGAGCGCCCGCCCGGGAGACGTCGGCCGCCTCACGCTGGCCGTCGACAAGATCCGCGAGCGCGGCTGGGCGCCGAAGGTTCGCCTGTCCCGGGGGCTCGCCCGCACCTTCGAGCACATCGCTTCGCGGCGAAGCGTGCAGGTGTCGTCGTCATGAATCCGCTGATGCTCCAGGCCGGCCCGCCGCGCCGCGTCCTCGACATGATCTTGGGCGCCAGTCCTCCGACCCACATCGTTCTGGGGGTGCTCTTTCTGTTTTCGGTCGTGTCGCTGTGGGTGATCGTCGCCAAGGTCCGGCACTTCCGCAGTGTGCGGCAGGACGGGGACGAGTTCGTGGCCCACTTGGAGTCGGTCACCAACCTGGGTGACGCCTACGCCGCCGTGCGTGACTTGGAAGACTCTCCTTATACCCGACTCTTCCGCGGCGGGCTCGGCTTCTTCGACGAGCTCCGTCCGGGGGCGCTGTCGGGGAGCGAACAGGCGGCCGGCCTGTCACTGACCCAGCTCGAAGCGCTGCGGATGGTGATCGACAAGGTGGAAGCCGAAGAGATCGACGAACTGTCTCGCGGACTGAACTGGCTTGCCGTGATCGGGTCGGTCTCTCCGCTGCTCGGACTGATGGGCACCGTGATCGGGATCATGAACACGTTCATCGGCATCACCCAGCACGGATCGACCAACATCAGCGCCGTGGCACCGGGCGTCGCCGAGGCGCTCATCACGACGGTCGCAGGCCTTGCCGTCGCAATTCCTTCGGTCATCGCCTACAACCACTTCGCCTCGCGGCTCAACCTGATTCTCGGCGAGTTCGAGGGCTTCGCCAGCGAATTCATCGGGACTCTGGCGAGGGGCGGACACGTATGATCGGCATGCACGGATGATCAGCATGAGCCACGGACCGACGCGCAGGGACAGGCAAGGGTGAGGGGCCGGAACCGGGAGCGCGCGCGGCTTCCGGTCCGCGCGGAAATCAATGTGACCAGCCTCGTGGACGTGGCCTTCACCCTTCTGGTCATCTTCATCATCACCGCGCCCGTGCTGCAGGGCGGCGTCGATGTCGATCTTCCGCAGGGCCAGGTGGGCGCCCTCGAAAGCTCCGACCAGCAGATGATCGTCAGCATCGGGGCCGAAGGTGCCGTCTTCCTCGGCGACACCCAGGTGCAGGCGGCTGATGCGCCCGGCATCCTGGGCCAGATGATCGAGGCGAACCAGCCGGACTTCATCTACCTCAGGGCCGATTCGGCGGCTCTTCACGGCTGGGTCTTCTCGATCATCTCTGCCGTAGCGAGCCAGGAAGGGGTCGGCCTTTACCTGATCGGCGTGGACGAGCCCCGATGAGCTCCGACCGGACACCTTCGTCGCACGGCGGCCACAGCAGCCCGTGGATTAATCCGCACGATCCACGGGCTGCTAGGACCGATCGGCTGGACCGGCGCTCGCTGGCGCTTTCGCTGGCGATCCATGTCCTTGCGCTGGTCTGCCTGATCTGGGTGATGCCCGCGGTGGGACGCGAATCCGTCGTCTACCAGGCGATCGAGATCAGGGTGGTTTCGGCTCCGCCTGTGTCTGCACCGCCGCCCGAGGAGGAGATCCCGCCCGCACCGCAGGACGAGCTCGTCGTCGAGCCTCCCGAGGAGCGGGTCGAGGAAGAAGAGGCACCGATCCCGGCGGAGGAGGAAGCGCCGCCGCCGGAGCCGGAAGAGACGCCGTCGCCGGAGTCGGAAGATCCTCCCCCCGCCACGGAAGACCCGGTACCGGCCGAGTCCGAGGAGAGCGAAAACGACGAAGAGGTCGGCGGCGAGGACATCAACGTCCGCATGGAGGGGCTGAGGAGGGACCACCCGGCGTACTACGACAACATCATTCGGCAGATCGCGCGATGCTTCCGCACTTCGGCTGCCGGAAATTACGAGGCCGTCGTGCAGTTCGTGATCGAGGAGGACGGAAGCGTCACCGGCATCAGCATGGCGCAGCGCTCGGGCAGTTTCGTATTTGACCTGCGCGCCCAGGAAGCGATCGAGTGCGCGGGCGGACCGGGTCGGCTGGGGCCGCTTCCTCAGAGTTATTCCTGGGATGTCCTGCCGGTACAGTTCAGATTCAGGCCGGGTTCATCGCAGCAATTCACGCGGCACTCGGCGGAAAGATGCTGACAGCCAGGCTCGGAGCGATCATGCGGCCGGCGCCTCGCCGCTCTCGGTGCTCGCGCGGACTTATCTTCGGGCAGCTCGCGCTGCCGCTTGCCGCCGCAGCGCCCGCCTCGGCCCAGGAGGAAGATGTCGCGATCCCCGGCGTACAGCTGGGGCTCGCCTACGAGAACATCTACGTTCCGCCCCTCGCGATCCTGCCGTTCACAGGGCCCGAGGCGGATGCCGCTCTGGTCGCCGAGATTCAGAGCATCGTAGGGCGGGACATGGACTACAGCGACCGCTTCGTGGTGCTGGATTCGCTCCCCGAGGGTCTGGCCGACGAAGGCGTCCGATACCGCCTCTGGGACCAGTACGGGGCCGACTGGGTGCTTGCCGGGCAGGTCGAGGAGATCTCGGGGCGTCATTTCCTGTCGATCGAGCTTCACGACATCGTCTTCGCGAGCGTGGAACGCGGCCGGTTCTCCCTCCCCTCCCGGGGTGACGAGGACTTCCGCATGGCCGTGCACCGCGTGTCGGACGCGATCGTCGAGTGGGTGACGGGTGACCCGGGCATCGCCGCGAGCCGGATCGTGTTCGCCATGAACCCCTTCGGGAACCCCTCGGCCAAGGAGCTGTACATCGTCGATTCCGACGGGGAGAACCTGCGGAGGCTCACCTGGGACGAGAACCTCGCCATCTCTCCTACGTGGGCTCCCGACGGGAACCGCATCGCATACGTCTCCTACAAGTCCGGTTTTCCCCGGATATACGAGCTCGATCTGGCCGGAGACAGCGAACGTTCACTCGACGTCGGCCGCGAGGGACAGCACCTCACGCCGGCATACCATCCGAACGGCGAGGAGATGGCATTCAGCATCCTCGGCGCGGGACTCTTCAGCTACCGCCTGGGCCAAGACTGCTGCCTGGCCCAGCTGGTCGGGGGAGGGGGCGAGAACCTTCAGCCGTCGTATTCGCACGACGGCGACCGGCTGGTGTTCCTTTCGAACCGCCTGGGAGAAGCCACCCCGCAGATCTACACCATGCCGTCCCGCGGCGGCGACGCCGACCTCCTGTCGCCCTATCGCTACGGCCGGGGCGGCTACTTCGCCGACCCCGACTGGTCGCCCTTTTCCGGCAAAGTGGCTTTCGCGGGGGGCATCGCCCGGCGGCGCGTCTACGCCCGCTATCACATCTTCGTGGCCGACACCGAGGTGGGCGACAACCGGCTGGTCCAGCTCACCAGAGAAGGGAACAACGAGGATCCCAGCTGGGCGCCCGACGGGAGGCACATTGTCTTTACAGGAGAGCGGAGCTACGGGTCCGGCGTGTTCGTCGTCGACTCGGGGACGGGTCGGACTCGCGTCGTGGTCGCGAATGTGAGGGCTTCCGATACGGACTGGTCTCCCGCCCTCAGGCCCCGCACTTGATAAGGCCGAACCGATTACCTATATACAACGAGTGTCGAACAGGGATCTGCAGGGGAACCTCACCTAATGTCATCACGGGGAGAAAGCATGTCTAACCGTCGTTTCGTTCTCGCCGCCTTCGCGGTCGCGATCCTGCTCGCAGCCTGTGGAAGCGAACCCCCGCCGGAGGCGGCGCCGGAGCCCACCGGCCCGACGGCGGCGGAGCTGGAAGCGATACGCCAGGACTCGATCCGCCGGGCGCTTGAGGCCGAGGAAGCAAGACGCCGGGCCGAGATGGAAGCTGTCGAACGCGAGAGGGAGCGACGCGCCGAAGCGCACCGCCGAACGCTCCGCGAAACGGTCTATTTCGACTACGACGAGGCCGTGATCCGGCCGGACACCGAGTCGAAGCTCCGGGCCAAGCTCGATATTCTGCGCGACAACTCCGGGGTCCATCTGCGCATGGAAGGCCACGCCGATGAACGAGGAACTTCCGAGTACAACATCGCCTTGGGCAACGAGCGCGCCGAGGCGGTGATCCGGTTCTTCACCGGGTTCGGACTCGGCGCGGGGCGTTTCACGGCGGTTTCGTACGGCGAGGAGCGTCCTGCCGTCCAGGGATCGACCGAGGCGGCTTGGGCCCAGAACCGGCGAGTCGCATTCCTCATCACGGCGGGCAGCGACGATATCGGCCATTAGGAGCTGTTCGGAGCCGCGTTGCCGGCTCCGGTCGTAATCACAGGAGGGGTCCGGCCGATGCTCATGGGCGGAGGAATCGTTTCTCAAGGGACTGGCGGAAGCGGGCGGGCAGCGTTGCTCGCGGTCTTGGTCTTCCTGGGCGGCTGTGCCACTCGGGGCGACCTGCGCGAGCTCCGATACGAGGTGCGCTCGCTGGGCGCCAGACAGGACTCGGCGTTCCAGGCGCTGTTGCGCACGGTCGAAGGGGCGAACGGAGAGACGCTCGACTCGGTGGCGGAGCTTGCGGCGCTGTTGTTCGAGCTGCGCGGAGAGGTCAACAACCGGCTTCTGGCGATTCAGGATCAGCAGCTCATCATGGGCGAGCTCGTCGGCCAGAGCCAGCACAGCCTGGCACTGATGACCGAGGAGCTGAACCGGCAGCGTCGGCAGATCGAGCGCGTTCACCGGCAGCAGCCGGCCGACACCAGCGGGGCGGTCGCCGAAGAGGGTGGCGAGCCTTCCGAAACCACCCTGCCCCCCGACCCCGACGAGGAAGCCTACGAGTCCGTCAGGGCACTGATCGACAGGGGCAGCTACTCGTTGGCCCGAAGCGGGTTCGAACAGTTCTTGGAGGAATACCCGAACAGTCCTTTCGCGGCCGGCGCATACCTTCACCTGGCCGAGCTCAAAGCTCAGGATGACGAGGTGGAGGACGCGATAGGGACCTATCTGGCTATTCCGGCTCTCTTCCCGGAGGCCGAAGAGGTGCCCCGCGCTCTCTACCAGGCCGGCCTTCTCTGCATCAGCATCGACGACTTCTCGCGCGCCCGCGAGTACTTGGAGTGGCTGCTCGAGTCGTACCCGGACTCCAGACTTGCCCCGCAGGCGCGGGAACGCCTCGAGAAGATTCCCTGACCGATCGCCGGAGGACCGGTTCGATGGCGGCCGGGGCGAGTCCGCTGGATCGGTGAAGGCCGCGAATGCGATGTCCGTCGTGCGACGGCGAGTCGACTTTCAGGAAGCGGTGGACGAACTCATCGTGAAGGCGCGCCGGGGCGAACAGGACCGGCTTCAGGTCGAATTCCTGCTGGATGCGGACTCCGGAGCAGGCGAAGAGGGCCCATGAAGCGGCTGCGCGACGGACTCCTGGCCAGGAGCGACAATCCCAAGGCCGAGATGCCCTTCCTCGATCATCTGGAGGAGCTGCGCTGGCGGATTCTGTGGAGTCTGCTGGCTCTGATCGTCGGTGCCGTCGCGGGGCTGATCCTGGTCGTGTACTTCAACGTCGTGGAACTCCTGCGCAGACCGGCGGTCGAGCTGTTCGGGGACGATTTTCAGCTCATCATCCTGTCGCCCGAGGGGAACTTCATCGTCCTGCTCCAATTGGCTCTGCTGGTCGGTCTCGTACTGGCGTCTCCGTTCGTCATCTACCAGGCGTGGTGTTTTTTCTCCCCGGCGCTCGAGAAGAGCGAGAAGAAGGCCATCGTCCCGGCGCTGTACATGGGGCTGGTCCTGTTCCTGGCGGGCGTCGCGCTGGCGTACTTCATATTGCCCTTCGCACTGAAGTTTTTCGTGGGGATCCTCTCGGAAATCCTGGTCCCGAGCTGGACCGCAACCAATTACCTCGGTTTCGTGGTCAAAATGCTGATGGCGTTCGGGATCGTCTTCGAGCTGCCGGTGGTCATCCTGATTCTCAGCGTACTGAGGGTCATTACCCCGGATTTCCTCAGAACCAAGAGACGCCACGCCTTCGTCGCCATCCTGCTGCTCGCCAGCCTCATATCCCCCGGAGACATGATCAACGTCACGATCGCGATGACGGTTCCCCTCGTCGTCCTGTACGAGTTCAGCATCCTCCTCTCGGTGCTGGTCTGGCGGAAGCGCGAGGCGCGCGAGGCGAGGGAAGACCGGGCAGACCCGTCACCGGCGGAACACACGGTGGCGGCCGACGGCGGGGGTGCCCCCAGCTCGGACGCGACGCCCTACGATCACGGCGACCCCGCCCGCACGGAACAGTGACCCGCCGTCTTGCCCCGGGTCTCCTGTCGGCGGGGGCGGGGCTGGCGCTGGCGCTCTCCGGCGCCCCGTCGTCCGCTCAGGAGCTGCGCGACTCGCTCCAGAACGTGGTGCGCGAGCGGCTCGAGCGCCTCGCGCGGCGGCTCGGCGACACGACCGGCCTGGTCTCCGTCGATTCGGTGGACAACAACCTCGACATGGTCGCCACGAACGATTCGGCGCTCATGGAGCTGCTGGCGCTGCCCGGCTACGACCTGGTGCAGTACCGCGGCCAGGCGGCCACCTTCGAGACCGGTTCGAGACTGCTGACCCTCTACGGGTCGGAGCGCACGCAGGCGGTGATGAATCGCGAGGGGCTGGAACTCGCGGCCGACTCCGCGCTCGTCTTCAACGAAAATACGGGGAGGCTGGTGACCCTCGGCGAGGAGGCTACGTACAGGCCGCAGGAGGGGGACGAGGTCGTGACCCGAAGGATCATCTTCGATCTCAACGAGGACCGGGGCACGGCTTCGGATGTGCAGACGCAGATGAGCTCGGGGCTGGGAGACTGGATCGTGCGGGGCGATTTTCCCTGGGTGAACGCCGATGTTTCGTTCGGGCACGACGTCATGTTCACGAGCTGCGAGGATGACGAGCCTCACTACCATTTCGTCGCGCGCGAGATCAAGCTGTCGCCCGGCGGCACCCTCGTGGCGAGGAACGTGCTGCTGTACTTCGCGGACGTGGGGGTGTTCTGGCTGCCGTTCATTGCGCAGAGCACGGAGCAGGGGCGCCGCTCGGGGCTCCTGCCGATCCGCTTCTCGGTGAACGACATCGTGCGGACTTCGGGGAACTACTCGCGCCGACTCTCCAACGTGGGGTTCTACTGGGCGATCAACGACTACTTCGACGCCCAGGTGGGCATGGACTGGTGGAGCGGCAACTACACGGCGGTCACCGGCGGGATGCAGTTCAACTGGCTGCGGCAGTTCATGGACTCGAACGTCGACTTCCGCCAGTTCTGGCGCGCCGAGGGCGGGTCCGAGCTCGCCTTCAACGCGGCATACAACTGGGAGATTTCGGAGCGCAGCAAACTGCGGCTTTCAGGCCGCTACGCCTCCAGCACCGCATTCGTGCGCCGCAACTCCTTCGACCCGCGCGAGGTCACCCAGTCCATCGACTCGGACGGCGGGTTCAACCGGCGCTTCGACTGGGGCACGCTTTCGCTCAGCGCCAACCGCAGGCAGTTCCTCTCCGACGACCGTGTGGAGATGACGCTCCCGACCGCGAACCTGTCGCTCTCCACGATCACGCTCTTTCCGGCTCCCTTCAACCGGGCGCGCTTCTACAACAACGCCGTCGTGTCTGCTTCGGCGAGGCTCACGCGGTCGATCCGGGATCTGCCGGTGCAGACGCTGGCGGAAGCGCCCTTCAGCCTGAGCATGGCGGACGAGCAGGACTGGCGCGGCGGCCTGTCGGCCACCCTGTCGGCCGGCGCCTTCTCGATCTCGCAGAGCGTGGACATCAACCGCAACACGAAGCTGGACATCCCCGGCAACTTCTTCGATCCCGAGATGCCCGCGCAGCGGGCGGGGATCGGCAGCGTGGCGGATCTGCAGCGGTCGATCGTCTTCCCGCACGCGGCGCAGCAGGACGACATCGACTTCACGGCGCAGAACCTCACCTGGTCCACCAGCATCAACTACCAGCAGACGCTCGTCGGCTCCACCACCCTCACGCCGCAGCTCGCGTTCTCGGGGCGCTCGATCCTGTCGGACACGCTTTCGGTGGGCGGAGGCGGCTTCGTGTCGGCACCCAGCCGAATCTCCTTCGGGGCGCAGCTCAAGTCGGACATCTACGGCTTCTTCCTCGACGGGAATCTCCGTCACAAGCTTTCGCCCTCCTTCGACTACGCGTATACGCCCGAAGTCACCCCCGACGCGCTCCAGGCGGCGACCTTCGGCAATCGCGCGATCCAGCCCAAGAACGAACTGCGCTTCGGCCTCGCGCAGACCTTCGAGATGAAGGCGGCCGACGAGGAAGCCGATTCCGCCGCCGCGCAGACCGCGGCCGCCGATCCCGACGGGGGACCGCGACGCCTGCCTCAGGCCCAGAAAGTGACGGTTCTGGCGCTGCGCTCCAGCGCGGTGACGTACGACTTCGAGCAGGCCGACGCACTGGGTCACTTCACGCGGGGCTTCGCCGACAACCTGCGGATCTCGCACCAGATCAGCTCGGATTACCTGCGCGGCCTTACCCTGTCGCTTGAACACCTCGTATTCGACGACGCGGCCGTCGCCGCGGACGGCGGCGCCAGAGAGTTTTCGCCGTTCATTTCCAACGTCAATCTGGGGTTCTCGATGGGGAGCGAAACGTCGCTCTTCCGCTGGTTGAGAGGTGTTGCCGGGGGGGAGGTGGAGGAGGAGCAGGATGCGACACCTCAGACGGCGCAGACCCGGGAAACCGAGGAGGACCTGTCGGACCCGGCGGGATTCGAGACCGAAGATCTGGGCGAGTCCACGATCGTGCCCGGCGGCGACCGCGAGCGTTCCGGCGGGCAGCGCCGTCGGGGGGGGGGGCAGGTGGGGAAATGGGACGCGTCGTTCTCCTATTCCATGTCCCGCAGCCGAGGCGTCGGCGCGGCGGACAACCAGATGGTGCAGGGCACGCTGAACTTTCAGCCCACCGAGAAGTGGTCGGTGAGGTGGCGCACCTCGTACGACGTGGTCGCTGGCGTCTTCAACGACCACATGATCAACCTGCAGCGCGACATGCACAGGTGGGAGGCCGACTTTTCCTTCCGCCAGACGGCCACCGGCAACTGGACCTTCCTCTTCGAAGTGGCGCTGATCGACAACCGCGACCTCCACTTCGACTACGAACAGCGGACCGGGGGCGGCGAGCGCCGTTGAGCGGGACGGCGGGCCGTTGGAGCGGGGGTGCCGAGTGCCGCCAAAAGTGTCTGCGGCCGGGACGCCGGGACGCTCGAGGTGTCCGCGACGCGGAAAGTCCGTGTGTCCGCGACCGGACCCCGAGTGTCCCCGCGAGGTGACAGCGGCAGGCAGGAGGGGGCCGAAACGGGAGTGTTCGGGCGCTCGTTTGCAGCCGTGGGGAGGGACTTCTGCCACGAGCTGCCAAGGCTTCCCGCGGAATCCGGGTCCGGCATGGCGTTCTGGTACGGAATGTGCATGGGGTAGAGCCCGGCGAGATGCCCCGGCGGAACCGGCGAGATGCCCCGGCGGAACCGGCGAGATGCCCGGCGGAACCGGCGAGATGCCCGGCGGAACCGGCGAGATCCCCCCGGGGATCAGACGGGGCTGCCCATCCGACCGAACGAAAGGCGTGGAGAGGTGTTGAGAATGAAGCGATGCCGGATGACAGGTTTGCTGATTGCGGTGGCCGCGGGCGTGTTGCCGACGGCCTGCGAGGAAGACTTCATTACGTACGTGCCGGACGAGCCCGACGCCCCTAGGGAGCTGGCCGCGTCGTACTACGACCGGGGGGTGGATCTGTCCTGGCGGCTGGGCCCGCACTGGAACGGCGAGCCCTTCCGGGTCTACGGCAAGCGCGTCAGCGACAGGGACTACTTCTTCCTCGCCGAGGTCACCAGCTGCATCGACGAGCGGTGCGTGTACCGGGACATCAACGTCAGGAGCGGGGTCAGATACGAGTACTATGTGGCGGCGGCCGACCCCGACACCGGGGTGGAGACGGCAAGCGACTACGCGGTCGAGGTGTGGGTACCGGAGCCGGTTCCGCCGCCCGTGCCGGAACGTCTGCAGACGATTGCCCTGGACGGCGCCGCCTACCTGCACTGGGACGACTCTCCGTCGCTGGAAGACGACTTCCTGGCCTACCGGGTCTATGCCTCGGCGGAAGACGGGTACTACCTGGTGGGCGAGACGGACTCGCCGGGGTTCGTCGACCTGCTCGCCTCGAACGGGCGCACGACTTCGTACTTCGTGACGTCCTTGGACGATCAGGGTCACGAGAGCGACGGGAGCGAGGCGGTGGACTGCACTCCCAGACTCGACTACGCGGGCGAAATCATGTACGCCCATCAGGATGTGCCGAGCGCGTCGGGCTTCCGCTTCCAGGAAACGGCGGACGTGGAGGCTGTCATGGCGGGCGACAGCGAACATCGCCACTTCCGGCTCGAACGCGACGGGCGGGGGCTCTGGATGGCGCCGGGGCCGAGAGCGAGGATCCATCCGGAGAGCCGCTGGACCACGTCTCTTAAGTGCGGGCCCGGGGCGGACCAGGACTGCGAGTCGTGGGAGCTTGCGCCGAGGTCGGGGTATTCGACCGCACGGGCCGCGCTGGATCCGGGATACACCTACATGTTCAGGGTGCCCGGGGACGACGGCCAGACGCGGTTCGGCGCGCTGCGCGCCACGATCATCGGCGCGGACCAGGAGGGAGACGATCTCGTCGTCTTCGACTGGGCCTACCAGACGCAGCCCGGGAATCCGAATCTGAGTACTGTGGGGGCCAGCGGACGGTGAGCCCGCCGACGGCATGATTCGGGTCGTGGAGGCCGTCCCGAACTTCAGCGAGGGCCGTGACCCCGCCTTCGTCGCGGCCGCGGCCGATGTGTTCGCCGTCGCCGGATGCGATGTGCTCCACACCACCATGGATCCGGATCATCACCGGTCGGTGGTGACGGTGATCGGGTCGCCCCGCGCGGTCGAGCGCGGATCGCTGGCCGCGGCCGCTCTCGCTCTCGAGCGCATCGATCTGCGGGCGCACCGCGGGGTGCATCCCAGGGTGGGAGCGCTGGATGTGCTGCCGTTCGTGCCCCTGCACGGCGTCGGGATGGACGAGGTGGCGGCCCTGGCGCGCCGGGTCGGCGGCCTCGTCGCGCGTCTCGGGATCCCGGTCCACTTCTATGGTCATGCCTCGCGGCCCCCCGGTCGCACGCTCGCCGCGATACGGCGTCGGGGCACCGGCAGGCCCGAAGCGGATCTTGCCGGACTCGACGCGGACGGAACGTCGGCGCACCGAAGCGCGCATCCTGCTGCGGGTGCGGTGTGCATCGGCGCAAGGGGGATCCTACTGGCATGGAATGTCGACATCGAGGGCCTGTCCCTGGAATCCGCGAGGGAGATCGCGGCGCAGGTCCGGGAAGCCGGGGGCGGCTTCCCCGGGCTGAGGGCGCTCGCCCTGCAGCTTCCGGAGCAGCGGCGCATGCAGATCTCCATGAATCTTGAGGATCCGGCGCGCACCCGTCCCGTCGAGGTTTTTCGCGCGATCGAGGGACGGGTGCGGCGGATGAAGGGCAGGGTGCTCGGGACCGAGGTGATCGGGATGTGTCCCGACGAGGCTGCGGATCCCGCTGCCGTGCGGGAGATGGACATCCTGGACTGGTCCGAGGACCGAATTCTGAGTCGTCGCCTGGAAGAGTATGTCGTAACCGTGAGCGGGTAGCCGCCGAGCAGAAGGTTGCTACCTTGTATCTGGAGTGCGCCCGCCGTATCCGGAGTTCTTCCGCCGAACCCCGGGCGATCGGGCGGGGAGGGCGCGGCGGCGAGCGTCGCACGAACCACGGCTCGGGACGAAAGGATCGGAGAACCGCTTTGAAGACGGCGCCGGTCGGCCTCGCCGAGATACAAGCCCCGGTTCGGGATCATGTGGAACGGGTGATGGACGAGTTACGTCGGATCGCCGTGGCCGACTGCTCGATGGTCGAGGAAGTGAACGACTATCTGCTCCGGGTTCCGGGCAAGATGTTACGCCCCACGCTCGTGCTGCTCTGCGGCGGGATAGAGAGCGAGATCTCGGAAAATGCCGTCACCTTGGCCGCGGTGGTCGAGCTGGTTCACATCGCCACGTTGGTGCACGACGATGCGGTGGACCACTCCGTGCTGCGACGCGGGATGCCGACGGTGAACTCGGTCTGGACGCACCAGATCGCCATCATCATGGGGGACTACCTCTACAGCCGTTCGCTCATGGAGCTGGCGCGTCTCGGCGATCTCGAAGCGGTGCGGGTACTGGCCACGGCGGCCAACACGATGAGCGTCGGCGAAATGCGGCAGCTCGTCTCCTACGATGACATCGCCTATTCGGAGGACGAGTACTACCGCCTGATCTCGGCGAAGACCGCCTCGCTGATGTCGGCCGCCTGCGAGCTCGGCACCCTGTCGGGAAATCCGTCGAAGCGGATTCCGCTGCGCAACTACGGCCACTCGCTCGGGATGGCGTTCCAGATCACGGACGACATGCTGGACTACGCGGGCAGCCAGGATGTGACCGGAAAACCCGCCGGGCTGGATCTTCGCGGACGAAAGGTGACGTTGCCGCTGGTGGGCGCGCTGCGTGAAATGTCGCCGACGGAGATCGACGAAGTGCGCCACCTGTTCACGCTGGTGGAGCCGGGCGGCGAAGAGGTGGACCGGGTCATTTCGCTGGTGCGGCGAAACGGGGGCATCGAGTACGCCAGGAACAGAGCGGTCGCGTACGCCGATGCGGCGGAGAGCGCGATCCGCGATCTTGCTCCCGGTCCCGCGCTGGACGCCTTGCAGGAGGCCGTACTCTACGTGACGGATCGTTCGCTGTGATCGTGAACGACACCCGCCGGCGCCGCCGGGTGATGAGAGGCATGCTGGCCGTCGTCTTCGGCCTGGTCCTCGGAGGGCTCTTCACGAAGCTGGCCGAGATCTTCCTGCCCCAGAGCGTCGCTCGTACGTTCCTGACGACTTCCGTCTCGACGTCGGCGGGCCCGTTCTTCCTGGATTTGGTATCCGTGAGCTTCACGGTGGGCCCGATAGCGATCGCACTTAACGTGCTCACGCTGGTGGGAATCGTCCTTGCGGCGCTGGCGGTCCGGGCCTGGATCTGATTAGCTTGTCGGTTCAACCCGTGACCGGCCGGTCGATCAGGGAAAGTCCCTCCGGTGGTTCCGGACAAAGGAGGTGGAAGATATGCTGCCTTTCAGTCTTGGCCCCTTAGAAATGATTGCGATCTTCTTGGTCGTTCTGCTTCTGTTCGGAGCAAAGCGGCTTCCCGAGATCGGGACCTCCCTCGGCAAGGGGATCAGGGAATTCAAGTCCTCGCTCCGGGAAGTCCAGTCGTCGGTTAGTGCGGACAAGGAGCTCCCGGCTCCTCGGGAAGAGCTGTCCGGTTCGGAAGGCAGCCAGGACGAGAGCTCCCCCCGCCGACTGACCACGGGCTGATCGACCGCCTGCGGGCTGCTGGGCTAGCTGGGCGAAGGCTATAGGCTATGCTAAGCTACCTTGTCCGAAGTCCGGGCTAGAAAACCGGAGGAAGCGGCAGTCTCTCCTGATCGTCGGCGGGTGCAAGCACCTCGTCGCGGCGATCGACGATCCTGGCGTTCTCGCGCAGAGCTTCGATCCACTGGGTGAGGCGCTGCTGGCGGATTGCGGCTACCGCCTGAGTGCGCTGCAGGTTGATCTGTTCCAGCCAGCCCAGGCTGTCGGCGGCCTCGGAGCCGGTCCGCTCGACGATGTAGACGTTTCGGTTGGCGTTTTGATTGACCACGACCGCGTCCGACACCTCGCCGACATCGAGACCGAACGCCGTTCCGACCGCGGCGTTGTGTCGTCCCAGTCCGGGGACCAAGTCGTTCCGGGCGAAGGGGCCGGCGTCGCGCACCTCCAGCCCGAACTCACGCGCGACCTCGGCCAGTGTGCGGCCGGTTCGGACTTCGGCAGCCAGCTCGCGCGCCTCATCGAGAGCGACCGCCACCTTCTTTTCGGTTGCGATGTTGCCGCGTATGGACGTCTCCGCCTCTCGGATCGACCAGTAGCGGGCCGGGTCGAAGGAAACGACCTCGAGTGCGTAGAAGGATGTTCGGTTCTCGAAGACCGGACTCACGTCGCCGACCAGGGTCTCCGGCTCGAAGACCCACTCGCCGCCCTCCGTGACATCGCCGGCGCCGGGAACGATCGGAAGGGTTTCGATGATATCCACGGTGTCGGTTTCCAAGCCGAGGACGGCGGCCGCGTCGGCGAGGGGCATCGACTCGCCCAGTTCTTCCAGCGAGTCCGCCGTGACCAGGAGGTCGATCTCCGATTCGTCGGTCCGGACGAAGGGCAGCAGGATGTGGCGTGCCTGCGCCGAATCCTGTGCCCAGCGCTCGAGCACTTCGATCAGATGGAGCCCGTAGGTGGTGCGCACGGGCTGCGTGATCCGGTTCGGCGGCGCGGCGAAGACCGCCGAGTCGAACGGGACGACCATCGTCCCTTTCGAGAATACGCCGAGATCGCCGCCACCGGGGGCAGTCGCCTCGTCCGTGCTTTCCCGCATCGCGGCCTCGGCGAAGTCCTCTCCGTCGAGAATCGATCGGCGGATCTCAAGCGCCCTCTCCATCACGGCGGCGGTGTCGGCCGGAGTGGGAGCCTTGGAGAACGAGACCGAGATGACTCCGGCGCTCGCGGGAACCAGGAATTCCTCCCGGTTCTCGTCGTAGTAACGCGAGACTTCGGCCTCCGAAATATCGATCTGGTCGTCGGATACGCTAAAAATCGGCTCGAAGGAGACGTAGCTGACGCTGGCGCTCTCGTTCATGTCCTTGTAGGCGCTCCAGAGCTCGGCGTCGGAAACGTAGATCCCCGAAGACACCTGGCGGAGCAGCTTGCCCCGCGGAATGATGTCGCGGTAGTAGGCTTCCAGCTGCAGCTGCACCAGGTTGTCGGCGGTGGCGAGGAACTGCTGGTACTTGGTGATGTCGAAAAGGCCGTCCGTCTGAAACGCGGGACTGGACACGAGGTCCGGCGGAGGACTCGTCAGAGCCGCAGCGCGCACTTCCTCGTCGGTCACGATGATCCGCCTGCGTTCGAGCTCCTGCTGGATGAGGATCGTGTTGACGATCTCGTCCCACGCCTCGTTTTCGAGCTCCGCGTTCTGCGCGTTGGTGATCGGTTCTTCCTGAACCTGCGCAAGCTGGTCGTAGCGATTGCGGTACGAAGCCATGAACTGGTCGTAGCTTACGGGCGTGCCGTTGACGCGGCCGAGTTCACCGAACGACCCGGACGTCTGGCCGGTGATGTCCATGCCCCACTCGAAGAACATGAGTCCCCCGAAAGCCAGGGCCACGAGGATCATGATCCACTTCGTGCTTCTTCTGAGCTGTTCCATCATGACGGTCGCCACCTCCTTGCCGATGACAGGAAAGCTAACGCCATGCCGGACCCGTCTTCAAGGAAACCGGGCGGGAGCCGGGGCGCGAGCATTTTCGCGTTGACCCTTCCATCCGCGAAACCTACCTTAACCAGCGCATGCGCCCGGGACCCCAGGCACGCCAGAGATTTCGGGCGCTCAACCCAACGAAAGGATTCGCCTGGTGACGATCGCCCGGCCGGTGAGAATCGCGGTGGTGCACGGCCCCAATCTGAATCTGCTCGGAGTTCGCGAGCCGGAGATCTACGGGACGGCCACGCTCGCCGACGTCGACCGGGCTCTGGAGGAAGTCGCCCGCGAAGTCCGGGCGGAGATCGAGACCTTCCAGTCCAACTGCGAAGGGAAGATCCTCGACTACCTGGCGGAGATACGCGACCGCGTGGACGGCGTGGTCATCAACCCGGCCGGCCTGGGGCATACTTCGGCAGCGCTCCTCGACGGGCTCCTGGCGACGTCGAAGCCGTTCGTGGAGGTCCACCTGAGCAATCCCGCCGGCCGGGAACGTTTCCGTCGCCGGTCTTTCCTGGCGGCGGCGGCGGTCGGCTTGGTCGCCGGTTTCGGTGTCGACAGCTATCTTCAAGGCTTTCGCTGTCTCAACAACTATCTTGTCCGGCAGCTCGGCGCGGCTTCGTAGAAGCGCAGTCCCGGCAGGACGGTTTCCGAACGAGGGTTTTCGAACCGCTTTCATGGCAACTACCGCAGACTTTCGCAACGGGATGGTTCTCGAGGTCGACGATGTCCTCTGGACCATCACCTATTTCCAGCATGTCAAGCCCGGCAAGGGCGGTGCCTTCGTGCGTACCAAGCTCAAGAACGTGCTCTCGGGGGCGGTGGTGGACAGAACCTTTCGGGCCGGCGAGCGGGTGACCAGCGTGAGACTGGAGCGTCGTCCGGTCAGCTATTCCTACACCGACGGCGAGCTGTTCCACTTCATGGACCAGGAGACGTACGATCTGATCCCCATCAGCGCGGACATGCTCGGAGACGACCAGCTCAAATATCTCAAAGAAAACATGGACTGCCACGGGCTCGTCCACGACGGCAACGTGATCAGCGTGGAACTGCCGGCCTTCGTGGAGCTCGAGGTCACCGGTACCGATCCGGGCTTCAGGGGCGACACGGCCCAGGGCGCCACCAAGCCGGCCACGCTCGAAACGGGTGCCGTGGTGCAGGTTCCGCTGTTCGTCGAAGTCGGGGACAGGCTCAAGATCGATCGACGGGAAGACAAGTACCTGACGCGGGTGAGCGGATGATCGACATCGAGCTTCTGCAGGCGCTGATCCGCCTGGTGGACGAATCGTCGCTGGACAGTCTTGAAATCGAACACGGCGAGACCCGCATCCGGTTGGCCAAGTCTCCCGGCGGCGGCACGGCCGATCCGCATGCCATGCCGGCGGCGGCCTCTCAGCCGCAGGCGCATCAACCCGAGTCCCCGTCGGCTCCCGAAGCGGCGGCGGCCTCCGAATCGGCTCCGCAACCCGAGCCTCCCGCCGCGAATCTGGTGGAAGTCACGTCGCCGATGGTCGGGACCTTCTACCGGGCGCCGTCTCCCGAAGCGGAGCCGTACGTGGAGGTCGGCTCTTCCGTCGCGCCGGGCGATGTGCTGTGCGTCATCGAGGCGATGAAGCTGATGAACGAGCTGGAGTGTGAAGTCGCGGGTCGGATCGTCGAGATCTGCGCCGACAACGCCGAACCGGTCGACTTCGGGCAGCTCCTCTTCTGCATCGATCCCGCCTGACGCGAACTGCCGCATGTTCGACAAGCTGCTGATCGCGAACCGAGGCGAGATCGCGCTCCGCATCGTGCGTGCGTGCCGCGAGCTTGACATCGCCACGGTGGCGGTCTACTCGGAGGCCGACCGGGAGTCGCTCCACGTGCGCTTTGCGGACGAGGCCGTGTGCATCGGGCCGGCCCGCGCGGCGCAGTCCTATCTGAAAGCGGCACGCATCATCGCAGCCGCGGAGATCACCGGTGCGCAGGCGGTTCACCCCGGGTACGGGTTTCTGGCCGAGAACGCCGAGTTCGCCGAGATCTGCCGCCGTTCGGATCTTGTGTTCGTGGGGCCGACGGCCGAGCAGATCCGTGCCATGGGCGACAAGTCGGTCGCCCGCGACAAGATGCGTGCTGCGGGCGTGCCGGTCGTGCCGGGCTCGGACGGCATCGTCGAGGACGAGGGCGAGGCGCTGGCGATTGCCCGCGAGATCGGCTATCCCGTCATGATCAAGGCCGCGGCGGGCGGCGGCGGAAAGGGAATGCGCATTGCCGGCTACGACGGCTCGTTCCGCCGCAACTTCGCGGCGGCGCGGACGGAGGCGGACGCCGCGTTCGGCGTCGGCGGGATGTACCTGGAGCGCTGCATCGAGCGGCCCCGGCACATCGAGTTCCAGGTCTTCGGCGACACGCACGGCAGGGTCGTCCACTTGGGCGAGCGCGACTGTTCGATCCAGCGCCGCCACCAGAAGCTGGTCGAGGAATCGCCCTCGCCGGCGCTCGGCCCGGAACTGCGTCAGGGGATGGGCGAGGCCGCGGTCAGGGCGGCGGAGGCGATCGGCTACGTGGGGGCGGGCACGGTGGAGTTCCTTCTCGATCGCTCCGGCGATTTCTTCTTCATCGAGATGAACACCCGCATACAGGTCGAACATCCGGTCACCGAGGCCACGACGGGCCTGGATCTCGTCAAGGAGCAGATCCGGGTGGCGGCCGGCGAGCCGCTCTCCTTCCCGCCGGGACGACAGGAACACCGCGGCCACGCCATCGAGTTCCGGATCAATGCGGAGGATCCTTCGCGCGGGTTCGCCCCGTCGCCCGGGCTGGTCACCACCCTTCACCAGCCCGGCGGCCCGGGAGTGCGGGTCGACACGCATGTCTATTCGGGTTACCACGTGCCGCCCTTCTACGATTCTCTGCTGGCGAAGCTGGTCGTCTGGGGGAACACGCGGCCCGAGGCGGTCGTGAGGGGGCGGGAGGCCCTCGAGTCCTTCGTCGTCGAGGGCATCTCGACCACGATCGAGTACCTCGCCGAGATCACGCGCGACCGAGAATTCCGTGCAGGCGACATGGACACGAGCTTCGTGCAGCGGTTCCAGGACAGACGGCGGTCTCGGGGCGCGTGAGACGACGGCCCGTCGCGACGCCCGCCCATCGCGGTGCCGGGGCCATCGCGGCACCCCCCGGCCCGTCGCAACGCCGCGGACCGTCGCAGTACCGCGGCCCATGAACCTCACGGTGTGCTTCACGCCCGCCGAGGTGCGCGCCGGCGATGTGGACGGAGCAAGCGCCGTCGTCATCGATGTGGTGCGCGCCACCTCGTGCATCGTGGAGGCCATGGCCGCCGGTGCCGCCGCGATCGTTCCGGCCGTGTCCGTCGAGACGGCCGTTCGTCTGCGCGACCGTGCGCCCGACAACGAGGTGCTGCTCTGCGGGGAGCGGCAGGGACTCCGCATTGAGGGCTTCGACCTGGGTAATTCGCCGGCCGAGTTTACGTGCGAGGCCGTCGAAGGAAAGCGCTTGGCGATGACCACGACGAACGGCACGAAGGCCCTCGCCGCGGCCGAGGGGGCCGAGCGCATCCTCCCGGCTTCCTTTCTGAACCTGGGCGCCGTCGCGGACGCGGTGCGCGGGGACCGCGCGGTCGTGATCGTCTGCGCGGGCAAGGAGGGCCGCTTCGCCATGGACGACACGGTGTGCGCCGGTCATCTCCTGCGCCGGATACTGGACGGCCATGCGGGGCCCGCTTTCCTGGACGAGAGGGCACGCGCGGCCTCGGATCTTGCCGGCATTCACGAAGTGTCGGCCGGCATGCTGGCACGGACGGCGGCGGGCCGCGCACTGGTCGATGTGGGGCTCGGAAGCGATCTGGCACTGTGCGCCGACACCGACAGGCATAAGATTGTACCCATGATGCGAGATCGAATCATCACCCTCCCGTCCCCCTGAGCACCCGTGGCGAAGTCCGGGGGGCGCAGGAAGGGGCGAAGGTCGGCTCGACGGGCCACGGCCGGCGGTGACGCGAAAAAGCCGGTGCGGGATGCGAGTTCCCCCTCTGCAGGGGGAGACATCGGTCGCACTGTCGCCTTTGTCGTGGTGGTTCTGGCCTTTCTGATCGCCGCCGCCCTGTTTCCGCTCGACCTTCTGGGATCCCGCGTGGCGGGCTTCTTCCCGACGGGAAACCCCGTGGGAACGGTGGGGGAGGTGATCGATCGGATGCTGGTGACATGGCTGGGACTGGGCTCCGCCGCGGTGCCGCTGGGGCTCATGGCCGCCGCCGCGTCGATCGGGGCGTGGTGGTCGAAGCCGCCGCGGCGGACTCTGTGGGTCCTCGCCCTTGCGCTTGCTCTGCTACTCCCGCTGGGAGGATACCTTGCGGGGGGGAGCGAGGCGACGAGCGCCGGTCACGTCGGCGCGGTCATCGGTGAACCGCTGCACAGCGCGACGGGGTGGCTGGGGGTCTGGGTGCTCTTCATCTCCGCGGTGATGCTGACCTCGACCGCGGCGTTCCGCTTCAACCCGCTGGGACCGGCGTTGCGGGCGGCGGGAACCGCATCTCGCGGGGTGGGCCGCGGCGCGCGCCGGGCCGGTGTCGCCACCCGCGGCTGGTGGGCGCGGCGTGCGGAGCGCCGGAGCGCGGCCCGTGCCAGGAGGAAAGCCGAGAGGAAGGCTGCGGAAGAGAAGACACCGGGGCCGAGGGAGTCCTGCGGCGGTGCAGGCGGGGACGACTCCTGGGCGATGCAGCCCGGGGAGACGCACGCCGGAGCGACGCATGTCGGACCGGACCGGACCGCCGAGGGGCAAGAACCTGAAATCGACTGGGACGAGTCCGCAGCCGGGGGTACCGGGCGCGGTGCGGACGGGTTCGCAGCCGGAGGCACCGGGCGCGGTGCGGATAGTGTCGGCGGTGCCTCCGGGAGCGGGCCTGTTCCCGACGAAGAGGATCCGCCGGGAGAACACGCCCGTCCCCCCTTTGCCCTCCTGACGGTGCCGAATCACGAGAACCGCTTCGGCATGGAGCAGGAGCTCGACCGGCTGGGACGGGTCCTGGTCAAGACGCTGGAGACCTTCAAGATCGAGTGTGACATCTCGGGGCGTACGACCGGGCCGGCGGTCACCCAGTACGAGGTGGTTCCCGCGGCCGGCGTGAAGGTCAACAGGATCTCCAACCTTGACGCCGACCTGGCGCTCGCGATGAGGGCCAGGAGCGTCAGGATCGTCGCGCCGATCCCGGGCAAGGGAGCCGTCGGCGTCGAGATTCCCAACCCGCGTCCCGAGATCGTGCGGCTGCGCGAAATTCTGGAAGCGCCCGCGTTTTCCCGGTCGCGACATTCGCTGCCCCTGGCCATGGGCAAGGACCTCACGGGCAACGCGTACGTCACCGATCTCGCGAAGATGCCGCACGCGCTCATCGCCGGAGCGACCGGGTCGGGCAAGTCGGTCTGCCTGAACACGATCATCACCAGTCTCGTCTACCGGCACGGTCCGGATCGGCTCCGCCTCCTGCTCATCGATCCCAAGATGGTGGAGCTTTCGGCCTACGCCGACCTGCCCCACCTGCGCCATTCGGTGGTGACCGATGCGCGGGACGCCGCCGGTGTCCTGAAGTGGGCGGTCTTGGAGATGGAGCGCCGGTACAACCTCCTGAGCGCCAACGGGGTGCGGTCGCTCAAGGAGTTCAACGACCGCGTGGAGCAGGAGATCGAGCTCCGCCTCTCCGAGCCCGACGGTCCGGAGGATGACGAGGACCGGTGGCGGTACAAGGACGGACCGCTGCCCTGGATCGTGGTGGTGGTCGACGAGCTCGCGGACCTGATGATGACGGTGCAGGCCGAGGTGGAGAAGCCGCTCACGCAGCTCGCCCAGAAGGCTCGTGCGATCGGCATACACCTGCTGGTCGCCACCCAGCGGCCCAGCGTGAACGTCATCACCGGGCTGATCAAGGCGAACTTTCCCTGCAGGATCGCCTTCAGGGTCGCCTCGAAGACGGATTCGAGGACCATCCTTGACCAGAACGGCGCTGATTCTCTCCTCGGCTGCGGCGACATGCTGTTCCTGCCGCCCGGACGCAGCGAGCCGGTGCGCATGCAGGGCGCGTTCGTTTCGACCGAAGAGACCGAGGCGCTCATGGGTTGGTACCGGGAACAGGCCGCTACGATGGAGGCGCTCAAGGCGCGCGTAAAGTCCCGCGAGGACAATATCTTGGAGCAGCTGAAGACGATGGAGGGGGACGTCGAGGACGGCGACGAGGGAACGGCTTGGGGCGACTGGGACGTTATTTTCCGGGAGGCGGCGCTCGCGTGTCTCCAGCAGGGGACCGGTTCCACGTCCCTGCTGCAGCGCAGACTGCGGATCGGGTACGGGCGTGCGGCCAGGGTCGTCGATCAGCTGCACGATGCCGGGGTGCTGGGACCTCCGGACGGCTCGAAGCCCCGCGAGGTGCTGGTCGACCATCAGGGGCTGGACGAGATATGCCCGAGCTGATGCCGTCGCGGGCCGAACGAGACGAGCTGCGCCCGATGCCGTGGCGGGCCGAACGAGATGGGCCGCCCCCGATGCCGTCGCGCTGGAGGGCGGCGGCAGCGGTCGCCGTTTGTCTGCCGGCGGCGTTCGGACGGGGCGGGAGCGCCCAGGAACCGATCCGCTCGGTGGAGAGGGCGGCCGAGCTCTACCGCGATGTCCCCGCCATGTGCGCCGACTTCGAACAGACTATCGAGGTGCGCCTTCTCGGGCGGAGAGTCATCGAGAGCGCGGGACGGGTCTGCCGACAGCGTCCCAACCTGTTCTCCATGCGGTTCAGCGACCCGCAAGGCGACATGGTGGTTTCGGACGGGGAGTACTTCTGGGCCTACTACCCGAGCATCGACGAGAAGCAGGTCACGCGCTACCGGGTGTCAGACCCCCCGGGGGGGCAGGACTTTTTCCGCGAGCTTCTCGAGGAGCCGGGCCTCCAATACGATGTCGAAGAGGGGGGGATCGAAGCGGTTGACGGGCGGAGCTGCCGGGTCGTGACGCTGACTCCTCGCTCCGGGGCCGCCTACAAGGGCGCGCGTCTGTGGCTGGATACGGACAGTCATGTCGTCCGGCGCCTCGAAATCCACCATCAGAACGACAATGTTCGGACCGTGACCCTGCGCGGCCTTGATCTGTCTCCGTCGATCGATCCCGGCACCTTCGTCTTCGAGGTGCCTGAAGGGGCAAGGGTCCGGGGAGGCTCGCGGTCCGGAACCCCTCCCGCGCTCCCGCCCACGGTTCCGCCGGCGATCTCGCCCATGGCCCCGTCGGCGGTCCGGTGAGGCTGCGCACGCGGGATCTGCCCGTATTCCCGGTAAGCGCCGGGCCGGTGCGGCCGGGTGCGAGCGCGGATGTCCTTGCCGTCGATCCCCGCTCCTTTGCGGTCGGTCCCGAGGACGGTCCGCGGCTTGGCCTGGTGACGCTCGGGTGCGACAAGAACACCGTCGACTCCGAGCACATGACGGCGGCGCTGGTCTCGGCCGGGGCGAGGGTGACGAGCGACGTGGAGGACGCGGAGGTGGTGGTGGTGAACACCTGCGGTTTCATCGACGCGGCCAAGGAGCAGTCCATCGACACGATCCTGAACGCGTGCGAGCTCAAGGCCCGGGGACGGGTCAGGGCGGTGGTCGCGGTCGGCTGCATGGTGCAGCGCTACCGGGCCGAGATGGAAGAGGAGATCCCCGAAGTGGACCTCTACCTGGGGATCGCCGAGATGGGGCGCCTGGTTCCCGAGCTGCGCGCCCGCGGCTTCGTCGACGAAGCGTTCGTGCCCAACATGGAACGGCCGCTGCGCATCCTCGCCTCCGAGACGCGGCACGTATCCTACCTCAAGGTGAGCGAGGGGTGCGACCACCGCTGCGCATTCTGCGCGATCCCCCACATGCGGGGGCTGCACCGCTCGGCGGACCTGAACGCGCTGGTGGCCGAGGCCCGCGCGCTGGGCGAACAGGGGGTGCGCGAGCTCAACCTGGTCTCGCAGGACACCACCTGGTACGGCCGCGACCTCTGGCGCCGCGACCGCTCCGCGCCCCTTCTTCCCGACCTCCTGGAAGCGCTCGTCCGTGAAACGGATGTGGACTGGTACCGCCTGCTCTACATGTATCCGTCCGGGATCACCCCTCGGATGGTCGGGCTGATCGCACGCGAGCCCCGTCTGCTGCCGTACCTCGACATGCCGCTGCAGCACGGCAGCGACCGCGTGCTCGCCCGCATGCGCCGCCCGGAGCGTCAGGCCACGGTGCGCGAACGCGTGCGTCGGCTCAGGGACGAAATCGACGACCTCACGCTGCGCACCACCGTCATCGTCGGCTTCCCCGGCGAGACCGACCACGACATGCGCATCATGATGGACTTCCTCGAGGAGATCCGCTTCGACCGCGTCGGCGCATTCGCCTACTCGGTCGAGGAAGGCACCGCCGCGGCGGCCATGCCTGATCAGGTGCCCGAGGAGGTAAAGGCCGAGCGGCTGGAGACCGTCATGGAACATCAGCGCGATCTGTCCCTGGAGTCGAACTGGAAGCGGGTCGGGACCCGGACGCCGCTGCTCGTCGACGAACTGACGCCGGACCGAGACGGCCGCGAGGCCGTGGGGCGCACCCAGGGACAGGCGATCGAGGTGGACGGACGGACTTGGCTGACCTCGGCCGCCCGGGTCCGGCCGGGGGACATCGTCGAGGTGGAGATCGTCGGCGCGGGCGACTACGACCTGACCGGGAGGGTAATCGATGTTTGAAGTCGGACCACGACAGGTGCGGATCGGGGTCGTCGGCACGGGCGTGACGAGTCAGCTTCTCCACCTGCCGATCCTCACCGAACGCGGCGATGTGGCGGTGGAGGGGATCTCCGATCTGGACGCGGTCAAGGCGCAGGCCGTGGCCGAGCGTTTCGGCGTGCCGCGCGTTCTGAGCGACGACGAGATCATCGCCGCCGACGAGATCGAGGGGGTCGTGATCTGCGCACCCAGCTTCCTTCACGAGAGCTTTGCGGCCGCCTGCCTCGAAGCCGGAAAGCATGTCCTGGTGGAGCGCCCTCTCGCGCTTTCGGCCGGCGGCGCGCGCCAGCTGCTGGAGGTTGCGCGGACGACGGGCAAGGGCGTGGTGATGGGGCAGTCCCACCGGTACCAGGCCAACGTGCGCGCGCTGCGTTCGGCGGTCGCGGAGGGCGCACTGGGAGAGCTCGGCGCTGCCCGGGTCACATGGCTCAACCGGGCGGTTCGCCGCCCCAGGACCGGATGGCGGCGGCGCGCGCTGGAAGCGGGCGGCGGCGCCCTGATGGACCTGGGCGTTCCGGCGCTTGATCTGGCGCTCTGGATACTCGGCTTCCCCGAGGTGGAGCGCGTGACCGCCACCACCTGCGGCGACGGCTTCGATGTCGAGGAGGAGGCGCATGTCTGCGCGGTCACGCGGGACGGAGTGGCCGTGACCCTCACCGCGAGCTGGCGCTTCCACGCACCCGAGGACCGTCACCGCCTCTGGGTGCTTGGCTCGGAGGGCGGCGCGCGGCTGTCGCCCCTCTCGATCTACAAGCAGGTCGGCGGCCGTACGGTCGAAATCACCCCTCGCCAGCCCATCCCGCGCGGTGGCGAAGACCACTTCACCAACGGATACCGGCGCCTGCTGGACGAATTCGTGCGGGTCGTTGCAGGAACGGCCGCCGCCAGACCTCCCGCCGACCAGATCGAGCTGATGAAGCTGATCGAGGCCGCGTACGAGTCGGCCCAGGAGGGTCGCGAGGTAAAGCTCGGCTGATGTCGCTCGGGGTCGCCAGCCGCGGCGGGCTTGATCAGACGCACCGAGTTCGCTGGATCATCATTTCGGCCACGTAGTCCACCCCGCCGTGCCGTGCAACCTCTGAGGGAGTCACGCCCAGGGCCCTCTTTACCAGACGTGAATACTTGCACGCTTCGGTCAGGCCGAGCGCCACGGCGGTCCGCCCGGGCGACAGGCCGCTCCATCGCGCCAGTCGCTCGACGTGGAAGATGGTCGCCAGGGAGAGCAAGGCCTTCGGGGTGGGCAGCCCGTGCGCCCGGCACCTTCTCTCCACCGTCCGCTCGCTGATCCCCAGCGTGCCGGCCACCTCGGCTACGGTGCAACGGGCCGAGACACCGTGAAGAACGATATCGAGGATCCGGTGCAGGTCGGGCGGGAGGTGCTTCTGGATACGCTCGAGCAGTACCTCGGTTTCCTGGCAGTCGGCAGCCCGGAGCAATGCCAGGCGGACGGCCCCGGGATCGTCGTCCACACCCCCGCGCAGGATGGCCGCGAAACGGATTCCCGCGGCGGCAACCCGCGGCTGCCACGGTCCGTGAGGGTCTCCGTAGGCGATCAGCGGACAGTCGGGAAGACGAGCATGGAGGGAATGGAGCTCTTCCATGCCGGACCGGCGTGAACCGGGAAAGTCCGGGTCGGCCACCACCGGGCAGCCGGGCAGGGCATCGGCGAGCTCCGCCAGCTCTCGCCACCGGCGTGCGAACCGGACGCCGTCCAGAAGGCGGTCAGTCTCGCCCAGGAGCACCGCCGACTGAACACGGTTGCGCGCCTCGTTGCGCGGATGGAGCACGAGGACAGGATGCTCTCCCCGGGGTCGGTGCGCCCGGCCCCGGCGTGTCGGCCTCCTGTCGGCGGGATCGGCCCACCCGGCGAGGCCCTGCATGTGCCTGAGTTCGCGGAGACCCCGGCGAACACCCCGGTGCACGGCCTCCTGGCTCACGTCCATTTGCTCCGCTGCCTCGCTGTGCCGCAGGCCCTCGAAGTACACCAGTTCGATCGCCATGCGCGTACGTTCCGGCAGCTTGCGCACAGCGGTGCGAATCGCTGCGTTCCGGCACGCCTGTTCGCATTCGACATCCGGAAGAGGAGCGCCGTCGGGGATCTCTGCGCAACGGTCGGTGGAAACCAGGTTCCTTGCGGCCTCTGCGCGAATCATCGACCTGCAGAGGTTGTCGGCCACCTTCCACGCCCACGCGTCGAGGGACTCCTTCTTCCGGCACTTCGGCAGGTTCGAAGCAAGATGAACCAAGCACTCCTGTATTAGGTCGTTGGTGCAGTCTTCATCCTGCTCGTATCGCGCTGCCACCCTTCGGACGACCGGTACCAGCGCCGACAGCAACCCACTGGTGGCACCCGCCCGAGACTGCCGCTTCGTCTCGGCCGACAACTCCTTGCTTTCCGCCATCGGAGCACCCCGGGATCGATCACTGTCCCTCCCCGGCCTTCCGCCCCTTCCCTACATGGCCGATGGTACACGTCGTCCCGAAAAATGTTCCCCGGCCCGGATGCCCCCGCTCTGCGCGGGCGGCGGCTGCGAGGCGTACGACACGGCAATCGAGACCCCGAGGGCCGCGTGTCGGATTCTGGCATCCCATTTTCCGGTGATGAGAGCGTCTCTTATACAGCCGCAAGGTGGCGGCAGCCGGACCCGGAGAGGGTTCGGTATCAAGAGCATGCTGGAAACAAGGAGCGGAGAAATGATCGCAGCTGGACGAAGGATGGCGAAGGGGGCGGCCCTTCTCGGGCTGTTCGCCGCAGGTGGCCTCATGGGCACGGCCCTGAACGGCCTCCTGGCACCGGCACCGGCCGTGGCGCACGACTGCGAGCAGGACGAGTGCAACCCGTTCTTCATCTTCTGGGAGAGGTGCGAGGACAACACGGGTAACAACACGTCCTGCGAAGCGGACGCCGACGGCTGCACCACGGGTGTCTGCGGTCATGCGTAGGCTGGCGGCCGTCGCGGTTCTGTCGCTGTTCCCCGTTTCGTGCGGGGAACAGCGACGGAACGAGGTCACCCATCCTACACGTGCAAATCTCCCGCCGCCGGGAAGCCCGGCAGTACGATCCGACAGCGTTCCCGAAGGCATTGCGGGTGCAGCGCTCGGCGACTGGTCGGACATGCGTGACGCCCTGATTCAGGGCCGCGTGGTGACGCGCATCGGCCAGCTGGGCGCTTCCGGCGATGACGCGCCGGATATCTTCGGCCACATTGCGGGTGCCCTGCTGGACCACGCGGGGAATGTCCTGGTGCTGGACCGAGCGAACCATACCGTGAGGACCTTCGACCGGGGCGGGCGATACCTCGGCGCATTCGGACGAGCGGGTCCGGGTCCTTCCGAGTTCCTCGACCCCGGAGGGTTGGAGCTTCTCGCCGACGGGCGCGTCGTGGTTTCCGACCGCGGCAACCGGCTGAAGGTCTTCTCCCCGACCGACAGCGGATACGTACACACGGACACGCGCAAGACCGATCTGGTTCCGGAGCACATGTGTTCCGAAGGAGGCCGACTCTTTGTTTCCGGACGGAGGTCGGATGACAATACGGTGATCCACGAACCCTCCCTGTCGACCGGCGGAATCGCGCAAGGTTTCGGCCGAGGATATGAGGCGGACAATTGGCTGGTTCAAGATCAGCTATCGGACGGGCCGATTGCATGCCTCGGCAATCCCGTGCGAGTCGCGTTCGCCTTTAACCAGTTGCCTGTGCTGCGCGCCTATGCCGCCGATGGCGGCGCATTAGTCTGGACCTCGGCCGTCAAAGACTACATGCAGGCCCCGATCACCGAGCGGCGCAGGTCGCAGGGACAGTCTGCCATTCACTTCTCCTCCGAGGGCATACGCGACCACGCGGTGTCGATGACGGCCGTGTCGGCCCGGCACATCCTGTTTCAGACGATGCGCGGCGAACGTTCCAACTTGGACCGTGTGGAGACGCGGAGCTACCTGATTGACGCCGAGACCGGACAAGGGGCGTTCATCACCAGCTCTCTGCCGATCGTCGTTGCGGCAGACTCGGCACACTACGTGGCAATGTGGATGCTGCCGTTCCCAAGGATAGAGGTACGCGCGCTGGATTCTCAGTCGGGTGCCGCGCCATGACTGCCCGGAAGTCACCGACCGGCGCAAGGCATGCGAGAACACGTAAGCCGCGACTGTCCCGTCGTCGCGTGGCGCTGTTCTTGGGATGCGGCCTGCTGGTGGGCGTGGGTGGCCTGTTCCCGAGGCCTGGCATCGATGTTCGGTGGAGCATACCGTTGTTGGATGCGAACGGGTATGTCCCCAGTGCTAGGCAGGATTCCGGGGAAGAGCTCGTCTTTGTGTTCGTGGGGTCATCCGGGTGCAGATGGTCGAATCTTCCTGAACTGGTGCCGCTTGTACGCTAGGCGAAGCAGGCCGTGCTCGATCGGGCACGAGCTAAAGGACTGGGGTTTGCAGCCATGGGGGTTGCGCGAGACATTGTGCCCGAAAAGGGCATCGAACACATGAGCCGCTTCGGGAGATTCGACGAGATGATCGCTGGAATGGGCTGGCGAAACACAGGCTTGGCCAAGTACGTCTACGGTGAGCTACCGGGACCTGCAGCGACACCTCAGGTGATCGTTACGACCCGCAGCACGATGTTGGAGGGCGGGCAATGAGGAATCGAGAACGAGCAGGTGTTGGTTCGCATGGTGGGCGTAAGGCAGATACGGCAGTGGGTTGCAGACGGTGCGCAACTGCCTCTGACCGGAGTGGGCGGGGGCGACGGTCGATAACCGGTGTGTCGGCCGGGACGGAGCGAAGCTGCATGACCGCGGCTGCAACTTTGGCAGTGGTGCTCTGGGCGTGCACCGAGCCGGGGCCCCCGTCGCCCGGCCCCGGACGGCCGACGATGCTCCTAGAGGATGCGGGATCGCTCAGCGTGCGCATTCAGGAGGTCTGGAATCTTGATACGGGCGATATGGGCTCGATCACGGGAATCGCCACTTGGGATAACGGCATGGCTTGGCTCGGAGTGTGGAAGGGCATGAGCATGTGGGAGGTGGCTGCCGATGGGACAGGCCTGAGCATCGTGGACCAAGGCAGTGCCGCGCTCGCAGTGACCGGGCCGGTGAAGAAGATGGCAACGGTGGAGGGAAGCGGGGTTCTGGTGCTGGGAGAACACGGCGTTGCGTTCTTCACCGGAAGGAGGGAACCCGGGACGGTCGTGAAGCATTCCCACGACGTCGAGGTCGCGAACGGTTCTGCTTGGGGACTCGCCGCATATGCGAACGGTGACCATGTAATCAGCACCGGCAAGTATCCGTCGCAGCCGCATTCGGACTTTGCCGTACATCGGTACAACCGGCGCGGACGACATATGGCCAGTTGGCATCCGGCCGTTGAGCACGAAGACTGGAGGGCCACCCTGAGGTTGTCGGGAGGTCCGGTGGCGACGATGCGGAACGGAGACCTGCTGATGTCGGATGTGGCTCCGTTTCGGATCACGCGGTACCTGGGAGGGCTCGGCGACAGCGCGGTCGTGATCGTGGAGGACGAAAGCGTCGTGTCCTCCTCCCAACTGCAGCGGGCCGTGGCCCCGGACGACCCTGACGTAACTTTTCAGTTTCAGTGGAGCAGATCCGTTTTCGTCGACGAGATGGATGACGGCAGCATCCTGAGCATTGCCCACATCTATCCGGAGAACCGGCGAGTGCGGTATCCGCATACGCTTTGGATCTTGGTGTCGGCCGAGGGCAAGATCATGGCCCGAACGCTGTATCGCGACCGCTACCAAGTTGAGGCACGCGTCGGCCCCGGCGAGTACTTCGCGCGGCGCAATGGCGACTTGGTCAAACTGGCGGTCAACGTAGAATCACTAGGGCATTGACGGCTCTGGACCGGACATCTTCTCTACAGCCGCCCGGTGGCGGCAGCCGGACCCGGGAAAGGGTTCGGTGTCAGAGCACGCTCCAACCCCATCGCCGAAAGGAGAACTCCAATGGCGAATCCCTTCAATGCCGTCCGCGTGTTGGCGTTCGCGGCGGCGCTCCTCAGCATCCCGGTCGTGGTGGACATGTCCACGCCGGGACAGGGCTCCGTCCTTCGCTTCGACTCCGCTTGCGCTGCGGAGGAGTGCGAGAAGGACGACCAGTTCGCCTGCCTGCTTGGCGACCTGCCCCTCGTGGGCTACAGGGTGCAGCCGCGGGTGACGGCGCGGTCCGGGGGGCGGTCCAGAACGAGAGAGGAAGGAAGAGCATGCCATACCCGCTGAAGATCACGACGATCGGCCTACTCGTTACGGCCTGCACGGAGGCGTCCCCCCCTATACTTGAGGAGGAGCGACGCGAAGCCGACGCAGTGTTGGCCGGCCCCGTGCAGCCGATTCTCGAAGCGAACCGGCTGTTGGGGGGTCTGGACGACTTCGCGCATGTGCTGACCTTGGGCGTGATCGACGATACGCACCTGCTGGTGGGCGACGACCAGAGCGAACTGCACCTGATGGTTCTGGACATCGGGAGCGGCGATGTGGTGTCGCGCTTCGGAGGCCACGGCGATGGACCCTACGAGTTCAGGCAACCCTTCAGGATCACTCCCGATCCACGTCGCGCGGACATGTGGTGGGTGTACGATTTCATGACGTTGGGCTGGACGCCCCTATTGATGCAGGAAGAGCCGTCCGACTGGACGATCGGCGAACGGTACTCGTTGAACGGGGCGCCCATGGCCCCCGAGACCCCGATGTGGGTCGGGGAGGACACGGCGATGGTTCATGGCATGTTCCTGGAGTTCGCGGTGGCGCGGGTATCGTTCGATTCAGACCGGCGGCATGTCTCGAATTGGAGCCGGGTGGACTACCCGCAGCCGTTCACGCGGGAGGACATGCCCCAGCAGACGGGCCTGATGTTCCTGAACCGGAGCTACGTGGCGGTGCGCCCGAGTGGCGGTCGCTTTGCCCTCGCCTATCAGTTCGACAGTTGGATTGAAGTGCGAGACCGGCACGGTGCGGTTGTTCGCAAGGTCAGGGGTCCCCGGGAGTCCGAGACCAGATATCGCCTTGACGAAGACGGGCGCTTCCATTGGGAAGACGACACCGAGTCCGGCTATCTGGCCGCCTACGGCACCGAAGGCGGGTTCTATCTGCTGTGGAGCGGGAGCACCGATGGTCCTGTCTCGACCATCCATCAGTTCGATTGGTCGGGCAACTTCGTGCGCGAGTTCGGGCTGGACCGCTCCTTGCTCAGCTTTGCGGTGTCCTCGACCGGCGACCGGCTTTGGGGTTTCCTGAGAGAAGGCTTGCCGTATCCGGCCATCGGCGAATGGATCCTCCCATGAGGGCGGGAAGAGGCGGAGCGTTCGTTCTCGTCCCGGCGCTCGTCGCTGCCGGCGGCATCCAGGAGTGGGAGAGGACGGACGGCGACCGCATGGCGTTCGGCAGGCGGGGCGAGTTGGTCGAAGGCCCCCCCAGGAGTGGCGTGTACGAGGGAACGGTGACACTACCCGGGCATGTAAAGCGCATCGCTTTGTGGAGTGGTGGGATGCTGGTGACAGACGGCTCGAAGCTCGTTCCAACCGTGGTGTCCCTACGGCCAACGCCACCCGCTTTTCCTCGTGCGGGATCAGAATCGTCAGGATGAGAAGAGGAGGTATCGATGAGTACGGAACATCGAAGCGCGATACACCTGAGCCGACGGTGGATCGCAGTGGTGGTAGGCTGGATCAGCGTCAGTCCGGCTCCGGGTCTCGGGGCGGGTGTGGCCGCCCAGGATGATTCCGGCCCTCCCGGGTCGGCCGTGACGGTCACGGGCAACGTGCTGAGCGAATCCACGGGCGAGCCGATCGCCGGGGTCGCGGTCCGTGTCAACGCAGCAAACTCGACCGATGCTTTCGTGACCGATGCGCTGGGGCGGTTCAGACTCGACCTGATACGCACGGGTACATACTCCATTGCGCTGAGTCACGATGACTATCAGGCCCTGGATGGTAACCTGACGATCGACCGCCCCGGCGAGTTCTTTCTGGCCATGATTCCCTTGTACGAGGATCGGAGGGCATGACCGGAATCGTCGGCGTGATCAGGGACATCGCAAGCGGACGGCCGATACGCGATGCGGCCGTCAATGTCCCGGTGCTCGGACGCACGACCACGTCGGATTCCGACGGTCGTTTCATTCTGGCCGAAACAGTGCCGGGCAGATACGAAATCGTCTTCACGCACTTGGGTTACAGGCCGCGGACGGACACCGTGCACATCGTGCGAGACCGGGTTTCCCGTCTGGATGTCGCCTTGGCCGTCGAGGCGATCGCACTGGCGCCGATGGAGGTGACCGTCGAGCGGCGGGACCTGGCCTTGCAGGAGGTCGGATTCTACGAGCGCGAGGAGGACGGCTGGGGCGATTTCATCGATCGGGAAGACCTGGAACTATGGAATCCCGTCGACCTTACCGACGCGCTGATCCGGTTGCCCGGCGTAAAGATCGTGCATGACCCGAGAATGCCGAGCCAACGGTATCTCATGTTCCGGAACGCTGGTGAGGAGTGCTTCCCTTCGGTATACGTCGATGGTATGCTGATGCACATCGGCGGAAGCAGAGAGCCGGCAAGGATCAACGACATCCTCGACCCGATCGCCGTGGCCGGCATCGAGGTGTATCGGCGAACGGCCGGGATGCCACCTCAGTACTGGGGAGTCAACTCGTCCTGCGGCGTGATCGCGATCTGGGTGCGCCGTTCGTAAGACACCAGCTAGCCTAAGGAGTCCATGTGAGCGATTTGGTGGACAACGAGGTGGACCTGCGCGCGTTCTACAGGGCCGTACGCGGGGGACGGCCGCCGCAACTTGCCGTACGAGCCGCGGATGATGGTCAAGGTGCCGGTCTACGCGTATGCAACCGGCACCTTCTCGTCGCGGGGAATGGCGAGGAAGCTGGAGGAGGATGTCGCGTTCGGATGCTGGCGGCCGACAACTTTCGTGCGCGAGTTCGGGGTCGACCACTCCTTGCTCAGCTTCGCGGTGTCCTCGACCGGTGACCGGCTTTGGGGTTTCCCTGAGAGAAGGCTTGCCGTATCCGGCCATTGCCGAATGGATCCTCCCATGAGGGCGGGACAGGGCGGGGTGGGACAGGGCGGAGCGCTCGTTCTCGTCGTGGCGCTCGTCGCTGCCGGCGGCATCCAGGAGTGGGAGAGGATGGACGGCGATCGCATGGCGTTCGGCAGGCGGGGCGAGTTGGCCGAAGGACCTCCTCATCCCTACGAAGACGCATATGCGATGCTGGCAGTCTACTGTCGGACGGACTCGCTCCCGGCCATGGCCGCGGTGGTTCTGGATGATGGCCCGTATGTTCGCAACATCGAGGGCGAGGCCAAGGTCGCGGCCCGTGCGGCCGATCCCGAGGTTGCAGGCCCCTACGGTCCGACGCGTGCGATTCGATGGATCAGTCGACTGCCCGGCGACGCGCTCCGGGAAGGCCGCCTTCCCGTGCCCGGCCCGACCGTCGCGGTGCTGGCGAACCCCGATCTCCCCGACATGTGGCCGGAGCTGCGCACGGGGCACCATCTGGTGGCTTCGGTGCCGACCAGCGGCGGTACTCACCACTACCGGTTCGACCTGGACGGCTTCGCGTATCAGGAGGAACGCTGCCGGGCCGACAACCTGCGTTGAAGGGGGAATGGCGCCGCTATTCGCCCGAAATCTTCTTCGCGGCGGCGTCCGGCCTCGCGACCGGCGCGACCTTCTCCCCGCACGGCGGGCCCGTTCTCCCCTTCCTGGCCTTCGCCCCCCTCGCCGCCGCCCTAACCCGCACGGCCCGCAGCGCGGCGGCCCTCCCGCTCGCTCCCTTCGCACAGGGCTTTGCGGCCGCGGTCGTCGCCCACGGGATCGGGCTCTACTGGATGGTGCCGTCGCTGTCGTGGCGCACGTCTCTCGCGGTTCCGACCTACCTCCTCGTTCTCGTCCTCGTCGGCATGGTCGCGGGCGCGGCGTGCGGTGCCGCCGCCTTCCTGAACGGCCGCAAGGGATGGCCGCTGCCGTTGGCGCTCGCCGCCTGCTGGACGGGTTTCGAGTGGGCCGCGGCGCGCGTCCCGGGGGTGCCGTACGCGTGGCTGAACGCGGGAAGTTCGCTGGCGTGGCATCCCGCTCTGGCGGCAGGTGCCGAGCTGTTCGGGGCCCGGTTCCTCACCTTCTGGACCGTCGCGACGGGTGCGTTCGCAGCGGCAGTCCTGGTGCCGTCCGTCGGCGGGGGCCGCGCCGCGCCGCAGCGCCGGTTCTCCGTGACGTCCCGCATGTTCCTGCCCCTGCCCCTGTTGGCCTTTCCGGCGGTGGCCGGGTACATCCGCCAGGCCGGACTCGAAGACTCAGAAGACTCGGAAGTCGGCGCGCGCGTGGCCGTCGTGCAGCCCGGGCGCTCGGAGGGCGGTCTCGACGACTGGCTCGATCCGCTCCGCGAGCACAGGGCCCGGGAGACCTTCGCCGCGGCAGTGTTCCCCGAACGTTTTCTGGGGCTCCCCGGCAAGGGGCTCGCGGACTTCGCCGCCGCGCTGGGAGCGGACGTGCTGGTGGGCGCCCTCGACGCCGAGGCCGTTCGGGGCGGGGGCGGCCAGGACACGCTCTGGTACAACGCGGCCTTCGTCCAGCCGCCCGATGAACCGTCGCCCCATCCCTACCGCAAGACCCGCCTCGTCCCGGGGCTGGAGACGGCGGGTGCGTGGCCGGCCGGGTCGCGCAGTCTTCCTGGCCGGGGGTACGCGGCGGGCCGCGATCTCGCGCCTCTGATGGTGGACGGGCGTCCGGTCGGCGTCATGATCTGCTACGATTCGGCCTTCGAGGCGAACGCGCGCGCCCTCGTCCGCGCCGGGGCCGACTGGCTGGCGGTCATCTCCAACGACGACTGGCTCGATCCCGCCCGCCCCTTCCGCACGACATGGGCCTACCGGCAGCACGCGACGCATGCCCGTCTGCGCGCCATCGAGAACCGCGTGTCGGTGATTCAGGCCGGCGCCACCGGCTACAGCTTCGCGGTGTCTCCAGCGGGCAGGGGAGCTCCTTTCGCGCTGGAAGCCGGCGCGGAGGGCGTCGCGGTCCTCACGGCGAGCAGCGGTCGCGGACCCACCGTCTTCACGCGAACGGGAGACCTTCTCGGCCTGGCGTGCTTCGCCGTCTTCGCGGTGGGAGTGATCGGCGGCTTGACACGACCGCCGATATCCTTGCCCGCCCCACCCCGCATCTAGCCCGAAGTTCGGGACAGAATCGGGCCGATTATCGCGGTTAACGTGTTGCAGCCGAAAGACCTGAGTCGATTTCGGCATCCGGATGCTGTACCCATGTAACGATTCGGTGTGCATATTGACATGATTCAGTATATCCGTTACCATGATACCCATGTACATCGAACGCGTGCCCAACCGGAACTCCCCGCCCGCCGTCCTGCTGCGCGAGTCCTTCCGCAGGGACGGCAAGGTCTGCAAGCGCACCCTCGCCAACCTCTCGAAGTGGCCCGACGAGATCGTCCGGGGGCTGCGCATCCTGCTCAAGGGCGGCGTCGCCCTGAAGTCGATGGACGACGCCTTCGAGATCCTGCGCTCCCGACCCCACGGGCATGTCGCCGCCGTCGCGGGCACGGCGCGGAAGCTGGGCCTCGAGAGGCTGCTCGACCGCCGTCCCTCGCGGATGCGCTCCTTGGCGGCGGCGATGATCGCCGCTCGAGTCCTCGACCCCCGCTCGAAGCTCGCCACCGCCCGGGGCCTCGCCTCCGAGACACAGACCGACACGCCGGGCGAGGAGCTCGGCGCCGAAGACGCGACGGCGGAGGAGCTCTACGAGGCGATGGACTGGCTGCTGCGGCGGCAGCCGCGCATCGAGCGGACTCTGGCGGCCCGGCACGTCGAGGACGGCTCGCTCGTGCTCTGCGACCTGACCTCGGTGTACTTCGAGGGCACGAAGTGCCCGCCGGCCAGGCGCGGCTGCTCCCGCGACGGCAGGCGCGGCAAGCTTCAGATCGTCTTCGCCCTGCTCTGCGACCGGGAGGGCCGTCCGGTGGCCGCCCGGGTCTTCGAGGGCAACACGGCCGACCCCGGCTCCGTGGCCGCCCGGGTCGAGAAGCTCACCGGGCGCTTCTCGCTCTCGCGGGTCGTCGTGGCCGGCGACCGGGGGATGCTGACCGACGCCCGCATCCGCGAGGACCTCGGGCCCGCGGGGCTGCGGTGGATCACCTCGCTGCGGGCTCCGGCGATCCGCAGGCTCGCTTCCGGCGGCGACCTGCAGCTGTCGATCTTCGACGAGCAGGACCTGGCCGAGGTCTCCGCGCCCGAGCTCTGTCCGGGCGAGCGGCCGGTCGTCTGCCGCAACCCGCTGCTCGCGGCCGAGCGCGCGCGCAAGCGAGAGGCGCTGCTCGCGGCCACGGAGGTCAAGCTCGAACAGGTCGTCCGGGCGACGCAGCGCGACAACCGCCCGCTGCGGGGCGAGAAGCGCATCGCCGTGCGCGCCGACCGGGCCCTGCGCGCCCGCAAGGTCGGCAGGCACTTCAAGACCACCGTGACCGACGACGGCTTCTCCTACGAGCGCGACGAGAAGCGCATCGCCGAAGAGTCGGCGCTCGACGGCATCTGCGTGATCCGCACCGACGTGCCCGCCGGCGAGATGGGGCCCGAAGACACGGTCCGCGCCTGCAAGAGCCTCAGCCGGGTCGAGCGCGCCTTCCGCAGCTTCAAGGGGGTGGACCTCAAGGTCCGGCCCGTCCACCACCGCCTCGCCGATCGCGTCCGCGCCCATGTCTTCCTCTGCATGCTCGCCTGCTGCGTCGAATGGCACATGCGCCGCGCGTCGGCCCCCCTGCTCTTCGACGACCACGACCCGGCCGCCGCAGAAGCCGCCCGCGCCTCGCCCGTCGCGCCCGCCCGCGTCTCCCGCGCGGCACGCGCTAAGAAGGCCGGGAAGCGCACCCCCGAGGGCCTTCCCGTCCACAGCTTCCGGACCCTGCTCGACGACCTCGCCACCCTCACCCGCAACCGCGTCAGGCCCCCCGTGCACGGAGCCATGACCGCCGACATCCTCGCCCGCCCCACCCCGCTCCAGGCCGAAGCCTTCCGCCTGCTCGGCGTCCGCCCATAAGCCGTACCCAGTAGCGTACACCCCGGAAATCGCTTATGTTGCAGCGCCGCCATCACTTGGCAGATCGCCGCCGCCGAACTTCGGGCTAGGTCTAGGCGTTCCGCCTGCTCACGACCGTGCCACGGTCACGAGCAGGGTACCTTGGATGCGCCCGCCTGCGCCCCCCCATGTATGTAAAGCAAACATTACTTCTTGTAATGTCACCTTTACAGTACAGAGATTCGTGGATGCTGCCGATGTTTCGTTCTCAGCGGATTCTGCTGTCTGGCGAGCCGGTGGCCGAGCCCATCTGCGCGCTCATGATGCCGACGCGGCTTGACGAGCCCCTGGCCTGGTCGTGGGCGACGATCATGCGGTCCGGGTCCGTAGGGTCGATCCACATGTCGTGGTGGTCGCCGCCGGGCGCCTGCGGTCTCGGCACGACGTCCAGCGTCCGGCTCCCGTCGGTCGAGACCGTGAACGAGGCCGTGAGGAAGTACGCCTCGTCGTCGTTGGGCGAAATCACGACGCGCGAATAGTAGGGCGGGCGTCCCATCGCGTTGCGGTTGCGTGTGATGAGCGACCATGTGCGTCCGCCGTCCTCCGAGCGCCAGAGCTCGGCGCTCGGGCGCAGGTCGTCGCGGTTGCATATAGTCGTAGCTAAAAAACTCTGGAGCCGCCAAGCCGGCGAAGGCGAAACGACTCAGCGAACCGAAGCAGGTCCGCGCTGTCCTCCCCGGACAAATGCGCCGTCAGTTCCCAGTCGCGGGCCGCCAAGACGACCGCGGTCCGGAAAGGTAGGAATCCTAACGCTCCCGGATTCCGGACGCTTGAAACCTCGCCCGAAACGACCGAACTTGGTAGTGTGGCCTTCGAGGCATTCGGCGGGCGCGCACGGACAGCGGCTTCCGCTGCGATCACGCGGGACACACGGCAGATCAAGATTGTGGACGACCGGGGCGTCGAAAGCCTCAAGATCGTGGAGTTGGCGTAATGGAGGCCTCCGTGCGAGCGGCGACTGGAGAGGTCCGCGACCGGGAGCTGCTGGCGGCCCGGATCGGCGTGCCGCTGAGCGCCATCGAGGCGTTCTGCGACCGTTGGCAGTGGGAGAACTGTCGCTGTTCGGTTCCGTGCTTCGCGACGACTTCGGGCCGGACAGCGACATCGATGTGCTGATCTGTTTCAAGTCGGAGCGGACACCCGGCTTGTTCGGCATGGCCGGGATGCAGAGGGAACTGGCTGATCTGTTCGCCCGCAGGGTCGATTTGGTGAGCCGGGTCGCCGTCGAGGGGAGCCGGAACTACATTCGCCGGAAGGCGATCCTCGAGACTGCGCGGGTGATCTATGCCGCGTGACGACTCCGCGTACCTGCTCGACATGCTGCTTGCAGCGCGGGATGCGTTGTCCTTCACGGAGGACATGTCCTTCGACGACTCGTGCGGGACCGGCGGATGCAGCTCTCGGTCCTCAAGTCGGTGGAAATCGTTGGCGAGGCCGCCGCGCAGGTGAGCGAAGACGTGAGGCGTGTGAATCCGGACATCCCGTGGCGGGAGATCGTCGGCATGCGCAATCGGTTGGTGCATGCCTACTCTACATGCCATGTATGTAATGCGAACATTACATTTTGTAATGTGTGCCTTACAGGATTTCGTTGATGCTGCCGATGTTTTTCCCGGAGCTATGCCCGAAGCCGTGACCGCCAGCGTCAACTGGGTGCTACCCGCCTTCACGGCGGAGTGTACGCCCGTCGTGCCTGCCTGGCGCAGAAGATCGGAGGCGAGTACCATTCTGATGTCCGTCCAGCAGCGATTCTGCAGACGGTGTCTGCATAATCTGCCCGTCTCCCGATTCCGCAGACGGTGTCGGCGATGTGCCGTCCGATCAACCAGTACGCCGCGGTCATTGCGGCGTTGACAGAACGCGCCGCCGAACGCCGGGCGGCTTCGATAATCTCGGAAACCTCTCCGAAGACCGCCTCGTACCGGGCACGTTGGCCGGTGGCGGGCGCGGGCTTCTTCATTCCGGCGAGCCGCCATGTGGCTCCGCACGGCCCACCGCCGACATCGGCCCGGTTATCGCCTTCACGTCCATCCAGTAGTGCTGGACCTTGGTCACCTCATGCCACGGGAACCGGGCGGGATCCCGGATCGGCTCCTGCAGCTCGGGAGCGCTCGCGCAGTTCGTCATCACATACGTCTCCGAAGCGGGTCGGACACGCTCTGGTACAACGCGGCCTTCGTCCAGCCGCCCGATGAACCGTCGCCCCATCCCTACCGCAAGACCCGTCTCGTCCCGGGGCTGGAGACGGCGGGTGCGTGGCCGGCCGGGTCGCGCAGTCTTCCTGGCCGGCAGCACGCGATGCATGCCCGTCTGCGCGCCATCGAGAACCGCGTGTCGGTGATTCAGGCCGGCGCCACCGGCTACAGCTTCGCGGTGTCTCCATCGGGCCGGGGAGCTCCTTTTGCGCTGGAACCCGGCGCGGAGGGCGTCGCGGTCGTCACGGCCAGCAGCGGTCGCGGACCCACCGTCTTCACGCGAACCGGAGACGTGCTCGGCCTGGCGTGCTTCGCCGTCTTCACGGTGGGAGTGATCGGCGGCTTGACGGCGAGGTCCCGGCAGGCCAACCATGCAGTCATGACGCACGCCGGACTGCCGACAGACCACGGGAGAGCGCTGACCGGCTCGTGACGAACCCCGGCACGATCGTTCGCTGCAGGAACCGCGACTGGGTGCTGCTTCCGAGCGGCGACGCGAAGGTGCGGTTGCTCAGGCCGCTTACCGGCGTCGCCGACGACGTCGTGGCCGTCCACGAGGAGCTGGCGGAATACGTCAGCAACGAGCTGCCCGGGGAAACGGTTCGTCCGGCGATGTTCCCGCTCCCGTCGTCCGACGATCTCGCCGACGCCGCCCGTGCCCACCTGCTCTGGCAGGCCGCCCGGCTGACGCTGCGGGAGGGCGCGGCGCCGTTCCGGTCGCTGGGAAGAATCTCGGTCCGCCCTCGGGTCTATCAGTTCGTGCCGCTGCTCATGGCGCTGCGGCTCGATCCGGTGCGGCTGCTGATCGCCGACGACGTGGGCGTCGGAAAGACCATTGAGGCGCTGCTGATCGCCCGGGAGCTCTTCGACCGGGGCGAGATACGAAGCGTATGCGTCGTCTGTCCTCCGAATCTGTGCGACCAGTGGCAGCGCGAGATGACGAGCAAGTTCGGCCTCGAAGCGGTGGTGATCCGCTCGGGCACCATCGGCCGCCTCGAACGCCGTAAACCGGTCTCCGAAAGCGTCTGGCGCCATCATCCGATCCACGTCACGAGCATCGACTTCGTCAAGACCGACAGGAACCGGCACGCGTTCCTCCAGAACTGCGCGGACCTGGTCATCGTGGACGAAGCGCACGGCGCGGCACCGGCCGCAGAGGGACGCCGCCACCAGCGGCATGCGCTGGTCCGCAGAATCGCCGCACGGAATCGGCAGCACCTCGTCCTTCTGACCGCGACGCCGCACAGCGGCATCGAGCAGTCGTTCCGGTCCCTGATCTCGCTCTTGCAGCCGAGGTTCGCCGAGTGGGACACGTCGTCGCTCGACGAGCGGCGGCGGAAGAAGCTCGCGCTCCACTACGTGCAGCGGACGCGGCGCGACATCGAGCAGGACTGGGAGGGCGACCGCTGTTTTCCCCGGCGGATTTCACGCGACGAGACGTATCCGCTATCCGGTGCCTACGAACGCCTGTTCGACCGAGCCTACTCGTTCTGCCGGGAGCTCGTCGCGACCGGAGAGGGGCTGGACAAGCGCCGCCGCCGGGTCCGGTACTGGGGCGCCCTTCAGCTTCTCCGTTGCGTGATGTCGAGCCCGGCGGCCGCAGAAGCGACCCTCGCGGCCCGCCGCGCACGTTCGGCCGCACCGAGCGACGACGGCGACCCGTATGAGTCCGAGTCCTTGGAGGACGGCCTGCCCGACGACGAACAGCCTTCCGGGGCCGTGGCCGGGGCGGTGGCGGACCTGGACGCCGACGGCGCGGCCGCAAGACGGCTGCGCAGCCTCGAAGCGTCCGCCCGGGAGCTGCGCCATTCCACGGACGACATCAAGCTGATCCGATGCGCCAGACTCGTTTCCGAGCTGATTCGGGACGGCCTTCACCCAATCGTGTGGTGTCGCTTCGTCGCGACCGCGGAGTACGTGGCCGAGGGGCTGAGAAGGCTGGTGGAGCGCGATCATCCCGGCGTGCGGGCCGTGTCGGTCACGGGACGAACGGGGGACGAGGAACGGCGAGCGGTGGTGCGCGAGCTCGGGCGTCATCCCCGCCGGATTCTCGTGGCGACCGACTGCCTCAGCGAGGGCGTGAATCTGCAGGACGCGTTCAGCGCCGTCGTTCACTACGACCTTCCGTGGAACCCGAACCGCCTGGAGCAGCGCGAAGGCCGAGTGGACCGCTTCGGCCAGTGCGCGCCCATGGTGAGCGCCGTCCGCTACTACTGTCCGGACAGCCCCGTCGACGGCGCGCTGCTGAACGTCCTGCTCAACAAGGCCCGAAGGATTCACAAGGTGCTCGGCACGTACGTCCCCGTCCCCACGGAGCGTCAGACCGTGACCGAAGCCCTGCTCAGCGCGCTGTTTCTCACGGGCGGCGCGTCGGGCCAGATGGCGCTGGACCTCGGCGGTGCAGGCCGGAAGGTGAAGACCCTGCACCGCCGCTGGGACCTGGACGTCGAGCGCGAAAGGATCAACCGCACCCGGTTCGCGCAGCGCGCGATCAAGCCGGCGGAGGTTCGCCGGGAGCTGGAGGCGACCGACGACGTGCTCGGCGATCCCCGCGCCGTGCGGCGGTTCGTTCTCGCCGCGGGACAGCGGCTCGGACTCGGCATCACGCAGGACAGGAAGCGGCACGACGTGTTCCGGGTGCCGGCCGGGCCGGAATCCCGCGCCACCATACCTGCCTCGGTGCGGTTCCCCATGCCTCTCGAGCGGTCCGGCTGGCGGATCAGCTTCGCTTCGCCGACGCCTGACGGCGCCGAATACCTGGGCCGCAATCACCCCTTCGTCGGGGCGCTCGCCCGCTGGATCATGGAGGAGGCCCTCGAAGAGAAGGGTCGGGCCACCGCGACCCGCTGCGGAGTGATGCGGACCCGGGCCGTCTCCCGAGTGCGGACGATTCTCCTCCTGCGCGCCAGATACCTGCTGAAGCAGCCTGAGCGGACGCCGCTTCTCTCGGAAGAGGTGTTGGTCCGGGCACTTGTCGGCCTTCCCGACGACGGGAAGCCGGAGTGGCTGTCCGACCAGGAGGCGCAGCGGCTGCTGTCGTCGGCGCGTCCCGATGCCGACGTGCCCATGGCGGAGAAGCGGGAGCTGGTCCGGATGGCGCTGGACTCGTGGCCGACGGTCGAGCTCGCGCTTCGGGGACCGGTCGAGGATCGCGCCGCCGATCTCCTGGACAGCCACAGACGGGTCCGCAGGTCGGCGAAAATGAGGATCCGGGGGCTGTCGATACAGCCGCAGCCGCCGCCCGATCTGATCGGGTTGCTCATCTTGCAGCCCTTCGTGTGACCGATGGCGCTCTACCCGTCCATCCGGATCGAAGGCGGAATTCTCGGCCCCGATCTGCTCGACCAGGTCAGGGCCGGAGAGCTGCCGGGCCAGCGTCCGGCCGACTTCGTCGCACCGTCTGCGGGCCGCAGCGTGCGGGAACCGTCGGCGCGGTATCTGACCGACGACGTCGCGAGGTCGTTCGCGGACGCCCGTCGGCTCTGGTCGATCTTTCGGTACCGCCTGAACAAGAAGAGGCCCGAGGGTCCGGCGACGAGCATCACCCGGGACGCATGGGTCATCCCGTTCCTCGGACTGCTCGACTACGAGCTCGAATACAACCGGCGTGCGTACAACCTGGGAGGCCTGACCTTTGCGATCTCCCACCGCGCCGGAAGACCGGAGTGGGCGCCTCCCGTCCACATCGTCGGCGTCGGCCAGGAGCTGGGACGCGTTCCCGCGTCCGGCCGCCCGCGCCTGTCGCCCCATGCCCTCGTGCAGGAGTACCTCAACCGGACCGAGGCTCTGTGGGGCGTGGTCACCAACGGCGACACGCTGCGGCTGCTGCGCGACTGCGCCAACATCCGCCGGCAGGCCTACGTCGAGTTCGATCTGCCGGGAATGCTCGAGGAGCAGCGGTTCGACGACTTCCAGGCGCTCTACCGGCTTCTGCACCGAAGCCGCCTTCCGCGGGGCGTGGATGACGCTCCCGACTGCCGACTCGAACAGTACTACCAGCATTCGCTCGAGCAGGGGGGCCGGATCCGAGACCGCCTTCGCGACGGCGTCGAGAAGTGCATCGGCGTTCTGGGCAACGGGTTCCTCCGCAACCCCGCCAACAGCGACCTTCGCCGTCGCGCCGTGTCGGCCGGGTCGCCGATCTCCGACCGGATCACCGCCGGAGAACTCTACCGCAACCTCCTGACCCTCATCTACCGGCTGCTCTTCCTTCTCGTCACCGAAGACCGCGGACTGCTCGGCAGGGACAGGCTGTACCGCGACCACTACGGCGCGGCCCGGCTTCGTCGCCTGCTCGACCGTCCGGCCGCTCCCGGCACAGATCACGACGACCTCTGGCAGTCGCTGAGGGTGTTGTGGCGCGTGCTCGCGGCCGACGAACCGGTCAACGGCGGACGCACGATGGCGGACCTGATCGGGCTGCCCGTGCTGAACGGGGACCTGTTCAAGCCGGAGCTTCTGGACGGCTTCACGATCTCCAACCGCGACCTGCTGGCCGGGTTCGAGCCCCTGGTCCGCTACCGGGAGAACGAGTCCGCGCCGCCCCGCTGGGTCAACTACGCGGCGCTGGACGTGGAGGAGCTCGGATCGGTCTACGAGAGCCTGCTCGATTTCCGTCCGGTGGTGACGGACGAAGACGGACTTCCCCGCTTCGATCTGGTGGGAGGCCCCGAACGGAAGTCCACCGGATCGTACTACACGCCCCCCGAGCTGGTGGCCGAGCTCGTCAAGTCCGCCCTCGAACCGGTGCTGAAGGACCGGCTGGCTGCGTGTTCCACGGACGAGCAGAAGGAGAGGGCGGTGCTGTCGATCCGGGTGTGCGACCCGGCGTGCGGCTCGGGACATTTCCTGCTTGCGGCCGCCCGGCGGTTGGGCAAGGAGCTGGCGAGCATCAGGACCGGCGAAGAAGAGCCGGCGCCGGAACGGGTCCGGGAAGGCGTCCGCGACGTCATCGCGCACTCGATCTACGGCGTCGACCGGAATCCGCTGGCCGTCGACCTCTGCCGCGTGGCGCTCTGGATCGAAAGCCACGCCGCAGACAAACCCCTCACCTTCCTGGACCACCGGATACGGTGCGGGGATTCGCTGCTCGGCGTCTTCGACCCGGGTGTCCTCGCCGACGGGATACCGAACGATGCGTTCACCCCGGTCCTGGGCGACGACAAGGCGGCGGCGAATGCGTTGAAGAAGCGCAACCGCGCTGAAAGCAAGCGCGATGCGGGCCAGCTGGGCCTCGCCCTGTGGGATCCGGCCGGCGTCATCGCCGAGCGGGCGGAACTGGTCCGTCACATCGACGAGGTCGCCAACGATTCCCCCGGCGACATCCGCCTCAAGCGAATGCTGTTCGACGAGCGGCACGAGGACCCGGAACTCATGCACCAGCGTCTGGCGTGCGACCTCTGGACGGCGGCCTTCTTCCAGCCGCTTCGGGCCGCCCGCCCGGCGATCACGACGTCGACGCTCGCGGACCATCTCGCCGGCATGGATGTTGACCCGGACAAGCTCGGTTCGGCTTTGAAGTTGCGGGAAGAATACCGGTTCTTCCATTGGCCCCTCGAGTTTCCCGACGTGTTCGAGGGTAGTAAAGGGTCTTCGCCTGGGTTCGACGTGGTGCTGGCGAACCCGCCGTGGGAGCGCTTCAAGCTGCAGGAGAAGGAGTTCTTCGGCTCTTATCCGGGCCGGGCCGCTTTCCCAATCTACTCCTCACCCAACGCCGCCGTGCGCAGGCGGCGCATACGGAGACTTTCCCGCGAAGACGCGTCCCCCGACGAACGCGCTCTGCTCGCCGGTTTCCAGGCAGCCAAACGGAAGCGGGCGCTGGCCGCACTGTTCGTTCGCAAGGGCGGGCGGTTTCCGCTCACCGCCAAGGGAGATGTGAACATGTATGCCGTGTTCGCCGAAACGTGCCGGGATCTGGTGAGTCCGCGGGGAGCCTGCGGAATGATCTTGCCGTCGGGAATCGCCACGGATTACTCGACGAAGACCTTCTTCCGTGCGGCGGTCGGCGAGAAGCGTCTGGCCGGCCTGTTCGACTTCGAGAACCGGAAGAAGGTGTTTCAGGAAATTGATAGCCGCCTCAAGTTCTGCCTGCTGACGCTGAACGGTGCCGGGCGTCCGGCACGCAGGGCCGAGTTCGCGTTCTTCCTGCACGGAGCGGAGCAGCTCCGCGACCCGGCGCGCCGGTTCTTCCTGTCGCCGCGGGATTTCGCCCTCTTCAACCCCAACACCCGCACCTGCCCGGTCTTCCGAACGCGGCGCGACATGGAGATCGCCCGCAAGATGTATCGCCGCGCCGGGGTGTTCTGGAAGGAGGCGGCGGACGGGAAGCCGGAGGCGAATCCCTGGGGCGTGAAGTTCTCGTGCATGTTCCACATGGCCAACGACTCGGGGCTCTTCCGCACGCGGGAGCAGCTGGACGCCGAAGGCTGGCACCTCGAAGGCAACGTGTTCGCGCGGGACGGTGAACGCTATCTGCCGCTGTACGAGGCGAAGCTCTTCCACCAGTACGACCACAGGTTCGCCACGTTCGAGAATGTCGCCAAGCGAAGCATCACGAGGGGCCAAGCCCGGGCCATGGCGCCTGAGGAGAAGGCCGACGTCGAGGCGGTCGCGCTTCCCCGGTACTGGGTGCCGGGGGCTGAAGTTACGAGGAGACTCGAGAACATGGCTATTCGATATACATATAACGAACCGCACATTACCCCCCCCCCCCCCGGGCGCGCCGCTTTGCACATCCTCGCCGAGCTGGCGCGCAACTTGCTCTCCGGGGGATCACAACGGCGACCAACGAACGGACCGGAGTTGCTGCCATGATTCCGCAGTTCGGCCTGAGCGATACGGGAACCGTGGTCACCCTTGGTTCATCGTATTCAGAGACATATCCAGGTCTGCAGACCGGAGAACATCGATATTCTCGGCGATGCCCGGGAGATTTGCCGTGAGTCACCATGCTCCTCTCCTGCACATCGACTGCACCAAGTGGTTCCAAGCTATCAGGGATGTCACGAACGCCACCAACGAAAGAACCGTTGTCGGCGGCATCATATCCGAAAGCGCCCTCGGGCACAACGGTACTGCAATGGACTACAATCAGACCCGGGCGATCGCTTCTGCGCTCGTCCTGGCCAACATGAACAGCATTCCTTTCGACTGGGCGGCACGGCTGTCGGTGGGAGGCACCCACATGAGCTTCTTCATCGTCAAGCAGCTTCCCGTTCTGCCGCCGGAGCGGTACCTCGAAGAAGCGTGGCCGGGCAAGCGTTACGCCGAGCTGGTCGTTCCCCTGGTCCTGGAGCTGACCTACACCGCCGACGACATGCGCGGATTCGCCTTGGATCTCGGCTACGAGGGAGCGCCGTTCGTCTGGGACGAGGAGCGCCGCCACTGCCTGAAGTGCGAGCTCGACGCGATCTTCGCACATATGTACGGCTTTGACCGTGCGGACCTCGGATACATCCTCGACGCCCCGCCGCCGGGCGCGACCTTCCCCACTCTCAAGCGCAACGAAATGAAGGAGTTCGGCGAATACCGCACGAAGCGGTACGTCCTCGAAGCGTTCGACTGGCTCGTGCGCGGCGAGGTCCCCGATCTCGGCAAGGCCCCGACGGCATGAGCGTCTTCGGCCTGCACCGGGAAGTCGTCGGCGACTACCGGGACTTCGTCACGTCCTTCATCGGGATCGTCGACCCGCGGGCCCGGAAGTACGTGGACGAGCAACTGGCGGGGGGGCTGCTCTGGCCCGATCCCCTCATTCAGATCAGCCCGTCGTACGTCCGCACCGAGACCGTGGACGAGCTGGCCGCCCGGGGCGTCATCCGCGAGCGGACGGCCGAGATCTTCAGAACCGAAGACGGGAAGCCGTTCCGCCTGTATGCGCACCAGGCCGAGGCGATCGGCAAGGCCGGCGACGGTCGCAGCTACGTGGTCACGAGCGGCACGGGGTCGGGGAAGAGCCTCACCTATTTCCTTCCGATCGTAGACGCCGTGCTGAGGCGGCCACTCCCGCCCGAAGGGATGACCGCGCTGGTCGTGTATCCGATGAACGCCCTGGTCAACTCCCAGCTTCAGGCGCTGAAGAAGCTGGAGCAGGGCTACGAGCAGCGGACGGGCGAGCCGTTTCCGGTGTCGTTCGCCCGATACACCGGAGCGACCCGCGGCGACGAGCGCGAGCGCCTTCGCAGACATCCTCCGGCCGTGCTGCTCACCAACTACATGATGGCCGAGCTGATGCTGGTCCGGCCCCAGGACCGGCAGGTGCTGGACAGCGCGCGCGGAAGCCTCGGCTTCCTCGTCTTCGACGAGCTGCATACGTACCGGGGACGCCAAGGTGCGGACGTGGCCATGCTGATCCGCCGCATCAAGGAACGGTGCGCGGGCCCGGGCCTGATTCACGTGGGCACGAGCGCCACGATGATCTCCGGCGCCGGAGCATTGCCGACGGAGCGGAAGCGGGCCGTGGCGCGGTTCGCCTCTCTGTTGTTCGGCCGGGACTTCGATTCGAGCCAGATCGTCGAGGAACAGCTGGAACCGTTCACCCGCGGGGGCGAGCCGTCGCCGGACGAGCTCGCAGGGGCGCTGGCCGGTCCGGTCCCGGAGGCGGCCGATTCCTTTCGCCGGTACGCCCTTGCCCGCTGGATGGAGGCGCGCTTCGGAATCGAACCGGAGAACGGAGGCTGGAAGCGCCGCACGCCGCGAACGCTCGAGACGGCGACCGAGGCGCTGGCGAAAACGACCGGAAGCTCGATGCGGGCGTGCGACGAAAAGCTGCGCGAGCTGCTGAACCGGGGCGGAGCCATGGACGGCGACCACGATGATCCGGTCCTGGCGTTCAAGCTGCACCAGTTCGTCGGCCAGGGCGGTACGCTGTTCGCGACCCTGGAACCTCCGGACCGGCGCGATTTTTCGCTGGACGGGCAGGTGCGGGGAAGCGGGGGCCGTCTGTTCGCGCCCGTCAGGTTCTGCCGTCAGTGCGGCCAGGACTACTACCACCTGCTGCGGGGCGAAAAGCGGTTCGTTCCGCATCCGGTCATCGGCACGGCGGTCGAGGAGGACCAGCAGCCGGGGTACCTCATGCTGGCCGAGGCGCATGAGTGGAGTCCGGACGGCCTTCCTGCGGAATGGCGCGACGGAAGGGGCAGGCTGAAGCCGACATGGCGCAAGAGGGTGCCGAAGCGGGAATGGGTGAGCGGGGACGGCGGGCATGGGCCCGAGCGTGCAGGCGCCGTCGCGGCGTGGTGGCAGGCGAAGACCCTCTTTCTGTGCCTTCGCTGCGGCGAGTTCTACGACGCCCGGGTCCGCGACTTCAGGAAGCTCGGCTCGTTGTCGAACGAAGGTCGCAGCAGCGCCACGACCGTGCTGGCGACATCGGTGCTGCGGCACGCCGGCGGAGAGGACGGCCCCCGCGACAAACTGCTCACGTTCACCGACAGTCGGCAGGACGCGTCGCTTCAGGCGGGGCACTTCAACGACTTCATCCACGTCGGTCTGCTTCGCTCCGCGCTGTACGCGGCGCTGGCACGGAGCCGGGTGCTTCGCTTCGACCGGGTGGCCGGTGCGGTAGTGGACGCCTGCGGCCTGAGAGTGCGCGACATCGCCCGCAACGCCGAGCTCGATCCGGCTTCATCGGCGGCGCGCGAAGTGCGGCGTGCGTTCATCGGTGTGACGGAGTACCGCCTCTACGAGGACCTGCGGCGCGGCTGGCGCATCGTTCACCCGAATCTGGAAGATGTCGGCCTGTTGCGGATCGGATACCGGGGCCTGCGGGAGCTCTCGGCGGCGGACGGCCATTGGGCGTTCCACCCGAAGGCGGCCGCCTGCGCTCCGGCGGCCCGAGAAAGTGCGATTCAGGCCGTGCTGAACCAGCTTCGGCGCAAGTTCGCGATCTCGGTGACGTGTCTGCGCGAGAGCGCCCAGCAGCAGCTGCGTCGGCAAGCGGAACAGCACCTGAACGAGTTCTGGGGGCTCGACCCGCACCTCAACGAGCTTCGCCGCGCGAACCGCTTTGCGCGTCCGGGCCCGTCTCCGCCCCGCCGCGGCGTCTTCGGCCTCGGTAGGCAGAGCGCCATCGGCCGGTTTCTGCGCAAGCGCTTCGATCTGTCGTCCGACCAGTACGAGCGCTTCCTGCACGGACTTCTGGACTCGCTCGTGCGCCAGGGCTTCCTGGTCCGCGAGGACGACCGGGGCCGCGAGACGTTCCAGCTTGATGCGTCGTGTCTGCGCTGGCGCGTGGGCGACGGCACGCCGCCCCCGCCCGATCCGATCTACGTCCGCAGGGCCGCATCGCCGGGCTACGAAGCACCGGCGGGCAGCGCGAACCGGTACTTCCAGCGGTTCTACAAGGAGACCGGCAGGGGCCTGGCGGCGTTCGAGGCCCGGGAGCACACGGCCCAGGTCGTCCAGTCCGGTGAACGGGAACGCAGGGAGCGCCGCTTCCGCTGGGAAGACGCCGACACCAGGAAAGAGGAGCTGGGCCGGCGGCTGCCGTACATGGTGTGCTCTCCCACGATGGAGCTCGGCGTCGACATCGCCGACCTGGACGTGATCCACATGCGCAACGCGCCGCCCACCCCGGCGAACTATGCGCAGAGAAGCGGTCGGGCGGGGCGCCAGGGACAGCCCGGACTGATCGTCACGTACTGCGCCGCGGTCAACAACCACGACCGCTACTACTTCCGCTGCCGCGAAGACATGGTGGCCGGTGCCGTCCCGCCGCCGCGCCTCGACCTTGCCAACGAAGCGCTGTTTCGGGCCCATGTCCATGCGGTCTGGCTCGGCGCGGTCCGCCTCCCGCTGGGTCGCTCCATCGAAGAAGTCGTAGATGTCGATTCGGGCGACGCTCTGGCGCTGAATGCGAACGCGGCCGGCCAGATTCGCCTGAGCGCGGCCGCCCGGGCCCGAGCCGGAGCGCGCATTCGCAGAGCATTCGCGAGCGACGCGGCGATGCTCGAAGACGAAGGCTGGGATTTCGACGAATGGATCGGTCGCGTGCTGGGAGAAGCGCCGGAACGCTTCGACCGGGCGTTCGACCGGTGGAGGGAGCTCTACCGCGCGGCGACGAGACAGCTCAAGGCTGCCCAGAACGACATGCTGCGGGCACGGGACCGGGAAGGCCAGGAATCTGCGGTGAGGCGGCAGCGGGAGGCGCTTCGCCAGCGCAACCTGCTGCTGCAGAGGGACGTGGGGTACGAAGAAAGCGACTTCTACCCGTACCGATACCTTGCAAGCGAAGGGTTTCTGCCCGGCTACAACTTCCCGGCGCTGCCCGTCCGAGCCTGGGTGCCGCGAGGCGACGGCGGGGAGTTCATCTCCCGACCGCGCTTCCTCGCGCTGCGCGAGTTCGGGCCGGGCAACTTCGTCTACCACGAAGGCGCCAAGTGGGAATCGGCCCGCTTCCAGATGCCCGCCGGAGGACTCGCCGAACGCCGGGCCGACCGTCGGCTGTGCCGGTCGTGCGGAGCCTTCTGCAAACCCGCACGCGACATGTGCCCCGTATGTGCAGTCCGTTTCGACGGAGAGAACAGCCGCATCGCGAGGTCGCTGGACATGCCCAACATCGGTTTGCGGCGGCGGGAGCGCATCACGTGCGACGAGGAAGAGCGGGGACGGCGCGGCTACGACATGGAGACATGTTTCCGGTTCGCTCCGTCGGATTCGGCGGCCGGCCGGCGGCGCGAAGCCGATGTCATGGCGGGCAGGTCGCCGCTGCTGCACCTCGTCTACGCCCCGGCCGCCTCGCTGCTCCAGGTGAACCACGGCTGGCGCGGGGCGACCCACGGCGGATTCCTGGTGGACACCGATGCGGGCACGTTCGTTTCCGACGCAAAGGCCGAAAAGCTGTCAGAGCCGGAGCGGCAGCGCATCGAGCGGATCAAGCTGACCGCCGAGGCGACGCACAACCTGCTGCTCGTGCGGTTCGCCGACCGGGATATGCAGTCGGACCGCGGTCTCCGAGCGACCTTGCAGTACGCCGTCCAGCGCGGGTGCGAACACGAGTTCGAGCTGGAGGAGTCGGAGCTGAGGGCCGAGCGGGTGGGGCAGGGGCAGTTTCGGTCGCTGCTCCTGTACGAAACGGCGGAGGGAGGCGCCGGCGCTCTTCGCCGCTTGGCGACGGAACCGGGCCGCTTCGCCCGTGTGGCCCGTGCAGCGCTCGCCCGGTGCCACTTCGGCGAACGGGGCGAGGACCTCGAGCCCGACTGCCGCGCGGCCTGCTACGAGTGCCTGATGAGCTTCGGCAACCAGTTCGCAGCGCTCGACCTGGACCGCCACCGCATCCGGCGGTTTCTGCTGGCACTGGCCGAGAGCACCGTGGAACCGCGCATTCGAGGCCTCGGGCGAGACGAACACCTGGCGCGGCTGTGCTCGCTGACCGATTCGCGGTCTCCGCTCGAGCGGCGCTTCCTGGAGATGCTTGCCGAAGGGCGGTTCAAGCTGCCGGACGAAGCCCAGCGGCCCGTGCCCGCAGTCGGCTGCATCCCGGATTTCTTCTACGAGCCGAACATCTGCGTCTTCTGCGACGGTTCCGTCCACGACGACCCGGTGCAGGCGGCCAAGGACCGGAAAGTGCGGAGGGAGCTTGTCAACCTCGGGTACCGGGCGGTCGTCATCCGCTTCGACCGGCCTTTGCCGGACCAGATCGCCCGCCATCCGGAAGTGTTCGGCCGAGGGGTGAAGCATGGCTGACGACTCCCGGCGTGCTCCCGCCGGCCACCGTTCTCCCGCCGCCTCGTCGGGCACGACGGCAGCGATCGATCCCCGCCTCGCCCGTCGCCTCGCCGAAGCGGAAGAACGGTTCCATGCCGTCGAAGGCGAATTTTCCGACCCCGCGGTCATCCGCGATCTCGACCGGCTGCGCGAGCTCGGCCGGGAGCGCGCCGGACTGGAAGCCGCGGTCGCGGCGGGGCGTGCCGTGACGGCCCTCGAGGAGGAGCTTCGGGGTGCGCGCGAGATCCTCGCCGAATCTGCCGATCCCGAGATGGCCGATCCCGAGATGGAGGCGCTGGCCGAGGAGGAGATCGCCGTCCTGGAGGCCCGGGTGAAAGGCGCGGTCGCGGCGCTGCGCGGGGCGCTGGCGCCGCCGGACCCGATGGAGGACCGGCCCGCCGTGGTCGAGATCCGCGCCGGGACCGGGGGGGACGAGGCGGGGCTCTTCAGCGCCGACCTCATGCGGATGTACCGCAGGCTCGCCGAGCGGCGCGGGTGGTCGGTCGAGCTGGCCGGCGTCTCCGCAGGGAAACTGGGGTCGATAAAGGAAGCGATCTTCACCGTGCGGGGGAGGGGGGCCTACGGATGTCTCCGCTACGAGTCGGGCGTCCACCGCGTGCAGCGCGTTCCCGAGACCGAGAGCCAGGGGCGGGTCCACACGTCGGCCGCCTCGGTGGCGGTCCTGCCGGAGGCCGAAGAGGTGGATGTGGAGATCGACGGGGCGGACCTTCGTATCGACGTGTTCCGTTCGTCGGGGCCCGGAGGCCAGTCCGTCAACACCACGGATTCGGCGGTGCGCATCACCCACCTTCCCACCGAACTCGTGGTCACCTGCCAGGACGAGAAGTCCCAGCACAAGAACAAGGCCAAGGCGATGAAGGTGCTCCGCTCCCGCCTCCTCGACCAGAAGATCGCCGCACGCGAGGCGGACCGGGCGGCCGCGCGCCGGTCGCAGATCGGGTCCGGGGACCGCTCGGCCAAGATCCGAACCTACAACTTCCCGCAGAACCGGGTCACCGACCACCGGATCGGTCTCAGCCTGTACCGTCTGGGGAACATCCTCGACGGCGACCTCGACGAACTGGTCGCCGCGCTCCGCCTGGCGAGAGACGAGGAGCGGCTCGGCGGGGATTCCGGCGGTTCATGACCGGATCGTCTGCGGCCGCGCGGCCGCGCAATCGGCCGGCAAGCGGCGATGCCCCCGGGGGGGGTACACCGCCCGGGGGCGAGGCGGCGCGGCGAATGTGGACCGCGATGGAGGTCGTCCGATGGAGCGGCGGCTACCTGCGCGACAAGGGTGTCGAGGACGGCCGCCTGAACGCCGAGTACCTGCTGGCCCATGTCCTGGGCATGGACCGCCTCCAGCTCTACCTGCACTTCGACCGCCCCCTCGCCGAGTCCGAGCTGGCCGTCTACCGCCCCATCCTGAAGCGCCGGGCCGCCCGCGAGCCCCTGCAATACCTGCTGGGATCGGCACCCTTTCGGAACCTCGTGCTCGGGGTCGACCCCCGTGTGGCCATCCCCCGTCCCGAGACGGAATACCTCATCGACGTGCTCGTCCGGACAGCCGAAAAGGATCGCGTCTTCGAGTCGGCCCTCGATATCGGAACCGGGTCGGGAGCCGTCGCCATCGCACTGGCGGACGAAGGTCTGGCCCGGAGCGTCACTGCAACCGATCTTTCGGTCGCCGCTCTCGAGGTGGCCCGCCGGAACGCCGAGGCGTGCGGCCATCCCGAAATCGGTTTTCGCAGCGGTCCTTTGCTGGAGCCGGTCGGAGACCTCACATTCGACCTCGTTCTTTCCAACCCTCCCTACCTGAGCGAGGACGAGTGGCGCGCCGCCGAATCCGAAGTGAGGGAATGGGAGCCTCGCGGCGCGATGGTGGCCGGCGAAGAGGGGCTGGCCCTCGTCCGCCATATTGTCGCTGGGGTGGGGGCCGTTCTGCGACCGGGGGGGTGGTTCGGGGTGGAGGTGGGGAACGCCCAAGGCGAGATCGTCGTCGGGCTCCTCCGGGACACCGGACACTTTCGCTACGTCGGGGCGCATGACGACCTTACCGGCCGCCAACGCTATGTTCTTGCACGGAGGCATGACGTTTCTTGCACGGAGGTTTGACGCATGACCGACATCGGTACACTTGCCGAATCCTTGGGCCGTGCCCTGGGCAACACCTTGGAGTACCGGACGCTGGCGAGGGCGAAGGAGCGCGCCGATGACGATCGGACGATCGTGGCGCTGACCAACGAGCTGAAGCGGAGGGAAGAGGCGCTGCAGCTCGCGGTCCGGGAAGGCAGGGAGCTCGATCAGGCCGAAATGGAGGGCTACGAAGCCGCCGCGGGCAGATTGCAGGCGTCGTCGGTGTACCAGAGCCTGATTGCCGCGCAGGCGAACTTCGACAAGATCATGGTCAGGGTGGACGAAGCCATGCGGAAGGGGATGCATGAGGGTGCGGCGTCCCGGATCATCCTCTCTTCCTGAACGATTACAAGCGAGCGACAGGTTCCCGTGACTGCGAGCGACAGGCCCAAGTGACTGCGAGCGACAGGTCCGCGCGACGGGATACGCCGTCGAAGCCCAGGGGGATCAGCGGGCTGCGGGAGCCTGTCTACCGCATCATCGAGCCGGTCACGCAGTGGCTGGTGCGGCGGGGGGTCCACCCGAACGCCATTACCATCGTGGGATTTCTGGTGACGGTCGCCGCCGCCCTCATGTATTCGCGCGACCATGTCCGAACGGCGGGATTGCTGGTGCTCCTGGGCGGGCTCTTCGACGTCTTCGACGGCCGGGTCGCCCGCGTCTCCGGTCTCGCCTCCAAGTTCGGAGGCTTCTTCGACTCGACGCTCGACCGAATCTCCGAGATCGCGATGTACCTGGGACTCATGACTCTGTACAACGCCTACCAGCTCGAGTTCATCGACATATGGATGATCTACGTCATTGCGATGGCGCTCGGCGGCTCTCTGATAGTGAGCTATACGCGCGCCAAGGCGGAATCGCTGGGCTTCGACTGTTCGGTGGGCCTCATGCAGCGCGGCGAGCGCATCCTCCTGCTCGGCCTCGGGTCGCTCGTGTTCGGTCTGGCATGGGACGGAATGGTCCTCACTTCCGTTATCGTGATCGTTGCGGCACTGACGTACGCCACCGCCGTGCAGCGCATCTTCTGGGTGTACAGGCACGGCACGGGCGTACCTCTCGACGACGGCGGACGGACCGCCGGAAAGGGTTAGGGTTTCCGTGGAGCAGCCTCCCAGAATCTCTTCGGACGACGGGCGCGTCGGCGTTCTCCTCCCCGGCCTCGGGGCGGTCGCCACGACCGTGATCGCCGGCGTCGAGGCGGTAAGGCAGGGACTTGCGCAGCCCTTCGGGAGCCTGACCCAGATGAATACCGTTCGTCTGGGCGAGCGCACCGCGGGGCGAACACCGCTGATCAAGGAGCTCGTGGAGCTGGCCGACCTCGACCGGATCGTGTTCGGCGCCTGGGATCCCATCCCCGACGACGCCTACGACAGCGCCGTCAACGCCGGGGTCCTGGACCGAGCGCGCCACCTGGACCCGATACGCGGTTTTCTGAAGTCGGTGAAGCCGATGCCGGCGGTCTTCGACACCGCCTACGTGAAGCGGCTGGACGGCCCCAACTGCAAGAGCGGCGCGAGCCGGATGGATCTGGCCGAAGCCGTTCGGGAAGACATCCGCCGCTTCAAGACCGAGCACGGCTGCGACCGCGCCGTGATGATCTGGTGCGGGTCCACCGAGGTCTTCCAGCGCGCGGGGCGCGCCCACGCGACGGTCGAGACCTTCGAGCGCGCGATGCGCGACGACGACCCGGCGGTCGCCCCCAGCATGATCTACGCCTACGCGGCGCTCATGGAGGGCGTGCCCTACGCAAACGGGGCCCCGAACCTGTCGGCGGACGTCCCGGCGCTGGAAGCGCTGGCCCGGGAACGCGGCGTGCCGATCGCGGGCAAGGACTTCAAGACCGGCCAGACGCTCATGAAGACCATCCTGGCGCCGGGGCTGAAGGCGCGGATGCTCGGGGTCAGCGGCTGGTTCAGCACCAACATCCTCGGCAACCGCGACGGAGAGGTGCTCGACGACCCCGAATCCTTCAAGACCAAGGAAGAGTCCAAGCTGGGCGTGCTCGAGTACATCCTGCAGCCCCGGATGTACCCCGAACTCTACGGCGAGATCTACCACAAGGTCCGGATCAACTACTACCCTCCCCGGGGAGACGACAAGGAAGGCTGGGACAACCTCGACATCTTCGGCTGGCTGGGCTACCCGATGCAGATCAAGGTGGACTTCCTGTGCCGGGACTCGATCCTGGCGGCCCCGATCGTCCTAGATCTGGCGCTCTTCCTGGATCTGGCCGGGCGTGCCGGGATGGGGGGCATCCAGGAGTGGCTGTCCTTCTACTTCAAGAGCCCGCATACGCCCGAGGGGCTCTACCCGGAACACGATCTGTTCATCCAGCACAAGAAGCTGAAGAACACCCTGCGGTGGCTGGCGGGCGAGGATCAGATCACCCACCTGGGCAGGGAGTATTACCGTTAGCCGAGCCGGGGCGGGAGCAGGGGCAGGGGCGTCCGAACCGATCCCGTGAGCCGGGGCCGGTTCATCGTCGTCGAGGGCGGCGAGGGCGTCGGCAAGACGACCCAGGTACGGCGGCTCGCGGCGTTTCTGGAAGGCGAGGGACTGCCGCTCGCGGTGACGCGCGAGCCGGGGGGCACCGCGGTCGGGGAAGCGATCCGGGAATTGATCCTTCACGGCTGCCGGGGCCCTGTTCCGCACGAGACCGAACTGCTGCTGATCCTGGCGGCGCGGGCCGCCCTGGTGCGCGAAGTGGTGGAGCCCGAGCTGGCCGCCGGGAAGTGGGTGGTGTCGGATCGCTTCGACCTCAGCTCCTTCGCCTACCAGGGCTACGGCAGGGGCATCGATCTCGACCGGATTTCGCCGCTGAACCGATTCGCGACCGGCGGACTCGCCCCCGACCTGCACCTGGTGCTCGATCTGCCCGTCGAGGAGGGACTGGCTCGCCAGGCTCGCACAGCCGGGTCTCCCGATCGATTCGAGGCGGAGAGATCGTCCTTTCGACGGGCGGTCCGCAGGGGGTATCTTGAATTGGTCCGCTCCATGGATCGGGCCGTGGTCGTGCCCGCCGACGCGGTTCCCGGCGAGGTCGAAGCGCGAATTCGCCGGGAGATCATCGCATGTTTCCCTGAAACTTTCCGGGGCTGCCAGGTTTAGGAGGATGCATGACTAGAGGCAAGGCCGTACTGATTCCGGCGGCGATCTTCGTCCTGGCGGTCGCGAGCGGGGGCTGGCTCCTGCAGCACGGCGTCGGCATGCGCGCCAACATCTACCTCCATGCACGGGTCTTCGAAGAAGTCCTGGAGCGCATTGAGGGACACTTCGTCGGCGACGTCGATGTGGACGACCTGTACGAGGCCGCCATCACCGGCGTGGTGGACCACCTCGGGGACCCCAACTCGCAGTTCCTGCCCGCGTCGAGATGGGAGGACGAGCGCATACGCACCCAGGGCGAATACGGCGGCGTGGGCCTCGAGGTCGCCGACCGCGACGGCCACATCACGGTCGTGGCACCGATCCTGGGGACGCCGGGGGCGAGGGCGGGGCTGAGGCCCGGCGACCGAATCGTCGAGGTGGACGGGCTGTCGGTCGAAGGATGGCTGACCGACCAGGCGGTCGACCTGCTTCGCGGCGAGCCGGGCACGACGGTGCGGATGGGGATCCGCCGCCCGGGCGCGGACGTGATCGTCCACTTCGACGTGACCCGAGCGCAGATCCATGTGCCGTCGGTTCCCTTCGCGACCTTGCTGGACGACGGCGTGGGGTACATCCCTCTCCTGATCTTCAACCGCACCACGACGAAGGAAGTCCGTGCGGCCATCGATTCACTCGCAGCGGACGGAATGACCTCTCTGGTGCTCGATCTGCGCCGGAACCGGGGCGGGCTCCTCACCGAAGGGGTCGGCCTGACCGACCTCTTCCTCGATCCCGGGATGGATATCGTCGAGATCAGGAGCCGTGCCTCGGCGGCGGAGAAGTACACGGCGATGGAGGATCAGAGCTACCCCGATCTGCCCGTGGCGGTGCTCGTCGGGTACGGCAGTGCGTCTGCCGCCGAAATCGTGGCCGGCGCGCTGCAGGATCACGACCGGGCGCTCCTGATCGGTTCGACCACCTACGGGAAGGGGTCGGTCCAGTCCCTCTTCCCCCTGTCCGGGGGGAGTGTGCTGAAGCTCACCACCGCACGGTGGTTCACGCCGTCGGGACGCTCCATCCAGATGGCGCCGGCCGACCAGGGTGCCAGAGGGGACCGAGGCGTGCTTACCATTCACGGAGACATGGCCGAACGCCCCGCACTGGCCGACAAGCCCGAGTTCAGCTCCACCGGCGGCAGGCTGTTGCGCGGGGGCGGCGGGATCGTCCCGGATCTGTGGGTCGTGCAGGACACCCTGACCGGCGGCGAGCGCGAGGCGGTTCGGAGAATCCTGGCGTCCGGCGGTGCCTTCGTGGCCGCCCTGCAGAGCTGGGTGGTGGGCTACCTGCAGCGACATCCCGGACTGGAGCCCGGCTTCCGTGTCACGGACGCCGATATCGCCGGCTTCCACGCCGCTCTCGAGGAGCGCGAGGCCGATATATCCTTGGAGACCCTGCGGCGTGCGCAGCGCTCGGTGGTCTTCCACATGGAGAGCGAGATCGCGTTGCAGGCGTGGGGCGACGGCGGCCGCTTCGAGCGTATCGCGGGGACGGACACCCAGCTCGGCAAGGCGGTGGAACTGCTCACGGCGGCCGGAGACCAGCAGGAGCTCTTCTCGCTGGCGGGGTCGCCGTTGGCCCGCATCCGGCCCGGCGCGGACGAGCCTTCCACGGAGGATGGTTCCTGAGCCTGACCAGGCCCGTTCAGCCATGGAAGCGCCCCGGGAATGTTCATAGACTCGATTCTCATCAAGGTGCGCGCGGGCGACGGCGGCTCGGGCGCCGAGGCGTTCCGGCGCGAGAAGGGTGTCCCGCGCGGGGGCCCCTCGGGGGGGGACGGGGGGAAGGGCGGCGATGTGCGACTGGTAGTGGACGGAGGGATGACGACGCTCAGCGATTACCGCTACAAGCGCCACCACCGGGCCGAGCGGGGAATGCACGGGGAGGGCTCGAACCGCACGGGGAGGAGCGGCAGGGACCTGGAGATGAGGATTCCGCCGGGGACCGTCGCGCTGGACGGCGGGACGGGGGAGGTTCTCGGCGAACTCCTGGAGCCGGACGACGCTCTGGTGGTCGCGCGGGGCGGAAGGGGCGGACGGGGCAACGCCCGCTTCGCCTCCGCCACCCGTCAGGCGCCCCGCCGCTGGGAGCCGGGTGCCGCGGGCGAAGAGCGCGTGGTTCGTCTCGAGCTCAAGCTCCTCGCCGACATCGGCCTGGTGGGCGAGCCCAACGCGGGAAAGTCCACGCTGCTTTCCCGCATCAGCCGCGCCGAACCGAAGATCGCCGCCTATCCCTTCACCACGCTGACGCCGAATCTGGGCGTGGTGGAGCTCCCGGACTACCGGTCCTTCGTCGTCGCCGACATCCCCGGCATCATCGAGGGCGCGCACGACGGGCGAGGCCTGGGCCACCGCTTCCTTCGCCACATCGAGCGCACGCGGGCGCTGGCGATACTCCTGCCTGCGGACGACGAAGATCCGAGCGCCACGCTGGCCGGGCTCCGCAGCGAGCTGGCGGAATACTCGCCCGGGCTCGCCGCGCTTCCGTGGGCGGTGGTCTTCTCCAAAATGGACCTGCGCGCTCCGGGGGACCCGAGGCCCGTGGTGAACGCTGCGGGCGCTTGGGACTGCTTTTACCTCAGCGCGGTGACGGGTGCCGGCCTGGATGGTTTCCTCGAGGGCTGCTGGCACCGGTTGCAGGAAGCGCGGAGGCCGGCGGCGGAGGCGGGGGACTCGTGATCGACGCCCTCACGCTCCAGAGCCTGCCCGGAGTGGGCCCGGCGCGCTTCCGCGCCCTGGTCGACCACTTCGGCAGCCCTGCGGCCGCCCTGGACGCGGACCCTGCTGAATTCAAGGCCGTGACGGGGATGCGAACGGGGACGGCGGCGCACGGTGCTCGAGGCGCGACGGGGCGGGGCGATGCCGCCCGGCACGCGTTCGAAGTTCGGAAGCAATGCGCCTCGGCGGGCATTACCGTCCTCGTGTACGGTACCCCGGCCTATCCCACCGCACTGAACGACCTCGGGGATCCGCCGCCCGTGCTCTTCGCCCTGGGCAGAACGGAACTGCTTCGAGGGCCGTGCGCCGCGGTCGTCGGCTCCCGCCGGGCCACGGCGTACGGACGGCGCATATCAAGGGGCCTGGGCGCGTTCCTGGCCGGGGAGGGGCGGTGCGTCGTGTCGGGCATGGCCATGGGGATCGACGCGGAGGCGCACCGGGGCGCTCTGCCGGGGCCCACCGCCGCCGTGCTCGGATCGGGCGTGGACGTGGTGTCCCCTCCGCGAAACCGGGCACTGTACGAGATGATTCTGCAACACGGCGTCGCGGCATCCGAGTTCGCGCCCGGAGTCAGGGCCGAAGCGCATCACTTCCCCCGGCGCAACCGCATCATCGCGGCGCTCGCGACGGACGTGGTGATCGTCGAGGCTTCGCGAAGGAGCGGTGCGCTGATCACCGCCGAAATCGCGCTGGATCTGGGGCGGGAGGTCCACGCGGTGCCGGGGCCGATCGACCGGCCCACCAGCGAGGGAACCAACCGTCTGATCGCCGACGGCGCGGGAGTCGTCTTGGAGACCGGCTCTGTCGACGGTATACCGGCCGGGGCCCGGCTCCCCGAAGAGCCCGAGCTGCGCGAACTGCTCGCAGCACTCCCGCCTGCACCCGTCACCGTCGACGAGGCGGCGCAGCTGGCCGGGCGGAATCCGGAAGATGCGGCATCGCTCCTCACGGTCCTCGAGATCAGGGGCCATCTGACCCCGACCCGCGACGGCCGCGTGATGAAGACGCCGGGCCGCGGTGCCATGACCGTCAGGGAGGGCGCGGCCTGATCGGCAACGTCTACGTGCACGCGCCGTTCTGCGCGAGCCGGTGCTGCTACTGCGACTTCGCGGTCACGGTGGACAGGCGGCCCGACAGCGCACGGTGGTTGGACGCGATCCGAACCGAGTTCGAGGCGCTCCGGACCGCCGGCGAGGCTCCGCTGGCTGACGATATCGAGACCCTGTATGTGGGCGGAGGCACGCCGTCGGTCCTGGATCCCCGCTCGCTCGGTGCGCTGGCCCGGCTGGTCGGAGCTCGGCGGGTGCACGGACGCGGCTTCGAGTGGACGGCCGAAGCCAATCCCGAGTCCTTCACGGAAGGGGTCGCCCGCGAATGGGCGGCCTCCGGGGTGAACCGCATCTCCTTCGGTGTTCAGAGCTTCTCGCCGCAGGCGCTGAAGTGGATGGGGCGCCTCCACACGGCCGCGGACGCGGAGCGGGCGGTTCGGAGGGCGAAGACGGCAGGGGTGGGGAATCTCTCCGCCGACCTGATCTTCGGGTTGCCGCGCACGGTGATCCGCAGCTGGAAGGAAGATCTCGACCGCGCGGTGAGACTGGATGTCCCCCACATCTCGCTGTACGGGCTCACGGTCGAGGACGGCACGCCGCTCGCACGCCTGGTTCGCAAAGGGCGTGCGTCGGTCGCCGGCGAAAGCCGCTACCGCGACGAGTACCTGTTCGCGGCGGAGACCCTGTCGCGGGAGGGGTACGAACACTACGAGGTCTCCAATTTCGCGCGTCCCGGATTCGCCTCGCGCCACGACCGCGCCTGCTGGCGGGGTGCGCCGTATCTGGGACTTGGGAACGGCGCTCACAGCTGTTTCGGCGGGCGGCGCTGGTGGAACGAACGCGACTGGGCCAGGTACGCCGCACGGGTCGCGGAGTCCGGGAGCGGACGGGCGGGGAGCGAAGAGCTCAGCGCGGAGCAGCAACGGCTCGAAGCCGTCTGGCTCGCACTCCGCACGAGGACGGGCGTCGACCCGGCTGTCCTGGCTCCGGCGGCCTCGCAGGTTCTGAGGACGTGGCGGATCCGGGGTCTTGCCGTTCCCTCGAACGGCAGGGTTCGCCTTACGCCGGAAGGGTGGCTCGTGCTCGACGACCTCACCGTCGAACTCGACGTCGCTCTGGGCTAGCAGCCCGGTGCCTTGCCGCTTTCGGTGCTCGCGCGGATTCGTCCACGGGCTGCAAGGAACCCGGCGCGGGTTGACGACGGCGTCCGACGGGAGATTTTCAAGTTACGCAGGACTTGCCACCGGACGGCGCTCATGATGGCTTTTCGACGCACTCCCCCACGAGAAAAGGGACGAAGCTCGCTCTCCAGCCGGGAGCGGCATGTGCTCGAAGCGGTGGTGCGCACCTACGTGGACACCGCCGAGCCGACGGGAAGCCGAACGTTGGCACGGCGGTTCGACTTCGGCGTTTCTCCGGCCACGATCCGCAACACCATGGCCGACTTGGAGGAGGACGGCTACCTGACGCATCCGCACACTTCGGCCGGACGGATCCCGACCGACCTGGCGTATCGCTTCTTCGTGGACAGGGTCGTGCGTCCCGAGTCGCCGAAGCGGTCCGAAAGAGTCCGGATCGAGCAGGAGATCCTGTCGGGCGACGGCACGCTGGAGAGGATTCTCAAGAACGCGACCCGTGCCCTCGGTCTTCTCGTCCACGAACTCGGCGTCGGATCGGTGCCGCAGCTCGACGACGCGCGGCTGGAGAAGATCGGCCTGATCTCGGTCTCGTCGCAGAAGGTTCTCATGGTCGCCAGCGTCAAATCCGGCATGGTCCGGACGGTCTACGTGGACCTCCCCGGCGACGCGCCGCCGGATGCCCTCGAGGGCGTCGAGCGCGTGCTCAACGAGCGTCTGGCCGGCCTGAGCTTCGCGGAGATCCGCCGCTCGTTCGGAGCCCGCCTTCGCGACGCCGTGGACGACCCTGCCGCGCTGGACATCCTCAACATCTTCATCGAGTCGAGCGACGAATTCTTTGCGACCGGCACGCCGGGCCCCGAACAGGTCGTCCTCGGGCAGACATCGGCCATCGCGGGACAGCCGGAGTTCTCGACCAACGAGCGGCTGCGCGAGCTGATCGCGCTGACCGAACAAAAGGAGCTGCTCGCGAAGGTTCTCGGCACCCGCGCGGTCAGAGGCGGGCCCTGCGTCACCATCGGCGCCGAGCACGGCACCGAGCTCGCCGGGTTCACGCTGGTGACCTCGGGGTACCGGTTCGGCAACCTTCGGGGTATCCTCGGGGTCATCGGGCCCACGCGAATGCCCTACGAAAAGGTGATCGCCATCGTCGACTACACCTCGTCGCTCGTCACAAGCATGCTGGCGCCCTGATCGGCTCCCGGAGACCAATGGCTGACTACTATACACTCCTCCGGATCCCGAGGAACGCGGATCAGGAAGACATCAAGAAGGCGTACCGAAGGGTCGCTCTCAAATACCATCCGGACCGCAACGCAGGGTCCGGGGAGGCCGAAGAACGGTTCAAGGAGGTCACCGAGGCCTACGAGGTGCTCAAGGACCCGGCCAAGCGCGCGCGGTACGACCGCTACGGCAAGGAGGGCCTCAAGGGACCGAGCGGATTCCAGGGCGGAATGGATTTCTCCGACGCCCTCGAGGTCTTCATGAGGGATTTCGGCGGATTCGGCGGGCTGGAGGGGCTCTTCGGCGGACGTCGCCGGGGCAACCGGCCTGCGCGCGGCAAATCGCTCCGGCTGACGCTGCCGCTGACCTTGAAGGACGTGCGGACGGGCGTCACGCGCACGGTGCGGGTGGCCGTGCTCGAAGGCTGCGACTCGTGCTCGGGAACCGGGGTCAAGGACGGTGTCCGCCCGCAGGTGTGTCCCACCTGCGAAGGCGCGGGCGAGGAACGAATCGTGGAGCGATCCGTCTTCGGCCGCTTCGTCAGCGTCACCCCCTGTCGCCGTTGCCGTGGCGAGGGGACGATCATTTTGGAGCGCTGTCCGGGGTGCCGCGGCGAGGGACGTGTGCGGATCGACCGCAAGATCGAGGTGGAGGTCCCGGCGGGGGTGTCTTCGGAGAACTACATCACGCTGCGCGGCGAGGGTAATGTGGGACCCAGAGCAGGACCGCGCGGCGACATCGTGGTGGTTCTCGACGTGGCCGAAGATCCGCGCTTCAGGCGTGAGGGGACCGACTTGGGCGTCGCAGTGCCGATCACCTTCGCTCAGGCTGCCCTGGGAGACCGGGTCGAGGTTCCGACGGTGGACGGGCGCACATGGGTGGAGGTGCCGGCCGGTACGCAGAACGGCGACGTGATACGGGTCGCGGGCGAAGGCGTGCCCGAGCTGCACGGACGCAGGTACGGCGACCTTCTGGTGCGGCTGGCCGTCTGGGTGCCGACTCGGCTGAACGCCGAGCAGCGGCGCGTGATCGACCGGCTGCGGGAGGTGGAGGACAGTCCTCCCGAAACCGTCGATCCGGCGCAGCGGCGCGGCTTCTGGTCGCGGGTGAAGGAGGCGTTCGGGTAGTTCGGGGGCGCTGGCGGCCCGGTGCGTCGCCGCTCTCGGTGCCGGACGGATTTATCCACGGGCTGCTCGGGCGGTCAGACGCGAGGAGCAGCCAGCCCGAACCTGGCGGCGGCCGTGCAGACGCGGACGGCCCGTTCGGCCTGCACAATCCAGCGGGCCACCTCGGTGCGCGAGTCAAGGTCCAGATCCTCCGCCATGGCGGCGAGGCTTTCCCAGAGCTTGCAGGCGAGCCAGGAGCGCGAAGGCCCGTCCTCGGGATCCATCAGCACCACCCAGCTGTCCAGTACCGTCTCATCGTGGTCGTCGGCGCTGATTTCGAGCTGCGCCAGCCGGCCTCCGGACTCCTCGACCAGCCGCCGGAGTCCGCGGGCCTCGATCAGAATGGGCGGACGGCACCTTGCGAGTTCTTGTCGCAGCCGGTTTGCCGACAGCGCTCCCGGGCCGCTTCGGCGCAGGATGTCGACCATGCATTCCGTTGTCCGGTTCATTTCGCTCCGATCGTTCTTCTGTTCACCCCGGCATGTCGCTCACTGATATTGATGCCATCGGAAACACCGTCTCGTCATCAACGGAGGAAAGCTGTGGAGACCTCGCTCAAGGACACGCTGCGGTCGGATCTCAACTCGGCGCGCCGCGCCCGGGACAAGGTGCGGACACTCGTTCTTTCGACCACTCTCGCGGAGCTGCGCAACCGGGAGATCGAAACCGGGTCCCTCCTGAACGACGAAGGCGTGCGCTTCGTGCTCGCCAGGGCGATCAAGCAGCGCCGGGACGCGGCCGCCCACATGATTCAGGGCGGGCGGCGGGACCTTGCCGAAGCCGAGATGGAGCAGGAGAAGATCCTCCGGCGCTACATGCCGCCGGAACTCTCGGCCGACGACGTCAGGGAGATGGTCCGCGAGATCATCGCCGGCGGGGCGGCGCGGATCGGGGCGGTGATGGCCGCGCTGATGCCCCGCATCCGCGGCCGCTTCGACGGAAGGACCGCTTCCGCAATCGTCCGGGACGAGCTTGCATGACGATGCCGGGACGTGCTTGCATGACGATGCCGGGACGTGCTCTGCGGGTTCTGGAGTTCGAAAGGGCCTTGGAGTACGCGGCCGGATTCGCATCCACCGCGGTCGGCCGGAAGGCGGTTCTCGCGATGCGGCCGTCGGCGGACGGAGGGGTGGTGCGTGCGCGGCTGAGCGCCGTCGCCGAAACGAACCGGTTCCTCGCGCCGCGCCCGGACTGGGCGTTTCCGCGCCTCCCGGAGTCCGATGCGGCGGTTCGGCGCCTCGCCGTAGAGGGCGCGGTCCTGTCGGCCGGCGAACTCGCGCGGCTCGGCGTCCTGCTGGCCGCGGGACGGACATTCCTGCGGGCGCTGCCGCGAGAGACCGAAGGCCTGCCGGAGCTTCGGGCCCTGGGTGCGCGCGTGTGCGCCCACCGCGATCTGGAGAACGCCATCGTTCGCAGCGTGGATCCGGAGGGAGTCGTCCTCGAGGGGGCGAGCGGCGAGCTCCGTCGCCTGCGCACCCGGCTCGCCGGTGCCCACAACCGCCTGGTGTCCCACCTGGAATCCTTCCTGAAGGGGGTCAACGAGCGTTATCGGGTTCCGAAGGCCTCCGTCTCGATCCGGGAGGGCCGCTATGTCGTCCCCGTACGCAGGGAGGGCAGGAGGACGGTCGGCGGATACGTCCACGACGAGTCCTCTTCGGGCGCGACCGTCTTCATCGAGCCGCCGTCGGCGATCGAGATGATGAATCGGATCCGCGAGCTGGAACGAGCGGAGGTGCGGGAGATCCGGAGGATCCTGCGCGCGCTCTCCGGCCGCTGCCGGCCGCTCGCCCCGGCGCTCGCGGACTCGATGGGCGCGTTGACCGAAGTGGACAAGCTGGTCGCACTGGCGCGAACGGCCGTCCGGTGGGAGGCATGCATCCCCGAAATCACCCGCGGACCGCTGGCCATCCGCAGCGGCCGCCATCCGCTCCTCCTGGCCGCCGGCATCGACGCGGTCCCCTTCGACCTCGACCTGGGTCCGCACGAACGGGTCGTGGTCGTCACCGGCCCCAACGCCGGCGGCAAGACGGTCTTCCTCAAGTCGGTCGGGCTGATCGCCGCGCTCGCGCAGGCGGGAGTGGTTCCCCCGGTCGGGCCCGGCACCCGGCTCCCCGTCTTTGACGGCTTCTTCGCGGATGTGGGCGACGAACAGTCGATCGCCGACTCCCTGTCCACCTTCTCCGCGCACCTCCGCAACCTCCAGGAGGTGCTGGCAAAGGCAGGCCGGCGTTCCCTCGTGCTCATCGACGAACCCGGTGCGGGAACCGATCCGAAGGAGGGGGAGGCTCTGGCGCAGGCGGTCATCGAAGTGCTGGCGGAGCGCGGATGCGTCGCGGTGCTCACGTCTCATCTGGGCGGACTGAAGCGCCTGGCGCGGCCCGGCGGTCGAATCGTCAACGCCTCGCTCCGCTTCGACGGAGAACGGCTCGCGCCCACGTACCGCTTCGTCAAGGGGCGTCCCGGCCGCAGCTACGGCCTGGCGATCGCGCGAGGGCTCGGTTTCCCGTCCGAAGTGCTTGACCGCGCGGATGCCTGTCGCGACCGCGCCGAGGCCCGCCTGGACGAGCTGCTGGAGAGCCTGGAGGCGAAGGAGGCGAAGGTGACGAGCCTCTTGGCCGGGCTGGACGCGGAACGCGACCGCGCCTCGGCGCAGCAACGGGAGCTGGAGCGGCGCGAAGAGGAGCTCGGCCGCTCGGAGAGGGAGCACGCCGGGCGGGCGCGCAGGGAAGCCCGGCAGCTTCTCCTCGACGCCCGCCGCGAGGTGGAGGGGGTGATCGCCGATCTGGCCGCACGCGCGGAGTCGCGCGGAGACCTCGGCGAGGCGTTTCGAGATGCGCGCAGGTCGGTGGAGGCGGCCGCGCGGGCGCTCGAGGAGCCGCGCGTCGGTGAGCGGCGCGGGGCGGCAGGCCGGGACGAGGGGGGTGTCGGGCGCGGGGCGGGCGGTGAGCGGCGTGAGCGGCACGGGGGTCGTGCTGCTCCGGTGCCGGGCAGCACGGTGCGGGTGGCGGAGCTGGACGTGCCCGGGACGGTGGTGGCCGTAGAGGGGGGGCGCGCGGTCGTGAGCGTGGGCGAGGTGCGGATGAAGGTGGACCTGGCGAAGGTCGTGCCGGTGCGGGGGGACGAGCGGGGGGAGGGGGGCGGCGCAGGAGGGACGGGAGGCCGTGAAAGGGGGGAACGGTCCGCTCCGCGGGCGGCGGTGTGGGGCGGGGCGGTGGCGGATCCGACTCCCGAGCTGGATCTGCGCGGCCAGCGGGCGCACGAGGCCGAGGTGTCGCTCCGCCGCGCTCTGGACGATGCCTCGATGGCGGATCTGGGCGCGCTGCGCGTCATTCACGGCAAGGGCACGGGCGCGCTGCGCAAGAGGGTGTCCGCGGTTCTCGAAGCCGACGAGCGGGTTGAAGATTTTCGCGCGGCCAAACCCGCCGAAGGAGGCTACGGGGTCACCGTGGCGAGGCTCAGGTAGATGATTCCGGACAGGGTCGTCGAGGAGGTGCGCGCCCGCGCCGACATCGTCGGGATCATCGGCGAGTTCGTCCAGCTCAAGAAGGCGGGAAAGGACTTTCGCGGGCTGAGCCCCTTCAAGGACGAGAAGACGCCTTCGTTCTTCGTGATCCCCGCGAAGGCCTTCTTCCACGACTTCTCGTCCGGCGAGTCGGGCGACGTGTTCTCCTTCCTCATGAAGCGTCAGGGGATGAGCTTCGTCGACGCGGTGAAATACGTCGGGGCACGCTGCGGCGTCGACGTGCGCGAGGTGCGGCGCGGAAAGCGCGGCGACGACCCTTGGCGCCCCTACTACGAAGCGTCCGCCTTCGCAGGCGCCTTCTTCCGGGAGCGGCTCTGGGAGTGGGACGGGGGCGGGGCCGCGCGCGAGTACCTCGAACGGCGCGGGATCGGCCGCGAGACGGGGGAGCGCTTCGGCATCGGCTACGCCCCCGAAGAATGGGAGGCCTTCCGGGAAGCCGCCTCGGTTCACGGCCTCGAAGAGGGCATCCTCCTGGAGCTCGGCCTGATCAAGAAGAGCGAGGGCCGCGACCGCCCCTACGATGCTTTTCGCAACCGCATCATCTTCCCGATCGAGTCGGTCTCGGGACGCGTCCTGGCCTTCGGCGGGCGCATCCTGGGGCCGACCGGAAAGGGGGCGCCCAAGTACCTGAACTCTCCCGAGAGCCCGATCTTCCACAAGGGTGCCGTCCTGTACGGACTCGGTTCGGCCCGAAACCACATCCGCAGGCGGGGCGCCGCACTGCTCGTCGAGGGCTTCATGGACGCCGTCTCGCTCGCCGCCGTCGACATCGGGAACGCCGTCGCCCTCCTGGGCACCTCGCTGACCGAGGAACACGCCCGGCTGCTGCGCAACTACACCACGCAGGTGCGAATCCTCTTCGACAGCGACCCCGCCGGGCTGCGCGCGACCTTTCGCGCCGCCGACATCCTGCTCGCCCAAGGGCTCAGGGCCTCGGTGGTGACTCTCCCGGACGGCGAGGACCCCGACTCGGTGGCCCGTGCCGAGGGAGCGGATGCGGTGCTTGCCTACGTCGCCCAGGCGGTCGACGTCCTGGACCGGAAGATCGCCATCCTCGAAGACCGCGAATACTTCGCCTCGATCGAGAAGACGCGCGACGCCCTGGACCGCCTGCTCCCCACGCTGCGGGCGGTGAAGGATCCCAGGCTGCGCGACATCTACGTCACCCGAGTGGCCGAGCGCACCGGGGTCAGGGCCGGGACGCTCGAGGCCGAGCTGCGCGAGGGAGCCGTCCCCCCCCGGCGTCCGCACCCGGCGGCGGGACGCACACCGCCGGCGACGAGGCGGCCCGCGCCGCGCTTCCACGGTCTCGGTGTGGAACGCCTCCTGCTCCTTCTCCTCCTGAAGAACCGCGAGTGGGTCGACAAGGCGGCCGAGCGGATCGGGCCGTCGGACTTGGAGGACGGCGCGTACCGTGCCATCTTCGAACAATTGATCGACGATCCGGAACTCAAGGTCTTGCCGGAAGGAACGATGGCGGAAGCGGTGCTGTACTTCGAGCGCTTGATGAGCGACAGGGAAGTGCCATCACCCGCCGAGGCCGTCTTTGACGACGCCGTTCTTCAGATCGAGAACACGGCCCGCGACCGTCGCCTCGAAGCGCTCGATGCGGAGATCGCGCGAGCGGGCGAGACGGAGAAGATCAGGCTGCTCAGGGACAAGCAGAACCTGATCAGGGAGAAGAAGTCCCGCGGTTCCGATTGGCGCAGGTCCGCGCGGAGGGCGGCAAGGACGCCGCAACACCGAGGAGAAGGCGCACCGTGACGGTCGAAACCGGCCAGATCTCCAGCCGTCTGCTGGAGCTGCAGTCCATCGACGACAGAATTCGGGAGGTCCGAGAACGGATCCGATCCTTCGAGCCCATGCTCGACGCGGCGGATGAACCCGCCCGCAGCTTGGAGCAGGATGTGGAGATCACTTCGAACCGGGTGCGCGAGCTGCACCTGGAAGAGCGACGGTCTCGGCTGGCGGCCGACGAAAAGCGGCAGCGTCTGCGGCGGCTCGAAGATCGCCTGAACCTCGTGAGGACGATTCGCGAGGAGGCGGCCGTCCAGGCCGAACTCGGACTGGTCCGGCGGGCACTGGACCAGGAGGAGTTCGATGTCGTGAGCCTTCTCGACCAGATCGCGAAGTTCGAGGAACGGCTGGCGACTCAGCGGGAGGCGCTCGAAGAGGCGAGGTCGGCCGTTGAACCCAAGAGGAACGAAATCCTCGTCCAGCAGGAGGCTGCTCATGCGAAGCTCGCTTCCATGGAGCTGGAGCGCGAACTCTTCGCCTCGGGTATCGGCTCGCGCTATCTCTCGGTCTACGACAAGCTTGCGAAGAGGGGTCGCCGCAGCGCGGTCACCCGGATGACCGGGAACGGAGCCTGCGGCGCGTGCTTCTCGGTGATCCCGCTCCAGCTCCAGAACGAAATCCGCACCACCGCTCCGCTCATCCGCTGCGAAGCGTGCGGTGCGATCGTAACCGCCCCCCTGCCCCCGGAAGAGGACGGATCGCCGGAGTCGGCGAACCGCGTGTGAGCTCCGGTCGCCGGAGCACCTCGGCCGCCTCGGCAATCCGGCCCGCCCGGACCCGGAGCGCGAACCTTCCGCCGAGGCCGCGCTGGACGCTCTCCCGGCCCCCGGACCCGACCGTCGTACGCGCGCTTCAGGCCGCCCTCCGACTCCCCGCCCCGCTCTGCCGTCTCCTCGCGGTCCGGGGCTGCGAAACGCCCGGCGCCGCCAAGGCCTTTCTGCGGCCGTTGCTGGCCGACCTGCACGACCCCGGCCTGCTGCTGGGTGCGAAGAGGGCGGCCCGCCGGCTGGCGCGCGCCGTCGCCGACGGCGAGATGGTGGTGGTGCACGGCGACTACGATGTGGACGGGATCGCCGGGAGCGTCCTGCTCGCCTCGTGGATCCGCACGCTGGGGGGGCGCGCCGAAGCCGTCGTGCCCGACCGCCTGCGCGACGGCTACGACCTCTCGGATACCGGTGTGGCGCGGGCGGCGAAGCACGGTGCCGAGGTTCTGGTCACGGTGGACTGCGGAATCGCGGCGCACGGCCCGGTCCGGCGGGCCGCGGAGGCCGGCATGACCGTGATCGTCACCGACCACCACCGGCCCGGCGACACCCTTCCGGGCGCGCTCGCGGTGGTCAATCCCAACCAACCGGGGTGCCCGTATCCGAACAAGAACCTCTGCGGCGCGGGCGTGGCGTTCAAGATCGGGCAGCTTCTGGCGAACCTGCTCGGGCGGCCCGCCGACGAGATATGGGATTGCCTGGACCTGGCGGCGCTGGCGACGATCGCCGACGTGGTACCGCTGGAAGGCGAGAACCGAACCATCGCCCGCTACGGACTGCGGGTCCTGGAGGACACGTCGCGTCCCGGGCTGCGCGCCCTCATGGAGCAGGCCGGGCTCGGGTCCGAAACGCCGCTGGATTCCGCCGCGGTCGCCTTCGGGCTCGCACCCAGGATCAACGCCGCCGGGCGCGTCGGGGACGCCATGGACGCGGTCAGGCTGCTCCTCGCCAGAGATCCGGCGGAGGCGCGCGGCTTCGCCGCCCGACTCGAGACGAACAACCGGCACAGGCGCCGGATCGAGGAGCGCGTCACCGATGAAGCGACGGCGGCGCTGCCCGCCGACGGCGAAGCGGCACCGGGGCCGGGAGTCGTGGTGGCCGGAGAGGGCTGGCACAGCGGCGTCATCGGAATCGTCGCGTCGCGCCTGGCAGAGCGAATCTTCCGCCCCGTGATCGTGGTGTCCTTCGACGGGGAGAAGGGGCGCGGGAGCGCACGGTCGATCCCCGCATTCGACCTCCACGCGGCCATCGCGAGCTGCGAGGAGCACCTGGAACGCTTCGGCGGCCACCACCAGGCCGCGGGGTTCGACATCCGCCGCGAACATCTCGACGCTTTCCGGACAGCCTTCCTGCGGGCGGCGCACCGCGCCATTGGAAGCGACGAGCCGGTTCCGGAACTGCGTACCGACATGACGATCGAACTGGGCGAGATCGATCCCGGCCTCTGTCGATACCTCCGTTATCTCGGTCCTTTCGGACTTGGCAACCCCGAACCCGTTTTCGTCGCAAGAAACTTAGAAATAGAATCAGCCCACGTCCTTAATGACAATCATATCAAGTTCCGCTTTACTCGTAACGGCAGCGGCCTGACCGGGATCGCCTTCCGCGCCGCGGGACATATCACCCCGGAATCGCTCGGCGGCAGGTCCGGTCCCGGGGCGGCGTCCGGGCACGGCTGGCGCGGGGCGACCCTCCCCCCCGTGGACACGGCCTTCAACCTGACGGAGAACACCTTCATGGGGTACGTCACCTTCGAGGCCAAGGTCCGCGACGTCAGACCTGCCGTGTGAGGCGCTTTGCGGGTCATCGCCGGGAAGTGGAAGAGCCGGAGGCTGGCGACCGTGCCGGGACGCGGCGTGCGCCCGACGACCGACAGGGTTCGCGAGGCATGGATGTCGATTCTGGGCGACCGCCTTCGCGGGGCGACCGCGGCGGATCTCTTCGCAGGCTCGGGAGCGCTGGGGCTCGAAGCGCTGAGCCGCGGCGCGGCCCACGTGACCTTCGTGGAACGGCACCGTCGCGCGGTTCGGGTACTGAAGCGCAACGTCCGCACGCTGGACGCCCGCGCCGCCGCCGCCGTGATCCGGACCGACGTGCTGTCCCACATCCGTGTCCTCGAAGCGGGACATTACGACCTTGCACTCGCCGATCCCCCTTACGACCACGGCTACGCCTTCCGGCTCCTGGCGGCCTACCGGCGGACCCCCTTCTCCCGGGAACTCTGGATCGAGCACGATGTGCGCGAGGTTCTGCCCCCGGAAGCCGTGGCGGAGCACCGAAGATACGGCGACACTGTTCTGACGAGGGTGAAGCGCGCAGGGGACGGCTCGGACGCGCATTCCGCCGGGGCCCCGCGCCCGCGCCTCCCTGACCGGGTGAAACGCACAGGAGACGGCTCATGACGACCTCGCGTTCCGTGGTGGCGGTGTACCCCGGTTCCTTCGACCCCGTGACGCTGGGACACGAGGACGTGGCGCGCCGCACGCTCCGCGTCTGCAACCGCCTGATCGTCGCCGTCGCCGAGTCGTCGTCGCAGACCAAGCGGCATCTCTTCGAGGTGCCCGAACGCCTGGACATCATGAGGGAGGTCTTTCGCGGCGATCCCCGGATCGAGTGCGTCTCGTTTTCGGGGCTTCTGGTGGACTTCGTGCGCGAGGTGGGAGCGCGCTTCATCGTGCGCGGCCTCAGGGCGGTCTCGGACTTCGAGTACGAGTTCCAGATGGCGCAGATGAACCGCGAGCTCCGGAGCGAGGCCGAGACGGTCTTCCTTGCCCCCGATGTCCCGTACTCGTTCCTGTCCGCTTCCCTGGTCCGCGAGGTGGCTTCGCTGGGAGGCGACGTCAGCAGCTTCGTATCGGCCCCCGTGCTCGATCATCTGCGGCGACGCTTCTCATGACCCGTGCGGAATCGGCCTCGGCGGATTCGGCCTTCGCGGAGCGGCTCCAAGTGCGGGCCGGGCGTCTCGGGCGCAGGATCGCCCTTCCCGAGGGGGACGATCCGCGGGTTGCGGAGGCCGCCGGGCTCCTCGCGCAGAGGTCGGTGGTCCGTCCGGTGCTCCTGCGGGAGGAGGGGAAGGAGGGCGGCGGTGCCGGCCCGGACGGGGCGCTGCGCCGGGCGGCGGCGATGCTGCGCGCCGGAGAGGTGGACGGTGTGGTGGCCGGCGCGGTGCACACTACCCCGCAGGTCCTCCGTGCCGCGCTCCGGGAGGTGGGGCTCAGGAACGGCGTCCGCACCCTGTCTTCCTCCTTCTTCATGGAAACGGGCGCATTCCGCGGGTCCGGCGCGGAGGTCCTCACCTTCACCGATCCCGCGGTCGTCCCCGCGCCCGGCCCCCGGCGCCTCGCGGAGATCGCGGCCGAGGCGGTCCGGCTCCGCCGCCGGGTGGTCGGCGACGAGCCCCGCGTGGCCTTTCTTTCGTACTCCACATTGGGGAGCGCAGGAGGACGGTCGGCGGAAAAGGTCCGGGATGCGGTGCGGCGCTTCCGCCGGAAGGTCCCCGGCGTGGCCGCCGACGGGGAGCTGCAGGCCGACGCCGCGCTCGTGCCGCAGGTCGCGCGGGTCAAGGCGCCGGGTTCGGCGGTGGGCGGCCGGGCGAACATCCTCGTGTTCCCCAACCTCGATGCCTCCAACATCGCCTACAAGCTGGTGCAGCGGCTGGCCGGCGCGGTCGCGCTGGGCCCCATCCTCCAAGGGCTTAAGGCCCCCGTCAACGATCTGTCGCGGGGCGCGTCGGTCTCCGACATCGTTCTGGTGGCGGCGATCACCGCGCTCATGGCGTCCCCGGACGGCTGATCCGGCGGCTCGAACTACCGCAACTCCGGTCGCCAGATGTTCACGCCTGGATCCGTGAAGTCACTTCGCACGATCTGGCCGATCAACATCGTGTCAGCATGTACAAATGACGAGAGAATGCCCTCGCCATCGAACCACGACGACGATACGAAGGCGCATGCCTTCGGATCCACGACATCTAGGCGGCTGCGGTATATGTCGTCGGATCTGCCCTGCAAACTGACCGTGCCGTCAGGCGCAATTATCTCAATGACGTGGTCGTCCCAGTCCAGACGCCGGAGATTCAGGATTATCCAGAGCAACCCGCTTCTGTCGATCCGGATGTCCCAAATGCCGTTCCAAGGTGGGTTGGCCTTGCTGTAGGGGCCAGGAGCAGCACGCTGGCCATCGTCCAACGTCGGTCCCTCCATCCGCCCAAGCCGCCTCCCGCTCGTGTCCCATGCATCAATAGCATAATGCCATGGACGAGCGGCAAAAACGGCATCGGAAGAATCAATCGCGATCAATCGCTCGCTGTCGATCGGTTCCAGAGGATCACTGTATGGCAGGGAGTCGGCGAGGGATCCGAAAGACGCTGTGATCTCGCCCGTCTCCAATAGATGAATCGGATAGCCCGCTGACGCAGCATCCGGGATCCATGCAGATAACACATATCGGCGTGCATCGGACAACACGTCCATTTCAGTGGTGAAGACGGGAATCCTACTCTCGTCTCTCAGCGTCAAATCGTGTCCGAACACGGTTACCCGGCCGTTCAGATTGTCGAATACGTGCACTTGTCCCAGCCTATCGACGGCAAACGGGTAGGCAGCAATAAACTCAAGCGGACCTTGTCCTTGGCGCCCGACTCTTCCCAGAAACGTACCCGACGGACCAAAGAGTTTCAAATGATTTCGCTGCCCGACCCAGTACCGGCCGATTCCATCCCGTGCCAGGTAGCCCGCAACCGTATTTGCAGCAAGGTAGCCGTCGTCCTCCGGATCCGAACCCAAACGGGTTACCAATGACAAATTGATGCATTCCATGCACGGCTGAGGAGCCGGCAATGTGCAGGTTCCCTCTGGGAATGAACCGGAGCCATCGCCTGCCCCGCAGGCTCCGATGAGAGCAATGACAACGATTGCGAGCATTGCACAGTGGCAACCCCGGACCATGCGGCAGCTGGTTCGGTTTCCCGCCGAGCTGACTGCCCGCGGATTCAGGATGTACCTCTAGTTCCTTGACGGTGAACCGTGAACCCGTCCGCCCCTGGCTTCTCATCGCCGCCGGGCATGCCGGATGACGGTGTGTCGGGCTCCACCTGAGCGACTGGCCGCGCGGGCGGCGCCTGCGCGATGTCCTGCAACTGGCGGAGCCCCATCTCTCGCACAGTCAGAATCGTCCGTCGTTCCAGAAACACGACGGCCGTCACGCGGCTCGGTCGGCAAACGGATCCCTGGATGGCCAATAAGTTCCGGCCCTCGTGGAGCAGAAGCCGATCGGCATGAGCCTTCACGAGCTCTACCGCATCATTCGGTGCAGCGCTGTCGTGTATCGCCCCTTCCCGGGAGTCTCTATCGAGGCACAGGCCACAGACCAGACCACAGTCCTGAGCCCGAAGGAACGAGGGAAACACGTCGGCCGCCAAGAGCCCGATCGCCAGGAGCCCGATCGTCCACCCCCGGCTCGTCTTCGGAAACGCGCCGAGCTGATCATCGGGATGCGCGTCGTTGCAAGTGATCGTTGTTTCTCATGGATACTGCTCCTTTCCGTGTTTCGGGCAGTGCTGTTTGCGTTGCCCGGCCAAACGGGGTGCAAGCGCCCCCGTTCCCTGCTGTCTACCCCCTTGTGTCACGAAGGTTCCGATCCGTTGGTTGGCAGTCGGAATCCACCTTCGCCGGCGGAGGCCGTCAGGGCAGATGTTCAACAGCAGTAGCAGGGTACTGCGGTCGGTGGTCGCCGGCCAGACCGGGATCGGGTCGGGCCGGCGTCGAGCCGTCCCGGTACAGCGCTTCCACCACGAGCATGTCGGCCCGCCGCCCCAGGTGCCCGCGTCGTGGTGGTCGAACGAACTCGGAGCCGCTGTCGGGCCCGCCGTTCGCCCGTCGCCCCGTCCCGCCGCGCGTGCTTATGTTACGTAGTGCCTTTCGGCAGCCTCGTGGTGTCGCAGCGGCGCCCGAGAGTCTCCGGGAGCGAATCGGATCCGCAACCTCGCCGGGAAGAGGCAGATGTCACTCAAAGCGCGAAGAGTCGGGAGCGTCACGGTCGTCGGCATCGACGGACAGCTGATCGTCGGGAACCGCCACGAGCTGAAGCAGATGGTCCTGGAGAAGCTGGAGGACGGAGCCCGCCGCTTCGTCATCGACTTCACCCGCACGGGATATGTTGACTCTTCCGGCCTGGGCGTTCTGGTCAGTCTCTCGAAACGGGTGCGTCAAGTCGGCGGGGATCTCCGCCTGGCTTCGCTCAACGACGACCTGCAAAGGCTCTTCGAGCTCACCAAGCTCGACACCCTCTTCGAGATACGCGGCACACTGGACGAGGCTCTGTCCGATTAGCCGTCGGCAGCCGCCCCACCGGACCTGATCGGCGATGGATCCGCAACGGAGCGGTTCATCCCCGTCCTCGGGGCCGATCCCGCGCTCGGGCCGCCGCTCCGTCCCGCCTGACTCCGGTTCCTTCCCCCCGGCGGGGTCCCCCCCGGCGGGGTCCCCCCCGGCGGGGCTGATCATCGAGCTGCCCAGCGACATCGGCGCCATCGAAGAGGCGGTCGACCACGCGGTCGAATGCTGCGCCCCTGTGCAGATCGAACGGCGCAGGCTGCTGTTCAACTTCCGCGTCGGTCTGACCGAAGCGATCTCCAACGCGATGCTCTACGGCAACGAGAGCGATCCCGAAAAGCGAGTTCGGGTCGAGTTGCAGGTCCGGCCCGGAGAGGTGCAGGCACGCGTCGCCGACGAGGGGCGCGGATTCGACCCGGGTCGGATTCCCGATCCGCGCCGTCCCGAGAACATCATGCGGCCCGATGGACGCGGGGTCTTTCTGATGCGCGCCCTGATGGACGAGGTGCGCTTCAACCGGGAGGGAAACGCGGTCACCCTGTTCCTGCGCAGCGCCGCCGGGGATCGTTTCCCCGTGGGAGAGGGCGGGGATGCGCGGCACGGCATCAGGCTGCCGGGACACGACCCCGACGCCGCCGTCACGAAGATCCTGACCGCCGCGATCGCGCGTTCCGCGAAGCTGGCGCGGCAGGCCGAAGCGCACCGCGCCGATCTGGAAGCCGCGCTCGACGCCAACCGGCGCATGCGTGCGGAGATGGCCCGCGAACGCGTCTCCCGGGAAATGGAACTCGCCCACGACCTGCAGCTGAAGCTCCTGCCGCCGATTCCGCGCGTACAAGGAGTGGAAGCCGCTGCGCGCGTGGTCCCGGCGGCCTCCGTCGGCGGGGACTTCTACCAGGTGATCCATCTTTCCGGGGGCAGGGTGGGGGTGATGATCGGCGATGTTTCGGGCCACGGATTCCCCGCCGCGCTGATCATGGCGCTCGTCATGAGCGCGGCCGCGATATACGCCGAAGAGGGTACGGCGCCCGCCACCGTCCTGGAGTACCTGAACCGCGCGATCGGAGACGAGCTCGAGTCCACGGAGATGTACCTGTCGCTCTGCTACTGCGTGCTCGCGCCCGGAAGGTCGGAGATCGCCTACTCCAACACGGGACATCCGCACGCGTTCGTGGTGGAACCGGACGGGACGGCACGGCGACTGTTCGCCACGGACCCGCCGATGGGCATCGGCGAGACTCCCTACGGCCAGTCGGCGGTACGGTGGCGTCCGGGCGAGGATCTCCTCCTCCTCTTCACCGACGGGCTTTCCGATACCCTCGCCCAGACCCGGCGCAGCAACGGCGAGGATTTGGTGCTGAGAACCGTGGCCGCGAACCGTCACAGACCCGTGGCCGAAATCCTCGACATCCTCTTCGAGATGTCCCGCCGCGCGGTCCCCTCGATCCCCTCCGACGACCGGACGGCCGTCATCCTGCGCACCGCATGAGCGCTGCCCCCTCGTGAGCGCCGCCCGGAAGAGGGCCAAACGATCGCTGGGACAGAACTTTCTCGTCGACCCCAACCTGCAGCGCAAGATCGCGGCGGCGGTGGGGGCGGCGCCCGGCGAACCTGTTTTGGAGATCGGGCCCGGCAGAGGCGCGCTCACCGGCCACCTGGCAGCTTCCGGCGCGGCGGTCACCGCGGTGGAGCTGGACGACGATCTCGCCGCTGCCCTGGCCGCGCGCTACGAGAACGACTCCCGGGTCACGGTCGTGCACGGCGACATCCTCTCGGTCGACCTTCCGGCTCTGACGGCCGACTGGAGCCGCACGCGCGTCGCGGGCAACATCCCCTACAACATCACCACGCCCATCATCTTCCGGCTGCTGCGGCCGCCGTACCCGGCCGACATCGTCCTCACCGTACAGGCCGAGGTGGCCGCGCGGATCATGGCCGCGCCCGGCACGCGGACCTACGGCGCGCTGTCGGTCGGAATCGGCGTGCATGCACGGGCATCGAAGGTGTGCAAGGTTCCGCGGCGCGCCTTCAGGCCCGTTCCCCGAGTCGAGTCCGCGGCCGTGAGGATCACCCCGTTCTCGCCGCCCCGTCTCACGGCCGAGGAAGCCGTCCGCGTCCGCGTCCTTACGCGCGCAGCCTTCTCGTGGAGGCGCAAGCAGCTGGGAAAGATCCTGCAGCGCCACCCCGATCTGCGCTGCCCGGCCGCCGCCGTCAAGGAGGCTCTGGGGACCCGGGGGCTGTCGCCGGCGCTTCGGCCGGAGCGGCTCTCGCCGGAGTGCTACGTGGAGCTGAGCCAAGCGCTCCTGGCGAGACGCGGATCACAGGTCTGACTCGAACAGCCCGGTGCCGGACAGTCACCTCGCCGCTCTCCGTGCTCGTGCGGATTCATCCACGGATTGCTAACTTCCCGCTTGTGAACGCTTTCACAAACAGGGTCCCCGACGCCACGGTCCGGCGGCTCTCCTTCTATCTGCGCTACCTGGACGACTTCGGGCGCGCGGGGATCTCCGATGTCGCCAGCAGCGTGTTGGCCGAGCGGGCCGGGACCACGGCGGCGCAGGTGCGCAAGGACCTTTCGTACCTCGGGTCGTTCGGCAAGCGCGGGCTCGGGTATTCGGTTCCGGCGCTGAGGCGGGTGCTGCGCGGCGTGCTGGGCCTCGATTCGACCTGGCGCGTCGCCCTCCTCGGTGCCGGGCGCATCGGGACGGCGCTCTTCGAGTACGAGCCGTTTCGCAGACGCGGCTTCAACATCGTCACGGTGATCGACAACGACCCGTGCAAGGCGGGGTCGCGCCTGGGCGATGTCCGGATTCAGGGCGAACAGCACTTGGAGTGCGCGCTGCGGGAGGACGGGATCGACCTCGTGATCGTTGCCGTGCCGGCGCATGCGGCCCAGCCGCTCGTCGACAGGGTGGTCGCCGCCGGGATCAAGGCCGTGCTCAACTACGCCCCCGTGCAGCTTCGCGTCCCCGGCGACGTGGCGCTGCGCAGCGTGAGCATGCTCGTCGAGCTGGAGGGCCTTTCCCACGCATTGGCACGCGCTCGGCGATGACCGCGGAGGACGGCCGCCGCACCGCGAGCATCAGCGTGGGCGCGGGCACCGCCCGGTCGCTCCTTCAGCGTGCCTGGATCATGCTGCGGCGGGGCCCGGCTTCCACTCCCGATGTCGCCCGGGAAGTGCTCGGGCTGGAAGGACACGCCGGGGCGGGGTCGAAGGCGGTTTTCGCGCTGCTGGGCGACGACGACCGCTTCCATGTGGACGACTTGGGCAGATGGAGCCTGCGCGGCGGGGGGCGCCCCCCCGGGACCCCCCTCTCGCGCCTCCGCTATGCGGTGGTGGACGTCGAGACCACGGGGGGCCGCCACGAAACCGGCCATCGAATCACCGAGCTCGCGGTGGTCGAGGTGCGCGGCGGAAGCGTCGCGGACACCTTCCACACACTGGTGCAGCCGGGTCGCCGCGTGCGTCCCGCGACGGCCCGCATGACCGGGATCACCGACGACATGCTGATAGACGCTCCCGACTTCGACGAGGTGGCGGAAGAGGTCTTCCGCCGCATCGCTGGCAGGGTCTTCGTCGCGCACAACGCGACCTTCGACTGGGGCTGGATCAAGGCGCAGCTCGGGGATGCGCTGGGCGACGTCCCCGAAGTGAAGCGCCTCTGCACGATCAGCCTCGCGCGCCGGCTGGTGCCGGAACTGCGCCACCGCAACCTCGATGCGCTGGCGGAGTATTTCGAGATATCCGTGCACGAGCGCCACCGGGCCAACGGAGACGCGCTGGCCACCGCGAGGATCCTGCTCCGCCTTCTGGACCGCGCGGAGAACCTCGGGATCGGCGACCTTCACGCGCTCGAACGCTACCGGCCGCGCAAGGCCCACCGGGGGCAGGCCGATCTGTTCGCGCGGGCCGGTCTACCGCACCGCTCGCGCACGCTGGTATAATGGTCAGGCGCATATAATTATGGTCAGGCGCAGCCCGGCCCCGGAGACATGCCGCAGACAGCTGCCGGGCACCGTTCGCCGCCCGCCGGGCACCGCCGCCTGGCACCGGCAGCAACCTCTTGGAGATCCGCCGTGAGCCGTTCGGCGACGACACCGGTCATCATCGACGGGGTACGCACCCCGACAGGACGCTTTCTGGGAGGACTGAGCCCCCTTTCGGGGCCGGAACTCGGAGCCGTGGCCGTGCGCGAGGCCGTCGCGCGGGCCGCCGTCGACGTGTCCGAGGTCGACGAAGTCATCATGGGGAACGTGGTCGGCGCGGGCGCGGGTCAGGCGCCGGCCCGCCAGGCCGCCGTGAACGGGGGGATCCCCGCGAGCGTTCCCGCCTTCACGGTGAACAAGGTGTGCGGCTCCGGGCTCAAGGCCGTCATGCTGGCTGCCCAGGCGATCCGGGCCGACGATGCGCGGCTCGTCGTGGCCGGCGGTTTCGAGTCGATGTCGAATGTCCCCTACTACGTACGCGGCCTGCGCGGCGGGGTGAAGTTCGGGGACCGCACGATCCGGGACGGTCTGGTCCACGACGGGCTCTGGTGCTCGTTCGGCCAGTGCCACATGGGAGGACACGCCGAGTACACCGCCGCGAAGGCGGGGGTCACACGGGCCGAGGCGGATGCCTTTGCGCTCGGGTCTCACCGCAAGGCCGTGTCGGCGATCGACGCAGGCCGGTTCGGTTCGGAGATCGTGCCGGTCGGCGTAAAGACGCGCCGGGGCCGTACGGTCGTCGATACAGACGAAAGCCCCCGGAGGGACACCTCGCTGGAAGTGCTGGGACGGCTGCGTCCGGCCTTCGCGCAGGACGCTCCCGAGGGCCTGGACGAGCTGGTGGTCACGGCCGGCAATGCGCCGGGGCTCAACGACGGTGCTTCGGCGCTTGTCGTGGCCAGCCGAGAGTATGCGGAGGCGAACGGCTTGGTCTGGCGGGCGGTCATCACGGGATACGCGGCGGGCGGGACCGAGCCGCGCGACCTTTTTTTTGCGCCGGTGGTCGCCGTGCGCAACCTTATGAAGCGGGCGGGAACCAGCGTCGGGGACTACGGGCTGGTGGAGCTGAACGAAGCCTTCGCCGTGCAGGCCGTCGCGGACATGCGGGCCTTGGAGTTGGACCCGGAGCGGGTGAACGTCAACGGAGGAGCCGTGGCGCTGGGCCATCCGATCGGGGCGTCCGGGGCTCGGATCCTCGTGACGCTTCTGGCGGCGATGTCCGACCGCGATGTCGAGACCGGCTTGGCCACGCTCTGTCTGGGAGGCGGCAACGCCGTGGCGCTGGCCGTGCGCAGAAACTGAAATGCGCGCGCAGGAACTGAAATGAAGGATTACGAATGATCGATTCCCATGCGTCAGCGTCGCTTTGGTCACCGGAGGGGTTTTTTCCGCGGGCTGCCCGGGGACGGCGCTTGGCGATGCCCGTCGCCGTAGCGTTCTTCGCGCTTCTGACCGCCCTCGGGGCCCATGTGGCCGTTCCGCTCGGCGTCACGCCCGTACCGATGACGCTGCAGACCCTCTTCGTGCTGCTGTCCGGCGCGATCCTCGGCCCGGTGGCCGGAGCTGCCTCCCAGCTGCTGTACCTCGGTCTCGGGGTCGCGGGGGTTCCGGTCTTCGCGATGGGCGGGGCGGGCCTTCCCTGGATCTTCGGCCCGACGGGCGGCTACCTCATGGCTTTCCCGCTCGCCGCGGCGCTGGCGGGCTGGATCGCAGGGCCGGAGGGACGCGCGTTGCGCACCGCGGCCGCGCTGCTTGTCGGCTCGGCGGTCATCTTCGTCATGGGTACGGGCTGGCTGTCGGTGGTCACCGATCTCACCTCGGGCGCCCTCTTTGCGGCCGCCGTGCAACCGTTCCTGCCCGGTGCCGTCGTGAAGGCGGCCATCGGCTTCGTGGTGGTGCGACGGATCTCGGCGAGGGGTCGACGGCGGCGCTGATCGGCGATCCTCTCGCCCGCTGGGATTTGCCCACGGCCTGCTGCGGGCGATGAAAGAGGTGCTCGGGACGCTCCTGCGGCTCGGCGGATTCGCGGTCGTCTTCGTCGCGCTTCTGGCCGGAGGGGCGCTTCTCGCCGGCGAGGCGGTCGGCGGCATGGCCATTCTGGGGGTGTTGAGCCTTCTCGCCGCGCTCGGGGCGTCCGTTCTCGTCCTCCGCTGCGACGGCCGCCGTTCGCTGCGGGAGCTGGGGCTGGACGGCGCGGGAGCGCTGCGCGGTTCCGGCGGCGGTTTCCTTCTGGGCGTCGTCATCATGGTTCCGGTTCTGCTCCTGGCGGTCGGCGCGGGCGGTCTGCGGTACGGTTCGGACCAGGGCACGGCGCTCGAATACCTCTCCACGGGGCCTGGACCGTCGTCGTGCTTCTCGGTCCCGCCGCGGCGGAGGAACTGCTGTTTCGCGGCTACCCGATGCGCGTTCTGATGGAACATCGGGGTACCGCAGCTGCCCTCGTCCTGACGACGCTGGCGTTTTCGCTGGTCCACGGCTCCAATCCCAATGTGGGCCCGTTGGCACTCGTGAACATCGCGCTGGCCGGCCTCCTGCTCGGCCTGATCCTCTTGGTCACGGGCAGCCTGTGGTGGGCGATCGGCCTCCACGCCGGATGGAATTTCGCCATCACCTTCCTCGCCGATCTGCCGGTGAGCGGACTGACGATCGTGGACGCGCCCCTCGTGGAGGTCACGGAACCTGGAAATCCGCTGCTGACGGGAGGGGATTTCGGATTGGAGGGCGGTGTGGCGGCCACTGCGGGGCTGCTCGCCGCGGTCGGCTTTCTGGCAGCCCGGCGGAGGTCTCAGGGCCACGCACCTTAACGACTGGTTGATCTGAGACCGGAGGTACCTCGGGCGGCCGCGGGCTGGCTTGAGCGCCGCCTTGAGACGCTGACCCACCCGGCGCGGTGCCGTCCTCTTCTTCCAGCTCGTCAACCGCCGCTGCGAGCGTGCTTCCACGGTCCTGACCTCCAACAAGGGCTTCGACAAGTGAGGCCGCATCCTCGGCGACGAGGTGATGGCCGCTGCGCTCTTGGACCGGCTGCTCCACCGCTGCCGCATCGTCAACATCCGGGCAACAGCTGCCCGATGCGGCGTCATGCCGGCTTGGCGGCTCTGATCGGGCTGCCCGCTCCGGTCGCTTCGCTCTTTCCGCTGGGCAGGCCGCGAAGTGTGATGTTTTCGGCCTATTGACACCCGGACCACCTCACGTTATCCTTCCAGCACACTTCGAGACCCTTCTGCGACAAGGGATGAACGGCAGCCTTTCTTCACAGAGGAGAAAACATGATGAAGACCGTTATCTCAACCGCCCTCACCTTCACGGTGGCGTGCTGGGCGTTGTTGGCCGTCACCGCTGCGGCCCCGGTGCCCGATGGGCTCACGATGCCCGCCACGGTCGCTGCGGAGGTCTCCGGTCTGGAGGCCGAGGCGGCTTCGCACCCCTGTTCCACTGGGCTGGGGGGAACCTGCAAGGACGAGGAGGGCTCTACCTGCTACATCTTCAATCCGCACTTCCCTGGCCCTCCAGTCAGACAAGAGGGAGCCTGCAACTCCGAGAGCAATGGCTGCGGCGAAGAAGAAGAAGAGTAGTCGTGCCCGGCGGCTTACTGCCTGTGGGGGGCGTGGTGGGTTCCGTCGTCGCGGTCGCCTTCTGCGCCCCCTCGGCACAGGCTCAGTGGAGGCTGGGTCCGCCAGACCTGACGGTCGGGCGAGATACCGCGAGCTTCTTCGAGGATATCGTGGAGGTGATTGTACGCGAGGATCGCATCTATGTAGCGGACAGCGGTCTTAGGAGAATCCTTGCGTTCGATCGGACCACCGGCCAGCGAATGGCCACTGCTGGGCGTAGGGGTGCTGGCCCGGGCGAGTTTCGGTTTTTGAGCTGGATCGGCGACTGTGGCGGAGACACCATCTTCGCTTGGGACAGCGGTCAACGCCGGGTGTCCCTGTTCTCGCCGGATCTCGCTCACATACGGACATCCCGTATGGAGGGGGTGGCGCTGGAGCTAACGTGGACGGCGCTCAAGTGCGCGGGCTCTGGTACATTCGTGGGGATCACGCGCAACGCCGATCCCAGTCTGAGTCTCGGGCGTGCTATTCCCATGGACGAAATGTGGCGCGCCACCCATGACATCGTCCTTCTTGAGCCGGACGGATCCCTTCGAAGTGTGCCGGTAACATTCCTCGGAGAAGAGCGATACCGCGAAGCCCACCCTGACGGTACCGGCTTTAGCGATTATGCCCTCATATGGGGCTTGAGGCCAGTCTTCGCGTCCTCTCCACAGGGCTTTGTCGTGGGGACGGGCGAAAGGTCGTCGTTGGTGCACTACGATGTGGCTGGCAACGTTCTCGATACCTTGGCGCTGGAGGAAGGCCGCGTTGTCATTTCCCGCGCTCATGTCGACGCATACGTACAGAGTAGAATCGAGAGGGCCGAAAGCCGTGGACTAGACATTCCCAGCACTCGGTCCTTCTGGGAAGAGTATCCGTACCCTTCCCACTTCCCCGCATACCGCCGAGCTCTCATGACTGCGAACGGCTTCGTCTGGGTTGAGCGATTCCCGCAGCCATACACGGAACAACCTCGTCACTGGAAGGTCTTCACGCCCGACGGCACTTTGGCAGCGACTGTCGATGTGCAGAGAGGCTTCGAGCTCATGTGGGTCGGCGAAATGCATGTCGCCGGCGTCGTCACGGACGATTTTGGTGTCCAGACTGTGGAAGTACGTCCCATCCAGCGCAGATAGCCTGAAACCTCCCAGCACCCGGAAACTCTGAATGGGACGGGTGCTGGGAGAGGTCTATCGACCGTGGCATTTTTCCTAGCAGCGGTTCTTACCTACGGCTGCCCGGGGACGGCGGCGCTTGGCGATGCCCGTCGCCGTAAGCGTTCTTCGCGCTTCTGACCGCCCTCGGGGCCCATGTGGCCGTTCCGCTCGGTGTCAAGCCCGTACCGATGACCCTTCAGACCCTCTTCGTGCTGCTGTCCGGCGCGCTCCTCGGGCCGGTGGCGGGAGCCGCCTCCCAGCTGCTGTACCTGAATCTCGGGGTCGCCGGGGTTCCGGTCTTCGCGATGGGCGGGGCAGGCCTTCCCTGGATATTCGGCCCGACGGGGGCTACCTCATGGCTTTCCCGCTCGCCGCACTGCGGCCACGCCGCTTGTCGGCTCTGCAGCCATCTTCGTCATGGGTGCGGACTGGCTCTCGGTGGTCACCGATCTCACCTCGGGCGCCCTCTTTGCGGCCGCCGTGCAACCGTTCCTGCCCGGTGCCGTCGTGAAGGCGGCCATCGGCTTCGTGGTGGTGCGACGGATCTCGGCGAGGGGTCGGCGACGGCGCTGATCGGTGCTTCCGCCGCACTTTGGCCCCGCCCCTTGCCCCGTCCCTTGGATTTGCCCACGGCCTGCTGCGGGCGATGAAAGAGGTGCTCGGGACGCTCCTGCGGCTCGGCGGATTCGCGGTCGTCTTCGTCGCGCTTCTGGCCGGAGGGGCGCTTCTCGCCGGCGAGGCGGTCGGCGGCATGGCCATTCTGGGGGTGTTGAGCCTTCTCGCCGCGCTCGGGGCGTCCGTTCTCGTCCTCCGCTGCGACGGCCGCCGTTCGCTGCGGGAGCTGGGGCTGGACGGCGCGGGAGCGCTGCGCGGTTCCGGCGGCGGTTTCCTTCTGGGCGTCGTCATCATGGTTCCGGTTCTGCTCCTGGCGGTCGGCGCGGGCGGTCTGCGGTACGGTTCGGACCAGGGCACGGCGCTCGAATACCTCTCCACGGGGCCTGGACCGTCGTCGTGCTTCTCGGTCCCGCCGCGGCGGAGGAACTGCTGTTTCGCGGCTACCCGATGCGCGTTCTGATGGAACATCGGGGTACCGCAGCTGCCCTCGTCCTGACGACGCTGGCGTTTTCGCTGGTCCACGGCTCCAATCCCAATGTGGGCCCGTTGGCACTCGTGAACATCGCGCTGGCCGGCCTCCTGCTCGGCCTGATCCTCTTGGTCACGGGCAGCCTGTGGTGGGCGATCGGCCTCCACGCCGGATGGAATTTCGCCATCACCTTCCTCGCCGATCTGCCGGTGAGCGGACTGACGATCGTGGACGCGCCCCTCGTGGAGGTCACGGAACCTGGAAATCCGCTGCTGACGGGAGGGGATTTCGGATTGGAGGGCGGTGTGGCGGCCACTGCGGGGCTGCTCGCCGCGGTCGGCTTTCTGGCAGCCCGGCGGAGGTCTCAGGGCCACGCACCTTAACGACTGGTTGATCTGAGACCGGAGGTACCTCGGGCGGCCGCGGGCTGGCTTGAGCGCCGCCTTGAGACGCTGACCCACCCGGCGCGGTGCCGTCCTCTTCTTCCAGCTCGTCAACCGCCGCTGCGAGCGTGCTTCCACGGTCCTGACCTCCAACAAGGGCTTCGACAAGTGAGGCCGCATCCTCGGCGACGAGGTGATGGCCGCTGCGCTCTTGGACCGGCTGCTCCACCGCTGCCGCATCGTCAACATCCGGGCAACAGCTGCCCGATGCGGCGTCATGCCGGCTTGGCGGCTCTGATCGGGCTGCCCGCTCCGGTCGCTTCGCTCTTTCCGCTGGGCAGGCCGCGAAGTGTGATGTTTTCGGCCTATTGACACCCGGACCACCTCACGTTACCCTTCCAGCACACTTCGAGACCCTTCTGCGACAAGGGATGAACGGCAGCCTTTCTTCACAGAGGAGAAAACATGATGAAGACCGTTATCTCAACCGCCCTCACCTTCACGGTGGCGTGCTGGGCGTTGTTGGCCGTCACCGCTGCGGCCCCGGTGCCCGAAGGGCTCACGATGCCCGCCACGGTCGCTGCGGAGGTCTCCGGTCTGGAGGCCGAGGCGGCTTCGCACCCCTGTTCCACTGGGCTGGGGGGAACCTGCAAGGACGAGGAGGGCTCTACCTGCTACATCTTCAATCCGCACTTCCCTGGCCCTCCAGTCAGACAAGAGGGAGCCTGCAACTCCGAGAGCAATGGCTGCGGCGAAGAAGAAGAAGAGTAGTCGTGCCCGGCGGCTTACTGCCTGTGGGGGGCGTGGTGGGTTCCGTCGTCGCGGTCGCCTTCTGCGCCCCCTCGGCACAGGCTTGTCTGTCATTGGACAAGACTCGGGGTTGACACCCAGCCGTTTCGAGTACCTTACTTGAGTGGCCGTCCACGGCCCGATTCGGTGGGCTCTGCCGGCCTGTCCGCACCGGGTCTGCTCTTACAAATCACATTCTCCTAAATGCCGACCGGCAAGGAGACAATCGAATGAAGCCACTCAAACAGACCTCGCGCGCCAAGCTGCTCCTGACAGCCGCCTTGGTGTTCGCAATGTCCCTATCGACACCGCTCATGGAGTCGTCGATGGGTCACACCGCCAATCTGGCGGCCGCGAACGGGGCACGGTTGCAGGCGTGGTTCATCCCCTTGGTTGGGGTCCTGTGCACAGGCAAGTGCGAGGGAGGCACCTGCTGCATCCTGACGCCCTTCTAAGGCAACTACTCCAACATGTCAGTGTCTGCTCCTCGCCGAAGCCGCGGCGGGCCGCGGAGGGCGTCCAACTCTCGGGCCAGCTTCGGAGTTCTCGGATCGTTCCTGCTGGTAGCAGTGCACGCGTGCGGGGACGACGCAGGCCCACGGACGGACACCGCCTCGTCGGATGTCGGCCGTGAACCGTTGGTGGACACCGTTGCGTTCGCCGAAGCCTTCGAGGTCGTGAGAACGCTGACTTTGGAGGAAAACGAAGAGGTGGTCACCGTATCGCCCAAGATCACCACCGACGGCACAGGCCAACTTCTTGTTGCCGACCCGCAGGAAGCCCAAGTACGCATATACGACGGAGATGGCTCCCTCGAGAGCATCTTGGGCCGCAGGGGTTCCGGTCCCGGAGAGTTTCGGATGCCGCTTTCGGCGCGCAGAGCCACGGATGGGCGTGTCTTGGTCGCGGACGCCATGCTCGCAAGAGTCATGTTATTCGCCTTGGAGGCAGATTCCACCAGCACGGTGATACCGCCCGTCCAGCTGATCATGGACGCGCACGATCTGGGGAACGACCGCTTTCTGTTCATCGGTCCGGGCGGCGGCGAGGGGGGCGCACGACCTAGCTTCCTGCACGTCTGGAACGCTCAGGAGGGCCGTGTCGAGCGCAGCTTCTTGCCCATGGGCGTACCCGAGCAATCGCGAGCCGTAGCCCGCTCCTTCCCGTCAGCCAGCGCCGCGCTTGAAGCCGATACGATCTGGGCCGTATGGGCGCTCTCCGACACGCTCTACAAGTTCAGCCGTCAAGGGGATCCGCTCGGCAAGGTTCCCTTGGCGTTGCCACGACCGATGGAGCAGCTTCCTTCACCAGAGGATTTCGCTGCCGAGTACACGGAAGGAGGGGGGGCATCGATTCGATCACTCAGCTTTCCAATGTGTTTGTTATGGAGGGGGGCGACCTGGTCATCCAAGCCGTGCAGTCGCGAGGACGCCTCTTCGAGTGCGATCTGCTGATCGTGAACCGGCTCGGGCAGGTGCAGGTCCAGTTGGTTGGGAGCCCATGCCTGCAACTGGTGGACCGGAATCTCTTCTACTTTGCGGATCCCACCTCTCCCCTGCCCAATCGCATCGTGGTCGCTAAGCGAAGGCCGACCGCCGCGTGAGGGGCCGACGCTCCAGCTCGACAGCCTCAGAAAGTCGCTCAATGCGCTGGCAGACGTTCTCGCCGCGAGCGGGAATGATGAGCGTATGGGGCAGCTGAGCGACATCGAGCGGATCGCCATCCGCGCCGGTGTCGTCCAACACTTCGAGATCACGTACGAACTGTGCTGGAAGCTCATGGCCCGCTGGCTCAACGCGAACGTCAGCCCAGACATCGCGGATGGCGTAACGCGGCGCCATCTCTTCCGCCTCGCCGCCGAGAATCGGCTGATTACCGATGTCGAGAGGTGGATGGGACACCATAAGGGGCGAAACGCGACATCCCACATCTACGACTACGCTAAGGCGGAGGCCGTGTGGTACCGCGTATCCGGCGGGTTCCGGAAGGCGATCAGGGCGGAGATGGTGGTGTTGGCAGGGCGTCGGACTGACGGTGCCGAGTGGTGCGCTCTGGGAGACCTTGCGGAAATCACCATGGGCCAGTCCCCGCCGGGGAGCACCGTCAATAGGAAGCGCGCAGGCACGCCGCTTCTCAACGGACCGACCGAGTTCGGGCCTCACCACCCAGTGCCCGTGCAGCACACGACCGAGTCCAAGCGGCTTGCCCGCAAGGGCGACCTTCTTTTCTGCGTGCGCGGTTCGACCACAGGCCGCATGAACTGGGCTGATCGACAATACGCCATAGGTCCCGGAGTTGCGGCGATTCGACACCGCCGAGATCTCAGCTTTCAACCTTTTGTCAGGGCGGTCGTCGAGTTTGCACTTCCCGAGCTCCTGATTCGTGCGACCGGCTCTACGTTCCCCAATGTATCCGCCCGGCAACTGGCCGGGATTCCGTGTCCGAGTTTCGCGAGGGTCGAACAACTCGGGATCGCCCACGTCGTCGGCACCTTGGACGACAAGATCGAACTGAACCGGCGGATGAACGAGACTCTGGAGTCGATGGCGCGAGCGCTGTTCAAGTCGTGGTTTGTCGATTTCGATCGAACGAGTTGGCAGGCCATGAGCACCTACAAGCTGTGTCGACCTGCCGACGCGGTCGCCGGAGAGTTTCGGGACATCGTGTCGCCGATGTTGGGACGGATCATCTGGAACGTCCACGAATCCCGCACCTTAGTCGGCCTCCGCGATGTCCTTCTCCCAAAGCTCATCTCCGGCGAAATCCGCATCCGTGAAGCCGAGAAACTGGTAGAGGCCGTGGCATGACATTGGTACCGGGAGAAGCCGTTTGCTCCGCGGGCGATCCGCCCTGCACGGCGCTTCACTTCGCTGCTTGCCCGCGGGGATTCCCCACCGGGTTGCTGATCCGCGAGCGGACGGAGTCATGACGATGGAAAGCATCACGGTGATCGGGGCGGGCACGATGGGCAGCGGCATCGCGCATGTGTGCGCCCTCGCGGGCCTGCAGGTCACCCTCGTCGATGCGGAACCTGCGGCGCTGGAGCGCGGGGTCGGGACCATCAGCCGGAACATGGCCCGCCAGCTGCGCAAGGGACACCTCACCGCCACCGAACGAGACGCGGCACTGGCGCGGATCGAGCCCGGGAACTCGCTCGCGGGAGCGGCGGGCGCCGATCTCGTCATCGAGGCGGTCCCGGAGGTCGCCGAGCTGAAGGGCCGGATCTTCGCGGAGCTGGACGCCCTCGCGCCGCAGCACGCCGTTCTGGCCTCCAACACCTCGTCGATCTCCATCACCGAGATCGGGGCGCGGACGGGGCGCCCGGAGAAGGTCGTCGGCATGCACTTCATGAACCCGGTGCCCGTCATGCGGCTTGTCGAGATCATCCGCGGGCTCAGGACCGACGACGCCACCACCGAGGCGGTGATGGATCTGTCGCGCAAGCTCGGGAAGACGCCCGTCGAAGTGAGGGACTTCCCCGGCTTCGTGTCGAACCGCGTGCTCATGCCGATGATCAACGAAGCGGTTTTCGCGCTGATGGAGGGAGTGGCCGACGCCCCCGCGATCGACACGGTCATGACGCTCGGGATGAACCACCCGATGGGCCCGCTCGCGCTCGCTGACTTCATCGGTCTCGACACCTGCCTGAACATCCTCGAGGTGCTGCACCGCGAGATCGGCGACGACCGCTACCGCCCCTGTCCCCTGCTGCGCCAGTACGTGGCGGCGGGATGGCTGGGGCGCAAGACGGGTCGGGGCTTCCACGCGTACCCGCCGCGATCCCGATGACCCTTCTGATCTCCGAGCAGCGTGCGATCCGGGAGCTCGCCCGCGAGTTCACCGAAGGCGAGATCGCGCCCCGGGCGGCGGACTGGGACCGAAAGGGAGCGTTCGAACGCAGCGTCCTCGACAAGCTGGCCGAGCTGGGATTCCTGGGGATGCTCACCCCGCAGGGCTACGGCGGCCTGGAACTCGACCTCCCCACCTACCTCGTCGCCTTCGAGGAGCTGGCCCGAGGAGACGCGGCCCTCTCCCTGACCCTCCACATTCAGAACGGCCCGGTTCCTCACCTGCTCGTCAGTCACGGGAGCGAGGAGCAGAAGACCGCATGGCTTCCGGCGCTTGCGTCGGGGGCGAAGATCGCCGGGTTCGCCCTTTCCGAGGAGGGAGCAGGAAGCGACCCCGCCGCGATGACGACCACCGCTGCGCGCGGGGCCGACGGGGAGTGGACGATCTCGGGCCGAAAGAAATGGGTGACCAACGGGTCGCGGGCCGACATGGTGCTCGTCTTCGCCCGGACCGGCGGCGGCGCCTCCGGTCGGAGCACCTTCGGGGCGTTCCTGGTCGACACTTCCGCGCAGGGCTACCGGGTCGGCAAGCGGGAGAAGACGATGGGTCTGCGCGCCTCGGAAACGGTCGAGGTGGCGCTTGACGATGTGCGCGTCACGAGCGACCGCCTCCTCGGAGACCCGGCGCGGGGCCTCGGCTACGCACTGGAGGCGCTCGACCTCGGGCGGCTCGGAATCGGGGCCCAAGCCGTGGGAATCGCCGCGGCCGCGCTGGAGCACGCCGTCCGCTATGCCCGGGAACGGCGGCAGTTCGGTCGTCCCATCGCCGCATTCGGGGCGATCAGAAGCAAGCTCGCCGCCATGGCGACGCGCATCGCGGCGTCGAGAGCCCTGGTCATGGACGGTGCCCGCGCGTGGGAGGCGCGCGACAGGCTCGGTGCGGACGCCGTCCCGGTAACCGCCCGTTCGGCCATGGCCAAGCTGATGGCCAGCGAGACCGCGGGGTGGGTCACCGAGGAAGCGGTGCGTATCTTCGGCGGCTACGGTTTCATGCGCGAATTTCCCGTCGAGAAGCTCATGAGAGACGCCAAGGCCACCGAGATCTACGAAGGAACGAGCGAGATCCAGAGGCTCGTGATCGGCCGCTCGCTTACAGCTTGAAGGAGGTGACGATGGAACATCTCAGGCAGGCCGACCCCATTGTACACAGGGCCGTGCTCGACGAAACATCCCGGCAGCTCGGCCAGCTCGAGATGATCGCGAGCGAGAACTTCACGTCTCCCGCCGTCCGCGAGGCCATGGGAACGGTCTTCACGCACAAGTACGCCGAGGGGCTTCCCGGCAGACGCTACTACGGCGGCTGCGAGTTCGCGGACCGGGTCGAGGAACTGGCCCGCTCCCGCACCATGGAACTCTTCGCGGCGGACCACGCCAACGTGCAGCCGCATTCGGGCGCCCAGGCCAACATGGCCGCCTACTTCGCCTTCCTGGAGCCGGGCGACACGATCGTGGGGATGAACCTCAGCCACGGGGGACACCTCACCCACGGCTCCCCCGTGAACTTCAGCGGACGCCTGTTCAAGGTCGCGGCCTACGGCGTGCGGGATTCGGACGGGCGCATCGACTTCGATGTGGTCCGGGAGACGGTGCGCCGGGAGCGCCCGAAGCTCATCGTGACCGGGGCGTCCGCCTACCCTCGCGCGCTCGACTTCAAGACCTTCGGCGAGATCGCCGAGGAGGCGGGCGCCGTCCACGTCGTCGATCTCGCGCACCTCGCGGGCCTGGTCGCGGCGGATGTCCATCCGAGCCCGGTCGAGCACGCCGATGTCGTGACGACGACCACTCACAAGACGTTGCGCGGTCCCCGGGGCGGGCTCGTGATGTGCAGGGAAGCACACGCGAAAACGATCGACAGGATGGTCTTCCCGTTTATCCAAGGGGGTCCCCTGATGCATGTGATTGCGGCAAAGGCGGCGGCGCTGGGCGAGGCCCTGTCGCCCGCTTTTCGGCGGTACGGCGCCCGCGTCGTGGAGAACGCGCGCGTGCTTGCGCGCACGGTGATGGAGCGGGGCGTCCGCCTCGTCTCGGACGGAACCGACACTCACCTCATGCTGGTGGATCTGCGGGACCGGAATCTGACCGGCAAGGACGCCGAGCGGGCTCTCGAGCGCGCGGGAATCACGGTGAACAAGAACACGGTGCCGGGCGAGACCCGGTCGCCCTTCGTAACCTCCGGGCTCCGCATCGGAACGCCGGCCCTGACCACCCGCGGCATGGGCCCGGACGAGATGTCCCTGATCGGAGGCTGGATCGCCGATATCCTGGAACATCCCGAAGACGAGAGGGTGATCTCCAAGATACGGAACAAGGTCACGGAGCTGTGCGGGGGCTTTCCGCTGTTCGGTCGAATTGGCGGAGCCGCGGGAACCGGCTAACTTTATATCACCATGAGCGTTTGTGAATCCGCCGAACTGATGTCTCGGTTGCGGGACACCTCCCCTCGCTATCATCCGCAGGCCTACGTCTTTCTCCTGGACGCGCTGCGACTTGTGATTTCCGGGCTCAGGGAAAGGCGGCACATATCGGGGCAGGAGCTGGCAGAGGGGGCATGCGGGCTCGCGATCGACCAATACGGCCCGCTCGCCCGCACCGTGCTCGAGCATTGGGGTGTCCACCGCACGGACGATCTGGGCGAGATCGTCTTCACGCTGGTCGAAATCGGCCTGCTGGTGAAGCGTGAGGGAGACCGGCTCGAGGACTTCCGCGACGTCTTCGATTTCGAGGATGTCTTCGACGTCGAATACCCCTGGATGGTTGCAGATGAGGCAGACTTCGAATATCAGTGAGAGATCAGGTGTGCGACCCGACTGCTTCGTGCTGCAGAGCTAATCAGACAGGGGGCTGAACGCGATGGTGGAGAACGGATTTCCTGCGTGCCGGAAGTGCGGAGACGGAGTCTTGCTGCCCATGTCCGACTACGGCCGCGACGGGGCCCCGATCAGGTACAAGGCGTGGGTCTGCTCCGGCCCGGACTGCGGCTTCAACATTCGCATTGACAACGGCGAGATCACCTTCGGCCGGTCGATCGGACAGAGTTACAAGTAGGCATGACCCCGAGCAGCCCGGGGAGGCCGTTCGGCCGGCCGGGAGTTCGCGCCCCCACGTCGCACCAGGCCGCCCGCTTCGACCGCTTCTCGATCGAAGGGCGCGGCGTTCCCGAGCCCGCTCTCATGGAGAACGCCGGGCGGCAGACGGCGCTGATCATTCAGCATCTGTTCCCCCGGGGGCCGGTGACGGCCTTGGTGGGCTCGGGCAACAACGGCGGCGATGCCCTGGTCTGCCTCAGGTCGCTGGCTGCCTGGGGACGACCCGTCACCGCGGTAGTCGTGGGGACGCGCTTCTCCGAAGATCCCGTCCTTCACGGCTGGGAGCTGCCGACGGTGCGCTTCCGGGGGGAGGCCGGGACCCCTGCAGATGCGGAACCGGACATGCCGCGGCACGCTGCCGTCGTGGTCGACGGACTGCTGGGGACCGGAATCCGGGGCGCACCCCGCTCGCGGTACGCCTCCGCGATCCGAAAGGCAAACGCGGCAGGTTGTCCGGTCGTCGCCCTCGACACCCCATCCGGCGTCGACGGCACGACCGGAGCCGTTCCCGGGACGGCGGTCCGAGCGGACCTCACCGTCGCGTTCGGGTGGCCGAAGCTGGGAACGCTCCTCCATCCCGGCAGGGCGCACTGCGGGCGGATCGTCGCGGTGGAGATCGGATTTCCGCCGAATCCCTCCCAGGACTGGGCCCGGCTGACGACCCCCGGCTGGGCGTCCCGGCGCCTGCCGCGGCGTCCGGCCGTCACCCACAAGAACGAGGTGGGCGCTCTGGCCGTCCTCGCGGGATCGGCGATGCCGGGCGCGGCCGTCCTGGCCGCGAGAGCCGCCTTCCGCTGCGGTGCCGGGCTGGTGCGGGTCTGCGCTTCCCGCGAGGTCCGCGACCTCATCCTCGAAGTGCCGGAGGCGCTTTTCGTGGACGCCGGAGACGACGATGCGCTGGTGAGCGCGATTCAGGCGAGCGACGCGCTGGCGGCGGGTCCAGGACTCGGTACCGGGGACGCCGCGGCGCGCCAGCTCGAGGTGGCTCTCGAGGTCCGCGCGGATCGCCCGGCGGTGCTCGACGCGGACGCCCTCACGCTGTTGGCGCGGGGCGCGGATGCGGGTGAGGGTGCGGGTTTCCCCGCAGACGGGCCGGTCGTGGTTACGCCGCACCCGGGCGAGATGGCCCGTCTGACGGCCCTGTCCGTTCCCGAGGTGCAGCAGGACCGCATCGGCACGGCCTGCGCATTCGCCGCGAGCCGGGGCGCGGTCACCCTGCTCAAGGGGGTGCCGTCCCTTGTGGCGGATCCGAGCGGAGGGCTTCTGCTGAGCACGACCGCCGACAGCTCGGCGCTGGCCGTCGCGGGGATGGGCGATGTCCTGACCGGAGCGGTCGGCTCCTTCCTGGCCCAGGGCACGGAGGCGAGCACGGCGTGCGGGCTGGCCCTGCATGTGACGGGCCGATCCGCGTCGTCCGCCGCCTTAGGCGCGTCCCTCATGCCGTCGGATGTCGTCGACGGGATACCGGCTGCGCTGGCCGACCGGGAGACGCCGGTGACCACGCTGCCCTTCCCGTTCGTCACATTCGACCAGTCCCCGCCGCGCTGAGTGTCGGCGCATGGACGAGACCGGCCTGGTCGAGCGGCTAGTCGCCATCGGCTGGAAGGGGAGCCGCACGGTCCTGGTGGGACCGGGAGACGATGCGGCGGTCCTTCGCGGCGGGCTGGTCCTCTCGACGGACCTGACGGTGGAAGACGTGCACTTCAGCTTCGACTGGGTCGCACCGGTCGAGGCGGGATTTCGGGCCGGGGCTGCCGCACTCAGCGACATGGCCGCCATGGGAGCGCAGCCGGGGGCCCTGTTGGTCTCGATGGCCGTATGCGGCCGCGACATGTCGCTCTGTGAAGACCTGCAGCGCGGGATCCGCCGGGCAGGAGACCGTGTGGCGGTGCCGGTCGCGGGCGGAGACGTGAGCCGTTCGCCGGGTCCGGCCGTGGTGGATGTCGTCGCCGTCGGGAGGGCCCGGACGCCGGTTCTGCGAAGCGGGGCGGAGGCGGGAGACGATGTGTGGGTGTCGGGCGAAGTCGGCGGCGCCGCGGCGGCGGTCGCGGCCTGGTCTTCCGGGAAGACTCCGGCGACGGCCGCGCGAAAACGGTTCGTCGCTCCGCCCGACCGGGTGCCGCTGGGGGTCGCGCTCGCGGCCGAGGGCGTGGCCCGGGCGATGATCGACATCTCCGACGGGCTCGTCGCGGACGCCAGGCGCATCGCGCGTGCCTCGGGTGCGGAGCTGCGGCTCCTGCAGGATCGACTGCCGATCGACTCGGTCGCCGGGGGGGACTTGAAGCTTGCCCTCGAGGGGGGCGAAGATTACGAACTAATGTTTACTGCCCCGGCAGGCGCGCGGGCCCGCATTCCGCAGCTGGGACGGGAGTTGTCGGTGCGACTCACACGGATCGGATCGGTCGAGAGCGGACGCGGGGTCGTGCTGGAGGACCGGCGCGGGCGGCGTGCGGTCCCCGGTCGGGGCGGATTCGATCACTTTGCGGCCTCCGGCAGCGGCGACGCCTCGTGATTCGGATCGTCTGGATCTACGCCGTGATGATCGGAGCCACGATCTACTCCGGCGGTCGCGCGGTTCTGTACTACTTTGTGTGGCCGCGCCGGTTCCGTCGCCTTGCGGATCGGCTGACCGGAGAATGGGCGTCCATTGTCCTGCGCGGTTCGGGGACCGGGCTGGTCGTTCGGAACGGCGAGCGGATCGATCGGGGACATGGCCAGATCCTGGTTGCGAACCACCAGAGTTGGTTCGACATCTTCGCCCTGGGGTGCATGCTTCGGCGCAAGTTCGCATTCGTCGGCAAGAGGGAAGTCTCGCGCATCCCGGTCGTGGGCGCTGCCTGGGAGAAGGTCGGCAACATCGCCATCGACCGGTCCGACCAGCAGGCGGCCATCGCATCGCTCAAAAGGGCCGACGATCTGCTGCGGGAAGGGCGAACCATCATCATGTTCCCGGAGGGAACGCGTTCACCGACCGGTGAAATGGCCCGCTTCAAGAAGGGCGCGTTCGTCATGGCGATCAAGTCGCAGGTGCCGGTGCTTCCGGTCGCGATTCTGGGAACGCGACAGATCATGAAGAAGGGCAGCTGGGAAATCTCCCCGGGAACCGCCACCGTCGTCGTCGGGAACCCCATCAGCACCGCAGGCATGACGCTGAGAGACCGCAGGCGGCTGTCGCGGCAGTGCCGGGACGAGATCTCCGACCTGCTGAACGGTGAAGGGGAGACGGCATGTCGGCCATCGTAGACATCCGTGGCCGGGAGATCCTGGATTCCCGCGGTCACCCCACCGTCGAGGCCGAGGTGATTCTCGAGTCGGGCCACCGCGGCCGCGCGGCCGCTCCCAGCGGCGCTTCCACCGGGTGCCATGAGGCGGTCGAGCTGCGTGACGGCGACCCGGCGCGCTACCGGGGCCGCGGGGTACTGAACGCCTTGGGGAACATACGCGGGGAGATCCTCGGGGCGCTGCGCGGTTTCGATGTCCGGGAGCAGCGCGACCTCGACCGCACCATGACCGAGCTGGACGCGACGCCGGGGAAGGGGCGCCTGGGTGCGAATGCGATCGTGGCCGTCTCCATGGCGGCGGCCCGGGCGGCAGCTTCCGAAACGGGCCTGCCGCTGTACCGGCATCTGGGCGGGGACGAGGCCCGCACCCTTCCCGTGCCGATGCTGAACATCGTGAACGGCGGTGCGCACGCGTCGAACAACGTGGACATCCAGGAATTCATGGTCCTGCCGGTGGGTGCCGCGACCTTCTCGGAAGGGCTGCGCGCCGCGACCGAGGTGTTTCATGCGCTCAAGGGCGTGCTGAGCGCAGCCGGGAAGAGCACCGCAGTGGGCGACGAGGGCGGATTCGCACCCGACCTCGGGTCCGACGCGGAGGCTGCGGAAGTCGTGCTGCAGGCGATCGAAGCAGCCGGGTACCGCCCCGGCGAGGACCTCGTGCTGGCCGTGGACGCGGCGGCCTCGGAACTCTATTCGGACGGGCTCTACACCTTTAGCAGGTCTTCGGGCAAGTCCCTGACCACGGACGGCATGGTCGCGTTCTGGGAGGACATGATACACCGCTTTTCGCTCGTCAGCGTGGAGGATCCGCTGGGCGAGGACGACTGGGAGGGGTGGATCGCGCTGACGAGCCGGGTCGGGCCGCACTGCCGGATCGTCGGCGACGACCTCTTCGTCACCAACCTTGACCGGCTTGCCCGCGGCATCGACACCGGTGCCGCCAACTCTATTTTGGTGAAGGTGAACCAGATCGGAACCCTCACCGAAGCGATGGATGCGGTCAGGGCGGCCCAGGAGGCCGGATTCGGGACGATCATATCCCACCGCTCGGGCGAGACCGAGGACACCTTCATCGCCGACCTGACCGTCGCGACCGGGGCCGGGCTCATCAAGGCGGGAGCGCCCAGCCGAACGGACCGCGTGGCCAAGTACAACCGGCTCCTGCGCATCGAGGAAGCGCTGGGCGCTCGGGCCCTCTACGCCGGGAAGAAGGTGCTGCCGTGAAGAAACGTCTGCGCTCTCCGCGACTCTTCTTCCTGGGGGTGCTCGGCCTGGCCCTTTACTTCGCCTTGGCAGGCGGCGACTACTCGATCCTGGATGCCCGCCGCGCGGAGGCCGAGTTGGCGGCGAGGCGCGCCGAGATTGAGGATGTGCGCCGCGGGATCGATTCCATCCGCACGCGGATCGCCACCCTGCGCAACGACGACGAGGCGCTGGAGCGATTCGCGCGGGAGCGGTACGGCTTCATCCGCGACGGCGAGTACCTCTACCGAATCTCCGAGCCGGAGGAGGAGGCGGAAGCCGACAGAGCGGACAGGCCGTCGATCCTGAGGTGGTTGCGCGGCAGGGGCGGTCAAACCCGGGAGCAGGACCGCAATAGGCAATGAAAGTTCCGCTATTCTCTTGCGGCCCTCCCGCGAACGAGAGCGAGATCAAAGCGTTCAATCGAATGAAGGCCGGTCTGATCTCTTTGCCGGGCGACGAAAGTGGGTTCTTCTCACCGACCTGACCTTCGGAGTGACCCACCAGCTTCAGAGTGACCCACCAGCGACGCCTGAATCCCGCCGGGTCACTCCACCCCTTCTTCTCCCCCCTCCGTTCGCGCCTCCGCCAAACCCAGCGCCCGCTTCGCGCCCGCGAGGAGCCGCTCGGCATCTCCCGCCTCCAGGGCATCCATGACCTCGCCAGAGCCGGCTCCGAGCGCCTCGACCGTCGCAGCGGCAAGGGCGGCCGCGTCGTCCTTCCCGAGCGCCTTGGGAAATCCGCCTCCGGGGACTCCGGTGGCCTTTTCGACGAACGGAGCGAACAGGTCGACCGGGATCGGGAAGAGCGTGGTGGAGTTGTTCTCCGCGGCCACTTCGACGACGGTCTGCAGGAAGCGCAGCTGCAACGCTACGGGGTGCTGCGAGATGATCTTCGCCGCCGCGGACAGCTTCTGCGAGGCCTGGAACTCGCCCTCGGCCGCGATCACCTTGCCGCGCCGCTCCCGCTCGGCTTCCGCCTGCTTGGCCATCGCCCGCTTCATCTCCTTGGGCAGGTCGATGTCCTTGACCTCGACGGAGGTCACCTCGATTCCCCACGGGTCGGTCTCCATGTCGATGATGCGCCGCACTATCTCGTTGATCCGCTCCCGCTGGGCGAGCAGCTCGTCGAGTTCGGACTGGCCGACCACGCTCCGCAGGGTGGTCTGGGCGATCTGGCTGGTGGCGAAGTAGTAGTCTTCCACCTCCACGACCGCCTTGGAGGGGTCCACGACCCGGAAGTACACGACCGCGTTCACGGTGCAGCTCACGTTGTCCTTCGTGATGGTGTCCTGCGGCGCGATGTCGAGTGCGATGATGCGCAGGTCCATCTTCCTCATGCGCTCGACGCCGTAGGGCACGAGAAAGACGATCCCCGGCCCCTTGGCGCGAGTGAGCTTGCCGAGGCGAAAGACCACGCCGCGCTCGTACTCCCAGAGGATGCGCAGCGAGCTGAGAAGGCCGAGGATGCCGATGGCGGTGAGGCCCGGAATCAGAAAGAAGCCGAAATCCATGGGTAGTTCTCCGTGGTGGGGGGATTCTCCGAATAGGGGCCGCGCACGGCCGCTTGACAAGGGCCGCCCGTGCTCCCGCCACACCGCTTGACAAGTGCAACCCGTGCTCCCGACACGCCGCTTGACAAGTGCCGCCCGTGCTCCCCGACACCGTGCTCCCGCGCCCGGTTGACAAGAACCGACCGGATTCGGAGCTTTCATGTCCCCTGCCGGAGTAGCTCAGTTGGTCAGAGCAGCGGAATCATAATCCGCGTGTCGGGGGTTCAAGTCCCTCCTCCGGCACTGGCCGAGAAGCCGACGCTGGCCGAGAATCCGACGCAGCGATGAATACGCCTTCGCCCTCCACCGCGCTCCACCGCCGGGTCTCGGTGGACACGCCCGAGCATGTGCGCCTCGACTACGTGCTCGCCGATCTCGGTTCCCGCGCAGCGGCTTTCTCGATCGATATGGGCGTCATGGTCGGGTGTGTCCTTGTAATCGGGTTGGCGTGGTACCACGCCGGTGCGCTGGGCGACTTCGTGGAGGCGGCAGGCCGCACGATCCTGATCTTCGCCGCCTTCATGGCCCAGTGGGGGTATTTCATGCTCTTCGAAGGACTGGGCGGAGGGCGGACTCCCGGCAAGCGCGCAATCGGGCTGCGAGTGATCCACGTCGGGGGCGAGCCCCTGTCATTCCAGGGTTCCGTGCTCCGCAATCTGATCCGGATCGTGGACCTGCAACCGTTTCCGTCCGGGCTGGCCGGTGCGATCTGCATTCTGGTCAACCGTCGCGCGCAGCGGTTGGGCGACCTCGTCGCCGGAACCATGGTGGTGCGGGACGCGGGCGGCAGCGAGCTGGTGAGCGGCGACGGGCTTCCCCCGGCCCGCGTGGGGCGGCCCGTGCTGTCGGTGGAGCAGTTCGAGCTGCTTGCGGGCTACATGGCACGGCGGGTGGGCCTGGACCCCGGAATCCGGCGTCGCGTGTCCGCATCGGTGCTGAAGGCGCTCAGCTTCGCCGTCGAGATCAACGCGAAGGCGATGGACCGCACCGCCGACGAGAACCTCGTCCGGCTGCACGAGGCGGAGGCGCCGCGCCACGCGGCCCGCCGCGGGGGAGCCAGCCTTCAGGCGGCCACGATGGCCCGCGAACAGCGCGAAGAATGGGCCAGGTACGCGGAGCTGGTGGAAAAGGGAAGGAAGCGTGGACTGAAGAGCCTCGGCGAAGACGAGGTGCGCGCCTTCGGACAGCTTTACCGGGGCGTCACCGCTGACCTTGCGCGGGCACGCACATACGGGGCGTCGCCGGGCCTGCTGGGGACCGTGCAGCGGTGGGTCGGAGCGGGACACAATCTGCTCTACCGCACGCGAGGCCGGGCGGCTGTCTCGCTCGGCCATTGGATCGCGGTGGAATTCCCGCGTGCGGTACGTCTTCACCTCCGGCAGATTCTCTTGGCCGCCGTACTCTTCTACGGCTCCGGGCTGGCCTCGTACGTTGCCGTACGCGAGGACGCCCTGCTGGGGCGTGCGATGGCGCCCGGGATGATGACCCGCGCGGAAAGCACCGAGAAGGGCAACATCGACGCCAGGTATCTGGAAGAAGACGTCGAGGGCGACGACATGCCGGTGCTCGCGTCCGTCCTGATGACGAACAATGTGGGCGTCACCCTCATCGCCTTCGCCGGGGGCTTTCTGGCGGGGGCCGGGACCCTGTATGTCCTGCTGCTCAACGGCATCGGTCTGGGTGCCGTCTTCGGCGTATACGCCAATGAAGGCGTGCCCCTGGTCCTCCTGGCCTGGGTCTTCCCCCACGGCTTCATCGAACTCACCGCGATCTGCATCGCGGGCGGTGCCGGCTTCGGCCTGGGATCGGCGCTGCTCATGCCGGGCCGGCGCACCCGGGCCGAGGCGCTGATGGAGCGCGGACGCACGTTCCTCTCGCTCATTGCGGGGACGGCACTCATGCTGATCGTCGCCGGACTTGTCGAGGGGTTCTACTCCCCGCTGCAGCTGCCCGCAGTCTGGAAGTTCGCCTTCGGCGGCGCCACGGCGGTTCTGCTCGTGGTGTACTTCGGGTTCTCCGGCAGACGTTCAGCGCGGGGTGCCGCCGTCGCTTGAAGCGGGGCCCAAGTCAAGCAGGCCCGGGTCAAGCAGGCCGGGGTCCGCCCGGCAGCCCGCCCCGAACGTCTCCGACGCCGAACGCTACAGCAGCCCCCGCTCCTTGATCTCCATGTACTTGTCCAAAGTGCGGACCAGGGTGTCGCCCGGCGGTGTGTCCACGACCAGGATCCCGGACCGCCGCATGACCTGAAGGGTCGAGGCGCGGGACTGCACCAGCTCCTCGGCGGCGGCGCGATAGTACGCGTCGTCCGATTCCGTCGGCTCCTGCGCGGCGGCCGCCTCCAAGGCGGGGTTGCGTATGGCGATCGCAAGAGGGAGGTGCGCCCGTCCGATGCGGGAGAACGAGCTGACCAGCGCCCGGGACGCAGACCCGTCGATCACGTCGCAGAAGAGGACGACCAGCGCCCTCTTGCGGAAGGTGCGCCCGAGGGTGGCGAAGGCCAACGGGTAGTTCGGTTCGACCAGGCGCGTCTCCACGCCCGCGAGCACCTGGGCCAGCGCAGGCGGATCGGTCCGCCGCGGGGGCGACACATGGCGGATGCGTTCGTCGAAGACCACGACCCCGACGCGGTCACCGAAGTTCTGGGCCCGGCTTGCGAGCATCATGCAGGCGCCCAGCGCGTAGTCGATGCGCTCCCGGACCGGCGAGAGCCGTTCCCTCATGTGGCGCCCGGCGTCGATCGCGAGGACGATGTTCTGGCTGCGCTCGGCCTCGTAGTTGCGCACGACGAACTTGCGCCGCCTCGCGGACGCCTTCCAGTCGACGGTGCGCGGATCGTCCCCCTCGACGTAGTCTCGCAGGCTTTCGAACTCGCGTCCTTCTCCCCACTGCCGGTTGCGGCGCATCCCGGGCGTGCGCAGCCGCCGCCTGACCGCGAAGCCGCTGCGATCCCGCAGCAGGTCCTGCACTCCCGGCTGCACCTGAAGGGTGTGGGACGCATCGACTCTGGATCGGCGCCAAGCCATCCCCCGGGGCGAGAGCGTCCGAAGATGGATCGCGCCCAGGGACAGGAATCCCCGAGTACGCGGCGTGACCCGATAACGGCAGCGCACGGAATCGCCCCGGGCGACGGTCACGGCAAGCCCGTCTTCCCACTCGTCGGTGCCTCCGGGGCCGGGCACGCGCCGCAGGCAGGGGTCGAGGTCGTCCGTCACCTTGACGACGATCGCGCGCTCGCCCGGGTTCGTCACCGTGACAATCACATCCGTCACGGCGGCCAGCGCGGAGATCCGCGGCACCTCGCGCTCGGCGGTGGGCGACAGGGTGCACCGCCCGTCCAGAAGCACCAGCAGCACCACGACGGCGTCCGCCGCAAGCGCCAGCGGGGTGCTCACCAGAAACAGGAGCGACGTCGCGCCCAGCAGCGCAAGCGCACGTCCGCCGGGGACCAGCGTGATGCGCACTACCGGGGCGCCTCCAGCGTCTCCAACAGCGATGTCAGCTCGTCGTCGGACGACCGGCCCTCGACCTCGGCCTCGGCCGTCAGCACCACCCGGTGCCGCAGGACGGGGAACGAGAGCGACTTGACGTCGTCGGGCGTCACGAAGTCGCGCCCGCCCAGATACGCCTCGGCACGGGCGGCCTGAAACAGGGCGACCCCGGCCCTGGGACTTGCTCCCAGCAGAAACGCGGCGTCGTCACGGGTCGCCCGCACGATGTCGGTCACGTAGCGCCGCACGCGCTCGTCCATGTGGATCCGGTTCACCGCCGCCCGCATTTCGAGCAGCTCTTCGCGGGTCATCGGGTCTCCCATCGGGTAGGTGAGCTCGTCGTCGGCTCTGAACCCGGCCTCGTGGCGGTCGAGGATGGCCTGCTCCGCCTCCTCCGGAGGGTAGTCCACCACGATCTTCATCAGGAATCGGTCGACCTGCGCTTCGGGAAGGGGATAGGTCCCCTCGTACTCGACGGGATTCTGGGTGGCCAACACGGTGAAGGGGGCGGGCAGCAGGCGGGTCTTCCCGTCCACGGTGACCTGCCGCTCCTCCATGGCTTCCAGGAGGGCCGCCTGGGTCTTGGGCGGCGCCCGGTTGATCTCGTCGGCCAGAACCAGGTCGGCGAACACGGGCCCGGCGCGGTAGGTGAAGCCCGAGTCTTCGAGGATGTTCACGCCGACCAGGTCCGTGGGCATCAGGTCCGGGGTGAACTGCACCCTGCCGAAGTCGAGCCCGAGCCCCCTGGCCAGCGCTCGGACCGCGAGGGTCTTGGCGGTGCCCGGAACACCCTCGACCAAGGCATGGCCCCGCGCGAGGAGGGTGATCATGAGCTGTCTGAGCACGACCTTCTGGCCGAGCACCACCTGCCCGAGGTCTCCGAGCAGGCGAAGTGCCGCTTCCGGCGGTGTCATGGATCGAATCTCCTTGAAAGGTGTTCGTCGATTCCGGAGGCGATCGCCGTCAGGTCCGGCGGATCCGCGTGCAGGCCCTGTAGCGCCCGGGCCAGGGGGGTGTCCGCGCCCTCCTCCGCGTCCAGGCGCCGGAGAAGCGTGTCCGCCTCCGCGATGTCGCGGGGCGGCGGATGTCGGGTGGCTCTTGCAAGCCGCGCCAGGAGCAGGAGCGACGCCGTGCCGGTCGCCGCGGCCTTCCGGTAGAGATCTCCCAGCGCCGAGACATGTTCCAGCGGAGATCTGCGTTCCCGGTCGGGCGGAGCCGCGGCGGGCACCGGGGAGCCGAACCGGAGCCCTGCACAGGCGAGCACCAGGAAACCGAACAGGATGAGATGCAGGAGCGCTCGCCCGCGTGCCGTGCCCAGGAAGAAGCCGGCCAGAACCTCGGCGGGGGTTCGGTGGCCGCGTATCCCCTGATGGTACTCGTCGAAGAAGACCGTGTCCGCTTCATTCGTGTAGGCCAGCGCGGCGCGCACAGCGAGGACCGCGAGCGGATGGTCGACCGCCTTGGCGTTCGAAAGAGGCCGGGCTTCGGCGAGCACGACCACATGGCCTTCCCCCAACTGAAGTTCCGCGGCGGCAATCCACTCTTCATCGTCGTCCTTCGCCGTCAAGAGCTTCTTCAACCCCGGAACGCTCACCGTGTCGCCCTCCCCGTCATCACCGCCCTCCTCGTCGTTACCGGCAACGCGGAACCCGTGCACGAGCGTGTCCGGCAAGGTCAGCCCCTCCGTGAGACCGTCGTCACCCCAAGATGGCTCCCGCAGATACAAATCCAGCACCTCGTCGCGGGCGAGCCGCAACCGCATGTGGACACCCAGCGAGTCCATCAGGGGTGTCTGCTCTGTGCTGCGCGGGCGCGGCCCCGGGATATACGGCGGTACATAGAGCAGCGTACCCCCTTCCCGCACCCTGTCCAGGAGCGCCCTGATCTCCCGCGGACTCGGCGGCAGCACAGGATGCAGCAGCACGATGGTTCCGCGTACCGAGTCCGCATCGACCAGCGGGGTGATCCTCGGCTCGGTTTCACGTCCGAGACGCTCGATCCCGCGGGCCAGGGCCGCCACTCCGCCGGGCGTGGTCCGGAAGGAACTGCGGGGAGTACGGGAATCGTCCCTCTGTCCCTCCGGTCGGCCCAGGTATCCCGCCGCCAGCGCGAATGCCAGGATGACGGCGACCCAGAACAGCGGTCGGCTGCGGAGCCGCGTAGTTCCCCCGGCCCGGCCGTTCATCGCCTGACCGCCTCCGATTCCGGCGCATCGCCCTCCGGCCCCCCGGCCGGGCACCCCGCATCACGGGCCATCCGCTCCAGGTCGGCGTATCCGGCCGGCGTCGGCTCCTCGTGCCCGAAGGAATAGTCTTGGAACGATGCCAGAAATCGGCTTCGCGCCGATGCGGCCGCACCCTCGCCCGACGTCGTGTCCCCATCTCCCGCCGCCGCCCCCGCCCGCCCCGCCGTGTCCGCCGCCCCCGCCCGTGCCGTCGCGCCCGCGGTCGCCCCCGCACCTCCGCGGGCGATCTCCAGCGCGTAGTCGCCGGGCGTCTTGGAGCTGTGGAACGACAAGGCCCCCTGCTGATCGAGGTTGAGCAGGAAGCCCTGGTAGAGGGCCGTGGCCGCCGGACGGAACTGGCCCTGGCCGGCCTGCCGGCTCGCGACCCTCAGCCATTCACGTGCCGTGACGGGTGTCGGCGCCTCTTCGTCGTCACCATCGCCTTTCCCCCCCAGCACCCGGGGAGCGTGCCCGGACGCCACCTTCAGCATGATGATAAGCGCCGCCAGCGCGACAACGATGACCACGATCTCGGCCGCGCCGGTTCCGTCTTCGCCCACGAGCCGCCTTAGCCAGTCCCATGCCTCGGCCAGCCTCGCGAAGAACCACTCGATCAGCGTCCGCCGAGGGGAGGCGTCGAGGGTGGCGAATTCGGGATCGGCCAGGATTTCGCGCAGAACATCCGACACCTGGCTCGGTGAGGGGAGCGGTGCCTGCGGAGCCGCGGGTTCCTGGACGAAAAGCCGCATCACTGGGCCGCCGTGCCGCGCCTGCGTCAGCGGCCGTCCATGGCCCCCGCGAGGGATTCCAGGTCGAAAGCCTCGCTTCGCACCCTGCGGTCGTGGAAGAGCACCATGATGCTTCCCACCATGAACGGAGTCGTAAGGGGCCCGATCACCAGGTCGGCCGTGTTGAGCAGCCACTGCCGGGTGGCGCCGACTTCCCCCAGCGCTTCGGGCGACGTAAAGAGGTCGCCCATGCCGAACAGTGCCATCACGCCCACCGTAGGTGCCATGTTGATGATGAAGGCCACGACCATGATCCCGGTCACCCGCAGCCAGGCGCCGCTGCAAAGGCTGAACGAGCGTCCCAGCGCACTCATCGCTTTCCGCTTCTCGACGATCACCGCAGGCAGAACCCCGAAGGTGGCTCCAATCCAGAGCATCCCCAGCACCGCGAGCGACAGCAGCAAGAACACGGCGGCCGAAATGCTCAGCACGGGGCTTCCGGTCCGTGAGAACAACACCGTAACAAAGATGCCACCGACCGACATCACCACGAAGACGAGGGCGGCGAAGATCAGCATTGCCGTGACCGTCGCCCCCGCCACGCTCGGCAGGTGCCGGAACGCGCCACCGTATGCCCGCCGCAGCGATGCCGGCCGCTCCCCCAGCCGGTCGGCCATCGCCACCCCGACGGCAATCGACCCTATCCATGCAATGGCAGCGGCGACCAGCAGCACCGCCAGGGAGGAACCCATCCCGGCCAGCGTCTCGAGTGGATCGGAGCGCGGGTCCGGTGCCAGCGCCGTCGCGTCCACGCCGACGACGAGCATGAGCACATATCCGGGAAACATCGCCGCCAGCCCGATCAGATAGTACAGCCCGAAGTCGCGCCGGTAGAGCTGGAGGGCCCCGTCGACGACCTCGCCGAATCCAAGGGGCCGCATAGGTATCATCGACATGTCAGCAAGCTAGCCGTTCGCCGGAGGGAAATGCCAGATTGACTGACCGGATTGGTGTACTCGAAACTGACAAAGCCCGTGAAGAGCGAGGGAGGAAGTGGAATGATGAACAGGTTCGTGCGGATCGGCGCGGTCGCGCTGGCCGCCGCCGCTTCGGGGTCGCTGCCCGTCCCGGCCCAGGAAGGGTCGAGGTGGCCGCCGGCGGGAACATTCTCGATCGTGGGGTACGATCCCGGCACCGGTGAAGCGGGGGTCGCGGTGCAGTCGCGCGTCTTCTCCGTGGGGAACGGCGTCATCTGGGGCGAGGCCGGCGTCGGCGTGGTCGCCACGCAGGCGGTCGTGGACGTCAGCTACGGCCCGCAGGCCCTGGCGCTTCTGCGCGAGGGGTATTCTCCCGCCGAGGCCGTGCGGGAGATCCTCGCCCGCGACCCCGATCCCGACCCGGAGCGGTGGACGAAGGAAGGGCGCCAGTTCTCGATCATGAACGCCCTCGGCGAGGTCGCGACCCACACGGGACCGCGCGCCAGCGACTGGGCGGGTCACCGCATCGGCGAGCACTGCTCCGCCCAGGGGAACATCTTGGCCGGTCCGGCCGTTGTGAACGACATGGTGGACGCCTTCGAGTCGACGGAGGGGCACCTCTCGCTGCGCCTGCAGGCCGCGCTCGAAGCGGGCCAGGCGGCGGGCGGCGACACGCGCGGCGTGCAGTCGGCGGCGATGCTGGTCGTCAAGGAGGACGGCGGCGTCTGGCTCAACAACGACGTCGTGCTGCGCCTCCAGGTCGACGACCACGAGGACCCGATCGCGGAGCTGCGGCGCCTGGTCGAGGTCGCGGCGGCGCGGCGGGAGCGGCGCCGGGGCTGAGGCCCTCGTGCCCCCCTGCGGGGCGGGTCGGTTCCTTGGCGCACTGTTCGCCGCCGCGCCGGGGCGGCGGTCCCTTATTCCGCTTCCCGCAACGCCCTCAGCACGGCCAGGTTGGCGCGGTCCGCCGCTGCGGCGTCGTCGCCCTTGGGCGTCTCCAGAATCTTTGGAACGTTCCGGAACCGCTCCGCGTTCATGAGACGGCGGAAGGGCGCGAGCCCCATCGTTCCCTCGCCGATGTTCTCGTGACGGTCGAGGCGTGAGCCGAACGGCGTCTTCGCGTCGTTGAGGTGGAAGAGATGGATGCGATGGACGCCGAAGGTGTCGTCCGCGCGCCGCCACACGCCCTCGAAGTCGTTGCGCATGTCGAGTCCCGCGACCCACGCGTGGCAGGTGTCGAAGCAAATGCCCAGGCGGGCGCGGTGCGGGTCGGGAACCGCCTGGACGATGCTGTGCAGCTCCTCGAACGAGCCGCCCACCGACGTCCCGGTGCCCGCAGTGAGCTCGAGCAGGACACGAGGTCCCCCGTGGGTGGCTTCGAGCGCCTCGGTGATCCCGGCCGCGTTCCGTTCGATGCCGCCGGCCTTGTCGCCGTCGGTGGCGTTGCCCGGATGGGTGACCACGGCATCGAGGCCGAGAAGCACCGCGCGGGACAGTTCGCCGATGAAGCAGTCCGCCGAACGCCGCCAAAGCTCCGCTTTCGGGCTGGCAAGATTGATCAGATAGGAGTCGTGCGACGCGACGAAGGCGCTGTCCGCGGCGGCGGCGCGGTAGCGGGCCGCCCTGTCGGCCGGGATCGCAGGCTCCGCCCAGCGGCTGGGCTGCTTGGTGAAGATCTGGAAGACCGCGGCCCCGATCTCCGCCGCACGCCCGGGTGCGTGGTGGACTCCCCCGGCGACCGAAACATGGGCGCCGAGCTCGTCGGGGCGTGAGGGGGAGGCACTGGGAGTGGGCGGCATGAAATGATCGTGGCGCAGCCGGACGAATCGGACAACGGTACCGGACGAAGACCGGTGGGAACTTGTCGGAACCGATGGTGCAGACGACTTGAGCCGTTCCCCTGATCCCTGATGGAGCGTACTGGTCGAGCAGAAACCGGGAGGGCTGCGATGGCTGTAGCGAAAGGCGGCAATGCATCGCTCCGCGACGACCGTGAATCACGGGTTGCTCGCCTGATCGACCACCACCGGGACGCGATGTTGGCCGTTGCGAACCGATACGTCGGAAGATCCGACGAGCGGGCGACAACGCCCCAGGACATCGTGCAGGACGCTTGCCGAGAGGTTCTCGCTTGATGCCGTCAGCCGGAGGACGGCAAACGGTTCGGGGCGTGGTTGCTGGGCGTCGTGCGGAACGTGGCCCGGCAGCACATCAGGAAGCGCACGAGGCGGGAGGGGCTGTTGGGGGAATACCGGGAGGATGTTGTGGCCGAAGCCGGTTACGAGCCCGCCCGTGATTACCGTCGCGACGAAGTCCTGGAGCTGACGAAACGACTGCCGAAGGCGCAGCGGAAAATCATCCGGTGCACGCTTGACGGCATGACCACCGGAGAGATCGCGGACAAGCTGGAGATGAAGAGAGGAACGGTGCGAGTGTATCGGCACCGGGCCATCGCCGCACTGCGCGGACTCGTGCGAATACCCGGGGAAGGCTTGTTTCCGAGTAGCCCTCACAAACGGAGGTACCCCAGATGAGAGATCGGAACTTGTTCCTGGTGCCTTTGCCGCTGCGCTGCTCGCTGTTGGCGCGACGCTGGTCAGTGCTGCCCTCCCCGTCACGGCCTTGAGGCCCAAGGGCGACGTGTGCCACGCGGCCGGATGTCCCGACGTGGGTTCGCTGCACTGCCTGAGCACTACCGTCGAGATCAACACGCCGAACCGCCTGTGGTCACGTCGCGGCGTCAGATCGTGGCTGGGGATCGTCGGGACGAGCCTCGTTCTTGGCGCGCATGTGTCGGCCAGCGCCCAAGATCGCAAGTGGCTCCCGGCTCCCCGCGAAGTGGCGGCATACGTTGACCGAGACGGTAGCATGTTCGGCAATCCGCACCGGATTTTCCAAAGTCCGCGAGGAGGGTTCGTGCTCGACGATTGGAGCTCCGCTTCGGTCCGAGAATTCACTGGCGACGGAGACCTCGCTTGGCGGTTTGGCGGCAGCGGCTCCGGACCGGGCGAGTTCGCCAGACTTTCGACCGTGGGCAATGGGCCGACCGTGGGCAATGGGCCGACCGTGGGCAATGGGCCGACCGTGGGCAATGGGCCGTCATGCCCACTGCGTGACTAGGTACGTGTTGGCGGCCACCGTCGTTTCAACCAGCTGCGGTTTGCATCCGCAGGCATCCGATGATGCGGTGTCCGTCGCAGATCTCGTTCGGAAACATGGACCCAAGCAATGCCCTTATGGCGTTGCAAGCCCAAATGTGAATTCTCGGATACGGAGACGATGTGTTGCAATGAGGAGGTTGCAATGAGGAGATGGTTGTTCCGGTTGGTGCTAATAGCGATTATCGGTGCGGCAGCCGTTGTTGCAGGGGGCCCGGAACTGGCCCCGCAGGAGCCTGTGCTTCCGTGTTCCTTTTTCGGTTGTGGAAACGAGGTTCCGCTTCACTGCGTATCTTGGGAACAGGATGGCATCATGTGGACCTGTTGGGAGGGATGGCAGGAAGGAGGACCGGATCCTTTCTAAATGAATCGGTCCAGTATCTCCACGAGGTGACGCGCTCGCCTTCCGGTTCCGTCCCTGATCTGGGCGCGGCAGCTGAAGCCGTTGGCGATGATCACTTGGTCCGGCGGGGCCGCTCTCAGCGCGGGAAACAGGTCTAGTTCGCCCATGGCGCGCGATGTCCGCAGGTGCTTCGCCGTGTGGCCGAAGGAGCCGGCCATGCCGCAGCAGGTCGACTCTACGAGGGCACCCTGCACGCCCACCGTGGCGGAGAGGGCGTCGGCGGTGGCGTCGGCTGTTCCCGCAGCCTTCTGGTGGCAGTGGCCGTGGATGCTGGCGGAGAGATGGATGTAAGTGGCAGGTCGGCCGCGGGGGCGGTCCCTCGCTGACCGATCTGCACGCCCAGCCAGGAACTCGTCCACCAGGAATGCGTGTTCGGCGATCACGCGCGCGTCCTCGCCGGGGCAGAGGTGCAGGGCCTCGTCGCGCAGCGTCAGGAGGCAGGAGGGTTCCAGACCCACGATGGGCAGCCCGCGGCGGGCCAGGGGTGCCAAGGCCGCCAGGGTACGTTTCAGTTCGGCCCGGGCGTGGTCGAGCATGCCGGCCGAGATATACGTGCGCCCGCAGCAGAGCGGGCGTTGCCGGGCGCGCGCTTCGGTCCCGTAGGGGGGGGATGCGGGTTCGTGACCCAGCCTGTGGAGGACCGCGATGGCCGCGCGGGAGACGCCCGGGTCGAAGTAGCGGGTGAACGTGTCGACGAAAACAACGACTGCGCCGTCCCGGGGCGCTGCTAGGTTCGCCGGGGCGAGCTCCCCGTCCCGGAACGGCCGGGAGTGCCATTCGGGCAGGTCCCTGGCCGCGGCGATGCCGAGGGTGCGCTCGCCGAGCCGTGCAAGCAACCTGCTTCGGTTGCGCAAGTTGAAGAGCCGTGGCACCCGTGACGCCAGGGGAGCCGCGCGGGGCAGGGACGCGAAGAGCCGTTCTCGCAACGGGATACCGCGCTGCCCGTTCCTGAGGTGGAGGACTTCGGCCTTGAGCCTGGCCATGTCCACGCCCGCCGGACACTCGCGTTTGCAGGCCTTGCAGCCGACGCAGAGTTCGAGGACATCGGCGACCTCATCCCCTTTCAGTCCCTCCGGACCCAGCTGCCCGGTCATGGCGAGACGAAGCACATTGGCGCGGCCGCGTGTCGTGTCGGCTTCCTCTCGGGTGACGCGGTAGGAGGGGCACATGACGCCGCCGTGCATCTTGCGGCAGGCGCCGTTGTTGTTGCAGGCCTCCACAGTTGCGGCGAAGCGGCCGTTCGGCGCACCCGGCGTCGGTGGGAGGGGGGTGTCGGCGGGGGACGATGGAGATGACCCCCCCGGGGGGTACATAGTCGGGAGCGACACGGTACGGTACTGCTGTCCGTAGCGGAACAGCTCGCGGTCGTCCATGCGGGGCGCGGCCACGATCTTGCCCGGGTTCATCATCCCGGCCGGATCGAAGGCGCGCTTGACTTCCTCGAAGGCGCGGGCCAGACGGCCCCCGAGCAGCGGCTCGATGAACTCGGAGCGCAGGATTCCGTCGCCGTGTTCGCCCGACCAGGAGCCTCCGAGCCGCACGGCCTCGCGCAGGACTTCTTCGGCGATCGAGCGGAAGGCGGCGATGTCGGAGGGGTCCTTCATGTTCAGCGAAGGGCGTACATGGAGGAGGCCGACCGAAGCGTGCGCGTACCAGGTGCCGCTGGTGCCGCGGCGCGCGAACGCATCCTCCACGAACGCGGCGAAGTCGGCCAGCGCAGGCAGCGGAATCGCGCAGTCTTCGACGATCGAGACCGGCTTCCGCTCGCCCTTCATGGACATCACGATGTCGAGGGCCGACTTTCGCACCGCCCAGATCGCCGCCTGGTCGGCCGGGTCCTCGGCGCGCACGACCTCGCGGCCAGGCCCGGTCCCCCGCACTACCTCGTCCAGCCGCGTGAGGCGCCGGGACAGCGCCCCGGCCTCGTCGCCCGCGAACTCGACGAGCAGCACGGTGCGGGCCGCCACGGGAATGAGCCGCTGGACCGTCGTGCGAAAGGCCGCAACCTCGCGGGCCAACGCGATCACGGTATCGTCGACGAGTTCGACGGCGTGCGGATCGAGTTCGACGATGTGCCGGACCGCGTCAAGGGCCTCCGGCAGCGACGGGAAGCAGCAGACGCCGAGAACCCGCCGAGCCGGCACGGGGGCGAGCTTCAGCTTGAGCTCGCGGAAGAATGCGAGGGTTCCCTCGGACCCTACGAGCGCCTCGGCCGGCGACGCGCCCGGCCGAAGCAGACGGTGCAGCATGTAGCCGGCCACGTGCCGGAGCACTTTGGGCACGCGGGCATCGAGCTCGTCTGCCTCGCGCACGGCGATCCGGCGGAGGGTCGCGGCGAGTTCGCGGGCCGCCGCCTTCTCCGGGCCTTCTCCCTTCTCTGGACCCTCTCCCCCGCCGAACGTCGCGATCCGTCCGTCGGCGAGCGTCGCCTCGATCTCCAGCACGTTGTCCGCCATGATCCCGTACCGGATCGAGCGCGCGCCGCCGCTGTTGTTGCCCGCCATGCCGCCGATCGTGGCGCGGCTTGCGGTGGCGACATCCACCGGGAAGAACAGGCCGGTTGGGGCGAGGCGGTGGTTCAGGTGGTCGAGGACGAGGCCGGGCTCGACCGTCGCGGTGCGCGCGTCGCGATCGACTTCCAAGACCTTGTTCAGGTAGCGAGAAGTGTCGATCACCACGGCGCGGCCGACGGTCTGGCCGCATTGGGACGTCCCCGCGCCCCGGGGCAGGACCGGCACGCCCTCCTCGCGGGCGATGGCCATCGTCGCGTCCACATCGTCGAGCGTGCACGGGAGGACCACGCCCAGCGGCGCGATCTGGTAGATGGAGGCGTCGGTCGCGTAGAGGCCGCGCGTCAGCGCGTCGAAGCGAACCGGGCCCTGCACATGGTCGCGCAGGCGGCGTGCCAGGCGCGAATCGGAATCGGAGATCCGGCCGGTGCGCCCGGCGGCCCGGCCCGCGCGCCTGATGATGTGCGAAGCGGCGCCCGCGTAGGAAGACATGCCGCAAGGTGCCGATTGCTGGGCTGGGCCACAACGGCGGCCCTGTTCCCGCAGACTTGGCTCACCCATTTCTGCCCGATCAGGGCATCCAGGATCACCCGTCCCATCACCTTTCGGCTCCTTCGGCCGATGGGTTCCAGAACGGGGGTCATTCGTTTGGTTGTAACGACTTGAATCTACGCCACTTGCCGCTTCACGCCAGTCCCGCCCCTGCCCTCGTGAACAAGGAGGGATGATGCAGGTGTCCGAAGGCTCAGCGAACCTCGGTCGGCAGCCGCCGGACCACCACGCGGGCCACGTCGAACTCGTCCAGCTCAATGAAAGAAAGCGGCTAGTGTCGTGTCCTGCAATAAGTTGTCATGATGACGGGGACGGTGTATCGTACCTCCTCATCCACCCGAGATCAAGGAGGGGACCATGCCCCGGGGACGTCCGTCGAAGCCGCTCGAAGTCAGTCGGGGCACCCGCGAGGAACTCGAGTCGCTCGCGGGTTCGCGCAGTCTGCCCGCCGGGCTCGCGAGGCGCGCCGAGATCGTGCTTCCGTGCGCCGAAGGGCTGAGCAACAAGGAGGTCGCCGAGAAGGTCCGCGCCGGCCGCCGGACGGTCGGCAAGTGGCGCGAGCGCTTCCGGACGCAGGGGCTCATGGGCCTGCACGACGAACGCAGGCCGGGAAGGCCGCGCTCCATCGGAGACGACGAGATCACGGCGCTGCCGCGGAGGACGCTCGAGGGCGAGCCGCCCGGCGGAAGCACGCACTGGAGCTGCCGTTCCATGGCGGACGCGACGGGGGTGTCGAAGTCGACGGTGCACCCCATCCGGACGGCCTTCCACATCCGGCCTCACCGGCAGAAGCACTTCACGCTCTCCGCCGACCCGTTCTTCGCCGAGAAGGTCCGCGACATCGTCGGACTCCACCTCGATCCGCCCGAAAACGCGATGGTGCTCTGCGTGGACGAGAAGACCCGGACCCAGGCGCCGGAGCGGACCCGGCCCCTGCTGCCCCTCGGGCTCGGATACGTCGAGGGCGTCACGCACGGCTGCATCCGCCACGGCACCACCACGCTGTTCGCCGCCCTGGACATCGCCACCGGCCGGGTCTTCGCCCGGTGCAGGGCGCAGCACCGCCACCAGGAGTTCCTGAGCTTCCTCCGGCACATCGACGCCGACATGCCCCCGGACCTCGACATCCACCTCGTCGTCGACAACTGCGGCACCCACAGGCACGCCGGGGTCAAGCGCCGGCTCGCCGCCCGGCCGCGCTGCCACATCCACTTCACCCCCACGTACTCCTCCTGGCTCAACCAGGTCGAGATCCGGTTCAACATCATCACCCGGAAGGCCATCCGCCGCGGCTCCTTCTCCTCGGTCGCCCGGCTCAAGAAGAAGATCCTCCGCTTAACCGACGAATACAACCCGGGGGCGCGTCCGTTCGCGTGGACCGCCACCGCGGACTCCATCCTTCGGAAGACAGAAAGATTATGTCTGTCTGTTTCCGGGACACGACACCAGTTCTTTCTTTGTGCAGTATTTAGTTACCATCGCGGTTGCCAGGAGGGAATTCTTCGGAAGATCGGATGGATCCGCAGCATCCGAGGCCATTCGTGAAATCACGGTCCAAGAGGACTTGTTTAACGAAGGGCTGTGGTTGGGATCCATGGACGCCATGGTCGTGGCGGTAGAATTCTCCGATTTTCAATGCCCCTACTGCAGCATTGCAGCTCGGACGTTACGTGAATTGCGTTTGCGGTATGGAAATCAATTCGCTGTGCTATATCGTCATTTTCCGTTAACTTCGATTCATCCCTACGCCACGGAGGCCGCCATTGCGGCTGAGTGTGCGGGGGCTCAAGGTGCATTTGAACGCTTTCACGATGTGCTATTCACCGATCAGGCAAGTATTGGTCGTGCGTAACCAACCGTCAAGCACTGGAGGCGGAGTTCAAGGACCGGACAGCGCTGGTCTCCGTCAACGCAATGGTTTCTACCTAGTGGCGGTGAGGAACGGTGCGGACATCGGTCTTCCACGACATCCAGAGGCTGGGGCGTTACGCCGTCGCCGGGAGGATGGGGGACTGGGCCGAGGCAGCGGTAGGTAGGAGGCACGGCGAATGGCGAGCATCTTGATCCGCAATCTCGATGGGTTCCTCCCCTTTTCAAGTGGGCAGCAGGTCAGGCGGGTATGCCATCGGGACAAAGATCGAGGCCGCCGAGATGGAAGGAGACAGCGTCCGCGGAGCGTTCCCGGTTGCGACAGCCGCGGCTCCGCACCTTCACGGTCTTGATCCGGCTGTTGATGCCTTCGGCCTGACCGTTGGTGGCGCGGAGAATGACTGCGTTGACGGCTCCGGTAGTTCCCGAAATTCGCGGCTGCTTCCTTCAGTTCCCATCCCCGGGCGCACAGGCGAAAAGTGCCGAAAGGCCGATCACGAAGACGGAGGAGCACGCTCTATTCACTGGGGACCTTGGCGGAGTATCTTGCAACTGCGACCTTGCCGACACGCGGACACGACACCTGGACACGCGGACACGACACCTGAGGAGGTAGAATGCAGGAACGACCGTCGACGGTTCAAGGCCCACGGAAGCGCTCCGAGCGACGACGGATGATCGGTTCGGGGCGGATCCTGCGGGTGAGGACGATTCCGCTGGCCGTGATCGCGCTCTTGCCGCTTCTCTTCATCGGCGGCTGCGTGCAGTCCGGGCCGGACCGGGACCAGGGAGAGGACCTGCTGGAGCTGACCTTCGGGCATGTGGGGGCGCCGGGATCGCTCTTCGCGCTGTCCGCGGAAGAATTCGCCAGGCGGGTGAACGAGCGCCTTGCGGGCGTGGCCGAGGTGGTCGTATTCGGGTCCAGCCAGCTGGGCGGCGACGATGTCCTCCTGCAGAAGCTCCTGCTCGGCACCGTCGACATGGCGCTGCCCTCGTCCATCATGTCCTCCCGCATCCCGGAGTTCGGCCTCTTCGAGATGCCGTACCTGGTCCGCGACCGCGAGCACATGTCGAGGATCGAGGAGGAGGTCGTGTGGTCCGAGCTCTCTCCCCTCGCCGAAGCCCAGGGATATCGCATCGTCGCAGTGTGGGAGAACGGCTTCCGGCATGTCACAAACAACCTGCGTCCGATCCGCTCCCCGGAAGACTTGGACGGGATCAAGCTGCGCACGCCCCGCGGAACGTGGCGCGTCAGGCTCTTCCAGAACTTCGGCGCGAACCCTGTCCCGATGGCGTTTTCCGAGGTTCTCCTCGCGCTGCGCACGGGCGTCGTGGACGGGCAGGAGAACCCGCTCGCGCAGATTCACGCTTCGAAGCTCAACGAGGTGCAGCGGTTCCTCTCGCTGACCGAGCATGTCTACACGCCCGCGTACGTCACCGTGTCCGCCCGGCACTGGCCCGGAATCCCCGAGGAGGTGCGCGCGGTCGTGGAGGAGGAGGCGCGCGCGGTGCAGGAGTTCGTCCATGAGGCCGCCGAGCGTCTGGACCGCGAGCTGCTGGTGGATCTGGCTGCCACCGACATCTCCGTCAACTGGGCGGACAAGGTGGCCTTCGAGAAGGCGAGCGAGCGGGTCTACGACGAGTTCAGCTCGACCGTGGAGGGCGGGCGCGAGCTGATCGACCGGGTCCTGCGATTGGCGCAACAGCAGCAGCAACAGCAGCAATAGCGGCCGTGGCGAAGGTCCGGGCCCTCTTCGAGAAGACCCTCGAGATCGTGGTGCTGATGGTGGTGGCCGCCCTCGCGTCGGTGGTCGTCGTCGGAGTCGTGTTTCGGAAAGCGGGGGCTGCCCTGGTCTGGTATGACGAGGTCGCAGCGATCCTCCTGGCCTGGTTGACGTACTACGGGGCCGCGCTCGTGGCGCTGCGCCGGGGGCATATCGGCGTTTCCGTTCTGGTGGAGCGCCTGAGCGGAGGCGCCCGCACCGTCGCCGTCCTGGTCGGAGAGGCCGCCGTGATCGGGTTCTTCGTCGTGCTGGCCTGGGCGGGCGTGCAGGTCCAGGCCGCCCTCGGTGGAGTTCCCCTGGTGAGCCTGCCGAGCGTGCCCACCGCGGCGGCCCAGTCCGTGATCCCGATCGGGGCGGTCCTCTTCGTGATCGCCCAGCTGCTCAGCCTTCCCGGCGCGCTGAGGGGAGAGGCCGGGGGCCGCGGCCGAGAGCCCGGAGGCCGCGGCCGTTGAGCATCGTGCTGGCGGGTCTGTTCCTCCTGCTCATCCTCGTCAACGTCCCCATCGCGGTGGCGCTCGCGCTCATGACCGTGGTCGCGATCGTGGTCTCGGGAGGCGTGGAAGCCATCCCCAACGTCGGCCTCCTGATGTTCTCCGGGGCCACCAAGTTCCCCCTCATCGCGATCCCGCTGTTCATCCTGGCCGGCACGATCATGAACACGTCGGGCATCTCGCGCCGCCTGGTGGCCTTCGCGTCGGCGCTGTTCGGGTTCATTCGCGGCGGCCTGTCGATGGTGAGCGTCTCGGCGTCGATGTTCTTCGCGGAGATATCCGGAAGCGCCGTTGCCGACGTGGCGGCGATGGGATCGATCCTCATCCCGGCGATGAAGAAGCGCGGCTACTCGCGCAACTTCGCGGCCGCCGTGACCTCGTCGTCCGCCACCCTGGCCGTCATCATTCCGCCCTCCATCCCGATGATCCTCTACGGCGTCATGTCGGGCGCCTCCGTCGTCGAGCTCTTCGTGGCGGGGATCATCCCGGGCGTGGCCGGCGGCCTCCTCATGATGTTCGTCGCCTACCTGTGGGCCCGGCGCGCGAAACTCCCGGCGGAGGAAGCGTTCCGGGTCCGGCGCGTGGCGGAGACCTTTCGCGGCGCCGGGTGGTCGCTTCTGCTTCCCGTCATCGTCCTGGGCGGGATCTTCAGCGGCTGGGTCACCGCCACCGAGGGTGCGGGCATCGCCGTGGTCGCCGCGCTCGTCATCGGGGGGCCCGTCTACCGCGAGCTGAACCTCGCACGTCTGAGGGGGGCGATGGTGGAGTGCGGGCACCAGTCGGCCGTGGTCATGCTTCTGGTCGCCGCGTCGGCGCTGCTCGGCGATTTCCTGACCGAAGGGCGGGTGCCGCAGCAGATCGCCGGGGCGATCATCGGCTTCACCGACTCCAAGCTTGCCGTTCTGGCGCTTCTGAACGTCTTCCTCCTCGCGATCGGGCTCGTCCTCCATTCGGCCGCGGCGATCATCCTGGTGGTTCCGATCGTCATGCCGCTCGTGCAGGCGATGGGGATCGACCCGGTCCACTTCGGCCTCATCGTCACGCTCAACCTGGGGATCGGGCAGCAGACTCCGCCGGTCGCGTCGGTGCTGGTGACCGCGTGCTCGGTCGCGAAGGCCGACATCTGGGCGGTGACGAAGGCCAACCTGGGGTTCATCGGCGTGCTCGCGGTCGTCCTGCTGGCGGTGACGTACGTCCCCGCCGTTTCCATGATTCTGGTGGAGATGCTCTACCGATGACGCGCGGCGGCGAGGGTGTCCGTATCCGGGTCGGGCGCGAGGACGCGATCGTCACGGTGACGCTGGACCGGCCCGCGAAGCTGAACGTGCTGGACCGCGACGGCTGGGACGCCCTGGGCGCACGCTTCGAGGAGCTCGCCCGCGACGATTCCGTGCGTTGCGTGGTCCTGCGCGGCGCGGGGGGCCGGGCCTTCTCGGCCGGGTCCGACATCGCCGCCTTCGGGGCGCAGCGCAGCACCCCCGAGCAGGTGACGCGGTACGCGGCCGCCGTCCGACGCGGGCTGAGGGGCGTATACGACTGCCCGCACCCGACCGTGGCGGTGGTGCAGGGCGTGTGCGTGGGCGGCGGGATGATCATCACCGCCTGCTGCGACCTCGCGGTGTGCGGCGAGTCCAGCCGCTTCGGCGCGCCGATCAACCGTCTGGGACTGACGATGGCCTACGAGGAGATGACCCCGCTGCTCGCTGCGGCCGGGGCGGGGGCGGTCCTCGAGATCCTCCTGACGGGTGAACTGGTCGGGGCGGACCGCGCCCGCGAGATCGGGCTGGTCCACAGGGTGGCGCCGGACGCGGAGGTCGTCGCGGCGGGTGCCGGGATCGCGCGCAGCATCGCGGCGGGGGCGCCGCTGGTGAACCGCTGGCACAAGAAGTTCGTGCGCCGCATGTCCGACCCGCGCCCGCTCAGCGGGCAGGAGCGCGCGGAAGCCTACGAAGTGTTTAGTACGAACGACTACCGGGAAGGCACCGCGGCCTTCTTGGAGAAACGCTCGCCGCGCTTTTCGGGAGAGTAGGTGGCCCAGCCGCTGGCCGGGATCCGCGTCGTCGAGCTGGCCCACGTGATGGCCGGACCGGTGTGCGGACGCATGCTGGCCGACATGGGAGCCGACGTCGTCAAGGTCGAGCCGCCGGGGTCGGGGGACCCGACGCGTGCCTTCGCGCCGCCCCGGATGGGGGAGGCGGCCGCGGCCTTCGTCATGATGAATCGCAACAAGCGCGGAATCGTGATCGACCTGAAACGCCGGCCGGGCCGGGAGGCGGCCAGGCGCATGCTCGCCCGCTGCGACGTGGTGATCGAGAACTTCCGGCCCGGCGTCATGGAGGAGCTCGGGTTGGCGTACGAGTCTCTCCGGGCCGAGAACGCCGGGCTCGTCTACTGTCAGATCACGGGTTACGGAAGGACGGGGCCGCTTGCGAGCCATCGGGGCTTCGACCTGATCGCGCAGGGAATGACCGGCCTGATGAGCGTGACGGGCGAGGGTGCCGGGCGTCCTCCGGTCAAGTGCGGACCGCCGCTGACCGACATCACGGCGGGGGTTCTCGGCGCGATGGGGGTCGTGTCGGCACTGTACGCACGCGAGCGGACGGGTGAGGGGCAGAGGGTGGACACGTCGCTGTACGAGGCGGGGATCGTGCAGACGTTCTGGCAGTCGGCGGTGGCGCTGGCGACAGGAGAGTCGCCCGGTCCGCTCGGGTCCGCGCACCCGCTGGCGGCGCCCTACGAAGCCCTGCCGACGGCGGACGGCTGGATCACCGTGGGCGGCTGGAACCAGGTCAACTGGGTCCGTCTCGTGACGGCGATCGGGCTCGAAGAGCTGGCGCGCGATCCCCGCTTCGAGACCAACGCCGACCGCATGGCCAACCTGGATGCGCTGCGGAAAATCCTGGCGGAGCGCCTGCGGACGGCCACCGCCGCGGAGTGGCTGGAGCGGCTCGGGACGGCGAACGTTCCCGCCGGGCCGGTGTCGAGCATCGTCGAGATGCTGCGGCATCCGCAGACGGCGGCGCGGGAGATGGTGGTGGAGGTTCAGCAGGGGAAGGCGACCGCGGAGGCTCTCGGCATGCCGGTGAAGTTTTCACAGGCGCCGGCCTCGGTGGAGCGGGGGGCGCCGGGCATGGGCGAGCATACGGAGCAGGTGCTGCGCGAGTACGGGTTCGGCGAGGCCGAGATCGCGGAGTTGCTCCGGTCAGGGGCCGTGGGCAGTATGGTACATTGAGCAGGCCCCTGGTGCGTTGAGCAGGCCCTTCCCGGAGCGTCGTTCCATGTTCGTGCGATACCGTTTTCTGCCGCCGAACGGCCCGCGGATCAGTCCGCGCGAGCACCGAGGGCGGCGAGGTGCCGGGCTTAACCCGCTCCGGCCGCTGTGGGCGGCAAAGGTGATCGCTTTCGCAGCCGCGCCCGCAGCCGCTTTCGCAGCCGCTTTCGCAGTCGCGCCCGCCATCGCTTTCGCAGCCGCGCCCGCCGCCGCCCAGGCGCCCGACCCCGGCAGCTATTCCCCGGCGGTGCACGAGGTCGTCGAGGAGCGCGGCCACCTCGTCCCCATGCGCGACGGTGTCCGTCTCTCGGTCGACATCTACTTCCCGGACGCCGACGGCCCCTTCGCGGGGATCCTGACGATCACCCCGTACGACAACAATGGTCCGCGCGAACGGGCGCGCTGGTTCGCCAGGCGGGGATACGCGGTCGTGCTCGCCGACTCGCGCGGCCGCTACGACTCGGGCGGGGAGTGGGATCCTTTCGCCATGGAGCACAAGACCGACGGTTACGACCTTGTGGAATGGATCGGGTCGCAGGCGTGGTCGAACGGGAATGTCGGGATGATGGGCGGCTCCTACCTCGGCTGGACCCAGTGGTGGACTGCGAGCCAGGCGCCCCCGTCGCTCAGGGCGATCGCGCCCGAGGTCGCGCCCCCCGACCCCTTCCACAACATCCCCTACCAGCAGGGGATCATGCTCGGGCCTTTCGTGGACTGGGCCGCATGGATGTCGGGGCGGACAGCGCAGGTGAAGGAGGAGGGGCCGTACGGAGGGTTCACGAACTCGCGTTGGGAAGATCTCCTGCACGCGCCCTACCTGACCATCGACGAGGCCCGAGGGATGCAGGACGGCGGTTGGTGGAAGTCCTGGATCAACGGGCACCTGGCCTCCGATCCGTACTGGGACGGGATGGAGTACCAGTCGCAGGAGTCGTTTTCGCGCATTACGGTGCCGGCTTTGAACATGACGGGCTGGTTCGACGCCGACTTCCCGGGCTCGCCGATCAACTACCTCGGGATGAAGGCCCACGGAGCCACTCCCGAATCGCGGCGTCCGCGCCTGATCATCGGGCCCTGGTTCCACGGCTTGAACGACCGTGTGGTCGGCGGCATCGACTACGGACCCGAAGCGCAGATCGACCTCGACGGCTACATCGCGCGCTGGTACGACCACTTCCTGAAGGGCATCGACAACGGAGTCGAAAACGACCCGCCCGTCCATGTCTTCGTCATGGGGCCCAACCGGTGGTACGCGGCCGAGGACTGGCCGCTGCCGGGAACCGAATGGACCGGCCTGTTCCTAGCGTCGGGCGGGAACGCGAACTCGAGCCGGGGCGACGGGCGCTTGGAGCGGGCCGTGCCCGCGGCGGACGGGTCCGATACATACGTGTACGACCCGGACGACCCCACGCCGTCGCCGTACAAGGACCATGGACACATCCCCGGCGCGGTCGAGGCCGGCGGGCCCGCGCTGCGCGACGACGTACTCGTCTACCAGACGCCCGTCTTCCGGGAGGCGACGGAGGTCACGGGACCGATCGAGGCGGTTCTGTATGCGTCGACCTCCGCGCGCGACACCGACTGGATGGTGCGTCTGGTCGACTTGGGGCCCGACGGCTCGGCCATGCTGCTGGCCGAGGCCGTCATGCGGGCTCGCCACCGCGACCCCGGCCGCGAGGGCCGCTTCAACCCGGACCGACTGAGCGAGATCGAGCCCGGTCGCGTCTACCGCTACCACATGGACTTCTGGCGCGTGACCGGCAACGTCTTCGGACCTGGCCACCGCATCCGGATCGAGGTGTCGAGCAGCTATTATCCTTTCTACCTGCGCAACCTCAACTCGGGGCGGGACAACGCGGGCCTCGCCGCCGCCGCCGAAGCCGTCGCGGCAACCCAGACCATTCACCACGGACCCGCGTACCCGTCCAGGGTCGTGCTGCCCGTGATTCGGAGACATTAGACCGTGGAGCTGTTGGGGTTCGATATCAGCTTGGCCGACCTTCTCAGGTTGTGGGATCAGTCGGTTGCCTATGCCGCAGAGCGCGGGTTGCAGACCTTGGGTGCCTTCCTCATCGCCTCGTTGGCCTACTTCATCGGCGGCTGGGTCCTGCGACGCGTGCAGAAAAGGGTTGCCGTCCGGACCGAGACCGACCTCGACGACGAGCTGGTGCGAACCATCCGTCACGCTTTTCGGTTCACGGTGGTGGCTTGGGCGCTGTGGCGGATCCTCGGCCTGTGGATGCCGATCTTCGGCGCGGAGACGCCGGAGGGAGACTGGGTCGCGTGGGACACTCAGCCCCGCGACTGGGTGTGGGGCGTCTGGATCGGGATGGTCTTCTTCCCCCTGAGCCGTTTCGTGGGCCATGTGATGCGCACCTTCGAATCCAGGGTGATCTCCAGCACGTCGGAGACGGCCCTGGACGAGACGGCGCTGCCGATGATCAACCGCTTCGTGCGCTTCATCGTGATCACCATCGGCATATTGCTCGCGATGACCCAACTGGGACTGCAGATCGCTCCCCTCCTAGCAGGCGCCGGCGTGGCCGGGCTGGCGTTTTCCCTCGCCGCCAAGGACACCCTCTCGAACCTGATCGCGGGCGTTCTGCTGATCATGGATCGTCCCTTTCAAGTGGGTGACAGGATCGAGCTTTGGAGCGCGCCCCGCGAGACCGGCACCTGGGGCGACGTGATTGAGATCGGCCTGCGGGCGACAAAGATCAGGAATCCCGACAACCTGGTGGTGGTGGTGCCGAACAACGAGATCATGCGGCGCGACATCATCAACTACACGATGTCGGGCCAGGACATCCGCCTGCGCATACCGTTTTCGGTCGCGTACGAGTCGGACATCGAGCGGGCCAAGGTGCTGCTGATGCAGGTGGCGCGGGAGGTTGACGGCGTGAAGCTCGACCCCGCCCCCATCGTGATCGTGCGGGGCTGCGGCCCGTCGGAGGTGAACCTGCAGCTGCGCGTGTGGATCATGGAGGCGCGGAATCGGCGCCGGATCGCGGACGAGATCACCGAAAGGGCGGTGGTGACGTTCGCCAAGGCGGGCGTGGAGATCCCGTATCCGAAGCGCGAGCTGTACATCAGGCAGGGTGAGGCGGGGGGGGCGCTGCGGGGGTAGCAGCCCCGGGCTCCGGTGCCCGGGCGAATTCCGCGCCTGTCCGCACTTGGACGACAGGCCCGGAATCCGTTTTGCGCACTACGAATGTAGTGTCTGCTTTACACGATGTCGTGTTGACATTACATGGCATGTGGGCAGGATGCGGGCTGCCGACCCCCGACGAACTCTGGGGGGCGGACATCACCTCCGTGTCGGCAGACGCGGCGGGTTGGCTGTAAGCGGCCGTGGTCGTGGATGCTTAGCTTAGACTAGACTAGATCGTAGCCGCAAGCCGAACCAGAAGCGAACAAGTCGCGGTATCCGGATGCAGGGCCGCGTGTCTGGAGAGTTTCCAAGAAGTCGGTGGCGCGGAAGTGCAGGTCGACACGAGGAAATCTCATAAGGATTCGTTCGCTCGCGGCATCAAGGGCATCCCCCGACCCGCCCGATGGCGTCCAGCACGCCCGTGACCTCCGGGTCGATCTCGTCAGCCGGAACGTGGCGCGCCAGCACGTGCCAGCTCCGTTTCGGCATGACGTTGGGCAGGCCCAGCCACCGGAAGTAGTCGGCGAAGACCGGCTTCAGGAATTCGTCACCGGCCTTGATGTCTGGATTCCATGGAGAACCCTTGCCGAGCTTCTTCAGGGCTGCCTCGACGGCTTCGATGGACCGGCGCATGGCGGCAACCCTTCGGGCCTGCTCGGACTCCGCGAACAGGGGCCCAGGGACGTCCTCCTGGGCCGATGCGGCTGCGTAGCGCTCGAGGGCGGTCGGCACAGCCACGTAGTTCTCGATCTCGCGACGGCCCCACATGCGGCACTCGACCGGAGCAATGTCGGGAAGCGCCCGTCCGAGGTCGTCGAACAGAGCGACGGCCCGAAGCCGGGGGAAGGCCTCGTGCAGCGCGCGGAAATGCCTGGCGGCCGCGGCCGGCTGATTGCCCACGTAGTGAACAAACGGACGCGCAAGGGCGCGCTGGGCGGCTTGGTGGTCGAGGCGTGCGGCGAACGCCCTCAGCATGGCCAGATCCGTCGACCCCTCGAGGTACAGGACCCACCCGGTCTGCTCCGCCTGGTAGTAGTGCTCGAAGCCGATGTCCTTCAGGGACTTCAGGACCTGGCTGCCGCGGTTGTCCAGGCGGTGGGGCTCGCCTACGAACGCGATGACCAGATCGCGCCCGGCGGCTTCGTTGAGAAGCACTTCGGAGTGGCTGGCGGCGATGATCTGGCAACGGGCGGCCTCTGCCGTATCGACGAGCAGCTGATAGATCTGCCGCTGCCGAAGGATCTCCAGGTGCGCGTCGGGCTCGTCCAGCAGGAGCACCGCGCCCGGGTTCGCATGCATGTACGCCAGAAGCAGCAGAGTCTGCTGCAGGCCCCGGCCGGCGCAGGAAAGGTCCAGCTCGATCCCGTGCTCCCGATAGCTCATCGTGATCTCGCCGCGCTCCGCGATGTACCTCGGCGGTTGCAGCTCGGCTCCGAACAGATCGCGGATCCGCCCCGTCAGGTCGGCCCAGCGGGGCTCGTCGCCGTGGACGGCGTAGCACAGATTGCGGAGCACCTCGGCGGTGCGCCCTTCTCCGACGCGCACGTTGACGGCACCCTGGTCGAGGCGCGTCTCCGCGGCCGCCAATCCGGACATCGGCGGGAGGAATGCGATCCGAACCTTCCCGGCCGCGTCAGGCACGGGCATTCGGCTGGGACTGGATCCTTCGGAAAGCCGCAGGGGGCGACAGTAGAAGGATTCCTCGTTGGCGTAGTCGAATTCCAGTCCGCATTCCCAGGCACCGTCCCCCGCGATTCCGCTGACCGTGACGTCGATCCGGATGTTGCCGGTCGTCTGCCTGCCGTCCTTCCTACGTACTTTGCGGATTCTGAGCCCGTGCCAGAGCAGGTTGGCGTGCGGAACCGGAATCGCAGCGAGGTCCCGGCGGTTTACCGTCACTCCAGGCCGCTGTGCTGGCGTTTTCTGCCCGGCGCGCTTCTCGTTCCAGCGTCTCAGTCCGATGTCCCACAGGGCGAGCGCCTGCATGGCCGATGTCTTGCCGGAGTTGTTGGGGCCGATGAAGACGACCGGATTCCCGAGTTCGATCTCCACGGAGCCGAAGCGCTTGAAGTTGCGGATCTTGAGGTTGGTCAGCATGGGGCGGGGTTGCACGACGATCGGGGTCGGGAGCGCAGCGGCAATCGGTATTTAAGCGAAGAGAGGGCGACGGCTGTCGGCACGGAGACGACGGCGAGCTCGCGGAGGGGGAGCAGCTGCACGGGGAGCCGGCCCGCTCTCACCAAATGGCGTAGGCGAGGCCGATCCGCGGGGTCAGCACCCGGTGCTTCATGGAAGCGCTTCCGGACGAGTCGATATCGACGATCCCGTGGATGTACAGGAGGCTCGGATGAGCACTCAGGTTCTCGGTGATCCCGATCTCCAGGCTTCCCCCCAGTGCCCAGCCCAAGTCGACGACCGACCGCTTGATGTCGTCGTCCTGGTCGCAGCCCTCAGTGGCTTGAAGCACGGTACCGGTGCCGTCCGTGACGCGAAAGCTCACTTCGCAGGACGCATCCACCGCGACAGCCGGGCCGGTCAGCAGCTGCACGAACACATGGTCTCCGGCCAAAGGGAGCCGCAGCCGTCCCAGAGCCGTGAACTCGAGGTAGTCCAGCTCGATCGTGGACTCGCCGTCCAAGCCGTCCTCGGTGAAGTCGGCCCGTCCTCCCTTTTGCGAGTAGCGGCCTCCCAGCTGAAGTCCCCAGCTCTCCGACAACGGAAAGTCGGCCGCGAGCCCGAGAGAATTTCGAGTCACCGATTGAAAGTCCGGGACGAGTCTGGAGTCATCTCCGACATCCACCGACGCGATGTTCACGCCGCCTGTGAGGGCGAGGCTGGTCTGCCCGGCGACGGGCATTCGGACCAGCAGAAGAAGGACGATCGCCAAGAGAGAGGTTGCAAAGTGCTTCATCGTCGTTCCATAATCAAGGGGCCGGTTCTGCGGCGCGCTGATCAACGAGCCTGCCGCGGCTACTGCCATTGCAAGTATGTATTACGTAACACTTCGCCCGAGCGACTGTTCCCATGCACTTCGATGTCCAAGGTCACCTCGGCGCGGTGGATCGCTCCGTCTCGGCGCTGGAGCGCGATGGGCGGCTCGCCCCTGCCGTCGCTCTGTCACGCTCCTTCGTGACGACGGTCGAGGATCTGTGGGATGCCCTGACGAACCGCGAGCGCTTGCCGCGCTGGTTCCTGCCGGTCAGCGGCGATCTCGAGCCTGGCGGCCGCTATCAGCTCGAAGGCAACGCAGGCGGCGTGATCACGGCCTGCGAACCGCCATCGCACTTCGCGCTCACGTGGGAGTTCGGCGGGAGGCTCAGCTGGGTGGGGGTGCGCATCGGCGACGACGAGGTCGGCCGCGTGCGGCTCACTCTCACGCACACGGGGTTCCCGTCGGCACACTGGGACGAGTACGGGCCGGGTGCCACGGGCGTCGGCTGGGAAATGGCTTTCCTGGGGCTCGCAATGCATCTCGCGCGGCCGACGGCGCCGAAGCCCGACGCAGCCGCGTTCGCCACTTCGACGGATGGCATGGCATTCATTGCAGGCAGCAGCGAGGCGTGGGGGCAAGCGGCCGTCGCGGCAGGAACGGACCCCGACGCGGCACGTGCGGCAGCGGAGCGCACGAGGGCGTTCTACACGGGCTCGGCCGCCTGATTGCCGGGCGGCGACCGGGCAGCCCCGACGGCGTGGGGCGCACGAGCCGCCTTGCGCAGGCTGCATGACCCGCTATAGTAAGTCCGATGCGAGATCAGTCTGAACGGAGGCGAGGTGAGAGGTGAATCGCGTGGGGACGGAGCTTAAGCTTTGCCATGGGCTGCCCGGACATGCCTCTCGGTGCCACCCCCGCCCCGGTCGCCCGAATCCTGTTCTTCCTGTTCTCGTAGTTCCACGACGGAAGCTTGGTCCACGATGGCGAACACCATGCCGTCCGGGGCCTTTGGCGCGTCCATCCGCAAAGGAGGAATGATGTCTGTTCGCTTGTTCGACCAACGACTGGGGACGGTCCCGAGAAGGCGCAGCGGAGCCGCAAGCCGCGGATCGGGGGTGCTGGCCCTCGCCCTCGCCCTTCTCCCCCCCCCCCCCCCTGTCGGCACAAGAAACCGGAACGGTATCCGGCGCGCTCATCAACGGTGAGACGGGAGAACCCCTTCCCAACGTCCAGGTATCCGTAGAAGGTACGGGGCTCGGAAACCTTTCCAACAACCAGGGCCGGTTCCTCATCCTGAACGTGCCGGCCGGGGAGCGCGAGCTGGTGGCGCAGCTCATCGGCTTCAGGGAGGAGCGCCGGACGGTGTCGATCGACGCCGGACAGTCTGTGCTCGTCGACCTCTCCATGTACCCCCGCGCGGTCGAGCTGGAGGGAGTGGTCGTGACGGGAACGGCCATCGCGGCCCAGAAGCGGGAGGTGGGCAACAGCATCTCCCTGATCACCTCCGATGAGCTCATCTACGCCGGTGCCATCAACCTGGAAGACGCACTCCGCGGCCGCGCTCTGGGCGTGAGCGTCACGGGAGCGTCCGGCACGGCCGGCGCGGGCTCCGATGTCCTTCTCCGGGGCACCAACTCCGTGAACGGGCGCAACCGTCCCCTCATCTACGTCGACGGAGTCCGCATGCCTGCCGGCACGTTTGAGGATGCCACCGGGGAAGCCCAGGAGCATGCCACCTTCCTGGGCAGCATCCGGGAGGAGGACATTGACAGGATCGAGGTCATCAAGGGGCCTGCGGCGTCGAGCCTCTACGGAACCGATGCAAGCGCCGGAGTGATCCAGATCTTCACAAAGAAGGGCGTGCCCGGTGCACCGCGGTGGACCATGAACATGCAGCAGGGCATTCAACGCATCGGCCATGTGGGGCCTAGCGTCGACCCCACCGGACTCCGCGTGAACGACTGCACCCGCCAGTTCAACCACTCCATCGAGGAGGGCTACTTCTTCAACCGGGACGAGCAGGGATCGTTCATCGCGGACCCCGGCTGCCCGGGCAACGGCAGCTGGCTCCGGGACGCCCACGTCCAGGATTATTCCCTTTCCGTCAGGGGCGGGAGCGAAGAGGTCACCTACTTCGCTTCCGGGGGATACGGTGCCACCGAAGGCGTCATCTCCCCGAACCAGTCGGACGACGTGAACGTCCGGGCGAACTTCACCTTCAGCGGATTCGAGAACTTCCAGATCAACCTCAACAACTTCTACACGCGCCGGGACATCACGTGGATCCCCAACGGAGACAATGATGAGGGGCTGCTGTTCAACGTGTCCCGCGGCGACCAGGGGGAGACGCCGGACAACGACGACTCCGCCGTGCTGGATCTGACGCAGGACCAGGTGATCAATCACTTCAACTCGAGCGCCAACATCGACTGGACGCCCATGGACAACATGCGGCACCGCCTGACGTTCGGCCTGGACTACTCGAACTCCCACTTCATCACCCAGCGGCCCTGGCTCTTCTGGAACAATCCTCTCGGCACACGGACCGTCGACATCGAAAACCGCCGCGTGATCACGATGGACTACGCGGCCACGTACCTGCACGAGCTTCCGAGGGATTTCACCTCCACCACCTCCGTCGGCGCCCAGTACAACCAGTTCGAGCACCTGGGCAACCGGACCGACGTGGAGGGCTTCATCGGGCCCGGGGCAAAGGTCCTGGAGAACGCCGAAGAGGTCACGAACTACAACGAGGACCGGGACGCCACCGAGGGCGGAGGTTTCTTCGTCCAGGAGCAGATCGGTTGGAGGAACCGCCTCTTTGTCAACGCGGGCATCCGCGCCGACACGCACAGCTCCTTCGGGGACGAATACACCCGAGACGTCCGGTTCACGATCTACCCGAAGGCTCAGGCCACCTATACCCTCTCCGACCACGAGTTCTGGCCGTCCTGGTGGGAGACCTTCCGTTTTCGGGCGGCGTACGGCGAGTCCGGCGAAGCACCGCCCGCCGACGGCTCGGTGACGGTTTTCGAGGCTTCCTCCTTGGCCGACGAGAACAACCTGGGCTTCATCATCCAGAACCTGGCCAATCCCGTACTGGGTCCCGAGCGGGCCAAGGAGTACGAGACCGGGTTCGACGCATCCCTCTTCCACGGCATCCTGGCGCTCAACGGCACCGTCTACAAGCGGACGACCTTCGACGGGCTTATCTACGTTGCCCCGCCGCCCTCCAGCGGCGTCGCCGAGAACATCCCGCAGAACGTCGGCACCTGGGAGAGCAGGGGGATCGAGATCGGCGTCGAATTCCTGGTCTTCGAAGGCTTCACCAGCCGGGTGAGCATCAACGCGAACTACCAGTACAACCAGACCAGGATGGTCGATCTGGGTGACCCCCAGTTCGACCAGTTCACGTTCAACTACCTGAACCGGTACCGGAAGGACCGGCCGATTCCGTCGCTGTACGGGAAGAAGGTATGCAATCCCGACGAGATGGGCGCGCTTCCCACCTACACGGACGACGAGGGCTGCGTCCTTGACGGCGTCGAGCTGCAGAACCACCCCGACACGTTCTTCTACGCGCCCAGCCGGCCGCCCCACGAGGCGTCCGTGGGCGTGAGGGCGACCCTCTTCGACGATTTCGTGCTCGACGCGTTCGGCGTCGCGCAAATGGGGCACTGGCTCTACGACGACATGGCCCAGGAGCTGGCGGCCGACGGCCTGTGGCCGGCGTGCTGGCCCATCAACAACGCGGTCAAGGCCGGAGTCGCGGCCGACGACCCGAGCCTGTACTCCGAGTACACCGCGAAGGAGATCGGGCGCTGTTGGGAGAACGAGTCCGACAACGAAGACTGGATGGAGCCGGCCGACTACTTCCGGATCCAGGCGGTGAGCCTGTCCTACCGCGTGCCGCAGGAATGGCTGGTGGCCGGCCTCACGGGGGCCACGATCCAGCTCCGCGCGACGAACCTGCTCACGTTGACGAACTTCTCGGGTCTCTATCCCGACGCATTGATCAGACCCGCCCAGCAGACGGCGCGGGGCGCAGGCTACATCCTGCCCCCTGCGAGGCAGTTCTCGTTGAACCTGCGCGTCAACTTCTGACCGGGCCGAGAGGAGCAACTCCATGAACAAGACAGAGAGACTGACGCAGAGATTGAGGGCGAGCTCGATCCTCGGAGTCATAGGTGTCACGGGCGGATTAGCGACGGCCGGGTGCGTCGACACCGAGATCCAGGGCGTGATCCTCGAAGACGACATCGAGGATCCCAACCTGATGGTGCCCTTCGTGCGGGGCATCAACTCCGAGCTCCACGACAACATGCGCGACTTCAGCGGCGTCTGGTGGTACGTCGGCTCCGCGACCGACGACTTCAACAACGACGGCACCAGCACCAACGGCGAAGAGATCTTGGAGTACCGCAACTACTCGGACCGCCCCGGGAACTTCCCCTGGGCGCAGCTTCACGAGGCCGCATGGGCCGGCTACTACGGCGTGGAGGTCACCAACCGGGTCTTCGGCGAAGCGGCCGCCCATCCCCTCACGGCCCGCTCGTGGATCATCGCCGGATGGGCCGAGCGCATGATCGGCGAGCTGTTCTGCGAGTCCGTCTACAACTACGGGCCGGGTGCGGGGGCTCTCATGGGGCCCAACGACCAGTACGACCCCTCGCGGACCGTTCAGACGGACTCGATCATGAGGAGGTCGCTGAACGCCATGCAGAACGCGCTCGCCGTAGCCGCGGCCGCCGTGTCGGGCGGTGCCCCCGTGCCCGACGGGGACGCGCGCGTCTTCGACCCGATGAAGCTCATGTACGCCGCTCACGGCGGCATCGCCCAGGCGGCGATGCTGATGGGTGACTGGGATCTGGCGGTGCAGCACGCATCCCAGGTTCCCGACGACTTCATCCTGTACAGCCACGCCGATCCGGAGGTGGAAGAGAACGGCTGGTTCGATGTCTCTTTCCAGAACGACGACTTCACGCTCTGGAACACGCCGGTGCACCGGGTCTTCTTCGACGACCCCCGCGTCCCCTGGGTCAAGTGCGGCGAGTGGCGGTCCGATACGTTGCGCACGGTGCACGCATCCGCTGGGGACATCGGCGACACCGGTCGGTGCGACTTCGCCGCGGGCTACGGCGGGGAGTTCCGGGCCGAGAGCAACAGCATGCCGCTCTACTCCTCTCTGAAATCCGAAACCGAGGGCCTGCTGGTGCGGCCGGACGGCGAGACCGGCGAGGACGCGGACTTCCCGATGGTGCGGGGCACCGAGATGCTTCTCATTCGCGCGGAGAAGGCGCTGATGGACGGCAACCTGGCGCTGTTCGCGAATCTGGTGAACCAGGAGCGCGCCGTGTACGGCATGGATCCCATCGAAACGCCCGCTGCGGCGGGGGCCTTGGAATACCCCAACACCGAAGACGACGCTTGGTCGATCCTGGACCGGGAGCGCTACACGATCATGCACATGGAGGGTCGACGCCTTGCGGACATGCGGCGTTGGCAGCACCCGTACATCGCCGAGGGGCATGTGATCAACACCCGCGTCGAAGCCGAGAACGGACCGTCAAGGGTGGCGTACTGCATGCCAATGGCGGACATTGAATGCGACGCGAATCCCGACATCAACTGCCCCGGCGTGGGATGACGCCCACCGGCGGCGAGGCGAGGTCGACCGTCGGGCGGGCACCGGAGGAATCCGGCCCTGAAACAGAGGAGAACACGATGCGACTTCATCGGGCCGGCGCGATTCTGCTGTCTTTCGTCCTGCTCCTCGGCGCGTGCTATCCCGGCAGGTCGAGTTCCGGCTCCGGCCGGAGCCCCGACCTGATCGGGAACTGGGAGCTTCAGGAGCTGTCCGACTACAACGCCCTCGATGCGATTCGCCGCCTTCGCCCCGCCTGGCTGCGCGTCGCGACCAGGCCCGCCGTCGCGGCGGGGCAAAGCTCCGGCTATCCCCGGGTCCATTTGAACGGCGTACCTCTCGGGAACATCAACGAGCTGGAAGAGATCGACGCTGCCGACATCCGGGAGATGCGTTTCCTCAGTGGTCCCAACGCGTCCACGCGCTTCGGCACCGGCTACGTCAACGGGGCGATTCTCATCACCCTCGAGCGCTGACCCCGGAACACCTTTCTCGGTCGGTGTGCCAGGTGTAGACGCTCGTGTCCCAGCGGTTGGTGCCCATGGGAAGGCCGTCGCTACGGCCGGTGCCAACATGGAAGTGAATGCCGGCACGCCCGCGCACAGGAAGGGCCGGCAGGGCCGCGGTGTCCACGGGCTGGTGAAGTGAGTTGCCGCTGCGCCGGACCCTCAGGGTGGCGCCAGTCTACGCCCCTGCACCTGTCCCGAGAAGCGCGCGTCACGGCGCAGCCCCCAAACGTGGTCCCGGGTCGCGTCGCGAAGCCGGAACCGGCGTCTTCGAATGTCTTCATCCACAGCTCGCCGTTGGACGCCACCGTCACATCCTGAACGGGCGGATAGTGCTCCGGCACGTACAGAGCCTCTCGAACGGCCGTTCTCGCGTCGCCTACTAGCGAAGGGGATCCCCGGTTTGCCGCCAAGCTCTCCGCCAGCGCGTCGATCATCTCGTCCACATCTGTCGCCGGCAGAACCAGGGGCACAAAGCTCATCCGCCGGAACCAAACTGTATCGCCCCCTGCCGACAACTCCGTCAGATCAACCTCGCCCGGATCCAGACCCCTCATGCGAACCAGGAGCACTGCGGGACCGGGCATTGTAGATCGCCTGGTCCGTGTCCCGATACGGTTGATACGCGAACATCGTCAGAGCCAGATTGTCTGGGTCTCGGGGTGCCCAGGATTTCGTCTTTGACGTCAAGGACCGCCAACGTATCGACGATCCAATGTCCGTCCCGCCCCTTCATCCGGACGACGGGCAGCTCTTTCACGGGATCGTCGCCCCACTATCCGATCTGGTAGCCGGATCCAACACTGGGATACGCAAGGAGGCTGCCGTCCTCAAGCATCGCTAGAGGGCCAAAGCAGAATCCGCGATAGCTCACCGACAAGGGGACCGGAACCGTGGCCAAGTGATGGCCGTCGAGAGAAAACACGACGAAGCGATAACTCCTATCGCGCACTTGAAACCCGTCGGCTGTCACATGGACGGCGTCCAAACGGTCACGGAATTCTCCAGGTCCCTCTCCATCGCCGCCGACCGAGAAGAGCGACGTTCCGTCAGGCGTCCAAACGGTCACTTGGCGTTCACGCGAATCCGCCACATAGATCCGCTTCCCTTCATCCCCCAGTCGTACGTCCGAAACCCTCCGGAAAGCGGCATCCTCTCCGTGCAGGCTACCGATCTCGTACGTCGGCACCGTCGTCCAAGTGTCGACTGTGTCGAAGGACTCCGGCGGTGAGTCGACCCCACCGAGACACCCGACCGCGTTGGCCGCGGTCATGGCAACGACCCACCCCCGGGGCCAAGGTCTCACGTGGATGCCGAAAGCGCCGTCCGTCGGGTCGAGGAGCTGTTCCTCGCGTCGAACGACGATGCGCGCCTCGTGACCGGCGCCATCCTGTTCATCGACGCCGCCGACCTGGGGGAGCCCGCCCTGGCCCGACGGTCGGCAGCCTGAACAGCTTGCGGTGGGCTGATGCGGTGCGGAACCTCCTACCCCGGCCGCCGGATCACAGGCAACACGATGTGGGACGCCTGCTCACCGCCGTGGTAGATGTGCTGGGTCGCCGCGACCGCCTGGTCCCGGGTCACCGTCGCCGTATTGTCTTCGCCCGTGTTCAGGTTGGGCAGGTAGTAGGGATACCAGCTCGACGAGATCTCGATGCCGATCCGGTGGCCCTCCAAGAACAGGTTCCCGGTGCCGCGCCAAAACCGGATGGTGTACTCGTAGACCTCGTCCGGCTCAATGGCGCTGAGCCGGACGGCGTTGAAACGGCCCTCGTTGGCGGGATCGCGGCTGCGCGCCCGCATGACCCCCTCGGTGAGGAGTGCCGAGTAGCCGTCGGGACCGATGTCCACCAGGCGGACGAACCAGTCGGTGTCGCGGGCCGATGTGGACGCATAGAGCCTGGCCTCGATCGGGCCGGTGACCTCGACCGCCTCCTCGAGCGGCGGCGTGCGGTAGACGAGGACCTCCCGGCCCGCCGCCGAAGCACGCGTGTCGAGCGCGCCGTCGATGTGACCGTTCTTGTCGGGCCAGCGGTCAAAGGGGTCGCGAGTGGGGTTCAGGGGGTCGTACACGTAGCTGTCGCGACCCTGTGCGGCGGCGGGTGCGGCGACGAGAAGGCCGTCGCCTGCGGAGGAGTTGGCCCCGGATGACGAGGTCAGGTAGTAGTTGGTCCACTCGGTGCCGGGCAGCGGCCAGTCCTCCTCGGCATACCACTTGTTCTCGCCCATGACGAAGACATGGACGGGCGGATCGTTCTCGATCCCGTTTTCGTCGCCCTTCAGGAAGTGGTCGAACCAGCGGGCCACGTAACCGTCGACGTCGATCACGGCGTCGGGGCCGTAGTCGATCCCGCCCGACGAGCGCGTGTTGATGCCGTGCACCCACGGCCCGATGATCATGCTGGGCCGGCGCGCCTCGGGTGTGGCTCCGTACTCCTTCATGCCCGCGTAGTTCATCGGCGACCCCGGGTAGTTGGCGTCGAACCACCCGGTGAACGAGAGCGAAGGAACGGTGATGCCGCCGTACGATTCGGGCGTCTGGTAGGCGATGCCCTGCCAGTCTTCGGCGGTCGAGAGGTTGTTGCGATACCAGTCCTCGAACCATGGCGCAGACCGCAGGCCGCGTGACGCGTTGATCTCGATGTAGGGCGTGTGGGGCGGATCCTGACGGTTTTCGGACCATCCCAGATAACCGCCCTCGCCGGCGATCTGCTGCGTGCGGCCCGAGAGCATGGCCGCCCAGTCGAGCATCCAGCCTCCCACGAGAACGCCGTTCTGGTACGGCAGATTCTCGAAGTGGTCCGGGGGAGCCACTTTGGGCGCTATGGCGGCTAGGTGGGGCGGCGCGGTGCTGGCCGTCCACCACTGCGTCCACCCCAGGTAGGAGCCGCCGATCATGCCGACCTTGCCGGTGCACCAGGGCTGTGCCGCGATCCACTCCACGAGGTCGTATCCGTCGGTTTTGTGGAGCGGGTTGAAGGGATTCCACTCGCCCTCGGAGTCGTAGCGTCCGCGAACGTCCGCTCCTACGACGACGTAGCCGCGCTGCGCGAACCACATGGCGCTTTCCCGCACCCCGTTGTTGTCGTACGGGGTGGAGGTGAGGATGGCGGGGAAGGGGCGAGATCCCCCCCGGGGGGTATAGATGTCGACCGAGAGCCGAATGCCGTCCCGCATGGGCACGAGAACTCCGCGTGCGACATCGACTTCGTAGTCCGCGCGGGAGTAGTCGCCCGCGTCGGGTGCTTGGGCACCGACGCCGCAGGACGCGCCGCCCACGACCAGGACCAGCGAGATGAGGGCCATGAGCTTCTTGGCCATGAGCTTCCCGGCCATGGGTGCCTCCCGGCTGGCGGCCGTGGCTCGTGCGGATTCATCCACGAGCTGCATTTAGGTGATGTTCGGGTTCGAGTCCAGCTCCCTGCGAGGTATCTCGATGCAGCTGGTGGTGCCGTAGGTGTTGCCGTCGTACGGGTGCGTTCCAGCGGCGAACGGCAGGTCGTGGCGCAGGAAGTCGTACAGGCGCCGCCCTTCGAGGAAGAGCTCGCGGCTCCTCTCCTGCAGGACATGCTTCATGATCTCCTCGTCGTCGGCGACATCGGCGGGCTCGTACGGGGGCAGCCCGGCTGCGGCATGAAACTCGTTCATGATGTCCACCGCCGCCTGCCCCAGTTCGGCCTCCGCGACGATCAACCGTGCTTCGGCCGCGTTCGCGATCGCAATCGGGCTGGTCCAGGACGAGTACTTGTGGATATGCCGGAGCGGAGAGCCGTCCTGTCCGATGCCCGAGGGCGTGCTCTCCACACGCGGATCGACCACGCCGCCGACGGTCGGGTTGTCCCCGTCGACGGTGGGCTGGCCGTTCTCGTCGTTGAACTCGGGCGAGATGAACCCGTCCACATGGTTGTGATGGAAAATGCGGTTGTAGCGGTAGAGGTCGGCGGCCGAATAGTTCGCGTCGAAGCGGAAGCCCTTCGGGACGGCCGCCGCGTCGGACATGGCTCCCGACTTGTCGCCGAGGGCAAGACGTATGGCCGCGCGCCGAATCCTCGCCGCCTCAGCCAGGTCGGAGCGTCCCGCCGCCTGCGAGAGCGACATCGACTCGCCCAGGGCCGCTTCGGCATTCTGCAGCATCTCGGTCTTGGAGATGATCGGTCCGACATCGATCGTCATTTCGCAGAACGCCTCGCCCAGGATGGCCCGCGAGAACGCCCCGTAGGCCGCGACCGTCGCGATCTTGTCCGTGCGCCCCGGCACATCGGCGTCGTCCCACCCCTCGAGCCGGGAGCGCGCCGACTCGGCGGAGACCCGCGCCTTCTGAACCGGGGTGAACACGCCGTAGCCGAAGTTGCCGTTGCAGAGCGCCACATCTCTGTCCTTGCCGATCTTGCGGTGGTCCCACTCCGTCATGACCAGCCAGCCGGAACTGTGTCTCAGCTCGTCGGTGAGCTGCCCGGAAGCGGCGACGAACTGGCTGAAGGCGCACTCGAATTCGCCGATCGCGCTGTTCACCAGCACTTCGGCCACGGAAGGATTGTCGAGGTTCTCGGCGGCGACCTTCGTCGGCAGCTCGACCTGCAGAAGATCCTCGCAAGCCGTGTTCGCCGCGGCGAGCAGAAGTGTGATCCCGACCGCGGAAAGGCGCGACCGGCTCCGCTTGCGGCTCCCGTTGATTTCCTGCGTGTACATGTTCTCCTGCGTATGCATGTTCCCGTGTCTCCCGATCTTTGCGGTTCTCCCGATCCTGGCGGTTCTCCCGATCCTGGCGGTTCTCCCGATCCTGGCGGTTCTCCCGATCCTGGCGGTTCTCCCGATCCTGGCGGTTCTCCCGATCCTGGCGGTTCTCCCGATCCTGGCGGTTCTCCCGGTCCTTGGCGATGGCTCGTCAATAGTTGAGGCGCAGAGTCATGGCCACGGTCGTGGCCGGCGGCATCGATGTCTGATGGTAGGCGCCTCCCTCGCGGGCGGCGTGCCACTGCCTGGTGAGCTCGACGTCGATCTCTCTGCGGCCGAAGGTTCCCGATTGGGCCTCCCACAGGTTCCCGAGGTTGCGCGCGGAGATCGTCAGCGATCCGCCGTCGCTGCCCGCGAGTGAAGCGATTGTGGGCGAAAGCGTGTAGGACAGCGACACTTCGCGCAGCTTCGCGAGCCCGCCCTTGAGCACCCCGGCCTGGAGCCAGTTTCCTACGATCTCGCTCATCGCCGCCAGCTGCGCGTCCCGGCGTTCCAGGATCTGCCGGGAGTTCTGGAAGAGCAGGTGGGAAGCGGCCAGATCGCCGCTGATCTTGGTGTAGCCGCCGGAGAAGTCGACGAGGGCGAAGAGCCGAAAGTTCTGCAGAAAGCGCACCGACGTGTTAACGCCGCCGTACCAGGTGGGGATCGAGGGGCCGCGGTACACCGGCTGCGCCATGGAGCAGGGCACTGTGCCGCCGCCCTGTTCGGGCGTTGCTTCGCACTGGTCGTTGACGATGTTCCCGTTGGCGTCGAACTCGGCCGAAACCACGTTTTCGACGAATATGGCACCGACCGGAAGCGCTTCCTGGTGACGCTGGCCGAAGAGGAAGACCGTGGGAAGGCCGCCGAGATCGACCACTTCGCTGTCGTTGGTCGCGTAGTTGAAGCCGATGTCCCAATCGATGTTCCGGCTTCGGATCACGGTGGCGCTCGCATCGAGCTCGATCCCCCGATTGTTGAGCTGGCCGACGTTCACGAACTGAGTGCCCGCGAATCCGCTCGACGGCGATACCGGCCGCGCGACGATCGCGTCCCTCGTGTCCTTGTTGTAGAAGGTGAATCCCAAGCCGATCCTGTCATCGAACAGGCTGGCGTCGAAGCCCACCTCGAGCTCTTCGCCCACCTCCGGTTTCAGGTCCGGGTTGCCGACCGCGTCGGTGGTGAGACCGGGTTGGTCGCCCCCGGCGGTGATGGGCGCGTAGAGGCGGCGAGCGGCGAAGACATCGGGCTGCCTGCCCGCGCGTCCCCACGCCGCTCGCAGCTTCAGGTTGTCGATGAAGGACGCGTTGAAAAATGATTCTTCGGTCAGAACCCAGGAGCCGCTGACCTTGGGATACAGGACGAAGTCGAAGTTTTCGCCGAAGGCGCTGTTGTCGTCACCACGGAAGGCCGTCGTAAGGAACAGCCGGTTATTCCAGCCGAGCTGTTCCTGCACGTAGACGCCCAGGGTCTTGTTCTCGATGAAGTCCTCCCACCCCGTCTTGACCGCGGCCGACGAAACCGTTCCCGGCCCGGGGGCGGGGAACTGGTCGCCCACGGCACCGAACTCGTGCGTCTTCTTCACGTAGTACTGCGCCCCGACCGAGGTCTCGGAGGTCATGCCCCGGAACGGCAGATCCACCGTCGCCGTCGCGCCGTAGTCCACGTTTGCCTGAGTCACGGCTCGCTCCGTCGTCTCCACATGTCCCAGACTCATCGAGCCGAAGAAGTCTGCCGAGCCCAGGGGAGACCGAGGCACCATGCGTCCGGACACGGCGTTGCCGAAGTCCGCGCCCCCCGTCACACGGTGGACGAGCCAGGGAAACGGATTGTGGCGGATCGTGCCGCTCGCAATGATCCGGTCGATCCCCTCGGTCACGTCCACCGTCTCCATGGCCCAGGGCGGGGTCCAGTTCCAGCCGCGCCGGCGCTCGTCTTCGGCCGCCGCGGGCGTGCCCCAGTAGATCGACGACACGAACTCGATGGGGAAGGGGCCTCCTCCGTTGAAACGGGACCTGGAACGGACGAAGCCCATGTTCGTGGCGATGCTGAGCTGCTCGTTCGGCGTCAGTTCGAGGTTGGCACGCGCGGAGTATTTGTTCTGGTGGTTCCAGTCGACAAAGCCCTCGTCGCGGTCGACCTGTGCCGAGACGTAGTAGCGGATCAGGTCCGTGCCCCCCGACGAGGAGATCCCGTAGGTCTGGTCGTGTCCGTAGCTGAAGGGGATACCGTAGCCGAGCGCCTGTTCGGACTTGAGGACCTCGAACTTCCGTACCCCGCTGGGCAGCAGCTCGCAGTTCAGGCACGCGTTCGTCCCCTTGTCGTACACCGCGGGCCACCGGTCCACGGCGTTGGACAGGTAGGAGACTCCCTGCCTGACGGTGACCTCCCACTGCGGTGCACCGGCCGCGCCCCGCTTTGTCGTGATCTGTATCACGCCCGCCGAGGCTTCCGTTCCGTAGAGGGTTGCGGCCGCGGGGCCCTTGATGACTTCGACGTTCTGGATTTCCTCAGGGTTGAGGTCGTTCAGGCGGCTGACCGAGCCCCCGCGCATCGTCCGGGTCCCCTGGTCGCTGCCGATACGGGCGTTCGAGTTGTTGTCGATCCTGACGCCGTCAACGTAGACGAGCGGGCCGCTGCCCAGCGAGACGCTCCCGATGCCGCGGATCTTGACGGCGGCTCCCGTGCCGACATTGCCCGGCCCGCTCGCAATGTTGAGCCCGGCGACGTTCGAGCTGAGCAGCTCCTGAATCGTGCCCGACTGCCCCACCTGCATCGCCTCGCTCATGTCGACCTGGGCGATGGTCGTACCGATCGCCCGCGTCCGGGAGCCCCCCGCGGTGCCGGTCACGACGATCGCATCCAGATTGATGGCCGTTTCCTCGAGCTCGATTTGAATCGCGTCCCCGGCAGCGACGGTCTCGGTATGCTCGCGGTAGCCGATGAGGACCACGCGCAGAGTCACGGACGCACCGGCGACGTTCTCGATCAGGAACCTGCCCGACGAGTTGGTGGTGACGCCCTGTCCGGTTTCCTCGATCACGACCTGGGCCCCGGACAGAGGCTGCCCCGTGCGGGCCGATACGACGATCCCGGTGACGACCTCTTGGAGCGGAGGTGCCTCGGCGGTTACGGGGGCTGCCGCGGCCAACGCCAGGCAGCCAGTCGGCAGGAGTCTTCTAAGAGTTCGCATCGGTACACACTCTCTCGATACAAGGGTCCGACAGGGGTTTCACAAGTATGTATACTCTTCCGTATACAACTTCGCAAGCAAAGCGTGTGTGAAGCGGGCACCGATGCGTCCGGCCGGATCGCTTCGCTCTGCGTTGTTTCTTGGGCGAATAGCGATGCCATTCCCCGTTCAAAGCGCCTTGCCGGCCCGGCGAGGCGCCGCTCTCGGTGCTCGTGCGGAGCTCCTGACAGTGCGGATTGATCCACGCGCTGCTAGTCTTCAGGGTCGGCGACCGAGCCTCATAGGCAGGTCGGCCAGGATACCGCGCACCTCAGGAAGCACCGTGATGAGCAAGAAGACCGTAGAAGACGCCTCTCGGGCCGCCACCCCGACCAGCAGCGACGGATCGCTCGGCCGCCGCAGTTTTCTGGCACGGGCCACCGGCGGCGCGGTCGGCGCGGGTCTGGTCACCGCGTGCGGCGGAGACGGCGGCGGCGGATCGGGCGAAGCCCCGGCAGTGGTGACGCAGCCGCGCGTGAACTGGAGGTTGGCTTCGAGCTTTCCGCGAGGCCTGGACGCGATCTACGGATCCGGCGAGATGCTCGGAGAGATCACCTCCTCGCTGACCGGGGGCCGCTTCCGAATCCGCGCGTATCCCGCAGGCGAGCTAGTGCCGGGTCTCCAAGTCATGGATGCGGTGCAGCAGGGCACGGTACAGGTCGGTCAGAGCACCAGCTACTACTACACCGGCAAGAACCAGGCGCTGGCCTTCGACGCCGGCGTGCCCTTCGGCATGACCGCCCGCCAGCAGGACGCGTGGCTCAACGAGGGCGGGGGACTCGAGGTGGTCCGCGGGGTCTTCTCGGACTTCGGGATCATCTCGTTCCCGGGCGGCAACACGGGCGGCCAGATGGGCGGATGGTTCCGCCGGGAGGTGAATTCGGCGGAAGACCTGCGCGGCCTCAAGATGCGGATCCCGGGGCTGGGCGGCGACGTCATGGACCGGATGGGCGTAACCGTCCAGGTCCTCGCCGGGGGGGACATCTACCCGGCGCTCGAACGCGGAGCCATCGACGCCACCGAGTGGGTGGGACCCTACGACGACGAGAAGCTCGGCCTCCACCAGGCCGCGCCCTACTACTACTACCCGGGGTGGTGGGAGCCGTCGGCCTCCGTGTCCTACGAGGTCAACCGGCAGGCCTGGGACCAGCTCCCGAGCGATTACCAGGCGGTCTTCGAGGTTGCGGCGAAGGCTACGGCGCGAAGGATGCTCTACTACTACGACGCCAAGAACCCGGGCGCGCTGCAGCGTCTCATCGCGGGCGGCACGCAGATGCGGTCCTTCTCGGACGACATCATGTCCCTCGCGCGAACGACGATCGGCGAGATTCTGGAAGACTACGCGGCGGCGGACCAGCAGTACCGGCAGGTCTACGACCACTGGCGCAGCTTCAAGGAGGCGTCCTACCAGTGGTTCGGCACGGCCGAGCTGCGGTTTGCCAGCTTCGCTTTTCCCCGGGGAATGTCGACGTAGCCGCGGTTTGCGGACCCTGCGCTCGGGGGTGGATCACGGGCATGGATGGCCTGATCGACGTTAAGACAATTTCTCGTTTCCATGTCATTGAGCTTAATTTCCCAGTGTTCAATCTCTCAAATGCCATGAAATGCTCAAATGCCATGAAATGAATGTCTTTGACGCTGCCACTGTCCAGCTCAAAAGATCTATTCCGGGGTAAATAGACCTCGACCAGGTTGGCCAGAGGCTGCCGTCTCTGCCATTCGGCCAGTCGTCAAGCCGGAGTCTCACAAATCCCGGGAGGGAAAATGACATGACCACCCGGCGCTTCTTCAACACGGCGGGTCCCGTCCGCCCCGAAAAGCACTACTGCATCTCCCCCTTGGGGAGGCTGGATCTCGACGATGTGCTCGGGATGGTCCGGGACGAGAAGTATTTCGTCCTACACGCACCCCGGCAAACCGGCAAGACTTCTGCCCTCCTGGCCCTGCGCGACTTGCTGAGCAGCGGCACAGCCGGGGACTACCGCTGCGTGTACGCCAACTTCGAAGTCGGCCAGACCGCGCGCGAAGACGTCGGCCGCGGTATGCGCGCTGTCCTGGGCCAGCTGGCCTTTCGGGCCCGTCTATCGGGTGACAGCTACCTCGACGGGATCTGGACGGACACACTGGCGAATGCCGGACCCGACGCCGCCCTCGGCGAGGCGTTGTCGCTCTGGTCCGGGGCCGCCCCCAAGTCCCTCGTGCTGCTCATCGACGAGATCGACTCCTTGGTCGGCGACACCCTGATTACCGTGTTGCGGCAACTCCGGGCGGGCTACGATCTGCGCCCCGGCCGTTTCCCTCGGAGCGTGGTGCTGTGCGGCGTCCGCGATGTGCGCGACTACCGCATCCGTTCGACTTCTGAGAACGCCGTCATCGCCGGCGGCAGCGCCTTCAACATCAAGGCCGAGTCCCTCCGCCTCGGCGACTTTTCCGAAGCCGACACCGCCGCGCTCGTCGCCCAGCACACCGAAGAGACCGGCCAGGTCTTCACTCCGGAGGCCCTGGACCTGCTTTGGGCCCAGACCCGGGGCCAGCCCTGGCTCGTCAACGCCCTCTGTTACGAAGCCTGTTTCAGGAGCGGGGCCGGTCGGGACCGCCGCCTCCCGATCACCGCCGCCGCCGTCCGCGCCGCCCTCGAGGCGCTCATCCGGCGTCGGGACACCCACTTGGACCAGCTCGCCGACAAGCTCCGCGAAGGCCGGGTGCGCCGAGTGGTCGAGCCCCTGCTCAGCGGCGGTGCCGAGCGGACCTTCACGGGCCGCGACTTGGAGTACGTCCGCGACCTCGGCCTGGTCGCCCTGGACGCCCCGGTGCGCATCGCCAACCCCGTCTATGCGGAGGTGGTGCCGCGGGAGCTCACCTACGTCGCGCAAGAGGAACTCGAAGGGGAAACGAACACCGCCTGGTTCGTGGACACATGCGGCGGCCTGAAGGTGACCAAGCTGCTGGCCGCCTTCCAGGCCTTCTTCCGGCAGCACTCGGAGCACTGGCTGGGGCGCTTCGACTACGCCGAGGCCGGACCGCAGTTGTTGCTGCAGGCGTTCCTGCAACGGATCGTGAACAGCGGCGGCCGCATCGAGCGGGAGTACGGCTTGGGCCGTCGCCGCACCGACCTGTTGATCGTGTGGCCCCGAAGCGACGGCACGCCGGGGCAGGAGGAAAGGTTCGTGATCGAGTGCAAGGTCCTGGGCAAGGGCCGCCGGAGCTTGGAGACCACCATTCGCGAGGGCTTGGAGCAGACGGCAGCCTACATGGATCGCTGCGGGTCCGAAGCGGGCCACCTGGTGCTCTTCGACCGCTCCGAGGACAAACCTTGGGAAGACAAGCTCTTCCGCCGGGAACGCTTCCCGGAGTCCGACCCCGGGCGGACAATCACCGTCTGGGGGATGTGACCGGCAGGCCGCCGGTGCTGGGACGGAATCGGGACATGCAGACGCTGACGTATACGAGCCATCGCAGGATCAGAGGCGACCGGGTCCAATCTGCGGAAGACTTGACGATCCAGCGGTTTCTCAGCATCATACTTGCCGTCGCTCGCTGCCCTGCCGGACGACCACTCCGCCACGAGCTGTGGAGCGGTCATGATCACCTCGCTTCAGCTCATCGACTTCGAGAACTTCGCCAACGAGACGGTTCGCATAGGCCCGTTCACCGTGATCGTCGGTACGAACGCAAGCGGGAAAAGCAACATCCGCGACGGCTTCCGGTTTCTTCACGGCATCGGCCGCGGTTACACCCTTAACAATGGAATGGACCCATGCGGGGAGGCGTCACCGGGGAGAGAAGGCCAGATATCATATCAAGGTGGGAAGCGACGCCGAACGGTTTGGTAGCTTCCGGGTAATGGAAGAAGAACTCGTCGTCGGGCCGGATGCGGTCTTCTCCAGCCACCCAGGGCATCCTGATCCCGTTCACGCCCAGAGGGACGACACCCGTTTGCTTCTTCGCATGGGAAAAACGGGCAGCCAAAAAATATGGCCACCGATTGGAAGTCAGGCCGGAACAACCGGCCATTACACAGATCCATGAACACAAAAAGGTGGTGAGAGGCCATAAAGACAGTGCTGAACGGATCGTCGATGTATTCGGTAACATGCGCTTCCTCGACTTGGAGCCGAACCGGATGCGACAGGCGGCGTTCCCCGGCCAGACCGTACTGGGCGACCGGGGTGATAACCTGCCGACGGTACTCCGGGAGATATGTACCGACCCGAAGCGGAAAGAGACCTTGGCCGCCTGGACCCGCGAGCTCACACCCATGGACGTAAGGGATTTCGAGTTTCCAACCGATCCCACCACCGGGCGCGTGCAGCTCGTTTTCCACGAGGCAAGCGACAGAAAGGTATCTGCGCACGGTGCTTCCGACGGCACGTTGCGCTTTCTTGTGATGCCGGCGGCGTTGCTCGGCGCTAACCCCGCACGTCTCTATGTCTTCGAGGAGATCGACAACGGTATTCATCCCGCACGACTGAGATTGTTGCTCGACCTCATCGAGCGTCAAGTTTCCAAGGGAGCGAGCCGTGTGGTTACTACGACCCATTCCCCCGATTTGGTGTCGATGGTGAGTGACGAAACGTTCGCTAATGCGTCCGTTGTCTGCCGCCCGCCGGGGGCCGACGATGCGGTTATCCGGCGGATCGCAGATCTGCCCGGTGCTGTGGCGTTGCGACGGTCCCAAGGGCTGAGACGACTTCACGCCTCGGGCTGGATGGAAGACGCCATCACATTCACGCAGCATAACCCGAATGAGGAAGCGGACTTCGATGCGCTCGCGAATCGCCTTGCTTCCGCTGTTCAGAGCGGCTAATGGACCCCTTCAAGTCCCGCCGATTGATCGAGTTCGCTCGTTGAAGGGCGCGCGCACTCAGGCTATGAAAACATTGAGTGGCGCGTCATCCTGGAGCGCCGGAAGGAGACACTCATGACCCGCCAGCACGGGGCCATGCTGACTGTGACCGCAGCCCTTGCACTGGTTGCCGCGGCCCCCCTAGCAAGCCAGTCCCGGCCCCCGCTCGACCGGGTTCTGGCCTTTCCAGCTCCTATCCCCGGCGAGGAGCTCCCGTCGGACCGGGGAGCGGCCGGGGCCTGGCACCGGATCCGCAAGCTCGAGACGACCGTCGGCATCCTCCACGTGACGAGCCACCCCGACGACGAGCAATCGGGAATGCTGGCCCTCGCCAGCCGGGGATGGGGAGCGCGAACCGCGCTTTTCAGCCTGAATCGGGGAGAGGCGGGTGCCAACGCCATCGGCTCCGAGATATTCGACGCGCTGGGGCTAATCCGGACTCGCGAACTGGTCCTCTCGGGTCGCTATTACGGACTCGACGACCTCTACTTCACGACGGCCGCCGACTACGGCTACTCCAAGTCGGTCGAGGAAGCGTTCCGAAGCTGGGACAGGGAGGCCGTCCTGGAAGACATGGTCCGGGTCATCCGCCTGAACCGCCCCTTGGTCGTGGTGTCGCGCTGGCACGGTTCGCCGAGAGACGGACACGGCCATCACCACGCTACAGGGCTCTTGACCCCGGAAGCCGTTGTCGCCGCCGCCGACCCCGGCCGCTTTCCGGAGCAGATCGTCGGCGAGGGACTGCGCCCTTGGACGGTCCGGCGGGTCTACCGGGGCGGCGCCCGAACGGACGAGATCCACCACGTATCCGTGGACGCCGGGAAGTACAGTCCATGGTTGGGCGCCACGTACCGCCGTTGGGCCGCCTTGGGACTCAGCCTCCAGCGTTCCCAGACTTCGGGCCGGGTCCGTCGAGGCGGCGGCGCGTACAAGTACGAACGGCTCCGGGCGCTGCCCGACGAAGTCGGCGAACCGGTCGATTCCACCTTCTTTTCGGGTCTCGACACGAGCTTGACGGGGCTCCCAGCTCTGGTGGGCGAAGAAGCCGCGCCCGAGGTGGAAGCGGCGCTGGCAGGAATCCAAGCCCTCGTAGACGGTGTGCTCCGAGACTTCGACTTCCGGGCACCGAGCCGCTCCGTTCCCGAGCTGGCCCGCGGCCTCACGCTGTTGCGGTCGATTACCGCCGACGCGGAACGGATGCCAGACGCGGCAGCGGTGCCCGAAACGCTCTTCCATCTGGCGGTGAAGGAGCGGCAGTTCGAAGACGCAATCGTGGCCGCGGCCGGGCTGGTGATCCGGGCCGAACTGGCGGACGAGACAGAGAGCGCGGTGCTGGTTCCGGGGCAGTCGTCCGCGGTGCGGGCGACGGTCGAAAACCCGGCTCGCGTCCGGGCGGAGGTCGTCAGCGTGCGCCTGGTCGCCGGCACGGGCACGAGGCTCGCCGAAACGCGCCCCGAGGAAGTGGTCTCCGATGCGCCCGCCGAAGCGCCGGAGCCGAATCGCGAAAGCGACCGCCCGGGGGCCGGATCCGCAAGAACCGTACTCGCCGACATCCGGGTTCCGTTTCGCGCCGAAGCGGGCGCCTCAGGACCCTACTTCGCACGCACCGGACCGTCGCAGAACCACTACCAGGTTGCGGACTCCTCGGACCTTCATCTGCCTTGGCGAAGGGCCGACCTGTCTGCTGAAGTCACGTTGAGGGTTGAAGGGCCGGAAGTCGTCAGAACCGTGCCCGTGACCGGGACGGTGCCCCGGCTGCCGTACGGATCCATCGCACGCAGAGCGGAAGTGCTGCCCGCGCTGTCCGTATCGGTCACGCCGGGCGTCACCGTCTTCGTGGACGACGGATCCGGCCGCGCGCGCCCGGCTGAAGTCCTCGTGCGCGTCGAGGCCAACACCGCCGCCGTGTCGGCCGAAACGCACCTGGAGCTCCCATCGGGCTGGAGCGTCGCGCCGGCGTCGGCACGGCACAGCTTCGGTCGCGCGGGCGAGGCTCTGGAAACCGCCTTCATGCTCCACCCTCCCGCCGGATGGAGCGGCGAGGCAGACATCCGGGCGGTGGCCGAAGCGGTGGCCGAAGGAACGACCCCGCGAGGACATCGCGAGTACCGGACCGGGTTCCAGGTCATCGACCACCGAGACCTGCCGCCGACCCGGCTCCGAATCCCTGCCCGGACCACCGCCCAGCTTGTCCGGGTCGCGCCTCTCGACGGCCTGAACGTCGGTTACGTGATGGGCGCGGGGGACGAAGTGCCCGCCGCCGTCGAGGCTCTCGGAGCCCGTGTGCAGCTTCTCGACGGGTCCGACCTCTCAACCTCTCCTCTGGGCGGCTTCGATGCCGTCGTCGTGGGCACGCGCGCGTACGCCGTGCGACGAGACCTGGTCGATAACAACCAGCGCATACTGGACTACGCCCGGCAGGGGGGGAACCTGATCGTCCTGTACCAGACCCCGGAGTTCGTGCCTTCCGCCATGGCCCCCTACCACGCCGTTCTGCCCCGGAATGCCGAAGAAGTCTCCGAAGAGGACGCTTCGGTCCGGCTGCTGGCACCGGATCATCCGCTGCTGGCCGCGCCGAACCGCATCTCCGAATCGGACTTCGACCACTGGCTCGAACAGCGCGGGTCCAAGTTCTTCTCGGAGTGGGATCCGGCGTACACGCCGCTCGTCGAGACCCGCGACGCGGGCCAAGCGCCGCAACGGGGCGTCTGGCTTGTCGCCCGAACGGGACGGGGCCACTACAGCTATCTGGCTCTCGCCCTTCACCGCCAGCTTCCTTACGGCGTGCCGGGAGCGTACCGAATCCTGTCCAACGCGATCTCCCTGGGCCGGGATCCATGAGCCCGTGACCCTGACCGCCGCCGACTGGATCGTCGTCGCGGTCTACGGAGCCGTGACTCTCGCCATCGGCTTCGGCTTCGCCCGGCGGGCGGGGCGCAGCGTCGAGGAGTACTTCATCGCCGGACGGTCCCTGCCGTGGTGGCTGGCGGGCACCTCCATCGCCGCCACCTGGTTTGCCACCGACGCGCCGCTCGCCACCGCCGCCCTGGTTCGGCGCCAGGGAGTGTACGGCAACTGGCTGTGGTGGTACGAAGCCGCCGGAATTCTGATGCTGACCTTCTTTTTCGCCCGGCTGTGGCGGCGGGCAGGCGTCCTCACCGACGCGGAGGTGATCGAACTCCGCTACGGCGGCGCACCCGCGCGGGTCCTGCGCGGCTTCTCGGCGGTATACCAGGGGCTGCTGAAGAACGCGGTCGTCATGGGATGGGTGATGCTCGCGATGGTCAAGTTCAGCCGGGTGCTGCTGGGCTGGGATCCGGCGGTGACTCTCGGCGTGTGCGTCGGGCTGGCCCTCGTCTACACGGTGGCTTCCGGTCTCTGGGGAGTCGTCGTGACCGACCTCCTTCAGTTCGTGGCGGGCATGCTCGGTTCGATCACCCTCGCCGGCATCGTACTGACCCGGTTCGGCGGCCCCTCCGGCTTGGCGGAGTCGATCCGGGCGGCCCCCGGCGCGCCTCCCGGGGCCCTTGACCTCGTACCGGGTGCGGCGAACGCCTCTTCGCTGGAGCTCGTATCGTTCCTCTGCCTGATCCTCGTCCTGTGGATGAGGAGCGGCCAGGGCGACGGCTACGTGGCGCAGAGACTCTTCGCCGCACGGGACGAGCGCCAGGCGGTCAAGGCGTCGCTGTGGTTCGCCTTCGCAGGTACCGTTCTCCTTACATGGCCGTGGATCGTCGCGGGGCTGGGCTCCCGCTGGTCTTCCCGTCTCCCGCCGCCGACCCGGCCCTCGCCGCCGACCCCGAGCTGGCCTACCCGATGATGATCCGCGAGCTCATGCCGAGCGGCCTGCGGGGCCTGATGGTGGCGACGTTTCTGGCGGCATTCATGAGCACCATGGACACGCACCTCTGCTGGGGCGCGTCATACATGGTCAACGACGTGTACCGCCGTTTCGTCAGGAAGGACGCCTCCGAGCGCCACTACGTTTCCGCGTCCAGGGTAGCGGTGGTCCTCCTGGCCGTGGCGGCCGCCTTCGTCGCCTGGCGGATGGACTCGATCCAGCGGGCGTGGATCTACGTCATCGAGCTGACCGCGGGCGTGGCCCTGGTCTGGCTGCTGCGGTGGTTCTGGTGGCGGGTGAACGCGTGGGCGGAAATTGCGGCGATGGCCGGTTCCGTCGTCCTGGCGAACGGACGGGTGCTGTTGGACGCAGCGGGAGCGTTCCTTCCCCTGCCAGCTTTCGTAGTGACGATGAGCGACCGGCTCTATGGCCCGGATATGGACCTGGTCCGGGCCGTGATGATTCTCGTCGCGTGCACGCTCGTGTGGATGACGGTGGCCCTGTTGACAAAGCCGGAGTCCGACGAGGTTCTCGACCGGTTCTTCCGTCGGGTCCGGCCCGGAGGGTGGTGGGCTCGCACGGCCGCGCGCACGGGCGTGGCTTCGACGGACCCCCCGGCGAGCCGCATGTGGACGGGCTTCGCCTTGGGCGCGCTCTTCGTGTACGCAGGTCTTCTCGGGCTCGGCTGCATGCTCACAGGCCGGACCGGTCCCGGCGCGATCCTTGCAGCGGCGTCGGCGGTCGGGGGCGTGTTGGCCGTGCGGCTGACGGGCTCGGAGTCGGGCTCGGGTCCGGGCGCGGCAGCCCCTGTCGTGGGCGCGATTCCGGGCGAGGTGCCCCCGGTCGAGGGCGCGGTTCCGGATGTCCCGGGCGGCCCCGGCGCGAGCGGCACAGGTACCCCCCCGGGGGGTATATCCCCGTGAAGATCGTGCTGGTCGGTGCCGGCAGCCGTGAATTCGGTCCCGCTTCCATCCGGGACGTCCTCCTGAGCGATGTTCTCTGCGACGGCGGCATCGAGATCGCCCTTGTGGACACCGACCCGTCGCGTCTCCCCGAAACGGAGGCGTACGCCGAATCCGTGGCGGCACGGCTGGGCCGCCGCGCCGCGGTTTCGAGCGCGACCCGAGCCGACCGGGCCCTCGGCGGGGCGGACGCCGTCATCCTGGCCATCGAGATCGACCGCTACTTTCACTGGGCCCAGGACTTCCACGTTCCACGCACCTTCGGCTTCCGCCAGATCTACGGCGAGAACGGCGGCCCCGGCGGGCTCTTTCACGCCCTGCGCAACATGGGCCCGGCCGTCGAGGTCGCCCGGGCCATGGAGGCGCGCTGCCCGGAAGCCTGGCTCGTCAACTACACCAATCCCCTCACCAAGCTCTGCGAAGCCGTGACCCGCCTGACGGACATCCGGGTCGCGGGTCTATGCCACGGCGTCTTCCGGGGCGTCGAGCAGATGGCCCGTATCCTGGAGGTGCCGCCCGAGAAGCTCGACGCCAGGGCAAGCGGACTGAACCACTTCTCCTGGTTCGAGTCGGTCGCGGACCGGGACACCGGCGAAGATCTCTACCCCCGGCTGAAAAAGCGGGAGCTCGAAGCCGGCTGGCTGCACGACTGGGACGAGATTGCCCTGAGCCGCATCCTGCTGCGCGTGTTCGGTCGCTTTCCGAGCCCCGGCGCCAACCATATCGGCGAATACATCCGCTGGGCGGAAGAGTTCCTGGGCAGCAGCGTGCTTCAGTTCTTCTACGATCCCGCCGGGGGACACCCCTGGGACACGGGAGAAGCGCCGACCTGGGTCTACAACCTCGGCGACCACCCGACCGCCGTGCCCCTCTTTCCCGAAGAGCAGCGCCCCCGGACCCGCAAGACCCGAGAGGAGACTCCTCTGGTGCCCTCGGGAGAGCTGGCCGCGCCCCTGCTCGAAGGCGTGCTGTGCGCCGAGGAGCGGTTCTTGGAGGCGGTCAACGTGCCCAACACCGGATATGTTCCCGGCCTTCCGAAGGGCGCGGTGGTGGAGGTTCCCGCCGAAGCGGACGGCGCGGGCCTGCACCCTTGCACGATGCGACGGCTGCCCGAAGCGGTTCTCGCGCTGATGAGGACGCAGGCCAGCATCAACCGGCTCTTGGTGGACGCCTTCCGGCACCGGTCGCGCTGGATGCTTCTTCGAGCCCTGCTGCTGGACCCCACGACCGAATCGTACCGGGCGGCCGTCAACCTGGTCAACGAGATGTTCCGTCTGCAGAAGGACGTACTGCCGGAGATGGAGTGGTAGGACGGCGGTGTGCCGACGGTCGAGGGGTCTGTCGCCGGACATATGGGGATAGCGAACAAAAACCGAATATAGTATGTTCGTAGTTGACCGAATGACTTGTCACCAAGGGGGGAGGGGCCGTGCCTGCCCGAAGCGCGATCGAGTGGACCGACGCCACGTGGAACCCGACCACCGGATGCAGCCGGGTATCCGCCGGGTGCGATCGCTGTTACGCGGAACGGCTTTCCCGGAGGCTGCTGTCGGGCAGTTACCGTGCCCGCCTGCCGGTCGTGAACACGGCGGAGAACCGAAGCGATCCTTTCGCGGTCCGGGTGTGGCCGGAGCGTCTACGGATATCGGGAGTCGTGGAGGGCACCCCGACGGGTTTTCGTCAACTCGATGTCGGACCTGTTCCACCGCCATGTGCCCGACCCCTTTGCGCGTCGTTGCTTCCAGGTAATGTTGGCCGTCGACCGGCATGTCTACCAAGTGCTCACCAAACGCCCGGCGAGGGCAGCCAACTTCGTCCGGTGCCACTCCGATTTGTTCCCGGATGGTCTCCCCGGCCACATTTGGATTGGAACTTCCGTCGAAAACCAATCTGTCGACTACCGCGTTCGGCACCTCTGGACGGTGCCCGCAGCCGTCCGCTTTCTGAGTTGCGAGCCGCTCATTGGCCCGCTTGATCTGACCGCTTTCGTCGGCGGTCGCGGCATGCGAGACCGCCTGCACTGGGTGATCGTCGGCGGAGAAAGTGGCCCGGGTGCCAGACCAATGCATCCCCGGTGGGTCCGACGCCTCCGGGACCAGTGCGACAATGCCGATGTGCCGTTCTTCTTCAAAGCAGTGGGGAGGGCGGACGCCGAAGTCGGGAGGACGGGAGCTGGACGGGCGGACTTGGGACGAGTATCCGGCGGCGAACGGGCTGGTCGGATAGGGAGAGAGAGCCAACGATGCCGCCTAAGTCTATCCTTTGGTCCAGAGGCGACCACACCGAGGGCAAGCACTTGGTGCTCAAGCATTACCTCGAGGCTTGGTTCCCGATCCTCGGCATGGGCAACTATAACCAGCGGATCCTGTTCATTGACGGATTCGCAGGACCGGGCGAATACGCGGGCGGTGAAGAGGGATCGCCGCTCGTAGCCATGCGCGCACTCGCTGAACACGGTGCCAAGTCAAGGATCAACGCCGAGGTCGTGTTTTTCTTCGTCGAGAAGGATCGGGCCCTTGCGCGGCACTTGGAGGGACTGGTTGATGCGATGCGCCCGAAGCTGCCGACCAACGCGAAGGTGCACGTAGCCGCGGGTTCGTTTTCGTCCCAGATGTCGGCCATTCTCGACCAGCTCGAAGAGCAGCGGAGGCGAATGGCCCCCGCTTTCGTGATGATCGACCCCTTTGGCGTCAAGGGCATTCCTCTATCGGTGATCCGGCGGATCCTCGGGAATCCCAAGTGCGAGGTGTACATAAGCTTCATGTGGGAGGCGATGAACCGCTTTCTCTCCCGGCCCGCGTTCGCATATTCCTTGACCGAGCTGTTCGGCACCGATGCATGGAAGCATGGTAACGACTTGGACCCGAAAGAGCGGCGGCGCTTTCTCTACGATCTTTACAATCGGCAGTTGAAGAAATCTGGTGCGCAGCATGTCGTTCATTTCGATTTGTTCAAAGGCAGGCGGCTCAAGTACTCCATCTTCTTCGGTACCGGCCACATCAAGGGGTGCGATCGAATGAAGCAGGCCATTTGGAAGGTCGCTCCGTTCGGAGACTTCGGATTTCGGGGCGGCGAACAAGACCAGATGGTGCTGCTGGGGGTCGCGAAGCCGGACTTCGCACCGCTGAGAAGCGCCTTGATGAAGCAGTTCGGCGATGCCGGATGGATCTCGATCAGAAATGTCCTCGATTTCGTCAAATCAGATGCAACGATCTACCATGGCGGACAGGTAAAGATGCCTGTGCTGAAACCGATGGAGCAGACAGGGTTACTCGATGTGGATCCAGATACCAGGAAAAGGAACCTCACATACCCCGATGGATGCCGGATGAGATTCCGAAAGGCATGCACGGAAGCGTAGGATGAACGGCGTCCAAGCTCTTCCGGTCCGAAGACTACCGGCGCTGACGCATGGCGCGTCGGCGACCGGGCTGCCGACGATCTAGTCGGCACCATGGTCACATCGTTGACAAATTAACACCTCCGTCGTCATTTTACCCGTCATTATGACGACTCTCCCGCGATTTCTCACTCTGCCGCACGGAAGCTTCTTCCTTTTCGGCCCGCGCGGGACGGGGAAGACCACTTGGCTGCGCTCGGTTCTGCCGGACGCGCTTGTGGTGGACCTGCTGAAGCCGGAGGAGTACCGGAGACTGGCGGCGCGCCCGGAGCGCCTGCGCGAACTCGTGCGCGGAACTGCACCGGGCACCGACGTGGTCGTGGGCCAAATCCAGCGGCTTCCCGACCTGTTGAACGTCGTTCACCACCTCATGGAAACCGGACGCGAGCACCGGTTCGTCTGGAGTTGCCCCGGTTTCGTGGACACTTCCAAGTTGAGGAAAGGAGGATTCCGCGATGCCGAAGAAGCGGGTGCGGTATCCGCCGGAGTTCCGGCGGGAGATGGTCGGGCTGGTGCGCTCGGGGCGGTCGCCCGAGTCGCTGGCGCGCGAGTTCGAGCCCTCTTCCGGGGCGATCCGGAACTGGGTCAGGCAGGCGGACCGTGACGAGGGACGCCGGGCGGACGGGCTGACCACGAAGGACCGGGAGGAGGTTCGCCGCCTCAGGCGGGAAGTCAAGCGGCTCCGCATGGAGCGGGACAGCTTAAAAAACATCCCATGGCCATCCTTGGGGGCTGGCCACCCCGCGGCGCTGAAACTATGCTCCGGGCTGGGGCAGAGGTCGTCCGGCTTACTGGTGTGTTGAAGCCCGGCAAAAAACATGACCCACGGCGCTTCGAGGGAACCCCGCAGTGTTGACGCGGCCCGGTCGGCCGGGCCGCCATCACGGACAGAAAAATCGAAATCGCACAAGCGCCCGCCCCCGTCCCCGGACCCATCGGCCGAAGGAGGCGGAGAATGGACTTGGTGAACGAACGGTGCGCGGGCCTCGACGTGCACAAGAAGACGGTGGTGGCGTGCGTCCGGGTCCCGGGACGGGACGGCGGCCGCCGGAGGAAGGTCACCCGCACCTTCCCGACGCGATGGCCGGGCTCGGCGCCCTGAGGGACTGGCTCGGATCGGAGGGCGTGACCCATGCGGCGATGGAATCCACGGGGGTGTACCGGCGTCCGGTCTACACGGTGCTCGATCCGCGCTTCGAGCTGATGCTGGTCAACGCCCGCCACGTGAAGCACCTCCCCGGACGCAAGACGGACGTGAGGGACTGCGAATGGCTCGCGCAGCTTCTCGAACACGGTCTGCTCCGGGGAAGCTTCATTCCGCCCGGGCCGGTTCGCGACCTGCGGGACCTCACCCGGCGGCGCAAGGCGCTGTCGCGGGACCGGGCGAAGGAGATCACCCGGGTGGCGAAGACGCTCGAGCCGGCGAACGTCAAGCTCGGGTCCGTCGTGTCGGACATCATGGGCGCGACGGGGAGAGCGATCCTGAGGGCGATGATCGAAGGGGAGGAAGACCCCCGGGTCCTCGCCGGGCTGGCGCGCGGGTCGCTTCGCCGCAAGCGCGGGGAGCTGGCGGAAGCGGTCCCCGGCCTGATCCGGGGACCATCACCGGTTTCTGCTCCGGGAGCAGCTCGCGACGATCGACCATCTGTCGGAGCGCATCGGCAGGCTGGACGGCCGGATCAGGGAGGTGACGCGCCCTTTCTCGGCGGCCCTCGAGCTCCTCGAGAGCGTGCCCGGCGTGGCGAGGCGCTCGGCCGAAGCCGTTCTCGCGGAGATCGGCGATGACATGTCGAAGTTCCCGTCGCCCGCCCGGTTCGCGTCGTGGGCCCGGGTCTGCCCCGGCAACCACGAGAGCGCCGGAAAGCGGAGGCCGGTGTCGACGGGAAGGGGCAACGCGTGGCTGAGGGCCGCGCTGTCGCAGGTCGGGTGGGCCGCGGTGCGGACGAAGGGGAGCTGTTACCGCGCCCTGTATCACCGGCACAAGTCGCGGGGCGGGCCGAAGAAGGCGATCGTGGCGGTGCAGCATGCGATCCTGGTGGCGATCTGGCACATGTTCTCCACTGGGGCGATGCACGAGGATCTGGGACCGGACCACTTCCGGACCCGTGACCGGGAACGCCGGAAGCGCTACCTCCTCAATCGTCTCCGCAGGCTGGGCCTGGATGTCCGCGTGCAGGATGTGCAGAAGGAGGCCGCGTAATCGCTCGTCCCCCGCCCCTCCGCCACCCCGTGTTTCACAGAAAAGCCGCGGCCTGGTTCGCGATGGAGAGCGGCTCGATCCCCGGAAGGGGTTCGAGTTCATGAAGGCGCACCGGGCCGAGTTCCCCGTCCGGGCGATGTGCCGCGTCCCGGGTCTCTCCCCCGGCGGGTACTACGCCTGGCTGAAGCGGACGCCTCCGGAGCGGGACCGGCGGGACGCGGAGCTTCGGGAGAAGATCGAAGACGCCCGGGAACAGAGCCGGCGGACCTGCGGCCGGCCCCGGATCCATGCGGAACTGAAGGCCCGGGGCGAGCGGGCGGGAAGCAGGCGGGTCGGACGGCTGATGAAGCAGGCGGGGATCAAGGGCGTGACCCGTCGGCGGCGGAAGGTCGTCACGACTCGGCGGGACGCCCGGGCCCGCCCGATGCCGGATCTGGCGGACCGGGACTTCTCGGTCGGCGGTCCCGACCGGCTGTGGGGTGGCGGACATCACGTACGTGCCGACGGATGCGGGCTGGCTGTACGCGGCCGTGGTCGTGGACGCGTGGAGCCGCCTCGTCGTGGGCCGGGCGATGGAGACCGGCCTCCGGTCGGAGCTGGTGGAGAAGGCGCTGGCGATGGCGGTGTGGCGGCGTCGGCCGAAGGACGTCATCCATCATTCGGACCAGGGCTCCCAGTACACGTCGTACGCCTTCGGGAAGCGGTGCCGGGAGGCCGGGGTGCGGCCCTCTGCGGGATCGGTCGGGGATGCGTACGACAACGCGATGTGCGAGAGCTTCTTCGCGACGCTCGAGTGCGAACTGCCGGACCGCAGCCGGTTCCGCAGCCCGGATGAAGCGAGGCGTGCGGTGTTCGACTTCATCGAAGGGTTCTACAACCGGGTGCGTCGGCACTCGGCGCCGGGGTACGAGTCGCCGGCGGACTTCGAGAAGAAGCATGCGGCCTAGCCCGGCAGGGTTGTCGGCCAGGGCGGTCTCGCGATCGATCCGGTGCGACGCCGGCTTGCAAGCGAGAAACCGGCGAGGCGACGCCTGAGAGCGCGGCCGGGCTGCTGCGCGCCGGTTCCTCCGTCTTCCCGCCGGCAGCATGTCCCGGCGGGAAGACGGAGGATATGTTTCAAACAGGATCGGAGGAGGATGTCCGGACCGGTCGGCTCGGGATGTTGGATGTCCTCGGCCGGAGAAGCTCTCCTCAGCAGCGGGGAGACGAGAACCGAGCAGTTCAACCGCAGTATTCATCCGTCCACGAAACCGGGACAGGTCCAAAGTCCAAAGTCCAAAGAATGCCTTAAACGAGTAGGGCTGACACACCGTTCGCGGCACTACCCAAGTCAGTTATCGGGAGGACAGCAGCAGCGCGTGGCCGTTGCGCGTGCGATCGTGGGGAGGCCGCTCATCCTGCTGGCAGACGAGCCGACTGGTAACCTAGACTAGACTCCGAGAACGGGAACGCAGTGATGGAACTGCTGCGGGAGTTACATGGCAACGGTGCAACCATCTGTATGGTGACGCACGACCCGCGCTACGCACACATGGCCGACAGAACGATCCACCTCTTCGATGGACAGCTTGTCAGCGACGACCAGGCCCAGCGGTATGCACGTGAGCAGGCCGGCTTTGGATTGCATTGACCGCCGGAATCCACCCGGCGGCACGAGGGCGCACGGCCACCGAGCCTCCTGTGAACTCCCCGACCAGGGATGGCATCGGAACCGGAATCACGCTCAACGCCCTGACAGTCCATGCTCAATCAACTCCCCCGCATGACGCCGGACGGTTGCCAAGACAGGTCTCATGATGGAAATCCCCGCCGCCAGCAAAACGATACCGCAGACGAACACTGCGGCCTCTGCCCCCGGTCCTTCCTCCCATGGGAGCGCCAACCGAGCTATCCGAACCATAGCAATCCCCCCCACCAACCCGAAAGGGAGTCCCGCGACCAGGCAGACTGCTCCCCGTCGTGACAGGAACCAGATCAGGTCGAGGGGGCTGGCGCCCAGTGCCGAACGCACACCTGCCTCGCCCGCCTGTGCGACCACGAAGCCAGAGGTTGCTGCATAGACGCCCGACAAAGCGAGCCCCAGTGCCAGAAGACCAATCAGTGCGATCACCCAAGTAGCCGTCAGCCACGGACGCCCGAGTCGACTAAGCCGGGACTCCATCGACGATAGATTCGAGGGGGCGATCCCGGGATCCAGGCCCATAATTGCGTTTTTGAGATCTGTGGCGACGCTGTCCGGCGGAAACTCCCCACGCGCGATCACATAGACGTGAGGCAACGTCTGCCCGTCAACCTGACTATACGGAAGGTACACGGTCGGTGCCAGCGTCCTCTCCAGGCCGCCTTGGGCCACCCCTTCGGCGATCCCGACGATTAGGCGCGGCCGATCGGGCCAAGGTGTCAGGACCAGATTTCGCCCGAGGGCTTTCTCACCTCGGAACAGCGTGGCTTCCAATTCCCGACTTATCACCGCGACAGGCGGTGCCCCAGGATAGTCCAAGCCCTCCAGTCCCCGGCCTTCCAGCAGATTGATCGAGAGCGTCTGGAAGTACGCTCCGGCGACGGCGTTGAAGGTGACCTCGATCGACTCCGTTTGGCTGTCGGCACTAACGTCGGGTGGGCGCACGAAGACGCCACCGACCATGTCAACGACCGGCAGCCGAATGGTAGCCGCAGTGAGGGATACGCGGTGCGACTCCCCAGCTCTGTCCAGCACAGACTGAAGGAATAAACTTTGGTCGGCGACGAGGGGATAGCGATCACGTGGGAGAGTCAGCTCCGCCACAGCGACACCTTCGGGCTCAAACCCGTGGTCGGCTGACCGAAACGCCATGTATGTGCCCGACAGGACCCAAGCGGCCGTTCCTATCACAATGGCGAACGCCACTTGGGCTGCTACAAAGACAGCATGCGCCTTGCTCTGGCTCTTGGTGTGCCTTGCATCTCCGAGACCACTCAGGCGAGCCGCGAGATCGAGACGTATTGCGCGTCGGGCAGGCCACAGCACCGTAAGCGCACCAGCGGAGGCCGCGATCATGAGACAGAAACCGAGCGAACCCAGGTCCAAGCGAAAGGACCAGTAGGAACTGACCGTGTCCGGCATGACCGACGTGAGCGCCGGAAGACCGATTGCTCCGGCGGACAGTGCGAGTACACTGGCGAAAGCCACAATAACCGCCATTTCCCCTCCCAATTGCGCGAGAAGATCTCTTGGCGCTGCTACGTTTGCGATTCGGATGGCAAACTCTCGCTCCCGAATAACCCCGCTTATAAGAAAGAGTGAAGCAAGGTTGGTACAGATGACCAGGAGCACCAGTGCGGCTAAAGCAAATAGCAAGACCAGGCTCGGGCGTAGATCTTGGACCAGCCGCTCCTTCAACGTCGACAGCGGAAACGTCAGCCCATCGTTGATTTGGGGCACGGCGGCCCAGTGGAGTTCGGCCACCCCGTTTGCGTCCAGCTGTGCGTCCGCAAGCGAGCGTCCCGGCTGGACACGCCCGACCACACCGAGGCGGAAACTCCCCCAGTCGACGGACGCCCGGTCTCCGAACAGCAAGGGTACCCAGACGTCCGTTCGGCGTGGAAAATCGTACCCTTCGGCCGCAATCCCCACTACCGTGACTCGTGCGCCATCAAGAAGTACCGAACCGCCGACCAGGTTTTCGCGCGCACCAAATGCCTCCCGCCAGAGGCGCTCGCTGATGAAGGCTGCGGTGCCGTGATCCAAGATCGAATACCGACTCGCCGGTCCGATATCTTCGTCGGCCAAAGCTCTGCCGCGCACCGGGCGAGCAGGTATGACTCGAAAGAAGCTGGGAGTCACACGCGCGGCACGCACAAGACGCGGTTCTTGTTCATCATCGATCGTGGTCAGCTCGATCAGCTGAAAGCCGCTAACGGGCTGATGGTTCTCAGTCCTTGATCCAGAGCTAGGTAGCTGGCGGGCGATACCGAATTCAATCCGGTTCCGAGCCGAGGATTTCGCTGAGACAGCATCAAAACGCCTTCGGAACCGGGGATCGGAAGGGGAGCGATCAGCACCTGTTGGATAATCGAGAAAAAAGCCGTGTTGAGTCCGACGCCCAAGCCCAGCATAGCGACCGCAAACACGCCGAATCCTGGATTCCGGCTCAGCCGCCGGAACGCATGCCGGATGACGGAACTCATGAAGCCATCCCTGCGACAACCTGCTCCTTCTGCATCAGTTGGCCCTTCGCCAGCGCCCAATAGCTAGTTCACCAGCCCCGTCACCAGCGTCGGCCACCGGACGATCAGCATCAGGCCGATCAGCTGGATGATGATGAACGGGATCACCGCGCGGTAAAGCGCCGTGGTCTTCACCTCCGGGGGAGCCACACCCCTCAGATAGAAAAGCGCGAAGCCGAAGGGCGGCGTCAGGAACGAGGTCTGCAGGTTCATTCCGATCATGACGCCGAACCACACCAGGTCGATCCCCAGCAGCGCGGCCGCGGGGGCCAGCAGCGGGATGATGATGAAGGCGATCTCGAAGAAGTCGAGGAAGAACCCGAGGACGAAGATCACCAGGTTGGCGACCAGGAGGAGGCCGATCCGCCCGCCGGGCAGCGTCGTCAGCAGGTCCTCGATCCAGATGTCCCCGTAGAGCCCCCGGAAGACCAGGGCGAAGGCGGTGGAGCCGATCAGCAGGAACATGACCATCGTGGTGAGCTTGGTCGCCCCCAGACACGATTCGCGCAGCACGCTCATCGACATCCGGCCGCGCGCCCCGGCGAGCACGATCGCGCCCACCGACCCGATCGCCCCGGCCTCGGTGGGGGTCGCGATCCCGGCGAAGATCGAGCCGAGCACGATCAGGATGAGCAGCAGCGGAGGCAGCATCACCACCGCCACGCGGCGCATCAGCACCCGGAAGTCGACGTCGGTCATCTCGGGCGGCAGCGCGGGCGCCGCCTCGGGCTTGACCACCGCCACGCCCGCGACGTAAAGCGCGTACATTCCGGCCAGCATGAGCCCGGGCACCAGGCCGCCGATGAACAGGTCGCCCACCGAGATCCCCAACTGATCGGCGAGCACCACCAGGACGATGCTCGGCGGGATGATCTGCCCCAGCGTTCCCGACGCCAGGATCACCCCCGACGAGAGCCGCGCGGAATACTTGTAGCGCAGCATGACCGGCAGCGAAATGCTCCCCATTGCCACCACCGAGGCGCCCACGACGCCCGTCGCCGCAGCCAGCATCGCGCCCACGACCACGACCCCTAGCGCAAGCCCCCCGCGCAGCCTCCCGAAGAGCGTGCCGATGGTCGTCAGCAGATCCTCGGCCAGCTTCGCCTTCTCCAACACCAGCCCCATGAAGATGAAGAAGGGCACCGCCAGGAGCACGTAGTTCGACATCACGCCGAAGATCCGCTCGGGCATGGCGAACAGGAGATTCCAGTCGAAGATCCCGAACTCGACGCCGATGAAGGCGAAGAGGAGCGAAGCGCCGCCCAGGGCGAACGCCACCGGATAGCCGCAGAAGATGATCAGGAAGACCACCACGAACATCAGCGGGGCGAGGATGCTCGCTTCCATCTACAGCCCGATCCCTCCGCCGGGCGCCTCGGGAGTCTGACCGGCGTGGGCCTCGTCGTCCGCGTCCGCGCCCCGGCGCAGAATGGCCAGATCCTTAAGGAATTCCGCGACTCCCTGGGCCAGCAGGAGGACGAACGCCACGATGATCACCGCCTTGAGCGGATAGCGCGGCAGGCCTCCCGGATCGGGCGAACCCTCGCGCACCGCCCACGAGTTGCGGATCGACGGCCACGAGACCCACAGCACGAAGACGGTGAACGGGACCAGCATCAGCACCGACCCGACCACGTTGACGACGGCCTTCGCCTGGGTGCGCAGCCGACCGTAGATCACATCCACCCTGACGTGCGCGTTCTCCTTGAGCGCGAAGCCCGCGCCGAGCAGGAAAATGAGAGAGAAGAGATACCACTGCAGCTCCAGATAGAGGTTGGAGCTGAGGTTCACGCCGATGAAACGCCCCAGGTAGCGGGCGATGGCGTTGTACGCGCCGATCAGCACCATCAGGAGCGCCATCCACGAGATGAAGCGCCCGAGACCGCTCGTCACACGGTCGACGATGCGGGTGTACGGGTTGTCGCTCAACGGCTTATCTTGTCGCTTAATGGCATATCGCAGTTCCGACGGTGGTTCGGTCCCCGGCAGGCTCGGCGGCAAACGCCCGGACTATCGGCGGCGAACGCCCCGACTATTCGGCGGCAACGCCCAGACTATCACGCGGGGTCGGTTCCGAGCAAGCTTCGCCCCGTCATCTCGCGGGGTTGGGGTATGCCCATCAGATGAAGGATCGTTGGAGCCACGTCGGCGAGAATCCCGTCGCGCACGGTGTGCGGGGCTGTCCCGGCCGGGGCGCAGAGGATCAGCCGTACCGGAAATGTGGTGTGGGCCGTGAAGGGGCTCCCGTCCTCGCACAGCATCTTTTCGGCATTGCCGTGATCGGCGGTCACCAGCGCCGTGCCCCCGGCCTCGGCGACGGCCTCCAGAACCCGCCCGACGCAGGCGTCCACCGTCTCCACCGCCGCGACCGCCGCCGGGATGCTCCCCGTGTGACCCACCATGTCGGCGTTGGCGTAGTTGACCAAGATGAAGTCGTAACGTCGCGCCTCGATGTGCGCCGCCAGCGCCTCGGTGAGCTCCGGCGCGCTCATCTCGGGCTTGAGGTCGTATGTCGCGACCTGGGGTGACGGAACGAGGTGGCGTTTCTCTCCCGGGAAGGGCTCTTCCACGCCGCCGTTGAAGAAATAGGTCACGTGCGGGTACTTCTCCGTTTCGGCCATGCGGAGCTGCGTCCGGCCGGCCCGTGACAGCACCGCGCCGAGGACGTTGTCGAGCGTGCGCGGGGGGAAGAGAACCGGGTGGCGGAAGTCGTCCTCGTACCGGGTCATGGCGATCAGGCGTTCGCGGGGACCGCGCAGACGCTCGAAGTGCGGGAAGGCGTCGTCCGCCAGCGCCGCGACAAGCTGCCGGGCCCGGTCGGCCCGGAAGTTGACGAAGAGGATGCCGTCGCGGTCGCGGATGCCGTCGCCGTCGCTGCTGCTGCGGGCCGCGCCCGCGCCCGGCCGGGGCGACTTGCTGCTGCCGCCCGGGAGCGACTCGCCGTGCCCGCCGCCCGGGGCGACGACGACCGGGGGCAGGAACTCGTCGCTGATGCCCTCGTCGTAGCACAGGGACACATAGGCCGAGGCGCCCTCCGCCCGCTTCCCCTCACCCTCGGCCATCGCCCGATAGGCCCGTTCGGTGCGCGGCCAGCGCCGGTCGCGGTCCATCGCGTAGTAGCGTCCCGATACGGTGGCGATCCGGGTGTCGCGACCTCGCGCGCATCGCGCCTCCAGCTGCTTGATCCACCCGAGCCCGGATGTCGGCGACGTGTCGCGCCCGTCGGTGACCGCATGGACGCGGGCCGGGATGCCCGATCGCTCTGCCCAGTCAAGGAGCGCCCACAGGTGGGAGATGTCGCTGTGGACGCCGCCGTCGGAGCACAGCCCGATCAGGTGGAGCGCGCCGCCCGAGCGCTTCAGCGCGGCCTCGAGGTCGCGCAGGGCCGCGATCTCGAAGAAGGAGCCGTCCCGGACCGCCGTCGAGATCCGGGTCACGTCCTGATGCACGATCCTGCCCGCGCCCAGATTCAGGTGCCCGACCTCGGAGTTGCCCATCTGCCCGGCGGGAAGACCCACCGCTTCGCCGGCAGTGGCGAGGAGCCCCCACGGGCATTCAGCCAGCAGCCCGTCGCGCACGGGAGTCCGCGCCATCGCCACGGCGTTGCCCTGCCGCGCGATCTCGGCCGGGTCCGACGCTCCCACTCCCCACCCGTCGCAGATGATCAGCACGACCGGCCTGCTGCTATCGTTCATGGGGTCAATCTAACAGGCAGACGGAGCGGCACTTGAGCGATCTTTGGCGGGACAGCCTGGACCTGCAGGGCCGTCCCGCTCCGGCCGTGCTGTGGACCCTTGCCGCACCGTCCGGGGATCTCCCCGCGCTCCGGCGTTGGAGGGCCGCGGTCGGACCGGTCAGGGTCGGCGACGCGGCTCCCGGCTGCACGGGACGGTGGCCCCTCACTGTGGCGGCGTGGAACACAAACGTGGGGGGCGGCGCGATCCGCGCCCTGTGGGATCACCTCACCGCGGGCGAAGGTGCCTTGGGACGGGGTACCGAATCGGAACGACCAGCAGCACGCCCCACCGTGCTGTTGCTTCAAGAAGCGTTCGCGACCGGGCCGGGAATTCCAACGACAAGGCCGGGCACCGCGACCGGGCCGGAAATCCCCGCGACTGGGCCGGGCACCGCGGCCAAGCCGGAAATCCCCGCGACTAGGCCCTGCGCCGCGACCAGGCCGGACACCCCGCCGCCGACCGCCGGGCGGTGGGCCAAGCGCATCGCCGCCGTTCCCCCCGGTGGACAACGCACCGATATCGTTTCCTTCGCTCGGGAGGTCGGCCTCTCCCTTTTCTACGTACCATCGATGCGGAACGGGGCACCCGCCGCCGACCCGCCCGAAGACCGCGGCAACGCCATCCTCGCAAACGTCCCGCTGTCGTCGCAACGTGCCATCGAGCTTCCCTTGGAGCGCCAGCGTCGGGTCGCGGTTGCGGCGGAGGTGCTCATTGCGGACACGCCCGTCGCTCTCTGTTCCGTACACCTCGAGAACAGGTCGCCATGGAGCCGGGCGTGGCGCACCCTCGGGGCCGCGCGTCGGCACCAGATGGCCCGGCTGCTTGATGTCGAGGGATTCGCTCCGCGGGGTCCCGCGGCCGCCGAAGCCCGTGCCCATGTGCTCGGCGGCGACCTCAACACATGGGTCGGAGGGCGTCGCGAAGGCGCCTACCGGCTCGCCCGCGAGTGCTTCACTCACCCTGAACAGCCGGACCCCCAGCCTACCCACCACTTTGAGATCGGCGGCTGGCTGCGGCACTCCGACCACCTGATGTTCCGGCTGCCCCCCGGATGGCACGGCGACTGCCGCCGCCTGGACGACATCTTCGGGTCGGACCACTACCCGCTGGTGGGCACCCTCGCGCCCAAACCCTGACGTTACGTCAGGGTCAAGGGGGTTTGTATCTTGTTTGATTCTTGTACTTACGGGCTTCGGTGGCCGGATTCCCGCTATTCTGTTCCCGCCAAAAGCGGGATCAGACGGAAACTCTGCGGCGAGCTTCCAGTGCCTTCCGAAGCTGTCCCTCGTCGGCTCGCTGGTAACACTGAAGCACCGTCTTGGCAGTCTTCCAGCCCCCCAGCTCGCAGAGCACCTTCAGCGGCTGGTCCATGAGGTCGGAGGCAAACTTCCGCCTCAGCGAGTGCCAGCCCCGTCCGGGCTTCGGCTCCAGATCCGAGAGCTTCTCGGCCCGATACCACCAGTAGCGGACCACCGACCGGCCAGCGCACCTTGAGGCATCCGTCGACGCGGGCAGCACCGGAGTGTCTCCCGCCCCCGGATTCCTCCTTTGCGCCTCTTCCAAGGCGGCGAGGGCCTCGGCGGTGACCGGCGTGCAGTGCTCGTATCCGGTCTTCTCGTGCTCCGCTCTCCACCGGATGACTCCGCCATCGAGGTCGATATCCGACCATCGCAGGTGACGGATGGCTCCGATTCGGTGTCCCGTCTCGTGCGCGAGCACGAGCGCGACATGGAACCGCCAGTCGAACTGCCGGGACACGCCGAGTAGCGCTTGGTACTCTACCTCGGACAACACCACCCGCGTGGGGTTCTTCTCCGTGGGCGTCATGAGACCCCTCAAGGGATTCGACGCAAGCAGGAGCTCGCCCTGCTTGTCTCTCGACTTGGCGGCCCAGTTGAGCACAGCGATCAGGAACTTCAGGTCGTGCTCGATGGTCCGGTCGGACACCGGCCTTCCGCTCGGTCCGACCCTGCCCGCGCGCCGCGCCCGGATGAACCGGTCCCAGTCGCGCTGGGACAGAGTTTCGGGCCTTCGGTCTCCCCCGAAGAACTGGAGGAACATCCTCGCCGCCGCCCTGTCGGACCGCTGGGAGGTCTCCGCCTTCGTAGGCGTCACCTCTTCCCTGTAGATGTCAAGAAGCCGTCCCAGGGTGAGCGGCTCGGGCTCGGATTCGGCTTTGCCGTTGGACTGATGGACCGCGAAGCCAGCGGCAACCTCGTCCGCCTGCCTCTTGGCCCTCATCCAATCGCGGTGCCCCAGCGACCGTGTGAGCCTGCGCCCGTTCTCGCGCCACTCGATCTGGTACAAGCCGGTCTTCGGGTCGGGGAACACCCTCACCCGGTTCCGGCCCCATTCGCCAGCGCCGTAACTGCGCCGACTTCGTTTCGTGCGTGCCATCATTCGATTCCTCTCGTGATGGACTGCACGATCTGCGCGGTTGAAACCTCGCTCCGGGACGGCGTCTCCGCCAGACGGGCGGTCGGCGGCGGTGCGGTGTTCGGGCGGCAAGCGACTCGATGCCATCGTCAGCGGCTCGGACCCCGATCGCGATCCGGTCCCGGGCGGCGCATCAGATGCGGAGGCCGCGCGGTCTCACGACGGCGGATGTCCCGAAATACTCGGCCAAGCGTGTCGCCAGCACGTCGAGCCGCTCGATTCGCTGCTGCAAGACTTCGTTCTCCCCGCTCAGCCGCTCGACGTGCTCCAGCAAGGTCTCGACCTGTCCCCGCAAGGCTTCGACCTGCTCGGATTGCCGCCGCTGTTCTGTCTCGGACTGCGCGGACAACTTCTCCAAGGCGGCCGTCAACTGCCGTTCCAAGTCGGTCATGCAGCTCCCTCCTCACTCTCTCGACAGCTTCAAGTAGGGCCGCCCTTTCACGGTGAAGGCCGGACGGACCGGCGTGCCGGCGGGCAGCGCCACGTACCGGTCCCCGCGCATCTCCAGCAACTCGACGCCCCAGGCCGTCTCCTCGATCTGGCTCCGGTCGGCCTCCAGCCGACTCCGCAGCCGGGAGGTCAAGTCGTTCGGGCTCGAAGTCTCGCTCATACAGCTCTCCCTTCAGCCGCCACCGCTTCCCGCTGTCGGGATCGCGGGCGGTGATGTAGTCCTTGCCTTGGCGCGGCACCTCCAGCCCCACGTCCTCAAGGGCGGAGACCACGTCGGCGCGGCTGTTGACCGCGCCGTGCTCGACGCGCTGCACGAGGTAGTCGCGGATCAGCGTACGGGGGTCGGCTTCGTGTTCGAGCCCGGCCCGCAGCTTCGACGCCTCGATGTAGGCCACGTGGCCCGGCCGCTGCGCCCTGGCCCGTGCCGGGTCGTCCGGGCGACTCCAGCCGTGCTCGTGGTTGAAGGCGTCGCGCAGCGGGTCGTACGTCCGCTGCCAGCCGGGCGGCGCGATGTTCAGGCTGCGGCCCGTCTGGAGGTCGCACTGCGCGGCGAGGATGTGCGCATGGACGCCGCCGCGCTCGCGGTGCAGGACCGCCGTCCACGCGTAGCGGTCCGGCTCCAGCCCCGCCCACGCCGTCTTCTCGAACTCGTCGAGGACGGCTTCGATCTGCTTGTCGGTCGGCCGGTCGTCCGGTGCCCACGCGACCACGGCCGACGTGTACTTCCGCTCGAACTCAAGCGAGTCGGCCACGGCGGCCACCATGTCCGGGTTCCCGCGGACGACCTCGACGCCCTCGCGTTCGTGTCCCGCCGCGTCCCGCTCGCCGACGAGATACTCGACCGCCGCGCGGGCCGAACCCTTTCCGTGGGAGAGGAACTTAACGAGCATCGCCGGCCTCCTCGCCGTTGCCGGCCACGGCGAGCAGCGAGCGCTCGAAGGAGACGAGATGGGCGAGCACCGAGACGGCCTCGGCCGTCGAGGCGTGGGTGTTCGCCCAGCGCGCGAGTTGGTTCAGGTTGTTGCCGATGCGAGCGATCTCGCGGGTGCGCTCGCTCTCGACGGCCATGGCGGGCGCGGTCCATGTCCGCGTCCTCGCCATCGCCTCCCGAAGCAGCGCGGAGGGGGACAGGCCCGCCGCTGCCGCCTTGTCCCGCCAGGCGGCGTGCTCCGCGGGCGTGACGCGGGCGGCGACCATCACGGTGCGGCGCTCAGTCACGGGCCGCACCGGCGACGGGGTTCGGGGCGCGGCCTCCCGCGCCCGTCCGCTGATCCCTCAGCGGCGCGGAAAGCTGGGGGTTCAAGGGGGGCGCAGCGTCCCCCTTGCCAGTCCGCAATGTTCAACATTGCGTGGGCTGGCTTACGGACCTTAAGGCCGTGAGCCAGCCCTGGGGCAAGCGCGCCGGACGGCTTGCGGCGCTGGGAATCTCGGGTCGGCGGGGTCTTCATACCGTACACGGAGAAGCCCGATTCCGACCGTGTCAACCGCTCGAATCGAGGCGGTTTCCCAAGACTTCCAGCGCCGTCCCGGAGCTGGGTCGGCCTCCGCCAGCGGCGCCCCCGTTCGCCTCCCGACGTGCGTGCATCGACGCCCCGCTCGCGGGCTTTGGATGCGCCGGGGCCGAGGCGCGCTCGAACGCGGCTGAGGTCGGCGGTTAGTATTCTCCAGATGCGGAGACTGGGCCGGCAGGGCTATCGTTCAGAGCCGGGACGAATCCGAGAAGGGCCGCTGGTTCGAGCAGTTGTTCATGCGGATCGCGCGGCAGGAACCCGAATTCGAGATCGACGGGATATGGCGCTGGGCCGACTGGCCGGAGCGCGAGGAGTTGACCGGCCTCGACGGCCGGGACATCGGGATCGACCTCGTAGCTCGGAGGACGAGCGGCGAATGGGTGGCGATCCAGTGCAAGTGCTACGACGAGCGCCGCACGCTGGGCAAGGGTCAAATCGACAAGTTCCTCGGGGGCTCACAACAGCGGGTCTTCCGCCTGCGCTGGATCGTGGCGACCTGCCGCTGGGGACCTCACGCGGAAAGCGCGATCTGGAACGCCCATCCGCAGGTTGGGCAGGTCGACTTCCGCAAGTACCTGCACATCCAAGTCGAGGAACGCGACGCCAAACGTCCGGTGCAGGAGCCGTGGCCGCTTCAGGCGGACGCGATCGAAGATGTCGTTGAAGGACTGACCAACCACGACCGTGGCCGCCTCGTCATGGCGTGCGGTACGGGCAAGACGTTTACATCGCTCCGCATCGCCGAACAGGTCGTGGCGGACGGACAGCGTATCCTCTTCGCGGCCCCAACCATCGCTCTGGTTTCGCAGGCACGGCGCGAATGGCTCCGGCAGACGAACCGGAAGCTGAAATGCGTCGTCGTCTGCTCGGATCCGACCGCCGGAGGCCGCAACGAGAACGAGGACATCCGGGTCTCGGAACTCGAATGTCCAGTCTCCACGGACCCTTCCGAGATCGCGCACGCGTTGGCCGGCGAGGGACAGACCCGGGTGGTCTTCTGCACCTATCATTCGCTCCGCAGGGTCATCGAGGCGCAGGCGGACCATGGTGCGCCTGAGTTCGATCTGGCCATCGCCGACGAGGCGCACCGCACCACCGGCGTTTCCCGCGGAGCGACGGGTGCCGGGCGCGTTGATTTCCAAGAGTTCCACGACGGCGAACGGCTGTGCGCGCGCAAACGCCTCTACATGACCGCGACCCCGCGCATTTACACCGCGAGTTCGAAGAGGAAGCTCGCCTCGAAGGGTATCGACGTTCTTCACCCCCCTCGCGGACAGGCTAATCGAGTCCGAAAAAGGGTTCCTGGCGAAGGTCCTGCCGGTTACCGCTTGTACCGGCGCGGGCGGCTTGGCCGAGCGCCGGTTCCTTGCCCAGCGTTTCTACATCGAACGGATCGTGACGACGCATGATCCGAGGAGAATCGCTTTCTCCGAAAACACCAGCATCCACGAGAGCCTGTTGATCTGTCGCAGGCGTCCGACGGGCGACCGACCCCCGACTGAGTTCGTGTCGTTGCGCAAGATGCCCGACACCCCGGACGAGGCCATCGAGATTGCCGAGGCCGTCGCCGGCGGGCTGACGGCGGACTGGGGTCAGGTATGCCTATGGCCAGCGGAGCGTGTTCAGGCGGGAGACTGGACGCCGACCCAATGGTACGACGGCAGGCTTCCCGCGACGATTCGTGAAATCGAGAGATCGCCTCTCCTTGAACCCGTTGGCCTGCGGCACGATGTGGGGCCGGCGGGGCGGCGCATCCGCGACGCATACCGGAAGTGCGAGGCTGGAGACGAGGGTGCAGTGCGGCTCTTCTGGTCGATCAGCAGCGAGTTGCGTCGCAGCATGTGCGGTGAACCGGAAGATTGGCGCTGCCCGAAGTACGGGAAGGAAGGTCTCGCCGACCGCTACTGGCAAAAACGCAGCCACATGCTGGTCGCTCAGCGTTTCGACACCGTCTCTGGACGGCTAACGGGACTGTGGACGCAGTCTCGATCCGTCGGTTCAGGGTGGAACCCCGTATCTGTGGACGGTATGGACCAAGCCAAAGCACTCACGATCTGGTGGAACGCTACGCCTGCCCGGCTGATGCTCCTGAACCAGAGAGCCAAGAAGCTCACATACGCCTCGTGGTCGCTGGCGCAGCTTCGACAGATCCGAATTCCGAAGCCGGAAAACCGAGCTTGGAAAAAGCTCGCGAGCGCATGGGATCAGGTCCGCGACTTGGAGCTGCTGCCCATGCGGCTAGCGGAGCACTGCGAGGCGCGGCGAATCATCGACGCGGCCGCGGCGGTCGCGTTGGGTATCGGTGAAGACGAGATTGCAGGCTGGCGAACGCGATTGGCGGCTGAACCGACCATCGCCAACGTGCGAGCTGCGATTCCGGGCAGAGAGTAGGACGATGAGATCGGGAACATCAGATGCCGACAGAGAGGAGCGGGAGAAGGCAATGACGGACATGCTGATCGAGAGGAACCCGGACATCTTGGGTGGGACGCCCGTGTTCACGGGCACGAGGGTGCCTGTGCGGATACTCATGGAACATCTCGAAGCGGGCGACCGACTGGACGAGTTCCTGGACGACTACCCCACCGTATCGAGGGAGCAGGCGGTCGAGGCCATCGGCCGTGCCACGACGATACTGGTCGGGGAGCCTAATTTAGACGATTTCCTGCAGTGATTCGGGCCTCCCGGGACCTGACGTTACGTCAGGCTTCACGATAGCTCAACGGCAAGGCCACAACCCAGTACCCGGGGGGGGGATCACGGCTTGGAGGACGGGGACCACGATCGCGAAAGGAACGGGTCGGGCTAGCTGCGACATCTGCACGGTGGCCGGAGCGTAGCGCTCCCGGCTCACGCGCGCGTGGCCCGGTATCCGCCCCGCGCGTGGTCGAAGACGAGCTCGCGGCCGTGCGGTTCGGTGGCCACGCGCCCGTCGGCGAAGACGGTGCGGCCGCCCACCCATGTCCTCACGGGCCAGCCTTGAAGTCTCGTTCCGTGCCAGGGGCTCCAGCCGCACCTCGTGCGCTGAGACTCGTTCCTCACTTCTCGCTCCTCCGCCATGTCGACAAGCACGAGGTCGGCGCCGTAGCCCGGCTCGATGCGCCCCTTGCCCACGATGTCCCAGATGCGTGCGGGGCGGTCGCTCATCCAGGCGGCGAGGTTGCCGAGGGTGCACCGGCCGCGGTTCACCTCGTTCAGAAGCAGCGGGAGGAAGACGTCGACGGAGGGGATGCCCGACGGTGACCGGGGGTAGGCGGCGCGCTTCTCTTCGAGGGTGTGCGGAGCGTGGTCCGTGGCGAGAATCTGGATCGCGCCGTCCATGAGCGCCTGCCGGAGTGCGGCCCGGTCCAGGGCCGTCTTGAGCGCGGGGTTCATCTGCGCCAGAGTGCCGAGGCGTTCATAGTCGGAGGTGTCGAGGAAGAGGTGATGGGGGCAGACCTCGGCGGTGACGAGGCCGCTCGGCTTCGCGGCCGGGCCGCGCCGTTCAGCGAAGATGACCGCCTCCTCCGCGGTGGAGACGTGGAGGACATGGAGTCGGCGGCGGTGGCGCTCCGCCAGGTCGATGGCGCGCAGCGTGGCCGTGACCGCCGCTCGGTGATCGCGGATGCGGGAGTGGTCGCGGACGGTGAGCGGACCTGACAGCCGCGCCCTGTTGGCCCGTACGGTGGACTCGTCCTCGCAGTGGGCCGCGATCGGAAGGGTGGTCTCGGCGAAGATCGCCTCGAGGCGATCCTGATCGTCGACCAGCATGCTGCCGGTGCTCGACCCGATGAAGATCTTGATCCCGGGAGTCGGGACGCCGCGCGTGCGCTCGGCCCGGCGCAGCTCGTCCAGGTTGTCGGTCGCGGCTCCCATGTAGAAGCCGTAGTTGACCACGCAGCGGCGCTCCGCCAGGGCCAGCTTCGCAGCGAGCGCTTCGACGGTGACGGTCTGCGGCGCCGTGTTGGGCATCTCCAGGAACGATGTGATCCCGCCGGCGGCGCAGGCCCGGCTTCCCGTGCGCAGATCCTCCTTGTGCGTAAGGCCGGGGTCGCGAAAGTGCACATGGCCGTCGATCACGCCGGGCAGAAGGTGCAGCCCGTCGGCGTTCACGACTTCGTCGGCGCGCACATGCGGCGGCGCATCCACCCCCAGGATCCACCCCCCCTCGACGAGCACGGAGGTGCGTGCGGTCTCTTCCGGCATGACCACCGCCGCGCCGCGGATCAGGATGCGGCGGGACCGCCTCACGTGAAGCAGGGGTTGGTCACGTGAAGTAGGGGTTGTCTCCGCTCGCGTGATCGGTCACGTCGTGGATGGCGGTCACTTCGGGCACGGCCTGCGACACCATCCGCTCGACCCCTTGGCGCAGCGTCATGCGCGACATCGCGCAGCCCTGACAGCCGCCCGCCATCTCGATGAAGATCTCGGTGCCCTGCACGTCGACCAGATTGATCACCCCGCCGTGCGCCGCGATCGCGGGATTGATCTCGGTGTCGAGCACTTGGGTGATCCGCTCGGCGAGCTCGCCCCCCGGGCCCGCTTCGTCGATCGCCTCCTTCACCGCGTCGGGGTCGGGCGTGATCTGGAAGCCGCTCTCCTGGATGGTCTCGACGAAGTCCACTTTGGCGCCGTCCAGCCGCTTCACGCTCGTCTCGTCGACCAGCACCGTGAACGCTCCGGCGTCGACCTCGACATCGGACGCCGCACGCGCCTCCGCTTCCACCAGCGTGAGCTCGTAGCTGGGCGCGAACGGGCTCCCGTCCACCGCGATCCTCAACGCCTGCAGCCCGTCCTCCTCCACGTCCATGAACGACGTGACCATGTCGCGGGCTTTATCCGTAAACGTCAGCTTCATTGTCCCCTCGGAGTCGAATTCCGCAGTTCATATGAATAAGGCCGACCGGGGCCGCTCCGGCAACCCTTGCGGCGCCGGACGGGCTTCCCGCTTCGGCTCAACCTATTCCAGTAATCCTCCCACGGCGGCCGACACTTCCCAGTTTGCATCCGATTGCGAGAGACGTCGGCGTTGCGCGTTCGACAGCCACACAGCCCGGCTTCCGGCGGTGCCGCGCGTCACCGCCAGCACGTGGTCGATCTGCTCGGCCACGGCGCGGACATGGGAGATCACGCCGACCATGCGCCCTCCTGCGGCCACCGTCCCCAGCGCCTCGACTGCGGCGTCGAGGTTGTTCCGGTCCAGAGAGCCGAAGCCTTCGTCCAGGAACAGCGACTCCAAGCGGCCCCCGCTGCGGGCCATCATCTCCACCATGCCGAGGGCCAGCGCTAGGGACGCGATGAACTGCTCGCCGCCGGAGAGGCTGGCGGGTGAACGCGGTTGTCCGGAGTCGCAATCCAGAACACGCCATTCTACCGTATCACCAGGGTCTGCGAACGCGTACTTGCCGCCGGTCATCTCGCCGAGCATCCGGGAAGCGTGGACCAACAGGTCCCGGGACCGCCGCAAGGTCAGCCACTTCAGAAAAGCCCCGGGTTTGAGAGCAGCATCAAGGTCTCCCAGCGCCTGCTCCAGCTCGGTCGCGTCCGCGAGAATCGCGCGGAGACTCTGCACATCGGTGATGACCTCGGCGAACGCCTCCGCACTGTCCGCGGCATGGCGGGCGCGGAAGCGGGCGTCTTCGGCAGCGGTGCCAGCGGCGCTTGCGACGGCATCGGCGTCGTCCGCGTCGCGGTCTCTGCCGAGGTGCCGTGCGATTTCGGCAAGGGTCGCGGAAGCGGCATTCGCGCTCGCCGCGGCTTTTTTCTCGCCTTCATCCGCGGCGTGCAGCACATCTGCCGTCGTCGCCCGAAGCTCTTCGATCCGGGACTTAAGCTCGCGGGCGTTAGCTCCGGACACAGCGCCGGGCGGGCCGGTATCCAGATCCAGGTCTCGGATCGCGCTCATGAGCGTGTCACGATGGTCGTTGAGATCGGCGACGATGTCCCGGAGCGGTTGGTCGGCTTCGGCCGCCCGTCGGCGGGCTAAGTCAGCCCGGTCTTTCCCGGTTTGGTCCAGTTCCCCCCGCAGGCGGTCGCGCTCGCTTTCCCGGTATGCCAGAATGTCCCGGCGTTCCTTGGCGGCCACGATTCGACCGCCGACCGTTGCCGTGTTCACTGCACGCAACTGGGCGGGGTCATCGGGAAGCTCCAAGGTGGGACGGTACGGCAGCGGAATCATCCGGATCGTATCGTTGACCTGCTTCACGGCCGAAATCGCGGCCCGCTTCTCACTCCCGGCTAGCTTGTCGGTGCCGGAAGCGGCTTCCTTGGCTTGTGCGGCAGCCTTGGCCCGGCGGGTCGATTCGGCAATGAGCACGACGTGTTTGTGATCGTGCCGGGCGATGGTGTCCGAAGCCTGCTTAAGGGCCGCGTTCAGCGGCTGGAGAAGGGAATCGAGGTGGGGAAGGGGAGCGTCCGGGTCGATGTGGAGCTCCTTCCGAAGGGCCGCTAGGGCTGCCCCGAACACAGTGCTCGCCGCGGCAGCGGTTTTTTCGGCTTCGCGCAGCTCGCGATTGGCACCTTGCAACTGAGCCGTGAGTCCGGCCACGCGCTTGCCCGCTTCCTCGGCCGCACGGAGCCCGGTCTTCGCCGCCATTTCCGCCTTGCGAAGGCCGCTGTCGGCCGGCGGTGTCCAGTCGGCAGGGAGGTCGCGCAAGCAGACCGGACATTCGTCTCCCGGAAGCAGGTCGTGGGCCGCCGCCGCGGCGGACTCGGTGCGCCGTGCAGCCGACAGACGCTCTTCCGCTTTGGCGGCGGCGGCCGCGAGGCGGCGCTCCTTTTGTCGGGCGGCATCGAGCTGCGTCGAAAAATCGAAGGTTCTCTTCCGCCGAGCGGCGAGCCTCTCTTTCGCATTGGCCAGATTGTCCTTGAGGTCTCCGCATTCCCCGTGCTGTCGCTCCACCGACGACCGCCGGGCTCGCGCCGATTCGACGGCTTCGGCGAGCGCAGGTCTGCCTTTTGAATGACGCTTCGCTTTTTCCGCCGCTTCCGCCTCGGCCTCGGCTGCCCGTTCCGCTTCGGTCCGCTTTTCCAAGGCGGTATTGGCGCTCTTCCGCAGTCGGTCGGCGGCCTCGACGGCCTTCCGGGCAAGCATGCCGATGTCGTTTAACCTCGTCAAAGACTCCGCGACCTCGGCCGGCGTGGGACCATCGTCGAAGCGAATGCAGGACAGCGTGTCCTTTATCCCGGCTTCGCGCTGCCTGAGCGATGCATCCTCCTCGTCGATCCGGCGAACGATTTCGCGGATCGGTGCCAGCCTCTCCGCCGCGCGCTCGATTGCCGCCGGGCGAAGCCGGACGGTGACGGCGGACGCGGTCCCGTGCGCTTTCTCAGCGGCGCGCAAATTATCGCGAGCCACAACAGCGTGTTTTTTGGTCGCCGACGCAACGGCGGCCTGGCGGCGGGCATCCTCGGCCGCGCCGTTCAGCTGTTCGAGGTACGCTGCGGGGTCTTCTGGATAATTCGACGCGGCGTACTTTGCCTCTACGCGGTCCTTCAGCCGGAGGACATCCCGGTGAGCGCCGGCAGCGAGTATTCCCATCGCCTCCAGTTCGTCCGTTCGCCAGACCTGCCTCAGGATTTCGCTCCGTTTACCAGGCCTGTCTTCCACCAGGAGGCGCGCGAACCGGCCCTGGGGAAGAACCACCGTGCGGAGAAAGGCGTCACAGTCAAGCCCGACCAACCTCGTGATTCGTTCGTTGACCGGCGCGACCTTTTCGATCCGCTCGACGGTTTCGCCCCCGGTGCCCAGCCTCCGGAGCTGTGCTCCCGACGGCTTGACCGCTCCCCGTCCGTCCCGTCGCAAGGTGCGTGCGACTTCCCACTCTTCGCCGGACACGCGGAAGCACAGTACGACCCGCAACTTCGTAGACGTGTCGTTCATCAGTTCTTGGTTCGCCTGCGCGGAGAAGGACGTCTTTCCGTACAAGGCGTAGGTGATCGCCTCTAGGATCGACGACTTCCCTGCACCCGTGTCCCCAACAACGGCGATGTGGTCGCGGCCGGTGAAATCGATGGTCACCGGTGCCCGAAAAGAGCGCAGCCCCTCGATGATGAGTGTGGCCGGCCGCATGATCAGGTCCGGTTCCAGTTCCGCTTTGACGCGAGGGATGCCAGCGTCTCCTCTGCCCTCGCCTCGAGCCCCGTTACGCCGAAGTCGGGTTCGGCTTCCTGTCCGACGCCTCCTAAAGCCCGTGCGAAGAGCCGGGATACGGCTTCGTCGGGGGCCTTGATCCCCCGCGCCGCGGCCTCCCGCCACTCGGCAAAGAGTGCTTCGACATTCCTGTCGGGTGCGCCATCGCTACCGATGTGCGAGATCGGCTTCACCCTGCGGTTCGCGACGTCGTTGACCAAGCTGAACACCGCGCACCCGGGCGACCATTCCGCCAGCCGGTCCGCAAGGTCCGGGATGGGGTCGGTAGAGGTAACCAGCGCCTTCAAGATACTGCCGTCGAGTCCGCCGTTCGCCGCCCGGGCTTCCAGCTCGTCCAAGGTCCCGGCGAAGGCCGTGAGGGGCCGCCCGGGCGGAAGATCGACCGGATCGACGAGCACATCGTTCCCGATCGTCACCAGCACCGTCTGCTTCGGCTGGTGGCTCTCGCCGAAGTCGAGGGGGATCAACGACCCGGCGTACCGTCCTCGCGCCGTTCCCCCTGGAAGAAGCTGGGGGTCGTGAATGTGCCCGAAGGCGCAGTACAGGGCTCGATGCAGCCCCTCGCTGTGGGCGGCGTAGTCTTCGCCTACGGTGAGACGCCGTTCCGAGTTGCCTGGCTTGGCACCGTGCAGGTGCAGATGCGCAGCGTACAGCACGATTCCGTTCACACCAGCCAGCGGTTGCGCCTTCCGGAGCAGGTGATCGTTCAGGGCTTTGACGCCGTCTGCGTAAGTACCTTCGAAGCGCGCCGGGTCGTCTGTGGCATAGTCGGCGATCGCGCTGGGTGGGATGAACGGCACGCACGCGACGGCGACCCGCTCGTTCGCGATGTCCGGGAACGTCACTACCCGCGGCTCCGTTACCAGCCACAGCCGCCGAGGACTGGCGGCGGCAGCCAGTTCATCGATCACCTGCAGCAGCGCCGACGAGTCGTGGTTGCCGGACAGCACCAGCGTGGGCGCAATCTTCGAGAGGTGCCCCAGCGCCCGGACACCCGTTTGCAGTGCCTGGTACGGCGGCCGCAACGCATCGAACAGGTCGCCGGTATGCAAGATCAAGTCCGGCCGGGCGGACTCGGCCACCTTCAACAGCCCCCGGATCGCCTCAAGGTGATCCGGCATGCGGTCGTGCCTGCCGAGCTTCGCTCCCAAGTGCCAGTCGGAGGTGTGGAGCAGTCTCACAGGTCCAGCTCCAGCCCGGCGAAAGCCTTGACGTTGCGGGTGATCTTCTCGACTTGGCGCTCTTCCGCGATTTCGTCCGCCGTCGCCTCGTCGGGGTTGGTGGCGAAGGGCGGGAAGGGAAAGCGCACAGGTATCGGTTCCGGGACGATCGGCTGCGAGACGACCATGGTTCCGGGCATGAAGCGGGATGCGCGTTCCCGCAGTGCCGGCGTCAGAAAGCGGTAGGTATCCGACTCGCTGGCGTCGAGCCGACCGGCCACCTTGAGGGACGCATTTCGGGGCAGGGCCTGCGCCACTGCGGACGCCGCCTGCTGCGCGCCGATGAGCAGCACTCCGAGCGACCGGCCGCGCTCGGCGATGTCCACGAGCAGCTCCTTGAGCGGCGAGAAGCCTTGGGCTGGAGCATACTTGTTGAGCTCGTCAAGGACTACGAAGCGGAGGGGAGTTCGGCCGGTACCCTGTTTTTCGCGCCAGACGCGGTCCAGCAGCGCGCCGACGACGAACCGCTGGGCGTCGTCGTGCAAAGTCGATATGTCCACGACATGGAGCTTGGCGTTCTCGAAGGAGACCGGCTCCAGTCCGCAGCCCATCAGGGGACCGACATGTTTGCGCAATCGCAGGAGACGGCGCAGGAACGCTTGTCTCGTGCCCGACTGCGTGCGTCCGAACCACTCGTTTACGGCAACGTCGTCTGCCTGCGTAGCGATGCGCTCGGTCAGGTCAATGAAGTCGCCGAAGCTGCGGATGACGTGACCCCTTCCCCCCGATGCCTCCGCCGGCTCCCGTTCGGCCAGCCGGTCCGGGTTGAAACTCGTGTCGGCGGGCACTTTGTCCAGGATCACGACAGCCCCGGATCGGTCTCCTTCCAGCCGCCGCAAGTGCCGCAGGAGCTGAATGCGAAACTGTTGCTCCACGAAGCCGACCTGGGTGGAGCGGTCGTCTTCGGAGGTGAAGCAGAACTGCAGGAGCTGCTCCCGAACAAACTGCTCCGGCGTCCATCCGTAGGCTTCTACCTCGGAAGTCTTTCGTGTCTTGACGCCGGAAACCACGGTTGCCGAGGTGCCGGACTTGCGCGGGGCATAGAGGCGGACCGACCGGAACGGTCCGGGCTCGCCGACTCCCAGCGCCTTCCACTGCTCAAGGGCTTCGGGCCTGCCGGGGAACTCGGAGTTGGGACGGTCGATGTGGAGGAGGTCTTCGCCTTTCGTGTTGAACACCAATGCCCGCACGCTCTCCCGTCCGGCGCGGCCGCCCAGAAGGTCCATACCGTGTCTCGTCTCGAGAAGCTGGTAGAGGAGGAACAGGGCGTACGAAGTCTTCGTCGCCACGCCGGAGATACCCGAGATCGACACGTGCCCGCCGGAACGTCCGTCCACAAACCGCATGTCCGCATAGACCGGCGAGCCGCCGAGGCCGAGCCCCGTCGGCAGCTTGCCCCGGGTCATTTCATCTTCGAAGAGTCCAATCTCGCGGTGCCGCCCGGCGGCGCGAACGACGAGTGCACCGGCGTGGGGAGCCACGAAGAACTCCGGCACGACGCGCAGCACCCGGACTTCGGCTTGGCGCACATGTTCCGCCGGCAGCGTCCCGCTCACGACACGAGCGGTGTCGGACGAGAGGTCCGCGCCTTCGAGGCGGGATATGAGCTCGGTGACGATTCCGTAGTGCGTGACGCTGTTGCCGCCGGGAAGATCCGTCGTCACCGCGACCAGCTCGTCCAGCTGGATGAACGCGTCCGAATCGAGCAGGACCCGGAAGGAACGGGAATCACTCCTCTCCGAGCCGTCGACCAGGCCGATTCGCCCGTCGGCGTCGTTCATGCGGCTCGTCCTTCGCGCTCGAGCTGCAGGACCGCCTCGCGCACGGCGCGCAGGGCCAGCCGAGGATCGCCCAACAGGTGGTGGAGCCGCTGCTCCAATCCCGAGACCGGCGTCAGGTTGACGGGTGCCCTCGGATCCCGGTGGAGAGCCGACGCGAACTCAGGGAGCCAGCTGGCCGCATCGTTCACTGCGGCGGCCGCCGCTTTCCGCCCGGGACCGGCTGGGACCTCGACCCGGACGATTCCGGCCCAAGGCCCTGTCCAAGGGCCGGGATCGCCGATGCGGAGGTAGCTCGCGTACAGGTCGTCTCCCATCGCGAAGAGGCTGCACCGCTCCCCCGGCACCAGCCGGGGCACCTGGACCCACTGGTCCGGGGCCAAAGTCCGGCGGTGGTGCGTTTTGACGTACCCGACGACCGGGACGCCCCGGCTGCGCCGGATACTGTGCAGAGGGCCATCGAAGACGGTCAACCACCCTTCGGCGCAGAGTCGTTCGGCGATCGCCGCTTCAGCATCGCGCATCAAGCGCTGAAGCTGCTGGCGGGCCGCGTCGATCTCGTCGCGCTCGACCGAATACGGTACCCACTCCCAGCCGTTCGGCTGGCCGGGAAGGCGGACCGTGTGCCCTCCGGTGAAGATTGCGGCGCGGCCTGACGCGACATGGTCGATTCTTGCCGGTTCGGGGGACGCGGCCAGCACTGCTCCGGCAGCCCATCCTCCGGCCAGCCCCACGTTGGTCTCTCCCCCGGCGTTGGTGCGCGTCAGCCGCGCCTCGGTGCGCATTACGCCGTCCACGAAACACAGGCGGCGGGGGCGTTCCACAGGAGGCGGACGATGCGTCCGAAACTCGCCGCCGTCCTCGATGATGGTGCATTCAACAGTCGGCGATCCGTCTTCCACCGCCTCGAATCCGGCACCACGGCCGGGGTCGAAGGGGTCGACACCGATCGTGGTATTACGTGCCATGATTCGGTTGCTTTTCGCGTGCGGGCCGACGGGCGCGCAGCAGGAGTTGACTTGACCTTGCGAACCCTTCCAACGTAGAAGATCAAGGGGATGCCGCAAGGTCGGCAGAGCATACAATCACGCAGGAGCGCGACATGGCAAAGGATGGCAGTGTCCCGGCCGAAACTCGGACCATCGAGGCATCGGAGTTCAAGGCGAAGTGCCTGAAGCTCATGAACGAGGTGGCAGAGAGCGGCGAGGAGATCATCATTACCAAGAACGGCAAGCCGTTTTCGAGGCTGACGCCCTACCGCCAGAGGCCTGAGAGCCTCTTCGGCATCGACAAAGGAAGAATGGAGATATTCGGGGACATCGTCGAGCCGGTCGATGTGGAGTGGGAGACCGAGGCCGACCCGGACAGCGTGCTCAATCCGTGATGGTGCTTGATACGCATGTCGTGCTGTGGATGAGATTGGGCGCAGCGCGACTAGGACTGGATACCCGAGCCGCGATCGACCGGGCATGGCAGTGGGGCGAGCTCTGCGTTTCCGCTGTCTCATTCTGGGAAGTAGCGCTGCTCAAGGACAAAGGTCGAATCGGGTTCCCCGAGGATGTCGGCCTGTGGCGTCGGGAGCAACTGGAACAGGGTGTCATTGAAATCCCGGTGGACGGAGAAATCGGAATCCGCGCCGCTGTCCTGCCGGACTTTCCACGCGATCCGGCAGATCGCATCATCGCCGCCACCGCGCTGGTCGGCAGCCACCAGTTGGTGACGGCAGACCAGCGGATACTCGATTGGCCAGGCCCGCTGAACAGACGGGATGCGAGGAAGTGATGCCGATGAAATCCATGGCCGACCGCATGGAAAAGATCGTCTCGCTGGCCAAGCGGCGGGGCTTCGTGTTTCAGTCGTCGGAGATCTACGGCGGTGCCGCTTCGGTCTGGGATTACGGGCCGCTGGGCGTGGAGCTGCGCAGGAACGTCGCCGACGCGTGGTGGTCCGAGATGGTGCACGCGCGCGACGACATCGAAGGTCTCGACGCCGGGATCCTCATGCACCCCCGCGTCTGGGAGGCCTCGGGACACGTCTCCGGCTTCGCCGATCCGCTGCTCGAGTGCAAGACCTGCAAGAAGCGCTGGCGCGCCGACCACCTCGAAGACGCGTCGTGCCCCCGCAAGCCGTCGGTGGTTCCCGGCGGCCACGGCCAATGCGAGCTCGGCGAGCCCCGCCTCTTCAACCTCATGTTCAAGACCTTCATGGGTCCGGTCGAAGAGGACGCCTCGGTCGTCTATCTCCGCCCCGAGACCGCCCAGGGCTCCTACGTCAACTTCCTCAACGTCCAGCAGACGTCGCGCCAGCGCGTGCCGTTCGGGATCGCCCAGGTCGGCAAGGCCTTCCGCAACGAGATAACTCCGGGGAACTTCATCTTCCGCACCCGCGAGTTCGAGCAGGCCGAGATGCAGTTCTTCGTCAAACCGGGCACCGACGACGAGTGGTTCGACTGCTGGCGCGACCGGCGGCTCGCGTGGCACCACGAAATCGGGATCCGCCCCGAAAAACTCCGCTTCCACGAACACGGTCCGGACGAGCTCGCCCACTACGCCAAGACCGCCGTCGACATCGAGTACGAATTCCCCTTCGGATGGCAGGAGCTCGAGGGCGTCCACAACCGCACCGACTTCGACCTCTCGCGCCACCAGGAGTTTTCCGGGAAGCGGCTCCTCTACATCGATCCGGTGTCGAACGAGCGCTACCTGCCGTATGTGGTGGAGACGGCGATGGGGATCGGCCGGGCGGCCCTCGCCGCGCTGACGGACGCATACCGCGAAGAGGAGGTGGGAGGCCAGAAGCGGGTCGTGCTGGGACTTCATCCGCGCATGGCTCCGATCAAGGCCGCCGTCTTCCCGCTGATGAAGAAGCTGGGCCTGCCCGAAATCGCCGCCGAGCTGCTCGGGACGCTGCGCCGGGCGAGGATCCCCGCCGACTACGACCAGGCCGGATCGATCGGGCGCCGCTACCGCAGGCAGGACGAGGCCGGAACGCCGTGGTGCATCACCGTCGACGGCCGGACCCGCGACGACCGGAGCGTCACCATCCGCGACCGCGACTCCCTGGCGCAGGTGCGCGTCGGGCTCGACCATGTAGTGAGCTGGATTCAGGAGCGGCTCTGACCGCCCCTCCCCCGAAAACCCTCATCAAGGAGTCGCCGACCGTGTCCACGCCGACCGCGTCCACGCCAACCGTGTCCACCAGATCCGAGGTCTTCACTTCGCGCTGGGGAATGCTCCTGGCCATGCTCGGGATGGCCATCGGCACCGGGAACATCTGGCGCTTCCCGCGCATCGCGGCCTCGAACGGCGGCGGCTCGTTTCTCGTGGCGTGGGCCGTCTTCCTGCTCCTGTGGTCGGTCCCGCTCCTCATCCTTGAATTCGGGATGGGGAAGAGCACGCGCCGGGGCACCATCGGCTCCTTCATCAAGACGATCGGGCCGAAGTTCGCGTGGATGGGGGCGTGGATCGCCTGGGTCGCCGTCGCCATCATGTTCTACTACTCGGTGGTGATGGGATGGACGATCCGGTTCTTCGCCGCGACGCTGACCGGGGAGATCCCCGCCGCCGTGCCGGGTCAGTTCTGGGACGCCTTCAACTCCACGCCGCAGGCGATCCTATTCCACGCGGTGGCCGTCGGGTTGGGCGTGTTCGTGGTTTCGCGCGGCGTGCGCGGAATCGAGACGGCGGCCCGCTTCCTCATCCCGTCGCTCGTCGTGCTGGTCCTGGTGCTGGCCGTGAAGGCGCTGACGCTCCCCGGCGCATCCCAGGGACTGGCCTTCCTCTTCACCCCCGACTTCGGCGAGCTCGGCAACGTGAGGATCTGGCTCGAGGCGCTCACCCAAAATGCGTGGGACACCGGCGCGGGATGGGGTCTCGTGCTCTCGTACGCCGTGTACATGCGGGCGCGCGAAGACACCGCGCTCAACGCCTTCGTGATCGGCTTCGGGAACAACTCGATGTCGCTGCTGGCGGGGATCATGGTCCTCTGCACGATCTTCTCGGTCATGCCGGAGGCGGCGGGCGAGATCGTGGGCGCGGGCAACGAGGGCCTCACCTTCATCTGGGTGCCGCAGCTCTTCGCCCAGATCCCCGGCGGCCGCTTCTTCATGGCGCTCTTCTTCCTCGCGCTCGTCTTCGCGGCCTGGTCGAGCCTGGTGGCGATGATCGAGCTGGCGTCGCGCGTCCTCATCGATCTGGGGCTGACCCGGCAGCGCGCGATCCTGGCGGTCGGTTCGGCGGGCTTCCTGTTCGGCATCCCTTCGGCGCTGCGGATCGGGATCTTCCAGAACCAGGACTGGGTGTGGGGCGTCGGCCTCATGCTCTCCGGCTTCTTCTTCGCCTTCGCCGTGATCAGGTACGGCGTGACCCGGTGGCGCCGGACTTTCATCAACACCGGCGACTCCGACGTGAAGATCGGGCGGTGGTGGGACTGGGCCGTGCGGCTCGTGCTGGTCGAGGCGGTCGTCCTGACGGTGTGGTGGCTCATCCAGGCCGGGGGCGGCAACTTCGGCTCCGCCGAGACCTGGACCCTCTTCTCGCCCTACAACGTGGGATCGGTGCTCATCCAGTTCGGGGCGGTGATCCTCGTCCTGCTTCTACTGAACCGATGGCTCGCGAAGAGGATCGCGGCGGTCGGGAGCGGCGGCAGCGGCGGCGCGGAATAGCCCGCGCATCCGGCGAGTGGCCGTTCACGACGCGTACGCCCGGCTCACCCCCTACGAGCTGCTCCTCCCTGACCCGGACTTTCCCGACCGCTGCTTCCCCGCGATCGGCGAGGAAGCGCACGAACGGGGAGTCGATGTCGGCAACCCGGCGGCGTTCGTGATGCTGGGGGCGGTTCAGGGTGTGCTGGCCGAGCTGCGCGAGGAGGAATCCGCGCCCGAATCGGCCCACGACCACGGCGGCGTACTCTATTTCGCCCACCATCTCTGGCGTACGGGGGGGACGCTGGTGCTCGTGCGGCAGAAGACGCTGCGCGACCTGGTGTCGGGCGGTGGGGGACCCGCGCCTCCCGGCTGCGCCCCGTCATGGCCGAACGGTCTTTCCGGGAGAGCTGGGTACGTGCAGCTGCCGCAGCATCTCGTCTGGATCGAGGAGGCGGGCGACGCCCCGCCCGAGTCCGTCGACGCCCCGCCCGAGTCCGTCGACGGCTTCTTCTGGTTCGGCGATGCGGGCGGCGCGCTTCACCTGGCCCTCGTCGCGGGAATGCGCAGCGACCGCCCCGGCTTCGCCTTCGTGCCTGTCCCCCCGCAGCCCCTCGCCGCCATGCCGGACTGGGCCTCGGGACCGGCGCGCGAAGGCGGCCGCGACTTCGGAACCTCCCTGCCCGGCGCCGAACACGACGGCCTTCTCGGAGTCCGCACCCCGGCGGAGGTCTTCAAGCTGGCGGCGCTCGTTCTCGGGCGGCTGGCGCGGGAACGGCCGGATGTGTCGTCGGCACCCGACGCGGGGACCGAAGCTGCGGCACCCGGAACCGCGGCACCCGAAGCTGCGGGGCCGGAAGCTGCGCGGCCCGCCCCTTCCACCTTGGCCTACGTGGCGCTGTGAGCCCGGAATGAGCGGCACTGTGATCCGCGCTGCGCCGCCGCTCGCGATCCAGGCTACCCTGTGAGCGCGCTGTGAGCCCCCGCGAATCCCTGAAGGCCAGGACGGAGCGCGCCGCCGCAATCTACGACATCTTGCTGGCCGAGTACCCGGACGCGAAGTGCGCGCTCGAGCACGCGTCGCCCTACAAGCTCGCCGTCGCGACCATACTCTCCGCCCAGTGCACCGACGTCCGCGTGAACATGGTCACGCCCGAACTCTTTCGCCGTTACCCCGACCCGGAGTCCCTCGCGGCCGCGCGCCCGGCGGAGCTGGAAGAGGTCATACGGTCGACCGGATTCTTCCGCAACAAGACGCGCAGCCTGATCGGCATGGCCAACTCCCTGATCGACGAACACGACGGCGAGCTCCCTCGCAACATGAAGGAGCTGTGCGCGCTGCCCGGCATCGGCCGCAAGACCGCGAACGTCATCCTGGGCAACGCCTTCGGGATCGACGAAGGGGTGGTCGTGGACACCCATGTGAAACGCCTCTCGGGCCGCATGCGCTTCACCGCGCAGACCACGCCCGAAAAGATCGAAAAGGACCTGATGCGCATCTTCCCGCGCCGCGTCTGGACCATGCTGGCGCACCTGCTCATCTATCATGGCCGCCGGGTCTGCGCCGCCCGGAAGCCGCGCTGCAATCAGTGCGGGATCTCGCACCTGTGCCCGTCGAGCGCCGTGTGAGGGGGGTGCCCGTCTACGGGCCGGCTGTCGCGTGCCACTCGTCGCCGCACGCCGTTTGGGGCGGCTGCCGCGTGCCACCGGCTGTCGCGTGCCGTTTTGCGACCGCTGCCACCGGAAGGACATGTTCCCGCGCTCCGCGCGGTCGATAATGTCATCTGCACATGACAATATGTAATGTCTGCATGACAGTCTCTGCTGTGTCGACCCCGGCCGCCCTCGTTTTCCCAACTTTGTCCACACTATTCCCGAGGACCTGAAGATGCACACCCGAGCCGACGCCGTTGCGCTTCTCGAACGCTGGGTCGCGAGCGAAGCGCTGAGGAAGCACATGTACGCCGTGGAGGCCGCCGTCCGGCACTACGCCCGCCTCATGGGCGAGGACGCGGACCTGTGGGGGCTGGCCGGGCTGCTGCACGATCTGGATTGGGAGAAGCACCCCGACGAGCACCCGCGCATCGGGGTCGCCCGGCTGCGTGCGCTCGGTTACCCCGAGGAGGTCGTGCATGCGATCGAGGCCCACGGCTACCCCGACCGCACCGACATCGTGCCCGAGTCGCCGCTGGACAGGGTTCTCTACGCCTGCGACGAGCTCAGCGGCCTCGTCTGCGCCTGCTGCCTGGTGCGGCCCAACGGGATCGACGATCTGAAGCCGAAGTCGGTCGCGAAGAAGATGAAGGACAAGGCGTTCGCGCGGGGCGTGCACCGGGAAGCGGTCCATCGCGGCATCGAGCTGATCGGCCTGCCGCGCGCCGTCCACATCCAGAATGTGATCGACGGATTGAGGACGGCGGGGGACGTGCTGGAGGTGCGTGGGGTGGACGTGGCCAGGCGAAGAGCGGGTCGCTGAAGCAGAGGGATCGGCGGCGGCGATGCGTTCCGGGTCGACTCACCCCGCCCGGCATTGACATGTCCTTGTGATCGCGTCATCGTTTCGACATATTATTTGTCACATCATCGCAACCGCTCCGGCTGCCCCGGCGGCCGGCCGATGCGAGCACCGGGTCCTGCGTGCATGCCCGCATGCGCGAACAAGGAACGGTGGACGGGAGACAGACAGCCGCCGAAACGGGTAAGGGCTCATCGCCTGCCGTCGCCGGGAGCGCCCGGCCTGACGAGGGAAAACCGGAGTCGCACTTCGGAGCACAAAGGAGGAGCAGGATGAGAAGGACGAGGAAAGCGGCAGCAGTCGCGGTCGCGCTGGCGGTCATGTCGTGCGACAGCATGGGGACGGAATCGGCGGGTTCGATTGAGCACGCGTGGACGAATTTCGGAACGGAGCAGCCCGGCTTCGACTCGGATTCAGTCGAGGCACTCACCGCAGATGCGACCTACACGATCTACGCCGTCATCGACGAGGATGGCCTGGCCGACGGCATTCTGACGATCACCGGCGACGGGAGTTCGGCTTACGACCCGTATGAGGTGCTCATCGACGGCATGCTCAGAAGGAATGGTGACGGAGTGCCCGAGCACATGCTCGCAGAGTACGACCGGTACGACGGAACTAGGTGCCGCCTGAGCGGGAACATCACTTCATCAAGCACATGGTCTGCCGTTCTCGGGTGCGGCGGCACCACCATCGGCCTGATCAGCCTCAGGCCGATCACGACAGGAATCGTATCGGGCACGGTGCGGAGCGACGGAGACCTGGCGGAAGGGATTCGGGTCCAGGCCTGCACTTACGATTCGGACAACCGGATCACGGGCTGCTCGACCGAAGCGTACTCGGGAGAGGGCGGCAAATTCATGTTCGAGATCAAGCCCGGGGAGTACTTCATCACCTTCTCGGTCTGGGACGCGATCTGGGACGAGTGGGACCGCTGCAGAAACGAGCTGACCAGCACCGGACCGATCGCAGGCGAATTCGTGACGGTTCGCATAGGCCGAACATCCGAGGTGGCTGTGAACTGCAAGCACTTCTTCCGGTAGGCCGAACAAAGCGAAACCGGGGCGCAGCCCCGGTCGCCCGGTAGCGCCGGGCCTGACGAGACGACACCGGAGTCGCACTCCGGAGAAAAGAGGAGGAGGAGGCTGCACCACCAAGACGTATTCGGACGAAGACGGCAATTTCGAATTCGAAATCGAGATCGGTGAGTACTTCGTGACTTTCTCGCTCTGGGAGGAAGTGGGCGAGCAGTGGATGCACTGTCGCAGCTACTCCGGCAGCACCAGCATCAGGGGAAAACGGCAACCATCCGATTCGGCCGGACCTCTTACGTGAATGTGGACTGCAAAGCATTCTCGTAAGCATGCCGAGACCGGTAAGGGCTTACCAGTGACGACGCCCCGGACCGCAGCATCCGAGTCCCGCCCACGGGATGCCGGGACGAGCGGCATCCCAGTACGAGTCCAGGCTACGGCGCGAGGTGCTCGATCCCGTCATGGCGCGCGTGAGGGTCGCGCTCGAAGGCGAGGCGCAGATGAAGTTGAAGGAACTGTCGGACAGGCTGGGCGTCGCGCCGCGCCAGGTGCGGTACATGATCTCGGAGGGGTTCGTGCCGCCGCCGACGGGCGGCCGCGCCCATGCCGACTACGGTGACGAGCATGTGGACGCCATTCGAAGGTACATGCGTCTGAAGAGCTTGGGCTTTCCGCCGTCGGCGATCCGCGTGCTGCTGCGGGCGCGCGAGGGAGTACCGTTTCCGATCGGCGAGGGAGTGACTCTGGTCGTGCCGCCCGAGCTGATCGGGTCCGGGACATCGGCGGGGCCGCTGATCAGGAAAGCGGACGAGCTGTTGCGGGACATCCTTTCCACCCGAAGCGAAGGAACAGGGACATGAGCATTGATCCGAACCGTGTGGTCGATCCCATCGGGGCACTGGTCGCTGATCGGCGAAGGGGCACCCCGGCCGCCGCACTCGAACGGCTTGAGATGAGCGTCACTCTGGCCGGAGCGCTCGCCGCCGTCGAGACGAAACGCGTCTTCCGGAACCGGAGCGCTGCCCCGGTGGAGACGCTCCTCACCTTTCCCGTGCCCGTACAGGCGGCCTTTCACGGGCTGGACGTCGAGCTTGCCGGCAAGATGCTCACGGGCGTCGCCAAAGGACGGCGATCGGCAAGGGACGAGTACGAGGATGCCATCGAGGAAGGCAGGCTGTCCGTGCTGCATGAGGAGCTGCTGCGCGGCGTGCACATGCTGTCGGTCGCAAATCTCGGGGCGCGGGCCGAAGTCGCGGTCACGACTCGCTGGGCGGAGACGCTGCGGTGCACAGGAGCGGACGGGCACCTGCGGATCCCGCTCACGATCGGCGACGTGTACGGCGAATCCGGGCTGGGGGATGCCGACGAGCCCGCCCGCGGCGGCGCGACGCTGCGGGCGTCATTGCGGGTCCGTCACGACGCCGAGGCCGTCGAGCTGGTCGGAGGCGGTTCCCTCCATCGCGGGCCCGACGGCGGGTGGCGCGGGCAAGTGGCCAACAATGCGCCGGTCGATCTGGCGGTGACGGGGTGGGACGGCGCTGCGTTGAAGGGCCGGGCGGCCGATGGGCGGGCGGTTGAACTGGAGTGCCGCCCGTGCGCAACCGGCCGCGAGCCCGCCGACCTCGCGATTCTGGTGGACCGCTCGGGCTCGATGGCTTCCGAGGCTGCCGGGCAGGGCGACTACCGCACCAAGCACGAAGCCGTCGTGAACGGCCTATACGCGTTGGCCGGAGAGCTCGAGGTCCACGACCGGATCGCGCTTTGGGAGTTCGACACGACGACCAACCCGGTCGGCACCGCCGTCCCGGCCGGGATCGGCGCATTTGCCGACAACATCGGGAAACTCGGGGCGCCCCGCGGCGGCACCGAGATCGGGGCTGCCCTTGAAGCCGTCATTGCGGGAAGCGAAGCCTGCGATGTCCTGCTGGTCACCGACGGAAAGAGCTACGCGCTGGATGTGCACTCCCTGGCGCGCGAGTCGGCGGAGGCGGGCCGCAGGATCAGCGCCGTACTGGTGGGCGAGGACAGCCTGGAGGCCAACGTGGGGCACCTCGCGGTGCTGACCGGCGGGAGCGTTCGGATAAGCGTCGGAAACGATGCGGGCGAAGCATTGCGGGCTGCGATGGCGGCACTGCGTACTCGCCGCGGCGCAAGCGAAGGGCCGGGCCCGGAGCAGGACGGCGCACCGCGGCGGATCGCGACCGTGCGCGGCGGTCTGCGGATCGAAGCGAAGTGGGCGGGCGAGAAGGCGCTAGCCGCCGGGGACGCGCCGCCGAAAGGTGTCGCACGAGCGGTCGGCGCGTACGCTGCAAGCTTGGCCATGGCAACCATGGACGAAGGTGCCGCCGAGGAGCTGGCGGCGGCCGAAGGGTTGGTCACGCACCTCACGAGCTTGGTCGTCACCGACGAAACGGTCCAGGCCGCTGCGACCTTGCCGACGACCGTGAAGATCTCGCTTGCCGATCCTCGCACGGCAGCCTTGCCCAGCAGTATCGCTTTCGAAATGCCGGATGTCGACAGATCTCCTCCGATGCCGCTGCACAGTCCGCGGCGCGAGATGCCGCTGCACAGTCCACGGCTCGAACGGAGACCAGTGTCTCGGGAGCTGCCACCGTCGTCGACACTCGGTCGACCGGCCTTAGCCGCGCCATCGCCGATTGACGACTTGGGTGCCCGCCTTCGGTGCCTGGCGGCGATCTTGGACTGGAATGCGCACGGCGACAGCTTGGCCGCGGGTCGGCTGGACGAGCTGGACGGTGCGGTGCGCCGGCGGATTCGCCGCGTGGCCGAAGACGACCTGGTGCATGACGCGGCCACGAGTCTCGGCCTGGATCCAGAGGAACTGGTGGTCGCGCTCGCAGCCCGCATCGCGGCCGCCGAGTCCAGAAACGCCGCTCGAGTTCTCAGGCGGCTGCTCGCCAACGTGATCCGATCCGCGTTCGACGCGTTCGCTGCTCTCGTGTTGGGGATGCCGGATCGGGCGTGAGCCGGCCGACGCGGCTACGCCGGGCCGATGTCGGCGATGTGCAAGATCCGGTCGCCCAGATAGGGGTGTCTTCTCACCTTGTTGTAGAACCGCGTATCGGCGGTTACGAGGGGGTAGCCCTCGTGAATTGCCAGCGCAAGGTAAAGGCAATCGTAGACCGGGTGTCCCAGATCGACCGCCAGACGGGCGGTGGAGGGGGCGAGCTGCCGCATCGAAAGCGGCGTAGCCACTGGCGCAAGGCGAAGCAGGTCGACGGCCTCGGCGAGTTGCTCTTGGTTCATCTCGCCGTGCCGGTGTTTGGCGGCCAGTCCACTGGTCGCTTCGGCAAAGAGCAAGTCAGGTGCCACCAGCGTTGCTCCGGAATCAAGCAGCACCGCAGCCTCTTCCGAGAACGGTTCGGCCACCAGCCACTTCACCGCCACGCTCGCGTCGACGACGTACCCCTTCATTTGCATCCGTCCCGGTCACGGTCAGCCCGTATCGTGTCGGTGCTATCGATCGACGACGGGAAGCGTCGCCGCATTGCCCGCGCGCGTTCCGCAAAGCTTCCATCGGCGGGAAGCAGGGATTTCTGGAGAATTTCCCGGTGCTCGGCTTCGGCGGAACGGCCGTTGGCGGCGGCGCGTTGCTTGAGCCGTGCGACGACCTGTTGAGGGATCCTGCGGACGGTAAGCTGGGCCATGTCGTATCTCGCGAAGCACTTCTCGTGCAGGCAATGACATCATATCATAGACTATGCATACGATGACATCAATAGCGACCCGCGCCCCCCGCCCCCAGGCTTCCCCCCGAGCGCGACCCGTACGATCACGATGATTGAGGCCCCGCGGGGGAGGATCAGGAGTCTTTCAGGGCGAATCTGCCGCCGGGCCTCCAAGCAGGGACAATCAAGGTGAGAGCGCCGGAGCCGATTGGCGGCGAACGGGTGGCTCACATGCGGTCGCAAAGAGAGCGCGCTGCTGCGCCTTGATCCCCGTGCTCGCGACGGTAACCTTACCACCCGTCCAGACCCACGACCCCATCCGGACCCACGAATCGCGGTGCGGCCATCACCGTCGATCCGCCCCCGGTGTCACAACCCATGAAGGCGCGACCAAGATGAATCGACCCGTTACGCGCACAACCCTTACCCTGCTGATCGCGGCCGCGGTATCGCTCGGCCCGGTCACAGCTCACACCCCGGCCACCGCCCAAGATCAGCCGCTCGTCGGCAATTTTGCGGAACTCTGCCGCGGCCGTTTCGCCCTGGACGATCTCGCGCCCGGCGTGCACCTCGTTCGGTTCGCCCAGCTCGGCTACGCGACGCGCACCGACACGATCGCAGTCCAGCCGGGACGCGTGACCAACGCCCGCGTCTCGCTCTCGGCGGACCCGGTCGAGCTGGACCCGATCGAGGTCACCGTCGAACGGCGCGAGATCGCGCTCCAGGCGGCGGGCTACTACAACCGCGCGGCCGAAGGCTTCGGCGAATTCATCGACCGCGAAGAGATCGAAAACCGGAGACCCTCCGAGATGACCGATGTGTTCAGCCGTCTCCCGGGGGTCGAGATCTTCGCCGATCCCGACAACCCTCTCGAGAAGTACGTCGTGCTGCGCGGCGGCCGCCAGGCCAGCCTCGTGTCGGGCCCCTACCGGCGCTGTTTCCCGCGCGTGGTCCTCGACGGCCTGGTGATCAACCGGGGAGGCGACGAGCCCGCGCAGCTCGACCGGCTCCTCGACCCGGCGGCGGTGGCAGGCGTCGAGGTCTTCCCGACCTCTTCGGGAGTGCCGGCGCAGTACGGGGGCGTCGGGTCGTCGTGCGGGGTCATTCTGATCTGGACCAGGCGCTGACCCGCGCCGCTCCCAGAAGTCGGCGGTCGCAACAATCGGTCACACCAGCGGAGCGAGGGTTGACAGACGAGAGGGGTTGAAGAGATGAAAGCGCGGTCATGGCTGTTCCGGGGTGTTCGCCGGCGCCCGAGCGGGTGCCGGACGGGGTTCGGCGAGGGGGAGGAGGGTGTGGGAGGGGTTGCTGCGGCGTGCACGGCCAAGGTGTCCGCCGTGCTCGCCATGGTGGCCGCTGCGCTCGCACTGCTGCCCGCGCCGGGGCGGCACCTCTCTCGGCCCAGACGATCGAGCACCGCCCAGCCTGCCGGGTCTGGTCGACCTTCGACCTCATGGAGACGGGCGCGTTCATCGGCCCGCGCCTCTACTCGACCGGCCCCGGGATCTTCGGTGCCGACCGCATCTCCAGCCTGGCTTACCTTGGCGCAGGACGGATACGCGGGCCTCGAACACTCGCTCCCGATCAGCCCTTCTACCGCGATGTCGTGCGGCTGGGCGCCTTCAGCGGGATGGTTACGTCATGAAGAACGGCCGGCTCTACGAGGCGGACACGCTCACGGAGGTGTGGCCCCGCCGACGGCCGCTGCCGACGCAGTGGTGGTGGCGCGTGGAGCCGCCCGGGGTGCGCCGGCAGCGCGGCCGGTAGCGGCGGCGTCCCGCCACATGCCGACTCCCGCCTGCCATGTGCCGACCCCGGCCTGCCATGTGCCGATCCCGGCCTGCCATGTGCCGATCCCGGCCTGCCATGTGCCGATCCCGGCCTGCCGGACAGTGCCGTGATGACCGCCCTCAGCGCAGTCCCCTTCACCTTCAAGCGCAGCTCCGACCTCTACACGTCCGGCGGAGTCTACGAGTCCACCACCGAGATCGCGCACGGACTCATGCGGCTGGAGGCGGACCGCTTGGTGGTCCAGTGGCGTCTCGAGGTGCGGACCGAAGCCATGAAAGGCGCCGCCTACGAGACGCGCGAAAAAATCGAGCCCGTCAAGGAAATCGTGATCCCGCTGGCACAGGTCGCGGGCGCGTTCGTGCCGCAGCGGCGGTGGTGGAAGCTGGCGGGGCCCAGGCTCGTCATCACCGCCGCGGACCTCCTCGCCTTCGAGAAGATCGCGGGCCAGCAGGGGCTCAAGCTGAAGCATCCGTCCAAGCTCGTGCTGCGCATCAAGCGTGCCGACCGGCTGATCGCGGAAGAGTTCGCCGCCGAGCTCGCCCTCACGCTGGCGCGGCTGCCGGAGGTCGTCCAAATGAAACATATGCGGTCGTCCAAATGAAACATATGCGGTCGTCCAAATGAAATATGTACGGTCGGCCAATTGAAACATAAGTGGTCGGCCAAATGTGGCTTGAGATTGCGACTTGGGCCGGCCTGTTTCCCTGACCTAGCCCGGCGCGTAAGCTTCCCGCCCGCGGCGCGTGGATCACCGGTTCAGCGAAAGCGCGCTGCCGTGGTTTCCGCACCGCTCGCGGCCATCGCGTCCGCCTATTGTCTCGCTCCGTCGAACAGCCGCCTGACCGGCACCGCATGCATCCGGTCCCCGAAGGGAACGGTGGCTTCCCCGTCGTACACCACCACGCCGCCGGCGAACCGGTCACCGAGTGCCCTCCGAAGTCGGCGAAGGCCGCGAAAGTCACCCGGGCGCACCGTTCCCGACGCCTTGACCTCGACGCCTGCGACGGTCCTGGCCCCGCGCTTGATGACGATGTCGACTTCCGCGCCGTCCTTGTCGCGGAAATGGTGAAACGACATCCGCACATCGTGCCAGCTGGCCTGCCGTCGGAGTTCCTGGAGCACGAACGTTTCCAGAAGTTGGCCGAGCAGGGTACGGTCGTAGGCCAACGCCGGGCCGTCCATGCCGAGGAGCGCCGAGGCGATCCCGGTATCGCAGAGGTGCAGCTTCGGCCTCTTGATCAGTCTGCTCAGGCGATTGCTGTGCCAGGCCGGGATACGTTCCAGCAGGAAGACCCGCTCGAGCAGGGTCACGTAGTCCCGAATCGTGGGCCGGCTCACCTCGAAGGGAGCGGCCAGATCGCTCACGTTGAACATCCTCGCGGTCTGTCCGGCGGCGCCTGCGAGCAGGCGCGGCAGTATTTCCAGCTGCCGAACACGCGCCAGATCACGGACATCGCGCTGGACGAGGGCGTCCACATGGTCCTGATACCATTTGGCGCGCCGACGGCCTGCCGGGCGGGTAAGCGCTGCGGGATACCCGCCGGCGGTAATGCGATCGGGCAGCTGCCTGCCCAGCCGTTCGGTGCGTTCAATCGCGAACTCGCCCGCAAACAGGGCGTCCAGGAAGTCGGAACTTCGGCGCTCCAGTTCGCACTGCGCCAGAGGGTGGAGCCGCAGCGTCTGCAGGCGGCCCGCCAGCGACTCCGAGAGCTTCGGCACCAGAAGCACATGAGTGGATCCGGTCAGCAGGAACCGTCCGGGCGTCCGCCTCCGGTCGATTTCCATCTTGAGGGCAGGGAACAGCGCGGGCGCCTTCTGCACCTCGTCGAGAATGACTCGCGCGGGCAGCCCGGCGGCGAAACCCAGCGGGTCGTCCTGTGCGGCGCTCCTGACCACATCGTCGTCGAAGGTGACGTACCTGTATCCGCGCGCCGCCCCCACGATCCGGGCCAGGGTGGTCTTGCCGCACTGCCGCGGCCCGTGAATCAGGACGGCCGGCGAGTCGGCGAGCGCTTCAACCAGGTGCGGCTCGACAAGGCGGGGATAGACGGTGGTGTCGATCATCGGCCAAATGTAACTTCAGGCGCGGCCAAATGAAAGCTCGACCACCGGCCAATTGAAAGAATTACCGTGTGGATCCGGCCTCCGACCCAAGTCGGTCGTGAGCGCCCGACGGCACGCCGTGTCGCCGGGCGCGAGGCAGGCGCACGGTGTCCCAGCATTCTCCCTTCCCAGGTGGCGAGAAAGAGATCGTCGGTCGCGGCCATCCCGGCCACTCGTCTCGGTTCCGGTCCCAAACCGCCACGAAGGTGCGTTCTTCGTCCCTCACCACGGGTACGACGACGCTTCGGCCCACGACGGACCCCCCGTACCCGGAGTGATGCCCGGATAGCTGCCGGATGCCGGATGTCTGCCGTCCTGACGTGAGAAGGATTCGAGTCGGGCTCGGGTGTCCATTCCCACGACGATGGTATCGTCGACCACGAACGGAAACGAAAGCGCCCGAAACTCACCCGGTCCCGGACCCGGCCGTCCGTAGGTCCGGATCGATGAGGATGGAGCGGTCGATCGTGTCCACTGCTGGATACGGCTTATGGGCGGACGCCGAGCAGGCGGAAGGCGCGCTCGACCCGGCTGAGGCTCTTGCAGGCGCGGACCGTGTCTTCGGGCCCCATCTCGCCGGCGGGCGTCGCCGCGCCGGTTGTGCTCCGTGAGCGTCGCCGCGCCGGATCGTCTCGCGACGCCTCCGACGTCCTCGCCGCCGCGGCCAGGTCCGGCGGTTTCGCAGGCGTCGCCGCCCCCGGGCTTGAGGAAGGTCTCGGCTCCGGGCATCCGGGGGATTCCTGCGGTGGTCGCGGATGTGCCCCGTCTTCCTGTGCTGCGCGATCAGCCGGGTGATCCGGGCCCGGGACAGCCCGGTCGCCTTGGCGAGGAACTGCTTCACCAGTCCCTTGCCGGCCCTGCCCAGCTCGTAAGCCATTTACACACAGCGGAGGTTTCGCCAGCGTTATGGTGGAATCACAGGACTGGATCTGCCGAGCGCCAGCCCTGCACAGCCGGCCTTCAGGGGGTTGTCGCCCGCGTGGACTGGTCCTGGCTCCTTTCACGGATCGTGGTAAGTGCCGTCGCCGCATCTGGACTGGCCGTCCTCCTCATTCGCAGGTGGGCGGCCAAATCCGATGTGGCTTCGCCACGTGCCGTAGCGATGGCCTTGGTTAGTGCAGGATGCACCACCGTGGCCGTCGTAGGGATCATTCTGTCGATCATGATGGCGGTCCCAGCCGCGCTGCCCGTTCCGGCATGGGGTGGCGTCATTGCAGTATGCGCTGCCATCGTCACACGAGGAACGTCCAGATTGGCGAGTCGATTGCTGGGGCACTTCTTCCTTTGCGAGTCAAGAGCCAAGTTGTCAGACGAGTCTCTGGTCCGCGGATCGATCGAACTGGGGCTGATTTTCGTCGTGGGGACTGTTGTGATCTGGGTCGCAATGGCGCTTCCCGAGACCCGATGGAGCCTATTGACCATCCCGTTTCTGGTCACCCTCTTCCCAGCTGTTCAACAGCTCATTAAGCCGTGGCTCGTCGTACTGACCATGCAGACTGCAGGTAGATCGGACGCAGCATGCGAATCAAAGTTGCGACAGTTACAAAGTCTTGCAGACGATTTGGCTATGACTGCGGGAATTCGGCCAGCACGGCTAGCTATGATCCGAGGCGACCTAACGAACGCCTTCGCAATCGGACTTGGAATTTCGACTTGGATCATAGTTGGACAAGGCCTCCTCCGGCATCTGCAATGTAGCGAAGTAAAGGCCCTTGTGGCGCACGAGGTCGCCCACTTGGCGTGTGGACACGCGCGGAAGTTCTTCTTGGTGTCGTCGGTCAATGCCACCGGATTTGTGCTCGTCCTCTCTGGCGTATTCCACCTGTGGGATTTGGGCCAAGCGATACCCGGGGCACTTTTAGCAATGCTGGGAGGCATGGTTTTCATGGGCGCTGTCCCCGGATGGGTTCGGCGTCGGCAGGAATACGAGGCGGATCAACTATCGGCCGTACTAGTGAGGGACAGAGCGCTCGTGGTTCGGGCATTGGATTCTCTGACCCAAGCTGCTGGTATTGATCCCAAACGGGAGTCTCTGTTCTATCCTTCAGTAGCCAGCCGCAAGGAGGCGCTCGCTGATCAGTCGTCATCTTCTCGCAAGCTGCCCTAAGTCGAGATGCTGCCGCCTGTGCCCTACCTTCCCCCGGACCTCGTCCGAATCCCTGCCGCGGTGCTCCCCGGATCCGACTCCGCGGGCCTCCTCCGCTCCAGCGTCCGCTCCTCGGGATACACCTCGTCGAGGGTCATGCCGTCGTAGAGGCGGCCGTCCTTCATCACGTAACGGATGTCCACGGTGTTGCGCAGGTCGTCGAGCGGGTTGGAGTCGAGGACGACGATGTCGGCGTACTTGTCCTTCTCGATGCTGCCGATCTGCTTGCCGAAGCCGATCGCCTCGGCGCCCAGGATGGTCGCTGCCCGCAGCATGTCGTGATTCGACGCATCGCCGGCCGCCATGGCCCACAGCTCCCAGTGATAGCCGAGACCTTGAAGCTGCCCGTGGCTTCCGACGCCCACGCGGGCTTCGCCCTCCAGCATCTTCTTCACGAATTCGCCGTGGCGCGGGAAAACGTGCTCCTCTTTCAGGAACCAGCCCACGGGTCCGGGGCTGCCCCCGGCACCGGGCCCACGCCGACGCGTCCGCGTGTCGATGTTGGCCGAGGGGACGAACATGTTGAGCTTCGGGTCGTCGTGAGCGTTCTCGGTGGCGTAGAAGTAGTTCTCGCCGAAGGGGCCGCCGTATGACACGAGCAGCGTAGGGGTGTTCGTGGTCTCCGAGGTCTTGAAAAGCTTGACGACATCGGAGTACATCGGCGCTATCGGGAGGTTGTGCTCGATCCCCGGGTAGCCGTCGATCGCGTGGGTCATGTCGATCTTGAAGTCGAGCCCGCCCTCCGTGGTGGGCATCAGTTCGAGCTCGCGCGCCGCCTGGATGATCCACTGACGCTGCTGGCGGTTCCCCGTCATGTACATCTTAAGCGTCTTGGTGTCGTAGTACTCCGAGTACCGCCTCAGGATCGACTTGGCGTGATCGGCGTTCCTGATGTTTTCGGCGCTGAACACGCCAGGCCCGGTGGAATAGATCCGCGGCCCCGTCATGCCGCCGGTCAGCACGCGGTCGGTATAGCTGAGAATGTCGGTGAACGCGGTCTGCGGATCGCGGGTGGTGGTGACCCCGTAGGAAAGCGTGGCCAGATATTGCCATACCTCCTGAGGGTGAATCTCGGGCACGAGCCACATCGAGTGGTAATGGGTGTCGATGTAGCCCGGTACGAGCGTCTTGCCCCTCACGTCGATCACCACGGCGCTGTCCGGAATCTCGACCGAATCCGCGACCCCCACGTCGACGATCCGGTTGTCGGTCACGACCACCACACCGTTCTCGATCACGTGAGGCGCTCCGGTGGTGTCGTCCGGCATGTCGGCCATCGTGATGATGCGGCCTCCTTGAAGGGCGACGGTGCCGCGCGGGATGTCACGGGGCAGCTGCACCTCGATCTTCCGCTCCTTCGCTTCGTAGGAGTCGGTCGTGTCGGCCAGGACCTCCACGTCACCCCCCCGAACCGCGGCGGCTTTCGCGGCGATCTCGTCCGCGGCCTTCCGAATGGAATCGGCGCGCGCCGTCAGGGAGTCGGCCACGACCTGCACGGAGTCGGCGGCCAGGCGGGCGATCTCGTCCTCGAGCTCATCGGGGACTTCCTCGTCCGCGTTCTTGATGCTGTCCGCCTCGGCGCGCTTGTCCTTGAGCGTGTCGGAGACCGCCATGGCCCGCGCGCGGATCAGCGCCCGTGCGTGCGCCGTCTCCTCTTCCTCTGCCTCCTCCGCCGCCACATGGTCGAGGTCGTAGGTGAAGAGGACGTTGCCCATCGCCCAATGCAGCGCCGAGCCGTCGGGCGCCCACGACGGGAACTCGCCTCCGACGTCGGTCAGCTTGCGGACCGGGACCGGCGAGGCGCCGAGGTTGGTGAGAAGGATGCTGGGCGGCGTCGCACCCACTTCGGCCAGATCGACGATGAAGATGTCCCGGCCGAACTGAACAAACGCGCGGTCGCCCTCCGGGGAGAGGACGATGAGGCCGGCGGGCTGAGGAACACCCGGTTCGGCGGGAGGATCGGGGTCCGTCGGGTCGGGTCCCTTGCGCCAGGGGTAGACCCGCCTGGGGAGGTACTCCCACTCGTCGGGGTGGGGGCTCGCGATTCCGGCCACGCCCTGTCGCCCGCGCACCACCAGGTGGCGCTTTACGTCGGTGCCGTCCCAGCGGAACGAGACGAGTCCCTCGATCGGGCTGTAGGCGTAGATGCGGTCGGGATCGTCCGCGGCGAAGTGCGCGACATCGCGAATCCCCGTCGGCGAGACGACCGTTGCCTCCGAGGGTTGGGCCGCCCCCGCCGGAACCCACACGAACTCGGCGCCCATCGGCCCGAAGAAGATCCCCGACGCTTCCATCAGATCTCGGGCGGCGCCCCGCGACGCGACGATGCGTTCGCCGTCGGGCGACCAGGCCACGTTGTAGTACATGGCCGCGGTGCTGGTCAGCCGCACCGGGGTGCCGCCGCCCGCGGCGACCCTCATGATGTGGCCGCCGTCCGAATCGTCCCAGGTCACGTACGCGACCGACGTGCCGTCGGGCGACCACTGCGGGTGGAACTCGCCGGGACCGTCGGAGGCGTCGGCGTCGGTGAGGCGCGTCGCCTCTCCCTCGGGGAGGTCCCGCACCCACAGGCGGTCGAACGCCGTGAAGACCACCCGGTCGCCGCCCGGTGACACGACCGGGCTGCGGATCTGGCTTGCGGTCACCATGGCGGTGGTGTCGATCTGGTAGTCGAACTTCACCGAAGGACCGATGCCCAGCTCGACATCGACCTCGAACGGGATCTCGACGGCTTCGCTGCCGTCCATCGGGACGTTCCAGATGCCGCCACCGTAGGAGACCACGATTGCCGTGCCGTCCGGGAGGAAGGCGTAGCCCGGATACACGTCGACGGGAGCGCGCGATTCCTGCTCGTCACGCTGCACGGGATAGGCCAGCCACTCCTCGTCGCCGGTTGTCAGGTTGCGCTTCCGCAGCCCCGTGTCGGCGTTGTAGCGGGTCGCATACACCAGCCATTCGCCGTCGGGCGAGACCGCCGGACGCATGGCCGACCCGTACCGGCTGGTCATCAGCGTGTTGGCGCCCGTCTCGCGGTCGTAGCGGTAGACCTGGTAGCGGGGGAGGCGGGCATTGTACTGCCAGTCGCCCCGCGTGCCCGCGTACCAGATGTGCCGTCCGTCCGGGCTGAACGCGGCACCGATGCGCTTCAGGCCCGCCAGGCCGGGGAATGAAGGACCCGATCCGGGTATCGCGATCGGCGATGCGCGTTCCGTGTGGTACATGAACAGGTTGGCCGAACCGCCCAGTCCGCCGGAGCGGCTGACCACGATGTATTCGCCGTCCGGCGCCCACTCGGGCGACAGGAACAGGTTCGAATTGCCTCGCGAGACCTGCGTCGTGTCGGTCTTGTCGAGCCGCATCGTCCACAGGTTGTCGCCGCCGCTCCGGTCGGAGACGAACGCCACCGACTCGCCGTCCGGGCTGAAGCGCGGCTGCACCTCGTACGCCATCCCGGTCAGGAGCGGGGAGGCCTTGCCGCCGGTGACCGGCATGGTGTAGAGGTCGCCGAGCAGGTCGAAGACGATGGTCCGGCCGTCGGGGCTGACGTCCAGGGAGATCCACGTGCCCTCCGTCGCCGTGAACTCGGCGGTGCGTGCGCTGCGGAGCGGCAGGGGATTCCGCTGCGGTCCTCCGGGACGGGGCGGCTGGGCGGCCAGGGGCGCGTACATCGCTGCGAATGCGAGGAACGGCAGCGCCGGCCCCGCGAATCGGGTGCGGGTGCGGGCGGGCATCATTTGTCACCTCCCCGGATACCGGCGCGCACATCGGGCGCGGTGTTGCGCCACGGTTCGTCCGGCGCCGGTCGTTGCCTCGGCCACACTTCGTCGAGCGTGTCGCCGTCGTACAGCCGTCCGTTAATCATCACCTGGTATACCGTGTTCGAGTTGCGGATGTCGGTGAGGGGATCGGCGTCGAGGATCACCAGGTCGGCCAGCTTGCCCGGTTCGATCGAACCCAGGTCGCGGCCGAGCCCGATCGCCTCGGCGCCCATGATCGTGGCGGCGCGCAGGGCGTCGTGCTCGTCCATGCCGCCGCTCTGCAGAGCCCACAGCTCCCAGTGATAACCGAGTCCCTGAAGCTGCCCGTGGCTGCCGACGCCGGTCTTGCCTCCGCCTTCCACGAGGCGCTTCAGCCAGGCGGAGTGCTTCGGAAACGCGTATTCGTCTTCCATGAACCACCCGCCCGGTCCGGGCCCGGTGGTCTGGAGGCGCCGGGCCTTCGTGTCCAGCTCCAGCTTGGGGGTGAAGTGCGTGAGCTTCTCGTCGCCGAAGACGTCCTCGCGGGTATAGAAGTAGTTCTCGGCCCACGGCCCGCCGTAGGAGACCAGGAGCGTCGGCGAGTTGACCGTTCCGGAGGTCGCAAAGAGCTCGACGACATCCCCGTAGGCCGGGATGATCGGCATCGAGTGTTCGATCCCGGGGTATCCGTCGATCGCGTGCGTCATGTTGAGCCGGTAGTCGAGGCCTCCTTCGGTGGTGGGCATCAGCTCCAGCTCGTGCGCCGCCATGATGAGCCACTGCCGCTGTCGGCGGTTGCCCGACATGTACATCTTGAAGGTCTTGGTGTCGTAGTAGCGGCTGTACTTGGTGAGCACGTCGATCGCGTGCTCGTAGCTCTTGATGAAGTCGAACTGGAAGACGCCCGGCCCGGTCGAGTAGACGCGCGGGCCGGCCATCTTCCCGGCCCGCACCATGTCCTCGTAGGACAGAACGTCGGTCGTGGCCGTCTGCGGATCGCGCGTCGTGGTCACGCCGTAGGCCAGATTCGCCTGATAGATCCACGGACGCGACCAGTGGAAGTCCCACAGGTTCCACATGTGCGCGTGCGTGTCCACGAAGCCCGGGACGATGGTCTTGCCTGCGACGTCGATCACGTCCGCGCCTTCGGGAATGTTTCCGGGCCCGGCGGATACCGACACGATGCGGTTGTTCGTCACCACGACATCGGCGTTCTCGACGATCTCGTCGCCGTTCATGGTGATCGCGCGACCCCCGCGAAGCACCACGGTGCCCTGCGGGATGTCGCGGTCGGCCGTCACCGCGATCTGCTGCTCGGAAGGCTCGTAGTCGGGATCGCCCGCGGCGGCGTCCAGGTCGTAGGTGAAGAGGCCGTTGCCGAGCGACCAGTGGACGGTCCGGCCGTCCGCGCCCCATGCCGGGAACTCGACACCGAGCTCGTTCAGCTTCCAGGCCGGGACGGCGGCCGAGTCGGGCTTGGTCACATCGACCGTGGGCAGGGCCGCCCCCAGGTCGGGAACGGTGACCGCATAGAGGTCGTCGCCGACCTGAGCCAGGGCGAGGTCGCCCCGGGGCGCCATCACGACCGAGCCCGCACCGAGCCGCAGAACCAGCTCGCGCGGCTCGTCGTCGTCGTCGAATTCTTGCGGCATGACGAGGTCGGAGGTCTCGGAACGCTCGTAGCCGATGGGCACGCCGCCCGCCGACAGGTCGGCCCGCGCCGTGACCTGAAGGTGCCGCTTCTTGTCGGTGTCGTCCCAGCGCGCCGAAGAAAGGGCGACGGTCGGAGCAGGCGGTGCGGGAGAGCCGGGCGCGGCGTCCGCGCGCGCCGTGCCGTAGTAGTAGATGCGGTCCGGATCCTGCGTGAAGTGAGGCGTTCGCCTCCCTGCCGTGGGACCGATCACCCTCGCGTCACCGCCGTCTGCGGGAATCCAGATGAACTCCGAGTCGATGCCCGGCCAGAAGGGATCGATCGCTTCCTGCACTTCGCGCCGGGCAGAGCGCGCGGCCACGATACGTTCGCCGTCGGGGGACCACGCGAGCTGCCTGTAATACGCCGGGGCGGCGGTCAGCGTGACCGGGGAGCCTCCGCCGCTCGCCGCCGCGCGACGGATATGACCCTCGCCTGCGATGTCGTCCCACGTCACGTACCCGACGTACCTCCCGTCCGGCGACCAGACCGGCTGAAACTCGCCCACTTCGTCACTCGTGAGCCGCGTCGGCGTCCCATCCGGAAGGTCCGCGACGTACAGCCTGTCAAGGGCGGTGAAGGCGATGCGGCTCCCGTCGGGAGAGGGGCGTGCGTCCCGGATCTGCTTGACCGTGAAGGTGGGCGTGTCCTCAATCGGGTACTCGAACTCGACCTCGGGCCCGATCGCGACCTCCGCCTCGACGGTGAAGGGGATCTCGGCCGGATCGCTCCCGTCGACGGGAACCCGCCAGATCCGGCCGCCGTACGACATGACCAGCGCATCGGACTCGGGTGTGAAGGAGTAGCCCGGCAGCACGTCCATGGTCGCGGTCGACTCCTGGTCGTCACGCTGCACGGGGTAGGCGAGCCACCGCTCCATCCCAGAGGCGAGGTCGCGGAGACGGATGCCGGTGTCGGCGTCGTCGCGGCTCCCGTAGGCCAGGAGCTTGCCGTCCGGAGACAGCGCGGGCCGGAACGCCGAACCGTAGCGGTTGGTCATCGGGGTCCGCGTGCCCGACTGCCGATCGTACACCCAAAGCTGGAACTGCGGGAAAACGGCGTTGTACTGCCAGGTGCCCTGGCGCTGGGCGTACCAGACGTACCGCCCTTCCGGGTCGGTCGCCGCGCCCATCATGCGCTGTCCCCCGGGACCTCCGACCATCTCGATGCCGGTGCCCCCGTCCACATGATACAGCCACAGCTTCTCCAGCCCCAGAAACGGGCGTGCCCGCGACACCACGATGTACTTGCCGTCGGGCATCCATTCGGGGGACAGGAAGGCGCTGCCGACCCCCTTGCTCACCTGCGCCGGGTCGCCCCCGGCGGAGGGCATAAGCCAGATGTTCTGGTCGCCGCTCCGGTCCGACACAAAGACGATTCGCTCGCCGTCGGGGCTGAAGCGCGGCTGCATGTCGTACCCCATCCCGCTGGTGAGGCGCACGGCGGCGCCGCCGTCGATCGGCATCGAGTACAGATCCCCGATCATGTCGAAGACGATCGTCTGCCCGTCCGGACTCACGTCGAGGGAGATCCAGGTCCCTTCGTTCGTGGTGAAGCGCGCCCAGCGGGCGGGCTCCAACGGGAGACCCCGGTCGGGATCCTGCTCCGCGTCCTGACCCAGTGCCGGGGCGGAGACCGGCGGCAGCGCGGCGAGGGGGGCGATCAGCAGCGTGGCGAGCGGTGTAGGCAGCAGCCCGGCCGCCCATTGACCACGTTCGAAGAGGCGCATGCACCGACTCCAATTCGGGGTAGCAGTTGACCCGTTCACGATACTCCGTACTATACGTTCGGAGCAGAGAAACATGCCACAGACCTCACACCGAGACATCGCGCTCCTCTCCGTCTCCATCGACCTCGGCGCGGGCCTCCGGGGCGTCGACATGGGCCCCTCGGCGATGCGCCTCGCGGGGATCCGGCGCGAAATCGAGCGGATCGGTCACACCGTTTCCGAACTCGGCACGATCGCGGCCGGGCGGCCCGAGACCACCGCGCCGGGAGATGGCGCGCTCCCCTTCCTGAACGAGATCCACGATGTGGCCGGGCAGACGCGCGCTGCGGTCCGGAAGGCTCTGGACAGGGGCTGCCTCCCGCTCATCGTCGGCGGCGATCATTCGCTTTCCATCGGGTCGGTGGGTGCGGTCGCCGACCACTACCGCGAGCGCGGCACGTCGATCGGGGTCATCTGGGTCGACGCGCACACCGACATGAACCAGCCCGGCACATCGCCGACCGGCAACGTCCACGGCATGCCGCTGGCGGTTCTACTGGGGTTCGGCGAGCCGCGCCTGACCCGCGAGAGGGCGAGCGTGCGGCCCGAGAACGTGAGCGTCCTGGGTGCGCGCCAGCTGGATCCGGGCGAAAAGGCGCTCATCCGGGAGCTGGGCGTAAGGGTGTTTACAATGTCGGAGGTCGACGAAAGGGGCGTGGCTGCGTGCATGGACGAGGCGCTGGAGCGTGCGGCCGACGGGACGGGCGGATTCCACCTTTCGCTGGACCTCGACGCGCTCGACCCGAGGGTGGCCCCCGGAGTCGGCACGCCGGTCCGGGGAGGCCTCACCTACAGGGAGGGGCATGTGGTCTGCGAAAAGGCGTGGCGCTCCGGGATGGTGCTCAGCCTGGATATCGTCGAACTCAACCCGGTCCTGGACGACCGCAACCAGACGGCGCTGCTGGGCGTCGGGCTGGTGGCCTCCGCTCTCGGCGCGACGATACTTTAGATGTCACTTCACTTTAGATGTCACTTCAGATGTCGCGGCAGGACATCGCGCGTGGCCAACCTACGCTGCGGCAGCGGACTTCGACGCTGTAGCGGCCCGTGGATTAATCCGCTCGAATGCCGGGGGGATTTTATCCACGGGCTGGTAGGCGCAGGCCCGCGCCGCCCTCTCCGGCCGGGGTGGTGAAATCGGTATACACAGGGGACTTAAAATCCCCCGGGAGCATTCCCATGCGGGTTCGAGTCCCGCCCCCGGCATTTTGCTGCCCGTTCAGCGCCGTCTGTACGACCTCACGGGCGGCAGGCGCGCCCCGGTTCCGCCCGGCGGCGCGTCCTCCCCGACGACCGGGATCGTCAGCGTGCCGATCCCGTCGATGCTGGCCTCGATCAAGTCGCCGGGCCTGAGGAAGCGCTGCTCGCCGCGAACCGCGGTGCCCATCCCCACGCCTCCGGAAGTTCCGTTGTTGATCACGTCGCCGGGAAACAGCGTGATGATCGACGAGCCGTACTCGATCAGCTCCCACAGCGTGTGGATCATGTCGCCGGCGCGGGCCTCCTGCATCTGCTCGCCGCCGACGCTCAGAGTCTGCCGCAGGTTCTCCATCGGGTCGCCGTAGAACTCCTTCGGCACGATCCACGGTCCCATGGGGGCGAAGGTGTCGTGTCCCTTGCCCACGAACCAGTCCGAGGTGAGGGGATTCCCGCCGGGGGGCCTGCCTCCCCGGTCGGAGATGTCGAGCGTGACGGTGTAGCCGAAGACGTAATCCTGCGCCTCGGTGGCGGAGACATACTTTGCCGTCCTGCCGATCACCGCGCCCAGCTCGACCTCCCAGTCCGTTCGGTCGCGGCCGTAGGGGATCACCACCGGGTCGCCGTTCCCGATCACGGCGCCTCGGCTGGGCTTCAGGAAGAGATAGGGAACGCCCCGGTTCTCGCGCCGTTGCCGCCGTGCTTCGGCGCGCTCCTCGGGCGTGCCCGTCTCGTTCACGTGACTGTAGAAGTTGACCGCGGCGTTCATGATCTTGCCGGGGTACATGATCGGCGGCAGCGTCCGCACATCGTCGAGCTCGTGGACGAACGGGGCCGGTACCGCACCGTCGATCATATCGTTCGCCGCCAGGTGGTTCACGATCTCGTAGAGCCGGAGCCTGACCCCGTATTCGTAGCGTCCGATCAGGTCCGGCATGTCTTCGGGCATGGGGAGCCGCGGATAGGCGGGGCTGCGCTCGAGCGTCCGGCTGGCCTCGCCGATGTCGACGACCAGCGCGTCCCGGAGAACCAGGGCGACCCGGGCCTCGCCGTCAATCTCGAAGGTGCCGACCTTGAAGGGCTCGGCGATGTCCATGGCCGCCGCTGACTGGGCCGACACGGCTCCCGGGCCCATGAAGGCGCAAACGCCGCCGGCCCCCGCCAGCAGCCCGTGGATCAGTCCGCGCGAGCTCCGAAAGCGGCGAGGCGCCGGTCGAATGCCGGGGGGATTCTGTCCACGGGCTGCAAGGGCGAAAAGGAAAGCTGCGGCAGCATTGAATCGCGTGACTCTGAATCGCATGATTCTGCCTTCGGTCCTCAGGTGGCTCGGCCGGGGCGCGGCGCCGGCGGTCAACCCATGGGCCGGGGGGCTGCCCGGTACCGTGCGCCCGAGAAGGAAGCTCTGATTCACTACGCCGGACCCGGGCCGGCGTCAAGGTCGGGCGTCGTGGGTCGGGACATCGTCGTCGATCTTATCCACGGGCTGCTGGAGCTACAGGATCGCGTCCAGGTACAACTCGACGCGGAAGTCCTTGTGAGGTCCCTTCAGTCCCTGCGACAGGTCCAGGCGGATGAGCCCGTCCAGGATGCTGCCCCCGATCCCGGTACCGTACAGGAGGTCGCCCGAGCCGAAGTCGCTTGCCGCACCTGCCCAGCCGGCGTCGACGAAGAGGCTCGCGCCGGCTCCGTGGTAGATGCGGTTCACTTCGAGGCGGCCACGCAGGAACGACGGGCCCGACACCACCGAGGCGGGGTAGCCCCGCAGAGTGGAGGCCGAACCGAGGAACCAGGAACGCTGGACCGGGGCGGTGCCCCAGGTATTGCCGACCGCCGCTTCGATCCCGAGACGCCACCCGTCCCACCCCTCGCCCTTCACCGGGACGATTGCGCGTGCCGTGGCGTCGGCCTGCACGTAGTCGGCGCGCACGCCGCCGCCGACCGTACTCCAGGTCGCGCCGCGGCCATGGAACTCCACGCCGAGCTGCGGCTTCGAGGGGTCGTGACCCCACCATGGCGAGATGCGCACTTCCGCCCCTGCTTCGTCGGCATCGTCGCCCGCCAGATTCGGCCGGAAGCTCCAGCCCCGGTTGAAGACGTGGAAGAGGGCAAAATCGGTATTCGTCTCCACGGCCGCGTGCCGTTCGGCGTACGCGCGAACCTGGAAGGATTCCCTGCGTCCCGCCGGGGGACGCCAGGTGAAGTCGGCCCCGGTCGCACGATAATATTCACCGTTGTCGCGACCGAAGAGCAGGGCCTCGAAGGAGTTCCCGAACCCCAGGTGGCCGGCCCGCGGGTCCGTCGCCTGCAGTTCGTGGTAGACATCGAGCTTCAGGCGGCGCAGCACCGTCGAGTGCTCCACGCCGACGCGCACCTTGGGCCGCAGGTCGGCGAGTCCGAAGAAACCGGATGTCCCGAGGGTGTAGCGGTAGCCCAGATCCCACTCGAGGCGGCCGCCTACCGCGGGCCCTTCGACCCGGTTGTACCGGACCAGATCCGAGCGTGCCCACCCCCAGTTGAAGTTCCAGGGAATCACCTGGATCGGCGGGGCGGGCAGGTCGGCGAGGTCGCGGACGTATTCTTCGATCTCGTCCACGTCGGTGAAGCCGGGCGCGTCCTCCCAGATCGGCGGGGGCAGATGGGGGCTTTCGGCCACCTGTCTGCGCTCTTCCGGGACTATCAGCAGCGATTCGCGGTCGCGGGCGGGAGTCTCCGACTCGTCCATCAGCTCGTAGGGGATGCGGTCGTCCTCGGAGAGCAGTGCGGCGACGAAGGCCATGGCTTCGGCCCGCGTCTCGAAGTGGACCTCCTTCACGCCGTCCGCCGCGGTCGTCACCGTCCCCGGCGCGGTCTCCTCCCCCGGAACAGCCGCTCCGCCCTCCTCTTCCTCCTGCACGTCCTCCTGCATCACCACCGACTCGACCTGATACGCCATGTCCATCGAGACGGGAAACTTGATGATCCCGGCTGCGGCTTCGCCCTCGATGCGCATGCTGCGGGGCAGCCATGCCTTGAAGTCCCAGAGCGCGTAGTCCACCGAGACCACGTTCAGACTGAACGTCCACGGCCTGAAGACGCCGGGGACGTATCGGAAGGTTCCCGCTTCGTCCTCTTCCTGCAGCTCGGGGATGTCCCTGACGGCGTCGAACTCCCTGCTCATGCGGTAGGCGGCCCGCACCAGCGCGCCCGTTTCAGGCTCGATCCAGAGGATTCCGGTGATCCGCCGGGCTGCGGCCTCGCGGGGCAGGACGTCGAGCTGAATCGCGACGATGCGCCGCCCGTCCGGGAACGAAAGCGTGATCGTGTCGCCGCTCTGAAAGCGGTAGACCGCGTCGGCCCCGGGTCCCAGCGGATGGATGAGGTCGAACTCGTTGTCGCCTGCTTCCTCTTCCATGTTCATCCCCAGGAAGAGGCGGTCGCTGCCGGGCTCGAAGGGTCCGTCGAAGGGAAGGTCCTCGAGCCAGTCCAGCTCTCCCTCCTGCATGGCGATCGTGCGTCCGGGGTATTCGGATCGGCTTCCCATCACCTGGACCACGGCGTCGTAGTCCCGCTCCCAGAAGGCCCGGACCGCGGTTTCGTTGTGGTAGATGACGCGGTCTCTGATCGGTGTGCGGATGGCGACGGCGATGCGCTGGTCGATCTTGGAGGTGTAGCGTAAGACGGACTCGTCCAGCGTGTTCCATCCGTCGAACGCGGCCGTGTACACCTCGCGCGCGACAGGGTCGAGGAAGGCGTCGGCGGCGAACCGGGTCTGCGCGGGGGCACGATGGGGAGTCGAGGCGGACATGGCCGCGGCAACGACGGCTGCGGCCCCGATCCCGCCGCCGCACACGCCCCTCACGACCCCGAACCCTCGGACGCGCGCCGGAATCGCGCCTCGCGGAAGTCCTCCCACGCGACGTAGTGCCAGTCGGTTCCGGGTCGCCCGATCCCCTCCCGCTCCCAGGGGGCCGCGTCCGGGAAAACAAAGATTCCCCGGTTGTCGCCGTCCACATCGTTCGAGCCGGAGAGCTCGTAGCTGCGCCCGTCCACAAGCATGACCCGGGCAAGCCCGTCCGGGCTCTGCTCGATCCGCCGGATGTTCCCGAACTCCACGTCGAGCCCCACATTGTCCGAAGTCCCGTCCAGGTAGTCCCATGTCCACTCCTCGTCCGCGTCCCACCGGATCCAGCCCTCGATCTCGTCGCCGGACCGGGTTGCGACCACTCCGAACAAGGGGCTGCCCTGATCGAAGTCGTAGTACCCCGCTCCGCCGGAAGCGGGGTGCAGGCGAAGCTCGCCGAAGTCGTCCCAGTCGATCTCCACGATGCCGAGCCTGCGATCGACGACGCGGATCGCCCGGCGGTACCAGCGGACATCGGAGTCCCGGCGGCGCGAACCCGGCGCCCGGTAGAGGTCGATTTCCCGGCCGGACGCCAAAGTCACCCATGCTCCGCCGAGGCGGGATTCCACTGTGCTGATCTCGCTGAAGGGGATGCGCCTGGAATCGCCGTCCTCGTCCCGGCCATTAAGATGGTCCGACTCCAAGACCGGAGCGCCGTTCCAGGTAATGAACCCGGTGAAGGTGCGCCCGAACCGGTCTCTGACCGATCCGTGCACCCGCGCCGCCGCAGGAGCGGCCCCGTGCGGAGGCGCGTCGAACTCGACCCGTGCGAGACGGTCCCGGGCGACCACGACCTGCCCTTCGGACGGATCGTCGACTGTGACGCGCATGCCCAGTCCCCCGGTCGTCGTTGACGTACGCACCCCGGTGACCAACATCGACACGCTGCTCGCCTTCGCCGCGCGAATCCTCGCCGCGCGACCGAGCGCGGTTCCTGCCGCACCCCGCACCCCGTTCTCCCCCCGCAGCACGATCTCCATCCCGCCTTCGTCGTCCGGCAGCAGCGCGGCGAGGTGTCCGAAGCGGATGCCCGTGGCTGTCACGTTCGCGAAGTTCCGGTGCCGTTCCTCCCACGAGACGCGGTGGCCCTTCACCTCCACGGTGCGGATCGCCTGTCTGCCGTCGTGGACGGCCAGGATCCACGCGTCGTAGTTCTCGTTCGGGATCTTCCGGGTACCCGCCAGCACGTCGACCCAGCTGGCCGCGCGCGGCCGCCCCCGGCCGAATTCCAGAAACCCTTCGTACTCCATCCCCTCGGTGGTAAAGACACGTCCCCAGATCCTGTCGTGCGACTGGGCTTGAAGGGTCGGCGCGCCCGCCAGGAGAAACGCAGCGCAAGCGAACCGGAGTGCAACGGGCGAGCGAACGGCAAGGAGCATGGCACGGGCGGGTTCAGAGTCGACGGTCGCAACTTCCCGGCATACGCGCTGCGCTCCGCCGCAGTTTCGGCGGGGGTCGCCCGGTCGTAGATTTTCGCACTTGTCGGCATGGCACCTTCACAGACAGGAGTTCAGGAATGCGTATGCGCAATACGACGATCCTCGCCATCGCAATGGTCGCGAGCACGGCTGCCTTCGCCTGCGCGCCGGCGGACGAAAGGGGCGGGCAGGGAGATGCGTCGATCTCCGAACAGGCGGCCGCCGAGGCGCCATCCAATCCGCGCTTCGGCGTGTGGAGGCTGGAGTCCGATGCACCGCCGCCCGCCAGCAACATCATGACGTACGAGCCCTACGGGGACGGCGGAATGAAGATCACGGTTGCGTCCACGAACTCGGAGGGCGAGTCCTCCGAGTGGAGCTACGTGACGATGTTCGACGGAGAGTTCCGGCCGGTCGAGGGCCAGGAGAACGCGGAGACGGCGGTCGAAGTCGTCGACGATCGCACCAACCGGATCCTCAATGCGCGCAACGGCGACGTCTACCAGGTCATCGTCAACGTGCTCTCCGAAGACGGCAACACGATCGACAACGAGTACCGCCGGACCCTCCCGGACGGGACGGAGCGGATCACGCACGCGGTCTACAGAAGGATCGAGTAGCGCCGGTCAGCAGCCGTCGATGCATCGCCGCTCGGATGCCGGGAGGATTTCTTCCGCGGCTGTCAGGCCTGAACGATCCTCCGGGGCGGCCTGTCGTCGCGCGGCACGCGCAGCTCGAAGCGCGGGATCGGCGCGCGGAAGACCGAGCCGTCCTCGCGGCGGAAGTGGTAGAACCCCTCCATGTGGCCGCTGCGTCCCTCCAGCACGCAGAAGCTGTTGTACTCGTGCACGTCGCCCGGGGCCAGGACGGGAGACCGGCCGACGACACCTTCGCCTTCGACCTCCTGATCGCCCGCGACGGCGTCGTGGATCTTCCAGTGGCGCCAGAAGAGCTGCGCGGTGTCGCGCCCGATGTTCTCGATGCGGATGAAGTAGACGAACACGTGTCGCAACGAGGGCCGCGAAGGAGCGCGGGCATACACCGGCCGGACCGTGATGCGCATCTGGTCGTACGCCACCGGCGGCCGGCGTCCCCGCTCCCCCGCCGGCCTGATCACGGGCCCGCCTCCGGCGACGATTGCCGCTCGGATGCCGGGAGGATTTCTGCCACGGGCCTGCCAGGTTCGGATGGGACTCGCCACGCTGCCGCGTTCGGTGTCGACCACGCAATCTACGCGTTGAACGAATAGGAATAGGCTCCGGCAACTTCGTGAGCAATCACCGAGATCTCGGAAGTGGTAACATGGTAGCCGTGCGGAAGCGTCCGCATCCCATGCAGGGGGTAGGGAAGAGGTGATCAAAGCCAGCGGGGTGACGCCCGCGTTCGACATGGCGCCGACCGTTCCACAGATCACGGTCCCGCACGACTGGCCGGACCTGCTGCTCGGCGTGGGCATCCTCGCGGCCGCCGCCTGGATCGCCGACCGGGTCGCCTCGGGCTTTATGCACCGGGTCTTCGGACGCGTGGCCGCGCGGACCCGGTCCAGCTGGGACGATCGCATCGCCGAGCGCGGGGTGATCCAACGGCTCGCCCACCTGGTTCCGGCGCTGGTGGTGTATCTCGGGATCGGACCCGCGCTGGGCGTCACGGCACCGGCCGCCGCGGCCGACCCCGGGGAGCTTCTGGCCATCGTCTGGACCTTCGGGCGGCGGATCGCGGCGGCCTTCATCGCATTCGCGTTGGCGAGGGCCTTTGCGGCTTTCCTGGACTCCGTCAACGACATCTACAGCGAGAGCTATGCCGAGGCGCGGTCGAGGCCGATCAAGGGCTACTTGCAGGTTCTGAGTCTGGTGGCCTGGCTCGCCGCGGTCGTCGTCATCGTTTCGGTCCTGGTCGGCCGCTCGCCGGTGGTCTTCCTGTCGGGTCTCGGGGCCCTGGCCGCCGTGCTCATGCTCGTCTTCCGCGACACCATCCTGTCGCTGGTGGCAAGCGTGCAGATCGCGTCGAACGACATGATTCGGATCGGGGACTGGCTGAGCGTGCCTCGGGCTGCCTCGGACGGCGAGGTGATCGACATCGCGCTGCACACGGTCAAGGTCCAGAACTGGGACAAGACGATCTCGACGATACCGACCAGCAAGTTCATCACCGAGTCGTTCAAGAACTGGCGGGGCATGAGCGAATCAGGGGGCAGGCGGATCAAGCGCTCGATCCGCATCGACATGAACTCGGTGCGCTTCCTGCGGGACGAGGAGATCGACGAGCTTTCGCGGCGTGAACTTCTGCACGAATACATGCGGGACAGCGTCGACAGGATCGCCCGCTACAATGCGGCGAAAGCTGCCGGGAACCCGGGCATGATCCCCGAAACCCGCCGCCTGACCAACCTGGGGACCTTTCGCGTCTACGTGCAGAAGTACTTGGAGGCTCACCCCAAGACCCACAAGGAGATGACGCTGCTGGTGCGCCAGCTGGCGCCGGGCCCCGAAGGCGTCCCGATCGAGATATACTGCTTCTCGAACGACACGGCGTGGGCGCGCTACGAGGGATTTCAGGCGGACATCTTCGACCACCTGATCGCGATACTGCCGGAGTTCGGGCTGACGGCGTACCAATCGCCGGCGGGGAGAGACTTTGCGGGGGCTGTCGCGGGGAGCTCCTAGCCTAGCCCAGCTGCCCGTGGCCTAGCCCAGCTGCCCGTGGATAAATCCCCCGCATTCGAGTCCCCCGGCATTCGAGCGGCGAGGCATCCACGGGCTTCCTAGCCCGGAGAGAGCCGGGTGTGCCGGCCCTTCAGGCCATTCAGGCCGGCAGGCCGTGCTTGATCGCCTGCTCCACGGCTTCGCTGAAGCGGTCGAGCTCCTCGAGCGTGGTGTACACGCTGGGCGAGATGCGCATGCCTTCGCACTCCTCGTGGCCGATCGGGACGGTGATGACCCGGTGCTCGTCCCACAACCAGCTGCTGAGCCGCGCGGGGTCCAGGCCCGCGACATGCACGTTCGCGATCCCGCAGGCGAAGCCGGGCTTCTGGCTCGTGTTCAGCGTGACACGGTCGTTTTCGAGCAGGCGGTTCGCCCAATAATCCCTCAAAAAGACCATGCGGGCGGCCTTCCGCTCTGCGCCGATCCCCTGGTGAAAGGTCAGCGCCTCGCCGACGGCTAGGTAGTTGGCCGCCGGGTGCGTCCCGATCTCCTCGTATTTGCGGATGTCGCCGTCCATGCGGTCGGGCGCCGCCATGAGGGGCCAGACGTTGGGGATCTCTTCTCGGCGCACATAGAGCAGACCGGTCCCGTGCGGCGCGAAAAGCCACTTGTGGAGGCTGGTCGAGTAGTTGTCGCACTCCAGCTCCGGGAGCTTGAAGGGGAAGTGCGCCATGGCGTGGGCGCCGTCGACGATGACCGGAACACCGTAGTTGCGGGCCATCGCGACGATCTCGCGGACCGGGAGGATCTGACCGGTCAGGTTGATCATGTGGCACATCAGGATGAGCTTCGTCCTCGGCGTCACGGCATCCTCGAAGAGGCGCACCACCTCGGCGGGTTCCTCGGCGGGAACGGGGACCTTGATCTGCCGCATCACGATCCCCTCCCTGCGTTCCCGCTGCCGGAAGGTCGTGAGCATGCGTCCGTAGTCCTGCGTGGTGGTGAGGACTTCGTCGCCCGCCTCGAGATCGTATCCGAACTGGCAGGTCTGGAGGCCCTCGGAAGCGTTGCGCGTGAACGCGATCTCGTCGGTGTCGACCCCCCACTCGCGCGCCATGCGTGCCCTCACGCCCTCGCGCTGGGGTTCGAGGATCTTCCACATCGTGTAGGTCGGCGCCTCGTTCGAATAGTCCAGGTGCCGCTTCATGGCGTCCTGAACGAAGGCGGGAGACGGGCTGACGCCGCCGTTGTTCAGGTTGACGAGCGTGCGGTCGACGGTGAAGGCCCGCGCGACCACGCCCCAGAAGGTCTCGTCGGAGGCCGTCTCCGCCGGGGTTCCGGGGTGACGGCCCAGTTCGCGTGCGATCTCCGAGGCGTTCGCGGCAAAGGCCGGCAGATGGGATGCTCCCAGCACCGCCGCGGCCGATCCGAGGAAGTCGCGGCGATTCGGTGCCGGGCGGCGCCCGCGGTTGTTCCTGACCCTGATGTTCATCTGTCCTCCGCTGTTCCCGCGCAAGTCCGCTGTTCCCGCGCAAGTAAAGAGGTCGGTCTCGCTCTCGATCGGTCGCTTCAAGGATAATCTGCGCTGCAAAGCACGGGCAAACGCCCGCCCGCGTCGCGAAGGGGACCGGCCCGTGGGCGCGTTACCTTATCCGAATGATGAGAATCCGTTTTCTGGGTACCGCGGCCTCCCGGCCCACCGTGGGTCGGAACGTGTCGGGGATCGCCGTGCAGCGGGAAGGCGAATCCGTCCTGCTCGACTGCGGCGAAGGAACCCAGCGTCAGATCATGCGCTACGGAACGGGGTTCTCGTTTTCCCGCATCTTCATCACTCACGGGCATGCCGATCACTTCCTCGGGCTTCCCGGTCTGCTCAGGACGATGGGACTCCAGGGCCGGGAAGAGGGCATGACGATCTACGGCCCGGAAGGGACAGTGAAGCTGCTGCGGGCAGCCGTGCGGATGGGCGTCGAGCGGCTGGCCTTCCCGGTGGAGATCAAGGGGCTGCGGGACGGCGACAGGGTGGATTTCGACGGGTGGGCGATGCACGCCTACGAGGTCGATCACGGCGTGGCGGCGCTCGGCTGCGCGCTGGTCGAGGAGCGGCGCCTCGGCCGCTTCGACGTCGAGACGGCACGGCGTCTGGGCGTCCCCGAAGGGCCGCTCTTCGGTCGACTGCACCGAGGCGAAACCATCGAGGTCGGCGGGCGCACGATCACGCCGGCGGAGGTGGTGGGGCCGGCCCGCCCCGGACGCAAGGTCGTCTACACGGGGGACACGCGCCCGACGCGCGCCACGGCGGCGATGGCGGTGGGCGCGGATCTGCTCATCCACGAAGCAACCTTCGGCCGTCAAGAGAAGAGGCGGGCGCACGATACCAGGCATTCCACGGCGGTGGAGGCGGCGCGCGTGGCGGCGCGGGCAAAGGTGAAGCGGCTCGTCCTCACCCATCTGTCGGCCCGCTACGCCGACTCGCCGAAGGTTCTGGAGAAGCAGGCCCGTGCGGTCTTCCCGGCATCGACCATCGCACGCGACGGGCTCGAGATCGAGATCGGCTACCGTGATTGAAGGCGCCCTTTTTCGCTCGGTGACCGTGGTCGGACTCGGCGCGATGGGAGGCTCGGTCGCTAAGGCCGTGCTGCACCGGGTGCCGGGCGTCCCCGTCTTCGGGATCGATCCCGACCGGGAGAGCGCCGGTCGGGCCCAGCGCGACGGCGTGCAGGTGACGGCGCGGCTGGGGGATCGCGATCCAGGCGACGGCGTGGTGGTCTTCGCTGCGCCGCTGGACGCGACGGTGAGGCTCGTGCGCGAGACGGGTGCGGTGTGGCGCCGCGCCGCGCTGGCGACGGATGTGGCGAGCCTGAAGGTCGCCGTGCTCGAAGCGGCGGAAGGGGCGATGCAGGCCGTCAAAGGCACGGATGCTGCCCTGCCGCGCCCGGCCCCCGTCCTGCCGCGCCCGGCTCCCTTCGTCGGTGCCCACCCCATGTGCGGGTCGGAGCGCTCGGGCTATGCGGCTGCCCGGGACGACCTTTTCGAGGGGGTGCGGGTCTGGCTCTGCCCGGCGGCCGGGGAAGAATCGGCCGGAGGGGAATCGGCGGCCCGAGCCTTCTGGGCGATGTTGGGGGCGGCGCCGCGAGCGATCCCCGCCGAGCGCCACGACCGGATCATGGCCCGCGCCAGCCATCTTCCGCAGCTTCTGGCGAACGCGCTGGCCGCGACGCTCGAGAACGCCGGAGTGACTCCGAACCTGCTCGGTCCGGGAGGGCGCGGCATGACCCGGCTCGCCGGTTCGAGCCCTGCCATGTGGGTTCCCTTGCTGGAAGCGGCGGCGACCGAAGATGCGACGGCCCTGCTCGCCGTCGAACGGCAGATTGCCGCCATCCGCCGGATGCTGGCGTCCGGGGACGCATCGGGACTGGAAGAACTCATGAACAGGGGGCGGCGATGGGCGTCGGCGAGGGGCTGAACGCCGGCGAGGGGCTGAACGCCGGCGAGGGGCTCTCCATCCGCGTTCCCGGGGACAAATCGATCACCCAGCGCGCCCTGATCTTCGGCGCGTTGGCGGAAGGGGAGAGCCGGATCGGGGCCGCACCGCGAGGGGCGGATCCGTTGGCCACCGCCGGGGCGCTGGCTGCTCTGGGGGTCGAGATCCGGGGTCTGGACGGACCCGAGAGCGAAACGATCAGGATACGCGGCATCGGATTGCGGCGGTGGACGCAGCCGCGTGCCGCGCTCGACCTGCGCAACAGCGGCACGGGGACGCGGCTGCTCGCAGGGGCGCTGGCCGCACAGCCTCTCTCCGCGGTGCTGACCGGCGACGAATCGCTGTCGCGGCGACCGATGGAGCGCATCGCCTCGCCGCTGCGGCGGATGGGTGCGACCGTCGATTATGTCGAGCGGCCGGGAGTGCTCCCGATGCGTGTGACGGGATGTCCCCTGACCCCGATCCGCCACGACGGCGCGGTTGCGAGCGCGCAGGTCAAGAGCGCGATTCTGCTGGCCGGGCTGGGCGCGGGCGTTCCCGTCGAGGTGCGGGAGCCGCGCCGTTCGCGCGACCACAGCGAGCGCATGCTCGAGGCGATGGGGGTGGAGGTGGCGGAAGGGTGGAGAGATGGGGCGTGGTCGATCCGAATGCCCGATCCGCCCGCCCGTCTGGCACCGCTCGAGATGGACATGCCGGGGGACTTCTCTTCGGCGGCGTTCTTCCTGGCATGGGCCGTTCTGGCCCCGGGACGGCGTCCGCTGACCATTTGCTCCGTGGGACTCAACCCCACGCGCACAGGGCTCCTGCCCGTACTCGGCCGGATGGGGCTGGAGGTCGACGTCCTGCCTCGGGGGGCTCCCGGAGGCGAGCCGGTCGGCGATCTGCGGGTTGGCCGGCCGGCCCGTCCGGTCCGGGCGGTGAATGTGGGCGAGGACGAGATTCCGGGGCTCATCGACGAGGTGCCGATCCTGGCCGTTCTGGCCGCTCGCGCCGACGGGGTGACGCGGATCACAGGGGCCCGGGAGCTGCGCGTCAAGGAGTCGGACCGCCTGGCGGCACTGGCCGCAAACCTGCGGCGGATCGGGGTCGGGGTCGAGGAGTATGCGGACGGCCTGGCGATCGAGGGGACGCGGAGGCGGCTGTCGGGGAGAATAGAATGCTTCCGCGATCACCGCATTGCGATGGCCTTCGGCATCCTCGGCGCGACCCCCGAGTGCGACTTGGAGGTGGACGACCCGGGGGTCGCGGGCGTGAGCTTCCCGGGGTTCTGGGAGCTGTTGGCGCAGGTCGGGGGACAGGTTCGTCCGCCGCCGTGCGTCGTCGTGGCGATCGACGGATCGGCAGGTGCGGGAAAATCCACCACGGCCGCCGCGGTCGCGTCCCGCCTCGGCTTTCGGCACCTGGACTCGGGCGCGATCTACCGCGCCGCGACCTTGGCGCTCTTGGAGTCGGGGCGCGCGATCGAGGATGTGGAGAACGTCATGCCGGACGAACTCCTGGCGCTGGAGATCGGCGTCGCGTGGGGCGACGGAAAGATGGAGGTGCGGATCCGGGGCGAACGGGTGCCGGAACGGGCGTTGCGCGCTGACCGGGTTACGGCCGCCGTCTCACGCGTCTCGGCGGTGCCGCTGGTGCGCGCTCACCTGCTCGCGCTTCAACGCGACGCCGCGGAACCTCCCGGCCTCGTCGCGGAAGGCAGGGACATGGCGACCGTCGTCTTCCCCGATGCGGAGGTCAAGGTCTACCTGGATGCGGACATCCGCGAACGGGCCCGGCGGCGAATCCTGCAACGGCCCGGCCACCACCCCGGCAGCGCCGAGATCGCGGCCGAAGCCGCTCGGCTGGAAGCGAGGGACCGTCTCGACTCCTCGCGTGCGGTCGCTCCTCTGGCGCGCGCCCAGGGGGCGGTGACGGTCGATACGACGCACCTGGACCCGACGGCCCAGATCGATGCCGTGGTCGGTCTCGCAGAGGCAAGCCGTTGCTTGTCATCGGACGCGACTTTGCCTACTGTCCATGCCGCTTGTGCACACGCCGAGGCGCTGGCGCACCACGGATGCGCGCCCGGCTCTCAAACCAACTAAGTGGAGAGCAATGACCAAGGCGGAGTTGGTTGAGCAGGTCGCCGACGCCATCGGTCCGGGAGTCACCAAGAGAGACTGCGCGCTGCTCGTCGACGGGTTTCTCAACGCCGTGAAGCAGGCTCTCGCACGCGGGGAACACATCGAAATCAGAGGGTTCGGCACATTCAAGGTGCGCCGCCGCAAGGCGCGCCTGGCCCGCAATCCGCGGACCGGAGAGCCGGTGAGAGTTCCTGCCCGTTTCACACCGGTTTTCAAACCCTCGAAAATCCTGAGGGCCCAGGTGGAGCGCTTGAATGCGGCAGAGACTTCCGGCGAAGGTTCCCCGGCGGGTGTCGGCTATCGGTTGTCCGGCGGGCCGCGTCCATCGCGGTATTGACCTGTTTTGGGGCCCTCATGGATGTCACCGTACTGCTCTTCGCCGCTCACCGGGATCTCGCCGGTGCGGGCAGCATGGTCGTGTCGCTGCCTGATCAGGCAACCGTGGACACGTTGATCTCGGTGATCAGATGCCGAGGGGGAGGTTGGGCTGCATTGCCGGAGAGCACGGCCGTGGCCGTGAACCGCCGCTACGCGCACGCCGGGACCGTCCTGGCCGAGGGAGACGAGGTCGCGCTGATCCCCCCGGTGGCCGGAGGTTGACGGTGATCTGGAGCGAGATCACGACCGACCCGGTCGACGCATGCGCGGTGCTGGACCGCGTCGGCGGTGCAGAGGACGGCGCGGTTGCCCTTTTTCTCGGAATCGTGCGCAACAGCAACGACGGACGTCCGGTCACCGGCATGGAGTACGACGGGTACACCGAGATGGCGCGCGACGAGCTTTCGGCGATCGTGGCGGAGGCCGCCGAGCGCGCGCGTGCCGGCCGCATGGCTGCCGTTCACCGGCTGGGGGCTCTCGGGGTGGGAGAGGTGAGCGTGGCGATCGCGGTATCCGCTCCGCACCGTGCGGAGGCGTTCGATGCGGCCAGGCATGTGATCGAGGAGATCAAGAAGCGGCTGCCTGTCTGGAAGCGGGAACACTATCTCGACCGGGAAGCGGAGTGGCTGGACGGCCGCATCCCGGCGGCCCGGGCCGGGACGTGAGGTAGCAGCGTGCGCATGGGCGAAGCAGGGCTCAACGGGACCGCCCCGCGCATGGTGGACGGCTTCGGGAGGCGCATCGAGTACCTGCGCATATCCGTGACCGACAAGTGCAATCTGCGTTGCGTGTACTGCATGCCCGAAGAGGGTCTGCCGTGGCTCCGGCGCAACGAGATCCTCGATTACGAGGAGATCGCCGAGATCGTCCGGGTGATGGCCCGGATGGGACTCAGGCGGCTCCGTCTCACCGGTGGCGAGCCGCTGGTTCGAAAGGACCTGCCGCGCCTGGTCGAGATGCTCGCATCCATCCCGGGCATCGAGGACATCGCGCTCTCGACCAACGCCGTTCTGCTCGCCCCGATGGCCCGGAGACTGAAGGACGCCGGTGTCACCCGCGTCAACATCTCGCTCGACACCCTGCACGAGGATCGCGCCGACGCCATCGCCCGCCGGCCCGGCACGCTGGCGAAGGTCCTGCGGGGACTCGACGCGGCCGAAGCGGTCGGCTTCGAACCCATCAAGATCAACGTGGTGCTCATGCGCGGCGAAAACGACGACGAAGTCGCTGACTTCGCCGAGCTCTCCCGCGAACGTCCCCTTCACGTGCGCTTCATCGAGGTCATGCCGACCGAGTCGAACCTGGAGCTGAGCGCATCGAGCTTTCTCTCGTGTGACGAAGCGCTTGCGGCCATCTCGGAAGTGGATGCGCTGGATCCGGTTCCGGGACCGCCCGGCAACGGCCCCGCCACCTACTTCAGCTTCCCCGGCGCCCGGGGCACCATCGGCGTCATCACGCCCATGAGCCACAACTTCTGCAGCCGCTGCAACCGCATGCGACTCACTGCCGACGGCCAGCTGCGACCCTGTCTCTTCGGGACCGTTCAGACCCCGCTGCGCGACCCGCTCCGGCGCGGTGAGGATCTGCTGCCTCTCGTTGAGGATACGCTACGGATCAAGCCCGAGAAACACCTGCTGGTGCAGGGGTCGTCCGCGGGTTCCGGGGGGCTTATCGCGCTCTCCCAGACGGGCGGATGACAGGAATCCCCGCCGGCGGCAGGTTGCCCGGCACCGAGTACGACCGGCGTCGGTCCGGTCCCCGGACCACCCCGGAGCTCTCCCGATTCCACTTCAGCAATCATGGAGCAGTGCACTGATGTCAGCGAAGAAGATCACGGTTGTCGGCGCGGGCCACGTGGGGGAGGTCTGCGCTCAACGTCTCGCCGAGAAGGAGCTTTGCGAGGAAGTCGTCCTCGTCGACATCCTCGCGGGAATCCCGCAGGGCAAGGCGCTCGACCAGTGGGAGAGCGCGCCGGTCGAGGGCTTCGATACGATGCTCACAGGGTCGAACGACTACGGTCCAGCCGAAGGATCCGACCTGTTCATCGTGACGGCCGGGATCGCCCGCAAGCCGGGGATGAGCCGCGACGACCTGCTGCGAACCAACGCCGGCATCGTTCGCTCGGTGAGCCGCGAGATCGCGCGGGTCGCGCCCGGCGCGGTGGTCATCGTCGTGTCCAACCCGCTGGACGTCATGGCCTATGTCGCCAAGGAGACGACCGGGTTCCCGCGCGAGAGGGTCGTCGGCATGGCCGGCGTGCTGGACACGGCGCGGTTCCGGTCATTCATCGCCATGGAGCTCGACGTCAGCGTCGAGGACATCCAGGCCATGGTGCTCGGCGGACACGGCGACACCATGGTCCCGCTCGTCTCCTACACTGCGGTGAGCGGCATTCCGGTGTCGCGCCTCATCGCGCCGGAGCGGCTCGAAGCCATCATCGAGCGCACCCGCAACGGGGGAGCCGAGATCGTCGGATTCCTCAAGACCGGGAGCGCTTACTACGCCCCGTCCGCCGCAGCGGTCCAGATGGCCGAGTCGATCGTGAAGAACAAGCGGCGCATCCTCCCCGCGGCCGCGTACCTGGAGGGGGAGTACGGCCAGGAGGGGATCTACCTGGGCGTGCCCTGCAAGCTCGGCGCGGGCGGGCTGCAGGAGGTGGTCGAGGTGGACCTTACCGACGCCGAAGCGGCGGCGCTGGCCAGGAGCGCGGAACATGTCCGCCGAGTGATGGCGAGGCTCTGACTGTAACCGGCCGTAACATTCCGGTGCGAGAAGAACGCCGACCGAGGGTCGGCACGAGGTGGGCGCCGCCCGGCCCTGTCGACAGTGAGTGCCCGCCGGCCCCGGTCCCCGTGCTGCCAGTCCGGTGCTTCGCCGCTTTCGGTGCTCTTGGGGATTCGTCCACGGGCTGCCAGGGCCCGCTGAAGATCGCCGGGTCCAGCTCGGGGTTCAGTACGAAGTCTTTCGTAACCAGAATCTTCCACACCTTGCCGTCGGCGTTGATGTGCACGCGCCGTCCGGTGAACACGTAGCCGTCCACCTCCTGCACATCCTCCCAGTAGGTCCGGCTGATGTTCTGCCGACCCTCCTCGCGGTAACCGATGGACACGGGCATCGCACGGCCTTCCTCGAAAGTGTAGAACCATGTGTCGCTGTGGTCGCCGACCCCTTCGCCGAACGTCACGCGCACCAGATGCCGTCCTTCGGCGTCCGTGCCGTCGTAGTGCAGAAACACACCGGGATCCATGAGCTTGAAGGGCAGCGAGATCCAGTAGAACACATCGCCTGAAACGTAGCGCGCCTCGTCGTAGTCCTTGTCGCCGGGGCCGAGGGTCTCGCCGTTCATCACCGCCCACTCCTGCACGCCGTCGAAGCCGTGCTGGATGAAGTCGTCTCCCTCCCAGCGTTCGATTCGGGCGGCCTCGCCGGCTTCGAGCCGGGCAAGGGTGACGTAGCGGGGGCGAGCCCGCCGCAGCCGGCCGCTCTCCGGATCGTAGAGCTCGGTGGTCAGCGTGTACGAGGCGCTCCGGAGCTTCCAGTAGGTCTCCCTGCCCCCGAGCGCTTCGATCCAGCCGTCGACCAGAGCCTCGGCCTCCTCGTCGCGCGGTTCCGGCCGGGGTTCCGCCCGGACTGCGGCGAGGAGGAGCCATGCAACCACCAGCGTGCCGCTTCCGATTGCGATCTTCATTCTCTCTTCTCCGTGCAGATTCTCTTCTCCGTGCGTGGCCTTGCCACCGCCGGAACGCTTCCATCAGTCTACCTTTCCCGCCTTCCCCACGTTCCCCAAAACCGCACACCCGGTCACAAACGTGCCCGGTTCGTATGAACGGGTTCCCGTCATGATACGCTCTCGAAAGACCGTTTGCCCGTCTGCCCGCCGTCTCGCGGCGTTCGCGCCGGTGCTCCTGCCCGCGTGCGGGGGAGAGAGCGACCCCGTCGACCCCGGTCCTCCGGATATCGAGAGCCTTCTCTTCGCCCCCTCTCTCGGTGTGGACATCTCGCGGATGACGCTTCTTCCTTCCGGCCTCTACATCCGCGATCTGGCGCCGGGCGACGGTGCTCCCGTGGGACAACAGCAAGGCGCTCGTTTCAGCTACCGGGGCTGGCTCCACGACGGAACCTCGGTCGACCAGGGCGTCTATCCGGTGGACCGGTTTTCGCCCGGAGCCTTCGTCAGTCCGTTCGACGGAGAGGTCTACTACCTGGTCGGCAGCGGACAGACCATCGCCGCCTGGGACCTCGGGCTCGACGGCATGCGCGCGGCCGGCAGGCGCCAGCTCGTGGTCCCGCCGAGACTCGGTTTCGGCGCCGCCGGGTCGGCGGACGGGCGCGTCCCCGGAAACGCGGTTCTTGTCTACCTCTTCGAATTATTGGCGGTCGAGCCCTAGCAGCCCGGGCTGCCAGCAGCCCGTGGACGAATCGCCGCTCGAATGCCGGGGATTTATCCATGGAATGCGAACCTAAAGCTTGGGCAGCGTCACCCCTTCCTGGCCCTGGTACTTGCCCCTGCGGTCCGCGTACGCGACCTCGGGTGCCTCGTCGCCCTGGAAGAAGACCAGCTGTGCGATCCCTTCGCCGCCGTAGATCCTGGCTGGCAGCGGTGTCGTGTTGGAGATCTCGAGCGTCAGGAATCCTTCCCAGGTGGGTTCGAGAGGGGTGACGTTCACGATGATCCCGCACCGTGCATACGTGCTCTTGCCCACGCACAGCACCAGCACGTCGCGCGGGATGCGGAAGTGCTCGACCGTCCGGGCGAGGGCAAAGGAGTTCGGCGGGATGGTGCACTCCGGGCCGTCTACGTCCACGAACGACCGTTCATCGAACGACTTCGGATCCACCACCAGGTTGTGGACGTTGGTGAAGACCTTGAATTCGGGCGCAACGCGAATGTCGTAGCCGAATGAAGAGAGCCCGTAGGAAATACTGCCGTTCCTGACCTGGCCATCCTCGAAGGGCTCGATCATGCCGTGTTCGACGGCCATCTTTCGGATCCAGCGATCGCTCTTTACCGGCATCGACGGTATCGCAGGTGAATCGGGAGCGGGGACAGGCGTCGGCTGGTCACACTGAACGAAACGCGGCAACGCCCGGCAGGACGGGTCGGCGACGGCAAGCTAGCCGAGGCCGGACACGGATGCCAACAAACCGCTGCCGATTTCTCCTTGACCTTGCGCAGACGGGGCCCATAGCTTACCAAGTCTCATGCTTGAAGATCGGTTGGAAGCCTGGTGCCGTCGTGCGGAACCTAGGGTAGGATCATCCGGGTACCGACATGTGGGTACCTTGTCGTATTGTCGGTATGCCCGACCGTGGAAACCTGAACGGAGAACGAAGAACATGAGGAGTCGGCTGCGGATCGGAACTCTGGGCCTGGGCTTGCTTGCGGCGGCGGGCGGCCCCCTCCCGGCAGCGCCCGCCGACGCGCAGGTCGCGGAGCGTGCACGGGTGATGGTCACGAACCTGAAACCGCTGGACGATGCGAACAAACGCTTCGGCAGGGATCTGGCGAAGGAGCTGCGGGAGCTGATCAACCAGTTTCCCAGACACCAGCCGGTGGAGGAGAAGGAGGTTCGGGACGCCGCCAAGCAGTACGACATCGAATACGACGAACTGGACTGCGTCCAGTCGCTGCAGCTCTCCAATCTGGTCGACGCCGCAATCGTCTTCTGCGGGACGGTCACCGAAAACCGCGACGACAGGACGTTCACGCTTTCGGGGCTTCAGTTCGCGGACTCCGACGGGACTTCCCTCGGCATCGCCGACAAGACCTGGGACAGGGACGCCCCCGAACTGGCCGCGCAGGAAATCGCGGAAGCGTTCGACACCTTCGTGCAGCAGTCCCTGTCGGCCGTCTTCTGCGGTCAATACTTCGAATCGCAGGATTGGGCGAGCGCCGAGGAGAACTGCATGTCCGCTCTGGAAATGAACCCGGACCATGCTCGGGTGCGGTTCATCTACGCCAACCTCCTGAAGGAGACGGACCGGCTCGACCAGGCGTACACCGAGACCCTGCGGGTCATCGAGCTGGATCCTCTCCACGAGCAGGCCCTTAATCTTGCCGGCTTTCTGGCCGCGACCCTCGATATGGTCAACGAGGCCCGTGAACACTACACCTCGTACCTGGTGCTCAACCCGGGGAACGCGCAGGTTCGCATGCGCATCGCCTACGAGCTGGCGCAAGCGGGCGATCCCGAAGGGGCCATGCTCATGATGGAAGAGGGACTGGCGATCGAGCCGGACAACGTCGACCTCCTCCTTCAGCACGCCTCCTTCGCGAGCGGGGCAGCACAGAAGCGGATCGCTGCGGCGGGGGCGGAAGCTCCGCTCTCGGCCGAGGCGGCCGAGCTCTACCGCAAGGCGCAGCGATCCTACCAGGCCGCGTATGAGGAGCGGGGCATCGAGATGGATTCCCGCCATCTCCGAAACATCATCGCGATCTTCAAGGAACTGGGTCAGATCGATGAGGCGGTGGCGATGGCCGAGCAGGTACTCGAGACGCACGACGGCGAGGCCCAGTTCTGGTCGCTCTACGCCGATCTGCTCAGGGATGCCGGCCGGTTGGACCAGGCCATCCTGGCGCTGGACGAGACGGCGGCCCGCGACCCCCGCTACCAGAACATCAAGGTTCGCCAGGGGTCTTGGCTTATCGAGGCCGGGCGCGAGGACGAGTCGCTTCCCCGTCTGCAGGAGGCCGTCGAGAACGGGGAGCAGACCGCCGACTTCGTCGCCCGGATCCTCTTAGCCCCCGGTCACTCGAAGGGCATCACCGCCGAGCCCAAGGATCTGGACTATGCGCTGCGCATGATCGGCATGGCGAAGACCTTCCAGGACGAGCTCTCGGAGGCTGCGGCGGGCGAGATCGACTTCTGGTACGGCTACGCGCTCTACGAGCAGGCATCGGAGCAGGAGAAGCCCCAGACCCTGCAGACGGCGCAACGGACCCTGCCGAAGTTCCAGCAGGCCGCCAGGTTCTTCGCCCAGCCCAGCGTGGCGGCGTACGCGGAGGCGCGGTCGATCTCCAACAGCCTCCAAGAGCTGCGCGACAATACGCAGCAGTACATCGAGATCCAGGAGGCGATCATTCAGCGCGGCCGCCGCTGATCCGATCGCGGTACAGCCACAGCCTCCCTAAGAGGGGCGCCGCGGGGAATCCGACCCGCGGCGCCCTTTTTTTTTGCGTGTACAGCAGCCCGTGGCGAAGCCCCCCGCGAGCACGGAGAGCGGCGAAGTGCTCGTCCGGCGGGCTGTCCAAGCGGGACCTCGGTGCACGAGTTTGTTGTGAGTGGGATGAAGCTGTATTAACATGGGTACCCGTGGGATGAAGTGGGATGATCGGCCATGTACACATTCTTGGGTGCGCACGAGTATCAGATCGACGGGAAGGGGAGAGTCAGCTTCCCCTCGCCGTACCGCCGGGTTGTGTCCGGGGGTCCCCTTGTCCTGCTCCAAAGAGAGTCCAGCCACCTGACTCTGTTCCCCCCCGGCAAGTGGGCCAAAATCCAAGAGGAGCTGTTGGAACACCGCAAGGCGATCGAAGACGGCGGTGCCTACATACGGCGCATCACGACGAGCGCCGTCGAGGTGGAACCGGACTCCCACGGTCGCATCCGCATTCCGCCCCGGCTGAGGGAGCGCGTGGGGCTTCAAGACACTGCCCTGTTCATCGGGGCGATCGATCGCATCGAAGTGTGGTGCCCGGCTCGATTCGAAGACTACCTCGCACATGACGAACCCAACCAAGAACATGACGCGCTCGCCGACCGGATCTTCAACTGAGGGGAGAGTCGGCATTTGCGCTCCCGAATACCACCGCCCGGTGCTGGTGGACGAAGTCGTGCGGTACCTGATCGGCGCAGGCGGTCTGTACCTGGACGGCACCGTGGGCGGCGGAGGCCACGCGGCGGCCATTCTGGAACGCTGCCCGGAGTGCCGAGTGGTCGCACTCGACCGCGACCCGGAGGCGCTCGAGGCGGCGGCGGTGCGTCTCTCGCCCTTCCGCGATCGGGTGAGGTTCGCACGGATGTCTTTCGGGGACGTCGGCGACGACCTTCAGCTTCGCATCGAGGGTCTGGCCGGAGCGCTCCTGGATCTGGGGGTGAGCTCGCGGCAGCTGGACAGCGATCGCCGGGGCTTCACCTTCCGCCGCGGGGCTGCCCTCGACATGAGAATGGACACGGAGGCGACGCTCACGGCCGAGACCTTCCTCGCCACGGCGTCCCGGGGGGAACTGGTTGCGGCGCTCCGCGCAGGACAGGCGCCCAGATGCGGGGCTCTGGCCGCCCGCATCGTCCGGCGCCGCACGGCGCGCCCCCTCCGGAGCAGCGACGATCTGGTCGCCGCACTCGACTCGGTTCTGGCGCGGCGGGCCACGCACGCCGAGAAGGCGCGTCTCTTCCAGGCCCTGCGGATCCGGGTCAATGACGAGATCGAGGCCCTGAAGCGCGCACTGCCCGCGATCCGCGACCTGCTGCGCCCCGGAGCCGTGCTGGTCGTCATCTCCTACCACTCGATCGAGGACCGGATCGTGAAGCGCGCCTTCCGCGAGGCGAGCGACCCGTCCCGCGGTCTGCCGCCGCGCCTTCCCGTCCGTGACGCGGAGCTGGCCCCGATGGGCTCGGTGCTCACCCGGAGGCCGGTCACTCCGGGTGCCGAAGAAATCGCGGCCAACCCGAGGGCCCGCTCCGCAAGGCTCAGGGCGTGGAGGAGGGCGGCATGAAGGGCGGACACATGCAGGCGAAGGCGATTCTGGCGCTCGCGGTCGTGCTGGCCTCGCTCACCGCGGTGGCGTGGCGTCAGTCCACGACTCGGGAGACGATGGAGGAGCTGGAGGCGGTCTATCGTGAATTGGCCGTTGCCGTCGAGAAGCGGGAGGAGCTGGCCCGTGCGCTGGCCGCGATGGAGACGCGGCCGTGGATCGGCGTGGAAGCCGCGAAGCGCCTGGGGATGCGCGCCCCTAGCGAGAACGAAGTGGTGATCGTCTCGGGAGGCTCCAAGTGAACCGCTCGGGCAAACGGGGCCGCGCGCCGGGAAGCACGCGTGAGCGGCGAGGGTTCCTGCTGGCGATCTGGCTTGTGCTGGCCGCGGTCATGATCGCTCGCTCGGTCGAGGTGCAGGTGGTCGAGCGCGAGGCATGGGCGCGGGACGCGATCAGGCAACAGCGGATGACCAGGGTCGTTCCGGCTCCGCGGGGACGCATTCTCGACCGAAACGGGGGCGAGCTCGCGGTCAGCCACTGGAGGGCGCGGGTGGGAGTCGCCCCCGAGGAGATCCTCGACAGCGTCGATGTCGCGGCCGCACTGGTCGCGAACCTTGGGGTGTCCCCGGGGACCGCCCGGCGCGTGTCCTCCCCGACACAATCCTGGCACGTTGTCCCGGGGCGGTACTCCATGACGCAGGTGGCGGCCCTGCGGGGAGTGCGCGGGGTTCACGTCGAGGGCGAGCTGCGGCGTCTCTACCCGCGCGCGGAGCTGGCCCGCGGATTGCTCGGCATCGTGCTCGACGGAGTCGGCAGGGAGGGCGTCGAGCAGTCCATGGATTCGGTGCTGGCGGGGACGAGCGGCCGCGAAATCGTCGCGCGCGACTACCGCGGCCGCGAGATACCGGGACAGGTCGTCACGGTGCAGCCGTCCGTGGCCGGGCGGGACGTGGTCCTCACGATCGATCAGGATCTGCAGGCGATCAGCGAAGAAATGCTCGCCGCCGCTCTGGAATCCACCGGGGCGCGCGGCGGGGATCTCCTCGTCACCGATCCCCGCACCGGAGAGGTCCTCGCTATGACCTCGGTGGCCGACGGTTCCACGAGTGCTCTATCAGCGGTCAACGCGACCTACGAACCGGGCTCGACGATCAAGCCGTTCACCACGGCTGCCCTCCTTCGGCACGGCATCGCTTCACTGGGCGATTCGGTGGACACGGGCAACGGCACCTGGACCGTGAACGGGCGCAGGATCACCGATATCCAGAGCAGCGGGTGGATGACCCTGCACAATGTCATACTGGAGTCGTCCAACGTCGGCATCGCCAAGTTCGCGAGCCTCCTCACCCGCGGCCAGCAGTACACGACGCTTCGGGATTTCGGATTCGGGACGCCCACCGGCATCCCCCTCCCGGGCGAAGCGACCGGCGTGCTCCGGAGGCCCGAGATGTGGTCCGGCCAATCCGAGCATTCACTGGCGTTCGGGTACGAGCTGTCGGTGACGCCGCTGCAGATGGCCATGGCCTTCGGGGCACTCGCCAACGGCGGCCTGCTCATGGAACCGCGGCTGATCAGGGAGGTGCACGACCTGGCCGGAGAACCGGTGCGTTTCGGCAGGCCCCGGGAGATTCGCCGGGTGACGCCGGAGTGGGTGACCGAGGCGCTGACCCCCGTTCTGGTGGACGTGGTCGACAACGGAACCGGCACCCGCGCGCGGATGTCCTATTTCCAAGTGGCCGGCAAGAGCGGCACCGCGCGGGCCACAGGAAGCGACGGGCGCTACGAGGCAGGCGCGTACAACGCATCCTTCGGAGCCTACTTCCCGGCCGACGATCCGCAGCTGCTCTTCTTCGTCAAGCTGGACCGGCCCGGCGGCGAGTACTACGGAGGAGCAACCGCGGCGCCGGTCACGCGCGCCACGCTCGAGGGGCTGCTCTCGGCCCGCCAGTCCCCGATCGACCGCGCCGCGTTGGCCAGGGTCCGGAGGGGACGCAGGGGGCCGCCGTCGGCCGAACCTCTGGTTCGCTTCGCCGTGGCGACCGAGCAGGACGCCACCGAGGAGCGAAGGGAGATGAGAGCGTGGTCCGCGACGCTGCGGCCGTCGCCCGCGCACGACCGGGAGATGATCGTGCCCGACCTGGAGGGAGCTTCGGTGAGGGTCGCGCTGCGCAGACTCCACAAGATGGGGCTGAGGGTGCGCCTCGAAGGGGGCGGCACGGTCGCCTCCACCGCGCCCGGGACGGGTGCCGCGATTTCGGCCGGGGACACGATCCGCGTAGTGGGACGGGGGACGTGACCGTGAGCATGGACCGGGTCGCGGCCGCGCTGGAAGGTGCGGGGGTCGTCGTGAGGGCGGCGATCCCGGCGGACGGGAGCGTCGGGCGCATCGAGGTGAACGGAGTGCAGCAGGACTCGCGCGCGATCAGACCGGGCGATCTATTCGTGGCCTGGTCGGGGTCGGCGCACGACGCGCACGACTACCTGCCCGCCGCCGCCGCCGCCGGGGCCGCCGCGGCGATCGTCGAGAGGCCCGTTCCCGGAAGCGTGCTGCCCCAGCTGCAGGTCGACAACGCCAGGCTGGCCGCGGCCGCGGCCTCCGGGTTTGTTGCGGGCTCCCCGTGGCGGTCCCTCCGCACCGTCGGCGTGACCGGCACGAACGGCAAGACCACGACCGCGCTCCTGCTGCGCCGGCTCCTTGCGCCGGACGGTCCCGCCGCGGCGATCGGGACGCTGGGCGTGGTCGGTCCGGACGGGCGGGTGCTCGACGACACGGAGGGGCTCACCACTCCCGGCCCCGTCCGGATCGCGGCCCGGCTGGCGGCGCTTGTGCGCGAAGGGGTTCGCGGCGTCGTGCTCGAAGTCTCGTCTCACGCCCTCGACCAGTTCCGTCTCGACGGCATCCGCTTCGACGTCATGGCCTTCACCAACTTGACGCGCGACCACCTGGACTATCACGGAACCCTCGACCGGTACCTCGCGGCCAAGGCCCGGCTGCTGAAGCTGGGCAAGGACGGTTCCACGGCCGTGATCAACGCCGACGACCCCGAGTGGCGCGCGCTTCGCCCCGCCGGCGCGGTCCTCACCTACGGGCTGGCCCCCGGCGCGGATGTTCGCGCCGAGCAGGTCAGGCTGTCGGCGCAGGGATCGCGCTTCGACCTCGTGGCCCGGGGGGAGCGGGCGCCCGTCGTGCTGCCCCTTCCCGGCGGCTTCAACGTCTCCAACGCGCTCTGCGCGGGGGCGTGCGCGTTGGCCTTCGGGCGCCCGCTGGAAGCCGTCGCGGCGGCGCTGGCGGACGCGTCGCCGGTCCCGGGACGCCTCGAGCGGATCGCCCGGGAGCCCTTTGACGTGGTGGTCGACTTCGCGCACACCCCCGACGCACTGGAACAGATCCTCAAGACCATGAAGCCGCTGATAGCGGCGCGCCTCATCGTCGTCTTCGGTGCGGGCGGTGACCGCGACCCGGCCAAGCGGCCTGAAATGGGCGCCGCGGTCGCTCGTCATGCGGACATCGCGGTGGTCACCTCCGACAATCCCCGTACCGAAGACCCCGCCGCGATAGCCGCACAGGTGTCCGCGGGCATGGGGGGATGCGAATCGGTCGAGATCGTGGATCGCCTGGCCGCCATCCGCTGGGCACTGGACGAGGCCCGGCCCGGCGACACCGTGATCCTCGCCGGCAAGGGACACGAGGCATATCAGATCGTCGGCACGGAGAAACGGCCGTTCGACGAGCGCCGCATCGTGCAGGAGCACCTGGCGGAGAGGGCGGGATCATGAGTGCCTTCCGCTGGACCGACGCGGCGGTGCGTCGCGCGCTCGGCCTGCCGGGCGGAGATGCCGAACTCCGCTGCCGGACGGTCTCCACCGACACGCGCACGCTGATGCCCGGCGACATCTTCGTAGCGATCGCGGGCGACCGCTTCGACGGCCACGACTTCATTCCGGACGCGGTGGCGAACGGCTGCGCGGCGGTGGTGTCGTCCCGCGCACCCGACGCGCTCGGCCGACTCCGCCGCCCCGGCGGCCCCGACGGCCCCGGCCTCCCCCCCGCCACCGTCTGCCACGTCTCCGACACCCTGAAGGCTCTCGGCGACCTCGCGCTGCACCGGCGCCGGCACCTGGACATCCCGGTCGTGGGGATCACCGGTTCGTCGGGCAAGACGACGGTCAAGGACCTTGCCATGGGCGCGCTCGGCGCGGCGATCGATCCGCACGGCACGGCGGCCAACCGAAACAACCGCGTCGGCGTGCCGCTCACGATCCTGTCCACGCCCGACACCGCTGCCGCCCTGGTGCTGGAGCTCGGCACGAGCGAACCGGGCGAGATCGCCGAACTGACCCGCGTCGCGCGCCCGACGGTCGGAGTCGTGACGACCGTTTCGGAGACGCATGTCGAACGTTTGGGCGACTTTCAGGGCGTCCTCGCGGAGAAGCTCGACCTGCTGCGCGGGATGCGACCCGGCGGCCGAGCCGTCGTCGGCGACGAACCCCCCGAACTGCCGCGGGCCGCACGCGACATCCGGCCCGACGTCGCGGTGAGCGGCCGGTCGCCGCGGGCCGACCCGGAGCTGCGCGCCCACGACGCTCGGCTTCGCAACGACGGTACCTACGCGTTCACCTGGATGGGCCGCCCCGTCTCGCTGCGGATCCCCGGGGCCCACAACGTCTGCAACGCACTGTCGGCGTTGGCCGTCGCCCGCCTCCTCGCCGTCGACCCCGCACGCGCGGCGGCAGGCGTCTCGGCGGTGAGACCGGGGGCGATGAGGGGAGAGGTGCGCCGGCTGCGAGAGCTGACTCTTCTCGTGGACTGCTACAATGCCAACGCGGCCGGGGTCGAAGCCGCCGTCCGCACGCTCGAGGAGATGGCGGCGCCCGGCCGGCGCATAGCCGTCCTGGGCTCCATGCTGGAGCTGGGCCATCGTTCCGCAGCCATCCACTGCGAAACGCTGGCCCGGGTGCTTCGCGCCGGAATCGACCGCTACGTCCTGACCGGCGCGTTCGCGCGCGCCGCCCGCTGCTGCAAGGACGAGCGCATCCGCCTCGTCGAGGGCGCGGACGAGCTGGCCGACCGCCTCCCGGGCATCGCCCGGCCCGGTGACACCCTGCTGCTGAAGGCCTCTCGCGGGGTCCGTCTCGAACGCGCGATCCCGGCGCTCGAATCGAACTACGGATATGACAGGGTCTGATGCTGTACTACCTGCTGCCGCGCCTGGAAGACGACCACATCGTCTTCAACCTCCTCAACTACCTGACGGTGCGGTCGGCAGGGGCGATGGCAACCGGCCTGATACTGACGCTGCTCCTGGGCGGCCGCTTCATCGCCTGGCTGAAGAGCCGCGGGATCGTCGATGCTCCCAGGAGCGCGATCGGCGAGAAGGAGGCGACGGGCTCGAAGGCCAACATGGGCGGACTGCTGATCGTCGGTGTGGTCACCGCCTGCACCTTGCTGTGGTCCGAACCGACCAATCCCTACGCCGCGACCGCCTTGGCGGTCATGCTGTGGATGGGCGCTCTGGGGTTCCTGGACGACTACCTGAAGGTCGTGCGCCGGTCGCGCCGCGGGCTCGTCCAGCGCTGGAAGTGGGCGGGATCCATCGTGCTGGGACTGGCGCTGGGCGTCTACCTGCTGCTGTGGGGTCCGGAATCGCCGGCCGGCCCCACGACCACGAACCTCCCGATTTTCGACGAATTGCAGCTGTTCATGCACCCGCCCGCCTATCTCCTCTGGGTGACCCTCGTGCTGAACGGCGCGACGCACGCGGTGAACATGGCCGACGGCCTCGACGGGCTGGCCCCGGGGCTGGTCGCCATCGCGATGAGCACGTTCGGCGTCTTCGCGTACGTGATCGGACGCGTGGACACTTCGGAGTACCTCGGACTGCTGTACCTGCCGGGCGCAGGGGAGCTGGCGGTCTTCGCCGCCGCGATCACCGGCACCGTGCTGGGGTTCCTGTGGTTCAACGCCCAGCCCGCCCGCGTGATCATGGGCGACACGGGATCGCTCGCCTTGGGCGGTTCCGTCGGCGCGATCGCGGTCCTGCTCAAGGCCGAGCTGCTCCTGGTGGCGGTGGGCGGCGTGTTTGTCGCAGAAGCAGCGTCGGTGATCGTCCAGACGCGGTACTACAAGTACACGAAATGGAGGTACGGCGAGGGTCGGCGCGTCTTCAAGTGCGCCCCCCTCCATCACCACTTCCAGATGCTCGGATGGAAGAACGAGCAGGTCGTGGTGCGGTTCTGGATCCTCGGCATCCTCTGCGCGATGGTCGGCTTCGCCACCCTCAAGCTGCGTTGAAGGCGTGAAGGAGACACACGAAACGGTTGCCGTCATCGGGCTGGGCGAGAGCGGAGAAGCCGCGACGCGGCTGGCCCTGGCGAAAGGAGCGAAAGTACATGTCACGGACGCGAACAGCGGCCACGCAGTTGCAGCTCGTGGAGATGTCCTCCGCGAGCTCGGAGCCGATGTCCGGCTGGGAGGACACTCCGTGGAGGAGATCGCCCGGGCGGACACCGTCGTCGTCAGCCCGGGAATCCCGCCCGGAGCACCCGTGCTCGCCGCCCTACGTGCTCGGGGCGTCGGTTGGATATCGGAGCCTGACTTCGCCTGCCGGTTCATCCGGAGTCCATTGACCGTCGTGACCGGGACGAACGGGAAGACGACCACCGCCGCCCTGTGCGCGCATCTGCTGTGTGCCGGAGGGGTGGACGCGGCGCTCGGTGGCAACATCGGAGGAGGCCTGGGTCCGCCGGCCTCCGCTCTGGCGCTCGTCGAACCCGCCCCGGAACGGATCGTCCTGGAGCTGTCTTCGTTTCAGCTCGCGGACATCTGCGACCTGACCCCCGCCGTGGGCGTGATGACCAACCTCGGCGTCGATCACATGGACCGCTACGCCTCGGTGAGCGAGTATCACCGCGACAAACGACGCCTCTTCGAGGCCGGCGGCGACTCCACGGTCTGGGTGCTGAACGGAGACGATCCCGCGGTGCTCGAGATGGCGGCCCCGTTCCCGGGCGCGCGCCTCCGCTTCTCGCTGCGCGGCCCCGTCGTGCCGGGGGCGTGGCTGGAGGACGAGCGCCTGATCGTCGACCTGGGGGAGGGCGGTCCCCGCCGAGTCGGCCGCACGGGCGATGTGTCGCTTCTCGGTCGCCACAACATCGCCAACGGACTGGCCGCGCTTCTCGCCGCCGCGGCCTCCGGAGCCGGCGGCTTCTGCCTGGCCCCCGGGGCCGCGGCCCCGGCGCTGACCTCCTTTCCCCCGCTGCCGCACCGGCTCGAGCCGGTCGGGACCGTGCGCGGCGTGCGCTGGGTGAACGACTCGAAGGCGACCAACGTCGCAGCCGCGGAGAGCGCGCTGCGGAGCCTCGACGGCCCGGTGGTCGTCCTGCTGGGCGGAACCGACAAGGGCGAGGACTTCCGCGGCCTGCTCCCGGCGATGCGCGGCAAAGTGCGGGCCGCGGTGGTCTACGGCGCCGCCGGGGACCGGGTCGAGCGGGAGATCGCGGGAGGTGTGCCGGGTGCGTTCGCAGTCCGGAGGATCGACGGCCCCTTCGAAGAAGTCGTGGCCGCGGGGCAGGCGCTGGCGCGGCGCGGCGACATCCTGCTGCTGGCGCCGGCCTGTTCCAGCTTCGACATGTTCGACGACTACCAGCGGCGCGGCGCGGCGTTTCGGGCGCTGGCCGAGGCGGCTTCGCCATGAGAGTCGCCCCGCAGCCCGTGGTGAAGCCCTTGCGAGCACCGAGAGCGACCAGGCAGCGGTCGCGGCGCGGCGCGTGGGCGTTCGACGTGGCCGTCGGGGTTCCCCGGTCCCTCCCGGAAACCGGTCTCGGCAGGGGCTGGGAGCCGGCCGCGATCATCGTCCTCACGGTGACGCTGCTCGTCTTCGGCCTGATCACTCTGCACAGCGCCAGCTCGGTCATGGCACGGCAGGGCGACCTTCCCCACTACCACTATGTGGCCCGCCAGGGAATCGGCGTGCTGGTCGGACTGGCGGTGATGATCGTCTGCGCGCGGATCCCGACCGAGTGGTGGGACCGGATGGCCCACCACGTTCTGATGGCGTCGGTGCTGCTCCTGGTCATTGTGGTGCTCCCCTTCACCGATGCGATCGCCCCGACCATCAACGGCGCCCGCAGGTGGCTCAGAGTAGGCATCACCATTCAGCCCTCCGATCTTGCCAAGCTCGCGGTGGTGATCTGGACCGCTTCGTTGGCCGTGCGGAAGCGGGAGTACTTTCCCAGCCTCGGGAAGGGGCTGGCGCCCTTCCTCGTGGTCTGGTCGGTCGTACTGGCCCTCGTCGCGCTCGAACCCGACCTCTCCACGGCCGTACTGATTGCCGCCGTCTGCGTGACCGTCGTCATCGCGGCAGGTGCGCGCCTGAGTCATTTCGTCTTTCTGGGCTTGCTCGCGGTGCCCTTCATCGCGCCCGCAGTCACATCGGGGTACCGCCGGGCCCGCTGGGACTCGCTGCTCCTCGACCCGGGGACCGTGCCCGACGGCGCGACCTACCAGAGCTACCAGAGCCTGGTCGCCATCGGCTCGGGGGGCGTGACCGGTGTCGGATTCGGTGAGGGACGGCAGAAGTTCGGATTCCTCCCCGAAGCCCACAACGACTTCATCTTCGCGATGATCGGCGAAGAGTGGGGACTGATGGGCACGCTGGCGGTGATCCTCTGCTACCTGGCCCTGATCGCGATTGCGTTCCGGGTCGCGCGCCGTGCGAAGAACATCTTCGGCGAGCTGCTGGCCGTGGGGATCGCCTCGCTGATCGGAATTCAGGCCTTCCTTCACATCGGAGTGGGGCTGGGGGTCTTTCCCGCGACGGGGCTCTCGCTCCCCTTCATCTCGTTCGGACGCACCAACCTGGTGGCGATGCTGGCCGGGGTGGGGATCCTGCTGGCGGTCGCGCGCGAAGCACCGGAAGGCCGAACCGGCCGTGCGGCGACGGTGGGTGGCTGACGTGGTGGTCGTCTTTTCCGGCGGCGGAACCGCGGGACACTTTCATCCCGCCCGGAACATCGCCGAGGCGTTGACCGACGTCATGCCCGGGGCGGAACCGTACTTCGTCGGGACCGAAGGGCGGATCGAGGCCCGCGAGCTGCCGCGCCTCGGCTATCCGTACCGGCTGCTGCCGGTGGCGGGACTGCGGCACCCGCTGCGCTCAGGGCGGCCTCTGGCCGCGGCGGCGGCCAATGCGGAGGCGCTGCGGCTGCTCTTCCTCGCGGTTTGCAGGCTGGTTCCCGACTTCCGCAGGCGCGGAGCGAAGGCGGTCGTCCTGACGGGCGGGTACGTGTGCGCACCGGCGGGAATTGCGGCGCGGCTGCTGCGGCTGCCCGTCGTGCTCCAGGAGCAGAATACGCACCCGGGGAAGACGACCCGCATCATCGCGCGCTGGGCTCGGCAGATCCACGTCGCCCATCCGGAAGCGAGGACGGGGCTGCCCGCGCGCTCCCGGACAAGGGTGCGGGACACCGGCAACCCGATCCGCCCGCTCCCGGAGCCCGAAGGCCGCAGCCGTGAAGATGCGCGGCGCGCCCTGGGGCTGCCTGTGGACGGTGTCGTGGTTCTGGTGGTCGGCGGCAGCCAGGGCGCCCGCAGGATGAATCAGGCAGCGATGGAGATCCTGCAGGACGGACTGCCGGTCCACGGCGAGTTCGTCCTGTGGATCACCGGGCCGACGCACTACGAAGCCGTTGCCGCCGGACTGGCGAACGTGCCGCGCGAACGCTTTGCGATCGTCCCGTACCTGGAGCCTGCGAAAATGTACCAGGCGCTGGCCGCGGCCGACGTGGCGGTGTCGCGGGCGGGCGCGATGGCGACCTCGGAGTTCCTGGCATGGGGGTTGCCCGCAATCCTGGTGCCGCTGCCCGGCGCGGCGGCGGACCATCAGACGGCGAACGCACGCTCCCTCGAAGCTGTCGGCGCGGCCGCGCACCTCCCCGAGAGAGACCGCGAAGGGCGGGCACTCACCGGCGAGAGACTGTGGGCGCAGGTCACGAGGCTTCTCCGCACGCCGGGCGCCCTTGCCGGGATGTCCCGTGCGGCGTCGCGACGCGCCCGTCCCGGCGCGGCGCGGGAGGTGGCGGCAGCAGTTGCGGAGGTGATCTCGTGAGCGCCCCTCCCGGCCTGCGCGCCCTTGCCGAACGGGGCCCGGTTCACTTCATGGGGGTCGGGGGTGCCGGGATGGCCCCGTTGGCCGAGATGGTGATGCGCAGCGGGGCGGCGGTTACCGGGTGCGACCTGGCATCCGGCCGCACGGGCGAGGCGCTGGCCCGCATGGGAATTCGGTTCACGAGCGGCCACGACCCGCGCCACGTCGAGGCCGCGGCTGCGGTCGTCGTCACCGCGGCCGTGCCGCAGGACCACCCGGAGCTGGCCGCGGCCCGCGCCGCCCGGGTACCCGTGATCAAGCGCGCGGAGGCTCTCGGCCAGTGGGTCAATGACGGCCGGGTCGCCGGAATCGCAGGCACGCACGGAAAGACGACGACTACGGCGATGACCACTCACGTCCTCGAAGAGGCCGGAATGGACCCGACCGGCGTGGTGGGCGGTGAAGTTCCGGCTTGGGGCGGCAATCTGCGTGCGGGCCGATCCGATTTCTTCGTCGTAGAGGCCGACGAATTCGACCGCTCCTTCCTCGCTCTGCGGCCCGAGGTCGCAGTCGTCACCAACCTCGAGGCCGACCACCTCGACATCTACCACGACCTCGAGGGGGTCCGCGCTTCGTTCTCCGGCTTCCTCGGCCGTCTCCTCCCGGAAGGCACCCTCTGGGCCTGCGGCGACGACCCCGGGGCCGCGCGGATCGGGGTGCTGGGCGGCTCCCGCACCCGCAGCTACGGCCTGGCCGCGGGAGCGCAGCTGCGGGCGGCGGAGGTGCGTGTCAACGGCGGGGGAAGCACCTTCGCCGTCGTGGAGGACGGGGTGCGCGTCGGCGGGTTCACCGTGGCCGCGCCGGGCGTGCACAACGTGCGCAACGCGCTGGCCGCGGCGGGAGTGGGCCGCACCTTCGGCGCCGGGTGGGATGCCGTGCGCGCCGGGCTCGCCGCCTTCCGGGGCGTGGGACGGCGCTACGATGTCCTGGGGAGCGCCGCAGGCGTCCAGGTCGTCGACGACTACGCGCATCACCCGACCGAGATCGCCGCCACCCTCGCCGCTGCGCGCGGGGCCAACCCGGACCGCCGGATCGTGGCGGTCTTCCAACCGCACCTCTTCACCCGCACCCGCGACTTCCACAGGGAGTTCGGGCGGGCGCTCGCAGCCGCCGACCGGGTGTGGGTCACGGACGTGTACCCGGCGCGCGAGACGCCGCTCGCAGGCGTCAGCGGGAAGCTTGTGGCGGCTGCGGTGACCGGGCCGTCTTCCAGGGTGTCGTACCACGCGGAGCTCCCGACACTGGCCGGGGCTGTGGCCGCCGGCCTCGGGGACGGAGACCTGTGCATTCTGATGGGTGCCGGGTCCATCGAGTTCACGGGACCTGAGATCCTGACGCTCCTGAGGGAGCGCTCCGCTCCGAAGGAGAGCTTGGGATGAGGAAGGATTCCCGCAGGCGGGCTCTCGTCTTCGGAGCGGGTGCGTCGGGCGTGCTGGCGTTGACCGCCGGATTGATTCTCGATTCCGGGGCCTTCGTTTCCGGAGCGCCCGGAACCACCGAAACGTCGGCCCCGGTCGGGTTGACGGCGTCACCGCTCGTCGTGGCGGTCGACCGGCACGGCAACGTTCTCCCGATCGATCCGGCGGACCCGGTGCTGGACCTGCCTGTTCTCCGCGTGCTGACCCCGTGGGCGGAGGCGCAGTGGGGGCTCCGGGCGCTGGCACGCGATGTGGGTCACATGGCCGAGATGGCCCCCGAGGTCTTCGCCGTCGTCTCCGAAGCGCGCATCGGCGACCACGATGTCGCACTCCTTCTCGGGGACTCGGAGGTTCGGATAAGGTATCTGCCGCCGATCACCGAGATCAGGCTGCGGGAAGCGATCATCGCCCTCAACGACGCCGTCGAGCGGCTGGAGGCCGGCTCGCCCCGCGAGGTCGACCTTCGCTTCGCCGACCAGGTCGTGGTGAGGACACGATGAGATCGGCGCTGATCGCGGGACTCGACGTGGGTTCGACGCGTACGCGCGCCGTGATCGGAGAGTACGTGTACGAGTATCGTCGGCCCCAACTGCGGATCCTCGGGGTCGGGGCCACCACCACGGCGGGAGTCCGCAAGGATGTGATCACCGACCTCGACGCCGCGATGGAGTGCATTCGCGGGGCGGTATCGGAGGCGGAGGTGATGGCCGGCGTGCGGGTCGACCGGGTCTATGTCGGAGTCGCGGGGGATCATATCGCCGTGGAGCGTTCCGGGGGGGTCGTCGCGGTGGCGGCCGAGGAGATCGTGGCTCGCGACGTCCACCGGGTCAACGCGGTCGCACAAGCGGTCCCGCTGCCCTACGACCGGGAGCTGCTCCACGCCGTTCCGCAGGACTACTGCGTGGACAACCATGGTGGAATACAGGATCCGGTCGGGATGATCGGGACCCGTCTCGAGACCGAGCTGTGCCTCGTTACCGGCTGTTCGACAGTGGTCGGCAACCTCGCCCGAGCGGTTGAAAAGGCGGGCTACCGGGTGCAGGACAGGGTGTTGGAGCCGCTGGCGGCCGCCCGCGCCGTGCTCGCCGAGGACGAGAAGGAGCTCGGCGCGGTCCTGATCGACATAGGGGGAGCCTCGACGGGCCTGGCCCTCTATTACGAGGGAAAGATCCGCGACTTGACGGTGCTTCCCTTCGGTGGTTCGGCAATCACCAGTGACCTGATTCGAGGCCTCTCGATCCCCTTCCTGCACGCGGCGCGGATCAAGGAAGACCACGGAGCCGCCAATCCGCGCGCAGTGGATCCGGCCGATACGATCGACGTACCGACCACCAACGGCCGTCCCCGCGAGGTAACGCGGAGGTACGTTGCGGAGCTCATCGAACAGCGCCTGCGAAACATGTTCCGGCAGATCGCGCGCAGGCTCGAATGCACCTGTGATCCGGCGGCTCTGGGCGCGGGCGTCGTGATCACAGGCGGGGTGACCGCCACCCCGGGCATCAGCAGGTTGGCGGGGGAGTGTCTCGGCGCGGCGACCCGCATCGGTGTCCCGGGCGAAAGCCTTCGCGGTCTGGCCGATCTGGTCGCACGTCCCGGCTTCGCCACCGCCGCCGGCCTGGCCCTCCACGGGACCGACTACTTCATAGACACGGGTGAGGGAGCGTCCACTCTGGCTTCGGGCGTGGTCACCCGCATGGGCGCATGGCTCAAGGAATTCTTCTAACGATCCGGGCAGGCAGATGTATTCACACACCGGGACATGGGTCCCAGAGGAGATGACGCGATGATGTTCGAACTGGACGACATACCCCGCAAGTGCGCCCTGATGAAGGTCATCGGCGTGGGAGGAGCGGGCGGCAACGCCGTGAACAGGATGATCGACGAGAACCTCGAGGGAGTCGAGTTCATCTCCGCCAATACCGATGCGCAGGCGCTCGCCAATGCACGGGCGAACAACGTAATTCAGCTTGGCAAGAAGCTGACGAGGGGCCTCGGAGCCGGAGCGCGCCCCGGGATCGGCCGCCAGGCGGTGGCGGAAGACGCCGACGAGATCCGCCGGGCGATCGAAGGTGCCGACCTTGTCTTCATCGCCGCCGGCATGGGCGGCGGCACGGGCACCGGAGCAGCTCCGGTCATCGGCGAGATGGCGAGGGAGCTGGGCGCGCTGACCGTGGCCGTGGTCACGCGGCCCTTCTCGTTCGAAGGCAACAAGCGCATGCGCCAGGCCGATCAGGGGCTGGCCGAACTGCGCCGCACCGTGGACACCATGGTGGTGGTGCCGAACGACCGTCTTCTCTCGGTCGTCGCGAAGGGCACGTCGTTCCAGGAGGCCCTCAAGAAGGCGGACGAGGTGCTGCTGCACGCGACCCAGGGGATCAGCGATCTGATCCGGGTGAGCGGCGAGGTCAACGTCGACTTCGCCGATGTGCGCACCGTCATGTCCTCGTGCGGCGCCGCTCTGATGGGCACCGGCGTCGGACGGGGCGAGAACCGCGCGTTGACCGCCGCACAGGACGCAGTGACCTCCCCGCTCATGGACAACGTGTCCATCCGCGGAGCGAAGGGCGTGCTGATCAACATCACGGGAGGACCGGACCTCGCCATCGACGAGGTCACCGACATCTCCACGATGATCCAGGAAGAAGCCGGCGACGACGCGGAAATCATCTTCGGCGCCGTCCAGGATTCCTCCATGGAGGGCGAGATCCGCGTGACCCTCATCGCGACGGGATTCGACGAAGCCGAGGAACACGCGGAAGCGGTCGTCCACCCGCAGTTCGGTTTCACCGGGATTGCGCACCGAACGGTCGGCGAGGCGCGGGTGATGCCCAGGGCGGTGGGCGACCCGGTGCAGCCCAGGGTGGTCGGCGCCCCGGCCCTGGCAGTCGGTCGGCCCGCGTCCCGGCCGCCCTCGATGCAGCCCCTTCCGGCAACCTTCCGGCCGCCCCACGGGTCCGGCGCAGCAGCGCAGCGGCTCCGCGCTCCCGGCGCGGGACCCGTCGGAGCTGCGGGTGCAGCGTCGCTCCCGGACGCCCCGCGCGCCGTCCCGAGGGCCTCGCGTGCACCGAGGGCCCCGAAGGTCCGGAGCAGCGGAAGCGGCACGGCGGGGGGCACTCGTGATATATTCGGGGTGAAGGAGCTGGAGCTGCCGACCTTCATCAGGAGGTTCACCGCCTGAAGACCAAAGCCTTTGCGAAATCGGCCGCAGTGCGGCGGGCTGCCTTTGCCGTCAGCGCCGGGGTCGCCCTGGTCGCGGCTGTCTGGGCCGTCGGCCCGGCCGACCGCGTTCCGGATTCCGAGGAGCTGGAGGGCGTGTTTGCGCTTCCACCCTACAGGGAGGAGATCCACCGGCTCTCCTTCGGCATGACCCTGGGGCAGATCCTGAGCGACGCGGGCATCGGCGCGGTGGAGCAGCGGGCCGTCCTTCTGGCGTTCCGGGAACAGCACAGTCCCCGGCAGCTGCGCACGGGCATGGAGATCCGGATGCGCCGGCACCCGGATGCGGACCTTGTCGATGGGATGCAGGTCGCCCTCGATCGGGACAGAACCCTGTTTCTGGAGCGCGGCCCCGCGGGACGTTGGATCTCTTCGGTCGCGGTGCTGCCCACGACCGTCGACACGGTCTACGCCTCGGGCGAGATCGCGACCGATCTGTGGACCGCGATCATGACCGACTCGATCCTTGCGGAAATGCCCCGCGGCGACCGACTCAACTTCATCGACCGGCTCGACCGGGTCTTCCAGTGGCGGGTCGACTTCTACCGCAGCATCAGAGTCGGCGACACCTACCGCTTCGTCTTCGAACGCGAGAAGCGTCCCGACGGCAGCATGCGCTCCGGCAGTCTCCTGGCGGCCGAGCTGGTCAACGACGGCAACCCGCACTACGCCATCCTGTTCGATCCCAACGGGGACGGGCAGGGCACATGGTACGACCTGGAGGGCGAGTCGGTGCGTCGCGCCTTCCTCATGCGGCCGCTCCGGTTCAGCCGCATTTCGTCGCGCTACACCAACAGCCGCTTCCACCCGATCCTGCGGACTTGGAGGGCGCACCGGGGCGTGGATTACGCGGCCGACGCCGGCACGCCCGTCGAGGTCACCGCCGACGGCGTCGTCACGCGCAGAGGGTGGAGCGACACCTACGGCCGCGTCATCGACGTCCGGCACCCCAACGGCTTCATGACGCGCTACGCCCACTTGCAGGGATTTGCCGGCGGTCTGTCGGTGGGCTCGCGCGTGGCCCGGGGCCAGACCATCGGATACGTGGGAATGACGGGGATGGCCACCGGCCCGCACCTCCACTACGAGATGCATGTCGGCGGCCGCCGGGTCGACCCGCTCGCCGTCGAGCTGCCCGCCGACGATCCGATCCCCACCGACGCCTTCGAGCGCTGGACGCTCGAGAAGACGCAGCGGTTCGCCCTCCTGATGATGCTCCCCGGCCCCGAGGAGACCCGCACGCGCCGCGCGGACGAATAGACGACAGCGGGTGGCCGCCTTCCTCATGGTCGTCACTCTCCTCCTCGCGGGAGGGTTCTGCACATGGGTGTACTACCGGCGCGAGTTCGCGGTGCGGAGCCGCCCCCTGCTTCTCGGGGCGCGACTGGTCGCAGTGGCCGGGGTGGTGGCTCTCCTCTGGAATCCGGAGGTCCCCGCCGCTTCGCGCAGAGAGGCGCCCGACCGCTACGCAGTCCTCGACGCGAGCGCCTCGATGGGGGCGCGCTCCCCCGGCGGAGACGTGATCTGGGAGTCGGCCGTCCGGCGAGCCCGCACGCTGGCCGAAGACGGTGCCCGCCTCCTGGTGGCCGGCGCATCCGTCCACGCGGTCCACGCCGATTCGCTCGGCGAGCTCGCTCCCTCGGGCACGGAGTCGGTCCTGGCCGATGCGGTGGCCGTGGCGGCCGAAGCCGGCGCCCGAGAAATCGTCCTGGTCACCGACCGCCGGCTGCGCGACCCGGTCGCGACCGCGGCGGCGGCCCGGCGACTGGGAGTGAGCCTCACGGTCGACACCCTGTTGGAGGCGGGCGACAATCTCGGCCTGGGCCGCCTCGTCCTGCCGGCCTCGGCAGCGGGCGGTGAGGAGGTGCGGGGCCGGGTGGAGGTGGAGGGCACGGTCGGCGCCGACTCGGTCCTGGTCGCCGTGAGCGTCGACGGCGAGCCTTGGCGCACCCTCCGCCCGGCGGCGCCGGTCGGCGGCGGCACGAGCAGCGCGGACTTCAACCTGGGCACCGCACTTGCAGCGGGTGCGCACTACGTCGCCGCGCGCATCGGCGAGCCCGACGCCTTCCCTCTCGACGACGAGCGCACTGCGGTCGTGCAGGTCGACCCGGAAGAGACGGGAGTGCTTCTGGTCTCCTTCGCGCCGGACTGGGAGCCGCGCTTCCTGCTGCCCGTGCTCGGCCAGGTCACGGGCCTTCCGGTGCGGGGATTCCTCCGCACCGGCACCGACCGCTACCATCCCATGAACGCGGGTGCCGCCATGAACGCGGGTGCCGCCGGGAACACGGGTGCCGCCGGGAACACGGCCGCGATCGACCGGACGGCCATGGGGCGCATGCTGCGACGCGCCGAGATGGTCGTCGCGATGGGCGTGGACGGTTCCGCGGCCGAGTTCCTGGAGGACGCGACGGTGCGCACCGCCCGCCTCCTCGTCTTTCCGCTCGACGGGGCGGGGGCCGCGCAAGGCGGTGTCGCAGCGGGTGGAGCGCTCCCGGGCGAATGGTACGTCCACGAAGCGCCTCCGTCGCCGATAGCGGGCGAAGTCGAGCGGTTTGCGGGCGCCGGGCTGCCGCCGCTCACTCGCGTGCTTCCGGTGACGGGCGAGGTCGGCGGGGTCGCGCTGAACCTCCGGGCCGGCGGGGCGGGCGAGGACGAGGCGGCTCTCGTCCTGCGCACCGAAGGGAACCGCCGCGTGGGCGTGGTCCTCGCGCAGGGGTTCTGGCGCTGGGCGTTCCGCGGCGGCGCGGCCCGCGAGCACTACCGCCGTCTCTGGGCTGCGGTGGGCGGGTGGATGATGGCCGACGAGCCCGTCGCTGCCGGGCCGGGGGTGCGCCCTGCGCGGCCGGTGTTGCCGCGCGGCGTGCAGGCCCCATGGCTCGCGCGCGGCTACGAGAACATGCAGATCGTGCTGACCGTCACCGCCGAGACCGGCGACGCCGTCCTCGACTCCACCCTGACAGTCCCCCCGGGGGGTCTCTTCGCCACACCTGCGCTCGGGGCGGGGACCTACGCCTACACCGCCGCCGCGACCGCCGACACCGTCAGCGGCGTCTTCCACGTCGAGACCTTCACCGACGAGATGCTGCTGCGGCCCACCGACGCGGCGCAACTGACCGTGCGGGCCCGCGACCGGGCCGCGACCGCCGAAGCGAGCCGGCCGCTGCGGACCCGCCCCTTACTGTACCTCCTGATCCTGGGGGCCGTCTGCGCGGAGTGGATCGGGAGGCGCCGGGCGGGACTGCGCTGACAGCCCATGGACACGGGCTGCCGATGAGCGTCTGGACGCGGGCTCTGCGCCGGGTGATCCCTCCGTCGTTCCGGAAGATCGACGCCGCCGTGCTGGAGGAGCTGGAAGAGCGCCTCATCATGGCCGACTTCGGGGTTCAGGCGAGCATGCGCTTCGTCGAGCGGGTCGAGAGGGAGGCGCGTGCGGGAGGGGCTCGGAACGAGGCGGGGCTGAGGCGCATCCTGCGGAGTGCGATCCGCGACACGTTCGACGGTGACCGGGAAACGGAGGCGGCCGACGGGGCGGAGGGGTGGGCAGGCGGGCTGGCCGTGGCCGCCGTCCCGCCCGCGGTCTGCCTCGTGGTGGGCGTCAACGGGGTCGGCAAGACGACCACGACGGGCAAGCTCGCACACCTTCTGACCGTCCGGGGTCGCCGCGTGATCGCGGCCGCGGCCGACACCTTCCGGGCGGGTGCGGCAGAGCAGCTCGAACGGTGGGCCGAACGTGCCGGTGCGGACTTCGTGAGGGGGCAGCCGGGAGGCGATCCGGCGGCGGTGGCCTACGACGCGATCGTCGCGGCCCGCGCCCGCGGCGCCGACGTCGTACTGGTCGACACCGCAGGACGGCTCCACACTCAGGGCGGCCTCATGGAGCAGCTTGCCAAGATCGACCGCGTGATCCGCAAGCACCACCCGGGCGCCCCCCACGAGACGCTGCTCGTGCTGGACGCCACCGTCGGCCAGAACGGCTTGGTCCAGGCGCGCGAATTCTCGCGCTTCGTCACGGTCACCGGGATCGTGCTGGCGAAGATGGACTCGACCGCACGGGGCGGAATCGTGGTCGCGCTGCGCGAGGAGCTCGGCATCCCGGTCCGAATGGTGGGGGTGGGCGAGCGCGTCCACGACCTCCGGCCCTTCGACCCTGACGGATTCGCCGAGGGAATACTGGCGGCCGACGGATGAGCCGCTCGACGGCCCCGTGACGCTGACCCGCCTCGACAAGCCCGTGCAGTTCCTCAAGGGCGTCGGGCCGAAACGGGCGGAGCACCTCCAGCGCATGGGGATCCTGACCGCGCGCGACCTCCTCTACCACGTCCCGCGCCGCTACGACGACGCCTCGACGATCACGCCGGTGGCGCTGGCCGAGGTGGGCATGGACGTGACGCTGACCGGCGAGGTGCGCAGCAAGGGCATCGTCCCCACGCGCTCGGGGCTGCGCATCTTCCAGGCGGTCATCCAGGACGATTCCGGGATCATCACCTGCTCCTGGCCCGGCCAGCCCTGGGTCGAGCGCAGGGTGCGCCCAGGCGACCGCATCCTGGTGACCGGCCCGGTGAAGTTCTTTCACGGCCGCCAGATCCAGCCGCGGGAATACACGGTGCTTTCGCGCGGGAGCTCCTCCGGCCCCGCCCGACCCGCACGCGCGAACGCTCCCGGCACCGGCCAGCCCGCGCACGCGAACGCCCCCACTCCCGACCGTCCCGCCGCCCCCGACCCTCCCGGTGCCCCGGACCGTCCCGCCGCCCCCGACCCTGCAGGCACGATCTTCTCCACCTACCCCGCCTCCGAGGACCTCCCGCAGTGGGTCTTCCGCCGCCTCTTCGAGCTCAACCTCGACTGGCTCCTCACCCGGATCCGCGCCGAGGAGCACCTCGTCCCCCGCGACCGCCGCGAACTCGGCCTGCCCGAGCTCTCGGCCGCGCTGTGCGAGCTCCACCGCCCCCGCGACAGCGCCCGCATCGACGCCGCGCGACGCCGCCTCGCCTTCGACGAGCTCTTCTTCCTGCAGCTCATGCAGGCCCGCGTCCGCCACCGGGCCACGCGCGAGCATCCCGGCATCGCGTTTACCCGCACGAACCGCCTGATCCGCGCCCTTCACGCCTCGCTCCCGTTCACCCTGACCGGTGCGCAGGCCCGCGTACTCCGCGAGATCTACGCCGACATGACCTCGCCCGAGCGCATGAACCGCATGCTCCAAGGCGATGTGGGCTCCGGCAAGACCCTTGTGGCCCTCTTCGCCATGCTCCTGGCCGTCGAGGGGGAGCACCAGGCCGCCCTGATGGCGCCGACCGAGATCCTCGCCGAGCAGCACGCACAGCGCATCCGCGAGTTCCTGGGCGTCCTGCCATGCCCTCTGGAGATCCTTGTGGGGTCCGCAACGGGCCGCCGCCGCGAGGAGGCGCGGGCCCGGGTCGCGAGCGGCGAAGCCCGCCTGGTGGTCGGCACGCACGCGCTGATTCAGGAGGGAGTCGAGTTTCGGGCGCTCGGACTCGTCGTGGTCGACGAGCAGCACAGGTTCGGCGTGCGGCAGCGGATGGCGCTCTCCGAGCGCGAGCCCCGCCCGGACACGCTGCTGATGTCGGCCACGCCCATCCCGCGCTCACTCGCGATGACGCTGCACGGCGACCTCGACCTCTCGATCATCGACGAGCTCCCACCGGGGCGCGTCCCCGTCACCACCCGGCTCGCCGGCCCCGAAGACCGGCCCGCCGTCCTGCACGAGATCGACCGCCGCGTCGGCCAGGGCCGCCAGGCGTACCTGGTCTACCCCGCGATCGAGGAATCGGAGCGCGCCGGTCTCCTCTCCGCCGAGACCGAGTTCGAGCGGCTGCGCAAGGGCGACCACCTCGCGGGCCGGAGCCTCGCCCTCATCCACGGCCGTCTCCCCGGCGACGAGAAGGACCGCATAATGCGCGCCTTCCAGCGGGGCGACATCGACGTGCTCGTCGCGACGACCGTGATCGAGGTCGGCATCGACGTCCCCAACGCGACGATGATGGTGATCGAAAACGCCGAACGCTTCGGGCTCTCCCAGCTGCATCAGCTGCGGGGCCGGATCGGACGGGGCGAGAAGGGGGGACTCTGCGTGGTGATCGCGGACGGCGAAGCCGGAGCCCGCCTCGCCGTCCTGGCCCGCACCACCGACGGCTTCGAGATCGCCGCCGAGGATCTGCGGATCCGGGGGCAGGGCGACTTCTTCGGGGCGGAGCAGCACGGACACGGGACGACGCTGAAGTTCGCGAACATTCTGGAGCACGAGGACCTGATCGAGCCCGCGCGGGCCCGGGCGCGGGCTCTGTTCGATGCCGACCCGCAGCTGGACGGTGCCCGTCACGCAGTGGTCCGCAACCGCCTCGACCGCAGCTACGGGGACCAGGCGAAGCTCTTCGGCGTGGGATGACGGCGAAGTGCGCACCGGCGGCCCCGCGCGGATAATCCGGTGCGGATGCATCGCCGCTCGAATGCCGGGCCGATCGTGTCCGCGGGCTGCCGGGGCTTGCCGGCCATCCCGCTTCCGGTGAGCTTCCCGACCATGAGTCCGGAATCCGCCCGCCACATCCATGCCCAGGTGCGCGATCTGCCCCGCTGCGCGGGCGACGCGGTCACCGTTTCCGGGTGGACCGCCGCGCTTCGCGTACACGCCCGCGTCGCCTTCGTCGTGCTCCGCGACGGGACGGGCGTGGTGCAGGGAGTCGTCGCGAAGTCGCAGGTGGGGAACGACGTGTGGGAGCGGGCGGCGTCGCTCACGCAGGAGAGCTGCATCGCGCTCAGCGGCATCGTGCGCGTCGATGCGCGGGCTCCCGGCGGGCACGAGCTGGCCGTTTCCGGGATCGAGCTGATCGGCGCGAGCGACGAGTACCCGATACAGCCGAAGGAGCACGGAGTCGAGTTCCTGCTGGACCACCGTCATCTGTGGCTGCGTTCGAGCATGCAGCGGGCCGGGCTGCGCGTGCGCGCCGAGGTCGAGCAGGCGATCCACGATTTCTTCTACGAGCGCGATTTCGTGCGGATCGACACGCCCATCCTGACCGGCGCGATCGGCGAGTCCGCGGGTACGCTCTTCGAGACAGACTACTTCGGCGACCGCGCGTTTCTGGCGCAGACAGGACAGCTGTACGTCGAGTGCGCGTGTCCCGCGTTCCGCAAGGTCTACTGTTTCGGGCCGACGTTTCGGGCCGAGAAGTCGAAGACGCGACGCCACCTGACCGAGTTCTGGATGATCGAGCCCGAGGTGGCGTTCGCGGACTCGGACGACAACATGACGCTCCAGGAGGAGCTCATCTGCTACATCGTGGGACGGGCGCTGGAACGCTGCGCAGGCGAGCTGGAGGCGCTCAAGCGCGATACGGCTCCGCTCGAGCGGGTTCGGCCGCCGTTCCCGCGGATCAGCTACGGCGAGGCGGTCGGGAGGCTGAACGCAGAAGGGCGCTCCGTTGAATGGGGCCGCGATCTGGGCGCGGTCGAGGAGACCGCGATAGCGAGCTGGTTCGACCGGCCGGTCTTCGTCCACGACTATCCGAAGGGTGCCAAGGCCTTCTACATGAAGGAGAACCCCGACGATCCCCGCACGGTCCTCTGCAACGACCTGCTGGCGCCCGAGGGATTCGGCGAGATCATCGGGGGCAGCCAGCGCGAGGACGACTTCGACCGGCTGCTGGCGCGCATCCGCGAGGAGAAGCTTCCCGAAGACGCCTACGACTGGTACCTCGATCTGCGCCGCTACGGGACGTTCCCGCACTCCGGATTCGGCCTCGGCCTCGAACGGACGGTGGGATGGATCACGGGAAGGCCGCACATCCGGGAGCTGGTCCCGTTCCCGCGGCTGATCAACCGGCTGACCCCTTGAACGGACTCCCGCGCAGACCGCCGCATGTGCGCCCCTGCGGGCTCGTGCGCCGCGGCGATCCTCCGCGCACCTGACCCCTCGCCGCTCGTTCCCCCCGTGGCCACGCTCGTCATCGACCTTCGCGACCGGCGCCCCATATGGGAGCTGCCCGGCAGCGCCCGAGAGGCGATCGTCGCGGCCGCGCCTCCCGGATGGACCGTCAGGTTCATGGAGACGCCGGCCGACGCCTCCGGCGACGGCATCCCCAACGTGACCACCGAGCTGCTTGACGCGGTGGCCGAAGCGCGGGTCTACATGGGGTACGGCATCCCCGCCGATGTGCTGGATGCGGCGCCGAATCTCGAGTGGGTGCATTCCGGCGCCGCCGGGGTGGCTTCGTCGCTCCACCCCGCGATGATGTCGCGGCAGGTCCACTTCACCAACTCCGCGGGGATCCATGCCGTGCCGATGGCCGAGACGGTGATGGCGATGATCCTTTACTTCGCGCGGGGTCTCGACATGGCCGTGCGGTCCCAGCTGGAAGGACGATGGGGAGCGCCCGCGTACTGGGCGGCCGACGCGCCGGTCCGGGAGATCGGCGCGTCGACGGTGGGCGTGCTCGGCTACGGCGGGGTCGGGCGCGAGGTGGCCCGGCGTGCCGCGGCGCTGGGGAGCAGGGTGGCGGCGGTGCGGCGGCGGTGCGGGGGAGGGCGGCCCTCCGCCGACGAAGGACGGATCCGTGTCGGTGCCGGAACCCGCATGCTCGACCGCGCCGTCGCGGAGTCGGACTATCTGGTGCTCACCCTTCCCGAGACCGGCGAGACGCGCGGAATCCTGACGCGGGAACGCCTCTTCGCGATGAAGCCGGGGTCGGTGCTGATCAACGTGGCGCGCGGCCGGCTCGCGGACGAGGATGCGCTGCTCGATGCGCTGGGGCCCGACGGTCCGCTGCGCGGTGCCGGCCTCGATGTCTTCCACGAGGAGCCGCTGCCGTCGGGCCATCCCTTCTACAGCCACCCCCGAGTCCTCATGACACCCCATGTTTCCGCGACCACGCGCGGCTTCTGGGCGCGTCAGACCGCCCTGATCACCGAGAATCTCGGCCGGTTCGCACGCGGCGAGCGGCTGCGGAACCTGGTGGACAAGACGGCGGGTTACTGAGGACGGTTCAGCGCCCGTGATCTACGGGGGGGCAGACGTTCCGGCCTTCCCCGGTCCACCGGCCTCCTCTGATCCACCGGCCGCTCCCGGATTGTTGGCCGACCCTGATTCTTCCTCGGCCTTGATCTCTTTCCACAGGCGGTCGAGTTCCGCCAGCGGGGTTCCGGGCATCGGCAGATCCCGCAACCGGGCTAGGCGCCCGACCTCGGCGAAGCGCTCCTCGAACTTGGCCGTCGCCCGGGCAAGGGCGGAAGCCGGGTCGGCGCCGGCCAGCCGCACGACGTTGACCACTGCGAACAGGAGGTCGCCGAGTTCTTCGTCGAGAGCGTCGCAGCACCCGGCGCTGCGGGATTGTTCAGGAGGCGGACCCGAGGCGCAGCGGCCCGGATCCGCAACCGGCAGCGCGTTCCTCAAGGCCAGGAGCGCGCCGACTTCTTCCGCCTCTTCGCGGACCTTCCCCAGAGCGTCGACAGGATCATCCCAGTCGAAGCCTTTCAGACGCGCGTCGCGCTGGACGGCCAAGGCCCGCGCCAAGGCCGATTCGGAGCGGAGGCCAATCCGTGCGCCCGGCGGGTCATGGGCGGCAGCGTCGGCATTCTCGGTCCCTCTCCGGGTATTCACGGAACCCCCGGGATCGCCTGCACGATGATGGCCGCCAGAAGGCCCAGGATGCCCCGGAAACGGCGATTCGCCGATCGGAGATCCGTCAACTCCGGGCCGAGCAGCCGCGGATTCCGCGGACATGCTGGTGCTGTGACGTGATCTGGGAACATTCGAAGTGGCGTTACCGTATGGCTTGACCCGGGCGGACCGCTGGCTTGACCCGGGCGGACCGCGTTCTTTAGTATCGTCGCCCGCTGAAACGCAATTCAAGCCGGAGAGATGCCATTGAGCACCGAAATCCGTCGTCGCCGTCAAGGGCCGGGGGTGCTGCGGCGCTCTCCACGCTCACGCCGGCGATCGGGGGGATTTCATCCGCGGGCTGCTGGTCGTCGCGAGGGCATGAACGGCGCGAACGCGGGACAGCCCACGAAACCGGCGGCGCGGCAATAGAGCTGCGGAGTGGGCCTCGTACGGGCTCGCCTCTTCGCCGCTCGGGCGGCGCTCACATGGCCCCCCGGCCGCCGCATTCCCCGCATGGCAGACCATCCCCCGCTCCCCCTCGCCCCTCCCCGGGACCGCGCGTGGGTGGAGATCCGCGCGGACGCCCTGCGCCGCAACCTCGCCCGCATCGGCGAGGCGGCCGGACCGGACATCAGGCTCATCCCCATGGTGAAGGCCGACGGCTACGGCCTCGGTGTCGAGCGGGTCGTCGAGGCCCTCCGCCCGGCGCGTCCGTTCGGCTGGGGGGTGGCCACGATCGAGGAAGGTCTCGAGCTCGGGCGCCTGGGCCTGCGCGCCCCCGTGATGATCTGCGCGCCGGTCCCGCCCGCGGCGCTTCCCCGCGCGGTCGAGGCCGGCCTCATTCCCTCCGTCTCCGACCTGGACGGCCTCGCCGCGCTGCGCGACCTCGCGCCTCACGCCCCCGCCCACCCCGCCGTCCCCTTCCAGCTCGAAGTCGACACCGGAATGGGCCGCGCCGGCTTCGCCCTCGGCGAGGCGCCCACCCCGCTGCCCGGCACAGGTCCGGCCCCGTCCGCACCGCCCACCCCTCCCGGCCCCCTGCGCACCGCCCACCCCCCCTGGCTCCCCCACCTCCGCCGCGCCGTCCGATCCGGCCTCCGCCTCTGCGGCATCTTCACGCACCTGCACTCGGCCGATCAGCCCGACCTCGCCAGCGCGCGCGACCAGATCTCCCGCTTCGACCGTTTCATCTCCGCCCTCCGACGCGCCGGCGACCTCCCCGCCGACGCCCTCGTCCACTGCGCCAACAGCGCCGGCGCGCTCCGCCTCGCCTCCCGCACCGCCGACGCCGCCCGCCCGGGCATCTACATCTACGGCGCCTCGGCGGGCGACGAACGCCGCCCTCCCGAACCCGTGATCGCCGTACGCGCGCGGGTGCTCCTCGTCCGCGATGTCCCCCCCGGCACGACCCTCGGCTACGGCGCGACCTACACGGCTCGCGGCCCCGAGCGCTGGGCCGCGGTCGGCATCGGCTACGGCGACGGGCTCCCCCGCGCCCTGAGCAACCGGGGATCCGCAATCGCGAACGGCCGTCGCGTCCCCATCATCGGCCGGATCTCCATGGACACCACCGTGGTAAGAATCTCCCGCGACCCCGCCCGCGCCGACCCTCGCAGACGCGGCCACGCCCCCCTCCTGCCCATTCCCGCACTTCCGTCCCGCTCGCCCCCCGCGCTCCCGCCCGCTCCCGCGCCCCCGTCCACAACGCCTGCCCCCGCCCTCGCCCCCGGAGATATCGTTACCTTTGTCGGTCGTGACGGTGGAATCGAGTTGTCCCTGGAGGAGGTCGCGGAGCTGGCGGGCACGATCCCCTACGAGATCCTGACGGGACTCTCGCGGAGACTGCCCCGAGTTTCGGTATAGTTGAATGTCCGTCAAGCGTCTTGTGTCCGTCGACCGTCTTGCAGCCTTGGCGCGCGAGATGCTGGAGCACTCCTATGCGCCGTACTCCAGGTTCAGAGTCGGGGCGGCCCTCGATTCGGTCACGGGCGAGGTGTTCACCGGTTGCAACGTCGAGAACGCTTCGTACGGTCTCACGATATGTGCCGAGCGGTCGGCGGTCGCGCAGGCGGTCGCGGGGGGGCACCGTCGCTTCCGTCGTCTCGTCATCGTCACCGAGTCGGACCGGGCGGTGCCGCCCTGCGGTGCGTGCTGCCAGGTCGTCGCCGAGTTCGGAGACGACACGGAAGTATTCAGCTTCGCAAACAAGGAGACGACACGTTGGCAGTTGAAGGATCTGATCCCCGACGTCTTCAGCCTGGGCCCGGGTCCGTCGGGGGGTTCACGGAGCGAGAACAAGTGAGTGAGAACAAGTGACGTCTGACCGTCGGCAGGCGCTCCTGCTTCTCCTCGGCCTCCTCGCGGCCTGCCAGGAGCTGCTCCCCACCGCCGAGAGCGAAGACCTCGTGCAGGGCGGCGTCGCCGTCGAGGTCACCCTCCCCGCGCGCGACTTCCTGGATCGCGTTCGCGTGTACGGCGGATACGGACGGACCTCGGAACTCGGCAGCGGGTTCATCGCGCACCGATTCGGTGCCGAGGACGGCTCGGGGCTCCCCGGCCTCGACCCCGAACCCGGCCTCGAAGCCGCCACCCTCCTGCGCTTCGGCCGCTATCCCGCCGTCGTGACCGTGAACGACACCGCGGGAACCAGCCGGCCCGACTCCTCGCTCACCTTCCTTTCTGCACGGATCATCGCCCGCTTCGACACCCTGGGCAGCGTCCGCGCCGGACCCGTGGCGATCATGGCCCACGTCCTCACGGAGCCCTGGGACGGGGTGAGCGCGAACTGGGAGTACGCGGTCGACACCCTCCTCCACCGGGTGCCCTGGTCACGGCCCGGCGGCGGTGCCCCGGCGGAGATCGGCGAGGCCGTCTGGGATCCAGGCGCGGGCGACTCCCTCGTCATCGAGGTCGATTCCGCGCAGGTGGCCGCCTGGTCCGACACGACCGACCTCTCCCGCGGCCTCCGCCTGAGCACCGAAGTCCCCGGCGTGCGTCTCCAGGTCCGTTCGGCGCTCATGTGGCTCGAGACACTGCCGAGCATCAACCCGGACACGCTGATCCAGGTCCTTGCGGGCACCGAAGACATCACCTTCATCTACGATCCCGTCCCGACCCCGCCCGCCGACGGCCTGCGAATCGGCGGAGCCCCCGCCTGGCGCACCGTCCTGGACCTCGACATCCCGGCGTCGCTCACCGGCCCGCCCGAGCTCTGCGAGGAACTCGTCTGCCCCGTCCGGCTCTCCGAGGAGCACGTCTCGTACGCTGCGCTGCGCCTCACCACCCAGGCGGAACGGGCCGCCTTCGCGCCATCGGACACGATCAGCATTGACCTCAGGATGGTCATGGTCCCCGACATCCTGCCCAAGTCTCCGCTCGGCCCGTCGATCTCGGGGCTCGGGGGCGTCGTTCTGGCGCCGGAGTGGTTCAGGCCGCCGGGGGGGCATGTCGTCGAGGTTCCCGTGACGGGGCTCGTGCACGATCTGCTGCGCGGCGAGACCGCCGAGGGCGATCCCGTAAGCAGCACCGTGGCGCTGTTGTCCACCTTCGAGCCGCTCTCCATCGAGTACGCGTCTTTCGAGGGGCCGGGCGACGACGCCGTCGCGGCCCGACCCGGGGAGCCCGAGCTGCGGCTCATCCTCAACTTCGCCCGCGGGCAGAACTGACCATGCGAAACGCGCCGCCGACCCTCAACACGGGCACGATTCTTGCATGCACGCTGGCGCTCTCGGTCCTCGCCCTGCCGCCCGCCCCCGCCGCCGCCCAGTCCTTCCTGGGCTTCCGCGCCCTCGGCGTCCCCGTCGAGACGGCGGGCGGGCGCGCCCTCGCGCTCGGCAACCTCGGCATGGGGCTGCCCGGCGTGGCCCTGTCGCCCACCGACCCGGCCGCATCGGCGCGGCTCGAGCTGCCCACCGTCACCGTCTCGATGCAGCCGTCCTGGGGTGACTTCCGGATGGACGGCCAGAGCGGCGAGACGCGCACCACTCGCTTCCCGCTCGTCGCGATCGGCTACCCCGCGCTCGGCGGGGTCGTCACGGTCTCCCTCGCGGGGCACATGGAGCAGCGTTGGGTGGGCGTGCGCAGCCAGGTCGTCCCGCTCGGCGGGGCGGACGTTCCCATCGAGGACAGCTTCGAGACCGACGGCGGCACCTCGGTGGCGCGCCTCGGCTGGGCGCAGACCCTCGGCGAACGGATCTCCATAGGGGCCCTCGCCGGGCTCTACGTCGGGCGGCTCGAACAGATCTTCGACCGTCGGCTCGACTCCCTCGTCGTCGGCAGCGAGGTCCGGCCCTATTCGGAAGCCCACCGGTGGAGTTACACGGGCTACACCCTGGCAGCGGGAGTCGGATTCGATCCGCACGAGCTCATCCACCTCGGCGGTGCGCTTGAATGGTCGTCCGGTCTCACCGAGACCCCCGACGACGACACCTCGGGCGGCGTCAACCGCTACGACATCCCGCTCAAGCTCTCCGTCGGCGGGACCGGACGGCTGACCCAGCGGCTCCTCCTCGCCGGTTCGATGGTCCATCAGGACTGGTCGGGGGCCGAGGGGTTCGTCGAAGGCGTGGCCAGCAGCCGCAAGACGAGCTGGGGCGCCGGCATCGAGTGGCGGGCCGTCCAGCAGGAATTCCGCAGCATCCCCGTGCGCGTCGGCTACCGGAGCGGGGCGCCGCCCTTCCGTTTCGAGTCGCGGGACCCCGCCGAAACCGCCTGGTCGCTCGGCCTGGGCCTCAACCTCGTCGAGCTGGAGGGCACGCCCTTCGGATGGATCGACCTGGCCGTCGAGCGGGCCGCGCGCACCAGTCCGCCCCTCGACGAGAGCTTCTGGCGGGCGACCGTCTCAATGGGAATCTCGCGGTTCTGACGCTTCGCATATGCGCGTCCACTACAAGACCTTCGGCTGCAAGGCCAACCAGTACGACACCGAGCGCATGCGCCAGCTGATCGAGTCGGGCCGGGTCGGCGTGCGCTCCGCGCCGCTCGAAGCCGCCGACCTCTGCGTGATCAACACATGCACCGTCACCAGCCAGGCCGACGCCGCGGCGCGCCGCTTCATCCGCAGGGCGGGACGGCGCAACCCCCGCGCCAAAGTCCTGGTCGCAGGATGCTCGGCCGTACTGCGAGCGAACGACTACCGCGCCATGGACGAGGTCGCCGAGGTGGTGGAGGGGCACGACCCGGCCGCCGTGCTCGCCGCCGCGACCCGTGTGAGTTCGCCCCTCCGCCCCCCGCTCGTTCAGCTCGACCGCGCCCGCCCGCTCCGTCGGCGCGCCGGTGCCACCCGCGGCTGGCTCAAGGTCCAGGACGGGTGCGACCGGAAGTGCTCGTTCTGCGCCACCCGGCTCGCACGCGGTCGCAGCCGCAGCCGCGCACCCGACGAGATCATCGCCGAAGCCCGGGTTCTCGCCCGCACCCACCCCGAGCTCGTCGTCACCGGGGTGCACATCGGCCATTACGGCCGCGACCTCGAGCCCCGCAGCTCCCTCACCGCGCTGGTCCGCCGCCTTCTCGACGAAGTGCCCTCGCCGCGCTTCCGGCTGGGAAGCATCGAAGCGACCGAAATCGACGACGGCCTGCTCCGTCTCCTGGCCGAATCGGACGGCCGCCTGGCACCCCACCTGCACATGCCGCTCCAAAGCGGCGCCGACCCCGTGCTGCGCGGCATGCGTCGCTGGCACACGCGCGAACACTACCGCCGCCGTGCCCTCGAAATCGCCGCGACCGTCTCGCCGGTCGGCCTCGGTGCCGACATCATCACCGGCTTCCCTGCCGAGACGGCCGCCGACCACGCCCAGACGGTCAGCTTGGTCGAAGAGCTGCCGTTCACCTACCTGCATGTCTTCCCCTGGTCGCCCCGCACCCGCACCGCCGCCGCCGAAATGCCCGGCCGCATCCCGCAGCGCATCTCGTGGGAGCGGGCCCGCGAACTCCGGACGCTCGGCACCGAAAAGGGCGCGCACCACGCCCGCCGCCGCGGAGGTTCGACGGTGGAGGTGGTGATGGAGGGCGACGGCGGCACCGCGCTCACCGGCGACTACATGAAAGTCGGGGTCGGGTCGCGGCGACGGGCGGATCCCGGCCGCCTCCACACGGGACGCCTGTCGCCCGACGGCTCGCGGGTCGCGCTCGACCCCCCTCCCGCTGCGCCGTCTGTCACGCTTGCCGCGTCCCCGATCACGCCCGCCGGACCTGCCGCACCATGAAGACCCGGGCCTACGTCGAGACCTACGGCTGCCAGATGAACATCTCCGACGGCGAGCTCATGGAGGGCGTGCTCGAAGATCACGGCTGCGAGATCGTGAACGCCCCCGAAGAGGCCGACGTCGTACTGGTCAATACGTGCGCGATCCGCGAGCACGCCGAGACGCGCGTCCTGGGCCGCGTGGGCCAGCTCAACGCGCTCAGGCGCAAACGTCCCGAGATGATCCTCGGCGTCACCGGGTGCATGGCGCAGCGGATGGGCGACGACCTCCTCGAGAAGGCACCGTACGTCGACCTGGTGATGGGGCCGGACGGGTATCGCGGTCTGGGGAGCGCGCTGGACGAGGTCCGGGGCGCGGGAGCGGGGCCCGGCGCCGCCGGGGCGGGCCGCAAACGCCTCTCTGTCCTCGACCTCTCCCTCGACGAGAACTACCGAGGGCTCGAACAGCGCCGCCGCTCGACGGTCACAGCCTGGATCCCCGTACAACGCGGCTGCAACCACAGGTGCACCTTCTGCATCGTGCCCTACGTGCGCGGGGCGGAAAAGAACCGCGACCCGGGCGAGGTCCTCGGCGAGGCGCGGCGTGCGGCGCGGGACGGCATCACCGAGATCACGCTCCTCGGGCAGACGGTGAACTCGTACCGCCGGGGCGACTGGTCGTTCGCGCGGTTGCTCGAGGCGGTGGCCCGCGTGCCCGGGGTCAGGCGCGTGCGCTTCACTTCGCCGCACCCGAACGACGTCACAGAGGAGCTCGCCGAGGTCATGGCGCGCGAGGACGCGGTGTGCGAGCAGTTCCACCTGCCGGTGCAGTCCGGGAGCAATCGCGTGCTGCGGCGCATGCTCCGGCGCTACACCGCCGAGACGTTCATGGAAAAGGTGGAGCTCATCCGAGGCACGCTGCCCGGGGTCGCGCTCTCGACCGATGTGATCGTCGCCTTCCCGGGGGAGAGCGAGCAGGACTTCGAACAGACGCTCGATCTGCTCGGCGAGGTCAGGTTCGACGAAGCCTTCACGTATAAATACAGCACGCGTGCGGGCACGCCGGCGTCGCGCCTGCCCGCGCACCAGTTCATCGACGACGAGACCGCGCAGCAGCGGCTGGAGCGGCTGATCGAGACGACCCGCTCGATTCAGAAGGAGATCAACCAGGGCGAAGTCGGCCGCGTGGAGGAACTTCTGATCGAACGCGGGGCGCGCAGCGAAGGGATGGTCCTGGGCCGCACCCGCCGCAACAAGGCGGTGGTCGTGCCGGGGACGGAGGCCGACATCGGGAGCTACCTGACTGCGCGGCTGACGCGTACGACGGGGCCGACTTTCGTGGCGGAGCGCGTGAGCGCAGCGGAGCGGGCGGGCGTCGCGGAGGTGTCCGTGACGCCCATGAACCGCCTCACAGTGAACCGCCTCGCCGGGCGCAACGGCCGGCACAAGGGAGAATCGCTTCTGGAGTGAGGGACGCGCCACCGATCCTGTGGACCGCCGTGGGCTTCGCCGCGGGTGCGGCAGCCAGCACGGCCATGGGGTTCGACCGGACCCTCCTCTCGCTCCTGATCGCTGTCTGTCCCATCCTGCTATGGCGCGGTCCCAGATCGCGCGTCCTGCCGCTCCTGCTCTTCTTCGCGGCCGGGCTCGCCTGGGCCGCCGCCGACCGCCGCGCGCTGGAACGCTGCGCCCCGCCGGCCGCCGACGGCGCTCAGGCGGTGGTCACCGGCTACTTCACCGCCGTGAGCGAGGAAGGCGCCTCGACGCTGCGCGTGGAAAGCCGGGGCTGCCCGAGCGACATCCGCGTCTACAACCGTTCGGGAGCGCCGCCGGAAGCGCGTCCGGTCATCGTCGAGGGGCGCTGGATCCGGTCGTTCCGCCCCGACGGGACCGAGGCGGTGTATCTGAGCGCTTCGGCAGTGAAGGAGGCGGTCGAGGAAGCGGGTGCCGGGGCGGCCGGGGGCGCGGCCCCGGAAGAGGCTTCCGCCGTCAGGATCCCTTGGTCCACCCGCGTCCGCGCCGTTGTCCGAGGCCGCGCCGCAGAAGCCCTCGACCGCAGGCTCGGATCGCAGGCCGGGGTCGCGTCCGCGCTGGTCCTCGCCGAGCGCGACGGCATACCGCGGGAACTCTGGGACGCTTTCGCGCGCTCCGGCACCGCGCACCTGCTCTCCATTTCGGGCTTTCACGTCGGCGTGATCGCCGCGCTGCTGGGCGCCCTGCTCTCCGCCGCCGCACTCCCGCCCCGCCGCCGCGCCCTCGGCATCGCGATCGGCGTCTGGGTCTACGTCCTCGTCATCGGCGCGCCCACTTCGGCGACCCGCGCAGCCTGGATGACCACGGCGTTCCTGCTGGGACATCTCCGCCAGGCGCCCGCGCGCGGTCTCGGGGCGCTGGGTCTGTCGATGCTGATGATCGCGCTCCTCCGCCCGTCCGCCGTCCCGGGCGCCGGCTTCCAGCTCACGGTCACGGGGACTGCGGGGATCCTGATCATGGCGCGGTGGATCATGCGCCACTGGCCGCCGCACCGGGGCAGGGAGTGGATCGCGCCGCCGGTGGCGGCCGGGATCGGGGCGTCGGTCTTCACGGCACCTGTCCTCGCGTACCACTTCGGGCAGATCCCGTTGCTGTCGCTGCCGTCCTCGATCATCCTGACCCCCATGGTGGCCGCCGCCGTTCCGGGGGTCATCGCGGCGATCGCGATGGACATGCTGCATGTTCCCGGCGCCGCCGTCGCCGGGATGGGCGCGGAGGCGCTGCTCTGGACGGTCACCCGCGTGGCCGCGTGGCTGGGCGCGCTCCCCGGAACGGTCGCGCTGGTGACGCCCCGCGAAGCCGCGCTCCTCACCGCGGGTGCGGCCTTGCCGATGATCCTGGGCTACGCCACCTGGCGGATCCGCCCCGCCGTACGCGCCGCCGTGTGCGTCCTCTCCGCCTTCGCCGCGCTGTGGGCCGGACAGGCCGCGCTCTCGCTCGCGGGGCGGGGGACCTTGCAGATCGTCGCGATCGATGTCGGGCAGGGCGACGCCATCGCGATCCGCACGCCGCGGGGACGGTGGATGCTCGTGGACGCCGGGCCGCGCGGCTTCGGCGGTTCGGACGCAGGGCTCACGCGTGTGGTGCCCTACCTGCACGGACAGGGCGCGCGCCGCCTCGAGACGATCATTCTCACCCACCCCGACGAGGACCACGCCGGAGGACTCGCGGCTGTCCTTCGCAATGTCCGGACCGGCGCGGTCCTGGGTCCCGGGCTCGGAACCGGGCAGACCGGGCACATGGCGGGGCTGGCCGAAGCGCGGGACGCGGGCGTGCCGTGGCGGCACGCGGTTGCGGGCGACGTGTGGACCGTGGACGGGGTCGTGTTCCGCGTGCTGAGTCCGCCGGGCGGGGTCGTCGTCGGCGCGGACGGACTGCCGCCCCTCGATCCCGGCGAGCCCAACGACTGGTCCGTCGTGCTGCGCGTCGAGTTCGGCGACTTCTCGGCGCTGCTGACGGGCGATGCAGGCGAGGAGATCGAGGCGCGGCTCGTGGGCGACGGGTCGGCCGCTGCCGGCGGACCGGCCGATGCCCGCGACGTGACCCTCCTGAAGGTCGGCCATCACGGCAGCATCACCTCGACCTCGGAAGCGTTCCTGCAGGCGGCCTCGCCCGAGTATGCGCTCATCCCCGTCGGAGCGCGCAACCGCTACGGCCATCCCGACCCCGTCGTGCTGGCGCGGCTGCGGCGATCGGGCGCCGACATACTCAGAACGGACCTGCACGGCACGGTTGCGGTCATCGCGCGGCGGGACGGGAGCGTGACGGTGAGGAAGGGACGGCAATGACGGGGAGGGGATGCTATGGACGACCGCCGCCGGGTCTGCTAGACTTCCACGGAGCTGCCAATGAACCATCAAAGGAAAGGAGGCGCATCATGATCACAGAGACCACGATCACAGAGACCACCGCCGCCGTACTTCAAGAGACGGGTCTCGCATCGTTGGGACCGGACACATGGACCATCATCGCCGTGATAGTTGCTGTCGCAGGGATATTTGTCACGATGTCCATCGCCACGCGCAGGGAATCCAGAGAAGCCCACGCCAACATTGGGAAACGCATCGATAGCGTCGAGGAACGCATCGATGGCCGCATCGCTGGCGTCGAGGAACGCGTCGCTGGCTTCGAGGAACGCATCGATGGCCGCATCGCTGGCGTCGATCGCCGCATTGACGAAGTGAAGAATGAGCTTGCAGCAACAAACGCTGCGATGGCAGAGTTTCGAGGAGTGACGGAGGCTCGGATCCAGCATCTTCAGGAGACCACCGACGGCCTGAACGCCAGGATGGACGGCATGAATGCCAGGATGGACGGCATGAACGCCAGGATGGACGGCCTCGACGCCAGGACGGCCAAGCTCACGGGAGCCATCGAGGTCATCACTCACATAGCGACAGGGATCAGCAAGTAAAAGGAAAGGAACCACCAAATCGCCACGCGCAGGGAAACCCGGGCAGCCATTTTGAATGATCGCATCGAGAGCGTCAATCGCCGCCTCGACAGTCTCGAAAAACGCATCAATGTCCGCCTCGACATTTTCAGCAAACGTATCAATGGCCGCTACTGACGCGCCCCCCAGCCACCCCCTCACCCCATCCTGCCATGCGAAGCAAGGTCGTCACCATCGATCGGCACATCATCGACCAGGAGCACCTGCACCCGGGTGCCTCCGGACGCTTCTCGGCGCTCCTCTACGATATCGCGCTGGCCGCCAAGATCATCTCGCGCGAGGTCAACATGGCGGGGCTCATCGACGTGCTCGGCGGCACCGGCGACAGGAACGTGCACGGCGAAGACATCCAGAAGCTCGACGCCTTCGCCCAGGAGGTAATGCTCAAGGCGATGGACCACGCCGGGCACCTCTGCTGCATGGTCTCCGAGGAGTGCGACCAGATCATCGAGATCCCCGAGCGCTTCGACATCGGTCCCTATGTGCTCCTCTTCGACCCGCTCGACGGCTCGTCCAACATCAACGTCAACGTGTCGATCGGGACGATCTTCTCGATCCACAACCGCGTCTCGCCCCGGGGTCGCCCCGGCCGGATCGAGGACTGCCTGCAGAAGGGCTCGCGGCAGCTGGCGGCCGGCTACATCGTCTACGGCTCCTCGACCATGCTCGTCTACACGACGGGGATCGACCAGGGGGCGCACGGGTTCACACTCGACCCCTCGATCGGCGAGTTCCTGCTGAGCCACCGCGACATCCGCATCCCCGATCCGCCTGCGAAGATCTACTCGGTCAACGAGGCCTACTACGCGCGCTGGCCGCGGAACCAGCAGCGGCTGGTCGACCGATTCCGGGGGATGAACGGGGAAGGGAGCGGCGGCTACAAGTCGCGCTACATCGGTTCTCTGGTCTCGGATTTCCACAGGACCTTGCTTCAAGGGGGGCTGTTCATGTATCCTCCCGATTCGCAGTCGCCGGACGGGAAGCTCCGGATCCTTTACGAAGCGGCTCCCCTCGCGATGGTCTGCGAGGCGGCGGGAGGCCGTGCGTCGGACGGATTCCGGGACATACTCGACATCGAGCCGCAGGGACTCCACGACCGGACGCCCCTGTTCCTGGGATCGGCGAGCTTGGTGGGCCTGGCGGAGGATTACCTCGGCGGACGGGTGAAAGAGCCGGAGAAAAGAGCCTGAAACCTGAACAAAAGCTCGTTTTTCGTGCGACCCGGAGAGTGGCTGTAAATGTCCAACCTGTTGAAAGCAGTGGACTTGCGGCCATGCGCCATTTTGGCACCATTCTTGCTTTACCGTACACCGGACAAGAGTACAGGTCCGAACTTGACAACCCTTGACAATCGTCTCGCGCGGGGCAGATCGGCCCGCCCGGGACGCGAAACCATAGATCGGTCATCCCGAATCTCGCGGCACGAGGCCGAGAGATCGAAGCCGGATGACGGGACCATCCATCCAAAGGAATGGACGACAGCATGAACAGACTCAAGCTACTTGCGGCTGTTGCCCTGCTCGGGATCGTTGCCTGCGGGGAGGAAACAGTGCCTCCTCCGGTCGGCTCTATCGTCGGCCAGGTATCGATCGAAGGAACGGGGATCGACGGTGTGTCGGTCAACCTGAGCAACGGCAGCAGCACCACCACTTCGGGCGGCGGCAGCTTCCGCTTCGACAACGTCGACGGCGGATCCTACACCGTCACCATCAGCGGTTATCCGTCGGACGCGACGTTCGACGCAACCTCGGCCGCAGCGACCATCTCGGAGTCCAGCCAATCCGTGACCGTCAACTTCTCGGGCGCGTATATCCGTACGGCCAGTGTTATGGGGACGGTAACGGTAGAGAATACGGGGCTGGCGGGCGTGACGGTCCGCCTTTCGGGCGTGTCGGACGCGACGGCCACCACGGACGCGGCCGGCCAGTACGCCTTCACGGGCCTGCGCATGGGCAATTACTCGGTCGAGATCTCGGGCTTCGACTCCGACGAGGTCGGCTTCTCCAGCACAGCCGCGGCGGTCACCGTCGGCGTGGGCGAGTCGAAGATCGTTCCCCCCTTCGACGGCACGTACCTGCGCACGGCGAGCATTCAGGGCCAGGTGAGCGTCGAGGGCGTGGGCCTCGCGGGCGTGACGGTCAGCCTGAGCGGCGGGCCGGACGGCGTGAGCGAGACGGCGACGACGGACGCGGGCGGTCTGTACACCTTTGCGAGTCTGCGCGCCGGCGACTACGCGGTGGCGATCTCGGGCTACGACACCGGCGACTACGAGTTCGAGGTCACCTCGCAGAGCGTGACGGTGGCGCTGGCCCAGACGGCGACGGTTCCCTTCGAGGGCACTCTGCTCCGCACTTCCGGCATCAGCGGCCGGGTGAGCGTCGAGGGCGAGGGTCTGGCGGGCGTGACGGTGACGCTTTCGGCGGCGGAGATGGAAGACATGACGGCCGAGACGGACGCGAGCGGGCAGTACGCCTTCGCGGGGCTGGCAGCCGGCACCTACACGGTGGCGATCTCGGGCTACGACACCGGCGACTACGAGTTCGGGACGATATCGCAGGGCGTGACGGTCGCGCTGGACGAGACGGAGACGGTGAGCTTTGACGCCACGTATCTCCGCACAGCTGGGATCCAAGGCCGGGTGGACATCGAGGGCGAGGCCCTCCCGGGCGTGACGGTGATCCTGACCGGCGGGCCGGACGGCGTCGGCGAGACGGCCGAGACGAACGATGACGGGGAGTACGCCTTCTCGGGGCTGCGGGCCGGCGACTACGCGGTGGCGATCTTAGGCTACGACTCCGGCGACTATGAGTTCGGGACGACTTCGCAGGACGTGACGGTCGCGCTGGGCACCACGATGCAAGTGGGCTTCCACGGCACCTACCTGCGCACGGCGGGCATCTCGGGCACGGTGACCGTCGAGGGCGAGGCCCTCCCGGACGTGACGGTGAGCCTGACCGGCGGGCCGGACGGCGTCGGCGAGACGGCGACGACGGACGCGGACGGCATGTACGCCTTCTCGGGGCTGCGGGCCGGCGACTACGCGGTGGCGATCTCGGGCTACGGCGACCACGAGTTCGAGACGACGTCGCAGGGCGCGACGGTCGTGTTGGACGAGACGGAGACGGTGAGCTTTGACGGCCTGCACCTGCGCACGGCGAGCATCTCGGGCACGGTGACCGTCGAGGGCGAGGCCCTCCCGGGCGTGACGGTGATCCTGACCGGCGGGCCGGACGGCGTCGGCGAGACGGCCGAGACGAACGATGACGGGGAGTACGCCTTCTCGGGGCTGCGGGCCGGCGACTACGCGGTGGCGATCTCAGGCTACGACTCCGGCGACTATGAGTTCGGGACGACTTCGCAGGACGTGACGGTCGCGCTGGGCACCACGATGCAAGTGGGCTTCCACGGCACCTACCTGCGCACGGCGGGCATCTCGGGCACGGTGACCGTCGAGGGCGAGGCCCTCCCGGACGTGACGGTGAGCCTGACCGGCGGGCCGGACGGCGTCGGCGAGACGGCGACGACGGACGCGGACGGCATGTACGCCTTCTCGGGGCTGCGGGCCGGCGACTACGCGGTGGCGATCTCGGGCTACGGCGACCACGAGTTCGAGACGACGTCGCAGGGCGCGACGGTCGTGTTGGACGAGACGGAGACGGTGAGCTTTGACGGCCTGCACCTGCGCACGGCGAGCATCTCGGGCACGGTGACCGTCGAGGGCGAGGCCCTCCCGGACGTGACGGTGAGCCTGACCGGCGGGCCGGACGGCGTCGGCGAGACGGCGACGACGGACGCGGACGGCATGTACGCCTTCTCGGGGCTGCGGGCCGGCGACTACGCGGTGGCGATCTCGGGCTTCGGCGACCACGAGTTCGAGACGACGTCGCAGGAAGTGACAGTCGCGCTGAGCGACATGGGAGATGCGAGCTTTGACGGCGGGTACGTGCGCACGGCGAGCATCTCGGGCACGGTGACCGTCGAGGGCGAGGCCCTCCCGGACGTGACGGTGAGCCTGACCGGCGGGCCGGACGGCGTCGGCGAGACGGCGACGACGGACGCGGACGGGAACTACGGCTTCACGGGCCTGCGGGCCGGCGACTACACGGTGGCCATCTCGGGCTACGACACCGGCGAATACGAGTTCGCGACGACGTCTCAGGACGTGACGGTTGCGCTGGGCGAGATGAAGAATGCTTCCTTCGATGGCGCTCGGCAGCGCACTTCGGGCATCACCGGCCGGGTGAGCGCAGACGGCGAGGCCCTCGAGGGCGTGACGGTGACGCTGTCGGGGGAGGACATGGAGGACATGACGGAGACCACCGACGCGGCCGGCCATTACGTCTTCACGGGTCTGCTGGCTGGTACCTACACGGTCGCCATCTCGGACTACGAAGAGGCGGCCTACGTCTTCGGGGAGACCAGTAAGGAGGCGATGGTCGCGGACGACGAGACAGAGATCGTGAACTTCGAGGGCGAGCACGCCACGACGGCGAGCGTCTCGGGGATGCTGTTCGTTGACGAGGCGGAGAGGGATAGTTTGTACAACGAGGGCGAGGATCCGTTCCCGGCGGCGCTCGTTCCGCTGTTCCTGGTGGGTCCGGGGGTCGACGACCAGCTGCCGAGCGCTACGAACGAGCAGGGCCAGTTCGCGTTCACGAATCTGCGCAAGGGCACGTACCAGCTGGTCGTGGGGATCACGCCCGAGGTCGAGGAGCTGCTGGGCGACTACGCCTACGGCGGGCCGACGACCGGCTACCAGATCGATTTGGATGTCGGCCAAGACATGGCGCAGAACATTCCGTTCTACATCACGCATCAGACGGTGGACTTCTCGGTGTCGCTGAGGAGCGGCGACGAGACAGGCGAGGCGCTGCCCGGTGCCACGGTCACGCTGTACAAGGACATGGGCGGCGAGGACATGGTCGAGGAAGGCATGGGCATGACCGGAGACGACGGCATGGTGTCGATCCGGTTCGCGCGTGACGAGACGAGCGGCAGCACGGTGTACGCGGCGGTCGCGTCGGACGACTACCACGCGGCCGACGAGATGCAGACGGTGACGTGGAATCCGAAGTATCCGAAATCGGAGCCGGTCGCGAACGAAGCCGACATCGTGAACCTGAACGTCGACGTGACCTTCGGCGGCGTGACGATCACGACCGACTACGGCGGCGGCGACCCGCTCGCCGGGTGGGAGGTCAGCGTCATGACGGGCGAGGACGCGGTGGAGGGCGCGCCCGAGGAGCTGGACGACGACGGCATGGCGTCGTTCTCGGCGACGGTGGAGGCCGACGACCTGCCGGTGACGTACACGTTCGCGCTGGCCGACGCCCAGGACAACGATCTGGACGGCGGCGAGAGCTTCGAGGCGGACCCGGTGGAATACATGCACGACGGGCTCTCGCTGGCCGCCACGATGGACGCGGGCACGATCGAGGCGCGTTACACGACCCAGACGCTGATGGTCTACGTGCACCACGAGATGGACCAGGTGCACGGCTACACCGGAAATATCCTGGGCGGCGACACGCGGATGTCTGGAATGGTCGACCTGAAACTCCGGTACATCGACGAAACAGGACGCTCCCGCTCGTTCACGAGCACTCAGTGGAACGAGAGCAAGAATACGTCCGACAAGGACGGCGTGACGACCTTCACCGGTCTGCCGGCGGATGCGAACATCATCGTGCAGGCCGAGGAGGCGGAGGAGGACGCCGACGGGAATCCCCTGAACATCATGGTCCTCCACCCCGACGAGCTCGCGACGTACCGGAACCTGGACGACAACGGCGTGACGGGCGGCGCGTTCGGTGCCATGGGCGGCTTCAGCCACACGGTGGAGCTCTGCCCGCTGACGGCCGTTGACCCAACCAGCCAGGACCACGGAGAGTGCGGGTCGTTCGCCTTCGTCAACATGCATTCCGTCTCGGGGACGATTACAAAGAACATGGTCGAGATGAGCGACGGTGCCGACGGCTTCGACTCCACAGAGGTTGTGGGCGTGCCCGGCATCACGTTCGGCATGGATCCGGTCGAAGGCAAGAACCTCGCGGGCGAGAGCGCATCCTTTATCACCTTGGCGTCCAACGACCGGACGACAGATGCGGACGACCGCACGGCATTCTCCTTCGGACGGATGGCCGCGGGCGTCTACTCGGTCAGCGTTCCGAGCGGATGGAGTTCGTCGATCGGCGAAGTGCACACGCTTGACGCCGACATCACCGACATCGTAGTCACGCCTACTACGACCTTGGTGTACGGCTACGTCAGAAACGCGAACGGCCACATTCTGGAAGGCGCGACCGTGACCGTGAACGGTCAAGAGACCATGACGGACAGCTACGGCCGCTACCTCGTGGACGATGTCGAAGACGTGGGCGGCAAGATCTCTGTCGTGGGCTCGCTGGAAGGATTCGAAGGTAAGCCGGTAAGCGAAGACTTCGAAGCGAACGCCCCGACGAAGATCGACATCGAGCTCGCCGGCGCGACCGAGACCGCCACGATCAGCGGCACCGCCAGAATGGCCAACGGCGACCCGGTTGCGGGCGTCGAGATCCTGGCGGACGGCGCGGCCCCTCTCAACCACGCCACGAGGGGCGACAACGAGGGCAAGCTCGTGACGGACGCCGACGGGAACTTCACGGCCCTGATCGAGGCCCGAAGTGCGGGCACGACCGTCGAGATGAGCGCGATGAAGGAGGGCATCAGCTTCCAGCCCGCGGTGCATACGACCACGGCCATTGCCGGTTCGGAAATCACCGGAGTCGCCTTCACCGGCTTCGCCAACGCCACGATCACGGGCAGGGTGATCGCCCCGAGCGGCGGGCCCATGAGCGACGTCAAGGTCGAAGCGATGCAAGATGGAAGTTCAGTTACCGAGGATATGACCGGTTCGACGGGAGTCTTCAGGCTCAGCGTGTCCACCGTGCCGAACGGGACCTACACCATCCAAGCCTCGATCGCGGACCGTGCCGATATCATGTTCGCGTACCCGAATGACAGTCAGGTCGCTGCGGTCATTCCCGGCGGGAGCCTGTCGTTCGGCGACATCCAGGCAAAGAGCTGGGCGGCCTCCAGCATCGAGGTTGAGCGTACTGATATGACGTCGGCTACGAGCACCCTGATGACCACGAACGGCACGGTGACCTGGGATGCCGGCACGGCGCAAGATGGCGTCACGGTCATGCAGAGAGCTGAGATCAGCAGTGACGGACAGACGTGGGTCGTCCTGGACGTTGCTAAGGATCAGTCGTCTGCCGACTCCGATAACAAGCTGATGGCCGACGGTGAAGTACCGGCCGGCGCGTTCTCGGTCCGGGTTGTTTCCAGTGACGGTAATTTTGATCCTGCCGATAATAATGTCGAGGGTGAACCGGTCGAGGTTGATCCGATCGACGTTACGCCGGAAGGCGTCACGGCGGCGCGCACCAGCGAGCCCGATGCCATTAGTATCGAGTGGGAGGCCGTGACGGTCAGTATGGCTGGTATTCGCCAAAATGTGGCAACGGAGCAGCGGGTCGTTATCGAGGTCGACATTGGAGGATCTGCTATGTGGCTCGTCGCTGCGACCCTTGACGAGACCGCCAGGAGTCACAGCGTCGCCATTGGCACCTACAGCTGGCCGTCGCTCGACGGCGAGTTGACCGCCTCGGTCACGGCGGAACACCTGGAGAAGGCGCTCCGCATCCGCGTTGACGCACGACTGACCGCAGATGACGACTGGTCGGAGGGCAACGTCGCGGAGGTCGATCCAGTTCCGTAGTTTCATCGGGTTAGCAACTTCAACACCGCCAGCGCGGCTGATCGCTGACGGTCGCAGGTAGCGTCACCCCCCGTCCGGGACTCCCGGGCGGGGGGTGATCGTCGTTTGGGCGGCAGGGTGCGCAGGCGATGACCGCACAAGGCGACGACCAAGTGCGCGTCGGCGGCCGAGATGCCCGGTTCTCCGTAAGGGGGCCGGGGGACGGGTGGCCGCCGAAGGTGCCGAAGGCGACCGGTTCCGCTATACTTCACTAACCCCGAGAGTTCCGACACAACGATCAATCCGTCCACCGAGTCCAGCACCGATGCCCGAGGTGTCCCTCCCACGCACGTCTTCCCGCTTCTTCGGGGCTTCCCGCTTCTTCGGGGCCGTCGCTGCGGCTTCCTGGAGCCTGTTCCCTCCGGCAACCGCGGCGGCGCAGGAATTTCCGTTCGGCGTCCCGGACGGCACCGTGCCGTCCGTCGGACGGCCCGCTGCCGCTGCCGCCCGCCCCACGGTTCGGATGAGCCGGGTGTCGACGGGCAGGGGAGACACGCAGTTCCTGGTCACCATCTCTTTCTCGGAGGTCGTCACCGGTTTCGACATTGGCGACCTCGACGTCGTGAACGCGACTGCGTCGGCTTTCGCTGGGTCCGGCAGCGGCTACAACGTCAGGATCACGCCTTTCACCGGCCTCGAGATGCGGTACGTCACGGTCACCGTCCTCGAGAACCGGGCCCGGAACTCCCGCGACGAAGGAAACTACCAGGGCGAGCTGCGTTTCCGCGTGGACACCCGGGCACCGAAGGAGTCGCGAGCCGAGGTTGACCTCGACGAACTCAGAATCGTCTTTGACGAAGAGCTCGACGGAGACCATGTGCCGCGGTCCGGCGACTTCCACGTCAACGCCGGCGGATCCCGTGTGGATGTCGACCGCGTCAGGGTATCCGCATACGATGTGATCCTGACGCTGGACGCCGCCGTTCAGCACGACATCGATGTCGATGTGGACTACAGTCCGGGCACTGTCGTGCTGCAGGACGCAAAGGGCAACCGGGTCATGGCCTTCACGGGGCTGCCGGTCCTGAATCGCACGGACCGGAATGTCAGCGCGCCGAGCCCTCCCAGAACCCTTCGGGCCACTGCGGACGGCCCGTCGGTCATCGAACTCGCTTGGCGAGCGCCGCTCGATATCGGCGGCAGCGAGATCACCGGGTACTGGATCGAGGTGTCCGGAGACGAAGGCGACACGTGGACCGATCTCGTACGCGACACCGAAAGCACCGCGACCGCCTACCGGCATACAGGCCTTTCGGAAGGCACCACGCGCCACTACCGGGTCTCGGCGATCAACGGCTTCGGCGACAGCGACCCGTCGAACATCGTCGGCGCCACCACCACGAGGCGTGTCCCGGGAGCACCGACGCGCCTGAAGGCGACGGCCAGAGGAACTTCGGCCATCGATCTCGACTGGAACGCGCCCTCGGCAGGCACGGGGGGCTCGATCACCGGCTACCGGATCGAGGCCTCGCCTACCGGAACCGGCCGGTGGACGGTGCTCGAGGCCGACACGGATTCCCGAACCACCGATTACACCCACACGGGTCTCAAACCCGGCACCACCCGCCACTACCGCGTTTCGGCGATCAACAGGGTCGGCAGGGGCGATCCGTCGAATGTCGCTCACGCCACCACCGACGCCACCGTTGCGGACGCACCCACGGGCCTCGGTGCGGTTCCGAGCGGTTTGGGGGGAAGCACCCGGCTCCTCCTCACTTGGACGCGCCCGTCATCGGACGGCGGGAGTCCGGTCACGGGCTACAGGATTGAAGCGTCGCCCAACGGAGTCACGGAATGGACCGTGCTTGTGGCCACCACGCGCAGCACAGGCACGAGCTACGCGCACATCGGTCTCGCTCCCGGCACCACCCGGTACTATCGGGTCGCCGCGATCAACGCCGAGGGCGCGGGGGAATACTCGAACGTGGCCTCCGGCACCACCAACGTCGCGCGGCCCGGCCAGCCGCAGGGCCTCCGTGCCAGGGCGGACGGGCCGAGGAGCATCACCATCACCTGGTCGCCTCCTCTCGACGACGGCGGGGCCGCGGTCACCGGCTACCGGATCCGGGCGCTAAGCCCCCACGACAGCGGCTGGATCACGATCCGCACCAACACCGGCTCGGAGGCGACCGCCTTCCAGCACACCAACCTCCAGCCGGTCACGGCCTACCGGTACCAAGTGGCGGCGATCAACTCCGCGGGGGCGGGCGAGTGGTCGCTCGAAGCGGGCACGAGCACGAACCCCGATGTTCCCTCCGCGCCGTTCAACCTTACTGCCCGGCCCGTCGGCGCGTCGCAGACCGACCTCTCGTGGAACGCGCCCAGAAACTCGGGCGGCGCGACGGTGCTCGGCTACCGGATCGAGGCGTCCAGCAACGGAGGCAGCACCTGGAGGATCGTCCGCAGCAACACGAACTCGCCGTCAACCACATACTCGCACCGGAACCTCCAGCCCGCTTCGACGCGACACTACCGCGTTTCGGCGATCAACGCGGCGGGCATCGGTTCCCCGTCCAACATCGCGACCGCCACGACCGCCGCGATCGTTCCGAGCGCGCCCGGGAACCTGATCGCGCAGGCGGACGGCACGTCACGGATCGACCTGTCCTGGCAGGCCCCGAGCACCGACGGCGGTGCCGCGATCACAGGTTACCGGATCGAGGCGTCCAGCGACGGAGGGCGCACCTGGAGGATCGTCCGCAGCAACACGAACTCGACGTCGACCACGTACTCGCACCGGAACCTCCAGCCTGCTTCGACGCGGCACTACCGCGTCTCGGCGATCAACGCGGCGGGGGTCGGTGCGCCCTCCAACATCGCGCGGGCGACCACCGCGACCGTTCCCGGCAGGCCCCGGAACCTGACCGCGCAGGCGGACGGCGCGTCACGGATCGACCTGTCCTGGCGGACTCCGAGCGCCGACGGCGGAGCTGAGATCACCGGCTATCGGATCGAGGCGTCCAGCGACGGAGGCAGCACCTGGAGGATCGTCCGCAGCAACACGAACTCGCCGTCAACCACGTACTCGCACCGGAACCTCCAGCCTGCTTCGACGCGGCACTACCGCGTCTCGGCGATCAACGCGGCGGGGGTCGGTGCGCCCTCCAACATCGCGCGGGCGACCACCGAGGCGGCCGTTCCCGGCATGCCCCGGAACCTGACCGCACAGGCGGACGGCACGTCACGGATCGACCTGTCCTGGCGGACTCCGAGCGCCGACGGCGGAGCTGAGATCACCGGCTATCGGATCGAGGCGTCCAGCGACGGAGGCAGCACCTGGAGGATCGTCCGCAGCAACACGAACTCGCCGTCAACCACGTACTCGCACCGGAACCTCCAGCCTGCTTCGACGTGGCACTATCGCGTCTCGGCGATCAACGCGGCGGGGGTCGGTGCGCCCTCCAACATCGCGCGGGCGACCACCGCGACCGTTCCCGGCAGGCCCCGGAACCTGATCGCGCAGGCGGACGGCGCGTCACAGATCGACCTGTCCTGGCGGACTCCGAGCGCCGACGGCGGAGCTGAGATCACCGGCTATCGGATCGAGGCGTCCAGCGACGGAGGCAGCACCTGGAGGATCGTCCGCAGCAACACGAACTCGCCGTCAACCACGTACTCGCACCGGAACCTCCAGCCTGCTTCGACGCGGCACTATCGCGTCTCGGCGATCAACGCGGCGGGGGTCGGTGCGCCCTCCAACATCGCGCGGGCGACCACCGAGGCGGCCGTTCCCGGCATGCCCCGGAACCTGACCGCACAGGCGGACGGCGCGTCGCGGATCGACCTGTCCTGGCGGACTCCGAGCGCCGACGGCGGAGCTGAGATCACCGGCTATCGGATCGAGGCGTCCAGCGACGGAGGCAGCACCTGGAGGATCGTCCGCAGCAACACGAACTCGCCGTCAACCACGTACTCGCACCGGAACCTCCAGCCTGCTTCGACGTGGCACTATCGCGTCTCGGCGATCAACGCGGCGGGGGTCGGTGCGCCCTCCAACATCGCGCGGGCGACCACCGCGACCGTTCCCGGCAGGCCCCGGAACCTGATCGCGCAGGCGGACGGCGCGTCACAGATCGACCTGTCCTGGCGGACTCCGAGCGCCGACGGCGGAGCTGAGATCACCGGCTATCGGATCGAGGCGTCCAGCGACGGAGGCAGCACCTGGAGGATCGTCCGCAGCAACACGAACTCGCCGTCAACCACGTACTCGCACCGGAACCTCCAGCCTGCTTCGACGCGGCACTATCGCGTCTCGGCGATCAACGCGGCGGGGGTCGGTGCGCCCTCCAACATCGCGCGGGCGACCACCGAGGCGGCCGTTCCCGGCATGCCCCGGAACCTGACCGCACAGGCGGACGGCGCGTCGCGGATCGACCTGTCCTGGCGGACTCCGAGCGCCGACGGCGGAGCTGAGATCACCGGCTATCGGATCGAGGCGTCCAGCGACGGAGGCAGCACCTGGAGGATCGTCCGCAGCAACACGAACTCGCCGTCAACCACGTACTCGCACCGGAACCTCCAGCCTGCTTCGACGCGGCACTACCGCGTCTCGGCGATCAACGCGGCGGGCATCGGTTCCCCGTCCAACATCGCGACCGCCACGACCGCCGCGATCGTGCCGAGCGCGCCCGGGAACCTGATCGCGCAGGCGGACGGCACGTCACGGATCGACCTGTCCTGGCAGGCCCCGAGCACCGACGGCGGTGCCGCGATCACAGGTTACCGGATCGAGATCTCGGACGACCGGGGCATCATGTGGCAGACCCTGGTGCCGAACACCCGCAACACGAACACGGCCTATTCGCACACCGGACTTGCGCCGGCGAGCACGCGGCACTACCGCGTCTCGGCGATCAACCGGATCGGTACCGGCCGTGCATCGGGCGTCGCGACCGCCACGACCGACGCGACCGTGCCCGACGCGCCCACCGGCCTCGTGGCCGCCGCGACCGCACCCACGCAGATCGACCTGGCCTGGACCGCGCCCGCCTACGACGGCGGCGCCGAGATCGCGGGCTACCGGATCGAGGTCTCGGAGACCGGTGGCGACTGGACCGATCTGGTGCGCAACACCGGATCCACGGCCACTTCCTATGCGCACACCGGGCTGCTTCCGGGCAGCATGCGCTTCTACCGCGTCTCGGCGATCAACTCGGCGGGGACCGGCGAGCCGTCGGCGGTGGCTTCGGCGGCCACGGACGATCCCGTCGAACGCGCGGGACGGCTCAACACGAGCGTCCTGCCCCATGTGGCCGCGGCGATGACTTCGAGCACGGTCTCCGCGATCGCCGACCGCATTGACGCGGTGGCCTCCGGGATCGGGATGGAACGACGCGTGGACATGGGGGGACTCTCTTCGATGGCCGCGCGCAATTCCTCGCTGCGCGCCGGTGCCCCCGACTTCGGCCGGCTTGATCGCTCTGGCGCAGCCTCCATCTTCGGCGGTTCGTCCTTCCAGCTGCCGTTCGGCGCCCCCGGCGCACCGCAGCAGACGGCGAACGGCATCCGGATGGCCACCTGGGGCGCGGGCGAGTACCATCACCTCGGCGAACCCGGTGCCGACATCGTCGACTGGAGCGGCAAGATGGTGAGCGCCCATGTCGGTGCGGACGTGCGGCTGGCGTCCGATCTGCTCGCGGGCGTGGCCGCATCGCACTCCCAGGGCACCTTCGACTTCACGGACAAGACCGGTGCCGGCCCCGTGACCGGCACCTACGGCACCGCGATGACCAGCGTCAACCCGTACATGGCCTGGTTCTCCGGCGACCTCGGGAACGCGGCGTGGGCCACCGGCGGTTTCGGCTGGGGCGATGTCGAAGTCGAAGACGAACGCGAGGCGCTCCGCACCAGTCCCGCCCGGATGATGACGGGTGCGGCGGGGGGGAGCTACCAGCTGATCGAAAGCGGCGGCGGAGGCGTCCGTTTCAAGGCCGAAGGGTGGGCCGGGCGGGTCATGGTCGACGGCGGCGAGCGGATCGACTCGGTCACGCTCGACATGCAGCGCGCCAAACTCGCGTTGGAGTGGACGCAGGGATACCGCTCCCCCGAAGGGAACGAGATCGCGATCGTGTTCGAAAGCGGGATGCGCTACGACAACGGCGACGGCGTGAACGGCACGGGCATGGAATTCGGCGGCGGGCTCCGGTACGCCAATGCCCGCGTCGGCCTGATCGCGGAGGGGCGCGGAAGACTTCTCCTCTCCGGCCGCGAAGGCTACCAGGAATGGGGCTTCGGCGGCATGATCCAGATCGACCCGGCGGCCAGGGGCGAAGGGCTCTCGATCCGGCTGGCTCCTTCGTACGGCGACGCCGCGAGCGGCCTGAACGAGCTGTGGGACCGCGGCGTTTCCGATTCGGTCCGCGATGGCGATCCGGGTGCCGGACCCGACCTGGACGCCGAGGTCGCCTACGGCCTCGCCGGGTTCCGCGGCACGCCCTACGGCGGATTCTCCCTCACGGAAAGCGGTGCAAGGGCTTTCAGCACCGGCCTGCGCTACGACCTCGGTTCAGGCCTCGGCCTGCGTATCGAGGGAACGCGGCGGGAGAGCTTGCTCGGAGCCGATGAGCACACGGTGGGGATCAGGGGCAGGTTGCGGTTTCGGTAGGAGCACTGGCCTGGACGGCATGCGAGGCGCGGCTGGGCCGGATGGAGCTGGAGACCGATCACTCACCCGCCAGGAACCTCCACCGTCGAGAGACTCGCACCGAGGCAAGAGATGCCGACCACTGCCGCCCGTGGCTCTTCTCGCGACATGTCCGCCCGCAAGTCCGGCGTAGTGCGAACTTGGAACGGCACCTCCGCAGGTCAGAGATGGACCATCCGTGAGGGTCCGGCACTTGGGGTTCTCAAGGAAATGGACTCCCGGTGCATCGACTGCATCGTGACCTCGCCGCCGTACTTCTGGCTGCGAGACTACGGTGTCGAGGGGCAGATCGGACTTGAGGACACGGTGGAAGGCTACGTGTCGGCACTGCTTGAAATCATGGCCGAAGCGCGCCGGGTTCTCAAACGTCGCGGAGTGACATTCCTGAACCTTGGCGACACTTACTATTCCGGCAAGGGGAAATCACACGGTGCTGACGCCAAGAGCAACAAGAGGCGATTTGGCCTTCGCGCCGTGGACAAGAGCGGCGGGCTCGGGATCGGTCTTCAACGCAAGTCGCTCATCGGGATACCCTGGAGGGTCGCACTCGCGCTCGCAGAAAACGGATGGGTGCTTCGCAGCGCGATCATCTGGCATCGCACGAACGGGCTGCGAGAGTTTGTCCGAGACCGTCCGTACCGCACCTACGAGTACGTATTCATGCTCGTTCGGAATCGACGTTACCACTTCGCCAAGAATGCACTACCAGACAGGATTGAAGAGGATATGTGGACCATTCCGGCGCAACCTCGGTCGAGCGCCGGGCTCTCCACCGCACCGTTCCCCGACGAGTTGGTCCAACGGTGCCTCAAGATCGGATGTCCGGCCGGCGGCATGGTGCTCGACCCGTTCGTCGGCAGCGGCACGACGGTTCGAGTCGCCCTCGACACGGGACGGTCGGGTATCGGTATCGACCTGAATGGGACATTCTGTCGGCATGCAGCGCGGATGTTGGAAGCGCGCGCATGACGTATATTTCGGAATCTGCGATCTTGCAGGCCATGAACAAACTCAAGGCGTCCACGCATCCGTTCCTCGGCATTACGTTCCTGGCTTGCAAGAAGTTCGGGCTGCCGGTGGGCAAGACCGTACGCGTCAGACTCGACGCGGTGACGAAGAAACACCTGCGGAAACATCACTGCCTCGATGCGGACAGCAAGCACTTCTTCCAGCCGTTCAAGAGCCCAAAGAATTGGGTGAAGAGTGACTATGCCTCAACCGGCCTTCAGGGCACCAATACGCGGACTTTCGGCAACGTGTTCCTGCATGAACGCGGATCGGCTGAATGGGGGTTCGCAGAAAACTATGTTGACCTGATGATTAGATCGGGTATCCGAGCGAGCCGTTACCAGAGAACGCCGCTTGCCGCTATTGCCATTTGGGCGGCGAAGGACCAGGAGTGGCCTGCGGACACGACGTTGGAGGGGCTCGTCGAGGATTTCCTCCGGCGGTATGACATCACGCCGAGAGAACAGAGGGAGTTCTTCTCGTCGGTACCGTCTCTCACCCAGCTTCCCATGACGGCCCAAGGCCCGCCGCCTTCGCTGATCCAATCGGAGGCCCCCGATCTGAAGGCGATCGCCCACCGCATTGAACCTCCGCCGGACGCGCACGAACCGGAAGGAACGCTGGCGGCCATTGAGGTGAGCGGGGTCGGCCCCGCCGACAGCCTCAAGCTCGACTTCGGGAAACGGTTGACCGTCATCGCGGGAGACAACGGTCTCGGCAAGTCGTTCCTGCTGGACGTGGCCTGGTGGGCCGCGACGAGAAAATGGGCCGGCCGGCCGGCAGTGCCCTTCGGGCGAGACGCGGCCCAAGCCGCTCGTCTCTCGTACGAGCTCAGTACAGACTCCGGCCGCCGCACATGCTACAGCAGCTTCGAGCCGCGGCGGCAGATGTGGGTCCATCAGCGAGAATATCCGCAGGTTCCCGCCCTTTATGTGTACGCGGGCGTGGACGGAGCGTTCTCGATAGAGGACGACCACCGGGATGAAACCGACGAAGCACCACTCAACTTCAGTGCACGTGAAATATGGGACGGCAAGCCCGGCCGCATGGAAGGACTCGTCCGAGACTGGGTAAATTGGCAGCTGTCCGGCAAGGATTGGTTCTCGGTGTTCGAGCGCGTACTGTCACATCTTTCGCCAAGCGACCTGGGAACTCTTCGGCCGACCCGCCCCACGCGGATGCCCGGCGATCCGCGCATGATTCCCGTGATCAAGCACCCGTATGGAGAGACGCTGGTGCTTTGTGCGTCCGCGGGCGTGCGCCGAATCATGGCGCTGACCTATGTGGTCGTGTGGGCATGGCAGGAACACCGGCTGGGATCGGAACTCAGGGGCGTGAAGCCGGCCCGGCGTCTGGTATTGCTCGTGGACGAGCTCGACGCGCACCTGCACCCTTTCTGGCAGAGAACCATACTGCCTGCCATCCTTGATATCGGCGAACTTCTCGACAAGCGTATGCAGATGCAGGTCGTCGTCTCCACGCATTCACCCTTCGTGCTCGCTTCTCTGGAGACGAGATTCGACCCGGCGTCGGACGCGCTTTACCACCTGCACCTCGATGGTGCCACGGTGCGTCTCAAGCGGGAAGAGTTCTACAAGCACGGTGATGTGTCGTCTTGGCTCACGGCACCGATATTCGGTCTCCGATACGCGCGCTCGAAGGATGCGGAGCACATCCTTGACCAGGCCGTGCAGATGCAGTCGGTCCGCTCGACCGATCGAGTCGAGATTCAGCGGGTCTCGGACCAACTGAAACGGGTGCTTCCCTCCGACGATCCGTTCTGGCGTCGCTGGGTCTACTTCGCCGAGCAGGCTGGTGCCAAGTTGTGATCCAAGTTCTGTCAAAACCCGAGTACGCGGCGTTCAACGCCGATGTGCGAATCCCGGGTATGCGGTTTCTGCAGACGAACCCCAGTCCTTCGAGCCGTGACTTTCGGAAGCACAGTTACTGGAGCCGGGCCAAGAGTAAACTGCACGAAGCATACCGGTGCTGCGCGTACACATCTAGAAGGGTCAGAGGGGACGACATGTCCGTCGATCACTTCCTGCCCAAGTCGAAGTACCCGGACCGGGCATACGAATGGGACAACTATCGACTCGCCCGACCGAAGCTGAACAGGAACAAGGCGGACTCCGAAGCTGTCGTTGACCCGTTCGATGTCCGCGACGGCTGGTTCGTCTTGGAATGCCCGAGTTGTTTGATTCACCCCGGCCACAACTTGGCGGGGAGCATGCATCAAGATGTGTCCATCACTATTTGCGTGCTCAAGCTCAACAGCGACGAGCTGGCCGCCGAGCGATGTCTCTGGCTGACTGATTTGGCCAGCGACCTGATCTCGTTCGACTACCTGTGGAGGGAGTATCCGTATCTGGCATCCGAAGTCGAACGGCAGGGGATCAGAGGGCAACTGAAAACCCTGTTCACCCTGAACTGACTGACGATGGCGTACCGGCTGAGGGGCTTGCCGAGGTGCCGACAGTAAGCCCCCCCTGCTGGGTGCCCGCCGGGGCGGACGGCGAGACGGGGAGACCGAAACGGGCAGCCGCCTCCCCGGCTGTGGACCGATCCGAAGATGTTACGCATTCTGGTGAGCGCACCCCGATGAGCATCGCCCCCCGCCCGGGGAGTCCCGGACGGGGGGCGATGCTGCCTGCGACCATCAGCCAGCGGCGCTGATGGTTTTGAAGTGATTGCTAGCTTTCTGCTTCGACGGATCCCGTAGCGCCGTTCACCCAATCACTGTCGTCGCCCCGACGCGCGTCAACGCGGACTTCGAGCGCCTTCATGAGATCTTCGAAAGTAACGGTGAACATGCCGCGACCGTCGTCCCGCGTCCACGTTTCCTCATAGTCGTCGGGGATGTCCAACGTCCAGTCCCGATCGTCGTGAGCAAGAGCGTCGTCAGCGACGAGCCAGTCGCCTTCGACCTGGATGACGATTCGCTGCTGCGTATCGCTGTTCGTCGTGGCCTTCCAAGTGACCATGAGAGTCTGTGCGCCGTCACTATTGAGACCGCGTGTCGCCTGCACCTCGGTGGAGGGTACCGCGATCGCCGGAACGACGGGGCCAGCCTGCAGGCGCTCCAGGTCGCCGGTCGGTGGAAGTCGGTCCGGATGCCTGCACGCTACAGCGCCGGGGAACGTGCCGGGCGGGGGGCCGTCGCGAAGTACTACGGTCGCTGACGGATCACCGACGTGACCTACCAACCGGGACAGGGCGCACTACGAGATCGGGGCGCGGATCAACGCGACGAGCCGGCGGTGCGGGGGCGTGCGGCTCGACGACCTCAACCGCCTGCGCAGCGACACAGCGACACCGCCTGCATGGACGCCCCGGGCGCGGAACTGATCCCCGGCCCGGCGGCGGCGGGAGACTTCACGCGGCGCTTCGCCGAGGCGGATGTCGCCGAGCTGATGGAATGCATCAACGCGGTGCGGCCGCAGCTGTGGCGGGGCCGGGGTCGGGACCTTCCGGGCCCGGTCGCCTATGTGGACGCGGACGGGACGCCGGCGTGGAACTTCTGCTCGCGGACGAGCTCGATGCGCACCTGCACCCTTTCTGGCAGAGAACTATACTGCCTGCTATCCTTGATATCGGCGAACTTCTCGACGAGCGCCTGCAGATGCAGGTCGTCGTCTCCACGCACTCGCCCTTCGTGCTCGCTTCTCTGGAGACGAGATTCGACCCGGCGTCGGACGCGCTCTACCACATGCACCTCGATGGTGCCACGGTGCGTCTCAAGCGGGAAGAGTTCTACAAGCACGGTGATGTGTCGTCTTGGCTCACGGCACCGATATTCGGTCTTCGATACGCGGGCTCGAAAGATGCGGAGCACATTCTCGACCAGGCCGTGCAGCTGCAGGCGAAGGGGTTGATCGAGAGACGAGCCGACGGATATCGGGCGCGAGGTGGAGCCGATGAAGGGATTTCGGGCGAGGGCGGACCTGAGCGAACTCCACGGGCTGCTAAGCTAAGCTAAGGGCCCCAATCGGTGATGGGCGGGCCGAACGCGCCGGGTGCCGCGGAGTTGTCCCGGTTTCCTTCCGGCTCCGTTTGTGCGATAATGTCTTACCGAAGGAAGGGCCTCTTGGTTGCCATCCGGGAGCCTCCCACCGGATGGTGGTAACCGTAACCTTCCCCCTGCCCCGACATTTGGAAGACGAGCCGATGACTTGGCCAGGATGGAGCGATGTTCTCCCGGCGCTGGCTGCGACCTTGGCGGTCGTGGCCGCGCTGGTCGGAGGACTGGCGGCACTGGCCCGGCTGGCCCGCTCTTGGATGCGGGAGGCGGCGCGGGAAGCCACCGAGGCACTGTACGAGCGGATGAAGGCGAACGACTTCAGGCACGTCGAAGACGGCATGAGGGCGATCGGCGACCGGCTGGACCGGATGGCGTCCGAAGCGCGTGCGGACCGGCGCGAGCTTCGGGCAGCCGTTGAAGATGTGCGGCGCAACATCGTCGTTCTGGCGGCCAGCGCGGCCAAAGCCCCGGAGATGTCGTCCTCCTCCCCGCCGGACATCCCCGAGGACGCCGAAGCCCCGTAGCGGGCGTTCCCGTACCGGAGGCTGCCGCCGAGATCAGGGAACCATTGTGAGGCAGTCATCTGCTGAACGACATGCTGTGGATGCTCGATACGACGACGACGGATGTAAGAGATGCTTCCCGGACTAGCAGTTCGTGGTGAAACCCCTCGCGGCCGGAAGCGCAGACTTCCCATCGGCATCCAGACCTTCGGCGAAATCCGCGAAGGGGGGTACTACTACGTCGACAAGACCGGTTACATCGGGCGCATGATCGACGAAGGCAAGTACTATTTTCTGTCGCGCCCGCGACGCTTCGGCAAGAGCCTCTTGGTGGATACGATCAAGGAGCTGTTCGAAGGCCGCGCGGCGCTCTTCCGGGGGCTGGCCGCCGAGGACCACTGGGCTCTGTCGGCCGGACACCCCGTGGTGCGCCTGAGCTTCGGCGGCGGCGACTTCACGAAGCCGGACGAACTGCATTCGAACGTCATGGAGCAGCTTGCGGCGATCGAACAGCGGGAGGGCGTGACGACGGAGTACGCCACCGTGTCCGGACGCTTCGGCTTGCTCGTCCGGGCGTTGCGGGAGCGCGCCGAGCGATCCGTGGTCGTGCTGGTGGACGAGTACGACAAGCCCATGCTGGACGCGCTTGAGAAGCCGGACGTCGTGCGCGCCAACCGCGACTTCCTGCGCGGCCTGTACGGGACCATCAAGGACTGCGACGCCGACATCCGGTTCACGCTGCTCACCGGCGTCAGCAAGTTCTCCAAGGTCAGCCTGTTCTGGGGCCTGAACAACCTCATCGACATCACCTTGGAGCCCGAGTACTCGGCGATCTGCGGCTACACCGAGACCGACCTGGACGCGGTGTTCGCGCCCGAGCTGGCGGGGCTGGACCGGGACGAGATGCGCGACTGGTACGACGGCTACAGCTGGCGGGGAGACGACAACGTCTACAACCCCTACGATCTGCTCCTGCTGTTTCGCCGCCGCAAGTTCGGAGCGTACTGGTTCGAGACGGGCACGCCTGCGTTCCTGGTCGACACTCTGGCGCGGCGCGGCGTAGGCTCGCTGGAGCTCGAGGACTTGGTTGCCGACGATGCGATGCTGTCCGCCTTTGACATGGGTCACGTCGCCCCCGAGGCGCTGCTGTTCCAGACCGGCTACCTGACCATTCGCGGGGAGGAAAGCCTGGGCGGCGAATCCTTCTACAGGCTCGGCCATCCCAACCGGGAAGTGCGCCAAGGCCTGAACCGCAGCCTGCTGCGCCACTTGGCGGAGGACCCTTCGCGCACGGCGCGGCACGGTATTCAGCTTCGGCGGCTGCTGCTGGCCAACGACTTCGTCGGCTTGGAGACGCTGTTCCGGGCGGTCTTCGCCGGGATCCCCTATCAATGGCGTACAAGGAACGACATCGCCGACTGCGAGGGCTACTACGCCAGCGTGTTCTACTCGTGCTTCGCGGCGCTGGGACTGGATGTGCGGGTCGAGGACAGCGGCAGCCGCGGGCGCGTGGACATGGCGGTGCTGTTCAACGACAACGTCTATCTGTTCGAGTTCAAAGTGGTGGAGAAAGTGGCCACGGGGGCGGCCATGGAGCAGCTGAAGGCCAAGCGCTATGCCGACAAGTACCGGGGCCGCGGCGAACCGGTCCACCTGATCGGTGTGGAGTTCAGCCGCGAGACGCGCAACGTCGCGGCCTTCGCCGTGGAGCAGGCATGAGGCCGCCCGCCCTTTGCCGATCCGGACCATCCGCGCATCGGCAGGCGCGCAGCCGGGCCGGTTCGCTGGCGTGCGCGGGAGCGGTATTGCTCGGTGCGACGGTCGCCGTCGGCGTGCCGCGCGAGGGTTGCGGCCAGGCGCGGATCTCCGAAGAGACCCGCATCCTCGACACCTATCCTTTCTCCGAGCCCGATCCCGTCCCGGTCCTGGCCGGCGACCGTCGGCTGTATCCGTATCATCGCTTTCTCGGCTATTCCGCTACCTCCGAACCGCGGGAGTGGAAGGTCGTGAAGATGGAGAACGACCTGATCGAGCTCTTCGTGCTTCCCGAAGTCGGCGGCAAGGTGTGGGGCGCGGTGGTGAAGGAGACGGGGCACGAATTCATTTACCGCAACGAGGTCATGAAATTCCGCGACATCGCGCTGCGCGGGCCGTGGACCTCGGGCGGCATCGAGTTCAACTTCGGCGTCATCGGCCACACCCCGGCGACCGCAACCCCCGTCGACTATGCGCTGCGCGAGAACGACGACGGCGGCGTGAGCACCTTCGTCGGGACGATGGACCTGCCGTCGCGCACCCACTGGCGCGTCGAGATCCGCCTCCCCGCCGATCGCGCATACTTCGAGACCCGCGCCCTCTGGTACAACCCCACCCCCCTCGAGCAGCCCTACTACAACTGGATGACCGCGGCGGCCTTCGCGCAGCCGGACCTGGAGATCTTCGTGCCCGGGGGTTCGTACCTGGAGCACTCGGGCCGGGAGCGGCCCTGGCCGGTCGACGAGCGGGGCCGCTTCCTGCCGCTGTACCGCAACAACGCCTTCGGGGGGAACAAGTCCTACCACGTCGTCGGCGAGCTGAACGATTTCTTCGGGGGCTACTACCACGACGACGGCTACGGTTGGGGCCATTGGGCGCGCTACGAGGACATGCCCGGGCAGAAGATGTGGCTCTGGGCGCTGTCGCGCGCCGGCGGCGTGTGGGAGGATCTGCTCACCGACGACGACGGCCAGTACGTCGAGTTCCAGGCGGGGCGGCTGTTCGTGCAGTATTCGCCCGGAGACCACCGGAACCCGGTCACGCAGGCGGCCTTCGACCCGCTTTCGGCCAGCACCTGGACCGAGACCTGGTTCCCGCTGGAGGGGACCGGCGGCCTGACCGACGCGTCGCGGGAAGGCGCGATGCACATCGAGAGAGACGGCGCGCGGGTAAGGGTGGTGATCAACGCCTTCGGGGACGTCTCCGACACGGTGCGGGTGTGGTCCGGCGGCGCTCCGGTCGCGGCCCGGCCGATCGACCTCGCGGCGCTCGAACCCGTCGAGGCTGCCTTCGACGTGCCTGCCGACCGGCCCTTCAGGGTGACGCTGCCGAAGCTCGGTCTCGACTACGGCTCCGATCCGGCCGAACGCATGCTGGACCGGCCGTTCGAAGTCGATGCGGACGCGTGGGCGGCCGTCCCCGATGCGGACCGACGGGTCTTCGAGGCGCGCGAGCTGGCCAAGGGCCGCCGATACGCCGAGGCGCGGGCGCTCTACGAGGAGGCCGCCGCGCTGGAGCCGTGGAATCGCGGTGCGCTGCTCGGGCTGGGTGCCCTGGCGCTGAGATCGGCGCGTTACGACGAAGGGCTCGGTCATGCGCGGCGCGCCCTCCGGCTGGACACCTACGACGCCGAGGCCAACTTCCTGGCCGGAAACCTCTACCGCGCCCTGGGCCGCAGCGCCGATGCGCGCGACGCCTTCGGGTGGGCTGCCCGCTCGGTGGCGTTCCGGGCGGCCTCATACATCCGGCTGGCCGAGATCATGGTCGCGGCGGGGGAGCATGCGGAGGCGGAGCGGTACGCCGAACTTGCGATCGACTTCGACCGCTACAGTGTTCCCGCCTGGCAGCTGTTGGCGACGATCCGTCGCCTGGCCGGCGACGCGGCGGCGGCCGAGCGTGCGCGTGCCGAGCTTCTCGGCATCGACCCGCTCCACCACTTCGTCCTCGCCGAGCGCTACCTGGCACAGCCGACCGCGGGCAACCGGCACGCGCTGACCGGGGCGATGCGGAGCGAATACCCCGAGCAGACGCTGCTGGAGCTCGCGGTCGGCTACGCGAATCGCGGCCTCGCCGACGACGCGCTCGCGTTGCTGGAGTCGGCGGAAGATGTGGGCGGCGGGCCTCTGGTCGCGGCCTGGCGAGCGTTCCTGGAGGGCGATCCGGCTGTCCTGGAGCGGGGGTATGCGGGCTCGGGCGATGCGCAGGCGGGCTCGGGAAATACGCAGGCGGGCTCGGGAAATACGCAGGCGGGCTCGGGAAATACGCAGGCGGGTGCCGGCGCAGCCTTCGTCTTCCCCTTCCGGCCGGAAACGCTGCCCGTGTTGCGCTGGGCCGTGCAGCACGACTCCCGCTGGACATGGCGCTACCTTCTCGGACTCAACCTCTGGGCGCTCGACCGCGACCGGGAGGCCGGCGCCGTTCTCGACGCGCTGGGCGACGAGCCCGACTACGGGGCCGCCTACGCCGCGCGGGCGTACCTCCTGCAAGAGGTGGAGGGGCGTGACCCCGGCTCGGATCTCTTACGCGCGGCCGAGCTCGACCCGCACAGCCGCATCTTGCGCAGGGCCCTGATCCGCCGCGCCCAGGAGGCCGGGTCGTGGGACGAAGCCGTACGGCTCTCGACGACGGCGCGCCGGGACTTCCCGGATGATGTCAACGTCGCGCTGCTGCATGTGCGCGGCCTGCTGAGCCGGGACCGGCCCGCCGAAGCGATCGAGGTGCTCGCCGCGACGCATGTCCTGCCGTCGGAGAACGCGCGCGAGAGCCACCGTCTTTACGAGCTGGCCCACATGGCCGCAGCGCTGGACGAGCTCGAGGCCCGCCGCCCGGCGAGCGCGCGGGAGCACCTGGATGCCGCGCTTCTCTGGCCGGAGTCGTTGGGACTGGGCCGCCCGTACGACCCGGACGAGCGCCTGGTGCGATACCTTCAAGGCGTGGCGGCGGAGGTGACGGGCGACTACGAGGCCGCGCGGCGGGCCTTCGAGGTGGCCGGGATCGGGGCGGGGAGGGCGGGCGAGCCGCCCGGGGACGGGACGAGTGCGTCAAGCCTCGTCACCGAGGGCGCCGGACTGTTCCCCGAGCTGGAACGAAGGATCGTGAGAAGAGCGGAAGCGCTGCGAGTCGGCGGAGGCCGAACACGATGAAGATGCCGACCGGGGCGGCCGCGCTCGGCGGAGCGATGCTGCTCGCGGCGGTGCCGCGCGCCGGTGCACAACCGGCAGCCACCGCGGCCGGAGCGGCTGCGGTCACGGACGTCGTCGACCGCTACTGCACCCGCTGCCACAACGAACGCAGCTTCCGCGGCAACCTGTCGCTCGTCGGCTTCGACGTCGCCCGTGCGGACGAGCAGCCCGAGACCGCCGAGCGCATGATCCGCAAGCTCCGCGCGGGAATGATGCCGCCGCCGGGTGCGCGCCGCCCCGCCGGAGACACCCTCGCGGCGCTGGCCACGCAGCTGGAGGATATCGTCGATATGGCCGCGGCCTCCAGACCCTACGCGGGTACGCGCCCCTTCCAGCGCCTCAACCGGGCCGAATACGCGCGCGTCGTCCACGATCTCCTCGGCCTGACCGTAGATCCGGCGGAATGGCTGCCCCCCGATCCCATCACCGACGGCTTCGACAACATCGCCGTCGCGCAGACGCTGTCTCCCACCCTGATGGATGCTTACCTGGCTGCGGCCAGCGAAGTCGCGCGGCGCGCCGTCGGCGATCGCGACGCGGCGGTCTCCGCCGTCACCTACACCAACTCGTCGGCCGTCTCGCAGCACGAATGGGAGCGGGCCGAGGGAGCGCCGTTCGGGACGCGGGGCGGCATCAGCGTCCTCCACTCGTTCCCGGCCGACGGCGAATACACCTTCGAGATGAGCTTCATGTCGGGCTGGGGAGAGCGCTTTCACGACATCGACGTCTCGGTGGACGGGGAGCGGGCGGCGCTGCTGCGCTACGGCGGCGACATCGACTTCCAGGGCCGCAAGGGCTTCCCGGTCCGCACCGAGCCCGTGTTCGTCCGGGCCGGCGAGCACCGCCTCGCGGCGGCGTTCATCCGCAAGATGGACGGTCCCTACGAAGACCTGATCCGGCCGAACGACTGGTCGCTCACCGGGACGGAGACCAGCTACGGGACGACATCGCTTCCGCACATCATGAGCCTGACGGTCGAAGGGCCGTACAACCCGACGGGCGTGTCCGACTTCGCGGCGCGGCGGCGCGTCTTCTCCTGCCGTCCCACGACCGCCGCCGAAGAGCTGCCCTGCGCCCGCGCGATCGTCTCCCGCTTGGCGGCCGACGCCTACGGGCGCGATCTCGGCGGCGAAGAAACGGACGACCTCCTCGGCTTCTACCGGCTCGGCGCCCGCGACGGAGGCTTCGAAACCGGGATACGCACGGCTCTGGAAGCTTTCCTTTCATCCCCCCACTTCCTCTTCCGCATGGAGCGCGAACCCGCCTCGGTGCGGCCCGGCGAGATATTCCCGCTCGCCGCCGAAGACCTTGCGGCCCGCCTGTCGTTCTTCCTCTGGGGGACGGTACCGGACGACCTGCTCGCGGAGGCGGCGCGCGACGGGTCGCTTGCGGACCCGGCGGAGCTCGAAGCGCAGACCCGGCGGCTGCTGGCCGATCCGCGAGCCGAGGCGCTGGCGACCCGGTTCGCGTCGCTCTGGCTGCGGCTTCAGGATGTGGAGAAGGTCGTCCCCGACGCCTTCCGCTTCCCCGACTACAGTCGGCAGCTGGCCGAGGCGATGCGGCGCGAGACCGAGCTCTTCTTCCACAACCTGGTGCAGGAGGACCGGAGCCTTCTGAGCTCTACGGGGCCGACTACACCTTCGTCAACGAGCGCCTGGCCCGGCACTACGGGATCGCAGGCGTGCACGGCGACGCGTTCCGGCGGGTTGCGTACCCCGACGACCGCAGGCGCGGCGTCTTCGGTCACGGAAGCGTTCTGGTTCAGACGTCGCTCGGGAATCGCACGTCGCCCGTGCTGCGCGGCAAGTGGGTCATGGAGGTTCTGCTCGGCGCTCCGCCCCCGCCCCCGCCGCCGGGGATCCCGGACCTGGAGGAGACCGAAAGCGCCCGCGACGGCAAGCCCCTCACCACCCGCGAACGGCTGGAGGTGCACCGCGCAAACCCGAGCTGCTCGTCGTGCCACGACTTCATCGATCCGATCGGGCTGGCGCTGGACAACTTCGATGTCACCGGCCGCTGGCGGATCCGCGAGGAGGGCGCGGAGCTCGACACGCGCGGAACCTTCTACGACGGAACGGGGATCGAGACCGCGAGCGACCTTTCGCGCGTTCTGCTCGGGCGGCCCGTTCCGCTCGTGCGGCAGTTCACCGAGAGCCTGATGGCGTATGCGCTGGGGCGCGAGATAGATTACCGGGATCAGCCTGCGGTGCGCGCGATCGCGGCCGAGGCGGAGGAGAACGAGTATAGGATGTCGACGTTCATCGTCGCGGTGGTGTCGAGCGACGCGTTCCGGATGAAGCAGGCGCCCCCGGCGGAGGACGGCGAAGCACTCGGCGAATACGAGAGATAGGTTCCTGGGCATGCATTTTCTGACCGGCAAGACGGTTTCCCGCCGCACATTCCTGCGCGGCTCCGGCGCGACGGTGGCGCTGCCGCTGCTGGACGCGATGTTCCCCGCCGGCCGTCTGCGCGCGGGCGCTCCCGCCGCGCAGCCGACGCGTCTCGTGTGCATCGAAGAGGTGCACGGCGTGCCCGGCTGCAACGAGTGGGGCGCGGAGCAGCATCTCTTCGCGCCCGCCGTCGTGGGGCGCGACTTCGAGCTGCGCGACGTCAACGTGCTGAAGGCGCTCGAGCCCTGGCGCGACCGCATGACCATCGTCAGCAACACCGACGTGCGCATGGCGGAGGCCTTCGAGGCGCAGGAGGTGGGCGGCGATCACTTCCGCTCCAGCGCGGTCTTTCTCACGCAGTCCCACCCCAGGCAGACGCAGGGGTCCGACCTCTACTGCGGGATCTCGCTCGACCAGCTGCACGCCCAGCGCTTCGGCCAGGAGACCGTGCTGCCTTCGCTGCAGCTCTGCATAGAGCGCACCGACAAGGGCGGGGGGTGCGACTACAACTACTCCTGCGCCTACACGGACTCGATCAGCTGGTCGTCGCCCTCGACGCCGCTGCCTATGATCCGCAGTCCCAGGACCGCATTCGACATGCTCTTCGGGGCGGGGGGAAGCCCGGAGGAGCGCACGCGGCGGCGGCGGACACACGGGAGCATCCTGGACTGGGTGGCCGAAGAGGTGGCCGGCATGAGGCGCCATCTGGGTGCGGCGGACCGGCTGCGGGTGGACCGGTACCTGGAGAGCGTGAGGGAGATCGAACGCAGGATCGAGCGGGTCGAGGCGCGCAACACCAGCGGTGCGCCCAGAGAGCTGCCGGGAGCACCGCCGGGCGTGCCCGACTCGTTCTCGGCGCACATGCGCCTGATGTTCGATCTGCAGGTGCTGGCCTTCGAGACCGACACGACGCGGGTGACCTCCTTCAAGACCGGGAGAGACGCCTCGAACCGCACATTCCCGGAGAGCGGATCGGACCGGGCCTTCCACCCCGCCTCGCACCACGGAGGACGGGAGAAGGCCATCATGGAGTTCAACGAGATCTGCCGATATCGCACGGGGCAGCTGGCCTACTTCCTCGAGCGGCTGGAAGAGACCATGGACGGCGACGCCAGCCTGCTGGACCGTTCCATGATCATCTGGGGCTCGCCGATGGGCGACGCCAACCTGCACAACCACCGCCGCTGCCCGCTGGTGCTCATGGGGGGCGCGAACGGGCAGCTGGAAGGGAACCTCCACCTCGAGGCCGAGGCGGGGACGCCCATGGCGAACGTGTTCACGACGCTGCTGCACAAGCTCGGCCACGACGACATGGAACGCTTCGGAGACGCGACCGGCGAGTTCTCGCTGGCGGCTGCGGCGGGGCCGTGAGCGGCGGCGGGACCGTGAGGAGTGCGCGACAGGCGGGCCGCGCCGCAACGGTGCGGCTGCTGGCCGCGGCGATCGTCCCCTGGCTGCTGCTGGCAGCCCGTGGACCACACCTCCCCGGCATTCGAGCGGCGACGCACTCGGGCTGGACCGGAGGCGGCGAAGCCTCGGGCTGGACCGGGCCGGACCACGCGCCGGTCTCCCGCACTGACGCCCCCGTGGCCGACGCCGCGCAGCGGGGCGACGCGGGCGCGGTACGCCGCCTTCTGCGCGGGGGCGCCGATGTGAACGCGCCCCAGGGCGACGGAATGACCGCGCTCCACTGGGCGGCCGAGCGCGGCGATGAGGGCCTCTGCGAAGTGCTCCTCTACGCCGGCGCGAGGGTGGACGCCGGGACGCGGATCGGCCACTACACGCCGCTGCATCTCGCCGCTCGCGCCGCGAGCGAAGCCGTGGTGAAGATGCTGCTGGAGGCCGGGAGCGATCCCGACGCCCGGACGACCAACTCGGGCGTCACGCCGCTCCACCTGGCTGCCGCGTCGGGCGATCCGCAGGTGCTTCGCGCGCTGCTCGGCGGCGGTGCGGACGTGAACGGCACGGAGGGCGCGTGGGGCCAGACCCCGTTGATCTTCGCTGCCGCGAACAACCGTGCGGCGGCCGTCGAAGCGCTGCTCGAGGCGGGTGCCGACCCCGCGATCACGGCCCGTTCGGTAGACGTGGCAGAGCAGGGAAGGGCGGACGCCGCCGCTGAAAAGCGCCTCGACGAGTTCTTGGCCGCTTTCAAGGAGAAAGAGGGAGGCGGTCCCGGCTGGCAGCCGACCCCGAGCCAGGTCCAGGCCGCGATCGAGGCTTTCCGCGAGATCCAGCGCAAGTGGCCGGACGTGCCGGATCCGGCGGACGACGACCGGGCCGAAGGCGAGGACCCCGCCCAGGTCGGCACATCGACCGAAGCCGCCGACCCGCCCGAGGCCGACACGTCGGCCGAAAGCGACAAGCCCGCCGAAGACGAGCCGCGACCGATGTCCTATGCGCAGATGGTCGGGGCGTGGGGCGGTCTGACCCCTCTTCTCCACGCGGCCCGGCAGGGCCACGCCGCCGCCGCACTGGCCCTCCTCGAGGGCGGTGCCGACATCGACCAGCCCTCTGGCGGAGACCGGACCCCCCCGCTCCTGATGGCTGCCGTCAACGGCCAGTTCGACCTCGCCATGATCCTCCTGGAGCGCGGAGCGGACCCGAACCTGACGAGCCTGGCCGGCACGACCCCCCTCTTCGCGGTGCTGGAGCGCCAGTGGGCGCCCCGCGCGTCGTACGCGCATCCCACCGAGCACCTGCGGCAGCACACGACCTACCTGCAGATGCTGGAAGCGCTTCTGGAAGCCGGAGCCGACCCGAACGTCCGTCTGAAGAGCCATCTCTGGTACATGGAGTACACCTTCGGGGTGCTGCGGGGGAGCGGCATCAACCTCCAGGGCGCCACGCCGTTCTGGCGGGCCGCGTACGCCTTGGACGTAGATGCGATGCGGCTGCTCAGGGACCACGGGGCCGATCCCGGCATCGCGACGACGAAGCCGCCGCAGCGCCGCCGCCGTCCGCCGCCCCAGGAGGCGGAGGAGCCCAGGGACGAGAAGGCCGAGGCGGACGATCCTTCCGGCGTGCCTCCGGTGCCGGTCGGCGGTCCTGCCATCTACCCCGTCCACGCCGCTTCAGGCGTCGGGTACGGCCAGTCCTTCGCGGGCAACGCGCACCGCCACGTTCCCGGCAATTGGCTGGCGGCGGTCAGGTTCCTGGTCGAGGAGTGCGGCGCGGATGTGAACATGCGCGATGCCAACGCCTATACGGCGCTGCACCACGCCGCGTCCCGGGGCGACAACGAGCTCGTGCTCTACCTGGTGGACCGGGGTGCCGACGTGACGGTCGTGAGCCGCAGGGGACAGACCACCGCCGACATGGCCAACGGACCCATCCAGCGTCTTCAGCCCTTCCCGGCCACGGCGGCCCTGCTCGAGGAGCTCGGGTCGAAGAACAACCACGAATGTCTTTCCTGCTGATTCGGAGCCGCCCGCCGATCTCGGGAGCCGCGGCCCGCGCAGGCCGACTTCGCCCTCAGGATCCCTTCCCCAAGGCTTCGGCGATCCGCTGAGCGACCCTCTGCTCCAGCACGCCCCGCGACTGGCAGTGGATCGGGTTGCCGCTGACCGCGCGGGGACGGCCGTAGGCGTCGACCATGGTCAGGATCTCGGTGCTCTCGGGGCCCTTGCTCGTAAGCCTGGTCATCACGGCGAGGGTGATGTCGTACTGGTTGGCCATCGGTCCGGCGAGGTTGGAACCGCAGTCGACGAAGGTGTTCATTCGGTCCCGCTCGATGCGCCTGGCGGAGTAGCCCTGGTTGCCGATCTGCATGGCGCGCGGGTCGGACTGCTCCACCGGGATTTCGAGCTGGGCGTAGACCCCGCCCACGACGCTCCACACCGTCTCTGCCGCCATGTCGATCGTGCGGACCCCGATGCCGGCTTCGTTGTAGATCTCCATCGGCCGGTAGCCTGCGATGCGCATCACGTTTCGCCGCTGGTCGGGCAGCGGCGCGGTGTCTCCGTCGGGAGAACCAGAGCCGCCGGAGCCCGAGGCGCATGCGCCGGCCGCGGCGACGAGCAGCCCCGCGACCGCCAGCCTTCCGAGGGGACCCGCGCGAACCGCACGGCCGAGGTGCTCCATGTCGGAACCTTGTTCGAGACCTTGCTTGAGCGGGCAACCGGTCCGGTTACGACGCTCCGATGCCTGCTTGCTCATATCGACTCTCCGATCTCGCGGGCCACCGCGTCCGATTCGTAGATATCCACCCCCGTTCGCCGCAGCGCCGCACGGACCCGCTCCGTCCACGACGACCGGCGCACCAGGACGAGTTCAAGGTACGGAGGCGCCGGAACCCCGTCCACGATGCGCACGAAGTGAAGGTCGCCCAGCTCCTCCGCGCGCGGAATCTCGTAGCTTCGTCCCGCCCATGCAAAGCGGATCCGCTCCGCCCGCTCGAAGTCCGCCGTCTTCCACTTCTGCTCGACGTAGACCATGTCCTCGACGGCGTAGATCCCCGCGCCGATCCTGTCCCCGTGCCGGTAGTAGCCGGGGTCGAAATCGAGATCCTCGTACCGTCTGAAGGTCTGCTCCGTCGCATAGTCGACGCCGCCCAGGTCGTCGGTGTCCGCGAGCGACTCCAGATGGTGACGCAGCTCGTGGGTCAGCGTCTCCCAGATCTGCTCCGGCCAGTCGAAGCCCGGATCGCGCTTGGCGAGCGCCCGGAAGGATCCCCAGTGAAGGAGAACGACCGACCGCACGGTCTCGGGCCCCTCCCAGCTCGACGGGTAGGACTCGGTCACGCACTCCCCGAGGGTGTAGATGCCGGGAAAGCGCGGGTGGGGAAGGGCGTCGCGGCGCACGGTCAGGCCGTCCACGCCTTCCCGGTAGCGCTCCGGAATGTCGTGGAAGACCCGGCGGGATGCCTGCTCGAAGGTGTCGAAGTCCATTTCTCCTTGCGCAGAGCCCCTGGACCTACTCCCCCTCCACCCCCAGCTGACCCAGCAGGAACGCCAGCTCCATTGCCACGTTCCGTACGTTCCGGCTGAACGTCCGCCCGCCCGCGTGCCCGGTGCGCGGATCGTAGTCCAGGATCACCGGCAACCCGGAGCTGGACGCGGCCTGAAGCCGCGCCGCCATCTTCCGCGCCTGCGCTGGCGGCACGCGCGTGTCCAGGTCGCCCTGCGTCAGCATCACCGCCGGATACGCCACTCCGTCGCGCACATTCTGATAGGGCGAAAACGTCCGCAGCACCTCGAACTCCTCCGCGACCGCCGCGTTCCCGTACTCCAGCAGCGCGGGCATGTTGTTCGCGTCGGTGAACTGGTAGAAGCGCACCATGTCCAGGTCCGGCAGTCCGCAGAAGACCGCCCGGTAGAGGTCCGGCCGCTTGGTCAGCGCCGCGCCGACGAGGAGCCCGCCGTTGCTCACGCCGCGGATCGCGAGACGGTCGGGATTCGTGTAGCCGTTTCCGATGAGCCATTCGGCAGCCGCGATGAAGTCGTCGAACACGTTCGGCTTGTTCTCCAGCATGCCGGCCCTGTGCCAGGTCTCGCCGAACTCGCCGCCGCCTCGGAGCGTCGCCATCGCGTAGACGCCGCCCCGCTCCATCCACGCTGCGGCTCTCGTGTCGAAGCGCGGGAGCAGGTTGACGTTGAAGCCGCCGTAGCCGTACAGAAGCGTCGGCGTTTCCCCGTCCGGCTCATACCCCCGCCGGTGCGCCACGTACATCGGCGCCCGGGTTCCGTCCGCCGACGTGTACCACACCTGCCTGACCTCGTAGCCGGCGCCGTCGAAGGGCACCGCCGAGGGCAGCCACGGCTCGGTCTCCATCGTCTCCAGATCGATCTTGACGACATGAGCGGGCGTGACGAGGGATGAAAGGGTGAGCAGGGCCGCCCCTTCGCCCCACGAGCGCAACGTCGCCGCATGGTGTTCGGGAACGGGGATTTCTCCCGTCCGCGTCCCGTCGAGGTCGTAGCGCACGATCCTGGTGCTCACGCTGCGGAGGTATTCGGCGTAGATCGCGTCGCCGATGACCTGGTAGCCGGTCAGCACGTCGTCGGCCTCGGCGATCACCTCGCGCCAGGCGGCGGGATCGGGCCGGTTCGGATCCACGGCCATGAGGCGGCGGTTGGGAGCGTCGATGTTGGTCAGCAGGTAGAGCTCGCCGCGCACGAACCGCGGGCTGAAGCGCGCCGGCGCACCCACGATGACCGGCTCCGGTCCCCCTCCGGCGCGCATGTCCTGCAGGTAGACGTCGGTGCGGGCCCACCCGTGCTGCACCGTGTAGACCAGGTACCTCCCGTCCCCTCCCTGCGTGACGTTGATGAACTTCTCGGGTCCGTGGCCCTCGCCGAAGAGCTCGGTGTCCCGGGCGATGTCGGTGCCGAGGGTGTGATGGCGCACCCTGGGACCGGCTTCCCGTGACCGCCGCGTGTAGTAGAAGCCGGTGCCTTCCGAGTCGAAGAAGGTGGACCCGTACAGGAAGTTCGGCAGGCGGTCCGGGAGGTCCTCGCCGGTGGTGACGTCGCGAACCGCGATCTGCACCTCGTCCTGCCCACCGTCCCGGATCGCGTACATCATGAGGTTCCCGTCCGGCGAGAAATCGCGGATGCTCACGCTCGCGGTGCCGTCGGGACGGATGTCGAGCGGGTCGATCACGACCTCGAAGTCGCCGCCCGGGTCGATCGGATCGTATTCGCGCTCCTCGGGCACGGGCCGGCGGTAGACGGCGGCGACCTCGCGGCCCGGCCTGCGGAAGGTGAAATACTCGTAGTCGCCGGCCCGGCGAGGGAACAATGCCCCGTGCACGTCCATGAGCTCCCGCACCCGTTCGGTCAGCTGCCGCCGCAGCGGCGTGTCGCCGACGATCCGCTCGGCGTACTCGTTCTGCTCCGCGATCCAGGCCCGCGTCTCGGGGCTGTCCTGGTCCTCGAGCCACCGGTAGTCGTCGGATACGGCGACGCCGTGCAGCGTGTCCACCACGGGATCGCGCAAGGTGTCGGGCGGGGGCGGATAGGGCGAGCCGCACGCCGCGGCGAAGATGGCGGCGGCGAGAACGAGGACGGCTGGGGGCGCCAGCGGACCGCGAAGAGTCGGCCTGACGCAGGAGTGCTTCCGTCGCCGCCTTGGGAAGACGGCTCCGAACGCCTGCCGACAGCGAGAGACTCGGCGGGGGCGGACGGTGGGGTGAAGAGATCGGTGCGGCATGGCGTGCTCCCGGCTCGTGCTGCGACGTGGTCACCGCGTCGCTCGTGGGCGTCGGCCGCAAGGTGGCGCGGACCGGAGACGGGCCGCAAGACGGTGTCGGGATACCGCAGGCGCCGCCGTGCGCGCACGGACAGGATGTGCAGCGACCGGCCGACTAACCGGCTAATCTCGAATCCGAGTCCCTGTGCTCTCCGTCAGACCCCGGAACAGATGGCTCAGGCGCGCGGTCACAGGCCCGGGCCGCCCCGCTCCGATCGTCCGCCCATCGATCTCGGTCACGCCGGCCAGCTCGCCCATCGTGCCCGTGCAGAATGCCTCGTCCGCCCGGTAGGCTTCGGTCAGCGAAAGGGTTTTGACCCGGAAGGGGATGGAGTTCCGATCGCACAGTTCCAGAACGACCTTCCGCGTGATCCCTTCGGGACAGGCCTCGGCGCGGCCGGTCATGACCACCGCACCGGTGACGATGAAGAAGTTCGTCGCGTTCGTTTCGGCGATGAAGCCGCGCCGGTCCAGCATGAGGGCGTCGTCGGCCCCTGCCGCGTTCGCCTCGATCTTGGCGAGGATCGACTGGAGCAGGTTGGCGTGATGGATCTTCGGGTCGAGCATGTCCGGGTCGAAGCGGCGAAGCGAGCTGGTGATCAGCCGCAGACCCGAGCGATCGTAAACGGGCGCCTTGTGCTCGGCCAGCACGATGAGAGTGGGACCTGCATTGTTGAGACGCGGGTCCATGCCGCTCGTGTACTTTACGCCGCGGGTCAGGGTCAGGCGGATGTGGACGCCGTCGTGCATGTCGTTCGCGGTGAGGGTGCGCCGGATCTCGGCGATGATCTCGTCGTTGGACGGGATGTCCGTGAAGGCGAGCGCGAGGGCGGACGAGCGGAGGCGGGCGAGGTGTTCCTCGAGCCTGAAGATCCTGCCGCTGTAGAGGCGAAGTCCTTCCCAGACGGCGTCGCCGCCCTGCACCACGGAATCGAAGGGGCTGACGCCCGCCTCGTCGCGGTGCGACAGCTTCCCGTTTACGTTGACGATGAGATTGCGGTTGCGTTCGTCAAAGCGTTGGAACATGGGACTCTCGTTGGATTGCACTTCGGTCGGCGGATTGCACTCGTCGGGCCGTCAGCATCAAGCACCGGCCAGTACCTCACGCAGCGCGCTCAATTCCGGCGCGATCTGGATGGAACGACGCGGCCGGTTCATCACCCGAGCGATTCCGGCGGGAATGGGCAGCTCCGTCCCGATCAGCGGCTCGACGGTCTCGGCGAACTTGGCCGGATGGGCGGTCGCCAGGACGATGCCGTGCGCGCCGGGCCGCCTCCGCAGCTCGTGTCGAAGTCCCAGCAGCCCGACGGCCGTGTGCGGGTCGATCGCGATCCCGCGGCGCTGCCACAGGTCGCGGATGCAGTCGCGGGTCTCCCGGTCCGTCCAGGAGGATCCGCCGAGGACGCCGGCCAAGGCCTCCGGCGCGGACGCTCCCGGCGTGTCGGCCCGCGGGTGGTTGTTGCCGGTGCCGGACACGGTCCCGTCGCTCCCCCCGAACATGTGCAGAATCCGCAGGAAGTTGCTGGGATCCCCCACATCCATGGCGCTGGAGATGGTGGCCACGGAAGCGCGCGGACGGAATCCGCGCCCTGCCAGGTACTCCGGGACGACGGAATTATCGTTCGTCGCAGCCACGAAGCGCACACGAGACATTCCCAGCACGCGCCGCGCCATCAGGCCCGCCGTGACGTTGCCGAAGTTCCCCGACGGAACCGAAACCACCAAGTCCGGGCCGTGCCCCGTGCGCGCGTGGCCGGTCCGCTCCGCGGCGACGGAGGCCCGGTCTTCTGCTCCGTGCCCCGTGCGCGCGTGGTCGGTCCACCCTTTGCGCCCGTCGCGCATGAGGCCCGCGAGGCCATGCCCCGCGCGCGCAAGCTCGGTCCACGCATGGATGTAGTAGAAGGTCTGAGGCAGCAGGCGGCCGATGTTGATCGAGTTGGCGGAGGTGAGCGACAGCTCGGCGTCGAGAGAAGCGTCGGCGAAGGCCCGGCGGACGAGTCGCTGGCAGTCGTCGAACACGCCTCGGACCGCCACGGCGGTGACGTTGCCGCCCAGTGCGGAGAACTGCGCCTCCTGCCGCGGGCTGACTTTGCCCAAGGGGTAGAGGACGACGACGCGAACGCCCGGAACTTGGTGGAACGCGTCTGCCACCGCACCGCCCGTGTCGCCCGAAGTAGCCGCGAGGACGGTCATCTCAGGGGAGTCGTCATCGCGGAGCGCCGACATCAGGCGGGCCATGAAACGCGCCCCCACGTCCTTGAACGCGTGGGTGGGGCCGTGGAAGAGCTCGACCATATGGATGCCCGGCTCGATTTCGCGCAAGGGCACGGGGAAGTCGAGCGCGTCGTGCACTGCCGAGCGGAGAACATCGTCCCGGACCTCGCCGCCGACAAAGTGCCGCGCGACCGCAAAGGCCTGCTCGGGGAACGTAAGGCCGGCCAACGCCGCGCCGTGTTCGTCCGGCAGGGGGGACAGCGAAGCCGGCACGAAGAGCCCCCCGTCGGGTGCCTGGCCCAGGAAGAGGGCCTCCGTGAAGGACCACTCGTCGCCGCCGGGGCCTCCCCGCGTACTGATCAGACGCACGGTGACGACGGCGACAGGCAGGTGCCCGGTCGGCTACGAACCGCCGCCCGGCATATCGTTGCTCTGGGATGGATCGGCATCGTCGCGTGCGGTCAGGGCCAGAGTGACGGTTGGGTATACACGGTATCCGACAGCGGAGGAGTGCGCGTCTACGACAACCACCATTCCGGGCCTGGAGAGTTTCGGAGTATCGTGGGGATCGCGCGGCTGGCGGGCGACAGCATTGTCGTCCTCGACGCGGGATTGATGCGTCTGTCGGTGTTCGATGCCGGAGGGAGAATCGTCCGCATGAGTCGGCTCGAGACGGAGGGCAACGCACCGCTTCGGGGTCTGCATGCAGTTGATGATGGCACGGTCGTGGTGGGGACGCAGTGGTCTGCGCGATTGCTCGGGGCAGACCGCAGTCCGGGGCGACGCCGCCTTCCGTATCGAGCGTTTCGATATGATCGGACCGGGCGGTTGTCCGGTGTTATCGGCCCCCTTCCCGGCGTTGAAGTCGTCGTTGGTCGAGCGGATGGACGGTTGTCAATCGCAACGGCGCCGTTCGCACGCCGGACCAGCATCGGGGTGTCGGGGCAACTCGTGTATCTGGGAACCGCGGACCAGTTCGAGATTCTCGTCACACGGCTTGACGGCGCTCCGCGCGCGGTCATTCGACTCGGACCGATCGATCTCACAATTGACGAGCGGGAAACCGAGGAATGGATCAACAGGCGCGCTGCGCAACTGCCCGGTCGGGAGGCGCAGGCCGCGTTTCGGCGCGTCATGGCGCAGGCCGAGCAGCCCAATCGGCGACCTGCATTCGAAGAGCTGGTCGTTTCGGATGCGGGCGACGTGTGGATCAGGGAGTTCGCTTGGAATTCTCCCCCGGAAGTGCTGTGGCACATCATGTCGGGTACCGACGGCAGGTATTGCGGCTCCCTTTCGCTTCCGGCGGCGTTTCGGTTGATGGATATCAGAGGTGGCAGATTGGCAGGGGTTTGGAAGGATGGGATCGAGGTGGAGTACGTGCGGGTGTACGAATACGGTGGCGATCATCTTGATGCGTGCCGGACCGGGCACATTGCTCCGGGATGATGGGTCGGGGAGCCATTCCCGGCTTTGGCAGCCTTGAGGGCGGGAGATCCACACAATTCCGGAGTCACGTGATCTCCAAGGTCCGGGCCCCGGACGCATTCGCGGAAGAAACCACGGCATCCGATGCGACCCCGGCCTCTTCTCGAAAGGCATCGGCCATTGCCGCCACGGCCCTCTCCGCGGCGCGGCGCCCGCGACAAAGCGCGAACACCGACGGCCCCGAACCCGAGAGTCCGGCCCCGATCGCGCCCGCGTCCAGCGCGCTCGCTCTGACGGCATCGAATCCGGGCACCAGCTTCGCCCGCACGGGTTCGGCCACCGCGTCGCACAGGCAGCGCGCGATCAGGTCCCAGTCGCCTCGGAACAGCCCGGCGACCATCCCCGCCGCGTTCCCCCACTGCTGGATTCCCGCCTTGAGCGCGATCGTGTCGCCCAGGATCATCCTCGCGCGCCGCGTCTCGACCTCCATCTCGGGGTGCACGACCGCCACGACCAGTTCGTCCGGCGTCGGCAGCTCCACCATCTTCGGCGGCCGCCCCCCCAACACGAGCACGAAGCCCCCGAGCAGCGAAGGTGCCGCGTTGTCGGCGTGGTCGCCCCCCGATCCCTTGCGCTCGCCGATCATGGCGCACTCGAGCAGTGCCGTCCGGTCCAGGCCTCCGCCCAGCAGCGCGTCCGCCGCCACCGCTCCCGCTACCGCGCTGGCCGCGCTGCCCCCCAGACCCGACGCAAGCGGAATGCCCTTCCCGACCTCGATGGCGACACCCGCCGCCGATCCCAGCCGGTCGAGCACGCCGTCGACGGCCAGCGCGGCCGCGTTCCGGGCGGGATCGGTCGGAACCCGTCCGCCGTCCCCGTTCACCGAGACGGACACGATCCCGGTGCCCTCGGCCGTGCCGACCACAACTTCATCCCCGAGACCTTCCATCGCCATGCCGAAGATGTCGAAGCCGCACCCCAGGTTCGAAATCGATGCCGGCGCGAAAACCCGGACCGAGCGCGCGGGACCGTCCCGTCCGGCCATTTTCAGCGCCCCGGACGGTCGGCCGGAGATGCCCGACCATCGTCCGGACGCACCCGCTCAGCGCCCGCCCGCCCGCGCCGCCGCCTTCCCTGCCGCCGTCGGAAGGGCATCGTAATCATCCCCCGCAGCGTCGCCCATTCCCGCCGCTCCATATCCTCCAGCCCCAGGGTCAGCGCCCTCGGATCCGCGACCAGCCGGAAGCTGCCGAAGATGCGGTCCCAGAACGAAAAGACGCTCGAAAAGTTCGAATCGGTCTCGGGCTGGTAGTCCGAATGGTGCACCCAGTGCATCCAGGGAGTGACGATAAGCCAACGCAGACATCGGTCCGCACCCGCAGGAACGCCGATGTTGCCGTGATGGAAGAGGATGACCGGCAGCAGCACAGCCTCGTATAACAGCACCTGACCGACGGTCATCCCCAGCAGAGGGAGCACGACGAGCCGTGCGGTCGACGAAAGCACGATCTCGCCCGTGTGGAAGCGCAGCCCCGAACTCGCGCTGAGCTCGCGGTCCGCGTGATGCACCGCATGGAAGCGCCAGAGGAAGGGGACCCGGTGGTTCAGGCGGTGCCACACGTACTGCCAGAGGTCGAAGAGGACGAAGCCGAGCGCCAAGGCCCACACACCCTCCGCACCGAGCCGGTGCAGCACGCCGAACGAGTTCGTCCGGGCCCATTCCGTCGCGACCAGGGTGGCTCCGGCGAAGAGAAAGGACGCCGTCACCGCGTTCACGACCCCCAGGGCCACATTCGATGCATCGTGCCGGACCCGTTCGCGACGCTGCTCGAACATGGGAATGAGGCCCTCGATGAGCCACATGAGGGCGAGTGCGACCGTGGCCGCAACGGGCTTGAAGGCGGTGATGGACTCGATCATCGCAAGCGCGGCGGCGTTGAGAGAGGGGCGACCATGGACGGTAAGGTAATTGTGGCACCCGCCGCCGCGCAGTCTATTGGGCGGGTCGATCCCACTCACCGGCAGGCCGATCCCATCCACCCCGGCCGGACCGCATGCATCCGGCCGACCCGGAGCGAGCCGCCCGCCGCGGGCCGATCCCCATCCCCATCTCTACCGGAGCCCCTGACCTTGCCACTCCGCCGCAACTACACAGGCTACAAGTCCTACGAGTACGTCAAGAGCCACCGCGACTTCACCGAATACGACCTTATCCAAGGCGAATCGCTCTTCGAGCCGTACATCGTGCCCCTGACCCCGGCCCAGGAAGCCCGCGTCCTGGACCTTGCCGGGCGCATCCTGATGATATCGCTGCACGAGCACCCCCACCTCTTCCCGGCGAAGGCCGGCCAGATCCGCGCCTACGACTCGGAGGGGCGGGTCCACACCGCTTACGAGGCGCTGGCCGACTCGTACTGGGACTGCGTCTTCGACAACTTCCTCGACGGCGCGGCGTGCATCACGTCGAAGAACGGATGGAAGTGGGACGACGTGATCTACGACATGGGGATGCGCTTCTGCGACCTCGCGCACCAGGACTTCATCATCAAGTGCGAGCGCGTCGACGACATCTACCGGGCGAAACGGGAGGGCCGGATCGCGCTGGTGGCCGCCCAGGAGGGCGCCGCCATGATCGAGAACGAGCTGGACCGGATCGAAATCCTCTACGGGATCGGCCTGCGCCTGCTGGGGATCACGTACAGCGAGTCCAACGCCCTGGGCACGGGGCTCAAGGAGACGCGCGACGGGGGACTGACCTCGTTCGGGCACAAGGCGGTGCGCAGGATGAACGAGGTGGGACTTGCGATCGACTGTGCGCACGCCAGCGACCAGACCGCGCTCGACACCGTCGAGGCGAGCCGTCACCCCATCTTCCTCACCCATACCGGTGCCCGCGGTCTCTGGAACATCAAGCGCCTGGCACCCGACGACGTCATCCGCGCGGTGGCCGGCAAGGGCGGTGTGATCGGGATCGAAGCCGCGCCGCACACCACCGTCTCGCCGCGGCACCGCCGTCACGGCATCGAGTCCTTCATGGACCACTTCGAGTACGTGAAGGACCTGGTGGGCATCGACCACGTGGCCTTCGGGCCGGACACCCTGTACGGGGATCACGTGGGTCTGCACAAGGTCTACGCCGAGGCGCTCTCCATCGACGAGACGCAGGATGCCGGGAGAGGGGAGGTGCCCGAGCACATCCCGGTGGAATACGTGCGGGGCATCGAAAACCCGACCGAAGGGTCGAAGAACATCCTGCGCTGGCTGGTTAAGGAGGGCTACGGCGACGAGGACATCGCGAGGGTGATGGGCGAGAACATCGTGCGGGTTCTGAAGGAGGTGTGGCAGTGAGCGGGCAGGTGTGGCAGTGAGCAAGCGCGCGCCGAGACGTTCCGGCGGCCGGCCCGGCCGCGTTCCGGTGGTTTCGATGATCCTGATGGCCGTGTTCCTGGCGGGCGGCTCCGTCGGGCTCGTCGCCGATTGGCCGGCGGGGCCGGCAAACCTGGACTGGGGAGTATGGGTGGTCGTGTACGGGGGATATGGGTTCGTGATTTCGGCGGCCCTCTTCCACGCCCGCACGGGCCGCTGACGCGGGGCGGCGGCGATGCAGGTCACGCTCCTGTACACGATCGTACTCGGGGTCTACTTCGGGGCGCTCATGGGACTGGGCGTCTGGTTCGGTAGGCGCAGGCGCTCCAAGGAGCAGTACTTCCTGGCCCGCGGCGACCTCGGTCCGGCCACGCTCGGGTTCTCCTACTCGGCAACGCAGATGAGCGGCAGCTCGTACATGGGCGCCGTCGGCACCGAGCGGGTCCTGGGGTACAACTTCGCCCCGGCGGGGGTCTCGTCCGCCGCGGCGGCCTGGTTCACCTACGTCCTGCTGGGCGAGCGCCTGCGCCGGGTCGCGTCGCGGATCCGCTGCACCACGATCGTGGACATCTTCCAGGCCCGCTATCCGGGCAAGGCCGTGGCGAGGACCGCGACGCTGCTCATGCTGGCCGCCTTCATCCCCCTGATCGCGGCGCAGCTCAAGGCCGCGGGCAACCTCTTCGAGGTACTGCTGGGGATGCCGTACCTGGCGGGCCTGTGCGTCTTCGGCGGCATCGTCATCCTCTACACGGTGATCGGGGGGATGCACGCGGTCGCATGGACCGACCTCATCCAGGGCACGATCATGATCACGGGCTTCGCGGTGCTCGCGCCGCTCGCGGTCCGCGCGGCGGGCGGGTTCGGCGAGATGCACCTGCGCTACGCCGAGCTCAACCCGGAGTCGATCTCGTTCGTGGGGGCGATGCCCGCCCTGTGGGTGGTGTCGTCGTTCCTGGCGTGGGGGTTCTTCCAGATCGGCGGGGCGCCGGCCGCCGTGACCCGCTTCCTGATCCCGAAGGACCGGGGGACTCTGCGGCGCGCGCTGGTGTATTCGATCGCCTTCTCGTCGTTCATCTACGCTGGCTCGACGGTGATCGCGATCTCGTCCGGGGTGCTGCTGCCGGAGCTGGAGCAGGTCGACCTGGCGCTGCCCGCCCTCGTGCAGATGCTTCTGCACCCGCTTTTCGGAGGCATCATCATCGCGGCCGTCCTCGGTGCCGCGATGTCCACCATCGACTCGATCCTGCTGCTCGCGGGCTCGCTGGTCGTGCAGAACCTGTACGTGCCGCTGGCGAGGAGAGAGGTGTCGCGGGAGAAGGGGATGCGCATGGCGCGCTGGACGACGCTGGTCATCGGGCTGCTTGCGGTGGGCGTCGCGGTCAACCCGCCCGGGCCGATTCTGTGGATCGTGACGATCTCCTTCAGCCTGATGGCTTCGGCGTTCACGTTCCCGCTGCTGCTGGGGATGTGGTGGCCGGGCGCGACCCGGGCGGGGGGATTGGCCGGGATGATCGGGGGCGCGGCCGCCTGCGTGCTCTGGTACGTGCTGGGGTACATGGAGCACGGCAGCCTGGACAACTGGATCGGAGGCGTGTGGCCGGCCTTGGTGGGTCCGTTCGCCTCTCTGGTGCTTCTCGTCGGGGTCAGCCGGGTGACGAGGCCGCCGGCAGAAGCGGTCCTGAACGTGTTCTTTGGTGAGGGCTCCCGGCGCTCGTGACGGGCCATGAATGCCTCGCCGCCGACTTGCTCGGGAGGAACGCAGCTACTTGGGATCCCGAAAGCTCACATTGCATGCGTGCTTCGGATGCCCAGTGGTGACGCCAGTGGTGACGACGGTTCGGGAATCTCGCGGAGGATCACCTCGCGTACACGTAGTCCGGGCCGCCTCTCCGGCCGACCTCGGAGGGCGTGATCCCCAGCACTCGCTTCACGAAGCGCGCATACCGGCTCTCCTCCGCGAAGCCGATTGCCAGGGCCGTCGGTCCTCGCCGGTGATCGCTCCACCTGGCAAGCCGTTCGACATGGAAGACGGTCGCCAGCGACAGCAGTCTCTTCGGTGCCGGCAGTCCGTGCGCCCTGCACTTCCTTCCCAGCGTCCGCGCGGTCGTCCCGAGCGTTCGGCTCAACCCTGCGACCGAACGGCGCGCCAGCGAATCGTATATTGCCGCCTCCAGCACGCCGTGCATGTCCGGCGAGACTCGTTCCTTCAGACGAGCGAGCAAAGACTCGGTCTCCTCGCGGTCCGCCGCCAGCCGCACCGCCGCCGGATCGTCGTCCACTCCCCTCCAGAGCATGGCGACCAAGCCGGCTTCCTCCGCGAGCGTCTCCAGGCATTCACATTCCGAGGGGTCCGCGTGGCCGATGATCGGACAGGACGGAAGACGGGCCCGCAGAGCCCGGAGTTCCTCGATGCCGGAGCGTCCAGTATCTGAACAGCGGGTCTGCGATCACCGGGCAGCCGGGAAGCCGCGCAGCATGCTTCCTCAGGTCGCTCCACCCTGTGGCGAAGTACACCCCGTCCACGACGCGGTCGATTTCGCCGAAGCGCATTCCCGCCCGAACGGACTCCCGAGCCTCTGGCTCCGCTTCGAGGGCCAGGACCGGGTGCTGCCCCTTGGCAGGACCGCACGCGGCCGACGCAGGCGCACAAGGCCGCGGGGAGACCTGCCCCCAAGGGGACAGCTCCGGCATTGCCCTGAGCTTGTGGAGGCCTCGGCGGGCCGCGGCGCGCACTGCATCGGTGCCCACTTCCATCTGCTCGGCCGCCTGCCGGTGCGACAGACCGTCGAGCCATGTCAGTTCGACCGCGGCGCGCTCGCGTTCCGGCAGCCTCCCGACCGCGGCGCGGACCGTCGCGTCTCGGCGTTTCCGCTCCAGCTGCTCGTCCGGCAACGGAGCCCGGTCGAGGGGCTCGCACCACTCGTCGAGGCTGACTCGGTCCGTCCACCGGTCCGTGCGGGCCAGAGACCTGCACAGGTTGACGCTGACCTTCCACGCCCAACTGCGGACGGAATCCGGATCCCGGCACGCCGGCAGCTTGCTCGCGATGTGCACGAGGCATTCCTGCACCAAGTCGCTGGTGTGATCTTGGTCCTTGGCGTAGCACGAGACCGCATCTCGGACGGTCGACGAGAGCTCCTCCAGCAGCTCTCCTAGCCGGTCCGGCGAGACCGGCGAAGGCTCGCCCTTCGTGTTCCGTTCCATGTTCCTGCCCCCTTGCTGGTTGCCTGCCGCTTCTGAACCTCATCACCAGCGAATACCCGAAGAGCGGAAGATGGTTCCCTGCTGCCGCTTCACTGCGGCCGTCAAGCTGTGTTCAGTTCAGCGCCGCCCGGTTCGGCCGGGCGATGGCCGAGCTCGGCTGACAGTCTGGGTTGGAGCGCTGACGCTCCGTTGGTTTTGGCTGTCGGCGCGTGGCTTAGTGTGCGCTTGGCGCGGACATGCGTCCACGACGCGGAACGAGAGTGCCCGGTGCGATTTGATAATCGCCATATAATGTTGTGAATATGTCACTTAAGACGATGAATGTTGGCGGTGCGGATCCTGCGTCTCGCCATCGTTGACTTGGTGCACGGTGCACCGGCAGACGCCGTGTCCGATTTTGCCATAGCAGATTCCGGGCCGAAAAGCGTCTGATAGATAATCGCAGTGATTCCGGCCTTGGATGCCCGCGGTGGCGCTGTCTGACGCTGTCTGACGATGCTTGGGAGCTGATGGCGAGTCACCGCGATCCGTGCACGGCAGTCGCTGGCCGGATGCGCTCGCCGGCCTCAAGCGAGATCACCGAGCGTAGGACTCACGAACGAGGGAACCCAGAAAGGAGAATCCCATGACGATGAAGAACGGATGCGTGTCCATCCGCTTGGTTGCCGTCCTGGCGGCCATGATCCTGGTTGCCATCCCCCTGGACTTCGGGGATGCATCCGTGGCCACTCCGGGGCCGCCCGATACCATCGTCAGTCGGCTCACCCCCGCGACCGCGCTGACACTGGCTCGGGAGCCCGTCCTCTCGGTAGGCGGCGCGCAGGCAATCGGCAAACAGATCCTCTATGAGGTCACCGGAGCGGCTCGTCTGAGCGACGGCTCCGTCGTAGTGGCTGTTTCGGGTGAGCACGAAATCCGCAGGTTTGGTCCCGGGGGCCAACACCTGTGGACCGCAGGGCAAGAGGGGGAAGGTCCCGGCGAGTTCAGACGAGTTCGGCTCTTGCGTGCGTGCACGACGGAGGATCGGATCCTGGCATACGATGCGGGCATGGGGCGCGTCTCGGTTTTCGACGGCAGCGGTGCGCTAAAGACCGACTATCGCCTCACATTCCAAGGTTCCCGTGCGTACACGATCACCTGCACCCCCGACGCCGTGATGGTTGTGACAAGCTGGGGCGAGAGACGGTCGGACGCGCTTGGGCCCTTCCGGTGGAAGGTTGCTCTCGGCTACGCGGACCAAGGGTCAAGTCGCGTGCGGGTGCTTCGCGAAGACATGCCCGGCCAGGACAGAGTGCAGTATCCGAGATCCAACGGGCCGCGCACTTGGGGACGCCGAACAGTAGTCGGCGCAGTTGCCGCGGGGGTATGGTTGGGTACCGGCGACGACTACGAACTGCAACTGGTGGGCTGGGACGGAAGCAGCATCAGGAAGCTCCGCTGGGCCGGACGGGACTTGGCTGTCACAGAGGACGACATCCGTTCCTATCGTGAATCGCTCGTTGCTCGCGTTGGCGGCAGCGACGATCCGAACGCCATGCCGACCTTCGAAAGATGGTGGGAGAGGGAGCGCAACACCCTTCCTGCGCGCTTCCCGGCCTATTCCCGGATCCTCGCGCTGTCGGGTGGAGGCCTTTGGATACGAGACTATCCTCGGCCGGGGGAGCCCCATCGGTGGTGGTTCTTCGGTGCGGACGGGGAATGGAGCCGGACCCTGCATCTGCCTCCTCGGACGTCCCTGCTGGATGCGGGCGAGATGTGGGCCGTGGTTCGTCAGACCGATGCGCTGGGAGTCGAGTCGGTGTCCGTATACGACCTGATCGACGCGGCGACGTCAGGAGAGTAGCAGCACTCGCAAGCCTGTGTCTGTCCGCTGCCGGGCCCCGACACCCGCTCCCGACTCCCAACACTGCATGAGCATTGTCGACGAGTGGCGCGAGGTCGCGCGATGCGGCGAACCGCGCCGAGATGCTGGAACTGGGTGACCTCGTCGACGATGTTGATGATGTAGATGCCCTTCTCGCCGTCCTTGTCGCCCTGGTGGATGGTGTCGACGCGCAGGAAGCCCGGCCGCCCGTCCGGGCGGGGCTGCTTCCTGCGGTGGTCGCGGATGTGCCCGGTCCTCCTGTTCTGGGCGATCAGCCATACGCCGGACGAAAGGCGTAGGCGGAGTCGCAGTCCCCGTGGTGGAAATCGAGCGCCTCGCCCTCCAGGAAGGCATCGAGCTGGTCGAGCGTGCGAATCTGTTCGGTGCGTAGAGTCACGATCATCCTCCCATGATCTCTTTGCCCCGAGCTTCGTGCTCACATTTCGCTGGAAATCGGGCTCCCGTTCATGCTCGTTTGTCATTGGACAAGACTGCGGGGCAGGTCTCGCCCTGACGCGAACATGAAAAAGACGCCAACCTCAAGGATCTGTCGGGAGAAATGATTATGAAGCAACCGGCCCATCCGAGTCTTCCCCTCTGGCTCTTCCTTCCCGCGCTGGGCGCCTGTGCGCCGGGCAACGGCCCCGCGGACATCCTCATACTCGGCGGCACGCTCCTCGACGGCTCCGGCGGCGGGGCGCTCGCTGCGGATGTCGCCGTCACGGGACACCGCATCAGCTTCGTTGGAGACGCAGCGGCGGCACGCATCGCCGCGGCCGACACCGTCAACGCGACGGGCCTGGTCGTCACTCCCGGCTTCATCGACATGCATTCCCACGCCGAGATCGAAACGGACCACGGACGCGACGCGCGCGCTTTCCTCTACCAGGGAATCACCACCGTCGCGCTGGGCGTTGACGGCGGAGGCAGCGCCGAAGTCGCGAGTCGTCTGGCGGAGTGGACGGCGGAGGGGATCGGGGTGAACGGCTTTCTCTACGTCGGTCACAACTGGATACGCCGCCAGGTGATCGGGATGGAAGACCGCGCCCCCACTGCCGGCGAGCTCGACGAGATGCGCGTTCTCGTTCGCCGGGGCATGGATCAGGGCGCTTACGGCCTGTCGTCGGGGCTCTTCTACCTGCCGGGCAACTACGCCGAAACCGAAGAGGTCGTCGAGCTGAACCGGATCGCGGCCGAGTATCCCGGGGCCATCTACGACACCCACGACCGCGACCTCGGCGCCGCGTATCCGCCTTTCGGATACCTGGAATCGATTGCCGAGGGCATCCGCATCGGCGAAGAAGCGGGGACCAAGGTCATCTTCAGCCACTTCAACGCACAGGGCGCCCACAACTACGGCCGCGCGCCCGAGGGTGCCGCCCTCATCGAAGCGGCCCGCGCCCGGGGCGTTGAAGTCGCAGGTGCGCACCACTCGTACACGGCCACCCAGTCGAACCTGCGGTCGTATACGATTCCGGGATGGGCCGCGGCGGGCGGGGACACGGCGATGTTGCGCCGTTTCCACCATCCGGACACCGTGTGGATCATCGACCGGCAGACCCGGGAGATGCTCGCCATCCGGGGCGGCGCAGGCCGCTTGCTCTTCGCCGATCCGCGCCCTGAGCTGAACGGCAGAACCCTCCAGGAAGTTGCGGAGGAGTGGAGGACGGACGCGCCGGAGGCCGCGCGGCGAATCCTCCGCGACGGAAACGCCGCGGTCATGAACCTGGGTCTGTACGATGCGGAGAACACGCGATACCTGGCCCGGCTCGACTGGATGATGACGTGTACCGATGGCCGGGACCCAGGCCCGTCCCGTCCGGTGACGCACCCGCGGGCCTTCGGATCGTTCACCAAGAAGATCCGGGACCTGGTGCTCGACGAGGAACTCGTCACGCTACCCCGCGCGATCCGCTCGATGACGGGTCTTGCCGCCGACTTCCTGGGATGGACGGAACGGGGGTATGTCCGCCGGGGTTACGCCGCCGATGTCACCGTCCTGGACTTGGAGACTCTCGACGACCTGGCGACCTACGAGAACCCTCACCAATACTCCCGGGGCACGGTCCACGTGCTCGTGAACGGTACCTTCGCGATCCGTGACGGCGAAGCCACCATGGCCTTGGCCGGGCGCGCCCTCGTACGCGGAGGCGCTGCATTCGACACTCCCGGCACCGGACAGATCATGGGGCTACGAACCGGACAGGATCATGGGCTCCCGACACTCGTTGTTGACACGATCAGGTTCTTCCCCTAGCTTTTCCGGGCTGTCCAGGAAACGGCCTGGAGGCTCAGCTCTCCGGGCGAATCGGCGCGCTTGATTGCCCAAGCGCGCCATTTGTTCGCCCTTGTCGCTGGTTCGCCCCGAAACCCGAGTGAGGAGACCGAGGAACGAGCTCGGCCGTCATGCCTACGCTGAATCAACTGGTACGTAAGGGCCGCGCGCGGCTCGCGAAGAAGAACAAGTCGCCCGCGCTCCAGAAGAACCCCCAGAAGCGGGGTGTCTGTACCCGTGTGTACACCACGACCCCCAAGAAGCCGAATTCGGCGCTTCGGAAGGTCGCGCGCGTCCGGCTCACCAACGGATACGAAGTCACGGCGTACATCGGCGGAGAGGGCCACAACCTTCAGGAGCACTCCATAGTGCTGATCCGCGGAGGCAGGGTGAGGGATCTGCCGGGCGTTCGCTACCATATCGTCCGGGGAACGCTGGATACCTCGGGTGTAGCGGACCGGAAGCAGGGCCGGTCCAAGTACGGAGCGAAACGGCCGAAGTAGGCCGCATCTGTGGAGTCGCCGTCATGAGCCGTCGTTCACGGGCAATTCGCCGCAAGATCCCGGAAGACCCGCGCTACGGATCCGTGGTCGTCCAGAAGTTCATCAACGGATTGATGCTGGACGGAAAGAAGTCCCTGGCCGAGGCCGTGTTCTACGAAGCCATGACCATCGTGGAGACCAAGGCGGGACAGCCCTCCATGAACATCTTCCAGCAGGCGCTGACCAACGCGAAGCCGACTCTCGAGGTCAAGAGCCGCCGCGTCGGTGGTGCGACCTATCAGGTCCCCATCGTCGTGAGGCCCGAGCGCCGCCAGGCGCTCGCGATCAAGTGGTTGATCGGCTTTTCGCGGAAGCGCGGAGAACGAACCATGGCCCAACGCCTAGCCGGCGAGATCCTCGCGGCGAGCCGGGGAGAGGGCGCCACGGTAAAGAAGAAGGATGACACGCACCGGATGGCCGAAGCCAACAAAGCCTTCGCGCACTACCGCTGGTAGGCCGTCCGACCCGCCGCCGCCGAACCCGCGGGAACCGGGAGGCCGGGAAGGATCCCGGGCGGGAACGCTGCTTGAGAGGCGCTGCCGATATCGAGTTGACGAATAGAATCATGCCCAGGAAAACACCACTTCCGAAGCTTCGGAACATCGGTATCATGGCCCACATCGATGCCGGAAAGACCACGACGACGGAGCGAATCCTGTTCTATACCGGTCGCCTCCACCGCATGGGTGAAGTCCATGAGGGTGCGGCGACCATGGACTGGATGGAACAGGAGCGGGAACGCGGGATCACCATCACTTCCGCGGCGACGACCGCCTACTGGCGAAGGAACGATTCGGAATACCGCATCAACATCATCGACACCCCCGGCCATGTGGACTTCACGGCGGAGGTCGAGCGATCGCTTCGGGTACTGGACGGAGCGATCGCTGTTTTTTGCGCGGTCGGCGGGGTAGAGCCGCAGTCCGAGACCGTCTGGCGCCAGGCCGACCGGTACGGGGTTCCTCGCATCGCCTTCGTCAACAAGATGGACCGAACCGGCGCCGACTTCGAGAATGTCGTCCGGATGATGCGCGAGCGTCTCGGAGCGAAAGCCTTCGCCGTGCAGTACCCCCTCGGCGAGGCAGACCTCTTTACCGGGGTGATCGACATCGTCGCCATGAAGGCATTCGTTTGGGACGACGAGATCGGGGCGACGATCATCGAGGTGGATATCCCCGATTCGCTGCTGGCAAAGGCGGAGAGCCTGCGCCAGGACCTTGTCGAGGCCGCCGTGGAGCACGACGATGAGCTTCTGGAGCGCTACCTCCTGGGGGACGAACTCGCCGAGGACGATGTCCGTCAGGCGATCCGCGCCGCCACGACCTCGGGCACCCTGTTCCCGGTATTCTGCGGGTCGGCATTCAAGAACAAGGGGATTCAACGACTTCTCGACGGCGTGATCGACTTCCTGCCGTCCCCGCTGGACGTGCCGGCGATCGAGGGGCGGCCTCCGTACGGAGATGGAAATCGCCGGACTCGCGAGGCCTCCGACGATGCCCCGTTCTCGGGGCTGGCCTTCAAGATCGTGACCGATCCCTTCGTCGGAAGGCTGACTTACCTGCGCGTCTACTCGGGATCGCTTCCGAAGGGGAGCCGCGTGCTCAACGCGACCCAGGGGCGAAAGGAACGGGCCGGGCGCCTCCTGCAGATGCACGCCAACAAGCGCGAAGAGCGCGAAGAGGTGTTCGCGGGCGACATCGTGGCCGTGATCGGACTCAAGACCGTGCGCACCGGCGACACGATCTGCGTTCCCGACGAGCCGATCATTCTGGAGGCGATGAGCTTCCCCGAACCCGTGATCGCGGTCGCGATCGAGCCCAGGACCAAAGCCGACCAGGACAAGCTCGGGACGGGCCTAGGCAAGCTCGCAGAGGAAGATCCGACGTTCCGGGTGCACACCGACTCGGAGACCGGGCAGACGATCATAAGCGGCATGGGGGAGCTCCACCTCGAGATCATCGTCGACCGGCTGCGCCGCGAGTTCGCCGTGTCGGCCAACATCGGACGGCCGCAGGTGGCCTTCCGCGAGACGATCCGCAAGGCGGCATCGCGGGTTTCAGGAAGGTTTGTAAGGCAGACCGGCGGGCGGGGACAGTTCGGCCACGTCGTCATCGACATCGAGCCCGGCGAGCTGGGTTCCGGTTTTGTCTTCGAGGACCGCGTCAAGGGCGGCTCGGTCCCGCGGGAATACATTCCGGCGGTCGAGCGGGGGCTCCGTGAAGCCTTGAGTTCCGGCGTGGTCGAAGGCTACCCCGTGGTCGACGTGAAGGTCGCGCTGGTGGACGGTTCCTATCACGATGTGGACTCCAGCGAGATGGCCTTCAGGATCGCCGGATCCATGGCGATGAAAGAAGGACTGAGAAGAGCGAATTCGGTCATCCTCGAACCTGTGATGGACGTCCAGGTAGTGACTCCGTCCGAGTATGTGGGCGACCTGATCGGCGACCTTTCGGCGCGCCGAGGCCGGGTAGGAGGAATGACGGACCGAGGAGATGCCCAGGTCATCGGCGCGAGCGTGCCGTTGGGCGAGATGTTCGGTTACTCGACGAGGCTCCGGTCGCTCAGCCAGGGCCGGGCCGTGTACGCCATGCAGTTCTCACACTACGAAGAAGCCGCCCGGAGCAAAGCCGGGAAGAAGGTCCTGGCGGGCGTCTGAACGACCCGCCTCAAACAACGCAACCGCAGACGAGGAAAGAATGGCGAAGGAGACGTTCGAGCGGACGAAGCCGCACGTGAACGTGGGGACGATCGGACACGTGGACCACGGGAAGACGACGCTGACGGCGGCGATCACGCTGGCGCAGTCGAAGCGGTTCGGGGGATCGGCGGTGGGGTTCGACGAGATCGACAAGGCGCCGGAGGAGCGGGAGCGGGGGATCACGATCGCGACGGCGCACGTGGAGTACGAGACGGCGCATCGCCACTACGCGCACGTGGACTGTCCGGGGCACGCGGACTACGTGAAGAACATGATCACGGGTGCGGCGCAGATGGACGGGGCGATCCTGGTGGTGAGCGCGGCGGACGGGCCGATGCCGCAGACGCGGGAGCACGTGCTGCTGGCGCGGCAGGTGAACGTGCCGCATGTGGTGGTGTTCATGAACAAGGTGGACATGGTGGACGACGAGGAGCTCCTGGAGCTGGTGGAGCTGGAGGTTCGGGAGCTGCTGAGCGAGCAGGGGTTTCCGGGCGACGATCTGCCGGTGGTGGCGGGGAGTGCGCTGGGGGCGCTGGAGGCCGGGGGCGAGGGGGAGGCCGGGGCGTGCATCGGCGAGCTGATGGATGCGATCGACACGTACATCCCGGAGCCGGAGCGGGACGTGGACAAGCCGTTCCTGATGCCGGTGGAGGACGTGTTCTCGATCACGGGCCGGGGGACGGTGGCGACGGGGCGGATCGAGCGGGGGGTGATCCACAAGGGCGACACGGTGGAGATCGTGGGGATGGGGGCGGACCGGAAGACGGTGGTGACGGGGGTGGAGATGTTCCGGAAGCTTCTGGAGGAGGGCCGCGCGGGGGACAACGCGGGGCTGCTGCTGCGGGGAGTGGGGAAGGCGGAGATTCAGCGGGGCCAGGTGCTGGCGATTCCGGGGTCGATCACGCCGCACACGAAGTTCAAGGCGGAGGTGTACGTGCTGACGAAGGAGGAGGGGGGCCGGCACACGCCGTTCTTCAACGGGTACCGGCCGCAGTTCTACTTTCGGACGACGGACGTGACGGGCACGGCGATGCTTCCCGACGGGGTGGAGATGGTGATGCCGGGCGACAACGTGCAGATGGAGGTGGAGCTGATCACGCCGATCGCGATGGACGAGGAGCTCCGCTTCGCGATCCGGGAAGGCGGGCGCACGGTGGGCGCCGGCGTCGTCACCTCCATCATCGAGTAGCGATACCATGGCGAAACCCATCGGGCCGCCCCGGCCGGCGAGGACGCAGAAGGGGATGACGAACAGGATCAGGATACGGCTCAAGGCCTTCGACCACTGGGTCGTGGACCGGACGGCCGCGGACATCGTGAGGACCGCTCAGAAGACGGGCGCCACGATCAGCGGGCCGATCCCGCTTCCGACCCGCCGCCAGCGATGGACCGTCCTGCGTTCGCCGCACATCGACAAGAAGAGCCGGGAGCAGTTCGAGCTCAGGACGCACAAGCGCCTGATCGATATCGTCGAGAGCCGCCCTCAGACCATTGACGCGCTGACCAAGCTTGACCTCCCGGCAGGCGTGGACGTCGAGATCAAGGTGGACTGACGATGCCCGGACTGATCGGCAGGAAGCTGGGGATGACGCGGCTCTTCACCGAAGAGGGCCGCCAGGTTCCCGTCACCGTCCTCGAAGCCGGACCTTGCCCGGTGGTGCAGGTAAAGAACGAGGACACCGACGGATATGCGGCCGTTCAGGTCGGCTACGGCGCCAGGAAATACAAGCGTTCCAGCAGGGCGGAACTCGGCCATGCGGCAAAGGCGGGCCTCGATGCGGCTCCGCGCCTGATCCGCGAGTTCGCGGCCGGGGAGGGCGAGACCTACCGCCCGGGCCAGGAATTGACCGTGGAGATGTTCCGGACGGGGCAACGCGTGCGGGTCACGGGCATCGCCAAGGGACGCGGGTTCCAAGGGGTTGTGAAGCGCCACGGATTCGCCGGCCGGCCGGCCTCTCACGGACACCCGATGTCCAGAAACCCCGGCTCCATGGGCCCGGGTACCGACCCGTCCAGGGTTATCAAGGGAAAGAAGCTGCCCGGCCGCATGGGAGGCAACAGAAGGACGATCCGAAACCTGCAAGTCGTCCGGGTCGATCCGGAACGCAACCTGCTCTTTGTGCAGGGCGGGGTTCCGGGCAGCAGGAACAGCTACGTCCTCATCCGGGAATAGACGCATGTACCAGGCTCTCTACATCAAGATGGACGGTTCCGCCGGGGAGAAAGTCCCTCTGCCCGTCGCCCTCTTCGACGGGGTGGTGCACGAGGGTGCGCTTCACCTTGCGGTCACGGCCCATCAGGCGAGCCGGCGCCAGGGAACGGTCGGACGGAAGAACCGTGCGGCAGTTGCGGGGGGAGGCCGCAAGCCCTGGCGCCAGAAGGGTACCGGCAGGGCCAGACAGGGTACCATTCGGGCGGTCCAGTGGCGGGGCGGCGGGATGGCGTTTCCGCCGCAGCCGCGTTCGTGGAAGCTGCGCGTACCCAAGCGGATCCGGGCACTTGCCCGCTCTTCGGCCTTCAACAGCCGAGCGGCCGCGGGCCGGGTGGCGGTGATCGAAGGGTTCGACTTCGATGCACCCAGGACGCGCAAGCTGACGGAGCTGCTGGCCGCGATCCGGCAGCCCGGCAAGATCCTGTTCCTGACCCATGGCGTGAACCGGGAACTCTATCTCTCAAGCCGCAACCTCCCCGGCGTGCGGGTAATGCCTTTCGGCCAGGAGTCGTCGTTCGATGTGGTGTGGTCCGGAACCGTGATCATCGAAGAAGCGGCTCTCGCCACCGTGGGAGACGCTTCCGCCGTCGACGCTCGCCCGCGGCGCAGGCCGTTCCAGCGCACGGAGGTCGTCTGATGCGTGAGTCCTACGACGTAATCGTGTCGCCGGTCATCACTGAGAAAACCACTGATCAGATGGAGACGAGCCTCTACACCTTCATCGTCAACGAGCGCGCCAACAAGCACGAGATCCGGCGAGCCGTGGAAGCGCTTTGGGACGTCAAGGTCAAGGATGTGCGCACCATGAGGTATCCGGGCAAGGCCAAACGGGCGTTGCTCGGCCGGATGGCCAAGAACTGGAGTCTGGGACGGCGCTCGTCCTACAAGAAAGCCGTCGTGCAGCTGGTCCGGGGCGACGAGATCGAATTCTACGAGATGGGTTGACGCATGGCGCTCAAGAAGTTCAAGCCCGTAACGCCGGGCAGCCGTTTCCGGTCGACGACGGCCAAGGACGCCGTGACCCGCAAGGGTCCCGAGAAGTCCCTGACCGAGCCGCTGACCAAAACAGGCGGCCGGAACCATCATGGGCGGATCACCATGCGTCGGCGCGGCGGAGGCAACAAACGCCGGTATCGCAAGGTCGACTTCAAGCGCGACAAGTTCGGTGTCCGCGGGCGGATTGCCGAGATAGAGTACGACCCCAACAGGTCGGCTTTCATCGCCCTCATCCACTATGAGGACGGCGAGAAGCGCTACATCCTGCATGTGCGCGGCACGGGTGTGGGCGATGTGGTTTCGTCGGGCCCCGAGGCCGATATCCGGCCCGGGAACGCCCTCCCTCTCACGCGCATCCCGCTCGGCACCGTGGTCCACAACGTCGAGATGAAGCCCGGGAAGGGAGGCCAGCTGGCCCGCTCGGCGGGAGCGGGAGTTCAGGTTGTCGCAAAGGAGGGAGACTACGTCACGCTCCGCCTGCCTTCCACCGAAGTGCGACGGATACACAAGCGGTGTCTGGCGACGGTGGGACAGGTCGGCAACGTCGATCACAACCTCCAGTCACTCGGCAAGGCGGGTGCCAGCCGCTGGCGCGGCCGTCGGCCCAAGGTTCGCGGCGTGGCCATGAATCCGGTGGATCACCCTCTCGGCGGCGGCGAAGGCAAGGCCTCGGGAGGACGTCCGCCGGTGACTCCATGGGGCAAGCCCGAAGGCACCAAGACCCGCAAGAGGAAGAAGGATTCGAACAAGTTCATCGTCCGCGGACGCAAGCGCGGAAAGTCCACGCGCTGAGCGGACCGGGGAGACCGAGGAACAGGGAGACCGAGGAACAGCGATGCCGAGAAGCGTCAAGAAGGGCCCGTTCATCAACGATAAGCTCCTGCGCAAGATCGAGGCGATGAACGCGCGCAACGAGAGAACCGTTATCCGCACCTGGTCGAGATCGTCCACGATCTCTCCTGAATTCATCGGTCACACGGTCGCCGTACACAACGGCAACAAATTCATCCCGGTCTACATCAGCGAGAACATGGTCGGTCACAAGCTGGGCGAGTTCGCACCTACACGGCTCTTCCGCGGCCACGGCGGAAAGCTCGCCGACAAGCGGATGACGAGATAGGAGACTCCGCCACATGGAAGCGCGCGCGATCGCGAAGCACATCAGAATGAGTCCCAGAAAGGTTCGACTGGTCGTCGACCTGATCAGAGGAAGGACCGTCAACGAGGCCGTCTCGATTCTCCGATTCTCCAAGAAGGCCGCGGCCGTCCCGGTCAGCAAAACCCTGCGTTCGGCGGTTGCGAACGCCCAGGACCTGGCCGAGCGGGACGGGGATTCGATCGATGTGGACGAGCTGACGGTCAACCGCGCGTTCGTTGACGTGGGCCCGACGCTCAAGCGCTGGAGAGCCGGTGCCATGGGCCGTGCGGCGCCCCGGAGACGAAGGACGAGCCACATCACGGTGCAAGTGAAAGCGAAGGAGAGTTAGCGGATGGGTCAGAAAACCCACCCACACGGCTTCAGGCTCGGGATCGTGACGGATTGGCGTTCCCGGTGGTACGCGGAACGGGACTTTCCCGAGCTGCTGAAGGAAGACCATATCATCCGTACCTACCTCCACCGGCGGTTGAGCCACGCGGCACTGGCAGCGGTGGAGATCGCGCGCAAGCCCTCCAAACTGGTTGTGACGCTCCATACCGCCCGCCCCGGCGTCGTGATCGGAAAGCGGGGCTCCGAGGTCGACAAGCTGCGCGACGAACTCGCGGTGCTGACCAACAGCGAGGTCTCTGTGAATGTCGAGGAGATCAAGCGCCCGGAAATCAACGCACGACTGGTCGCCGACAACGTCGCACACCAGATCCGGCAGCGCATCTCATTCCGGCGGGCGATGAAGAGAGCCGTGCAGTCGGCGATGCGCGCCGGTGCCGAGGGCATCCGCATTCAGTGTGCGGGGCGGTTGGGGGGCGCCGAGATCGCACGCACCGAGGGCTACAACGAGGGGCGGGTGCCTCTCCACACTCTCCGGGCGGATATCGACTACTCTCATGTCCGAGCCGCCACCACTTACGGAGTCGTGGGCGTCAAGTGCTGGATCTTCAAGGGCGAAGTAATCGAGGACCGCTTCGGCCGGACGTATTCGGCCGGACCGAGCGCCTGAGTTCAAGGAGCGGACATGCTGGCACCAAAGCGCATACGGCACCGCAAGACCCACAAGGGGAAGATGCGTGGAAAGGCGTACCGGGGGAGCAAGGTGTCCTTTGGCGAGTACGGCCTCCAGGCGACGGAAGCCGGCTGGATCACGAATCGGCAGATCGAGTCGGCGCGCGTGGCGATCACCCGCCATGTGAAGAGGGGCGGAAAGGTCTGGATCCGGATCTTTCCGGACAAGCCCGTCACCAGGAAGCCGGCCGAAACGCGCATGGGCAAGGGGAAGGGCAACCCGGAGGAATGGGTGGCCGTGGTCAAGCCCGGACGAATCATGTTCGAGCTCCAGGGCGTCGCCGTCGAGACCGCCCGCAGGGCCATGGAACTCGCCTCCTTCAAGCTTCCCGTAAAGACGCGCTTCGTCGTCCGGGAATCGCAGCTGTGAACCAATCGACCTCACCGGGAGCAACACGTTGAAGGCTGAAGAAGTTCGGGAACTGGACAGCGCGGAGCTGGGGCATCGGCTCGGCGAACTGAAGATGGAGCAGTTCCGTCTACGCTTTCGAAGCGCGACGATGCAGCTCGAGAACCCTAAGCTGCGACGCGAGATCAGACGGGATATCGCCCGTATCAAGACCATTCTCCACGAACGCCGGAGGGCGGGCGATGAATGACGACAGCGGCCGCAACCGCCGGAAGGTGCGCACCGGTGTGGTGGTGGGCGACAGGGCGGACAAGACGGTGACGGTTCTGGTCGAGCGGCGCTTCGCCCATCCCCTCTACGGGAAGCTGGTTACCCGCTCCAAGAAGTATCCTGCCCACGACGAGGCAAACGAGTACAGGGTGGGAGACACGGTTTCGATCATGGAGACGCGCCCGCTGTCCAAGTCCAAGAGGTGGCGCGTGGTTGAGCTCATAGAGAGGCCCGCCTGAAGGCCCGGACGGGACGGGAGGCTGCGTGAAGTCCGATGATCCAACAGGAATCAATGCTGAAGATCGCCGATAACTCGGGTGCCAAGCGCGCCCTGTGCATTCGGGTGCTCGGAGGATCCGGACGGCGTTACGCTCGCATCGGCGACCGCGTGATCGTGACGATCAAGGACGCCGTCCCCAACGCCGCGGTCAAGAAGGGCGATGTGATGGAGGCGGTGGTGGTGCGCACCGCCAAGGAGATGCGGCGGCGCGACGGGACCTACATCCGCTTCGACGACAACGCCGCTGTCCTGATCAATGCTCAGAAGGAGCCCACGGGAACGCGCATCTTCGGGCCCGTGGGTCGAGAACTTCGAGAAAAGCGCTACATGAGAATCGTTTCCCTGGCACCGGAGGTGCTGTAGAACATGGCCAGAGGCAGCACAAGGATCGTGAAGGGCGACCGGGTCAGAGTGATCCGCGGCAACTACCGCGATGTCGAGGGCACGGTGCTCCGGGTGCTGCGGACCTCCGACCGTGTGGTCGTGCAGGGCGTGAACATGAGGAAGCGCCACACCAAGCCGTCCCAGGCGAATCCCGAGGGGGGCATCATCAGCTTCGAAGGATCGGTTCACCTTTCGAACGTCATGCTGGTGGATCCGTCCACCGGCGATGCCAGCCGGATCCGCGTGCGGGTGGAGCCGGACGGCTACAAGGAGCGGATCGCAGTTGCGAGCGGCAACCCGGTTCCCAAGCCGGGCTGATCGCCAGGATATCATTGACGGAGACCACCGGAACATGAAGGAACCCAGACTGCTGGCCCACTACAAGGGTGTCGCACGGCCGGCCCTGCAGGAACAGTTCGGCTTTGCGAACCCGCATCAGATCCCGCGGGTCGTGAAGGTGACGCTCAACGTCGGGGCCGGAGAGGGCAGCCGCGACCGCAAGCTCATAGATTCGGTGGCGGGCGAACTGGCGATGATCACCGGTCAGAAGGCGGTGATCACGCGGGCCCGCAAGTCCATCTCGAACTTCAGGCTGCGCGAGGGCATGCCGGTCGGTGCGGCGGTCACGCTGCGCCGGAGGAACATGTGGGAGTTCCTGGACCGCTTCGTCTCCGTCGCCGTACCGCGAATCCGCGACTTCAGAGGCCTGAACACACGATCCTTTGACGGCCGGGGCAACTACACGGTGGGTATCAGGGAACAGATCGTATTCCCGGAAGTCGACTACGACAAGGTCAACCGGATCCATGGAATGGACATCTCGGTGGTGACATCGACCGACAAGGACGACCAGGCGTACGCCCTTCTGCGGCAGCTGGGATTCCCGTTCCGCGGAGAGATTCCGGTGATCATCGGGGCACAGGCCTGAAGAAGAAGGAGCAACGACCATGATGACCGACCCCATCGCGGACATGCTCACGCGGATCCGCAACGCCTGCCAGGCGGGACACCGGTGGGCCGACATCCCGCTGTCCAAGCTGAAGGTGGAGATCGCGCGGCTCCTGAAGGAGAACGCCTTCGTCTACGACTACAAGGTGTTGAACGACGGCCGGCACGGCCTGGTGCGCGTGTACCTGAAGTATCATGAAGGGCAGCCCGTAATCCGGCACATCGTTCGCGTGTCCCGCCCGGGGCACCGCCGGTATGTCGGCGTCAGCGACATACCCAGGGTCCGGGGCGGCCTGGGCATGGCAGTGTTGTCCACATCGCGGGGTCTGTTGTCCGACCGCGGCGCGCGCGCGGCCAGGGTGGGCGGCGAGGTTCTGGCCGAGGTCTGGTAGGAGGTTTCATGTCGCGTATCGGAAAGATGCCCGTGGAGGTTCCCGCAGGGGTGACCGTGACCCTCGATGGACAACATGTCGCGGCGAGGGGACCGAAGGGGGAGTTGGGACTTGATGTCCGCCTTCCCATTGCGGTGGACTGGCAGGGCGATCCCGGCAAGACCATCGTGGTCACCCGACCGACCGACCGGAAGGATCACAGGGCGCTGCACGGACTGACGAGGGCGCTCGTCGCCAACATCGTCGAGGGAGTCAGCCGGGGATTCAGCAAGACCCTCGAGATCGTCGGTGTGGGATACCGGGCACAGGCCAAGGGCGGGAGACTCGAGCTGAGGCTGGGCTTCTCGCACACCATCGATTATCCGGCACCCGACGGGATTGATTTGCAGACCCCCGACGCGACGACGATCGTCGTCAGCGGGGCCGACAAACAGCTGGTGGGCCACACTGCCGCCGTAATCCGATCCTTCCGTCCGCCGGAGCCGTACAAGGGCAAGGGTGTCAGATACCAAGGCGAATACGTCCGGCGCAAGGCCGGCAAGACGGCCGGAAAGTGACGGGCCGCGCAACCATGATCAAAGCAAGCAAACTCAAGAAGAGCCGACGGCTGCAGCGCCAGCGGCGGCACGCTCGGATTCGCAAGAATATGCACGGCACGAGCGAGAGACCTCGCCTCGCCGTGTTCCGCTCGCTCCGAAACATCGAGGGCCAGGTGATCGATGACGATGCCCGCCGGACCCTGGTGGGTCTCTCGACCCTCGCCCCCGAGCTGAAGAGCACTCGGACGGCGCACGGGAGCGGCAAGACCGGAGCGGCCCGGGCCGCGGGAAGACTTTTGGCGGAACGGGCCCGGGAGCAGGGTGTCACGAGTGTCGTGTTCGATCGCGGCGGGTACCGTTATCACGGCCGCGTGAAGGCGTTCGCCGAGGGCGCACGCGAAGGAGGATTGGTGTTCTGATGGCAAGGGACAAGATGAGGCCGCGCGAAGGAGCGGAGCAGGTCGAGAACCTGATTCACATCAACCGCGTCGCAAAGGTGGTGAAGGGTGGCCGAAGGTTCTCGTTCACGGCGCTCGTCGCCGTCGGTGATCGCGCGGGGCGCGTGGGAATTGCCCACGCGAAGGCCGGCGAAGTGGCCGAAGCCATTCGGAAATCCTTCGAACAGGCCCGCCGAAGCATGGTCAAGGTTCCGGTGGTCAACGGCACCATCCCGCACGAGACGATCGGGCGTTGGGGAGCAGGACGCGTTCTGCTGCGCCCGGCGGCTCCCGGTACCGGCGTGATCGCCGGGGGGCCGGTGCGCGCAGTTCTGGAGGCCGCGGGGATCACCGATGTTCTGACCAAGTGCCTGGGGACCAACAACCCCATCAACGTGGTGCGTGCCACGATGAGCGGTCTCGAGTCGCTGGTCACGGCTTACGATGTCGCCGCCGCGCGGGGCATACCGGTCGAACAGCTCGGAATACAGCACCATGGCTAATCGCATAAGGATCACCCAGATACGAAGCGCCGTGGGCCGACAGAAGATTCAGCAGCGGACGCTGGACGCGTTAGGGATCAAGCGGCACCAGCAGTCGGTGGTCCACAACGACACACCCGCGATTCGCGGGATGATCGCGAAGTTGGACCATCTGCTCAAGGTGACGGAGGTGGACTGACCGATGATAGAACTGCACAACCTGAAGCCCCCGCAGGGTTCGCGCCGTGCGCGGAAGCGGGTGGGGCGAGGCCCGGGTTCCGGCAAGGGCAAGACCTCGGGGCGAGGCCAGAAGGGACAGAACTCTCGCTCGGGCGGGGGCGTGCCTGCGTGGTTCGAGGGCGGCCAGATGCCGTTGCAGCGGCGCATTCCCAAGCGGGGCTTCAAGAACCGCAACCGGGTCGAATACCAGGTCGTGAACATCGGCGACCTGAGCATTCTCGGCGGTGACGCCACACTGGAAGCTATGAGCGCCGCAGGTCTCATCCGCACGCTGAGGAATCCGGTGAAGCTGCTGGGCAGCGGTGAAGTTTCCGGCCCGATCCGTTGTTCGGTTCATGCCGTGAGTGCTGCCGCCCGCAGGAAGATCGAGGACGCCGGGGGGTCGGTGACGATTCTGTCCCCGCGAAGCACTAGCCTGTCCCCGCGAAGCAGCAGTCTGTCCCCGCGAAGCACGAGAGAGGGGTAAGTATCGGCGATGGCCAATCCGATCCCGAATCTTTTCCGGGCCCCGGAGCTGAAGAGGAAAATCCTCTTCACGCTGTTCATCATGCTGGTGTACCGGATCGGATCTCACATCACGGTGCCCGGTGTGGATGTCGGCGCGCTGCAGCAGCTCGCCGGCCAATTCTCGCAGACCTTCCTCGGCGTCTACGACATGTTCGTGGGCGGAGGTCTCAGCCGGGCGACGATTCTGGCACTCGGAATCATGCCCTACATTTCCGCGAGCATCATGTTCCAGCTGCTGGCGGCCGTCTTCCCCACGGTGGAGAAGCTCCAGAAGGAGGGTGAACAGGGGCGCAAGAAGCTCACCCAGTGGACCCGCTACACCACCGTGCTGCTCTGTGTGATTCAGGCCTTCGCCTACGCCAACTTCCTGCAGGGCCTGGGCAGCGCCGTGCCTGCACCGGGGTCGACCTTCGTCTTCACGACCGTGGTGGCTCTTACCGTGGGCGGCGTGTTCGTGATGTGGCTGGGCGAGCAGATCACGGAGCACGGTGTGGGCAACGGCATGTCTCTCATGATCTTCTTCTCCATCATTCAGGGCTTTCCGGGGGCGGTCGCGCGAACCTGGGAATCGCTGATGGTGGATGAGATCGGCCTGGTCGCCGTTGTCGTCCTTCTGGGCATTCTGGTGGGAATCACCGCCGGGGTCGTGGCCATGACGATGGCGGCCCGCAGGATCCCCGTCCAGATCCCCCGCAAGGTCGTGGGAAGGGGACGCATCCGAGAGGGGCAGAAGAGCCACATCCCTCTTCGCATCAACTCCGCCGGGGTGATGCCGATCATCTTCGCCCAGTCCTTCATCGTGGTGCCGGGGACGCTCGCAGCTTTCAGTTCGATCCCGTTCATACAGGATCTCGCGGGGATCTTCCAGCCCGGGAACTGGGCGTACTACATCACCTATGCCCTCCTGATCGTCTTCTTCACGTATTTCTACACTGCGATCATCTTCAACCCGGTGGATCTGGCAGAGAACCTGAAGAAGCAGGGCGCCTTCATCCCGGGGGTGAAGCCCGGGGCTCGCACGGCCGAGTACATCGATCGGATCCTCACCCGGGTCACCCTTCCCGGCTCGACGTACCTGGCTCTCATCGCTCTCGTGCCCTTCTTCATCTTCGACATCTTCGGCATCCAGAACTTCGCCTTCGGCGGCACGAGCCTGCTGATCGTCGTCGGAGTGGGTCTCGACACGGTTCAGCAGGCACAGCAGCACCTCCTGCTGCGCCGCTACGACGGCTTCATGAAGAAGGGCCGGGTGAAGATGCGCGGTCGCCAGCGCTACATGTAGCAGCCCGTGGACAAAATCCCCCGGCATTCGAGCGGCGATGCATCCACGGGCTGCTTGGGGATACCTTTGGTGAAGACCGCGGGAACGATCGTCGTCCTCCTGGGATCTCCGGGGGTCGGCAAGGGTACGCAAGGAGCTCGCCTCGGCCGGGCCCTGGGGTGGGCTCACGTCTCGACGGGCGACCTGTTGCGAGCGGCGCTGCGGCGGGGCACCACCCTAGGTCTTGAGGCCCGTAAGTACATGGACGCGGGGCAACTCGTCCCGGATGCGGTCATCGTCGACCTCGTGCGAGAGCACTTGGTTGGCCTGGGCCCGGAGCGAGGGGTCATCTTCGACGGGTTTCCGCGTACCGTGGCGCAGGCCGAAGCGCTCAACGAGGTTCTCGCGGCGGAGGGCCGGACGGTGAACTGCGTCGCGCTGCTGGAAGCTGACGACACGGTTCTCTTCAAGCGGATCTCGGGGCGCCGGTCGTCACCTTCGGGGCGCGTGTACAACATCTACTTCGATCCCCCGCGCACGGACGGCTTCTGCGACGAGACCGGCGAACCGCTGATGCATCGTCCTGACGACCAACCCGATACCGTTCGCACGCGCCTCGCCGTTTACCGGGAAGCCACCGCGCCGCTCGTCGGGCACTACGGCACGAAGGGCCTTCTCGTGCGCGTTGACGGAGAGCGCGGAATCGACGAAGTGCAGGCGGCTCTGCGAGCGGCGGTGGGGGTGTAGCTGCGGGTGGGCAGAAAGCGGACCGGCGCGATCCATCTGAAGTCTCCGTCCGAGATCGACGCGATCGCAAAGAGCGGCGAAATCATCTCCGTGCTCTTCGCCGAACTGGAACCCCGAGTGCAACCGGGGGTCACCACGGCTGCGCTGAACAGGTTCGTCGACCGCTTCATCCGCTCGCACGACGATGCCGTACCCGCGTTCAAGGGTCTCTACGGCTTCCCCGGCAGCGCTTGCATCAGCATCAACGCCGAGGTTGTTCACGGCATCCCGAAGAGACGCCGGCTTCGCCCGGGAGACATCGTTTCCATCGATGTGGGAGTGAGACGGCGGGGCTGGTGCGCCGACTCGGCCTTCACCTTCCCGGTGGGCGAAATCTCCGTCGAGGCTGCGCACATCCTCGCGGTCACTCGCGACTCTCTTCGGCTTGCCGTTGCGGCGGCCCGGCCCGGCGACCATGTGGGTGACATCGGGGCGGCCGTCGTGGACCGAGTGCGGGGAACCGGACTCGCGATCATTCGCGACCTCGTGGGCCATGGAGTCGGGCGCCAGATTCACGAAGCGCCGCAGGTGGCGAACGTGGGCCGTCCGGGACGAGGCGTGCGCCTCCGGACCGGGATGGTTCTGGCGATCGAGCCGATGCTCGCCGCCGGCACCGACCAGATCGTCACACTTGCCGACCAGTGGACGGTCACCACCGCCGACGGTCGGCTCTCGGCTCATTTCGAGCACACGGTGGCGGTCACCGCCGACGGTCCCGTAATCCTCACCGGAGGAGGCATTTGGAACCGGCGGCCCACGGCGTTCCGCAAAGACGGTCACCCCATGTTGCGTGACGGATTGCAGACCCCCGCGATACATTGATGTCGGTGGCCCGGCAAGGAAAACGCTCGTCGCATTTCGCCCGGCGATGGATCCCGCGCTTGGATGCCGCGCCGAACGTTACCGCTTGGATGCCGCGCCGACCGCTTGGCCGGCACCTCGAGCGTGACCGCGTGGTCGGCGCCTCGCACGGCCGCCGCCCCGAACGTGACAACCGCACCTTGGAGGAATCCGATGCGTACCCGAGCCTGGAACCTGCTTCTCGTTCTCGTCCTAGTGCTGCCGCGCGTGTCCTTGGGACAGGTTGCGGTCGGCGTTCAGGTGCAGCGGGACGATGCTGCCCATTACGCCTTGGCGGTTGGCGGGAGCGACATCGTCGGAGGGAGCGAAACCGTTGGCGGGAGCGACACCGCCCACGACCCGTTCGCCGGGTTTGACGGCTTCTTGGCGGAAATCATGGAGGACTGGCAGGTTCCCGGGGTCGCCGTCGGAGTGATCCGTGACGGCGAGATCATCTTGGCCGAGGGGTTCGGCTACCGGGACATCGAGAACAAGCTCCCGGTGACCGAGCACACGACCATGGCGATCGGCTCGAACAGCAAATCGTTCACCGTGACCTTGATGGCCATGCTGGTCGACGAAGGCATGATCGAATGGGACACGCCGGTGCGCGACTACCTGCCCGACTTCCGGCTACATGACGAGTTCGCCACCACCGAAATGACCCCGCGCGATCTGGTCACGCATCAGTCGGGGCTGCCCAGACACGACAACGTGTGGTACGGCCGCGCCGCCTCTCGCGAGGAGATCTTCCGCAAGCTCCGCTACCTGCAGCCCAACGCTTCCTTCCGGAGCCGCTACCAGTACCAGAACCTGATGTTCCTGACGGCCGGATACCTGACGGAACGCCTTACCGGCCGGAGTTGGAGCGCGCTGATCGACGAGCGCGTCTTCACGCCGCTGGGGATGGATCGCTCTAATACCTCGGTGAAGGACTCTCCCGACTCGGGAGATTACGCCTTTCCCTACATGCTGCGCGACGGAGTTTTGGAGAAGGTGCCGTTCCGGAACATCGACAACGTCGGTCCGGCGGGTTCGATCAACTCGAATGTCGTCGAAATGACGGCCTACATTCAGGCCCACATTGCCGGGGGTGTCTATAACGGGCACCGCCTCATCTCGCAGGAGCGCTCCGCCGAGATGCAGCAGCCCCAGTTCGCCATGCAGAGCGGCTCGGAGTTTGCGGAAGTCGGGCCCGTGAGCTACGGGCTCGGACTGCGCGTGGGTACCTATCGCGGGCACAAGATCGTGCAGCACGGAGGCGGCATTGACGGCTTCATATCGTCCATGTCGTGGCTGCCGCGCGAGAAGATCGGCGTTATGGTGCTCACCAACCGGTCCGGCGGAATGAACCCGGTTCCAATCATGGTGGCCTACAACGTCTACGACCGGCTGCTGGGGCTGCCCGAGGTGGACTGGAACGGTCGCAACCTGGAGGAGCGCGCCGAGCAGGAGGCTCGCGCGGCCGAGTCCGAGCGCGAGATACTGGCCAAGCGCGTGCCCGGGACGGAGCCGAGCCATGCGCTGGCCGACTACACGGGAACGTACGAACATCCCGGATACGGCTCGATGGAGGTTGCCGTCGGTGGCGACGGACTAACCGTCTCCTACGACGATTTCACGCTTGACCTGGAGCATTTCCACTATGATGTCTTCAGGATCACTGCGGTGCCCAACACTGTCCCGGTCATCGGTCTGGTGACCTTCACGACCGACCGTGACGGGACCGTGAGCCGCGTGGCGATCCCCTTCGAGCCCAACAGTACCGACATCGTCTTCGAACGGGAATCGTGATGTCGTGCGCACAGCACGGGTATCCTTGCCCGGCAGAAGCGGGAGCGCGGCCAAGCACCGAGGTTTCCTCGGCCTCCGCGCTGATCGGCTGATCGGCGAAGCCGTTCTCGCCGGAGGCGGGGCGCGGGATAGACGGTCACGTCCGTGCCTTGAAAATCCGCAATTGACTTGAGGATTTTCGTGGTTTAGCATTCGGAATGCTGATTGACCGCCCTGTGCCGCTGGAACGGATCCGGGAGTCCTTCTCGGTTCATCCCGCCGTGGCCCTCACCGGACCGCGCCAGTGCGGTAAGACGACTCTGGCCCGGCACGTGGCCGGTGCGACGGCCCGGAGCAGCTACTTCGACCTCGAAGCGGCGACCGACCGGAGGCGGCTTGCGACGCCGGAACACACCCTCGGCAGACTCGGCGGCCTCGTCGTCATCGACGAGATTCAGCGGATGCCGACACTGTTCGAAACGGTGCGGGTTCTGGTGGACAGGCCGGACAACGCGGTCCAGTTCCTGCTGCTCGGCAGCGCATCCCCTTCGCTGGTCAAGGGGGTTTCGGAGTCTCTCGCCGGCCGGGTCGGCCTAGTCGATCTGGCCGGGTTCGATCTGGGAGAAGTGCGCGCAGATCGTTGGCGCAAGCTTTGGCTCCGCGGCGGCTTCCCCCGCTCCTATCTGGCAGGGAGCACGAAGGCTTCTGCGCTATGGCGGAAGAACTTCGTCCGAACCTTCTTGGAGCGAGACATTCCTCAGCTCGGGATCACCATTCCCGCGGAGAAGCTGCGACGGTTTTGGACGATGATTGCGCACTATCACGGCCAAGTTTGGAATGCCGCCGAGTTCGCGCGCTCCCTGGGCACGAGCGAAGGAACAGCGCGCAACTATCTCGACATCCTCGTCGGAGCGTTCATGGTGCGCGTGCTCCCCCCCCTGGTTCGAGAACCTGAAGAAGCGCCGAGTAAAGTCGCCCAAGGTCTACCTGCGGGACACGGGCCTCCTGCATACTCTGCTGGGCCTGTCGAGAGAGGATGCTCTCGCGGGGCACCCCAAGGTCGGTGCCTCTTTCGAGGGTTTCGTCATCGAACAGCTGTTCGCCGGGCTCGATGCACGGAATGCATACTTCTGGGCGACCCACGGAGGTGCCGAGCTGGACCTTTTCGTTCGCCGAAACGGGAAACAGTACGGATTCGAATGCAAATTCTCGGACGCGCCGAGACTCACCCGTTCGATGCGGGTTGCACTGAAAGATCTGCGCCTCGATCACCTCTGGGTCGTCTATCCGGGGGAAGATGTCTATGCCCTGGACGAGAGGGTAACAGTCCTTCCGGCGACAGAGGCCGGACGACTCGCCGTGACCGTGCAAGACCGATAGAGAGTGGTCCGACCTCTTGGCTTAGCTGTTAACTACGGCTGGTGAATCAGCCGATGTTCTGGTTTCCGTTGGTCTCCACCAAGGGAAGCTCCCAGCAGGTCACGGTGCCGTATTCCGCACCTGTCTGGTCGAGTCCGTTGGGGTGGATGGAGCCGGGTTCGCCCAAGAACGGGATCTCTTGGGGCGTGCCCCGGTGCTGCAGCATGTCATTGAAGCGCCATGCCTGCTCGACGAACAGCTCCCGGGAACGCTCTGCAAGCACCGCGTTCAACACTTCGGACTTGGATGCCGACGCCCCTCCGGCCCACGTCGGCAGTCCGGCCCTCGTGCGCAGGCTGTTAATGATTCCCACCGCCGCCGCCAAATCGCCCGCCTGGGCCGACGCTTCTGCAATGATGAGCTGCGCAGCCTCCCACGACGCCATGGGCGCGGGGTCCGCACGGGACGTGTACTTGTCCGTGAAGTAGTGGATGGTCGAGAAGTCGAAGGCCTGGTTGCCCACCGTTCGGACGGGCACCCGGGGGTCGGGCATCCCGTCGTTCTGGGTCAGCTCCCCGGCGTCGTTCACCATCAGGTCCCGGAAGTGGTTCGCCACCGACCCGTGCTTGCTGATCCCGTCGTCGGTGTCGTTCAGCCATCGGTGCAGATAGTTCTGCCGACGGTCGAGGTCGGAGGCCCGGTCCGCCCCGAACTTGAAGCCCTCGGGGATCTGCTGCGCGTCGGCTACGGCACCGGACCAGTCGCCCATGTCGAGCTTGGCCCGGGCCCGGCCTGCATAAGCCATGGTGACGATGTCCGCGTCGCCGGCCGTGCTGATGGCTTCGCTGAAGTTCTGCGCCGCCACCGAGAGTACTCCGTCGGGCTGCATCTCGGGCCCGCCGTCGAGGGCCATGCTGCAGAAGCCCTCGCCCAGCGCGATCAGAGCCCAGCCGCCGTAGGCCCGTATCCTTCCCTGCAGTTGGGCCTTGTCCGCCACATCGGCGACATCGAACTCGGCCAGCTTCTCGAAAACATCGTTGTTCTGGAATCTGGCGGTCTGGAGCGGAGTGTAGACTCCGTAGTTCCCGGCACACGAACTCGTGGCCAAGACGCTTCCGGCCGACGACTGGAGGCTCATCTTGCGCTGTCCCCACTCCCGCATGTTCAGGTTCCCCGAGGTGGGGATCCACTCGTCCGAATGGTGAGACGACGCAGCGGCGTAGTTGCTCCATGCGCACTCGGTGTCGCCGACCACCGAGTTCACGAGTACGCTGGCGAGCGCTGGATCGTTCAGCGAATTCGCGTCCACCTTGCCGGGAATGTCGACTTCGAGAATCTCGTCCAGGTCGCACGCGGCGGTGGCCAGCACGACCGGCACCAGGAGCCCGGCAACCGCCTTCCGAACATCGCGCCTGGTCCAGCCCTTGTTTTCGATTGGTACGTTCATGTTCGCGGCCCTCATCAGAAGGTGATCCTGAAAGTGGTCGTGAGAGTTTTGAGCTGCGGCCAGCCTTCTTGGTTGTAGGCGGTCAGCCCCTCCGTCGAACCGCCGATCTGGTTTGAGACTTCGGGGTCCATCTGCTTCACGCCGAAGCTCTCTGCCTGCCCCACCCAGATCGTCCACAAGTTGTTCACGGCGACATTGATGGTCACCCGGGAAGCGTTGATCCTGTCGGAAAGGCTGCCCGGCAGCGTGTAGCTTGCGGAAACAGTGCGGAGTTTGGCGAAGTCTCCGCTGATGATGCCGGACTGCCAAAGGCCGGAGCCGCCTGGGGACTCGTAGCCGAGGAGGACCGGGTCGGTGCGCTCAAGGATCGCCCTCGAGTTGATGAAGAAGCGGTGCTGGGCAGCGATATCGCCGCTGATCAAGGTTCGGCCGCCCACATAGTCCACCAAGCCGTACAGCTGGAAGTCGGGACCGATCGATACGGTGGCGTAGGCGCTTCCTTCCTTGTTGGGAATCGGCTGTCCCCAGTACACGTTGGGTGCGTCCGCGCAAGGAACCGGGGCTCCGCCGCCCAGAGAAAGAGACTGGGTCTCGCCGCTGGGCAGGATGTCCCCGCCTTCGCACATCACGTTGGTCGCGCTGCCGTCTTCCAAGGAGGCGCTCACGACCCGTTTGTGGTATATCCCGGCCAGAGGCTGCCCCTCCACATGATACTGCCCGCCCGAAGTCCACTGAATGATGGCAGGCTGCCCCCCCAAGTCCGTGATTTCGTTCTTGGTCGTGGAGAAGGTCGCACCGATGTTCAGGCTCAAACGATCGCTGCTGAAGACATTGGCGTCGATTCCGGCTTCTATGCCGCTGTTTCTGACTTCTCCGATGTTCTGGAACTGAACGCCCGGGAAGCCGTTGGAGGGCAAGGCCGGAACCGAGACGATGGCGTCTTGGGTCGTCTGATCGTACCAAGTGAACTCCAGCGCCACCCGGTCGTCCAAGACGCTGGCGTCGAACCCGACTTCGACCTCGGTGCCCACTTCGGGCTTGAGGTCGGCGTTCCCGATGTTCTCCGGGGTGACGGTGGCGGCACCTCCGGGCCCTACCGCAGGCTCGTACGTTCGCAGGGCGTCGAAGACATCCGGCTGCTTGCCGGCCTTCCCCCAAGCGGCCCGCAGCTTCAACTGCTGTACGAAACCGATGTTGTCGGAGAAGAACTCCTCGTCGCTGATTACGTATGATCCAGAGAGTTTCGGATAGACGACGAAGTCGAAGTTTTCGCCGAAGGCCGAGTTGTCGTCGCCGCGCACGGCCCCCGTAAGGAAGAGCTTGTCCTGCCAGCCGATCTGTTCTTGGAGAAAAACGCCGAAGGTCTTGTTCTCCAGGTACTCCTCGTCTGCGCTGCGAGTGGAGCCCGACGGGATGGTTTCGAGGGATTTGACCGGGAACTCTTCACCCCGAGCCCAGAGGATCTCCGTCTTCTTCGTGTAGTACTGGAGCCCGCCCCCGGTGTTTAGGGTCAGGCTTTCCCAAGGCGACCAGTTGCTGCTGACTTGGTAGTCCGCGGTGACGAAGGATGTGCGCTCGTTGGCGACCGTCTTGCGGCCTGTGTTGAAGAAGTTGCCGAGGTTGCCCGTCGCCAAGTAGAGCTCCGTGTTGGTCCGGGTTCCGAAGTCGCCGCCGAGGACGAACTTGTGGGCAAGCCACTCGCGGGGCTCCCAGCGCGATTGCAGGCTGTACGTCGTTCGGTCCACGTCGACGATCCCTTCGATCTCGTCCTCGTACGCCTCGGGCAGATAGGCGATGTATCCCCGGGAGGGTCCGTCGAGAGCTTGGGGAGTTCCGCTGCCCGGTTCGCAGCCCGGCGCGGGGCAGGACCAGATCACCGCGGTCATCAGCGGTTGCTGAGCCGATGCCGATTCGAGCTTGGAACGATTGGCGCCCAAGCTGAAGTCGAACCTCAGTGTCTCGTTGGGCGCGTAGGTCAGATTCGCACGGCCGCGAATTGCGTTCTGCCAGTTGTAGGGAACAGGCCCTTCCCGCCGGTCGAACTCTCCGCTGACGAAGTAGGTCACGGCCTCGGTTCCGCCGCTCACGTCTGCACCGTAGGACTGGTTGTGACCCGTGCGGAACCAGTTGCGACCTCCGTCGAGGAGACCGTAGGTGTCTTCCAAGTCGTTCCTGAGGACGTTGACTTCGACGATCTCGCCCGTGGCGCTCTTGTAGTACGTGGGCGGTATCAGTTTCACAGGGTTGGGCATCCAAGATGCGCCTTGCCGGATCCGGGCGTTGACCCGGGGTGCTCCCCGCGCTCCCCGCTTCGTGATGATCTGAATGACGCCGTTGGATGCCTCCGTGCCGTAGAGCGTCGCGGCGGCCGGCCCCTTGATGACCTCGATGCTCTCGATCTCGTCGGGGTCGAAGTCATTGATCCTGGAAGACGAATCGCCGCAGTCGGCACCGATGCCGCACAGGAGGGCCGGATCCCCGTCGTCGCCGTTGACCCGTACACCGTCGACCACGACGATGGGGGTCGCGGCCAAGGTGAGGGAGGCGACCCCGCGAATGCGCATAATCCCGCCTTCGCCGATCGCGCCGCCCGTATTCATGATGCGGACGCCGGGCACCGTCGCTGACAGGAGGTCCTGCACTTCGGCGACGGGAGCCTGCTCTTGGAGCACCGAGGCATCGATACGCCCGATGGCGTTGCCGATGGACCGGGCCTGCTGTTCCCCCACCGTTCCCGTCACGATGATCTCGTCGAGTGAGATGGCCGTCTCTTGGAGCTCGATGGTGACCGGCCGATCGGCGCTCGCTGTCAACGTGGCTTCCCGGTAACCGATCATCACGACCCGCAGGGTGACCGCGCCTGCGGGGGCGTTCAGGATGAGGAAACGCCCCCTGTTGTCCGTGAGGCTGCCCAGCTCGGTCCCGTCGATCAACACCTGTGCACCGGTGAGGGGACGCTGGGTGATTCCGTCCACCACCGTGCCGGTGATGGTGTTCTGTGCGGTGAGGGGTGCGAACCAAAGCACCAAGGCCAAGAGGCCCATACTCACACCGAAGAACCCACGTTGGGAGATCCTCCTCGTACTCCGCCGCGAAGTCTGTCTCATGTGAATGTCCTTGGTAATGGTTTGTGGTACGCTCGCTTTGATCGCGGCGTCTTCGTCTTCACAGGCAATCCGCATCGGCATCAAGGGCCATCGACCGGGCCTGCCGCACCACCAGCCGCCCGATGCTCGATGACCCATTGGGGCGGGATGGCCCGCAGGAACGCGGGCGAACCGGCTGCAAGGCCCAATCCGGGATACCAGGAGCAAAGGAATGACGCCACCAGGTCCCACGCCATGCAGTTCATAAGGTCTTGATGCGTCCCGTTTGGTCCTGCCGCACGATCGCACCAGTATTGCCTGGTGGCCAAAGCGTCCGCGCAGAGATCCCGCTCAATCGGCGGCGCGATGGTGTCGCTCTGCGAGACAGCCATTCCGAAAGCAGTCCCGTCGAGTGCGTCATCCTCAGCGGACCTCCACCTCGCTGAGGCACCGGCGCACGGACGATGCGCATTGCCGCCGATGCCCAGAATGTTTTCGGTCGTCAGCCGATCGTCCTCGGCATGCTGCAGGATGACGGAGAGGGTGGCGGATTCGGGCGGCATGTCGGCGGCGCTCATGGTGCTCGCTGTCCCGTTGCAGACGGCGGAAACCATGAACCCGACTCCCAGCAGGTAGGACACGGCAGTTCGACTGATCGTACTCACGATGCTCTCCTCGTTCGATTGTAAGCCCCACGTTTTCGGCAGGCAGCAACGTAGGCGCATCGGACCGTTAATGCAAACCAGTCAGGGGTGCACTTCCCGGCCCGCGCCCAGACAGCGCCGCCGCCGCCGCTTGCGCCATCGCGGATAAGTCCTCCCATTTCTGTTCGGGTGCCCGTCAGGTCGGCCGCGACCGCACGGCCGGCCCGCATCGATACCGGCGAAGACCCGCGTGCAGGCACGGAGCGCCGCCCGGGCCGCCGGCAAGCGCATCTCATCCCCTCAACGGAGGTCATCATGATCCGCCGCAATGCCGCACGCACGCGTCCCCGCCTCGCGCCCATCCGGACTCCGGGCTTCCTTGGACTGGCCCTCCTCACCCCAAGCCTCGTGGCCCTGGGAGCCGCCGCCGGCCCCGTCGCCGCGCAGGAGGAGGAGGGCTCGATCAAGGTCGGAGGCCCCGGCTCGGCCAACTTCGAACTGGCGGCCCGCTTCGCTCCCTACAAGGTCGGCGATCTGGTTCATTCCCTGCGCGTCGCGCCCCGATGGATCGAGGACACGGACCGCTTCTGGTACCAGTGGGAGACTTCGGAGGGCAGGCGCTTCTACCTCGTGGATCCGGACCGGGGCAGCAGGACCGAGATCTTCGACAACGACCGCATCGCCGCGGAGCTGACCCGCATCACGCGGGATCCGTGGGATGCGCAGCACCTGCCGATCCGCGCGATCCGCTTCACCGGACCCAACACCATCCAGTTCGACGTGGAATCGTCCCAGGACGAGGAGACGGAGGAGGAAGGCGAAGAGGTGGAGGAGGAGGACATGGAGGACGAGGACCGGGAGCGCGGCCCGTCCAGGCCCCGGACGCGCAAGAAGGTCCATCACTTCGAGTACGACGTGACCACGAGGACGCTGCGCGAGATCGAGGACTACGAGGCGCCGGACAGCCATCCGAACTGGGCGAGCGTCTCGCCGGACACGGCGTGGGTCGTCTTCAGTCGCGAGTTCAACCTCTGGATGATGAGCTACGAGGAGTACGAGAAGATCCTCGAAGCGCGGCGCGGGAAGACGGGCGACGAGGCCGAGGAGGCGGAAGAGGACGTGGAGGTCGAGGAGATCCAGCTCACGACGGACGGCGAGAAGGACTTCGGCTGGGGCTTCCAGGGCCGGGGTCAGAACGACGAGGAGACCCGGAAGGAATTCAAGAAGCGCCAGCCTTCGGGCACGACGTGGTCGCACGATTCCCGCTACTTCGCGCTCACCAGGCAGGACCGCCGCGAGGTGGCCGAGCTGTGGGTGGTTCACGCCGTGGGCAACAAGCGGCCCGAGATCGAGAGCTACAAGTACGAGATGCCGGGCGAGGAGAACGTCACCCAGACCAGTCTCTGGGCCTTCGACATGGAATCGCGCGAGCCGACGCAGATCGACGACGATCCTTGGAAGGACCAGCGCATGGGGATCTTCAATGCACCGAGAGGCAGCGGCGGCTTTTTCTTCTTCGGCGGGGGCGGCGGCGCGGGCCGCGACGAACCCAGCATCACGAAGTGGCTGTCGGACAGCGGCAGCGAGCTCTACTTCTGGCGCCGCAGCCGAGACCAGCATCGGGTAGACGTGATGAGGGCCGACCCGGCGACCGGCGAGGTCACCGCCGTGATCGAGGAACGCCTGAACACGTATGTGGAGCACCAGACACCCCGCCGTCTGGCGAACGGCGACCTCATCTGGTGGTCGGAACGGGACGGGTGGGCGCACCTCTACCGCTACGCCCCGGACGGCACGGTCCGCACTCGTCTTACCGAAGGCCCCTGGCATGTCGACGGCGTGCTGGGAGTGAACGAGGAGGACGGATACGTGATTCTGCGCGGGAACGCGCGCGAGGCGGGCGAGGATCCGTACTACATGCATCTGTACAGAGTCGGCCTGAACGGCGGCGGCCCGACGCTCCTCAACCCCGGCAACTACGATCACCAGAGCGTCGTGCCCGAATCTGCGCGCTACTTCGTGGACAATTACTCGCGTGTGAACACCACGCCTGCATCGGCGCTCTTCGACGCCTCGGGACGCAGGATCATGGATCTGGAGACGGCCGACTTCTCCGCACTCGAGGGTGCGGGATACCGGTTCCCGGAGACCTACGCGGTGAAGGCCGCCGACGGTGTGACGGACATCTACGGGGTCATGTACAAGCCCTACGACTTCGATCCGGCGAAGCGCTACCCGATCGTCGCGTACGTGTACCCCGGACCGCAGACCGAATCGGTGTCCAAGTCGTTCTCGTTGAATTCCACCGAGCAGGCGCTGGCGCAGTTCGGCTTCATCGTCGTCACGATCGGGAACCGCGGCGGCCATCCGGACCGGTCGAAGTGGTACCACAACTACGGGTACGGGAACCTCCGCGACTACGGCCTGGCCGATAAGAAGGCCGGGATCGAGCAGCTCGCCGACCGGCACGCCTTCATCGACATCGACCGGGTGGGGATCTACGGGCATTCCGGCGGCGGCTTCATGTCCACCGCGGCCATTCTGGTCTACCCCGACTTCTTCAAGGTGGCCGTCTCGTCGGCCGGCAACCACAACAACGATGTCTACAACGCGAACTGGTCGGAGAAGCACGACGGGATCAAGGAGGTGAAGGACTCGACCGGGGCCGTCACGGGCTTCGAATACGACATCGACCGGAACTCGGACATCGCGGCCAACCTGAAGGGTCACCTTCTCCTGACCACGGGAGATGTGGACAACAACGTCCACCACGCCGGCACCTTCCGCATGGCCGAGGCCCTGATCCGCGCGAACAAGCGCTTCGACTTCTTCATCTTCCCCGGCCAGCGGCACGGCTTCGGGAACATGAGCGACTACTGGTTCTGGCTGCGCGCCGAGTACTTCGTGAAGCACCTGCTGGGCGACAGCCGGTGGAAGGCGGACATCCTGGAGCTGCAGGTGGAGCGGCCCAAGGGGTGAGAACGCGGCGCCGGCCCGTGGACACTGGCCTACCGCTGGGAATCCGTAGTGGTTATCTTACCAAGCTATGCCCTGAACGGGGCTTCCCACCCGATCCGGAGGTCTGGAGCCGGTGAAAGTAAGAACCAGTGTAAAGCCGATGTGTGAGTACTGCCGCGTCATTCGCCGCCGGGGCGTCGTGCGGGTGATCTGCAGCCGGAATGCACGGCACAAGCAACGCCAGGGCTGAGGAACGCAAGATGGCACGAATCGCGGGCGTGGACCTGCCCAGAAGCAAGCGTATCGAGGTCGCGCTGACCTACATCTACGGTGTGGGACCGGTCAGGTCTCGGCAGATTCTGGACGCGGTGGGGATCGATCGGAATCGGCGCACCTACGAGTTGAGCGACGAGGACGCCAGTCGGCTGCGCGTGGAGATCGAGTCGAACTACAAGGTGGAAGGAGCTCTGCGCACCGAGGTCTCCATGAACATCAAGCGGCTCATGGACATCGGTTGCTACCGCGGCCTGAGGCACCGCCGGGGACTGCCCGTCAGGGGCCAGCGCACCCATACCAACGCCCGTACCAAGAAGGGCCCGCGGCGGGCCATCGCCGGCAAGAAGAAGGCACCCAAGAAGTAGGAAGCACGGGAGACGGGAGACCGTCCCAGAGAGGAGGTTCGTTTGGCCAAACCCAGATCGACCAGAACGAAGAAGACCAAGAAGGTCGTGGAGTCGAACGGCGTCGCTCACATCAAGGCGACGTTCAACAACACGCTCATCACGATCGCAGACGAGGCCGGCAACGCGCTTGTCTGGGCCTCCGCCGGAACCGCCGGGTTCAAGGGGTCGAAGAAGTCGACCCCGTTCGCCGCTACCATGGCGGCCGAGAAGGCCGGTCGGGACGCCGTCGCGATGGGAGTCCGCAACGTGGTCGTGCGGGTTCAGGGCCCCGGTTCCGGCAGGGAATCGGCGATTCAGGCTCTCGCCGCCGCAGGGCTGACCATTCAGTCGATCCACGACGTTACGCCGCTGCCGCACAATGGGTGCCGGCCACCGAAGAAACGCCGCGTCTGACGGAAGAAACCAATTCATGGCACGATATACGGGTCCGGTCTGCAAGCGGTGCCGCCGCGAAGGGCAGAAGCTCTTCCTCAAGGGCACCAAGTGCTACACCGAGAAGTGTCCGGTCGAGCGCCGCCAGTATCCGCCGGGACATCTCGGTCCCGCCGCGGCGCGCCGGCGCAAGCAGTCCGACTACGCGGTCCAGCTGCGGGAGAAGCAGAAGGTCAAGCGGATCTACGGACTTCACGAGAAGCAGTTCCGCAACCTCTTCGAGTATGCGGCCAGACGCCGCGGCATCACCGGCGAAAACCTGATCGTCGCCCTCGAAAGCCGGCTGGACAACGTGGTCTTCCGCCTGGGCCTGACGACCAGCCGGCGACAGGCCCGGCAACTGGTTCGCCATCGTCACGTCCAGGTCAACGGCTCGGTCGTCAACATCCCGAGCTACTGGCTCGCCGCAGGAGACGAAATCGCGCTGCGAGAGGGCTCCCGCGACCTGGAGGTCGTGGAAGCCAGCCTCGGTGCCCGTTCGCGGCCCCGGCTGCTCGATTGGCTGGCCCTCGACGAAAGAAACCGGGTGGGCAGGATGGTCCGGGAACCCAAGCGGGGCGACATACCGCTTGCGGCGCAGGAACAGCTGATCGTGGAGCTCTATTCCAAGTAGCGGAGCCGAGCAGCGGGCGCGGGGCGGGTATGGATCACCGCACAGCCCGCGAAGCCCCCACCGCATGCCGACAACACCAGGAGGGACACCGAGTTGAATCAGGAGATCGATCTGACCGGTCTCGTACTGCCGGAGCGCGTCGAGATCTCAAGAATGTCGGAAGACGGCCATTCCGCGGACTTCGTCCTGGAGCCGTTGGAGCGAGGATACGGGCACACGCTGGGCAACTCCGTACGCCGAGTCCTGCTTTCTTCCCTGGGCGGGTCGGCGGTCTGGGCTTTCCGGATCGGCGGCGTCGTGCACGAGCATCAGACCATTCCTTCCGTGGTGGAGGATGTCCACCAGGTCATTCAGAATCTGAAGTACCTGGTGCTGAGCCTCGACCACGACGTGGACGAAGCGATCCTGGAGATCCGCGCCAATAAGAGGGGCCCCGTCACCGCAGCCAAGATCCGAGGTCCGGGGTCCGTCACCGTCCACGATCCGAGCCATCACATCCTGACGCTGGAGGACGATGTCGAGGTGAACATCGAGCTTCGCGTCAACAAGGGCCGAGGATTCGTCCTCGCCGAGCAGCACCCCGAACCGGAAGATGCTCCGGTCGATCTGGTGCGGATCGACGCCATCTACAACCCGGTCCTTCGTGCGAACTTTACGGTTGAGGCGACCAGGGTCGGACAGCGCACCGACTTCGACCGTCTCACCGTTCATGTGGAGACGGACGGATCCGTCGATCCGGAAAGCGCGATCCGCTATTCGGCCGAGCTCGTGCGGCGGCACTTCGAGTACATGCTCTACTTCCGCCAGGGCGGTCCGCCCAGGCCACCGTCCGTGGAGCCGGTGCCGGTGCCGCCGCAGATGGTCAGGCTCTTCGATACTTTGGTCGACGACCTCGCGGAGTTGAGCGTGCGCTCTCGCAACTCGCTGCAGCGGGAATCCATCACGACTCTGGGAGAACTGGTGAGCCGCACCGAGGCCGACATGCTTTCCATAGAGAACTTCGGCCGGAAGTCCCTTGCGGAGATATACGCACTCCTCGACGAGCACGGCCTCCGGTTCGGGATCAAACTGGAACGCCGCGAAGACGGGCGCCTCTTCTTCACCGAGGAAAAAGCCCCGGCCGGAGCGGGCGAATAGACGGCTGCCGGACCAGGAAACGAGAAACCCATGCGTCACAGGAAAAAAGGAAGAAGCCTTTCGCGGTCGCCCAGCCATCGAAAAGCATTGCTCAGGAACATGGCCACGTCGCTCTTTCGCCACGAGCGGATCAGAACGACTACAGCCAGAGCCAAGGAGCTGCGCCCCTACGCGGAGCGTCTGATCAGTCTAGCCAAGCGGGGCGACCTGCACGCGCGAAGGCTGGCGGCGCGGCGGATCGCGGACCGCGAGGTTCTCGGCAAGCTCTTCGACGATCTGGGTCCGCGCTACACCGACCGTCCGGGCGGCTACACGCGCATCCTTAAGCTCGGCAGTCGCAAGGGCGACGGCGCGGATATGGCGCTCATCGAATTGGTAGATTAGAATCCCGCTGTAGACGAAGCCCGGCCGGGCTCTCCGGTTCGAGACCCCTAACACGGATAAGGAAGGAAGATGGCAAAGGTCCTGAAATCGCGCGTGGGAGCGGCGAGGCTGGGTGCTCCGCTGATGATCCTGTGCTTCTTGGCGATAGGCGGCTTCCTGTACTGGCTTTCCGTCACGGCCGAACCTACCGAGGTGGTCGTCGAGGAAGAGGTCGAGGAGGAGCTCGGCGACAACGTGGTCGCGTTCGCGGACTTCTCTGCCGGGACGGAGGCCTACTTCGGGCGGGAGATCACTCTGCAGCGGGTCGCCGTTGCCAGCCTTCTCGGGCCGCACTGCGTCTGGACGCTGCTGGAGAATGATCAGCAGAACCCCTATCTCCTGCACTTTGCGGAATCCGCCCTTGCCGATTCCGTGGAGATGGTCGGCGGTGGTTTGCTCAGCGTGACCGGAACGGTCATGGCGATGTCGGACTCGGTCCTCGACGCCTGGGAGGCGGCCGGCGCGTTCCCCGGGGAGAGTGACCGGGTTCAGGCGGAATTCGCCGAGGACTTCATGGAAGTGACCTCGGTCGCCGATGCCGATGCCGAGGCCGGATCCGCAGAACCGTCTTCCTGAACGAAAGCCGCGCGGGATCGGCAGGGCGCAGTTGATCCGCGCGGAGGCGCAGGTCACCTTCGGGGTGATAGGGCTCGGGTATGTGGGGCTGCCTCTCGCGGTCCGGGCCGCCGGCCAGGGTATCCGGGTCGTCGGATTCGATGTGGACGCCCGGGTGGTGGACGGAATCAATGCGGGACGCACCCACATATCGGATCTGGCCGACGACGAGGTGGGCACGGCACGTCGGCGCAACCTGCTGGAAGCAACCACCGACATGGGGCGTCTGTCCGAGTGTCGCGCGGTCGCCATCTGCGTGCCCACACCGCTTTCCAAGACGCGCGATCCCGACATCTCTGCGATCCTCGCGGCCGCCGAAGCCGTGGGGAAGGCGCTGGTCGCAGGTCAGTTGATCGTACTCGAGTCCACGACGTACCCCGGGACGACGCGCGAAGTGGTGCTGCCGATACTCCGGCAAGGCGGTCTCAGAGCGGGAGAAGACTTCTTCCTCTGCTTCTCGCCCGAACGAGTGGATCCGGGCAACGCGACATGGAAGACGGGCAACACTCCCAAGGTGATCGGGGGCGTCACGCAGCACTGTACGGAGGCGGGGACGGCCTTCTACTCGCGGTTCGTGGACGAAATGGTCCCGGTGTCTTCCGCCGAAGCCGCAGAATTGACCAAGATCCTCGAGAACGCCTTCCGGGCTGTGAACATCGGGCTGGTCAACGAAATGGCGGTGATCGCGGACAGGCTCGGACTGGACATCTGGGAGGTGGTCCGGGCGGCCGCCACGAAGCCGTTCGGCTTCATGAAGTTTACTCCGGGGCCCGGACTGGGTGGTCATTGTCTCCCGGTGGATCCGCGCTACCTGTCGTGGAAAATGCGGGCGATGGACTACCGCACCCGCTTCATCGACACGGCGTCGGAGATCAACGCCGAAATGCCCGCCTTCGTCGTGGGGAAGGTGAGAGAGGCGCTTAACGGAGCGCACAAGCCCGTCAACGGCTCGCGGGCGCTCCTTCTCGGGGTCGCGTATAAGAAAGACGTGGACGATGTCCGCGAGTCGCCCGCACTGGCCGTCCTCGATCTTCTCGAGCGGGACGGTGCCGAGGTCGCCTACCACGATCCGTACGTTCCCCGGTGGGGTCTGCCGGACGGTCGTTCCCTGAAGTCCGCGGCGCTGGACGACCGCCTCTTCGACGAGACCGATGTCGTGGTGATCGTGACGGACCACTCCAGCTTCGATGCCCGGCGGATCTTCGAGCGCTCGAGGCTACTGGTCGACGCGCGCAACGTCACGGCCTCGATCCCCGATGCCGCCTGCACAGCCCGGCCGCAGCGGTGGATCGTGAAGGGGTGAGGCCGGAGCGCACAACCATGCACCCTGGCTGCCCGTGGACTGATCCGGCCCGGATGCATTGCCGCTCGAATGCCGGGGGATTTGCCCACGGGCCGGAGGCCGCCGCCGGCCCCCGGGGCGCGGAGCTGAGCGAGGGAGTTTCATGAACGTCGCCGTGTTGGGCAGCGGGTATGTCGGGATCACCACCGGCGCCTGCCTTGCCGAGACCGGCAACGACGTGATCTGTGCGGACATCCTCGACGTGAAGATCAGTGCTCTAAAGCGGGGAGAAATCCCGTTCTTCGAGCCGGGTCTGCAGTCGCTGGTGACGCAGAACATGGCCGAAGGACGCCTGACGTTCACAACCGACCTGGCATGGGCCGTGCGCGAGTCCTACATCATCTTCATCGCCGTCGGGACCCCTCCCGACGAAGACGGTTCCGCCGATCTGCGTCACGTGGTGACGGTTGCGCGAGACATCGGCCGCGCCATGGACGGCGAGCGCATCGTGATCACCAAGAGCACGGTACCGGTGGGGACCGCCCGCCTGGTGCGCGAGACGATAGAAGCAGAGACGGATCAGCCGGTTCGCGTCTGTTCCAATCCGGAGTTTCTCAAGGAGGGGGCGGCGCTGCAGGACTTCCGAAAACCGGACCGCGTCGTACTGGGTGTCGACGACGAGGCCGCCGCCGGAGTGCTTCGCGACCTCTACGCGCCCTTCACCCGCACCGGAAACGCAGTCCTGGTGATGGACACGGCCTCGGCGGAGATCACCAAGTACGCCGCCAATGCGATGCTCGCCTCGCGGATCAGCTTCATGAACTCGATCGCCCGCCTCTGCGAACGCACGGGCGCCGACGTGGACATGGTGCGCCTCGGCATCGGTTCCGATCGCCGGATCGGCCCCACTTTCCTCTTTCCGGGGGTCGGGTACGGGGGCTCGTGCTTCCCGAAGGACGTCAAGGCGCTGGCTCGCACCATGCAGGAACTGGGAGTGGATTCCTCCATCCTCGATGCGGTGGAAGAGGTCAACGCCGGTCAGAAGCGCTACCTCCTGGAGCAGTGCGTAGACCGCTTCGGGGAGGATCTGTGCGGCATGACCTTTGCGGTGTGGGGGTTGGCGTTCAAGCCGAACACCGACGACATGCGCGAGGCGCCCAGCCTGGTGACGATCCGCGGGCTCCTGGAGCGGGGGGCCCGAGTCGTCGCCCACGACCCGGTGGCGATGTCCGAGGCGCATCGCGTTTTCGGCGATGTGATCGAGCTGCGCAGCCTCAACTACGATGTCCTCGACGGTGCCGACGCCCTGATCATCCACACGGAGTGGAGTCCATACCGCATACCGGATTTCGCGCGAATGCGGGCCTCGCTCAAACGGCCGATTATCTTTGACGGACGGAACCTCTTCACCACCCAGACGATGCGCGAACTGGGCTTCGAATACTATTCCGTGGGGCGTCCGGCCGTGGGGCGTCCGGCCGCGAGGCATCCGGCCGTGGGGCGGGACGGAGACGGCTGACCGGTGCGCGTGCTCGTCACGGGAGCCGCCGGGTTCCTGGGTTCGCACCTCGCGGATCGGTTCCTGGCGGAGGGATACGAGGTCGTGGGTGTAGACAACTTCGTCACCGGATCCAGGGACAACCTGGCCCACCTCGATGGGAATCCCCGGTTCCGTCTGATCGAACACGATGTCAGCAGGCCGCTCTTCTTCGACTCAAGGCTGGACGGCGTGCTGCACTTCGCGTCCCCGGCCAGCCCGCTCGACTACTCCGAGCTTCCGATTCAGACGCTGAAGGTCGGCGGACTGGGAACCCACAACACACTCGGGCTGGCCTTGCGGCACGGCGCGCGCTACCTCCTGGCCTCGACCTCGGAGGTCTACGGGGATCCGCAGGTCAGCCCGCAGGCGGAGAGCTACTGGGGCAACGTCAACCCGGTCGGACCGAGGGGCGTCTACGACGAAGCAAAGCGGTATGCCGAAGCCATGACGATGGCCTACCACCGCACCCACGGCCTCGATACGCGGATCGTGAGGATCTTCAACACCTACGGAAGCCGCATGCGGCCCGCCGACGGACGGGTCGTCTCGAACTTCATCGTGCAGGGGCTGCGGGGCGAGCCGATGACGGTGTACGGCGACGGCTCCCAGACCCGGTCCTTCTGCTACGTCGACGACGAGATCGAGGGTATCTTTCGACTCTACCGATCGTCCCGGGTGGATCCGACGAATATCGGGAACCCCGAGGAGTTCACGATCCGCAAGCTGGTCGATCTGGTGATGGAGGCGACCGGGAGCACGACGCCGCCGACCTTCCTTCCCCTTCCGGCGGACGATCCGGTAGTGCGGCAGCCGGACATTACCGTGGCCCGGCGCGAACTCGGCTGGTCGCCGGCGGTTGCCTTGCGCGATGGATTGCGGAAGACCGTCGCCCGGTTCCGGGAGCTCGTGGACCGTTCGAAAGCAAGGGCGCGCACCTTCAGCGGAGGTTGACCGTGGACGAAAAACAACTACTGAGACCGCCGGGGACGGGACGGACGAGTCGCCCGAGCGGCATTCGACCGGCGATGCATCCGGGCGGATTTGTCCAGGGGCTGCTACTGGCGGGAATCGCATTCATGGTCGGCGGCTGCGGCCCCGACGAGGGTCTGGAAACATCCCGCATGCGAGGTGACGGGGCGTTCGCGCGCGGAGACTACGAAGACGCGCTCGCCGAGTACCGGCTGTCCATGCGGGAAGGGTCGGGCATCGAGGCGGCGCTGCGCACGGCGCACACCTATGCCGTGCTGGGAAGGGTGGACGAGGCCCGCACCCTCTACGACCAAGCGGTGCGCGAGGACAGCGCCCACGCCGACCAGGCCGTGTCGGATTTCGTTTCCCGCGCCAGGGAGGCGTTCGCCGCCGGCGACCGCTACGGCGGTGCCTCCGCGATGGAGACGGCCGCGCATTTCCGGCCGGGAATCGTCGTGGAGGACCTCGTGCTGCCGATGGCTCGGCATTACAGCAACAGCGGCCAGCACGGCCGCGCGCAGCCGCTCTACCTCAGGGTGCTCGGCAGTCAGCGCCGCGACCCCGACATCGTGTTCGAGGCCGCACGCGCACACCAGGAAATCGGTGACTGCGAGCGGGCGCTGGAGTTCTTTGACGATTTCGTGGAATTGGCGCGGCACCGAGAACGCGAAACCCGATGGCACGTGGGTTCCTGTGCATTCCAGCTGGCGCAGGAGCTGATCGAACAGGATGGGTTCGAGGAAGCAGTGTCACGTGCGCTCGCGGAGCGCGCGGATACGGTCGGCGGTGCGGACGCGGCCGGCGGTGCGGAAGCGGTCGGCGAGGAGCCGTCTTCAGGGACAGGCGCATCAGACCCGGGCGAGGAGCCCGCGGATGTGCTCCGGAGGGTGATCGGTTACCTTGACCTGGTCATCGAGATCGAAGAGCCGAGGGCCGCGCTCCCGGAAGTGTACTTTCGGAAGGCCGGCGTTCTGGCGCGGATAGGGGAATGCGAGGCGGCCGTCGAAGCGTATCTCATGGTTCCCGAAGTCGATGTGTCGGGATCCGGAGCGCTCGGCGCACAGGCCCTCCTGCGCGTTGACGAGATCCGCTTCCGCGAAGGCGAAGACCCGTGCTGAGGCGGCGGTCGGTTCCCGCGGGCGTCCTGGCAACCCGTGGACAGAATCCCCGCGGCATTCGAGCGGCGATGCATCCGGGCCGGATCGCTTCGCTGCTGGTGGGGCTGTTGGGCGCGGCGTGCGCGTCGGCCCCTCCCTACTCCGGATGGACGGAGGAACAGCTGTACGAGCACGCGCAGCAGGCGTTCGAGGACGGGGACTGGGGAGAGGCGCGACGAGCCTTCGAGCGGCTGATCCTCACCTTTCCGGCATTTGATCAGGTGGTCGAAGCGCGCCACTACCTGGCCCGCTCCTTTTTCGCTGCCGAGGAGTACCTGAGCGCCGTATCCGAGTTCACCCGCATCGTGCAGGTATACCCCGACCACGAGCGCACCCCGGAAGCCTGGATGGGACTATGCAGATCCTACGCGCGCATGTCGCCGCATCCGCAACGGGATCCGCAGTACACCATTCAGGCGAACACGACCTGCCGAAACGTAGCCGAGGATTTCCGGGGCACGCCCCAGGGGGACTCGGCGGCGGTCGTCGCGCAGGACATGCACAACAAACTCGGCGACAAGGCGTACCAGGAAGGCTACTTCTACCTGCAGCGAGAGATCCTGGAATCGGCCGAGCATGTCTTTCTCGACGTTCTGGAATCCTATCCGGACACCGACGCTGCCCCCGAGGCAATCGCACGCCTCGTCGAGATCTACCGGGAATGGGAGTGGCACGACCAGTTCGAGGAGTTTCGCCAGCGTCTTCTGAACACCTATCCCGACTCGCCCGCGGCCAGGGAGCTGTTGCAGTCGGCTGCAAGCGACACGGTCTCGGCGGTCAGGAGCCGAGCCCCGCCCGATCCTTAATGTCGTGTCGGCCATACCGTCCGCGTCTGCGCGTCGGGGTATTCGGCGGGACCTTCGACCCGCCTCACGTCGGCCACGCGGTCGCGGCGGCGGATGTTCTGGCGGCGGCGGGCCTTGACCGCATCCTCTGGATTCCGGTCTCGATTCCGCCGCATAAGGCGCATCGGACCGTGAGCGCGGGCGACGTGCGACGCCGACTGGTCGAGGCCGCCATCCGGGACGCCCCGAGATTCGAACTGTGCGACCTGGAACTCGAGCGCGGCGGCGTGTCCTACACGGTCGATACGTTGCGAAAGCTGAAGGCGGACCACCCCGACTGGTCGCTTTCGCTGATCGTCGGGGGCGATCTCTTCGGCGGATTCGCTTCTTGGAAGGAGCCGGAGGCGATCGCCGAGCTGGCCGAAATCATCGTGATCCCCCGGCCCGGAGTCGATGTCCCCCGGCCCGGAGTCGATCTGTCGAGTGAGGTCGGCGGAGTGTCGGCAGCGGAGGGCCTCGCGGGACGGGTGCCTCGCCGCTCTCGGTGCTCGCGCGGGATTCACCACGGCCTGCCCGGCTTCCGGACCGTGCCGGTGACGACGATCGAGGTCTCCTCGTCGCGCGTGCGCAGCCGGATCGGACGAAATCTGGCCGTTCGAGACATGGTCGCGCCCGCGGTTCTGGCCATAATAGAAGGTGAAGGGCTCTACCGGGGTTCCGCCCCCGGAGCACAGCCGGGCCGGGGGTGCAACGCTCCGCAGGTCGAGTCCGGCTAACGGAGGGCCAGAGAAGAGAAGAACAGGAAAGAGGCAATGATAAAGGGCATCATCAAGAAGATCGTCGGGTCCCGTTACGCCCGCGAAGTAAGGCGTCTGGCTCCTGTCGTCGACGAGATCAACGGGCACTGCGCCGGGCTGGAGGGGGTGTCCGATGACGATCTGCGGGCCAGGACACAGGAGTTCAGGGACAGGATCGCGGAGCATACCCAGGAGACCTTGGACGAAATCGAGGCGCTCCGGGGGCGCAAGCGAACCGCCGCCGACTCGGACGAAAGGGAAGAGCTGAGCGTCGAGATCGGCGAGCTCGAGGAGCGCTACCGCGCAAAGCTCGCCGAAGCTCTGGAGGAGATCCTGCCCGAGGCTTTCGCGGTGGTGAAGGAAGCCTGCCGCCGCCTGATGGGCCGGGAGATCAAGGTCACGGGGCATATGCTCGAGTGGGACATGATTCCCTATGACGTGCAGCTCATCGGCGCTGTGCAGCTCCACCGCGGGCGAGCCGCCGAGATGGCCACCGGCGAGGGGAAGACCCTCGTCGCCACCATGCCGCTCTACCTCAACGCGCTGGCGGGACGGGGCGCGCACCTCGTGACCGTGAACTCCTACCTCGCACAGCGGGACGCGGAGTGGATGGGGGCCATATACAGCCTTCTCGGCCTCACCGTGGACTGCATCGACCTACACGATCCGGGCTCGCCCGAGCGGCGAAACGCCTACAACGCCGACATCACGTACGGGACCAACAACGAATTCGGGTTCGACTACCTCCGCGACAACATGGTGCACACCCTGGAGCAGCGGGTTCAGCGCGCGCACCACTACGCGATCATCGACGAGGTCGACTCGATCCTGATCGACGAGGCCAGGACGCCCCTGATCATCTCGGGCCCCGTCTCGCGCGACACCTCGACGCCCTTCAAGAAGATGGCTCCGGTCGTCGGCGCGCTGCACCGGAAGCAGTCCCGCACGGTCAACCGTCTCGTCGCCGAGGCGGTACGGGCGCTCGACTCCGAAGAAGACGAGTACGCGGCCGGCGAGAAGCTCTTGGCCGCAAAGCGGGGCGGGCCCAAGAACAAGCGCCTGATGAAGCTGTTCGCCGACCAGCCGGGCGTCGTCAAGCTGGTCCAGAAGGTCGAAGGCGACTACATGCGCGAGAAGCGCCTTCACGAAGTCGACGAGATGCTTCTCTTCGCGATGGACGAGAAGGGGAGCAACGTGCACCTCTCCGACTCGGGGCTGGACGAGCTCTCGCCGGGCGATCCCGGGGCGTTCGTCGTGCCGGACCTGTCCGAGGTCATGGGGGAGATCCAGGAGGACGAGGAGCTGTCCGTCGAGGAGAAGCGGACCCGCATGGCGGAGCTCGAGACCGAATACGCCGAGAAGTCCCAGCGCATCCACGTCATACACCAGCTGCTCAAGGCGTACACCCTCTTCCACAAGGACGAGCGCTACATCATCGGCGAGAACGGCGCGATCGTCATCGTCGACGAGTTCACCGGGCGGCAGATGCCCGGACGCCGCTGGAGCGACGGGCTGCATCAGGCCGTCGAGGCCAAGGAAGGGGTGGAGGTCAGGGGTGAGACCCAGACGCTGGCCACCATAACCATCCAGAACTACTTCCGCATGTACGACAAGCTTGCGGGGATGACCGGGACGGCCGAAACGGAGGAGACCGAGTTTCATCAGATCTACAACCTCGACGTCTCGGTGATTCCCACCAACCGGCCCGTCGCCCGCGACGACCGGGACGATCTCATCTTCCGCACGCGGCGCGAGAAATACCTCGCCCTCATGGACGAGATCGAGCGGCTGCACCGGCTGGAGCTGCCCGTCCTCGTCGGCACGACCAATGTGGAAGTGTCGGAGACGCTGGCGCGCATGCTCAGGCGCCGAGGAGTCCCCCACAACGTCCTGAACGCGAAGCAGCACAAGCGCGAATCGGAGATCGTGGCGGAGGCGGGCCGTCCCGGCGCGGTGACGATCGCCACAAACATGGCGGGGCGGGGCACCGACATCAAACTCGGATCCGGCGTCACCGACGATCGCACCATCGGGTGGGCGAACGAGCGCGGGCTGGAGCTCGACGCGGTGGCCTCGACCGACCCGAACCGATACGAGGATTTCGACGGCAAGGCCGACGACCACGTCATCGAACTCGGAGGACTCCATATTCTCGGGTCGGAGCGCCACGAGGCCCGCAGGATCGACCGGCAGCTGAGAGGACGGGCGGGCCGCCAGGGAGACCCCGGCGCGTCGCAGTTCTTCCTGTCGCTCGAGGACGACCTGATGCGCCTCTTCGGCGGCATGGAGCGCATCGCCAAGGCCATGGACCGCATGGGCGCGGAAGAGGGCGAGGTCATCACCCATCCGCTCGTCACCCGTTCCATCGGCAGGGCGCAGAAGCGGGTCGAGGGCAACAACTTCGAGGCGCGCAAGCGGCTGCTGGACTACGACGACGTGATGAACCAGCAACGCGAGGTGATCTACGACCTGCGCCTCTTCGCGCTCGAAGGCGGCGAAGATCTGAAGGGCGAGATCTGGGAGATGGTCCGCTACACCATGGACGCCGTCTTCGAGGAGCACCTCCCCGGCTCGATGCTGGAGGAGGGCATCCAGGTGGGCGGTCTGAGACAGCGGATGCTGCTGGACCTTCACACCGTCCTGCCGCCGGTGGAGAACGAGCAGGACCCGGAGGAGGTGGATCGCGCAGAAGTGCTCGCGTCGGCGGAAGCGGCCGTCCGCGAGTCATTCGAGCGCAAGATCGAGTCCTTCGGAGAGCACGGCGAGCGGGTCATGAGCTTCGTCATGCTTTCGACCATCGACGGGAAGTGGAAGGATCACCTCTACGATCTCGACCACCTCAAGGCGTCCATCGGCTTCCGCGGGTGGGGACAGAAGGACCCGCTGGTCGAATACAAGAAGGAAGCCTACGAGATGTTCGTGAACCTCATGGACGACCTCCGGCGCACCGTTACCCGGCAGTTCCACCGGGTACGCCTGGAGCAGCGCCCGGCAGTGCGCCCCCAGCCCGCGGCGAGGCGAATGAGCTACTCGGGGCCGTCCGCGACCCGCCTCGGATCGCCTGCCGGCACCCGCGTCGCGCCCGGCCGCAGGAGGGTGCCCCCCGCGGCCGCAAGACCGCCGGAGAGGCCGGCGGCGGCGTTGGACTCGCTGGGGATGGCGACCGCGGCCCGTCGCAGTACGGCCGGGACGGCGGCTGCGCCGCCGGGTCGCGATGTCGGCCGGCTGGCGACCAACCGCGGCGAAGCCGGGCCCAGGAAACCGGTCAGCGTTGCCAAGGCCCCGGGGCGCAACGCGCCCTGCCCCTGCGGAAGCGGACGAAAGTACAAGAAGTGCCACGGGCGTCCGGGATAGCGGCGCGACCCGGGGGACCAGCGGCCCAACCGGCCGGGACAGCGGCGCATCCGGCGAGGATCGCGGCGCATCCGGCGAGGATCGCGGCGCAACCGCTCGGGATCGCGACACAGCCGACCGGGATACCGGCGCAACCCGCGGGGGCAGCGGCGCAACCGCTCGGGATGGCCGCGCAACCGCCCGAGGCGCGGCCGCGGGAAAGGCTCCAGCGCTACGGGCCCGGTCCGCTCTCCGAAGAGGAGCTGCTGACGCTGCTGATCGGGGCGGGGCGCCGGTCGCTGCCCGCACGCGCCCTGGCGGGACAGGTTCTGGACCTCTCCGGGGGACGGCTGCATGAGCTTGCGCGGATCGACTTCGGGCGTCTGACGGAGATTCCGGGGATCGGCCCGGCCGTGGCGGCCAGAATCGTGGCGGCCATCGAGCTCGGCAGGCGGGTAGGGTCGGCCCGGCCCATACGGGAAGATCCCATCACCGGGCCGGCGGACGTGCACGACCTCTTTGCCCCTGCGCTCGCCCACCTCGCGCACGAGGAATTCCACGTTCTCCTCCTCAACTCGCAGAACGCCCCCATCTGCCAGCGCCAGGTGACCCGGGGCATCCTGGACGCGTCGCTCATCCATCCCCGTGAAGTCTTCCGTGACGCCATAGTCCTCAGGGCTGCGTCGCTGATTCTTGTACACAACCATCCGTCCGGCAATCCCGAGCCTTCGGCGGAAGACCTGCAGGTAACCAGACAGCTGAGCGCGGCCGGCGATCAGCTCGGGATCCCCGTACTCGACCACATCATCATCGCGGCGGAGACGTTCTCGGCCATGGCGGGAAGGGACGATTTCCTGGGCGGCGGGCAGTAATGTTCAGGAGCCGGGAGGGGGTTCGACGCGGCAGCCGGAAAACGTGGCGAGCACATGAAGGGCGAGCACATGAAGGGCGAGCACATGAGTAAGCGCGACATCACCACTGCAAGGCTCCGAGAGCGAAGAGCGGTCCCCAGCTCTGAAACCTCTGCCCCCGTCCCCGGCCCGTGCGCGCACTGAAGTTCTCGCGGCAAAACCCCGTGCGGCTGCGATCGGCCAGGAACATCCGCGCGCCCTTCGACGCAAGGTCGGCGGCGAGGTCGTCGAAGCCGTAACGGCGCAGCCCCTGCAGCACGAGGTAGTTCATCGGCGGCCAGATCGAGCCGCGCCAGTACTGCTGGTCGGCGAACGCGAGATCGTCGCGCGAGATCGTGGGCAGCACCCACTCGCCCCAGAAGCGGGCCGGGTCGCGCAGCACTTCGACCATGCACCGGGCACGACGCCGCGAAGGAATGCCGGCGAGCAAAGGGAGGAAGTTCGATGCGGCCACGCGCGGCGAGTGACCGGAGGGCAGCTCGTCGAGGTAGAGGCCGGCGGCGTCGGACCAGAGGGTCCGGTTCATCGTCTCGGCGAGGTGGCGGTACGCGGCATCGAATCGCCGTGCGGTTCGGCCGTTGCCCAGGATGCGTGCGATGCGCGACAGGCATTCGAGGTCGAGGGCGCGGTAGCTGCACAGATCGACGGCCGACATGGCGAGGACTTCCCGTTCGGGATCCCACTCGGCTTCGTCCCAGAGCGGGAGGTCGTCCTGGCCCGACTCCCAGGCCGCGCGCTGGTGGCCGCTCGCGTCCACCTCCCACCGGGGGAGCCGCTCGGGGGCCGGAACGAGCGCCGTGTCGGAACCCCACGAGAGGAGTCCCGGGGAGAGGCCTTCGCGGCGCGGGCGTCCGCCCTTGTCCGCCGTCCACCAGTCGCACCACGCAAGGAGGCCCGGCCAGGCGGCGGCCAGGGCCGCGCGGTCGGGGTGGACGCGGTGCAGCTTCAGAGCCGCGAAGGAGCCGACGGGGGGCTGCGAGCGGTCGGGGGTGCCGCCTCGGCGGCTGCGCCAGTTGGGGACGTTGCCGTTCGGATACCGGGTGTCGAGTCCGGCGAGGAGCGCGGCCCAGGCGAGCTCGCCCGATACGGTGGAGAGGAGGAGGGCATTGAAGAAGGTGTCCCACCCGAAGATGGTCCAGTCGTCGGGCTCGGGGGGGTGGTCGCGTGCGTCCGGCTTCGGGAAGATCCAGCGGCGGCCGGCGGGGGTGTACAGCTTCCCGGTTTCTGGCTGAAGGAGAACGGTCCACATCAGGTTGTCGGCGATGCTCTCGACAAGGCCCTCGCAGCCGCGCGGGGATCTTGCCCGGCACCGCTCCCAGTCGCCGCGGGCGTCGTCGATCCAGAGGTCGAGATCCGGCAGAAGCCGGTGCGCCCGGGCGAGAGGGTCCGTTCCCCATGCGACGACCGTGGCCACGCGCCGGTCGGTCTGCGGCGGGAATGCGGCGGCGATCTCCACCTGCCCAGGTGCGGCACGCCAGGCGTCGGCGCGGGGGTGGCCGGTCGCGCTCGCTATGTCCCACCGAGCTTTCCAGCCCCACGGGGCGTCTCCGACCAACTTGAGGCACCCCGGCACGCCTGCTGCGGCACGCACCGCACGCAACGCCACCGCATCCTCGCGGCGCGACCACTCCAGGATCAGCGTACTGGCCGACGGTGCCGACTTGGCTGACGGCTCGGCACCCAGGTCGAACTCGACTCGCGCGTACGATCCGTCGGGCGCGTGGGGACCGACCCGCGAGACCATCCAGTACCAGTCGTCGAAATCGCGGCGTTCACCGTCGGGCGTGACGAATACGAGCCGGATGCCGACGCCCTCGCCCGGCCCCGGAGAGAAGACCAGGCCGGCCCAGCGGCGGGCTTCGAGGGCACCGACGCGCATGGGAGACTTCAGCGGACCGGAGTCAGGCGGACGGTCGCCGCCGACCGCCCTCCGGGCCCAGTGAAGTCAACCCGGATGCCGTCCTGGTGTGAGTCCGAGACGCGGACGGCGCCGCTTGTGACCGACGGAACCACGGGCGTGCCGAACAGGGCGATGTCGTAGCTGTGCCCGGCGGTTCCTTCGACGGCGAGGAGCCATCCGTCGTCGTCGGCAGCCAGGTCGATGATCCGGAGCCCCGTGCTTCGCTGGCCGGGCTGCAGATCGATGCGGGGGGGTGCCACGGCGAGGCCGCCCTGCCAGGTCACGACCACCTGTACGGGTTCGTTCATGTCGTCCGCGTTGCCCGCAGTCACCGGAACGGACCGGATTTCGCCGGTTTCCGGGTCGATCTGCGCGGCCGCATCGACAAGGGTGCCGCCTGCGGACACCGTTGCCGCAACCGCCGTCGCTCCTGCCGGAACGTCGGGCACGAAGTCGATCTCGAGCCGCGGTCCCTCGCTCGCAATCAGCACCCGCTGCTCGCCGCCGGCCGGGGTCCACCGCTGCCGGATGTCCGCATTGAGCATGGTTCTGCCCGCGCGCAGCCGCAGCGCGGACACCTCCGGCCAGTCGGGGGGGAGCTGCGGCGCGAGGCGCGCGCGCGCCTGGGGCGCGTCCGGTTGCCAGCCGAAGACGCCCCGGAGCAGGGGGGTGACCAGCATGGACGTGGCGAAGAACTGATGCGGTACGGTCTGGTCGAGCGGCTGGTAGAAGGTGCCCGAGAAGAGCTCGCCGTGGCGGCCCAGGCTCCAGTGGAAGGTCATCTGCTTGACGGCGTCCATCAGATGGAACCCCGCCCAGGGACGGCGGTAGCGGTACTGCGCCCATGATGCGAACCCGGTCACGAAGGGCCACACGGTGCCCATGTTGTACTGGAGCGGATCGTAGAGGTCGCTGCTCGTGGAGAGCATGTGCGCCCCCCAGTCCGACGAGACGCGGTCGCCGGCGATCAGGGCCAGGGTCGACCGGGCGCGGTCGTCGTCGAGGAGGCCGAAGGCGGCGGCGGTCGCGGGCCAGACGGTCAGGTTGTCGTTGGTGCCGCCGCCCGCGAGGATCCCGAAAGCGTGGTGCCCCTCGCCGGGGCGCCAGTAGGCGTCGTTGAGGGTCGCGCGCGCGGTCGGCGCGATCCGGGCGGCCTGCTCCGAGAGCGCCGCGTCGCCCATCCGCTCGGCCATCGCCGTCGTGCCCTCGAGGGCGGCCACCCAAATGCCTGCCAGGTAGATGTCCTGGTGCAGCGCCTCGCCCAGACCGCCCACCTCCACCGCGCCCAGGCCGCCGACCGTGTTCTCGATGATCCCGTCCCCGTCGGTCTCCGCGCTCAGGCACCAGGCCCATGCGCGCCGATAGGCCGGCCAGAGTCTGCGCAGCAGATCGTCGTCGCCGCTGGCGCGCCAATACTGGTAGAGCGCAACCATCCAGTACGGGGTCGTGTCGGCGTGGTAGTAGGCGTAAGGGTAGGCGTCGAACCAGTCGATGCGGGCGGCGGCCTGCGAGATCTCGTGAGTGATCTTGCCGTCGTCGCGTTGGTAGCGGGCCAGGAAGGCCAGCTCCTCGGCGACGAGCTCCCACTGGCCGAGCATGTCCATCGCGAAGGTGTTGATCGCCGCGTCGCCGCCGAAGAACCAGCCGAAACCGGGACGGGCGCCGTTGCGCGAGAGTCCCCAGCCGGCCACGAACCCGCACCCCAGATCCGGATTGCAGACCCGCTGCTCCTCGAGGTTGATCTTCGCCCACTCGAGCGCCAGGTCGAGCGACGGGTCGGGCGTCTCGACCGAGACCGTGGCGGCGAGCACGGAATCCGCCCAGGCGCGCTTGTCCCGATAGAGCGTCTCCGCGCCCGAAATCAGCCGCGAGTAGCGGGCGAAGACGGTGTCGCGCGGGGCGCTCCCGCCTGCCGCCGCGATCGGGATGAACTCCCGCCGCGCACGCTCCGGCGCCACCGGGATGACCATCGTCCGGGGCGCATCGCCCAGCTGGTGCGCGGGATGCTCGACCGAGTTGGTCGCCCACGGCGAACCCACGACCGCGTTGCGCGTCTGCAGGCTCTCGGAGAGCACGAAGACGCGCCGCTCCCCGTCCCAGTACGCGTACTGCCCCCCGAGCGAGCCCGGCCACATGTAGTTGAGCACCGGGTGGAACTCGGCCGTGATCTCCACCGCATCGGGACTGTCGACCTCGAGCAGGACGAGGATCCCGGGCGCGGCCGTATCTGCGGGTGCAAGAATGTGCTGTCGAACCTGAAAAGCCGCGTGGCTGTACGTGACCGTGGTGATTTCGGGCCGGACATGCACCGTGCGCGCGACCCGGCCGCCGGGGATCGGGCTGCCGTGCCGGGGCGTCGAAAAGGCAAGCCGGAAGCCGTTTGCGACCTTGAGCGGATGCACCCACAGCTCGGCCTCGCCGGTCTCAAGCCCGAGCCACGCCGCGCGCGGTCCGGTGACGCCGAGGTATTCGCCCGGGCGTACCGGTCCGGTGAGCTCGATGGGCGAGGGGGCAATCGCGAAGCGGGGTACCGAGAGCGCGGCCAGGTTGCCGGGCGAGGGGTCGGGGAGGCGCTGGGCCGCAGCGGGAGTGGTTGGAGTGGCAAGGGCGAAGATGGCGGCCGCGATCGGGATCCGGGCGAAGAACGGAGAGCGGCGGGCGGCGGGGCGATGGGAGAGTGAAGGTGTCATCCGGCGGTGGCCTCGGGCCCGGAGGGTGGTCGTGGATTCCATCGGGTGGATCGGAAAGCGGACATTTCACGTGCTGCGGAACCGGACATCTGCGGAAGCGGACATCTTTGTCTGCTCCGGACACTCATCTTGCGCCTCATCTCGGACGCCTCATCTCGGAGTAGAGTAGCTCGTCGATCCGCCTGGGTGAAGCCGGATCGCCCGGAATCAAGCCCTGCCGTGGGGCCGTCGAACGGGCCTTCGAGGGACGGGATCATGACGGGTGCCGAGGGAGGGCTCGGCCGCAAAGGTCCGTCAGGCGAAGCCGAGTGCGTCCGCCGCCTTCGCCTGTCGGCCGTCCAGGGTCACGAACGAAATCGCCCCGGGCCGGGGTGCCGCGTAGAGGGCGACGGCGACATGCCAAAGATCGGCTCCCCGCAGGGTGCCCGCCTGCAGGGCTGACTCCATTTCGCTCGAGAGGGGCCGGTGCGGGTGTACCCAGCCGATGCGGGCCAGAATGTGGTCCGGCGCCGCTCGCCCCTCGCGCCGGCACGCCGCCGTGAGCTCCGCTTCGAGAAGATTGGACGAGACAAGACGCGAGAACCGCGTCAGGCTCTCAGCCAGCGCGGCCGCACCCTCTTCGTCGAAGGCGAGGGCGACGATCGCGGACGTGTCGACGTACGCGACGCTCATTCCTCTCGTTCTGCGAGGAACCGGGCCAGCCCGCCGGGGTTAGGCGGACCGACGACGAGCGGGCTCTGCGGATCTTGGGCCGGGGTCACGATCCCGCGCTTCTCGAGCGCCGCGAAGTGCTCGTCGATGCTCCTGGTCTCCGATTCGAGCGGGCGGATCTCCGCAACGGGGGTGCCGTGGTAGGTGACGGTCACCGCCGTCCCCTCGCGGACCCGGCGCAGTACTTCCGAGAACCGGGCTTTGGCTTCGTAGGTGGAGTAGGTGGGATTCATGACGAGAATATAACTAGTCTGACCAGTGCGTCAATGTGAACTGCGATTCTGTCATCGGAAGTATTGCAGGAACATCACTGGAAGCATTGCTATTACGTTAGTATCGACCCCGGCCGCATGACCCCCGGCCGCATGACCGCCGACCCGCATGCCCCCTGCGCATGACCCCCTTCACCCCGACATCGCATGACTCGCCATCCCGATGTTCCGTCACGCCACTTCGTCCGCGATCCCGTGCTGAATACGCCCTACGCGCCGGTGCCGCGGGAATACTGGCCGCGCGTGGTGGACGACGAGCTCGGGCGGCGCCTCGGCCGCTCCGGCGCGGTGCTGATCGACGGGCCGCGAGCGTGCGGGAAGACGGCCACGGCAAGACAGAAGGCGGCAAGCTCCGTGATGCTCGACGCCGACGCTTCGGCCCGCCGGGCGGCCGCCGTCGATCCCGGGCTGCTGCTCCGGGGTGAGACGCCCCGACTGATCGACGAGTGGCAGATCGTGCCGGAGATATGGAACCACGTGCGCCATGCCGTGGATGATCGTCCGGGCCGGGGTCACTTCATACTGACAGGTTCTGCCGTCCCGCCCGACGACATCACCCGGCACACGGGAGCCGGGCGCATCGGTCGGCTGCGCCTGCGCCCGATGTCGCTCTTCGAGTTGAGACGCTCCACGGGCGAAGTGTCGCTGGAGCGGCTGCTGGCCGGAGACCGGATCCCGAGTTCAGCGGCGAAGCTGACCGTGGAGGAGCTGGCGGAGATGCTGTGCGTCGGCGGCTGGCCCGGCCATCTGGGATCGTCGGAAGAGGATCCGCCGCTCTCCGCCGAGGACGCGATGGCCGAGAACCGGGACTACCTGGGGGAGGTCTGCCGGACCGATGTGCGCCGCGTCGACGGGACGGGACGGGATCCGGCGAGAGTCGGACGGTTTCTGCAGTCGCTGGGCCGCAATGTCGCCACCTGCGCGAGCATGGCGATGCTGGCCCGGGACACCGGCGGGCCGGACCGGCGCCTGCACGACCGCACGGCCCGTTCCTACATGACCGCCCTCGAACGGCTCATGATCGTGGAAGACCAGCCGCCCTGGGCTCCGCATCTGCGGTCGCGTTCGCGGCTTCGCACCGCCCCGAAGCGGCACTTCGCGGATCCGTCGCTCGCCGTGGCGGCCCTGAGCGCGGGCTCCGATCATCTGCTTCACGACTTCGAGTGGTTCGGCTTTCTGTTCGAGTCGATGGTCGTCCGGGATCTTCGAGTCTACGCCCAGGCCTGCGGTGCGGCCGTCTGCCACTACCGCGACAACACGGGGCTGGAGGTGGATGCCGTCGTGGACGCCGGGCACAGGCGGTGGGCGGCGTTCGAGATCAAGCTCGGGTGGGGCCGGGTCGATGAGGCGGCAAAGACGCTGCTGAAGTTTGCCGACCGGGTGGATACGGAGCGGTGCGGGGAGCCGGCGGCGCTGGGTGTGATCGTGGGCAGCGGGTACGGATATGCGCGGCCGGACGGGGTGGGGGTGATTCCGGTGGGGGCCTTGGGGGTGTGAAAGGCCTTGGGGGTGTGAAAGCCGGGCCGGTTCCTCGGGGCTAGACCGAAGTTCGGCGGTGGGGATGTCGGCGGTCATGGCTCCGTGCACGGGGGGCCTGACGCGGTTGCGGGTGAGGGTGGCGAGGTCGCGGAGCAGGGTCCGGAAGCTGTGGACGGGAAGGCCCTCGGGGGTGCGCTTCCCGGCCTTCTCGGCGCGTGCCGCGCGGGAGACGCGGGCGGGCGCGACGGGCGAGGCGCGGACGGCTTCTGCGGCGGCCGGGTCGTGGTCGTCGAAGAGCAGGGGGGCCGGCGCGCGGCGCATGTGCCATTCGACGCAGCAGGCGAGCATGCAGAGGAAGACGTGGGCGCGGACGCGATCGGCGAGGCGGTGGTGGACGGGCCGGACCTTGAGGTCCACCCCCTTGAAGCTGCGGAAGGCGCGCTCGACCCGGCTGAGGCTCTTGCAGGCGCGGACCGTGTCTTCGGGCCCCATCTCGCCGGCGGGCACGTTGGTGCGGATCACGCAGATGCCGTCGAGCGCCGACTCTTCGGCGATGCGCTTCTCGTCGCGCTCGCAGGAGAAGCCGTCGTCGGTCACGGCGGTCTTGAAGTGCCTGCCGACCTTGCGGGCGCGCAGGGCCCGGTCGGCGCGCACGGCGATGCGCTTCTCGCCCCGCAGCGGGCGGTTGTCGCGCTGCGTCGCCCGGACGACCTGTTCGAGCTTGACCTCCGTGGCCGCGAGCAGCGCCTCTCGCTTGCGCGCGCGCTCGGCCGCGAACAGCGGGTTGCGGCAGACGACCGGCCGCTCGCCCGGACAGAGCTCGGGCGCGGAGACCTCGGCCAGGTCCTGCTCGTCGAAGATCGACAGCTGCAGGTCGCCGCCGGAAGCGAGCCTGCGGATCGCCGGAGCCCGCAGCGAGGTGATCCACCGCAGCCCCGCGGGACCGAGGTCCTCGCGGATGCGGGCGTCGGTCAGCATCCCCCGGTCGCCGGCCACGACGACCCGCGAGAGCGAGAAGCACCCGGTGAGCTTCTCGACCCGGGCGGCCACGGAGCCGGGGTCGGCCGTGTTGCCCTCGAAGACCTGGGCGGCCACCGGACGGCCCTCCCGGTCGCAGAGCAGGGCGAAGACGATCTGAAAGCTTGCCGCGCCTGCCGTCGGAGCAGCCAGTCCATCGCCTCGCAGAGCTCCTCCGCCGTCGCGTCTTCGGTGCCGAGCTCCTCGCCCGGCGTGTCGGTCTGCGTCTCGGAGGCGAGGCCCCGGTAGAGCATGCGATAGCCCTTGCCCGCTCAACGAAGGCCGGGGCATCAACCCCGGCGACACAGCGACGAGGGCGACGAGGACGACCACCCTGTCTACGCTCAACGAAGGCCGGGGCATCAACCCCGGCGACACGCCCAACATCGTGCAGGTGCGCAGGTGCCCAGGGCCCGCTCAACGAAGGCCGGGGCATCAACCCCGGCGACACGAGAACAATACCGAAGAACCATTGATGCCGGAAAACCGCTCAACGAAGGCCGGGGCATCAACCCCGGCGACACGTGAGCGTCGGCCTGGACATGCTGTCCGATTCCCGGAGCGCTCAACGAAGGCCGGGGCATCAACCCCGGCGACACCCTGCGTGTACATCTTCTGGACGACGGTCGGTTCCTGCGCTCAACGAAGGCCGGGGCATCAACCCCGGCGACACTGTCCGGTAGTGTTCTTGACCGGCCGCGGACACTCCCCGCTCAACGAAGGCCGGGGCATCAACCCCGGCGACACAGCGACGAGTCGATGAAGCGGCGCACGAATTCATCCGCTCAACGAAGGCCGGGGCATCAACCCCGGCGACACCAGTTCTCGACGGGCCACCTGGCAACGTCAAGATTCGCTCAACGAAGGCCGGGGCATCAACCCCGGCGACACGATCGACGGACGCCGCGTAGTCACAGATCGTCCCCGGCGCTCAACGAAGGCCGGGGCATCAACCCCGGCGACACCCTGCCCGCCGCCGGCGAACGAGGGCGGACAACGTGCGGCGCTCAACGAAGGCCGGGGCATCAACCCCGGCGACACTGCTTGACCGCCGTTTTCGGCCATCTGTTCGGTCCATGTTTGGTGTAACTGTCTTCACAGACTCCCCAGAAACCGTTGAAATCTCTACAAACCACTGCTTCGAGTCAAGCGACGCTAGGATCACCGAGGGTTCGCAAGTCTTCCGTCAGAGCACCCAAGGCTTGCCGAGCTCGTGAGAATTGATCCTCCCAAGCCGGATTCGAGCTGCCGAAAAGCCGTTCTTGAACCTGTACACGATCACTGAATCAACCCGTTCGTCAATGGCATCTTGGACCTCCCCCAACATGCATGCCATTCGGCTTGGGGACAACCGACATTCGAAGACCGATAACTGAACACGCACCCCGTATTTCTCGCACACCTGTGCGACTTTCCTGAGGCGCTTTGCACCCTCTCCTCCGGTATCGGCGATGTCGTAGCTGATCAGAGCATCCATGGCCACTCATGTCATCACGAACGGTGGATAGGCTGGCAGGTCTCCCCGGAGATGCCTCGCTAGCAAGGTCGCTTGGATCGAGGGAAGCGCCCATCGACCGACGCGGCGTCCCAAAACCATGTGTTGCAGCGCTGTTACTTTGTGCCGCTCCCACGCGTTGATGAGCTCATCCCTTCCCTCATCGCTCAGGTAGACCGCCCCTCCGGGCATCTCGACGAAGCTGTTCAATCGGACCTGCCGACGGCGGATCAGCGACACCACAAACCGGTCGGTAAGCGGGCGAAGCTCCTCGGCCAAGTCCAATGCGAGCGAGGGTCGGCCAGATCGCGGCCGGTGGAAGAAGCCCATCTGGTAGTCCAAGCCGACCGCCTCGATGGACCCGATGAACTCGGTGAGCATCAGCCCGTAACAGAACCCGAGCATGGCGTTCACAGGATCTCGAGGAGGTCGTCTCTGCCTCGCTGAGAACTGAAGCTCGCACTTGGAAAGCGCCTGCCGAACTGCACCGAAATAGATCCGGGCGGCGTCGCCTTCCACTCCTCGTACGTGGTTGGGTGTAGGAGCGCAAGAAAGTCTAGCCACTCGCTTGAGAATGTCGTGGGATCGACCGGCCATCTGATCCGCAGTGGCCGGATCCTTCGCATCTCGAGCCCAGCGGGCAACCACTTTTCGGCTGTTCTGAAGCTTGGCAGCAACGATGGTCTTGGCGAGATTCAATGAAACCTGCCCATCGTTGACAGCTCGATATAAAGCCATTCGCAGGTGCACATTGCCGCCCGTGGCCTGACCGACGACGAACCGTACGGAACCTCCCTGTCGCAAAGCCGCAACTCGAACGCCGCGCCGAACACACGCATCCAAGGCCTGCGTGGTGATCTGTCCAGCCCCCAGTAAAACCACGGCGTCGACAGCCTCAAGCGGGACGCGCTGATGACAACCGTCCGGTGAAGCCACAAGAAGGGCGCCGCGCCGGGTTCTTATGCGAGCGCGGTGATTCCGAACGTAAACGGTGTTCAGGTAGCGCAACCAAAGACCTCTGTTGTCAAATAGCGCGTGACCTTGGCGGGGACGCTGGTCAACTCGGGCAGGCAGTGCGGCTTCAGCTGACATTCCCGGCACCGCTCGTCATTGGGAGCCTCCGGCAGTCTTCCTGACACCAGCTGCATGCGGATGTCGGCGATGGCCTCGCGCACACGGTCTCGTAAACCGGTAGTCAGGGCCACGGGAACACGCCGCCGAGGACCGGAGTACCACACGGCACCTTCAGGTATCTGAACCGCAAGCATTTCTTCAAGACACATCGCCTGTGCACAAACCTGCAGATCAGCGGCCTGGCCATGAGGAACCCCCGACTTGTACTCCACCGGGCGAACGACATCGCCATCCAGCTCGACCGCATCCGCCCGTCCGGTAAGACCCAGCTTCTCCGACCACAACGGTATCCCGCGCAGAACGAGTTTGCCACGCTCGCGGCGGGTCTTGCCTGAGTCCACTCGCCGGTGAGCACGGGATCCACGCACAGTATGTGCGTTGTCGGCCCAGACGCCATCGCAGTGAATCAGCGCACACTGCCTCGAACAGTACACGAAGTGTTCGATGGCCGAGATAGGGATCACAGTAGCTTCCGTCAAAGCCGCTCCGCGCCAAAGCCCCGCGTCGGATCCCCCGTTCCTTTTCGTTGGTATTTGACGGTACGCCAACCACCATGAACCCCTACGCTTGCCCACCGGCTCGGGTCTTTCCAGTTCCAGATGTCCAGCAGAGCGTCAATGGCCGCGAAACCCAAGGGCGGACTCCAAGCGGGCCAATGGAAACGAAGCTCCCTACCTATGCCATCCCGCTGCCAGCCGCGCTGTCTGACCGACGCACGGGCGTACTTGTTGGTTTGCTTGTCAGTGCCGGTACCGCGAACCGGCAGCAGGGCGAGACCGAAGAATGCCAAGACCTCGATCACGGGATCGACCCATTTGGTCGTCTCGTCCGCCTGAGATGCCAAGCGCCTGATATCGAACCCAAGTCCGTTTCTCTTGACGCGAGCCGCCGTACCCTGCAGCGACTGCACAAGTCGTTCCACTGACGGCTCGGCCACCTCACGGCCCACCTTTACCAAACGATCATGCAACGTCAATCCCTGAGGAGCTGGCGGATCAAACGGTGCGTGCTGAACCTCCCCTTTTTCGTTCACGTCCAGATCGGTCATGGTGGACGATAGCGTCCACGACGAGGCGTCCGACCGAGCCGAGCGCGCACGCGTGGTGAAGTCTTGGACAGACACCTTCCTTTTCACCGGCGGCGTGTCGCGCCAGGTCTTCGCGATGGGCAGTTCCCGGAGGTCCTTGTCGGCGGGCCAGGCGGAAGCCAAGAGCTCCACGGGGTCAGCATTGTCTGCACATAACACCGCTCGCGGCGGATCGTCCAGCGTCCAACGCAATCGGAGCTCGGTATCGATCCGAATCGCGCCCACGGCGGCTAACCAGCTGTTCACCCAGTCCGCGGGCAAGCCCTGACAGATCGTTTCGACCATCAGTGATCCTTCCTTGATAGTGCAGTGGCTCCGGCAGAGACCGCATGGTCGGACCGTCGCACAATGGCCTCCAAGAGGGCCAAGCCCCACGGTCCGAATTCATCGTGTAGCCGACGGAATCTGGAGGGCTGTTCCCAATCAATCCGCCCAAGGTTTGCGGATACTTTGACGAGGTGGCCGTCAATGGTGGCGGCAACCATCCCGGAAGTGTGGTCGGCCGCTGACGGGACGAGCGGGCGCCCACTCCCGTGGTGGCTGATGACGAGGTGGACTAGGAGATCGGCTAGCAAGGAGCTGAGACCATGGTCGTGCGCTTCCATCCAATGGGACACCAAACGCGCAGACAGATCTTCATGGCGACCGCCAAGGGGCCATCCCGCAGCTTTCCGAGTAGCACCCCAACGGTGTCGCGGCGTGCTGGACTTGGCGAGGAGCGTGGGCGAGCGGGCTTGGGGATCAAGCCACCTCTGGAAGCGAGGTTCGGCCTTTCCGAGATCGTGCAGGCGGCCAGCACGTTCCAGGATTGCGACCAGTTCGCTGGAGACTCCGATGCGCTCCGCGGTCACCCGCGCACGGACTCCGACGGCCGCACCGTGAGCTCCCAGTTCGACGGCGGTCACGGCCAGCGAAGTCTCGTCAAATTCATCGCTCCGCCCTTCTGGATCCACTGGTGACCTGAGAACAAGGCGAGGGACTTCTTTGGTTGCGCTGACCACCTTCGGCCGGACGCTTGAGAAAACCGAATTCCACTCGGCCTCATCCCAGCCAAACCCGGTTGTGGTCTTCAGGGTCTCCACAATCTCCATAACGGCATTGGCTTGCTCGGTCTCATCGATATCCTCGTCGTCAGGCACGATCCCCAATGCGGTGTTGACGAGATCGCGGACTGCCACGCCGCACAGTCGCTTCAGCGCATCGGCATGCAGGGGCACGCCATGTGTCTGGATGGACATGTCGACGACCGGAAGCGAGGAGTGCGGATTCCACCCGAATTCGTCCAGGAGTCCTCGGTCGATGGCGAGCACAAGGACATCGCCTGGACGGATCTCATCCGGCGGCACAGTCTCGATGGTGACACCGTCGGCGGCGAGCCTTCGCAACCGACCGTCGTCTTGCAGTGCCTCTTTCACCTCGCCGATCGGCACTGTGACGGCCTCGCGGTCGCTCGCCCGAGGCCACAGTCGTTCGTCCGGTTCTGGAACATGCGCGCGCCATACCAACGACACAGCGTAATCGGCACCGGCAATGCCCGAAAAGTACACATCGACCGGTGCCTCGCCTGCGGGTGGTGTCGTGGTCTTGACCCATTCCCAAAGGAGCCCCGGCAGAACTTCCGGGGCGCGGCCGGGGTCATCCCGGGGTTCGCCGAGCACTTCGGCAACAACACGCGGGGACACCTTGGCGGCACCTGTACCATCGCTCGCGTTCTCAAGCCTCTCGAGTACTTTCGCCGGTTCTGCCCGATAAACCGGCCACTCCGACGCAGCTCCGGCCGACTGCCCCTTGCGCCTCGGTGCTGGTGCGTGAGCGTAGACCGCCTCGGCGTGTTCAAAACGGCCAAGGCGGTTCAACCGTCCCAGCCGTTGCGTCAGGGCGCGTACGCCACAGGTCTCCGTCACCAAGTACTCGGCATCGATGTCGGCACCGACCTCCAGAGTCTGCGTGGCGACCACAAGCAAATGGCGGTCACGCGGAGCATCGGCAGCACGGGATGCTGCCATGCCGTGGACCGGATCTAGGACATGCTGTCGTGTCTTCTCGGCCTCGCGCTCTCGTGTTCGTCCCGTCAGCAGAATGATCTCGGCCGGGCACCCGAATCCCTTGGCACTGGTCGAGGCAAGTTCGTCATAGATACTCCTGGCTGTCGCCGGCGTGTTGGCGAACACGATGCATGTCGCCGGCCCGGGCGACTGCTTCAGTAGCGATCGGGTTTCCTGCACCATCACTTTGGCGGCATCGCGTGCCACCGCTCGGACTCGGATCGACTTCGCTGCATCGAGACGCTGTCGCACGATGGGATTCGCTTCGTCCTCGGCATCAAGGGCGAACCGGTCACGGGCCGCCGCGTGGCCCGTGGCAGTCAGGGCGACAACTTGCGGTTGCGACCTTGTTCCGCCCAATATGGGTCGTGCACCGCGCGTGCACTCGGCAAGATCCGGCACGAGGCGGATCAAGTGCTTGGCCAGATGAGCTTCGTCAACCAGAACCAAGCTGTCAGTGCCACTCAGCGCGGCGTCAATGGGCCGCATTGAGCGTGTCGACCCGTAGCCGCGAAACAGAAGGCGAGAGCCGAACATCGGGAGTGTGGACAGTAATACCGCGGGCAGCGACGGGTCGGCAGGCACTCGGGGCTTGACACCGCCACGAAGGCGAATCACCTCCAGCGGACCAGAGTTTTCATCGGCGGCGAGCACACGGAGGCGACCTGCCACTGCATCCATCACGCGCGCCGCGTCTCCATTGACTCCAGCCGCTTGCGGATCCTGAAGCGCATCTCGAATTGCCTCGGCATGATCGGCCGTCGAATCCACCAAGAGTCGCCGATTCACCAACCACCAGATCCGGGTAGGTGCGGTCCGCTCCTCGGGAAGCCGATGCGCCTGGGAAGCAAGCCACCAAATCGCGATGTCCAGACAGGCGGTCTTCCCGAGCCCGGTAGGGACGCCGACCTCCATGGGCCACTTCTCGTCCTCGGCGACCCGGTTTGCGAGGCGTGCCTGCCAAGGGAATGGCGGACGGTCGTTGATGGCGCGATAAAATTCAGGGAACGTGGGCATGGAGCACATACCGGGGCCCGTGCTCATACATCGCCCTCGCGCTCGTCAACTTCCACACACAATCCAAGGCCTCGCTGTCGACCTGCTCCGATAACGACCGGTCCGGTCACGGGTTGGTTGAACCAGATCTTGACGTGGGAATACGGAAGCCCCGACCGTCCGGGTCTGTTTGCCTCAACAGGGGCCAAGTCCACGGCACCGCGAACAAGCGGACAGCGAGCCGATTGGAAGGCGCGGGGCGCAGGAAGACCGGCGTGCTTGCACCACCGGGCTATCTCCTGAAGGTCAAGCTCGACCCGGCGCTCGTGAAGAGCAGGAAACGCAGTGACCCAGCAGATGCTTGTCCGAGTCCATCGCGCTGGGTTGGCAGCGACGGGACGGGATTCGTCGATCCATGGGCTCACCATCACATCCACGCCACCGCCCGCCAGGCGGCCGACCGAGTATGCCGCTTCCTCAACCCGGTACCGTAGGTTTGGCGATGTGTCGGGCGGAAGCCAGAGAGCGAGCCCGTGGATGCGGCCGCGGGACCGTGGAAACCCGACGTCGGGCAATGCGAGAAAGCGGGCCAAGTCGAAACCTTTGCCCTTGAACCCATGCCCATGAAGAACCCGTGGCGGCTCACCGTGCATGTCCTGATGCCGACTCAGCACCGCTTTCTTGAACAGGTCCGTCACCACCGAGACGCGCCGTCCGGACACGGCGCGCTCCAATCGCAACCACGCAACGACTTTGCCGACATCCCGCTTGGGGGCACTGTCCGGAGCGCGGTAGCTTACTCGATGGCGCAGCGCCCCGAACTGGGTGCGCGCTATGTTGGCTCCGTGCTTCGTCCAGGCTTTGTACATGGTGTCCAGTACTTGCAGATCTCCCTTCTCGGTGACGCAGATCGCGACGGTACCCGCCGGATCGGGTACGAAGGGCTTGTCGCGAGCCACTGGTTCCGGCGGGCTCGTTCCAACCCGCAGCCGTACGGGCGAATCGGATGCTCCGAGATAGCCGACTCGAGCAGCCCTGCGCCGGAGTGCCTCAAACATGTCGCCCGGCGCAGGCACATTCCAGACGTAGACAATGCGGGGTTGCCGAGGGGCAACGCGAACGCCCGGGCGAATCTCGACGGGGATCCTGCCGGGGTAATGCGGGTACGACGACTTCGAGGCGCTTCCTTCATGCCGGACGACATAGCGCGGCCTGAGCGGTTGATGCCACGGTGCGGCATCTGCGTGGATGACCGGCGGAGGAAGCTTCTCGAACCATTCCAGCTCGGAACCATCGGTAACGCGGCACCGGTCCGCGGTCCCGTCGGCAGCCACCATCGCGGCAAAGAGGCGTGCGGGAGCGGGCGGCCATTCCCCGCGGATCAAACCACCGGTGTTAGCAGTTCCGTCTGGATCCCCGCGGAAATGTCCGTGCAGCAGCTCAACTTCGATCGCGAGCACGGATCAGCTACTCCGCCAGCTCCGGCCATGTGGCACGAATGGCCTCGCGGAGATTGTCCTTCGGTGTCAGGTACAACGGCTCGCAATCCCAACCATCGAGAGGAACACCTTCGGACCGGGCTTGGCTCAATGCATCACCGAGCAGTTCGGCAGTTTGCTCCACACTGCCGAGGTCGCAGGGGGTATCGCCATCGGCTCCCAGCCACGTCATCGCGAGCCTAGCTGGCCGAAGATCGGCCCCCGACCGAAGGGCGAATCCGCGCCCAAAGGCTAGGACGTGGGCGTGAAGACCCAACGCCACCAACAGGGCGCGCGCGGTGGCATCGGCCGCCGGGCTACCCACGCCAAGGCTCACTCGCCGCAACTGCGCGAAGGACACGGTCGCCCGTTGGGTCACTGACGCGAAAGACACGGGAGCGACAGTTGCCGCCTTGTCGTCCATGAACGGCACTTGGCCATGCCCGATCTCGGAGAGTTTATCCTTCTTACGACCCTTGATCCTTGCCTTTCCCAGGTCCCAATCCAGTCGGTCGTCCGGGTTCGAGGTCAGTGCCTCGTCCGTGTTCAGGTTCAGAGGATCGCCCTTGAGGCCGAACGCTCGGGTGTCCGTCGCCGCTGGTTTCCAGCCGATGATCTCCGAAACCCAAGCGCGCGCATGCTTGGCGTTGGACCGCTTCTTGCCCAAGTGCGACTGCCAGAAGCCGTACAGCAGGGCCTGCGGGAACCACGCCATCAAGGGTCCACACGTCTGGGCAGTGGCACCAAAGATGGACTTTCCGATGTCGGTCTTTAGGAAATCCTGCCCGTCGAGCTGTGCGTCCCGGAGGTAAGCGTCTGCGTTGCGGTGCGGGAACTCCAGACTGGAGATCCGCCGGGGCAGGTGTGCGGGCAGCCCGGTGAGATCGGAGAGATCCAAGACCATTTCGGGCACATGGGACGACGAACGATGTCGCCGAAGCGCCTCCTCCAACCGGTTCGCCTGCGAGGGAACGTTGTCGATGACAATGACGTTGGTGGGCTCGGGATCGGACGGAGACGCCCATCGCCGATCGGTCTGGTAGACCCCTCCTTCGTAGACCGCGGGCTTCACGGGACTACCCGGTCCCCCGTGGGGCTCAAGCTCCGTGTCGATGCGGATGCCGTCCTCAAACGATTGGTCCGAGCAGGCTTCAAGCAGAGAGGCCAAGTCGATCTTCCGTGCCATCCAGGGATCTTTCTCAAGTGGTTGCGGTGGGTAGTTGGCCAAAGTGAGTCTTGGCACATGTCAACCGTAACAATGTCGTGATCCTCTCGAGTTGTCAAGCAGCTGGAGCACCCTGCCCGAACCGAACACCGGCCGCGCCCGCGTCCCCCGACGTCGTGGGAGGGTGGCGAGATCGAGTTTGCCGGTCCAGGATGCCGGGAGGAAGCCGCGCAGGAGCTCCTCGATACATTCCGGGGTCGGCTTAGAGCTGCTTGTAGATCGCGTCGTGCATGCGGTGCCGTTCGTCACCAGCGCAGCGCACGAAGCATCTCCTCGGTGGCTTTGACGCTGAACGCATCCGGATCGAAGTCCTCGCCCATCCACTCCTTGATGTGCTCGTGCTCTTCGGCATCCGGATCCTTCAGGATGTCCAGCTTGTGGTAGTAGCCCCAGACCCCTCCGGAGTCTTCAGGCGGACATCGCCGCTTGCCGCTGATGCACGTCGGCAACCGGACGGACGGGTCGCGCGGGAGGATTTTCTGAAGCGTGACTCTGTGGTTCCACGAGTCGCCGAAGTCGTATTCGTAGGTGATCCAGTCCTTTTCGCGCTTCAGGAGCTGGCCGACCCGGTACTTCCTCGCATCGAGGTCCTCCGGCACTCCGGACGGCGCGAAATCGTGGCCCCACGGGTTGGGGATGCTGTAGCGCTGCCTTCCCTTGATGAACATGTGGAGGTGGTAGTTCTCCCACCCCATGACGGCTTGGAGAAGATGGTGCAGACGGTCGAGCTTCATTGACGGCGAAACGAGAATCCGGCGCCAGATCGGAGGCCTCGTTCCCTTCAGGACGACCCTGAGCTGGTAGGTGACTCGCGGCGGGCGTGGCGGCATGCGGGTGATGCTCCTGGAGGTGTGAGGGGGGCTGTGTCCGTTCCAGCGACAATCGAGGTGAACGGCTTGCGACAATCAAGGTGGAGCGGGGGGAGAGCCGAATCCGTGGTCCAGGCAACAGCGCCAGGCCCGCCCATCTTTCCCACTGGGTTTTACGGTGTTCGTTGCTCGCGCCACCGCTCCCGTTCCCTTTGGAAAGCCGTCTCGTCCGGCACGAGCTCCACCGCGTTGGCGTATGCTTCGTCCACCTGCGAGGCCGACTCACCGAGCCACCGCCGAGCCCGTGCGAGCTCCCGCCAGCCCCAGGCGTGCCTGCGTCGGGATGCCTTCATCCGCAGCAGACGCTCCAGAAGAACCCGCGCGTCCACAAGAAGCCCACGGGTGTCCGCAGTACGGCCCTCGTGGCGGGCGCGTCCTGCCATCCACAATTTGTTCTGGGCACTCTCGAGCAGCGCCCGCGGATCGTCGAGGACGACGAGACCTGCTGCATCGAAGAGCTTCGCGGCCATGTCGGAATCCCTGAGCCGGCGCGCCACGATCGCGGCACCGATCGCCTCGCGGGGGGACAGACGCTCCGCATGGTCACCCAGAAAACCGCGTGCGCGTTCGCGCTGGCCGTCCGCCAGCAGGCCTTGAAGCCACGGGACGGCAACTTGGGGGCGCTCCGCTTCGACACCCGACACATCCACCTGGAGTGAGGCCCCGACCACCGGCTCCGCCCGGTCCAGATCTCCATGTATCACACATTGGTGGACCAGCTCTTCGGCGAGCGGCGCCGACTCGCGATTCGCACGCCATGCCGACTCGAGCACATCCAACGCCGCGTCCGCACGTCCGACCGCACGCAGTTCGCCCGCCTGCCGGATCGCGGCGGCGACGCTCTGCCAAGCGTGCGCGAACAACGTCGCCTGGAAGAACGTGCGCTGCTCGTCGAAATAGAATTCGGGAGGCGGCGAGCCGTTGCGCTCCATCGCCCGGAATACCTTGTTCAGACCCGTGAGGCGCTTTTCAGCCAAGCCGAGCTCCTTGAACAGCTCGCCGACGTGCGGGTTGCGGGGGGGTATCAGCCGTGGCGTGCCCCCGGGCCGGAGCTGGTCGGGGTCGATCCCCGGGACGGGCCCCGGCGTGCTGCGGATGTCGATGCGGTCCGAAGTCACGCGGACCAGGGTGGTGTGAGGCGAATCCTCGGTGTAGCTGCGGTGGAAGAGCGCGTTCACCAGAACCTCTCGAAGGGCGCTCTCGGGGTAGTTGGGGCGGCGCAATGCCCGCAGCTCGTTCGGCACCTTTCTTATCTCGGACCCGATGACGACTCGGCCAAGGTATTCGAGGCAGCTCCGGACCTGCTCGGCCAGGCCGCCCTTGAAGACCTTCTCCTCCGATACGTCGCCCGCGGTTCCCGCCCGAAGGATGCTGGTCTCGATCTTCGCGCCCGGAAACCATCGGGCGGGGTCGCGCGGGAGAAGAAGAGGATTGCGACGTTGCGGGGCGCTTCGTGATCGTTGACGCGGCGGACGATGTCCATCTTGCGGTAGATGGTTCGGGCTTCCGGTTCATCGAGCAGAGCGCTTTCGCCAGCCCGCAGATGCTCGCGGACCATCGTCTCGCTGATGTCGTCGACCGTGGCGTCCGCGGCGACGCGGGAATCCCAAGGTACGATGGCGGATTGTTGGACAAGCGAGGTGAGAAGACCTCGGGCTTGGGCGTCCACGGTCTGCTGGTCGATCCTCACCCAGTACTTCTTGGCTGCCCGGTCTCCGTCGGGCGCTTGGTGCGGGGGCGTTTCGCTGGCCGGGGCCCAGATGACCAGAACCTGCTTTCCTTCCACCTCCTCCATCGACAAGCGCGGTGCATAACGTGCCTCCTCAGGTCGTTGGCGAAGGCGCAGATGGTTTTCAGGATCCGGTAGCCGGTCACCTTCCGGTCCCACGTCGCCTTGAACTCGATCCGCTCTGACTCCACGGTCCGAGCGTGAAGCAGATCGTCCAGGTTGATTCGGAGGTTGCTCACGGGTGACGGGCCCTCTTCGGGGTTCCTGTCGTCGGCCAAGCCGCCGCAGCCGATAAGGTAACGACTGCCGGGAACCGATAACCTCAACGGAACCTCAGCGGTTGGCACTCGGCCCGGCTGAGTTCCGCCGGGTCACCCCATACGGCCTCGCGAGTCAGGTAGATGACGCCGGGCGGCGAGATGTCGATCGCCTCTCCGCCCGGGCCGGCATGACCGATGAAGCAGGACGGGCGTGCTTCCGCCCATGTCCGTCCTTCGCGGCGGAAGAACATGGCTTCGAGATAGGTGCGGACGACCAGTTCACCGCCGTCGCCGCCGACCGTGGCCGAAGTGACGTTGTCGTCATCCGTTGGCGGCGCGAAAGGGAGCGTCTCCGCGTCCGCGAGAACGATCGGCCCCTCGCCGTCGCCCGCCCTCGCCCGGTCGCGCAGAACGCGGCGAGGCACTCTGTTGACGCGGATCAAGCCGGATGCCCCCGCGGACTTGGACACGATGAGCAGGTCGCCGTCCGGCGTCACCGCCAGAGCTTCCGCATCGCGAGGGCCGCCTTCGTACGCGAGTTCGAAGGCCGTCCAGCCGGGCTCGACGACGCGACGAACATGCGCTTCGGCCGCGGGCTCTCCCGTCACCGGGGCCCGCAAGCCGACGATGGGCGCGTTTCCGGCTCGAGTCGGCATGTCGAGCACGGGCTCTTCCGTGACGAAAACGGAGACGGAGGGGCGCACGGCAAAGTTGTCGCCCGTATCGGCGACATAGATGCACGGTTTAGCCGGATCGTCGAAGCAGGCACCCAGCGCCATGTCCTCCCAATCCCTCGCAGCCGCGCCCGAAAAGCGAACTTCGGCCACGACCCCCCTGCCCGGGCGGACACCGTACACCACTGCATCATCCCCCGAATCGTTGTGCGTCCAAAACAGCCCTGGGTTTTGCGTGCTGACCGCAAGCCCGGAGCTTTCCTCGATCTCGTCCGGAAAATGCATGATCGGCTCGATCGCCGCGGCCGCGGAGCCGGCCAAACCTTCTTCGACCAGTCCAGCCCAATATCGTTGATCGTACCAGTGCTTTGCGCCGAAGGCCGTGATGACAACCGGCAGCGCCAGGAACGCAGCCGCCCGGCGCACACGGGTTTTCGAACGGCCGTCCCGGCGAAACCCCGACGGCGTTTTCTTCTTCATGATCGATACCATGGTCCGATGCGGATCAAGATTCCCGTTATGGGCCGGGGAGCCCTTGGACAAAATCCCCCCGGCATTCGCGCGGCGAAGCCGCCGCCTACCGAATCCCCTCGAGCTGAATCCCCCGCACGAAATACCGCTGCGTGAAGAGGAAGAGAAGAGCGATCGGCAGCACCGCCGCGACGCCTGCAGCCATCTGGTACGGCCAGTTGATTTCGTAGGTGGAGTGAAAGGCGGCGATCCCGACTTCGACGACGCGCATCTCCATGGATCGCGTGACCAGCAGCGGCCAGAGAAAATTCTTCCACGCATCGACGAAGGCGAAGAGCCCGAGCGTGGCCACCGCGGGCTTCGCGAGAGGAAGCGCCACGCTCCAGAAGATGCGCAGCGGACCCGCGCCGTCCACGCGGGCCGCGTCCTCCAGCTCGCGGGGTACGGTGCGGAAGTACTGCCGCATCAGAAAGATCCCCCACACGGAGACGAGTTCCGTGGAGATCAGTCCCTGGTAGCTGTCGATCCAGCCGAGGGCGTCGATCATGAGGAAGCGGGGGATGAGGACGATGACTGCGGGCACCATCATGGTGGAAAGGAACAGCATGAACACCTTGTCGCGGCCGGGGAAGTCGAGCCGCGCGAAGGCGTACCCGGCGGCGGCGGCGGTCGCGACCTGCCCCGCGACCACGGCCACCGAGAACACCAGCGAGTTGACGAAGTACCGCGCGAACGGCTGTGCCGTCAGCGCTTCGGGGTAGTTCGACCAGAGCGGCGTCGCGGGGAGGATCCGCCCGGACGAGAAGACCTCGAGCTGCCCCATGAGGCTGGTGGCGGCCATCCAGAGGAAGGGAGCGGCCATGGTCGCGCACGCGAGCGCGAGGAGGACGGCGCGGCCGGCGCCGCGCGCACGAGGGGCGCGTGTGCGGCGACCTCGCGATCCGGGCGGGGCGCCCTTCACGGACTCGCGACCGCCGTGCCGGTCACGCACCGGCCTGCCTCCTGCGCACCGGCCCGCCTCCCTTCCAGGAAGCGGAAGTGCAGCCATGTCGCCGTGAAGACTACCGCGAACAGCACCCAGCTCATGGCGGCCGCGCTGCCGAAGCGCAGGAACTCCCAGGCCTCGCGGTAGATGTGGTAGACGGCGACGTCGGTGGCGCCGAGCGGCCCGCCCTCGGTCATCACGTAGACGAGCCCGAAGACCTGAAAGGACCCGATCACCGAGGTGACGAGCACGAAGAAGAGCGTGTGGCGGAGGCCGGGAAGAGTGATGTGCACGAACCGTTGCAGCGGGCCCGCGCCGTCGACCCGGGCCGCATCGTACCAGTCGCGCGGGATCGCCGCGAGCCCGGCCTGGAAGACGACCATCTGATAGCCGACGACCATCCACACGCTGATCAGCATGAGGCTCGCCAGGGCAGTGTCGGGCGAGGTCAGCCACGGCACCGGCTCGAACCCCGCCCGGTCCAGAGCCCGGTTGACCAGGCCGTAACCGTCGTCGAGGAGCCATTTCCACACCACGGCGATCGCCGCCACGCTGGTGATTCCGGGCAGGAAGAGCGCGAGCCGGGCCCAGCGCACGGCGCGCCGAGAGCCCCGCGTGAGGAGGGCCAGACCCAGCGCGACGGCCATCGCGAAGGGGACATGCAGGGTGAAGACCGCCGTGTTTCCGATGGCCGACCACCACGCGCCGTCCAGCAACAGCGTGCCGTAGTTGGCAAGGCCCGTGAAGGGGTGCACGGGATCGACGAGGTGCCACTCGTGCAGGGAGATCCACAGGGACATGAGCAGCGGCCCGAAGGTGAAGATCAGCAGCAGGACGGCCGCGGGGGCGAGGAATCCCCAGGCCGTGAGGGTGTGCCGCAGGGCGCGGGGACGGGCCGAGAGCGGAAGGAGGGAGAGGAGCACGGCGACGAGGATGGCCGCGCCGGTCGCAGAGGCCGCGAGGGCCGGCCCGGGGGAGGCGGTTTCTTCGTAGCCGGGAACGACGACGAGGGGCTCGGGGCGTTCCGGGGCCGTGGCGGCGGCCCCGGGGAGACCGGCGAGCCGGGCCGCACGGTCGGGATCGGCGCCGGCGGTTATGGCGATCTCGACTGCGCGGGTCGCCTGGGCGGCGCGGACCGCGCTGAGGCCGACCAGTTCGCGGTCGGCCCACTGCTTCGCCGTGCCGGCGACCAGGACGATGAGGCCGGCCGCGAGGAGCGCGATCGGGGCCGGATAGCGGGGGGGAGGGGGGATGCGGCGTCGCCGGGCCGCCCAGGCGACCATGAGCAGCGCGGCCGACAGGGCGAGGGCCGCGGCGCTTCGGGGCCATGCCGCGCTCGGCGCTTCCGGGTCGATTGCGATCCACACGGCAGGGTCGAGCGCGCCGGGCTCGTATCCGTACGCCCCGGCCCCCGGCTCCGTTCCCGGGTCTTCCGCGTCGCGGATCGCGGCCCGTCCGGGGACGAACCGCGCAACGGCCTGCGCTCCGCCGGAGGGCAGCTCCCACAGAGACGCCGCGATGCGCGCCTCGTTGCCGGCTGCGTGGTCCCGGGCGCTGCCGACGGCACCGGCGGCTACGGCGACGATCGCCGCGAGTCCGAGGGCGAACGCGGCGGCTGCGAGCGCGGGGAGACAGGTGCGGCTGACGTGCTTCACCGCGCCAGCACCCGGTCCACCCGGCGCGCCACGTCCGCCGCGCTTGCCGCGAGGGCCTCGCCGTTGAGGAGCCGCCGGTCCATGATCTCGACCGCGAGCGCTTCGACGCGCGAAAAATCGCGAACATACGCGCCCCAGGTCATCCTCGCCCCCTCGACAAGCTCCATGAACGCCTGCTCGACGCCGGTCGTGTCGGCGGCGGCGACCTCGGCGGCCACGTCGATCCGGGACGGAATCGCCAGCCCGGAGCGGGCCCGGATCCGCTGCGCTTCGGGCGAGGCCAGGAATCCGGCCAGGTCGATGGCCCGGCGCAGGTCGGGCGCGTTGGGCGGCACGGCCCACCCCGAAGCGTAGAGGACGCTCGTGGCCGCGGTCCGGGACGGATGATGCGGGATCGGCAGGATGGCCAGGTCCAGCCCGCCCGCGCCGACGAGGTCGCGGAAGACGGGGAGGGTCCAGTGGCCCGAGAGCAGGAACGCCTGCGCGCCCGACGCGAACCGCGCCTCGCGGGCGGGGTCGCCCTGTCGCACGAACTGCGCGCCGGGGGTCAGGCCTTCCTGGGCGAGTCCGGTGAGGAAGGCGTAGGCGGCGAGCGCCGGCGGGGCGTCGAGGAATCCTGTGGCGGCGGTGCCGTCCGGCGCCAGGATGTCGCCCCCGGCGGACCAAACGAAGGGCACCCACTGGTAAAGGTTGCGGGGAAAGTCGAAAGCGAAGACATCCGGTCTTCCGTCGGCGTCGGTGTCCGCGGTGACGGCGCGGGCGGCGTGCCGGAAATCGTCCCACGTCCACGCCCTGCCGGCATCACCCCCCGGGGGGGTATCGACTCCCGCACGGGACAGAACGCCGCGGTTCGCGTACAGGACCATCGGCGTGAAGTCCTTGGGGAGCGCGAAGACGGCGCTGCCGCGCCGGAAGGCGTCCATCACCTGCGGGAAGACGCTGTCGGCACGGAAGCCCAGCGCTTCCAGGTAGGGGGCGAAGTCCACCGCCAGACCCCGGTCCGCGAAGGTGGGGATGTCGGGCGAATCGAGGAGATAGACGTCGGGGGGACGTGAGGCGGCGATCGAGGTCAGGAGCCGTTCCTCGTACCCGTTCGGTGCCGATTCGAGGACCACCCGCGTCCCGGGCCGCAGCGCCTCGTAGCGCTCCGCGACCTCCTGCTCGATCTCGAGTTCGCGGCCGCCGGCCCAGAGCGCGACGCGCAGTGCGGCCGTGTTCGGGGGGGAGGGGGAACAGGCGGCCGCGGCCAGGAGCACATGGACAAGCGTGCGCGAGCATCGAGAACGGCGATGCGCCGGGTTGGCCGGGCCCGGCCGGAGCTGCCCGCGACTTCGGGCGTCAGGGCGCACCGTCACACCGCATGCGGACCCGTCGGGGCAGGTGCAGGCGCCGCACCCGCACGGCGGCCATCCGGCCCGAAGAGGTGCGTTCTCCTCCAGGCGACCGACACGCCTACGCGGTCTCCGGCAGCCGCGTCAAGTGCGGGGGGTGCCCGGGCGACCCAGGCCGCGTCGCCGGGTCCGTCCAGGTGCACCAGCTGCTCGCTGCCCAGCGCCTCGACGCGGACGACGTTTGCCGCGAAGTCCGGGGTCGGCCCGCCTAACGCGAGATCCTCGGGCCGTACCGCGAGCGCGGCTTCGTCGAACGGGCGGTCGGCCGCGAACCGGAAGGGGCCGCCCGCAAGAAGCCCGTTCCCGGTGCGGGCCAGCCGGAGCCGGTTGATCGGAGGCGACCCCACGAACCCCGCGACGAAGAGGTTGCCGGGCCGACGGTAGATCTCGTGCGGCGTTCCCACCTGCTGCACCCTCCCCCGGTCCATCACGGCCACGCGCTGCCCGAGCGACAGCGCCTCGACCTGGTCGTGCGTGACGAAGACCATGGTCGTGCCGAGCCGCCGGTGAAGCGCGGCGATCTCGTCGCGCGTCCGCAGCCGGAGTCCCGCGTCGAGGTTCGAGAGGGGTTCGTCGAAGAGAAAGACGCCGGGATCTCGCACCATCGCGCGCCCCAGCGCGACCCTCTGGCGCTGCCCCCCGGAGAGCTGGCCGGGACGCCGGGACAACAGCCCGGAGAGTCCCAGCGCACCGGCCGCCTCGCCCACGCGCACCTCGATCTCGCCGCGGCGGACGCCCCGCACGCGGAGGCCGAAGCCCAGGTTCTGCGCGACGGTCATGTGCGGGTAGAGGGCGTAGCTCTGGAAGACCATCGCGACGTCGCGGTCGCCCGGCGCGACATCGTCGACGCACCGTCCCCCGATCCACACCTCCCCCGCGGTCGGTTCCTCCAGCCCGGCGACGAGGCGCAGCAGCGTGCTCTTCCCGCACCCCGACGGTCCCACCAGCACCATGAGCTCCCCGGGCCGCACCTCGAGGTCGACGGCGGCCACCGCGATGACCTCGCCGAATCGCTTCTCGACCCCGCGCAGGGAGATTCCTCTGGGTGCGGCTGCGGGCGCGGGGCTTGGCGCGGGGCTTGGCGCGGGGCTCACGGTGCGCGTTCCGCCGGGGCGACTTCCCCCCAGCCGACGAACAGCGGTTCTGCGCGCGGCCCGCTGTACGGGTCGCCGTCCACGGTGACGGTCGCGCGATCCTCGTCCAGCGCGACGGACAGCGTCCGGCCCCGGGCGGTCACGGGTCCCATCGAAACATGTACCGGCCCGTGCGGGAGGGGGCGCACTTCCACGCCCTCCGCGTCCACATGGAGCCCGGCGATTCCGCGCGCCAGCAGGTCGAGGACCCAGGAGTGCTGATAATCATCGATTCCCCGGAAGCGGCAGGCGCGGCCGGTGTACGGGTTGTAGTGCTCGAAGCAGTTGGGGCGCTGCGGATCGCCCTCGGTGAACATCATGCGGACGAAGCGCGGAAGCATGTCGGCGGCGATCTGGCCTGCCCGGTCGTTGCCGCGGCGACGGCAGCGGAGCAGACCCTCGATCACATGGCTCGTCGTCATCGGCCAGACGCGGCCGTTCCAGGGACAGTTGCGGCGCTTGCCCCGCCAGATGCCTTCGGCGGAAAAGCGGGGATCGTCCGCGCTGGACGAGGGGAGCGGGAAGGGGGTGCCGAAGGTGGACGGGTCCTCCAGGTGGTCCATCAGGGCGTCGAGACGCGCGCCCCCGGCGAGCCCGGCGAGCATGGGATAGAAGCCGACGGCGGCCTTGACCCCGGTGCGCTCCATGGTGCGCCCGTCCACGTCGGTGAAGAGGCGCGCGTCGGGGCACCACATGTGCTCGGTGATCGCGGCCGCCGAGCGGTCTTGAAGCGCGCGCCATCCGGATTCGTCGCCTGTCCGTCCGAGCCGCCGTGCGATGACGGCGAGGGCCCGGAAGAGCCGGTGGGCGTAAACGGTTATGTCGATGCCCTTCAAGCGCAGCCGCGGACGCCACCCGGCCACGTCGGCCATGTCGTCGACGGCCATGTAGCGGGACATGTACTCCTGGCCGGTCTCGAAGTGGTTCACGACCGTGAACATCCCCGACTCCTCGGGGTCTCGCTCGGCGTTCAACCAGCGGGCATAGCGCGAAAGGCCTTCGTAGCAGCGCACGAGCGCCGCGCCGTCGGGGTGCATGTCGTCGACCGCAAGCAGCGCGTCGCCCCAGTTGGCGTGATAGAAGTCCGTGTGTGCCAAGTGGTTGGGATACAGGCGTCCGTGGAAGGAGCCGTCCGGCTTCTGGTTGTCGACGAAGTTGAGGAGCGAGCCCCAGGCTTCGCGCCCGCCCGTGCGCCAGCGCATCTCCATCATATGGCACGGGGCGCTGTAGGCAATCGGGATGTGGAAGTATTCGGGGCCTTCGGCGACGGCGGGACGGCGGATGTTCCCCCAGCAGCCTTCGATCCGGTTGAGGCCGAGGCCGTAGACGCGGTAGTCGAAGCAGCGGTCGAGGTGGGGGTCGCCGGTGGCGAAGGCGGGGAAGCCGGCGAAGAAGGACGGCCAGGTCGTGGGGGTCGGGGACCGGGTGCTCGCCTGCGTGCCGGCTCGCGGCCACACCGGCCGGGGCAGGCGGGGGTTCAGGCGCATCCGGAGGACGAGGGGGACCGGCTCCTTGTCCTGTGCGCCCGGTGTACGCGTGTCCTCCGGGCTCGTCGGAAAGGCGACGGCGATCCAAAGCCAGCCGGTGTCGTCTCCCGGATGGGGCTCGGTGATTCCGTCGATGCGCCCTCCGGCGATGGACCCTCCGGCGATTCCTCCTTCGGCGAACGGCGAAAGCTCCCAGTCCGGGGTCGCCCCGCCCTCCGACGACAGGATCTGCCGCCATGCGGGCGCGCGCGATGCGAGGATCTCCATTTCCACCGCCAGCTCCCGGCCCGTCCGGTCGGCTGCCGTCCGCAGCCACTTAACGCCGCCGTCGGAGGTCCGCACGCCCGACACCCATTCCGCCGGCTGGGCCGTGAACGCGACCAGGACAAGGGAGCCGCCGGGTGCCTGTTCGGGCGGCAGGGTCCACGAGGATTCGAGAATCCCCCCGGGGAGTACACGTCTCTGCTCCACCGCTGCCGTCCCGTGGGGCGTGGTCCAAGTGACGGTAAGGCTGCCGGGGTGCCATTGGGGTTCGATCCGCCGTGGCGACGGGTCTCGTGCACATCCGGATCGGCCAGCGTGAAGAGGGATCGCGGTGCCTTCAATATCCAGCAGCGCTGCCGAGAAGCACGGATCTACCGCGTAATGCAGAAGGTGGACGGCATCCCAGAACCCCGGCCGGTGCGTCCAGCGGGGAAACAGCGGTGCCCAGACGACACCGTCCAGGCCGCCGAGCCAGACCTTGTCGGAACGGGCCAGGGCCTCGATGCGACGCCGGGGAGACGGGCGGCTCATCCGTTCGCGGCCGGAGCGCCGTTTGAGCGGCGAGAGCCGGCTACCACAACCGGAGGACGCCGTATCGGTCGAAAGCGGTTTCGTTCGATACGAGCACGAGGTTGTGCGTCAGCGCCTAGGCGATGAGCATGCGGTCGAACGGATCCCGGTGAGGGCCCGGAAGCGCACCGGCACGAGCAGCGGATGCGACCGTTATCGGCAGTTCCTCGAAGCCTTGGCGGCAGATCGTGCCGTCAACGTCACGGGCTATCGCTTGGGCTCCGGGAAGCCTTCCGAGCCGGTGCTTGGCGGCGATCTCCCATGCCGACGCTGCGCTGACCAGCACTTCGTTCGCATCGTCTTCCATCGCCTCCCGCGCGAGCGGCGGCAACTTCGGGTTGCCGGCAAGCCACCATATGAGCGCGTGAGTGTCGAGCAGAAGCTTCAACGTTCAGCTGCCCTCCCAAGCCTTCAGATATTCCTCCGGCAGCGGCTCGAAGAATCTGTCGTCGATTGCTAACAAGCCCTTCATTGAACCGAATTGCCGCTTGGCACGTTCGTGGATGCTCACGAGCCGCGCCACCGGCTTGCCGTTGCGGGCGATGACGACCTCTTCGCCCGCTTCGACCCGCGCGAGAAGGCGGGACAGGTGGGTCTTCGCTTCGTGCACATTCACCGTCGCCATGGCAGACTCCCTTCGGGGATGACTTGACTAACCGTAGGACTAATCCAGTGGGTTGTCAAACGGGGCCTTCCTACTCTCGCCGGCGTCCAGGCGCCGGGGAAAGTTCGGGGTCGCTTGACAAGCCCACGTCGATTCGCAAATGTATCAGACATGACAAGTAAACAGGCTGCCGCAACGACCCTCCGCGCCATCCGGGCCAGTCTCGACCTGACCCAGCAGCAACTCGCGGACCGGCTGGGGGTCTCGGTCGCGACGGTGAACCGATGGGAGGGTGCGGCGAACATGCCCCAGAAGGCTGCCCGGACGGCGATTGCGGCGCTGGCCGCCGAGGCGGGTGTCGACGCCGGGGCGTCGGCGGAGTCGTCTTCCGAAGCGGCGGCCCGGGTGACGCGGCGGCGATCCCGTCGCAGTGCCCGTCGCCGGAAAGCTACGCCCTCCACCAAGCCCATGGAGCAGATGCTGTGGGACGCGGCCTGCTCCATCCGGGGCGAGAAGGACGCGCCGAAGTTCAAGGACTACTTGCTACCCCTCCTCTTCGCGAAGCGCCTTTCGGACGTCTTCGACGACGAAATCGCACGGCTGGCGGAGGAGTACGGAGACCCGAAGGTCGCAAGGGATATCGCTGAGGCCGATCACGAGCTGCTGCGCTTCTATCTGCCCCCGGAAGCGCGCTGGGGCGTCATCAGCGGGCGCGAAGCATACGACTGGCCGCAGGAAAGGGGGCGAAGCACGCGGCCCGGAGACATCGGGGAGCACCTGACACGGGCCGTGCGGGCTGTGGTCCGGCACAACCCGTCGTTGTCTGGAGTCATCGACCTGGTCGACTTCGCATCCGAGCGCAACGGCGAGCGCGATCTCAACCCGGCGAAGCTGGCGGTCGTCGTGGAGAAGTTCTCGGATCCGCGCTACCGGCTGGGCCTCGCCGATGTTCAGCCCGATTTCCTCGGGCGTGCGTACGAATACCTGCTGCGGAAGTTCGCAGAAGGCTCGGGGCAGAGCGCGGGCGAGTTCTTCACCCCCACGGAGGTCGGCTTCCTGATGGCGCACGTCATGCGCCCGAAGCCCGGAGAGGACTGCCACGACTACGCCTGCGGCTCAGCCGGACTGCTCGTCAAGCTTCAGCTCGTCGCCCGCGAGCTTGACCCCACCAGCCGCATACCGCTCAGGCTCACTGGGCAGGAGCTGCAAGCCGAGAGCTACGCCGTCGCCCACATGAACGCGATCATCCACGACATGGAGATCGAGATCGCGCGGGGGGACACGATGATAAACCCGAAGTTCAAGACGGCGGCGGGCCGAATCGGCACCCACGACATCGTCGTCGCCAATCCGATGTGGAACCAGCAGTTCAGCCCCGATGTGTTCGAGAACGATCCGTTCGACCGCTTCCGCACCCGGGGCGGCGCAACCACTGCCCGCAGGGGAGACTGGGCGTGGCTCCAGCACACCGTCGCGTGCCTGAACGAGCGCGGGCGGGCGGCGGTGGTGCTCGACACCGGAGCGGTGACAAGGGGGTCGGGTGCCAAGCACAGGGACCGGGAGCGCGACATTCGCCGGTGGTTCGTGGAGTGCGACCTGATCGACGGCGTTATCCTCCTGCCTGAGAACCTGTTCTACAACATGAGCGCCGCCGGGGTGATCGTGGTGCTGTCGAAGCGCAAGCCGAAGGCGCGGCGGGGGAAGATCGTGCTGCTGAACGCCTCGCGGCACCTCAAGAAGGGGCAGCCCAAGAACTACATCCCGGAGGGGGAGATCCGCCCGCTGGCGGCGGCGTTTCGGAAAGGGGAGGCGGTGGAGGGGGAGGTGGCGGTGATCACGCGGGAACAGGCTGAGGAGGCGGACTGGAATCTGAGTCCGAGCCGGTGGGTGAAGGCTGTTGCGGACGGCGACACCACCAACCTGAAAGAGATCATGGTACGCTTCGAAGCGGTTCTCGCCGAAGAAAAGGCCATATCTTCAAGGCTTCAGACCACACTGGAAAGATTGCGGGCGCTGGCATGACGGACGAGACGACCGTGCGCCTCGCGGACCTCTGCGACTTGGTTTCCGAACAGGTCGACCCCCGCGCCCGGCCGCCAGAGTCCGTCTATGTGGGCCTAGGGCATGTAGCTTCCGGGAGGCTTCTTCACACTGGAAAGGGGAAAGCGTCGGACGTACGGAGTGCCAAGTCCTCGTTCCAAACTGGCGATGTCCTTTACGGCAAGCTCCGGCCCTATCTGGATAAAGCGGTGCTCGCCCAGGAGGAAGGCGTATGCACCACAGAGCTGCTCGTGCTTCGGGCGAAGCAGGGTGTAAATCCGCGTTTCCTGGTCAGCGTTCTGCACTCGCGTGATTTCGTCGAGTATGCCGTATCGGGCAGCACGGGTGCTCAGCACCCAAGGACATCGTGGGCGCATATTCGGGAGTTTCGGGTATCCGCATCTGTCATTGGCGACCAGGACCGGATCGGTGAGCTGCTCTGGCTTGTTCACGATGCGAGATCGGTGTGCGAAAAGAAGCGAGCCGTGCTGGAAGATCTCTTCAAGGTTCTGCTCCACAAGCTGATGACGGAGGAGATGCGAGTGGAGAATCTGGACTTGCCACAACTCAATGAGTGGAGAATGGGCAATGGATAGGATAGCTTTGAACTTCTTACCACTATCGTCTCACGAATTCACATTCACGCTCTATCGCTTACCGTTCGTGGAAGGCGACAGGCCAAGGGTGGGAGAGGAAGCAGCGGTTCGCCGCACCCTGGAAGAAGACGGTGAACGAAGTACGTACTGGACGTTATTCCAACGAATTGAGGGAAGTACAGATGTCCAATGCAATCCATTCGACAATACATATGCTACCTTGGCCGCTCTCAGAATGGCAATGATTCAGAGTTGCAGGAACAACTTGGATTCTGATTCCTTTCAGATACTCGGCGGTTTTCTTCCACGTGTGGAAGTTACCACAAAGATATATCCTGAAGGATCGCAGGTCGTATCTTTGCAATCGTACTTTCTACGCTCTCGTCGCAAATTCGGCTTCCTCGTTGACTTCCAATTCCATCCTGTGGCAGAACATCGTGGAACCTATCGGGCGCAGCAACTCAGCTTGTCGCTGGACAGACACAATCAGCCGAACCGAAATCGTTATGCAGATCGCTATTCACATCTCTTGCGATTCGTCAAGGACTTCCACTCCTCGGTATTTTCGTTAACGCTGCCCGGGGGACACCCGATCAACGTTGATTCAAATTTCGTGAAACTCACCCCGACGAGGTTGGATATCAAGCATTACGTAGTCGGCTCTGGTAGCGAATCGAGATCTCAGTTCATGGGTGTAAAGCGAAAGGGTCCGCTCAAAGATGTCCCCAATGATGATACACACCTGTGTTTTCTCTACAGGCCGGCAGATCGGTCGCTTTCTCATGACCTGTTTCGAGCTTTGCGTGGCGATACGTTCCCCACATTCCCAGGAATGGAGCGGATGTTCCACTTTTCACTTCGCAATGAGCATGTGAGCGGCATTCCTATTTCGGGCTATCGCGGTAGAGAGCTTGAACGGATCGTGAACCAAGTAGTGGCAGAAGCTGATGGCTCCAAGGTTGTTCCCATAGTGCTGACTCCGTTTAGTAGGCATGACAATTTGAAGGACAACGATCAGTATTGGCTCCTGAAACACGCCTTCCTCGCGAGAAATTTGCCACTCCAAGTTGTCACTACTGAAACTGTGGCGAATAAGAACAAGCTAAAATGGTCTACAGCGGGCATAGGGCTACAGGTTTTTGCCAAAGCAGGCGGGACACCATGGAAGGTGCGGCCACGGACAACACGTTGCCTGATCGTCGGCATCGGTCAAGCTCACCGAGTCACTGACAGTGGTATTGATCGGTACTTTGCATATTCTGTATTGACGGACTCAGGCGGTGTGTTCAAGGAAGTTAGAGTATTGGGCAAGAACCGTGACGCGAGGCACTACATGCGGGATTTTGCTCAGAATCTGCGAATCATTTTTAGTGATTACTCGGATCGGTTCTCTAATTTTGTCGTTCATACTACTTTCGCAATTAGACAATGCGAACTTGATGCCATCGCCAGTGTACTATCGGACCAACAATCCCAATCGGCCGGAGGGGAATTCGTCTCACTCAAATTCAACTATAGGAACCGTTTCTTCGGGTTTGCATTGGAGCATAACAGCCGTGTGCCATATGAGAGTACCGTGATGTCTCTGTCGAGGAAAGAGTTTTTAGTTTGGTTCGAAGGATTGCAATACGGCCATTCGATTGTTCGCGGCATGATTGGAGGGCCTCTGCATGTAGAGTTCACGTATCCCCGTGAAGATCTGAGCCTAGAGAAGAAAAGATCTCATCTTCAAGATGCAATTAATCTATCTGGCGCCAACTGGCGTGGTTTCAACGCAAAATCGTTGCCGGTATCCGTCTATTATGCACAGCTAATCGCCAGATACTTGAAGGAATTTCATAAACAAGGACTGCCCCCTGTAAACGTCAACACTCTCACGCCGTGGTTCCTCTGATGGCAATGACTGTCTTTGGACCCGATGAGATAGTCGTATTACTGGGTGCTGGCGCAAGCGTGGATGCAGAAATTCCCGATTCCAACAAGATGGTACAGGAAATTGAGCGGCTTGTCACTAGCGATGATAGGTGGAGTCAGTTCAAGGATCTCTATTACTATATTCGCAGCTCGGTATATTACGCGGAGGGGTTGAAGGGAAAATCTGGCACAAGTGTCCGCTTCGACATCGAACGTCTTGTTAACGTCTTGAGTGAATTGCGACAAAGGGAAGGCCATACACTATATCCATTTGTAGGGGCGTGGGATCCTAAGTTACAAGATCTAGCTGGATCGCAATTTGAGAACATCGGGATGTTCCGCAGGAAGATCATGGGAGTCCTCCGGAAACAATGGGTTGCGTTGGCCGAGAGGGATCGGGCATCGTACTATAGAGGGTTGTTAGAGTTCCAAAATGAGTATCAATTTCCGCTGCGTATATTCTCTTTGAATTACGACCTGTGTGTAGAGGAAATTTGCGACTACGATAATGTTCAAAGAGGTTTTATTGCTGGAGAGAGAATATGGGATTGGCGAGCATTCGATGAGACATTGGACGACACAATGCCGCTCAAACTCTATAAGATACATGGTTCAACGGATTGGTACTTTCGAAACGATAATAATGTTGCGTATTCCGATTCGCCATCAACTATTGAAGATGAGAGATCGGCAATCATATTCGGAACATCCTACAAGTTACGGTACGGTGATCCATTCCTCTATCTAGCATATGAACTACGGCGGTGGACTCTGGACGCTGCACGGGTTATCGTTTGCGTCGGATACGGATTTGGCGATGACCACATTAATGGGATCTTGGGACAGGCCCTGCGACAGAACGAAGAGCGCAAGCTATTGGCGGTCATCGGTCCAGTAGACGCAAGTGAGGAGCGAGCAGTGACAGAGCGTATTGTTACGCGCCTGAACGCCCAGGATGATCAGGTAATAGTACGAGCGACCGGAGCCAGAGAATTCTTGGAGAGTGAACTGACTATTGATACCCTTGCGAAACATTTTCCGATTGAACGTGGTTTGATTCGAGAATTCCAAGAAGCGAAAGTTGTGGAGCATGACATCTGACCAACTCATTGCCCTCGCGACCACGGGCGAATCAGAGACGCTGGAGTTCAAGCAAAGTACTCGCACCCGTCGCGAAGCAACGAGGGCCGTGTGCGCGATGCTCAACCAGCACGGTGGTCATGTGCTCTTCGGAGTAACGCCCAAGGGTCGTGTTGTCGGCCAACAGGTGAGCGACCGGACGATTGAAGCGGTCAGCGCCGATATCCGGCGCATTGAGCCGCCGGCATTTCCGTCGCTCGAACGCATTCCCATTAGGCCGGGATTCGAAGTGGTCGCGATCACTGTCAGCCCAGGCCCGGCGCGCCCGTACCGATACGGTGACGCAGCGTGGTGCCGCGTTGGCAAGACCACCTTGCGGCTTTCCGCCGACGAGTACAACCGGATGCTTTTTGAACGCATGCACAGCGAGCAACGCTGGGAGAATCAGCCTGCCTCGGGATGGTCGCTGGAGGACCTCGATGCAGCTGAGATTCGGCGCACGACGGCTGAGGCGGTCCGGCGCGGTCGGCTGGATGCCCCCGTAACCTCTGAAGTGTCCGAGTTGCTGCGCAGCTTGGGGGTTCTTCGCGGTGATGTCCTGTTGCGGGCAGCGGCGGCATTGTTTGGGACTGCGGAGCGGCTTGAGCTAGAGATGCCGCAATGCCTACTTCGCGTCGCTCGTTTTCGGGGAAGCGACCGCATGGTATTTCTGGACAATCGACAGTTCAACGGCAACGCCTTCACGCTCCTTTCGCACGCCGAGCGGTTCTTGCGTGACACTCTCCCCATCGCTGGGCGGTTCGAGCCGGGTCGTATGGAGCGGATCGACGAACCTCTGTATCCGCCGCCCTTGGCCACGCGCGAAGCGCTGGCGAACGCCCTGTGCCATCGCGACTACTCGATCGGCGGCTCCGTTGGCGTAGCCGTCTACGACGACCGCTTGGAGGTAACCTCCTCTGGTTCGCTACACTTTGGGCTGACTCCCGAAGAGCTGTTCGCACCGCACGAATCATTGCTGTGGAATCCGCTGATCGCCCGCACCTTCTACCGTCGAGGTATCATTGAGGAGTGGGGCCGTGGAACGCTCAAGATGGCGGAAGCGGCCGCCTCGGCTGGGCTGCCTCGTCCCGAAATCGAGGATGCGAACGGGTGCGTGACTGTACGCTTTCGGCCCCGCAGCATGGTGTCTGAGCCCCGCGTATGCTACCGTGCCACGAGGAGCCGACCGGTCATTGACGGCCAAGTGGACGAAGAGCGGTCATTGGCACTTCGGACGAATGCCGTTCCGCCTGCCATTGCAGTTTCGATATCGGAGAGCCCGGACATGGACATCTTCGGCCTGAGCGGCGGGCACCTGCGAGACACAATGGCCGACATCGCATTGACCATGCTCTCTTCAGGCAGAAGTCTGGTCTACGGCGAAGATCTGCGCACGCACGACTTCACCGATCTGCTGTTCAACCTGCTGGTGCGGTACCGCGGCCATCCGAACCACAGCGGCGAAATCACGGTGACCAACTACCTGGCTTGGCCCGTGCACATTCAGATGACGACGAACGACATCGTGGCGTTTTGCGAAGGGCATCAGGATTCCGCTGACTTGGTCTTCCTCGCGCAAGACGGTACCCGGATGAAGTTGAAGCACAGGTTGGAACTGACGCCACACGAGCCTAGCCGGAAGGAATGGGTGGAAGGGCTGACGAGCATGCGTACCGTCGTGTGCGACGAGACCCAGATGCGCGTCGTGCTCGGTGGTAGTGTGGGTGACTTCAAGGGCTGCATGCCGGACATCGCCGAAGAGGCGCTGCTCTCGCTCCAATCCCGGCAGCCGCTGTTCCTGATCGGTGGTTTCGGAGGCTGCACGAGGGACATCGCGGAGACCCTCGGACTTGTCGATCCATGGGCCGGATCCCGGCCGGCCTGGCCGGGGCGATCGCATTTCGAGCGACATACAGCCTACGACCTGCACAACGGGCTTTCTTTTGAGGAAAACCGTACACTCGCACGCACACCGCACATCGATCAGATGCTGCATCTCGTTCTGCGAGGTCTTCATCGGCTGCGAACACGGCTTGACGATCATCACGCGGAAGGAATTGCCGCGACTGGGCGCGTATCAATATCGGAAAGGACTCGGGCAGTATCCTTGGCGGAGCGTCGCGCTTACATGAGGCTACCCCTTGCGGAACGCCGCAAACGGCTCACAGAGCAAGCGGAACGCTTGGAAATGCATTACGCCCGTGAGCCGGAGCGAACAGAGCGCGAGGCTTGGCAGGGAGGAGACATTGTCGAGCCGTAATACGTTCACCCCTCAACGAAGGGAAGTCTGGCTTGTTACTTTTGACCCGGCCATAGGAACGGAGATATTCAAAACTCGTCCTGCGGTGGTGGTGAGTTCCGATTCGGTCGGGCGGTTGCCCATCAAGCTGGTTGCCCCCGTTACAGACTGGAAGGACTATTTCGCCCCCAATATCTGGCACGTACGGATCGTGCCGGGGCCTTCCAATGGACTCGCCAAGGTCTCTGCCGTCGATGCTTTGCAGTTACGTGGCATGGATAATCGTCGCTTCATTCGGAAGTTGGGCAACATCTCATTAGCGAAGATGGAGGAAATCGTTCATGCGATCGCCGCGGTCATCGAGTACCCGTAAAGACGCGTGTTGCTCGGTACGGCAAGCTGATGGCACGACCGTGACTGACCTCGCCGTCACCGAAGCCGAAGCCGTCCAGTTCCCCATGGTCCGCCATGCCGCCGAGGTCGGCTGGACCCCTCTCCCCCCTCAAGCCGCGTTGCGAAAACGCGGAGGCCAGGCCGGAATGCTCTTCCGCGACGACCTCGAGCGGGCGCTCGCACGGTTCAACCCCTGGATGACGGACAGCGCCATCCGGTCCGTGGTTGAGAACCTCCAAGCGCTTCCGCCGAACATCGAAGGCAACCGCAAGATGCTCGGCTGGCTGCGCGGCGAGCGGCAGTGGTACGACGAGGCCGAAAAGCGGCACCGGCCGGTCCGGCTCGTCAACTTCGCTTCTCCCGGTGCCAACGCGCTTCACGTCACGTGGGAGTGGAGTCTCAAGCCTCCGGCGCACAAGGGGAACCGCGCCGACATGATGTTCTTGGTCAACGGCATTCCCGCCGCCGTAGTCGAGCACAAGAACCCCGCCGACCGCGATGCAATCGAAAAGGGCATCACCCAGCTGCGGCGCTACGAAGCCGAGACGCCCGAACTGATGGCCGCGCCGCAGGTCTTCAACGTCACGCACCTCCTCGAATACTGGTACGGCGTTACCTGGAACCTCTCGCGCCGCTTCATGGCCCGCTGGAAGGAACGCCCGGAGGAGACGTACCGATTCGCCGTCCAGTCCTTCTTCGAACCGACCGACTTCCTGCGCACGCTCCGGGACTGGATACTCTTCTACGTCGAAGACGGCGAGACGCGCAAGGCCTTGCTCCGCCAGCACCAGCGCCGCGCCGCGGACCGCATCGTGGAGCGCTGCACGGATCCCGCCCGGAGACGGGGACTCGTCTGGCATACACAGGGCTCCGGCAAGACCTTCACCCTGCTCACCGCCGCCCGCCTGATCCTGGAACGCAGGGACCATTTTCAAAACCCGACGGTGATCGCGGTCGTCGACCGCACAGAACTGGAAGGACAGCTGCGGGGCTGGGTCGAGCGGCTGCTCGGCGAGATGCAGCAGCAGGCCGTCGCCGTTTGGCGCGCCGACTCCAAGGCCGAGCTGCGGGATCTGCTGGTCACCGACAAGCGCGGCCTGATTCTCTCCATGATCCACAAGTTCGAGGGCTTGGAGAAGGACGCGAACACTCGCAGCGGCGTCTACGTCTTCATCGACGAGGCCCACCGTTCGGTCGCCAGGGACCTGGGCACTTACCTGATGGCGGCCGTTCCCAATGCGACGATCATCGGCTTCACCGGCACCCCGGTGGACCGGACTTCCTACGGACAGGGCACCTTCAAGATATTCTCCGCCGACGATGCCTCGGGCTACCTCGACAAGTACAGCATCGCAGAGTCGATCGAAGACGAAACGACGCTGCCGATCCGCCACACGATGGCACCAGGCGAGATGACGGTGCCGGCGGAGCAGCTCGACGAGCAGTTCTTCGCTCTGACGGAGGCGGAAGGGGTCACCGACGTTGACGAACTCAACAAGGTTCTCGACCGCGCAGTGGGTCTTCGCACCTTTCTGACCGCCGACGACCGCATCCGGAAGGTCGCCGCCTTCGTTGCGAAGCACTATCGAGACAACGTGGAACCCCTCGGCTACAAGGCTTTGCTAGTCGCCGTGAACCGCGAAGCCTGCGCCCGGTACAAGCAAGCCCTCGACGAGCTGCTGCCGCCCGCATGGACGGTTCCGGTCTATACCGAGAACGCCGGCGACGTCGTGGACTGCCCCTTGGTCGCAAGGCTGCAGCTGTCCGCCGAGCGCGAGGCAGATGTGCGGCTCATGTTCAAGAAGGCGGGAGAAGACCCGAAAATCCTCATCGTCACCGACAAGCTGCTGACCGGGTTCGACGCACCCCTACTCTACTGCATGTACCTCGACAAGCCGATGAGGGATCACGTGCTCCTGCAAGCGATCGCACGGGTGAACCGTCCCTGCGTGGCCGCGGACGGGACGGCCAAGCGCATCGGTCTCATCGTCGACTTCGTGGGCGTGCTGCAGGAGCTGAACAAGGCGCTCCGGTTCGACTCGTCCGACGTGAGCGGGGTGATCAAGGACCTGGACCTTCTGCTGAAAGATTTTCTGGACAGGATCAAAGGGGCGGAAAGGGATTATCTCGCCGACCTGGGAGAAGGCATCGGCGAAGACGAACGCCTCGAGAGAATCGTCTACAGCCGTTTCCTGGATCCGGAAGTCCGCAGGGACTTCTTCGAAGCCTTCAAGGACATCGAGACGCTTTGGGAGATTCTGTCGCCATCGCCGGAGCTGCGCGACCACGTCGCCGCATACAAGCGGCTCGCCCAACTCTACGCCGTCGTGCGAACCGCTTATGCGCGCCACATCGACTATTCGGCCGCACTGGCCAACAAGACGCGCTCGCTGGTGCAGGAGGGCATCGCCCAGCAGGGCCTCGGCCACCGGATGAAAATGATCACGTTCGACTCGGCCGCTCTCGAAGCCCTTCGCGCAGAGCCGGGCTCCGACGAGCGCAAGGTGATCAACCTCGTGCGGGTCATCGGGCGGGAAGTCGAGGACAGGCCCGAGATGCAGTCCGTGCTGCTGCCGCTGAGGGAGCGCGCCGAGAGCATCATGAGGGACTTGGAGAACCGCACGGCGACGGGGCTCGCAGCCATGGATCGGCTTGCGGTCCTCGTCGGAGAAAAGGATGCGGCTGTCGAAGCCATGAAGGAGAGCGGGCTCTCGCCTCGCCCCTTCGGCGTCTACTGGACGCTGAAGGACGACCCGGGGCTTGCGGACGCCGACATACGGGCGCTGGACCTGGCGCGGCAAGCGAACAGACTTCTCGGTCGCTTCCCCAACGCAGCCGTCAGCGCCGACGAACAGCGGCGGCTGCGGGCGGCGCTCTATCAGCCGCTTCTGCAGCTGGGCGGTGACGAACGGATCCGCATCGTGGAGCGCATCCTGACGATCCTTCTGGGTGCGGGTGCCGATGCCGATGCGAACGCATGACGAACCGCGCGAGCTCCTGCGCAGCCGTGCAGACCATTGGGCGCGCCGGCTGAATGTTCGGCCGCGGCTGATCCGCATCCAGCGCATGACGCGCAAGTGGGGGTCCTGCTCCACATCGGGAGTCGTCACCCTGGCTGCCGACTTGGCCGACCGGCACGCCGGCTTCCAGGACTTCGTCATCGTCCACGAGCTGCTGCACCTGCGCGTGCCCAACCACGGCAAGCTCTTCAAGGCGCTGATGACGGCGCATGTGCCCGGGTGGAGGCGGTACGACGTGAAGAGATGCGCTGGCCGGGCACCGAAGAACCGTGACGCACCGGCGGGCGCATGAGCGCGAACATGTGCGCGGCAGAGTGCACCACGTGATCGGCTGAAGTACGTTATTATTGTTGAATATCTGACCCCGCAAGAACGATATGCGACAATTGATCCCGCGTCCCGATCTCCTCGCCGCCATCACCGACGCCATTGACCGCCGGAAGGAAATCCGCCTTCTGTACGGCAAGGAGATGACCCTGCGCAGGGTTCTTCCCCACGCCGTCGGGGCGAGCACGCCCGGCAATCCGTTGCTGCTGGCTTGGCAGAAGGGGGGAGCGAGCCTGACCGGCACCGGCGGCTGGAAACACTTCAATCTGGCCAAGATAGCGGCCGTCGAGGTTTCGGATACGACCTTCGTCGGTCCGGTCCCAGGCTACAATTCGGACGACCATGGCCTGGCCGTGGTCTGGAAGGCGATCTGACATCGGACAAGGCGAGCCGGGACTGTCGCACTCTTCTTCCACGTCTGGAATGGCGCGTCGGCGACTTGGCCGCGAGGGGCCGCCGAGCACCGCACCGTGATCTCGGTCGGCGGGCTCGCGAAGTCCTTCGGCGACCGGACGCTTTTTCGGGACGCGGCGTTCGTGCTCGGTCCGGGCGAGCGCTACGGACTGGTGGGGGCGAACGGGTCGGGCAAGACGACGCTGCTCAACATTCTGGCGGGCGATCTGGAAGCGAGCGAGGGATCGGTGTCGGTTCCGGGACGCGTTCGCCTCGGGGTGCTGCGGCAGGACCAGTTCCTGCATGAGGACGAGAAGATCCTCGACGTGACTCTGATGGGCAACGAGGAGCTGTGGCGGGCGACGACCGAGCTGGAGCGGGTGGTGGCTCGTGCGGACGATCATTTCGACGCGGCGCGCTTCTCGGAGCTGGAGGAGATCGTGCAGCGGCACGACGGCTACACGGCCGAGTCTCGCGCGGCTGCGATTCTGGAGGGGCTGGGGCTCCCGGCCGAGGTCCACCGGCGGCCGCTCTCGACTCTCTCCGGCGGTTTCCGGCTGCGGGTTCTGCTGGCGCAGGTGCTGGCGAGTGCGCCCGATGCGCTGCTTCTCGACGAGCCGACCAACCACCTCGACATCCTCTCGATCCGGTGGCTGGAGAAATTCCTGCGCGACTTTCGCGGCCCCGTCGTGGCGATCAGCCACGACCACCGCTTCCTCGACAACATCGCGACGCACATCCTGGACATCGACTACGAGACGGTGCTCGCCTACCCGGGCGACTACACGCGCTTTCTGGCGGCCAAGGCGGCCGAGCGCGTGCGGCGCGAGAAGGAGATCGCGGTGCGGGAACGCGAGATCGCGCATCACCGGAAGTTCGTGGACCGCTTCCGCGCGAAGGCGTCGAAGGCGCGCCAGGCCCAGAGCCGGGTCCGGATGATCGAGAAGAAGGCCGAGAGCCTGGTCGAGCTCCCGCGCAGCTCGCGCCGCCGTCCGGCCTTCCGCTTCGAGCAGCGGCGTCCGAGCGGGCAGGAAGTGGTGAGCGTGCGCGCGGTGTCGAAGTCGTTCGGAGACAACCGGGTGCTGGACAGGGTGGACCTGCGGGTGACCCGCGGCGACCGTCTCGCAATCGTGGGTCCGAACGGGATCGGCAAGTCGACGCTGCTCAAGGTGATGACGGGGAGACTGGATGCGGACGACGGGACGGTGGAATGGGGATACGAGACGCATCCGGGGTACTTCGCACAGGATCCGGGCGACCACCTGCGCACGCCGAAACGCACGGCCGAAGCGTGGATCGAAGAGTTCTGCGAAGGGAAGGGGACCGGGTTCGCACGCGGCAAGATGGGGATGGTGCTGTTCAGCGGCGAAGATGCCGAGAAGCGGCTGGAAGCGCTGTCCGGAGGCGAATCGTCGCGGCTGGTGCTGTGCAGCCTGATGATCCGGAAGCCCAACGTTCTGATCCTCGACGAACCGACCAACCACTTGGACCTCGAGGCGATCGAGGCGCTGGTGAAGGGGCTCCGCGGCTACCCGGGCACGCTTGTCTTCGTGTCGCACGACCGCTGGTTCGTGGGGCGGCTGGCGAACAGGATCGTGGAGATAGCGCCGGGCGGGATCCGCGACTATCGGGGAACGTATGAGGAGTACGTGCGGTACTGCGGGGACGACCACCTGGATGTGGACACGGTGGCCTTGCGGGCCAAGGAGGAGAAGCGTGCGCGGAGAACGACGCCGAGCCCGCCTCGACCGCCGCGTCCCAAGTACCGGCAGCGCCGGTTGGATGCGCGGCTGGAAGCGCGTGCGGATGAGCTGGCGGGGCAGATCGAGGCCGCCGAAGCGCGGGTCGCCGAGGTCGAGCGTGCATTCGCTGCGCCCTCGTTCTACAGTGAAGCCGGCCACGACGAGGTGCAGGCGCTCGCTGCCGAGCGGCGGCGGCTGATGGCGGAGATCGTCCGCATGATGGCAGAGTGGGAGGCTTGTCTCGAGGCGAGCGATTGAGCGTCGCCGGTGCGTCGTCTCTCGCTGAACAGCGGCTGAACAGTGATTCACCGCGGAGCCGGGTGCAGGGCGGTGCCCGGCTCCGCGACCGGCGTTCCCTCAACTTTCGTCCGGGTCTCCGTCCAGGTACCGGGCCGGGATCGGGCCCGCGTCGGGTTCGTGCTGCCAGAAGATGCTGAGCACCCACCACCGCTCCCCGTCGTAGAGGAGCTGGAACGAGTTGATGCCGCGGTTGAACGGCTCCTCGTCGGGGTCGTCGGTGCGGAACGACGCGTAGCTGCTGAAGCGGTGCGCAATGTCGCCGTACTGCTCCGTGACGCCGCCGATCTCGACCTCGTAGAAGCCCTCGGCGGCGAACGCGCGGCTCGCATTCGCCGCGAACTCGTCGGGCGAGACGGCGGTGACCGAGCTGCGGCGGCCGTTCTCGCCGTGCCGGCTGCTGACGCGCATCAGTCGTGCCTGCGGGAGGAAGAGAGAACGAAACCGGTCCCAGTCCCGCTCCGCGCCGGCGTCTCCCGAGATGACCTCGTAGACGGCGTTTATGACGGCGTCGATCGATTCCACGTCGGCGGGGTCGGCCATCGGGCGAGGCGGCATCTCGGCGACTTCGGCCGCGGCCGGCTCGGCGTCGGCCGTCGCTGCGCCGTCGCCGGTGTCGGGTGCGGCGCAGCCCAGGGCAAGGACGAAGATCGCGGCGAGGCACGGCCGCCGCATCGCATCTCCGGATGATCGCATATCAGATTCTCCTCGGGTTTCTCCGGTTTCAGGGAATTGTCAGGGACGGATTCCCGGTCGGCCCGTTCCCCGGCCGACCGGATTTTCAAGTCTTCCAGAATCTCCAAGTCTATCGCGCGGAACAATGCGCCGCCATCTTGCGCGGCGAGCCGGTTGCATTGCCGGTGCCGACCCCGCTCTTTAAGATTTCCCGCTCTCTGAACATCAGGAACAGGGAAGGAGTCCCATGTCATTCCGTCCCGGTAGGCGCGGTCCCGGCCGGCCCGGCCCCGGCATTCGCTTCGAGCCCGACGAGAAGCCCGGCTACCCCGTCGCGATAGGCCTCGCGCTGCAGTACTGCGTGCTGACCATCGCGGGCATCGTTCTCACCGTGGCGATCGTCGTGCGTGCTGCAGACGGCGGCGAGCTCTTCCTGTCGTGGGCGGCCGGCGCGGCGCTGCTGGTGAGCGGCGTCACGACCATGGTCCAGGCCAGGCGGGTCGGGCGGTTCGGAGCGGGATACATCCTTCTCATGGGCACGTCCGGCGCCTTTATCGCGGTCTCGGTTTCCGCCCTCGCGCGCGGAGGTCCCGGCATGCTCGCGACGCTCGTCGCCACCTCCGCGCTCTTCCAGTTCGCCCTCGCATCGCGGCTTTCCCTGCTCCGGCGCATCATCACGCCGACGGTCGCCGGGACCGTGATCATGCTGATCGCGGTGACCGTCATGCCGCTCCTTCTGAACCTCGTGGAGACGGTGCCCGAGGGGGCCGCGCCCGCCGCCGGGCCCGCCGTCGCCGTCGTTACGATCGCGGTCACGATGGCGGTCATCCTGCGCGCTTCGGGAGCGATGCGTCTCTGGGGCCCGGTGATCGGAATCCTAGCGGGGTGCGTGGCCGCAGCCTTCTTCGGTCTCTTCTCGTGGGAGCCGCTCGCCGCCGCCCCGTGGATCGGCGTTCCCGTATCGGGCTGGCCGGGGTTCGACTTCAGCTTCGGCCCGCTCTACTGGGCGCTGCTCCCCGCGTTCACCTTCGTCACCCTGGTCGGGGCGATCGAGACCATCGGCGACGCGGTGGCCGTCCAGCGTGTATCGTGGCGCGACGACCGCGCGACCGACTTCCGGGCGGTGCAGGGGGCGGTCGCCGCCGACGGGCTGGGGAACTTCCTTTCGGGCCTCCTCGCCACCGTGCCCAACACGACGTATTCGAGCAGCGTCTCGATCGTCGAAATCACCGGGATCGCCGCACGCCGGGTGGGCGTCTGCATCGGCGCGTTCTTCGTCGCGCTGGCTTTCCTGCCCAAGTTCGTCGCGCTCCTCCTCTCGATCCCGGACGCCGTCATCGGCGCATACGCGGTCGTGCTCATCGCGATCCTCTTCGTGCTCGGCATGCGCATCGTCGTCGGCGACGGCATGGACTACCGCAAAGCCGCAATCGTGGGCGTCTCCTTCTGGGTCGGCTCCGCCTTCCAGGGCGGCCTCTTCACCGACCGGATGAGCCCCTTCTTCGCCGAAATGATGAGCAACGGCATGACCTCGGGCGGCCTCGCCGCGCTCGTCCTGTCCGCCTTCGCCGAACTCACCGGCCCCCGCCGCAAGCGCCTCGTGACGGCGCTCGGCGTGGATGCCCTGCCGGAGATCCGGTCGTTCCTGGAAAGCTTTGCGTCGCACGCGGGCTGGGGCGGCGAAATGACTGCGCGGGTCCAGCACGCCGCCGAAGAAGCACTCGTGAGCCTTATCGGGGACGAGGGCGACCCGGTCGGCCCGGAACGGAGGCTGCGCCTGATCGTGCGCTCCGAACGCGGTGCGGCGGAGCTGGAATTCCTCGCCGCAGCGGGAGAAGGTAACCTGGAGGACCGGATGGCCCTGGCCGGAGACCACTCGGTCGAGATCTCCGCCGAGCACGACTTCTCACTGCGGCTGCTGCGTCACCTCGCCGCCTCGGTCCGTCACCAGAAGTATCACGACACGGATATTCTCACGCTGCGGGTGGAGGTGCCGCCGGCGCGGTAAGCAGCGCGATAGCGGGCCGGCGGAGTCGCGGTCGGCGGAGTCGCGGTCGGCATTCTTCGCGGCGGATGCATCGCCGCTCGAATGCCGGGGCTCGAATGCCGGGGGGATTTTGTCCACGGGCTGCTGGCAGCCCGGAGCCCGGCAGGACTTCACCTCGTGCCGCTACCGCCGGAACCTCACCCACTTGGTGATCCGGCGCTGGGACACCTCGGCGCCGTAGACGTTGCCCTCGCTGTCGACCGCGACGCCTTCGGGACCGCTGTACCCCATCACGTTGGGAATATCGTCGGGCAGGAAATGGCGCACCCACCCCTCGCGGGCGTCGCCGATGCGGATCCCCTTTTCCCAGCCGGCGTTGCGCTGTCCGGTGAAATCGTTCGGCGCGGGGCTCGACTCGGAGTCGGCGACGTAGATGTTGTCGTCGGCGTTGATGTAGATGCCGCTCGGACGGCCGAACTGCGTCCAGATGGCGAGAAACTCGCCTTCCTGGTCGAAGAGCTGGATGCGGTTGTTGTAGCGGTCGCCCACGAAGATCCGGCCCTGCGAATCCATCGCCAGCGCGTGCGGGTCGCGGAACTGCCCGGGACCGTAGCCGAGCTCGCCCCACGTCTCCATGTAGTTCCCGTCGGCGTCGTAGCGGATGATGCGTCCCCTGGTGCGGTCGTGCGAATCCGCCACGTAGATCTGACCGTTGGGCGCGACGAGCACGTCGGACGGACGGGTGAGGTGCGTGGGAGGGTCGCCTGCCTCGCCGGGGGTCCCTATGGTCATCAGCAGATCGCCCTCGGGAGAGAACTTGAGGACGGAGTGGCCGGTGGTGGTGGCCCCGTTCGCCCAGGCGTCGGTGATCCAGACGTTGCCTTCGTGGTCGACGTCGATGCCGTGCGGCCAGGCGATCATGCCGCCGCCGAAGCTGCGGAGCAGGTTGCCGTCCGTGTCGAAGAGGAGAACGGGATCGACGTCGGAGCCGACGCACGAATTGCGGCCGCAGCGCTCCGCCACCCAGATGTTGCCGTCCAGCCCGATCTCGACGGCGCTGGTCGATCCCCATCGGCGGCCCTCGGGCAGCTCTCCCCAGCCGTAGACCGGGCGGAAGGGGTTCGTGGTGACGGACTGGGCGCGCAGAAGGGACGGCGCCGCCGGGAAGGCCGGGAAGAACGCGGTGTAGACGGCCGTGGCGGCGATCGCCGCGGCGGCCGTGAATCCCGGAACGGTCGCCGCACGGTTCCATATGGTCATTGCTCTCTTCTCCTCGCTAGTTGACGATCGGCAGATAGATTCTGTCAGCGACCGGCAGCCCCGTGCAACCTGCAAGCCACCGCATGAACGCCTCACAACTCCTGGACCAGCTGCTCGAACGAGGGACTGCTCGCCCGGTGCCGCCCCGGGCGGGGGCCGCCCGCGCGGCGGCGGTCAACGGAATCGAAGTGGCCCAGGCTGCCAGGTCCGCCGACGGGTACCTGCGCGCACGCTGGAGAGAGCGGGTCGGGAACACCGGCCGTCCCTATCTGCTGGTCGCCGACGATCCGCCCTGCCCCGGACGGGTGCGCGTGTTGGGCCCCACCTCTGCGAGGGGCCCGGTGAGGCCCGTCGACGCGAAGCTCCTCGCCGAGGCCGTCGAGCGTGCCGCCGGAAGGCCCGGCCTGCTGGCCGTGCGCGGACTGGCGGAAGACCTCGCTCGCATTGCGCGCTCCGGACTCGTGGTGAACGGGCTGCTCACCGAACATATGCTCGCACACCGCTTCAAGAACGATCCGTCTCGCTGGGAGGCGGCACGCGACCGGGTGCGCGGCGCGAGACCGTGCCACCCTTGGCGCCGCCTGCTGGCCGAACTCGGCTACGCCGTGGAACGCCTGCCTCGTCGAGGCTACCTCGCCCGCCACGACGACAAGCCCGTGGCCGTCGTCCATCCGAAGGCCGAGGACCGCGACTTCGCGCGCCTGGACAGCCGGGGCCGTCCTCCGGAAGGCCTGTTGGTGGCCGACTGCAACCGCTGCGGCACCCCCTACGGGATGCTGGTCCGCGGCAGCCGCTTCCGCCTCTTCGACGCCGAGTCCGCTGCGCCGGCGAGTGCCTGGCTGGAGCTGGACCTGCGGCTGCTGGGAACCGGGCGGATGCCCTTCCTCGCCCTGCTCGCGCCCGAATACCTCGCCGACGGAGGGTTCGCCGGGCTGCGGAAGGAGACGCGGGCCTTCGGCATCGGACTCAGAGACCGGCTGGACCGCACCATTCGCGAAGAGGCGCTCCCCGCCCTGGCGGAGGGGATGCAGCAGTGGGCGCGGCAACGCCGCATCGACCTGGCCGACGACCTCCAGCGCCGCGAATTGCAGCGCGCGGCGCTCACCCTGGTGTTCCGCATCGTCTTCATCCTCTTCGGCGAGAGCGCCGGACACCTTCCGATGAGCAACAGGACGTACCGGAGGGCGTCGCTGTCTTCCCTGGTCCGAGAAGCAAAGGACACGATGCCGAAGCTGAGTCTTGCTTCGGCGGGGCTGTGGGCGGGATTCGCGCGGCTCGTCAAGGCCATGCGCACCGGCAATCCGGCCTGGGATCTGCCGGCCTACAACGGCGCGCTGTTCGCAAAGACGGACTTCGACGGCGCTGAGCTGCTGGAGCGCATGGAGCTCCGGGATCCTGCTTTCGCCCGCGTCCTGGTTGCGATCGGCCAGGACCGGGAGACCGGCCACGGAGTCGACTTCTCCACGTTGGAGATCGCCCACATCGGTCACACCTACGAAGCGCTCCTCGGGCTGCGAATGTCGTTGGCCAAGAGGCCGCTCCGCTACGACGGCCGGAAGGATCTGTACGTCTCCGCCGCCGACGGAGAGGCCGAGGTCGCCACCGGCGGGCTTCTGTGGCAGACCCACAGGGGCGGGCGAAAAGCCGGGGGCGTCTACTATACGCCGGTCGAAATCGTGCGCCACCTGGTTCGCCGCGCCGTGGAGCCTGCCTTCGACCGCCACTTGGCCCGAGTCGCCGACACCGCCGGGACCGACCCTGTACGCGCGGCCCGGGACCTGCTGTCGTTCTCCGTCGTGGACCCTGCGTGCGGGAGCGCCCACTTCCTGGTCCAGGTAGCCGAGACATTGGCCGAGGCCGCCGTTCGCTTCCTGGCCGAGCATCCCCTGCCGTCCCTTCGCGAGACCCTCGACCGCCTGCGCAGCGGCGCGACTCCGGGGGCGGAGATCGAGGACACCGCGCTTCTGCGTCGGCTCATCGTGAAGCACTGCGTGTACGGCGTGGACATCAGTCCCATGGGTGCCGAGGTCGCCACCCTGTCCCTGTGGCTGGCGTCGTTCGTTCCGGGCTTGTCGCTGGCGTACCTGGGGCGCAACGTGGTGGTCGGGGACGCGCTCATCGGAGTCGGAAGCCCCAGGGCGGTCATAAGCGACGGGCAACTCTTCGAGGGCGCGCTTCGGGAAGCCCTCGCCGAAGCCACGGAGGCGGTGAGGCGTGTGGCGGAGAGCGATGACCGCACGCCCGGGGAGATCGCCGGCGCCAAGGCGGCCGACGAAGAAGCGAAGGCGGCCACCGCAGGGCTCCGGCATCTCTTCGATCTGTGGACGGCGGAGCAGTTCGGGCTGGATGGCGCACGGGAGCTCGTTCAGCTGCACGGTGCCGACGTGATCACCGGCCGGGAGGCGGCCGACGGTGCCCTGGTGCGAAAAGCCCGGGAACTCGCCGCGGAGCACCGGTTCCTCCATTGGCCCTTGGCCTTCCCGCAGGTGTTCTCGCGGCGGCGGGAGGGCTTCGACGTCGTCGTCGGCAATCCGCCCTGGGAAGAGGTCACCGTCGAAGAGCTGTCGTTCTACGGAATGTACCGTCCGGGCATCAACAGCCTGAGCGAAGCCGAACGGGGCGCCGCCGTGAGGGAGCTCGTCCGGGAACGGCCCGGGCTGCCGCAAAGGCTCGCGAACCTTCAAGGCAGGTTGGCAAGCGCAAGGTCGGCGCTGGGAGCCGGAGATTACAAGGGCATGAAGGGAGACCCGGACCTGTACAAGTACTTCTGCCAGCGCTACCGGATGCTGGCCCGCGACAGGGGGTTCATCGGCGTCGTGCTTCCGCGCACGGCTTTTCAGGCGAAGGGCTCGCAGGGGTTCAGGGAGTGGCTCTACGCCGGGTCCACGGCGCATCGGATCGACTTTCTGCTGAACAACAGACGCTGGATGTTCGATACGCACCCGCGATATTCGGTCGCCTTGGTCGTCGCCGAACGGGCACTGCCAAGTGCCGCACACCGGATCGAGATCGCCGGTACCGCCGGATCGCGGCGCGAATGGAAGAAGCAGGCCGAAAGGGTCGGCGTTCGCGTTCCGGCCGCCGCCTTCGGACCCGGCGGCGAGACGCCGCTGCTCCGTTCCCAGACAGAGACCGACCTGCTGGCGCGCCTGCGGGTCGGCCGTCGCTTCCCTCACGGCGCGGGCGGCCGCTGGGCCTGTTTCCCGGTGGCCGAGCTGCACGAGACCAACGACAAGAAGCTTTGGCGCGGGGGCGGCGACCGCCTCTTGTGGAAGGGCGAGAGCTTCGGCCAGTACGACCCGCACGGAACGGGCAGGCGGCCGTGCCCCGCGAGCGCCGCTCTGCTCAAGAAGGTGCGCAAGCCCCGGCCTGGATCGGGCTCCCTGCTGGCGAAGGAGATCCCGGTCGCCGTGCGCCGAAAGGCCGTGCTCCGGGAGATGGACGGCCCGCGGGTGGCGTTCCGCGACGTGACCAACCGGACGAACACCCGCACCGTCATCGCCTCCCTCGTCCCCCGGGGCGTCTTCCTCACGAACACTGCCCCCTACCTCGCCTTCGGCTCCGGCGGGACATGCGCCCGGGCGGTGTGCCTCGGCGTGATGAACAGCCTGCCCTTCGACTGGCAGGCGCGCCGCTTCGTCGAGATCCACGTCAGTTTCTTCCTCCTCGAAGGGTTGGTGGTCCCCGACCTGGCCGAAGAGGACTTCGACGAAATCGGGCGGGCGGCGGCCCGCCTTTCCGCGGTCGATGAGCGATTCGCCGAATTCGCCGACGCGGTCGGCGTGGAGGCGGGTCCGCTCCACCCGTCCGACCGGCGAAGGCTTCGGTGCGAGATCGACGCCCGGGTCGCCCGGGCCTGGAAGCTCATGCCGGCCGACCTGGAGATCATCTTCGCGGACTTCACCTCCTCCGCCGTTCCTCCGGCCTACAGGTCGGCGCTTGAGTCCCGTCTCGCGGAGCTCGTCTGAACGTGACGGAACTTCAGCCGCCGCCGGATCGTCCAGCCATGCACGGATCGCCTTCATGGGCTGCGCGCTTACGACGAGCCCGCCCGCCTCGACCAGGTCCGCCACCACGCCCGCGAAGTTCTCATGATGCGGGCCGGTCACGGTCGGCTTTGCCCAGCGCGACCGATTCCAGCGGGACACGCGGCGCGGTACATCGCCGATCCTGCCGTTGCGCGCACGAGCGTCCGTGCGCCAAGTGTCCGGTCGACAGACGCTTCCGTACTTGTGTGGACCCGTGAATCCCAGGCCCGGTGCGAGATTGCGCAGCTGTCCGCTCATCGAGGCCAGCGCCGGACCGGGGTCTCGGCATCGGCGAGGGGAGTCGCTGGACGGCGCGGCGGCCGCAGGCGTGATGGCGGGAGGTTGCAGCGCGGGCTGCCCCGTCAGGGCATCATGCAGGGTCTGTCAGGTCTCGCAGGCGCTCTCCAGCAGTTCCGCCTCCGTCCTGCACTCGATGATCCGGTCGCCGATCCGCGCGATCCGCTCCGGGTCGGTGATCCCCTCCAGCACCGTGGACAGCCGATCGGCCGTCTGCGCCCCGAACTTCAGACGCGCCAGTCGGCAGACCACCGCCGTGCTTCCCTCGGCGCGCCCTTCCACGCGGCCTTCTAGGCGTCCCTCCCGGCGGCCTTCCCGGCGGCCTTCCCGCCGACCTTCCCGCCGACCTTCCCGCCGACCCATCCGGTGTCCTTCCCGGCGTCCCCGTTCCTTCAACTCCTCAATACGCTCCTTCAACTCCTCCACGCCTGCGTAGATCATTCCTGCCTCCTTCAGCGACTTCACCTGTTGCAGCGTCTCCTCCGCGATCCCCCACGACTCCGCGGCCCCCAGCACCCAGTCCCGGAACGCCTCCCGCAGTCTCTTATGCTCCGGTCCCGGATACTCGTCGAGCACGCGGCCGACCACCCGCGACACGTTCCGCGCCGAGGAGTCCAGCTCCATGCTCGCGATCCACGACACCACGTCCGCCGCCTCCGGTAGAGAGTGGCGCGCCAGCTCCCGCAGGTCAAGGACCCTGTGGCGCAGCCTCGCCTGATACCCGACCGTGCGGTGCCGCGGCGGCCCGGGCTTGATCAGGTCGAACACGTCGTCCGTGGCCGTCCAGCGGTCGCGCCCGTTGTAGACCGTGACCGCGAGGGTCTCCGGCAGGAGTTCTTCGGGCACCGGTCTTCTGCGGCGGCGGCTCCTCGTGGGGACCATGCCGTAATAGGCGGCCCAGATATAGTAGTGGATCCGCACGGCCATCCAGTGGTCGAGCTCGGACTGGAACTCGATGGGGACGAGCAGGTAGCGCGACTCTCCGCGGAAGTGGATCTTCCACATGAGGTCGGCATGGGAGCGCACCAGCCCCGGAGCGATCCGTTCGGTGGCCAAGCTCTCCATCCTGTCGAAGTCGAGCTCTTCGGCCAAGTCCGGGTCGACGTGGCGGATCATCTGCCGGATCACCAGCGGCAGGGAGAACAGGAGCTTGTAGGACTGATCGTGTCTTCGGGACAAACCGGCGTCTCCGGCTCGGGGGGATCGCTTGTGGGGGGGCGACGGACTCCTGAAGCGCCCGTCGGACGGACGCGCCCGTTGCCCACACGAACGATAGGATAGGCCAGATGCCGGGCGTTGGAATAGCTGAATGGGACTGATTTTTTGGGACTGTCAACCGCGCATTACATTATGTAATGTTCACATTACATTCCCGATCCGACGCTGGCCTTGCCCAACGCAACCGATTCTTCTCCAGCGCTCCCGCCGAATGGAACTGGGCGTCCGTCGGATTCTCTCCCCAGGGAGGCGTGGCCTACACGGGGAAGTCAGCCTACCGATGAGCGACGAAGCGGGTCGGGAGCGGCACCACGGCGTCACGGCACGCGGCGCGTACGATCCCCATGGTCGGTCAAGGAGATCGTCCCGTCGGTCACAGGATCGACGGGGTCGGTGATATCGAGGACGCGGCTCAGCGTGCGGAACACGGCAAATGCTTGCACGTTGGCGTAGGGAAACGCCTCCCGCAGCCGCTGCACGCAGGCATAGAGGGTCGCGCCTGGTCCACCGTCCATTCCCGCCTTCAAGTGCGCAACGATCCCCTTGATCATCTGCTCCTCCGAAAGCTTCACGGCATATGCCGCTTTACCGACCCGCCGCGCCATGTCAGACGGCCAAGATCGTCCGTACCGAGGCCGGTAGACCAGAAGAGACGAAAAGGAGACCGGGTCAGAATGGGAAAGCAAGTGAATCCCGCGTCGTATAGGGCAGGTCATCGAGCACGCGCCCCAGCTCCACTTCCCCAAGCCCGACCGCGCCGTACTCCAGCATCTTGCGCGGCCACTGCAGCTGCGGCCGGTCGAGCATTCCCTCACAGAACAAAACGGGCCGCCCAAGCCGGATCGCCTCCCATCCCTGGTGCTGCGTCCCGCTGCGCTCCGTAGCCTCGACGACGACCGTAGCGTCGGAAAGGAGCGCCATCGTCTTGTTGCGCTGCGGGAAGTTCGAGCGGTGCACGGGAGTCCTAGGAGCGAACTGCGAAACGAGCAGATGGTCGGCGCGGATCGCATCCTGAAGTTCACGATTCCGGGCAACCGCGTACTGTTCGAGGGGGCCTGCGCTCGCAAGGGCACCGTGCTGGGCATGTCGAGGTTGCCTGCCCCGCGTGCCCCGACGGTCTCTCATCGCATACGGTGGTATCTTGGCGTCCACGGCTGAGAAGCCATTGATCCCCGCAAGCGCCCCTGACCACACGACCCCGCCCCGACCCTATGGCCGAACGCCCTTCGCTTCTGGACAACCTGAACGCCCCGACCCGCCACGGTGACGGTCTCGCCTACTTGGCCGACGACTTCGACCCGGGCCACGAACTCTCGGTCGCCACGGGCTACATCAACCTGGGAGGGCTCCGGCACTTGACGGAGATCGGCCGCCGCCGCAGGACCCGCCTGCTCCTCGGCGCCGCTCCCTCCTCCGACCTGCGGCGGGAGTTCCCGGGCACCCTCTTCGAGCGCACGCTCTTGGCGCTGCGCAAGGAGAGGGACCTCTCGCGCTTTCCGCCGAGCCGGGCGCTTCGCCATCTCCGGGCCGTCGAAGGGTGGCTGGACCGGACCGACGTGGATGTGCGCCGGTACACCAGCCGTTTTCTGCACGGCAAGGCATACATGTTCGGCGACGCAGACGACGCCCGGGCGGCACTGGTCACCTCCGCCAACCTGACCGCCGCCGGCATGTGGCGGAACCTCGAACTCGGGTTGGTGCATTACGATCCGGTGGTGGCAAAACGGGCTATCCGATGGTTCGACGCCCTCTGGGAGGACGCGGTCGACTACAAGGAGGAGCTGCGCGAGCTGCTCTTCCCGGATCCGGGCCTGATCGACCCGCAGACGGTTTGGCTGCGCGCTCTCCTGGATCTGTTCGGAGACGACCTGGGCGAACTGGCCGGTCCGAAACCCGGTGCGGTCGACCTGGCGCCGTTCCAGGAAGACGGATTCCGCCGGGCTCTGGCCATCGTGCGTCGGCACCACGGCGTCGTGTACGCCGACGGCGTCGGCACGGGAAAGACGGAGATCGGCTTGGCCTTCGCGGAGGAGTACGCCGTGCGGCGGGGGCAGCATGTCCTCATCGTGGCTCCGGCCCAGTTGGTGGAATACTGGAAGACCCGGCTGGATCAGACGCGGTTGCCCGCCGAGGTCCTGAGCTACCACAAGTTCGCTTCCGAGGAGCAGCTTGCACGGCCTGGATCCTCCCACCGGGGCCGCACGCTCTCCAACGACAAGGACGCGTACCGGCTCGTCATCTTCGACGAGGCCCACGCCCTGCGGAACCCGTCCACGACCTGGTACAACGCCATGTCGCGCCTGCTGGGCGGTGAACGGAAAGATCTTCTGCTCTTGACCGCGACGCCGATCAACAACGGACTCTGGGATCTGTATCACCTCGTGATGGCCTTCGCCCGCCACGACCGCGCCTTCGGCGCCTCGGGCATCTCGTCGATCAGAGAGCTGTTCCTGGCGGCGGGAGCCCGCGAGCGCAATCCGGAGAATCTGAACCCGGACATGCTCTTCCCGCTTGCCGACCTGGTCAGCGTGCGCCGCGACCGCCGCTTCATCGAGACGCGCTACCCCGGTGCAACCTTCCCGGACGGTACGCCCGTCACCTTCCCCGCGCCCCTCCTGGCCACCGAGCGATATGACCTCGACGATGCCTACCCCGGCTTGGTGGCCGAGATCACCGCGAAGGTCGATGCCCTCACCATGGCCCGTTACCGTCCGAGCACCTACCGTTTGGACGGTGACGAAGAAGTCCGCGAGATCGTGATGAGCGCGTTGCTGCGGTCGTGCATCCTCAAGCGGTTCGAGTCCTGCTGGTACGCTTGCCTGCTCACCGTCGGCCGCATGTTGCAGGCGCACGACGCCTTTCTTGCCGCATGGGACGAGGGGCGGGTGCCCGACAAGGAATCTCTTCAAGAGGCCGCCGCTCGGGAGCTGGACGAGACGGGAATGTCCCAGTGGCTGGAAGACATGGCCGAAGAGGGAGGTGCCGCATCCGTCGCCGACTTCGACCCGTCCTTCCGGGAAGACGTCGAGCACGACCGCGGGCTCCTGGCCGCGGCGAAGGCCTGCCTGCAGAACCTCGATCCGAAGCGCGACCTCAAGCTTGCACTGCTCCGCCGTATCCTGGAAACATCGCCGTCGGAGAAGGTCATTGTATTCGCCACCTTTGCCGATACGGTGAGGTACATGGACCAGCACCTTCCCGTGCGTCTCGCCGACAGGGAACGAGTGGTCGTGATCGGGGGCGAGACCACGCCGGACGAGCGCACTCGGAAGCTTGCGCAGCTCTGTCCCGCCACGGTCGTGAGGCCTGGTTACAAGCCGCAGGACGGCGAAGTCGACCTCCTGCTGGGCAACGATGTGTTGTCGGAGGGCCAGAACCTGCAACAGGCGGGCGCGGTGGTCAGCTATGACATGCCTTGGAACCCGCAACGCATGGTACAGCGCTACGGCCGCGTGATCCGCCTCAAGAGCCCCCACGGAATGGTGCACCTCACCACCATGCTTCCGCAGCCGGGAGAACTGGAGGAGATCCTCAAACTCGAAGTCGCGATCCGCCGCAAGATCGTCGCGGCCCGGCCCTACGGAATGGAAGTCAGGATCGTGGACGACAAGGAGGACGAGATTCGATCGTATGCATCTCGTCTGGCGGAGGGCGACGCGAGCCTGCTGGACGAGGCCGGCGGCGACGGAAGCACCGGTGACCTGTCGGGCGAAGCGCTCCGGGCCGAGCTGCGGCGGGAGCTGCAAGAGGGCAGGGGAGACGAGCTGAGGAGCCTGCCGTGGGGAATCGGAGCGGCCTTCCGCCAAGGTCCGGGCGTTCCCGCCTCCGGAACTCCCGGCGTGTTCTTCGCGTGCCGGGCGAAGGGCAGGCGTTACTGGCGGTACGTGAGCGCTGCAGGGGTGACCTCCGAGCCCCTCACCATACTGCGCCGTATCAACCCGGGGGACGCCGACGGGATGGTGGAGCCCGAGGTCGATCTGGAGACGGCCTGGAAGCGGGCGGTCGACTCGATCGTGCGGGAACACAACGCAGGCAGCGATTTCGGCGCGGGGGACGAGTCGCTGGGCAGGATCCAGGCATGGGCACTGGCGTTGCTCGCCGATCCGGCGGTGGCGCTCCCCGACGGCAGCGAAGACGCTTACGAGGCGTTGCAGGTCGGCCGGAGCCAGCCCGTGCGGCGTGCGCTCGGCGCAGTCGAGAGAGCCCTCCGCGACGAACAGATCACCCGCGACGGCGCCGCCGGACAGATCGTCCAGGTAGTCGGGGACTTCGGCCTCCGCAAGGTCGAATCACCGCCCGAGCACGAGCCGGTCACCGCCGACGATGTAGGGGTCGTCTGCTGGATGGCCGTGCTGCCGCCGTAGAGAGCGACGCAGGGACGGTCATGCTCAGGAAGTAAAATCTCAGCGAACTGTCCATGACGGATGGCCGAGTCGCCGTTGACGCCGACGGGGACAACTATCTCGTGATCGTCGACGTTGGCGGGCTCGTCAGCGTGACACTTGCGCGCAACCTTTTGACGTGGATCAGATGACAGAGGGGTAATCCGAGCCGACTGGGCCTCACCGGCGGACTCATCCTTCCGGGAAACATCGACGAATCCAGAGGTTCCACCCTGTCTCGTCTTCTGCATTCTGATATACTACACAACGGCTCCAGAATATCTGAATCCACTACACCGAGGTATTGAATGATGAGAAAGACAAGTGTAGAAATCGACGACGGGCTGATCGAACGGGCCCGAACTCTGCTCGGGACATCCTCGATCAAGGATACGATCGACTCCGCACTACGCGAAGTTATTCGCCGCGAGGCGAGACTTCAGGAGATCAAGGCACTCTCGGAGATGGACGGGCTTGATCTGTCGAATGAAGAGGTCATGGCGAGAGCCTGGCGCCCTTGAACCCTTCTGACGATGACGATCATGAGGTACCTCATCGATAAGAGCGCGCTTTCCCGGATGGAGCATGTCAGCGTCCAGACGAAGCTTGCGCCGATCATCGAATCGGGCCAGGCGGCCACATGCGCCATTATCGAGCTGGAGGTTCTCTACTCAACGCGCAATCACGACTGAACACGTACGCACGCGCGCCAGGCGTGCGCTTGCCTACCGCCATGTCAAGTTGACCGAAGCGGTTTTCCATCGGGCGATCGAGGTTCAGGGCATTCTCGCTCGCCGGGGGCAGCACCGGCTGCCGATACCGGATCTCATTATTGCGGCTGCTGCGGAGTTGTCCCGCATGATCGTCCTTCACTACGACTCGGACTTCGACAGGATCGCGGCGGTCACGGGACAGGAGGTGGAGTGGGTCGCGTGCCCCGGCTCGCTTTAGCTTAGCCTGCGTGCCCCCCGTGCCCCTGCCCCCCACGGGTCGTTTCGACCGGACTATCCTACTACTTTGGCACAGTGACGCCGCCGATCGTTCACCACCCCATCGGGAACCAAAGATGCCCCACCATCGCTCCTCCGCGCCGCTTCACGGCACGTATCCGCACGCCCCCTCCCTGCCGCCCTTCGCGGCCCCGCTCGCCACGACCCTGCTCGGCGCGGCCCTGACAGCCGCGCTCCTCGCGCCCCTCACCCTCCTCACCCCTCCCCCCCTCCTCGCCCAGCAGCGCGCCGACGGCGACGAAGACGGCCCTCCCGAGCTCAACTCCGGCCTCCTCTCCTCCTTCCGCTGGCGCAGCATCGGCCCGGCGGTGGCCTCGGGACGCATCGCCGATATCGCGGTGGACCCGACCGACCGCAGCATCTGGTACGTCGCGGCTTCGTCGGGGAACGTGTGGAAGACTACGAATGCGGGGACCACCTGGACGCCGATCTTCGACGACTACGGTTCGTACTCGATCGGCGCGATCGCGCTCGACCCGAACGACCACCTGACGCTGTGGGTCGGCACCGGGGAGAACAACGGCCAGCGCTCGGTGGGGTACGGGGACGGCGTGTACAAGTCGGTCGACGGAGGGCGCTCCTTCCGGAACATGGGGCTGGAGACGTCCAGGCACATCGGGATGATCGCCGTTCATCCCGACGATTCGCGCACGGTGTTCGTCGCAGCGCAGGGTCCCCTCTGGGCCGAGGGCGGAGAGCGCGGGCTCTACCGCACGGAGGACGGCGGCGAGAGCTGGGAGCGCGTGCTCGAGATCGACGAGCACACCGGCGTAAACGAGGTCTACTTCGATCCTCGCGATCCGGACGTGATGTACGCGTCGTCGTGGCAGAGGCGGCGGCACCAGTGGACGATGATCGACGGGGGGCCGGGGTCGGGGATCCACAAGTCCGCCGACGGCGGGAACACGTGGCGCGCGATCGACCGAGGGCTGCCCTCGGGCGACAAAGGACGGATCGGGATGGCGATCTCGCCGATCGATCCCGACGTGCTCTACGCCATCGTCGAAGCCTCGGGCAACGACGGCGGCACCTTCCGCTCCGAGAACATGGGCGAGAACTGGACCCGCACCTCGCGCTACCAGTCGGGCGCGGCGATGTACTACCACGAGCTGTATGCCGATCCGCACCGCTTCGACCGCATCTACTCGCTCGACACCTTCGTGGAGATGTCCGACGACGGCGGCGAGAGCTGGAGCCGGCTGCCCACGCAGGGCGTTCACGTGGACTACCACGCGCTGGCGTTCGATCCGGACGACCCCGAGCACCTGATCATCGGCAACGACGGCGGGCTGTACGAGACGCGCGACTTCGGCGAAAGCTGGCGCCACTTCTCCAACCTGCCGCTCACCCAGTTCTACAAGGTCGCGACCTCGAACGACGAGCCCTTCTACTACGTGTACGGCGGCACGCAGGACAACAACACGCTGGGCGGTCCGTCGCAGACGCTGGGCGGCGGCATACGCAATTCGGACTGGTACGTTACGCTGGGCGGCGACGGGTTCGATCCGGTGGTCGATCCCGAGAACCCCGACATCATCATTTCGCAGCTGCAGTACGGGGTGCTTTCGCGCTTCGACCGGGGCAGCAGGGAACGGCTGGACATCCAACCGCAGGCGGACGCCGACGGGCCGCCGCTCCGCTGGTACTGGGACGCCGGGCTGCACATGTCGCCTCACGACAACAACCGCATCTACTTCGGGGCGCAGATACTCTTCCGGAGCGATGACCAGGGGACGAGCTGGCGTCCCATTTCGGGCGATCTGTCGCGCAACCTCGACCGCAACGAGCTCGAGGTGATGGGGCGCGTGTGGAGCGTCGACGCGGTCGGCAAGAACCGCTCCACATCGTCGTTCGGGCACATCGTCGCGGTTTCCGAATCGCCGCTGGCCGAGGGGCTGATCTACGTGGGCACCGACGACGGGCTCGTGCAGGTGACCGAGGACGGCGGGCTGAGCTGGCGCGAGGTGTCGAGTCTGCCGGGCGTGCCGGACATGAGCTTCGTGCACGATGTCGAGGCGTCGCTCCACGACCCCGACGAGGTGTTCGCGGTCGTGAACAACTTCAAGCGCGGCGACTTCCGGCCGTACGTGCTCAAATCCGGGAACCGAGGCGAGGACTGGACCATGATCACCGGCGGACTGCCCGACGACAGCCCGTCGTTTTCGATCGTTCAGGACCACGTCGAGCCCGGTCTGCTCTTCCTGGGCGCCGAGTTCGGGGCGTTCGTGTCGTTCGACGGCGGCGAGTCGTGGATGAAGTTCGACCACGGACTGCCGACCATTCCCGTGCGCGAGCTCGAGATCCAGAAGCGCGAGGGCGATCTGGTCGCCGCCACCTTCGGGCGAAGCTTCTACGTGGTCGACGACTACACGCCGCTCCGCGAGCTGGCTGCCGGGTCCGAGGAGATCCTGGCGTCGGGGGGTCACATCTTCACCGTGGCCGACGGAGACATGTATGTGCCCTGGAACCCGGGCGGCGCGAACGGCAGCGACTTCTACCGGGCCGACAACCCGCCGCTGGGCGTGACCTTCACGTACTGGGTGGGCGAGACGCTGCGCACGCGTGCCGCCGAGAGGCGCGCGGCCGAGCGGAGGGCGCAGCGGGCGGGCGAGGACACGCCGTATCCCACCTGGGAGGAGTTGGAGGAAGAGGACCGAGAAGAAGCTCCGCGCGTGTTTCTCACCGTCCGCGACGAGACGGGCGCGGTCGTGAACGTAGTCTCGGGTTCGACGTCACGGGGCGTTCACCGGGCCGTGTGGAACTATCGCTACCCGTCGTACAGCCCCGTGACGGGCGGCGGCGGGGGCGGCGGCGGCGGATTCGGGGGCTTCGGCGGCGGGAACGGCCCGATGGCGCTGCCGGGCGGTTACACGGTGTCGCTGGCGCAACGGGTTGACGGCGAGGTGACCGAGCTCGCCGGGCCGGTGCCCTTCACGATCGCGCCGCTGAACGAGCCCGCGATCGCGCAGCAGGACCGGGCCGGCGTGCTCGCGTTCCAGCGCGAGACGGGCGAGCTCCTCCGTGCGGTTGCCGGAAGCCAGCGTGCGGCGGCGGGAGCCGCGCAGAGGATCGCGGCCGTCAAGCAGGCGCTGCAGCGCTGGCCTGCGGCGCCGGGCGCGCTCATGACCGAGGCCCGCGCCCTGGAGCTGAGGCTCCTCGACCTGAGGGAAACCTTGGACGGGTCGCGAACCCGGACATCGCGCGCCGAACCCGATCTGCCGGGGATCGCGGGGCGCGTGAACCAGATCGTGCGCGGACACTGGAACGGCATGCACGGGCCGACCGGGACGCACCGGGAACAGTACGGGGTCGCGCGGGAGGCGTTCAGCGCGATGTATCCCGAGCTTCGGCAGCTCGTCGAGAGCGACCTGCCGGCGCTGGAGGCCCGCCTGGAGGAGGCGGGAGTGCCGTGGACCATCGGACGGGCGCTGCCGAGGTGGCCGCCGATGTAGCAGCCCCGGCCGGGTGCCGGGTCTCGGCCGGCCAGGTGTGCCGGGTCTCGGCCGGCGGGGTTGCCGGGTTTTCGGCCGGCGGGGTTGCCGGGTCTCGGCCGGCCGGGTTGCCGGGGTCGCGGCACTCGCACATGCCGGACGTACGCGGACACGCTGCGGCCCGGGCGAGGGGGGGGGCTTGACCGCCCGTTATCTGCTCGAGTAGTTCCTCTTCTACCTTGACAGTCGTCGCTGTCATGCTTGAAGTCTACTATCTTGGCATGATTACATCTACTACTTTGGCATGATTCAATCTACTCGCGGCATAATTCAGTCTAGCTCTAGCTAGCTTGGCCGTCGCCCGAGGCGATGTCGTCGCCGGTTGTCCCTCGCAGCGGACCGGTTGTCCCTCGCAGCGGAATCGTCTGCGGCGTCCCCGTGTCGCTTCCGGGTCCGGGGTGCGGGACGAGCCTGAGGGGCCACTCGTATACCTCCTCCAGCACCTCGCGCGACAGAACCTCGTCCGGGGTGCCCAGGACCCGCGCGCGGCCCCGGTCCAGGAGGAGCAGCCGGTCTGCGAACCGAGCGGCGAGGTTGAGGTCGTGGGTGATGACGAGCACGGCGAGCTCGTCGGCGCGGAGCTCGCACAGAAGGTGGAAGAGCTCCATGCGGTAGCGCAGATCGAATCCGGACGTGGGCTCGTCGAGGAGGAGGATCGGGGCCTCCTGAGCGAGTGCGCGTGCGATTCGGGCGCGCTGGCGCTCGCCTCCGGAAAGCTCGTCCAGCCGGCGGTCCGCGAAGTGCGCGACGGCACAGCGTTCCAGCGCGCGCTCCACGACGGTCCGATCGCGACTCCCGGTACGCTCCCACGGGCCGAGGTGCGCGTACCGTCCCATCCCCACCATCTCGCGCACCGTGACCGGGAAGGGAGAGGACTCGGACTGAGGCACCACCGCGAGTGTGCGGCCTCGCTCCCGGTCGCCGAGGTCGCCGAGCGGGCGATCGTCCACGGTGACTTCGCCCCGGTGAGGCACGAGCGACCCGGAGAGAAGCCGGAGCAGGGTCGTCTTCCCGGCCCCGTTGGGACCGGCGACCGCGAGAAGTCTTCCCGGAGAGACCGACAGCGACACGTCTCTCACGGCGGCCTCGTCCGCACGCAGGTGCGTGAAGGCGAGGTTGCGGCCCCGCAGCACCGGGCGTCGGCTGCGCGGGGCGGCGGTTGCTCCGGCATGGGATCCTGAATCTGCCGCGGCACGCGTACCGCCGCTCGCCTCCCTCCTCCTCCCCTCCCCCCTCCTCACCGCCGCCCTCCGCGCATCAGCAGCGCCATGAAGAACGGCACCCCGGCGACCGCGGTGACGACCCCGGTCGGGAGCTCGGCCGGTGCCGCCGCCAGCCGGGCCGCGGTGTCCGCCAGCACGAGAAACGCGGTCCCGGCGAGGAACGAGGCGGGGAGAAGCAGGCGATGGTCGTTCCCCCAGGCGAGGCGCACGGCGTGCGGCACGATGAGCCCCACGAAGCCGATCACTCCGCCGGCCGAGACCGCCGCGGCCACCATCAGCGACGCGGCCAGGTAGGCGGTGAGCTTGACCCGCTGCACCGACGCGCCCAGGTGGTAGGCGACTTCCTCGCCGCGGGAAAGAAGGTTGAATGCGCGAGCGAGCGACAGGACCGCCAGCGAGGCGGGCGCCAGCAGCACCGCCAGCAGACCGGTCGAGCCCCAGTCGGCCCCCGACAGGTTGCCCATCATCCAGAAGACCGCCGAGCGGAAGGACTCGATATCGGCGATCGAGAGCATGAGCAGGATCATCGCGTTGAAGAAGGCGCCGATGATCACGCCGGAGAGGATCAGGACGCGCGTGTCCAGGTGCCCGCGCGATGCGCGCCGCGCGACCTGCAGGACCAGCGCCATTGCGGCCACCGCTCCGAGGAAGGCCCCGAGCGGCAGCGTCCAGGACAGGCCCGCGCCGACGCCGGTGACGACCACGGCCACCGCTCCGACCGCGGCGCCCCCCGAGACGCCCAGCACGTAGGGCTCGGCGAGCGGGTTGCGCAGGAGCGCCTGAAAGGTGCAGCCGCTGAGGCCGAGGGCGCCGCCGACGAGCGCGGCCAGGGCGGCGCGCGGCAGCCGCAGCTGCAGCAGGATGGTTCGTGCGGCGGGGTCGGCGTCGCCGGAAATCGCCCGCCAGAGGTCGCCGGGCCCCAAGCCGGAGGCACCGAAGGAAACGCTGATGCAGAGCGCGACCAGAACGGCCAGGAAGAGGAGGGCGAGGCGACGGGGCGTGTGCGTCGATGTCATGCCCGGCGTGTTGCCGGGTCGGCCCGTCCGGCGCGCATGTTCCGCCGTGTACACCGGCTCCTCTCCCTCGAAGGATGGTGCGCAAACACGAGAGAGCCGCGTCTCCTGGCTCGAGGCGACGGCGCTCGCCTTCCCGGGGGTCAGACCCCAGTGGCCGTCGAGCGCGTCGTGCCGGATCCCGTGCGGGCGATCCGGGCCTCCTACAGTGGCGGGGCCGCGTCGGCTTCAGGACCGAACTTCCGGTGGCCCCCTCGCTTCAGACAGCCACGATAGCGGCATGGGGGCCGGGGGGCAACCGGCATGCGAGCGCCTTACATGCGGATGAAGGGGGCTTTACACGCGGCTGAAGAAGGCTTTACACGCGGCTGAAGAAGACAGCTTCGGCCAGCCTGCGGAAGATGTTGCGGGTGATGAGCCCGGCTTCCAGCGCGCGCGCCACGGGCAGGTGGTCGAAACTCCAGCGGGCCGCGCGCTTCAACAAATGGTTCGGATACGCGCGGCCGACGACCGCGCCGGGGTGCGGTCCGCCCGCTTCGAGGTAGTCCGCGACGGCGTCGGCGGCGAGCCTGCCGAACCGGTAGGCGTTGTGGATGCCGCCGGCGGTGAGCGGCGACACCATGCCGGCGGCATCGCCGACGAGCAGCACCCGGTCGCAGTAGAAGTGCTTCAGCAGGCCGCCGATCGGAATGATTCCGCCGCGTTTCTCGATCACCGTCCTTTCTGACAGACCGAACCACGGGTCGATCCTGGCGATGAACCTGCGCATGTCGGCCCGGCGATGGCGATGGACCGCGAGGCCGACCTGGGTCACGGCCACGCCGGGAACCACCCACCCGATGTAGCCGGACGCGCACTCCGGGTCGACGAAGCAGTGCAGGCAGTTGCCGTCGTCCGGCGAGGGTTCGAACTCCCACTCGATTCCTTTGAGAACCTTGAGGTTGCCGTCGAGGCCGAAACTCTCGGCCACCCGGGACCGCGCTCCGTCGGCTCCGACGAGGAAACGGCAGGTGATCCCGGACCCCTCGAGAGTCAACGGGATCCGATCCGGCGCGACACCACGGTACCTCTCCCCGAAGCGGACCTCCGCACCCGCGCGACGGGTCTCCTCGGCCAGATGACGCATGAGCTGCGCCGTGTCCGTCGCCATGAAGAAATAGCTGTCCCGCGCCAGTTCCACGAACCGATGGCTCGGCGTATAGACTCGCACGCGGTCGATGCTGCGGACCAGCGCCGCCGGGGCCGCCCACTCCTCCCAGGCTTCCTTGACCAGAATTCCGGTCGTGTGGATGCGCGCACCGGGCTCGGACTGCCGGTCCAGAACCACGACCGAAAGGCCGTGCTCCGCCGCCCGGCGGGCGCAAGCGAGCCCGGCGAACCCGGCGCCGATCACGGCGACATCGTACGTTGCGGCCATCAGCCCCCCGCTTGAGCAGCCTCCCCGGCTTCGCGTCCGTCGGGTTTCATGCGATGCTCTCCGGCTATCCGCCCGTGCCCGCAGGCGGGGTTCGTACCAGCAGGGCCGTGACCAGGATCACGAGCTGGGCGATCGCGAGTTCCCGTGGCCGCGATCCAAAGTGCTTTGCGCTTTGCCCCGCCCTCGGTCGCACGTGACGCGGCGAGAATCGGCCACGGCGTCAGGACTGCGCCCATCGCCCCCAGCATCCATGTTCGTCCCCAGTCCGTGGTCAGCAGCAGCGCGGCATCCTGCCGCCACGGGACGAACGGGTCGTGAAAGTCGGCAAGCTGGCACCAGAACACCAGTCCCATCGCCGCAACGAGCACGGCGCCGGCCAGGACTCCCACACGCCGGGCCGTGGCGACGAGTGTGCGCCGCACTCCTGCCGGAGCCTCGGGAACGATGAACCAGCGGCTCGATACCGCCCCCCAGAGGGCGATCAGCGCCGTGAAGTGAAGCCAGCCGACCGCGGCGCCCGCGATCGGCTCTGCGGCGACGGCGATCGACTTTGCGGTGCCCGCGATCGGCTCTGCAGTGCCCAAGCCGCCATCTATCGAGCCACCACCGAGAAGGGGACGCCGCCGCGAACCGCATGGCCGTCTTGGCCGATCCCGCGCCAGACGATCGTGTACGCACCGGCTTCCAACGCATCTTCGACGGCGACGGTGAAGATCTTGCCGTCGTTCGGATCCTGCACGGCGGGGCCTGTTTCGACGCGCTCTTCACCGGCCATCAGGCGGATCGCGGTCGAGTTCTTCTGCGGCACCTGGGTGAACCACAAACGCAGCTCCCGGGGCGGAGCGACGGCGGCGTCCTTCGCCGGGACCGACCCGCGGAGTCCGAAATGGGGCAGCGCGCCGCCGATACCGCATTTCCTACCCTCCGAGCAGGTTGAACTGCCGCGTGAATTTTACGATGAACGACCGGGCCAGCGTCCCGCTCTCGACGAACCGTCCTCCGTCGGGATTGAGTCCGTCCGGGTAATCGTAGCCCTGAACGTCGTTGTACACGATGAACAGCCCGGTTCCGGCGGTGTTCAGCCACCCGAAGCGAAGGTTCGCCGACCAGCTGTCGACCTGGTTGCTGTACTGAACCAGCGACTGCAAGTAGATCCGCGGGGTGAAGAAGTACCCGAAGTTCATCCCGAGCAGCACGGTCTTGAACTCGCCCTGCGGGAGGTTCACGTCGAAATAGTTCACGCGCGCCGAGGTGCTGAACGACGCATTGGGACGGAAGGTCAGCGAACCGTTGCCGCCCCGGCGCGAGCCGCTCAGAAAACTTCCGAAGTTTATGCGCGAGCTCGCGGAGAACCGCGCGGCCGGGTTGGTGTTGAAGACGAGCTGGGATTCCCAGCCGCTGTAGTTCCCCTCGGGGACCACCACGCCCGTCCCGAGAATCTCGAACGGTTCGTGGATGCCCTCGGTATTGAGGTTGGCACCGGTGTGGATCTGCGCGCCCGACGGCCATTCCCAGTGCGAGTCGATGTGCAGGCGGGCCGATTCCTGGAAGCCGGAATCGATGCCGGTCTTACGGCTGTTGTAGGTGAAATAGGAGATGTGCGGCCGGATCTCGAAGAGCCACGACGGGTGGATCTTGTGCATGATGTGGTACTGGTAGTACCGGTAGCCCCGGCGCGGCAGGAACCCGACCTCCGGGTTGAAGCCCTCGCCGATCTCGCGGACCTGGCCCGTGACCGTCCAGGTTCGGCTGCTCCAGTTGCCCGAAAAGTCCCATGCATGCTCGTTGCCGGTGGACTCGGGGCCGTCGGTCTGCGAGACGAAGCTGCCGAAGGTGAGCGCCTCGCCGATGCCCACGGCGACATCGGCCGCGTAGGTGCGGTTGTACTCGCCGCCGGATCCGCTCTTGTTCACGAAGAGGCCGCCGATGCGCGAGCGGTTGGGGAGCTCCCTGGCCAGCCGCGCCACGGAATAGCCGCGGGCGTCGGCCAGGCCGGCCGCGGCGTCCGTTTCGATGTGCAGCAGCCCGACGTTCAGCCCCGCAGCGCGCCCCGAGAGCCTCGCCCCGCCCCTGATCGGCACCGGCTGTCCGCCGGCGATCCCGATCCGGCGGCTGAAGAAGAGGTCCGCGCCTCCTCCGCCCACGTTGAAGAACCCCGCGTTCTCGAGGAAGAAGGGCCGTTTCTCGGGAAAGTTGAGCGAGAAGCGGGTGAGGTTGACCTGCTGGTCGTCGACCTCCACCTGGGCGAAGTCGGTGTTGTACGTCACGTCGAGGGTAAGTCCGTGCGTGACCTGGAACTTCACTTCGCCGCCGAGGTTGCCGTCCTGCGAGAAACTGCTTGCGGCGGTGTAGTCGCGCCCCGTCGAGCCGAGCATGTAGGGCGTGACGGTGGCCAAACGCCGGAAGGGGGGGCGAAGCCCTTCCAGATTGCCCGCGTAGTTCAGGCGGTACAGGTTGAATTCACGCGGGACCGGGGTCCAGAACGCCTCCTCGTTGAGCCGCCGGATGCGACGGATCACGTTGAAGCCCCATGTGTCGTTGTCGGTTCCGTAGCGCAGCGTGTTGAAGGGGATGCGGAACTCGGCGTACCAGCCCTCGCCGTCGGTCGTGGCGGCGACCGTCCAGCTTCCGTCCCAGTTCTTGTTGAAGCCGCCCCCCGAGCCCGACTGGAAGCGCCGCCGGGAGTTGAAGCCGCCTCCCTGGAAGCGGCCGCCGCCGCGCCCCTCGTTGGCGACCTGCCCGTCGTACTCGATCCCCGTCGGCGTCGTCCCGAAGACAAAGCCGTTCTGGTCGTCGTTGTAGGTGTCCAGGACGAAGACCACGGCATCGCTCTGGTTGACCTCGTAGTCCCGGATCCGCTCGCCGTAGGTGATGTCGCCGGCGCGGCTGTCGAAGGCCCAGACGCCGACGTAGAGCGCCTCGTCGTCGAAGATCACGCGTACTTCGGTTCGCTCGCTGGCTGGCTCCCCGTCGTCCGGCACCCGCTGCGTGAATCCGGTCATGGCGTCGGCCTGCTGCCATGCGGCTTCGTCGAGACGGCCGTCCACGGTGGGCGGTTCCGTGACCTCGACGGCGACGGCGGTTGTCGGCCGGGGATCTCCCGAGCCCGCGTTGCCCGATTCCGGCCGACCGTTCTGGGCGGCGAGCGGACCGACCACGAGGGGACTGACTGCAAGGAGACTGACCACGAGGGGACTGACCACGAGGGGGGTGACCACGGCGGGGCTGACTACGAGGAGCGCCGACGTACCGGAGGCGAGCGCGAAGCGAAGTTTCATGAAGCGGCCTGATCGCGAGTGCAAGGGTAGACCCTGCAATCTCATTGATGCCCGAGGGTTGCGCCAGACAATGCCCGCGGGTTGCGCCGGATACGTCCGCGGGTTGCGCCGGATAAGTCCGCTGCGGTGCGTCCGCCGTGGCCGACGGTGTTGGGCGAGCTCATGACGGCGGCCCGCGCCTTGGAGCTGAGGCTCCTCGACCTGAGGGAACCCGGCCTGCAGCAGCTCGTCGAGAGCAACCTGCCGGCGCGGCTCGCGAGCGGCGAGAGCGGCGAAGCGCCCGTCCGGCCGGTCGGAGCTGTTCCCACTCGGCCAGCTATGCCCGTGCTTGAGCAGTTCCACTTCTACCTTGACAGTCGTAGATTTCATGCATTAAATCTACTATTTTTGCATGATTCAGTCTACTCGCGATATAATTCAGTCTAGCCTTAGCCGTCGGCCCGAGGCGATGTCCAGCAGCCCGTGGATTAATCCGCTCGAACGCCGGGGCCCTGGTCGAGGCTGGCCGTGGGCTCGTCGAGGAGGAGGATCCCGACGGCAGCCCGGCCCTTCCCGATTGCGTGCCGCGCCCCGCGCCCCCGATTCTGCAAACGTGATCCCGCCACCCGGTCCCGGAGAGCCGCCATGCGCCAGAAACCCGTCATCCGCCAGAACCCCGCCATGCGCGAGAACCCCGCCATGCGCGAGAACCCCGCCATGCGCCCGAAACCCGTCCTCGCCGCATTCTTCACCGCCCTGATCCTCGGCGCCTTCACCCCTCCGGACGCCGACGCGCAGCCGGTCGGGCGGCCCTATCTGTTCAAGGACGCGCGCGGCGAGCTCGCCCAGGCGCGGGCCCGCGGCGACGCCGAAGTCGTCGTCGTGATCGCGTCGATGCCGGGACGCAACGGGCGTGTGGCGGCTGCCGTCAGCGGCATGGGCGGGCGCATCGGCTTCCGCTTCGACGAGGTGGACTACCTGCGCGCCTGGGTCCCGGTGCAGGGGGCCGAGGACCTGGCCGACCACCCCGACGTCCACAGCATCGACGTGGCGATTGCGAACCGTCCGAGGGCGTTCGGCCTGGCGGGGGGGACTACCGCGGACGCCGCTCCGAGACTGCCCGCCGACACCGTGTGGCCGCCGGTCCTCGGCGACAGGCCGCTCAGCAACCGCTACAGCCCGATCGGCGACCTCCGCGCGATCGAGTTTCGCCAAGAGAACCCGACCTTCGACGGCCGAGGCGTCACGATCGCGCAGATCGACATGTTCCCCGACATGCTGCTCCCCGAGCTCCAGACTGCGTACACCCTCGACGGCGAGCGCGTGTCCAAGATCGAGGTCTACCGCAACGTGCTCGACCCCGAGATCGAAGACGACGGACGCTGGCTCGACATGGACGACATGGTCGAGGCGTCGGACGGCGGCTTCACCTACCGCGACTCCGCGTACGCGGCTCCCCGCGACGGCGTCTTCCGGATCGCGCTCTTCGACGAGTCCAAGGCCGACTCCGCCGGGATCTTCGGCTCGCAGGGGCTCGATCTCGATGTCAACCGCGACGGAAACCCGGAGGGATCGAGCCGCTTCTTCGCCGTTCTGTGGGACGAGTCCGCCGGAGACGTATGGGTGGATACGGACCAGGACCTCGACCTTGCGGACGAGACCGCGCTCGGGGAGTACGACGAGCGCCGCGAATTCGGCGTCTTCGGCACCGACGACCCCGGCACCGCGGTGCGAGAGTCCGTGGGGTTCGGCGTCCAGATCGACGCCGGCAGAAACCGCATCGCCCTCAACCTCGGAATCGCACGACATGGAACGCTTGTCGTAGGTGCGTCGGTCGGCAGCCGGGGAGAGAACGGCCGCTTCGACGGGGTCGCGCCCGGTGCCCGCCTAGCCGCCGTGGGCGAGGGCGGTTCGGCGTACGGCCAGACCGAGGCGACCATCGCGGCGGCGGCCCACCCGTCGGTGGACGTCATCTACTTCGAGCAGAGCTCCAACATCACGCACAACTATCTGCTGCGGGACGGCCGTCTGGTGCCGTCGGTCATCGCGGACCGCCTGGTGGAGCGCTACGGCCCGTCGATCCTGTCGCCCACCCACAACTTCCCCGTGCTCGGCGCCATCGACGACATCGTCATGGGGCGCGGCGTCATCGGGGTCGGCGGCCATGAGGGCAAGGACAACTTCTTCATGAACCACGGCGTCCGCGTCGAGCACGACGACAACCTGCTGGTCACCGGAGGCTACGGTCCGATGGGCGACGGCACGCTCAAACCGGATATCATTTCGCCGTCGAACTACGTCAGCACGGCCCAGGGGTTCGTGGACGGGCGCGCGATTGCGGGTCTCTTCGAGCTGCCCCCCGGCTACACCATCGCGGGCGGCACGTCCACCGCCACGCCGACCGCATCGGGGGCCGTCGCGCTGCTGATCAGCGCGGCGCGGCAGTCCGGCATGGAGGTCGGTCCGCACGAAATCAAATACGCCGTCACGCGCGGGGCGCGGTACGTGCCCAACATCGCCGCCTACAAGCAGGGCAACGGCGTGATCAGCGTCGCCGGGGCGTGGGCGATCCTCGAGGAGCTGCACGCGGGCGGAATGACGGTGGACATCGAGAGCCGGTCGTCGATCGTCACGCCGTACAGCCACCTCCTCCCGACGCCTCACGAGGGCTTCGGGCTCTACGAGCGCAGCGGATGGAAGGCGGGCGTGCGGGACGAGCGCACGGTCACCCTCACGCGCACATCCGGTCCCTCGGGCGCGATGACCTTCGACGTCACGTGGGAGGGCAACGATCACGGAACGTTCTCGTCGCCGCTGACGGTCGTGCTGCCGCTCGGGACGCCGGTCGAGTTCCCCGTCACGGCCACCCCGGCCGGGCACGGCGTCCACACCGCGCACCTCACGCTCCGCCACGACGATGTGACCGGGTACGCCCACCGGATGCTTGCCGCCGTCGTGGCGCCGGAGCCGCTGAACGCGGCGGGCGAATACACGGTCAGGAAGGAGGTCGAGGTTCCGCGTCCCGGGCTGCAGAGCCATTTCTTCGATGTGCCGGAAGGGGTGGCGGCCCTGAAGGTGGAGCTGGCCTGGGAGGACCGTGCGGTGGCGATGGCGGTCGCGCGGCCCGACACCCGGTACCAGCGCGGAGAGATCGTTCGGAGCGGGGCCTCGGGGATCACGCAGGTGATTCCCGATCCGGTTCCCGGAACCTGGGAGGTGCGGCTGTCGGACGTCGCGGACACCCGGACCTTCGACTGGCAGCAGGCCAAGAAGGAAGAGCCGGTGCCGCCCACGCCGGCGACCCTCACGCTGTCGGCGTTGGCGGTCGATGTCGAGGTCGTGACGGCGGACGCGGCCGCGGACGACGGGAACGGCCCCGGGGCGGCCGACCATCAGGTGTGGATGACGAACCGGATGGCGGCGTTCGAGGGCGCGGCGGCGACGACGGCGGCGGGAAGCGCGCGGCACGTGCGGCAGGAGATCCGACCGCGCGAGCAGCAGATGTTCGAGGTCGAGGTGCTGCCGGGTTCGACGGAGCTGATGGTGAAGACCCGGGTGCGGGGCGGCGCGGATGCGGGCGCGGGCGGTGAAGACCGCGCGGCCGATCTGGACGTGTACGTCTTCGACTGCACGGGCGACGTATGCACGGCGGCGCAGACGGACGGGGATCCGGCCGGTGACGAGTCGGTGGTCGTGCACGACCCCGCAGCCGGGATGTGGAAGGTGGTGGTGGACGCCGCCGACGTCCCGGCCGAGGGGGTGACCTACGAGTACCTCGATGTCGTGTTCAACCCCGCCTACGGGACGGTCGGTGCCATCGACATGCCGCAGCAACGCGCCTCCGGTGCGCGGTGGACGACGACCGCGCACGCATGGGCGGCGTCGGCGGCCCACGCCCGGGGGAGGAGGCCGTACCTGGCGGTGATGGTCGAGGGGCGGTCGGGCGGGGAGAGCTACCGGGTCGGCATGGGGGAGGTGGTGCGGTAGCCCGCGAAACCCGGTGAAGCGCTTGGTTGCGCCGCCTTTGAGGATATGGAAAGACTCCACCTTCCGGCTCTACGCTCCATTCCCCTCTGACGCTCTTCGGCATGTCCCTACCTTCGAGGCTCCCGAGTGACATCGCCGGTCGGCAGTTGTCTGATCCAACCCGATTGGTTAACTTGATCTTGGCAGAGCCACCTATACCTAACCCGCAAGCAAGAGCCATATTACATGAATCTGGCCATAGTCCACCTCACTGATCTACACGTACAATCCGACACCGACAGCGTGTTGACACGAGGCGAGGCCATTGTCGCGGCAACTAGGTCTCGCATAGCCCAAGCCGACGCCATCGTCGTCGCAGTCACAGGAGATCTATCCTACTCCGGTAAGGAAACCGAACTATTGGATGCTGCGGGCCTGCTTGACGACGTTGCAACTACCCTCGCTACTCCGACTGGGGCTAACGTCTGTGTCGCCGTCATACCCGGCAACCACGATTGCGACTTCAGCGTTATCGACGGCCAACTAAGACGGTTAGTGCTGAAAGGCATCGAACCGGGCAACGAAGTATCGGACGATACCCTGTCGTTACTCTTGAAGCCTCTTGGTCAGTTCTTTAACATCCGTGATGCGTTCTTTCCACCCACGTGCGCCTCTTCTACTTCTTCACCGCTCACGTGGAGCTACGAAGTACCGCTTGGCAAGTTTTCGGTTTTGGTCCGTTGCCTAAACACCGCTTGGTGTTCCTCGCTAGACGAGGAACAGGGCAAACTGTTCTTCCCTACTACTTGGGCTCCCGCCGCTTCCCCCAACGGCCATGACTTGGTGATCACGATGCTCCACCATCCAACGCCTTGGATGGAAGCACAACAGGGCCTCTTGTTGCGCGATTACCTTGATGAAACATCCGATCTGGTATTGACGGGCCACGATCATGTCGCCAACCAACGCTTCGTGAGCAAACCCACCGGACAGAACCTCCAGTATATCGCGGGTGTCGCACTTGAGGACTCCGCCGGTAGCCGCGTCACAGGCTTCAATCTACTCAACATTGACATCGCCGCTAAGCGACAGCGCCTTTGGACATTCGAGTGGAACTCCCGTGATCAGATCTACCAACCAAGCGAAAGCAGTCCGCCTGATACACATCTCCAGGTCAATCGCGCACGAAAGAAGAAGGAATTCACGGTTACAGATCAATTCCAAAGTCTTTTGAATGATCTCGGCCTGGAGGTCACTCACCCTACGGCTGGTATACTTACCCGTCGTCAAGTTTTCTGTTACCCGCAGTTACGGCGAATTCGCTTCCGTGAGCGTACGTCCACTAGGCTTCTTGGTGCCGAAAGCCTAATTCGCACCTCGGCCGAACAGCAGCTTGTGCTCATAACCGGAGACGAGGAGTGTGGCAAGACCACACTGGCTAAGCAGCTCTTCGAGGACTTCTTGGCCGAGGGGTTGGTCCCGATATATCTCCACGCAAACCCTCGTCAGCTCCGCAAGTATCGATCTGCCGATGGTATCGACATATTGATTAAGGACGCAGTTTCCCAACAGTACGGCCCAAGTTCAGCTGAACGATATTTCCAGCTGGACTCCGATCAACGAGTGGTAATCATTGACGACTATGATAAAGCAACCATTCCTCCTGATTCGATTCGTGCGATACACAGCCACTTGCGCGCTCGTTTTCGTCACGTGTATCTCCTGTCAGATGCGATGTCCCAAGACTTGAGGCGGCTTGAGGTCGGGGAAACCGCTTTCCTCGAGGGTCGTAAGGACGCAATCCACTACGCCATCCAACCGTTCGGCTTCCAAAGACGCAATAGTATGGTGGAACAGTGGATGGCACTCAATCCAGACCTCGCTGCAGATCCGAGCGAGCTAGTGCGACAGACAGAATCTCGGAACCGCGCCTTGGACACAGTGATTGGTAAGAATATTGTGCCCGCGTTTCCGGTATACATCTTGGGAGTTCTTCAGGCTAGCGATAGCGGAGATGCCGTGGACCTGCGAGCGAGCGTGAACGCACACTACTACGAACTGTTCATCAAGAACGCTCTAGCCGCCCAATCGGACAGTATTGATTATTCGGTCAAGACAGCCTTTTTAGCGTACTTGGCGTATCGAATGCTTGAATGCGATGACATCCGAATGCAAGCTGCGAGATGCAAGGAGGCTTACAACGAGTTCAAGGAGGACTATGCACTAACGATTGAATATGACGTGGTGATGAGCTCCCTAAGACGGAGCCGCATCCTAGTTGAGTATGACGATAAGGTGGAATTCAAGTACGAATACTGTTTCTACTATTTCTCAGCACTGTATCTGACCAACAATCTCGAACGTGATACGATTCGCGAGCGTATCCGGCACTTGGCAGATGGGATATATCAAGAACAGAATGCAAACATTTTTTTGTTTCTTGCCCACCTGTCGGAGAATTCTTTTGTGCTTGATCAGATGTTACGCTGTGCGAATGGAATGTTTGTCGATATGCCTATGGCCACGCTTGGGGATGACACTAAATTCCTGGGTGAGAACGCGGAGGATCTGCTTGGCCCGAAGTTTTGGGACGTCGGGGACATTCGGAAGCTAAGGAAAATCGCACTGGCCAAGAGAGACAAAAAGGCTTCCGGGGACGATCGTCCGATGGTGTCGATGGATCGACTAGATGATTACGAAGCGACGCAGAAGCACATCCGGAAACTTGGTGCCGCGTTCAAGACGCTGCAGATCTTGGGTCAGGTGCTGAAGAACTTTCCGGCGGCAATTCGAGCGCATCGAAAGGAGCAGATCACGTTGGCTGCGTATGGTGTCGCCCTTAGGGCACTGTCGGACATGCTGATACTGCTTGAGCGCAATCAAGGAGACATTGTGGTTGCGTTTATGCAGATGCACATGGAAGAACGGGAGGCCGTGAGTTATACTGATGCGTTTGAGCTCGCCAAGGCGTCGGTGGGAGGCTTGACGAGATTGGTGGCGTATGGTGCTGTGAGGAGAATCGTAGCATCGTTGGGTGGATCCAGCTTGCCGAGTCCGAGTCCAAGCGTGAGAAAGGTTGCAGATGAGATTGCAACGCCCATATCGAGATTGACGGTATTCGGAATGGAACTGGACGACGCGAAGATTTTTCCGCAGGATGAGATGAAGAATTTGCATCAAGGACTGGATGGCAATAGAGTTGCCCGCAGCGTGCTGCAATATCTTGTGGTTCGCCACATGCATTTGTTTGATATACCATACAAAGAACGGGAAAAGGCGTGCGCAGAACTGGGGATTCCGTATAAGCGATTACAGCTGAGGTCACTTGATCCGAGGCGAAAGTTGATTGGTGCGGGCGGCAGATGATAAGACGGTGCGTGGTCGGTGTATCTCCCGGCTTGCCCCGGGCGTCGGGGGATTGGGATGCCGACGCGGGAGGACTTTGCGTAGCTGCGCGGGATGCGCCTGAACAGAGGCCGAACCGGGACTGGGTGCATCCGTGCGACCCGGGGGCACGGATTGCGAAGATGAAGGATGGCAGGGCGTACTTGGGCCCCCATGTTCGGGTGGGCGGCGGACGTGGCCCCCGGAATCGTGTCACGGATACAGAACAGTCGACGCACGGGGAGATACGGCGTTCCTGCCCCGCGCGCGAGACACCTTGAACCCGCCGAAGGAGCGCTCATTGCCACGGCTCCACTTCAAGGGGAAGGTGTTCGTCGAGAACCATCACCTTGCCGTGCCGTTCCACGAGCTCCTGCCGGTCCGCGAGAAGGGTCTGAGCAAGAAGGCGAGCCTGCACGACAACCTGATCGTGCACGGTGACAATCTGGCCGCGCTGAAGGCTCTGCTCCCGACCTTCCACGGCAAGGTGAAGTGCATCTACATCGACCCGCCCTACAACACGGGGAACGAGCGCTGGGCGTACAACGACAACGTGAACTCGCCTCTCATGCGGAACTGGCTGGGTCGGGTGGTGGACCGGGACGACCTGACCCGCCACGACAAGTGGTGCTGCATGATGATGCCGCGCCTCAAGCTCCTGCGGGAACTGCTCCGGGAAGACGGGGCGATCTTCGTGTCCATCGACGACAACGAGGTGCACCATCTTCGCTGTCTGATGGACGAGGTGTTCGGGGAGGAGAACTTCTTTGCCACCCTGTCGCGTCGGGCAATGCACACGGTGCGCAACTCGAGCAAGGACTTCAATCTGAACGCCGACTTCGTCTTGGCATACGCCCGCCGCAAGGAATGGTTCGGGGCAAACAAAAGTCGGTACATCCGCCAGATGGTCGACAAGAGCAAATCATATCCTCACGACGACGATGATGGTCGGGGAGCCTACAAGCTCGACCCCATCCACGCCCGCAACTTCTATACACCATATACGTTTACGTTCCAGAACGGAGTCGTCTGGAGGCCGCCCGCCGGCAGGTACCCCAGCTACTCGCCGGAGACGTTGAAGCACTTGGAACGCGAGGGCCGAATCGTGTTCGGCAGGAAGGAACCGATGGCCAAGAGGTATCTTAGCGCAGTGCAGGAGGGCCGACCTCCAGACACCTTTCTGAGCCCGAAAGATGTCGGCTTCAACAAGGACGGTACCAGCGAGTTGAGCGAGATATTCGGGTCTGGCGGCGTGTTCTCACAACCCAAGCCTACCAAGCTGATCCGATTTCTCATCGGACTGCTCCGCGACCCCGACTCCATCGTCCTCGATTCCTTCGCGGGCTCAGGCACCACTGCCCACGCCGTCCTCGCCCAGAACCGGGAAGACGGCGGCAACCGGCGCTTCATCCTCGTCGAGTGCGAGGACTACGCCGACACGATCACCGCCGAACGCGTCCGGCGCGTCATCAAGGGGGTTCCGAGCGCCAAGGACGACACGCTCAAGGCCGGGTTCGGCGGCACCTTCAGCTACTTCGAGCTCGGGCGTCCCATGCGTCAGGAGTCGCTCCTCGACGGCTCTCATCTGCCTTCCTGGGAAAAGCTCGCGGGATACATCTTCTTCACCGCGACCGGACAGGAGTTCGACCCGGCCGAGACCGACAGGGACACCGGACTCGTCGGCCGCACCCAGACCCACGACGTCTTCCTCTTCTACGAGCCCGATGTCGACAAGCTCAAGAATCTCGCGTTTTCGCTCCCGCTGGCCCGCGCCCTGCCCACCGGATCAAGACGGAAGCTCGTCTTCGCCCCCACCAAGTACCTTGATCGTGAATTCCTTCACAAGTACCGGATCGACTTCCAGCAGCTCCCCTTCCAGATCTACGAAGCGATCGAGAGTCGGGAACGATGATCCTGAAGGAATACCAGAAGCGGACGCTGGCGACGGTCCGCAGCTTCGTCGCGGAGCTGGCGAAATGGCGGGCGGAGGACGAGGAGGCGCGAAGACACAACCCGAACTGGGGTTCGGACTGGGTTGAAAAGGCGTGGAGCAAGGCCGTGGCCGGGCGGCCCTACCACCCCCGCCGCAACGGGCTCGGCGAGCATCTGCCCGCTTTCTGTCTCAAGATCCCGACCGGCGGCGGCAAGACGCTGCTCGCGACCCGGGTGATCGATCTCGTCAACGCGCACTTCCGGCGGAGTCGGCGCGGCCTGGTGCTGTGGATCGTGCCCACGACGCAGATCTACAACCAGACGCTCAAGGCGCTCAAGGACCGCGACCACCCCTACCGCCAGCAACTCGATCTGGCATCGGGTCGGCGAACGCGGATCTTCGAGAAGACCACGGCGTTCGGCCCGCGCGATGTCGCCGAGAACCTCTGCGTTCTCGTGCTCATGCTCCCGTCCGCCAATCGGCAGACCAAGGATACGCTCCGGATGTTCCGCGACAGCGGGGGCTTCGACCGGTTCTTTCCGCCCGACGACGATCCGTCCGCGCACGCCGAGATGCTGGAGGAACACCCCAATCTGGACACCTTCGAACAGACGGCGGGCTTCTGGGGCCGCTACATCAAGACTTCCCTTGGGAACACGGTGCGGGTGCTGCGGCCGCTGATCATCCTCGACGAGGGACACAGGGCGTACAGCGTGAATGCGAAAGCCACGCTCGAAGGCTTCAACCCCTGCATGATCGTCGAGCTTTCGGCCACTCCGGCCAAGGGCGCGAACGTGCTCGTCGAGATCCTGGGCCGGGAACTCGACGCCGAGGAGATGATCAAGCTCGACCTGCACATCCGCAACAAAGCGAGCAGCGACTGGCGCGGGACGCTGCTGGAATCCGTTGAACACCGGGAGACTCTCGAAGCCGAGGCGCGGCGTCACGATGCAGAAACCGGGACGTACATCCGCCCCATCTGCGTGATCCAGGTCGAGAGGACCGGCAGGCAGCAGAGGAAGCCCGGGTACGTCCACACCGACGACGTGCGCGAATACCTGCTCCAGCACCCGGGCATCAGCCCGGAGCACATTGCGATCAAGACCAGCGCAAAGGACGAACTCAAGGAGGTGGACGATGTCGGCGGCCTCATGTCCCGCGACTGCCCGATCCGCTTCATCATCACCAAACAGGCGCTGCAGGAGGGCTGGGACTGCCCGTTCGCCTACGTCCTCACGATCCTCACCAACCCGATGTCGAAGACGGGGATCACCCAGCTTGTGGGCCGCATCCTGCGTCAGCCCTACGCCGGCAAGACGGGCGTGGCGTTTCTGGACGAGAGCTACGTCTTCTGCTTCAGCCGCCGGGGAAACGAGCTGCTGCAGGAGGTCAGGAAGGGTTTCGGGCTGGAGGGTCTGCAGGGCCTCGAAGGGAAGGTCGTTTCCGATGGCGGCCCGGCCCGCCCGACGGAGAAGCAGGCGACCCGGCAGCGGACGCGGTATCGAGCGGCGGCGCGCGATCTCGTCCTTCCCGCCTTCATGATCCGGGACGTGGACGGCTGGCGTCTGGTACAATACGAGGCCGACATTCTTTCGCGGTTGCCGTGGGACGACATCGACCTCTCGGCGCTCGTTGGTCTGACGCTGGACAAGAGGCGAGGCGGCGACGATCTGCTGCGGGCGAACCTGACCGGGGAAGCGTATGTTCCGGAGCCGGAGATCGCGGGCGGCAGCGATCCGGAAGCGTCGAAGACTGCGACAACGCCCGAATCGGACGACGGCGGCGATCCCGTGGACTACTTTTTCGCGGCGAGCCACCTCCTGGACCTTGTTCCCAACCCGTGGCGCGGACGCGATCTGGCCAAGCGCACCTTCGAAGCCCTGCTCGAGCGCTATCCGGCCCGCCGCGTGGCCGCCAATCACGTCTTCGTCCTCGAAGAGCTGCGCCGACATGTCGAGATGGAACGCGACCGCCTGTCCCGCGAGGTCTTCGGTGCGCTCTTGGAGTCGGGAAGGATGCGCTTCCTGGTGGTAGCGGAGGATCTCGACTTCAATCGCCTTCCCGCGAAGATCGAAGTTCCGAAGGCGAGGCAGGCGAACCGGGAAGACGGCGGCCCCTACCAGCGCAACCTCTTCGACATCACCACGGAAGACGATCTCAACCGGTTCGAGAACAAGGTGGCGACCTATCTGGACCAGCAGGCGCGGCTCTTCTTCTGGTACCGCAACCGCGCACGCAGGGACTATTTCGTGCAGGGGTGGAAGCCGCGCCGGATCTACGCCGACTTCATCGTGACGCTGCGGGGCAACGAGCCGGGGACGGACGACGGCTTCCACCAAGTGTTCGTGGTCGAAACCAAGGGCGTTCACCTGAAGGCGTCGGAGGACACCGAGTACAAGCGGTCCGTCTTCGACATCTGCGGCGAGCACGCCCGCAAGGCCGACTGGGCCGAGTTCGTGCCCGCGATGCGGAGCAAGGTGATGCGCTTCGAGGTCGTGGACGAGGACGAGTGGCGAGCGCGGCTGAACGGGATGCTCTTTCCCGATCAGCGCTAACTGGCCTTACGGTTTGGCGGGGTGCCGGAGGCCAGTGGTGACTGGCGCAACAACCAGAGGTCATGGCCAGCGAGTTTCGGATCAATACGGTTCCTCATATCCCGGACAAGCCGCCCATGGCACTTCCGAAGCTTTTTCTTGCTGCCGCAAGGACAGCGATCACACCCCTTCGGGTGTCCGTGGCTGGCCAGCATGGTCAGGAATCGCTCAATCGTGGCAACGCTAGGAGACCCCAGTTCGGCGAAGATATCGTTGAAGCTCTCGATGATGCCGGCGGCACCGTGCGACCGCTCTTGCCTTGGCGGCCAGTGGCCGTGGCACTGGTAATAGGCTTGCCTCGAGAAGTAAGGTACGACGAAGCATTTGAGGAAGTCCGTCAAGTCCGATCCCCGCGGCCAGTGAAGGCGGTACTCCGTAGACACACAGAGGCACGCAACTCCACCGGTCAACACGTGCCGATCTGCCTCCCAAGGGATTTCTTCGGGTCTACACATCAACTGGGGGATGCCCTCGGGATAGTTGGCCGGGATCCGGAGGTCGACGGAAAAGCCGAAGTCCGAATCGAGCCAAAGGGTCCCGGTTACCGAGGCCCGCGCCTCGGACGCATCAAGCTTCAGCGTGGGGAAGGCAACCGCAAGGCGCTCGCGCTCGCGGTTGACGACTTCTTCCGTCATGACATTGCGTCCTTGCTGTAGCCGTACGACTTTGGGGCAGAGGCCACTGCAGGGGCAGCGACCACCACACTCGTTCGTTTCCTTTCTTCCGCTTCTGCTTCCGCGATCGCTCGGTCGAAGAAGTCCGTGCGGAAGACCTCCTTCCAAGCCTTGAGCGCCTCCGAACGGGTGCAGTTCGAGCGGTCGAGGACTGCGAGTGCCTTCAACACCATATCGAGACACTCGCGGAGCTTGTCGGTTCGGTGCTTGGTGTCGTTGTCGATAAGCCATTCGTCGGGTACGACGGGATGTGCGACCGTCAGGTCAGTCCCGAGTCGTCGGTGGACGGCTGCAATCAGCTCCCGCAGTTCGATGTCAAGCCGCTCATCGGCACTCAGGTAGCATTCCTTGACCAGCACGGTAAGCACGAAGCCGCTGGGGAGCGTGGTGTACGAGGGACGGTTCTTGCAGATGGCCTTGAGCAGGCGGATCAGCTCGCGGGAGTGTTTCATGCCATGTGCTTTCTTGGCTCTGACCCACTCGTGGAACCATCTGTTTACCCCTTCCGGGTCTGATGCCTGCCAGTTGACGCTGGCCAGCTCGTACTTGTTGTCGGTCCAATCCGTGGTCGACCTGTAGACGGGGATGTCTACATGCGGTCCGCCGTCGTAGTACACCCGGACGCAGTTTGTCTTGATCTTCGGGTCGGTCTTGAACGAGCCATCGTCCACCGCATTTCGGACCATCTTGCGAGCATCCAACGCCGTCTTCGACGCGCCCATCGGTCCGACCAGGGACTTTGCCGTGAAGACTACACCGTCGTCGATGTCGTAGGTGCTCTCCGGTTCCCGGATGACGGTTCCCATCGCATAGGACCCCTGAATCACTGATTTCTCAGGTGCTGGGTCTCCGTTCTTCTTGAGGCCGCGTCGGAGGCGGTTCCGGTTCGCGTCCCTGCGGTCGCGCAGCCGCTGTTCCTGGTTCTCCGTGAGCATGACGCGCGCGTCGTGGAAGTCGCGGATGTGCTTGTTGCAGTTTTTCATGTTTCACCTGGAGTTGCCCCGGTTTCGTGGACACATCCAACTTGAGGGGGAAGGAGGATTCCACGATGCCGAAGAAGCGGTTGCGGTATCCGCCGGAGTTCCGGCGGGAGATGGTCGGGCTGGTGCGCTCGGGGCGGTCGCCCGAGTCGCTGGCGCGAGAGTTCGAGCCCTCGTCCGGGGCGATCCGGAACTGGGTCAGGCAGGCGGACCTGGACGAGGGACGCCGGGCGGACGGGCTGACCACGAAGGAGCGGGAGGAGGTTCGCCGCCTCAAGCGGGAAGTCAGGCGGCTCCGCATGGAGCGGGACATCTTAAAAAAAGCCGCGGCCTGGTTCGCGATGGAGAGCGGCTCGATCCCCGGAAGGGGTTCGAGTTCATGAAGGCGCACCGGGCCGAGTTCCCCGTCCGGGCGATGTGCCGCGTGCTGGGTCTCTCCCCCGGCGGGTACTACGCCTGGCTGAAGCGGACGCCTCCGGAGCGGGCCCGGCGGGACGCGGAGCTTCGGGAGAAGATCGAAGAAGCCTGGGAACAGAGCCGGCGGACCTACGGCCGGCCCCGGATCCATGCGGAACTGAAGGCCCGGGGCGAGCGGGTGGGAAGCAAGCGGGTCGGACGGCTGATGAAGCAGGCGGGGATCGAGGGCGTGACCCGGCGGCGGCGGAAGGTCGTCACGACGCGGCGGGACGCGCAGGCCCGCGCGGTGCCGGACCTGGTGGACCGCGACTTCTCGGTCGGCGGTCCCGACCGGCTGTGGGTGGCGGACATCACGTACGTGCCGACGGATGCGGGCTGGCTGTACGCGGCCGTGGTCGTGGACGCCTGGAGCCGCCTCGTCGTGGGCTGGGCGATGGAAACCAGCCTCCGGTCGGAGCTGGTGGAGAAGGCGCTGGCGATGGCGGTGTGGCGTCGTCGGCCGAAGGACGTCATCCATCACTCGGACCAGGGCTCCCAGTACACGTCGTACGCCTTCGGGAAGCGGTGCCGGGAGGCCGGGGTGCGGCCCTCCGCGGGATCGGTCGGGGATGCGTACGACAATGCGATGTGCGAGAGCTTCTTCGCGACGCTCGAGTGCGAACTGCTGGACCGCAGCCGGTTCCGCAGCCCGGATGAAGCGAGGCGTGCGGTGTTCGACTTCATCGAGGGGTTCTACAACCGGGTGCGTCGGCACTCGGCGCTGGGGTACGAGTCGCCGGCGGACTTCGAGAAGAAGCATGCGGCCTGGCCCGGCAGGGTCGTCGGCCCGGGCGGTCTCGCGATCGATCCGGTGCGACGCCGGCTGCAAGCGGGAAACCGGCGAGGCGACGCCCGAGAGCGCGGCCGGGTTGCTGCGCGCCGGTCCCTCCGTCTTCCCGCCGGCAGCATGTCCCGGCGGGAAGACGGAGGATATGTTTCAAACAGGATCGGAGGAGGATGTCCGGACCGGTCGGCTCGGGATGTTGGATGTCCTCGGCCGGAGAAGCTCTCCTCAGCAGCGGGGAGACGAAGAGAAACCGAGCAGTTCAACCGCAGTATTCACCCGTCCACGAAACCGGGACAGGTCCAACCTCGCTGTGTCGGTGTGGTTGCTGATCTCCGGCATTCGGTCGAAGATCTCGCTGAGCAAGAGACCCCGGCGGTCGTCGCCTTGGGTCCATCGGAATGTCTCATGGGCATCGGAATTCCCCAGCTCCCTCATGAATTTCCGGGCCTTGGGCGACGACGAATCAAGTTCGAGGAGGGGAGCTTGCTCGTCCGGTGCCTTGGACTCGGCGCAGCGGAGGATGTCGACCCGCTTTCCCAATGTTCCCAACTGCTCGGCAAGGAGCGTGACCGCGTGGGTCGCGCCCTGGGACTGGGCATCCATGGCCAGCTTGAGTGGCAAGACACCCGCACGCCACCCGAGAATACCCCGGGCCAGCTTGGGTGACGGGCCGGCACCAACAGGGGCCGAGCAGGTTCCGATTGAGACGACGACGATCGGTTGTCGAGTCTTCGCGATGGCCAGCCCGTCTATGAGGCCGAGCAGGACTGGATTGTTCGACCAAAGTCCCCCGTCCGCGAAGACTTGATCCGCGAGTCCGTCCTCCGTGATGGACGCGAGCGGCAGATAGATTGGAGCCGCGCTGCTGGCGAGGCAGGCGTCCACCACGGAGAGGTCGTCGTCGCGGTCCTTGGACGGGATATGACCCGTCTTGAAAACCCGTGGGCTGTGGTCGAGGAGCCGCGTTGCCGAAACGGCAAGACCGATACCGCGGCGTTCGTACAGCTGGCCCATCGTCTCCGTACCGAAGAGGTCGCGGAGGGCGGATGCAAGTTCCTCGTTTCTGCCCGCCGGACGGCAAGCGTGTCGCATAGCCCACAAGAGGAAACAAACCTTGTCACGCCACCGGGACCGTTTCGGCCAGCGGGGCATCGGATGCGGAAACACCCGGGGACCTCTTCTCTCGTAGAGGGCGGCGATCTTGTCCATAGACACTCCCGCCGCGATTCCGGCCGCCAAGATTGCCCCCGTGCTCGTCCCGACGACGAGATCGAAACCTTTCCCGATGTCGAGAGTGCTCGACTGTCGCTTCTTGGCGAACCGATCGCCCAGTACCTTGATGACGGTGGCGGAGTAGAGACCGCGCATTCCGCCGCCATCCAGCGAGAGTATGTTGACGCTTTCCATGATTCTCCGATCGCAGGAGACACTCAATGCATCGTACATTATAAGCTCACACTGCGATCCATACAACCGCGGTCTTGTGGTCGGACCTTCCACAGCAGGTGCTGGCACCAACCAAACCCTGAAGGTGCGGTCAGGTCAGAGGGTGCCTTGGTCGTCCGGGGGGAAGAGTCCCTCGATCCTGATTCTCGCTACCGCCGGACTTACGTCGAAGACCTCGGCCAACCGGCGGGCAGCGGGTTCCAAGCGGGTGCGAGGCAGTATCGGGATGCCCAGTATCCCACGCTCTTCGGTAAGGGACTCCAAGCTGGTCTTCACGAGCTCCCGTGGCAGCAGGAGTGCTCCGATGGCCTGGTTGGCCTGCCACTCCCACCACTTCCCGTGGTAACCCGAGCCAGTGGCTATGAGGTCACGCTCACGGCAAAGAATGCGTCGCTTCTGGTAATCGAAGCAGTCCTCCAACAGAGGATGTTCAAGCTTGCTCTGAGCGAACAGCGACCCATGCAGAAGGCCGTGGCCAGCCTCGTGAGCCCAAGTGGAGCGAGTCCGACGCTCACCTATCTGTCCGTCGGCTAACAGTGACTTGGAGACCGTGACTTCCTCGAGGCCACCGTCGCGACTGAACGCGGCGGCTCCCAGCACGCCGGTCGGGAGACTGTCGTAAACCGCCCTGCAATCGAACGCCTTCTCGACAAAGAGCTCGATTTCTACCGGGGCACAGATGGCAGGCAGGCATCCGGTTGACTTCAGAGCGTCAGCGCAAATGTGCTCGATTTCGCCTTTCTTGAAGTAGAGCCGCCGCCCGAATGGCTTCCCGGGTGCTGGCGTGTCCTTCATCGGTCGTCGTTCTCTCGCTGGGACCCTGTGAGCCGCTGAATCAGTTCTTCCGGCGTAAGGCCCTTCCTGATCTGGGCAGTGGCCGTCCGGAGAGCAAGCCGCCACTCAGGGTCCTCCATGGAGAGCTGTTTCAAGGTCGTAATCGATTCGCGGTGGTCGTACTCCTTAAGGTGGGCAAGCTCGACCTCGAGTTCCTTGGCGATTGCCCGGAGAACACCTTCGGACGGAAACCGCCGTCCCAACTCAATGTCGGAGAGGAAGGGTGCCGACTTGCCGATCCGCCGCGCGAGCTGCCGCAGAGAAAGCTCGCGGTCGATCCGCAGCTCCCTGATGCGTTCCCCGAAGGTCGTACCGTCCATGTCCGAATGCTTCCGTTTTAGGGCCGACCGAGCCATTCCTGCCAGCGTAGACCAAGGTAATACAGAGGAATGCCCAAGGCTGGCCCAACGGGGAAGGAGCCGAGCCGTCTAGCTCCAGGCCCACGACGAAGCTACCAGACGGAGTATGGCCCAAGGGTACTCGCCACGCCGCTGGCGGAGCCTGCGGACTGAGTCCGTCGTTCCGGCCTGTAGGGGCGTCCCCGCGGCCCTCCGGGCCAGCGGGACGCGGCGGGAGCGGGCCGACTGTGTCGGAAGGTGCCCAACCGTTGACATTCCCCCGCCGATCCTGTACCGTGATCCCACGACAAACTCATCGAGACCGGCTTAGGGACAGGCCCGTTGATGCCGGGGCAACCTGCGGGAAGTGGCATTCCCGCAAAGGTGCCAACTCCTGCGATGGACCCGCGTCCGTCGTAAAGATGAACCGCCCGCCGCCCTCCGGGGTGGCAGCCGGAAGTACCAGGGTGTCGAATCTCCGGAGTCCGATGAGGTGAAACATCGAGACTCGGGAGAGGTCATCATGGCCAACTGCTCCGCCGCTCGCATCGCCTCGCATGCGGCGTCCCCAACGTTTTCGCCCGCCGCCGAGCCGCCCGTGCGCACCGGCTCCGCGCATGCCCGCATACATTTCGACCACCTCGGCGAGCGTTCCGTTCGGATCGCCTACGAAGCGCACGGATCGCCCGCAGCACCGGCGACCGTCGTGCTCGGGGGCATCTCGGCGGGCCGACACCTGGCGCCCTCGGCTTCGGATCCGACCCCCGGTTGGTGGCCTGGGGTGGTGGGGCAGGGCGCAGCCCTCGACCCGGCGGGCCGATCGCTCATCGGCATCGACTATCTCGGCGGGACGTCGGAGGACGGCCTGCTCCGCCCGGTCACGACCCACGACCAGGCGCGCGCGATCGGCGCGGTGCTCGACGAACTCGGCATCGCCGCCGCCTCGTTCGTCGGCTCTTCCTACGGCGGGATGGCGGCCCTGGCCTTCGCCGAACTCTTCCCGGAGCGCGCAGCGCGGCTCGTCGTCTTCTGCGCGGCCCACCGAACACACCCGATGGCCACCGCGATCCGGTCGGTGCAGCGCGCGGCCGCGTCGCTCGGCGTCGCCGCGGGCCGGGCGGGGCGCGGTCTCGCACTGGCTCGCGCTCTTGCGATGACGACCTACCGGAGCGCTCGGGAGTTCGAGGAGCGCTTCGCGCCGGACCCCCTGGCGCCGCGCAGGCCCGGCCAGACTCCGGTCCGCTTCCCCGTCGAGGAATACCTCGAAGCACGCGGTGCCGACTTCGTGCGCCGCTTCGATGCCGAGCGCTTCCTGGCTCTCTCCGAGTCCATCGATCTGCACCGCACGCGACCCGGTTCCCTGCCGCCGCAGACGCTCCTGGTCTCCTTCGACACCGATGCCCTGGTCCCGCCGTGGCTCGTCGACGAGCTGGCGACCCGGAGCGGTCGGCGCGGCCGGGGTCCCACGCACGTCACCGTGCCATCCCTATTCGGCCACGACGCCTTCCTGAAGGAAGTCGGCGAGGTCACCGCGCTGTTGAACGCAGGCGCTCCGGAGGTCGTGCGATGAGATGCCTGAACGGTTCGCCCCCCCGCAATTCCCGCCCGCGCCCCTCGCCGGTCACCCGCGCCGTCCGCGCCGGCATCGGCGCCGACTCGGCCCACCGGGCGGTCATGCCCCCCATCCACCTCTCCACCAACTACTTCTTCGATGCGCCGGGGGTCCACGGGAAGTACGACTACTCCCGCACCGCCAATCCCACGCGCGACCTTGCGGCGGACGCCATCGCCGAGCTGGAGGGCGGCTGCGGAGCGGTCGTGACTTCGTCCGGAATGTCGGCGGTCGCCGTGACCACGCGGCTTCTTTCCTCCGACGACCTGCTGCTGGCCCCGCGCGACTGCTACGGCGGCAGCTACCGCCTCTTCAGCGCCGAGGCGAACCGGGGCGGCTACCGCGTCGAATTCGTCGACCCGTGGCACCCCGAGGCCCCGATCCGCGCCCGCGAGCTCCGTCCGCGCATGGTGTGGATCGAAACGCCGAGCAACCCGCATCTGCGGATCACCGACATCGCCGCCTGGGCGCGGCTCTCCCGTCGCATCGGTGCCGTCTGCGTGGCCGACAACACCTTCCTTTCGCCCGTCAACCAGCGACCGCTCGAGTGCGGCGCCGATCTGGTGGTCCATTCGACGACGAAGTTCCTCAACGGGCACAGCGACGTCGTGGGGGGCGCGGTCGTCGCGGCCGACGAGGGCCTGCTGGAAGAGGTGGCCTGGTGGAGCAACGCCATGGGCGTGTCGGGAGCTCCGTTCGACTCGTACCTGACGCTGCGCGGGATGCGGACCCTGCACGCCCGCAGCCGCGTGCACGAAGAGAACGCGCTCCGCGTGGTCGATCTGCTGGCCCGCAGCGATGCGGTCGGCCGGGTCAATCACCCGAGTCTCCCCGGCCATCCCGGACACGACGTCGCCCGTCGGCAGCAGACCGGGTGGGGCAGCATGATTTCGTTCGAGCTGCGGGGGGGACGCGCGGCCGCGGACGCATTCGTCGACGGCATCGAACACTTCGCGCTGGCGGAGTCCCTCGGGGGAGTCGAGAGTCTGGTGACTCACCCGTGGACGATGACCCACGCTTCGATGGACGAACCCGCCCGCGTGGCAGCCGGAATCGGCGAAGGGCTGCTCAGGCTGTCGGTGGGGATAGAAGCGGCCGAGGATCTCGAGGGCGACCTGCAGCGCGCCCTCCGGCGTGCGGAAGCGACGGCTTCCGTGCCTGCCCGATGAGGCCTGCTCGAAGGATCGCGGCCCCCGGCGCGGGGTCCCGCGGGGATTCCGCCGGGGCGGATTCTGTCCGTGCGGATTCCGAGGGCGTCCGAATCTTCAAGTTCGGGTCTTCGGTTTTGGCGCGGCCCCGGGACTACCCGCGCGTCGCCGAGGCGATCGAGGCCGAGACGGCTCGCGGGCGCAAGGTCGTCGCAGTGGTCTCGGCCATGGGCGATGCGACCGATTCGCTTCTCTCCGCGGCCCGCTCGGTGACCCCGACGCCTCCCGACGGACTCATCGGTGCACTGCTCGCCACGGGTGAGGAGGCGTCGGTGGCGCTGCTCGTGCTCGCACTGACCGCCGGGCGGGTGCGCGCGACGGGGTTCAACGCGTGGCGCCTCCCCGTGCGAACGCGCGGCGCGCTGCGCGACGCCGATCCCGTGGCCGTCGACACCGCACGGATCCGGTCCGCGCTGCGAGATCACGACGCGATCGTGTTCCCGGGGTTCGTCGGGGTGGACGTGACGGGCGTTCCCTCGCTGCTGGGACGGGGCGGATCCGATCTGACCGCCCTCTTCCTGGGTCACGCGCTCGGGGCCGCGGAGATCCGCCTGGTGAAGGACGTGGACGGGATCTTCCCGTCGGACCCGCGGCGGTGCGGCGTCCGGGAGCCGTTCCGGGAAGTGACCTGGGAGCGGCTGCGTGCGATCGGCGGCGGCGTGGTGCAGCCCAAGGCCGTCGACTTCGCCGAGCGGCGGGGACTGCGCTTCCGGGTCGCCGGACTGGAGGGCAGGGGGACGAGCGTCGGGGGGCCGGGCGGGTGCCCGGTTGTGCGTTGACTGCACGGGCCGCCGATACTGCCGTGGCCGGCGGCGCTCGGGTGCCCGTGGCGGTGCTGGGTGCCACGGGGATCGTGGGACAGCGGCTGGTGCGGATGCTGGAAGGGCACCCCCGCTTCCGCCTCGCCGAGGTCGCGGCCTCCGAACGGCGTGCGGGAGAGCGCTACGGAAACACGGTCTGTTGGGCGATCGGCGGCGGTCCCCCCGCGGAGTCGGCCGGACTCGAGCTGCAGGCGCCCGGGATGCCGCTGCGGAGTCCGGTCGTGCTGTCGGCCCTTCCGTCGTCGGCCGCCGAGGAGATCGAGCTGTCCCTCGCCCGGTCCGGGCATGTCGTATGCACCAACGCGTCGGCGCACAGGCTGCGGCCGGATACGCCGCTGATCATCCCTGAAGTCAATGCCGAGGCGATCGCCGGCATCGCGGCCCAGCCCTGGTGCGAGGCTGGCGGGGCGCTCGTGGCCAACCCCAACTGCGTGGTCGCGGGGCTGGCCATGGCGCTTGCGCCGATGGAGGATGCCTTCGGGATCGAGTCGGCCACCGTCGTGACCCTGCAGGCGCTGTCGGGGGCCGGGCTCGCCGGGCTCAATGCGGTCGAGGTCGCGGGAAACGTGATTCCGTGGATCCGCGGCGAGGAGGAGAAGATCGGTCCCGAGCTGAACAAGATCCTCCGGACCGACATCGAAGTCGCGACGGCGGTCAACCGGGTGCCGGTCCTCGACGGTCACACCGCTCACGTCTTCTGCAAGCTCCGCCGTCCGGCGTCTCACCTCGACGCGATCCGGGTGCTTCGGGACTTTCGCCCTTCAGCGGCGCTGAGCGCGCTGCCGACCCTTCCTGCCCGGCCCCTGATCGTACGCACCGAGCCCCACCGCCCCCAGCCCCGCCTGGACGCGGACGCCGAGGCTGGGATGGCGGTCACCGTCGGGCGGATCAGGCCGGCTCCCCCGCCGCACGACCTCGCCCTCGTGGCAGTTGTGCACAACGGGATCCGGGGAGCCGCAGGGGCATGCTTGGCCAACGCGGAGCTGTGCGCTTATGTCCCTGGCAGCCCGTGGAAAAAATCCCCCCGGCATTCGATCGGATGCATCCGGGCCGGATCGCTTCGCGCGGATTCATCCACGGGCTGCCAGAGGACTGCCCCCGAGTGGCTCATCCAGACCCGGAATCCCCGGGCCGCCGCCGAATCCTGTCCCAGTAATCCGTCGGCCGGTCATCGCTGATCAGCGCGTCCTCGTCCACCCAGTAGGGCTCGCCGAATGGCCTGTCGTCCGGCCACAGCTCGTCCAGGGTGTCGCCGTCGTACACGATGCCGTCCTTGATCACCCAGACGATGTCGCTTGTGGCGCGGATGTCGTCGAGCGGGTTGGAGTTCAGGACGACGAAGTCGGCGAGCTTCCCCTCGGCGAGGGAGCCGAGTTCGTGTTCCAGCCCCAGGAAGTGGGCGCCGTGGATGGTTCCGACCTCGATCCTGGTCCCGGCGCGGCTGCATGTACTCCTTGATCGACACGGCGCCCCACGACATGAGCCGGGCAACGTTCTGGTCCGCCAGCTCGTAGCTGGTGATCTCGTTCTGGCGGGCGCCGTCGCCCGAGTAGACCGGATCGCCGGTGCTGTAGACCCGCGGGCCGATCATCCTGCCGGACTCGACCAGCTCCGCGGCGGGGAAGACGTTGGCCGACCACTGCGAGTTGTCGAGCGTGGTGGTCACGCCGTACGCGAGATAGATGGCGGACTCCCAGTTGCGCAGCGGGATGATCCCCAGGTGGTCGCGGTGGTGATGGGCGTGCATGTCGATCAGTCCGGGCATGATCGTCTTGCCCGAAGCGTCGATGACGCGGTCCGCACCGGCGGGGTCGCACTCGCCGATGCAGCTGAGCCTTCCGTCCGTGGAGACGAGTGTTCCGTTTTCCAGAACGACGTCGTTCTCGACGGTGATGAGGCGGGTGCCCGTGAAGGCCACCGTGCCGGACGCGATGTGGCGGGGGAGCTCCAGCTCCAAGGGCACTTCGTCGGTATCGCCCGTGGTCACGTCGTGCGCGTAGTAGCGCGGCCCGCTCACGAACTCGAGCGTTGCGGCGTCGCGCCACCGCGGATGGATGCCGCCCTCGATGCTGACCTGCGTCACGGGGAGCTGGCCGTTGCGCTTGGCGATCCGTACCGTGTTGAATCCGGTGCCGCCGTACGGGAAGGACATGCGGTAGATGTTGTCGCCCTCCTGGAACGCCAGCCAAGCCCCATCGGGTGAGACGGCGGCCTCGTCGGCGTCGGGCAGCGTGAAGTGGACCCGCCGGCCGGATCCATCGGGACGGACGGAGGCGATGTCGGTGCCCGCCGGGTCGTCGCCCATGGGCCCCAGCGCCTCCGCGCAAGTCCATCACCCAGATCCGGCCCACGGCCTGGAAGGCGAGACGGCTCCCGTCCGGCGAGGATGCGGTCCAGCGCGGGAACTTCACCTTGAAGGTCGTGCCGAGCGGTTCCTGGGGTCGGCCGGCCATCTCGGAGATGACGCGGTGGACCCGCGCCGTGAAGGAGATGGTGGACACGTCGCCGCCGCTGGCCACATCGACCCGGCGGATCTTCCCGTCGGCCGGGACCACGATCGAGCGGCCGTCACGCGACCAGGCGTATCCGGGGAGATCGCGCGAGACCTTCATCCCTCGGCCATGTCCACCTCGATCGGGTCCATCACCACACGCTCCGCCCCGGTATCGAGGTCGCGCAACCAAAGGGCGGTACGGGGTCCGAACCGCAGCCCCTTGTGCGAAATCGTGCCGTCGGAGATACGCCGCCCGAAGGCGAGCCAGCGCCCGTCCGGCGACGGTTCGGGCGAGAACGCCGGCCACGCGGCGCCGGGGTAATCGGATCCGACCAGCTCGACGCCTTCACCGCCGTCGCGCGAATACATCCAGAGGCCCGCACCGCCCGCTCCGCGCCGGGTCGAGGAGCGGCGCACGACGATGAAGCGCCCGTCGGGCGACCAGGCAGGCTCCCAGGCCCGCAGCGACGGATCCTCGAAGACGGGACGCGGATTCGACCCGTCCGCGTCCATCAGCCAGAGGTTGCTCTGCCCGCCGCGGTCCGAAATGAAGGCGATGGTCGTACCGCCGGGGGAGTAGCGGGGATGGTAGTTCACCGCGATCCCGTAGTTCTGGGTGAGAGCGACGGCCTCGCCTCCGGACGACGGGACCCGGTAGATGTGCCCCAGCAGGTCGAATACGACCCATTCGCCGTCGACCGAGAGATCCACCGACATCCAGGTTCCCTCGCTCGTCGTGAATTCGATCTCGCGAGTCTCTCCACGGGGGGCGGTGACATCCCAATCTTCCGCGTCGGCCGCCTCTTGGGCGCGAAGGTCATGGCTCGGGGCGATCGTAACGGCGAGCGCGCCGATCCGGAGGCCGGCCAGCACGAAGTGGCGGACACGGCGGCGGGTCGTTGCGGCTGGGAGCTGCGGGCCCATGGGAACCTCCGTTCTCGAACCGCCCTTCAGGGAGTCGGACCGCCGGAAACCAACCCCACGGTGGGGCTTGGTGACAACTCGGAATCAAGAGATACGGTGACCGGAGGGCAACCCTGGGGCCAGCCGCCCAGCTTCGGCTCCGGCAGTTCCGGAGATTCGCGGCCGCTTCCTTCTACGGCCGCCCTCTGCGTCTCTCCCGGCCCCTCGCAGAACGCCTCGAGACGCCTCGAGCGCCTCCCTGCCCCGCCCCTGCACGCTCGCCTCCTCGAGCCACCGGATCACTTCCGCCTCGAACTGCGCCGTGCACCTCGAACTCCCTTCCGCCCACGGCACCTGCATCGTCAGCACCCCGTGCTCCCGGCACCGAACCCGCGGAACATCGCAGACGAGAAAGGTCTTGTACCCCCGGGCGTCCAGGTTCCGCCACTCCCGCCGCCGCGTGTCGCAGCCCGGGCATTCCTCGTTGCAGTCAGGGCATCGCAGCCTGCTCCCCGGGGCACGCTCCACGCCCACCCGCAGCTCCTTCGGCTCCCGCGTGCGCTCCACCCGGACAACCCTCCACTCCGGACCCGGTCCCAGCACCGCGTCCAGCCAGCTCCTCTCGGCCATGCCTTCCTCCTCCTCGTCGGTGATTCGGTCATGACTCTGCACCTCACCGTAACCCCAGCCACTGAGAAGGGGGAAGAGCCTACCGGGGCTTGAGAGCGCGCGCAACGACGCAGCCCGCTCGAATCGGAACCGTGCGCAGCATGCCCGCCAAGCGACTTCCGCCGCGCTCGTCTGCTCCTTCATCATCATAGCGACTCGACGACGCCAAATCCGGCTCGAGGACTAAACGGCGGAACGCCCGGACGAGCTTCGGCGACCGAAATATGCCGACGATCTCGGCAAGAAAGCCGTTGTAGCTCATCAGATCGAAGTTCGACGAGCCCGCGACCAGCGTGTCGTCGATCAACATGCATTTCATGTGCACCATACGATCCTCAAACATCCACATGTCGAATCCAGAACGGGAAGCCTCCGCCAGCAGGTATTTCTGCATATATGCCTTGTTGTTGTTGCTGGGGGTGACGATGCCCACCTTGACGCCGTGCGCCGCGGCCGCTGCGAGGTGGCTCGTAAACGGCGGGCTCACATACGGACTGATCACCCAGATCGAGCGCTTCGCAGCTTCTATCAGCGCGAATATCCTGCGATATGCGTCGCGATTCCCTTTCCCGGCCAGGAGGTGCAGATCCAGGTCCGGGAAGAAACACGACTCCGCCTCCGACCGCCCTTCCCACGACCGCAGGAAATCGCGTTTCAGGAATGACGTGACTTCGGGGTGCTCGATGCGCACCATAAGATCGTGCCACTCGAAGTTGTGCTCCGAGAAGTTAACGCCGCCCACATAGGCCACCCGGTCGTCGAAGACAAACAGCTTCTTGTGGTCGCGGTGCAGGAAACGGTGTGCCAGAAATCCGAACGGGCGGCCGAAGCGGACGCCCACTCCTTCCGCGCGCAGCGTTCGCACCAGGCGCCGGGTGTTGCGCACTTCGGCGCGGAGCTCGCGGTCGAACCGCCCCGGGGGGAAGATGAGCCAGCGGTCGCTGTGGTTCGCACGAGTGTAGGAGTCGACCAGCAGCCGGCGGTCCGGAGCTGCGGCTGCCAGCAGCGCGTCGCTGAGAGCCGTCCCCGCCCGGTCGCCCTCGAAGGAGTAGGTCTGGACGTAGACGCAGTCGCGGGCGGCGGCCAAGTCGGCCTGAAAGGACGCCCACACGGCCGGGGAATCCACGAGTATCGTGGCCGCGACGGCCATGCCTTCCTCCTCCTCGCCGGTGATCGGTCTCGACTCTGACCCCTCACCGTAACCCCTTCCAATGAGAATAGGGAAGAGCCGGGGGCGAGCGACGGCCTACACCGGATGTCGTGGTCGAAACCCCTCTGCCGACGTTGCTTCTCGGGCGAATGGCCCCCACGGACTTCGCCGCGCCGTCGGCGTTCCCGCGCGTTATCTTCGGCGAATCGCGGACCGGCAAGAGATTCCACCCGGCCAGGAGACCCCGATGCAGCCTGTCCCCTTCGAGCTTTTCGGCACGGCCCACAGCGTGGTAATGGTGGTCAATGTCGTCGTGCCGATCGTCATGATCGCGATGGTCAGGCGGTCGGATTCGGAGAAGCTCGTGCGGACAGCGTGCCTCGGTCTCGCAGCCGTGCTCGCCGTCAACCAGGTCGTGAGCTGGTGCTACCTCTTCGCATCCGACGGCGGGGCTGTCTTCATCCGGGAACACCTTCGCGGCGGACGGGTCGAAGGGCGGATACGTAGTCAGGCTGCCCGACAACCCGGAGGGCATCCCCCACTGGGACCATCGCCGCGCGAACCCCGAGGAGCTGACAGATGGCTCAGCTCAGGACGGCATGGGAGTTCGGGGGCTGGTGGAATGAGGCCAAGGAACTCCTCCATGGACGGGGAATCAGGATCAAGCGATTCCTCGCAGACATGCGGGAGACCGGCGAGATCAAGTGGTCATATTCGGCGGTGCGCTCCTACGGCCAAATCGGGGCCGAAAAATGGTCGGAAATGGCTGCGTGCGGTTCGATCAAGCGCGCCAGTGAACGGAGGGGAGTATCGGACTTCCCTGCTTACCCTTTCTGGAGGAGAGAAGACATGAAGCCTCGAACCATCCTTTGGCTGGCGGCACCGTTGCTTGTGGCGTGCGACGCCGCCGCCCCGACCCCCCAAGACGCCCTGGACACCCCCCGACGATATCCGTCCTATGGTGACGGCATCGCCCCACTTCTCGCCCGCCTACCTCGAGATCTGGGCTGGAATAGACTTCTGCAAAGAGGAAGAGGAACTCGAACGCGCCATCGCCGAGGCCGAGGCCGACCCGTCGCACCCCTATCATCCCCTTCAAGTCGCCCGCAGGCATGCCGAACGGGTTACCGAGATCAGGGCCGACGCCGTGGCTTTCCTACTGCAAGAACCCCCGCCCGTGGGATCCCATGCCGGGCCTCTTCCGCACCGGACGCATAACCAGAGACGAGCTGGACGAGCACGACGAGAGGCTCAGGATCGAGTGGGAGGCGAAGCACGGCCCGGCGCTGCGGGGGGCGAAATGAGGCCGGCGGCGGCAGCCCGTGGATGAATCCGCACGAGCATCGCCGCTCGAATGCCGGGGAGATTCCTGTCACGGCTGCTTGGACGCGGGAAAGATCGGGGGCTATTCTTTGCGTGCCCGCCGTTGTCGTCGGCAGTCGTCATCAGGAAAGGTTGGCGCACCCATGACCAAGTTCAGGCTCACCACAGCCGCCTCGCTGTTCCTTCTCGCCGCGACCGCCGCCTGCGGAGGCGGAGATGACGGGCCCTCGACGCCGGAGGAGCCGCCGCGCCCCGCCACGATCACGATCCAGCCGGCATCGGCGACCCTGACCTACATCTCCCAGACCACCGGCTTCACCGCGACGGTGCGCGACCAGTACGGCGCGGCGATGGTTGCGACGGTCACGTGGTCGAGCTCCGACGACGGAGTCTTCACCGTCGATGCCGGCGGACAGGTCACGGCCGTCGGCAACGGCTCGGGAACCTTGCAGGCTTCCGCGAGCGGACTGGAAGCCACCTCATCGGTGACGGTGGAGCAGCGGCCCGCAGCGATCAAAGTGGTCTCCGGAGACGGCCAGGAGGCGCTCCGCGGGACGAAGCTGCCCGAACCGGTGATCGTGCGCCTGGAAGACCGCGGCGGGCACGGCGTGGCAGGGCTCGAGATCAGATTCGCGCCGGGATCCGAAAGCGGCTCCGTGAGCGTCGAGTCCGTGACCAGCGACGACAGCGGCGAGGGCGCGACGGAGTGGACCCTGGGCAGCAAGTTCGGGTCGCAGTCACTGGTCATTTCGGTGCCCGGGGGCATTCAGAACCGGGCGACGGCCACGGCCACCTCGGATACGCCCCTCCCGGACCTCAGCGTCGAAACCTTGCACCTCTCGCGGACCGACCCGACCGATCTGGAAACGCTCGACATCACGGCGACGCTCGCCAACAGGGGTGACGCCCCCAGTCCGGACACCTTCCCGGTGCACCTCACCCTGGACGGGATCGCCCAAGAGATCGTCGAGGTGGCGAGGCTCGACGTCGACGGCAGGACCACGCTCAACTTCACCGGGGCCGGTCCCTTCGAAGCGGGAAGGCGCCGTCTGGCGGTGGTCGTCGACCCCGAGGGCGGAATCGACGAGTGGGAGACGGCGAACAACACAAGGGCCGAGGACCTGACGGTCGCGCACCAAGAAGTGATAACGGTCGGGCACATGTCCAACATTTCGGCGTCGCTGGACGATGTGCTGTTCTTCCGGATCGACATCGAGGAGGGGTCGAAGGAGGCGCTCAACGTCGAGGTCTCCGGGGGACAGGGCGACCCGGACCTCTTCGTCAACTACGGCTTTCGTCCCGATCACCACTACAAGTACAGCTGCATCAGCGGCGAGCAGCCGGGCGATCCCGAGCTCTGCCAGCTCCTGCCTGCCCGGACCGGCAGCTATCACGTCGCCGTTCACGCCTACACCACGTTCGGCCCGGTGGAGCTGAAGATCACGGTGGGCGGAACATCGGTGGAGACCTTCGACATCGACCTGGTGTTCATCCAGCACGGCTCGGCCGAACAGGACAACGTGATCCGCGCGGCCGCCGAGAAGTGGGAGTCGGCGATCGTCCAGGACGTCAGCGACATCGATCTCGCAGACAGTCCCATCGAGGCGGGCCGGTGCGGGGAAGGCTCGCCGGTCGTCGACGATGTCGTCGACGACGTAAGGATGTTCGTCTCGATCGACTCCATCGACGGACCGGGGAATATCCTCGCACGCGCCGGACCCTGCTCGTACCGCATTACCCGGTTCGAGGGCTACCCCGACATCCCCCGCTCGGTGATCGCGGGTGGAATGGAGTTCGACGAAGACGATCTGCCGCGCTTGTCAGCCCAAGGGATTCTGGTGTCCACGGTCACGCACGAGATGGGGCATGTTCTCGGTTTCGGCACGATGTGGGATGTCTTCGATCTGCTCGAGAATCCGTCGAGAACCGGCAACCCCAACGCGGACACCCACTTCACGGGTCCGCTCGCGCGGAGAGCCTTCGAGTCCGCCGGAGGCCGCTACTACAGAGGAGGCGCGATCGTTCCGGTCGAAAGCGGCGGTGCGCCGGGCCAGGCGGATTCACACTGGAGGGAATCGGTCTTCGAAAACGAACTCATGACACCGTTCCTTTCGGCCGGCATCGAACCCTTCAGCGCGGTCACGATCGAGGCGATGGCCGACCTGGGCTACAGCGTCGATCCCTCGGTCGCCGACCGCTACCGGATCAGCGGCGCGGGCGCGGCCGGGATGGCGGTTACCCGAGGGCCCGTGATCGATCTGAGCAACGACATCGCGGACTACCCGGTCATGCTGATCGACCAGAAGGGGCGGCTGGTGCGGACCGTATACCCTCGGCGGTAGCCCCGGCGGCGCGCCCTCGGCGAGACTACTTCACGACCAGGATCCGTCGCGTCACCGGATAGAGCCACTCCACGCCCCGTTCGGTGACCACCGCATCGTCCTCCAGCGGAATCCGCACCTTGGCGCCGCCCCACTCGGGGTTGGCGGTGTAGGCGAAGAGCTCCACCGAGATCAGGGTTCCGGGGCGCAGCTCGTAGGTCAGGCGCGTCGGGTTGAAGAACGCGAGGGACGGTCCGAAGCCGTGCCCCCAGTTGCCCACCGAGTGCGGCCCGATGACCACATCGGTGACCTCCGGGTCGTCGGTCGGCCGGTTGAAGTCGATCCGGTTGAAGCCCGCCGCCTCGATCGCGGCCCAGGTGGCGTCCAGCGCCCGCTGCGCGGTCGGCGCGGGCTTGATCGAAGCCTTCATGACGTCGCGCACTTCCATCGCCCGCGCGAAGGCGCGCCGGATGCCCGGCGGGGGCTCGGTCTCGCCCTCGCGCAGCACGTAGGCCACGCGCTTCATGTCGGTGTAGAAGTCGAGGAACCCGACGCCCCAGTCGATCATGAGGAGATCGCCGCGCCGGATGATCCGGTCCGACGAGGTGGCCTCGATCCCGCCCGGGCCGGTGATGTATACCGACGGCATGTCGAACGATGAATCCAGCCCGCGTGCGAGCAGCCGGTCCCACATCCACCACGCGACATCTTCCAGGGTCGTGACGCCGGGGGTGATGACCTCGTTCGAGAAGGCGCGCTCGGCGATCTCCCGGCTCATCTCGCCGGCTTCGGCGAAGGCGGCGATCTCGGCGGCGGTGCGGGTGGCGCGGAAGTCCGAGACGAAGCGCTCGGCCGAGACCAGACGGTCGGCGTAGGGCGCGCCCAGCACCTCGCGCAGGTTCAGGTACGAGGTATGGGACAGCCCGTCCGCCCCGCCGATCGACTCCGCCATGTTGACCCCGATCCGTCCGGGATCGCGCTCGGCCACGTATTCGGCCAGCGAGGCAGCGCTCCCGAAGTGGTCGTAGACGCCGCACTGTTCGAGCATGTAGCCGCCCACGCCCAGCGCGGCGCGTTCGGTGCGCTCGCCCCGGTCGGTGAAGACGTAATAGGCCCAGTCCCCCACGTAGCCGCGCCCCAGCGCCTCCCACACGGGGTCGAGCAGACCTTCGCGCATCACCACGATCCACATGTCGAGGTCGTTGTCGCGCATCGCGCCGGGCAGCACGAGGTCGAACTTCTCGGCGCGGATCTGGCACATGCGCTCCCAGCGGCGCCGGGCCTCCTGGGCGTCGAGAGGAGCGGCCCATGATACGGCCAGCACCGCCGCGACGACGACCGCACCCCTTCCCCGGGGACCGCGTCCGCTCCGCCGCGCACGGCGCGCACGGCCACCCGCACGGCGACCCCGGCCCTGCCTCACCCCCTTCATCGCACCACCGCCCATTCGGACCGGACGGTACCGCCCTTGTCCGACTCGGCAGTGACCCGCACGGCGCTCTCGCCGCCCGTCCGCCGCACCACCCACGTCACCGTGTGCGACCGTTCGGCGGCGGCTTCCAGGAACGGGTTCGACCCTGCCAGGTGGGGAATCACCGTGCGCGCCCTCCCCTCGGCGATGTCGAGCCCGGGGGCCGCCTCGACGATCTCGAACCCGGGGTGGGTCAGCGTCACTGCGGGCGATCTCACCACCTGACGGTCGACACGGCCATCCGGTCGCTCGCGCCCCACCGCGCCCCGGTCGGTGACGCTCGTCGGCAGGAACCCCGCATTGGTCACGGTCACTGCGACGCGGAAGGTACCGTCGCCGACCTCCGTCACCTCCGGCCTGCTCACCTCGATCAGCGGGCTCTGCTCGGCCAGGTAGAGGATCCACGGCAGCTGCTGCTCCGTCTCGGCCTCCAGGAACTCGGGCGGCGGGTTCTGCCCCCAGAACTTGGAGTGCCAGCCTCCGATCTCGACGGCGCCGAGCTGCGGGTGGTCGAACGGCGTCCAGTCCGAAAAGTACCGGCCTCCCAGCTCCTCGTCGTTGAAGCGGTGCTGCTCGGCCTCGCTGATCTCGCCGTCGCCGTCGTAGTCGGTCACCCATGCCTCGGGACCCGGCGAGAACTCGGGCACCCACCCGATCACGCCGTGGTCCCAGTACCCCCACGAGATCAGCGTTCCGTAGCGGTGCTCGGTGGGGTGAGTGGCGCTGGGGACCACCGGGCGGCCGGTCGTGCGCGTGTACTCCTCGCCCAGGTGCACGATCAGCGAGAGGTCGATCTGCGGAAAGAGCGACGGCGCCGACGCCGACGGGAGCCGGTAGACGAAGCCGCCCGAGGTGTGTCCGTGCACGATCCCCGTGATGTTCCGGTGCGCGTTGATGAAGGCCGCCGCGGCGCGCGTTTCGGGCTCGGACAGCGGGTAGTCCCCCGCGCCCGGCTGCATGTGCACGCGTTCCCAGTTGCGCGGAAAGTTGCGGTTCATGTCGAGGCCGCCGAGACCGTCCTCGTTGATCGTCCCGTCGCCGTCGTTGTCGACGCCCTCGCGCATGGTCGAGTAGCGCAGTCCGGCGCGCCGAAGCTCCGGGTCGCGGATCATGATCCGGTCGTCGGACGGGTCGGCCGCCCAGATCCCGTCCGGGTCCGCAATGCGCATCTGCGTGATCCAGCCGTCGCCGTCCAAGTCCTCGGGAGGATCCTCGTCCGCCGCGCCGTCCTCGTCGTCGTCGAAGGGGTGCGGAGTGCTGCGCAGGAACTGGTCCTCGATGAGCGCCAGGTCCGACCCGTCGGGGTTGAACTTGGGGCGGACGTAGAAGGCGCGGGAGTCGAGCAGCGCGGTCACGCGCGGGTCGCTGCCGTAGCCGTTCAGCAGGTGGCCGATCAGGTGCGTGGCCACCGCCGAGCCCGTCAGCTCGCCCGCGTGGATGCCGCCGTCGACGTACAGCGCGGGTTTCTCCGCAGCGGGGCCGGTCGCCTCGTTGGTGATCTCGAGCACCATGAGGGGCCGGCCGTAGAAGCTCTCGCCGATCCGGTGGAGCTCGGTCAGCCCCGGGTGCATGGCATGGAATTCGCGCAGGATCTGGTTGGTCTCGGAGGCCGTGTAGAAGCGGTTCCAGTCGACCTCGCCGTCGGGCGAGACGAGGCTGGACGCCTGCGCGGCGACGGGGGAGGAGACGGCGTGGGCCGCAGCCGCGAGAATTGCGGCGGCGAGAGCCGTCAGCCCGTGGATCGGGGCTGCCCAGGCTGCGATGGCTGCGGCGGTTGCGGCGGCCGGGCGGCGGAGGGCAGTACGGCAGATGGCCGTGCGGCGGACTTCGGGCGCCGTCACCGGCTCAGGGTGCTTGGTGTTCGTTCGCATCGTTCCTCTCGGGGCGTGTCCAGATGATCCAGTAGTCGTCGATCGAGTCGTCGTCCGTCGCCAGCTCGCGGGGGCCCGCCGGCAGACCGTTGAGCTGGAAGATGTAGGCCACGGCGTCGGTGACCTGTTCGCGGGTGAGGCTGCCCGGGTTGCCGTGGGGCATCCTCTCGTAGATCCAGTACCACAGTCTGAAGACCGAGGCTTCCTCCCATCGCTGGAGGAACGCCTCCTCGGTCCAGTCGGCGGGCAGGTGACATTCCGTGCAGATCCTCTCGAACACCTGCCGCCCCCTTGCCGCCTGCGCTTCGGAGTAGATCCCGTCGGTGGTGTTGGGCTCGTCGGCTTTGGAAGAGACGGCCACGGCCGGCTCGGGTTCGGCGGCCGGATCGGGCGCAGTGGCGAGGGCGGGTGTTCCGGGTTGGCAGGAGGGGGTTGCGAGTACCACCGCGGCGAGCGCGGCTGCAGTGGCGGCGAAGGAGCGGCGCGCCGATTCACACCAACGCGAAGGAAAACGACGGTGGCAGATCCGCCTCGACATCATACGTGGCCCCAAATTCACGCCTCCACGAGGGGGTGAGCGTTCCGGTCGAGACAAGGTAACCCTGGCCCCCGGGTACCGTCCCGCCGGAGCTCGACGTTCGCCGGGCCGTCAGGCGCGGATCCGCGTCGCCTTCCCCCCGTGAACGCTCGGTTCGGCGCACCACTGATCGCGCAGAAGGCGAAGTGATCCCAGCGCTTCATCCGGCAGGCCCAGAAGGTCTGACAGCACCGCGCGGTCGAGGTCCGCCCGAACCTCGTCCCGATAGGCTTCGTTCGCCGGAAGCAGCGGACGCCGGCGGAACTGCGCGAAGACCTTGCGGGCGTCTCCGACCTGGCTGTCGGTCAGCGCGCGGGGATCGAGGACCGGCAGACGGGGCAGGCGGCTGAGGGTCATCGAGGCCCGTCCCTGATGCTGGCGGGACCCCTTCCACCAGAACGACATGAGACCGAGGGTCGTGTTGGCCCACAGGATGATCGCCTCTGCCCACTCCCGGCGGTGCAGAATGAAGCTGGGCCAGGCCCTTCCCCCGATCACGGGCTCGGGCGTGAGACAGGCGGCGAGGCTCTGGGAGTTGATTTGGAAGTCCCGATTGAAGTGAAGCTCACTCGCGGCCGAGCTCCATCGATCCACGGCTGCGTCGCGGCAGCCCTCCCGGACGCGGCCCGCACGATCGGGCTCGACGACGAGGCAGCGTTCGCTGCGGGCGCGATGGGCCCATAGTGCGGGCCATGTCGGGGGCGACTCGGCGTCGACGAGATCCACCATGTCCCACGGTCCGCGCGGAGATCCGTCCGAGTTCCTGCCGTCGATGTCGCGGTCGATGGGGCCTCGTTCCCCGAGTTCGGACAGTCGCGTCACCGGCAGGCGGAATGTGTCGCTGCGCCGCGGCAGTCGCAGTCCTCCGTCGGCCAGGGCAAGCATCGTGGCGGCAAGTTCCGGATTGCCGACCCCCGCTGCGCCGCTGTCGGCAAGAGAGTCGCGCACGTAGCTGCCGACGACGGCGCCGTCTCCGACGAGCAGCCACCCCGTCTTCGCGCCGCCTGCCGGAAGTCGGCGGATCGTGCGCGCCACGTCGGTGGCTTCGAGCCGCCTGCCGGAAGTCGGCGGATCGTGCGCGCCACGTCGGTGGCTTCGAGCAGGCTCCTCGGACGCCGCCGGAGGTTCACGAACAGAGCAGCTCCATCCTCCTCCGGTTCGCCCGGTTCCGGTTCGCCCGGTCTCCTCTTCTTCGCCACCAGCAGAACCTCGGCCATCCCGGTGTCGGCCGAGAACGCCCGCTCGGTGGCGCCGGTCGCGGCGATGGTCACGACGACGACGTTCCTGTACTCCTTCTCCACGAGCTCGCGGGCCGCCTGCCAGGAGCCTCCTTGCGCGAAGGACGCGGGCAGCACCAGCGCGACCACGCCGCCGGGGCGCGTCTTGACGTGAGCCAGGTCCAGAAAATGGGACGCGAGCCCGGCATTGCCGTTGCCGACGCGTGCATCCATCTGTCGGCCTATTTCTCTCAACCGCTTCGACATCTCCCGTTGTTCGTCCGCACTGGTGTCGAAACCGGCGAACGACGGCACGGGGACGGTGGCCGACTCGTGGTTGGTGGGCCGCGTGAACGGGGGATTCATGATCGCGAGGTCGAGACATCCGTGCGGGATGTCCACGCGGACGTCGACATCGGCCGCGTCGGCCCGGTCCCCGCGCGCCTGCCTCTGGCCGGTTCCGAAGAGAGCCAGGGTGTCCCGGCCCTCGTCGAGGAGGTCGAGCGACCCGATGGCGACGGGCAGCTCCCGCTCCTGAGGCTGCCGGCCGTACGGCATGGTGTACACGCAGGTCCGCCGAAAGGTGGCGCCCGGGTGGGTGCCGGACAGATTCGACGCCGTCAGGTGAGTGGCCGCCGGCATGATGTCGGCCGCCACCAGAGCGCTCTCCATCATGCCGGCGTGAAGCTCCGCGTCGTCGCCGCCGGCGTGCCGGTGCCGCGCCAGCACGCCCTGGTACGCTGCCAGGAGGAGAGCACCGGTTCCGCAGGCGAGGTCGCCGATCCGCACTCTGCTGAGCGCCGACGCTTCGCCCCAGTCCACGTCGATGGCCGGGATCGCGATTTCGGCCAGCAGGGCCGCCGAGTCGGGGAGCGTGTAGAAGGTGGCGAGGAACTTCCGGTCGGTGATCAGGCGCTGGAACATGCGCCCGGACAGGTCGTTGAGACTGGCCGCGCCCATCTTCGCAAGCTCGTCCGCGACTTCGGCCAGGCGGTCCAGGACGGTAAGAACCGCCTTTGGCCGGATGGTCAGCAGGAGGTCGATGGCGATGCTGAAGATCGGCCAGTAGTTGATCCGCAGGATCCTCCGCCAGCACTTCATGACCCGCGACCTGAGGACGCTGCCCAGCTCGCCGCGCAGGCTGTCGATGGGCGGGATGCCGTGCAGGCCCGCCAGGGTGACGTGAAACGTCATCGCGTTCGCAATGATCGCCATCGCCATGCGCGACGTCTGTTCGCTGTCCTCCTGGTGCAGCAGCCGGGCCGTCTCGTCGAGCCCCATCCGGGAAGCGGCCTCGTCTGCCCGGACGTGGAAGGCCGCCTGCCGAACGCCCCGCTCGAGGACCTCGAGCCCCTTCGCGACCAGGCGCTCGGAAAGCGAAACCTGCTCGATCGCTCTCGCGAGGTCGTCGAGACCGCCGTCGAGCCATCCCCGCTCCGGCCACCGCACATGCGGGTCGCCGCCGCCCGACAGAACGCACCACTCGACCCGCTCGGCCTCGACCGCGGCGCCGAGGTCGCCGGCCGTCCGAAGCCGCCGCCGCAGACGAACGGCGATCACCTGCTCGATCTCGTGGCTCGACTCCCTCGTGAGCTTGCCGAGGCGGGCCGCGGCGTCGGTCTCCACCGTCACGCCCGGAGAGAACTCCGTCTCGACGATGACGGGCGCCATCTGGCCCTGCCTGACCAGGATGTCGGGCCTCAACGCCCGGTTGCCGAAGATGTCGCTCTGCTCGGCGGTCACCCGCCAGCGCGGATTCCTTCGGTTCAACGCCTCCGCCAGCGCGGCATTGACCAGGGGTTCCGTGTTTCGGGCCATGGAACCAATCTAACCTGACCTCCGGATATGACTTCGAGCCCCACTCATCTGTTCGGAGGGCCGCGCGCCTGGTCTGCTGGGCTCCCTAGACCAGCGCGAAGGAAGCAGCTTCCATCCCCGGTAGTGGCAGTCCACGAGTTCGGTGCCCAGCGCGACCCAGTCCGGCATCGGGCCGCCCGCCTCGCCCACGGCGACCGTTTCGAAACCGAACACCACCTCGACCTCGATCCTCGGTGCGGCCCGGCGGCCCACCGGAACGCTGGTGGACTGTGGGGAAGCCCGGGGCGCGCCGTCACTCGTCACGGCGAACACCGTTTCGCGATACACCGGAGCGACGATCGGCTGGTTCAGCTCCCACCGCGACCAGATCTCACGGTTGGTGAATCCCACCTTCCACCCATGGAAGGTCCATCCTTGCTGCAGCCGTCGTCGGGCGATCTCGGCGCCGACCTCGTAGGCTTCGTCGAGGGTGAGCCCCTGGTTCGACGGGGGCTCCACGAAGGTACCCGTGGCCTGCGCGTGAAGCAGCGCTTCGGCCAGAACGTACTTGTCAACAGCTTGCGCAGGGTCCGGCATTCGGGTCATGATCCGAAGCTGAACCAAGGGCAGTCGCGGGGGCAAGGCGGCCGGCTTGGCGGACACGCGCGGTGCCGCGACCGTATGATGTGCTGCGGGAGAAAACCGAAAAACCACGGAGAAAAACGAATGGATGCGTTTCTGGAACTCTTTTCCTTTTCCGGACGGGCCAACCGCGCCCGGTACATCTGGCACGTACTGCTCGACGATCTGGTGGTCGCAGGAATGATCGTCGTCCTGATGATCGTCGGCCTGTTCACGCCGCTGGTCGCCCTGCCGGCGATCGGGGTGGCGCTGGGCGGTGCCTGGGCTGCGCTGGCAGTCACGGTCAAGCGCCTTCACGACCTGGACCGTCCCGGCTGGCATGTCCTTCTGCTGATGATCCCCCTCTACAACATCTATCTCTCGATAGTTCTTTTCGTAGTGGCGGGAACATCAGGGGACAATCGGTACGGGCCCGACCCTCTGGCGGTCCCTTACCACGGAACGGACCGACAACTCAACTGACGAATCCGGGCGCTTAGCTCAGTTGGTTCAGAGCGCCTGCCTTACAAGCAGGAGGTCGCTGGTTCGAATCCGGCAGCGCCCATTGGACTTACGGGATTTCGGCCCGCGGGGTCACCTCAAGCAACGTCATGCTGCTTGATCCAGTCGCGCAGGGCGTGGTCGATCCGTGTCTGCCAGCCCCGACCTCCGGCGCGAAAATGATCAACGACCTCGTGAGACAACCGGATGGTGGTCGATACTTTCGGTCGGGCCTTTGGGCGGACGCCCCCGGAGAACGGGTGCCTTGGCGAACTTCTCCGGCCAGCCGTCCTTCGAGAGGTCGGGAGCGGTGTCGGGATCAAAACCTCGGGTTGTAGAGCCGTCTTTCTCGTTCATTGGCCTTCCTCATGCTGATGATCCTGTGTGCGTCGCCGCGGGGCGTCCAGACGAGTACCACCATCGCTTCGTCCGGAAAGCCGATGGTGATGTAGCGAACCTCACCGTAGTCCTGCCGTTCATCCTTGACGGTCAGCGTCGCGCCGGCGAACACGTCCGCCGCTCGGGTCATGTCCAGTCCTCGGGCGTTGATCGTTGTCATGCGCATCGCCTCGTCAAGCTCGGTCCGCATGACTAATATTACTACGGAAATGGGCTGTCAAAGACGGTTCCCGAGCGCGAAGCATCTCACCGCAGAGGGCCTGAGTGTCCGCGTGGACGGCGCGCATGGACATATCCCCGCCCGGGCGGTGAAGTTGAGTGAGTGGTCGGGAACGCCCCTCGACACGCGGAGAACGGTGACCCCCAACGAGTTCATTGCGAAGTGGCACGTCTCGGAGCTGAAGGAGCGCTCCGCAGCGCAGGAGCACTTCATCGACCTATGCCGGCTGCTCGGCGAGCCGACCCCGGCGGAGGCCGACCCGAAGGGCGACCACTACTGCTTCGAGCGCGGGGCGCTCAAGGACTCCGGTGGGGAGGGCTGGGCGGACGTGTGGAAGCGTCACTGCTTCGCTTGGGAGTACAAAGGGAAGCACGCCAACCTCGACGCCGCGTTCGACCAGCTGAGGCAGTACGCGCTGGCGCTGGAGAATCCGCCGCTCCTCGTCGTCTCCGACATGAGGCGGTTCCGGATCCGGACGAACTGGACCAACTCGGTCAGCGAGACGCACGAGTTCACGCTGGACGATCTCGTGGACGCCACCGTCCGAGACAAGCTCCAATGGGCGATGTCCGACCCGGAGCGGCTGCGGCCGGGCGAGACCCGACAGACGCTGACGGAACGGGCCGCGAAGACCTTCGTGCAGCTGGCGCAGTCGCTCCGAGACCGGGGCCGCGCTCCGCAGGAGGTGGCTCACTTCGTGAACCGCCTCGTGTTCTGCATGTTCGCCGAGGACGTGGGGCTGCTTCCCGGCGCCATGTTCACCCGCATGCTCGAACACGCGCGTCAGCGGCCCGAGGAGTTCGAGACCCTGGCACGCGACCTGTTCGGAGCGATGTCCGTCGGCGGCCGGGTCGGGTTCGAGAAGGTGGAGTGGTTCAACGGAGGGCTCTTCGAGGACGAAGCGACCCTCCCCATGGACAAGGCCCAGATCGAGACGACGCTGGAAGCGTCCCAGCTCGACTGGTCCAACATCGATCCCTCGATCCTGGGGACGCTGTTCGAGCGAGGTCTCGACCCCGACAAGCGCTCGCAGCTCGGGGCGCACTACACCGACCGGGACAAGATCATGCGGATCGTCGATCCGGTGATCGTTCGTCCCTTGCTGGCCGAATGGAAGACCGCGAAGGCCAGGATCGTCAAGAGCCTCGAGCGCGCGAGCGCAGCAAAGTCAAGGGCGGCGGGAACCCGGCACCGCAGACAGGCGCAGAACGCGCTGGGCACGGTCCTCGAACGGCTGCGGAGATTCACCGTGCTCGATCCTGCGTGCGGCTCCGGCAACTTCCTCTATCTGGCGCTCCACGCCCTCCACGATCTGGAACACCGGGTGCAGCTGGAAGCGGAGGCGATGGGGCTCCAACGCGGCTTCCCTTCGGTCGGCCCCGCCAACGTGAAGGGGATTGAGTTGAACGCCTACGCGGCGGAACTGGCGCGCGTATCGGTGTGGATCGGGGAAATCCAGTGGATGCGCCGCAACGGGTTTCCGGGTTCCCGGCAGCCGATCCTCGATCCGCTGGAGACGATCGAGTGTCGTGACGCGATTCTGACGCCGGAAGGCGATGAGCCAAAGTGGCCCGATGCCGATGTCATCATCGGCAACCCGCCGTTCTTGGGCGGCAAGCTGCTCATCGCGAACCTCGGTGAGGAATACGTCTCGACCGTTTTCGACGTGTACAGGGGCAGGGTGCCGCGCGAGGCCGATTTGGTCTGCTACTGGTTCGTCAAGGCCGGTGAACACCTGGGCGGAAGCTCGAAACGGGTTGGCCTGGTCGCGACCAACTCCATCCGCGGCGGAGCGAACCGCCGTGCGCTGGAGCACGCGACCGGCGGCAGGCCGATCTTCGATGCATGGAGCGACGAGCCGTGGGTGATTGACGGGGCGGCCGTCCGCGTCTCGATGGTGTGCTTCTCACAGTCGGACGACGAATTCACGCCCGAGCGTCGGCTCGACGGTGAGACGGTTGACGAGATCTATGCGGATCTGACCGCGCGCCGCGGCGGGGTCGGCACCGATCTCACGAAGGCGCGGCGTCTCGCCCGGAATGCGGGGGTGGCGTTCATGGGCGACACGAAGGGCGGTCCGTTCGATGTTCCGGGAGACCTCGCCAGGGAGTGGTTGCGGGAGCCCGCGAATCCGAACGGCCGACCCAACTCGGACGTGCTCAAGCCGTGGATGAACGGCATGGCGGTCACCCGGCGACCCGCCGACAAGTGGATCGTCGACTTCGGATTGAACATGGTGAAAGAGGAAGCCGCTCTCTACGAAGCCCCGTTCCAGCACGTCCAAGAGCACATCCGTCCAACATGGGAAGGGCAACGGGCAGTTGGGAGACGCAAGCAATGGTGGTTGCACCACCGTCCACGGCCCAAGATGTGGACGGCTCTCGACGGGCTCAGTCGCTATATCGCCACGCCGCGAGTGTCGAAGCACCGCCTTTTCGTTTGGTTCGATATCCGAATCTGCCCCGACAGTGCACTCATCGCCATCGCACGTGACGACGACACGACATTCGGGATCCTGCACAGCCGGTTCCACGAAGCTTGGTCGCTGCGCAAAGGGACCAGCTTGGGAGACACTCCCCGCTACACCCCCACCACCACCTTCGAGACCTTCCCATTCCCGGAGGGACTCTCACCCGACCTTCCCGCCACCGACTACCTCACGGATCCACATGCCCAGGCAATTGCTTCGGCGGCACGGCGACTCGTCCAACTCCGCGACCGCTGGCTCAACCCGCCCGAGTGGGCGGAGTGGGTCGAGGAGCCCGTCCCCGGCTATCCCCCCGCGCCCTCGGCCGCGTGACAAGAAGGCGGCAACCGCACTCAGGAAGCGGACCCTGACGAACCTCTACAACGCCCGGCCGCAGTGGCTTGACGACGCGCACGCCCGACTCGACACCGCCGTGGCTGCCGCCTACGGCTGGCCCGCCGATATTGCGAACGACGCGGCGCTGACCAAATTGCTCGCCCGAAACCAGCGCTGATCGCCGGAAGGAAGCAGCGAGCACCAACCCTCAGGTGTGCCGGAGACCTGCGCCTCGCTAGCCCGAAGTTCGGGACGGAATCGGGCCGATTATCGCGGTTAACGTGTTGCAGCCGAAAGACCTGAGTCGATTTCGGCATCCGGATGCTGTACCCATGTAACGATTCGGTGTGCATATTGAGATGATTCAGCATATCCGTTACCATGATACCCATGTACATCGAACGCGTGCCCAACCGGAACTCCCCGCCCGCCGTCCTGCTGCGCGAGTCCTTCCGCAGGGACGGCAAGGTCTGCAAGCGCACCCTCGCCAACCTCTCGAAGTGGCCCGACGAGATCGTCCGGGGGCTGCGCATCCTGCTCAAGGGCGGCGTCGCCCTGAAGTCGATGGACGACGCCTTCGAGATCCTGCGCTCCCGACCCCACGGGCATGTCGCCGCCGTCGCGGGCACGGCGCGGAAGCCGGGCCTCGAGAGGCTGCTCGACCGCCGTCCCTCGCGGATGCGCTCCTTGGCGGCGGCGATGATCGCCGCCCGCGTCCTCGACCCCCGCTCGAAGCTCGCCACCGCCCGGGGCCTCGCCTCCGAGACACAGACCGACACGCCGGGCGAGGAGCTCGGCGCCGAAGACGCGACGGCGGAGGAGCTCTACGAGGCGATGGACTGGCTGCTGCGGCGGCAGCCGCGCATCGAGCGGACTCTGGCGGCCCGGCACGTCGAGGACGGCTCGCTCGTGCTCTGCGACCTGACCTCGGTGTACTTCGAGGGCACGAAGTGCCCGCCGGCCAAGCGCGGCTACTCCCGCGACGGCAGGCGCGGCAAGCTTCAGATCGTCTTCGCCCTGCTCTGCGACCGGGAGGGCCGTCCGGTGGCCGCCCGGGTCTTCGAGGGCAACACGGCCGACCCCGGCTCCGTGGCCGCCCAGGTCGAGAAGCTCACCGGGCGCTTCTCGCTCTCGCGGGTCGTCGTGGCCGGCGACCGGGGGATGCTGACCGACGCCCGCATCCGCGAGGACCTCGGGCCCGCGGGGCTGCGGTGGATCACCTCGCTGCGGGCTCCGGCGATCCGCAGGCTCGCTTCCGGCGGCGACCTGCAGCTGTCGATCTTCGACGAGCAGGACCTGGCCGAGGTCTCCGCGCCCGAGCTCTGTCCGGGCGAGCGGCCGGTCGTCTGCCGCAACCCGCTGCTCGCGGCCGAGCGCGCGCGCAAGCGAGAGGCGCTGCTCGCGGCCACGGAGGTCAAGCTCGAACAGGTCGTCCGGGCGACGCAGCGCGACAACCGCCCGCTGCGGGGCGAGAAGCGCATCGCCGTGCGCGCCGACCGGGCCCTGCGCGCCCGCAAGGTCGGCAAGCACTTCAAGACCGCCGTGACCGACGACGGCTTCTCCTGCGAGCGCGACGAGAAGCGCATCGCCGAAGAGTCGGCGCTCGACGGCATCTGCGTGATCCGCACCAACGTGCCCGCCGGCGAGATGGGGCCCGAAGACACGGTCCGCGCCTGCAAGAGCCTCAGCCGGGTCGAGCGCGCCTTCCGCAGCTTCAAGGGGGTGGACCTCAAGGTCCGCCCCGTCCACCACCGCCTCGCCGATCGCGTCCGCGCCCACGTCTTCCTCTGCATGCTCGCCTGCTGCGTCGAATGGCACATGCGCCGCGCGCCGGCCCCCCTGCTCTTCGACGACCACGACCCGGCCGCCGCAGAAGCCGCCCGCGCCTCGCCCGTCGCGCCCGCCCGCGTCTCCCGCGCGGCACGCGCCGAGAAGGCCGGGAAGCGCACCCCCGAGGGCCTTCCCGTCCACAGCTTCCGGACCCTGCTCCGCGACCTCGCCACCCTCACCCGCAACCGCGTCAGGCCCCCCGTGCACGGAGCCATGACCGCCGACATCCTCGCCCGCCCCACCCCGCTCCAGGCCGAAGCCTTCCGCCTGCTCGGCGTCCGCCCATAAGCCGTACCCAGTAGCGTACACCCCGGAAATCGCTTATGTTGCAGCGCCGCAATCACTTGGCAGATCGCCGCCGCCGAACTTCGGGCTAGCAGCCTTGTGGAAGGAATGGATTTCTAGGCCGCCGGATTTGCGCAGGGAATCAACGCCGAGAAGGCCGAAGTTGATGCCGACGGCGGGCGTTGCGGCCCGAGGAGCCGACAATAACGGGCAAAAGCGGCCCGGACGGGCCGGAGGGCCGGTACGGGGGCGGAACCGGCGAGGAATCGGGCGAAACGACAGTCGAGGCCCGGTCCGCGAGCGCGGCCGACACGGTATAGCCTGCGCATGAGAAGTCCGAGGTTGAAGGCCGCCGCGTGAACCGGCATCCGTTTTCGAATGTTCTCCCGGCCCCGGACGTGGACGCGGCGCAGCAGCAGCCTGCCCCGGCTGCCCCGGATCCGCCGTCGGTCGGCGCAGACCGCCTTCTGCATGTCCCGCCTGCCCTTCCACTTCCGGCGGCCGCTGTTCGGCTCGCTCACGCAGCTCCGCATCCCCCGGTCCTTCACGCCCGTCATGGTCCTGTTCGAGCGGTGCCCCTTGTCGGCCGCCAACTCCTGCGCCTCCGCCTCCGCCTCCGCTGGCCGCCGCTCCGCCTCGTCCGGCGTCACCGGCGGCGACGCCGTGTCTCCGCCGTCCATCGTCTGCACCGTCACGCCGGCCATCCATGTCGACGGCGTGCTCGAGCTTGTGCGCCGGGCGCGTCCGCCTCGAGGCTCAGCCGCTTCCGCGTCTTCGACAGCGTGGAATGCTCCGGCGGATTCCTCGCCAGCCCGCAGCCCGGGAACTCGCGCAGCGGAGATCGAGTCCGCACACCGCCACGCGATGCCCGCTCCGAACCGAGGCCCTCGAGGCACCCCACCATCGGCATCCGGAAATACACCCCCGGCGGAACCCCCGGCCGCCCCCGCCGCTCCGCGCAGAACCCGCGGCACGTCTCCTCCGCGAACGCGTCGAAGCCGTGATTCTCCGGCAGCCTGTTCAGAGCACGGCAGAACGGGTTGCCCGGCGCCCGAATCCCGTCGGTGGCCACGAACAACTCCGCCTGCCCGGCCTTGCGCCGCCTGCCGTCATCGCCGTCCTCCATGGCAGAGATCCCTTGTGCACCTGTAATCCAGCAGCTTCTGCGGAACTTGTGCAGGCGTTGAGGACGGGACTTTATCCACGGGCTGCTAGTTCTTGGACCGCCGCACCCGATGCGTCCGAAACGAACGAGGCAGACTCGGGCATTCGACTGTGCGATTGGTGCCAATGCGTTCAACGATTTCTGGGAGTCTCTGCCGGGGAACTTGCATGCGCGCGTCGCGCAACGCCAAGAAGATCGCTTCGCTCTGGCCAGACTCACCAAGCTGCTCCGCCACCAAGGGGTGGAGCAGCACTTCGACTGTCGACGCGAACAGCAGGCTAGGGAAGCGGACAGCACATATCCTTCTTGCCTTGCGTTCGTCGATCAGCGCGAGACCGTCATGCCCCACGGCGTAGGCGATGGTTGCGGCCTCGCCGTCGTCCAGAGTCCCCTCGAATCCACCTTCGACGAGCGAACGGTACACAAGGTCATCACCAGACCCCAGTTCCGCCAACTTAAGAAGACCTTGGCTGATCAATGCTTCGAGTTTCTCTCCGCATCGGTGTCCCTGGGACTTGCCCATAGACAGCTCCCGGCGAACGTTGGCCGTCACGAAGAATGGGTTCGGGAGGGCATCTATGATCGCGGCCGCCTGCGCAGTAGCGTTGAGGTTGATGATCACGCTGGCATCGGTCACGACCGCGACGCTTGGGTCAGCGGGGAAGCCTGACGAGTTCATTCGCCTCGTGTTTTTCGGTCTCCACACCGTCGAGAAGCTTCCTCACCTCAAGACGATGAAGCCTGAGCAATCGAGCGAGCTGGCCCTCGCTGTAGAACGCCTTCTTCCATGCTTCGCGCGCCAGAAGCGCCAAACGTGGCGGAACGTAATCCCGATGCGAAGTCCCGTCCTCTTCGCGGTCGGGCGACGCACCCAGCACTTCCTCCGCCTGCCTGTCCGTAATGCCCCCATGGGCTTGAAACCAATCCCAGGTCCCACTGCGTGCAAGCCCTAGTTCTTCGAGTCGGCGGACCATGAATTCGCGCGATACGCGGAAGCAGTGCGCCAGAAGAATCACATGGCGACGAGTCAGGTGCGAATGGCCTGCCGTCAGTTCAGCGAAACGCTGCTTGACGGCACGTGCAGGAGTCAAGAAGGAACGCGCGAAGTAGTCCGCATATCGCTCTTCTCGCGAACGCGCGCGGCTGTCGCACCTCATCAGGACACCCGGCTGTCGCCGGGTCGAGGTGAAGTGCCCCAACTCGTGTGCGACGGTGTACGCGCGCCGACCTACGGGATGGCTGGCGTTCAGGAGCATACATGCGCCCACCGCGTCATCGTAGGCAAACAGTCCCGAGATGCGGCTGTCGAGATGCCGTAGATACACGCGGATTCCGAGGTCCAGATCCACCATGGCAACGACATCCTTGACCGGACCTGCTCCAAGCCCGAGCCAGACACGCAAATCCTGCGCGTCCTGCTCCGCTTGGGCGCGGACATCGCCGGGAAGGATGCGTCTCTCGCGAGGATAGTTGCGATGCCGCTCGACTCCCAGAGCATTCTCCAGCTCCACCTCGGCGCTGACCAGGGCAGTCAACAGTCGTGCGGCTTCATCAGTCGCCCGGTCGGCGCTTTGCGGGAGTCTTCGGAACTGGGGCACGAGGTCGAGATGGACCGCATCCCGTCGCAGAATTGCGTTTGCGGACGTGCCGTACCGGAACGCAAGCTCTTGCAGCTCGCGAATCCTGATTTGCCGCCGCCCTTGTTCGATGGCGATGAGCGTGGTACGCGCAATCTGGATCGCTTCAGCCGCTTCGGCTTGCGTGAGCTGCGCCACCTTTCGCGCGACCCGGAGGCGTTGACCGATGGCGCGATCGGTCAACTTCGCATTGCTCAAGGTCATCGGTCACCCCGAATCCAGTTCTTGATAAACGAACCTGTTCCTAACGAGTTCAGATATTCCTTCCACTCATCTGCATGACGCTCCAACAGGCGAATTAGGCGTCCCTCTGGATCCCCGGTGAGCCGGAGAACGCGTCGAAGCTCACCCGCATGCCGTCTAACGATCCTTCGCCTCGCTCGGCCATCAGCCATCTCGGCCAAGTCATCCATGTACCTGACTCCCGCGATGGCATAGTCTCGATAGGCGGTGTTCAGGCGGCACTTGAAGTCGGTGTCTACCGCTGACTCCAGTGTGGTCGCGCTCATGTCAGGACTGACATAGGTCTCCGGGTCTTCGGAGAGGCCGGCCGCGTGGACGCTCACGCGCCTCAACAAACACGCAGCGCAAACCCCACAGTGGCGCCACGATCCTCGGACCGAACTCCAGCGACTGTCTCGCCAGCAGGACTTGGTCTGCCGCCAAGCCTCGTTGCCGTCAATGGCGACGTAGCACGCCAGGGTTTCCCCTTTGGTGTACCAGAGGCGAGGGAAGTGGTAGCGGATGGGCTGTTCGAGAAGCGCTTCCAAAGAACCGCTCCATGCGACACGTAAACAGCGGATGGTTGCGGTAGTCGTAATAAGCATGTCCAACGCTCACGAGCGGCGACCCGAGGGCACCTTGTCCACTCTCGGGGACGATGATCTTGTTCGCGCCGGTCAGGTAGGCCGCGAGTCCTGAGATCATCGCAAACTTGAACCCGCGGCTCATCGCCGTTGCCTCGCGGCGCTTGGCTCTCACGCGATAGGATACCGAAACAAATGGCCTTCCGTTGGCGTTCGTGGCGCGTGCCATTCCACCGACGCGAACGCGTACCACATCGTCGCCGAGACAAGCTTTGGCGAGTCCTGCGACTGCCAGCGAATCCATGCCTTCGCTATATGCTAGGACGGCTTTGGACGGCGGGAACAGGGCGAATCGCTCTCCTCCCGAGTGCTCCCACTCCTTGGTGCGCTTGAAGAACCGGATCGACCAGTGGTCGCCGGTGACGAATCGGATGGCATCCAGCAAGCCGTCCTTCACCGCAGGTGCCTCCCAGCGGGCCGGGTCATCTACCGGAATACGAATCGATAGGCGTCGCGACCATCCCTGAGACGGGCGCCGACATGATATGTCCGTGAATTCCACGCTGGCCGCCACGAGCATCGCATCGGAGATCACCGGCTCCCACTTGGAGAAGGCGTACGATTCGAGGGCTGCCGTGGAGAACTGGATGTTCCGCTTGAGCTTACACTCGAGCCAGCCATCTTGCGGCGAGCCCCCGGGCTCGCAAACCGCGACCTTCACTTCGGGAAGCCCCGCACCGGACCATCGCCGGGTCACAGCATCGGCCCGTCGTCGAACCCCGAACGCATAGCGGGGCCGGGGGATGAGGCAGAGGAACCAGATGATGCAACCACTCGGGATGCCAAGCCTCGGAAGTCGCACCGGTGACGGGCGGCGGCGAGGCGACGGGCAACAGGGACCGTGGAGGAGGAGCGCTTCCTGTAGCAGTGTTCTTGGATGGGACGTGAGTGGTCGAGGGTGCACTCGGTAAGCGTGTCAGCGAGGGCCCGTTCCACCATATCATGTCCCGACGAGCCACTGGCATTTTGGTCGCGCAAACAGCTGAGAAACATCTGCATGAGCTTCGACCCTGGATGATCCCGTCGTAAAGCTTCCAACTTCCCGTCTAGGTCAGGCCCGAAGAGGACGCCCTGGTCGCTGGGCACGACAGCACGGCAGACCGCTTCAAGAGGAAGTTCCTCTGCCTCCTTCAAGACCGCGACCTCCAAGGCCCCGGAGAGCTCCGCGATTGAGAAGGCTCCGTTCTCCGCTCGCTTCGCGACCTGCTTCCAATGCGGGCGCATCTGCAGGCTCTTCCATGGTCCGTCACTCATTCGTACACACCTCCATGTCAGATATCGTACACAGAGGATGTGACAATGTCAACAGCGTACCCAACGCAACCGCTACGGCCACGCACACGGAGCAGGCGGGGGCACGGTCCTTCCGCTAGCGCTAGCTAACGAATGGTGGCGGGTCGGCATCCAAGCCGCTCCGAGCACGAGGACCCCGGAGGCGATCAGCGGGATCCGCATACGCAGCTCAGCCGCGTGTCGAGCTCGCGCGGAGTGCCATTCCGAGCAAGAGTCATGAGTTGCCGGACCTGACCGTCGGCCGTATCGTCATCCGCTCCGCTTGGTCGGTGGTTCGGCGTTCGCGCATTGTTCGCCAATCGTGAAAGGTAATGGTCTCATGTCGAGAGCAGTCTTCGCTCCGCGTTCGGTCCTGGCCGCTTCGCCTTCGGTCCTCGTCGCCTTGCTTCTCGCCCTGGCGTGCGGGGGAGACGGGGAATCCCCGGTCGCGCCTCCTCCGCCCCCGCCGCCTCCGCCCGAAGAGCCCAACGAGCTGCCGACGGCCGGATTCACCGTCGATGCGGATCTGGGACGGGCTCCGCTGGAGGTCAGTTTCGACGCGTCGTCGTCTTCCGACCCGGACGGGAACCTGGTCGCATACGAGTGGATGTTCGGAGACGGCGCGACGGCGACCGGCGTACGCGTCGGTCACACGTACACCGAAGCCGGGATGTACCGGGTGGACCTCACCGTGAGAGACGACCGGGACGGACAGGCTTCGGCGAGCGACTCCGTGATCGTGTCCAGCCCGGCGGGCAGCGGGCCCAACATCGTCCGGGGCACCGTCTGGCACGACCGCAACCTGGACGAGGCTATGGACGAGGGTGAGCGCAGACTCGAAGGCTTCGTGGTCTTCCTTGACGAGGACGGCGACGGCGCGTACGACAACGGCGAACCGTTCACCTTTTCGGCGGCCGACGGCAGCTACGAGTTCGCAGGGCTTGACGCCGGCCGCGGCTACACGGTCTCCCAGATCCTTCACTTCGGATGGACCAGCACCTTCGCGGGACCCTCAGGTGCCCCGTCCGGTGCGCCGCCGCCGGGCACGGCCGCCGTCGTCAACGGAGACGACGCCGACATAGGGGAATTCCCCTTCCAAGTCGCGCTGCGCACGCGCGCCACCCTCTTTCAGTTCTGCGGCGGCACGCTGCTGAACAGCCGTTACGTGCTTACCGCCGCACACTGCGTCTTCGGCACGCCGGCGAACGAAATGGAGGTTCTCATCGGCAGCGCCGATCTGAATTCCGGCGGCGAGCGGGTGGCCGTCCAGGCCATGCGGTCCCATCCGTCGTTCGGTCAGACCATCGACTACGATGTGGCGATTCTGCGCCTCGAGGGCTCGCACCTCCGCCCCCGGGTCTACCTGCAGCCGCCCGGCAAGCCCGAGTATTCCGCACCCGGCGACACGGCCACGGCGATCGGGTGGGGACAGACGGAGTCAGGCCAGGGGTCGAATCTGCTGCAGCGGACGTCCCTGCCGCTGATCACCAACGACAGGTGCGGCAAGGTGGCGGGATTCCTGTTCGGCAGCATAACGGACCGGGTCATCTGCGCGGGAGAGGAGCGTCTGGGGAGAGGAGTGTGCTTCGGCGACAGCGGCGGCCCCCTGCTGGTCCCCTACGAGGATTCGTGGATGGAGGTGGGCGTCTCGAGCTTTCTGGTCAACCGGGATCAGTGCGGGAACATCCCCGCCGCCTTCGCCCGCGTCACGGCACTCTACGACTACATCGTCGCCGTCGCCCGGATCGAGGCTTCGCTGTCCTACGAGGTCGATTGGACGGAGGGGACGACCGCGCGGGTGGACTTCGGCAACTTCCATTAGCGGTGCCGGGCAGCGACCGGAAGCGGTCGCAGGGCGTGGTGCCCCCGTTCCTGGCGGACGATGCTGCCATTCTTGCTCTCGATCCGGGCGTTGTCGTTGGCGCGCCGGGGCCGCGACTTGGTGAAGCCTGGGCGGCCGTCCGCCGGGGCTTGCGACGCTCGCCGATGCCCACCGGCGTGGAGCGCGTCTTGCGGAAGGTGAGACGGCAGGTCCGATACGCGCTGACGCCGGAGAAACTCCTGGTGGCGGGTTCGGATCCGTTCGGTGCGAAGAGTCACGATCATCCTCCAATGATCTCATCGCCCCGCGGTCCGGGCTCGTTTCCCGCTGGCGGGCGGGAGTGGCTCTTCCCTGCAACTCCCGCCAGCTGAGGAGATACCTCATGTATTCGTTCAAGTCCGAGGAGTTGATCGATCACGCGATCGACCTGATATGCGGCGAGGACGGCGGAGTGGTGATCTTCTCGTGCACGGAAGACGGTGCCATCATTTGGGCCATCGGCTGCGCGAGGGAGGACTAGGCCGAGATGGGCGGCGAAACTTCGGTGGCGCGATTCTCGATCTGCGCGTCGCTGCTCATCATCGTCACAGCGCTTGTTGCGCAGCCTCGGGTTTTCGCACAGGACGGACGCCAAGTTCGCGTCAAGCCGCCGAATCCTGACGAAGGATACCACGGGATGGCGTGGGACTACGTCGGTCCGTTCTCCATCGGCTTCCTTCGCGGAAATGAGGGCGAGTTGCTCCAAATGTCCTCCTATCCGACAGTCTCCGGTGTCCGATACTGCTCTCCGGCCCACAGAGCGGGAATCAAGTTGGGCGACGAGATCGTCGGAGTGGATGGGCGCGATGGCAAGCTTGCCCCTCTTTTCGGGCGAGGTGTCAACCCGCCGGGCACGGCTCACCGCCTCACGCTCAGGCGGGACGGCGAAACGATCGAGGTCGTCATCACACGCATTGGGCGCCCCGAGAAAACTGCCGAGTCGGCTGGTGACCGAAGTCCAGAGAGGTGCCCCGCGTCTTAGTGTCAGATGATGCTGCAGCCACAGCTGCTTCACGGGATCCACGTTCTGCGGTGCACCAAGCTGGACGCGCGTTAGTCGTCGCCGTCGCGCTGTGTGCGGCATGCGACGACTCGGTTGGTGCACGACACGGTGCGGCGATTCGGATGGAAGCCGACGGCCGCATTGTCGTGTCCAACTCCTTCGTCGCGGCCGCTGTAACCTCGGACAGCCTGATGCTGGCCGAGGTACAGCGGATAGGTACCGTGGATGGTGGCCCGCAGGCGTTTGGAGATGTCACTGGACTCACCGGCGACGGCCGCACCATATATGTCTCCGACCGGCTTGTGAAGGAGATCACGGCGTTCGGGACGGACGGAGAGGTTCTGCGACGCTTCGGGCGCCGAGGGGAAGGCCCCGGTGAACTTCGCCATGTCTTTCCCGTGGGCATTCTGTGGCAGGAACCCAACCGCATCTGGGTAGGCGAACCCCCTTCGTTGATCCTGTTCGATTCGCTTGGGAGCCCCGCTGCCAAGCCGGTCGCGCTCCCGTGGGTCTGGCCGTGGCGTGGCCATGCGGACACCCTCGGGTCTCTCTACACCGAGTACACGGAAACAGGTCGAGTGGAAATGCATGCGCAGGCAAGCGTGAACATTCGTTCGCGCAACATCGTCCGCCACACGCCCACTCGGCCATCGTCCGGGCAGGATACAGGTACGATTCTCTCGCCCGACACGCTGTCACTTCCGCTGCTGGAATCACCTGCCCGGACGTTGCGGAGAGGCTCGAACTACGAAATCCGACAGCTTCCAATGCGCCCTCGCATCCTGTGGAGCGCCAGCCCCGACGGCACGATCTGGCTAGCCAACACTGCCGAATACCGGCTTCACGAGGTTGCGTTTTCCGGCGATACGGTCAGAACGGTCGAGCTGGACCGTCCGCAAACGCCGATCAGCGCCCGTGAACGGGACAGTCTTGCCGCGGAGTCGGGCTTCCCTGTCCGAGAGCTTCCCCGATACCGTCCGATGATGAACAGGCTGGATGTTGCGCCCGACGGCTGGATGTGGGTTTGGCGGACAGCGGGTGACGGGTTTGAATGGGACATCTTCGACGCCTGTGGACGTTTTGCAGGCACTGTGTCGCCACCGGTGCGCCTCGACAGAACTCCCATGCAGGTGTTGCGGGATGGGCAACTCCTTGCCGTCACCAAGAACGAGCTGGATGTCGAGTTCGTGGTGCGGCTCCGGCTGGAGTACAACGACGGTACGGCGCTCCGGACTGCGCGCTGCTGAGCCCGCCCTCCTGTCGATCGGTCAAGACGCCGACACCATCAACGCACTCGCGTGAGCCTCAACACCTGCCCTTTCCGAATCGCCTGCGGCCCTCGGGACGGGCCGACGATCAGCGCCGACTCCACACGGCCACCAGCGTGTCAAGCGTAAGAACGAGGTGGTCGCTGGTCACCGACACGGCGGCCACGTTCGGTTCCGGCAATGGAATGGAATACCGGTACTCGCCCCGCTCGGCTTCGTACACATCGACCAGACGCTTGCCGCCCCCTTCGGAGCCGATCACGAACACCGTGTCCCGGCCTGCGGCAAGACCGAAGGATGCTCCGCGCCGGTCCTCCGGTGCGACCATGATGGCTCCGTTCCGGTTGACCGGGGTCGGGAACGGCTGCTCCACGACCGTCGGCCGCAGGTAGTGCATAGCGCCGTCGTCGACGGACCAGCGGCCGAGAAACCCGCCGTACGCGCCGCTGTAGAAGACGCTCGATTCGATCGCGTCCACGAAGCCCCAGACCGCGATCGCTTTCGCCATTTGATCGTCCACCAGGCGACCGAAGTCGCGTACGACCGTGCCTTCGGGCGTCATCAGCCGGAAGAGCAGGCTGTCGAGCTTCACGAGAACGACATCGCCGGCCGGTGTGAGCTCGAAGGCGGTCGCGTTGCCCGGCGTCCTGATCGTTTCGACCACCGTCCCCGCCTGATCGAACACCTGAATGCGGCCCTGCACGGGATCCAGCGTCCAGACCTGTCCGGCTGCGTCCACTTCCACATCGGTCAGAGTCAGAAACTCGCCGGGGCCTTGTCCCCGACCGTTCCCGTAATCCCGGATGAAATCGCCCTCGAGAGCGAACTGCCGCACCACAAACGCGCCCATGTCCATGACATAGGCGTGATCCTCTTCGGCGGACACGGCTACCCTGACGGGATGGACCAACCCGGAAGGTGCCTGTCCCAAATGGGCAACCAACGAGTCCGGCGGATCCACGAAGACCCGTTGTTGCGGAAGCCGGCCTGCGACTTCGGCAGACGGGGCTTCTTCTTCGGCAGACGGTGCCTCGTCGACCGCGCGTGCCGTACCGATAAGCGCAAGCGCTGCGACCGCCGCCGCACACGCTCGCGACACGTCATGACGATGCATTCGAGGGAATCTCCTGCTGGTAGGCCCCTCACGCAAGGTACGCACGCAGCTTCCCGATCTGGTCGTCGTCGCCGAGGACGATCACGTCGTCGCCCGCGTGGAGCTCGGCGCTCGCGTCGGGGTTGAAATCGACATCGTCGTCCTTGCGGCCGTCCTTGCGGATCGCGATCACCACGAGGCCGGTCACGTCGGGGATGCGTGCCTCGGCGAGCGTCTTCCCGGCGACGGCGGAGCTCGCGCCGACGGTGGCATGGCCGATCCGGCGCGACACGTGGCGTCCCGGCGCCGTCACGTCCAGGATCGAGGCCACCGAGGGACGGACCAGAACCGAGGCCACCCAGACCGCGCCGGTCACGTTCGGGCTGACCACGTGGCTGGCTCCGGCCCTGTACATCTTGTCGATCGCGGGCTTGCCCTCGGCCCGTGCGATCACCGTGAGATCGGGGTTGAGGTGGTGGGCGCTGAGACAGACGTAGAGGTTGTCCGCATCCTCCGAAAGGCAGGTGACGAGCCCCTTGGCGCGCTCGACGCCGGCCGCGCGGAGGGCTCGGTCCTTGGTTGCGTCGTCTGGCAGGATGAGCACTTGGGGGGACGCCCTCCGCAGGGTCTCCGCGGCTTCCTCGTCCCGCTCGATGACCACGAACTCCTGGCCGGCCTGGTCGAGTTCGTGGACGATCTGGAGTCCCATCCTCCCCCCGCCGCAGACGATCGCGTGATTCCTGATGCGCTGAAGCCTCTTCATCGTCTTCCGTTTCGCGTAGTTGTTGCCGAGGTCCATCCTGACCATCGCCGCGGTGACGAGCGCGAACCACATGCCCAGAGCGGTCAGGCCGCCCACGATCAGGAAGGTCGTCCATTCGCGCCCTGCGTTGCTCAGCGGATGCACTTCGTGAAAGCCGACGGCGGTGGTGGTGATGACCGTCATGTAGAGGGCGTCGGCCCAGGACCAGCCCTCGATCCACCGGTATCCGGCGGCGCCCACCGCGACGAGCACGACGATGAACGCGAAGACCAGCAGTACCTGTGATCGTCGAAAGATCACCGGCGCCTCGACGCTGTCGGTGCTCGAGCAGGTCCGTCCACGGCCGGGCTACCGTCCACGGCCGGACTACCGCTGCCGCTCGAAGATCAGGTCGCGCACGCGCCCCCCGGTCACGGTGAAGCCGCTGATCCGTCCCTCCCCGTCGCGCACGAAGCGCACCTCGGGCAGGAACCACTGATCGCCGGCGAAGGTGTCGGCGCCGGTCGGCGACAGCACGGCGGGATCGTTGCGCCAGTGGCCGGCCACCAGGCGCCCGTCGGCGTCGATGTCGAGATCGTAGGTGCTGTCGAGCTCTGGACTGCGGTAGCTGCCCGCATACTCCAAGAGCTGATCCGGGGTCAGGGCGGGCCCTTCGGGATCGGCCCCCGGCTCCGCGGCCTCCGGCTCGGGCCCCATGAGATCGCCGACGTAGACCTCGGCCACCCTGCGGGCGCGCCCTGCCGGATCGCAGTCCGAGACGTTGCAGAAGACCGCGATCGACAGGTTCTGCTCCGGGAAGCGGACGAAGTTGGTGCGGTAGCCCACCCAGGAGCCTCCATGCCCGAAGGTCGGCAGGCCGCGGTATTCCCCGACCCCGAGCCCGTGCGCGTAGTCGAGAGTGTCGCCTCCGGTCAGCACGCCCGGGCGCACCATCGTGCCCAGCATGTCCTCGCCGCCCACCTGGCCGGTCTCGTAGTTGCGCATCCAGCGGATGAAGTCGTCAATGGTGGTGTGCAGCGACGAAGAAGCCAGCGCGGTGAGCTGGTTGGGCATGCGCCGAAAGCCCTCGCCGTCGTCGACGGGGGCGTACGACTCGGCGCGTCCGGGAACGACCTCCAGATGGTCGTCCGAGAAGTGCGTGCGGGTCATCCCGAGCGGCCCGAAGATCCGCGACTCGGTGTACTCGCGGAAGGTCATCCCGGACTGCACTTCGATCACACGCGCCAGAAGATTGTAGCCGGTGTTCGAATAGGCGTACTCGGACCCCGGCGCGAAGTTGATCGCCTGCTGGCGGCGGAGCATGCGCAGGATCTTCTCGAACGAGATGACGTCGGTGAAGCCGATCCCGCCGAGCGCCATCGTGTGCGGCCAGTCGCGGATCCCGCTCGTGTGGTGGATGAGATGCCTGGCCGTGATCGTCGCGCCGAAGTCCGGCAGCTCGGGTACGTAGCCGCGCACGTCCGCATCCAGGTCGAGCCTGCCTTCGGATTCGAGAAGGAGAGCGGCCATGGCGCCGAACTGCTTGGAGATCGATGCGATGTCGAAGACCATTCCCGGCGTGATGGGAATGCCGTGGTCCATGTGCGCGGTGCCGTATCCCGCGCGATGCACCACCTCGCCGTTCAGCATGACCCCGACCGCCGCGCCGGGGCGGCTGCCCTCCAAGTCGGCGAAGATCGCGTCGATTTCCTGGTCGGTCGGCCCGCCGGCGTCGGCGGGCGGCCCGTCGGAGTCGGCGGCCGGGGCGCAGGCCGAAAGCGCGAGTGCGGCCAGCAGCCCGAGGTGAACCCCTCGCGGGCACCGAGCGCGGCGGGGTGCCCGTCCTCCCGGGCCGGCCATTGCGAAAACGACGAATAGTGAACGCAGCTTCATTGCTCGGCTCCTGTCGAGGCATGCAGGGCGGGAGACATCTGGTTCATCGGGGTCCTTCCGGTTCCGGCGGAGCGATGCATCGGCGTGGCCGTTGCGGCGAAGATGCGATGCGGCGAAGATGCGACGCGACGATGATATTCGCAATTCTGAATTCTCGGAGCGATTGAGATGACGAAATCTGCGGCATCTGCGCCCGGCGGCCGAACCGGATGTGCGCGGCGAGCGCGCCGCCGCCGATGCCTGTCGACATGCTTCCGTCTGTTCGCATGCGGCGCCGCGGCGCCGGTGCTCCCGTTGGGGTCGCCGTCTTCCACCGCGGCGCAGGGGGGGACGCTCGAGGGCACGGTCCGGAGTGCTGCGACCGGCTCTCCCCTTTCCGGCGCCCAGGTCGCCGTGATCGCGCTCGGCTTGGGCGGGATCACCGGTCCGGACGGCCGTTTCGAGCTGGGGGACGTCCCGGCCGGGACCCACGCGGTGGAGATCAGCTTGATCGGCTACGCGACCGCGGCCCGCGAGGTCGTCATCGCCGCCGGACGGCGCACGAGTCTCGACTTGGAGCTCGGCGAGACCGCGCTCGCACTCGAGGGACTGGTCGCGGTGGGGAGCCGGGCGCGGCCCCGCACCGTCACGCAGTCGGCGGTGCCGATCGATGCGATCTCGTCCGAGGACTTCATCGAGCAGGGCGACACCGACCTGAACGACCTGCTGCGCACCGTGATCCCCTCGTTCAACGTCAACCCGCAGGCGACGGGGGACGCGGCCCGGATCATACGGCCCGCCGGTCTGCGCGGACTGGCCCCCGATCACACGCTGGTGCTGGTCAACGGCAAGCGCCGCCACCGCGCGGCGGTGATCACCTGGATCGGGGGCGGGTTCGCCGACGGCGCCCAGGGGCCCGACATTTCGTCGATACCGGCGATCGCGATCCGGCAGGTGGAGATCCTTCGTGACGGCGCCTCGGCCCAGTACGGCTCCGATGCCATCGCCGGGGTGATGAACCTCACCCTTAAAGACTCTCCCTCCGGCGGAAGCTTCGAGTTAAGGACGGGCACGTACTGGGAAGGCGACGGCGAGTCGTACACGCTCGCCGGGAACGTCGGGCTGCCGCTGGGCGAGGACGGCTTCGCCAATCTGAGCGCGGAGTTCGGGGCCTCGAACCCGACCAGCCGCAGCGTGCAGAGGGACGACGCGGCGGCGCTGATCCGGGCGGGCAACACGCACGTCAGGGATCCGGCGCAGATCTGGGGAGCGCCCACCGTCGACGACGACTTCAAGCTGTGGGGGAACTTCGGGCGCTTTTTCGGCGACGGACTGCAGCTGTACGGGCACGGCAACTACTCGAGCGAGACCGTGACCGGGGGGTTCTTCTTCCGCAACCCGAACACGCGGGCGGGCGTCTTCAGCCTCGACGGGGGCGAGACGCTCCTCGTGGGCGATGTGCTCGACGCCCGGGACGGGGTGCTCGACGGCTCGGCGGGCTGCCCCGTGGTGAAGGTCACCGACTGGGTGCCCGATCCGGCGGCGCTGGCCCGGGTGTTCGACGATCCGAACTGCTTCACCTTCCAGGAGCTCTTCCCCGGAGGCTTCACCCCCCAGTTCGGGGGCGACGCGATCGACGCGTCGGTCGCGGCCGGGGCCAGGGGCCATACGCACGGCGGCCTGCTCTGGGATGTCAGCGCCGGTTACGGGCGGAATGCGATCGCCTTCTTCATCCGCAACACGGTCAACGCATCTTTGGGGCCGGAGTCGCCGTCTTCCTTCGACCCCGGCATCTACCAGCAGTCCGAACTGAACGTCAACGTCGATGTGAACTACGAGGTCGGCGACATGGTGAATGTTGCCGGCGGCGCCGAGTTCCGCGACGAACACTTCGAAATCGGGATCGGCGAAACGACGTCATGGCAGATCGGCCCCTTCGCGGCGCAGGGCTTCAGCGCAGGATCGAACGGCTTCCCGGGCTTCAGCGACATTGCGGCGGGGGACTGGCACCGGACCAACTTCGCCGCCTACGGGGATGTGGAAGCACGGGCCGGGGACGATCGCTGGACCTTGGGTACGGCCCTCAGGGCGGAGCGGTTCGAGGACTTCGGCACAACCGGGAACTGGAAGGTGGCGGCCCGCTACGGAGTCGCCGATGTCCTGGCGATTCGGGGCAGTGCGAGCACCGGGTTCCGCGCACCCACGCCGGGTCAGCAGAACGCGTTCAACATCTCGACCCAGTTCGACCGGAACCTGCGCGAACTGGTCAACAACGGCACGATTCCCTCCACCTCCGCGGTGGCCGAAGTCAAGCAGGGCAAGCCTCTGGACGCGGAGAAGTCGGTGAACGCCAGCCTGGGGTTCGTCGTCGACGCGGGCGCCTTCACGGCGTCGGCGGACTACTTTCGGATCGCCCTGTCGGACCGGCTCGCGCTGAGCCAGGTGTTCCAGCTGGCACCGGAGGAGGCCGAGCGGCTGATCGCGGAAGGGATCACCAGCGCGAAGAACCTGGCCAACTTCCGCTTCTTCACCAACGAGTTCGACACTCGCACGCAGGGCGTCGACGTGGTGGCGTCCTTCTCGCCCGGCGCAATGGCCGGCGCCGAATTCAGCTTCGCCCTCAACCACACGAGCACGAAGGTCGTCCGTTACAATCCCGGGGTGCTGGACGAGGTCCGGATCCAACAGCTGGAGGATGCGCTCCCGGCGACGAGATGGACGGTGGCAGGGAGACGCGCGTGGAGTGCGCTTTCGCTGCTCGGCCGGGTCAGCTGGTACGCCGGGTGGTTCGACTCGCGCGACGACCGCTCCTATCCGGGCGAGTACGTCGTGGACCTCGAGGCGTCGTATGCGATGAGCGATGCGGCCACGATCGCGGTGGGGGGCCAGAACGCGCTCAACCGGTATCCCCAGGAGAACCCGACGGCGTCGGCGGTCGCGGGGAACCTCTACAGCCCCGCGACGCCCTTCGGCGCCAGCGGCGGCTTCTACTACGTGAAGGCCGGGTTCAGGTGGTAGGCGGGCCGGAGTTCGGCGATCTCCGACCGCGCGCTCCCGTCCACCGATGGTGCACCGTCACCAGCGCCGGCACGATCATCATCAGGACCGCGGTCCCGAACACGATGCCGAAGCCCAGCGACGCGGCCATCGGGATCAGGAACTGGGCCTGGAGGCTGGTCTCGAAGACGAGGGGCGCCACGCCGAGGAAGGTCGTCACCGAAGTGAGGAAGATCGGGCGGAAGCGGGCCTTCGCACCCGCGATGATCGCGTCGCGGCCCGGCATCCCCTGTCGCAGCCGCTCGTTGATGAAGTCGATCATGACCAGGGAGTCGTTTACCATGACGCCGCTCAGGCCGATGACCCCGAAGAGCGACATGATGGCCATCTGGAGACCAAGGACCGCGTGGCCCAGCACGGCGCCGATGATCCCGAACGGGATCGCCGCCATGACGATCAGAGGCTTGGTGTAGGAGCCGAACGGAATCGCAAGAAGCGCGTAGATCGCCAGCAGCGCGAGGGCGAAGCCGCCGCCGAGGGCGCTGAAGGACTCGACCTGTTCCTGCTGTTCGCCGCCGAAGGAATAGGTGAGCTGCGGGCTGCGGTCCACGAGCTCCGGGAGGATCGAGCCGTCCAGGAGGTTCGTGACCTCGTCGCCGGTGACGACGGCGGTGTTGACGTCGGCGGTGACGGTGAGGACGCGCTGGCCGTCCTTGCGCCGGATGGCGGTGGGCGAGCTGCCGAACCGCACGGACGCGACCCGGGCGAGAGGGACCTCGCCGCCTGCGGGAGTGCGGATCAGGTAGCCCTCCACGTCGGCAACCGCGTTGCGCTCGTCTTCGGGCAGCCGGACGTAGACGCGCATGTCCTCGCGGCCGCGCTGCACGCGCAGGGCCTCGTCGCCGAAGAATGCCGAGCGGACCTGTCTGGCCAGGTTGCCGAGGGTAAGCCCCAGCGTTCGCGCTTCAGGGAGCAGGTCGAGCTGGATCTCCCTCAGGCCGTGGTCCTGATCCGCCTGAACGTCGAAGACGCCGGCGATCTCCCGGAGCCGCGCCGTCAAGGTGTCTCCGACCTGGGCCAGGCGCTCGGGATCGGGGTGGGAGAGCTCGACGTGCACCGGGGCCCCGAAGCTGATCAGCTCGGCGGAGATGGTCAGGGACTTGGCCTCGGGCAGCGGTCCCAGCGCGTCGCGCCACTCCTGCTGCAGATCGATTGCGGAGATGTCGCGATCGTCCGGGCTCACGAGCTTGAATTCGACGGCCGCGATGTTGGCCCGCGGGTCGGTCTGGCCGTCCGCCGCGCCGACGGGTCCGCTCTGCCTGGCCGGCATGCCGATCGTGACGTTGACGCCCGCCAGGATTCCTTCGAAGCCTTCGCCGTCTTCGGGCGAGAGCCGGCCGAGCGCCTCGTATCCGGCCCTCTCCAGCGTCCCCGCGACATCCGATGTCCGCTGAACCGGCGTGCCCTCGGGCATCTCCAGACTGGCGGTCACCAGGTCCGCCTCCACCGACGGCATGAAATCGACCTTGATGATCCCCGCCGGAATCATCGCCACCGAGATGACGATCATCGCGATGCCCGTGGCGATCACGACGCCGGGCCGGCCCGTCGCGAACCGCAGGCTCCGGTCGAGCGGCCCCTCGATGAACCGTTTGAGCCCGGACTCCACGCGGGACTGGATACGCTTGATCAGGCGGGGTCTGCGGTGGGACGGAGGGCCGCCGCGGTCGGGCAGGTGGGAGAGATGGTTCGGCAGGACGAGAAGAGACTCGATCAGGGAGAAGAGCAGGACCGAGATCACGATGATCGGAATCTCGCCGACGATCCTGCCGATCGAGCTCGGGATGAAGAAGAGCGGACAGAAGGCCACCACCGTGGTCAGGACCGCGAAGATCACGGGCCCGGTGATCCTCCGCGCGCCGCGTATCGACGCGACCACCCCCCTGTTCCCTCTCTCCCGTTCCGCGTAGATGTTCTCGCCCACGACGATCGCGTCGTCCACCACGATCCCCACCGCGAGGATGAACGCGAAGAGCGACATCAGGTTGACGGACACGCCCAGAATCGCCATCACGCCGAAGGTGCCGACGAAAGAGACGGCGATCCCCACCGCCACCCAGAAGGCCAGCCGGACCTCCAGGAAGAGCGCCAGCGAGAGGAGCACCAGAGTCAGACCCAGGAGCCCGTTCTTGACCAGAAGTCCGAGGCGATCCTGCAGAATGTCCGCGTCGTTGTTCCAGACCTCGATCCGCACCCCCGCCGGCAGAGAAGGGACGATCTCCTCTTCGAGGTGCCGCTCCACGGCGTCCACGATCTCCAGGACCTTCTCGTCGGCGGTGCGGAAGACCTCGACATAGGCCGCAGGCCGGCCTCCGTAGCGCCCGATCAGGTCCACTTCGCGGAAGCCGTCGCGCACCTCGGCGATGTCGCCCAGCCGGACGACGGTGCCGTCGGCTCGGCCGAGCACGATGATCTCCTCGAAGTCCTGCTGCGTGTAGTTCTGGCCTGTCGTGCGGATCCGCACCTCTTCGTCGCGGGTGTCGATGCTGCCGGCGGACAGATCGAGCGACCCTTCCCGCACCGCGTTCGAGATGTCCCGGAGCGTCAGGCCGAGAGCCCGCAGCCGCTGCAGCGGAACTTCAATCGAGATTTCGTATTCGCGAACCCCGGTGGTTTCCACGTAGGAGACCTCGGGAAGGGCGGAGAGCTGGTCCTCGGTCCGGTAGGCGACTTCCTTGAGGGCCCGCTCGGACACGTCCCCGTAAAGGACGAGCCTGATGACGCTCTGCCGGTTGGTGACCTCGGTGACTTCGGGGCGCTCCGCACCGGCTGGGAAGGTCTGGATCCGGTCGATCTGCGCCTTGACGTCGTCGAGGAAGCGATTCAGATCCTCGCCCAGCTCGATCTCCGCCGCGACCGACCCGCGACCTTCCGCCGCGGTGGACCTGATCTCCTTCAGACCTTCGACGCCTTCGATCTGTTCCTCGATCTTCAGGACGATCGACTCCTCGACCTCGTCCGGGGCGGCCCCGGGGTAGGGGACCGAGATGTTGACCCGGTCCATCGAGATCTCGGGGAAGACCTCCTGCACGAGGGTCGTGAGCGAGAAGAATCCGGCGATGAGGATGAAGAGCATCAGGAGGTTGGCGGCGACGCCGTTCTGCGCCATGTAGGCGATCGGCCCGCGCCTCTCTCCGCGGCGCAGGCCGTTGTCGTCCCTGCTCGTCATGGCCCGCCGGTCCGCACCGCCATCCCTTCGGTCGCGATCCGGATGCCGCTCACCACGACCTGCTGTTCCGCCTCCAGGCCGCCGGTGACGTACACGGCCTCGTCGGCGCGCTGCAGAACGCGGACGGGGACGATGGTCACCCGATTGTCCCCGCGCAGCGCCCACACCTCGTTCCCCGTTCTCAGCGCGGCACGCGGAATTCCGAAGTAGCGTTCCGGCGAGGCCCCGTCGATCCGAACCTCCACGAACTGCCCGACGAGCAGGGGAGGGGCCCCGCCGCCCGACGGGACGCCCGCGCCTGCGGGGACGCCGCCCGCCATGGGATTCGGGATCCGCACCACGACGTCGATGGTCCGGGTCTGTTCGTCCAGCGCCGCCTCGGCGCGGTCCACGTACCCGGTCCAGGTGTAGAGCCCGTCGCCGTAGTCGGCGGACACGGCGGCTCTCACCGTTCGGTTCCCGTCGCCCGCGACGAGCTCCCAGAGTCGCGGGATCAGCGCCGCCTCGTCGTCCGAGAGGGGCACGACGACTTCGACGGCATCGTCCGCGAAAAAGCGCCCCACGCTCTGCCCCGGTCCGACGAACTGGCCGAGGTCCACCGATTCCGACCGCACGATCCCGCTGAACGGCGCCTTCACCTCGGTCCTCGACAGGGCCAGCTCCGCGTCGGCCAGGGCGGCGCTGTCCCGCGCGAGGGCGGCCCGGGCGGCCGCGAGCTGGGGCTCCCGCAGGGTGAGCGCACTCGCTTCGTCCGAAGCCGCGCCGGCCGTCCGCCGGCGCTGGAAGTTTTCGTATTCGGCCCGCGCGATCCGCGCCTCCTCCTCGGCCTGCAGAAGCGCGACCTGCTGTGCGGCCACGTTGGCGCGCGCCTGCCGCACGCGGTTCCGGTAGTCCGCGTCGTCGATGCGGAACAGAACATCTCCCTCGCCCACCCTTCCCCCGCTCTGGAAGGACGGAGCCACCCACGAGACCTTGCCGCTGATCTGTGCGGCCACATCGATCTCGGCGCGCGGCCGCACCGTCCCGGCCCCGAAGACCGGGATGGCGCCGTCCAGCGCCTGCGCCCGGGCGGTCGTCACGAAGGGAAGCCGGGAAGGCGGCTCCCGGAGGGGAGGCGCGGGCCGGAGCCGGACCATGACGACGGCGACGGCGACGGCGCCCAGCAGGATCCCTGCCGGGAGCAGCAGGCTACGAAGGCGGCTCATTCATTCGCTCCATTCGCTCCCTCGAGAAACTCGGGCGGGGATGTCCATTCGCCCCCCAGCGCTCGGTGCACCGCCAGCCGGGCGAGGGCGAGGTCGCGGCGCGCTCCCGCCAGCGTCGTTTCCGTGTTCAGCACGGAGCGCAGCGCGTCGAGATAGTCCGTGTAGCCGCCCACGCCGGACGCGTATCGCCGCGACTGCAGCGCCGCCGCCGCCGCCGCCTCTTCCCGCTGCGACTGCAGGAAATCGTGACGGCGCCCCTCGTTCTCGAGGGCGGCCAGCGCGGCTTCCACCTCGTGCACCGCCGTCACAACCGTTCGGCCGTACGCGGCGGCGGCCTGATCGAAGCGTCGGTGCGCGAGCGCGATGTTCTGCCTGATCCGGCCCCCTTGGAAGACGGGCGCGGTCAGATTGCCGACCAGGTTGCGGAACCATTGGTCCACGTTGAAGAGCCCGTCGACCTGGGAAGCCTGGAGGCCGATCGTTCCCGCAAAGGACAGCGACGGCAGGAGCTCGGCCCGGCGCGCTCCGATCGAGTAGCGGGCAGCTTCCAGACGTTCGCCCGCTGCGCGCACGTCGGGGCGCTGGAACAGGAGGTCGGCCGGGACACCGGCGGCGACCGGGTCTCCCGCAGGCATTGGGGCCAGGGAATCGGGAAGAACGGCGTCCAGCTCGGCCCGGAAGCCGCCCAGCAGAACCGCGAGCCGTCCCTCGGCGTCGAAGAGCCCGCTCTCGAGCTGCGGCAGCCCGGCCTGGGTGTTCCGCAGATCCTGACGCACCTGGTAGAGCTCGAACGAGGTTGCGAGGCCGCGGTCGTAGCGCCTCTCCGCCAGCTCGGCCCGTTCGAGGAGGACATCCACCGTCTCCCGGGCGAGGGCCGTGCGGCGGCGCAGATCGACGATCTCGAAGTAGGCGGAGATCGTTTCGGCGAGAACTCCGATGCGGACGGCGTGGTAGTCGGACTCCGACGCGAGGTATTCCATGCCCGCGGCCCTGGCGTCGTTTCGGGCCCTGCCCCAGAAGTCGAGTTCGTAGGCGAAGTCCGTCCCCAGGGAATAGGTGGTGATCCCCAGGCGGTCGGGAAACGGGGATCCGCCGGCGAGGGAACCGTCTTCGCCGCCGGTCAGTTCTCGGAACTGCTGCCCGAATCCGGCGTTCGCGGGAGTGTCCTGACCGGACGCGGAACCGCTTGCCTGCACGGTGGGAAAGAGCGCCGCGCGGGCGATCCCCGCCTGGGCCCGGGCCTGCTGCACCCGCGCGACCGCCTCGGCAAGGTCGAAGTTGGCGACCAGCACCGAATCGACGACGGTGTTCAGCACCGGGTCGTCGAAGGCCGTCCACCATTCCAGCGCATGGTAGGTGCCCGCCCCGCGGGCATCGGCGAAGGCGGCAGGGAGGTCGGCGGCGGGTTCGGGCCGCGAAGGCGCCGGCACGAACGAACAGGCCGCGAGAAGAAGCGCCGCAAAGATGGCCGTCAGGTTGCTCTTGGGGCGCACATGCATAAGGCAGCCTCCGGGAAAAGCTGGTCCGCCGACCGAAGCCGGCGCAAGCGTTCATGCGATGTTCAGGCTACCCGATCCGGTACTCCAGAGCCAGCGTGTGCGTGCCGTCCGCATCCACCCGAATCTCCATCGTGCCGGAGAGCCCGGCCAGCCTTCCCGTCCCCGACCCCGGCACCACGTGCCCGGCGGTCCGGGGCGCCGATCCGGCGGCGGCGATGCCCCAGTGATGCAGGACGAAGGTGCCCTCGCGGCCCGCGAGCCTGCCCGAGACCTGTTCCGACGCGATGTAGCCGGCGTCCTGCAAGGGACCCTCGAGGGCGGCCCGGCACATGAGAAGCCGCGCGCGGCCTTCACCCTCCAGGTCGCCGTGGTATTCCTTGAGAACGAGCGCTTCGGAGAGATGGGGGACGCCGCCCTCCTCGCCGCAGGGCGTTTCGTCCCAGCCCGTGACCTTGAATTCCGAGGTCGCCTTCACCGGGCCGCCCCCCCCGCCGCGGCTCCGGCCGTCGCGCCCGCGGCGAGAACCTCGTCCAGGGCCGCCGCGAAGGTGTCGACCGTCCGGTCCACGTCGGCCAGCTTGTCGAGCCCGAAGAGTCCCAGCCGGAAGGTGCGGAAGCCATCGGGCTCGTCGCATCGCAGGGGCACGCCGGGGGCTGTCTGCAGGCCTGCCGCGGCGAATCGGCAGCCGTTCTGCATGTCCGGGTCGTCGGTATAGGCGACCACGACTCCCGGAGCCTCGAACCCCGGAGCCGCTACGCTCTTGAAGCCGTTCGCGGCGAGGAGCGCACGGATGCGGCGTCCGAGCTCCCACTGGCGGGCTCGCGCGTTCTCGAGGCCGAAGTCGCGCGTTTCGAGCATGACGTCGTGGAAGAAGCGGAGCGAGTCGGTCGGCAGGGTGGCGTGGTACAGCTGGCCGCCGTCCACGTAGGCGTCCATGACCTTCAGCCACATGTGCAGATCGCAGGCGAAGCTGGTGCTCCGCGAAGCTTCGGCCCGGGCGCGGCCTTCGGAACCGAGCATGACCAGCCCGGCGCACGGCGATCCGCTCCACCCCTTCTGCGGGGCGCTGATGAGCACGTCGACGCCGGATGCCTGCATGTCGATCCAGAGCGCGCCCGAGGCCACCGAGTCCAGGACGAAGATCCCGCCCGCCGCGTGCACGGCGTCGCCGACCGCGCGCAGGTAGTCGTCCGGCAGCAGCATTCCTGCAGAAGTCTCGACGTGGGCGGCGATGACGATGTCGGGGCGCAGGGCCGCGATGGTCGCCTCCACCTCGTCGAGGGGAGCGGGCGCGAAGGCCGGAGCGGTCGGAGCGATGCCGTCGTCGACGGGGCGGGCCTTGATCACGACCGATTCGGCGGGGATCGAACCCGCGTCAAAGATCTGGGTCCAGCGGTAGCCGAACCACCCGTTGCGCAGAACCAGACACCGTTTCCCGGTCGCGAACTGCCGCGCGACGGCCTCCATGGCGTAGGTGCCTCCGCCGGGCACGACGGCCACGGATTCGGCGGAGTACGTATCCTTCAGGGTCGCCGACACGGTCCGCATAACCTCGCGGAAGCGCGCCGACATGTGGTTCAGTGATCGGTCCGTGAAGACGACCGAATATTCCAGCAGTCCGTCGGGGTCGATATCGGGGTGCAGCCCGGACACGTCCACCTCCTCGGGGGTCGAGTGGAAGGTGAAGGTACTACATTAGCCGTTCGCGAGCTGTTCGCGGAAGGTTCCGGAGGCGGGAGAAGCGAGGATGAGATTTGCCGTAACGAGAAGACATCTGTTCCTGGCGGCCGCCGCGGTGCATGTCGTCGCCTGCCGGGAGGCGGCGGTTCCCGAGCTCGGCTACGAGCTCCGGCGCACGCTCCCGCACGACCCGGCTGCCTACACCCAGGGGCTTGTCGTGCACGAAGGAGCCTTCCTCGAGAGCACGGGGCAGTACGGCGAATCGCAGCTGCGGCAGGTCGACATCGCGACCGGCGAAGTTCTGCGCCGCACGGCCCTGTCGGACCTCCACTTCGGCGAAGGCATCGCCGTGGTCGGCGACCGCGTGATCCAGCTGACCTGGAAGGCCGGCCTCGCCTTCGTCTACGACATCGGCACCTTCGCCGCGGTCGACACGCTGGAATACGAGGGCGAAGGGTGGGGGCTCTGCCACGACGGCGAATCGCTCTTCCAATCGGACGGTTCCGGGACGCTGCTGCGGCGCGATCCGGCGACCTTCGCAGTGCTGGGGGAGCTGCGCGTCACGCGGGACGGCTTCTCCACGCGCAACCTCAACGAGCTCGAGTGCGTCGGCGACGACATCTACGCCAACATCTACATGACCAACGAGATCGTGCGGATCGACAAGCGCACCGGCGCGGTCACCGGCGAACTCGACGCTGTCGGGCTCGCCGTGGCGAGCGGACGTCCCAACGATGCCGGGGCCGTCTTCAACGGGATCGCCTACGACGAGGCGGCGGGGACCTTCTACGTGACCGGGAAGCTCTGGCCGGAGGTGTTCGAGATCGCTGTCGGGCGGTGATAAGGGAAATCGGGCGGAAAGGCGAGGGCCCCGGCGAGTTCAAGTCGGCGAGCGTTGCGGGGGTAATGGACGACGGGGACCTTTGGGTCATCGACTACGGACTGCGGAGAATCACGTTCTTCGATTTTCTTCCCGACTACCTCACGCCGATCGATGAAGTGGTAGCGTCGGAGTCCAGCGAATTCATTTTCGAACAGTCAGGCCATGAAAACCGGTGGCTGCGCTTCCGTCCCGAAGAAGGCCTGGCGGGGCGGATCGACTTCCCAGATGGGTTCCAACCCATGGTCGTCAAGGGCAACAAGGTCGCTGGCCGTCAAGTGGACGAGTTCGGGGTCCACGCACTGGTTGTCCTGCATGCCCTATGGGGATAGGCCGACGTCAGAGCCGGATGGGATGCAGTACTGCGACGATACGGAAGAGGGGAAGTGCATCCTCATCGGTGGTACCTGCAGCGGCTTCGCCGCCCTCGGGGCCATTACCGAAACTGGATTGGCTGCGCGATCGTCTCAGGTGACCGAAACGTTGATCGCTGGGGATCTGGTGATTCGCAGTTGTGATCGTGCGGTCGTGGCGCAGCGCATGGATCGCGAGGCGCAGCGTGCCGCCCGTCAGGCTGCGGCGACAGTTGAGATGTAGTCACGCGAAGAGCCGCTCCGCGCCTCTCGCCGCCTCGCCCCGCATGAAGTCGGCGAATCCGTCCGCGTCACCGGCCGCCTCGGCGATGCGCGCCACGCCGCGCCGGATGTCGTCCATGCTGTTCGCAATCGACATGCGCAGAAAGTCCTGCCCCTCGGCCCCGATCCTTCCGAACGAAGCCCGGTCCATCGTGGCCACGCCGTAGCGGTACAGCAGGAACATCTGCAGCATGCCCGCCGGTGTCGTGCGTCGCCGCCCGGCTTCGGACAGCGCGGCGTGCGCTTCGTGGACCCCCAGCCGCCCGCACAGCCCCGAGACGTCCGGGAAGACGTAGAACGCGCCCTTCGGCGTCATGCACCTCACTCCGGGGACTTCGTTGAGCGCCGGCACGGTCCAGTCGCGGCGCCTCCGGAACGCGGCGACCATGCGGTCCACCTCGCCCGCCGAGGCCGGATCCTCGTAAGCCGCTGCCCCCGCCTCCTGCAGGAACGGCGGCACGCACGACATGATGTTGATGTTGATCCGCTTGAAGACCGCGGCCTCCGCCTCGGTCGGCAGCACCGCCCATCCGAGTCGCCAGCCGGTCATCGCGAAGCCCTTGGAGTGCCCTCCGGCCACCACCGTCCGCTCCGGCATCCCCGGATGCGCCGCGATGCTCTCGTGCCGGAGCCCGTCGAAGAGGATCTGCTCGTAGATCTCGTCCGAATAGATGCGCATGTCGGGGCGGCACCGCTCGCGGATCGTCTCGGCGATCCCGGCAAGCTCGTCGCGCGACAGAACCCCGCCGGTCGGGTTCGACGGGGAACACAGTATGATGACCTTGGTGCGTTCGGTGACCAGCGCCGCGAGATCTTCGGCGGTGAATGAGAACCCCCGGTCGGCGGCGAGCGGCAGCGGCACCGGAACCGCGCCCACGAACCGCACCCACGACTCGTAGATCGGGAAGCCCGGCGACGGATAGATCACCTCGTCGCCCCTGTCCGCATAGGTCTGCAGCGTGTATCCGATCGGCGGCTTGGCCCCCGGCGTCACGACGACGCGCTCCGGCGCAACCTCGATCCCGCGCGTGCGTGCGACATGAGCGGCGATCGCCTCGCGGAAGGGCAGGATCCCGGCGGGGTCGCAGTAGCCGGCACGCCCGGCTTCGAGCGCCTCGACGGCCACGCGGTTCAGGTGCGGCGGGCTGTTGAAGTCGGGGGCGCCGAGGTTGAAGCGGATCACGTCCAGGCCCCGGTCGACGCAGCGCCGGATGTCGTCGCCCAGCTTGAAGGCGTTCTCGGTGCCCATGCGGCGCATGCGGCGGGCGATCAGGGCCAAGGCCGGAGTCTCGTTCTCGGGGCGGCGGGAGCGGGCGGTGGAAGCGGGCGGCGGGCCCACGGTCGCAAGCGGCCCCGCCCACGCGCCTGCGACTGGCAACGCAAGGTGCGCCCCGAGTATGATGAACACAAGCCGGATGAATGCAAAGTCGGCCGAACAGCTGAACACAGGCCGGCCGTCGGCCTTTGCCCGGAGGTAGTCCCATGAAGCGCCAAGCAGATCGTCGCACCTTCCTCGGTGAAATGGCCGCGGGAGCCGTCGTCCTGCCGTCGGTGCTGTCGTGGCGCAGCGTCGGCGGGGATCTCGCGGGGTCCCCGCCGGTACCCGAGGCCGCCGCGGCCGGAGCCCGGCCTGATCCGCTGCCCACCGGACGCGCGACCCCGCGCGACGAGCCGTACTGGGAGCTCGTCCGCGCCCAGTTCTCCTTCACCGAGGAGCGCGTCCCGATGAACGCGGCCAACCTCTGCCCCTCGCCGCGGGCGGTGGCCGCGCGCGTGGAAGAACTGACGCGCGACATCGACCGCGACTGCTCCTCCGACAACCGCGCCAAGTTCCGGACCCTCACCGAGGAGTCGCGGGCGGCCGTGGCGGCCCAGCTCGGCGTCGGCCCCGACGAGATCGCGATCGTCCGCAACACCAGCGAGTCCAACAACGTCATCAACAACGGCGTGCCGCTGCGTTCGGGCGACGAGGTGGTCATCTGGGACCAGAACCACCCGACCAACAACGTGGCGTGGGACGTGCGCGCGGCGAGGTTCGGAATCACGGTGAAGAGGGTGTCGGTGCCCCGCCGCCCGGCTTCGGCCCGGGAGCTCGTCGACCCCTTCGTCGCGGCGCTGACCGACCGGACCCGCGTGCTGTCGCTCACCCACGTCTCGAACGTCAGCGGCGTTCGGCTCCCCGTCCGCGAGCTCGTCGGGGCGGCCCGCCCCCGCGGCATCCACGTCCACCTGGACGGCGCGCAGAGCTGGGGCGCGCTCGACGTCGACCTGCGGTCGCTCGGCTGCGATTCCTACTCCGCCTCGGCGCACAAGTGGTTCATGGGCCCGAAGGAGGCGGGCGTGCTCTACGTCGAGGAGTCGCGCATCGCCGAGATCTGGCCCAACATCGTCGCGCCGGGCTGGGGCGCCGACGCCGACCCGGACGTAAAGGGCGCGCGCAAGTTCGAATCGCTCGGCCAGCGCGACGACGCCTGCCTGGCCGCGGTCGGCACTGCGGCGGAATTCCACGCCGCGATCGGCGCGGCCGAGACCGATGCGCGCGTGAGCGAACTGGCCACTGTCCTCAAGGAGGGGCTGGCCGAACTCGGAATGACCCTGGTCACTCCCATGGACCCGGCACTGTCCGGCGGCGTGTGCATCATGGAAGTGCCGGGAGACCGCGGCACGGCGCTGCGCCGCCTGTACGAAGAGCACGGAATCGCCGGCGCGGGGACGGGAGGGCTGCGGCTCTGCCCCCACGTCTACAACACGCGCGACCACGTCGAGCGGGCGCTCGCAGGGGTCGGGGCGCTGCGGGAGGTGATTCTGGGGTGAAAGCCCGCCCCGGTTATCATAGGGGACTATATACTTGGCTTGACGCCTGTTCCCTGTTGGCCCTCATCGGGATGGCATTCTAAAACCGAACGAGTTATTCCGTTACCCTCCGAGACAGATGCCGAAACGCTCACCACCGTTCCTCCGGCTGCCTCACATGCGGAAATGAACACATTCCTCTTATCCTTTGAGCTCTGATCCCTTGTGAGCCAGAGAAGCAGCACTGTTGTTACGGCGGCAACAACCGCCACCATCTTCGTGACGATGCGCATTCTACCTGTCCTCCTCGTACCCGCATTCCAGCCAACGCTCAGTAGCCTCTAGTCCATCGATGGAAACGTGATGCTCCACCCAACGTGGCGAACCGCCTGAATCCATGCACGCATTAATGAACATGCGCTGCATTTCTTCTGTGTCATCCAACAGGGCGGAAATTGTCTCGTAGAGCCACGCCGCTACTACTCCGCTAGCCACCCCGACCACAAACGCCACGAGAATTCCTGTTACCGTTACCGGGTCGGCCTAGACTCCTGGGGGCGGTCTCCCGATCTGAACTGTAAAAAGGTAAACGATCTCGGCAGGATCCGCAAGCTCACCTCTCTCTCCTTGGACTCGTTTCTGGGGGGAGCGGGGGCAGGCGTTCTAAAATCCGCGCTTCCATCCGCCCCATCCGCTCGCCTATCCGATTGTCCACCGCCCCATCCGGTCATCCAGTCCCTGAAGCCTCTGCTCGACATGGGAAAGTCGTTTTCCTTCAGTTTCTTGTACAGCTCTTCGTAGGACTTCCGTGCTGTATTTTCTACCATCGGATGGAGTGTCTTGGACATCACCCGAACTCCCCCATGGCCATCCTGGGGGCTGCCACCCCGCGGCGCTGAAACCATGCTCCGGGCGGGGGCAGAGGTCGTCAAGCTTACTGGTGCACCGGAGCCCGGATTCGAACATGACCCACGACATCTCGAGGGACCCCGCAGTGTGGACGCGGCCCGGCCGCGATCACGGACGGAAAAATCGACATCGCACAAGCACCCGCCCCCGTCCCCGGACTCATCGGCCGAAGGAGGCGGAGCATGGACTCGGTGAACGAACGGTGCGCGGGCCTCGATGTGTACAAGAAGACGGTGGCGTGCGTCCGGGTCCCGGCACGGGACGGCGGCGGCCGCCGCCGGAGGAAGGTCACCCGCACCTTCGCGACGGCGATGGCCGGGCTCGGTGCACTGAGGGACCGGCTCGGATCGAAGAACTCGTTGACGTACCGCTGGAGGTGCTTCGTACTTATCTTATGGTAGACGCCGTGGTATCCCCGCTCAGCATTGACCAGAAGGACTCCACGCCGTTCGTATGGGACCATGCCCCGAACGTACTCGCCGACGCTGTGCTTCACCGACTCGTGGTTCTTCCGGCTCTTGTAGGCACTGGAACCGTCCGTGTACACCGTCGCTTCCGAGTCCGCATGAGCGTCCTCGAAGCTGTTCAGCGTGGCCTTGTCGGTCGCCTCGATGACCCGAGCCACCACCTGGTTCGTCTCCCTGTCCTTCGCGCCCACTACCGCCGTCTTCCCCACAGGACCCCGCCCGGCCTTCAGCCGCTTGTGCTGCGGCTTGTTCTTCTCCAATCCGCCCACGAAGGTCTCGTCAATCTCGATCGGACCGCCGAACAGCAGCGTACCCGCCTCGAGGGCCGCCCGAATCCGGTGAAGCATGAACCACGCCGTCTTCTGCGTCACGCCGATGTCCCTGTGAAGCTTCATCGAAGACACGCCCTTCAGGCCGGTCATCTCCAGGTAGATCGCCCAGCCCCACTTCCGAAGCGGAAGCTTGCTGTCCTCCATCAGCGTTCCCGTCTTCAGGCTGAAGTACTTCCCGCAGTCCCTGCACCGGAACGGCTGGGGCTTTCCAGACTTCACCCGGTAGCTCCGTCAGTGCTCCCGCACCGCAGGCACGTAGGACCACCGTCAGGCCACTGCCGCTCCTCGAACCACTTCTGAGCCTTCTCTTCGGTAGAGAATATCTGGCTCCTCGCCAAGCACAATGGGTAAAGGGGGCAGGGATCGGTCAAGGGGGCGTGGTCGGGGCTGGGGTTCGGGCTGATGTCGCAGGGCCTGCTGGACGTGCCGCCGAGACTTTCCGGTGACCCGCCGCACGCTCCACGCACAACGGCTTCGGGCGCACGACGAGACCGGGTACGGCCGCTTGACGGGGTGGGAGCGCGCGGCCTTTCGGAATCGCACGGTTCGGGGAAGATTGGCCGGAGCATCCGGGGGCGGCCGCTTCCGGAGCCCGAGCGGAGTCTCGCCGGCCCGGCTGTCCCCGGGCTCCGCCGGACCTCGGCCATGGGGACCGGGCGGGAGAGAGCGGAGATGAAGAGGACGAGACTGTTCGCGCAGGCGCTGGGCCTCGAGCGGCCCTGGTACGTGGAGAGCACGGCGTTCGACGCCGGGGAACGGCGGCTGGACATCCATCTGAACTTCGAGGTCGGCGGCACCTTCGCCTGCGGGGGCTGCGGGAGCGAGGGCTGCAAGGCGTACGACACGGCCCTCAGGGAGTGGCGGCACCCCGACTTCTTCCAGCACCGGGCCTGCCTGCACGCGCCGTCTCCCCGGGTGAAGTGCCCGGAGTGCGGAGTCCGGCAGGCGCGGCTGCCGTGGGCACGCCCCCGGAGCGGCTTCACGCTGCTCTTCGAGGCGCTCGTGGTGACGATGGCGTCCGGGATGCCGGTCAAGGCGGTGGCGCGCATCGTCGAGGAGCACGACACCCGGCTGTGGCGGATCATCAAGCACCATGTGGACGAAGCGAGGGCGGAGGCGGACCATTCGCAGGTGCGGGCGGTGGGCGTCGACGAGAAGGCGTGCCGCCGGGGCCACAGCTGTGTGACGTTCTTCGCGGACCTCGACGATCGGAGGCTGCTGTACGCCACGGAGGGACGGAAGTCGGGGGTGCTGGGAGAGTTCCGGGACGACCTCGAAGCCCGCGGCGGCCGTGCGGAGGGGATCGGGGAGCTGTGCATGGACATGTCGGCGGCGTACATCAAGGGGGCGAAGGAGTCGTTCCCGGACGCCGAGATCACCTTCGACCGCTTCCATGTCGTGAAGCTGCTGAACGAGGCGGTCGAAAGGGTGCGGCGCGCCGAGCAGAAGGAGCGGCCGGACCTGAAGCGGACCCGGTGGCTGCGGCTGTGGAACCCGGAGCGCCTGAAACCGCACCGGAGGCTCCGGCCGGACGCGCTGCTCGATCCGTCGCAGGTCGCGCTGGACACGGCCCGGGCGTACCGGCTCAAGCTCTCCTTCCAGGAGTTCTGGGCCCTGCCGCTGACCCTCGCCGGGCGCTGGCTCGACCGGTGGTGCGCGGACGCCGAAGAGAGCGGCCTCGCGCCGATGGCCAAGGTCGCCGGGACGATCCGCGGGCACCGCACGGGCATCCTCCGGTGGCTGCACTCCCGGATCAGCAACGGGATGCTCGAGGCCATGAACTCGCTCGTGCAGGCGGCCAAGGTCCGCGCCCGCGGCTGCCGCACCACCGAGAACTCATCACCATGGCCCACCTCGTGTGCGGCAAGCTCCAGTTTAATCTCCCCACTTGAAACAGCGAGGAACCGAATATCTCCGCAATTGTCATCACGTCAATACCATTCCGATGGCTCTTTTCCGGCTGTACCATGTCTCAACTCCATATCCCATTTGATTTTGCCGCTCATTGCAGTCAACCGGAATATAGTACTCAAAATCGTCATAAAAAAGCTCTGTTACAAACCAGTTACATTCAGACACTTCCCGCCCCATCTAATCAGATATTGGAGTTGCCCCGGTTTCGTGGACACTTTCAACTTGAGGGGGAAGGAGGGTTCCACGATGCCGAAGAAGCGGGTGCGGTATCCGCCGGAGTTCCGGCGGGAGATGGTCGGGCTGGTGCGCTCCGGGCGGTCGCCCGAGTCGCTGTCCCGTGAGTTCGAGCCCTCGTCCGGGGCGATCCGGAACCGGGTCGGGCAGGCGGACCTGGACGAGGGACGCCGGGCGGACGGGCTGACCACGAAGGACCGGGAGGAGGTTCGCCGCCTCAGGCGGGAAGTCAGGCGGCTCCGCATGGAGCGGGACATCTTAAAAAAAGCCGCGGCCCGGTTCGCGATGGAGAGCGGCTCGATCCCCGGAAGGGGTTCGAGTTCATGAAGGCGCACCGGGCCGAGTTCCCCGTCCGGGCGATGTGCCGCGTCCCGGGTCTCTCCCCCGGCGGGTACTACGCCTGGTTGAAGCGGAGGCCTCCGGAGGCGGGACCGGCGGGACGCGGAGCTTCGGGAGAAGATCGAAGAGGCCCGGGAGCAGAGCCGGCGGACCTGCGGCCGGCCCCGGATCCATGCGGAGCTGAAGGCCCGGGGCGAGCGGGTGGGAAGCAGGCGGGTCGGACGGCTGATGGAGCAGGCGGGGATCGAGGGCGTGACCCGTCGGCGGCGGAAGGTCGTCACGACTCGGCGGGACGTGCAGGCCCGCCCGATGCCGGACCTGGTGGACCGGGACTTCTCGGCCGGCGGTCCCGACCGGCTGCGGGTGGCGGACATCACGTACGTGCCGACGGATGCGGGCTGGCTGTACGCGGCCGTGGTCGTGGACGCGTGGAGCCGCCTCGTCGTGGGCCGGGCGATGGAGACCGGCCTCCGGTCGGAGCTGGTGGAGAAGGCGTCGGCGATGGCGGTGCGGCGGCGTCGGCCGAAGGATGTCATCCATCATTCGGACCGGGGCTCCCGGTACATGTCGTACGCCTTCGGGAAGCGATGCCGGGAGGCCGGGGTGCGGCCCTCTGCGGGATCGGTCGGGGATGCGTACGACAATGCGATGTGCGAGAGCTTCTTCGCGACGCTCGAATGCGAACTGCCGGACCGCAGCCGGTTCCGAAGCCCGGACGAGGCGAGGCGGGCGGTGTTCGACTTCATCGAGGGGTTCTGCAACCGAACCCGCAGGCACTCGGCGCCGGGGTACGAGTCGCCGGCGGACTTCGAGAAGAAGCATGCGGCCTGAGCCCGGCGGGCTCGTCGGGCCCGGGCGGGCTCGCGACCGATCCGGTGCGACGCAGGCTGCGGCGGGGAAACCGGCGCAACGGTGCCTGCGAGCGAGGCGGGCTGCTGCGCGCCGGTTCCCTCCGTCTTCCCGCCGGCAGCCGGTCCCGGCGGGAAGACGGAGGATATATCCTTCAAGCAGAGGATCGGAGGGCGCGCTGTCCGGACCAGGTCGGCTCGGGGACATCGGATGTCCTCGGCCGGGGAAGCTCTCCTCACCAGCGGGGAGACGAAGAGAAACCGAACAGTCAACCGCAGTATTCACCCGTCCACGAAAGCGGGACAGGTCCAATATATAATCCCCTTATCATGTCCTCTGCGCCCTAATAAGCTTGGCAGCCAGCGGACGAATCCGCGGGCTGCCGCGTGGGCGTCCCTACCGCCTGACGCCGCCTACCGCCTGACCGCGGTCCCCATGACCTCGAAGCGGGCCCCGAAGAGCAGCGGCCCCGATCCGAGGAACGCCCGGGCCGGGAACTCGGTGGTGAAATAGGTGCGGTACACGCTGTTGAAGGCACCGTAGTCCCCGACATCGGAGGCGAACACCTGGACGACCACCAGATCGTCCATGGTGAGCCCCGCGCTCTCGAGAGTGCCCTGCATGTTGTCGAGGACGTTGGCGGCTTCCTCTTCGGCGGTTTCGGGAACCTGGCCTCCCTCGAGGCCGAGCAGGCCGGACAGGTAGAACGTGTCGCCGACCCACACGGCTCCGCTGAACGGCGCGACCTCGCCGTCCGCCGGCGAGCGCGGGTTGACGAACTCGACGGCGGGAGCCGCGTCGTGCATCTGGTCGTCGTCCATGGCACCGTCCTGGCACGCCGTCGCCGGAACAAGAACAAGCAGCGGGACGACCGCCGTGAAAGATGGAAGGCTGCGCAGAGTTGCTGACATCATCGGGGGGTCTGCCTTTCACATGGTTGGTGGGAGCCGGAGCCCGGGAGGGCGAGGAACGAGAGCCGCTTCCGGGGCTGTCCGGCAGGGGTTTGCGAGATTAAGTTGCGGTTGCCCGTAAAGGCAAGGCTTGGTGCCGTCGCCGCAGGCGTTTCGGGACGAGCGCGCGGCGATTCCGATCCGCGTGCCTTGGCCGCGATTCATTCCAACCGGATACCCCCCATGAGCCGAAATCTCGAATGGCGTTACCACCGCCCGGGCTGAAAAAGCTGCAAGCGTACGCAGGAGTTTCTTGCGCAGAACGGGATCGGCGCGGCTGAGACGAGGAGTGCGACCCGGAACCCGGTGACCGCGGACGAGGCCTTGGCCCTGCTCGAGGGCATGACGGAACTCCGCGTCGCCAAGGGCAGGAAGGTGGTGCGCGTGGACCTCTCTTCGGAGGCGCGGCCGCCCGACGGCAAACTCGTCAGCATGATGGTCAGCCGCTGGGGCAGGCTCAGGGCTCCCGCCATGAGGGTCGGGACCACGTTCGTGGTGGGCTACAACCGGGATCTGCTGGCGTCGGTCTTCGGTACCGAGGCCGACTGAATACGAGCGCAGAGAGCAACCAGTGCCCGACACCCCTCGACTCGTGGAGCACTGCTCCGGTCGCTTACGGGGCCGACGGTGACGGGCGCGATTCCCGTGATCGACCTCTTCTCGGGGCCGGGAGGGCTCGCGGAGGGCTTCGCTGAGTGCCGCGACGCCGAAGGGCAGCCTCGCTTTCGTATTCTGCTTTCTGTCGAAATGGAGAGATCCGCGCACCGCACGCTCCGTCTCCGCGCCTTCCTGCGGAAGTTCTCCTCATCGGAGCTTCCCACCGAATACCATGATTTCCTGAACCAGGGGGCGAAGAGCGAACCGGAGTGGAAGGGGCTGTATCCCAAGGAGTGGATGGAGGCGTGTAATGAGACCCCGCGGATGAGACTTGGAACCTCGGAGGCGACTTCCGCGGTCACGAAGCGGGTCCGGGAGATTCGGCGGAAGTACGACGGTCATACCGTGCTCCTCGGCGGGCCGCCGTGCCAGTCGTACTCGCTGTCGGTAGCGAGATGGATCGGATATTCCGGCGTCTCACCAAGTTTGTCGGGCAGGCTCTGGACAGGAAGTGGCGTGACGCGCTTGAGGAGACCAGTGGGGCGTTCGGGCTTGCAGACCTGATTGCCTACCGTTGGCGGAGCGTCCGCAAGATCCGGATGTTACTTGTCAGCAATCGGGAACTGAGCGAGCGGGTGGACGGCCGACCGGCCGGGATGCTTCAAGGGAAACCGGTAACCTACAGCGTATGGGATCTTCGTCGGCTGCACCAAGTGGCTTCCAGCCCCGTGCCGGAGGCTATCAAGATCGATTTCGTCAAGGATTTCGGCGGAGCTCTGCCGATACTGCCCGCCCGGGGGCTCGATGGCGATCACGAATCCTATCTTGCGGTCGTGCCAGGCCAGGTTCTGTCGGAAATCTATGATCGCTGGGGCGCACGTCTGCTGGAACAAAACGTTCGGGTGTTTCTGCAGGCCCGGTCGAAAGTGAACAGGGGAATCAGGGACACGCTCGTGCGTGAGCCGGAGATGTTCTTCGCGTACAACAACGGCATCACGGCCACCGCCGAAGGTATCGATGTCCGCAGCGATGGCGAGAGCCTCGTGCTATGCGGTCTCAGGAATTTTCAGATCGTGAACGGCGGCCAGACCACGGCGTCGATTCATGCGGCGATGCGCAGGAGGGTCGATCTCACTCAGACATTTGTTCAGATGAAACTGTCCGTGGTGAACGCGGACCGGGCGGTGAAGGTCGTTCCAAACATCTCCGAATACGCCAACAGCCAGAACCGGGTGGCCGCGTCGGATTTCTTCGCGAATCATCCGTTCCATGTGCGCGTCGAGGGATTTTCGCGCCGGGTCTATGCACCGTCACCGGATGGTACGTTCCGTCAAAGCAAGTGGTTCTACGAGCGGGCGCGCGGCCAGTATGCAGATGCGCGGGCATACCTGACCACTGCTCAACGAAGGAAGTTCGATATTGAGTATCCGCGCCGCCAGCGGTTCAACAAGACCGACCTCGCCAAGTTCCTGAATGTGTGGAAAGGGCGACCGCACGAGGTGAGCTTGGGGGCGCAGAAGAACTTTGCCGCATTCGCCCGTCGCATCGGGAGGGCGTGGAAGAAGAGGCCCGATGACTTCGGCGAAGCCTGGTACCGGGAAGCCATCGCCAAAGCGATAATATTCCGAGCAACCGAGCGCATCGTGTCGGCTCAACCATGGTACCAAGGCGGGTTTAGGGCGAACATCGTTGCATATGCGATCGCGAGGATCGGCGATCACGTGAAGAAGATCAACCGCGCCGTCGATTTCGACGCCATCTGGCAGAGACAGGCACCGGGACCCACGCTGACGAGAACGATCGCGACCGCGGCGGAGCGCGTCCACGATGTACTGACGGATCCTCCCGAGGGAATGCGGAATGTTACCGAGTGGGCCAAGAAGCAGGCGTGCTGGCACCGCGCCAGTGGGATTCACGTTGAGTGGCCCTCCGAGCTGCGAGACGCACTCGTGTCGGTCGAGGATCGGCAGGGAGCGGCGCGAACCGCTCGCCGAGAGCAACGGCAGCTCAACCGCATGGAGGCCCAGATCGCCGTGGTCAACGCCGGTGGAGATTTCTGGGCGAGGACTCTCGCATGGGGACAGGAGCGCGGCCTCCTGTCGCCGATGGAGCTTGGGGTTCTGCGTGCAGCGGCCGGCGTCCCCCAACGGATGCCTACCGGCAAGCAATCCGCCAAGGCGTTGGACGCGCTCGCGAAACTGCATTCAAGCGGGTATCGGGCGGAGCTTCCCAGCGAGATGGGACGATGACTCTGCCGCAGCGAAGTCAAGCGTTGCGCGCGTCACGGACCGGAGATTGAGACGGTCGCGATGGCCCGGCGGCGGCTCGCCGCGACCTTACGTCGAACACCCCGCATCGCCGCCCCGGCTGGCGGTGTCCCCGGTTCCTGCGCAGCTTCTTCGTGGCAGACCCGCCGTTCAAAGACGGCAGCCCCGTTGTCCCAGAACCGGAGATTCGACCATGAACCGCACGCGATCCCGTAAGCCGACCTGCGTCATCCCGCTCGCTCTCCTCGCGTTCGCCGGCCCGGCATTCGCACAACAGCGAGCCCTCGACCACGAGGATGTTCTTCACTGGAACACCATCGCCAGCCCGTCGCTTTCACCCGACGGAGCGTGGCTGGTCTTCGTGCTGACGGCCATGGAAGGCGACCCCGTGCTCACGATCCGGGCCGCGCGCGAAGGAGCCGAGCCGATGACCTTCCGGGGATCGGACCCGCGCTTCACCTCCGATTCGCGGTTCGTCGTCTACGAAGTGCCCCCGGTCGAAGCGGTCGTCGATTCCCTCAGGCGCGAAGGGAAGAGGGGCGACGCGCTGCCGAAGGACACGCTCGCCTTCGCCGACGTGGCGGCGCTGCTGGACGGGGGAGCGCAGCCGCGGGTCGTCGGGGCGGTCGAGGACTACAAGGTCGCCGGCGACGGCGGCTGGGTGGCCTACAAGCCGGCCGAGGAGGATGAGGACGGCGAAGACGCCGAGGAGACGGAAGAAGCGCCCGAAGAGGCGGAGCAGGAAGAGGAAGAGGAGGGCGACGAAGCGGACGACGGAGAGGAGAAGGACAAGGAAGAGGGCTCGGTTCTGGTCCTGCTGAACCTGAACACCGGCCGGGAAACGCGGTACGAAAAGGTCACCGACTACCTCTTCGCCCAGGAGGCTACGGTGCTCGCCTTTGCAACCTCGACCAGCGACGGCGCGGGCGACGGTGCCTACGCGGTCGACCTGGACGGCATGGCGCGGCACGCGGTGCTTCAAGGGGAGGGCAACTACAAGCAGCTGGCCGTCGCGGACGACGGGACGCAGATCGCCTTCCTCTCCGACCGGGACGACTACGACGCCGATCAGCCCGAGTTCACCCTCTTCCGGGGCGCAGCGCCCTCGTGGTCGGGCGCCGCCGTGGCCAATTCGGCGACCGCGGGAATTCCGTCCGGCTGGTGGGTCAGCGAGAACGGCGACGTCAATTTCTCGGACGGCGGCGGCCGCGTCCGCTTCGGCACCGCGCCCCGGCCCGAACCGGAAGAGGAAGAGGAAGTGCCGGACGACGACAAGGTCACCCTGGATATCTGGAACTGGAAGGATCCGTACCTGCAACCCATGCAGCTGGTTCAGGCCGAGCAGGAGCGCAGCCGAACCTACGCCGCGGTGGTGCACTTGGACGGCGGCGGGGTCGTGCAGCTCGGCAGTCCGGAGATCCCGTCCGTGCGCTTCGCCGCCGAGGGCGACGCCCCCTACGCGGTCGGCGTGACCGACGTGCCCCATCGTCCCCTCGTCTCTTGGGACGGGCGCTACAACGACGTCTACGCCATCGACCTGGCCACCGGCGAGCGGCGCATGGTCGCGGAGAAGGTGAAGGGCTTCGGCGGCGCGTCGATCTCGCCCATGGGCCGGTACCTGTCCTGGTGGGACGGAGAAGCACGGCACTGGATGGTGGCGCCGACCGCCGGCGGCGATCCCCTCCGGGCGAGCGCCGAAGTGCCGCATCCCGTGTGGAACGAACTCGACGACCACCCGGATCTGCCGCCGCCGTACGGCCCGGCCGTCTGGACCGAGGGCGACAAAGCCGTGCTCTTCTACGACCGCTACGACGCCTGGCGCTTCGAGCCTGCCACCGGCGAGACCACCGGCCTCACCGGCGGCGCGGGCCGCGAGTCGGGCACGCGCTACCGCTACGCCCGCACCGATTTCGAGGAGCCCGCCGTCGCGGAAGGCGAAGCGCTCTGGCAGGCCTTCCACTACCAGAGCAAGCAGTCGGGCTTCCACCGGGGCCGGACCGACCGGACCGCGGCCCCCGAACCGGTCGTCATGGCGGACAAGACCTTCCGACTGCGGGGCAAGGCCGACGACGCGGAGCGCTGGCTGGTCACGCGGGAGGACTTCCGCGAGTTCCCGGACCTGTGGGTGGCCGGCGGCGAGGGCGCCGAAATCGCCTTTTCCGACATGGCGAAGATGTCCGACGCCAACCCGCAGCAGGCCGACTACCGCTGGGGCTCCGCGGAGATCGTGGAGTGGCATTCGAACGACGGCGTTCGCCTCCAGGGCATCCTCTACAAGCCCGACGACTTCGATCCCGCGCAACAGTACCCGATGATGGTGTACTTCTACGAGCGGAGCTCCGACGGAATCCACATCTACCGGTCGCCGCGGCCGGGGGGCTCTTCGATCTCCTACCCGTTCTACGTGAGCCGCGGGTACGTCGTGTTCGTCCCCGACATCCCGTACGAGATCGGGTATCCGGGCGAGAGCGCGCTCGACGCCGTCGTGCCCGGCGTGCTCGGCGTCGTCGCCCGGGGCTTCGTCGACAAGGACCGGATCGGCGTCCAAGGCCACTCGTGGGGCGGCTACCAGATCGCCTACATGGTCACGAAGACCGACCTCTTCGCGGCGGCCGAGGCGGGTGCCCCGGTCAGCAACATGACCAGCGCCTACGGCGGCATCCGGTGGCGGTCCGGCATGAGCCGCATGTTCCAGTACGAGCGCACCCAGAGCCGCATCGGCGGCACGCTGTGGGAGTCCACCAGCGAGTATCTGCACAACTCGCCGGTGTTCTACGCCGACAAGATCCGCACCCCGCTCCTCATGATGCACAACGACGAGGACGGCGCGGTGCCGTGGTACCAGGGGATCGAGATGTTCGTCGCCATGCGCCGCCTCCAGAAGCCGGCATGGATGCTCAACTACAACGGGCAGGGCCACGGACTCGGCCGGGAGGCGGACCGCAAGGACTGGGCGATCCGCATGCAGCAGTTCTTCGACCACTACCTGATGGACGCGCCGGCGCCGGTCTGGATGGAGGAAGGCGTGCCGGCGGTCCTGAAGGGGAAGACGCTGGGACTGGAGGTGAAGAGGAAGGTGTCTTAGCTTAGCAGCCCGTGGACAAGATCCCCCAGCGCCCTGCCGGCCCGGCACCTCGCCGCTCTCGGTGCTCGCGCGGATTTACCGCATGTCTGTCAGGACCGGAGGCGACGGATTCGCTTCCCCCCGTCGCAAGTGATTCTCGTAGGTGATTGACACCATTTCCGCGCCGGGCGAAGTTGTGAATCCGCCGAGGGCGGCCAAATCGAGGACAGGGTTCAAGGAAGCACCATGCTGAAGTCATTTCGAGTCCGGCTGATCGTCATTCTGGCGGCGCTGGGCGTCGCAATCGGAATCTACGTCAAGAACGCCATCGAGCGCTGTCGCCCGCCCGCACCCGATGAAGAGCGACAGGTCGCAGTCGGATGCTACGTCACGAAGGGCCTCAAACTGGGCCTCGATCTGCAGGGGGGAGTGCATCTCGTGCTCGAGATCGACGACCCGGACGGAACGCTCACGCCCGAGGCCAAGGCGCGCGCCATCGAACGTGCGGAGCGCATCATCCGCACGCGCGTGGACGAGTTCGGCGTCGAAGAGCCCCTGATCCAGACGAGCGGCTCCGATCGCATCATCGTCGAGCTTGCGGGTCTGGATGACGAGACGCGGGCCAAGGAGATCATCAACCAGCAGGCGTACCTGGAATGGAAACTGGTTCTCCCGACCACGGAGGTCGACCAGTCTCTCGAAAGGTTGGATCGCACCGTCGTCGTCGCCCTCGGCACGAAGGCATTGCGGGAAATGGGACGGGCCACCGAGGCCGGAGAGGCCGTATCCTCGATCGAGCAGCTGCTCTTCGACACGCCTGCGGACTCGGGCCAGGCGGACGACAGCGCGGCGGCCGACCCGGAAGCGGCGGACGCCCCGGCCGCTCCCTCGCCCGAGGACGAGACCGCCGACGAAGAAGGCGAGGTCAACTGGCGCCCCTTCTCCGGCCTTCTCAACAGGGGCGATGATGGGACCTACTACCTCGTCGACGCCGAGGACGTCGATGACGCGGCGCAGTTCATGGCCCTGCCCGATTTTCAGCGGGTGCTCCCCCGCGGCGTCAGCCTCCAGTGGGGATGGCGCACGGAAGAACGCGCCGGGCGCTTCTATCGCGAGCTTTACGTCTTGGAAGAGGACGCGTTCCTCACCGGCGACCAGCTCGAGGACGCGACCGCGAACCGTAACCAGCAGTTCTTGAACCAGGTCCAAGTGCTCTTCGAATTGAACCGCCGCGGCGGCCGCGACTTCCAGCGGCTGACGGCGGCCAATATCGGCAACCGGATTGCGATCGTTCTCGACGGCGAAGTGGTCAGCGCACCCGTGGTGCGAGATCGCATCGGCGCGCGGGGGACCATCGATCTGGGTTCCCAGGACATATCCGAGGCCGCCGACCTGGCGCTCGTGCTGCGCGCCGGGGCACTGCCGGCACCGCTCTCCATCATGCAGGAAACGGCTGTCGGGCCTTCGCTGGGCGCCGATTCGATCGAGCAGGGGAGGCTCGCCGGGATCGTCGGTGTTATCGCGGTCCTCGTCATCATGATCATCTACTACAAGACGGCCGGGCTCCTGGCGGTGACGGCGCTCGTGATCTATCTCATGCTGGTCATCGGCGGGCTTTCGGCGCTGAACGCCACGCTCACGCTGCCGGGGATCGCGGGGCTGATCCTGTCGATCGGGATGGCGGTCGACGCGAATGTTCTCATCTTCGAGCGCATCCGCGAGGAACTGGCATGTCGGCGCGCGCCCCGAACCGCGGTCGAGGAGGGCTTCAGCAACGCGATGTCGGCCATCGTGGACGCCAACATCACCACGCTGATCACCGGCCTGATCCTCTTCCAGTTCGGGACCGGGCCCGTGCGGGGCTTCGCGGTTACGCTGTGCATCGGAATCGTGGCCTCGTTCTTCTCGGCACTCTATGTGACCCGAACGCTCTTCCTGATCTACCTGACCGGGAAGCGGGGTTCGGACCCCATCAGCATCTAGCAGCCCGGGCTGCCGGGATCGGCGTTCAGGGACGGCGACGGCCCGCATTCAGTCAGGGACAATCACAGCCACCTTCACTCACGGGCGACACAGCCAGCTTCAGGGACAACACAGCCATGTGGCTTTTTCACGACGCGAAGTACGGTTTCATCAACATGCGCCGAAAGGCGTACGTCGTCTCGGCCGGCGTTCTGCTGGTGGGGATCGTGGCGATGGCGGTCAACTTCGCCACGATCGGCGCCTGGCAGAACTACGGGGTCGACTTCACCGGGGGGATCCTGGTGCACCTCGACTTTTCCGAGCCCACCACCGACACCGAGCTGCGCGCGGCGCTCGGCGGCACGCAGGCTCCGACCATCACGAGCTTCGGCCGGGGGGGGGACGAATACGTGATCCGCGCACCCATTCAGGAGGGCGTGGGCATTGACGAGGCGGCTGCGGACATTTCGGCGCAGGTGGCTGCGACGTACGGCGGCGACAGCTTCGAGATCGCCCGGCAGGAACTGGTCGGAGCCAAGATCGGCGATGAGCTTCAGGGCAAGGCCGCCCTCGCGATCCTCTTCTCCCTCGTCCTCACGCTCCTCTACATCGCCATCCGCTTCGAGATGCGCTTCGGTGTGGCCTCGGTGATCGCGACCGCCCACGACATCTTCATCGTCCTGGGAATGCTCGCGCTCTTCCGGGTCGAGATCTCGCTCCCCACGGTGGCGGCGATCCTGACCATTCTGGGCTACTCGCTCAACGACACCATCGTCGTCTTCGACCGCATACGCGAGAACCTCAAAGCACGCGGGGGACGTCGGCAGGACCCCTACAAGCTGGTGAACCGCTCGATCAACGAAACGTTGCCGCGTACGGTCCTGACGTCCGGAACCACGCTGGGGGTGCTCTTCGCCCTGCTCGTGCTGGGCGGCGGGGTAATCCGCGACTTCACGGTCGTGCTGATCCTGGGCATCATGATCGGAACGTATTCGTCCATATTCATCGCGTCTCCCGCGCTGCTGGAGATCCAGAAGCGCTACGGCACGGGAGATGCCCGTGACAAGCAGAAGGCCAGGGCACGGAGAGCGGCCGCGGTGTGAGATTAGCGGACTCCCACTGTCATCTCACCGCCCCGGCCTTCTGGCCGGATCGCGAGGCGGTGCTCGAGAGGGCTCGCAAGGCTTCCGTGACCCGCATCATCTCGATCGCCTCGAGCCAGGAGGACTCGCTGAACGCCCTCCGACTGGCTTGCCGGCACGATGATGTATGGTGCTCCGCAGGAGTTCACCCGCACTCCGTCGGATCTTGGCCGAGCCCGGAAATGGGGACCGTTCGCGATGTGGCCTCCCACCGGCGCTGCGTGGCGATCGGCGAGACGGGGCTGGACTACTACTACCAAAACGCCCCCCGCGAGGCGCAGCGGCAGAGCTTTGCGCGGCATGTGCGTCTTGCCGAGGAGCTCGGGCTGCCGTTGATCGTGCACTCTCGCAAGGCCGAAGACGATACCGCCGCCGTCATGCGGGAATGCTCGGGACGAGTGACCGGGGTGCTGCACTGCTTCACAGGTCCCGCATGGCTCCTTGAGCTGGCCATGGACGCGGGGTGGTTCGTTTCGTTCACCGGAATCGCGACCTTCAGGAGCTTCGACGCCCCGCTGGCGCGCATGGTGCGGTCGGACCGGTACATGATTGAGACGGATTCCCCCCACCTCGCCCCCGTGCCGAAGCGGGGCCGCCGCAACGAGCCCTCGCTCGTCGCCCATGTGGCCGAGGCGCTGGCGCGGATGCGCCGGGAGACGTTGGACAAGGTGGCCGAGGACAGCTGGGCGAATACGGAATGCTTCTTCGGGCTGGCGGGAGACAGCCCGAGGGTCTGAGGAGCCCTGCCGTGATGCGCCCGCGGATCAGGGTCCTGCCCGACCACGTGGCCAACCAGATCGCGGCGGGGGAGGTCGTGGAGCGGCCGGCCTCGGTCGTGAAGGAGCTCGTGGAGAACGCGCTGGATGCCGGAGCGGGCACGGTGCGCGTCTCGATCGAACGGGGCGGCAAGGGACGCATCCGGGTGTCGGACGATGGAACGGGGATGACCCGCGAGGATGCCTTGGTCTGCCTGGACAGGCACGCGACCAGCAAGATCCAGCGGGCCGAGGATCTGCGGGCGATTCATACGCTGGGATTCCGCGGCGAGGCTCTTCCTTCGATCGCCGCCGTATCGCGGATGGTGGTCGAGACGGCTGCCGCGGGCGAGGAGCTGGGGACGCGGCTGAGGGTGGTGGCGGGCCGCATGCAGGGGGTGGAGGATGTGGCCCGCCGGCGGGGAACGACGGTCGATGTGCGGAACCTCTTCCTGAACACGCCGGTGCGCGCGCGTTTCCTGGCCGCCGTCGCGGCCGAGACCCGGGCGGTGAGCGACGTGATCCACTCCCTCGCTCTGGCCAACCCCGATGCGCGTTTCGTCTTGAAGTCGGGCGGACGCACGGTGCTGGACCTGCCGGCGGGGCGCGGGCTGCGGTCGCGCATCGGCGCGATCTGGAAGGACGCGGGAAGGGCGGGGCTGATCGACATCTCCGCGCGACGAGCCGACCTGCGCCTGGCGGGCGCGATCCAGCGGCCCGACCTCGCACGGCCCGGATTTCGGCGCAGCCACCTGTTCGTCAACGGCCGGCCCGTCCGCGATGCCGGCATCGTCGCGGCTGCCGACCGCGGCTACCGAACCACCGTGCCCGAAGGTACGCGTCCCTGGCTGTTCCTCTTTCTGAGCGTCCCGGGGGTCGAGGTCGATGTGAACGTTCATCCCGGCAAGGCCGAAGTGCGCTTCCGGAACCGTCGCCGAATCGACGACTTCGTCGAAGCGGGGGTGCGGGAGACGCTCGAGGGGATCGAGTCGGCGGCGACGTGGACCAAGCCGCAAGGCGCGGTGCGGGAACGTCCGGGCGGCCGAAGCGGCACCGACGCCGGGGACGCCGACGCCGGGAACGCCGACGCCGGGGACGCCGATGCCGGGGACGCCGATGCCGGGCAGACGCACCTCTTCCCGAGAGGACATGGTGCCCCCCCGGCGGAGGAGACGCCGGCGCGGCGCGCACCCCGCCCGGCCCTGCTTCAGGTCCACAACAGCTTCATCCTGGCCGAGACTCGGGACGGCGTGATCATCGTGGACCAGCATGCGGCCCACGAACGCGTCCTCTACGAGCGGATCATCGCCGGCTTCGACAGCGGGGGCGGGCAGGGACAGCGGCTCCTCTTCCCCTTCACGATCCGCCTCACCGAGCCCGAAATGGATGTCGTCGAATCGGTGCGCGCGCCGCTGACGCGCCTGGGCTTCGAGTTCGAATGCTTCGGCGACGGCGCGCTGCTGGTGCAGGCCGTGCCCAGCCCGCACGCCTACTTCGACGCCGAACGCTGCATGCGCGAGATGATCGACGAGTTCGTCCAAGGCTCGGACCTCATGCATGCCGCGCGCAACCAGAATGAACGGGTGGCCATGAGCTTCGCCTGCAAGGGTGCCGTCAAGGCGGGCCAGAAGCTGTCGGACGAGGAAATACAGGAACTGTTCGACCGGCTGTTCGCGACCGAACTTCCCTATCACGACATCCACGGCCGGCCCACCACGGTGAGCCTCGGACTCGATGAGCTGCGGCGCAGCTTCGGACGCGCATGAAACGCGCGCTCGCCCCCCCCGATCCGGCACCGGTCGCACGCGGATCGGGGGGAGGCCCTCCCGGTGCCGGCGTCGCCGCGCCCGACTTCCTGGGGATCGTCGGCCCCACCGGCGCCGGGAAGACCGCGCTCTCGCTCTGCGCGGCCCGGAAACTCGGCGGCGAGATCATCTCGGTGGATTCGCGGCAGATCTATCGCGGCATGGACATCGGCACCGCAAAGGCGAGCCCGGAGGAGCAGGCGGCCGTCCCCCACCACGGCCTCGACATCCGCGATCCCGGAGAACGGTACAGCGCCGGGGAGTTCGGGCGGGATGCGCGCCGCTGGATCACCGAAATCAGGGCGCGGGGCCGAGTCGCCGTGCTCGCAGGGGGCACCGGCTTCTTTCTGAGGGTCCTCACCGAGCCGCTCTTTCGGGAGCCGAAGCTGGATCCCGCACGCAGCACGGCCTTGGAGGATGTGCTGCGCGGGTTGCCGGCAGCCGAACTCGAACGCTGGGTGCGTCTTCTCGATCCCGCGCGGGCCGATGTCGCGGTCGCCGGCGGAAAGCAGCGGATGCTCCGCACGCTGTCGATCGCTCTGCTGACGGGACGGCCTCTCTCCGAGCTGCATCGCAGCCTTCCGGCCGAAGCCGAGCCGTTGCGAGGCATGGTCTGTCTGTTGAAAGTGCCGCCCGAGATCCTCGATTTGCGGATCCGTCGGCGTGTGCATGCGATGGTGCGCGCCGGCTTCGTCGAAGAGGTGTCCGCCCTGCTCGGATCCGGATGCACCCGCGACGATCCCGGGCTGAACGGGGTGGGATATCGTGAGATGGCGGACTGCCTTGAAGGTGCGATCACTCTCGGCGAGGCGGTCGAGCGCACCCGCACGGCCACCCGGCGGTACGCGCGCCGGCAGCGGACCTGGTTCCGCCGCCAGCTGGGTCCCGGGACGGTGACGGTCGATGGGACGGCGCCGCTGGAAGTGCAGTGCGCGGCGGTGGTGAAGGCGTGGCGGGCGCGGGCGGACGCCGCCGCCCGGTCCTCGGCGCATGACCACGGGGCGCCGCGCGACTCGCACGGCCCCTCCGGCGCGGCGGCGACGTGAAGATAGGGCTCACCTGCTACCCGACCTACGGCGGTTCGGGAGCCGTCGCCACCGAGCTCGGAATCGGCCTCGCCGCGCGGGGTCACGAAGTCCACTTCATCTCCTACGCGCAGCCTTTCCGGCTGTCCGGATTTCACGAGCGGGTGTACTTCCACGAGGTCGAGATCGAACGCTACCCGCTCTTCGAGCACAACCACTACACCCTGGCGCTTGCCGCCGCCATCCATGACACCGCGCTGCGCGAGGGCCTCGACATCGTCCATGTGCACTACGCCATCCCGCACGCCGCCTCCGCATGGATCGCCCGCGAAATGCTGAACGGCGAGACGGCCCCTCCGCTCGTCACCACCCTTCACGGGACGGACGTGACGCTGGTCGGCACGCAACCGTCCTTCAAGCCCATCACGCGCTTCTCGATCCTGAGGTCCCAGGGCATCACGGCCGTCTCGCGGTTCCTCAAGGACGTCACTGTGCGCGACTTCGACGTGCCGGCGGAGCGAGTGCACGTCATTCCCAACTTCGTCGACACGAAAGCGTTTCGCCCGCGTCCGAATCCCCGCCGCAAGAAGATCTTTGCCCCGGCGGGAGAGAAGATCGTCATGCACATTTCCAACTTCCGTCCGGTGAAGCGGGTTTGCGACGTGATCGAGGTGTTCGCGCGCATCGCGAAGAAGATCCCGGCCCGCCTGGTCATGGTCGGCGACGGCCCCGACCGGCCCCGCGCGGCACAGCGCGTCGAGGAAATGGGCGTGGACCGGGATGTCGTCTTTCTCGGCAAGCACGCCTCGGTCGACGAGCTGCTGAGCTGTGCGGACCTCTTTCTCCTGACCAGCGAGAGCGAGTCTTTCGGCCTGGCCGCGCTCGAGGCCATGTCGTGCGGGGTTCCGGTCGTGGCCTATCGGGCGGGGGGGCTTGCCGAGGTGGTGTCGCACGGCGAGAACGGCCTCCTCGTACCGGTCGGCGCCTTGGACGAGGCCGCCGAAGCGGGGAAGTGCCTGCTCGGCGACCCGAGGATCTGGAAACGCTTCGGCGAGGCAGGCCGAACGGCCGCGCTGGAGCGCTTCGCCACCGGAATCGTGCGGCCCCGGTACGAGAACCTCTACCGGACGCTGCTGCCGTGACGGCGGCCGGCACGTAGATGACCTGGTACGAGGCGCTCTTCCTGGGCTTTCTGCAGGGGGCGACGGAGTTTCTGCCCGTCTCCAGTTCCGGACACCTGGTCATGGGGCAGGCGCTGCTGCGCGTCGATCTCCCGGGGGCGGGCCTAGAGGTCGCCCTGCACGCAGCGACGCTCCTTTCGGTCCTCATCGTCTACCGTGCCCGGCTCCGGGTGCTGACGGCAGGCGTCCTCCGCGGCGACCGCGACCAGCTCGGGTATGCGGGGCTTCTCGTCCTGGCGTCGGTCCCGGCGGCGATCGCCGGTCTCGGATTCGGCGATTTCTTCGAGTCGCTCTTCGACCTTCCCGTGGTCACGGCGGCGGCCCTGATCCTCACCGGCTGCGTGGTATGGACGGCGAGGCGGGCGCTCGTGCGGGAGCCGGCAAACACCGTCGGAGTCGGTTCCGCTCTCGTCATGGGCCTCGCGCAGGCGGCGGCACTCGTCCCCGGAATCTCGCGGTCGGGAAGCACCGTCGTGGCGGCGCTCTGGCGCGGAGTGAGCCCGAGCGAGGCGGCTGCGTTCTCCTTCCTCATGGCGCTCCCGGCGGTGGGCGGCGCCGCACTGCTCAGGCTGCCCGGCGCAATGTACCCCGGGGGGGTTCTCTCTCCGGCCGGGACGACGGCAGACGGCGGGACGATCACGCCGACGGTCCTCGCCGCCGCGGCCGCGTGCGTCACGGGCGTGGCGGCCATCCGCATCTTCCGGGCCATGCTCGCCAACCGGTCCTTCCAGGTCTTCGCCCCCTACCTTTGGGTCGCGGGCACCCTCTTCCTGTGGTTCGAGATCCGATGACGGTTCGAGATCCGATGACGGTTCGAGATCCGGCGAATCTCCTCGACCGCTGGGAAGGCCGCTCCGCACACGCCTGGGCCGACCGCCTCGGAGTCGCCACCGCCGAGTTCCACGCGCGCATCGGGTCGACCAGTGACCGGGCGAGGGTGCTCGGGGAGGAAGGGCGACCGCTCCCCGCGGTCGTGCTGGCCGACCGGCAGACGACCGGCAGGGGACGGCAGGGACGGAGATGGGCGTCGGATTCCGTCCGGGGACTGTGGTTCACCGTGGCCCGCGCCGGACCCGGCGACGCCCGGGCCCCGCTCCCGCTGCGGATCGGGCTCGCGGTCGCGCGGGCCCTCGATGCCGTCGCTCCCGAAGTCGGGACGGAGGTGAAATGGCCCAACGACATCATGGTCGAGGGCCGCAAGCTGGGCGGGATCCTGTGCGAGCATACCGGCCGCGCCCTGCTGGTCGGCATCGGCATCAACGTCAATCAGCGCCTGCGGGAGCTGCCCTCCGGCCTCACGCCGCCCGCCACCTCCCTGCTGATCGAGTCCGGCCGCCCCGCGTCGAGGGCGCAGATCCTGGAGCGGCTGGCCGACGAGCTGCAGGCGGTGTGGTCGCGGCCCGCCGGGGAGATCGCCGCCGGGGAGATCGCCGCCGGAGGGATCCCCGCCGACGAGCTGGAGGCGCTCAACGCCCGCTCCGCTCTGCGGGGACGGCGGTTGTCCGTCAGCGGCGTGGTGCGCCATTCTTCGGAACCCCCTCGCAGGGTGGAGGCGTTCTCCGCAGCGGGTGACGTTCTCCTCGCGGACGGGTCTTTGACGGTACGAGACGACAGCGGAGCCCGGCTGCGGCTGATCGCCGGGTCCGTCGAAATCCTGGAGTGAGCCATGGACTGCCAGCTGGTCGCCGATGTGGGGAACACCGAGACCGTATTCGGTCTCCTGGATCTGGCCGGCGACGAGGTCTTCGAGACCTGGCGGGTCAGCACGCGCGTGCCCCGGACGCCGGACGAGTACCGGGTGCTCCTGGCCGCGCTCCTGGCCATGCGACCGGTGCACAGGGCCGTGATCCGCAGAGGCGTGATCGGCTCCGTCGTGCCCGCGGCCACCAGAACGGTACGCGACGCGGTGGCCTCCGCGGTGAAGGGATCCGTCTTCGAGGTGAGCGCGCGTTCCGACCTGCCGATCGCGCTGGATGTCGAAGAGCCGCTCACCGTGGGTGCGGATCGCATCGTGAACACCCTGGCCGCCAAGACCCGCTTCGCGCGAGACACCATCGCCGTCGACCTGGGCACCGCCACGACCTTCGACTGCATCACGGCGAACGGCGCGTTCCGCGGAGGTGTGATCGCGCCCGGCCTCAGCGCCGGGCTGGACTGGCTCGCGCGCAGCACGGCCAAGCTGCCCAGGGTCGACCTCGTGCCTCCCGGCGCGGTGATCGGACGCCGCACCGAGACCTGCATTCAGAGCGGCGTCTTCTACTCGGCCGTCGATGCCGTGGACGGGATCGTGTCCAGGATCCGGGAGAGCTGGCAGGCGGACCACCTCCTCGTCGTCGCCACCGGCGGCTTTGCGCCCGTGATCGGACCGCACGCGGCGTCGGTGGAGAGGGTCGAACCGTTCCTGACGCTGCAGGGCCTGGGGATCGCCGGAGCGCACCTGGCCGACCGGGGTTGACCGGGGCCTCCGCTCGGGGTTGACACGCGCCCGAAGCTTGGCGAGACTTTGAGCGTTCGTTGTTAGCACTCGTGCGCGCCGAGTGCTAACAGACCCGCAGGCGGCGTTCGGCCGCCCGCGGAACCCATTCAACACCCATTTATCAAGGAGAAGCGCATGTCTGCCGCAGAGAAGATCAAGCCACTGGCGGATCGCGTGGTGGTGAGGGCCTTGGAAGAGGCCGAACAGATGCGGGGCGGCCTCTACATCCCCGACACCGCCAAGGAGAAGCCCCAGGAGGGCGAGATCGTCGCCGTCGGTCCCGGCAAGCTAAACGACGACGGAGGCCGGATTCCGATGGAGGTCGCGACGGGCGACCGCGTGCTGTACGGCAAGTACAGCGGCACCGAGGTCAAGGTCGACGGAGATGACTACCTGATTCTCCGCGAGTCCGACATTCTGGCCATCGTCAACTAACACTCACCCACTCACCGCCGGAAGCGCCCGTCGGGGCGCCGACCGACAACATACCAGGAGACAACGAAATGGCAGCGAAGGAACTGGATTTCGACATCGAGGCACGCGCACGGTTGAAGGCCGGCGTGGACCAGCTCACCCGGGCGGTGATGGTCACGCTCGGCCCCAAAGGCCGCAACGTGGTCGTCGACCGCAAGTTCGGCTCGCCGACGGTCACCAAGGACGGCGTGTCCGTGGCCAAGGAGATCGAGCTCGAGGACCCGGTCGAGAACATGGGCGCCCAGATGGTCAAGGAAGTCGCCACCAAGACGTCCGACGTCGCGGGCGACGGCACCACCACCGCCACCGTGCTCGCGCATGCGATCTTCGCCGAGGGGCTGAAGAACGTGACCGCGGGGACGAACCCGATGGGCATTCGCCGCGGCATCGACAAGGGCGTCGAGGTCGTCGTGAACGCTCTGCGCGACGCGTCGACCGAGACCAAGGGCAAGCGCGAGATCGCCCAGGTGGGCGCGATCTCGGCCAACAACAACATGGAGATCGGCGAGCTGATCGCCGAAGCGATGGAGAAGGTCGGCAAGGACGGCGTCATCACCGTCGAGGAGGCCCGCGGCCTGGCGACCGAGCTCGACACGGTCGAGGGCATGCAGTTCGACCGAGGCTACCTCTCGCCGTATTTCGTGACCGACCCGGAACGGATGGAGACGGTCCTCGAGGAGCCGATGATCCTCATCCACGACAAGAAGGTGTCTTCGATGAAGGACCTTCTCCCGATCCTCGAGAAGGTCGCCCAGATGGGCAAGCCCCTCATGGTCATCGCCGAGGACGTCGAGGGCGAGGCGCTGGCCACCCTGGTGGTCAACAAGCTGCGCGGCACTCTGAAGGTCGCGGCGGTGAAGGCCCCCGGTTTCGGTGACCGCCGCAAGGCCATGCTGCAGGACATCGCCGTGCTGACCGGCGGCCAGGTGATCTCGGAAGAGGTCGGCTTTAAGCTCGAGAACGCGGTCCTGAGCGACCTGGGGAGCGGGAAGCGGGTCGTGATCGACAAGGACAACACCACGATCATCGACGGCGCCGGCGCAGAGGACAAGATCCAGGGGCGCATCGAGGAGATCAAGGTCGCGATCGACAAGTCCACCTCCGACTACGACCGCGAGAAGCTCCAGGAGCGTCTGGCGAAGCTGGCCGGCGGCGTGGCGGTGATTGATGTGGGCGCGGCCACCGAGACCGAGATGAAGGAGAAGAAGGCACTCGTCGAGGACGCCCTGCACGCCACCCGCGCGGCGGTGGAAGAGGGCATCGTTCCCGGCGGCGGCGTGGCGCTGCTGCGGGCGCAGGAGGCGCTGGACGGCCTCGAGCTCGACCGCGAAGACGAGCAGGTGGGCGCGAACATCCTGCGCCGCGCGCTGGAGTCCCCCATCCGCCAGATCGCGGTGAACGCGGGGGCCGAGGCGTCGATCGTGGTGGCGAAGGTGCGCGACGGCGAGGGCGGCTTCGGCTACAACGCCCAGACCGACATCTACGAGAACCTCGTGAACGCCGGCGTGATCGACCCGACCAAGGTCGTGCGCAGCGCGCTGCAGAACGCCGCGTCAATCGCGAGCCTCCTCCTCACCACCGAGGCGGTCGTCGTGGAGCGCCCGGAGGACGAGAAGCCGGCCATGCCGGGCGGGGGCGGCGGCGGCGACATGGGCGGGATGTACTAGCAGCCCGCGCGGGCTGCCAGGACCTGCCGGTCAAGCGCCTCCTTCCCGGGAGGCACGGCAGGTTCCGCGGTTCAGAGGAGCGGGGTCCGGGCACCGAGGGCGGCCGGGCCCCGTTTCGCGTAACGGAGGTATGACGGCCCTCTTCTGGCGCTCGGTCTGGCGCTCCGTTTATGGTGGAGCTCATGGACATGGACAATCGTGACGAGGTGCTGGCCGAGTGGATAGAGGGTCACTGGGATCGGCTTCTACAGGTTGCGGAGAAGTACCGAGGCCGTGCGGTGACCGGCCAGGACATCGTGCTTGAAGCGCTCTTGATCGCTTGGAACAAACGGGGCCAGCTGCGGGATCAGGCGGCGGTCGGATCTTGGCTGGAGGGCTTCGTCCGAAATGTCGGACTCAAGGCCGCAACGAAGCGGAAGCGGCGGCGGGAGCTGATACGGAAACAGTACCACTGGTTTGAGTTGAGCAATGTCGCATCCCCAGACGACATCCTTGAAGAGAAAACCAAGGACGAGGCCCTAGAGGAAGCGATCTCCGGTCTCCGGCAGCCCCACCAAGCCATCATCCGCTACCGGCTCGAGGGGCTGTCCTACGGGCAAATCGCCAAAAAACTCGGAATGCCTTTGGGAACCGTCAAATCCCACCGATCCCGGGCGGTACGTGCTCTCTACGAGGTGCTGGGTGGGGGAGAGGCGTGACAGACGGCTCCGCTACCGGGCTGCCTTGCAACCAATTGGCATCTCATGGGGACTATAGGGTAGAGTGAAGATCACCACCCATAGCGCTACAGCCAATCACCACCATAGCGCTACAGCCGACAGGAGAAGAAATGGCCAGACCCATGATCATTCTGGGATCGTTGCTCATCATTGTCGTGGCGGCGAGCAGCCCAGTCACGGCAAGCAGCCCGAAGCAAGCGGAGACAGCAGTTATGTGCCTCAGGGAGGGATCCTACTGCGACAACGGCCGCGACTGCTGCAGCCGGGAGTGCTGGGGTGCCGTGGGTGAGCAGGCAATCTGCTTATAACGTAGAGCGGACGAGCTGTCGCCGGTGGGTCACTAGGCTAGGCTAGCTAGATGCTTGGCCGAAGGGGGCGCGAGAAGTGCTGGGGAGTTTTCCGAAGCCGGTGTGGTGTGTCCACTGGCGGTCGGCCGTTTTCGCTGGGCTGTCGTTGCGGCGGCGCGAATCGAGCAGGCTGGGATGGCCTTGGTACGTGGAGAGCACGGCGTTCGACGCGGGGGAACGGCGGCTGGATATCCCGTCTGAACTTCGAGGTCGGCGGCACCTTCGCCTGCGGGGGCGAGGGCTGCAAAGCGTACGACACGGCCCTCAAGGAGTGGCGGCACCTCGACTTCTTCCAGTACCAAAGCCTACCTGCCTCTCCCCGCGTGGAGTGCGGAGTTGGAGTCCGGCAGGTGCGATTGCCGTGGGCCCGCCCCCCGGAGCGGCTTCACGCTGCTCTTGGAGGCGCTCGTGGAACTTCATCACCATGGCCCACCTCGTGTGCGGCAAGCTCCAGTTTAACCTCCCCACTTGAAACAGCGAGGAACCTGAAAAACCCGTAGAACAGGGTAGGAGATGAAGCGGATGACGAAGCGATCGTCGAATATAGCTACTGCAATCCTCGTGTGCTTCGCACTGGTCATTGGCGGCAGGCGTGTATTTCAGTTCCTTGATGCCTCTTCCGAACCTGTAGAATATTCAGTAGTGGAAGACGCGAGGCGTTTTGCGACGGTTGGCCATCGTGTGGGTCCACTCGATGCCGATGTTACGATAGTTGAATTCTTTGACTACGACTGTCCGATATGCAAGCGGGCTGCATTGGACTTGCGAACTCTTCGTGATCTGTACCCCAACGAAATTGCAATTGTGTATCGATATTTACCTGCTCGCAGTACCAAGTCCTTTACAAAATACCGGGCATCCGAGTGCGCTGGTAGAATTGGCCATTTTGCTTCTATACACGAAGCAATTTATGCTCATTCTGATTCCTCATACACTTGGAAATGGCACGATTGGCTTGATGAGCTAGAAGTCGGCGAGAGAATGAATCAATTCCGGACATGCATGGCGGACACATCTGGCTTGTCGGCCATCCACCGTGATACTATGGATGCAAATGAGCTTGGCCTAATAGGCACTCCGAGTTACCTGATCAACGGTTTGTTGATTGAAGGACATCCGGGATTTAACAAGTTTGTTGAACTTATTCGCGTTGCAGGGCAAAGCAAATGAAAACCGGAATCCGGCATGGATACGTGGTCGTCACCGTCGTCATCTCGTTTCTTTCGGTCATGCTCGTGCGTCCGTGCGAGTTCGTCGCACAGGATTCATTTGCTTTTGTACCGGTAGTTGCGCATTCGGGCGAAGATCGTTCCTTGGATTGGCGTTTTGAGAAGCTGTGGACGGTCGGCGGCATTGCGGATACTGTGTTCGGAAGTGTTTCCCGGTTCAATTCTGCCAATGTCGAGGTTGATGAGTCAGGAAGAATATATGTTCTTCAAGCGGCGGAGTCGAGAGTTGCAGTGGTATCAGACGACGGTGAACTGATCGGCACAGTCGGAAGGCGGGGTTCCGGCCCGGGGGAGCTCGAGGGCCCGTGGGCCTTGGCCGTAACCGGCGATGTCCTTTCGGTATACGACTGGATGAGGGGGATCGTCCGGTGGCGTCTTCCGGAAGGTGTTCCAATGGAAATGATCCGTGCATCTGTTTGGATGCAACCTGAAAACAACCTGGATGTCTCCCCCGACGGCTTTGTGTTCACGGAAGTGAAATGGTTGCCTCGCGAAGGCGATCAGGTGTCCGCCAGGCATCACGTCACTCAATGGAGGCCTGTGGGAGAAAGGCGCATCATGACGGGACCGGAGATTGACATTCCGGTATCTGATTTCCCATCCTGCGGTATGGTCGGCATGGTAGTGCCAAGGATTTTTTCGCCGTCGGTATCTTGGGACGCAAGCAGTGACCTTCTTGTAATCGTGAAGGACATTAAATATGTCATTCATGTTTTCAAGGATCATCAACCTTATTTGAGCATCAAACGCAGTTTAGTGCCGCGCAAGGTCACAAGGCGAATGGCAATCAGGGAAATGGAGGCCCGTGACGGGCGAGTGCGGCCATCTTGTGTGGTATCAGCTGATGAGGCCGTTCGCGCGCTCGGCTTCCCCGGCCATTTGCAGGCCCTGGCCGATGTAGTGCTTTCTCCCGCCGAGTTCATATGGGCGCTCAGGGGGCGTGTCTCGGACGAGCTTCGCCTAATCGATGTTTTCTCGCGAGACGGCGAATACACGGGCACGCTTCCTCCCGGCTCGCCGTTCCCTGTTGCTTTTGCGTCACCCGATCGGATACTGGTGGCCGGGACGGACAGTCATGACGTACCGACATTGACTCTGTACCGCATCAGGCGGTGAGTCCAAGAGTTCGCATCGGTTGACTCCACTGGCGGCACACCTGCCGCGACGCCAACTTGGCCTTGAATCCCTTGACCGCGTGACCCGATTCCAGAGGATTGCAACCCGTGAAAAGCACCGGAGACCGGCACCTCTTCCACTCGATTCACACCGCCCTTCTCACAACGATCATCGCTGCCTTTTCGGCGTCGGCCCAGCAGGTCGGTCCCGCCAACGGCAGCCTCGTCGTCGCCGGGGCGCGCTTTCTGACCCGGCCGTCTTCGCGCGCTGGGTGCCGAGGCGTCGATCGTGGTGGCGAAGGTGCGCGACGGCGAGGGCGGCTTCGGCTACAACGCCCGGACCGACACCTACGAGGACCTCGTGATGGCCGGCATGATCGACCGACCAAGGTCGTGCGCGGCGCGGCGCAGAACGCCGTGTCGATCGCACAGTTCAGAGGAGCGGGGTCCGGGCGCTTCGGGCGGCCGGGCCCCCGTTTCACATAACGGAGGTTATGGCGGCCCTCTCTTGGCGCTCGGTCAGCTGTAGCCGATCCGCCCCCTCGTAGCCGAGCGCCAAACGCCCAGTGTGCCGACCGCGATCCAGCCCGCGGCATACGCCAGCAGTGCGACCACGGGCTGCGCACGAAGCGGCAGGTCGCCGGTCAGTCCAAGACCGAGTCGAACGACCTCCGGTGCAGGGAAGAGGATGAGCCGGGCCAAGACCACGGGGCCATCCCGCACCAGCTCCGGTTCGGAGATCTCCGAACCGGAGAGAACCACGCCCATGACGATCAGAAAAAGTACCGCCGCACGATTCCCCCTCGGGAGCCACGCCGCCGCGCCGAAGGCCATCGAAGCGATGGTGAATGCGCTCAACGCTCCAACCGGCAGCGCCAACACGGGAGGCCTCACCGGATCCCACCCCATGGCCATGCCGATAACTATGAAGGCGCTCCCGAAGAGCACGGACAGTCCTACGCTCGTCGCGAGCGTCTCCGCAAAGCCGACCAGCAGGAAGGGGATCTCGCGCACCGGCTTCTGCAGCCACAGCGCAGCCTCGGTGCCGGTCAGTTCTTCGGGAGTGGCGGCGAGGGCGAGAGGAATCGCAATATAGCTGACCATAACGCCGAAGGCCCAAAATGCAAAGGCGGCGGTCTGAGATGCGTCGGTCTGAGATAGGTTGGCGGCGTGAAGCGTCAAGAAGGCCATGCCGCACATCAGGGCCAGCACCCCGCCGAGCCCCATGGTCCGGGACCGTACCAGCAGCGCGATACGCCTGTGAAGGGGGACCAGGTATCGAGTCATTGTCTGCCGAAGAGTTCGCGCTCCAACCCCGCACCGGACACGGTGTCGCTCGAGGTCAGGATTTTGGTGCCCGTCGTGGCCCCGTCCTCGACGGCCGCGATCCTATCGGCCAGGCGAGCCACTTCTGCAAGGTCGTGCGTGCCTATGAGCACCGCCGCCCCGCGAGTTCGGCAACTCCGTATTTCGCGGCGGAGCTCAGCCCGTGCGGGTGGATCGAGCCCGGTGAAGGGCTCGTCAAGCACGACCAGGTCAGGGTCGCCTATCAGGGCGCACGCGAGCCACAGTCTCCGCTGCGTTCCGTTCGAACACTTTCGGGCTGCCGTCGCAAGCGTTTGCGAATCGAGTCCGGCTCTATCCAGCGCCTGAGTGAACGCATCGCGGCGCTCGTCCGGACCGACGACCAGATCTACGCTCCGCCCCAGGATGTCCAGGCCAGTCCATCCGCGCGGGAACCTGGGGAACTCCGGGACATATGCCACGCCGTGGTGCCGCCTGTAGGAGACGGGCTCCTGGCCGCCCACGCGGCAACGCCCGCCGTCCGCTCGCAAGAACCCCAGCAACACCCTGAACAGCGTCGTCTTCCCCGCACCGTTGGGACCGACCAGGGCAGTGACTTCTCCGGCCCGGGCACCGAAGGTGATGCTGCGAAGCGCGACATGGCGCTTCCGGACTCCCCTGTACGAGGCGGACACCCTTTCCATAGTGACGCAGCACGCGTCCGTGCGCATGTCAGCCGCCGGCCAGGTCGTAGACTCTGATCCGGGTACCGGAAGGATCGTACCACGCGGCCAGCACGGACGTGCCCGCCAGAAAAACCGCGGGCGCGGGCGGGATTTCGAACACGAGCTCGCGCTCCTCTTCACGGCCGAGGAGCCGCGACAGGTCGACCCGGCCGGGGGTTGGAGTCCGATAGACCGGTCCTGCGTCCTCCCGCACGAAGACCTTGTCAAACGGCGGATAGGATTCCGGCCGTTGCAGAGTCACGCCCATGGTTCGCATCGAGGCCCGAAGCTCGTCCCATCCCTCAATGTGCTCCTCGTTGACCGGATGACGCTCGATCCATCTGTGGCACACCGAATCGGCGACTTGGCCATCGAGGTCGAAGACTTCAAGGCAGTCATCGTTGGGATGACCGAAGAGGAACCCCTGCGAGTGCGCAGCGAGCACGTACATCTCCCGGAACGCCGTCCACACCCTCTCGTCGTCCGGACCGGCACTGCGGGCCGCCAAAAACTGGTGGGCGGCCCCACCGGTCTCGAAGACCACGAGGGCTTCCAACTTGCTTCCATCGCGACACGTGAACAAGAGCAGAAGCCCTGACCGAGATGATGCGACATCCTGCACGGCAGCGCCGGGACAGTCCCGCGGCGGTTCGATCCGACGGTGGGAGATGCTGCTGCCGTCCGGCTCGTACAAGTGTACGCCGCGTCGCGCGGCCACCACTATGGTGTCGGCGTGGACCGTGACCGCCCGCGGCGACCGAAGCTCACCTGGCCCTTCCCCCTCCCCCGCAAAACTTCCCAGGTGAACACCTTGGGCGTCCACGCGGTGCACCTCCGAACTGTAACGGTCGAGCACGAACCAGAACCCGTCGAGGAAATCGGCATCGCGAACACCGGCTACACGCGCCGACACGACCGCATCGGGCGGCGGCTCGAACGGCTCAAGGCCCTCACTCCCGGATGTCAGGGCGGAGGCGGCCTCGTCCGGGGACCGGCTCGCGGCCACGAAGAGGCTCCACACAAGAGCACCGAGGGCGACCAAGGCCCCGCCGTACACCAAAATGGCGCTGAGCATGGTGCGGAGCCTGGCCGGACCGCCATCCGGTGGATTTCGGCTGCGCAGGGATTATCGACCCGGGCTGCCGTTATTCGAAAGCCAAGCCGCACGCCAACATTTGCACGTACGCTTTGATCCCGCACCACACCTTCTTGTGAAGTTCCCACCAGTCGGTGTCGTCCAGACACTCTTGGAACAGGTTATCGACCTCGTCCAGGCAGGCTTCGAGGAGAGAGTCTGCTTCTTCGTCGTCTTGGCTTGGCACCACGAGGGCACAAGCTTCACCGGAGCCGATCCCGGATCCCAAGGCCGTGACGGCGGGAGCAGCGGCGAGGATGACCATCGCCATGATGGGAACCATCAGTGCTTTGAAACGGAGCATTCTACACCTTCTGATGGTGGGGGCGGTTCTTCCCGGAAGATGGTTCCTCCCAGAAAGCTCAGGAAGTCTCTGACAATACTACAGTATCGAACGGTGTCTTGTCTGTCAATCTGTACTTGTACGGGCCGAACGGAAGCACTGACCCCCGTCATCGGCGACGGGCGTCGGTTTGCCCGCCGCCGAGACGGGGAATGAGGTGGTCCCAGTTTTTTTGGACAGGTCGTCAAGGTGGATTCCAGTACTGAACAGAAGGCACCGAGATGGCCGGGAAGAGACGACGGTTCACGGCGGAGTTCAAGAGCCGGGTGGCGCTGGAGGCGCTGCGGGAGCGCGACAGCGTTCAGGCGATCGCCACGCGCCACGAGCTTCATCCGAACCAGGTGAGCGCATGGAAGCGGCAGCTGCTCGACGCGTCCCCGGAGGTGTTCGCCCGGGGCGCGGCGCGCAAGCTCTCCCGGCAGCACGAGACGAAGATCCGCGACCTGCACGCCAAGATCGGCGAGCTCACCGTCGAGCGGGATTTTTTTCGTCGCGGGTTGAAGCGCTGAGCCGGGCGGAGCGGATGCGGATGGTCAGGCCGGACGGACGCATGAGCCTGTCGAAGCAGTGCGTGCTGGTGGGCGTGGGCCGGTCGTCATTGTACTACCGGCCGAAGGGGGAGAGTGCGGAGAACCCGGCGCTGATGCGGCGCATGGACGAGCTCCACATGAACTGTCCGTTCTACGGAAGCCGACAGATGATGCGGCATCTCCATCGCGAGGGGGTCGCGGCGGGCCGGCACCGCATCCGGCGGCTCATGCGCCTGATGGGCGTCGAGGCGGTGTACCGGCGGCCCCGGACGACGAGCGTGGCGGGTCCGGAGCACCGGGTCTTCTCCTGCCTGCTGCGCGGCCTCGAGGTCTCGCGGGCGAACCAGGTGTGGTGCGCCGACATCACCTGCATTCCTGTAAGCCAGGGGTTTTTCTACCTCGTCGCCGTGATGGACCGGGCGACCCGGCATGTCCTCGCGTGGCGGCTGTCGAACACGATGGACGCGTCGTTCTGCATCGAGGCTCCGGATGCGGTGCTGGGCCGGAGAACTCCGGAGATCCTGAACACCGACCAGGGGTCCCAGTTCACCGGCACGGCCTTCGCGGACCGGGTCCTCGAGGCGGGCGTCCGGTTCTCGATGGACGGGCGGGGCCGCTTCCTCGATAACATCTTCATCGAGCGGCTACGGCGGTCGCCGAAGTACGAGGCCGTGTACCTCTACGAGCTTCGGGACGGGGTGGAGGCCGAACGGATCATCGGCTCATGGATCGACTTCTACAACGAGGTGCGCCCGCACTCGTCGCTGGGCGGGCGGACGCCGGGCGAAGCCTGTCGCGAAGGTGCGGTGTCATGAGGACGATCCGGCGCGACGCCGCACATGGAGCGCAACCGGCGCGGCGACGCCTTCGAGCGCTGGGTGCCGAGGCGTCGATCGTGGTGGCGAAGGTGCGCGACGGCGAGGGCGGCTTCGGCTACAGCGCCCAGACCGACACCTACGAGGACCTCGTGAAGGCCGGCGTGATTGACGACCCGACCAAGGTCGTGCGCGGCGCGCTGCAGAACGCCGCGTCGATCGCAAGCCTCCTTCTCACCACCGAGGCGGTCGTCGTGGGTCGTGGAGCGCCCGGAGGAAGAGAAGTCGGCCATGCCTGGCGGGGGTGGCGGCGGCGACATGGGCGGGCTGCTAGCCCGAAGTTCGGGACGGAATCGGGCCGATTATCGCGGTTAACGTGTTGCAGCCGAAAGACCTGAGTCGATTTCGGCATCCGGATGCTGTACCCATGTAACGATTCGGTGTGCATATTGACATCATTCAGCATATCCGTTACCATGATACCCATGTACATCGAACGCGTGCCCAACCGGAACTCCCCGCCCGCCGTCCTGCTGCGCGAGTCCTTCCGCAGGGACGGCAAGGTCTGCAAGCGCACCCTCGCCAACCTCTCGAAGTGGCCCGACGAGATCGTCCGGGGGCTGCGCATCCTGCTCAAGGGCGGCGTCGCCCTGAAGTCGATGGACGACGCCTTCGAGATCCTGCGCTCCCGACCCCACGGGCATGTCGCCGCCGTCGCGGGCACGGCGCGGAAGCTGGGCCTCGAGAGGCTGCTCGACCGCCGTCCCTCGCGGATGCGCTCCTTGGCGGCGGCGATGATCGCCGCCCGCGTCCTCGACCCCCGCTCGAAGCTCGCCACCGCCCGGGGCCTCGCCTCCGAGACGCAGACCGACACGCCGGGCGAGGAGCTCGGCACCGAAGACGCGACGGCGGAGGAGCTCTGCGAGGCGATGGACTGGCTGCTGCGGCGGCAGCCGCGCATCGAGCGGACTCTGGCGGCCCGGCACGTCGAGGACGGCTCGCTCGTGCTCTGCGACCTGACCTCGGTGTACTTCGAGGGCACGAAGTGCCCGCCGGCCAGGCGCGGCTACTCCCGCGACGGCAGGCGCGGCAAGCTTCAGATCGTCTTCGCCCTGCTCTGCGACCGGGAGGGCCGTCCGGTGGCCGCCCGGGTCTTTGAGGGCAACACGGCCGACCCCGGCTCCGTGGCCGCCCGGGTCGAGAAGCTCACCGGGCGCTTCTCGCTCTCGCGGGTCGTCGTGGCCGGCGACCGGGGGATGCTGACCGACGCCCGCATCCGCGAGGACCTCGGTCCCGCGGGGCTGCGGTGGATCACCTCGCTGCGGGCTCCGGCGATCCGCAGGCTCGCTTCCGGCGGCGACCTGCAGCTGTCGATCTTCGACGAGCAGGACCTGGCCGAGGTCTCCACGCCCGAGCTCTGTCCGGGCGAGCGGCTGGTCGTCTGCCGCAACCCGCTGCTCGCGGCCGAGCGCGCGCGCAAGCGAGAGGCGCTGCTCGCGGCCACGGAGGTCAAGCTCGAACAGGTCGTCCGGGCGACGCAGCGCGACAACCGCCCGCTGCGGGGCGAGAAGCGCATCGCCGTGCGCGCCGACCGGGCCCTGCGCGCCCGCAAGGTCGGCAGGCACTTCAAGACCGCCGTGACCGACGACGGCTTCTCCTGCGAGCGCGACGAGAAGCGCATCGCCGAAGAGTCGGCGCTCGACGGCATCTGCGTGATCCGCACCGACGTGCCCGCCGGCGAGATGGGGCCCGAAGACACGGTCCGCGCCTGCAAGAGCCTCAGCCGGGTCGAGCGCGCCTTCCGCAGCTTCAAGGGGGTGGACCTCAAGGTCCGGCCCGTCCACCACCGCCTCGCCGATCGCGTCCGCGCCCATGTCTTCCTCTGCATGCTCGCCTGCTGCGTCGAATGGCACATGCGCCGCGCGCCGGCCCCCCTGCTCTTCGACGACCACGACCCGGCCGCCGCAGAAGCCGCCCGCGCCTCGCCCGTCGCGCCCGCCCGCGTCTCCCGCGCGGCACGCGCCGAGAAGGCCGGGAAGCGCACCCCCGAGGGCCTTCCCGTCCACAGCTTCTGGACCCTGCTCCGCGACCTCGCCACCCTCACCCGCAACCGCGTCAGGCCCCCCGTGCACGGAGCCATGACCGCCGACATCCTCGCCCGCCCCACCCCGCTCCAGGCCGAAGCCTTCCGCCTGCTCGGCGTCCGCCCATAAGCCGTACCCAGTAGCGTACACCCCGGAAATCGCTTATGTCACAGCGCCGCAATCACTTGGCAGATCGCCGCCGCCGAACTTCGGGCTAGGCTAGGCCCGGCCGGTCAAGCGCCTCCTCCCCGGGAGGCACGGCAGGTGCACAGTTCAGAGGAGCGGGATCCGGGCGCTTCGGGCGGCCGGGCCCCGTTTCACATAACGTGAGGTCATGGCGGCCCTCTCTTGGCGCTCGGTCAGCTGCAGCCGGTCCGCCCCCTCGTAGCCGAGCGCCAAACGCCCGGTGTGCCGACCGCGATCCAGCCCGCGGCATACGCCAGCAGTGCGACCACGGGCTGCGCACGAAGCGGCAGGTCGCCGGTCAGTCCAAGACCGAGTCGCACGATCTCCAGTGCCGGGTAGAGGATGAGCCGGGCCAGGACCACGGGGCCATCCCTCACCAGCTCCGGTTCGGAAATCTCGGAATCGGAGAGAACCACGCCCATGACGATCAAAAAAAGCACCGCCGCACGATTCCCCCTCGGGAGCCACGCCGCCGTGCCGAAGGCCATCAAAGCGATGGTGAATGCGCTCAACGCTCCAACCGGCAGTGCCAACACGGGAGGCCTGAACGGATCCCACCCCATGTGGTTCGCCCGCAAGACCTCGAGGCCGCACAGCAGGGAGGGAAAGACCCGGTGCTCCGGGTTCGCCGCGCTCGTCCGGGCCGCCGGTACACCGCCTCGACGCCCATCGTGCGACCCGGCGCGAGGATCCGCATTTGACACCGGGGGCGCACTCGTCCAATTATCATTCGTCACCGATTTACAACGGTGAAGAAGCCAGTAGGGAAAGCTACCAATATTATGGAGTACGGGATCATGCGCGATCTTCTCTGCGTTCGGCCTCCACCTCGTCTTCCCGCTTTTTCGGCAGCGCCGCCGCTGGGATCGGGCGCTGGCATCGTCGTCTTGGGCACTGCGGCCATCCTGGCGTGCAGTGACAGCACGATCGACCCGTTACCGCCGTCGGTGCCGACAGCGATAGCAGTCTCGCCCGCCGATGCCCGCTTCAGCGCGCTTGGCGACACCGTCAGGCTGTCCGCCGAAGTGCGCGATCAGCACGGGTGGGTCATGGAGGGCGCCGCGGTGACCTGGGCCAGCAGCGCCCCCGGGGTCGCGGCCGTGGACGCCGCGGGGCTCGTCACTGCAGTCGGCGACGGCTCGGCGGCCGTCACCGCCACTTCGGGAGAAGCCTCCGGCAGCGCGCAGGTCACCGTGGCCCAGGAGGCGGCTTCCGTTGCCGTCAGCGCGGACACGCTCAGCTTCGCCGCGCTCGGCGACACCGTCCGGCTGTCCGCCGAAGCACACGACCGAAATGGACGGGTCATATCCGGCGCCGCGGTGACCTGGGCCAGCAGCGCCCCCGGGGTCGCGGCCGTGGACGCCGCGGGGCTCGTCACTGCAGTCGGCGACGGCTCGGCGGCCGTCACCGCCACTTCGGGAGAAGCCTCCGGCAGCGCGCAGGTCACCGTGGCCCAGGAGGCGGCTTCCGTTGCCGTCAGCGCGGACACGCTCAGCTTCGCCGCGCTCGGCGACACCGTCCGGCTGTCCGCCGAAGCACACGACCGAAATGGACGGGTCATATCCGGCGCCGCGGTGACCTGGGCCAGCAGCGCCCCCGGGGTCGCGGCCGTGGACGCCGCGGGGCTCGTCACTGCAGTCGGCGACGGCTCGGCGGCCGTCACCGCCACTTCGGGAGAAGCCTCCGGCAGCGCGCAGGTCACCGTGGCCCAGGAGGCGGCTTCCGTTGCCGTCAGCGCGGACACGCTCAGCTTCGCCGCGCTCGGCGACACCGTCCGGCTGTCCGCCGAAGTGCGCGACCATAACGGACAGGTCATATCCGGTGCCGCGGTGACCTGGGCCAGCAGCGACCCCGGGGTCGCCGCCGTGGACTCCACCGGGCTCGTCACTGCAGTCGGCGACGGCTCGGCGGCCGTCACCGCCACTTCGGGAGAAGCCTCCGGCAGCGCGCAGGTCACCGTGGCCCAAGAGGCGATCTCCCTCGTGGTGTCGCCCGCTTCCGCGACGCTTGAGCCCGGCGACACCGTCCGGCTGTCCGCCGAAGTGCGCGACCATAACGGACAGGTCATATCCGGTGCCGCGGTGACCTGGACCAGCAGCGACCCCGCGGTCGCGGCCGTGGACGCCGCGGGGCTCGTCACTGCAGTCGGCGACGGCTCGGCGGCCGTCACCGCCACTTCGGGAGAAGCCTCCGGCAGCGCGCAGGTCACCGTGGCCCAGGAGGCGGCTTCCGTTGTAGTGTCGCCCGCTTCCGCGACTCTTGTGCCCGGCGACACCATCCGGCTGTCCGCGGAAGCACACGACCGAAACGGGCGGGTCATCGACGCCGCGGTGACCTGGACCACCAGCGACCCTGCGGTCGCGGCCGTGGACGCCGCGGGGCTCGTCACTGCAGTCGGCGACGGCTCGGCGGCCGTCACCGCCACTTCGGGAGAAGCCTCCGGCAGCGCGCAGGTCACCGTGGCCCAGGAGGCGGCTTCCGTTGTAGTGTCGCCCGCTTCCGCGACTCTTGTGCCCGGCGACACCATCCGGCTGTCCGCGGAAGCACACGACCGAAACGGGCGGGTCATCGACGCCGCGGTGACCTGGACCACCAGCGACCCTGCGGTCGCGGCCGTGGACGCCACCGGGCTCGTCACAGCCCTCGCCGAGGGTTCGGCGACCGTCGCCGGCGCATTGGGAAGGGCCTCGGGCAGCGCAAACATCACGGTCGACTCATTGCCAGACCGGGCCGCGCTAGTGGCGTTGTACGAGTCGGCGAATGGACCCGGCTGGACGCGCAGTACCAACTGGCTGACCGACGCGCCACTGGGAGATTGGTACGGCGTGGGAACGAACGCCGCGGGGCGCGTCGTATATTTGCAACTCGAAGAAAACCGGCTGACGGGTCCGATTCCCCCGGAACTCGGCGGCCTCTCCAGCCTGAGCTCGCTGTACCTCTACGGCAACCAGCTGACGGGCGCGATTCCCCCGGAACTCGGCGGCCTCTCCAGCCTGAGCTCGCTGTACCTCGGCGTCAACCAGCTGACGGGCGCGATTCCCCCGGAACTCGGCAGCCTCTCCAGCCTGAGCCGGCTGTACCTCTACGGCAACCAGCTGACGGGCGCGATTCCCCCGGAACTCGGCGGCCTCTCCAGCCTGAGCCGGCTGTCCCTCGGCGTCAACCAGCTGACGGGCGCGATTCCCCCGGAACTCGGCGGCCTCTCCAGCCTGAGCTTGCTGTACCTCGGCGGCAACCAGCTGACGGGTCCGATTCCCCCGGAACTCGGCGGTCTCTCCAAGCTGGAAGGGCTGTACCTCTACGGCAACCAGCTGACGGGCGCGATTCCCCCGGAACTCGGCGGCCTCTCCAGCCTGAGCTCGCTGTACCTCTACGGCAACCAGCTGACGGGCGCGATTCCCCCGGAACTCGGCGGTCTCTCCAAGCTGGAAGGGCTGTACCTCTACGGCAACCAGCTGACGGGCGCGATTCCCCCGGAACTCGGCAGCCTCTCCAGCCTGAGCCGGCTGTACCTCTACGGCAACCAGCTGACGGGCGCGATTCCCCCGGAACTCGGCAGCCTCTCCAGCCTGAGCCGGCTGTCCCTCGGCGTCAACCAGCTGACGGGCGCGATTCCCCCGGAACTCGGCAGCCTCTCCAGCCTGAGCCGGCTGTCCCTCGGCGTCAACCAGCTGACGGGTCCGATTCCCCCGGAACTCGGCGGTCTCTCCAAGCTGGAAGGGCTGTCCCTCTACGGCAACCAGCTGACGGGCGCGATTCCCCCGGAACTCGGCGGCCTCTCCAGCCTGAGCTCGCTGAACCTCGGCGGCAACCAGCTGACGGGTCCGATTCCCCCGGAACTCGGCAATCTCTCCAGCCTGACGTCTTTGGGTATCAGCGGTAACCAGCTGACCGGCACTATCCCTGCAAGCCTGCTGCGTCTCGAACGCCTGGGGTTTGTGTCCTTTTTCTGCGGGCCACCGAGACTGGGGCGCATTTGCGCACCCGGCACGACCGATTTCGTGGCTTGGCTGGAAGGTACTAATTACGATGGGCCGTTCTGCAACCAAAAGGACGTAGACGCACTCGAGTCGCTGTACAACGCCGCGGGCGGTGCCGAATGGGCGATTTCCGACGGGTGGCTCGGAGGAGCTGGACTGGGCGACTGGAGCGGCGTGACCGCTGACTCCCTGGGCAATGTGGTGGCCCTCGACCTAAACGGCAACAACCTGGCGGGCCGACTCTCCGCGAGCTTGGGGCATCTGTCCGAAATAACCGAGCTGCGCATAGGCGGCAATCCGCTGTTGGAGGACCGGCTGCCGTTGTCCTTGGCCAGACTCTCGCTCAAAGTGTTCCACTACGCCGGTACAGAGCTGTGCGCGCCGGACGACCAGTCGTTCCGCGAATGGCTGGACGGTATTCCGTCCCTCGAAAGCACAGGCGCCGAATGTACTTTGACCGAGCGCGACCTTCTGGCTGCTTTGTACACCAGCATGAACGGGCGGAACTGGATCCGCAGCGACAACTGGCTGACCGACGCGCCGCTCCGAGAATGGCACGGAGTACAGACGAACGCCGCGGGTCGCGTCGGAGCTTTGGAACTTAGGGCAAACAATTTAGAAGGCCTGATTCCGGCCGACCTCGGCAGCCTCTCCAACCTGAGCTCGCTGGACCTCGGCAGTAACCGGCTGACTGGCCCCATTCCCTCGGAACTCGGCAAGCTCACCAGCCTAGAACGGCTGGACCTCGGCAGTAACCAGCTGTTCGACTCCATTCCCTCGGAACTCGGCAGCCTCTCCAGCCTGAGCTCGCTGTCCCTCGGCAGTAACCAGCTGACGGGCGCGATTCCCCCGGAACTCGGCAGCCTCTCCAGCCTGAGCCGGCTGTACCTCTACGGCAACCAGCTGACGGGCGCGATTCCCCCGGAACTCGGCGGCCTCTCCAGCCTGAGCCGGCTGTCCCTCGGCAGTAACCAGCTGACGGGCGCGATTCCCCCGGAACTCGGCGGCCTCTCCAGCCTGAGCCGGCTGTCCCTCTACGGCAACCAGCTGACGGGCGCGATTCCCCCGGAACTCGGCGGTCTCTCCAGCCTGAGCTCGCTGAACCTCTACGGCAACCAGCTGACGGGCGCGATTCCCCCGGAACTCGGCGGCCTCTCCAGCCTGAGCTCGCTGTACCTCTACGGCAACCAGCTGACGGGCGCGATTCCCCCGGAACTCGGCGGCCTCTCCAGCCTGAGCTCGCTGTCCCTCTACGGCAACCAGCTGACGGGCGCGATTCCCCCGGAACTCGGCGGCCTCTCCAGCCTGAGCTCGCTGTACCTCGGCGGCAACCAGCTGACGGGCGCGATTCCCCCGGAACTCGGCGGCCTCTCCAGCCTGAGCTCGCTGCACCTCGAAGATAACCAGCTGACCGGCCCCATTCCCTTGGAACTCGGCAAGCTCACCAGCCTAGAACGGCTGGACCTCGGAGGTAACCAGCTGACCGGCTTTGTCCCGCCAGAGATGGGCGGTTTGGTTCGTCTGGTACACTTTGGTTTGGCGAACAATGCCCGCTTGTCCGGCACCCTGCCTGCCAGCCTGACCGAACTTGGCGCGCTGGACGAGTTCTTGACCGGCGGCACCGGTCTTTGCGCCCCGGTCGGTGACGCCTTCAACAGATGGCTGGCGGACATAGCCTTTCACCGGGTGAGGCGCTGCGTCGTGAGGGGCGGGTCGGCGGCGTACCTTACTCAGGCCGTTCAGTCGCTCGACTTTCCTGTCCCGCTGGTGGCGAGCGAACCGGCTATGCTTCGAGTATTCGTGGCCGCCACGGGCGCGGCAGGCACGAGCATGCCGGCGGTGCGCGCCCGCTTCTATCTCAACGGTGCGGAGACGCACGCGGTCGCGATTCCGGCCTCGTCGGCTCCGGTTCCGGCCGAGGCGGACGAAAGTTCGCTCGAGTCTTCGGCGAACGCCGAAATTCCGGGCGGAGTGATCCGGCCCGGCTTGGAGATGGTGGTGGAGATCGACCCGGACGGCACGCTGGACCCGGGGCTGGGCATCACCAAGCGGATTCCCGGCGAAGGACGGGCTTTCGTGGATGTCCGGGCGGTCCCGGAGCTTGACCTGACGATGATTCCGTTCCTGTACGGTGCCTCCCCCGACTCGTCGGTCCTGGACATCACACGAGGACTCACCGCGAACGACGAGCTGTTCCGGGACACGCGGACGCTGCTGCCCGTGCGCGGCATCGGCCTCGCGATCCACGAACCCGTCGTGATGTCGAGCAACCATGCTTACGACTTGCTCAGGGCAACCGCGGCAATCCGGGCCGCGGAGGGCGGAACGGGCCACTATATGGGAACCATGGCCGGGTCTGTAGCGGGTCCCGCCGGTGTGGCGTATGTTCGAGGCCGCACGAGTTTCTCGGTACCCAGATCAATTGTTATCGCGCACGAACTGGGGCACAACTTGAGCTTGGGTCACGCGCCGTGCAACCGCCCCCCCGGACCCGATCCGAATTTTCCCTCGCCCGAGGGCTCCATCAGCGCATGGGGGTACGACTTCGGCCGGAGCAGACTCGTCCCGCCGACGACCCCGGACCTGATGTCCTACTGCCACCCTCAGTGGATCAGCGATTATTCCTTTTCCAAAGCGCTGGCCTTCCGCATCGCCGACGAGGCCGGGGGGCAGCCTTTTGCGGACGGACCGGTCGCCGCGCTTCTGGTATGGGGCGGACTCGACGCGGACGGTACCCCCTTCCTCGAACCCGCCTTCGCACTGGACGCGCCGATCTCCGTGCCGCCACCCGGCGGCGGCGAGTACGAACTCGCCGTGCGGGACGCCGCCGGGCTCACGCTGTTCTCGGTCGGCTTCGACATGCCCGAAGTGGCCGACGGGGACGGTCGTTCGAGCTTCGCGTTCGTCCTCCCCGCCGACCCCGCATGGGCAGGGTCGCTGGCAAGCATCACGCTGACCGGCCCCGGCGGGACGGCCGAGCTGAACGCCGACACGGATCGCCCGGCGGCGATCCTCCGCGACCCGGCGACGGGCCGCATACGAGCCATACTGCGCGACCTGCCCCCCGGCCTCACGGCCCAAGCCGACACAGGTGCGGCAGCCCTGTCCCCCGGGGACGCCGCCGCTCTGTCGCTGGAGCCCGGCCTGGAGGTGCTTGTCAGCCGCGGCATTCCCGGCTCCGACGCCTGGCGATGACCACAGCCTCCAAGGGCTTTCCGCCTCCGTCCCCCCGCCTCCGCCGGGAACGTATGACCGCCGCCAAGATCGGGGCTGGCGTCGTCGCCTTGAGCGCTGCAGCCATCCTGGCGTGCAGTGACAGCACGATCGGCCCGTTACCGCCGTCGGTGCCGACAGCGATAGCCGTCTCGCCCGGCGATGTGAGCTTCTTCGCGCTTGGCGACTCCGCCAGGCTGTCCGCCGAAGTGCGCGATCAGCACGGGTGGGTCATGGAGGGTGCCGCGGTGACCTGGGCCAGCAGCGCCCCCGGGGTCGCGGCCGTGGACGCCGCGGGGCTCGTCACTGCAGTCGGCGACGGCTCGGCGGCCGTCACCGCCACTTCGGGAGAAGCCTCCGGCAGCGCGCAGGTCACCGTGGCCCAGGAGGCGGCTTCCGTTGCCGTCAGCGCGGACACGCTCAGCTTCGCCGCGCTCGGCGACACCGTCCGGCTGTCCGCCGAAGTGCGCGACCATAACGGACAGGTCATATCCGGTGCCGCGGTGACCTGGGCCAGCAGCGACCCCGGGGTCGCCGCCGTGGACGCCGCGGGGCTCGTCACTGCAGTCGGCGACGGCTCGGCGGCCGTCACCGCCACTTCGGGAGAAGCCTCCGGCAGCGCGCAGGTCACCGTGGCCCAGGAGGCGGCTTCCGTTGCCGTCAGCGCGGACACGCTCAGCTTCGCCGCGCTCGGCGACACCGTCCGGCTGTCCGCCGAAGTGCGCGACCATAACGGACAGGTCATATCCGGTGCCGCGGTGACCTGGGCCAGCAGCGACCCCGGGGTCGCCGCCGTGGACGCCGCGGGGCTCGTCACTGCAGTCGGCGACGGCTCGGCGGCCGTCACCGCCACTTCGGGAGAAGCCTCCGGCAGCGCGCAGGTCACCGTGGCCCAGGAGGCGGCTTCCGTTGCCGTCAGCGCGGACACGCTCAGCTTCGCCGCGCTCGGCGACACCGTCCGGCTGTCCGCCGAAGTGCGCGACCATAACGGACAGGTCATATCCGGTGCCGCGGTGACCTGGGCCAGCAGCGACCCCGGGGTCGCCGCCGTGGACGCCGCCGGGCTCGTCACTGCAGTCGGCGACGGCTCGGCGGCCGTCACCGCCACTTCGGGAGAAGCCTCCGGCAGCGCGCAGGTCACCGTGGCCCAGGAGGCGGCTTCCGTTGCCGTCAGCGCGGACACGCTCAGCTTCGCCGCGCTCGGCGACACCGTCCGGCTGTCCGCCGAAGTGCGCGACCATAACGGACAGGTCATATCCGGTGCCGCGGTGACCTGGGCCAGCAGCGACCCCGGGGTCGCCGCCGTGGACTCCGCCGGGCTCGTCACTGCAGTCGGCGACGGCTCGGCGGCCGTCACCGCCACTTCGGGAGAAGCCTCCGGCAGCGCGCAGGTCACCGTGGCCCAAGAGGCGATCTCCCTCGTGGTGTCGCCCGCTTCCGCGACGCTTGAGCCCGGCGACACCGTCCGGCTGTCCGCCGAAGTGCGCGACCATAACGGACAGGTCATATCCGGTGCCGCGGTGACCTGGGCCAGCAGCGACCCCGGGGTCGCCGCCGTGGACTCCACCGGGCTCGTCACTGCAGTCGGCGACGGCTCGGCGGCCGTCACCGCCACTTCGGGAGAAGCCTCCGGCAGCGCGCAGGTCACCGTGGCCCAGGAGGCGGCTTCCGTTGCCGTCAGCGCGGACACGCTCAGCTTCGCCGCGCTCGGCGACACCGTCCGGCTGTCCGCCGAAGTGCGCGACCATAACGGACAGGTCATATCCGGTGCCGCGGTGACCTGGGCCAGCAGCGACCCCGGGGTCGCCGCCGTGGACTCCACCGGGCTCGTCACTGCAGTCGGCGACGGCTCGGCGGCCGTCACCGCCACTTCGGGAGAAGCCTCCGGCAGCGCGCAGGTCACCGTGGCCCAGGAGGCGGCTTCCGTTGCCGTCAGCGCGGACACGCTCAGCTTCGCCGCGCTCGGCGACACCGTCCGGCTGTCCGCCGAAGTGCGCGACCATAACGGACAGGTCATATCCGGTGCCGCGGTGACCTGGGCCAGCAGCGACCCCGGGGTCGCCGCCGTGGACTCCACCGGGCTCGTCACTGCAGTCGGCGACGGCTCGGCGGCCGTCACCGCCACTTCGGGAGAAGCCTCCGGCAGCGCGCAGGTCACCGTGGCCCAAGAGGCGATCTCCCTCGTGGTGTCGCCCGCTTCCGCGACGCTTGAGCCCGGCGACACCGTCCGGCTGTCCGCCGAAGTGCGCGACCATAACGGACAGGTCATATCCGGTGCCGCGGTGACTTGGGCCAGCAGCGACCCCGCGGTCGCCGCGGTTGACGCCACCGGGCTCGTCACGGCCTTGGCTGAGGGCTCGACGACGGTAACTGCCACTTCGGCAGAAGCCTCCGGTAGCGCGGATATCACGGTCGTCTGGTCACCGGACCGGGACCCGCTAGTGGCATTGTACGAGTCGGCGAATGGCCCCGGCTGGACGCGTAGCAGCAACTGGCTGACCGATGCGCCACTGAGAGATTGGTACGGCGTGGAAACGAACGCCGCGGGGCGCGTCACATATTTGGGCCTTTGGGAGAACGACTTGGAGGGCACACTTCCCCTCGAACTTGGCGACCTCACCAGTTTGGAACAGCTGTCGCTCCACCGTAACCAGCTGACGGGCCCGATTCCGCCCGAACTCGGCAGCCTCGGCAACCTGGAACGGCTGTCGCTCCACCGTAACCAGCTGACGGGCCCGATTCCGCCCGAACTCGGCAGCCTCGGCAACCTGGAACGGCTGTGGCTCCTCGGTAACCAGCTGACCGGCTCGGTTCCATCCGAACTCGGCCGCCTTGCCAAGCTGAGCCACCTGTCGCTCAACAATAACCGGTTTTCCGGCGCTCTTCCTTCAAGCCTGCTACGGCTCGGCCGGCTGGTGTCCATTGCCTTTGTGGACGCGGGTGTTTGCGCGCCCGGTACCACCGCCTTCGCGGTTTGGGCAGAAGGACTCGGCGAATTCCACGGGCCGTTCTGCAACGAGCAGGAAGTCGGCGCGCTCGAGTCGCTGTACGGTGCGGCGGGCGGCACGGGTTGGGCGGACTCAAACGGCTGGCTCGGAGGAATTGCCCTCGAGGAGTGGAGCGGCGTCACCGCCGACTCCCTAGGCAGGGTGACGGCCCTCGACATGAGCGGCAACGACTTGGCGGGCCAACTCCCCACTCAGATGGGCCAGCTGTCCATGATGACCGAGCTTCGCATAGGCGGCAACCCGCTGCTTCGGGGCCTTCTGCCGGTGGCGCTGGCGGATCTTTCGCTCGAAGTGTTCCATTACGCCGGCACAGAGCTGTGCGCACCGGACGACCAAGCGTTTGGCGAGTGGCTGGCGGCCATACTGTCCTTGGAAGGCACCGGTACCGAATGCACTCTGACTGATCGCGAGGCCTTGGTCGCCTTGTACACGGCGGCGAACGGGCCGGGCTGGTACAACAGCGAACACTGGCTGACCGAAGCGCCGCTGGGAATGTGGTACGGCGTGCAGACGAACGCCGCCGGGCGCGTTACAAGATTGAGCCTTGGGTGGAACGACTTGGAGGGCGCAATCCCGCCCGAACTCGGCGGCCTCTCCAGCCTGAGCTTGCTGTACCTCGGCGGCAACCAGCTGACGGGTCCGATTCCCCCGGAACTCGGCGGTCTCTCCAAGCTGGAAGGGCTGTACCTCTACGGCAACCAGCTGACGGGCGCGATTCCCCCGGAACTCGGCGGCCTCTCCAGCCTGAGCTCGCTGTACCTCTACGGCAACCAGCTGACGGGCGCGATTCCCTCGGAACTCGGCAGCCTCTCCAGCCTGTGGTTGCTGTACCTCGGCGGTAACCAGCTGACGGGTCCGATTCCCCCGGAACTCGGCGGCCTCTCCCGTCTGACTTACCTGCAGCTCGAAGGTAACCGGCTGACGGGCGCGATTCCCTCGGAACTCGGCAGCCTCTCCAGCCTGTGGTTGCTGTACCTCTACGGTAACCAGCTGACGGGTCCGATCCCCTCCGAACTCGGCGGCCTCTCCGGGCTGCGGGAACTGTACCTCTACGGTAACCAGCTGGCGGGTCCGATCCCCTCCGAACTCGGCGGCCTCTCCGGGCTGACTCACCTGTACCTCAGCGATAACCGCCTGACCGGTCCGATTCCCCCCGAACTCGGCGGCCTTTCCAGCCTGACTCGCCTGTGGCTCAGCAACAACCAGTTGTCCGGGGCACTGCCCGCCAGCCTAACGAACCTTGGCACGCTCGAGGAGTTCTTCGCGGGCGACACGGGTCTGTGCGCACCGTTTACTAGCGCTTTCAACAGTTGGTTGGCGGGCATAGCCCGACACTCTGTGGCGCGTTGCAGCGCGGGCGCGACGCCAACTTGGCCTTGAATCCCTTGACCGCGTGACCCGATTCCAGAGGACTGCAAGCCGTGAAACGCACCGGAGACCCGCACCTCTTCCACTCGATTCACACCGCCCTTCTCACAACGATCATCGCTGCCTTTTCGGCGTCGGCCCAGCAGGTCGGTCCCGCCAACGGCAGCCTCGTCGTCGCCGGGGGCGCGCTTTCGGACCCGGCCGTCTTCGAGCGCTTCGTCCAGCTGGCCGGCGGACCCTCTGCGCCCATCGTGATCATCCCGACCGCGGGCGGGGCGGAGAACTACGATCAGTTCTTCGGGGGGCGGCGCGCCTTCGAGGCCGCGGGCGCACGCGACATCACGATCCTGCACACGTACGACCGCGATGTCGCCGACACCGACGAGTTCGCCGAGCCCCTGCGGGAAGCCCGCGGCGTGTGGTTCACCGGGGGACGGCAGTGGCGGCTCGCCGACTCCTATCTTGACACGAAGGTGCACGACGCGCTCTGGGGCGTCCTGGACCGCGGCGGCGTCATCGGCGGATCCTCTGCCGGAGCTTCCATCCAGGGGTCGTACCTGGTCCGGGGGGACACCCGAACCAACACGATCATGATGGGCGACCACGAAGTCGGGCTCGGATTTATGAAGGGCGTCGGCATCGACCAGCATCTGCTCAGGAGGAACCGGCAGTTCGACCTCATCGAGGTCGTCCGCGCGAAACCCGAGCTTCTCGGGATCGGGATCGACGAGAACACGGCGATCGTGGTGCGGGGCGACCGCTTCGAGGTGGTCGGCCGGAGCTACGCGGTCATCTACGACGCGAACGCGACGCTGGACGGGGGAGGACTCTTCTACTTCCTCGCGCCCGGCGACCGCTACGATCTGGCCGCCCGGCAGGCGTTCCGGCCCTCGCGCGGCGAGGAGCCCATGCAGCGAGTCACGGGCACGCCCTGGCCCCCGGGCTGCTGACAGCCCGTTGCTGCCGAGGCCGGACGGACGGGGGGTTGACTCGGGTGCCAGATTGGAGCACACCATGAAGACCGACTCCATCCACGTCACCCTGCCGGACGGCCGCGCCCTCGCGCTGCCCGCGGGCTCCGGCGCCGCCGCCGCCGCCGCCGCGATCAGTCCTGGCCTGGCCCGCGCCGCCTTCGCATCGGTTGTCGACGGCGAAATCGTCGATCTCGACCGACCTCTCGCCGACGGCGCGTCGATCCGCATCCTCACCGACCGCGACCCCGAGGCGCTCGCCGTGCTCCGACACTCGGCGGCCCATGTTCTGGCCACCGCCGTGCGAGAGCTCGTCCCCGGCGCGGGCATCGGCTTCGGCCCCGCCATCGACGACGGCTTCTACTACGACTTCGATGTGCCCGCACCGTTCACGCCGGACCAGATCGCGGCCATCGAGGAGCGCATGAAAGCGGTCATCCAGGCCGACTACCCCTTCGAACGGTCGGTCGTGAGCCGGGAGGAGGCCCGCGACCTCTTCGCCGACGATCCCCTCAAGCTCGAACGGCTCGACGAGTTCGCCGACGACGAGGTGATCACGGTCTACCGCGACGGCCCCTTCCTGGACCTCTGCCGGGGGCCCCACATCCCCGGCACGGGCCGGCTGCGCCACTTCAAGCTGCTCAGCGCCGCGGGCGCGTACTGGCGCGGCGACGAGCGCCGCCGGATGCTCCAGCGCATCTACGGCACCGCCTTCTTCCGCGGGAAGGACCTGCGCACGCACCTGCACCGGCTCGAAGAGGCGAAGAAGCGCGACCACCGCGTGCTGGGCAAGCGCCTCGACCTCTTCTCGATCCAGGAGGAAGTAGGCCCGGGCCTCGTCCTCTGGCATCCGAACGGCGGCCGCGTCCGGCGCATCATCGAGGACTTCCTCCGCGATACGCTGGTCGACCACGGCTACGAGATCGTCTACACCCCGCATGTCGCGAGCGAGGAGCTGTACCGCATCTCGGGCCACCTCGACGTCTTCTCCGACGACATGTTCCCGGCCATGGACGACGACGGGGAGCGGTTCCGCATGAAGCCGATGAACTGCCCCCACCACTTCATGATCTACCGCTCGGCGATCCGTTCCTACCGCGACCTTCCCCTGCGCTTTGCCGAGCTGGGAACGTGCTACCGCTACGAGCGCTCGGGGGCGCTGCACGGAATGCTGCGGGTGCGGTCGTTCACCCAGGACGACGCGCACATCTTCATCCGCGAAGATCAGATCGAAGAGGAGTACGCCCGGCTCCTCGACATGGGAGACTACCTGCTCAAGGTGTTCGGCTACGAGTACCGCGCCGCGCTCTCCACCCGTCCCGAGAAGGCGATCGGCGACCCGGCGGTGTACGACGCGGCCGCGGGCCGCCTGGCCCGCGTGCTGCGCGACCGCGGCCTCGACTTCGAGCTCGACGAAGGGGGGGGCGCCTTCTACGGCCCCAAGGTGGACATCCTGGTCACCGACGCCCTGGGGCGGGAGTGGCAGGGAGGTACCTTCCAGCTCGACTTTCTCATGCCGGAACGCTTCGGCTTGGAGTACGTCGGCGCGGACAACCGGCGCCACCGGGCCGTCGTGATCCACCGGACCCTCCTGGGGTCGATGGAGCGCTTCATCGGCGGACTCATCGAGCACTACGGGGGGGCGTTCCCGCTGTGGCTGGCCCCGGTGCAGGTGCGGATACTGCCGGTTTCGGAGCAGTGGACGGAGTCGGCCAGGGAGCTGGCCGGCACTCTCGATGCACAGGGCCTGCGCGCCGAAGTGGACGAGCGCGACACGCTCGGATACCGGATCCGGAACGCCGAGACGATGAAGACCCCCTACATGGCGATCATCGGCCGGCGCGAGGCGGAGAACGGGACCGTCTCCGTGCGGAAGCGGGGCGCAAAGAAGAAGCACGTGACGATGCAGCGGGGGGACTTCGTCCGGCGGCTCAGGGAAGATGTCGCCGCGCGGGCGCTGCGGTGAGGGCTGCCGCTCCCAGCCTGAAGCCTCGCTGTTTTCGGGCTCCTGCCGTTCTCTTCTCCCCGGAGGCGGTGGTCTCTCCGTGAGCTCGATTCTTCCCGTCAACATGTACGATCTCCTGGATTGCCGCGGCGTGGAGCCGGAGCGGGTCGAGTTCAAGGCATCGTGGGATCCGAAGACGACGGGTCCTCAGGTGCTTCGAACGGTCTGCGCGTTCGCGAACGATTACCACAACCTGAACGGCGGTTACATCGTCGTCGGTGTCGGGGAGCGGGCCGGCCGGGCGGCTCTGCCCCCGTCGGGCCTGTCGGCCGAAGATGTCGAGAAAGCGCAGAAGTGGATTCGCGGCAACTGCATGCGGCTTGATCCTCCCTATTCGCCCATCCTGTCGCCCGAGACCGTCGAGGACCGGCTCATCCTGGCCGTGTGGGCACCGGCGAGCGACATGAGACCGCATCGGGCACCCTCCGATGGAGGGTCGGCCCGGTACTGGGTTCGCCTCGGCTCCGAGACCGTCAACGCCGAACAGCGCGGCAACTTGCTTCAGGGATTGATTCAGCAGACGGCCCGCGTGCCGTGGGACGACCGGCGGTCGATGGAGGCTCAGGTCGACGACCTGCGCGAAGCAAAAGTTCGCGAGTTCCTGCGCGATGTCGACAGCGGGCTCCTGGACGAACCCAGAGAGAGGATCATCTATCGTCACATGCGGCTGACGATTCGGGTGAACGATCACGAGGTGCCCCGCAACGCGGGTCTTCTCTTCTTTTCGAGAGATCCTTCCCGCTGGTTCCGGGGAGCCAAGATCGAAGTCGTGCAGTTTGCCGCGGACCGGGCCGGGGACGTACAGGAGGAGCGCATGTTCACGGGTGCGCTCGCAGACCAGCTGCGCGACTGTCTCGGTTACTTGGAGAACCTGTCGGTGCATCATCTGCGAAAGCAGCGACACCGGAGCCGGGTGCGCGGCTGGGTGAGCTATCCGCTGACGGCGCTTCGCGAAACCCTCGTCAACGCCTTGTACCACCGCGGCTACGACGTCGACCAGCCGGAACCCACCAAGGTCTACCTCTTCCCGAGCCGCGTGGAGATCATCAGCTACCCCGGACCGGTTCCGGGAATCAGGCCCCGGCATCTGGTTCCCGGTGCCGATGTCCCGGCCGTGCCTGCTCGTAACCGCCGCATCGGCGAGTTTCTGAAGGAACTCAAGCTCGCGGAGGGGCGACTCTCCGGGCTGCCGAAGGTTTTTCGGGCGATGGAGGCCAATGGTTCGCCGCCGCCGCGGTTCGAGTTCGACGATACCTACTTCCAGGCGACGTTGCCGGCGCATCCCGAATACACGGCGCTGTCGGCCCTGCGGGATGCGGCCCATCTCCGAGCTTTGGGAGAGCACCGGGAAGCGTTCCGGCGCATCGAGTCCGCGTGGGCGTCCAACCAGCTGTCTGCGGTCCTCGCGTCGGAGGTGATCCGCGCGTACGGCAAGATGGGAAACACCGGCCGCGCCGAAGAGGTGCTGAAGGTATTCGAGACGCAGGGGGCGACGGCCGCGCTCCCCCACATCGCGAATACGCTGATCGAGGTGCTGCTCGAGAACGGAGACGAAAGCGGAGCGCGGCGGCTGCTCGCCCAGTACCGGCCGGGGTCGTACGGCCAGCACGCCGTAGACGCCGCCATCCTGGCCCGGCGAGCCAGAGAATCCCATGTCGCACACCAGTACTTCGAGAAGGCGGGAGACGCCGTATACGCCGACGCCCGGGCGCTCCTCGAGTTCGCTCAGACCAAGCTCCGGCTGGCCGGCCAGGCCCACCGGTCGCGGCGGCGGAGCTTGAACCGAAGGCTCCTCAACGAGGCACGGACGCTTCTGGAACGAGTGATCCAGCTCGATGCCTCTCCGGTACGCCATGCGTGGGCGTGGCGGGAGCTGGGGCGCGCACTCAACTGGCTGGGGGTCCCGGCACGGGATGTCGAAGATGCCTATCGCAAGGCGATCGAGCTGTTGCCGGGCGAACCGAGGTTCAGTCGGGAGCTGGAGGTGTTTCGGGCATCCCGGCGGGGAAGCCTCGCACGCGACGCTTGACATGCGGCAATCCGATTGCCGATACTTCAAATCCGTACCCATTAGTCCCATCGGCCCGACAGGTCGAACGGCCCGCATATTCCAGCTTCTGCACGAGGGGACACAGGCTGGCAGGCAGCACGATGCCGAGCGGCGGCTTGGTCGGCCGCCCGGTGAGCGTGGAGGGCGGCCGCCCCGAAACAGCAAGGGAGAGTGCCAAGATCGCAGAAAAACGCGTCCGGGTGAACGAACAGATCCGAATCAGCCCGATTCGACTGATCGACGAGACGGGAGGGCAGGTCGGAATCGTGTCGCTGGACGAAGCACGTGCCCGGGCCGCCCAGCAGGGGCTCGACCTGGTGGAAGTCGCACCGGACTCGAGGCCGCCGGTGGTCCGGCTCATGGACTACGGCAAGTACAAGTACAAGGCGGCTCGGGCCGCGCGGGAAGCTCGCAGGAAACAGCACACCGTCCAGCTCAAGGAGGTCAAGTTCCGTCCAGGGATCGAGGATCACGACTACGACTTCAAGCTTCGCCACGCCAGACGTTTTCTGACGGAGGGGAACAAGGTCAAGCTCACGATGATGTTCAGGGGGCGTCAGGTGACCCACCCGGAGCTGGGACGGGAAGTGCTTCTGCGCGCCACGAGGGACCTGAGCGAACATGCGAAGATCGAACAGTACCCCAACTTCGAGCGGCGTCAGATGACGATGATCCTGAGTCCGCTCAAGAATCAGCCGGGTTAGCAGTCCGTGGACAGCCCGACGCCTCGCCGCTCTCGGTGCTCGCGCGGATTCATCCACGGGCGGTTGGCCGGCACCGGGAAATCAGCCAGAAAATCAGCTGGAAACATATCGGAGAACCGATGCCGAAGATGAAATCGAACAGGGGCGCGGCGAAGCGCTTCCGCAAGACCGGGTCGGGGAAGCTCGTGAGGAGGCGCGCCTACAAGTCCCACATCCTCACCAAGAAGAACCGGAAACGGAAGCGGCGGCTCCGGACGGGCACGTCGACGTCCGATGCGGACGTGCGCCGGGTGCGCCGGATGCTGCCGGGCACGTAGCACCAGAAAGACGCCAGGGAGAAACGATAGCAGATGCCGCGTTCCACTCATTCGGTCGCACGCAAGAAGCGCAAGAAAAAGGTCTTCAGGGAAGCGAAGGGGTTTTTCGGGGCACGGAAGAACCTGTACCGCACCGCCAAGGACGCGGTGGAGAAGGGCTGGGAGCACGCGTACCGGGACCGCAGGAAGAAGAAGCGCAATTTCCGTCGCCTCTGGATCACCAGGATCAACGCCGCCGCCCGGCAGAACGATCTCTCCTATTCCCGTTTCATGAACGGGCTCCACCGTGCCGGGATCGAACTCGACCGCAAGGCGCTGGCCGATCTGGCCATCAGGAACCCGGACGTTTTCGCGTCGCTGGCCGAACGGGCGAAGTCGGCCCTCGGCAACTGAATCCGGCAGGCTTCCGCACCACGTTGCACGGATCTTGATCGAGGAGCTCGTCTTGATCGGGGAGCTCGACAGGCTGCGGAAAGACGCCCTCGCCGCGATCCGGAAGGCGGGCGACGCCGGGGAGCTGGAACGGGTCCGGGTCCTTTACCTGGGGCGAAAGGATGGGCTCGTCTCCCGAGCCCTCCGCCGCCTGGGCACATTGAGCCCGCAGGACCGGCCGCGTGCGGGGGCGGCCGCCAACCGAACCAAGAAGCTTCTGGCCGAGGCGCTTGAAGACCGCCTGCGCGAAGTCGCGGAGGCGCGGTCCGCCGCCGAACCAGCCCTCGATCTCACGCTCCCGCCTCGTCGCAAGTGGCGCGGGACGATCCATCCGGTCAGCCGGGTCATCGACGACATCTGGGCAATCTTCCGCAGCCTGGGCTTCACGCGGGCGCGGGGTCCCGAGGTCGATACCGAGTGGTACAACTTCGTCGCGCTCAACACGCCCCTCGACCACCCCGCCGCCGATGAGCAGGACACGCTGTACCTGGCGCCGGGCCTGTTGCTCAGGAGCCACACGTCGCCGGTGCAGATCCGCACCATGGAGCGGTATCGGCCGCCGATCCGGGTCATCGCGCCGGGCATGGTGTACCGGCGCGACACCTACGACGCGACGCACACGCCCGCCTTCGCGCAGATCGAGGGGCTCGTGGTGGACGAGGGGGTCACCTTCGTCGACTTCAAGGCGACTCTCGCCGAGTTCGCACGGCGGTTCTGGGGGCCGGGCACGCAGGTGCGCTTTCGCCCGTCCTTCTTCCCGTTCACGGAGCCGTCGGCGGAGGTGGACGTGAAGCGCGTGATCGTGCGCGAGGACGGCAGCGAGGAAGAGACCGACTGGATCGAGATCATGGGTGCAGGGATGGTCGATCCGGCAGTGCTGGACAACGTAGGGTACGATTCGGAACGCTACACCGGGTGGGCCTTCGGCATGGGACCGGCCCGGGTGGCGCTGCTGCGGCACGGCGTGAGGGACCTGCGGCTCTTCTACGAGAACGACATGCGCTTCCTGGGGCAGTTCGCGTGAAGGCGTCGTACCGCTGGCTGTGCGATGTGGCCCCGGGGATCGGGCTCGCGCCCGAGGAGGCGATGGCGCGGCTGGCGCTGCGGGGTGCTCCGGTGGAGGAGGCCGAGGACCTCGCCGCGGGGCTGCGGGACATCGTCGTGGGCCGGGTGCTCGAGGCGAGGCCGCATCCGAATGCCGACCGTCTCACTCTCTGCCGCGTTCTGGGACCGGAAGGCGAGGTTCCCGTGGTCTGCGGCGCTCCGAACGTCCGCTCTGGTTCCTTCTATCCCTTCGCGCCGGTGGGAGCGCGTCTTCCGGGCGGCTTCACGATCGGAAAGCGCAAGATCCGCGGTCAGTACAGCCGGGGGATGCTCTGTTCGGAGCGGGAGCTGGGCCTCGGCGACGATCACGCGGGCATCATGCTGCTGGAGGGAGCCGACGGGGAGGGAGCGTACGAGGCGGGAGCGCCCTTCGCCCGGACGGCGGGGCTGGACGACTTCCGCTTCGATGTCGAGGTGACGCCCAATCGCGGCGACCTGCTGTCGCATGTGGGAATCGCGCGCGAGCTGCACCCGGACGGGCAGGGGGGGATCGCGCTGCCGGCGTTTCCGGCGGGGGCCGGCCTTCCGAGGCCCTCGTTCGCCCGCGGAAGTTCCGAGAGCGCTTCGGCCCTGGTCCGCGTCCGCATCGAGGATCCGAATCTCTGTCCGCGCTACCTCGGGGCGGTCATCGTCGGAGTGAGCGTCGGCCCGTCGCCCCGCTGGCTGGCGAGCCGGCTGCGCGCGGCGGGTGCACGGCCGATCAACAACGTCGTCGACGCCGCGAACTACGTCATGCTGGAGCTGGGCCAGCCGCTGCACGCCTTCGACCTGGACCGGCTGGCCGGTGCGACGATCGTCGTGGGGTGCGCGCGTCCGGGGGAATCGCTGGTCACGCTCGACGGCGAGACCCGGCGGATCACCCCCCAAATGCTCATGATCCGCGATGCGGATAATCCCGTCGCCGTCGCCGGGGTCATGGGGGGAAAGGACTCCGAGGTCTCGGACCGAACCACCAGTCTCCTGCTGGAGTGTGCGCTCTTCGAGCCGAAGCAGGTGAGGGCGACCCGGCGGGCGCTGGGAATGTCCACCGACGCCAGCTACCGCTTCGAGCGCGGGGTCGATCCTGCGACCATGGAGACCGCGGTGCTGCGCGCGGCCGAGCTGATCCTGGCCACCGCGGGAGGAGAGCTGCACGGGGAGGTCGTCGACGCCTGTCCGGTGCGGTGGGAGCCCCCCGTGGTCACCCTGCGGCCTTCTCGCGTGCATCGCCTGCTGGGCGTCAGGTTCTCTGCCGACGAGATCGCGGCGCTGCTCGCGCCGCTCGGCTACCGGGCGGCCCGACGGGAGGGGCACGCCATCGACTTCACGGTTCCCGGGCACCGCAGCTACGACACCCTGCGCGAGGTCGATCTGATCGAGGAAGTGGCGCGCGCGCACGGGTACGACGCCTTCCCGTCCACTCTCTCCCCCTTCCGTCCCGGCGCCGCGCCGGACGATCCGCTCTTCCGGCTCGAAGACCGGCTGCGGGCGCGGCTCGCCGCCGACGGCATCAGCGAGGCGCAGACACCCGCCCTGGGCCCCGCCCGCCACGGCGATGTCCCCCTCCTCAACCCGATGTCGGCCGACGAGAGCCACCTTCGCCGGGACCGGCTCCCGGGTCTGCTGGCCCATCTGGAGCGGAATCTGGCCCGGGGCGTGCGGGACGTGCGCCTCTTCGAACTCGGCACGGCCTTTGCACCGGGCGAGGGTTCCGTCCCGCACGAGTCGGCGCGGGCGGCGGCGGTGCTGCACGGCCGGCGCGCGCCGCGGCAGTGGTCCGAGGCAGGGGATCGCTTCGACGTCTACGACATCGCCCGGGTCATGGAGCTGATCGCGCAGGAGGCATGGCCGCACGGGCGGGTGGTGCCCGCCGCGGCGAAGACGTCGGCAGCGGGCAGGGTCTTGCTGGACGGAGCGCCGCTGTTCGTGCCGGACCGATGCTACGAGCTCGCGGACGCGAGCGGCGCGGTCGTGGGGTGGGGAGGCGAAGTGCGCGCCGGCGCGATGGATCTGCCGCCCTGGGCGGGAACCGTCGTCGGTGCCGAGGTGATGCTGCCGTCGTCGCCGGCACCCGAGGTCGCCGTGACGGCGAGGGAGCTGCCGGACCAGCCTGCGGCGCCGCGTGACGTGGCGTTCCTGCTCCCGGCAGGGGCGGCGGCGGGCGATGTGCTCGAGGCGGCGAGTGCAGGAGGAGGGCGGCTGCTGGAGGAGGCGGAGATCTTTGATCTCTACGAGGGCGGCGACCTTCCTCCGGGCGCCCGCTCGGTGGCCATTCGCTTGCGCTTTCGGGCACGGGGACGGACCCTGACGGACCGGGAGGTCGACGGGGCGTGTCGGCGGGTGCTCAGAAAGGTGAAGGAGGCGACCGGTGTCGAACCGAGAAGCTGACGGACCGGTCGCGGCAGGCGTCGATACCGGGCCGCTGGAGTCGGCGGTCCGCCGTCTGATCGCCGACGTGCGCCGGCTTCGCCAGGTTGCGGCGCAGGCACGGGAGCGGGCCGCACGCAGCGACGAGCTTCTCCGCGACTTTGCGGACGGCCGCCAGGATCCGGGGCAGCTCTCGCGGCGCCTGGCGGAAGTCGAGGCCGAGAACGACGAGCTTCGCGGCCGCATCGAACGTGGACGTGCGCGGATCGACCAGATCGTCGCGAGCATCCGCTTTCTGGAGGACAGACGATGAGCGAGGACGCGCTGCGTACATCGATTCGGGTGGAGATCGCCGGAGAGTCGTACACGTTGCGCGCGGATGCGGACGAGGAATACACCCGGCGTTGCGCCGCTCTGGTGGATGAGCGGATGAGCGCCGTGGCCGAACAGGGCGGCGTGAGCGCCAAGAACGCGGCCATTCTGGCTGCACTGTCCCTGTCCGACGAACTGCTCCGCCAGCGGGCGCAGCTCAGCGACCGCATGGAAGCCCTGACCGCTCGAATCGAAGCGGAACTGGAGGAACCGGATTAGGATGGACGGCATGCCGACCGGATCACGAACGCATCTCTCACGCCGGGCCTGGCTCGCCGCGGCCTCCGGGACGGCCTCGGCCGGCCTCGTCATGACCCGCTTCGACGCAGTGAAGGCCACGGTGCAGGACATTCCGGAGACGCGGGTCGATCCCACGAAGGTGCCGGGACGTTTCGTCTCCGAGGTCGGGCGGCGGGCTCCGGGCGAACAACCTCGGCGCCTCGTCCGGACGCTGGCGCTCTCCAGTTCGTCGCGCACGCCGTTGCAGGACCTGCAGGGGACCATCACGCCCTCCGATCTGCACTTCGAGCGGCATCATGCGGGAGTCCCGGACATCCTGGCCGAGGACCATGAGCTGCTCGTCCACGGGATGGTGGAACGCCCGACGGTCTTCCGCATGGCCGACCTGAGGCGCTACCCGAAAGCGTCGCGCATCTGCTTCATCGAGTGCTCGGGAAACGGGGGCGGCGCGTACAGCCGCAACCGAATGCCGTCGGCGATTTCGCCGCAGCAGCTCGACGGACTTCTGAGCACGAGCGAGTGGACGGGTGTGATGCTCTCGACCATCCTGCGCGAGGCCGGGGTGCGCCGGGGGGCCCGCTGGATCCTGGCCGAGGGCGGCGACTCGGCGGTCATGGCGCGGAGCGTTCCCCTCGACAAGGCGATGGGCGACGCGATGCTCGCATACGGCCAGAACGGCGAGGCGATCCGGCCCGAACAGGGATATCCGGTGCGGCTGCTGCTGCCCGGCTGGGAGGGCAATGCCCAGGTCAAGTGGCTGCGGCGCATCGAGGTCACCGACCGTCCCACCATGACCCGCGACGAGACGTCCCGCTACACGGATCCGCTGAAGGACGGGACCGCGCGCCAGTTCAGCTTCGTGATGGACGCGAAGTCGATCATCACCTTCCCCTCGTACCCCTATGTTCTGCCCGAGCGCGGCTGGTGGGAGATCGAAGGCCTGGCGTGGACGGGCAGGGGAAGGATCACGCAGGTCGAGGTGAGCACGGACGGGGGCCGCTCCTGGGCGGACGCCGTGCTGCAGCCGCCGGTCCTGTCGAAGTCGACGGTACGCTTTCGGCACCTCTGGAACTGGGACGGCCGCGAAACCGTGATCCTCAGCCGCGCGACCGACGAGACGGACTACACGCAGCCTACGGTGCAGCAGCTCTGGGACGCCCGCGGCGAAGGCACCTCGTATCACCACAACCATCAGCGTGCGTGGAAGATCGCCTCGGACGGCACGACGACCTTCGGTCTGGGAGACCTGGTGTGAGGTGCCCGACGGCGAGTGCGGTCGCGGTCGCGCTGGCGGCCTGCGCCCCCGAGGCCCCCGACACCGCCAGCACCCCCGACCCCCCGGACGCGGCCGGGTACGGCAGCGAAGCCGTGGCCGCGCTCCCCGCCGGCGCACCGGCGCATTTCGGCTTCGGCGTCGGCGCGTCAGAGGACCGCATCGCGCTCTGGGACATCGACATCAAGCCTGACGGCGAGGGTCTTCCTCCCGGCAGGGGGTCGGTCGAGGAGGGGCGGCGCGTCTACGAGCTTTCCTGCATGCAGTGCCACGGGCCGACCGGCACCGAGGGTCCGAACGACCGGCTCGCGGCAACCGGCGAATGGGAGCAATGGCCGCCCGGCAGGTCCGTCGGCGCCTACTGGCCGTACGCGACGACGCTCTTCGACTACACGCGCAGGGCGATGCCCCAGCTCACGCCCGGAATCCTTTCCGACGACGAGGTGTACGCCGTCACGGCTTACGTGCTGCACCTGAACGGGCTTCTGCCCGGGGACGCCGTGCTGGATGCGGAGTCTCTTCCCGCGATCGAGATGCCGGCGAGGGACCGCTTCGTTCCCGACGACCGCACCGGAGGGCCCGAGATCAGGTAGGCCGGCCGGGCCGTGGTCGGGTAGCCGGCCGCCCGAGATCAAGGTGGCCGACCGCCGGTGGTCGGGTAGCCTGCCGCCCGTGGTCGGCGCTCCCGACAGGTCGGGTTGCGCACCGTCCCGACCTCGATCTACTGTAAGTCGTTGCATCAGCGAGGAACCGCGCGGGCGGGCTCGGTGCGCCCGGGTTCCCAGTCGAATCTTATGACCGGACACGGTTCGGTCTTGGAGACAATACATGAGTCCGCTGGGTTTGTCCCTGGCGGTCGGCGCGGCGGTGCTTGCCGCGGTTGTGGCATACCTCCTGGGCAGGAGCCGGGAGCGCGCGCGACAGCGCAGGGAAACAGAGGCGGCGCGGGACGAGGCGTCACGCATCCGCAAGTCGGCGGAGGAAGAAGCCGCCAACCTTCGTCGCACCGCCGAGTTGCAGGCCAGGGAAACGAGCTTCCGTCTCAGGGAATCCTGGGATCAGGAGGAGAGCCGTCGCAGGGAAGAGCTCGAGCGGGGCGAACGCGGGCTTCTCGAGCGCGTCGAAGCGGCCGACCGCAAGTCCGGCCGGCTGGACCGGCGGCAGGGACTGCTCGACGAGCGCGCCCGGCGGCTCGATGAGCGTACCCGGACCCTGAGGGAGGGAGAGCGGGAGGTCGCCGAGCTGCGCGGCGACGCGGCCCGGGCTCTCGCCGAAGCACGCGAGCACGTCGAGGCGCTGGCAGGGATCACCGCCGACGAAGCGAAAGAGCGGCTCATTGCGGAGGTGACGGATGAAGCCCGGGCCGCGGCCGCCAACCATCTGCGCGAAATCAAGGAGGAAGCGCAGCGAACCGCCGACCGGGAGGCCAAGAAGGTGCTCGCGACGGCCATTCAGCGGATGGCGGCCGAAGAGACCGCACAGCTGACCGTTTCGGTGGTGCAGCTTCCGTCCGACGAGATGAAGGGACGGATCATCGGCCGGGAAGGGCGCAACATCCGGGCTTTCGAGCAGGCCACCGGCATCGATGTGATCATCGACGACACGCCCGAAGCCGTGGTGTTGTCGGGATACAATCCGGTTCGCCGCGAAGTGGCGCGCCTCGCCCTTTCCCGGCTCATCAGCGACGGGCGCATCCATCCGGGACGGATCGAGGAGGTGGTGGCCAAGAGCGAGAAGGATGTCGAGACCGAGATGCGCGAGGCCGCCGAGGAGACGCTCTACGGGTTGGGGATCCACACCGTCCATCCCGAAATCGTGAAGGTGCTGGGCAGGCTGAAGTTCCGAACCTCCTTCGGCCAGAACCAGCTCGCGCACGCGCGTGAGGTGGCGCTGCTGGCCGGGAACATGGCCGCCGAAATGGGACTGGACGTTGAGCTTACGCGGAGGGCCGGACTGCTTCACGATGTCGGCAAGGGGCTGACGCACGAGCAGGAACTCACGCATGTCGAGCTGGGGTACCGGCTGTGCAAGCGATTCAAGGAGCCGAGCCTCGTTCTGAACTCGATCAAGGCCCATCACGACGAGGAACCCCACAGATACCCCGAGGCATGGCTCGTGACGGCGGCGGATGCGATCAGCGGCTCCCGGCCCGGAGCGCGGCGCGAGATGTTCGAAGGCTACGTGAAGCGCCTCGAGAAGCTCGAGGGAATCGCGACCGAGCATCCCGGGGTGGAACGGTGCTTCGCAATCCAGGCGGGGCGCGAGCTCCGCGTCATGGTCGAGCCCAACCGCGTCTCCGACGAAGAGATGGCGCGGATCTCCGAGGCCGTGGCCCGCAAGATAGAGAATGAACTGCAGTACCCGGGGCAGATCAAGGTGGTCGTCATCCGGGAGACCCGGGCCGTCGACTTCGCCCGCTGATCCGCGCCGCAACCTTCCGTCTCCAACCCGTCAACCCCCGAACACCCGAAGCCCATGCCCGCAAAGATCATCTCAGGGAAGGACATCGCCCGCACGATCCGGGACGAGCTCAACGAACAGGTCGCGTCGCTCGCGAAGGACGGACTCGTGCCCGGGCTGGCCACGGTGCTCGTCGGCGAGAACCCGGCCAGCCGGCTGTACGTCGGCATGAAGAACAAGGCCGCCGCCGAAGCGGGGATCCACTCGCGCCAGGTCACGCTGTCCGATTCGGTCGGCGGGGCCGAGCTGCTTGGCGTGATCGACGACCTGAACAAGGACCCGGCGATTCACGGAATCCTGGTGCAGCTGCCCCTTCCGCGCCAGATCGACGAATCGAAGGTTCTGCTGGCCGTTCACCCCGGCAAGGACGTCGACGGGTTCCATCCTGTGAACGTCGGGCGGCTCGTCACGGGAGACCCCGACGTGCTGGCCCCCTGTACCCCCCGGGGGATCATCGAGATGCTGTTGAGGAGCGGCGCCGATCCGTCGGGCAGGCATGCCGTGGTCGTGGGGCGGTCGAACATCGTCGGAAAGCCGATGGCGCTCCTGCTGCTGCGAAAGGCTCCGGGAGGCAACGCCACCGTGACCGTGGCCCACAGCCGCACCGCAGACCTGGGCGCCGTCACCCGCGCCGCCGACATCCTGATCGTTGCGGTGGGATGGCCGAACACCGTCACGCGGGACATGGTCAAGCCCGGCGCCGTCGTCATCGACGTGGGCACGAACCGCGTAGACGACCCGGCCCGCCCGCGCGGATACCGCGTCGTGGGCGACGTGGACTTCGAGGGCGTCAGCGAGGTCGCCGCGGCGATCACGCCCGTGCCCGGAGGCGTGGGGCCCATGACCATCGCGATGCTGCTCCGAAACACCGTCGAGGCCGCGATCGGACTGGGGAAGGCCGGCGGTTGAGGGGACGCAATCTGGATCTCTTCGCGGCTCCGCCCGCACCGCCCGTGCGGCCCGCGCCGCTGCCTCCTCCCAAAGTGTGGACGGTCACTCAGGTCAACCGGGCGGTCCGGCTCCTGCTGGAAGAGACCCTGCCGCAGCTCTGGGTGACCGGAGAGGCGGCCAACTTCAGCCGTCACCGCTCCGGCCACTGCTACTTCACGCTGAAGGACAGGACGGCTCAGATTCGCTGCGTGATGTTCCGGCGCGAAGCGGCGGCGCTGCCCGCGGATCCGGAAGACGGGATGACGCTGCGCGTCTTCGGCGGACTGACCCTCTACGGGGCCAGGGGCAGCTACCAGCTCGTGGCGAGCCGGATCGAGGCCGAGAGCGCCGACGGGATGTGGAAGCTCGCCTTCGAACGGCTCCGCAAGCGGCTCGACGCCGAGGGACTCACCGACCCGGCGCGCAAGCGAAGGCTGCCGGACTTCCCGAGCACGGTGGGGATCGTCACCTCTCCGGCGAGCGCGGCGCTGCGCGACATCATCGCGGTGACGGCGCGGCGGGCGCCGTGGATGCGTCTGCTGGTCCGCGGCACGCGCGTCCAGGGGCCGGGCGCGGGAAAGGAGATCGCCGCCGCGATCGCCGCCGTGGCCGGGCGCGGGGTCGATGTCGTGATCGTGGCGCGGGGCGGCGGCTCGATCGAGGATCTGTGGGGCTTCAACGAGGAGCCCGTCGCGCGCGCCGTCGCTTCCTGTCCCGTGCCGGTGGTGTCCGGGGTGGGGCACGAGACCGATGTCACCATCTGCGACCTGGTCGCGGACCGGCGCGCCGCCACCCCTTCCGCGGCCGCCGAGGCGGTCGCGCCGGACGGCGAAGTGCTGGAGCGCAGGCTGGCCGCGCTCGGGCAGCGGCTGGGCAGGGCGCTGTCCGGGCAGGCGCGCGCGCGGCGCTGGAGGCTCGACCGCGCCCGCGACGACCTGTTCGCCCGCGCGCGGCAGGCGGCGGATGCGTACCGGCGGCGCCTGCAGGGCGGGAGGCTGGCCATGTCGCAGGCGATGCAGGGCCGCATCCGCCGCGAAGGCGCGCGGCTGAAGGAGGCCGCAGCGGCCCTGGAGGCGCTCTCCCCCCTTTCCACCCTGGCACGCGGCTATGCGGTTCCGCTGGACCGGAACGGGCGGCTCCTGCGGACGGTCGCCGACTTCCCTCCCGCGCGGAGCTTCCGCCTTCGGGTCGTTGACGGGAACGTTCCCTGCTCGGTGGCCGGTCGGCGTAAGGACGGAGCGGGGGACGGCGGGGGCGCGGAGTCGGCGGGAATGTCGGAACCGAAGGAAACTCGCCGTGCGCGCTGACGGCGGGCTCGACCGCAGACTCGGACGCATCGAAGAGATCGTGCGGCTGCTGGATTCCGATTCGATCGGGCTGGACGAGGCGCTCGCGCTCTTCGAGGAGGGGGTGGGCCACCTTCGGGGTGCGCAGGATATCCTGGCCGGCGCCGAGCTCAAAGTCGCAGAGCTGATCGGGGAAAAGGGCGACGAGGTGCGCGAGCTCGGGCCTTCCGACGACGCGGGGCCGGGGGCCGGGGGCCGGGGGCCGTGACGAAGCCTGACGGCGGCAGTCCGCGGCATGACCCCCCCGGGGGGATATTGCCGCAAGCTGTCGGAACGCCTGGAGAACAAGGGCTCGGACCCTTCACGCAGGACCGCTCGGTGCAGGTCGAGGCCGCGGTGCGCCGGTGCCTGGGCGGACTGGCCGAGGTTGTGCCGTCCACCGTGCACGCGGCCGCCGGGGCGGGAGTCCTGAGCGGGGGGAAGCGCCTCCGGCCGCTCCTGCTCGTGACGGCCTTCGAGGAGCTGGGCGGGACGCCTGCGGACGCGATCTACGACCTGGCGGCGTCGGTCGAGCTGATCCACGCCTATTCGCTCATCCACGACGATCTGCCGTGCATGGACGATGCCCGGTTGAGAAGGGGGCGTCCGGCGGTCCACGTATCGCACGGCGCGGCGGTGGCCGCCGCCGCCGGGGCGGCTCTGATTCCATGGGCGGCGGCATGGGCCTTCGAGGCGGGGTTGCGGGCGGGGCGTACCACTGCCGAGGCGCGCCGCATCACGGCGACCCTGCTTCAGGCGGCCGGCGCGGGAGGGATGATCGGCGGCCAGGCGCTGGACCTCCTCGCCGAGGGGACATCCCTGTCGGAAGAGGAGCTGGCGGGGATCCACCGCCTCAAGACCGGCGCGCTCCTGGCCGCCTCGCTCGAGATGGGGGCGCGGGCCGCGGGGGCGTCCGGCGAGACGCTGGCGGCGGTCGGGGCCTTCGGGCGGGACCTCGGGCTGGCCTTCCAGGTCATGGACGACGTGCTGGACGCGACCGAGTCGGCGGATGTCCTGGGCAAGCGCCCTTCCGACGCGGACTTCGAGAAGGCGACCTATGTTCTGCTCGAGGGCGTGGGAGGTGCCCGCGAGCGGGCGGCCGCGCTGGTTGCAGGGGCGTTGGAGGCGCTGGACGCGGCAGGCATCGCCGCACCGAGGCTGCGCCGGCTCGCACGCTTCGTGATCGAACGCCGCCGGTGACCGTCATGGTATTCAACGACATCGCGATCGTGGGGCGGGCCGCCGAGGGGGGGGGCGGCGGCCGCCTCGGAGAAGCCTGCCGCCGGATCGCGTCCGTGGCCGGCGAGTTCGGGGCCGTCGCGACGGTGGAACCGGGGCTGGCCGCCGCGGCGCCGGAACTCGCGACGACGGACCTTGAAGACGCGCCCCTCGACCTGATCATTTCCCTGGGCGGGGACGGCACGCTGCTGCGCACGGCGCGGATGGTATTCGGCCGGGACATCCCGGTGCTCGGCATCAACCTCGGGAACCTCGGCTTCCTCACGTCGGTGTCGGCCGACGGAATCGACGAAGGCCTCCGCACCGTGCTCGGCGGCAACTCGGTGATCGAGAAGCGCCGGACGCTGCACGCCGAGATCCGCAGCGCGGAGGGCGGAGTCCGCGAGACCTTCACCGTCCTCAACGACGCGGTGGTGCACAAGGTCGGCGCGGCGCAGGTGGTGCGGCTCGACCTGTGGGTGGGTCCCCAGCACGAACTCGAGGAGATCGGCAGCTTCTCGGGCGACGGAGTGATCCTGTCCACGCCCACCGGCTCCACCGCGTACTCGCTCTCGGCGGGCGGGCCGGTCATCGTGCCCCAGCTGAACTGCTTCCTCGTCACGCCCATCCTCCCCCACACGCTCGCGCTCCGTCCCGTGGTGGTGCCGGGCGACGACGAGATCACCGTCAACGCCCTCGACCGCCGCGACCCCCTCTTCCTGACGGTGGACGGGCAGGAGGGCGGCCCGGTGGGGTCCGGCGAACGGGTCGTCGTGCGCATGGGCACCTTCAAGGTCGCCCTCGTCCGCCTCCCCGGGCACTCCTTCTTCGCCACGCTGCGCCGCAAGCTGAGCTGGGCCGCCGGCCCCGCGTCCCGAGTCCCTCGGACGCCCCGACGACGGCAGCGCCGTGATCGTTGAGTTTCGGATTCGGAACTTCGCGGTCCTCGGGGACACGCTCCTGCGCCTCGAACCCGGACTCAACGTGATCTCGGGCGAGACGGGCGCGGGCAAGTCGATCGTGGTGGACGCGCTGGAAGTGCTCCTGGGCGGTCGCGCATCCTCGTCGGTCGTGCGCAGCGGGGAGGCGCGCGCGGTGTTGGAGGGAGTGGCGGATATAAAGGGTCTGCATGACGTTGCGGCGGTGCTCGGCGAGCTGGGACTGGAGGCGGACGACGACCACCTGGTGCTGAGGCGCGAGATCAGGAGCGGGGGACGCAGCCGCGCATGGGTCAACGGCTCCCCGGCGACGGCCGGGGTGCTGCGGCGCATCGGGGCGATGCTGGTGGACATCCACGGACAGCACGAGCATCAGCGCCTCATGTCGACCGACTTCCAGCAACGGGTGCTCGACGCGTTCGGACGGTCCACGGAGCTCGCTGCGGATGTCGCCGCCCGCTTCCGGCGGGTCGCACAGCTGGAGGCCCGTTCGGCGGCGCTCTCGGAACGACGGCGGGAGCTGGAGGCCCGGGCCGACTTCATCCGCTTCCGGCTCGGCGAGATCCGAGGCGCAGAGATCCGGGCGGGCGAGGACGAGGAGCTGCGCGTCGAGGCGAACCGCCTGGCCAACGCCGACCTGCTGCTGCGGGAGACCATGGCGCTGCATGCCCTTCTGCACGACGACGAGGACTCGGTCACGGACCGCCTCGCGGCCGCGGCGGCCCGCCTGCGCCGCCTCGCCGAGGTGGACCCGGCCCTGGCACCCTTCGCGCAGCCGCTCGACGACGCCTACCACGCCGTGGCCGACGCGGCTTCCGAGCTGCGGTCGTACGGTGACACCATTGACCACGATCCCGCCCGGCTCGAAAGCCTTAGCGAGCGGCAGGCTCTCCTCCAGGCGCTGATGCGGAAGTACGGCCCCACCCTCGCGGAGGTGATCGAAACCGGCGAGACTCTGGCGCGCGAGCTCGATGAGCTGGAGACGGCCGAACTCGATGTCGGCATCTTGCGCAGGAATATCGCACATGCGCAGGAACGTTGGGACGCGGCCGCGGCGGAGCTGTCGCGGCGGCGCAGGGAAGCGGCGGAACGCCTCGCTCGCGCGGCCGAAGCCGCGTTCCCCGGCCTCGGCCTCGAAGGCGGACGGTTCCGGGTCGACTTCGAAACGCTGCCCGAGCGCGCCGCCCGGGGACGCGAGCGCATCTGCTTCGCCGCTTCCATGAACCCGGGTTTCCCCCCGGCGCCGCTTTCGCGCATCGCCTCCGGAGGCGAGCTCTCCCGCGTGATGCTCGCCCTGAAGTCGATCCTGGCGGGCATCGGCGAGCTGCCCACGCTCGTGTTCGACGAGATCGACGCCGGGATCGGGGGAGCGGCCGCGGGCAAGGTGGGGGAGCGGCTGCGGGAAACGGCCCGGGGGAGGCAGGTGCTGGCGGTGACGCACCTGGCGCGGGTCGCCGCCCACGCCGACAACCACTTCGCGGCGGAGAAGCGCGTGGTCGGCGGCGCGGCGGAGACGAAGCTGCGGCGGCTGGAACCCGGCGAGCGCGTGCGGGAGCTTGCCCGCATGCTGGGCGGCGATCCAGATTCGGCGTCGTCTTTGGAGCATGCGCGGGAGCTGCTGGACATGGCGCGGGAAAGCCGGACATGAGCGCAGGCGGGACGGCGAAGAGCTTCGCGGAATCCGTGGAGCTGTTCCTGGTCGCTTGTCCGGGGCCGCCGTTGGCGCGGACGGGGCTGAGGCGTGCGGCTTTCCAGTCGGTGGAGGGCATTCCGGGACTGGATGGGTCGGGTTACGCCCCTCCTCTTGCCCCGTCTGTTTCGGGTGATATTCGCCGGGGGGGGGGGGGGGGGGGATATTCCGCCTCGTCTGCGCATCGGTACGTGTCGTCTGCCAGGCAGGTCGCGCAGATGCTGAAGTGCCGTCCCGCCTATCTGTCGAGGGCGGCTGCGAGACACGGGTATTCCTTCTCGAGGGCGGTGCGCTGGATCCGTTTTCTGCACGGCATGGCCCTGCTGTCGGAAGGGTGCCGAGTGGAGACAATGGTATGGAGGCTCGGCTTCAGCGACATGGCGGGCTGGAGCAGGTTCACGAAGCGACTGGTGGGGAGGAGTCCGAGTCAGCTGCCGATGCTTCCCTTGGCTCTGTGGGTTCGGAAGGCAGTTGACGACGTCTACTTCGGAATTCCGGCGAGCGCGGCTCCGAGACCGGACAGGAATGGGCAGAAACGACAATGAAACGGTGCGAAACGACATGGCGACTCGTAAGTGGTAGTCTGCAAACTGCCCGAATCAAGATTCCCATCACTTCAATCAAGATTAAAGGGAACGATCCATGGACATGAAGAAGTTCAGTCTCGGTACCGTCGCTGCGGGCGTCACGCTGCTCGTGATCTGGTTGCCGATCTGGTTGCCGATCTGGGCATACGGCATTTTTGACGGATTCCCAGCTTTCGGCTTGGCGGCGCTCGCCGTCGGCGGGCTCTTGACACTTGTCCTTGGTTGGAAGGGTGTCGCAACTCCGATGGAGGGGGCCGCGGCCGGCGGGGTGATTGGATTGTTGATGGGATTAGCAGTGGCCTGGATTGGTGTAGGAGTGGGGGGGGGGAGCTTGATATTTAACCCGATAGTGGGTTTGGCAGGCCTAATCGGCACCGTCGGCTTCGGCATCATCGGCGCGGTCGTAGCCAAGGTGATCGGAGGCGCATTCAGGTCCGACGCCCCAAAACAGCAGCCCACCGGCGAGTGACGTTTCGGCCTAACAAGGTCGGCGGGAACATCGTCCCCGGAACGCTCCGGCGCTTCCTCCGCGCCCGCGCCCGGCTGGCCGCGTCTCTCCTGCACAGCCGGAGACACGACCGCGCGCGCCCCGGGGCTCCTGGCGCGGCGGCCTCCGGAGCGCCCGGGATGGTCCATCGCTTCCTCGCGTCGCTGCTCCACAGCCGGAGACACGACCGCGAGTTCCCGCGGTCTCCGGCCCCGTCCGCCGAGCGCGTCCCCGGAACGCTCCGGCGCTTCCTCCGCGCCCGCGCCCGGCTGGCCGCGTCTCTCCTGCACAGCCGGAGACACGACCGCGCGCGCCCCGGGGCTCCTGGCGCGGCGGCCTCCGGAGCGCCCGGGATGGTCCATCGCTTCCTCGCGTCGCTGCTCCACAGCCGGAGACACGACCGCGAGTTCCCGCGGTCTCCGGCCCCGTCCGCCGAGCGCGTCCGGGATCCTCTTGGCGCTTCCTCCGCCCCCGCGGTCGGGAACGAGTTAAAGGTGTTCGAGGACCTGACGGTGGTGACGATGACGGGCAGGGTGGTGCTTGAGAATGAGTCGCTGGCTGTGAAAGAACGCGAAATCGTCGTGCTCATGGGGCCGTCCGGCGTGGGTAAATCGGTTCTCGCGGATGCCGTTTTCGGTCTGGACAAAGACCGTGGCTCTGCGGTAGTGCAAATAGGGGAAAAAGGACATCTCCTACCCCCCGGACTTGGGGGCCTAGTGTTCCAGACGGGCGGCGGGTTGCCTCACCTTTCCGTCGACGAGAACCTGCACCTGCTCTCGTCGGATCAGACAAAACGGCATCAGCGTGTCAAGGATTTGGAGCTTGAGAGAAAACTCGACCAGAAAGCGTCCACTCTGAGCGGCGGTGAACGACGGCGGTTGGCGTTCGTCATGCAGATGCTAGCGCCGCGAAGGTTGCTTTGGCTGGACGAGCCGGAGACCGGACTCGATCTGAATCGTATCGAGGAATTGGAGAATCGGCTGGAGGAACAGAAGAGAGATGGCAAAGCCTTAGTCGTTGCCACTCACAATACTGATTTCGCTATGTCCATTGCAGATCGCATCCTTTACATCAAGGGGGGGAAACTTAACGCCATTTCGGCCGCTACAGGCGATGCACTAAAGAAACGTATCAGGGAACTATCGCCGAAGCCCAGTAGCCATAGCGAAGAAGACAAACAACCCCACCCACGACAGGTAGGCGTCGGCTCGCCAAATCATCCAACTAGCTAACCGGATCGGACATGTGAATGAAATCAGCTACCGAACAGAACCAACCGCACGCTCCGACAGCCGTCGTCATCGTGATCAGACAGGATCGAAGCTGGCTGCGCCGACAGAAGATCTTGGTGCTCGAATGCTGCCGACTGGCAGTCGAGAGCCTGAGACGCCCGCCTCACAACGCCGCCATCGGCCCCCAAAGGTCGACAATGGTTCACGCATTCGAGCAGTCGTGGAAGAAGGGGGTGTTCTTTTACCCGTTCATAGGGGCCGTCTTCGGTGCCGTCTTCGTGGTAACCTTCCACCTCACTGGCAAGTCGTCCGCGATATTCCTTGAGGTACTTGATCTCCTTAACATCTGGCCGTCAACATCGCCGGCGCAGGTGACCAGGGATTACGGGCCGGAGGTGGCGCTTCGCTTCGGCCCGCCGATGGCTGCAATCCTGATCGCGTCCGTGGCCGGTTCGGTGATTTCATCTTGGGTCGGACAAATGTCCGGGGGGCGGTATTTGGACGGGTTTAAGCTATTGGGGGTCGATCCGCGGCGTGAGATACTGGCACCCGTCTGGTGGGCGCTTTTCGCGGCGGCGGCCCTGCATGTCGCGGCGTTCATAACGGCTATTGTTGGCGTATTCGTCACGTATCTGGCCTTGGTTGACCAAGATGCCTTGGGATCTATCAGGATATTCTTTTCGAAATTTGCGGAGAGCGACCCTCTTATTAGCATTGGCAAATCGGTGTTCTACGCAATGCTCGTGGCTACGATCTCGGTCGCCGTCGCGGCTGCCCCTGCACGCAACCGAACTGAAGCGACCGGTGCCATCAACAAAGCGATTGTGTGGTGTTGCTCGGCTGTAATGGTGATAGAGTTTGTCGTTGTTGGCGTTCTTGCCATGGTGCGTGTGGACAACACCCCCCCGCTTGAGGACCGGATACAGCAAGCATTTATAGCGTCAGTAGATTCGGTAATTGATAATATCATTGGAGAAGAAAAACACGTGATTGACGCGAAGGTGTCTTACAGTGACATCAATTTCTCGGACAACGGGATTTTTCCGACCGTTTCCGGAACCGCACATATCAGTTCAGACCCTACGCCGGATGGTGTTGATCTTCTGGACACTGTGGTAAAGATCACGTGGCATGGTCGCATCCACGTTATAGCGACCGGTTATAGAGAGGATCCAATAAGAGTGGATTTGATAACGCTGCACGGTTCGGGAATAGAATCTATTTCACCGGGATGGTTTGACAAGATGCTGGTCTCGTTTATGGAACGTGACGCTCTATATGGAATCGAGACTAGTGCCGAAGAAAAGATAAACGAAGTTATCTCTGTTTATGTGCAGGAGATGCGGCCGAAGTGGTGATTGGATTGTTGATGGGCTTTGGCAGTAAACTAGAAGAACTAACTAAGCTAAGCCTAGTAAGTAGGCTCGGGGCTCCACTCCAAGGTAAAGGAACGATACATGGACATGAACGTGAAGACATTCGGTCTCGGTACCGTCACTGATGGCTTTCATGGCTGAAGTCGACTTCATGGTTATCGGCGTGGTGGCGCTCCTCGGGGGCCAACTCTTGACGCTTCTTCTTGGTTGGACGGGTGTCGCAACTCCGATGGAGGGGGCCAGGGCCGGCGGGTTGATTGGATTGGTGCTGGTCCTACTATTCCTACTATCGGAGGGAGGTCTTCCGAAGGATTCCAACGTATCCGAGTTGGTATTGTTTTCCCTAATCGTCGCCGTGATCTTGGGCATCATCTGTGCTGCCGTAGCCAAGGTGATCGGAGGGACATTCAGGTCCGAAGCCCAACAGTAGCCACCGGCGAGTGGCGATGCGACCTAACAAGGTCGGCGGGAACGTCGGTCCCGGAAAGTCCCGGCACCTCCGCGCCCCGGCTCGCTTCCTCGCGTCGCTGCTCCACAGCCGGAGACACGACCGGGAGCCCGCGGCCATCCCGCGGCGCTGAAACTATGCTCTGCTGCGGGGGCAGAGGTCGTCCGGCTTACTGGTGCGACGAGCCCGGCAAAAAACATGACCCACGGCGCTTCGAGGGACCCCGCAGTGTTGACGGCGGCCCGGCTGGCCGGACCGCCGTCACGGACAGAAAAATCGAAATCGCACAAGCGCCCGCCCCCATCCCCGGACCCATCGGCCCGAAGGAGGCGGAGAATGAACTTGGTGAACGAACGGTGCGCGGGCCTCGACGTGCACAAGAAGACGGTGGCGGCGTGCGTCCGGATCCCGGCGCGGGACGGCGGCGGCCGCAGGAGGAAGGTCACCCGCACCTTCGCGACGACGATGGCGGGGCTCGGCGCCCTGAGGGACTGGCTCGGATCGGAGGGCGTGACGCGTGCGGCGATGGAGTCCACGGGGAGGGGGGTGTACTAGCGGCCGGTCTACGCGGTGCTCGATGGGCGCTTCGAGCTGATGCTGGTCAACGCCCGCCACATGAAGCACCTCCCCGGACGCAAGACGGACGTGAGGGACTGCGAATGGCTCGCGCAGCTTTTCGAACACGGTCTGCTCCGGGGAAGCTTCGTTCCGCCCGCGCCGGTTCGCGACCTGCGGGACCTCACCCGGCGGCGCAAGGCGCTGTCGCGGGACCGGGCGAAGGAGATCACCCGGGTGGCGAAGACGCTCGAGCTGGCGAACGTCAAGCTCGGGTCCGTCGTGTCGGACATCATGGGCGCGACGGGGAGAGCGATCCTGAGGGCGATGATCGAAGGGGAGGAAGACCCCCCGGGTCCTCGCCGGGCTGGCGCGCGGGTCGCTTCGCCGCAAGCACGAGGAGCCGGCGGAAGCGGTCCCCGGCCTGATCCGGGACCATCACCGGTTCCTGCTCCGGGAGCAGCTCGCGACGATCGACCATGGCGGTGACCTAGAATTGCCGTACGTTGGCTTAATCAGCTTCTTTTCACCCCAAGATAAAGGGAACGCTACATGGACATGAAGAAAATCGGTCTCGGTATCATCATCATCGCTGGGGGCGTGACGCTGTTTGTGATCCTATTCCTGATTCGTAGCAGTTACATCTCTGTTGAGGAGAACAAACCGGAGTCGGAGGCACTACCCGTCCGCGGCGATGTCGAATCCGATATCGTTCTTCGATATCGGTCACGGTACATGACCTCCGGCGTACATGATGATTGTAAAGGAGGTAGGAGTGTGGGGGATGCATATAGGGAAGAATTGGTGGTAGCAAGCCTAGGATGGCTCATTGATTAGTTAATGAAAGAGCGAGGAACCAGAAACCCATGGACAGTGTTATGATCCGGCGCTTGTTTGTGCCACTGCTTGTGATGATATCAGCCAGTGGACGCACTACCACTACGCTCGAGAATGTGACAACTACAGGTGGTAAGGGAGATTCTTTGGGGTATTTCCTCCCAAAGGAGGATGAGAACAAGATCACGGGGCGGGTGTTTCGGGATTGCGGGGTGTGTCCGGAGATGGTGGTGTTGCCAACGGGAAGCTACCAGATGGGGTCGTCGGCAGGGGAGGAGGACCGCTGGGACGCCGAGGGTCCGAGGCATACGGTGAGGATCGGGTACGTGCTGGTGGTGGGGAAGCACGAGGTGACGTTCTCGGAGTGGGATGCGTGCGTGGACGGCGGGGGCTGCGGGGGCTACCGACCGGACGACTTGGGTTGGGGCCGCGGGAGGCGGCCGGTGATGAACGTGAGTCGGGAGGATGCGCGGGAGTACGTGTCGTGGCTGTCGCGCGAGACAGGAGAGGCGTACCGTCTCCGAGCGAGGCGGAGTGGGAGTACACGGCGCGGGCGGGGACGGAGACCGCATGGTATTGGGGGGAAAGCGAGGCGGAGCAGTGCGGACACGCGAACGGGGGGAACGAGAAGGTATTATGTAGCGACGGATACGTCACCACCGCGCCGGTGGGCTCGTTTGCGCCGAACGGATGGGGACTGTACGACATGCTGGGGAACGTGTGGGAGTGGACGGAGGACTGCTGGCACCACAGCTACGAGGGGGCACCCAGCGACGGGAGCGTTTGGCCGGGAGGCATGTGTGCCTTTCCTGTGTTGCGTGGCGGCTCTTGGATGAACGATCCGGGGTTCCTCCGTTCGGCGCATCGCTGGTGGGTCCCCCGGCGTGGGCTCCGGAACTCCGTCAACGGATTCCGGGTTGCCCGGACCATCAACTGACCTATGAATCTTTGTTTGACCCGCCACAACCGACAACTGCAGACGCACGGCGTTGATGCCTTCCATCAGCGTGACGACATCGTCCTCGGCGAAGCGCCGCGTGAAGTCGCCCGCTCGAGATCAGTTCCGCGCCCAAGGCGTCCATGCAGGCTGTGTCATTGCGCGGGCGGTCGATGTCTTCGAGCCGCAAGTCTCCGCGCGGCAGATTGTACGCGATGTTCAGCGCATGGTCGGACTCGGAGCAGGCAGGTACCGCATTCAGCCGATCGTCGATCTGCCGCGCCCAACTGCCCAACGGGCAAACGCTTCGCCACCACAGGCACCGTCCGCGATGGGATCGCTGATCTCAATCCCCTCAGGACCCCTGCGACGCCCACCTACGGAGTCACCCGCCGCGCCCTCGGCCGAACCACGAACAGCCCTTCGCGCCGGCTCGACAGCAGGACGGAACCGCTCTCGAAGAACGGGTAGGCGCTCCACGTCCCGCCGAATCCGGCTTCGTCGGCGCTCCACGGCGTGGTGTCGAAGAACCCCAGCTCGACGGGGTTTTCGGGATCGCTGATGTCCACCACCCGGAGCCCGGCCCGGTTGTGCGACAGGTAGAGCCGGTCGCCGTGGACGTAGAGGTTGTGGTCGGGGGCGCGGGTCGGGCTCATGTACTCGCCGATCAGGAAGGGGTCGTCCAGGTCTTCCAGATCCCAGATCAGCGTCCGGGTGGCGTCCACGAGGCCCGACACTTCATCGAGCTCGTCGTTCGAGTAGAAGTACCGGTGGTCCTCGGTGAGCCACCCCTGATGGGCGTAGGCGACGGCGGGGTAGTCCGCGGCGGCCACGGGGACGGGGTTGTCCTTGTCGGTCACGTCCGCAATGGACAGCGCGGTCTCGTTCGAGTTCACGCAGATCTCGCGGCCGGCGTAGTCCTCGTCCGGTCCGTGGTAGATCACACACTGCGCATCGTGCGAGTAGCCCGTGTTGCGCCGGCCCGTGTCGGGGTGGGCGAAGCAGCCCGCGAAGACCGGGTTCAGGGGGTCGTTGATGTCCACCATGTGGGAGCCGCCCCCGCATGTCTCGCCGCCGTCCGAAGAACCAACCAGGTACGCGAAACCGGTCTCTTCGTTGATGGCGACATTGTGTGACGAGGCGATCCCGTCGTAGATCGTCGTGGGCTCGAACTCGCGCGGCGTCGTCACGTCCCGAAGCTGGGCGAGGTCGAAGACCTGCATCCCGTGCTGACCGGCACTGCCGGCGACCACGAAGGCGTGGTCCTTGAAGACCTTGATGTCGCGCCACATGCTGGCCCGGCTGCCTTCGGTCCTGGCCAGATTGCCCAGATAGCGGGGGTTGTAGGGGTCGGTCACTTCCACGAACGCGGTCCCGTCCATCCGGCCCACGAGCGCGAACTCCCGCCCGGTCTCCGGGTCGGTCCAGCCCCAGACGTCGTTGAGCCGCGCCCCTCTTCCGGCTCCGAGCTCCTCGCGCGGAATGAACGACAGCAGGTCCACATGGTCGCAGTCGTAGCCGTCGGCGTCGCCGTCGTCGCAGGGAACCTCGCCGCCGCTGACGGCGGGGAGCGGCGCGTGGTCGACCACCAGGCGGCCCGAGTGCACCCATCGGCCCGCTTCGTTCGAGAAGACCGTGACCGCTCCCAATCCGAAGTCGGCTGCGGGGTTGCCGAACACCGCGACATCGCCCGCGAGCGCAAGCTGCCCGCTGCCGGCGAGGAGCGGGACGCCACCAGCTTCGGACATCTCGGAAACCCCCGAAAGAACCCATTCGCCATCCTGACGAGCGTACGAGAACAGGCGCTGCCCGCCGCCCGCCAGCAGAACCGTTCCCTCGACCGCCAGGAACATGCCGAAGCCCCCGTTGCCCTCGCCCTCCGGCGACAGCGTCCCGATCGCTGTCCAAGCGCCGTCGACCTTGGCAAAACGGTGGATCGTTTCCTCCTGCTCACCGAAACTCGACGGTCCGACCAGAATCTCGTCGCCGGCTATCGCCACCGACCCGAACAACGTCTCCGGAGCCCCATCGGGATCAGGGTGTACAAGTTCCGTCGGCTCTCCCCATGCCCGCCCGGCCTCTTCCCGCTCGAATACGTGAACCGCCCGGCCATTCCGGCTCGCAGTCACCAGGAGGTCGTCGCTCAGGTCGAACCGGCCCTCTGCGCCCTTGGGGAGCACGAGCGTCCCGCCGCGGGACCACCGACCGTCCTCGCCCCGGCGGAAGGCTGCGAGAACCCGTCCAACCCGTCCGCGTTCTGTACGCGTCGCCGCGACGGTCAGCTCATGCCCGGATGCCTGAAAGGATCGACCGAATCCGGTCAGAGCGGGGTCGCTCAGCGTCTGGACCGGATCCGCATCACCGCTCTGGACCTCCGAAAGGCTGTACACGTAAACGCGCCCTTGATCCCTTCCGTCGGCACCCACCAGCAGATGGTCACCCGACCGGGCCAGGGCACTGCCGAAGCCGTCTCGCACGGCAGGGTCCGGTGCCCGGATGGACCAGACCTCCGCCCAGCCGTCATCGTACGCATAGGCACGGACGGTCCCCGGCTCACGCTCGTGCTCGGACTCTCCCACCAGGATCCGGCCATCGACCACAAGAACGGCCCCGCCGAAGGCCTGAGCCGAGCCTGTCGCCGGAACCCCCGCAAAAAGCCCGACGAGGATCAGAAGGCCTGTCGCACGCAGCAAATGCGGCGGATGCTTGTGCACCGAGGATTCGGGAACGGATTGCTGGACGCGCATGGGATCCTCCTCAGATCACCGGGTCTGCCAGGTCGGGTGCAGAAGGGGCCCCGCAGCGGCGATCCCTACGGAATCAGCCGCCGCGCCCGCGGCCGGACCAGGAACAGCCCTTCGCGCCGGCTCGACAGCAGGACGGAACCGCTCTCGAAGTATGGATAGACGCTCCAAGTCCCGTCGAATCCGGCTTCGTCGGCGCTCCACGGAGTGGTGTCGAAGAAGCCCAGCTCGACGGGGTTCTCGGGATCGCTGATGTCCAGCACCCTCAGCCCGGCCCGGTTGTTCGACATGTAGAGCCGGTCGCCGTGAACGTAGAGGTTGTGGTCGGTGGCGCGGGTCGGGCTCATGTACTCGCTGAGCAGGATGGGGTCGTCCAGGTCTTCCAGATCCCAGATCAGCGTCCGGGTGGCGTCCACCAGGCCTCCCACCTCGTCCAGCTCGTCGTTCGAATAGAAGTACCGGTGGTCCTCGGTGAGCCACCCCTGATGGGCGTAGGCGACGTTGGGGTAGTCCGCGGCGGCCACGGCGACGGGGTTGTCCTTGTCGGTCACGTCCGCAATGGACAGCGCGGTCTCGTTGGAGTTCACGCAGATCTCGCGGCCGGCGTAGTCCTCGTCCGGTCCGTGGTAGATCACGCACTGCGCATCGTGCGAGTTGCCCGTGTTGCGCCGGCCTGTGTTGGGGTGGGCGAAGCAGCCCGCGAAGACCGGGTTCAGGGGATCGTTGATGTCCACCATGTGGGAGCCGCCCCCGCATGTCTCGCCGCCGTCCGACGAACCTACCAGGTACGCGAAACCGGTCTCTTCGTTGATGGCGACATTGTGTGACGAGGCGACCCCGTCGTAGATCACCGTCGCTTCGAACTCGCGCGACGCGGTCACGTCCAGGAGCTGGGCGAGGTCGAAGACCTGCATCCCGTGCCGACCGGCGCCGTCGGCGACTACGAAGGCGTGGTCCTTGAAGACCTTGATGTCGCGCCAGGTGCTGGCCCGGCTGCCTTCGGTCTTGGCCAGATTGCCCAGATAGCGGGGGTTGTGGGGGTCGGTCACTTCCACGAACGCGGTCCCGTCCATCCGGCCCACGAGCGCGAACTCCCGCCGCGTCTCCGGGTCGGTCCAGCCCCAGACGTCGTTGAGCCGCGCACCTCTTCCGGCGCCGAGCTCTTCGCGCGGAATGAACGACAGCAGGTCCACATGGTCGCAGTCGTAACCGTCGGCGTCGCCGTCGTCGCAGGGAACCTCGCCGCCGCTGACGGCGGGGAGCGGCGCGTGGTCGACCACCAGGCGGCCCGAGTGCACCCATCGGCCCGCTTCGTTCGAGAAGACCGTGACCGCTCCCAATCCGAAGTCGTCTCCGGGATCGCCGAACGCGGCGACACCGTCCGCAAGGGCGAGCCTCTGGCTGCCGACGACCCTCCCGCCGCCGCCCGCTTCGGGCATCTCGGCCGTGCCTGCGAGAACCCAGTCGTCTCCCTGGCGGGAGTAGGAGAACAGGCGCGGCGCGCCGCCCACCAGCAGAGTCGTCCCCTCGACCGCCAGGGACATGCCGAAGCCCCCGTTTCCCTGGCCCTCGGGCGACAGCGTCCCGATCGCCGTCCAAGCGCCGTCGACCTTGGCGAATCGGCGGATCAGTTCCTTCTGCGACGGGCCGAAGGTCAGCTCGCCGACGAGGATTTCGTCGTCGGCCGCCGCCACCGACAACGTGACCGTGAACTGAGCGCCGTCGGGATCAGGGTGGACCAGCTCCGTCGGAGCCCCCCATGCCGACCCCGCATCTTCTCGCTCGAATACGTGAACCGCTCGGCCCATCTGGGTGCTCGCGGCGGCCAGCAGGTGTTCGCTCATGCCGAACCGATCTCCCGCGCCCTCGGGGAGGACGAGCGTCCCGCTTCGGGACCACCTGCCGTTCTCGTCCCGGCGAAAGGCAGCGAGAACCCGTCCGCCTGCTTCACGCGTCGCTGCGACGGCCATCTCCTGCCCGCGCGCCAGAAGCGATCGCCCGAATCCGGTCAGAGACGGATCTCCCAGCGTCTGGACCGGATCCTCATCACCGTTTCGAACGTCCGAAAGGCTGTACACGTACACGCGTCCTTCGTCCCCCCCGTCGGCACCCACCAGCAAGTGGTCGCCCGACCGGGCGAGGGCGGTGCCGAAGCCGTCTCGCACGGCGGGATCCGGTGCGCGCATGGACCAGACCTCCGTCCATCCGTCATCGTACGCGTAGGCGCGGACGGTTCCCGGCTCGCGCTCGTGCGCGGACTCTCCGACCAGGATCCGGTCATCGACCACCAGGACGGCGCCTCCGAAGGCCTGAGCCGAGCCTGTCGCCGGAACCCCCGCGAAGAGCCCGACGAGGATCAGAAGGCCTGTCGCACACAGCGCGTTCGGCGGATGCTTGCGCACAGAGGGTTCGGGAACGGATTGCTGGACGCGCATAGGATCTCCTCAGTGGTCGAACGGAAGCTGCTGCCATGCGAAAGTACAGCGTTGGACGAAGCGCCGCCCGCCTCGCCGCGGGGAGCCGATCAACGGGTCGGCTTGCTCCTGGCAAGGCGGTGCCTGCCATGAGTGACCGGTTCCCCGGCTCTTCCCCCCTCTTCCCGGCTCTTCCCCTTTTTCGCCAGCTCTTCCCCCTTTTCGGTGGAAGGGGTTACGGTAAGGGGTCAGAGTCATGACCGATCACCGACGAGCGAGGGGAAGGTATGGCCGGGACGAGCTGGCTGGACGCGGTGCGGGGGTCGGGTCCGGAGTGGAGGGTCGTCCGGGTGGAGCGCACCCGGGCGCCGAAGGAACTGCGGGTGGGCGTGGAGCGCGCCCCGGGGAGCAGGTTGCGATGTCCTCACTGCGGCGAGGAATGCACGGTCTACGACACGCGGCGGCGGGAGTGGCGGAACCTGGACGCCCGGGGGTACAAGACCTTTCTGGTCGGCGATGTTCCGCGGGTTCGGTGCAGGGAGCACGGAGTGCTGACCATGCAGGTGCCGTGGGCGGAGGGGAGTTCGAGGTACACGGCGCAGTTCGAGGCGGAAGCGATCCGGTGGCTCAACGAGGCGAGCGTGCTGGCGGTGGCCGGGCGGATGCGGTTGAGCTGGAACGCCGCGGACGGGATCAAGCGGCGAGCCGTGGCCCGGGGGCTGATGCGCCGCCGAGCCGGGCAGGCCCGGCGCTTGTCGGTGTCGGGATCGAGCCCCGCGAGCGCCTGACATCACTGCAATGTGGGGTGGGATGCCCGCATGGAAGAGGGGGTTCCGACGCCCCGGCCACCCGTTCTTCGGCGGGCCCCCCCTGCTGATCGCGCACAGGGGCGGGGCCGAGTTGGCGCCCGAGAACACCATGGCCGCCTTCCGGCAGGCGGTCGACGAATGGGACGCCGATATGCTCGAAATGGACGTGCGACTCACATCCGACGGGCGGGTGGTGGTGATCCACGACGAAACGGTCGACCGCACGACGGACGGGCGGGGGCCGATCCGGGACATTCCGTGGGATCAGGCGCGAAAGCTTGACGCGGCGTACCGCTTCCGAGACCTGCACGGGAAGCACTCGATGCGCGGAGAGGGCGTGCGCCTGCCCCTCTTCGCGGAGGTGCTCGAAGCTTTTCCCCAAATGCGGATCATCGTCGAACCGAAGGCCGCCGGGGCGGCCGCGCCCCTGGTCCGGGAGATCGGTGCCGCCGGGGCGGAGGAACGGGTGCTCGTCGGAGCCCAGTTCGAAGCCGCGCGGGCGGGGGCGCACGGCTACGAGGGACCGTGGGGGGCTACCAGAAAGCAGGCCACCCGCTTCTGGATCCTGCACCACGTCGGCCTCGCCGGCCGCTGCTACACGCCCGCCGCCGACGGTTTCCAGCTTCCCGAGTGGTCGGGCCGTTTCCACGCGGTCACGCCGCGGCTGATCCGCGCGGCCCACGCGGTGAACATGCCGGTATACGTGTGGACGGTGAATGATCCGCACGACATGCGCCGACTGCTCGGGTGGGGAGCCGACGGAATCATGACCGACCGGCCGGATATCCTCGCCGGGGTCTTGGAGGAAGTGGCGGAGCGCCCCTCGCCGCCTGCACGACGGCCGGGGGGGGAGGGTAGTCGGCCGGGTGTACCGCCCGGGCCGCAGGCACCGGCGCACAGCCCGGCAACGGTCCCGTGAGCGACCTGGATGCGCGCTTCGCGGAGCACCTGCGCACCTCGGGGTGGCTCGACGGCGTCTCGAAGGTGGTGGTCGGCGTCTCGGGAGGCATGGACTCGATGGTTCTTCTGCATCTGATGCGTTTCGGCGAGGGAGTCTGGTCGGCTCCGGTCCACGGGCCCCCGCCGGCACCTGTCCACGGGCCCCCGCCGGCACCCGTCCACGGGCTCCCGTCGGCCCCGAGCCATGGGGCTCCGCCGGTGCAGCTCCATGCGGCCCACATCGATCATCGCATGCGGGAGGGGAGCACCGAGGAAGCCGCTCGCGTGGCCGACGTCTGTGCCGATTGGGAAGTCCCCTGCCGGCTGCACCGAGCCCCCGAGCCGGTCGCATCGGAGGAGCGGGGAAGGGAGCTGCGACACCGGTTCTTCGAAGAGGTAAGGCAGAGCCTGGGTGACGGCGCGGTGACGATGACCGGCCACACCGCGGACGACCAGGCGGAGACCGTGCTCTTCCGGGCCGCGCGAGGGAGCGGGATTCGCGGCCTGGCCGGAATCCGGCCCGTTCGGTCTCCGTCGGTGGTGCGTCCGCTCCTAACCTTCCGGCGCCGCGAGCTGGAGCGGTACGCGGCCGCCCACGGGGTCCCGTTCCGCGAAGACCCCACGAACCGCGATCCGCGCTGGATCCGCAACCGCCTCCGGCACCAGATCCTGCCGGCGCTCGAAGAGGCGGTGCCCGGAGCGGCCGGGGCGCTGGCCGCCTTGGCCGGCACGAGTCGGCTGCACTCCGCCGCCCTCGACGAGCTGCTGGACGCCCGGCTCGCGGCGCTCGGCTCGCACACGGGCGCCGAACGAACGCAGACAGAACGGACGCGCGCCGAACGGACGGGCGCCGAACGGTCGGGCCGTGAGCTGTCGCTTGACCGGAAAGCCCTGTGCACCCTTTCCGATCCGGTTCTGACTCTTGCGATGCGCCGCGCGGTCGCCCGAGTGGGCGGCGAGGCCGGGCGGGGTGCCACCGCGGCGCTGGTGCGTTTCGTGCGGGAGTCCCCCAGTGGCCGCAGCATCGATGTGGGGGGCGGGGTGGTCGCGGAACGCCGACTGGCAGCCGTGCGTATCCGGAGGCGCGAGCGCGCCCCCCGACCGCTTCCTCCTCCCGCTGCGGTTCAGATCGGTGAGCGCGGGGGCGGCCAGGGGGTGTTCGCACGACGTGAGGGCAAGGGCGGCGCGGTGCGGGTGGCGTGGGGCACGTCGCCACGGCCCCGGTTCCCTCACGTTGCACGCATCCCGCGTGACGGCGTACCCTTTCCGCTCGTTTTTCGCGCCTGGGAGTCCGGCGACCGCGTGAAGATGCCCTACGGCCGCAAGAAGGTGAAGAAGCTACTGCTCGAGGCGCGCGTTCCGGCGGACCGCAGGGAGCACTTTCCCGTCCTTGCCGACGCCGCCGGGAGGGTGCTGTGGATTCCCGGTGTGACGGATCCCGTCGCCGCGGCGACAGGAGGTTCGGGAGACCTTGTCTGCTGCGTTGCGGTATCTTTCGACGATCAGCCCTGAAAGCCGACCATGAATCCTGACGTTGCTCTCTCCCGCCCTCCTCCAGACGAGGGCCTGAAGACGCCCGCCCGCCCCCGGCTGGGACATCGGCGCCTGCGCCGGGTCGTGTTCAGCGAAGAGGCGATCCGGGAGAGGGTCGCCGAACTGGGGCGCGAGATCGCCGCGTGGTACGGTCCGGACGCCGATGTGCTGGTGCTCGGCCTTCTCAAGGGTTCGTTCATCTTCGTCGCCGACCTGGTCCGCCAGATCCGCATGCCGATCCAGGTCGACTTTCTTCGCGTATCCAGCTACGAGAACAGGCGCGTGAGCAACGGGGAGATCAGACTGTGGTACAACCCCGGGGCCTCCTTGGAGAATCGTAACGTCGTCCTGGTGGAAGACATCATCGACAGCGGCAACACGATCAAACGCGTCATTCCCATGCTCATGGAACGGAACCCCGCAAGCCTCGAGCTCTGCACGCTCCTGCACAAGCGGCTGGTCCGCCTGCCGAAGGAGCCCCGCTGGGTCGGGTTCGACGCCCCGGAGGAGTTCCTGATCGGCTACGGGTTGGATTTCGCCGAGGATTATCGGCACCTTCCCTATATCGGCTCGATCTGATCCGGGACTCATAGATTAAGAGATAGATGTCCGAACAACAGAAAACGCCGCCGAAGGATCCCAAGCTGAAGCGGGTCTCGCGCCCGGCGTCCGCATGGTTTCTGTTCGCACTCATGTCGGTGCTCGCCGTCCTGTTCATTCGGGGGGGGGACCGCACGGTGCCCCGGATCATTTTTTCGGAGTTCTACCGTCAGTTCGAAAACGACAACATCCTCGGGGTCATCATCCGAGGGACCCGAGTCGAGGGCGAACTCAAGAATACGATCATGGTCGACGAGACCGACGTGAACGAGTTCAAGACGGAGCTCCCCTCGACCGAGGTCGCGGCCGAAGTCACGACGCGCCTGGCAGAGACGGGCGCCGACGTCGACGCGCGCTCCCAGAGACTGGGCTGGGGCACCCTCATGCTCTCGATCCTGCCCGTCTTTTTCTTCATCGCCTTCTGGATCTGGATCTTCCGCGCCATGCAGAGCGGAGGGAACCGCGCGTTCCAGTTCGGACGCTCGAAGGCGAGGATGATAAGTCCCGACACGCCCCAGGTGACGTTCGCGGACGTCGCCGGGGCCGAAGAGGCCAAGGTCGAACTCGAAGAGATCATCGAGTTCCTGAAGGATCCCCCGCGGTTCTCGCGCTTGGGGGGCCGCCTGCCCAAGGGCGTCCTGCTGGTGGGCCCTCCCGGGACCGGAAAGACCCTTCTGGCCCGTGCGGTCGCCGGAGAAGCGGGTCGTCCCTTCTTCCAGATGTCCGGCTCCGACTTCGTCGAGATGTTCGTGGGCGTCGGGGCTTCGAGGGTACGCGATCTCTTCGAGCAGGGGAAGGCCCACGCGCCCTGCATCATCTTCGTGGACGAGATCGACGCCGTGGGCAGACACCGGGGCGCCGGGCTCGGCGGGGGTCACGACGAGCGCGAGCAGACCTTGAACGCGCTCCTGGTGGAGATGGACGGCTTCGAGGCCAACGAGGGAGTGATCCTGCTGGCGGCGACCAACCGCCCCGATGTTCTCGACCCGGCGCTGCTTCGCCCGGGACGCTTCGACCGGCAGGTCGTGGTCGACCTTCCCGACGTGAAGGGAAGGGAGGGGATCCTCCGCGTTCACGCCAAGAAGCTGCCCCTCGCGGAAGATGTCGAGCTGTCGCTGGTGGCCCGCGGAACGCCGGGGCTGAGCGGCGCCGATCTGTCCAACATCTGCAACGAGGCCGCCCTCTTCGCGGCCCGGCGGGGGGTGGACCGCGTCGCGATGGGCGACTTCGAGCAGGCCAAGGACAAGGTCATGCTGGGAACCGAACGACGGAGCATGGTGCTGACCGATTCGGAACGGAGGCTGACGGCGTTCCACGAAGCCGGCCATGTCGTGATCGGAGTCAAGGTTCCGGGTCTCGACCCCGTCCACAAGGTCACCATCGTTCCCCGCGGGCGCGCCCTCGGACTCACCGCCTCGCTTCCGGAGGAGGACCGCCACTCCCACACGAGGGACTGGCTGAACGGACAGCTGGCGATGCTCTTCGGCGGCCGGGTCGCCGAGGAGCTGGAGTTCGGACCCGAACAGGTCACGACGGGGGCGGGCAACGACATCGAGCGCGCAACTTCCATGGCGAGGCGCATGGTGATGCGTTTCGGGATGTCCGACCGGATCGGTCTGATGGCCGTGGGGGACGGTGACCAGGAGGTCTTCCTGGGCCGCGAACTGGTTCAGCGCCGAGATGTGTCCGACTACACCGCCCGGCAGGTCGACGAAGAGGTGAAGCGGATCCTCGACGAGGCGCACTCCAGGGCGCGGACGATCGTCGAGGCGAACCGGGAGCTGCTCGCTGACATCGCGAATGCCCTGCTGGAAAGGGAGACCCTGGACGCATCCGAGATCCGACTCCTTTTGGAGGGCAAGGCGCTGGCCCCGCTGACGAGCGGCTTCGACGAGGCCGAACAGCGGACCCCGGCGCTCCCGGGCTCCACGGCCGCGCCCGAAGCGAAGCCCCAGCCCGGGCTGGGAAGCGCGGACCCGCTCCCGTCGCCGGGCTGATTCAGCGGCAGCCGGCGTCACCCGCCTCATCCCGCCGCCTCAGGTTGAGCAGCGAATTGAGTTGCGCGCTCCGGCCGTGCAAATCCGGGCCGCGCCGTTACGCGGACTCGAACGGGGGAGAGGTCAAGCCGGCGGGTTGCGGGATCGTGCGTTCCAGCAGCTGCCTCAGCCGGTCTCCGCTCACTCCGATCTCGATGCTGCCGCGATGTGCAACCGAGATTCGCGAGGTTTCCTCGCTGACCACGATCACGACCGCGTCGGTCTCCTCGCTGAGTCCGATGGCCGCGCGGTGACGCGTCCCGAGAGAACGATCCCGGACCGGATTGGGCGTGAGGGGGAGGATGGCGGCGGCGGCCTTGATCTTGTCGCCCACGACGATGACCGCCCCGTCGTGAAGGGGTGACCGAGGGGCGAAGATCGTCGCAAGAAGCTCGGGAGACAGCACCGCTTCGACGCTACTCCCCGTCTGCGCGTATTCGCGAAGCCCCGTCTCGCGCTGAACCGCGACGATCGCGCCCACGCCGTCCTGCGAAAGCCCTTCCACGCCCTCCACCAGACGGTCCACGAGCCGCGCCTCGCGCGCGGAGCCCAGGAGTCTGACCAGCCGGCTCTGGCCGAGACGGGCGAGAGCCGCGCGCATCTCGGGCTGGAAGACCACCAGGGCCGCGATGGCGCCGTACTGAAGAAGCGCCTCGATGAGCCGCCGAATCAGGGAGAACCCGGCGATGACCGCCATGAGGTAGAGTCCGGCGAGTAGCAGGATGCCGAACAGCATCTGCATGGCGCGCGTCTGCCGAATGAGAAGCAGGATCCTGTAGATGAGCACCGAGACGATCACGATCTCGACGAGGTCGTTCCATCCGAGGCTCAAGAACTGCAGCTGCCGCAAGAACCCGTTCATGATCCTTCAACACTAACAGTCCGTGGAAGGGGCGTCCGACCGCGGGGGCATGGACGGCACGGGCGCGAACCGACCGCCGGGGGGCATGGGCGGACGGGGCGCGAGTGACTGTCGCACCCCCGGTCGTTGACGCGGACGCCCTCGCGGCGTACATTGGCAGAAGTCCCCCACGAAATCGATCACGGCTCAACCGGAGCAGACCGTGAGCAACAGCTACGATCTCCTCACGCTGTTCGCAGACGGCGGCATGATGATGTATCCGCTGGTCATCTGTTCACTCATCGGCCTCGGCGTCATCATCGCCAAGACATGGACCCTCTGGGTCGCCCACCGGAGTGCGGTGAGGGTGACCGAGCAGGTGGAGGAGGCGGCAATGGAGGGCCGCCTGGACGAGGCCGCCGAGATCGCGGCTTCGACCCCGGGTCCCGCTGCGGCCATACTTCTGGCCGGACTTCGCCGGATCAGGAACCTGACGTTGAACAAAGGGGAACTGGAACAGGTCATCTCCACGACGGGCGCGATCGAGCTCAGCTTTCTCGAGCGCGGCCTGGTGGTCCTCGCCACCATCGCGAACGTGGCCCCGCTGATGGGGTTCCTCGGTACGGTGGCCGGTATGATCCTGGCCTTCGAGTCGATCGCCGCGAGGGGCGACGTCGATCCCGCTACGGTAGCGGGAGGGATCAAGGTGGCGCTTCTGACGACGGCGGCGGGGCTGACCATCGCGATCCCGGTCAACATCGGCTACAATTACTTCGTGTCTCGGATCGACAAGCTGATCGTCGACATGGAGGAGAGCACGCAGAAGATCTTGAATATCGCCTGGGACCTTGAGCGGGAAGGGAAGCTGACGGTATTATCCTGAAGACTTCCGGCGTACCGGGCTTCCCCGGCGGCTCGATGTCACGGCTGTCGGCGGGAACCTTTCGGACCCAGGAGCAGTAGAAGTCACTCAAGAGCGGTAACAGACGGACGGAGAAGCACTCATGGCGGTTATAGGCGGCAAGAAGTCCAAGGTCTCGGACGAGATCCCATCCTCTTCGATGGCCGACATCGCGTTCCTTCTGCTCATCTTCTTCCTGGTCACCACGACCTTCCCGAAGGACAAGGGGCTCGCGATCGTGCTCCCCGAGCAGGGCGAGACGGTCGACGTCAGCCAGAAGAACATCCTCCATATCATCATCAATCCGACAGGTGCCACGATCATCCGACGGGGTGAAAGCCAGCAGGAACAGACGGTGCGTCCGGACGCCGTGACGGCCATCTGGCGACAGGAAGTGGCGCAGAACGAGAATCTGATCGCCGCGGTGAAGACGCATCCCGATGCCCCCTACCGCTTCATGGTCGATGTCCTCGATGCCCTCCAGTCGGCGGGCTCGGAACGTATCTCGCTGCAAATCTTGGAGTAGACACAATGCGCACGGGCGGAGGGTTGGAACGGAAGTCCAAGGCATCGCAGGAAATCCCGTCTTCTTCGATGGCGGACATCGCGTTCCTGCTTCTGATCTTCTTCATGGTCTCCACGGTGTTCCAGAAGGACAGGAATCGGCCCATCGATTGGGCGCAGGCGGGGGCCACCGAAAAGATAGACCAGAAACAGAGGAACATTCAGAACATCTGGGTCGAGTCGAACGGCGACGTCTACATCAACGACCTGCCGTTGCCGATGGGAGAAGTCAGGAACATCATCAGACCCATGTACGCCAGCAATCGCGAACTGGTGGTGTCGATCCGGTCGGACCGAGCCGTCCCTTATCGGTATATCGACGCAGTTCAGCAGGAGCTGGTGGCGGCGGGACTTCTCAGGGTCGTTTTCGCGACCGAACTGGAACAGGACATGACGAGGGAGAGACGATGAACAACGAACATGCCACCCAACAGCAGTCGATGGTGACGGAGAGCGCGAACGATCGCTTCAAGAGCTCGTTCTCCTCCTGGTTCTGGGGCTCGATGATCGCGGCCACGGTCGCCCACTTCGTGTTCTTTGCGTTTCTGGACTTCGGAGAGCCGGAAGACGTGAGCATCAGCATGGACGAGATGACTGCCCTGGTTATACCGCCCGAGATCGTGATCCCGCCCCCTCCCGAAGCCATCGCCCGTCCGGCCACCCCGGTGGTGACGAGCACCGTGATCGACGAAGACATCACCATCGCGCCGGTGACCTTCGACGAGAACCCGCCCGAAACCCTTCCTCCTCCGCCGGACGAGGTGGAGACGGACATCTCGTCCTCGCCGGCCTGGACCCCGTACACCGTCAGGCCATCCATCACCAACCGTTCAGAATTGGAGAGAGCACTCCAACGCGAGTATCCGCCCCTTCTCCGAGATGCAGGGATCGGGGGCACGACCGTCGTGTGGTTCTTCATTGACGAAACAGGTGTCGTGAAGAACCAGCAGGTGCACACGTCTTCGGGCCACCAGTCTCTCGACGAGGCCGCCTTGCGCGTGGCGCCGGCCGTCAAGTTCAATCCGGCGTTCAACCGCGACAAAGCGGTGGCGGTCTGGATCGAGCTTCCGATCACCTTCACAACGAACTAGCAGCCCGTGGCAGAAGCCCCTCGCGGCATCCGACCGGCGATGCATCCCGTCCGGTACCCTTCGGCAGCGTTGCTCCTTGGGCGAATAGCCCTGCGGAGCGCCTTGCCGGACGGGCGCCTCGCCGCTCTCGGTGCTCGCGAGGGTTTCACCACCGGCTGCTAGCGCTCGGCCGCCTGCGCGCGGGGAACGCCCCGCCGGCCGAGGTGGGCCGGCGGGGCGTTCCCCTGTTCGGCAACCGCCGCCCCATATCGAAAAGAACGGTCGGAGAGAACGGCGACCCGCATGCCCTACCGCATTGCCCTTGAAAGGAAACTCCCGCGCGTGCGGGAGCGCATCGTCGCGGCCGCCGTGCGGGGCGACCGCGATCCGGGTGCGGTGCGGGTGGTGGCGGTCACGAAGGGACACCCGCCCGCCGCGATCGATGCCGCGCTGGCGGCGGGGCTGAGGGACATCGGCGAGAACCGCGTGGAGGAGCTGCAGCGGAAGGTCCCGCTCTTCGAAGCCGGGACGGTGACGTGGCATGCGATCGGCCATGTCCAGCGCCGCAAGGCCGCCGGGGCCGCGCGCCTCGCGGCGCTGATTCACAGCGTGGATTCGGTGCGCCTTGCCGCGAAGCTGTCCCGTCTGGGCGCCGCGGAAGGACGGCGCGTCCCCGTGCTCGTCCAGGTCAACGCCTCCGGCGAAGCCACGAAGGGCGGCTTTCCGGCGGCGCGCGGCCTGGACGAAGCCCTGGACGGCATCGGCACGGTCGCCGCGCTGCCCGGGCTGCACGTCGGGGGCCTCATGACGATGGCGCCCTTCGTCGCCGACGAAGCCGCCCTGCGCGCCACGTTCACGAGGACGCGCGAAGTACTGGAAGCCGCGGCGGAGATCGACGGCTTTGCAGGACGGGAACTTTCCATGGGCATGTCCAACGACTTCGAAGTCGCGGTGGAAGAAGGCAGCACGATGGTGAGGCTGGGTACGGCGCTGTTCGGGGAGCGTCCCGCATGAACCCGCGAAACGAGATGGAGCGCATCCGCGAGGCGGCGCGTGCCGTTCGTCGCGCGCGGAGGACGCGGGGGAGAACACGGGGGAGCACGCCCAAGGCGGGTCTCGTCCTGGGCACGGGGCTGGGGGGACTGGCCGACGCGATCGAGGTCGAGGCCGCGATCGACTACAGCGATCTTCCCCACTTTCCGGTCTCGACCGTGACCGCCCACCAGGGCAGGCTGGTGCTCGGAACCCTCGAGGGCGTGTCCGTCGTGGCGATGCAGGGGCGCTTCCACCGGTACGAGGGCTACACCCATCAGCAGATCGTCTTCCCCGTCCGTGTAATGCGGGTTCTCGGTGCCGGCACCCTCATCGTCTCGGCCGCATGCGGGGGCATGAACCCCCTCTGGGGACCCGGCGATCTGGTTCTCCTCGACGACCACATCAACTTCATGGGGGACAGTCCTCTGATCGGCCCCAACCTGGACGAGCTGGGTCCGCGTTTCCCGGACATGTCCGCGCCATACGACGCCGACCTGCGGGAGGCGGCTGCCCGAGTCGCCATGGACGAACGGATCACGGTGCGGCACGGGGTCTACGTGGCCGTCCCGGGGCCCCAGCTGGAGACGCGCGCCGAGTACCGCATGCTCCGGGCGATGGGGGCGGATGTGGTGGGGATGTCCACCGTCCCCGAGGTCATCGCGGCGCGCCACATGGGAATGAGGGTCCTCGCGATTGCGGTCATCACCGACCAGTGCCTTCCCGACGCGCTGGCGGAGGCCGACGTGGACGAGATCATCGCCACCGCGACCGCGGCCGGCCCGAAGTTGACCCGGCTGGTGTCCGGCGTGGCCGGCGGCCTCGCCGCCGGGTCGGCCGTGGCCGGGGGTGCGGTTGCGGCCGCGGGTGCCGACACGGCCCGGCCGGAGTCGCCGCCCGCCGACATCGCGAGCACCCTCGCCGAGGAGCCCTCTCGCTGATGCGCTACCCCGAACTGCCGAGCACGCTCGTCGCCTTGGAGGAAGCCGTCTTGGAGCGCTGGCGCGAGGAGGACACCTTCCGCCGCACCCTCGAAGCCACGGCGGCCGGCGAGCAGTTCGTCTTCTTCGAGGGTCCGCCGACCGCCAACGGACGGCCCGGCCTGCATCACGTCATAAGCCGTGCGATCAAGGATCTGGTCTGTCGCTACCAGACCATGCTCGGCAAGCAAGTGACCCGGATCGCGGGCTGGGACACGCACGGCCTCCCGGTCGAGATCGAGGCGCAGAAACAGCTCGGGATCAAGGACAAGAAGGAGATCGAGGAGCGGGGCATCGCCTGGTTCAATGCGCGCTGCAAGGAGTCCGTGTTCACCTACAAGGACGAATGGGAGCGCTTCTCGGAGCGGATCGGGTACTGGCTGGACTACTCGCGCCCGTACGTGACCTTCCACGCCGAATACGTCGAGTCGGTCTGGTGGATCTTCCGGCAGATGGCCGAGAGGGGGCTTCTGTACAAGGGCCGCAAAGTGGTGCCGTGGTGCCCCTCCGACCAGACCGTGCTGTCCTCGCACGAGCTCGCGCTCGGGTACAAGGATGTGGAGGATCCGTCGCTCTGGATCACCCTCGAACTCCTCGACGGATCGGGCAGGCACGCCCTGGTGTGGACCACGACCCCGTGGACGCTGGTCTCCAACGCGGCGCTGGCGGTGCATCCGGAGATCGAGTACGTCGAAGTCGAGGACCGGGGCAAGCGGCTCGTTCTTGCAAGAAGCCGTGCCGAGGATCTCTTCGGGGCCGAGCGGATCGGCGCGACGGTCCCGGCTTCGCAGCTGATCGGGGCACGGTATCGGCGGCCCTTCGAGCTCGTTCCGGCCGACGCGGTCGGCGGGCGCGCGTGGGAGATCGTGCCCGCCGAATTCGTCTCGGACGAGGAGGGGTCGGGGATCGTGCACATGTCACCGGCCTACGGCGCCGACGACGATCGGGCGGGGAAGGACTTCGGGCTTGCGGTGATGGAGCCGGTGCGGAGCGACGGGACTTTCGCCGCGGACCTGCCGCTGGTCGGCGGCGTGTTCTTCAAGGACGCGGATGCCCTCCTCGTGCGCGATCTGGAAGAGCGCGGAGCGGTCTTCGCCTGCACGCGCGCGACCCACTCGTACCCGCACTGCTGGCGCTGCGACTCTCCGCTCGTCTATATGGCGCGGCACAGCTGGTTCGCGCGCACCTCCGCGCTGCGCGACGACCTGCTGGCGAACAACGCGCAGGTCCGCTGGTACCCCGCGCAGGTCGGCGAAGGCCGCTTCGGGGAGTGGCTGAAGGGCAACGTGGACTGGGCGCTGTCGCGCGACCGCTATTGGGGGACGCCGCTTCCCGCCTGGGTCTCGGAGGACGACCCCGAGCACGTGGTGTGGATCGGAAGCTTCGCGGAGCTGGACGAGAAGGCCGGGGGGCTGCCCGACGACTTCGACCCGCACCGCCCCTTCATCGACGAGGTGACCTGGCGCTGCCCCGAGACCGGGTCGGTCATGCGCCGAACGCCGGAGGTGATCGACGTCTGGTTCGATTCGGGCGCGATGCCGTGGGCGCAGTGGCACTACCCGTTCGAGAACCGGGAACGGTACGGCCGCCACTTCCCGGCGGACTTCATCTGCGAGGCGGTGGACCAGACGCGCGGGTGGTTCTACTCGCTGCACGCGATCTCGACGATGCTCGGCCTCGGCCCCGCCTTCCGCAACGTGATCGTGAACGACCTGATCCTCGACGCGGCCGGACAGAAAATGTCCAAGTCGAAGGGCAATGTGGTGGACCCCTGGGACGCGGTCGCGGACCACGGCGCGGACGGGGTGCGCTGGTACATGATCACGGTGAGCAACCCGTGGCTGCCCACCCGCTTCGATCCGGCGGGCGTCAGGGAATCGGGGTCGCGTTTCTTCGACACCCTGCTCAACACCTACCGCTTCTTCGCGCTCTACGCCAACCTCGAGGACTGGACGCCCGAGGACTTGGCACCCGTGGACTGGACGCCCGAGCGTGTCGCGCCGACGACCCTCGACCGCTGGCTGCTGTCGCGCCTGCACCGCCTGGTCCGCACGGTCCGTTCCGAGCTCGACGGCTACAACCCCACGCGTGCCTACCGTGCGGTTGCCGCCTTCGTCGACGGCGAGCTCTCAAACTGGTACGTGCGGCGCTCCCGCTCGCGCTTCTGGGGCAACGTCGAGAACGGCGACTCGGCGGCGGCCTTCGCGACGCTCCACGAGGCGCTGCGCGTCACGGCCCTCCTGATCGCACCCGTCACGCCCTTCACTTCCGACTGGCTGCACCGGGCGCTCACCGGCCGCTCCAGCCACACGGAGCCGTTTCCCGACGCCGACGCGCATCTGATCGAAGATCGGCTGGAGGGCGACATGGCCCGTGTCCGCACCCTGAGCAAGCTCGGCCGGGCCGCCCGCGAAGAGGTGGGAATCCGCGTCCGCCAGCCGCTGGGACGCCTGCTCGCGGTGGTTCCCGGCACCCCGCCGTCCGGCGAAATCCTGTCGCTCCTCCGCGACGAGCTCAACGTCAAGGAAGTCGAGTTCGCCGCGTCGTCGGACGGGCTGGTGACGCTGGCCGCCCGTCCCGACTTCCGTGCGCTGGGCCCGCGCTTCCGCGGGCTGACCCAGGCGGCGGCCGCGCGCATAAGGGCGTTGAACGGCGACGCGCTCGAGGCCGTGCGGAAGGGCGGAACCGTCCGCATCGAGGTGGGCGGCGCCTGGCACGAGGTCGGCACCGACGAGATGGAGGTGGTGGAGGAGGCTCAGGGAGACTGGGTCGTGCGCTCCGAAGGCCGCTGCACGGTCGGCCTGGACCCCGCGATCACCGAAGAGCTGAGGATCGAGGGGCTGGCGCGGGAGCTGGTCAACCGCATCCAGCGCCTGAGGCGCGACTCGGGGCTCGCGGTGACCGACCGTATCCGCCTGGGCATCGCCGGCGACGGCCCGGTGTGCGCCGCGGCCCGCGAGCACGGCGAGGCGCTCGCCCGCGAGACGCTCGCCGTAGCCGTCGAGGTGGGCGGCCGGGCCGGAGACGACTTCGACTTCCAAAGGGAGGACGAGTTGGACGGGGAGGCCGCGGTCCTCGGGCTTTCCGTTTCGGCCAGGCCGTGACCGGCCGCGTCGCCGCGGGCTGCGCGCCGTGACGCGGCACCGCTGGGTCGCCGGAGCGGACGCGCAGGGGCGACTCGACAGCTATGTGGCGGCTCGGTCGGGGTTGTCGCGCAGTCGCGCGGCGGCGCTCGTGGCTGCGGGCGATGTGCTCGTCGATGGCCGCGTGCCGAAGAAGTCGTTCCAGGTCGCGCCCGGCCAGGAGATCGAGGCCTGCGTTCCCGCGCCGTCGCCGTCGCGTGCGGAGGCGCAGGACATCCCTCTCGAGATCGTCTTCCAGGACGGGGAGCTGGTCGTCGTGAACAAGCAGCCCGGGCTCGTGGTGCATCCCGCGCCGGGCCACCCCGACGGGACGCTTGTCAACGCGCTCCTGCACCATGTGGACGGCCTCTCGGGCGTAGGGGGGACGCTCCGGCCCGGGATCGTGCACCGGCTCGATCGCGACACCTCCGGGCTGATGGTGGCGGCCAAGTCCGACCGCGCCCACCAGGCGCTCTCCCGTGCGCTGAAGGCGCGGCGCGTGAAACGCACGTACCTCGCGGCACTGTGGGGGACGCTCGGGGACCGGCGCCTGGTGGTGGACCGGCCGATCGGGCGGTGCCGTCACGACCGGATCCGGATGGCCGTGGTACCGACGGGACGGCCTTCGCGGACCCGTTTCCGCCGCCTCGAAGTCTGGCCCGCCGGGTCCGCCTCCACTGTGCCGGCCCCGGTGGCCTGCCTGTGCGAGGCCGAACTCGAGACCGGGCGCACTCATCAGATCCGCGTGCACGGGGCCGCGATCGGTCATCCGGTCGTCGGGGACGCGCTCTACGGTGCCGGCCGGGATCGCGGCTTCGCGGGGTCGCAGCGTCCGTGGGCGGCGGCGTTGGCGAAGCGCACGCCGCGACAGTTCCTGCACGCGCACCGACTTGAATTCGCTCACCCCGTGACCGGGGCGGCAATGTCCTTCACGGCGCCCCTGCCGCCGGACCTCGCCGCGGTGCGCGACTGGGCCGCCTCGGACGGGTAGAAGGCGCCGGACGGGTACAAGGGGGCCGGACGGGCAGAAGGGGGCAGCCGTGGACCGAGTAGTGCGCAGAGTCCCGGCAGCCCGTGGCGGGTTCATCTGCGGGCTGCTGGTGCATGTGCTGCTGAGTTGTGCATTGGTGTCCGGTGCGACGGCGCAGCATGACCGGGCGACGGAGTGGCGCTACCTGGAAGGACACGGCGTCGCCGGAGGTGCCAGGGTCACCGCCCGCTATCAGGGCCGTGACTCGCTTCGGGCGGCCCGCGCGGTCGCGACGCTGGCGGCGCTGGGGCCGCTCCCCGCACTCGGGGCAACGGAATTTCACGCCACCCTTACGGTCGCGCCGACCCGCGAGGTCATGGATTCGCTGGTCGGAGGGAGGGTGCCGGAGTGGGCCGGCGCAGTGGCGATCCCCGCCCGCATGGAGATGATCGTCCCGAGCGGACGCTTCTGGCCGGGATCGAGACCGGAGGAAGTGCGTGTCCTTCGCCACGAGTGGGCCCACCTGGCCCTTGCCCGCGAGATGGGACGGCTCCGGATCCCCCGTTGGTTCAACGAAGGCTACGCGGAGTGGGCGGCGGGAAGCTGGTTGGAAAACGGCGGTCTCAAGCTGGGTGCGGCGTTGGCCTTCGGCGGCGCTCCCCCGCTGGATTCGATTGCGCTCGGGTGGCCGCGGGATCGCGTCCCGGCCGAGGTGGCCTATCTCCTGTCGGCATCGGTCATCCACTACCTGGTGGAATCGAGCGCGACCGAGGGGCTGGAGGCCTTCATCGCCGCATGGAAGCGGGGCGGATCCTTCGACGACGCGCTGCGCGAAGTCTACGGCACCACGCCCGGGCAGCTGGAGACCGACTGGCGCAAGTGGGTCGGGAGACGGTACGGCTGGCTGATGGTGGTCTCGCACTCGGCCGTGTTCTGGAGCGTTCTGGCCACCGCGCTCGCGGCGATGTTCATCTGCCGGCGGCGCTACCGGCGCGAGCAGATGGCCCGGCTGCGGGCGGGAGAGCCTCCCGATGCGCCGGACTACTGGACAGCCGACGAAGTCGACGGGAAAGGTTGACGGAGAGGTTGACCCCGGTGCGCCCTTTCGGTAGCGTCTCATCATGGCGCGAAGAAGAAAGAAGCGCGGCTCCGAACCGACGCTCAAGTTCTCGAAGATCAATCTCTGGTTCGCCCTCGGCGGACTGGCCGTGATCGCCTTGGGGTACTACCTGCTCGGGCAGGGCTCGATCACGTTTGCGCCGGTCCTGCTCGTCTTGGGCTATGTCGTCCTTCTGCCGGCGGCGATCATCCTCTGAATGCGCGGGTTGCGCGGGATTGACGCCGGCGGGTTGCGCGGGATTGACGCCGGAATGATCGCTCGATGCTCGCGCCCGGTGGTCCACGGGCTGCCGATGCTGCTGCCGGGGTTGCTGCTGATGGTGTCGGCCGCGGCTCCCTCCCCGGCACCGGCCCAGGAAGCCGCTTGGCGCTGCCCCGACCCCCAGTCCGTCATCGGCGACTTGGAGGGCAGCCTCGCTCACGTCCGCTACCTCGCGGACGACCTCTTGGAGGGCCGTGCCGTGGCCACCCCAGGAGAACGGTGCGCGGGCGACTACATCGCGGCCCGGTTCCGCGCCGCGGGCCTCGATCCTGCCGGCGATGACGGAACCTGGTTCCAGAGCTGGACGGTAAGCTCCGGCAGCCCGCACGGTGCCGTGCACGGCGAGGCCCGCAACGTCGCCGCCGTCCTTCGCGGCTCCGGCCCCGGCGGCCGGCAGACGCTTGTGATCGGCGCGCACTACGACCACCTCGGGTTCGGCGGCTTCGGTTCGCTGTCCCCCGACGCCGCCGGAACGGTCCACAACGGCGCCGACGACAACGCATCGGGTACGGCCGTGCTCTTGGAGGTGGCGCGAGCCCTCGCTTCCGGTCCGCCGCTCGCGCCGGACATTCTTTTCATCGCCTTCACGGGCGAAGAGCGCGGGCTGTGGGGATCGGCGCACTACGTGAGCACACCCCTCCTCCCTTTGGACGGCACGGTCGCCATGCTCAACCTCGACATGGTGGGCCGCGTGCGGGACGATGCCCTCACCGTCCTCGGAACCGGCACGGCCGAGGAGTGGACCGACATCCTCGAACGGGCCAATGCGCGCATCGCTTCTCCCCTCGACCTTCGCTTCAACAGCGACGGATTCGGCGCCTCGGACCACACCTCATTCTATGCGCGGGGAATCCCGGTGCTGCACTTCTTCTCCAACACCCACCCCGAGTACCACCGCGTCGAGGACGACTGGGAGCTCGTGAACGCCGAGGGCATGGACCGGGTCGCGGAACTCGTCGCGGCGGTGGTTCGGGAAGTCGTTCCGGCGTCGGGTTTCGCATCGCTGACTCCGGTGGAGGGCGCGGGCAACCCGCACGGGGCCGGAGCATCGGGGGACGAGAATTCGGTGAGGAGCGGATTCAGGGTGCGGTTGGGCACCATCCCAGACTATTCGCGCGAGTCGGGCGGAATGGCCATCACCGCCGTGCGTCCGGAGAGCCCGGCCGCGAAGGCGGGCATGCAGGGCGGTGACATCATCGTCAGGTTCGGCCCGCACGACGTGGACGATATCTACGACTACATGGCGGCGCTGAACGAGTTCGACCCGGGCGACGAGGTGGAGATCGTCGTTCTGAGGAACGGGGAGCGGGTGTCGTTCAAGGTCGTGCTGGCCGCAGGCGGAGGGTGATCGGGGCGGGCATCCCGTGGCGGAGGTCCCTCGCTCCGGCGGACACTTCCGATCCGCTCCGATCCGCACACCCGCACGGTCGCGTGCCCTTGCGAAGCCCACCCTTCTCCAGCAATATCCAAGGTAAGGTGTCCAGTACAACACACTGAGGACGGATTCGCCGGCATGACGAAACTCGCCCCCGCGCTCCTGTTCGGTGTGGCTCTCCCGACGATCCTCGCCACGAGGACCGCCCCCGTCCCCGAGCAGGGTGAGCGTGCGTCTCAGGCGGACGCTTTCGCAGCTGCCGCCGGGATCGCCCCTGCCGCCGTTTTCGACCCTGCCGCCGGGGTCGCGGCGAACGAAGGCGGCGACGAAGACATCGTTCGGGAGTACTGCGTCCGCTGCCATAACGAGCGGCGCCTTCTGGGGAATCTGTCGCTCGAGGAGTTCGACGCCGCGAACCCGGTCGCCGATGCGCCGGTTGCGGAGAAGATGATCCGCAAGCTGCGGGCCGGGATGATGCCGCCTCCCGGAGTCAGACGGCCGCCCGAGGACGAAGTCACGGCCTTCGTGACGCGGCTCGAAGAAGACATCGACGCGGCAGCCGCGCGCGCCCCGAACCCGGGGAGCCGCACCTTCCAGCGCCTCAACCGCGCGGAGTACGCCGCCGCGATCCGCGACCTCCTGGGGATCGAGATCGATGCCTCGGCCTACCTGCCCGACGAGACGGTCAGCGCGGGCTTCGACAACATCGCCGATGTCCAGACCCTGTCGGCGACGCTGCTCGAGTCGTACCTGACCGCGGCCAGCGAGGTGAGCCGGCTGGCCCTGGGCGACGACGCCGCGACGCCGTCCGAGGCCACCTACGAAGTGTCGCGGTACGCCGAACAGCGCGAGCACGTGCCGGGAGCGCCCTTCGGCACACGGGGCGGGATCTCGGTCGTCCACAACTTCGTCGCCGACGGCGAGTACTACTTCCGGCTGGCCTTCCAGCACGAGTCGACCGGGAACTTCTTCGGGCAGACGGTGCCGTTCGACGAAGAGATCGAAGTGTCGATCGACGGAGTGCGCGCCGCTCTCATCCCGCTCGACCGGTGGATGCACCGGCAGGACCCGAACGGCGTCGAGGTCGTCACGGACCGCATCCCGGTCACCGCCGGGCCGCACCGGGTGTCCGCGGCGTTCATCAAGGTCGCCGAGGGTCCGGTCGAGGACCTGACCTCGCCCCACGAGTGGTCGCTCGCCGACAAGAAGATCGGGTATTCGTACGGGATCACCGGGGTGGCGCACCTCCGCGACCTGACGATCGGCGGACCGTACGACATTACCGGGGTGACGCGCACGCCGGCCTGGGAGCGGGTCATGACCTGCCGTCCCGCCGCCGTCGCCGTCGAAGAGCCGGCCTGCGCGCTCCGGATCATCGAGGAGCTGGGGACGCGGGCGTTCCGCCGGCCGGTCACCGAGGCGGAGGTCGGCGGGCTGATGCGCCTGTTCGAGCAGGGCGCGGCAGAGGGCGGGTTCGACGTCGGCGTGCGGACCGCGCTCCAGGGGATTCTCGCGAGCCCCGACTTCGTGTTCCGCTTCGAGGGGCCTGCCGCGGGCGGCGCGGCACCGGGCGGCCTGCGCCCGATCAGCGACGTTGCGCTCGCGTCGCGCCTGTCGTTCTTCCTGTGGGGACGCCTTCCCGACCAGGAGCTTATCGATATCGCCGCGCGAGGCGGGGCCGCACGGGGCGGGTTGTCCGATCCGGGCATCTTGGAGGCCCAGGTGGAACGGATGCTTGCCGACCCCCGCGCCGATGCGCTGGGCACCCGCTTCGCCGCCCAGTGGCTGCGCCTCCAGGACTTGGACAAGGTGCACCCCGACGCGCTGCGCTACCCGGACTTCTACGAGCAGCTGGCGCACGACATGCGCCGCGAGACCGAGATGTTCTTCAACGCCCTGGTCCGCGAGGGCGGAACCCTCCGGGACTTCCTCACGGCGGACTTTTCGTACATGAACGAACGGTTGGCCAGGCACTACGGCATTCCCGGAGTTGTCGGCGAACACTTCCGCCGGGTGCCGTACACGGACCATGCCAGGCGCGGTATCCTCGGCCACGGCAGCATCCTCACCCTCACATCCCACGCCAATCGCACCTCGCCCGTGCTGAGGGGCAAGTGGGTGATGGAAGTGTTGCTGGGGACCCCGCCGCCGCCTCCTCCGCCCGATGTCCCGGAGCTCGACGCGACCGACGAGGCGAGCGACGGCCGCTTTCTCACGGTGCGCGAGCGGCTCGAGCAGCACCGCGCCAGCCCGGCCTGCAACTCCTGCCACCGCTTCATCGACCCCATCGGGATCGCGCTCGAGAACTTCGACGTGACCGGGACCTGGCGCATCCGCGACACGGGCACGCTCGTCGAGACGCTCGGCGAGCTCTACGACGGGACGCCTCTGCACGGACCCGCCGATCTGCGAGCCGCGCTGCTGCGCCGCCCCGAGTCGCTGGTCAGGACGTTCACCGAGAATCTGATGGCCTACGCCCTCGGGCGGCGGGTCGAGTACTACGACATGCCCGCGGTGCGGCGCGTGGCCGAGGCGGCGGCAGAGGAGGACTACCGGCTGTCGGCGTTCGTCAGGGAAGTGGTGCGGAGCGAGCCCTTCAGGATGTTGAAGGCCTCCGCGGCGGTGGAGGAGCCGGCGAGCCCCGGGGCGCAGCGACTGACGGTGCCGCGGAGATAACAGAACGGAGCGATCATGCAATACATCACCGGTGCGGCAATCCCCCGCAGAACCTTCCTGAAGGGAGTGGGAGCTTCGGTTTCGCTGCCCTTCCTCGACGCGATGGTCCCCGCGGGACGGGGCTGGGGCGCGGCGGCCGAGGGCCCGACCCGGCTCGTCGCGATCGAGATGGTGCACGGCGCCGCCGGCAGCAACGCGTGGGGAAGGAGCCGGAACTACTGGTCGCCCGCTGCGACGGGTCGCGACTTCGATCTGACGCCCGGCGCGCTCAGTCCCCTCGACTCCTTCCGCGACTACCTTACGATCATCAGCGACACCGACATCGAGCCCGCCGAAGCCAGGAAGCCGAAGGAGATCGGCGGCGACCACTTCCGCTCCAGCGCGACTTTCCTCACCCAGGCGCATCCCCGCCAGACCGAGGGCTCCGACATCTTCGTCGGAACATCGCTCGACCAGATGTTCGCGCAGCGTTTCGGGCAGGACACGCCGATCCCGTCGATGCAGCTCTGCATTGAGAACGTGGACCAGTCGGGCGGATGCGCCTACGGGTACGCCTGCGTCTACACCGACACGATCAGCTGGGCTTCGCCGACGGATCCCCTCCCGATGGTGAGGGATCCGCGCGTGGCCTTCGACCAGCTCTTCGGCGCAGGCGGGAGTCCCGAGGAGCGGGCTGCGCGCCGTCGCGTGAACAAGAGCATCCTGGACTTCATCACGGGACGGGTGTCGCAGCTCAAGCGGCAGCTCGGGCCGACGGATCTGGTTCGCCTCGACCGCTACCTCGAGCACGTGCGGGAGCTGGAGCGGCGGATCGAGCGCGTGGAAGCCCGGAACGCGAGCGGCGAGGGACGCGCGCTGCCCGAGGCCCCCGCCGGCGTGCCCGACTCCTTCCGGGAACACGTGCAGCTCATGTTCGATCTGCAGGCGCTCGCCTTCGCGTCGGATGTGACCCGCGTCTTTTCCTTCAAGATGGGGCGCGACTCGTCGGCCCGGATCTTCCCTGAAAGCGGTGTCGAAAAGCCCTTCCACCCCGCTTCGCACCACGGCGGCAACGAGCGCAACATCACCGATTTCGCGCAGATCAACCGGTACCATGTGGGGATGCTGCCGTACTTCTTGGAGAAGCTCGAAAGCACCATGGAGGGCGACACGCACCTGCTGGACCGGACGATGATCATCTACGGATCTCCCATGGGGGACCCGAACGTCCACAACCACAAGCGCTGTCCGCTGTTCGTGGTCGGCGGCGCGAACGGCGGGCTGGAGGGCAACCTCCACCTGCGTGCCGCGCCGGGCACGCCGATGGCGAACGTCATGCTGAGTCTGGCCCACAAGCTGGGGCTCGACGACATGAAGCGCTTCGGGAACAGCACGTCCGACTTTTCGCTGGCGGTTTAGGAGCGCTCGAATGAACGGCTGGGTTTCGGTGCTGCTGCTGGCCGCGTTGCTGCCCGTGCGGGGCGCCCCCGACAGTCCCGTGGCCGACGCGGCCATGCGCGGCGACCGGGCGGCCGTTCATGCGCTGATCGCGCAGGGTGCGGACGTAAACGCGGCCCAGGGAGACGGCATGACGGCGCTGCACTGGGCCGCGAGCAACCGGGATCCGGGGCTTGCACGCATGCTGCTCGATGCCGGAGCGGACGCGGGCGCGGGAACCAGGATCGGGCGCTACACGCCGCTCCACGTGGCGGCCAGGGCCGGGGCGGGCGAGGTCGTGGAGGTCCTGTTGGTCGAGGGGGCGGACCCGGAGGCGCCGACCGAGGCGGGGGGCGGCGCGCGTCCCCTTCACCTGGCGGCTGCCTCGGGAGATGTGCGGGCCGTCGCGGCGCTGGTGGCCGCGGGAGCGAATGTGAACGCGACCGAGGCGTCGTGGGGGCAGACGCCGCTGGTCTTCGCCGCGTCGAAGGGCAGAACTTCGGTCGTGCGGACCCTGCTCGATGCGGGCGCCGATCCGGCCGTCCACACTCGGGTGATCGATGTTGCCTCGAGGGCCGTGTACGACCGGATCGAACGCGCCGAACGCAACAAGCGGATCCGGGAAGGACGGCCGTGGGGACCCGAGGTGGCGACGGCCGTGCGGCACCGGCACGAAGAGGAGAACCGCCGGGCCTTGGCCGAGGCCGCATCGGCGGTGGAGGGCGAGACCCGCATGATCGAGGAGCCGGAGCCGCTTTCGTACGGTGAGCTCGTCGGCGGCCATGGAGGCCTGACGGCGCTCCTGCACGCGGCCCGCGAGGGCCACGCGGAGACCGCGATCGCGCTGATCGAGGCGGGAGCGGACATCGATCAGGCCGGCGCGGGCGACGGGACCAGCCCGATGCTCATGGCCACGATCAACGGTCACTACGATCTGGCGATGCGCTTTCTCGAGCTGGGCGCGGACCCCGCGATCGCGAGCCACGCGGGCGCGACCCCGCTCTTCGCCGCGATCAACACGCATTGGGCGCCCAAGTCGCGCTACCCGCAGCAGCATGTCTACATGCAGCAGGACCACACCTATCTGGAGGTCATGGAGAAGCTGCTTCAAGCGGGTGCGGACCCGAACGTCCGCCTCACCAAGCACCTCTGGTTCATGTCCTTCAACTTCGACCTGCTCCAGATCGACGCGAGCGGGGCGACGCCCTTCTGGCGGGCGGCCTACGCTCTCGACGTGGAAGCCATGAAGCTTCTGGTCGCCCACGGGGCCGACCCGTCCGTTCCGACCGAGAAGGTTCCTTCCCGGCGCTACGGCCGGGGCGGCGAGGAGACCGATCACTCGGGGCTGCCCCCGGTCCCCGTGGGCGGTCCGGCGGTCCATCCCGTCCATGCGGCGTCCGGGGTCGGCTACGGACAGGGGTTCGCCGGCAACGCTCACCGCCACGTCCCGGACGGGTGGCTTCCGGCGGTCCGCTACCTGGTGGAAGAGCTCGGAGCCGATGTGAACGCACGCGACCACGAGGGATACAGCCCGGTGCACCACGCGGCGGCGCGGGGGGACAACGAGCTCATTAATTACCTGTTGGCCCAGGGTGCCGACGTTACGCTCGTCAGCCGGCGCGGCCAGACCACGGTGGACATGGCGAACGGGCCGGTCCAGCGGATCCAGCCGTTCCCCGAGACCATCGCGCTGCTGGAAAATCTCGGTGCCGTGAACAACCACAACTGCGTTTCCTGTTGAGGCGGCCCATGTTGAGGCGGCCCAAGTTGAGGCGGCCATGGTGAAGTACGCGGCTCCCCTCGCTGCGACAGGCCTGGTCCTGGCGAGTTCGGGGTTGTCGCGTGTTGAACCGCCCGTGCCCGGCGTGGCGGTGCCGCCTGCTGCGGCATCCGAACGGGCCCTCGGCGACCTCGACGACAACGAGGTCATCCGGCAGTACTGCGTGCGCTGTCACAACGAGCGCCGACTGCTCGGCAACATGTCGCTGGAGGAGTTCGACGCGGCCGACGCCCCGGCCGACGGCGAGCTGGCGGAAAGGATGATCCGCAAACTCAGGGCGGGGCTGATGCCGCCCCCCGGGAACCGGCGTCCCGGCGAAGCCGTCCTGACGGGCCTCGTCGGATCGCTGGAATCCCAGATGGACAGGGCGGCGGCCGCCGATCCCAACCCGGGGCGCCGCACGTTCCAGCGCCTCAACCGGGCCGAATACCGGGCCTCGATCCGCGACCTCCTCGATCTCGAGATCGACGCGGGAGCCTATCTGCCCCTCGACACCAAGAGCGCGAACTTCGACAACATCGCGGACGCGCAGCTGCTCTCGGCCACCCTGACCGACGGCTACCTGCGCGCCGCCGCCGAGATCTCCCTTCTGGCGATCGGCGACCCCCACATCACGCCGAGCGAATCGACCTACCGCGTGTCGCGCTGGGATTCCCAGACGGAACAGGTCGAAGGGGCGCCGTACGGAAGCCGGGGCGGGGTGTCGGTCCTGCACAACTTCCCGGCGGACGGCTACTACGCCTTCCGCGTCTCCTTCCACCACGAGACCACGGGGGCCCTCGTAGGCAACGGCCGCAACGCGCTTCACACCCGGGACGGCGAGCCCGAGCTCCTGGAGATCTCGATCGACGGCGCACCGGCGGCGGTCCTGGAAGTGAGCCGGTGGATGCACACCTCCGACCCGGACGGCGTCAACATCCGGTCCGGGCGCGTCTTCGTGCAGGCAGGCCCGCGGCAGGTGTCGGCGGCGTTCATCCGCCGCTTCGAAGGGCCGGTTCAGGATATGATCTCGCCGCACGACTGGTCGCTGGCGAGCACCAGCATTGCGGGCAGCTACGGATTCACCGTCCTTCCGCACCTGCGGGATCTGGCGATCGGCGGCCCGTTCGACCCGCAGGGGGTGTCCGACACACCGAGCCGCACGGCGGTGTTCTCATGTCGTCCCGAAGCGGGAGCGAGCGACGCCGAGGCCCGGGACTGCGCCCGCGAGATCGTCGCAAGGCTGGGAACCAGGGCGTACCGGCGGCCGCTGACCGAGGCCAACGTGGCCGCGCTGATGCGGCTCTACGACGCCGGTGCCGAAACGGAGGGCTTCGAGGGCGGGGTGCGCATTGCGCTGGAAGGGATCCTTGCCAGCCCTCACTTCATCTTCAGGATCGAGGAGTCGGCGGCCGTCGCGAGGGCGGCCGACGACGCGGGCGACGGCACATCCGGAGACACGGCCGACGGCACGGCGCGAGCCTACCGCATCGGCGATCACGACCTGGCCGTGCGCCTCTCGTTCTTCCTGTGGGGTGCCGGACCCGACGACGAGCTGATGGCCGTGGCCCGCGAAGGCAGGCTGTCCGACCGCGCCGTGATGGAAAGCCAAGTCCGCCGGATGCTGCGAGATCGGCGCTCCAAGGCGCTCTCGACGCGCTTCGCCGCCCAGTGGCTCCGCCTTCAGGACCTGGAGAAGATCCAGCCCGACGTGCGCGTCAACCCGGACTTCGACGAGCCGCTCAAACGCGCGATGCTGAAGGAGACCGAGATCTTCTTCGACAACCTGGTGCGCGAAGACGCCTCGGTCATGGATCTGTACTCGGCCGACTACACCTTCGTGAACGAACGCCTGGCCCGCCACTACGGAATACCCGGGGTCGCGGGAGACCGGTTCCGGCGCGTCCGCTACCTGGACGACGAGCGGCGCGGCCTGTTGGGCCACGGCAGCATCCTCACGCTCACTTCGCACGCGGGCAGGACATCGCCCGTGCTCCGGGGCAAGTGGGTGATGGAAGTGTTCCTGGGAACGCCGCCGCCGCCACCTCCGCCCGACGTGCCGGAGCTGGAAGAGGAGGTGGTAGAGGACGGCCGCTTCCTCACGGTGCGTGAACGCCTCGAAGTGCACCGGACCAACCCGGCCTGCAACTCCTGCCACCGCATGATCGACCCCATCGGGCTGGCGCTCGAGAACTTCGACGTCTCGGGGGCGTGGCGCATCAAGGACCAGGGGGTGCCGATCGACGCGGCCAGCGACTTCTACGACGGTACGCCCATCTCCTCGCCTTCGGAGCTGCGCGCGGCGCTCCTGAAGCGACCCGAGCCGCTGGTCCGAACCTTCACCGAGAACCTTATGGCGTATGCGCTCGGGCGGCGTCTGGAGTACTATGACATGCCGACCGTGCGCCGGATCACCCGTGCGGCGGCGGAAGACGACTACCGCGTGTCGGCGTTCATCGTCGCAGTGGCGGCGAGCGACGCCTTCATGCTGAAGGCCCCGCCGGTCGCGGCCGGCGACGAAGCGCCGAACGGAAGCGGAGGCTGATCGCGATGCACCTGATTACCGGACGGCACCTGCCGCGCCGGACCTTCCTGCGCGGCATGGGCGCGAGCGTTGCGCTCCCCTTCCTCGATGCGATGGCCCCGGCGCGCGAACGGTGGGCCGTTACGCGGGCGCGCACCGCGCTCGACCGCACGCGGCTGGTCGCGATCGAGATGGTCCACGGCTCGGCGGGGAGCAACGCGTGGGGTGCGAGCCAGCACCTGTGGTCGCCCCCGGAGACGGGACGCGGGTTCGATTTCGGTCCCAGCGTGCTCCGATCGCTGGAGCCGTACAGGGACTACCTGACGGTCATCAGCGACACCGACGTGGAGGGTGCCGAAGCCACCAGGCCCAAGGAGATCGGGGGTGATCACTTCCGCTCCAGCGCCACCTTCCTCACTCAGGCGCACCCCAAGCAGACCGAGAGCTCCGATGTCTTCGTCGGCACCTCGATGGATCAGCTCTACGCGCAGCGCTTCGGGCAGGACACCCCGATCCCCTCGATGCAGCTCTGCATCGAGAACGTGGACCAGGCGGGCGGCTGCGCCTACGGCTACGCGTGCGTCTACACAGACACGATTTCCTGGGCGGCGCCCGACCAGCCGCTGCCGATGGTCCGGGACCCGCGGGCCGCATTCGACCAGCTGTTCGGCGCCGGCGGAACGCCCGAGGCCCGAGCGGCCAGGCGCAGAGCCAGCGCCAGCATCCTCGACTTCATCGTCGGCGAGGTGAGGTCCATCAAGCGGGAGCTGGATCCGGTCGACGGGCGGCGCGTCGACCGCTACCTCGACGACATACGCGAGATCGAGCGGCGCATCGCCCGCGTGGTGGCGCGCAACGAGAGCGGCGAAGAGCGCGAGCTTCCGGGCGCGCCCGCCGGAGTGCCCGACTCGTTCGACGAGCACGTCAAGCTGATGTTCGACCTGCAGGCGCTTGCCTTCGAGGCGGACGTGACCGGCGTCTTCTCCTTCAAGATGGGCCGCGACGCCTCCAGCCGGGTCTACCCGGAGAGCGGAGTGGACAAGGGCTTCCACCCGTCGTCGCATCACGGCGGAAGGCCCGAGAATGTCCTCGAGTTCGCCGAGATCAACCGGTACCACGTCGGTCTCGTCCCCTACTTCCTGGACCGGCTCGCGAACATCCGCGAAGGAGACGCCAGCCTCCTCGACAAGACCATGGTCGTCTACGGCTCGCCGATGGGCGACTCGAACGTCCACAACCACAAACGCTGCCCTCTGTTCGTCGTGGGCGGCGCCAACGGGCGCATGGACGGCGACCTCCACCTGCGCGCGGCGCCCGGAACGCCGATGGCCAACGTCATGCTCGGCCTGATGCACAAGCTGGGGATGGACGACGTGGAGAGCTTCGGCGACAGCACCGGCGCATTCCCGCTGTCGATATGAACGGGCAGCGTGCCGGGAGCCCGCGGATGAGTCCGCGCGAAGCGATCCGGCCCGGACGCATCGCCGCTCGAATGCCGGAAGGATTCCGTCTACGAGCTGCCAGGGTTGCGGGGCCGGTCCTGCTGGCCTGGATGCTGAGCGGCGCTTGGTCGCTGCCGGGTGACTTGCTCGCTGCCGGTGCCGCAGCTGCAGAAGCTCAGCTGCGGCACCTGTCGGCATCGTCACTGCCGAGTGACTCCCCCGTGGCCGACGCGGCCATGCGGGACGATGCGGAGGCCGTGCGTGCGCGGCTGGCGGAGGGTGCCGACGTGAACACCCCGCGCGGGGACGGGATGACCGGGCTGCACTGGGCGGCCTTGAACGGGAACGCCGAGATCGCGCGCCTGCTCATCGGTGCCGGTGCCGAGCTGGAAGCGGCGACCCGCCTGGGCGCGCATACCCCTCTCCATGTGGCAGCCAAGGAGGGCAACGGGGAGATCGTCGAGATCTTGGCCGAAGCGGGGGCCGATGTGGCGTCGGTCACCGGGACCGGGGCCGCGCCGCTTCACTTTGCGGCGGCCTCGGGCGATGTGCGTTCGGTGGCGGCGCTGCTGGAAAGCGGTGCTCCGGTGGACGCGACCGAGCCCGAATGGGGACAGACTCCCTTGATGTTCGCCGCGGCGAAGGGCCGCACGCAGGCGGTCGCGGCGCTTCTTGCAGCGGGCGCGGACGCGGCCGTCACCGCCCGCGTGATGGACCTGGTGGAGCGCGACATTCTGGACCGGGCGTCGGAGCGGAGACGCCGGACCGAGATCGCGGCCATGCGGGGGGGTGCCGACGCCCAGAGCTATCCGGTGGAATCGGGCGTGGCCGGCGCGACCCCGCAGGGTTCGACCGCTCCGCCGACGTCGCGGGAGGAGCAGGCCAGGGCGGCTGCGCAGGAGGCGTTGGAAGCACGGCGCCGGACGGGTGAGCCGATCCCGCTCAACTACGCGGACCTGGTCGGCAGGCACGGCGGGTTGTCGGCGATCCATCTCGCCGCCCGGGAAGGCCATACGGCGACCGTCACGGCGCTGTTGGACGGCGGGGTCGGAATCGACATGCCCAGCGCGGCCGACGGTGCCACGCCGATGCTGATCGCCGCGATCAACGGCTACTTCGACCTCGTGGCGGAGCTCCTGGAACGCGGTGCCGACCCCAACCTCGCCAGCAGCGCGGGGGCCGCGCCCCTCTACGCGGTACTCAACGTGCAATGGGCACCCAAGGCCCGGCATCCGCAACCGCTCGTCCACGAGCAGCAGACGGCGGGCTATCTGGAGCTGATGCGCACGCTCCTCGAAGCCGGCGCGGATGTGAACGCCCGCTTGGAGCGCACGCTCTGGTTCACCACCTACAACCGCGACCTGCTCGGCGTCGACCGGACGGGGGCCACGCCCTTCTGGCGGGCGGCGCACGCGACCGATGTGCCCGCCATGAAGCTCCTCCTGGAATACGGTGCCGACCCTGGCCTTCCCACCATCAAAGTGCCGCGGCGCAGCTTCGGCGCGAGGGACGAAACCGATCACTCCGGACTGCCGCCTGTGCCCATCGGCGGCCCGGCGGTCTACCCGATCCACGCCGCCGCGGGAGTCGGCTACGGCCAGGGATTCGCCGGCAACTCGCACCGCCACGTGCCCGACGGCTGGATGCCCGCCATGAAGTTTCTGGTGGAGGAGCTCGGCGCCGATGTGAACGCGCGCGACCACAACGGCTACACGCCGGTGCATCATGCGGCGGCCCGCGGCGACAAAGAGATGATCTTGTATCTGGTTGAGAAAGGGGCCGACGTCACCGCCGTGGCGCGCAGCGGCCAGACCACGGTGGACATGGCCAACGGCCCCGTGCAGCGGATTCAGCCGTTCGTGGAGACGGTGGCGCTGCTGGAGCGGCTTGGGGCGAGGAACAACCATCGGTGCGTGAGTTGCTGAGGGTGGAGGGGGACGGAAGCGAACGGGCGTTTCAAGAAGCGATCGAGTTCTTCATCCGGGCTTGTCCCGGGCCGGCGCTCGCGGAGCGCGGGTTGCGCATTGTTGCTTACCAGCGAATCCGCGGTATCGTCGGGCTGGACGATGGGAGCGCCGGGAAAGAGCACCGACTCGATCTATTTTCCGGGGGGGGGGGGGGGGGTACTTTGCTTCGGTTGAGGAGGTTGCCCGACGGCTAAAGTGCCGTCCGGCCTATCTGTCGCAGTCGGCGCTTAGGCGCGGATATTCCTATTCTAGGCCGAAGTTCGGCGGCGGCGATCTGCCAAGTGATTGCGGCGCTGCGACATAAGCGATTTCCGGGGTGTACGCTACTGGGTACGGCTTATGGGCGGACGCCGAGCAGGCGGAAGGCTTCGGCCTGGAGCGGGGTGGGGCGGGCGAGGATGTCGGCGGTCATGGCTCCGGGCACGGGGGGCCTGACGCGGTTGCGGGTGAGGGTGGCGAGGTCGCGGAGCAGGGTCCGGAAGCTGTGGACGGGAAGGCCCTCGGGGGTGCGCTTCCCGGCCTTCTCGGCGCGTGCCGCGCGGGAGACGCGGGCGGGCGCGACGGGCGAGGCGCGGGCGGCTTCTGCGGCGGCCGGGTCGTGGTCGTCGAAGAGCAGGGGGGCCGGCGCGCGGCGCATGTGCCATTCGACGTAGTAGGCGAGCATGCAGAGGAAGACGTGGGCGCGGACGCGATCGGCGAGGCGGTGGTGGACGGGGCGGACCTTGAGGTCCACCCCCTTGAAGCTGCGGAAGGCGCGCTCGACCCGGCTGAGGCTCTTGCAGGCGCGGACCGTGTCTTCGGGCCCCATCTCGCCGGCGGGCACGTCGGTGCGGATCACGTAGATGCCGTCGAGCGCCGACTCTTCGGCGATGCGCTTCTCGTCGCGCTCGTAGGAGAAGCCGTCGTCGGTCACGGCGGTCTTGAAGTGCCTGCCGACCTTGCGGGCGCGCAGGGCCCGGTCGGCGCGCACGGCGATGCGCTTCTCGCCCCGCAGCGGGCGGTTGTCGCGCTGCGTCGCCCGGACGACCTGTTCGAGCTTGACCTCCGTGGCCGCGAGCAGCGCCTCTCGCTTGCGCGTGCGCTCGGCCGCGAGCAGCGGGTTGCGGCAGACGACCGGCCGCTCGCCCGGACAGAGCTCGGGCGCGGAGACCTCGGCCAGGTCCTGCTCGTCGAAGATCGACAGCTGCAGGTCGCCGCCGGAAGCGAGCCTGCGGATCGCCGGAGCCCGCAGCGAGGTGATCCACCGCAGCCCCGCGGGCCCGAGGTCCTCGCGGATGCGGGCGTCGGTCAGCATCCCCCGGTCGCCGGCCACGACGACCCGCGAGAGCGAGAAGCGCCCGGTGAGCTTCTCGACCTGGGCGGCCACGGAGCCGGGGTCGGCCGTGTTGCCCTCGAAGACCTGGGCGGCCACCGGACGGCCCTCCCGGTCGCAGAGCAGGGCGAAGACGATCTGAAGCTTGCCTCGCCTGCCGTCGCGAGAGTAGCCGCGCTTGGCCGGCGGGCACTTCGTGCCCTCGAAGTACACCGAGGTCAGGTCGCAGAGTACGAGCGAGCCGTCCTCGACATGCCGGGCCGCCGGAGTCCGCTTGATGCGCGGCTGCCGCCGCAGCAGCCAGTCCATCGCCTCGTAGAGCTCCTCCGCCGTCGCGTCTTCGGCGCCGAGCTCCTCGCCCGGCGTGTCGGTCTGCGTCTCGGAGGTGAGGCCCCGGGCGGTGGCGAGCTTCGAGCGGGGGTCGAGGACTCGAGCGGCGATCATCGCCGCCGCCAAGGAGCGCATCCGCGAGGGACGGCGGTCGAGCAGCCTCTCGAGGCCCAGCTTCCGCGCCGTGCCCGCGACGGCGGCGACATGCCCGTGGGGTCGGGAGCGCAGGATCTCGAAGGCGTCGTCCATCGACTTCAGGGCGACGCCGCCCTTGAGCAGGATGCGCAGCCCCCGGACGATCTCGTCGGGCCACTTCGAGAGGTTGGCGAGGGTGCGCTTGCAGACCTTGCCGTCCCTGCGGAAGGACTCGCGCAGCAGGACGGCGGGCGGGGAGTTCCGGTTGGGCACGCGTTCGATGTACAGGGGTATCATGGTAACGGATATGCTGAATCATGTCAATATGCACACCGAATCGTTACATGGGTACAGCATCCGGATGCCGAAATCGACTCAGGTCTTTCGGCTGCAACACGTTAACTGCGATAATCGGCCCGATTCTGTCCCGAACTTCGGTCTAGGGCACTGCGGTGGCTGAGGTTCTGCCACGGGATCGCCTTGCGGGCGGCGCGGGTGCCCGCCGACCGCGCCGCTTGGCGGATCGGGTTCAGTGATCCGTCCGGCTGGACTCGTTTCACGCGTGCGCTGGTCGGGAAGGGGCCGAGCCAGCTGCCTAGGCTCCCCTTGGGGTCCTGGGTCAGCCGAGCGGTCCAGGATGTCTACCTTGAGAGTGGAAACTCGGATCTGTCGCCGTGATTGCGGTTGAATAGACAAGTAAACGATATGAAACGACAACGCGGACCGTAGGATGATATATCAAGTTCAGTGTCGGTAGATCTTTAACAGGTTCTTCCCTTTGTCAGGTGGGCAGCAGGTCAAGCGGGCAGGCTATCGGGGTAGAGGTCGAGGCCGCCGAGATGGAAGTAGATGGCGTTCGCGAAGCGTTCCCGGTTGCGAAAGCCCCGGCTGCGCACCTTCACGGTCTTGATCCGGCTGTTGATGCCTTCGGCCGGACCGTTGGTGGCGCGGAGGACGACGGCGTTGACGATGCCCCGGAGGTGACTGCGGATCATCCGGGCGGCCTTGACGACGGGCCCCGGGCGGCAGCGCGAAGCCGATGCGAGCCACCGTTTCCCCCCGGCCGTCGCCCAGCTTCGGCTCCGGCAGTTCCGGAGATTCGCGGCCGCTTCCTTCAGCTCCCACGCCCGGGCCGTCCGCCGCGTGCCGGCGCGCAGCTTTCGCGAACGCCGGCTTCTCCCCGTGCGTCTTCCGCCGCCGGCCCTTCAGCCACTGGTATCGGGTGCCCGAGAGGATCGCGTTGCCCTCCTTCAGCAGAGCCCGGTGCTCGGCGCGCCGCACCTTGTCCACCGCGTCGCCGAGGTGCCCGGCGACATGGAACCGGTCGAACGCGATCTTCGCCCAGGCGTGCGGAATCATGTCGAGGGTCGCCGCGATGTACGGCGCCCGCATGTCCATGCTGACGCTCTCGACGGCCGCCCTCTGCGTCTCTCCCAGCCCCTCGTAGAACGCCGCGAGCGCCTCCCTGCCCCGCCCCCGGGCGACATGCAGCACCCGGCCCGTCTCCGGGTTCGACACCACCGTCACGCAGCGGTGCCGGCGGCGAAACGACGTCTCGTCCACCGACAGGCGCCGGACCTCCTCCGGCCGGCGGCGCGCCGGCCCCCGGGCCACGGCCCGCTGCATGATCCCGTCCGCGGCGTTCCAGCTCGGCCGCATCCGCCCGGCCACCGCCTGCACGCTCGCCTCCTCGAGCCACCGGATCACTTCCGCCTCGAACTGCGCCGTGTACCTCGAACTCCCTTCCGCCCAAGGCACCTGCATCGTCAGCACCCCGTGCTCCCGGCACCGAACCCGCGGAACATCGCAGACGAGAAAGGTCTTGTACCCCCGGGCGTCCAGATTCCGCCACTCCCGCCGCCGCGTGTCGCAGCCCGGGCATTCCTCGTTGCAGTCGGGGCACCGCAGCCTGCTCCCCGGGGCACGCTCCACGCCCACCCGCAGCTCCTTCGGCTCCCGCGTGCGCTCCACCCGGACAACCCTCCACTCTGGACCCAGTCCCAGCACCGCGTCCAGCCAGCTCCTCTCGGCCATGCCTTCCTCCTCCTCGTCGGTGATCGGTCATGAACTCTGACCCCTCACCGTAACCCCGGCCACCAAGAGGGAGGAAGAGCCCTTTAACAAAGGTGATTTTCATGGGTATGGATATAAGTACTTTCGGGTACAGGCTACCAATGGGCTATTTGCCTTCCATAGCGGCCGGGCTCATCGTTTGCGGTGTTGCGGTTGGTGCCGCGTCGGCCCAACCGGCCTTGAATAGCGACGACATCGACCGCATCTCTCGCTCGGTCGTGCGGGTCGTGACGCTTCGGGGCGGGCAGGAAGTCGGCGCGGGATCCGGCACGTTCGTCGATCGGAACGGCCTCGTCTACGTCTACACGAACCGGCATGTGGTCGAGGGGGCCGACGACTACGTCGTGGAGGTTCTCGAGAATCCCAACGAACTGCCTGTGCCCAAGTACCGCGCCGTCCTCGACAGCGTCTCCATGAAGGTGGACTTTGCGAGGCTCCGGATCGACCGCGACGACCAAGGTCGGCCGATCCCGGCAGACGGGCTTGACCTGCCGATTGTCTCGTTGGCAGCGGAGGAAGCCCGGCGAGGGGACCCGGTCTTCGTGTTCGGCTATCCGGGCATCGGCGACGGCTACCTCGCGTTCACCGAGGGAACCGTCACCACCATCCGCAACGGCACCATGAACGACCGGCGGCTGCCCGTATGGTACCAGACGGACGCCCAGGTTTCGCCCGGGAGCAGCGGAGGTCTCGCCGTGAACATGCGGGGTGAGATGCTGGGGATTCCGACCGCGGTTCGGATTGAAGCACTGACCCGTCTCGCGGGGATCTTGCCCATCCTCGCCGTGGAGGCCACGGAGCTCACGAAAGATGCGCCAGTGCCAGCGGGACCGGACATATTGGACCCCGGGCATACCCCGACCTACGGGTCGGCGGCGCTGTCCTCCGGCTTCACGCCGGATCCTCACACGGTCGCAATGATGAGCGGCGGCGAGGTCAACGTCGGCTATCTGGGCGGAATGTTCGCTCTGGTATTCCAAGAGTCCGTCCCGAGTGGGATCAGCGCCGTGGGGGTGACATACAATTTTGGAGCCAACCTTGTAGTGTACGTGTGCCCACCCATTGGAGCGCTGATAGCTGCCGGTGCCTGTGCCGGATCGACGATCGGATCTTGGCTGGGGCAGATGACAGCCGCTCGCCAACTGGATGCCATAAATGTAATGGGTGTGTCGGTCGACCGGCGGGTTATAGGACCCGTGTGGTGGGGCCTGTTTCTGGCTATAGTAGTGTGCATCGTTACCTTCAGCTTAGCGTTTGCTGGAGCGCTCAGCGCGTATGTCGCCGTGCAAGGCACTATCGATGACCATACGGCCCTGTCGTTCTGGTCAACCTTTGTCCAACCCGCGGTCGGGTCTCGGCACCCCGACCTCATCCATGCGATCGTCAGCATCGTGATGTACGGCGCTTTAGTGGCAGCTGTCACGACCGTTCGTTGCACAGCGAACGATATTCGTTCGTCGACCAATGTGGCCGCCGCTGTCACCAGCGGCATCCTGTGGTCGACAGTGATCGTAATGCTGGTGGAGCTACTTGGGTTGATCGGAAGAGTCGTCATATTCTAAAGTACCAATTTTCATAACGTGAAGGGGATCGAAATGGGACTGACGAAATCAAATTGGTTGGCGGCAGCGTGCGGGGCGATTGTGCTCGGCGTGGGAACAGCGTTCGTTGTTGAGCGACGGGCGCTCGATGCGCCTGTTGGGGTCGACCATCTCGTCGTTGAAGCCCCGCCGATCGATAGGACGACAGTCCTTCGACTGGGTCAGCCGGGGGGGGGCGGGGTGGCAGACCCCGTGGCGCATCTCGGGCCTCGAATCATCAGGGTGCCGAGCTGAGCACGACAGCTTGAATCGTTATTATGGCGAACAGCTCTCTTGGCTTGACGTTGTCTGCGACGATGGGAGTAGGACGGTTTTCGCGCGTCCAGTCTTCTTCAGTGACCCACCCACGGACGGGATGACTGGAATGACTCCACATGTTGAGGTTGGACGGATCTTCGCCGACTTAGTGCAACTGCGCCGGTTTCTCGAGGACAAGATCGAGCCCATGTTCCGATCCAAAATCAACGAATCTTTCAAAGAGACGTGTCGCACGGGCACGCAGCGGAGATTCATGCGACTGCACGATCGCGATGACGACAACTATCCCGATCCCACAAGCCTCAATGACGACGGAACCTGCTACAAGATATACGAAAACGATGCCGACATTTACTCGTTTGACAATGTGTTCAACACTTGGCTATGGCCGAAGAGCTTCTGGTCTAACGACTTCACGTTGCATATCGGGAATTCAAGAAGCGTGGGCGGGCGATCCTACGACAACGGTATTGGCATCGAGTTCACATTTGGGTTGCGTGGTGGCTTCAAGGAAGTGGCATGTTCGATCAATTGCCAAGGGCCTGAGATATTCAAGCAGACCTGGCCGCCGTGGGACAATTACTACGATTACAGCAGGACATATACGTTTTGGATGTTTGGCGGCGTCCACATCGAGCTGGCCCTTCGTGAAAGCGGGCGCGGCCTTGTCGCGACCGTGCGGCAGACAAATCTCTCCAGCTTTGGGGGATTAACCGATATGCCTGGCATCTCGAGATCTGCTTTCACGAAGAACACACAAAGCTACGTAGAGGCCGAACTTGCCAAGATGGCTTCCACGATGGCTTCCGATTTGAGCGGTGTGTTAAACCGCCAGATTCCCAACATGCTCGAGAACATGGGCAGGGCGGGTTCTCTCCGATGGCTGTTCGGCGACGCGTTTTCCGGCGGCGATCGTACCACGTTTCAAAGAGTGCGCGCGGTCGCAGACGGCGAGCAGTTGTATGCGTCGATTACGGTCGCTCGGGATTGGTTGGAGAGTCCTCCGCTCCCAGATCTGACAGTTCCAGACGGCAGTGGTTCCGTTGGACTGGTGTTGTCCTACGCCTTCATCAATAGACTGCTCTCCGAATGGATTGGTGGCCGCTCGGTGATGTCGGTGGCGGACGAGCTGAAGGAGTTGATGCCGAACGGCACGATTCTGGATCATCAGAGCTGCAGAAGCGGCTGGAGCTTGGATTTTCGATTGATGTGTCCGGAAATGATCTTTTCCGCGACACTCACATCACCATCACGGACATTCGTAACATTCTCAATTCGTTCGCTCTAGTGGTTGGCGGCGATGTCAATACCGGCCCTGCTCAGGCAGGCAGTGGAGTTGCCTCGGTGGTGACGAGCGCCGTGATCGACGAAGACATCACCATCGCGCCGGTGACCTTCGACGAGAACCCGGTCGAGACCCTTCCTCCTCCGCCGGACGCGGTGGATGCGGACATCTCGTCCGCGCCGATCTTCACCCCGTACACCGTCAAGCCCTCCATCACCAACCGTCTGGAAGTGCGGAGAGCACTCGAACGCGAGTATCCGCCCCTTCTCCGGGATGCAGGGATCGGGGGCACGACCGTCGTGTGGTTCTTCATTGACGAAACAGGTGCCGTGAAGAACCAGCAGGTGCACACGTCTTCGGGCCACCAGTCTCTCGACGAGGCCGCCTTGCGCGTGGCACCGGTCTTCAAGTTCATTGCGGCGCTCAACCGCGACAAAGCGGTGGCGGTCTGGATCGAGCTTCCGATTACCTTCACACCAAACTAAGACCCGAGACGGGCGGCTCCTCGCTGTTTTCCAAGTGGGGAGGTTTATAAACAACCTGTCCGCTTTCGTGTGTCCGGCGAGAATCAGGATGAGAACGAGAGTCGCGACGCTGCAAGTACGGAAACGATGGGGAATTTGTGAACGTGGAGCAAGAGGGTGTGCTGGCGGGGGGGAGCGCGGTGTGAGGTGGTCCCAGTTTATTGGACAGGTCGTTAAGGTTGATTCCAGTACTGAACAGGAGGCACCGAGATGGCCGGGAAGAGACGACGGTTCACGGCGGAGTTCAAGAGCCGGGTGGCGCTGGAGGCGCTGCGGGAGCGAGACAGCGTACAGGCGATCGCCACGCGCCACGAGCTTCACCCGAACCAGGTGAGCGCATGGAAGCGGCAGCTGCGCGACACGTCCCCGGAGGAGTTCGCCCGGGGCGCCGCGCGCAAGCTCGCCCGGCAGCACGAGACAAAGATCCACGACCTGCACGCCGAGATCGGCGAGCTCACCGTCGAGCGGGATTTTTTCGTCGCGGGTTGGAGCGCTGAGCCGGGCGGTCCGGATGCGGATGGTCAAGCGGGACGGACGCCTCAGCCTGTCGAAGCAGTGTGCGCCGGTGGGCGTGGGCCGGTCGTCGCTGTACCACCGGCCGCAGGGGGAGAGCGCGGAGAACCCGGCGCTGATGCGGCGCATGGACGAGCTCCACATGAACCATCCGTTCTGCGGGAGTCGGCAGATGATGCGGCCTCTCCATCGCGAAGGGGTCGCGGCGGGCCGGCACCGCATCCGGCGGCTCATGCGCCTGATGAGCGTCGAGGCGGTGTACCGGCGGCCCCGGACGACGAGCGCGGCGGGTCCGGAGCACCGGGTCTTCCCCTACCTGCTGCGCGGCCTCGAGGTCTCGCGGGCGAACCACGTGTGGTGCGCCGACATCACCTACATCCCTGTAAGCTAGGGGTTTTTCTACCTCGTGGCGGTGATGGACCGGGCGACCCGGCACGTCCTCGCGTGGCGGCTGTCGAACACGATGGACGCGTCGTTCTGCATCAAGGCTCTGGATGCGGCGCCGGGCCGGAGAACGCCGGAGATCCTGAACACCGACCAGGGGTCCCGGTTCACCAGCACGGCCTTCGCGGCCCGGGTCCTCGGGGCGGGCGTCCGGTTCTTGATGGACGGGCGGGGCCGCTTCCTCGACAACATCTTCATCAAGCGGCTGTGGCGGTCGCTGAAGTACGAGGCGGTGTACCCGCACGAGCTTCGGGACGGGGTGGATGCCGAACGGATCATCGGCTCATGGATCGACTTCTACAACGAGGTGCGCCCGCACTCGTCTCTGGGCGGGCGGACGCCGGGCGAAGTCTACCGCGAAGACGCGGAGAGAACATGAGGACGGTCCGGCGTGGCGACGCCTTCGAGCGCGGCAGGGCTGCTCGGCGCCGGTTCCCTCCGTCTTCCCGCCGGCAGCTTGCCTGCGGGAAGACGGAGGATATATTCTTCAAGTAGAGGATCGAAGGAAGGCTGCCCGGACAGGTCGCCCGGGACGTTGGAATGTCCTCGGGCCGGAGGAGCGCTCCTCACCAGCGGGGGGGACGAAGAGAAAATCGAGCAGTCAACCGCAGTATTCACCCGTCCACGAAAGCGGGACTGGTCCACACACACACCTCGTGTGCGGCAAACTCCATTTTAATAATCTCCCCACTTGAAACAGTGAAGAACCCAAATGAACGTGGGACATATCAGGGAGCTGGCACGGGTGGAAGTCCGGCGCGCCATGTCGCTGCTGGGTCGCTTGTACCTGGCGGGTGCCGGAGGACTGGTCATCTTCCTTGCCCTCGGACAGGGCACCGACGAGAACATCTTGGTCGTTACGATGGGCGTGACGTTGGGTGCGGCCTCGGTGACGCCCTTCGCCGTGATGCGGGACAAGCTCGACCAGACCTTGGAGTTCCTGCTGACGTTGCCCACAGCGGTGGCCAACTTGATTGTGGCCAGGTTTCTTGCCGCGGCGTTGGGATTGCTTCCCGGTGCGGTCGCCAGCGGGGTGGCGTTCGCGCTGGTTTCCGCTCCCCCCGAGTTCGGGCCTCTCGCGACGGTTGCGCCCTTGCAGTTCGCGTTCGGGTACTGGCTGCTGCTCACACTCGCGGCATGGTGTCTGACGGCGGCTGCGGCATCCGAGGTAAGGGGGCTGATCGGCTGGTCGGTGGCGGCGATGGTCGTCTTTGTTGGCTTTGTCATGCCCAGGATAATCGGTGTCTTGGATCGCGAAGGCCTCAAGGCCGCGCTGCGGTCGTTTTTTGAGCAGCCGTTCGCCGCCGTGGTTGTTGCGGGAGTTGGCACCATCATGTTCATCATCATTGCCTGCGTGGCCTTCGCATTAGCGCATCGGGGCTTCACCCGCTACGAGCCTCGGCCCGAGCGGCCTCTCTGAAACCACCTCAGTTGGTCGCCGCCGACAATCCGAGCTGCTCAATGACGCCTCATGAACTGCTGGGCTTCAACTACGGCCCCGACGGCGACGATGTGCTGCGTCGGAAGCTCGTCGAGGGTGTCGATTCCAACCTGCGAAGCGGGCCGCACGAGGAGACGCCCCTTCACGTGGCCGCCCGCCGACGACATGCCGGAGCGGTGGCTATCCTCTTGGAGCACGGTGCCGACATTGACGCAACGACGGCGGGGGGCAAGACAGCATATGCACACGCCGCGCGGAGGGGGTTTGACGAGGTCGAGGTCCTGCTTGCGAAGCGCGGTGCCGACACCGTGCTGAACGAAGCTGACCGATTCGCGGTGGCGGTCGTAACCGGACGCTTGGATGAAGCACGGGCGATCTTGGAAATTCGTCCCGGCGTGGCCCGACCGCCAACCCCGGAGCCGACCGTCCGCTGAATACGTCGTTCGGCCCTCTACACCAGCCCCGCCAACACGCCCAGCAGGCGATCCACGTCGCTCCGGTTGTTGAACATTGCCACTGCCGCCCGCAGCAGTTTGCCTTCTTCCTGGAATGTGACGGACACGCCTTCGTCCGCCAGCGCCTTCGCCAGGAGCTCGGGGTCCAGCCCGTGGTAGAAGCTCACGATGGGAGACGGGTTGCCGGGCGGCGTGAACAGCGTCATCCCCAGCTCTTCGGCATTTCTGCGAAGCTCGTCGGCTAGGGCGTGGGTGTGTGACGCAATGCGGTCCAGCCCCACCTCCTCCACGAAACCGAGGGCGGTGTCCAGTGCGGTCACGGGCCCGTAGGCGGCGTTGGCGTATTCGAATTTTCCGGCGTTTGCGGCGAGACGGTAGCGGTGGCCGGGAAGCGCTTCTTCGACCTGGCGGTGTCCGTGACGGTCGGGGGTCAGCCACTCCAGGTGTTCCCGCCGGACGTAGAACGGTGCGCAACCGAAGTCGGCGAACAGCCACTTGTAGCCGTTGCCGCAGGCGAAGTCTACGTCTTCCGCGTGGAGATTCGTCGGGAAGGTTCCGAAGGCTTGGACCGCGTCGGCGTACAGGTATGCCCCGCGGGAATGTGCAAGACCGGCCAGGTCCGTCAGGTCGTGGCGAAAACCGTTTCGGTTCGATACCCACGCGACGCTGATGAGCCGGGTTCGCGGGTCTGTACGGGCGGCGAAGTCGTCGACGGACACGGCACCGTCGCGGGAAGGAACGATCCGCAGCTCGACACCTTTCCGCCGCTCCAGCTCGCGGTACAGGACGAATGTCGTGACGAAGTGAAGTTCGTCGACCACGACGCTGTCGCCCCGCCGCCAGTCCAGCGCGCTCGCGACGATATTCTCCGCGTCGCTTGTGGCGTACAGAAGCGCGATCTCGTCTTCGTCGGCTCCGAACATACGGGCAAAGCGCGTGCGTGCGCTTTCCTGAGCGGACGTCCGGCTGCCGGGGTTGCGGTAGAGCGCCTTCTCGTCGGCGTAGGCCCGCAGCGCATCGCGAACGGGGACCGGCAGCGGACCGACCGAAGCGGTGTTCAGATACGCCAGCTCCTCGGTCACGGGGAAGCTGGTGCGGACACCGAGCGGATCGTCGTCCGGGCCGGTGGCGGCTGTCCGTGCGGTCGGTTCGGCCGCAGTGTCGTCCCGTGCAGCCCGTGCCGCTAGGCCGCTGGCCGCTGGGACTCCCGCCAGCCCGGCCGCAGCGGTCATGAGGAAGTCGCGACGGTTCCACGGGTTCATTTCGGCCTGCCTTGAAGGGTTGTGTGCGGTGACCCTTACGATAGGTACAGGGGCGAACCGGAACCAGAGCGGACCGGAGGGTCAGGGAGGGTCAGGACCGACCATAATTGAGCACGGATCGCCCCTCGATGTAGATTCCCTCATGCTCACGGCTCTTGATCTCTTCGCAGGCGCGGGCGGTGCCACTCAAGGCCTCAGGGACGCGGGCTACCGCGTGCTCGGCGCCGTCGAGAACTGTGCCGACGCCGTGCGTACCTTCACGGCCAACCATCCCGCAGGAGGGGTTCTGGAGACGGACATCCGCCAGGTGGATCCCCGAGCTCTGCGGAGATCGCTGAAGCTGCCTGTCGCCGGCCTGGGCCTGATCACCGCGTGTCCTCCCTGCCAGAGCTTTTCCACGCTTGGCAGGATGGATGCGGCGGACTCCCGAAACGACCTGATCTCGGAAACCCAGCGCTTCGCCCGCGAATTCCTGCCCGCCGCGGTCATCTTCGAGAATGTTCCCGGAGTGGCGCGCGACCCGCGCTTCGAGATGCTGCGGGCACGGCTGGAAGGAATCGGATACCATGACTTCCGGGCCTACGACCTGTTCGCGTCCGACTTCGGTGTTCCGCAGCGCCGACGCCGCCTGATCGCGATCGCTCTCCGGGCGGGGCGCGGAGGCGTGCTGCCCGAGGATCTGGGCACCATCCTGCCGATGTCCTTTCCGGTTAAGCCGCCGGACGCCGGTGACGTGATCGACCTCGCCGGGCCGATTGAAGGAACGACCGATCCGCTGCACCGCGCCCGCAGGCCGACGCCCCTGGTGCTGGAACGCATTCGCGCCATTCCGCCGGGAGGCAACCGGTTCGACCTGCCGCCGCATCTTCGCTTGGAGTGTCACAAGCGGATCAAGCGCAAGGGGGCCTGGGCGCCCTACGGACGGATTCGGCGAAAAGGCCCCGCTCCCACGATGACGACGAAGTGCACCACGCCGTCCTGCGGACGCTTCGTCCACCCGACCGAGCACCGCGGCATCAGCCTGCGCGAAGCCGCCCTGCTGCAGACGTTCCCCCCGCGATACCGCTTCGTGGGCACCCACGGGTCGATCGAACGCCAGATCGGCAATGCGGTGCCCGTCAGGCTGGCGGAGGCGCTGGGGCTGGCGGTCAAGCGCTGCATTGAGACAGTGAGAGAGGAGAGGGCGGCGTGAACGACGAAGCCACCTTGGAGCTGAAGTTTCTCGGCGCCTTGGTCGAACAGCTTGGAGCTCAGATGTATCCCAGCGCCACGGCGACGATCGCCGAGCTCGTCTCCAACGCTTGGGACGCCGACGCCAGAAACGTGTGGGTCGATATCCCCTTCGGCGAGCCGTGGACCGAAGACTCGAAGATCGTCGTGCTCGACGACGGGCATGGCATGACCCGCGCCGAGGCGGCCGACCAGTACCTCGTCGTCGGGCGGAAGCGCAGGGTGGAGGCGAGATCGGACAGGTCACGAGCGGGCCGCCTGCTTCACGGAAGAAAGGGGATCGGCAAGCTGGCCGCGTTCGGGACGGCGCGGGTGCTCGAGTGCTACAGCGTGGCCCGGGTCCCGTCGGTTCAAGGGGCGGACGCGAACGGCGCAGCCCCGGTGTGTTTTCGCTTGGACTACGACCGCATCCGCAGTCTGCCCGTGGGCTCCAGCTACGAAGCGGAGGCAGCTCGAGACATATCCCCGCTGGTGTCGCCCTGCGGCGGGGAGCTCGTCCACGGCACGCGCATCACCCTGTCCGGGCTTCGCATGAAGCGGGCCATCGGCGAGAAGCGCTTTCTCGACTCGATGTCGCGGCGATTCGCGCTGGATGCGAGCAGCATGCGCATCCACTTCAACGGCCGGCCGCTCTCGCGCTTCAATTACGATGTCCGGATCCGCCTTCCCCGGGACATGACGGGCGACAGGCCCAGGGAGGGCATGCAGGCGGATGATGGTTGGGCGGTCGAGGAACTCGAAGACGGCCGCCGCGTTCGCTGGTGGATCGGCTTTACCGAGAGACCGCTCGCCGACGAGAGCCAGCGTGGAATATCGGTGATCGCTCGCGGAAAGATGGCGCAGCGCCCGTTCCACTTCGAGCGGGTCGGGGGAGTCTCGAATCAGCTCGGGCTCGAATACATGGTGGGGGAGGTGGAGGCCGACTGGTTGGACGAAGGTCGGGACATCGGAGAGGACCGCATCCAGGCCAACCGCGATCAGCTGCGGCTGGAGGACGACTCACTGGAGCCGTTCCTCGAGTGGGGGCGCAAGTTGGTCGCGTGGGCGCTTCGGGAGCGCCGCGAACTGCGCGCCGGGACGGTGAAGGAAGAGATCGCCCCAGAATTGGAAGAGCTTCTGGCACCCTTTACGACCGATCAGCGGAAGGCCATCCGTCGCATACCTTCCGCTCTCGCGGCGACGGAAATGTCGCCCGGCGATGTCATGCGGGTAATGCACGACGTGGTGAACGCGCGCGACGACCAGGTGGTGCGCCAGATGTGGGAGGACATCGACAAGGAGGCGCCGGACGCGCAGGCAAGAATCTGGGACGTGATCCACCGCTTCGGGCTCATCGACGCGCGCCGCAACCAGACGATCATCGAGACGCGGCTCAAGGCCATCGATCAGCTGAAGAAGCACGTCAAGGAGGGCGCGCGGGAAGTGCCGACCATCCACCGGCACATCAAGGAGAATGTCTGGCTGCTCGATCCGCGCTGGCATATGCTGGGGGACGAGGTGCGGCTTGAAGATCTCGGGATCCGATACGAGCCCGAGCCGGATGTCGGGAAGCGAATGGACTTCCTGTTCGCGCTGCAGCCGTCGGCCCCGTCGAGCGTGGACGAGGTTCTGGTGGTGGAGATCAAGCGTGCCAAGACCAGGGACGGGCATGTTCGCCGGGTCGGCGCTCAGGAAGTGACGAAGTTCCAGGACTACCTCATCCAAGCCGAGCAGGTCCATGCCCGTGACGACCAGCCACCACGAGTGAGCGGAATCATGATCGCAGAAGACTTCAGCGCACCTGCGCGGAACAGAGCCCGAATGGAGATCCCGGGCGTCCGGTTATACTACCGTACATGGGGCCGAGTAATCCGCGAGACCAAGCGGCTGCACCGGGGGTGGCTAGCCGTCGCGACCAGGCGCGCGGCTGCTTCGTCGGAACGCTCCATGGTCGGATCCTCTTCCGCCGCCAGCTGATCGAAGGGCCCGCGTCATGTCATGTACGGCTACCCGCAACCTCCCCGAACTGCCGAAACCGCCGCTCCAGGTAATCCCGGTTCGGGTGCGCCCGCTCATCCTGCGGTGCTCGCAGCTCCGTTCCCGCCAGCGCTATCAGGCTCTCCAGCAACGGCCCGTCCCGTCCCTCCGTCACCCGAGGCGCGACATGCACTCCGAGATCGGGATCCACGCCGATGAGGTGCCTGTCGAAGGCCGTGTGGTGGAGCGTGGACATGCAGATCCCGTTCGTCACGGAGGCGGGGCCGCCTGCCGAGTCGGGGAGGATATGGGCGCCCACCAACAGATCCCGCAGCGGGAGTCCGCTGAAGGCGCACCGGTACCCGTATGCGGACTTGGTCCTGCTGCTGAACCACGCCTGGTGGTTGCGGTGGCGCGTCTTGCGCAACGTGTATTGCGGTTCCGCCACCAGGTCCGGGCTCGCCACCGTTGCAGCCCGCACCGAACTCAAGTCCGTCTCCGCGGCATCCTGAGCGGCGAGCAGCACACGGCGCTCGTTCGCGCTGAAGTGCTCGATCCAGACCGGCCAGATGGCGTCATAGACCGAAGGTTCGGTCGCGCGAAAATAGATGAGCGGTGCCCTGCGGTCGTAGGCTGCCCGCAGGTGCCGGTTCGCGGCGGCATCCGGTCCGCGCCTGTCCAGATCGTAGGGAACGAGGCCCGTCGGACGGTCGAGGTCAGCGTGCTGATCCCGGTACCACGTCTTCCTCCCGCTCCCGGACCGCGGCTTCACCGTCCTGACACTGAGCGCGGCGCTCATCTGCCTGGGCTTGAAGATACCGATGGGCCTGCTCGCGAAGTGAATGCGCCGGCCCCGAAACTCGAAGCCGCGTGCGATCTCTTGCCAGGGGATCCTGTCGCCCCACTCGATGCTCAACCGTCCGAGCGCCGAGAACGCCTGGTGTCGAACGGCCCAGTCGGGATCGCCCCTTCCGCTGACCTCCACCACGATCACCGTCGCTGCGACACGACCGCCGGCCCTTCTTCTCCCTCCAGCGTCTCCAGCACCTGCCGCCACTGGAAGTTCTCGCCGATCCCCCGGACGTAGTAGTCCATCCAGGCCATCTCGCTCACGGCCTTGACCAGACGGTTGCGGGGGTCCGGGATCCCGTGGCTGCGCCCCGGATACATGAACAGCTCCGTCGGCACCCCGAGCTTCTTGAGCGCCATGTGCAGCTCCACCGACTGCGGGCTCGGCACGCGCGGATCGCCCTCCACCACATGGATCATGGTCGGCGTGACCGCGTTCTTGACGTACTTGAGCGGGGACTGGTCGAAGTACGTGTCGAAGTCCTCGTACAGGAAGCCGTCGCCGACGTAGAACTGACGGTTCCGCTGCACGTCGCTCTGCGCGTACATGCTGATCCAGTTCATCGTCCCGGCGCCGGAGCTGATCGCCTTGAAGCGGTCCGTCTGCGTGAGGATCCAGTTGGACCAGTGGCCGCCCGCGCTCCAGCCGAGCGCACCCATGCGGTCGCCGTCCGCGAGGCCCTCGGCGATCAGGTGGTCCACGCCGGTCATGATGTCTTCGTAGCCGAGCGTGAAGTAGTCGCCCACGATGTCGGTGCGGTGCGCGTTCCCGTAGTTGCGCGAGCCCCGGTAGTTGGGCTTGAGAACGGCGTAGCCGGCGCCCGCGTACACCTGCGCGCTGTAGCCCCCGTTGAAGCGGAGGATATCGGCCGACGCGGGGCCCCCGTGGATTGCGACGATGAGCGGGTAGCGCGTTCCCTCCTCGTAGCCGACCGGATGGACGAGGATCCCCCCGACCGTCTTCCCGTCCGACGAGCGCCAGCTGATCTCGACCTCTTCTCCGAGGGCGACCTCCCGGATCTGCGGGTTCACGTCCACGAGCCGGGTCCACGCCGAGCGGTTCGGCACATCGTCCACGCTCGGCACGGTGAACACGGTCGGCGGCGTTTTGGGGTCGCTGTAGCCGATCAGGATCGTGCCCGTGTCCTCGTCCCGGGACACCGACAGCGCGGCCCGCTCTTCGGTAAGCTGCCGGACCGCGCCCGTCTCCACGTCGAGCGCGTGCAGCTGCGTCGTCACCGTCACGCCGGCGTTGAAGTAGATCGTCTCCGAATCCTCCGACCAGAACCCGACGCCTGAGCTCTGGTCGAAGTCCGCGCCCAGCTTCCGGAACTTGCCTCCGCGATCGCCTACCTCCCGGAGGTACACGCGGTTCTCGGTCATCGAGTAGCGCTCCGTCTCGTCGGGTGCAGAGAAGGCGATCCAGCGGCCGTCGGGCGAAAAGCCGAGCCCGCTCTCGCCGACCTCGTAGTTGTCGGTCAGGCGCTCGATCTCGCCGGTCGCCGCCTCCATGAGGTAGAGGTCCGCGTACAGCCGCTGTGCCGTGATGTTCCGCTCGTAGCGCTTCGGCGAGCCGCCCGTGATGCCGATCCAGCGGCCGTCGTCGGAGATGGTGAAGCTGTTGACGCTGTACGAAGGGTCGTCGGTCTCGCGCCGCTCGGCGGCCGTCCCCATGTCCACGCTCCACAGGCTCGAGAGCGGCGTGACCGCGTTGCGAACATCGACCGTGAACCCTTCCTCACGTCTTTTCTTCTCGTCCTCGTCGAACGCGTCCGGCCGCGTGAACCAGATCCGGCTCCCGTCCGGGCTGAAGTCCCACTGCTCGACCCCCGCCTCGCCGCTGGTGAGCGCCTCGGCCGCTGCACCCCTCGCGCTCCCCGCACCCCCCGCAAGATCGTCGGCCGACATCCGATAGAGCTGCTCCCGGCCGCTCTCGCCGGACCTATAGACCAGCCAGCGCCCGTCCGGGCTGAACGCGAAGCCCGCAACGCCCTCCGCCGCCTCGGTGATCTTCCGCGCCTCGCCGCCGTCGTGCCGCATCATGTAGAGCTGGTCATCGTCCCCGTCGCGGTCGGACGAAAACACGAAGAACGACCCGTCCGGAGCCCAAGCCGGGCTTGTCTCGTCGCTGTCCTCGGTGTAGGTGAGCCGCCGCTCCGATCCGACCCCCTCGTTCAGCGATACCAGGTGGATGTCGGTCTGGGACTCGGCCTTTTCCCAGTCGGGGGTGGTGACGGTGTAGAGCATCCACGCCCCATCCGGGCTCGGGGTCCACGAACCCGCACGCTTCAGCTCCTGCACGTCCATGAAGGAGAGCGGCCGCTGCTGCGCGGCGAGCCCCGGGTCGAATGGCGCCGGGAGCGCCGCGGCGGAAACGGTGAAGGCGACGATAATCAAACGCATCTGAACCTCGCTGCTGCTGTGAGTGAGAAACGGTACCGTGGCGATGTCGCCCACGCCGGGCGACGGGCGTCACGCCGGGCTACTACTGCGGAGCCCCCGCCGCGGCTGCCGACAGATTGGCGACGCTTTCGGGGCTCGCGCGATTCGTCGACGGGCTGCTACCCCAGAATCTGCTCGTAGACCCTCATGAAGTTGCCGCCCATGATCTGTGCGACCTCGGCGCCCGAGAAGCCCCGCTGCTCCAGGCGCTCGGCGATGATGTGCATTTTTTCCGGGCGGTCGATCTCCTCGATGAACGGCGGCCACCGCACATCCACCTCCGGCTTGAAATGGAACTGCGCGTGAAAGTCCCAGAACTCCTGTTCGGTCGGGAAGGCGGCGCGCCAGCCGCCGATGGTCGAATCGCTGCCGATGCCGACGTGGTCGACGCCGACGAGATCGGCGACGTACACGATGTGATCGATATAGTCGTCCAGCGTGGAGCGCGGCTTCTTGCTCACGAAGAAGTTGACGGTCGTCACACCCATCACCCCGCCGCGCGCGGCGAGCGCCCGGATCTGTTCGTCGGTCTTGCAGCGGGGATTGTCGCACAGAGCGCGGCAGTTGGTGTGGCTGAACACGATCGGTGTGCTGGAGACATCGATGGCGTCCATCGTGCTCCGCACCCCGGTGTGCGAGACATCGACCAGCATGCCCAGCTCGTTCATCTTCTCGACGACTTGGACGCCGAAATCACTGAGCCCGACATCGACCCGCTCGGTGCATCCCGCGCCCAGCGCATTCAGCGAGTTGTACGTGAGCTGCATCTGGCGGATGCCGAGATTGTAGAAGAACTCGACGTTGGCCAGGTCGCGCTTGAGGTGCGTCGCGTTCTGAAAGCCGATCATGACCGCGATCTTCCCCGTGCGCTTCGCCTCGAGAATGTCGGCCGACCGCCGCACATGGACGACGCGGTCCGCATGCCGGTGGAAGTCACCCTGCCAGCGCGCGATGTCCTGCACCGCCTGCTCGTAGCCGAAGGGCGGGGCGCCCGGAGCGCCCAGCGTCGTCTCGATCATGGTCAGGCCGGAGCGCTCGATCTCGTCCAATCCTTCCGGCCCGAACCACAGTCCGCCGAGCGCGTCGATCCAGACTTCCTCTTGGCGTGCCGTCTCGCCTGGCCGCTCGGCGTCCCCCGGCTCCGACGAATACGCGGCGGGAGTGCTCCCGCCCAAGCCGAGTGAAGCTCCCGCGGCTCCCGCGGCTCCCGCCACACCCGCAGCTCCCGCTCCCCGTACGAACTCCCGTCGTGACAGCGACACTTCGGCGGCCTCCTTCACGCGGACGAATCGGTTGAATGGCGCTTTGCATATCCGTCCGTGGACGAATCGCCGCTCGAATGCCGGGGATTATGTCCACGGGCTGCTATCCTAGGGTTCGGAGCCGGGATCCGCCACCTGTCCGCCACCGCCACCGTCGGCCACCGTAGGCCGGTCCCATTCAGCTATGGAAGCGCCCGTCCCGCCTTGCGACCATATGCACCGGGGCCGGAGAATCCCGGCGGCGGTGCCCTGTGGGACAACTCCTTGGCGGGAAACGATCGCTCCTTCCGGCCCCAGCCAGACGCTGCGTTCACTCTGGAGGGTGCCGGCATGCGCGAAGAAGGCAGGCGCGAAGAAGACGTCCCGAGTGCCGTTCCGCAGCCCTCCGAGGCGAAGCGGGCGGTGCGACGGAAGCACGACGAGTTCTACAAGCTGTTCTTCTCGCAGCGCCAGGCGTTCGAGGAGCTGATACGGGGGTTCGTCGTCCCCGAAGGGGCCGAAGCGCTCGACTTCGCTTCGGCGGAGAAACTGTCCGCCGAACACGTGACTTCCGGCTTGGCCAAGCGCTTGGGAGACCTCCTGTGGAAGGTTCCCTTCCGGGAGGATCCGGGACTGTGCGTACTCTTCCCGGTCGAGTTCCAGTCCCGCTTCGACCGCCGCGCGGGCGGCCGCATCGTGGCATACGCGGCGCTGGCGTACGACGATGTGGTGCCTCGGGGGAAGCCGGGGCCGGACCGCGCCCGGCCGCTGGTGGTGCCGCTGGTGGTCTACAACGGCAGGCGGCGCTGGGACGAGGCGGAGGAAGCGGCGTCGGGGAAGGCGGTGGAACGGGCCGAGGGACTGGCACCGGCGCTGGCGGCGTGGGATGTGGTGCCCCGGTACTTCGTGCTTGACATGCAGGCGTGCCGGAGGCGAGACTTGCCGAAGCCGAACGTGGTTTCGTCCCTGGCGGAGCTGGAGGGGGATCCGTCGCTGGAGAATGCGATCCGCGTGGCGAGAGAGGTGGCGCCCCGGCTTCGGGTGCCGGGCAGTGCGGGGCTGAGGGAGGCCTTCGGGGCGTGGTTCTTGGAGTTTGAGAGGGAGTGGGGGGCCGGGAAGATGTGTTGTCGGCAGTGGCGAAGGAGCTGAAGGGGGATGAAATGATCGTTGGCCTGAGGATCCCAGAGCTGAAGGAGAAGCTCCGCCAGGAAGGCGTCGCCGAAGGGCTGGAGCGGGGCTTGGAGCAGGGCCGTGCGGAAGTAGGCCGTGCTCTCGCGGCCCGCTTGGCGGCGCGGAAGTTCGGTGGCGAGACGGCGGGGCGTCTGTCGGGTCTGCTGGAGGGAGTGTCGGACGCGGAGCGGATCGCGGAGGTCGCGGAAGCGGTGATCGAGTGCGAAACGGGAGCGGAGCTGCTTCGGCGCGCACGGGCGTGACGCGCCTGTCTTCGCGGCGCGACTTGCCAGCGTCCGGGTGTCTCGTGGCTCGCCGGGACGCCGCCACGGGCTGCTATGCCAGACGATCCACCAGCGGTGCCGAGTATTCGCCCGAGAAGCACGCCGTGCACAACGGCGCGCCTCCGCCACGGCGCCCTCCATCCCGTCAAGATCTCGTCCACGGTCATCCGCGACCCCACGAGCTCTTCCTTGTAGCGGGCCGACCAGAGCTTCGGCGGCATGTCCAGCGGTACTTGCGAGACCAGCCTGATCCCTGTTCCCGACACTCCCCGCTTGACAGACGCTGCCCCGATTACCCGTTGTCCATTGTGAGGTAAAACAGCCCGGCCCGGTAACCCCGACCAGAGGAGTCGACATGCTACGCTGGATATACGTTCCCATGTTCGCCACGATAGTCACCGCAATCTCACCTGCTCCCGTCCGGGCACAGTGCGTGGAATGCAACTCCGCGCAATTGTGCGACGACCCAACCTACCGCGAATGGGCGATCTGCCTCGTGTTTGCTTCCCAAGGGGCTCGCTGGTGCAATCACATGGGCGTGCCGGGGTCTGATTGCGATCCATTCCCGGATGGAGAACAGGCCCTTTCTCCTCACGGCGAGCCAAACGGGATGGTTGCCGTCTCGCCGTTCGATCGGTCCGTCTGCAAGCAAGCGGACGAGAGCGCACACGCTTCAGGAGCCGACAAGGAGATCACAGAAGCTGGAAGATCGTATTGGTCGTCCGCATTCCGACGGTCTCTCATCTTCGCGATGCGAATCACCCCCGCCGTCCGCGTGATTGCGAGGTTGCGAGGCTAAGAGCGTGGGACGCAGGGTCACGAGCAGGGGCGTACTGCTCGCGGTCGCGCTTCTTGCCAATCCCACGCAGTCGGTCAGCGCCGCCGGGCAGGAAGAAGTGGTGGAGGTCGTGTCCATCGGGGGCCATGGCGACGGGGTTGGCGAGTGGTTTCACAGGGTGGTTGCCGTCCGGAGCAGTGCCTACGGGCGTATCTACGTAGCTGATTCCGGGCTTTGCAAAGTGTTCATCTACTCCGCCGAAGGGGACTATATCGGGGCTGTCGGCGGAAAAGGCATCGGGCCGACCGAACTTCAGGACATAGCGGCGATTCGGGTTGACTCCGTACTCACGGTCTGGGATGCCCGTTCGAATCGGTCGGCCCGCTTCTCCCTTGAAGGCGCTCACCTGGATACCAAGGCGCTGTCCCGTGATCGGTGGCCGGGATTCGGGACCACCAGAGAGCTTCGAGACGGCTACGTGCTCAACGAGCTCTTTCCGGTCATGACGATCCAGGAGCAGGTGTTTTCGCCGTTCTACCGTCTCGTCATATCCAGATCGGGCATGAGTCATGACACCGTTGCCAAGTTTCGCAGCAACAACGCGCTCTGGTTCGATGCCTCCGATGGCGTGCCCTATTCGAGTGCGTGGACACCCTTCGGTGATGCCGGTGCTTGGGCAACCATCGGCGACTCGATTATCGTCTTCGCCGACGGATACACGGGGGAGGTTTCGTGGCTGCACATGAGACCGACGGGAGTGGAGGCGGGTCGTTCGACTCTCGTTCCGGTCGATGTGCGTGCGGTGTCGGACTCGGACCTGTCGGAAATCAAGCGGCAGATCAGGGCCGAGTTTGGCGACGCTGCCCCCCGCAGGATTGAGCTGCGCGGTCCGTCGCTCTGGTCCGGCATCACCCGCTTGGTGGCCGACGAATCCAGCGGATCAATCTACATCGGAACACCGGCGGCGGGAGGATCCCTTCAATGGCGAGTGCTGCACCCGGACGATGCCATCACGCCGTTGATTCTACCGGAACGGTTCGACCTGAAATCGGTCAGGGGAGATCTGCTGTACGGTGTGGTGGAAGGTGAAATGGATGTTCCAACGGTCCAGGTGCTCCGAATTCGTCGCTAACCTGACAGCCCGAAGTGCAACGCAGAGCGCAGCGGTCCAGCCCGGATGCACCGCCGCTCAGCTCCCCTCCAGATCCACCAGCGGTGCCGAATATTCGCCCGAGAAGCATGCCGTGCAGAAAGGCGCGCCTTCCGCCACGGCGCCCTCCATCCCGTCCGGCGACAGGTACCCCAGCGAGTCCACGCCCAGGTCGGCGGCGATCTCGTCCACGGTCATCCGCGACCCCATGAGCTCTTCCTTGGACGGCATGTCGACCCCGTAGTAACAGGGGTGGCGCACCGGGGGGCTGGCGACCCGGAAGTGGACTTCGGCGGCTCCCGCGCCGCGGATGAACTTGACCAGGCTGGACGATGTCGTGCCCCGCACGATCGAGTCGTCCACCACGACCACGCGCTGGCCCGCAAGGACCTCGCGCACCGGGTTGTACTTCACGCGCGCCCCGAAGTCGCGGTCGGCCTGCGACGGCCGGATGAAGGTCCGACCCACGTAGTGGTTCCGCAGCAGTCCGAGCTCGTAGGGGATTCCGCTCTGTTCTGCGTAGCCGAGCGCCGCCGAATTGGCGCTGTCCGGCACCGCGATCACGCAGTCGCCGGAGACGGGGTGCTCCCGCGCCAGCTGCCGACCGAAGGCGCGCCGCGCGCGGTCCACGCTGATTCCCCACAGGTTCGAATCGGGCCGAGCGAAGTAGACGAGCTCGAAGATGCACGGCGCGGGGGTCTGCGGGTGAAGACCGGGAAGGGTCTCGGCCCGGCCTCCGCGGAAGCGGACCAGCTCGCCGGGCGCGATGTCGCGGACATACCTGGCTCCGAGGATGTCGAGGGCGCAGGTCTCGCTGGTCACGACGTGCCCGCCGTTCAGCTCCCCGAGCACGAGAGGCCTGAAGCCGCGCGGGTCGCGCACCGCGTACATGGTGTCGCCGACGGTCAGCACGAGCGAGTACGCGCCTTCGAGGAAGCTCAGCGCATCGCGCAGCTGGGCCTGCACCGAGCGGTGCCGGGAGCGCGCGACCAAGTGCACGATGACCTCGGAATCGGACGTGCTCTGGAAGATCGCGCCTTCGTCGACGAGCTGGCGCTTCATCATGACCGCGTTCGTCAGGTTGCCGTTGTGCACGATCGCCAGATCGCCCTCCGCGTACCGCACCACGATCGGCTGGGCGTTGACGCGCTGCCCGCTCCCCGCCGTCGAGTAGCGGACGTGGCCCAGCGCGGTCCGGCCGGGGAGCGACCCGATCCGCTCGGCGTCGAAGACGTCCGAGACCAGGCCGAGTTCCTTGTGCACCAGCGTCCGTCCGCCATGGGCCGCGCAGATCCCGGCGGCCTCCTGCCCGCGGTGCTGCAGCGCGTAGAGCGCCAGAAAAGCGAGCTCCGACGCGTTGTCGATCCCGCTGATCCCGACGATGCCGCATTCCTCGCGCGGACGGTCGTCCAGAAGCGGGAGCGACATCCTACCGTCCCGGCGTGGCGGGTGGTTCCCAGAATGGCGGTGACCGTCGGTCGGAGCGCAGTGCACCATCATCGCGCCTCGTTCATGATTCCCGGAACGGTGCCGAAGTGGCGCTCGCGCAGCACCTCCGGCTCGAACCGCAGTGCGGACGACGAGGTCTCGATCCTGAGGGGCGACCCTTCGCCCGTCACGGTTCCGATGCGCGTGCAGCGCACGCCGTGGTCCGCTGCGAGACGGCGGACCCGTTCCCGGCCCTCCCGCGCGCAGCTGATCACGATGCGCCCGTGGTCTTCGCCGAAGAGCAGCGCGGCATCGGGAAGCGGGTCCCCGAAGCGCACGGACGCGCCCGTCCCGCCGCCCTTTCGCGGTCTCCCCAGGCAGCACTCCGTCAGGGTGGCCGCGAGCCCGCCGCTCGACACGTCGTGCGCCGACTTGAGCACCCGCTCCGCCGCCATGGCCAGGATGCAGCGCTGCAGCGCGCGTTCGGCGGCGAGATCCACGCCGGGCGGCTCTCCCGCGACGAGGTCGTGCACGACGTACAGGTACTCCGACCCCCCCAGCTCGCCCGTGTTGGTTCCCAGCAGGAAGATCGCGTCGCCGGCGTCGCGGAAGGCGTGCCGCACGATCGCGTCCAGATCGTCGATCACGCCGATCATGCCGATGACGGGGGTCGGGTAGACGGCCCTGCCGTCGGTCTCGTTGTAGAACGACACGTTGCCGCCGGTGACCGGAGTCTCGAAGTGCGAGCAGGCATCGCGCATGCCCAGCACCGCCTCGCGGAACTGGTGCATGATGTGCGCCTTCAGCGGGCTGCCGAAGTTGAGGCAGTTCGTGACGGCCGTCGGCGCGGCGCCCGCGCACGCCACATTGCGCGCCGCCTCGGCGACGGCCCCCATTGCGCCCGCACGAGGATTCAAATAGGTGTGGCGACCGTTGCAGTCCGTGGACGCCGCGACGCCCCGGTTCGTGCCGGGAATGCGGATCACGCCCGCGTTGCCGCCGGGACGCTCGACGGAGTTGGCGCGCACGGTGGTGTCGTACTGTTCGTACACCCACTGCTTCGACGCCGCGTTGGGCGATCCCGCGACGCGCAGGAAGGCGTCCCGCAGGCCCTCGGGCGGGTCGGCGCAGCCCGAAATGTCCGTCTCGCGGAGCGCACGCACCTCCGCGCCTTCCTCTCCGGGCCGCTCGTACGCCGGGCAGCCTTCGGTGAGCGGCAGGGCGGGGATGTCCGCCACCACGACGCCGTCTTCGAGAACGCGGAAGGCGCCGCTCGCCGTGACGCGCCCGATCGTCGCGGCTTCCAGCTCCCACTTTTCCAGGATCTCGCGGACGGCGTCCTCGCTGCCCGCCGCGGCCACCACCAGCATCCTCTCCTGCGACTCCGAAAGGAGGATCTCGTACGGCGTCATTCCGTTCTCGCGGACGGGCACCCGCGCCACGTCCATCTCCACGCCCGTCCCGGAGCGGCCCGCCATCTCGGCCCCGCTCGAGGTCAGCCCGGCGGCCCCCATGTCCTGAATGCCCACGATGCGGCCGCTGGCGATCAGCTCCAGCGACGCCTCGAGAAGCAGCTTCTCGGTGAACGGGTCGCCCACCTGGACCTGCGGGCGGCTCGCCTCGTCGTCGCCTTCGGAGAGCTCTTCGGAGGCGAAGGTGGCGCCGTGGATCCCGTCGCGGCCGGTCCTCGCGCCCACCGCCATGAGCGTGTTGCCGACGCCCTCGGCCGTGCCGCGGATCAGGTCGTCCCTGCGCATCAGCCCCAAGCACATCGCGTTGACGATCGGGTTGTCCTCGTAGCCTCGGTCGAAGTAGACTTCGCCGCCGGCCGACGGGATCCCGACGCAGTTGCCGTAGTCGCCCAGCCCCTTGACGACGCCGCTGAAGAGATAACGCACTCGCGGGCGGTCCAGGTCGCCGAAATGGAGCGAGTTGAGGGTGGCGACCGGTCTCGCGCCCATGGTGAAGACATCTCGCAGGATCCCGCCGATCCCCGTCGCCGCGCCCTGGTAGGGTTCGACCGCGGAGGGGTGGTTGTGGGACTCGATCTTGAAGGCGAGCGCGTAACCCTCGCCGATATCGATGACGCCGGCGTTCTCTCCCGGACCCTGGATCACCCACGGGGCCTGCGTCGGGAGGAGCCGCAGCAGCCGCTTCGAGTTCTTGTAGCCGCAGTGCTCGGACCACATCGCCGAGAAGACGCCCAGCTCGGTGAAGGTGGGGTCGCGGCCGAGGACGCCCCGGATCCGGGCGTACTCGTCGGGCGAGAGGCCGTGGTCCTCGACCAGCTCGGACGTGACCGGGGGATCGCCGGGGCGGGGGCGGGGGGGCTCGACGGCGCCGGTCCCGGCCGGACGGATCGCGCCGGTGCCGGAAGCTTCGGGCAGGGCCGTCATCCGGCCGCCTCCGCGCGTGCGTGCGCCCCGACCAGCGAGCTGAAGAGCGGCAGGCCGTCCACCGAGCCGAGCACGGCTTCGGTCGCGCGATCGGGGTGCGGCATGATGCCGAGCACGTTCCCGTGCGCGTTCGCGACGCCTGCGATGTTGTTGAGGGAACCGTTCGGGTTCGCCTCGGGCGTCACGGCGCCTTCGTCGTCGCAGTAGCGGAACACGACGCGGCCCTCCGCCTCGAGGGCGGCCAGCGTCTTCGGACCGGCGTAGTAGTTGCCGTCCGCATGCGAGAGCGGCATCCCGATGACCTGGCCCGGGCGGTACTCGGAGGTGTAGGCGGTATCGGTGCGCTCGACCCGCATCCGGCAGTCGTGGGACTGGAAACGCAGAGACCGGTTGCGGAGCAGGGCGCCGGGCAGCAGCGCCGCCTCGCAGAGAACCTGGAATCCGTTGCAGATCCCCAACACGAGGCCGCCGCCCCGGGCGAAGTCGGTCACGGCATCCATGATCGGGCTGAAGCGGGCGATCGCCCCGGGCCGGAGGTAGTCGCCGTGTGCGAAGCCGCCGGGAACGATCACGGCGTCCGCGCCGCCGAGCGACGCTTCGCGGTGCCAGAGGTAGCGCGGCGTGCCGCCCGCGAGCTCGACGGAGCGGTAGCAGTCCTGGTCGCAGTTCGATCCGGGGAAGGTGATGACCGCGACGTTCACCGGACGGCTCCGGCGGTCTCGGCGGCGATCACGCGGAAGTCCTCGGTGACGGGGTTGGCGAGGAGCTTGCGGCACATCTCCTCGACCCGCTCCGCCGCCGCCTCGGACGACGCGGCGGTCACCTCCAGGTAGATCGCCTTGCCGACGCGCACGTCGTCGACCGTGTGGTACCCCAGCGACGAGAGGGCGTGATGGATCGCCTTGCCCTGCGGATCCAGCAGACCGGGCCGGGGCGTGACCAGGACCTCCACCGTGAATCGGCTCAAGAGCGCTCCTCCTTCCATTCAATGATATCGGGTCGGTGGACGGGGAGCTTGCGGGCTCCGGGCGCGCGGTCGTCGGAGACGCCGATGTCCGGCTCGCGGGTCAGCTCGTGGTAGTCGACCTCGCGGGGCTCGACCGCGGAGTCCAGGGAATCGGGCGCGTCCAGGAGGGGGTCGCGCTCCGGCAGGCGACCGAGGAGTCCGAGAAGGAGCGGCCTGAGCAGTCCCCACAGGGCGTAGCCCACCACCAGCGGAAAGATCCAGTGGGAGGGAAACACGACGGCGAGCCCGATGCAGGCGGCCAGCAGCACGGCCTTGACCGTGCCCTTCCGGGTTCTGAGATCGACCCGCCAGATCTTGTCGTAGGGGATGTGGCTCAGCATCAGGATCGAGAGCAGCACGGTCATGATGACCATGATCTGCACCCACGGCAGGGCGGCCAGATGCTCCTGGAAGAGCGGGGTGCGCGTGAAGGGGTGGTGCGTCGCCAGAATCATCCCCGCCGCGGGGCTCGGCAGACCGTGAAAGCGGCTGCGGGCCTCGCCTCCCTGCTCGATGTTGAAGCGCGCCAGCCGCACCACCACGGCCGAGACGTACGCGAAGCCGACCACCCAGCTCCAGTCGGATCCCTGGAAATAGAGCGCGATCATGATCATCGCCGGCGCGACCCCGAAGGACACCGCGTCGGTGAGGGAGTCGAGCTCCGCGCCGAAGTCCGAGCCCGTGCGCGTGAAGCGCGCCACTCTCCCGTCGAGGGTGTCCAGGGTCGCGGCGATCACGATGCACCATGCCGACCACATGAAGTCCCCGCGCAAGGCCGCGACGATCGAATAGATCCCGAAGAAGAGGTTCCCCATCGTGAAGGCCGAGGGCACGATGATCACCCCGCGCCTCAGTCCCGCCCGGGGGCGGTTCGCCCGCAGCCGGCGTCGGATCAGGCGTGGGCGGCCGCGGTATGTCACGGTCCGTCGGTCCCTGGTCCGATCCGCGCCACCACCGTCTCGCCTCCGCGCACGACATCGCCGGGCGCCACCGCCACCGGCCACTCCGGGGGCAGAAACAGGTCCACCCGCGACCCGAAGCGGATCAGCCCGAGCCGGTCGCCCTTCGCCACGCTGTCGCCCTCCCGCGGGTAGGTCACGATGCGCCGCGCCACCGTTCCGGCGATCTGCCGCACCAGAACCGGCCCGTCCCCGGTGCCGATCCCCAGCGACGCGCGCTCGTTGGCATGACTCGCGTCGTCGCGCCAGGCGGGCATGAAGCTGCCGGGCCGGTACGCATAGTGCCCCACGCGACCCGCCACCGGCGCCCTCTGCACATGCACGTTGAACACGCTGAGAAAGATCGTGATCCGCGTGGCCCTCCCGCCCATGAAGTCCTCGCTCTCGCCCTCCTCGAGTCCCACGCTCATGACCTTTCCGTCCGCCGGCGCCACCACGATGTCCTCGCCCGGCGGGATCGTCCGTTCGGGATCGCGAAAGAAGCAGAGGACGAAGAGGGCGGAGATCCCGAGCGCCGCCGGCGCCGCCGCGCGGAGGCCCCATCCGCCGCTCCGCGCCCAATAGACGGCCGCCAGGGCCAGCACGACGCAGACCAGGACGAACGGCACGCCTTCCCGCGCGATGGGGATCCTCACGGCGGAGACCTCGTCACGGTGCCCGTCCGCTCACGGCGCCGCCCCGTCCCGGTGCCCGGTGCGCTCACGGCGTCCCCCCGTCCCGGTGCCCGGTGCGCTCACGGCGTCCCCCCGTCCCGCCCCCGGGAGCTCCCCCGAAACGCGGCGGTTCATAGGCTTCCGGCTCGACGCCGGTGAGCCTTTCGAAGACCCCCCGATAGCGTTCGGCCGTCGCGTCTACGACATGGGCAGGCAGGGGAGGCGGCGGATACTGCTTCCGCCAACCGGCGAGCCCGTTCAGATAATCGCGCAATGGTTGTTTGTCAAGAGATGGTTGACTCCGGCCGGCCCGGTAGCGCTCGCGGGGCCAGAACCGCGACGAATCCGGCGTCAGCACCTCGTCGATCAGCAGCAGCTCTCCCCCGGCCGAAAGCCCGAATTCGAACTTGGTGTCGGCCAGGATGATTCCTCTCCGCGCGGCGGCTGCGCGGCCCCTTTCGAAGATGTCGATCGAGCGGTCGCGCACCCGGTGCGCGAGTTCGGCTCCCAGAAGGTCGATCACTGCGTCGAAGGTGATGTTCTCGTCGCGGCCCTCGCGGGCCTTGGTCGCCGGCGAGAAGACGGCGGGCACGAGCGCGTCGCTCTCGACGAGCCCCCGCGGCAGCGGCTCCCCGGCGAGCGTCCCCGATTCACGATACTCGTTCCAGGCGGAGCCGGACAGGTGGCCCCGCACCACGCACTCGACCGCGAGGGGGCGCGTCCGGCGCACCAGGCTGGCGCGGCCCGCCCACTCGGCTTCGCACCCGGCCAGGGCGGGCACGGCCGCCCTGATCTCGTCGGTGCGCACCGAGACGAGGTGATGCGGGATATCGCTCAGGCTGCCGTTCAGCCACCACGCGGTGATCTGCGTCAGGACGCGGCCCTTGCCGGGCACGGGCTCGTCCATGACCACGTCGAACGCGCTCACCCGGTCGCTGGCGACGAGAAGGAGGAGGCCGCCCGCGGCCGCGTCGTCGCGCGGGCCGTCCCGGCCGCGGCCCGGAGCGTGGTCGTCCCGATCGAGGCCTGGAGCGCCGCCGTCGTCGCCCGGCACCGCGTACACGTCCCGGACCTTCCCCCGGAACAGCAGCGGCAGCGGAATCACACCCTCACCTCGCCGGCCTCGACGGTCGTCCGGCCGTGGCGCGCGAGGACCGGCTCGACGTGCCCGCTCAGGAAGGCGTCCACCTGCCGGGGTGCGCGGCCGACCAGCCGTTCGGGGCGCGCCGCCATCTCCGCCAGCTCGCCCGCGCTTACGCCGAGAGTCTCGTCGCCGGCGATCCGGGCGAAGAGGTCGCCCTCCTTCCCCTCGGTCATGCGACGGGCGGCGTCCAAAGCGTGGCGGCGGATCCGTTCGTGCGCCTCCTGGCGGTCCGCGCCCGCTGCGGCCCGGTCGAGCATTACCGACTCCATGACCATGAACGGAAGGTGCACGGCCAGGTTCGCCGCGACGACCCCTTCGTTGACGCGCAGGCCGGACGCCACGTTGTCGGCGAGGACCAGGAGCGCGTCCGTGGCCATGTAGGCGTCGGGGATCGCGAACCGCTTGTTGGCGGAATCGTCCAGCGTGCGCTCCAGCCACTGGGTCGCGGCCGTGTGCGCGGGGTCGGCCGCCAGCGCGATGACGTGGCGCGCCACCGCGCAGATCCTCTCCGAACGCATGGGGTTGCGCTTGTACGGCATGGCCGACGAGCCGACCTGCTCGGCTTCGAAGGGCTCCTCGACTTCGCGCAGGTGGGAGAGCAGCCGGATGTCGTGCGCCATCTTCGACGCCGAGGCGGCGACCCCGGCCAGGGTGGCGAGCATCGCCTGGTCCACCTTGCGGGGGTAGGTCTGGCCCGTGACGGGATAGGCGCCGTCGAAGCCGAGCCGGCGGCACACCGCGCGCTCCAGGGCGTCCACCTTGTCTTCGTCGCCGCCGAAGAGCCGCAGGAACGAGGCCTGGGTGCCGGTGGTGCCGCGCACTCCGCGCAGCTTGAGGGCGGCGAGCCGGTGTTCGATCTCCTCCAGGTCGAGGAGGAGGTCCTGGATCCACAGGGCGGCCCGCTTGCCGACGGTCGTGGGCTGGGCCGGCTGGAAGTGGGTGTAGGCGAGGGTCGGTCGGCGGCGGTGCTCGCGGGCGAAGCGGGCCAGGGCGCGCACGGTCGCGACGACGCGGTCCCGCACCAGCGTCATCGCTTCGCGGTGCTGTACGAGGTCGGTGTTGTCGCCCACGAAGGCGCTGGTGGCGCCCAGGTGGAGGATGCCCCGCGCGGCCGGCGCCGCATCGCCGAAGAGGTGGATGTGCGCCATGACGTCGTGGCGGAAGCGCCGCTCGTAGCGCGCGGCGGCCTCGAGGTCGATGTCGTCCATGCGGTCGCGCATCTGCCGGACGGCTTCGGCGGGGATGTCCAGCCCTAGATCGCGCTGCGCCTCGGCCAGGGCGAGCCAGAGCCGTCGCCAGGTGCCGAAGCGGAAGCCCGGGGCGAAGATCCGCTCCATCTCGCGCGAGACGTAACGGCCCGGCAGCGGGTGCGTGTAGCGGTCGTCGGGAGCCATGCTCGCTCTGGCTGCTACGTCCACTCCAAAAGACCTGTGCGGACCACGCGGCCGTTGCGCTCGAAGAGCAGGACGAACGGACGCCCGCTCTGCTGGGTCCGGCGCAGCTCCGCCGCGGCGTCTCCGGCCGTTCGGAGCCGCGTATTGTTGACCGCGATCAGCACGTCGCCCCGGGCGAGCCCCGTGCGGCGCGCGAGCAGCTCCGAAATCTCCACGACCAGCGCGCCCCCGGACGAGATCAGACCCCGCTCGGCCTGGATTCCGGGCGTGACCGTGACGACCTCCAGGTCGCGCAGCAGCTCGACGCGCTCGGCGGACGCCGACGGCAGGGGCGCGGCCTCCACGAGCACCGGGTCCATCCCTTCCACCGCCAGCTCGATCCGATCCCCGGCGCGCAGGTCGAGCAGCGCCGCGGCGTAGTCGAGAGGGGTGGCCATGCGGTTGCCGCCCGCGTGAAGAAGCCGCACGCCCGCCCGAATCCCGGCCTGCGCCGCCGGCGACCCCGGTGTGACGCGCGCCACGCGAACGCCCCGCGAGCGGCCGAATTCCCCGGCCACGACAGCGTCCACGTCGAGCCCGAGCCAGGCCCGGCGCACCTCGCCGTGACGGGACAGGTCCGATGCGATCTTGAGGGCGCGGTCGATGGGGATGGCGAAGCCCAGACCCTCGCTTCCGCCCGAGCGCGACAGGATCGACGCGTTGATGCCGATGACCTCGCCCAATGCGTTCACGAGAGGCCCGCCCGAGTTGCCCGGATTGATCGAGGCGTCGGTCTGGATCATCCCGAGATGGAAACCCTCGTCGTCGCCGCCGGGCACGATGTGGCGCCCCAGAGCGCTGACCACGCCCGCCGTGACCGAAGGCTCGGGGTTCGAGATGAGCCCGCCGAAGGGGTTGCCGATCGCGACCGTCCACTCGCCGATCATCAGGTCCGATGCCGTGCCGAGGGGGGCGACGGGAAGGCCGGAGGCGTTTTGGAGAACGAGGACGGCGATGTCGGTCGCGGGGTCGGAGCCGACCAGACGGGCGGTGAAGTCGCGCGCGTCGGGGAGGGTGACGAGGACCTCGGTCGCACCTGCGACGACATGGTGATTGGTGAGGACCGTGCCCCGTTCGTCGACGATGAACCCGGAGCCGAGTCCCTGGGTCTCGCGGAAGGGGAGGTAGTAGTCGTCGAAGAAGCTCCGGCGCCGGACGCGCTCGCGCCTGCGCACCGAGACGGTGACGACCGCCGGCGCGACCGTCTGCGCGGCCCGGACGATGGCGGTGGTGCGGCTCTGCGAGACGGTCTGCGGGGGCGGGACGGTGCGGGCCGCGCCGTCCCGAGGCACGAGTTCGCAGCCGGCCGCGAGGAGCATCGCCGCGCCGATGAGAACGGCTGCAATACCTGCGCTGCGCAGAAAGGCGGCCCCCGAGGTCGCTACTGCGTCGGTCGTCGCTGCTTCCGCTCTGCGATATGTCATGAGAACATTACATAATGTTATGAGGAGATTGCATCGTGAACGGGCCGTCGTGCCCGCGGCATCGGCCCGGATGCATCGCCGGTCGAATGCCGCGAGGGAATTTCGGGGTATTCCACCCGAGTGAGAAAGAGTCCCCCGGGGGGCGCGGGCGGTGAAGTCGTCAAGACGCTGCCTCCTTGCTGTTCCCGTTGCGCCTCCAGCAACCCGGCCATGTCCGCTTCGTCCCGGCGGCCCAGAGCGATGTCCACCATCGTGCCCACCAAATATCGCACCATCCGGTGCAGGAAGCGGTTCGCGGAGATCTCGAAGACCGCCCCCAGCTCGTCCCAGCGCCGCCAACGGGCACCTGTGACGCGGCACGCATGCCCCCTTTCCGGCTGGCCGGCCTTGGCGAAAGCGCGAAACTCGTGCGTTCCCGCCAGGCGGTCGGCCGCTCGCCCGGCGGCTTCGAGGTCGATCGGGCGACACAGCGGCCAGCACCACCGCCGGTGGAAGGGGGAGGCGGCTCCCGGAGCCGTTCCCACGCGGTAGAGGTAGCTGCGTGCGATCGCGTCGCGCCTGGGATGGAAGCCGTCGCGGACCGTCTCGGCCTTCCGCACCCAGATCGCGTCGGGGAGCAGCGCGTTGAGCGAGCGGGCCAGTGCGGGGGCCGTCCAGCGCGCCGGCATCGTCACCGCCGCCACCTGACCGGTGGCGTGCACGCCCGCGTCGGTCCGTCCCGAGCCCAGGACCGCGCGGCGCCCGCCCGCCAGCTGCGCGACCGCTCTCTCGATCTCGCCCTGGACGGTGAGCACTCCGGGCTGGACCTGCCATCCGCGGAAGGCCGAGCCGTCATAGTGGAGGGTCAGCTTGAAGCGGGTCTCTCGGTCTCGCATTCTCCCGCCGGGACATGCCCGTACGCCTCGAACCTCGGACGAATCTTCCGCAGCATCGGGATTGCCGAAAGGCAAAAGCTACTTCGGGGGCTGAGCGAGTCAACCTGCGTGCCCCCTGGCCCCGGGCACCCGCGCCGCTCCTTGGATGCCGGCCCCGGCATCCGTATCTTCTCTTCGAGCTTGACGATGACCGACTCGACCTTCGACCTGATTCCCCTTCTCGCCAAGGTGGTGCGCGGGGAAGACCTCACGGTGCCCCAGGCCGCCCGGGCGCTGGGCCGCATCGTCTCCGGCCTCGAGTCCCCGGTGAGAACCGGGGCCCTCCTGGCGGCGATGCAGACCAAGGGACTTGCGCCGGCGGAGGTCGCGGGCGGCGTTGAAGCGCTGCGCAGCGCGATGATCCCCGTCGAATCGCCGGACCCGGGAGCGTTGGTGGACACTTGCGGCACGGGCGGCGGAAGCGTGCCGACCTTCAACATATCCACCGCGTCGGCCTTGGTCGCGGCGGCGGCGGGGATCCCGGTCGCGAAGCACGGAAACCGGTCATTCACCTCGAAGTGCGGCAGCGCGGACGTGCTCGAGGCGCTGGGGGTCGTGGTCGATCTTTCCCCCGAAGGGATGAGCGCAGTCCTCGCCGAGGCGGGGATCGTGTTCATGTTCGCGCCGCTGCTCCACCCGGCGATGCGCCATGTGGCGCCCGTGCGCCGCGCACTCGGGATCACCACGATCATGAACCTCCTCGGGCCGCTGGCGAACCCGGCCGGTGCGCGTCGGCAGGTCGTCGGCGTGGCCGATCCCGCCTTCCTCGACCTGGTGGTCCGGGCACTGGCGGAGCTGCGGCACGAGAGGGCGCTCGTGGTGCACGGCGAGCCCGGGCTCGACGAGATCAGCCCGTGCGGTGCGACTCATGTCGCCGAACTCGGGGACGGCGCGGTTGCGAGCTATCGGATCACCCCCGAGGAGCTCGGCGTGGAGGCGGTCGCGCCGGAAGAGCTGGCGGGCGGCGAGCCGACGCAGAACGCCGCGGTGGTGCGCGCGGTGCTGGCCGGAGAAGACCGCGGGGCGGCCCGTACGGCCGTGATCGTCAATGCCGCCGCGGCGTTCTATGTGGCCGACCGCGCAGACTCGCTGGCCGAAGGCGTTCAGGCGGCGGCGGAGTCCATCGACTCGGGGGGGGCGGCGGCCGCGCTCGACCGGTTGATCCGTGTGAGTCGGCGAGTGGCGGGGACGGCGGGGTAGGGATGTTGCAGGGCGATTCGGCGATCTGGGGTGCGGGCGGATGAAAGCGGGCCCGCACCCGTCGGACGGTGCGCCGGAGCGAGGCCGACGAAGAAGGAAAAGGGCATTAAATTAAACCAGCAGGGGGCTCGACATGGAGCGCGAAATTGTCCATCTCACGGGACGCTGACAAACGAGAAGCGTATGATCGAAGCGACTGAGCTGGCATTGCCGCGCGTTGTTCCGGACAAGCATTGCGATTCGCAGGCAGCAGCCTTGGAGGAAGAGAAGCGGCGAAGGGCCGAGGTCACGACCGGTGCCGTGACGCGGATCCGGAAGTCGCCTTACGGGGGGTATGTCGTCGTCAGTGTTCCGGCGAAAGCCCTGGCGCGGGCCATCCGAACCGCGGGCGGCGGAATCTTGGTCCGCGGTACTCACGGTTACGGCGAGGTGTACTCGGATGAGTGACGAGACTGAGACCGGCAACCTCCCCGCAAAACACGACGAGCAGCCACCCGATCGCTATTCCGCGGATCCGCTCTTGAGACCGGGACATGCTTTCTCGAGAAGGGCGTCCAAGGCTTCCCGCACCTCCGCGGGCGAGCCGTCGTCGAGGGAAACGCCGACATGGAAGCGGAGGCCGTGGCCTGCGCTCGCTTTCAGCATTTTCGGCACCGCCTGAGCCAGGTCCACAAGCTGCGTCCCTTCCAGCTTCACACTGGGTGCGGAGGAGCCCGTGACCCTCGGGGGCAGCTTGCTCTCGGCCTGCTTCAGCTTCCAGCCGCCGGCGTCCGAATACCCGCCGGCACCGCCGCGAATGGTCTCCAGCCATCTGCCGTCCACCGCCGTCCGGATGCTTTCGCGGACGATCCCCCACGGGACCGACTCGCCCCGCTTCTGCGACAAGGCCCGCTCGATGGCTGCGCCGTTCGTCTCGCCGTGCTTCCAGGCTCCGGGCAGCGCGTTCGGCATCAGTTCGTTGGCGGGCACGGTCTCGGGAGGCGGGCGAAGCGTCGCGTCTTCGGTCAGCACGCCGTAGGGGATCTTCTCCCTGCAGCACGAGCTCGGGCCGCTGACCAGCCACAGCGTCCCCGTCTCGACGGCGCGGGCGACAGCTTTACGAACGACCTTGCCGGGGCACGCCGGAATCGCGACGATCTCTTCGTATCCTTTCTTGGGAACGCGGACGGTGCGCCCCCCCGAGAAGTACTCCAGAACTTTGCGGACCGACAGATCGCCCCGGCCCGGCAGGTCGCCGCCGTCGCCCCACAGACCGGGAAGCTGGCCGGGGGCGACCAGCGAAGCATCCAGGCTCTCCAGCTCCGCCGCGCCGGGCAGGATGACCTCGAGCATCGGGTCTGCGGACGCGCCGGAATCCACGCGTTCCCGCCACCATGTGCGCCCGGTGCCGTCGGGACGCGCCAGCCGCGCCACGAGCAGTCCCCGTTCGACGCCCTGCAGAACCGTTCCATGAAGGATCCTGGCGCTGAGCATCTTGGGAAGGCGCGGGTCGCGGGCGAACGGTCCCGCCAAGTCCTTGACGAACCGGGCTTCTTCGTCTTCACGCCAAAGGTCGTAGGGGCCGCCGGGCAGCAGGGCCTCCGCGTCCACCGCCGTTTCCTTGATGCGCGCGCGGTCGTCGTTCTTGATCTGAGGGAACAGGGGACTCCCGCTGGCGGGGAGCTTGAAGGCGTGAACGATGTTTCGCTCGTTCACCGTCACGACCACGGAATACGCTTGGCGAACGGCGTCCGGGACACGCTTCCGCGCTTCCCGAAGCCGGCGGCGGAGCTGTTCGGCCCGCAACGGGTCGACATTCTGGTTGCGCAGCTGTTCGTAGACATCCTCCCAGCCGAGCAGAGAGCGCACGCTGCTGCGTGCGGCTTCGAGGCCCTGCCGGGAAGGGACCGCCAGCACCACCGCATTGCGGTTCACGCGGGGGCGCTGCGGGCCGGTCGTCTCGTTGAGGAAGCGCTTCGCCGAGGCGCTCGGCCTGCCGGATTCGGAGGCCGCGTCCGGACCCAGCACGACGTAGCGGAAGCTGCCGTCGTCGCCGACGTCCCCCGGCGAGGCGGGCAGCAGGTGGAACTTCGCGCCGGCCGTCGCCGCGCCGCCGCCCAACGCCGTCCTGGCCTTTCGCACCGACTCCATCAGCCGCTCTTCCACATCGGCTCCGGTCACCCGGCGCGAGCAGGCCTCGTCGTGCATCTGGCGCAGATTGGGGCGGTTGCCCAGCCGCCAGGATCTGGGCAGGCTGCGGCTATCGTCGTCGCCGGAATCCTCGTCGTCGAGAAACCACGATATGTCGCGCCAGCGGCGAAGCCCCTTCTCGATCTCGATCGCGTCCGGTGCCGAGCTTCCCGCCATCCTCATCAGCTCGGACGTGTTGGCCCTGCCCCCGGCGGGCTGGGAATGCAGGAAGACGGAGACGACGGCCTGCTCCGCTTCACGGTTCGGCTGCAGGTTCGGGAACTCGCTTTGGACCTGGCGCGCCTTCTCCAGCTCGGCTTCGAGCAGTTTGGCCCAGTCCGTCGATCTTCCCGAGGCCTCCGAATCGGCAATGTTGGCCAGCTCGGTGGCCGCCTTGGAAATGGCCGGTTCGCCGGGAGCGGCCAGCAGGGCCGAAGGCCCGACGAGGGGGCTCCGGTCCCACCCTTCGGCCTCCTGCAGCGCCGTCGCGAGCGTCCGCAGAATGCCGCGGGTGCGCTGGAAGCCGTCGAGCTGCGTCCATCGGCTGTAGAACACGTCCGTCAGATCGGGGTGGAAGGGGAAGCTGTCCAGAAAGCGGTTCTCGGCGCCGGCCTTGTCCTTGGCCATGGTCTCGTCGAGCTTGGCCAGGCCGCGGACGATGCCGATGACGTGGGGGCGAAAGGCGGCGTCGCGGCCGAACGAGTCTCCGGCCTCGAAGAAGCGCCTGCGCAGCACTTCGGCCACATCCTGCTTCTTGACCGGCTGGACTCCTTCTTCGAGCTGCCGCCGGAAGACCCCGAACAACTCCTCGATCAGGCTCTGTCCCAGGTCGCCGCGCTGTTTGGCGGGGTCGGTGGCGAGGAGCGACGCGACGACGGCCGCCCTGTCCACCTTGACCACGGCCTGCGTCAGGTACTGAAAGAAATCGACGATCCGGTGACGCCACACCGGAGCGAGCCCGGCCTTCTCGCGTGCGTACATCAGCACTTCGTCCACGAGGATCAGGGTGGCCAGGCCCCGGCGCCCCGGAAGCTCGATCAGCTTGGTCAGCAGCGGCTCGGCGGGCGGCGTTTCGCGCTCCTCGGCGCTGCCGTCGGCGTGGAGCGCCCGCAGTCCGTCGGCCCCGGCCAGCTGAAAGGCCAGCACGCTCCAGGGGTGGCGCAGCGTCCGAAGCTCTCCTTCCGGCCCGCGCACGTCTTCGATGCCCTTCTCCACGTCGATCTTGTCGAAGCACAGGGTCGCGACGAAGGCCCGGGGCAGCTCGTCGCCCACATGCTGGCAGAACTCCCCGACCGCGGGCGAACCGGGCAGGGACGCCGGATCCCGGAAGAGGTGGTAGAGGGTGACCAACGTGTGCGTCTTGCCGCCGCCGTAGGTGAGCTCCAGCTGCCGAACCGCCTTGTCGCTCCTGCCCGAGAGGCGGTGGGCTACGTCCTTGACCAGCTCCCGAAGCGACTGGGTCGGATAGGTGAGGGCGAAGAACTTGGCAGGATCCTCGTAGACGGGCCGCTTGCCTCGTGCCAGCGTCACTTCGTGGAGGTCGGCGGCGAACTGAGCGAGCGTCAGCTCCCCGCTGCGCAGCTCTTCCTTAAGTCGCACGAGCGCGTGCCAGGGCTTGAGCTTCATTTCATGCTCTCGGGTTGTCGGCTTCGGGGGTTGTGGGGGCGAGGCGCCGGTGGTGTTCGTTGGGCGGGTACCAGCGTCGGAGAGTGGCTATGAGCTCATTGAATGCGGGGTCGCGACAACGGCGCATGTTCGCCGACTGGGCGATTTTACCGAAGATACGAGGCGATCTTCTCCGGCGACACCGAAGAGGTGCCTCCTTCATGACCTCCTCCATCGCCTTCTTGGGGTGGTCCGGCTTGTCTCGGTCAGACGGCCACAGCTCCTGTTCGCTCAGCCATCCGCGTAACCGGTCGGCCGCTTCTCGGGCTGTGCCGCTTCCGCTCAGCCATCCCAGATGTTCGGAAGCCGCTGAGATATCCCCCCATACCCATGCTTCGAGTTCCGGCTTGATCACGATGACCTTCGCACGGTCCTCCCAGCCGTTGCGGCCCAACTCTGCTTCAATACTCTGTTGAATTATTTCCCTTGACTCCTTCTCGCGTCCACATCCATGATGGTCGAACATGACCAGACAATGGCGGAACCTGTTCAAAAAAGGCCGAAGGAAAATCGTCGCGTGCCGGCAACAACCGCTGTCCTTGCCCGAGTGTCTCCTGACTTCAAACTCAAAGTGGCGAATGCGAAGGTGATCACGTCGGACAAACAGTGCCTCCGCGACCCGTTTCATGTCTTCGTCGGCGACTAGGACGAAGAGATCCTTGGCAGCGGGTTGCCGCATCATCCGATGACACCGGTGGCGAACAATACATTCATGTCCACTGCTCCCTGCCAGTCCTTCAGCATAGGATGCTGGTCACCCCGGACGACGTCCACGGCACCTTCATCGTCTTTCGCAAAACACAGCACTTCTTCCGGCGAAACGAGCGCCAAGAAGGCGGGAGAGTGCGTAGCCACCAGAACTTGAGACTCGTAGGTCGACCAAAGCGAATCGTATATGGCGTCGAGCGCAAGAGGATGTACGCCGTTCTCCGGCTCTTCCAGCAGATATATTTGATCGTCTAGAGACAGGTAGGGGATTATTGTGATGGCAAGAAATCGCAGTGTGCCGTCGGATACCATCCATGATGGTATCTCCACGCCGGTCTTGTAGACAAGCATCAAGTAGACACTGCGATCTTCTTCTCGCTCCGTCACCCGGATGCTGTCCAGATCGACGAGAACGGTCTGAACGTGTTCCAGCCATTCCCGGTATATGTCCGTGTGTCTGTCCTGCAAACGCCTGACGATCCGGGGAAGATTGGAGCCGTCCGAAGACAATCGCCAGAGACTCCGGCCCGGCCGACTAGGGCGGCGTATCTCCATGCTTTCGAGGAACATGAAATGAGTGCCCGAGCCGAGTACGGATTTTACATATGACGACACTGGAAACCGATCTGCGGATTCCGGCAGGTTTCGAAGCGTGGAGCGTCTCGGACCGAAAGCGATAGTCGTTACCCAGCCTTTTCCAGCCTTGGGAGACACTTCGATGTTAAAGCTGTCTGTTCCCTTGCGGGATTTACTCAGAATGGTTCGCGCGTTGCGGCGTCCTCCTCCGACCAGTATCGTCTGGGGAGGTGGGGGGGGCATCGGGAAAAACAGGCTCCGCGACGGTTCGACTGGATGGCACGTGGCCCGTCCAGATACCAAAAGCCCTCTTTCAGAATCAATTTTCACCTGTCCGTCATCTTCGCGAATTGCCACTTCGTAACGAAAGATGCGAAAGTTCTTTTCCTCGGGGAGTCGTTCCTGCAAATGCTTCGGTATCTCGAATTCTAACGCAAGCTCGAAGCCCAGCTCTCGCTTCGGACGGTTCCATACGAGATCCTGAAAGTTGCGGGTACGCTTCTCCACCGCCTCCTCAAGGCCGTCCCGCACCATGTCGCCCAGGAAGGCCACCACGTCGAAGAGGGTGCTCTTGCCGCTCGCGTTGGGGCCGACCGCCACGTGAAAGCGGTCGAGCTCGAGGTCGATGTACCGCAGGCAGCGATAGTTCAGGGCCTGGATGCGACGGATCATGACGGCAACCTATAACACGGATGTCTGACGGGGCAGGGCAGCGCCGCTGCGGGCGGCGAGGTGGTTCTGGATTTTCTCCAGCGTCGCCCGTTCGTCCGAACCGGCTTCGGCGAGCTCGATCAGCGCCTGCACGACGCGCGCGAAGAGCTCGTGGCGCCACAGGCCCCTGCCTTCCAGGTAGGCGTTCACGCGGGCCTGTTCGCCGGTCTTCCAGAGCTGCATCGTCTTGTGAACGCAGTCGATCAGCGAGGGCTGGCCGCCGTCGGCCGCAGGTTGCCCCAGGGTCTTTGCCCGGCGGAGGTTCCAGCGCTTCAGGCGGACCTTGCTTCCGGAAGCCGAGCCGACCCCTCCCCGTTCACGTTCCGGTTCCGATGCCCCCCCTCCGCGCCCGCGCGCCAGAAGGTCCAGGCGACCGGCGAGGTCGGCGTCGGCGAGGTTGCACGACACCGCGTAGAGGATGCATGCACCCGCCGGGGCCCAGTCCAGCCCGAAAGTCGTTCGGTGCAGTAGGTAGTAGGTGGTGGGGTCGTCCAGCTCCTCCTCCGCGCCGCTGCCGCTCCCGAACAGGCGGCCCACCACGAACCCGACGACCATGCGGCGCACTTGGCGCAGGAACTCGGCGACGGTCAGCAGCTCTCCGGGCCGGTCGGTCTTCCTGACGACGGGGTGGCGGCTGAAGGCTTCCAGCGCCGGGCCGGTGGCGGCCCAGACGAAGTCGGGACCCCGGATGCCCGCGTCCCAGAAGTCCCGCAGCCGGTTCGTGATGTTCTCCCGCATCTCGCGGAGAACGGGGCCGTCCCAGCCCGGGCGGGCCGCGGCAGGCCGCTTCCGGCACACCAGCCAGACGGACGAGGAAAGCGCCGTCGATTGGAGCGAACGCTGCCGGTTCTGCATCTCGGTCTGGATCGGCCAGGAGCCGACGACCACAAAGCCGGCGCGGATGAGCGCCGACACGAGCGTCTCCCAGGCGTCCGGCTGCTTGTTGGCGAAGACGATCACCATCCGGCCGTCGTCGCGCAGGGCTTCCCAGAACCGGGAGAACGCCCGCGCCATGCCGTCTTCGAAGTTCTGCTTGGAGGCCTTCCGGTCGCCTCCGAAGCGGGCGGCGTCGTCGATCAGCTCTCCGTCGCCTGCATCCGCGTCCCACTTGGGGGCGAGGGGAGCAGCGAACACGGCGTCGGTTTCGGGCGAGAGACCGTGCAGAACCCGCCGCAGCCAGACGTGGAAGAAATCCATCAGGTCGGAATAGGGGATCGCGTCGTAGTACGGCGGGTCGGTGCAGATGAGGTCGAATTCCTTCGATCCGTGGGAGTCGGTGGCGGATCGGGCCCGGAGCTCCGGAAGGGGCGCTTGCGCCGTCGCTGCTTGCACATGCTCGCAGACCCGAGCGATCCACTCGACCGCTTGGACGAAGCTTCCGGTCGTGTCCGCCAGCGGACAGGATTCGGCAAAATCCCACACCATGGGCAAGGCAAAGCGGGCGAAGGTGCCACGAATCTGCTCTGGATTGTTGGTCCAAGTAGCAAGCGTGCTTCCGCGATCGACCAACCGGCTGATCGATGGTGCCAAGTACGCCCAAAGCGCCTCGCGCCATTGCTCGGGACAGTCATCCAGGCCGTCGCGCAGCGTGCGGATCTCTCGGACCAGCGTGCCGAGCGCGAGCAGCTGCCGGTCCGTGAAGAGGGTGCGCCATGCGGTGAAGCCGTAGCCGTCCACAGAGAACGCGCGTGATGCGCCGACGCCCGCCTTCGGCGTCGGCTCGTCCGGCATGCCGAACGGAATCTCCGCGTAGAGCGCTTCAAGCTCTTCCTCGTTAACCCGCGTCGCTGCAAGCTCCTCTTCCTTCGGCAGTCTGTATTCCTTGCCCTGCTGCCCGTCCACGACCACGGCGGTCATGCGTTCGCCGAGTCGGCCCGCCCGGCCCTGCACGCGCAGGTCGGACATGGTGGCGGTCACGCCGCAGCAGGGACAGGTGGTGCCGCTGCGCGACATTGTGCCTTCGCCGAGCTGCCGGTCGTGCTCCCGTCTTCGGGCAGTGCTGCCGGAGGCCGCGCGGGGGACGTCGTTCTCGATGCCGAAGCTCACGCTGCCTTCACCTGTCTTCATTCTCAGCAGCACCCGCTTTGTGCCCTTTTTGCAAAGCCAGCGCGTCTTGAGAAGGGGTACCTCGGCGCGGCAGCCGGTGCAGCGCACCGTTCGCGCCCACAGATACGCCACCGGCGGCTTGGCCACCCAGCGCGGATTGGAGTGGTCCTCCAGGTAGTAGGAGTCGAACTCGGCGTTGAGCGAGGCGACCGAAACGTTGCCCTGGTCGTCCGGCGGAAGCAGCTGCGGCGGCCTGGGCCGGTAACGCTTCTCCGGCCGTCGGTGTCTGCGCCCCCGGCCCTTTTGCCGTCTGGGCTCGAACTCGGCGTAGGTGGGGTACCGGGCCGCCAAGCGCCGCCGCGCCCGGGACAGCACGCGACGGCCCCACGCCCGCAGGTGCCAGGCGAAAGGAGCGGGCATGTCCGGCGACACGAGCGCCATTTGCGGGGACAGCAGTCGTGCGGGGACGCCGCCGCCGTGTCCGAGAACCGCAAGTCCCTCGGACAGGGCGCGCTTGCCCTTGAAGCCCAGGCTCCTCTTCAGGAACTGTTCGGTGAATTCCCGGTCGCGCAGAGCGAACGCGGGGAGCGGCTGTTTTCGGCCGGCCACCAGCCGGGGGTAGTGCAGCGTGCAGCGCAGAATGAACCACGCCACCGGGTTGAGGTCGGACGCCGCCGTCTCGCACCCGAGCCGCATCGCCTCCAGCGGAATCGCGCCGCCGCCGGCGAAGGGATCGAGGACACGGGGAGCGCGGCCGCCCCGGGCGCTTCGCACCTGGCGCCGGAAGGTCTCAATATCGGTGCCGTCTTCCCGGCCCCATCGGATGATGCCGCCCTGCGTCACTTCCCGCATCCGGTCGCCGGAGGCGTCGGGCACCTCGACCACCGAGCCCGCCATGCGGCGCAGCAGCTCGTTCCGCGCCGAGTGGGTGTCTGGATCGGGCAGCAGAGTCGCGAGCAGCACCGCGCGGCTCGCCGCCAGAGGCCGTCGGGCGGGCCAGATGTGCAGCGTCGAGATGTGGCCGTGGCGAACGTTCTTCTCGTGGACGGAGTCGAGGGAGACCTGCCTGAGGGGGAAGGCGGACTCGATGAGGCGGGGGGTCATGCTACGCCGTCACCGGACTGTAGCGCGTTGCGAAGGGAAGCGGCCGCTGAACAGCGGCGATGCCCCGCCGCAAGCAAATCTCGCCTGTCCATACTCACGCCCATTGGTTCCTGACCTCGGCAAACTCATCATCCGACGTGCAGATCGATTCCCACTCTCGTATTGTATCAGGTGTGGGTTCGCCCTGGTTCTCGTAGTGCTTCGCAAGCACATACGCTAAACCGGCCGCGGCGCGTCGTACGATCAGTTTTGTCGCAACGTCCCAATCATCTTTGTTCACGCCGAGAATCGGGTCTTCCGGCGGGCGAATCGCCGTATCACCGATCAGGTGATGCAACCCGTCGAGAACTGGTTTCTCAATGTTCCTGGTGAATGACCAGGGATGCCTTCGCGTCACATGGGCGATGAGATCGATGGTTTCAGTCAATCCGCTTTCGCGGCGCCAGCGCAGAGCTTGGCCCGCCGTGCCCAGGATGCGAATAAGGTCTTCCCGTTCCCTCTTCGGCCCGTCCGCTGCGACTCTGTCCGATACGACAGCTACAGCCTCCAGTGCATCGATTACGGTTTCCTCGGCGGACGACGCAATCTTCTCCTCAATTCTCAGAAGAACGCCGTCCCGCCTATCGGGAAACAAATGCAGACACACCGCCTCGAGACGAAGTGTCGGCAACCCGTGTTCGGACCACTCGCGGACTATGCGCTTCAGCTCGTTCCTTGTGCCGCTTCCGAAAGTCGGGTTGAAGTGCGGCGTGATCACCGATGCCATCGTACTGGTGAAACGAGATAATGTTGTCCTCATTCCTTCGCGACTCAAGTCGCCTGCCTTGGAGAGAAGTCGGCGCGTCAGTTCCTTATTGGCATCCCACCATGCAACGAGACGATGCACGATGGAGCGTGCCTCGTCATCTGACCACTCTAGGGTCGCTCCGTCTACCTGCACCGGAGATTTCTGGTCGCGAACCCACTTCTTGAATACTTCGGCGGGTTTAATGCCCGCTGGGTGAGGCAGCGTAAGGAATTCATGTGGGCGATAATCGGTGTCTGAGGGCAGGCCGTTGTCATCCAACCGGCTCCACAGCGCATCGGCAAATCGCTCGATCGAGTGAACGCTGAGAAGTCCCCATTCATGCAACCGACCCAGTGTCAGTGTAGCCCATCGCCTCGTCCTTTCATCATCGGAAGACGCGCCCTCGACGAAAACACCGAGGTCTTCGTCAGCGACGGCCGGCGTACAAGACAATGCATCCATCTTGATTATGAGATATTCGAACGGATTCACGTACTCCCGTTCAAAGACAATGGGGATTTCCAGCAACTTCGGAATCGCCTTGATGCGTTGCTCGACGGTGAACGCTTCCAAAAGCCTCCGCGTCAGATTCTTGATGCCTTCATAGGCAGATCTGTCGTCCGATCGGTAGATCCCGACGAGAAAGTCGAGAAGTCGCTCCTTCGCGTCGGGTGAACACCTGCAACACAGTCTTGACAGGATTTCCGGAACGACTTTAGCCAAAAGGATGCCGAAGTTCCCGCCCCGATGAATGTGATGCGTCCGTGCACCGATATCCACGCTGGCAAGATCAAGCGAGTTGAGATACCGGTCGATCAAGCTGTCGACAGCAGCGGTTTCCATTCCGGCCAGTGAGGCGCGGTGGAAAATACTGTCGACACGATTGTTTCCAGTCCGAACCAGGGTCGCCATCGTCCAGTAGGAAGAGTAAAACGCAACACGAGCCAACGTTCCTTCGGCGCTCTTGACTGCTATTATGCATCCCGGCATTCTGAAGGGTATGCCCGCATCCTCGCAGAATCGCAAGAATCCATAGGCGATCAGCGCCTCTTGGTTGATCCCTCCGAATTGGTTGATCCCTCCGAAATGATGCTTGCGCCTCACCCACCCGATATCGAACGGGGGTTCCTTCGTCGGTGTGTTCACGGGTGGCCGAACCAAAGCGCGCTCGAAAGCTTCCAACTCATGCCAGGGGTCGCAGTCGTGCTGCCGAAGCGCGTGCCATCGGTTTTTGAATCTTTTGTGCTCTTCTTTGGATATCGGTTCATCTGTTCCAAAGTGCCGCGCCATTCTCACGGACTTAAGCAACAGCATGACGAAGGATTCCTGCGAAACCAGTGAAAAGTCCGTCGTGACCGGGTTGAGGTTCGACCTCGCGCGGATCGTTTCCAAGGAGTTGGTCAAGACGCGCTCGGCGTCGCGCAACTGTCCTGTTTCTGCGAGCAGGCCGGCCCTTTTTGCTTCCCAGAATGGTAGCGAATCATCAGTCGGCCATTTTTCAATTCTTTCCTTGAGTCTCCGGGGATTCAACTCGATCCGGGGATTCAACTCGAAGAGTGCGGCGAGGGCGCGTTCGTAAAAAAAACGCGCCTTGTGCTCAGGGGACATTGCAGTCACGCAGTCGTTGATCTTTTCGCGTGTGCTGTTCCATTTCTCAATACGGCCCTCTTCGCGGTAGAATCGAAGCAGCGCAAGGAGTAGATGGTGGCACCTGTGGCTAATCCTGTTTCGAGTCATTGTATGCGATTCTGACCAGGCATCCGGATCGGCTGACAGATACCGATCAATGGTCGCTTCGAGGAAGGCAATCTGGTCATCGAAAATCGGGGACAAGCAACGTTCCATGCGCCAGATCAGTTCGAAGGCGAATTCGAGGTCGAGGAAGTCCGGAAGGCTTTCTCGGCGTGGAGGAATCGCTATCCACTTCATGGTGGCATACCAAAGAAGGCGACGGCGGCGTTCGGGAACTATTACCCACCCCGGATAGGAGCGACGCGCCTCCTTCCAATTCGACAGAATCTCGCGAAGCTGTACCGCTTGGTCCTTCTTTGGGTCCGGGCCCTCGAATTTGAGGTTACGTGGCCAGTCGAGTGGCGTGGACCTTTCCATTCCATCGTTGATGTGTGCGATAAAACGTTCCAATGCCTTGCCGTGGTCATGGGCTTTTATGTCGGCGTATTCCGACATATCCACCGGCACGATGTTACGTTGTTCAAGGAGTTTACTCTGTGTGTCGGACAGCCGGAGGTTTCCGACAAGATACATCTTGGGACAGTTTTGGCGACCGAGATTGTCGTGTATCCATCCCACCCACTGCTTGAAGTTGGGGTCGTTTCCAGAGAAGCCGACCAGACACAGCGTATTTTCCAGCAGTGCTTGGCGAACGGTATTTACGAAGGGAGCGAAGACATCGGGGTAGCAGCGGTAGTCTTCGTCGGTGACGATAAAAGGTCGGTTGGACGGCAAGGTGCCATGAAGCTTCACGATTCGTGGCTTTTCCGAGTAAATCAAATCATCTTGGCAAACCACTATGTCGTATCTTCGTGAATTGATCTTGCCGCGCGTCCGTTCCAGCAATGTGTCGTAATTCGTCGTGAAGACATCCGACCACGGCAGCTCGAGCAATTTTATGTGCAGCTCTGACGGTTCATATTTTTGATCTGGAATGGCATCGCGCAGCATTTGGTCCAATGCGGGCCGACCCAGGGCAGCCTCGACCTCATGTGCCAATTCCGGTACGTTGAGGTATCTGTCGCCGACGGCGGGTTTCCTATCGTGAAGTTTCTCGTAGAACCGATCCCCCAGTTCAGACCAATCGGGAAAGGCGGGGCTCGCGTTCCTGCTGAGTCCGGCTCCGACCATCACGGCGGCCTGGCCCGAGGACAGACGGTCTGCGATCTGGGTCAGATGCGGGCGAAGGCTGACGGGAATCTCCGAACTGCTCATCTCATGCCGTCGATTAGAGACATGGTTCCGCTCCCGCTCAATCCCTCTTCAACCGACGGATCGGCCGGGTTTCGGATCGTGACATCGACGTATGTGGCTCCCATCAGTCCTTGCCTCTCTCGATCGGCGACCGTACGGCGATTCCGCCCCACCCCATTTCCGCCAAGAACCTCGAAGGTTGCTTCGGCCAGCCGAAGTACGAAGACGCATGGGTCAACGTCAGGCTGGACCGAGCGCGCGTGATCGCTACGAAGCAGCTTCGGCGTTCTTCCTCCATGCGAACGCCGTTGCGGTTGGCGTAGTATGACGGCAACTGGTCTTCGGCCAGCCCCACGAGGTAGACGTGGTGAAACTCTTTTCCCTTGGCGAGGTGAATCGTGAGGCATTGAATGTCGCTTCTTCCGGGCGGCGACGTCTTCTGGCGCATGTCCAGCTCCTGAAGGAACTGGTGAAGCGTGGAATCGCCGCCGAGCTGGCGTCTTATGCTGTGCTCAAGTTTGCGCCAAACAGCCTTCTCCTGGATGGTGTCTTCGTGTTTTTCACCTTCGCTAAGTGTGGCGCTGCGCCGAGAATCCCAGTCGAAGACGGAATTCACGAAACCCCTGTGGTCGAGCCGCTCCAAGAGGCGGTTTCGCAGGCTGCACAACAGCGGCTCCACGTCTTCGGAGCTTGTCGCCGACGCCACATCCGCAAATCCCCTCAGCAGAGAATCGCCGCGCAGCCCGCTTGCGGTTTCGGCGTCGCCGGGCTGAACCCAGTTATCGGTAAGGTCGCAAAACGCCCGGCACAGCACGACCAAGTAATCACCGTTGCTTGGCGCATTGGCCAAGCGCAGCGCGGAATGAACAAATCGCACAAGCGGAGATTCGAATTCGCTCTTTCTTACAACCAGATGAGGACGCAGGCCGACCGCGGTCAAGGCATCCGATGCGGATCGCAGGAGCTTCGCGCTCCGGGCCAGGACGACACACTGATTCGGGTCGACGGACCTGGTCTTCAGGTCATCGGCTACCCATGCCATTTCCCGCTCATGATCGGTGAACCGCATGACTCTGACGGCACCTGAATTCGGCGGCATGACGGCAGCGGCGAGCGGCTTCTTGTCCGCTACGCGCTCCCGGCTGCGCTGAATCAGGCTATTCGCCAAGTCGATGATCTTCGAAGGACACCGGTAGCTTTCCGGAAGCTGAACCACCTTCATGCCGTAGTCGTTCCGAAGCCTTCGGATGCGCTCCGGGCTGGCACCGTTCCGCTGGCAGAGAGTCTGGTCGTCGTCCGCGGCCACGAACAGGTTGGCGTTCGGCTCGGGGCAAAGCGTGCGCAACAGGCGGTCCTGTGCCCTGTTCGTGTCCTGGTACTCGTCCACGCAGACGAATGGGTACACCGTACGGTAGTGGCGCGCGATTCGTTCTCTTTCGAGAAAGAGACGAAGGCAGTATACGAGCAAGCTTCCGAAGTCCAAACAGTTGCTCTGGATCATGAGACGCATGTAGGACTTGTAAACGGGCCGAATCCAATCGTAGCGAGTGGCTTGGAGCGGAAGCGAGTGACGGCTCCCGTCGTAGCCTTCGTGGAGCAGGCGGTCGATCACTGCCAGAATCCTGCGTTCCGACGCGCCGGGCGGATGGCCGTTCCCACCGGCTTCGGCGATGGCGTCGCTCAAGATCCCGAGGCGGTCCGCGTCCTGGGTGATGATCGTGAAGTCCGGACGCAAGCCGAAGTGGCTGCCGTGCTGACGGAGCACCTCCGCAGCAAAGGAGTGGAAAGTCGTCAGGCGGGCCCGGTACGCTTCCGGCCCCAGAAGACGGGACACCCGGTCCCTCATTTCGTCGGCGGCCTTCGTGGTGAAGGTCAGTCCCAGCACCTTGAAGCGGCTCCTTGGCGACTCTCGGATCAGCCTCGCCACGCGGAGCGTCAACACGAGGGTCTTGCCGGAACCGGGCCCAGCGAGAACCAGCATGGATCCCTCCCCCCACTCCGCCGCTGCCCGCTGGTTGTCGTTCAGGTCTTTGATTTCCAGCATGGTCATTCCCGGGCCAGTGCAATGGCTTTCTCAAGAATCTTCGCCAACTGTTCGGGAACCGGCAAGGGGCCGTCGCCGGTGAGCATCATCGCCACGGCTGCCGCGGCCATCGCAGGCTTGCTGTAACTCTTCGGCAACGCCTTTAGTACGCCGTGCCAGTAGGCATCTGTACTCCTTCCTTCCTCTATCGCCGTCGATGACGCAATACCACGCGATGCCGAGCTGGTTGGCGACCTTGGCGAACATTCCAACATCCGCCTGGCTGAATTCCACGCAGCGAACGCCCTCGCGCTCGAGGTCCACACCAAGCGCTTCCGCCGCGCCGACGAACAGCGTCGTCTCCGACTCTCCCTCGACCAGCAGCCAGCACCTCGCAAAGAGCAGTTCACCCCGGGTGCGGCGAACGTGGAAATCGAACTTTCTTTCCTCCTCACGGCTCAGAGTCCCGGGCCGGATCCGGTGCGCCCTGATGCCGCCCTCCTCGTGTACGAGGCGCCGGATGGACGAAGCCCGAACACTTGCGAGCAGATCGCCGCTGTGCGTCGATACCAGTTTCTGTCCCGGCAGGTCATCCCACAACGCCCATCAGCGAACGAATGGCGGAAGGATGCAGATGGGCCTCCGGTTCCTCGAGGGCCGTAATGGGCGAAGCAGCAGGGTCGAGATCGGAGAGCTGGCTGCGCAGAAACGCCCTGAACAACAGAAGCACTGCCAGACTCTGCGTACCCTCGCCCTGGAACTCGATGAGCTGCGCCACCGTCTTGGCCCGCCCCGGCAACGGCTGGCCGTCGGCGTCGAGGAAGTCCCAGTCCGTGTTGAATTCGGCGGTGCTCCGGTCGAACGAAGACGTCACCCGCAGGCTTACCCGGCGGCGGTCCTCGTCGTCGAACGCCACGATCCCTTCGAGCACCTGGGCGATCTCATCTCGCCAGATTTCGGAGGCCGTCTCCTCGAACGACAACTCGATCTCGATCGGATCACTGTCCATCGGTGCCGACTCGGCATCGGGAAGACGATAGTCATAGTCTCCAAACGGTCCGCGGCCGCGTCTGCGAAGCCGGTCCAGACAGATGCGGACGGCATCGAGAAACGCGGTCTTGCCGGAGTTGTTCTCGCCGATCAGCACGGTCGTCCCGTCCAGGATCGACGGCCATCTCCTTGATGCAGCGAAAGCTGCGCACCGAGACCCTCGTCAACCTCATCTGCGATCTCCTCGCTCCGCCGCCTCGATCAGCGCACGTGCGGAAATGGTGTACGCGGACGACACCCGGTTGCGGGCGAGCAGCTTCGAGAACGGATCCCGCACCCGCACCAGGGACGGCTCGGGCGTCGCGCATCCGAAGACCACGTAGAGCCAGTAGTCCTCGCCCAGGTTGCACGCCTGCTTCCACTCGTTGGCCTCCAGATGGACGGCGCCGCGCTCGGCCCGGCCCTTGACCTCGATGTTCCGCACCGTTCCGTCCGCCTGCTCGGCGATCAGGTCGAATCCGGGCCAGTCCGCGAGTCCGGCCCTGCGGGCCAGCGCCGGCCTGCTCACGTCCCTCACGTCGGCACCGCGCTCACGTTCCCACGCGCCGGCGATGCGGACGGCGATCTCCTCGACGCTTTCGTCGTAGCGCCTGGCCTCGCCGGTGTCCGCCGTCGGTACCGCCAGGGCATGAACGACGAAGCGGACTTCGCCCGGCACCACGCTGGCGGGTCCGCGTTCCAACACGGCCAGCGCCCTGGCCTTCTCTTCCCGCAGCGCCCGCTGTTCCCGCTCGATCTTCTCCGCTTCGCCGTTCGTTCCCGCACCGGCTGCAAGCCGAAGACGGCGTTCGGCCAGGTCGGCGGCACGGAAGTCGAACCCGGCGCGGATCCGCCGTCTGCGCGCCGGAAGTCGGGCCAGCAGCGCCTTTCGGCGGTCTTCCACGACCCGTGCCTGGCTCACCCTCTCGATGTGGCTCGAGGCCTCGGCCCGCATTCCCACGCTGCGCGCGGCCAGCGGGACGGAGCCGGGCGCGATGTGTCCGGCGCCCCGCAGCAGGAGCAGCGGCTCGACCGAGCATTCCTCCGGTTCGCCGTCCGCCTCCTGGCGCATCGCCAGCAGGCGCTGATCGAGGATCCGCGGCGGCGTCCGGGACGGCGGCCGGGCGGTGCCGCCCTTCCGCGCCCCGCTTCCGGGTCCGTGCGCCGCTTCCTCTTCCAGGTGCACGGAAGCGACGGCGAGATGAAACAGATACGGCGCGTCCGCCCTCGGGTCGACGAAGATGCCGCCCCGCAGCGCGTCGAGCGAGAAAGCATCGACGACATGTACCCGCAGCGCGTCGAAGACGGGCTCGCCGGGGCGCAGCCAGACGCTCTCCGCCTCTCGTTCGGGACGGTGCACGCGGAGCCGTTCGCGAAGCCCGGCGGGGTAGCGCTCCAGCGCGGAAAGCAGGGGGTCGAGCGCTCCCGGCCGCAGGGGCGCGAAGTGGAAGTGCCGGTCCAGGCTTCCCCGAATCTCCAGGCCGAGCAGCGCGGCGCTCTTTTCCACGAAACGCCTCACGTAGCCGGGCAGGAGCTGCAGATACCTCTCCCTCTCCATGTCGCTCCTGACGGTGCCGAGGCGGGCAGCCACGTCTCCGGGCGGACCGTATGCACGCTCTTCGGCCTGCTCCGCATTCCGCACGCGGCCGCCGTCCAGAGCCTCGCCGACACGGGCCGCGACCCGCCGCTCCCCCTCGTCGGTCAGCGCCTCGATCATGTAGTCCCTGAGCGAAGCGTTCTCGAAGAGCCTGCCGATCACGTCGAACACCTTGTCGGAACGAAGCTCCCGGCGGACCGCGTCGAGCTTTTCCAGCAGCACCCGCAGAACCCGGCCCTCGCGCGTGTTCGCCGCCACCAGATTGACGATCCGCACATCGCGCTTCTGCCCGTAGCGGTGTATGCGGCCCATGCGCTGTTCCAGGCGCGCCGGGTTCCAGGGGATGTCGTAGTTGGCCATGAAGGCGCAGAACTGAAGGTTGATCCCCTCGCCCGCGGCATCGGTGGCCACGAGGTGGCGCGCACCGTCCGGGTCGCGGAAGTGCTCCACCTGGCGTTCGCGTTCGCGCCAGCTCAGGCCGCCGTGGATCCGCGCCACCCGGCCGGCGTGGCCCACCCCTTCGAGGCGGCGCGCCAGATAGTCCATGGTGTCGCGGTGCTCGGTGAAGATCAGCCACTTCTCGTTCGCGTGGCGGGAGTCTTCGAGGACTTCCCGCAGCTTCTCGAACTTCGACTCCCTGCCCGAGTCGACAATGGCCCGGGCGTGCGCCTTAAGGGATTCGAGCGTCGCGATTTCGCTCTCCATCTCCTCGACGGTGACGGCGACGACCGCGCCCAGCACCTCCGCTTCGTAGTCCTCGTGCGCCTCGCGGAAACCGTCTTCGGCAGTGTCTTCGTCGGCCCCGTGCCGCTCGAAGTAGTCGGCCCGGTGGCGGTGTTCGAGGCGGCTTCGGCCGTGCCGCAGCTCCTGCGGGGTCACATGCCCCGACCTCAGCGCCTCGGCGACCTGCGCCAGCCTTTCGGCCCGCCGTTCGAGGGAGCGGAGGAGCGCCCACGACGAGCTGGCCAGCCGCCGCTGGAAGACGCCGGCCACGAGCCGGGCCGCGCCCCGCCCGCCGGGCGCGCGGTCGTAGGTGCGCCGGAGATAACGGGTGGCGGCGTCGTAGAGGGCCTGCTCTCCGCGCGGGCCGGGGCTCAGGGTGTAGCTGAAGGTGTCGCAGTGCCTCCGGCGGTACAGCGGGCTGCCGTCCAGGTCCAGCATCTCTTCCTTGGTGCGGCGGATGAAGTGGCGGCTCCGGGCCCGTCGCGGAAAGCGACCGAAGGCATCTCCGGTCGCGAACACGTGGGGGTCGAGCAGACGCCACAGGAAGTGGTACGGCGAGTTCCTGCCCATGTGGGGCGTCGCCGTCAGCAGCAGCAGGTGGCGGCTCGACCAGTCCAGTCCCGCGTAGGCGCCGGAGGCGGGGCAGCCCGCCAGCGCCTCCGCCAGCTTGTAGCGGCGCGTCTTGACCGTGCGGTGGTTCCGCGTCCGGGCCGCCAGCTTGTGGGCCTCGTCGAACACCACCAGGTCGTAAGGCTCCGTGCCGGGGTCGCACAGCGCTTCGAAGACCCTTTCGCCGGCGAGGGTGTCCATCGAAACGATGACCAGGTCGCTCCGGGCGCCGCGGAAGGGGTTGCCGGAGCGGACATCCGCGCCGGTCGCGATGCGAAACGGCAGCTGGAACAGCGTGCGCAGCTCTCTCTCCCAGTTTCCGACCAGGCCGGCCGGGGGGGCGACGAGCACTCGGCGAATGCGCCTTCGCAGGAGCATCTCCCGCACCGCGAGGCCGGTCATGATGGTCTTGCCCGCGCCCGCGTCGTCGGCCAGCAGGAAACGCAGGGGATCCTGCGGCAGCATGTGTTCGTATACCGCGATCCGCTGGTGCGGAAGAGGGTCGATGCGGGAGATCTCGCTGGCGAAGGCGGGATTGAACTGGTGTCCGTAGGCCAGCCGCAGCCCCTCGGCCACCGCCGATACGGCGTCGGGGTCGCCGACGAAGTCGAGCGGAGGAGCCGGGTCGCGAACCCGGCGGGCGAGGGGCCTGTTCCGGGCGGCTGCCGCGGCTGCCGCGTTCTCCTCGAGTTCCCGCAGCTTCTCGAGGGCAAGTCGCCGGGGCTTCGCCTGCCCCGACTCCCAGCGGTGCACCGTGAGCGGCGTGACGTGCAGCTGCCCGGCGAACTGCTCCTGAGTCATTCCCATCGTGCTCCGCAGGCGCTTCACGCGCGTGCCGACGGCCTTGCGGTCCGCGGCGGCGGAACGAGCCGATAGGGGATCGGGGATCATGCCTGAAACGATATCGGAATGTACGGCTTCGAGCAAGCGATCACTAGCTCATCGAATGATAGATGTCTGACTCCAAGAGATGGCAGGATCGCAACGCAACGATTCCCCACCACCTCCGCGGCGGAACTTGTCCTGCCGGGGAGACGTTGGTACCTTACAGTTGGTCGTGCAGCTCCGCCCTCGAACTGTTCGCCGAAGTAGGACCACCTAACCCTCTCCCGACGAATGAGCGACACGACGGCAAACGCTCCCCCGATGACCCGGTGGCCCATGTGGTCGCAAGTCTGGCCCGCGCTGGCAAGCGTGGTGACGGTCGCGGCAGCGTTCGGGGCGATAGCCGTGGCCGGGTTGGCACTGACCCGGCCCCAGGCGGAGGCGGCGGTGGCGCCGGTCGCAGCGGCAGTAGCCGAGAACGCGGCGCGGTTGGATGCCCTCGCCCAGCGGCTTGACGGGATTGATGCCCGGTTGGATCGCATGGATGCCCGGTTCGATCGCATGGATGCCCGGTTCGATCGCATGGATGCCCGGTTCGATGGTATGGCAGCCCGGTTGGATGGTATGGAAGCCCGGATCTTGGAAGCTGTACGGTCATCCCTCACTGTGAGAGATCCGTAACGCGCGGGCCCGGTGGACATGGCACTGCCCGGTGCCGGGCACCGGAGCAGGGGCCGCTCCTGTACTTCCTTCCTTTCGCGAACGCACCTCCTCTTTTCCGGGTTCTGCGGTAAACGGGTTTCTGCAACAACTCGATTTAACGGAAAAAGAGGAGAGAACTACCATGCGGAACATCATGATCCCTCTCGGCCTCGCGGCGGCGATGGCCGTCGCCGGATCGGCCGGAGCGCAGCACGAGTGGACATCGTCCCGCCACGACGGGCACGCGCCGATCGGCGTCATGGGCGACCATGTGCACAAGAAGGGCGAATACACGCTGTCGTACCGCTTCATGCGGATGTACATGGGCGGCAACCGGACGGGCTCGGCGGAAGTGACGCCGGGCGCGGTGCTGGAAGACTTCATGGTCGCGCCCCTGGACATGACGATGACGATGCACATGGCGGGCATCATGTACGCGCCCGGCGATGCCGTCACGCTCATGGCGATGGCGAACTGGACCGAAAGCTCGATGGACCACCTCACCCGGTCCGGCGCGAACTTCGCCGCCCGCTCTTCGGGTTTGGGCGACGCCAGCCTGACCGCCCTCGTCGGGCTGAAGCGGACGGGCCCATGGCGCGCCCACCTCAACGCCGGACTGTCGGTCCCCGTGGGGTCAACCGGAGAAACCGGGGTCAATCCCGCGAGCATGGGCCGGCCGGTGCAGTTGCCGTATCCGATGCAGCTCGGCTCCGGCACGTGGGACCTCGTGCCCGGCCTGACGATTCTGGGTATGCGCGAACGGCTGTCCTGGGGATTTCAGGGCCGGGCAGGGGTCCGTCTGGGCGAAAACGACCGCGGCTACACGCTGGGAAACGTAGCCGAGGGCAGCGCCTGGTTCGCCGCCAGGCCCAACGACCATGTCAGCATCTCGGCCCGCGTGCTCGTGAAGCGGTGGGGTGACCACCAGGGCCACGACGACGCCTACGGCGACCCAATGATGGTCCCGACGGTCAGGGAAGACCTTCGCGGCGGCGTCCGCGTGGACATCCCCCTCGGGCTCAACGTGTACTTTCCGGGCGATCCCCTTAAGGGCCACCGCCTTGCGGCCGAATGGCATGTCCCGGTCTACCAGGATCTCCACGGTCCCCAGCTGCAGACGGACTGGATCCTGACGGTGGGCTGGCACAAGTCCTTCGATCCCGGCGGGGGCGGCTAGCTGCCTCGCGCCGCACGGGCGCGGACGGACGAGGCCGTTCCCGCTCGGCCGCGTCCGTCCGGCGGTCCTTCGGCAGGCGCGCCTTGATGACGATTCTGGTGCGAATGCGGTTCTGGTGACCGACGGCGAACATTCTCCTCATCTTCTCCCCCTCCGTTGACTGGAACTGCCCCCAATGGCTGCTGCGGACTAATAGCTGCGGATCAGCCCGACCACCACGCCTTGGATCCGCACGTCGGCGGCGTCCTCGATGATCGGCTCGATGTTTTCGTTGGCCGGCTGCAGGCGGATGCGGTCGTCGGGCTCCCGGTAGAACTTCTTGACGGTCGCGGCTTCGTCGCGGACCAGCGCGACCACCGTTTCGCCCGTCTCGGCGGTCCGGCACTCGCGGACCACGATGTGGTCTCCGTCACGGATCTGTTCGTCGATCATGGAGTCGCCGGAGACGCGCAGGGCGTAATGGTTGAAGCGCCTCGGCACCATGTCGCGCGGGACCGCGAGGAATTCGTCGTCCTGTACGGCTTCGATCGGCTGTCCGGCCGCCACGGTCCCCAGCAGGGGCAGCGAGACCGACGGCTCGGTGTCGAGCGCGAGCTCGATCGAGCGCCTGCCGCGGTACGGCTTCCGTATGTATCCCTTGGCTTCCAGATTGGTCAGGTGCTCGTGGACCGTCGCCAGCGAAGCGTACCCGAGGGCCTGGCAGATCTCTGCGAAGCTCGGGGAATAGCCGTGCCTGCCGATGAAGTCCTTGAGGTAGTCGAGGATCCGCTTCTGTTTCTTCGTGAGCGCCATGGTGTCATGCCTCGGTTTCGTCGCCTTACGCGGCTCGGCCGGGTCGGGACGCGCCAAAGCGAGGAGGCGGCCAACCCTCTGCCGAACGACTACCGAACAATGGTAACCGAATCTTGACCGAAGTGCAAGCGAGGCCGAAGATGCGACGCGGGGCGGCGGGCCGAATCGGAGCGGACGGGACCGGAATTCTGAATCGGATCGTCGCCGCGAAGAGACACGAGGTGGGTGCGCTGAAGCGGGCGGGGGCGGACCTCAGGCGCGCAGCCGACGACGCGTCTTCCCCCAGGCCCGTGCTTGGGACGCTCCGCGCGAGCCGGCATGTCGGGGTGATCGCCGAGGCGAAGAGGCGGTCGCCGGGGGCGGGGGAGATCGATAGCGCACTCGATCCGGTGGAGCTCTCGGGCACCTACGAGACGGCGGGCGCGGCGGCCGTGAGCGTGCTGACCGACGGGCCCTGGTTCGGGGGGTCGCTCGACGACCTGCGGGCGGTCCGCGAGGCGCGTGCGATTCCGGTGCTGCGCAAGGACTTCGTGATCGATCCGCTGCAGGTCTTCGAGGGACGGGCGGCCGGGGCCGATCTGATGCTGCTGATCGTGCGGATCCTCGACCGGGCGCTGCTGGCCGATCTGCGCGCGATGACCCATGATCTCGGGATGACCGCGCTCGTGGAGACCCACGACGAATGGGAAGTGGAGGAAGCGCTCGAGGCGGGGGCCGATCTGATCGGCGTCAACAACCGCGACCTGACCGTGTTCCGCACCGATCTCGCGGTGACCGAGCGCTTGGCGCGGTACGTTCCGCGTGAGGCGATGCTGGTTTCGGAGAGCGGGATCCGGGGCGCGGAGGACGCGGCGCGGGTCGCGGCGGCCGGGGCCGATGCCGTGCTGGTGGGCGAGGCGCTGGTGCGGAGCGGGGCGCCGGGGCGGCTGCTGGCGGAGATGGCCGCCGTGCCGAGAGCGGAGGGGCGGCGGTGAGGGCCGCGCGCGAGCCGCATGTGCGTGCCAAGGTGTGCGGAGTCATGTCGCCGGGCGACGCGCGTGTCGTGGCCTCGGCCGGGGCCGATTACCTGGGAGTGATACTCTCGCCGGGCTTCTCGCGCAGCGTGCCGCCCGAGCGCGCACGCGAGATATATGACGCGGCGGCGCCTGCGCAGAGGGTCGGGGTCTTCGTGAACGCCGAAGCCCCGCACATGGCGGCGGCCGCACGCGACCTCTCGCTGGACGTCGTCCAGCTCTCGGGCGGCGAGCCTCCCGCCGTCGTCGCCGTAATCGCCGCCGCCGGGCCTTGGCAGGTGTGGAAGACCGTGCACGCGAAGGCAGGCGTCGCCATCGCGGCATCGGCGGGACCCTATGTCGGCGGCCTCCATGCGGGGGGCCCCGATGCCGTCGTCGCCGACGGCTTCCTCCTCGACGCTTGGGACCCGTCGCGCCCCGGCGGCACCGGCCGCACCTTCGCATGGGCGGGCGTCGGCGCGGAGGTGCGCGAAGTGATCGGTTCGGCCACCTTCATCGCCGCCGGCGGAATGACCCCGGAGAACGCCGGCGCGGCCGTCGAGGCGCTGTCGCCCGATGTGCTTGACGTGAGCTCCGGGGTGGAGTCGGCACTCGGCGCGAAGGACCCCCGCAGAACGCGCGCGTTCGTGGAGGCGGTCCGCGGTGCGGCCGCGAGAGGATGAATGCAGACCCATACCGCCGCCGGCCCGCCCGGCCCCGCCGCCGTCCCGACCGCTGCCGCCGCCGGCCCGCGCGGCACGGCTGAAACGGGGCGCTTCGGCCCCTTCGGCGGACGATACGTTCCCGAGACCCTGATCCCCGCCTTGGACGAGCTCGCGGAGGCGTACGGAGAGGCGTCCCGCGATTCCGACTTCCTGGCCCGGGTGGACCGGCTCGCGGCCGACTACGTCGGGCGGCCCACGCCGCTCTATCGCGCGCGGCGCTTCGAGGCCGAGGCGAGGGTCGCGCCGGTCTACCTGAAGCGCGAAGACCTCAACCATACCGGCGCGCACAAGATCAACAACACCGTGGGACAGGCGCTCCTCGCGAAGCGGATGGGCAAGCCGCGCATCATCGCCGAGACCGGCGCGGGACAGCACGGCGTGGCCACTGCGACGGCCTGTGCGCTCTTCGACCTGGAATGCGTCGTCTACATGGGCTCCGAGGACGTGGTGCGGCAGTCGCTGAACGTCTACCGCATGGAGCTTCTGGGCGCCGAGGTGCGGCCCGTCGATTCGGGCACGCGCACCCTCAAGGACGCCACCAACGAGGCTCTCCGGGACTGGGTCGCGAACGTGGCGGACACGCACTACATCATCGGATCGGTGGTGGGGCCCCACCCGTTCCCGCTCATCGTGCGCAACTTCCAGGCCGTGATCGGGCGGGAGGCGCGGCGGCAGATCATCGAGGCCGAAGGGCGGCTCCCCGCCACGGTGGTCGCATGCGTGGGGGGCGGCTCGAACGCGATGGGCATGTTCCACGCCTTCGCCTCCGACGAAGAGGTCGCGCTGGTCGGGGTGGAAGCGGCCGGCGAGGGACTCGGCACCGGGCGGTCGTCCGCCTCGCTGAGCGAGGGGCGTCCGGGCGTGCTGCACGGGTCGATGAGCTACCTGCTGCAGGACGCCGACGGCCAGATCGCGCCCGCGCACTCGGTGGCCGCCGGGCTGGACTACCCGGGCGTGGGTCCCGAGCATTCGCACTTCAAGGACACGGCGCGCGCGCGCTACGTGAGCGTCGGGGACGGAGCCGCCGAGAGGGCGTTTCGGGCGCTTCCCGCGCTCGAGGGGATCATCCCCGCGCTGGAGACCGCCCATGCGCTGGCCTGGGTGGCCGAAGCGGGGCGGCGCGGCGAGGGCGAGATCGAGGGTCCGGTGGCGATCTGCCTGAGCGGCCGCGGGGACAAGGACGCGGTGCATGTGGCCGGGCTGGCGGCGGGGTCGCGGTCGTGACGGGGTCGCGGTCGGGGCGGGGTCGCGGTCGGGGCGGGGTCGCGGTCGGGGCGCGGACGGTGCCGCCGCCGCAGGGGCGCATCGCTGCGCGTTTCGCACAGGTGGCCGCCGGGAAGCGGGCCGGATTCATCCCGTACGTGACGGTCGGCTACCCGACGCTGGATCACACGCGCGACCTGCTGGCGGGGCTGGCGGAGGCGGGGGCGGACGTGATCGAGCTGGGGATTCCGTTCAGCGACCCGATGGCGGACGGACCCACCATTCAGCGCTCGAGCCAGGGCGCTCTCGACGCCGGCACGACCGTGGGCGACGTCTTCGATGTGCTCTCCGAGCTGCGCGCCCGCAGCGAGGTGCCGGTCGTCATCTTCTCGTACCTGAACCCGATCTGCTCGCGCGGCGTCGGCGCCTTCATTGCGGAGGCGGCGGAGGCCGGGGCCGACGGGATTCTGCCGACGGACCTCCCGTTGGGCGCCGACCCTGAACTGGAAGCACGCCTGGCCGAGTCGCCGCTCGATCTGGTCCGGCTCGTCGCGCCGACCACTTATCCGGCCCGCGTGCGGGAAATCGCCGGTGCCAGCCAGGGCTTCGTCTACTACATCGCCCGAACCGGGGTCACCGGCGCCCGGCGGGAGCTGCGCCGCGGGCTGGCGCGCGAAGCCGGTGCGGTGCGTGCGGTTTCGCCTCTTCCCGTCGCGGTGGGATTCGGGGTGTCCACGCCCGGGCATGCACGCGCCGTCGGGGAGGCGGCGGACGCCGCAGTCGTGGGAAGCGCGCTCGTGGACCGCATGGAAAGCGGGGGCGTGTCCGGCGCGCTCGAGCTGGCGCGCGAGCTGCGGGCGGCGCTCGGCGAGGTCAGCCCAGCCGCTCTCCCAGCGACGGGTCCGGGGCCACGAACAGCGTCTGCACACGGTCGGGGATCACTGCGCCGGGCCGGGCCCCGCGGGGCTTCCTGACCCACTTGCGGCGGGTCCAGTCGACCGGCACATGACCCGCGCCGCGCGCCCCGGAGTGATTCGCGGCGAGGACGGCGGCCTCCTCCAGATCGGTCGCCGGCGGACGTTCGGGCCGGGTCCATCGCATGATGACATGGGCCCCGCCCGCGTGCCGCGCGTGCAGCCAGATGTCGCCGGGACGCGAATGGGCGAAGGTGAGCGCGTCGTTTCGCCGGGCTCCCCGGCCCACGCGTATCTCGATCCCTCCCGAGCTGGTGTAGGTGCGGTAGGGAAGGGCCGAGGACTCCGTCCCGGGTGCGGATCCGCGCCGCCGCGACCGGCCCGGCGCAGTCGCCGGAAGGAGCGCCTCCGCCTCTTCGGCGGTGAGTTCTCCGGCCTCGTGGCGGGCACGCAGCGCGGCGACGCGGGCGAGGGCCTCCTCTGCCGCGCCGATCCGCGCCGGGAGCGTCCCGGCGGCGCGCTTGAGGCGCGCGGCACGCCGGAACAGGGCGTTTGCATGGTCCTGCGGGCGGAGACGCGGGTCGAGGTCGAGAACGCGCTCCGCGCCGTCGAAGCCGGTCAGCGACACCCGCGCGGCTCCCGGCTCGATCAGGTGCAGCGACGAGAGGATGAGCGCGCCGTCCTCGCGCAGCCCGTCGGCCCGCGCCGTTTTCTTCAGCTCCCTGCGCAGGTTTTTCAACTTGCGCGCGAGGTGCCGCGACCGGGCAGCGAGGTCGCGGCCAACGGTGCCGTGCGCGGCCCGGGAGTCGGGGCCGGCGGCGCCCCGCACGGCCTCCATCGCTTCCAGGAGGCTGCCGGCCGGTTCGGCATCGGCTTGGCCGAGCGGCCATGGGTAGGGCTGCGGCCCCGACGGGAGGCGCAGGACATGCGGGGCCGCGTCCGCCATCGCGGCCATGGTCCGCCAGCGACGAAATCCCTCTTCCGGGTCAGGCGCGTCGAGGACATGCCCGACGTTCAGGCCCGACAGGTATTCGACCCGCTTGAGCAGCGCCCGTCGCGCCTCGTCGCGCGTGCGGCCCGCGACCAGACGGCGCCACCGGGCAAGGTCTGCCCGCGTCCGTGCCGGCACCCCTTTTCCCTCCCCGGGCGCACCCCACGGCCTACCCACCGGATGAGGCCGCGAACGCACGATGCGCAAGCGTCTCCTCACCCTCAGCTCCGAACCCTCCGCAAACACGGCATTCCAGCGGTTGGTGGCAAACTCCACGATCAGCGCCGGATGCGGCTTCCTTCCCCGCACGCGGCGGAAGCGCATCAGGAGCACGCGCTCGTCCCGCACGGCCTTCACGTCGGCAAGCACGGCCGGAAGCGGTTCGGCCTCCGGGTCCGGTGCCGTCGGAGGCCCCACTGTGATCTCCCCCCGGCCCGGCCCCAGGTCCACTTCGAGCGTCGCGTCCCGGAAGTTGACCACCACCACCCGGCTGTCGCGGCGGAAGGAGACGGCGCGTGCGCGGGTTCCCCCGAGCCGCTCCCGCAATTCGGCTGCAACGGCCCGGGCGAGACACGGATCCCAAATCATCGTCGCGCCGGATTGGTTATCTTCCGGCATCTTCTGGGCGCGCGGCGTTCGGTGCGCCCGCGAACCCTCCGGTTCCGGAACTCCTTGTTCAACGGTCTGTGATGCGCGGCATTCTCAGGGCAACGCTTCTCGTGCTGGTCGCGGCCGCCGCCGTGCTGCTGGTGGGGTCGGGGCTGGGGCAGTGGGTTCCCGAGGACCGGGCGCCGGAAGGCGGGCCGATGATGTCGCCGGGCGAAGATCGCGTCACCGTCGATGTGCGCAACGCCGGCGGGGTGGACGGGATGGCCCGAACGGCGACCGGCCATCTTCGGGCATCGGGCTTCGATGTCGTGAGCCTGGGCAACGCCGGGACCTTCGGAGAAGATAAGACGGTGGTCATCGATCGAGTGGGCGATCCCGAAAAGGCGGGGGCGGTGGCGCACGCCCTGGGGGTTGCACGGGTGACGAGCGAGCCGGACTCCAATCTCTTCGTGGACGTGACCGTGCGGCTGGGGTCCGACTGGTCGAGGCCGGTCGGATCCGAAGAGGCGCCCGCGTGGGCGGCGGTGGTGGAATGGTTGCGCGGGCTGGGAGAGCCGCGGTGATGCATGGGGTGAACCGGTAAAGGCGATGGCGAAAAAAGACGGCCGGACGAAGAGCTCGAAGGCTTCGGGCGGAGAAGACAAGGCCCGCCGGGGCAAGCCCGGGAAAGGTTCCGGCGGGAGCGGGAAAAAGGCCCGGGGCAACCAAGGCGGATTCGCCGAGTGGATGAAGTCGCTCGGCGTCGCCTTCGTCATCTTCATCGTCTTCAGGGTCTTCCTGATCCAGACGTTCGTGATCACTTCGGGATCCATGGAGAATACCCTGCTCGTGGGTGATTTTCTCGTGGTCAACAAGGCGGCGATGGGATCCCGCATTCCGTTCACCGACATCCGCATTCCCGGCTATTCCGAGCCTCGGAGGGGAGATGTCCTGGTCTTCGACCCGCCGCACGAAGACACCCTCATTCTGGTCAAGCGCCTGGTGGGAATGCCGGGCGACACCCTCGAAATGCGGGACAAGGTGCTGTATCGCAACGGCGATCCCCTGACCGAGACCTACGTCATCACGACCAACCAGCCGGACTACTCGCACCCGGCCATGCTGTGGCAGCAGGAATACCTTCTGGGCGGGCCGCGAGACGACTACCGGCCTTCGCGCGACACCTGGGGGCCGATCGTGATCCCGCCCGAGCGGTATCTCATGCTAGGGGACAACCGCGACTCCAGCCTCGACGGGCGCACGTGGGGACTCCTGGAACGCTGGCGTCTGGAAGGACGGGCGTGGGCCATCTACTTCTCGTACAACCGCGGTTCGTTCCTGCCCTTCCCGTGGGTCAGGGAGGTCCGCTGGAACCGGATCGGAGACCGGGTCCGGTAGCCGGGGGGGATGTCCGCCACGGTTGCCCTCCATGTAGCCCTGTCGCCAGCCCCCTGTCCCGTGTTCGACTTCCTGTCTCAGTAGACATCCGTGCGATAGGTTGGTTTTCGTCGCCCTCCCCATGCCGCCGACAGTGAGAAGCAATGGAAGACCGACAGCCGGACACCGCATCCATCTACTACGAAGACCGGGTCGGCAAGCCGACGCTTGCTGCAACGGGAGCTTTCGGTGGCCCCTCGCCCGACGGGCACAACGTGGTTGTTCATCTGTTCGTGGAACATGGTATGGTGCCAAGCATCGCAGAACTCGAACGCACTGGGCACGGCAAGTACCAGCAATCCCGAGAGATCAAGAGAGGAAACATCAGGCGAGAGATCCAAGCCACTCTTGTCCTGACCCCGGCGGCAGCGGTTTCGATAGGACACTGGCTGGCCAATCATGGAATCCAAGCAGGGAAGAATCTGAAGGGGTCCGACGAATGACCGCGCTCGATACACCGTTGTCACTTAAGCCGCAGGATCAGACGGGATACGCGACGGCTACGCCGAACACCGAGTGCCGGATGCCGGCGGCTGATTTTCGCCGCCCTCAGGCTGTCGGCCGTCCGGCCGCGCCGGCCGTGGCCGACGACACCAGTCTTCTGGAGGTTGATTTCGTGCTGGATGCTCCAACGGACTCTTGGCAGCCCACCCCGTCGATTCAGATCCTGGGAGAGCGATTCAACTTAGAGGTCGATGATGAGCTCGGAATCGTCATCAGTCATCCGAAGTGGAGCCTGATGGGGTGTGGGCGCTCCGTGGCCGAGGCCGAGAAGATGCTCATGGACTACGCCGAAGACTTGGCGGAGGCCATGGTGGACGATTCTCCGCTTGAGTACACCGAAGAAGGGAACCGGCTTCGAGAATTCGCCTTGGGCTTCCTGTATCTGTCGGCGAGCTGACTCAAAACGCTTTGTCGTGGCTCGCACTCTCAAGAAAAAGGATATCGAGGCCGCACTTCTCGCCAAGGGATTCGGCAGGAAGAACAGTAACCACCGCGTGTTCCATTACTACCACGATGGGCGCAAGACGCATATTACGACATGGTTGTCCCACTCTTCTCGGCGAGATGTCGGGAAGAGGCTCGTTGGTCAGATGGCCCGCCAGTGCCGACTCACCAAGTCGGAGTTCGAGGATTTGGTGGACTGCACGATGACGAGTTCCGACTACTATTGTGCTCTGCGTGGCCGGACGGAACTCTAGGAATCTGCGCCGCAGAACGGTATTGACCGGTTTTTCTATTGACCGGTTTTTCTGTGAAACACGGGTGGTACGATGTCGATTTTTCCGTCCGTGATCACGGGTCCGGCCGGGCCGCGTCCACACTGCGGGGTCCTTCGAGATGCCGTGGGTAATGTTCGAATCCGGGCTCCGGTGCACCAGTAAGCTTGACGACCTCTGCCCCCGCCCGGAGCATGGTTTCAGCGCCGCGGGGTGGCCAGCCCCCAGGATGGCCATGGGGGAGTTCGAATGACGCGCGGACTCCATAGACTGAATTATGCCGCGAGCAGACTGAATCATGCCAAAGTAGTAGACTTCAAGCATGAAAGCTGCGACTGTCAAGGCAGAAGGAAAACTGCTCGAGCAGATCAATGCGGCCAAGCCGGGTGGGCCGCAGCGTGTCCGCGTAACGTGCTGAAGAAGGACTTGGAACGGGGGAAGATGCGAAGCGCCGCGACAGCCTTCAAGGCGTTCGTCGCCTCGGATTGCCGACTGGGCGTAGATGACACGAGGCTCGCTGTACCGGGACAACCCGGTCCGCTCCTATGAGCAGATGAAGGCCGACCCCCGGATCGCCAGCTGGCTCCGGGTCAGCACCGACATGCCAGGCGCGCCAGCTCGGGACGCCTGCTGGCGCGCAGCTGCCCGCACGCCGCGTCGATGTCCCTCCCCCTCGGCTCCCGAACAGCCGCGGGAACGCCCGCTCGTTCCAGCCTCTCCCGGAAGGCCCGAATGCGGCCCCGGAGGCTCGGCTTCCACTCGACATACGGGATCGGGTTGAAGGGAATGAGGTTGACGAACGCCTGAACGCGCACGGCCAGCTCGGCCAACCTGGGGAGAAGCTGCAGATCGTCGTTCACACCCCGGATCATGGTGTATTCGAAGGTGATCCGGCGGCCTCCCTTGCGGTTGAACGCCTCCAGCGCCCCCATGAGCTGGTCCAGCGGGTAGCGCTTTTCGAGAGGGATCAGCTCCGACCGCAGCTCGGAAACCGGCGCATGGAGTGAAAGCGCCAGCCGGTACTGCTCCGGCAGCCTCGCCAGCGCCTCGATCCCGGGGACGACCCCCACGGTCGAGACGGTGATTCGCCGCGCCCCGAGTCCGTACGCGCCGTTCAGGATCGAGAGCGCGGGAAACACGGCCTTGCGGTTGGCGAGGGGCTCGCCCATCCCCATGAACACCACGTTGGTGACCGATCCAAGGTCGTGCTCGCGGGCCCACCGCGCCGACGCCCGGTACTGTCCCACGATCTCCGCCGTCGAGAGCTGGCGCCCGAAGCCGGACCACCCTGTCGCGCAGAAGCGGCACCCGAGCGCGCATCCCGCCTGCGACGAGATGCAGAGGGTGAGCCGCCTTCCGGCAGGGATGAGAACGCTCTCCGCGACCTCGCCCCCGCGCAGGGCCCAGAGGTGCTTGACGGTCCCGTCGGCCGACTCCGACACGGTATCGGCCCCGGGTTCGTCGATGCGGTAACGCTTGCTGAGGGCATCGCGCTCGCGCAGGGGGAGATTGGTCATGTCCGCGAAGCCGCGTGCGTCACCCGACGCCAGCCACTGCCTCACCTGCGCGGTCCGGTAGCGTGGCTGCCCGCGCGCTCGGAAATGGCCGTCCAGGGTTTCGGTCAGCTGCGGCGGCGTCATCCCCAGCAGGTTCGGACGGTCGGCTGGATTCGGACGGTCGGCGAGGTTCGGGCGGTCGGCCAGATTCGGACGGGCGGCGGACACGATGGCGGATCAGCCTTTCTCGTCGGGCGGAGATGGTCGGGCGGAGATGAGCGGCGGAAATGATCCACGGAGATGACAGGCGTTGAACGCGCCTTGAAGCGGGGATTAAGTTTACCGCCGGAAAACGTCCGGCGCCGCCTCCCGCAATTCTCAGTGAAATCTCCTCGTGGCATCGTCGGCTGGGAAACCCCCGTGGCTCACCGGAGACGGATTGTGTCGAGAGCCGAACAGAACGCGACGACGATGCGCTCCGCGGGAGCGGGCGAAGTGACCTTGGACATGGTCGGCGAAGATGTGCGGATCGCCGGCTGGGTGCACCGCAGGAGGGATCTCGGCGCGCTGGTCTTTCTGGATGTACGAGACCGCTCCGGGCTGCTCCAGGCATCGGCGGGTCCAGGGTGGTCCTCGCACGCGGCGATGGACGCGGTGAGGGGGCTGGGCCCCGAGGACGTGATCGCGATCCGCGGCACCGTGACGCCCCGGCCCCCCGAGGCACGCAATCCCGACATGGCAACGGGAGATGTCGAGGTCCAGGTGGCCGAGGTGGATATCCTCAACAAGGCCCGGACGCCCGCCATCCCCGTGCATCGGCCGCCGGAAGAGGAGCTGCCTTCGGAGAAGCTCCGTCTGCGGCACCGCGTCCTCGATCTTCGCCGCCGCGAGCTGCAGGCGAGGCTGCTTCTGCGGCACCGGCTCGTGCTTGCGGCGCGCAACTACTTCCACGAGCAGGGCTTCGTCGAGATCGAAACGCCGATGCTGACCAAGCCCACCCCGGAAGGCGCGCGCGACTTTCTGGTTCCGAGCCGGGTCCATCCGGGCGAGTTCTTCGCCCTTCCCCAGAGCCCCCAGATCTACAAGCAGCTGCTGATGATCGCGGGCTTCGACCGCTACATGCAGATCGCGCGCTGCTTCAGGGACGAAGACCTCAGGGCGGATCGCCAGCCCGAGTTCACCCAGATCGACGTCGAGGCGTCCTTCGTCCGGCCCGAGGACATCTACGCGTGGTGCGAAGGACTCATGGCCAGGCTGGCGGAGATCGCGGGGATCGAAGCGGCGACGCCCTTCATGCGCCTGCCCTACCGCGACGCCATGGAGCGGTTCGGCTGCGACCGACCCGATCTCCGCTACGGCCTCGAAATCCGCGACTTCAGCGCGATCCTCGGCGCTCTCTCGTCGAACATCCTGCGGGGCGCCGTCGCCGCCGGGGGCCGGATCCGCGGTCTGCAGCTGGTCGGCGGTGCCCGCCTCTCGCGGAGACAGATCGACGCGATCGAGCGCGCGGCCAAGGCGGCGGGGGCCCCCGGCCTCCTCTGGGCCAAGGTTCAGGACGACCGCGCCACGGGCCCCCTCGGCCGCTTCTTCCGGGACGACACCCGCGCTCGTCTGGGCCTTTCCCCCGGCGACCTCCTCCTTGCGGCTGCCGGGCCCGACCGCGTCACCTCTCCGGCCCTGGATGCCGCCCGCACCGCCTCGATCGCCGCGCTGCGGCTCCCCAGGGCCACCGAGCACGCGTGGCTGTGGGTGACCGGCTTCCCGGTCTACGAAGAAGGGACGAACGGCGAACTGGGAGCGAACCACCACCCGTTCGTTCAGCCCGACCCGGCGGACGCACACCTCCTCGAGTCGGACCCCTTGGCGGTGCGCGGCCTCGCCTACGACCTCGTCTACAACGGCACGGAGCTGGGATCGGGGAGCATCCGCGTCCACGACGCCGGTCTCCAGACCCGGATCCTGGCCATGCTCGGCCTGGAGCCCGGCGAGATCGCCGCCAAGTTCGGGTTCCTCATCGAGGCGCTGCGGTCGGGGGCTCCGCCGCACGGGGGGATCGCACTGGGAATCGACCGCATCGCGGCCCGCTTTTCGGGCGGCTCGAGCCTGAGGGACGTGATCGCGTTTCCCAAGACGACGGCGGCCCGGGCGCTCTTCGAAGGCGCTCCCTCTCCGGTCGCTGCGGCCGAGCTGGCCGCGTTCGGGATTTCGGTCGGAGGCGAAGAATGACGAGCGGCACCGTGGTCCGGCACCGCCTGAACGCGGAGGGAGCCGATCATTTCATCCTCGCCGGAGTCGAGGACGCCAATTTCCGCGCGATCGCGTCGCGCTTCGGGGTGCAGGTGGTGCTGCGCGGCGACTACGTCAAGATCGCCGGAGAGATCGATTCGGTCGCCGAATCGGCCCGTGTCGTCAGGCACATGATCGAGCTGGCGCGGCTGGGCAAGGGCTTCCCGCCGTCGGATGTGGCGCGTTTCGCGACGAGTCTGGAGACGCGTGAAGGGCCGGACATCCGCAGCGGCGACAGACGGCTGCAGATCTCGGTGCCGGGCTCGCGCCGGGTCATCGCACCGCGTTCCGACGGGCAGCGCGAATACCTCCAAGCGATGGAGGACTCGGACATCGTGATCAGCATCGGCCCGGCGGGCACGGGAAAGACCTACCTCGCAGTGGCGCGCGCGGTGGACGAGCTGTTCAGAAAGCGCGTGCGACGGATCATCCTGGCGCGGCCCGCCGTCGAAGCGGGCGAGAACCTGGGGTTCCTTCCGGGCGACCTGCAGGAAAAGGTCGACCCCTACCTGCGCCCGCTCTACGACGCGCTCGAGGACATGATGCCCGCCGCGCGCGTCCGCGTGGGCATCGGAGAGCGCACGATCGAGGTCGTTCCGCTGGCGTACATGCGGGGCCGGACCCTCTCGGACGCGTTCGTCATCCTCGACGAGGCCCAGAACGCCACCGCCGCCCAGATGAAGATGTTCATGACCCGGATCGGAGTCGGATCGAGGGTGGTGATCACCGGCGACAAGACCCAGATCGACCTGCCCGGTCCGCAGGTCTCGGGTCTCATCCAGATCGAGGAGATCCTCAGGGACATCGAGGGCATCGAGTTCGTCTACCTCGACGAGCGGGACGTGACCCGCCACCGCCTGGTCAAACAGATCGTACGGGCCTACGAGGCGGCGGACCAGCGCCGGGCGGGCGGCCACGACGATGCGCGGGACAACGCACGGGCAGATTCGCGGGACGATGCGCGGTAGGAGGGGCCGCCGCAACCTGTTCTCCGGGACCCCCGGAAAGCCCTGGCCGGACGGCGCGGTTCATCACGGCGCGCGGTGGCTGCTGCTCCTCTCCCTGGCCGGCGGCCTCGTTCTGCTCTACCCGTCGGACCCGGGCGTCTTCGTCGGACGCCATCAGGCGGGGACGGTCGCCGACCGGGACGTCATCGCCGCGACCGGTTTCGATGTCCCCAAGGACGCGGAGCTGCTGAGGCAGGAGCGAACCGCGGCGGCGGCGGCGGTGATTCCCACCTTCATCTTCAGGGAGTCGGCGCGGCTGTCGGCTTCCGAGTCGCTGGACGGCTTCTTCGCGCGCACGGACTCGGCGGCCGCGGCCGCCGGGACGGCGGGCATCGACGGCGTTCTGTCCGCCGCCGGAATCGAGGCGAGCCCCGAGCAGGTCGAGCTCCTCGTCGACCCGGAACGGGCAGGCGACCTGCACGAAAGCGCATTGACGGCAGTCAGGACTGTGACCGAACCGGGCGTCATGGCGGCGAGAGCCGCCTCGGAGGTCACCACCGACTCGATTCGGGTGGTGAGGCGTGACGCGGCGACGGTGGTGCCGCGCAGCTCGGTCCTTTCCGAGCGGGATTTCTACGAGACGGCGCTCGCCGGCCGGGAGGAGGGTCCCGATACGGACCTTCTCCGCCTGATCCTTGCCCGTTACATGGTGCACGGCCTGGTCCCGGACGCGATGCGCAACGCACGCGCACGGGCCGCGGCGCGCGACTCCGTCTCCGTGACGGTCGGGCGGGTCCTTGAAGGTGAAGCCATCGTGCGGGCAAACGATCAGGTCGGTCCGGCCGAACTGCAGAAGCTCGACGCGTACCGAAACCACCTCCGCGCGGCGGGGATCGGCGTGGACGAGTCGAACCTGAGCGGAGCACTCGGCGGGCTGATCCTCAACACCGTCATCCTTTCCATCTTCGGCGTCCTGCTGTTCTTCTTCAGGCCGGACATCTACCCCGAGTTCCGCTACTTGCTCGCAATCGGCGCGATCGCGGCCTTCTACTTCGTCGCGGCTTTCCTGGTCGCGGGGCTGGCGGACTTCCCCGGAGCTGCGCTGCCCACGGTCTTCGTCACGGTCGTGCTGGCCGTCCTGTGGGACGGGCGCCTGGCGCTGCTCACGCTTCTGGTGTTCTCCGCCCTCACGGCGGGACAGGAGCCCTTCGCGTCGGCGGACACCTTTCTGGTGGCTCTGGCCGGCGGCGCCACGGCCGCGCTCGCGGTGAGGGGCTTCCGCCGCATGTCCCAGATATGGTCGTTCATCGGCATCACCTTCGGCGCGTACGCGCTCGCCCTCGCGGCGGTCCACCTCCGGGGGGCGGACTTTCAGTTCCTTGTCACCTTGGGATGGGCGCTGGGTGGCACCATCACCTGGGCCATCCTGGCCATCGGTTTCCTCCCGGTCTTCGAATGGCTGACGGGCCTCACGACCGACCAGACCCTGGCCAGTCTGGCCGACCCTAACCGCCCGCTCATCAAGCGGTTGGCGGCGGAAGCGCCCGGCACCTACGCGCACACGATCCAGGTGGCCAACCTTGCCGAATCCGGGGCGAACGACATCGGCGCCAACCCCATCCTGTGCCGTGCGGGGGCCTACTATCACGATGTGGGCAAGTTGGTGCATCCGGGGTTGTTCATCGAGAACCAGAGCGGCGAGAACCCGCACGATTCGATGGACCCGCAGGCCTCCGCCTCCGTTGTGCGCGGACATGTCGTCGAAGGGATCCGGCTGGCCAGGAAGGAAAAGGTGCCCGAAGCGGTGGTCGACTTCATCGCCGAGCATCACGGCGACCAGACCATAAGCTTCTTTCTGCAGCAGGCCCGGGAGACGGCCGAAAGAGAAGGACTCGATCCGCCCGATCCGGCGCAGTTCCGCTATCCGGGACCCCGGCCCCGGAGCCGAGAAACCGGGATCGTCATGCTGGCCGACTCGGTGGAATCGGCGGCGCGGGCGCTGAACGATCCGACGCCGAAGCGGATCTCGCGCCTGATCCGGCAGATCTTCGCCGCCAAAATGGAGCGGCGCCAGCTCGACCGCGCCGCGCTGACCCTGCGCGACCTGACGCTCCTCAAGAGACGCTTCGGCACGATCCTCGGCGGCATCCACCACCGCCGGATCGAATACCCGGGAACCCGCCGCCTCACCGAACGGAGCCGCGAAGCGGGAAGGCGGCCGGACCGGGAGGGACCGCCTTGATCACGATCCGCATCAACGCGGCCGAGGCGGTCGGCGTGCCGCGCGATCTCCTCGACCGAGCGTTGCGCGACACGTTCCGGCGAGAATGCGTGCACCGGGCCGAACTGTCGGTCACATTCGTCGATGACGAAGAGATTACAAGGCTGCACGAGCGCTATCTCGGGAGCGACGGCCCCACCGACGTGATCTCCTTCGCACTGCATGAGGAAGACGAAGACCCGCTCGGCGACGTATACGTAGGGCACGCGCAGGCGCGGAGGCAGGCGGTCGAGGCGCTCGTCGCGCCCGAGGAGGAGCTGACGCGGCTGGCGGTGCACGGGGCGCTGCACGTGCTGGGGCATGACCATCCGCAGGGGGCGGACCGAACGAGCTGCGAGATGTTCCGCGTGCAGGAAGAGGTGGTGAGACGGGCGGTGTCGCCGTGAGCTCGGAGAAGACCTCGATGGGCACGGACCCGGCGGCGCTGGAAAAGCTGCGGACGCTCTTTCGGGAGGGGGAGCATGTCGAGCTCCCCGAGCGGGTCGCCGAGATGCATCCGTCGGACATCGCCGACCTGGTGGCCTCGGTGTCCCCCGAGGCGCAGCAGCTTGAAATCCTCGAGGCGCTGCCCGACGAAGTCGCCTCCGAGACGCTCGCCGAGATGGAGGAGCACGAGGACCGGGCGGAGCTCCTCTCGGCGTTCGACTCCAAGCGCGGTGCCGCGCTCCTTAAGGAGCTGGCGGACGACGACGCCGCGGACCTCTTGGGGGAGATGGAACCCGGCGACCGGGACCGCATGCTGGCCGCCCTCCCCAGCACGGAAGCGGGCGAGATCCGCGACCTTCTCCGCTACGGCGAGGAGACCGCCGGCGGACTGATGACGGCGGCGCTCGTGTCGGTGTCCGCCGAATCGAGCGCTGCCGACGCCATCGCCGAGATCCGCAGGCAGGGCCGCGAGATCGAGGACTTCTACACGGTCTTCGTGGTCGACGACCGGAACCGGCTGCGCGGCACGGTCCCGCTGGCCGGGCTGATCGTCGCCGACCCGGACGCGCCCGTCGAATCGCTCGTCGAGCCGATTTCGGCGGTCGTCCGTCCCGGCACCGACCAGGAGGAGGTGGGACGGGTCATGGGGCGCTACAACCTGGTGAGCATCCCGGTCGTGGGCGACGACGGCGCGCTTCTGGGCCGGATCACCTTCGACGACGTGATCGACGTGATCGAGGCCGAGACCACCGAGGACATCCTTCGCCTGGCGGGCGTGTCGGACGAAGAGGAGCTCAAGGCGAGCTGGCTCGAATCGGTGCGTTCGCGGCTTCCCTGGCTGACGCTGAACCTGGTGACCGCCGGGATGGCGGCGTCGGTGATCCTGCACTTCGAGGCGGTCGTAGGCCGGTGGACCTTTCTGGCCTTCCTCATGCCCGTGATCGCCGCGCTGGGCGGGAATACCGGCACCCAGGCGCTGGCGGTGACCATACGGCGGATCGCGGTCGGCGACGGACTGGGGTCGCACCCCTTCGAGGCGGTGGGGAAGGAGGTGCTGGTAGGACTCCTCAACGGATTCGTCCTCGGCGCCGTCTTCGCTCTCTTCGCGTTCTTCTGGGAGGGGGGTGACCCCCGCATCGGGATCGTCGTGCTCGTGGCCATGTGGTCCAACATCGTCGTGGCGGGCTTCGCGGGCGCGCTGATCCCGACCGTCCTGGACCGGCTCGGCGCCGACCCCGCCGTCGCTTCCTCGGTGTTCGTCCACACGCTCACCGACCTGGTGGGGTTCGCGATGGTCCTCACCCTCGCCGGCGCGCTGCTCCAGCCGTGAAGAACCGTCGGCTGGCGGACGACTTCCGGCGGGGCAGGCGACCGGCGCTGGCACGGGCGATCTCGATGGTCGAAGCGTCGCGGCCGGGCGTGGGGGACCTGCTGGGCGAGCTGCTCATGATCGAGCCTCGGGCCCGCCGGATCGGGATCACGGGCCCGCCCGGGGCGGGAAAGTCGAGCCTGGCGGCTCTTCTCGCCAAGCTCCTGCGCAAGGAGGGGGAAGAAGTGGCGATCGTCGCGGTCGATCCCACGTCTCCGTTCTCGGGCGGCGCGCTGCTGGGCGACCGCATCCGAATGAACGATCTCGCCGTCGATCCGGGCATCTTCATCCGCTCCATGGCCACCAGAGGGTCGCTGGGGGGGCTCGCGGCCGCGACGCGCGAGGTGATCGACCTCCTCGACGCGTTCGGCTTCCCCAACATCATCATCGAGACGGTCGGCGTCGGGCAGACGCAGCTCGAAATCCAGGCGGCGGCGGACACCACGGTCGTGGTGCTGGTACCCGAGTCGGGCGACGGCGTGCAGGCGATGAAGGCCGGTCTGATGGAGATCGCGGACGTGTTCGTGGTGAACAAGTCGGACCGCATCGGCGCGGACCGGCTCGTGCGCGAGATCAGTCAGGCGCTGATGCTCAAGGCGGGACTCGCGTCCAAGGCGGGACTTGCGGCGCAAGACGCCCACGCGCATCACGGCGTGGACCTGTCGCGCATCGCCCGCCGCCCGGAAACGGCCTCGTCCGGCCCCGCGCAGGGGGATGCGTTCGGACCGCCCGCGCCCGCCCACGGCCCTGCAGCGGCCTCCCAGGGGCACTCCGGTGCCCCCCGCTGGGAGATCCCCGTGCTCAAGACCTCGGCGGGCCGTGGCGAAGGCATCGACGAGCTGCTCGGGGCGATCCTCGCGCACGGCCGCCGGCTCCGCGCTTCGGGAACGCTCGAGGCGCGCCGTGAGCGGCGGGCACTGAGCCGCATCCGCGATGTCGTGGAGCGCAGGCTCCGGCGCCGCGCGGAGCGTTTCTTCGCGTCGGACCCCCACCTCGCGCAGCGGGTAATGGACGTGAAGACCGGCCGCGCCACCGCATACGGCGTGGCAGACCGGATCATGCCCGCCATATTGAAAGAGGTGCCTGAGAGCTCGAACCGCGACGCGGAGGACTGATCGCATGTCGACCACCGAACCGCAGCTGCGCGATCGCGTCGCCGTCATGGAACAGATCGAGCGGCGGCGGCGGGAGATCGAACGGCTGAATGCGGAGATCGCTGCCTGGGAGGCGACCTCGGAGGGCACGCCGAAACGCCTGCCCGCGTTCACGTCCGTCTCCGGAAACGAGGTCGAAGCCCTCTACACCCCGGCGCATCTGTCGGGCAGCTACGTGGAAAAGCTCGGCGTGCCCGGCGCGTTCCCCTACACCCGGGGGCCCTATGCGACCATGTACCGGACCCGGCTGTGGACCATGCGCCAGTTCGCGGGCTTCGGTACCGCCGAAGAGACGAACCAGCGCTACAAGTACCTCCTCGCCAACGGCCAGACCGGGCTGTCGGTCGCCTTCGACTTCCCCACGCTCATGGGCTACGACGGCGACCATCCCCGCTCGCTGGGCGAGGTCGGCGTGTGCGGCGTGGCCGTCTCGTCGCTGGCCGACATGGAGACGCTCTTTAGCGAGATACCGCTGGACCGGGTGTCGGTCTCCATGACGATCAACGGTCCGGCGGTCATCCTCTTCTGCTTCTACGTGGCGGCCGCAGAGCGCCAGGGGATCTCGCCGGACCGCCTGCGCGGCACTGTTCAAAACGACATCCTCAAAGAATATCAGGCACAGCACGCCTGGGTCTTCCCCCCGGAGCCGGCGCTGCGGCTCATCTTGGACATGTTCGAGTGGTGCTCCGAGCACGCGCCGCGCTACAACCCCATCTCGATCTCGGGCTACCACATCCGCGAGGCGGGCGCGACGGCGGGGCAGGAGCTGGCGTTCACGCTGGCGAACGGCTTCGAATACGTGAGGCGCGGGATCGAGCGCGGACTGGACGTGAACGTCTTCGCGCCGCGCCTTTCGTTCTTCTTCGACGTGCACAACGACTTCTTCGAGGAGATCGCCAAGTTCCGTGCGGCGCGGCGGATCTGGGCGTATCGCATGCGCGACGAGTTCGGTGCCCGCAACCCGCAGTCCTGGCGGCTGCGCACCCATGCCCAGACGGCCGGAGTCGCCCTCACCGCGCAGCAGCCCGAGAACAACATCGTGCGCGTCGCGTACCAGGCGCTCGCCGCGGTTCTGGGCGGCACCCAGTCCCTGCACACCAACTCGATGGACGAGACGCTGGCGCTGCCGACGGAGAAGGCGGTGACGATCGCGCTCCGGACCCAGCAGATCCTGGCCTGCGAGAGCGGTGTCCCCAACACGATTGACCCGCTGGCGGGCTCGTACTATGTGGAAGCCCTCACCGACCGGCTCGAGGCCGAGGCGGAAGAGATGTTCCAGCGGATCGAGGGGCAGGGCGGGGTGGTGCCCGGCATCGAGAACGGCTGGTTCCAGCGCGAGATCGCGAGCTCCGCGGCGCGCCAGCAGGCGGAAATCGAGGCGGGGCTGAGGACGGTCGTGGGCGTGAACGAGTTCACCGAGGGATCGGACAGGATCGATATCGACACCCTGCGCATCGATCCCGAGGTGGAGAAGCGCCAGCGCGCGAAGATGGCGAAGCTGCGTGCGGAACGAGACGGCGGACGCGTCGCGGAGAGGCTCGGCAGACTCCGCGCCGCGGCGGCCGGCGGCGCCAACACCGTGCCGTACATCCTCGACTGCGCCCGCGCCTACTGCACGCTCTACGAGATCAGGGCCGCCATGGAGGATGTCTTCGGCGCCTATCGGGAGCCGGTGTTCTTTTAGGGTGCTCGGCCCCCTCCATCTCCAGCGCGAAGGAGAGTCAACGAAATGAGACGAATGACTCTTATGGCGCGGCTCGCGGCCGCGACCAGGGACACGATCTGCCACGGGCTCCCGGCGCTGACCATCCCGATGCTGGTCCTCCCGGCGCTGGTCCTCCCGGCGGTCCTCATCGGCTGCGGCACTGAGGATCAAGCCGCAAGAGTTCCCGTCGTCCGCAATGCGCTGGTCGCCGGTTGGACTTCCTCCGGTGAATGGACTCTTGAAGAAGATCTGCGACTTTTCGGGCCCGAGGGAGGGCAGTTCGGCGTCATCGGCGCGCTGGCCGCGGATTCGAAGGGCAACATCTACGTCCTGGACGGGCTGGCCCAGGAGATCCACGTATTCGACCCCGGGGGGAGCTTCGCGCGAACGCTCGGCGGGGAAGGCGAGGGGCCGGGCGAGCTGAGGATGGCCACCGGACTCGCCTTCGATCCGGGCGACACGCTCTGGGTGGTGGATCCGCTGGCCAAGAGGTACTCGGTATTCGCTCCCGACGGCCGGTTCTCGAGAGTGCGGACCCGCCTCATCAACGGGGCCTCCGATGCCGAACCATGCGTGTTCACGTCGGAGGGCGGTTATGTGGACTGGGCCACGCGCTTTCCCAACGAAGAGAGGACCGGGAACCTTGCCGACATCGACCTGGTCCACATGCACCCGGTACTCCTTGCTTTTGACGGGGAAGCACAGGACACGTTTCCGCCTCTGGTGCACGTCCAAGAGATGGCAGAGATGCCGTCGCTGGGAGGAATGCTGCGTCCCGTCTTATTCGGCGGACGCATTGCCCAGGCCTTGGACTGCCGGCGGGGGCATTTGGTTTGCGCACACGCGAGAGTATCGTTTGTACAAAGCGAACCCTCGGAGGGGACACCACCATCGTCGCCACATTAGACGATATACCAGTGTCAATATCTGACCGCGACCGAGACTACGTACGCGCCCGTATGGCTTCCCGACCCGGCTTGGCGGAAGACTATGTGCGCGCCCTCCCTGCCGAGAAGCCTCTCATCCGCAGAATCTTCGCCGACGGCGCAGGCCATGTGTTCGTCGTCCACGAGACGGCGAGCGCGGAGGCCGGAACGGCGATCGACGTGTTTCGCGAAAGCGGAGAGTTCGTCGGACGGATGAGTGTGCCCGACGCCATAGGGAAACTGCCCGCAGACGGCGCACTGCCTGCATACGCCACACCGGGCTACATCCTCTTTGCGGGTGAAGACGCTGCCGGAACGCCCTACGTGACCCGCTTGACGATCCGGCGTGGTGGCTAGCAGTCTCGTGGCGAGAATCCTCCCGGCTGATGAAGACCAGCCGATCTACCATAAGTGGACCTTCATCGAGGATCTGCCGCGTGACCACGCGGCGCCGAGCTGTGGTCGGAGCAGAAGGCGGAGCTGGAAGCGCAGGACGCGGTCCAGGACTTCAATGAGCGCCTGCTGCGTCGCTGGGCGATCGAGACCGGACTCATCGAACGACTGTACACATTCGATGGAGGCGTGACCGAACTGCTCGTCGAGCGGGGCTTGGATGCAAGTCTTCTTCCCCACGACTCCACGGACGGCGATCCGGATCGTGTGATGAGCATCATTCGTGACCAGCACAACGCCGTCCAAGGTCTCTTCGACTTCGTGGCGTCGCGGCAACCCTTGGGCACATCCTACGTCAAGCAGCTGCATGCTGTACTTACGGCAAACCAGGAAAGCGCCGAAGCCATCGACCAGTTTGGAAGAGGCGTGACGGTTCCACTCAGGAAAGGCGCCTACAAGCGACGCCCGAACAATCCGCGACGGGCGGACGGATCGATTCATGAGTACTGTCCTCCCGAGCACGTTGACGCGGAGATGGATCGTCTCGTCGCAATGCATCTGCGACACGTCGAGGACGACATCTCTCCGGAAGTGCAGTCGGCGTGGCTGCATCACAGATTCACACAGATTCACCCGTTCCAGGACGGCAACGGTCGCGTCGCACGCGCTCTCGCGACACTCGTGCTGTTGCGGGCGAACCGGCTTCCCCTCATCGTCACGAACGATGACCGAAGTGTCTACTTGGACGCGCTCGCGGACGCCGACCGAGGCTCCCTGGGCACTCTCGTCGATCTCTTCGCCAAGATCGAAAAGCAGTCGTTTCTTCATGCGCTCGGCGGCGCGCAGGAGGTAAAACAGCGTCATGAGAGGGTGGATCACGTCATCGCCGCGATGCGTGACGACTTTGAGAAAGACCGGGAGGTCCTACGGCAGGAATGGGAGTCTGCCAAGGAGACGGCCGCCAAGCTTCATGCCGATATGGTGTCGCGATTCGAGCAGTTGCAGCAGAAACTCGAAGACCAGGTGGCCCCCCTTATGCTACCGGGCGCATTCCGGGTTTTCGTCGACACGAACCGTACGGACAACACTCACTGGTTCCGCTTCCAGTTGATCGAGACGGCCAAGAACCTCGGGTACTTCGCGAACTTCCGCTCGTATCATGCTTGGACGAGGATGGTCGTGAACACAATAAGGACGAGAGCCGAAATCCTCGTGTCGTTCCACGGTTTAGGTTAGGGCGCGAGTACCGCGGCATCCTTGTCGGATCAGCGTGTTTCTACGAGAAGGACGCGACAGGGGCGGTCCACGACGTCTCCCCGCTTACGGACGAGGCCTTCCAGTTCAACCGCGGACACGCCGGCCCGGCGTTCCGCGGCCGCGAGCTGTTCCGACAGCCTTGCGGCGGCCGCGTCCGGCTTTCGGAAGTCGCCGGCGCCGAAGCTGAGTCGCAGCACCGGCCAACGTGCTCCCCAATCCCAGTCCTCGTGGATCGAGAGTCCCCGGAAGAGGGGCTCGCTGCCCTCGAAGAGCTCCTTGAGCGTGTCGAGGAACAGGCTCTTGCCGAAGCGACGAGGACGCGAGAGGAAGTAATGCGTGCCTTCGTGCACCAACTGCCGTGCGAAGGCCGTCTTGTCGACGTAGTAGTAGCCGCCCTCGCGGATCTTGCGGAAGGTCTGGATGCCGATGGGGAGCTTGCGTCGGGTCATCATGGGACGGAAAGATACCGCCCCCGAAGCGCCCTCTGCCAGAAACTCGAACCCGGCGCGCTCGGTCCACGAGTCGCGCTCCCGGCGGATGTACTCGTCAGCGTCGGTACATTCCCATATGTCCTTTCCCAGCCCGCGAAGCGCCTCGAGCGATACCCGGCGCCGCGAATCGACGGTTCCTTCCAGCAGATGCGTTACATGTCGTGCGACCGAGCGGTGTTCGCGCTTCGCTTCCAGACGGAGACGAGCGTAGAGCTCGTCAGGGAAGTTCTTGATGTTCAAGGTTGCCATGGAATGGTCCTCCGTTCTTCCTCCATACCGGAGGATAATCGGTGGAATGACGCGCGTCCAGCGCCGTGTTCGTCAGGTGCCGCGCGATCACCTGCCGGACACATGCCGGACTCGTCCTCGACCGATTATCTGTCCCTCCGGCCCCGGCCGCCCCATGTTGGCTGTGTAGGTTAGGGTTGCTGGATCGCTTCGCTCTGCGTTATCCGCCCCGCATCTCAGGAGGTCTTCCATGCAGGTCATCGTTCCGAACTCGCGCCGGAGCTGCGAGTGCGGCACGCTCATCGTCGCTCTCGCACTCGCCGCCGTATTCGCAGCGAGCGTCCCCGCCGCCGCGCAGACCGCCAAGCCCCTCTCCCTCGAGACCTGGCTCGACTGGGAACGCGTCTCCGACCCGAGGATCTCGCCGGACGGATCGGCGGTCGTCTACACCCGGGGCTGGGTCGACAAGATCAACGACCGCTGGGAATCCTCGATCCATATCGTCAACGCGGACGGGTCGCGCCCCCGCCACCTGATCGACGGCTCCTCTCCGCGCTGGTCCCCCGACGGAGAGAGGATGGCCTTCCTCGCCCCCGACGGCGAGGGCAACCCGCAGATCTTCGTGCGCTGGATGGATGCCGAGGGCGCTGTGTCGCAGGTCACGCGGCTCGGCGAAAGTCCCTCCGCGCCCGCCTGGTCGCCCGACGGCACGCGGCTGGCCTTCACCATGAACGTGCCCGCCGAGAACCCGAGCTCCCGGCACTGGCAGGTCTCGCTGCCGCGGCCCGAGGGCGCCGAATGGACTCCCGGCCCGAGGATCATCGAGAGCCTCGTGTACCGCCGGGACGGCGTCGGATTCCTGGACGAGAGCTTCCGCCACATCTTCGTCGTTCCGGCCGACGGAGGCACGCCGAGACAGCTCACCCGCGGAGACCACGACTACGGCGCGCCCGTATGGGAGCCGAACGGCGAGTCGCTGCTCTTCAGCGGCCTGATCAGCGATGACGCGCTCTATCGTTGGCAGGAGACCGAGGTCTACAGGCTCGATGCCGATTCGGGCGAGCTGCGGCAGGTGACTACGCGGAAGGGGCCTGACGGAGCGCCGACACCCTCGCCCGACGGAAGCATGATCGCATACGTCGGTCACGATACGACCACCTTCGACTACATCGAATCCGCGCTCTACGTCATGAACGCCGACGGGTCCGGCCCGCGGGCGCTCACCGCCGAGCTCGACCGCACGCCGCGCGGCCTGCATTGGGCGCCCGACGGACGCGGCGTGTACTTCAACGTCCGGGCCGACGGCTACGCGAACATCATGTACGCGTCGGTGGACGGCGAGGTCCGCTCCGTGAGCGAAGGCCCCCAGATGTTCGCGCTCAACGACATCGGCACCGGCGGCGCGGCGGTGGGGATGTGGGGCGACGCGCACGAACCGGGCGATGTCTACGCCTTCCCCGTGGACCGACCGGAACGGCGCACGCGCCTCACGGCCGTCAACGCGGACGTGATGGCCGGGGTGACGCTCGGAGAAGTCGAACAGATCTGGAGCGAGTCGTCATACGACGGCCTGGCGATCCACGGGTGGGTGATCAAACCGCCGGGGTTCGATCCGTCGCGCGAGTATCCGATGATGCTGGTCATCCACGGCGGGCCGCACGGCATGTACAACGGAGGCTTCAACTTCGGCTGGCAGGAGCACGCGGCCAACGGCTATGTGGTCCTGTACACGAACCCCCGAGGGAGCTCCGGGTACGGCACCGAGTTCGGCAACGCGATCCAGTACGACTACCCGAACCACGACTTCGACGACCTCATGTCGAGCGTCGACGACCTGGTCTCGCGGGGCTACGTCGACGAGGACAACATGTTCGTCTACGGGTGCTCGGGCGGCGGGGTGCTGACCGCGTGGGTCGTCGGCCACACGGACCGGTTCCGGGCCGCCTCGTCGAACTGCCCGGTCACCAACTGGCTCGCCTTCCCCGGCGAGGTCGACGGAAACTTCCTGCGCTGGTACGCCGACTTCGAGAAGTTCCCCTGGGAGGACCCGAGCGAACACATCCGGCGCTCGCCCATCATGTACGTCGGCAACGTGACCACACCGACCATGCTGATGACGGGCGAGCTCGATCTCCGCACCCCGATGTCGCAGACGGAGCAGTTCTACCAGGCTCTGAAGGCACAGAAGAAGCCCACGGCCATGCTGCGCTTCCGGGGCGAGTGGCACGGGACATCGAGGATGCCCTCGAACTTCCTGCGCACTCAGCTCTATCTGCGCCGGTGGTTCGAGCGCTGGGGGACGCACGACGACGCCAAGGCGGCGACGGACAGGTAACGTCCCAGATGAGATCGACCTCGTGATGAGACCGCGCACCCCCTTGATCGCAACAGGGCCGGCGCTGCTCGCGCTGTCGGCTCATCTCGGCGGGGAGGGCACGCCCCAGGACGCCTTTGCGAAGCGGTCCGCGGGGCCGGATCCCGGAGATCGCCCCGCAGCCGCGGTCTACAACGGCTTCGAGGGGCAGCTCGACGTGGTGCCCCCTCGCCTCGCCGACCCGGATATCGATGTCGACGGTCGGCTCGGCGACCCCGCCTGGTCCGAGGCGGCGCTGCTGACCGGGTTCTCCCAGTACGACCCTTCCGAGAGAATTCCCGCCACGCAGGAGACCGAGGTGCTGCTCCTGATCTCGGAGGACGCCATCTATTTCGGAGTCCGGGCCTTCGACGACAACCCGGGGGGCGTCCGGGCCACGGTCGGGGAGCGAGACACGTTCTACCGCACCGACGACTACATCCATTTCGTCCTCGACACCTTCGACGACCAGCGCCAGGCCTACTCCATCGTGGTCAATCCGCTGGGGGTGCAGCAGGACGGCTTATGGATCGAGGGCAGGGTGGGCCGCTTCGGGCGCAATTTCGGTCCCCCGATCGACTGGAACCCCGATTTCGTCTGGGACTCGGAGGGCCGCGTGGAGGACTGGGGCTACGCGCTCGAGGTCAGGATTCCGTTGAAGAGCATCCGCTTCCCCGAGGCCGACGAGCAGGAGTGGGGGCTGCAGGTCTTCCGCAGGATCCAGCGGCTGGGATTCGACGAGTCGTGGGCGCCGGTCACCAAGGATGTCGCCAACCGGCTGACGCTCTCGGGCTCGCTGATCGGGCTGCGCGACCTCGAACGCGGCCTCTTCCTGGAACTGAACCCGGTGCTGACCGGGACGCGGCAGGGAACCTTCGACGCAGGCGCGGACGCGTTCACGAGGGAGCCGGTGAGCGGAGAATTCGGCTTCAACGCCAAGTACGGCCTCACATCCAACCTCACGCTGGACGCGACCTACAACCCCGACTTCAGTCAGGTCGAGGCCGACGCCGGGCAGATCGCGGTCAACGAGCGGTTCGCGCTCTTCTTCGAGGAGAAGCGTCCGTTCTTCCTGGAGGGGACCGAGATCTTCACGATGCCCAAGAATCTGGTGTACACACGTAGTATTGTCAATCCCGTGGGGGGTGCGAAGTTGGCGGGGAAGGCGGGGAGCTTCCAGCTGGGATATCTGGGCGCGGTCGACGATCCGGAGGGTTCCGGTGAGCCTGCGGAAAGGCCGGTGGTCAACCTGCTGCGGGCGAGGCGGGATCTAGGCAGCGCATCCACGCTGGGAATGGTGTACGCCGACCGGACCACCGGTGCCGACCGGTACAACCGCATGCTCGGCTTCGACGGCCGGTTCGTGCTGAAGCGCAGCTATACGCTGACCGTGATCGGCGCGGGGAGCCGAACCGCGACGACGGGCTCCGATTCCGAGACCGGAAATCCCGTGACCGGGAGCTATCTCTCACTGCAGCTGCAGCGGGCAAGTCCGACGCTCACCTTCAATCTCGAACTGGAAGATGCGGACCACGGTTTCAATGCCGGCAGCGGACTGATTCCGCGGATCGGAGACACGCGCGTGCAGTCGCGGCTCGAGTACAACTTCCGCGGGGAGCCCGGCGCGCTCGTGGAGCAGTTCCGTCCCGGTTTCGACGCCACGTTCTTCTGGGATCACGACTCGTTCTGGAAGCGCGGCGCCTTCGAGGAAGCAGAGATCCGATACGGCGCGACGACATCGTTCCGCAACAACATCACGTTTCTGCTGGCCGCTACCGCCAGGAGCTACGACTTCCGCACGGCAAGCTACGACGGGCTGTTCGTCGACGACGCACGGGGCGGGACCGCGCCCTTCATCTCCGATCAGGACCCCTTCGGTCTGCTGCACGGCCTCGGAGGCTTCGTCTGGGTCAACAGCTGGCACGTGCTGCGGGGACGCATACGCTGGGGCTGGGGCCGGGACGCCGTATTCGATCTGCGCTACGGGGTGCCGGTCGAGGTGGGCACGGGATGGAACGCGGACATGGCGCTGTACGCCTATCCGACCCGTCATCTGTCCGCCGAGTTCGGGTTCCGGTATCAGAACCTCGTCCGGGAGCGCGACGGAACCCTCGCGCTCGAAGCGGTGATCCCGCGCATCAAGACCCAGTACCAGTTCAACCGGGCCCTGTTTCTGCGGGCGATCGTCGAGTACGGGGCGCAGATGCGCCGCGACCTCGTCGATCCGGCCACCGGACGGCCCCTCCTGGGTTGCAGTTCGGGTGACTGCACTCCCCGCAGCGGCTCCGACGCCAACGACTTCGGGATCGAGACGCTGCTAAGCTACGAGCCCAGCCCCGGCACGGTCCTGTTCGTGGGCTACTCGCGGCAGATGGAGGACACCGAGCGTCTGCGTTTCCGGGACATGCGGCCCACGGCCGACGGGCTCTTCGCCAAGGTGAGCTATCGGTTCCGGCGCTAGCCGCTACAGGACGATGTCTCCCCCGGGGTCTCGCCTCCTCAGGCGCTTGAGCGCCTCCTCCGCCTCGCAAAGCCGGGCTCGGCGCATCTCTTCGTCGACGGCGGCCTGCGTCCACGCCGGGCAGTTCCCCCCTGGCACGCGCAGCACCGTGCCCTCCCCGATGCCCGCGGGCAGGAGAGCCACAGCTACATCTTCCTGCCGCATGTCCTCGTCCCGCACCAGGACCGCGACGGCGCCTTCGATTCGGTCGACTACCCAGATGGCCATTCCGCTCCTCTCCTCGAACCACATGGTCGGTTGGTGTCAACCACCATAGCCTGCCCTGCAGGCGCGATCCAGCAGGCCTTCCAATCATCGGCCATCTTTCTTGCCCTTCTTCCACAATCGGACCGTGAAGCGGTGCTCCTCCTCGATCAAGTCGGGCTCGGTTCCGTTGTGCGCCCGCATGCCCGGAATGATCTTGTTCCGCACGCCCATGCCGCGCGCCTCGACGTATCCATAGTCGCGCATGACGTTGACCAGCGTCTGGTTGCGGGCATATCGAGCCCCTGCTTTCATTCCTTCCGTGGTCACGGTATTGGGCAGTCGGCCCGGACTCACGATCTCCATGCGGTCGGAGAAAACGACCAGCATGACGTCGGTTCCCGCTATGCTGTAGTCGCGATGCACGAGGGCGTTGACCATCGCCTCGCGCACCACATCTTCCGGATACTCCCAGCGGTCGATTCGCCGCGCTCCTTCCAAGCGTGCCGAAGGAGCGGTATTGCGCCGCACAAAATCCCATGCCCTGTCTACGAGTCCAGGCTCGATCATCGCTGCATCCCCGGTACCCAGCGGGACCAGAGGTCCCTTCAGGTCTTCGTCGGCACGAACAGCGTAATCCGGTTCTTCTCCGGGGTAGCAGACGGCACGTACGCCCGACTGCGCAAGGAACCGTTTCGGATTCGTGCCGAAGAGCAGCATCCCGTCGACGGTCGCTGCAACGCGGCCTGCCGATTTCACCGCCAAGTCCAAGTTGCAGAGCAACTGTTGCCATTGGTCATCGTCGTCCTCGGGCGGAACGTCCCCTTCGAGCACGCGGGCGAAGTAGTCGCGCAAACGTCTCCGGTCGAGGGCGTCGACGGATGTACCGGACACGGGCTTCAGGCCGTATCGGAGCCTCCCCGATTGCTGATACAGACGTTCTTCCTCGTCGTGCGTCGCGTCGCGGGTGGTGGTTCCTGCGCGCACCTGGGTGACCCAGGCCGAGCCCCGCTTGGCCTTGTAGGGCTTGGCCGGCGCGTCCGGAGGAAGAGAGATCACGCCGACGACCGTATCCGACTCCCACTTCAAGGTCTCCCAGTACGGGATCGTGGCCGGCCGGACGTGATCTCGCGCTACCTGCATCACCCACTCTTCCGCTTTGTTGGGACTGCGGTTCAGTCCCGAAATACATCCGTCGTCTTCGACGCCGAGGAGAATGCGTCCACCTTCCAGGTTCAGCAGGGCCACGATCTCCTTGGCAAGACGCTCGGGGCGTACGTCGTCCCGCTTGAACTCCACCCCGGAGTTCTCCCCACTGCGAATCAGCTCGAGCAACTCGACACGGTTCATGGTTCGCCTCAGAAGCCGTATTTGCGGCGCCGGGTCTCGAAGGCATTCCTGCCGCCTTCGAGAATCTCCTCGACCAGCTCTCGTATCGAATCGGAGTCAATCGACCCCATATGTTCGGGCGCAACCCTCGCACTGCCGCCTTCAGCAGCTCCCGAAGCGGTAAGACCGATGATGAGCTCGGCATCGCCCAGCACCGGGATGTTGGCATTGTGGGTCGAGAATACGAACTGCCGCCGCTGCTTCTCCTCGCGCATCCGGGGGACCACGCCCTCGGTGATGAAACGATTATCGAGATCGTCTTCCGGCTGGTCGACGATCAACGGCGCATCGGAGTCGAGCAGCAGTAGCAGCAAGACGGCCGTCGCCTTCTGCCCGATCGAGAGATCCTCGAGCGCCTGCCATGACGGTGCTTCTCCCGGAGGGGCTGTGTTGAGTTGGATCTCGGTCGCTGACGGCAGCTCCAGTTCCTCGATGCGCATAGCCACGTCCGGTGCAGCTTCGGCGATGTTCCGGGCTTGTGCGGGAGTAAGCCGGAATCTCCTGCGCAACTCCTCAGCCCCTTTCCGACATGCGTCCGCCAGCTCCATAAGCGATAGCGACTCCAACTCTTTGAGCCTTTCGACTGTGGACGATAGATGCCCGCCAACCTCGGAGCGAAGGAGCTGGAACAGCGGCTCAAGGTTGACGGAGGCGGTTACGTCCGCTCGGACGCGGCCTTCCAACTTCTTGTTAACCTTTCTGGCCGCACGGGCCAAGCGCCGAAACTCCCGGGCCTTTGTATCCTCCCAGTCGGCCAACAGCGAGCGTCGGCGAACCCAATGCTCGTCATCCAGCCGCCGTAGCAGCGAATGGCGCTCGCGAAGCGGTCGCAGCACTTCGGTATCACGTCTGAGACGGATGAATTCTTCGCCGTCGACGGCCGACCGACCGAGCTCGCGAAGAATCTGTTCATACGCGGCCTGCACCTCGTCCTTGCGCATTCTCCACTTCGACCTGATGTCGGCGATGCCTTCATCAGCTCTCTTCAGTGCTTCGTCCAGTCCGCTGGTTGTCTGTCGGATATCGTCGCTCAGACGCTGCAGAACCTCGTCGGCACCTGCAAGTATCTCCCTGCCTGGCAAGTCCTTGAGCGCTCTTGGTGACAAGAACACGCGATCGACGGGCGTTTCCTGACGCAGGCTGTCGGCACAATCGCGGAAGACTTGCAAGCGCTCCAGAATCGACTCGAGCACCCGCTCTTCTCGTATCAACAGACTCTGCTCATGCAGGCGATCTTCGAGACCGGCGTCTCGGAATCGACCGAGTGTCTCCTCAAGTCCTGGAAGTACGGCCAACCGTTCCTCGATCTGTTGCAGCTCGCTGCGAATGTCGAGGATGGACCGGCGTGCCTTCGCCAAGTCGCGACGTAGACTGTCTTTCCGGCGAGGAAGTGACGGGTCGCGTTCGGTGAAGCGGTCCAGAAGACGAGTGAGCTTCTCCGGGCTCTTGGCAAGCTCGGATATCTCGTGCTGCCCGTAAACCTCTACGCCGGGCAGAATATCCTCAGGTTGCAGGTTCGAGACCTGGCCGGTCTCGTCGTCACGAATGATGGGGGGGTTCGGGACAGTTCGCTCAATACGATATCTCCGCTCGGACGGATGGAGTGAGCGCACGGTCAGCGACACCTTAGTGCCGCCCCGCAGTACGTGGCGGACGATCCCTTCATGGGCCTTGCGGGCTTCTTCCCCGATAGGGTTCAGGCCGAGCACGTAGCGCAGACTTTCAATGACCGCGGACTTCCCGGCACCGCGGCCGCCCACCAGAACGTTGAGGTTCGGATTCAAGTGAACAGCGACACCATCCAGAAAGCCGCCGTGCCAGGTCGCCGCCACGAGTTCCGCATGTTCATCCGGCACCGGATCGCTGTTCAAACGTATCCTCGATTGCGGATCGAGAAAAGCCTGGCGCAAACCTTCGGTGGTAACTTTGGACATCTTGATCCAGCAGGTGGCCGACGCATTATCGAGGTCCGCAGGTTTCATCACATCCGAAGCATTGACCGCAGCCACCGCTAAATCCTTGCTCGCAGGGTGGTCTCGCCGGTAATCCAGATTCTTGTTTTCCACGATTCCGCGTATGTCCTGGGGTAAATCCTCAACAGACCTCGGTATCTGTATTGCGAGAAGGTCTTGGCTTTTCCATGCCCTGATCCGAGCTTGTCCCGAGAGAACCTTGAACAGGCCTTTATCGCTCTTTACGTGCGCCGCGATCGTGATGCCTCTCTGTTGCGAAACTTTTGCAATAATGTCCTCGAGAGAATTTTCTGACAGATCCGAGGACGGTTCGGTGTCCTGGATGCCGAATCCACCAAGAAACCGGTCAAGTTGCTCTGTTTGGGTATTGTGTGGATAGATGCACAGAACGTGGATGCCTTCTCTGGAAGTGAGCTCGAATCCAGGGAATACTGTGATTCCGGAACCCTCGGCGGCTTTCTGGAAGGACACAACTCCGCTTACGCTGTTGTGATCTGTGACGGCCAGCACCGAGACGCCGATTTCGGCAGCCTTCGCTACGATGGCCTTGGCGTAAGACTCCGCATCCCCTGCGGCTGATTCGCCGCGAAATGTGCCACCGTAATGGTGCGGGTTCACTTGTAGCGCACAACGATAGAAGACGGCGCCGGTGGGGGGCGTCGCTCTACTGGTAGTAGGACCCTCTCCGCTCATGACTCTCTCCGTAATGCGCCAAGCCCCAGTTTGTGCGAACCTCAAGACGAGCTTCCCCAACGATGCTGCACGTACTTGACTGTCACGCCGAGGTGAGCCGAAGTAAAGATAATGACTCACGGTCTCGGTTTCAACAAGTCGCTCCGAATTGAGGTCCGCCCCCGAGAGGATCACGGGAGACGCGGGGGCCGTCACGGCCCCGGGAAGGGCTGCGCTGGGTGGCGAAGCGGGTCTCCGGCTCCCGGGACGCGCAGAAGCCCCGGCATCCGGTGGCGGAGTTCCGGCGGGAGATGGTCGGGCTGGTGCGCTCCGGGGAGGTCGCCCTGAGGGACCGGCTCGGGTCGAAGGGCGTGACGCATGCGGCGAGGGGGAGGACGATCCCCGGGTCCTCGCCGGGCTGGCGCGCGGGTCGCTTCGCCGCAAGCGCACGGGACCGGACCCGACGTCCCTGCCAGTAACCGGGCTGATCGCCGTGCTCGGAGCGGTGTTCGCTGTCCGCGAGCGGAGAGCGCGGCGACGGCGGCCTCTCACGGGATTTTCCGGCGTCCAACTGGGGAGGAGCGAGCTATGCCGGCCTAGATCGAGCTTGTCGCGGGTGGAGCACGGGTGTCGCGGGCGGGTGAAGGGCCGGGCCGCGACGGCTAGCGGGCTCACGAGGGCTTGCCGGGCGTCCTAGTCGGCGGTCAAGGGAGGCGCGGGCCGCGGAGATTCCCCCTGATTGCGGGTAGTATCTCCATGGAATCTCAGTAGAAGTTACTTGCGGATCCCGTATCGGGTGCCTACCGTAGTCCCCGGAAGCACTGGGCTTCGAACTCACCCTCTCGCGGAGAGAAGACATGAAGACACGTTTCGCGCTGTCCCTGGTCTCCCTGCTGGCCGTGCTGGTCGTCGCCGCGTGCGCGACGGATACCGCCGTTGCGCCCACAATCGAGATGGACAGGATCTACATCTGGCCCGATGCGAAGCCGGTGGAGTCGTTCCGCGAGCGGTTGGAGAAAATCCGCAGGCGGATTACCGAAAGTGTCCGTTCGGGCGAGACATTGCCCGACGACGTCCTCGCACGGTGGGAGAAAATGGAAGAGCAAGAAGCCTACCTACGGCGCATGGAAAAGGCTGGCTACCGGGAAAAGGTTGTCGGCCCCGGAGCGTCAATCATGGCGCTTCCCGATTCGGGGATGTCGCTTCAATGAGGCCAGGGCCGCGCGGCCCTGGAAGTTGTGATAGATGCTAGGCTTGCACTCCGCGCCGAACAGGCTTCAATGAGGCCAGGGCCGCGCGGCCCTGGAAGTGCCGCCCACCGGCCAGCCCGTTCCGCCGCAATGACCCGCTTCAATGAGGCCAGGGCCGCGCGGCCCTGGAAGTCAGCGTGCCGTTCGAGAGGGCGGCCCGAAATAGGAGAGCTTCAATGAGGCCAGGGCCGCGCGGCCCTGGAAGTTGTCCTCGTCATCACCTGTGCCCGTGTGAGCCGTCATCTGCTTCAATGAGGCCAGGGCCGCGCGGCCCTGGAAGTTGCGCCACAGGAGCGTCAGAAGCACTCCCATGCCGGTGCTTCAATGAGGCCAGGGCCGCGCGGCCCTGGAAGTTGCTCGCCTTCGTAGTCAGATTGTGGGGCCGGTTCGCCGCTTCAATGAGGCCAGGGCCGCGCGGCCCTGGAAGTATGTACGGCGATAACGGAAAAGGCACGTAGCATCAGCGCTTCAATGAGGCCAGGGCCGCGCGGCCCTGGAAGTACTTCCATTTTCCGTGGCCGCGGCCGCCGGAAGCATCGCTTCAATGAGGCCAGGGCCGCGCGGCCCTGGAAGTACTTCCATTTTCCGTGGCCGCGGCCGCCGGAAGCATCGCTTCAATGAGGCCAGGGCCGCGCGGCCCTGGAAGTACTTCCATTTTCCGTGGCCGCGGCCGCCGGAAGCATCGCTTCAATGAGGCCAGGGCCGCGCGGCCCTGGAAGTCGCGCAGATTGCGGTTGTACTGCGCTTCCTCACTGTCGCTTCAATGAGGCCAGGGCCGCGCGGCCCTGGAAGTTCTCGGCGGCGCGGGGATTCAACGCGGTCAGCTCCTCGCGGCTTCAATGAGGCCAGGGCCGCGCGGCCCTGGAAGTACAGGCTTGATGTGTTGCAGCCAGTCCGCAACGACTTTGCTTCAATGAGGCCAGGGCCGCGCGGCCCTGGAAGTCAGTTGTACGCAGTAACCGGAAAGGGTGAGACTCCAGGCTTCAATGAGGCCAGGGCCGCGCGGCCCTGGAAGTCATGAGCGGCCAGGCGTCCGATGCGTGGGAGAGCGCGCTTCAATGAGGCCAGGGCCGCGCGGCCCTGGAAGTGAGGGAGTGCGCAGTCGAAAACCGGCCGCTCGGTCGCTAGCTTCAATGAGGCCAGGGCCGCGCGGCCCTGGAAGTTCCGGCGTGACGGCAGCGACCACAGTCCGCTCGTTGGTCGCTTCAATGAGGCCAGGGCCGCGCGGCCCTGGAAGTTCGGGGACATGGAAGAGCAAGACGGCCGACGAGATCATGCTTCAATGAGGCCAGGGCCGCGCGGCCCTGGAAGTCGCTGAAAGATGCGCTCCGGCAAGCCGGATGGCTCGTGCTTCAATGAGGCCAGGGCCGCGCGGCCCTGGAAGTCTTGCGCTGCGCCGGTCGCGTTGCCCGCACGGATTTCCGGCTTCAATGAGGCCAGGGCCGCGCGGCCCTGGAAGTCAGCGAGATTGACGGCCGTCGTGCCGATTCTCGCCCAGCTTCAATGAGGCCAGGGCCGCGCGGCCCTGGAAGTTGCCGATCGGCAGGTTGATCGAGGAGGAGGCGAGTGAGCTTCAATGAGGCCAGGGCCGCGCGGCCCTGGAAGTTGCCGATCGGCAGGTTGATCGAGGAGGAGGCGAGTGAGCTTCAATGAGGCCAGGGCCGCGCGGCCCTGGAAGTGCTGGCAGTCTTGCAGCCACCATGACAGCCGCCGGGCGCTTCAATGAGGCCAGGGCCGCGCGGCCCTGGAAGTCTTGGGGCCGTCCGAGCAATACTGCACCCATGCCGAAGGCTTCAATGAGGCCAGGGCCGCGCGGCCCTGGAAGTGTCGAAATAAGCATCCGCTTCGTCGAGCGTCAGGTATGCTTCAATGAGGCCAGGGCCGCGCGGCCCTGGAAGTGATCGCCGGCATCGGGGTCGTGCTCTGGAAATTCCGGCTTCAATGAGGCCAGGGCCGCGCGGCCCTGGAAGTCCGGTCGAGCCCGGCGAGCAGGAGCGCCATCTGATCGCTTCAATGAGGCCAGGGCCGCGCGGCCCTGGAAGTCTGCAGCTGGTCGGCGAGAAGCACAGCGTGCTCGTCGCTTCAATGAGGCCAGGGCCGCGCGGCCCTGGAAGTCGGCGTTCGATGCCGCCGATCACTGCCGAGACATCCTCGCTTCAATGAGGCCAGGGCCGCGCGGCCCTGGAAGTGCCCACATCGTCGCGGATTGCCACGGGTCAGAAGTGGCTTCAATGAGGCCAGGGCCGCGCGGCCCTGGAAGTCGAGCGCGCGCATCGGACCGATACCCGAAAGCTGAATGCTTCAATGAGGCCAGGGCCGCGCGGCCCTGGAAGTCAGCAACGTGCTTTCGGGCACGCCGTTCGCCCAGCTGGCGGCTTCAATGAGGCCAGGGCCGCGCGGCCCTGGAAGTACTGCCTGTATTTCCAAGTCTGCCTTCTTGTCTCCGGAGCTTCAATGAGGCCAGGGCCGCGCGGCCCTGGAAGTAGTGGCTGGAAGAGCACTTCGACGAAGAGCTTGACGAGCTTCAATGAGGCCAGGGCCGCGCGGCCCTGGAAGTCGTGATATTATTCTGCACGTATTTTCGGGTTATTCCCGGCTTCAATGAGGCCAGGGCCGCGCGGCCCTGGAAGTAGTGCTGTAATGGCAGCAACATACGGGAATAACTCGGGCTTCAATGAGGCCAGGGCCGCGCGGCCCTGGAAGTGAAGAGCTTGACGAAAACCAGGCTGAACGCGACAGGGCTTCAATGAGGCCAGGGCCGCGCGGCCCTGGAAGTTAATCGAGATCGCATATCGAATGGACGCCATCGGTGCGCAGGCTTCAATGAGGCCAGGGCCGCGCGGCCCTGGAAGTAGTGCAGAATGCTCGCCAGGCGGCCGCGCTGTCGGCGATCGCTTCAATGAGGCCAGGGCCGCGCGGCCCTGGAAGTGCCGTGTTGCTGGGTGTGGCCGCACTCTTCTTCTTGCTGCTTCAATGAGGCCAGGGCCGCGCGGCCCTGGAAGTACCTTGATGACTTTGCCCGAATCGGCGGCCACAGCGCCGGGCTTCAATGAGGCCAGGGCCGCGCGGCCCTGGAAGTTCCATTTCCGGGGTCCTGGCGATGCCCGGTCCGCGCAGCTTCAATGAGGCCAGGGCCGCGCGGCCCTGGAAGTCACGACGATCCGTCAGACACGACGAAAGATCTCACGATGCTTCAATGAGGCCAGGGCCGCGCGGCCCTGGAAGTTGTGCTTCGAGGCGCTTTTCATGCCCGACCCCGAAGCGCTTCAATGAGGCCAGGGCCGCGCGGCCCTGGAAGTTTCATGCGACTGGCGATCAACGGACGCTGCTATCACAAGCTTCAATGAGGCCAGGGCCGCGCGGCCCTGGAAGTGCCGTCGAACCTGTCCAACCCACGCGGGATGTGCTCGTAGCTTCAATGAGGCCAGGGCCGCGCGGCCCTGGAAGTTGGGGGGGGGGGGAGGCTTCTCCGTCTCGGTCAGAGCGTGCTTCAATGAGGCCAGGGCCGCGCGGCCCTGGAAGTGGCATCGAGACGCCGAGATGCATCGCACCGGTCCGGGCGCTTCAATGAGGCCAGGGCCGCGCGGCCCTGGAAGTCGCGCTCCGGATCGCACTGATGCCCCGATATCTGCTGGCTTCAATGAGGCCAGGGCCGCGCGGCCCTGGAAGTCCCCCGTCGCTCCCTCCTCGGGGAACGGCGGCGCCCGGGCTTCAATGAGGCCAGGGCCGCGCGGCCCTGGAAGTGCACGCCGGATATCTCGGCATCGAGCACGGGCTCCATGCTTCAATGAGGCCAGGGCCGCGCGGCCCTGGAAGTCGTCGCTGATCGGCGTGGACAAGCCGGGCGATCAGCGGCTGCTTCAATGAGGCCAGGGCCGCGCGGCCCTGGAAGTCCGGCGGTCGAAATCGAGGGAAACCTCCCTCTTCGACGGGCTTCAATGAGGCCAGGGCCGCGCGGCCCTGGAAGTATCCCGCACGCCGGATATCTCGGCGTCGAGCACGGGCTCCATGCTTCAATGAGGCCAGGGCCGCGCGGCCCTGGAAGTGCGGCGATGGCCGCGTCCGCGGCGGCGAGGCTCGGGCTTCAATGAGGCCAGGGCCGCGCGGCCCTGGAAGTAGCGAAAAGGCCGATCTTGCCGCGAAATGTAATAGGGCTTCAATGAGGCCAGGGCCGCGCGGCCCTGGAAGTTCTCCGGCGCGCTCCGCTCCGCGCGTCCCGTCGCGTCAGTCGAGCTTCAATGAGGCCAGGGCCGCGCGGCCCTGGAAGTGGCGCTCCCCACACTCCACGCGGGCGCGGCACGCGCGCTTCAATGAGGCCAGGGCCGCGCGGCCCTGGAAGTGCGTGATCCCCCGATCAATGTCGGCGGGTTGACCATGATGCTTCAATGAGGCCAGGGCCGCGCGGCCCTGGAAGTGCTGGCGTCGCTCGGCGTCCAGCTGACGGCTAATGAAATGCTTCAATGAGGCCAGGGCCGCGCGGCCCTGGAAGTACACCCCTTCCTAAGTTCTTGGAATGCACGCCCTTCCAAGTCCGTCCGCGAGAGGTGAGCTTGCCGCCGCGACTGTGGGCGTAACTTCGCGATCCCTATCTGAATTGTCAAGCAGCTAACTCCTTGTCGGTACGCCGGTAATGCGGGGCGCGACCGCTGGCCGGGATTTCCCGAGTACCGAAGCCCTCGCGCGGACCCCGGCGCGCATCACACGATCGTGGCCTGTCGTTTCGGCGCTTCATAGCTCTTCCCCAAGCTCTCGACCCGGACGTCCACTTTGTCGGCGGGTCCCACGTCCACTATCAGTATATGGTCCTCTGCGGGCTTGATCAACTTGTCCAGGCGCGCGGTCATCTCGACCCTTCGGCGGGCCGCGAGTCGGCACTGAAACACCGACAGCTGCACCCAGTGACCGAAACCGTGCATCAGCTTGAACACCTTCCTCCACCGCTTCGGGTCCGAAATGTCGTAGGCCACGAAGTAGAGGCGCTCCTTCGCCATTCGGGCCTACCTCGGCAGGTAGTGCGGGTACTCGACGATCTCGCCCTGGAAGTGACGGGCGAGAAGCCTGGCCTGCACCTCGATAAGCCGCCGCATGGACACGCGGTATCCGAACAGAGGATGAGTCGTCAGCTGTTCCAGGCGACGTTCGAAGGCGGCGATCAGCGCCTTCCGCCCCGCAGGCTTCAGCGAACACGCCGGTCCGTTGAACACGAAGTGGTTCACCCGGACTTCTCCGTTGTTCACAATCTGAATGACACAGGAATCGGCGACGATGGATCGAAACGGCTCCATCAGGTCGAGCGCCAGTGCGGGACGGTTGTGTCTGGGCCGATGGTAGAGACCCAGATAGGGGTCGAGTCCGGTTGAAGAGATCGTGTTGCTGAAGAGCCGCACCAGAAGCGCGTAGGCGAGCGACAGCATCGCGTTGACGGGATCCGTCGGCGGACGGCGGTTGCGCGTCGTGAACGAGAATGCGCCCAGCCCGCCCGCGGCATTGGTCGCGAGCATGTTTTCGAAGCAGCCGAAGTAGATGGCCGCCGCTTCGCCCTCGAAGCCGAGGAGACTCTGGACATCCTTTCCGTGAAGTGCACGCCGGGAGATGCGCTTCAGGCCGGCGAGAGCGTCCGTCTTGCCTTCAAGTCCCCGTTCGGAACGCCAGTTGCGGCGGAGCAGCGTGCGTGAGTTCTTGACCTTCGCCGACACCAGACTACGTGCGAACTGAAGGCGGCGGCGCTCGCTGAAGGCGGCGCGATACTGCGCTTCGCGGACGGCCACGTTGCCGTTGCCGGTGCCGACCGTGTGCCCCAGAAACCAGCCCCCCGTGGAGAACCACGAAACTGGAATCTCCGCCCTCATCAACGCGTGCAGAGCGGGCGTCGTGACCGACACGGGGCCGAACAGCGCGACCTGCGAGACCGAGATCATCGCCACCTTCACGGTGTCCGTCTTCGTCTGGACGACAATCCTCTCCCCCTCCTTTCGGAGGCGCGCCCCGGGCGTCTGGACGTACAGCGGCAGTGCGGGATCGTCCGACGGGTTCAGCGGCCGCGGAGGATATCCCTTCTTGAACAGGTTGGTCTCGTCCGGAAGACAGATCCCGGCGAGCGAACATCGCGGACACTTGGGACTGTTTTCGAGCGGCGGCGGCCGCCGCCGGGCCTCGGCTGCGGCGCGCAGTCCGCGGACCGCATCGAGAGTCAGCGCCCTCAGATCATCGTCCAGAACGATTCGGACCTTCTCCCTCGAACCCGCATACCACAATGCCCCGTGCTCGACCTGGTAGCCGTTGTCCTCCAGAATCATCGCCTGCACGCAGACCTGCACACGCTCGGGCTCGTATGCCCCGGCGGCGACATGCGGCCGCTTGCCCTTCTTGAAGTCCACCGGCATGGCGATCCCGTCGGCGACTTCGACGACATCGATCTTCGCGATCACGCCGAGGCGTTCCGATGACAAGGTGACCGAACGCGCATGCGCCATCTCCTCGTCCATCTCGTCGGCGTCCGGCAGGCGTCCGCCGCCCTTGTCGACGCGGGCGTGGACGCGTTCCCCCTTGACCGTGTCGACACTGTCCGCCCATTCACCCTCCACCCACTCCAGATAGGCCAGGCGCGGGCAGTAGACCCACTCGTTGACCATCCGAGCGGGAACCAGGGGCGTCATCGAGTCGGCCGGCGGCGGCGGGATCGGCAGGATGAGTTGTCTTCGGTCGCTCATGCGGGTCCGGTCCGGTCAAGGGCTCTGTCAGGCCAAGGGCGTTGTCCGTTATCCGTGCCACGGGTTGAAGACCGGCGCGTCCATGTCCAGATAGACGAGGTGATCTCGGGTGCAGATGGTGAGATGGTGAACGCGGGCGGTCGCGACGAGAAGGAGATCGGGTTGGCTCAACGCAACGCCTGCCGCGCCGGACTGTCCCAGAATTCGCCGCCATTCCATGAGGATGTCCTCGGTCACCGGAATGATCCGTCCGGCGAACCACGGTCGCACCGACTCGTCGATCCAGATGTTGAGCCTGGTCTGGAGCACCGAGTCGTACCGCCGATCGTTGTAGTGCCTTATCGCGGCGGAGGAGTTCGTGCACGGTGGGGGAAGCGCCGCGCGCCAGCAGGCGTTCGAACTCGGGTGCCGCCACGATCACAACGGCGTCCTTGCCGTGAACGGTAACGCTCTGGGGCCGGCCGCTGTCTGGTGAAACATATGACTAATATAGTCAGAATTCGGCGACGAAGGATAGAGGCGATGGGCGGAGAGCGAGGGCGATCAGGTGGAGAGCAGGGCGGTCGGATGGAGAGCAGGGGCGAATGGATGGAGAACAGGGGAGCGATCAGCTTCCGGGTTGCCTGCCGGTGAACCCCGGCCTAGCGTTCTTCCCACTCAGGCTGGCGGGCCACGCAATGCGGGCGCTTCGATGACCCATCCGAACAGGCGCAGACTTCCCCTCGGGATCCGGACGTTCCGCGTCATTCGTGAAGGGGACTACTACTATGTCGACAAGACGGCCTACGTGCGGCGACTGGTGGACGAAGGGAAGCACTATTTTCTCTCCCGCCCGCGCTCTTTTGGGAAGAGCCTGTTTCTGGATACCTGCAAGGAGCTTTTCGAGGGCAGCGAGCCGCTGTTTCGCGGTTTGGACATTCACGGCGGCTGGGACTGGTCGGTACGCCATCCGGTGCTGCGACTTAGCTTCGCGGGCGGAAATTACACCGAGCCCGGTGCGCTGCACGCCAATCTCATGGCGCAGCTCGATGCCGTGGAGCGACGGTCGGGCGTTGCGTCGAAGTACAGCACCGTGCCAGAGCGGTTCGCGGCGATGATCGAGGCGCTTCACCGAAAGGGCGGTCGGCCCGTCGCCGTGCTGGTCGACGAATACGACAAGCCCATTCCTGGACGCGCTCGACGCACCGGAGACGGCCCGCGCGAACCGTGATTTCCTGCGGGGCGTGTACGGCGTCATCAAGGACGCCGACGCGTATGTCCGGTTCAGCTTCTTCACGGGGGTGAGCAAGTTCTCCAAGGTCAGCCTGTTCTCGGGCCTCAACAATCTGATCGACATCACGCTGGAGCCGGAGTTCTCTGCAATCTGCGGATACACCGACCGGATCTGGACACCGTGTTCAGTCCCGAGCTGGACCTTCCGTCCACCTTCGACGTGGACGACATCGCGACCGAGGCCCTGCTCTTTCAGACCGGCTACCTGACCATCACCGGGGAAGCCGAGCTGGGGGGCAAGCCGCTCTATCGGCTGGGCTACCCCAACCGCGAAGTGCGGCAGAGCCTGCAAGAAAGCCTGCTCCGCCATCTGGTGGGGGATGCGACGCGGCAGACGGCGAACACCGTCCGGCTCAACGAGCTCCTCGGGACGAAGGACTTCGACGGGCTCAGAACGTTGATCCAGGCGTTCTTCTCCAGCATTCCGCACGAGTGGTACACCAAAAACGACACCGCCGACTACGAAGGCTACTGCGCGAGCGTGTTCTACTCGTACTTCGCCTCGCTGGAACTGGACATCACCGTGGAAGACAGCACCAGCCACGGCCGCCTGGACATGGCAGTGCGGTTCGGCAGCGACGTCTACCTGTTCGAGTTCAAGGTCGTGGAGATGGCGCCGAAGGGGACGGCGATGGCCCAGCTCAAGGAGAAGCGCTACGCGGACAAGTACCGGGACGGGAGCGGGACTGTGTTTCTGGTCGGCGTCGAGTTCAGCAAGGCGACGCGGAACGTGGTGGCTTCGAGGTGGAGACGGGGTGACCCCCCGGGGGGGGGGAGGCGTCACTCGTAAAGTTCGGCGCGCCGCTCGGCTGTTGTCCGGTGTCCTGAAGTTCGCCCGGAATCTGCCAGCTCTCTTGGAGTCACCGACGAGCCGTCGGCCAGCACGCCGCCTCCTTGGGACGGGTTCCCGTAAAGGGGATCCATTTGCACTGCACGGACCCGCTCACCGCCGGGGCGAAGACGTTATAGCGCCCCCGGCCGGTAGTCGCCGACCCAAAGGGTGTCGCCGGGAAGGACCCAAATGAACCAGGGGTTCCTGAACTCCCCCGGTCCTTCGCCCCTTCGGGTCAAGGAGCGCAAACAGTTCCCGTCTGCGCCGAAGATGTGAATGTCGTTGCTCGGCCGGTCGGCGACGGCGACCGACCTGTCCGACAAGCGGGCCATGCCGCGAAGCTGGACACCGGGGTCTCTCCCTCGTTACCGTTTCCATAAGGCGACCCCGTGACGCTGATCCTGGCGGTCACTTCGGCGGCGGCCGTGGTGGGCCCGATCGTCGCGAGGGGGGTGGTCGCCGTCGTCCAGGCCGGCAAGTCGAAGCGGGGGCAGTCGGTGGCCGACATGCTCGGAGGGGTCAAGATCAAGGAAGGCGAATAGTGGAACAGAACGGATACGTGGCGACGGCGGAGCGGCTTTTGACGGACCGGACGATGTTCGAGTCCGCGCGCAGTAGGGTTCTCGCCGAAAACCCGCAGCTCAACTCGCACGGCGCATCGCTTCCGAGGAATACGGATGACACGCTGGACAATGCGCGTGCCAAGCTTCGTGCGGGGGGGTGTACGAGGGCGGGGTGGTCGGTACGCTGGAATGGCTCGCACGTGCGTACCGCGAACCGGACGCACAGGCCTCCGTCCGGGGGAGCTACGAACTGAAGCACGCGGTGGAGGCATGGAACAATGCGCGGGGAAGACCGGTGTATGTCGCGAACGGAGCTTTCATCCTGGCGGCGCTCATGGCCGGATGCGCGGTGGTCCGCACCGAGTACGTTTCGGCGATGAACCCGTGCTTCAGGCTGGGGAGTCACCGGCATCGCGTCCCGTTCAGCAACGTTCCCGGGCGGATATGGGCCACGTCGCGGAATGCGGCGACGAATCCGGGCCGTCGAAATCCCGGGCGGTATTGGAGATGGGTTGCATCGCTGGAACCCTCGGACGACCCGCGCGGGCACTTCATAGGGGACACGCGGTTCCTGGTCGGGTGCGGGATGTCGCGAGAGCAGATAGAATCGTCGCTGCGGGTCGACGGGTGCGGCGAGGCGAAGCGGCAGCATCGCGCGCTGCAGGAGGAATGGGAAGCCGCTCCGGGCGGTTAGGGAAGTGCGGCGGCCGACACGAATTGAGCGAGGATGTGCAGGTGCACGCGCTGTTCTTCCCCTGGCTTCGCGATTCGCCCAGAGATTCAAGACCACGACGGTTACAACAATAAGGGTGCGCATGTTTGATTTAGGATCGTGTTTTCGGGTTGCGCTTGGTAAGAAATGCACGCCGTCGGAGTATCAGCGGAGGTTAGCGGGAGAGGAACCATGGCCAGATGCTCTGATCGCTCCGACCGGATCGGGAAAGACGGCTGGCGTGACCCTTGGTTGGGCTATGCGCCGAATGCTGAATCCCCGTCGAACACCGCGTCGACTCGTTTGGTGCTTGCCCATGCGTACGCTTGTCGATCAAACCGCACATGCTGTAAAGGAATGGTTCGCAAGGCTGCAACAGGCGAAAGTAGGCGAGGATGGTGTGCTTCCCCGGCGTGAAGATGTCTACCTACTCATGGGTGGTGTGGATTCCGGCGCGTGGCTCGAAGCCCCCGAACGGCCCGCAGTTATCGTCGGCACGCAGGACATGCTTTTGAGCCGAGCACTCATGCGGGGCTATGCATCGTCCCGTGCAGTGTGGCCGATGGAATTCGCCCTTCTCCACACAGATGCTCAGTGGGTGTTCGACGAGGTGCAACTCATGAATGCGGGGCGTGCCACATCGTCTCAACTCGAGGCTTTCCGTCGAAGTGATGCGGGTCGCGCTGCGACTAACGGTCAGCGCCGCCAGCGCCCGGCGCGTAGCCTGTGGATTTCCGCAACTTTGGATCGCAAATGGCTGGACACCGTGGACTACTCCGCGCAAACTGCCATCGAGGTCGATCCGAAGACAGAAACGGATGGTCGGCTTGCCCGACTTGTGACGGCAAAGAAGACATTACGCCGGACGAACGTGGCACCATCCTCCGCAAAGATTGCCAGTATCAATGCGTATGTGAACGAGTTTACCGATAGAGTCCTGGACGCGCATGTTGCCGACCGCATGACCTTGGTGATCGTGAACCAAGTGCAAAGGGCGCAGAAGCTTCGCAGCGCGCTCGAAAAGAAACTCAGGAAGCAACGAACGCCTGTTCCAGAACTCGTTCTCGTCCATTCACGATTTCGTCCGCACGATCGCGGTAAGGAAATGGACAAGATCATGGTCACGGAAGGCGGGGCCGCAAAGCCCGCCGACCGCATCGTCGTGGCCACGCAGGCGGTGGAAGCGGGTGTCGATGTTTCCGCAGCCGTCTTGTTCACTGAGCTGTCGCCGTGGGCTTCCATGGTCCAGCGTTTCGGCCGTGCGAACCGGTATGCCGAGCTGCCCGGCGGGGCTGACGTCTACTGGAACGACTTGCTTGGCAGCCGGGGAGAAGACGACAAAGATGCGATCAAGCTGGCTCGTCCCTATGCGGCCGCGGATCTTGTGGAAGCACGAAGGCATCTGTTGTCGCTGAACGATGTGGCTTCCGCGAACCTGCCCAGGCCGAGCGATGTCAATCCTCCCCGCCGGGTCATCCGCAGAAAGGACCTCGACGATCTCTTCGATACCGACTCCGATCTTACGGGCTTCGATATCGACGTGTCACCTTATGTCCGCGATGCCGACGACACGGACATCCGCGTCTTTTGGCGCGATCTGTCGACCATTGGTGACGATCCTCCCCGTCCGCACGCAGACGAGCTTTGCGCGGTTCCGATTGGCGCTGCGAAAGACTGGCTGAAGAAGGTTGAACGGCGCTCGAAGGGGAAGCGGAAGCCCGCTGTATTCGTTCGCGATCCGCAGTGGCGACGCCGAGATGGACGAATGGGGACCGTGCCTCCCGGCTGGATGCCGATGAGAGAACCACCATGGCCGGGCCTCACCTTGTTGGCCGACGTCGAGGCGGGCGGATACAATCGAGTCCGCGGGTTTACGGGCAACCCGAAAGACGTACCGGAGCCGGTTCCAAGAGTTGGAGTCCCGGGCAACACCGCGGACGGCCTTCCCGGCTCCGAGTCCCGGTCGGCCGGAGAGGATGAAGGGCATGATGAGGATTCGCGAAGCGCAGCTGGCGTGCCGCTCACGCTTCGCGACCATACTCGTAATGTGGTCTCTGAAGCGAAGGCGCTGTGCCGGGCGCTTGACATCGAAGATGACGATGTTGGCGGGGTCGTCATGCGAGCTGCGCACTGGCACGATCTCGGCAAAGCGCACGAGGTGTTTCAAGATACGATGCGCCGGGGTCTCGGAGACGAAAAGGTTCTTCCGGGTGTTCTTCTCGCCAAGACGGTCAAGAACGTACGACACGACCGAGCCTATTTTCGCCACGAGCTTGCGTCCGCGCTCGCCCTGCTCGCTCACGAAGAGTGGTCGCGGGAAGCCGATCTGCCAGCCTACCTGGTCGCCGCCCACCATGGGAAGGTGCGCATGAACCTGCGTGCTCTGCCGCGCGAGTCGGCACGCCGGAACGAAGCCCACGCCGGGAAACGATTCGCAAGAGGAATATGGGAAAATGACAAGTTACAGTCGTTCGACATGGGCGGCGGCGAAAGGTGGGAAGGCGGTCGGCTCACACTTTCCGTGATGGAGCTAGGCTGGGACGAGAATACGCACGAGAGCTGGACGGAGCGCACGCGAAACCTGCTCGCACGGTTCGGACCGTTTCGTCTCGCGTGGATGGAAACCCTCGTACGCATCGCTGACTGGCGGGCTTCGGCAAAGGAACGCAAGGGAGTTATGACATGGCAACACTTGAATCACTGACGCTTCGCGGGTGCACGCCCGCTCCGCTTGCGTCTTACTTGAAGGCGCTCGGCGTGCTGCGCCTGATCTCTTCCGACGCCAACAACGTCAGCGGTCAGGCAGCCGACCCACGAGCACGGGGCTGGTGGGAGGCGGAGCGTTTCTGTTTGATGACGGAGCTTAATCGCGATGCCTTGCTCCGTTTCTTTCTCGAGGAGTATGCCCCCAGCCCGATCATCGCGCCGTGGAACGGAGGCAGCGGCTTCTACCCGAAAGATAACCAAGATGGGTTCTTGCCGCTGGCTTCCGAACCAGTAGCAAAGCGCTTTGAAGCCATCGCAAGAGCCATATCGGTTGCATCTCAGATCATAGTGCAGCACGGCTTGGTCAAATCACCCAAGGGTGCCGAAAAGGTTGAATTTGTGGCGACACTCCGGGCTACGCTGCCTGACTCTGCTCTCGGCTGGATCGACGCGGCACTTGCCTTCTCAGGGGATCGCCTCTCTTTCCCGCGGTTGCTTGGCACGGGAGGAGGTGACGGGCGTCTCGATTTCACAAGTAACTTTATGCGCCGTCTCGTTTCAGAAAAGCGGCCTTGTGGAATCTTCGACTCGGCATCGGGCAGACCGTTGGACGGAGCACACTCGCTTCTTGTAAACGCGCTCTTCCACGAGCCGACGAAGGGGCTCAACAAAGGCAAGATCGGTCAGTTTGCGCCAGGTGCGGCTGGCGGGCCAAACGCCACGGCCGGTTATAGTGCCGACTCGAACGTCAATCCTTGGGACTTCGTAATAATGCTGGAGGGAACAGTCGTCTTCGCCGGGGCCGTGACGCGCCGCCATCAGGCAGGCTCCCAAGGGGCGAGCTTCCCATTCACGGTACGCGCAGTCGGCGCGGGCTGGGGAGGTGTCGAAGCAGCTGACGAGAAAGATGCGCGGGCTGCTGAGTTCTGGGCACCGTTGTGGCGTCGGCCAGCGCAATTTCGGGAGGTTGACGCCCTGCTCACCGAGGGCCGTGCTGTCCTGAATGGCCGGACGGCGCGCGACGGCCTTGATTTTGCGCGGGCCGTCACAAGCCTCGGGGTAAGCCGCGGTTTCTCGGAATTCGAGCGTTATGGCTTCCTAAAGCGCGCTGGCGATGCATATCGTGCAACGCCGCTTGGCCGCCGCTCCGCCGCGAAATCGACAGCCGCGCGTCTGGTTGCTGATCTCGACGCCGGGGGCTGGCTCGACCGCATGCGACGAATCGGGCGCGCCGATGCAGCATCGGCCGCGGCCCGCCATGCAATCAAGCGGCTTGAAGATACTTTGTTCGATCTGGTGGAGCCGACGTCACATCGAGATGCTATTCAGCAAACTCTTGTCGCGCTTGGGCAAGTGTGCAGCTGGCTCGCGGTCAGTCCGAAGGGGCGTGAGGCGGTCCAACCCCTTCCCCTGCTGTCATCAGCGTGGATTCGGGCGGCCGACGACGGCTCGCCGGAGTTCCGGGTCGCGGCCGCTCTTGCGGGGCTGGGGCAGCCCCCGATAACACAGAGGGACAAGAGTGCCCAGCCCGCATCGATCCCGGAGGGAATGAACGCGGCGGCCGACGGACTCGACGCTCCCCCGATGGCTGCCCATTTCGCCCCCATTGACGAAGGCCGCTTTTTCGACGGCAAACGCCTTCGAGTGCGTCGTGCTTGGTCCAAGGACGACTCTCCACCGACTGTCGTCTGGGGTGTCGGTCGTCTTGTTTCGAACATGATCGCCGTACTGGAACGCCGACTCGTCGAAGGTGCGATTCGCGGACTTGACGACAAACCGCTCGCTGGCTCGACTTATGCCCGGCTAACGGATGTTACCGCGTTCCTGTTGGGTGGCTTCGACGATAGGCGCTGCGCTTCGCTGTTGGCGGGCATGATCTGGGTTCGGCCGACTTGGCTGCCGAGGACCACATCGGATAGCGTTGTGCCACGTCGGGTCTCGGTGCCGTTCGCCTATGCTGCCATCAAGCCGGTTTTCACGCCGGATCGATCCTTGCGGTGCATCGGCGCGCTTCCCGAAACGGCCCGAATGCCGATCCCGCCGGGGCTGGTTTCTCAGCTTAGTACCGGCGGCACCTTGCCGGACGGACATGCCACCGGCGTCGCGGTTCGCGCCGCCATGGCTCGTGCCCGTGCATCGGGGCTACCTTCCCCATTCGATCCTGCGCGTGCGGGAGGTCGGCGCGTCGGAGCGGAAGACGCCCCCATCGGTGCAGGCCTTCGGGCCGACCGCTTGGCCGCCGCGCTTCTCATCCCCGTTTACGACAAATCGCTGGAATCCTTGGTTCGGCGCGCCTATCCCGGCACGCTTACCGAAGACACAGACCAACCTGATAAGGACACCGACAATGCTGCTTGATCTATCATCGCTTCACCACCAACCCCGACTTCTCATCGAAGCTGCACTCAAGCCGGTACAGGGCCACCGATTCCAGCCGACCGGATTCCCGAATCTCGACCACGCCGTCTACGAGTCTCCTGACGGGCGTGGCCGGATCGTTCTCGTCGAGAGCGCCCAGTCGATGGCAAACCGGATGGAAGCGGTTTGCTGGGATGAGATCGCCGATGACTGGGTTCCGGTGCTGAGAGGGCTACCGGTCGTGAAGGTGATCGGCGAAAAGGGCGAGCCCCTCACGAATTCGCTGATCGAGGCGCATCGGCTCAATTCTCCGTACATCCTTGAGGGCAAGGATAAGTTGGTAGTCAACATGTTGAAAAGGCGCCTCGCGTCACTGGAGGTCGGTCGCGTCAATCTCCGTGATCTCGCAGAGGTGCTCCTCGAGTTCGACACCAACGCCTTGCTCCACGGAGTGTTTTTCGCCAAGAAGGAGCTCGCCGGGGGCAGATTACGCCTTCCCCGGTCGCTTTCCGCCTTCATCGAGGCCGAGGGTGCGAAGGTCGCTGCCAGCGGTGGCGTCAAGAATGACAGCGTCAACCCTTCTGGTGACACAGCCAAGGGCTTTGGCAACGTTCCCTTCGCACGGGACGAGTGGGTCGCCGAGCAGATCACGGCCTACTTCAACCTTGATCTTCGGCAGATCCGCGCCTTCGGCCTCGGCGACGACGTCGAGCGTCTTCTGATCGCGCTGGCTCTGTTCAAGATTCGGAAGTTCCTCGTCGAAGGTCTGCGCCTGCGGACCGCCTGCGACCTCGACCTAGAAGGCATCACGGTCACCCGTCCCGAGAACTTCGAGCTTCCTTCGCTGAAGAGTCTCGAAGAGGAGCTCCCGACCATGATTGAGAGCGTCGGAAGGCGGGGCTATTTCGGCGAAAGCCGCGTGCTCACCATCACCTATCGGAAGTGAACGGTGTTCGCCTTCGCCTTCCGTTTTCCCGCAGGGCGCTACCACGCCACGCCCTGGGGACGAAACGTCAACGAAGCCGATGTTGCCTGGCCGCCAGAACCTTGGCGGCTCCTGCGCACACTCATCGCAACCTACTGGCGCAAGGGAAACCACGAGCGTTGGTCCGAAGACAGCTTCGCAAGCCTGATCGACACGCTTGCCGGAACCCTTCCCGTGTATCAACTGCCGGAGGGAGCGATTCATGCCCATACCCGGCACTACATGCCACGCGGGCAGATCAATAAAGCACAGGGCGTGGAGAAGACCACCATGATATTCGATGCGTTTCTTCGGCTGCCCAAACACGCCAAGCTGATCGCGGCTTGGCCGGATGTGGCGCTCGACGCGGATACATTCGCCCTCGCAGGCGATCTTGCCGAGGCAATCGGCTATCTAGGCCGTGCCGAGAGCTGGGTGGAGTGCGAGGCATGTTCCGAGTGTAGCGAAGATGCAAATTGTCGTCCGGCGGCGACCGGGTTCGCCGGGGACCCGGTGCGGCTTCTCGCGCCCGTATCGCCTGCCGCGTATGCCGCCGAACGAGAACGGCTGATCGCAGCGGAAGAACATCGTATTCTGACGACCGCAAAGAAACGCCCTTCTCCGAAGAAACTCGAGGCCGACATCGCCAAAGCGTTTCGTAGCAGGAGGACCAGAATGGACACGTTGCCCGTGCGCTTCATGGATGCGCTCGCCCTCGACACGGCGGATTACCAAGACCGAGGCTGGAGCCGCCCGCCCGCTGGTCGCGAAGTTCTCTACGCCCGCGACCAGAAGGTGGCCACCGGAGTCGTAGCCCGTGTTCCGGCCCGGCAGCGTCGTTCGCGGTCACGGTCGCACCTGCCGACCGTCGCCCGATTTCTCCTTGCTGGTCGGCCGCGCCCCCGCATTGAGGACAGCATCAAGATCGGGGAGCTCATGCGCCGGGCGGCGTTGTCCAAGTTCGGCTGGCGATACGATGAAGCTAAGGATCGCTACCTTCCGAAAGCACCATGGGAAATATCGGGGCGCGGTGCCGACGGCAGACCGCTCGACGACCCTTCCCACGCTCACGCTTTTTGGCTACCGGAGGACGCGGATTCGGACGGCCTGATAGATCACGTTTCCGTATTCATCGCCGCCGGGATCAACGACCGTGTTCGAGCCAAGCTTGATCTCATAACTCGTCTCTGGCTGTCGGCGAGACAACGAGGCGAAGGCGCGGCCGACGACGCAAACGCGAAGGAATGGCGGCTTGCGCTGGAAGGCTTCGGCAAGCCCGGCGATTTTGCGGGAAGCGCACCGATCTTCGGAACATCGAGGACATGGCGAAGCGTGACGCCGTTCTTGGCATCCGGTCATTTGAAGGCCTCCGGTCACCGTGGCGAGGCGACGCGCCTCCTGAAACGTCGCGGATATGACACCGAGGGAGTGGAAATCAAAAAGGCTCGTCGCGGGCCAATTCTGGGCGGGTCCGAGCGCAGGACCCTTCAGTTCCACCGATTTCGATCTCGTGGCCGCGAAACCCAGCTGGATGCTGCGGGAACATTTCTAAAGATCGTTTTCCCGACACCCGTTGAGGGTCCGCTTACTCTCGGCTACGGAAGCCACTTCGGTCTCGGGCTGTTTACACCTGCGGACGAAAGCTGATACGTGCCGCCACCGCCGGCCGGTGGGCCGATGCGGTACCACGAACACCTGCTCGACGTCCATCTCTTCCAACTGGTTACCGAGCAGGTAGTCGGCACCCGCCTCGTAGGGCGTGAACCGGTCGGGTATGGTGATGTGGCACTGGAAGTCGCCCGAGGCACCGAATACCACGCAACGTCGCCGGGGGCACTGGTCTCGCCGTCCGCGGGCTGTTAGGTGCTTATTGCACCATCACCCTGCACAGGAGCAATGATGTCGCGCATCCATTTCATCGTGAAGGAAAGCGCCAAGGTCCGCTACCAGCACCAGGCCCAGCGAGAGGGGAAGTCCCTCGGCCAGTGGATGCGGGAAGCGGCAGACGAGAAGCTGGCCGCCGTGCGTCCCTGTAAGTGGACGGTGGAGGAGCTTCGCCGGTTCAACGCCGCCTGCGACGCGCGCCAAGCCGGTCGGAAGGAGAGCGACTGGCCCGAATACAAGCGCATCATAGCCGAGTCCAAGGTCCGCGGGTTGGAGGCGACGTGATCTTCGTCGATACCAACGTCTTCATCTATCATGTGGGTGGCGAGCATTCGTTACGCGACGAGGCGCGGGAACTCATCATCGGTTCCATGGAACGCAGCCAGCAGCTGGTGACTTCTGCGGAGGTGCTTCAAGAGCTGCTCCACGTCTACATCCGTACTGGAAGGACGGAACCCAACCTCAGCGATGCGTTCACGCTCGTGGAAAGCTGTGTGTCCGAAGTGTGGCCCGTCGAGCGGGAGGACGTCTATATGGCCCGGCACCTGTTGACGCGGTACCCCGGCCTGGAGGCCCGCGACCTCGTTCACCTGGCCTGCTGCCTTCGGCGAAGAGTCCGTGCTCTGTTTACCTTGGACCGCGCCCTGGCCGCGGCGTGGGATGCTCGACCGTGAATGCCGAGCGCACGCCCGCCCCCCGATGCTCGCAAAGGGACGATTCGCGCATCGGCGCTCGGCCGCGGCAAGGGAAAGTCCTCCTGACCGTGCTCGGGACCCAACCTCGCCCGGCCTGGTACTCGCTTGGAGACCGGCAGACCGAAGCTCGGCTCGCACCGGTCGCGCTGTTCGACCTGTTGCCCGAGGCGAAACGTCCGGATCGGGTGTTCGCTCTCTGTACTCCCCAGGCGAAGCGCGACAGCTGGCCGCTGCTCCGACAGGCCCTTGGCGACAGGTGCGAAGTCGATGCGGTCGACGTTCCCGCGGGCAGCGACCAGGGAGATGTCGATTCCTTCCTTGCCCGGCTCTCCGCCGCCGTCCCCGAAAACGTCGATCTCACCGTGGACGTCACGCACGGCTTCCGCCACTTCTCGTTCCTCACCTACATCGGCGTGCTGTATCTGGCCGCGCTTCGCCGTGTCCGAGTGCGGGGCGCGTATTACGGCCTCTTGGAGAAGAGCGGGCCGAGCCCGTTCCTCGACCTGCGGCCGCTGCTGGAGCTGCCGCGCTGGCTTCATGCCCTTAAGACGCTGCGCGATACGGGCAGCACACGGTCGATAGCTGAAATCCTGCTCGAAGATTCGGACAACCAGCTGCCCCGAACAATCGCAGCCGAGCTGATGACGTTCTCCGAGGGGTACCTGTCCGGCCTGCCCCTGGAAGTCGGGCGCCAAGCCCACCTGATCCGCGAGCAGCGCATCAAGCCGTTGCAGAAGCTGCTGCAGAAGGATCATCACCTGCCGCTGTCCGAGAAGTTGGTCGAGCAGCTCGACGAAATCCTGCAACCGTTCAGCCTGCGCGAACCGGCCTCCGGCGACGGATGGAAAAGCAGGACCGCGCTCTCCCGGGCCGAGCTGGACCGGCAAGCCCGCCTCATAGACGACCTGCTGTGCCGGGGAAGCACGGCGACGGCGCTCGGACTGATGAACGAGTGGACGATCTCTTGGGCCGCCTTGACCACCGGCGACGAAAAGAAGTGGCTCGACCGGAAGGTGCGGCAGAGAGCCAAGGGTCTCCTCCACGCGATCCGCGAAATCGGCACCGAAAGCGAGCTCGCGCCTGCCCTGACGGCCGAACAGCGCTCGCTCGGCAAATTCTGGGGTCATCTCTGCAACCTCCGCAACGCGTACGCCCACCACGGCATGCGCGGACAGGTCGTCGTCGGGGACAAGGGAACGGATGGACAACTGAAGAAGACACGCGGCTTCTGGGAAGAGACGCTCCGTTCATGCCCCGATCTTCCCCTGTCCCTCGGGCAGCCGTCCGGGCGCCGTGTCCTGGTCAGCCCCGTCGGCCTGCGTCCGGGCGTGCTCTTCAGCGCCTTGCGGACATGCCGGGCAGATCGTCACATTGGCGATCCGGAGCTGTGCCTCGCCATCTGTTCGCACGAGACCGAAGCGCTGACCGGGGAGGCGGCCCGCCGGGCCGGGTACAACGGAGAGATGGAACCGCTTCTGCTGGACCCTCATGGCGGCCGTCGCGAGATCGGCAGACTGGCAAAAGCAGCGCGAAAGCACTTCATCGGCGCGGAAAGGGTGTTCGTGAACGTCACGGGCGGTACCACGCTCATGGGGCTCGCCGCCGAGGCCCTCGGGGGCGCCGCGCGCAGGCTCGCATGTTCGGTTCGCCGGTTCGGGCTGATCGACCGGCGGCCGCCGGCTCGGCAGGATGCCGACCCGTACCGGGCGGGCGAGCCGTTTTGGCTGGACCCTGACCAGGACGACGATGTTCACGACGATTGACGTCACCTACCGGGTGGTCACGCCGATGTTCTGCGCAGGCGCCGACGCAAAGCGTCCCGAGCTCAGGGCGGCGTCCTTCAAGGGCGTGCTGCGCTACTGGTGGCGTGCACTGGCGTGGTCTCGATTCGACGGCAATCTCGAAGACATCAAGCGACACGAAGACGCGCTCTTCGGGAGCGCCGTCGTCGGCCGGTCACGCGTGGCCATGCATCTGGCGCGTGTCCGAGCGGGAGCCCGCAAGGCCCAGGCCTCCGATCCGCAGCCGTTTTCTTACGGCGATGTGCTGACCGTCGGGGGAACGGGCCGCACGGTCGGCCATGGAGCCCGTTACTTGGGCTACGGCGTCATGGAGGCGTTCGAGAGCCGGAAAAGGAAAAAGAAAGCCGGGCAGCTCACGCGGGCCTGCCTTCGAGCGCCGTTCGACTTCACCGTCCGAATGCGCGGGCGTGACTTGAACAGCGATCAGCTGGCGTCGCTCCGAGACGCGCTGGTCGCCCTGGGTACGCTCGGCGGCATGGGGGCCAAGAGCCGCAAGGGGTACGGCTCGCTGGTCATACGGTCCTTGCAGGTGAACGGCGACCCGTCAACCTGTCCCCGCTCGCTGGACGACCTGCGGACCACCATCGCCGCCTTCCGGCCAAAGGACGGCGCAGCCGGTCTTCCCGAGTTCACGGCGTTCTGCAAGAAGACGCGCCACGTTCTGCTGACGAGCAAGAAGCGTGAGCCTCTCGATCTCCTCGACCTCGTGGGTCGCGAGCTTGTCCGATTCAGGAGCTGGGGCCGAAGCGGAAAGATCTTCGGAAACGTCAATGCGGAACGCAATTTCCGGCCCGATCACGACCTGATGAAGGGCCGCCCGCCCCCGCGGCAGTCAGGACCTCGGAGCGGGCCGAGACCCGTGTCCGGACTTCGGAAAACGGAAGGCGCTCACCCCGAGCGCATCGCCTTCGGCCTTCCCCACAACTACGGAAGGTCTCCGAACCAACAGGTCGGCCCCTGGGACCGGAACCTCGACCGTCGCGCCAGCCCGTTGTTCATCCACATCCACGAATGCGGCGGGACGCCCGTCGCCGTGTTGTCGTTTCTCCCGGCTCGTTTTCTGCCCCAGGGAAAGATGGGAGGAGGGCCGTACATCTCGGTGAGAGGGAGCCGGGTTGGGCAACGCCCGGAAATCGATGCGCAGCACCCGGAAAAGGGGCTCTACCGTCCCGTTGACGACTTCCTCGACCGTCTGCTCGATCGATCCAAGCGCGAGGAGCGCTTCTCGGACGCCATCCCGATACCCGCCGGGGCACGAGGCTCTGCGCGTCCATGATGAAGCTCTGCATGTCCATGAAGCTCTGCATGTCCACGACGAGCGCGGCCTTGACGTGACGATGCGCGTCGACTTCTCCGTCGGGCCCGTCCAGGGCTTCGTCGCCCAGTCGCGCCGTACCCGCGACCTGTGGGGTAGCTCGTACCTGCTGTCGTTTCTCTCCGCGCACGCCATGCACGGCGCACAGAAGGCCGGGGGCAGGATCGTCCGGCCCGTCGTCGAGCAGGACCCGCTCTTCCTCTGGGTCTCGGGCCGCAGAGACGGTGCCGCGCCCCGGATCGGCTCCGTGCCGAACCACTTCGTAATCGAGGCCGAGGGAGGTGCGGGGGGTGCACGGGGGGTGGCCGACGCGGGGAAGCGGGCTCTCGAAGTTGCATGGAAGCAGGTGTGCGACGCCGTCCGGGAACGCTTCGTTGAACATGCCTGCCCTGTCGGCAACGGAACGGAGCAGATCTGGAACCGCCAAACCCGCACGTTCTGGGACGTGACCTGGACTGCCGGGCCGTCGGGCACCGGGCGGCGATCCGGCGGCTCGGGCGGGCTGCTTGCGCGCCGCAAGCATTGGCGCACCCATCGCCCCACCGACGAACCCGGCGACAAGTGCACGGTCATGCACGATCTGCAGGAGCTGTCGGGATACGTTCGTGCCGAGAACCGCGAAAGCCGCACGAATCAGGACCGCTTCTGGAACCGTGTCCGCGGGCGCGTGGGCCCGTTGGGCCTGCGAGACGACGAACGGCTGTGCGCGGTCGCCCTTGTGAAGCGCCTGTTCCCGGAGGTTGCGCCCGGTGCGCTGGGCTGGGATGTCGATACGTCGCACTGGCCGTCGACGGTGCACGTCGGCGCGGTCCCGTGGATTCGCGATGCGGTCTCCGCCGCACCGGATCAAGCCCGCCGGTTTGCCGAGGCCGTTCAGGAGCATGCAGCCGTCCAGGAGAACGCGCCCGGCGGCGTCTTGGCGGAGCGCCACCCTCCGTTCGCGGGCTTGGACGTACCGTCGGCCGGCGGCTTCCCGAAGCTCGATGCGAACTACCTTCACCGCGATTTCGTGCAGGACGAGCGGCTGTGCCCCATGCCCGGCGCCGACGGACCCGATGTCCGAACAACGCTGGACCGGCTCCTGAAGACGCTCTATGAGACTAACACGAAGAACGACCGTGGCCGCCGTCCGCTCGGCCCGCCGTCTTCCTTCTACGCGCTCCTGCTCGCCGACGGCGACCGGCTGGGTCGGCTGGTGAGCCGGATAGGCGGAAGAACGGTCGGCCGGGCGCTGTCGGACTTCACCCGCGACGTCCCGAAGACCGTGCTTGATCACGACGGCGTGGCGGTCTACGCAGGGGGGGACGACGTCCTCGCCATGCTGTCGGCGCCGAAGGCGCTCTCTTGCGCGTACGCCCTGTCGGGTCTGTATACCTCCGCCTTCGCCGACAGGGGCGTCGGGACCGGAGCGACCCTCTCCGCGGCGGCGACCCTCTCCGCGGCGGTCGTCTTCGCACACGTCAGGCACCCGCTCCGCTCGGTGATCTCCGAAGCGCACCGGTTGCTCGACGATGTCGCCAAGGACGCCAACGGCCGGAATTCGGTGGCCGCCGCAGTCCTCAAGCGGGGCGGACTGCACTGCTGTTGGGTGACGACCTGGATGCGGAGACCTCCCGACGGCGGTTCACCGCGCACCGCTCTGGAACTCCTCGAAGATCTCACCGGGCATCTCGGGAGAGACGCCGCCGACCCGGGGCTTTCATCGGGTCTCGTCTACCGGATCCGGGAGACGCTCGCCCGGCTTTGCGGCTGGACTCGATGGCAGCCCGGAGCGTGGGGCGTTCTGCCGGACGGCCTCGACATCCGCGCCTTCCTCCGTGCCGAGATCCTCCGCGGTCCGGAGGCTCCATGCGAAGATATGACCGATCTCGTCTGGGCGCTCCTGGGTCGGTCGCGGACTCCCGGCGCTGCCGCCGACGGTTCTGCCCCCGACATGGGCCCTTCCCCAGCCGGTGCCCCCGAGGTCGGCGTCGACGCGCTTCTGCTGGCGCGCTTCCTCGCCGACCCCTCGCGCGACGAGGCCGGCGGATGACCGGCATGCAGTTCGATCCGGTGGACACGCTGTTCTTTCGCGACGGAAGACCGTTTTCTGCCCGCAGCGCGCCGCAGGAAGATGTCGGAAGCCTGTTCCCCCCGCACCCGGCGACGGTGGCCGGCGCGGTCAGGGCGGCGCTCGCTCTCTGCAACGGCTGGGGCGGCCGGGGACGGTGGCCGATGGAACTCGACCGAGTCCTCGGGAACGGCCCGGACGACCTCGGTACGCTCTCTCTGGCCGGTCCGTTCCTGCTGCGCGGCGGCCGGCCGCTGTTCCGGGCACCCCGTCACCTTCTGGGGAGTCGGCCTGGAGAGCCGGTCGGCGCAGAGGAGTGGGAGCCGCGTGCACTCGTCCGCCCGGGCCCCGAGGTCATGTGCGACCTGGGCGACGCGGTCCGGCTCCCCCGAGTGCCGCGAACGGGCGTGCCGCAAATGGATGATGACGTCCACGATCTCAGGGTCGGCGGCGACTGTTGGCTCACGGCGTCCGGCCTGAAGGCGGTTCTGCGCGGAGAGGTCCCGCCGCAAGCCGACATCGTGCCGAGGCAAAAGCTCTGGCACGAGGAGCGGCGCACCGGCCTTCAGCGTGACCGAACCACCCGCACGGCGGCCGAAGGAATGCTCTACAGCACCCGGCATGTCCGCTTGGAGCGCGGCGTCTCTCTCGGCGTGCAGGTTGCGCGTGTGCCGGGCAGTTGGACACGGCCCTTCGGCCGCCTGGTGCCCTTGGGCGGCGAGAGTCGGCTCGCGGAATGCCGGGAATGGGGTTCAGGCCTGGTCTTCGACACGCCCTTGGACTCGATCAAGACCACCCGAAGGGTTGCCCTCGTCGCGTTGACGCCTTTGGACATCGCAGAGCATGCGACGCCGGGCGGGACGTTGACCGACTTCGCGGGCGTCCGCATCGTCTCTGCCTGTCTTGACCGTCCGCAGCGCATCGGCGGCTGGAATTCGCTCGAACGCCGCCCGTTGCCGATGCGTTCCGTACTGCCGCCCGGCAGCACGTTATTCTGCGAAATCCCCGATATGAGGCGCTTCGAGGCGGCCGTTGCCGCCGCCGGGCTCCCGCACATCGGATCGCGCACGAAATGGGGCTTCGGCCTCGTGGCCCCCGGCGTCTGGCCCGAGGCCTGCTGAAAGGAGACAAGGGGTGTTGATGAGAACCGCCGTGCTCGGACTTCTGGCCGAAACTCCGGTCCACCCCGGTACCGGGCGAGGCCTGGGCGTCGTGGACCTCCCGGTAGCCCGCGAAGCATCCACGTACTACCCGGTGCTCGTGGGGTCCAGCCTGAAAGGGGCGCTGCGCGACAAGGCCGAGGCGATCGCCGAGGCCGGGGAACCCGAGCTCGACGTGAACGCGCGCTTCGGACATCCGAACCACGCCGGCGACCTGCTGGTGTCCGATGCGCGGTTGCTGCTTCTCCCTGTGCGGAGCCTGACGGCCTCGTTCCGATGGGTCACGTGCCCGCACCTCGTGGAACGGTACGTCCGCGACCTGGCCCGGGCCGGGCTGTCGGCCGCACCGAGGGTTCCCGAAGTGCAGCGCGGCTCCGTCCTCGCGGCGGGCGACGGCGTTCTCTTCCTCGAAGAGAGACAGTTCACCATCGGCGACGAACCGACGGACGACCTGGTGGATTCCGTCAAGCCCTTGGTGCTTCACGGAGAAACCCAGGCCCGCCTGGGCTCCAGGATCGCCGTCCTGCACGACGACGACTTCGCTTGGTTCGCCCGCTACGGCTTGTCCATCCAGGCGCGCAACGACCTGGAAGACGAGACCAAGAAGAGCAGGAACCTTTGGTACGAGGAAACGCTGCCCCCGGATACGGTCATGCACGCCCTCGTCTCGGGTCGCAGCGAAGAAGCGCTCGGCACGCTGAGCAAACTCTTCCCCGAAGACGACCCGTACCTGCAGGCGGGCGGCAACGAGACCGTGGGACAGGGATGGTTCGCCGTCAGCGTGCGCCGAGGGGACGCCGGAGGCGCGGGATGAAGAAGACCGGCACGAGAACACTGGAGCAGCGACGCGCCGAAAACGCGCTTCATAGCGTCAACAGGCTGGCGAAGGAATCCACCGATTTCAAAAAACGGTATCGTGCTTACGTCGATCGCATGGGACCGGCCATCGTCATGAACGGTCTCGGCCAGGCCCTCGCGACGGAGCTCGCCGCCGCCGGGCCGAAACCGGACAGCGCAAGCGAGCGGGCGCACCACGAACTGTATGCCGGTCTGCAACATTGGCTGTGCCGAAAGGGCGGAGGCGTGTACCCCGGGCGGCGCGACCTATTGCGCGCGATCACGCAACGTGACGAGCAGAGCTACCTGCATGCCCAGGCGGAAGCGCTGGCGTGGCTGGAGTGGCACAAGAAATGTTGCCGAGCGTCCTTTCCGAAGGGCGAGGAGGACTGAGGTGCCGCGCTCGCCCAATCGTGCAGGGGCCCGCTCGCATCGGGCAGCAGGCGGACAACGCCCGCTCTACAGGGCCGCTGTCGGCAACCCCAGGAAGCTGAAGGCCGACGGACATGCGGGCCTTTGGTTCGACAAGTTCTGCAACCGGTGGCGCATCGATAACGGCACATGGACGATGTCGAGCCGCGGCAAGGGAGCCAACCCGAAGCTCCAGTGGATCAAGACCGTCACAGGCCGTGACGTCGGCAACCCGGAGCAGATCGAGGAGTGCGTGTTCCGGTTGCTGCAGCTGATCGACAGACGCGGCGGCCGGTCGGCGGTATTCACCACCGAATCCCGCTTCGTCACCGGGCTCGGCCGAAGCCACCCCGCCGAGAACGGCTTCGCATGGCACCCGACGCTGGGAACGCCCTACCTGCCGGGAAGTTCGGTAAAGGGGCTGGTCCGTTCGTGGGCGAAGGCGGAAGCCCTTCATCGTGCCGACTCGGAAGCCCCTCATCGTGCCGACCCGGAAGCTCGTCATCGTGCCGACTCGGAAGCCGTTCACCATCCTGGTTCTGAAACCCGGGAAACCTGGGAGCGCTTGTTCGGAACGCCGGAGGGGCGGGGGAGCGTCTGCTTTCTGGACGCAGTCCCCGTCGCGCCCGTGAAGCTGGAAGCCGACGTCATGACGCCTCACTTCGCGGGCTGGACCGAGAAGCGTCCGCCGGGCGACTGGCGTTCCCCGACTCCCATCCCGTTCCTCACCACCGCTGCCGAGACGCCGTTCCTGGCGGGGTTCATCCCCTGCGGCCAGGTCGAGAACGGCGACCTGGACATCCTTGCCGGCTGGCTGCGTGCCGCGCTCGAGTGGGCCGGAGCCGGCGCGAAGACGGCGGTCGGCTACGGACGGTTTCGCCGCGACGGGGAGCGAACCGACGAATGGACGCAGAGATTGCGGAGATTGCGCGACGAGCTCCGAAGGCGACGGCGGGAGCGAGAGCGGCGGGAAGCGGCGAAGACCCCGGAGGGGAGGTGGCGCATGGAGATCGAAGGGCGGCCCGAGAGCGAAATCCTCGAGCTCGTGCGAATCCACCTGGAACGCGATCCTTTGAAGGATGCGGAGGAGCGCACCGCTTTCGCCAAGGCCGTCCTTGAAACGGGATTCGTCGAATCCTGGCACCGCGGTCGCAAGCACAGCCCGCAGACTCTTGTGGGCAAGAAGAAGCTGAAGCAGCGTGCCCGCCTCGTGCGGCGGGTGCTCCCCGCTCGATAGCAGCCCGTGGACGTCCACGGGCTGCTGGCCCCGCCTTCCCCATCCCCGTACCTTCCGACCCATGCCCATCTACGAATACACCTGCAAAGACTGCGGCCTGGACTTCGAACGCCTGGTCCTCGGACGGAAGACGCCCGCCTGCCCGGAATGCGAGAGCGAAACCCTGGAGCGGCGGATGTCGCTGCCGCGCGTCAAGTCGTCGACGACCCGCGACATGGCCATGCGCGCCGCGAAGAAGCGCGACGCGGTTCAGGCTCGCGACCGGATGCACGAACGCATTCGGTACGAAGAGAGTCACGATCGACACGGTTGAAGGCGCAGCGCCGTGACCTCCCGCCCCGCACTCATCAGGCGGCTCGGGCTGCTGGGACTGACCGCGACCGGCATCTGCGCGATGCTCGGGGCCGCGATCAACCTGATCCCGATCATGCTGCAGCGGAACGTGCCCGGGATCGGTCCGCATGTCCTGTCTGCGTACCTCTTCGCGGCGGTGCCGGCGCTGGTGGCGGCGCTCGCATACGCCGGCCTGTCCTCGGCGATGCCGCGCGCGGGCGGCAGTTACGTCTACGTCAGCCGGTCGCTCAGTCCCTACTGGGGATTCGTGGCCAGCTTCTCGCAGTGGTTCGGGCTTTCGATCGCGATCGGCGTGGTGTCCTACGTCCTCATTCCGTTCCTGAGGGATATCGCAGGCGCGATGGGATGGCCGGCGACGGCGGACGCGCTCGACACGGGACCCGTGCGGGTCGGCCTGGCCCTCGCCTTCCTGTGGACCTTCGTGATCGTGAACCTGCGCGGTCTCGGCACCTACCAGCGCACTCTCGTCCCGATGATGTTCCTCATGTTCGCCCTGGGGAGCGTCGTGATCGTGGCCGGCTTCCTGTACGACCACGCCGATTTCGCCGCGGCGCTCATGGCGAGCGAAGGCCGCGCCGTTCCTCCCGAACCCGCCGCCCCGTTCCGCCTCGGCCCCTTCCTCGCGGCGGCCGCGCTCCTCTTCTCCAGCTTCATCGGCTTCGACTCGATCGCACAGGCCGGGGGCGAGGCCCGCAACCCCGCGCGCAACCTTCCCCTCGCCACGGGCCTGGCCGTCGTCACGGTGGGTGCCTTCTACCTGCTCTTCACGGCGGCGGTCTACCACGCGGTCCCGTGGAGCTTCATGGCCCAGGAGGCCCAGCTGCGCGACCTCACTGCGCCCGGTCTGCTCGGCTACCTCCTCCCCGCAGGCTGGACGGTGGCGATCGTGGCGGGGGCTGCCGTCGCGCTCGTCAACGACCTTCCCGCAATGCTTCTGGCCGTGTCGCGGCTCATGTTCGCGTGGGCGGAGGACGGGATCTTTCCGCGCGGGATCGCCGCCGTGAACGCTCGCCGGCGGACGCCGCACATTGCGCTCGCGGGGAGCGGACTGATGGCCACGGCGGGAATCCTGGGGAGCCATCTGGCGGGCGATTTCTTCCTGGGGATCGACATCCTCGTCACCTCGATGCTGGTGAACTTCCTGCTCATGTGCCTGTCGCTGCTCACCCTCGCCCGGCGCAACCCCGAGCGGGCGGCGAAGATGCGGGTGCTGCGCGGGCGTACGGGCCGGATCATCGCCGGGACCTCCGGGATCGTGCTGCTGGCCGTCTTCCTGGTCGTACACGTCCACAAGGATCTGACCGCCGACGTCGGGGCGTGGTACTTCCACTCGACCTGGGTGTGGGCGGGTGTGATGGCCGTCGCGTCCGCCATCTTCTTCACCAGGATGAGGCGGATGCGTGAGCGCGGCGCCGACACCGGCGCTCTTTTCCGCGAATTGCCCCCGGAGTGAGGGTGGAGCGCACCCTCCTCGCTCCCGGTCTCGAGATCTCGCGCATCGTCACCGGCCTCTGGCAGGTCGCCGACCAGGAGCGCGGCGGGCGGTCCCTCGACGCGGAAGCCGCGGCCCGCGAGATGGACTCTTACGCCGACGCCGGGCTCACCACCTTCGACATGGCCGACCACTACGGTTCGGCCGAGGTGATCGCCGGGACGCTCGGAAGGCGCCGCAGCGATGTCCGGCTGCTCACCAAGTGGGTGCCGGAGCCGGGCCCCGCCAGCGAGAAGGCCGTGGCGGCGGCGGTCGCGCGTGCCCTGGAACGGCTCCGCACCGACACGATCGACCTGCTCCAGTTCCACCCCTGGAACTACGCGGACCCGAGCTGGCTGGACTGTCTGTTCATGCTGGCCGAGCATCGGGCCGCCGGAAGGATCCGTCACCTGGGGCTCACCAACTGCGACGCGGTGCACCTCGACATGGCCGTGCGCAGCGGCGTGCCCGTCGTATCGAACCAGGTGTGCTTCTCGTTGATCGACCGGCGCGCCGCGGGCGCGATGGCGGAAGCGTGCCGAACGCACGGGGTCCGACTGCTGGCCTACGGGGTCCTCGCGGGCGGGTTCCTGAGCGAGCGCTGGCTGGGCCTGGACGAGCCCCCGATCGACGAATCGCTGACCTGGTCGCAGATGAAGTACCGTCGCTTCATCGATCAGGCGGGGGGGTGGGAGCGTTTTCAGGAGCTGCTGAGGGCGGTCGCGCGCGTGGCCGGGCGGGGACCAGTCCGGGGCCCGGTGTCGATTGCCAACGTGGCCTGCCGGTACGTCCTGGAACATCCCGCCGTCGCCGCGGTCATCGTCGGTGCACGGCTGGGCGAGACCAGCCACGTCGCAGACAACCTCGGCATCTTCCGCTTCTCGCTGGACGACGGTGCCCGCGACGAGCTGGACACGGCCTGCGCGGCGCTCGACCCGATCGGCGGCGACTGCGGCGACGAGTACCGCCGCCCCCCGTTCCTCACGGCTTCGGGCGATCTGAGCCACCACGTCACGCACTTTCCGGCACCGTACCGGGTCGAGAGCGACGGCGACGCCGGCACCGACCGGGTCCGCACCGGGACGCCTTGGGAGAAGCTGGCCGGGTACAGCCGCGCAGTGCGGAGAGGGAACCGCATCTGGGTGGCAGGGACGACCGCCTCGCACCGGGACCGTCTCATCGGCGGGCGGGACCCCGCCGCGCAGACCCACTTCATCATCGACAAGATCGAAGGCGCGCTGCGGTCGCTGGGCGCGAGCCTGCAGGACGTGGTGCGGACCCGCGTCTTCATCCGCGAAGATGTCGACTGGGAGCCGGTCGCCCGCGCCCACGGCGTCCGCTTCGCCGAGGTCCTGCCGGCCAACACGCTCGTGCGGGCGAACACGGTGGCGGACGATCTGCTCGTCGAGATCGAGGCCGAGGCGGTGCTCCCATGAAGCGAGAAGGTGCTCGCATTAAGCGCGGCGGCGTGCACTCGACAGTGCTCCCATGTGCGGCGGTGCTCCCATGAAGGCCGTTCTGTTCGATCTCCTCTCCGCGCTCCTCGACTCGTGGTCGCTGTGGGACGACATCGCGGGAGGGAGAGCGGCGGGGCGGACATGGCGCACCGAGTACCTGAGGCGCACCTACGCGACGGGTGCCTACGTCCCGTACCGCGATCTCGTGGCCGACTCGGCCGAGGCGGTGGGGCTGCCGCCGACCTTGGCCGCCGAACTGGAAGCGCGCTGGGACGAGCTGGTGCCGTGGCCGCGTGCGGGCACGGTGCTGCGGGAGCTGGCGCGCGAACGGCCGCTGGGCGTGGCCACCAACTGCTCCGAGGTCTTGGGCAGGCGTGCAGCCGCGCTGGTGGGCGCGCCCTTCCGCTCGGTGGTCACCGCCGAATCGGCAGGGTTCTATAAGCCCGATCCGCGTATCTACCTGGCCGGTGTCGATGGGCTCGGGCGGGGCGGCGGGGGTCCGCAGGCCGTCGGCGGCGATGCGCAGGCCGTCGGCGTGGACGACGTGCTCTTCGTCGCGGGATCTCCACTGGACATCCGAGGTGCGGCTCGGGCAGGCCTGACGGTCGTTTGGCACAACCCGGCGCGCCTGTCCGGCGGCGGCGCGGAAAAGCTGGCGCTTCACGTCATACACGACCTGCGGGAACTGCCCGCGATTCTGGCCCTGAAGGGGTCGGCACATTAGATTCAGTGATGGATCGGATTTGGCCATGCACCGGACTCGGCCACGAACCGGATTCGGCCATAGATTGCAGATTTCACAGTTCAGGGGAAGAACCGCCATGTCGACACGCCGCACCGCATTCGTGCTCTCCCTGGTTGCCCTCGCGGGCTGCCTGCCGGAGGCCGCGCTCGACACCGAAGTGCAGCAGGCCAGCTACGCCATGGGCTACGACATGGGCCGGTCGCTGGCCGAGGTCACCGACCACGTGGACATGGTCGCCCTCATGCAGGGGATGACCGATGCGCTGGGCGGCGTCGATCCGGCCCTGGAAGAGCACGAAATCGAGCAGGCCATGGCGGCGTTCAACGAGATCGTGCACGCAGCGCGGGAGGAAAGCGGCCACGGATGCGTTGAGCGACGGTGAGGCCTTCCTCGCGGAGAATGCGGCCAGGGAGGGGGTCATGACCACCGCGTCCGGGCTCCAGTACATCGTCCTGCGCGAGGGGGACGGCGCTTCTCCCATGCCCGGACAGTCCGTCACGCTCCACTATCGCGGAACCCTGCCCGACGGGACCGAGTTCGACTCTTCCTACGGCGGGGATCCGGCCACCTTCGGCGTGGATCAGGTGATCGCCGGGTTCGGAGAAGCGGTCACGCTGATGAAGGTGGGCGGGCACATCCGCGCATTCCTCCCCGCCGACCTGGCCTACGGCGCCGAGGGCGCGGGCACGAACATCGGACCGAACCAGGTTCTCATCTTCGAGATCGAGCTGATCGCGATCGAGTAGCTGTCGGCAGTCAGCCCTCCCATCCGTGCAGGTGCCTGACCGCCGATGGCGATGTGCTCGACCTTGACGCACATAACCCCGCACCGCAGGCTCTCATCGGCATACCCCGGATGAGCGATCCGCACGATCAGAACCTGCCACTTCTCGTAGCCGTCGGCGTCCACGGTCCATGAGACATGCCCTTCTGCCGTGAGCGCATCATGTCGGCGGAGCCGGGCGAACACTTGCACTTCCCCGTATTCCTCGATCCGAACCGGCCCGCAGGCGAGGTTTCGACGACCGTGGAATGTCCGGGCGTCCGCCGCGCGCTTCCGCCCGTCGGGCGTGAACACTTCGACTTCGAGACCGGCCAGGCCTGCGGAATCGGTGAGCGAGTTGTTCGCTCTCACATACTCGCCGGAGTTCCGCGGCCATTCCATTTGGTGGATCGGATCCAGGTAGCCGCTGCGACTTCGAGCTGATGATTGGACAGCCAGCATGATCCGACCATCTGGGCCACGACCCCTGCGGCCAACAGTCCTGCCGTCATAATCCTCGTCATCCATCCGGCGTACCCTCTGCAGGCGGATTTGTTCCTACGCCCGCTCGCGGGATCCTGCCAACCGATACAACGCCAGCCCGAAGACGATGAACGCCGCCGCGACCAGCGCCTCGGCCGGCCGGTCGAGGGCAATGTAGAGCAGCGTCCAAAAAGTCAGCGCCAGGTAGAGCAGGGGGGTGAAGGGGTAGCCCCAGGCCCGGTAGGGACGCTCCATCGCGGGTTCGCGGATGCGCAGCACGAAGAGCCCCGCGACGGTGAGGAAGCTGTTCAGTCCCAGGATGAAGCCGGTGAAGACCAGCACCGTCTCGAACGAAGCCGTCAGCGCGAAGACGAGCGTGAGCCCGGTCTGTGCGACGATCGCCGCCGCCGGGATCCCGTTGGCCTTCCGGCGCCCCAGACGGCGGAAGAGCGCGTAGTCCTCGCCGATCGCCTGCAGAACGCGCGGCCCCGCGAGCACCATCGCGCTCACCGTCGATATCAGGAGCAGGGCGAGCGTCACGGCCATGATCGCGCCGCCCGCCGGACCGAAGATATGCGTGGCCGCCACATAACCGACCTCGATCCTCCCGGCCAGCTCGTCCATCGGCGCCGCCCGCAGAAACGACCAGTTGAGAGCCACATACAGCACCGTGACCAGCAGCGTCCCCACGCCTAGGACGCGCGGAATCGTTCGCTGCGGGCTTTCCAGCTCGCCCGTGAGGTAGGTCGCCGCGTTCCAGCCGGTGTACGCGTAAGAAACGTAGATGAGCGAGATGGCGAAGGCCCCGCCGAAGACAAGCTTCCCGTCGCCCGCGGTGGGTGTAAGCGACACGGGCTGAGGGAGCTCCGCCATCGTCGCCGCGGCGAGGCAGAAGGCCAGAATCAACCCGACCTTCACGGTGGTGAAGCCGCTCTGGAAGAGGCCCGAGCTGCGATGGTCGGTGACGTGCACGGCCGCCATCGCGACCACCAGTCCCGCGCCCAGCCAGGTGGGGGAGAGGGACGGGAAGACCGAGGCCAGGTATGTGCCGAACGTGATGGCGGCGAGCGCGGTGGGCGCCGAGAATCCGACGGTTGCCGACACGAACCCCGAGACGAAGCCGACGGCGGGGTGGTAGATCCGGGACAGAAAGGTGTACTCGCCGCCCGATCTCGGGATGGCCGCGCCCAGTTCCGCATACGACAACGCACCGCAGAAGGCCGCCCCGCCCCCGACCACCCAGAGCAGCAGCAGCGGGAAGGTGGACCGGATGTCGAGCAGCTGGAAGCCCAGGCTGGTGAAGACCCCGGTCCCGATCATGTTGGCGACGACCACCGAGGCGGCGGCGTAGGGACCGTAGCCCCTTTCGGTGCGGTGAACGGCGGGCGCGTGTCGGCCGTTCTGCGCGTCATGGGCGCGTGCGGCGCCGTCGGCCGCGGTGGATCGCATTGGCGTGGAGCCTCCGGGAGCGCGAAAGTTCAGGGATGACCCCGAGACGATAACCCTGCCTCCCCAACCTTCTGACCGCTGATCGACCCCGCAATGAACCGGCTTCCCATCGTCGGCGTCATGGGTTCGGGCGTTCACCCCCACGAAGAGCTGGCCGCGCCGCTGGGACGCCGCCTCGCCCGGCTGGATGTTCACCTTCTCACCGGAGGCGGGATCATCGTCCTGCACGGCGTACGGAACGCGACACGGGCGATTCCTAGCGGCCTGGGGCGGGCCTGATGGCCGACTCCCGGATCGTCGTCACCGACCCGCCGCCCAGGAGGCCCGCCGTCGGCCTGGATGTCCGGTAGTGCTCGGTTGCCGTCATATGCTCGGTCTTGCCGGAGCACGTCACGGGAAGCCGACCGCGGACGAGCAAAAAACCTCTCCCTTGTGAACCGGAAGATCAACCCGCCATTTTGGCCGGACCGAGTTTTCAACCCCACCTTTGACGAAGGAGGCTCGACATGAAGACTCGGACCATTTTACCCCTGTCGTCTGTCGTCGCGGCGATGTTTCTTGCGGCCTGTTCGTCCTCGCCTTCCATGGAACCGCTGTCCGAGCCGATCTACCTCGATCTCGACGACTTCGAGCTTGTCAGCCATGACGTGCTGATCGGTCAGGAGGGAATCGACTTCGAACGGGCGTGGATCGAAAGAGACCTCGAGAGGATGCTGGCGGAGGACCCCGACCATCCGGACGTCGAGCAGATCAGAAAGGCCCTGGCCGATCTGGAACGGCGTGAACGGTGGTTTCACTGGCGGGTCGCCCACGGGTTCACGAATCCGGACGGCACGTACATTGATGGCCGCACCGAGGAGGAGTTCTGGCGGGCCGTGATCGAGAGCCCGGAGATGCTCGAGCTCACCGACGAGCAGCTGAAGGCGGCCGAGGCGCACTACTTGAGCATTCTGGCGCGGGACACGGTTGGGCGGGATACGACCGTCGCCGCTTCCGGGAGCGAGGGGAGAGGTGTGTATTGCACGACCGACGCCGACCTGAGCTCGAGCGCAGGCGGGGATATGTTCTATGACGAGGGCGACAACCTGCTGCGCTTCAACACGTTGGCGATAACACGCACCACCTCCTACGCAGCAGGGCTCGGCATGGTGGAAACCCCGCAACGGCACAGGTTCACGGGCATGGCGGAACCGGACGCCAGGTCGAGCAACGGCGATCTTACGACGTACATTCCGACCAGCTGGTCGCAGGAGAATTGCGTCGCCGAAATGTGGACCCCCCAGAACTTCGTGTACACGGGCACCCAGCCCGGCGCGCGGTATTGCGCGGGCGGCTCCTACAGCTTCCCGTTCGGGAAGGCCGAGAAGTGGTCGCAGCAGTACTTGTGGGACTTCTCGACGTGGATCAACTACGATTGGCAGGCAGTGGCGATCCAGGAGGACTGCGCGACGGTGCCCGGCCATGGCGGGGGGGGATGCGAAGAAGAAGACGACTGCCCGGATCCGCCCAACAACGAGGGCTGCGAGTGGATCAGCGGCCCCGGCTACGGGTTCTGGTTCTGCGTGTATGGCTGAACCAAAAGGCCGTTTTTCACCCCTACCCCGCATGAGTGCGTCATGTGGATGGCACTCCGGTTCTGACCGCCGAGAATTGCCCCTGACGCACTATCTCGACCGCACCAAGGGTTCTCCGGATATCGTGCCATTACCACCTGGCGCAGGCGCGCCGCCGAAGGGAACGAGCACGTGCAGGACAACCGAGGAGGCAGCCCGTGAAGCGCAAGCGCGACCGCAGGCCGCAACGCTCCGTGACCATCCCCGACGCTCTCTGGGCGGACCTGGGCTGGATCGCCGAGCGCGATGTGCTCGATTCAACCCGAACCTGCAATCCGAGCACGGACGGCCCGAGGCGGGCGCGGCGTCATGGCTTCGGTGTCGCGGGCCTTCGCCGAGGTGGAGGGTCGCGCCGGGCTGGTCGTCGGGGTGCTCCCGCGCTCCGACAAGGGTGCAGAGGCGGGGGACATGCCGGGCTACCCGAACCGCTGGGTCGAGCTTCTCGTGCGCACCCACCTGGGCAGGGACGGGGCGAGCCGAGGCTCGCGCAATCACGTCAACGTGCTCACCTCCGATGTGGTCGTCGCGCTGCCCCGGAGGTGCCGGCACCGCCTCCGAGGTGTCCCTTTGGGTGCGTTACGGGCACCCGGTGATCCTCTTCGGCGACTTGGAACGCGCACGCAGCCTCCCGTCCCAGGTGGCGACGGCCTCCACCGTGGAGGTAAAGTAAGTGCAGCTGAATCGGAGTCGGCATCGCTGGCAGTATGTCGATAGTGCAGAAGGGAGGGTGAGGTTGATGAAGAAATGGCTGAGACGTATCCGCGGCGCCGTCGGGACGGGCCTGACCTGGGCAGCAGCATGGTTCGGCGCGGGCATGATCCTGCTGCTGGGGTCTGTTCTGGTGACTGGCGGCACCGGTGCCGATGTTCCCTATCCGCTCGGGTTCGGTGCCTTCGGCTTTCTCGCCGGTGTCACCTTCTCAGGCGTCCTGGGTCTCGTTGAGGGCCGTCGCCGGTTTAATCAGATGTCCCTTCCGCGCTTTGCAGGGTGGGGGGCCGCCGGGGGGTTCTTGCTGTCCGCGCTCTTTGTCCTGGCGGTGGCCCTCAACGATCCTGCCTTCCTTCGGAATCTGGTGGTATTGGCCCCTGTCTTCGCGGTGGCCGGCGCGGGCTCTGCGGCTGGTTCTCTTGCCCTGGCCAGAAGGGCGGAGGACCGAGAATTGCTCGCGATCAGCGAGGAAGTCGCCAAGATGGGGCTTTCCGAACGTGAGGCGCGCAAGCTGCTCGCAGGCTAACCTCTACCCGGCCGATCCGCCCGTCCGCCCGGCGCTTCCCCTCCCCAACTCGTCCATCCAAGCCTGAACGGCGCGCTCGTAGTAGCTCGGGCTGAACAAGACCCACTCGCCCAGCTCGGCGGGCACCTCATACGCTTCCGCTGCCTCGTCGGAGCCCATTCCGCGGCGCCAGGCGGTGCGGGCCGCCTCTTCGACCGAATCGATCAGCGCAACGTACCTGGACATCGCTTCGGCGTCCGCCAGCGGCCCGTGGCCCGGTACGAAGGTGCCGGCCGGGATGGCCTGAAGCGCGCGCACCGAACGCGACAGCCGGGACGGAACGGCGTCCATGTAGTTCGGGAACATGGCGTTCCAGACCAGATCGCCGCACCAGACCGGGCCCTCGCCCCCGTCCACCTCGACCGACAGGTCGCTCGCGGTGTGGCCCCGGCGCGGCACCACCGCCACCGTGCGGCTGCCGAGGTCGATCTCCACGGGGCCGTCTTCGGGCACGATCACCACATCCGCCCAGGGAGCCTTCGCGGCCTCGTCGCCGGGCGATCCCCGCACCAGATCGCGGGTCGCCGCGGTGGCGCGAAGGTTCGGCATGCCGCCGTCGCTCTCGGCGTAGCCCGCGGGACCGGCAGAGTGATCCCCGTGGTAGTGCGTCACCACCACCTGGGTCGGCCACTGTCCGGTGAGCGTGCGGGCCTGCTCGGCCGCCCACCTCGCACCGTCCGGCGTGGCGAAGGCCTCCACGACCAGCGTCCCCGCCGACCCCCCGACGATGCCCCCGTTGCACACGGTCGTGTAGTCCCCGTTCAGCGGCGTGGAGATGATCGCGAACATCCCGTCGCCCAGCTCCTCGATGCGTGCGAAGGGAGTCTGGGCCACCACGCGGCGGGCACCCGCGCCGCTCCACCGGCGCAGTGCGGGCGCGCTCAGCAACGGTCCCGCGGCGGCCAGGTACGAGGCGCACCCGGCGGATGCGGCGACGAAACGGCGGCGGGTGATGCGGCGGCTCATGCTCATCGTCATTCAGTCCGGTGCAGGTAGAGGTTCGACGCGAGGCGCCCGCCCAGCAACGCCGCGAAGGCGGCCGTGGCGCCGACCCATCCCAGTTCCCAGGCCAGCACCGGGAAGATGGTCACGGTCCCGAGCAGCCCGAACATCGTCGCCATCGTGATGGCCTTGGTGCGACGCTTCAACACCATAATCGCGCTCTGCTGCGCCAGCCAGAAGGCGAGGGCGGGCAGGGGGATCAGGATAAGGGCCGGGATCCTTGCGTAGCCGGACAGTTCGGGAGTGAGGCCCGAGATCGTTTCGAACCATACCCCGAAGAGGGGCGTGAGGACGATCAGGGCGTATGCCGCCGTCGCGGCGAGGCCCATGCCGAGCGCGAACCGCCCGACCGGGCCTCGGTGCTCGAAGTTCTTCCCCGTCAGCGCGATTGCGGCCTCCTGGTAGCTGAGCCCGGCGGCGCGGAAGAGGAACGAGAGCGCGTGCACGACGGGAAGGACGGCCAGCGATTCGACCGGGTCGCGGGCGCGGCCCACGAAGAAGGTGAGCACGGGGTGGGTGGCCAGGGCGACCAGCGAGGTCAGCGCGAGAGGGTAGTAGAACGAGAGGATTCCGCCGTAGCTCATCGGTGCGGCGCTCCCGTCGGGAGGGGTCGCGAGCACCCTCCGGATCGCGCCGGCCGCCATGATCCGGGCCGCCGCGGCCTCGACGCAGACGCCCGCCGTGAGGCTGGCGGCGCCCACCCAGGCACCGTGAAGATCGACGACGGCGGGCAGCGTGAACGCGGTTCCGGCCATGGCGAAGAGGCGGAAGACCGTCCCGACCGCGACCTGGCGGGTCTTCCCCGCGCCGATCATTACGCCGTGGATGAAGCGCCGGTAGCCGATCGCGGCCGGCCAGGCCAGGTAGATCCACAGCGCTCCGCAGACGATGTCCGCGATGTCGCGGGGCAGCCCCAGGAGTCCCGGAATCAGGGGCTCGAAGACGGCCGGGATCAGCAGCGCCGCGACCAGCAGAGTCGAGAGCGCGTTGAGCGCCACGGCGAAGAGACGCAGTTTGGCGTAGCTGACGCGGTCGCGCACCAGGGCCGTTGCGGCGGTCATGAGCATGATCACCGGCGACTCGACGAGGATCGCGATCGCGAAGACGACACCGTGCGCCGCGAGATTGATTTTGGGATCGGGAAGGCGGGCGATGGTGGCCGCGATGAGCGGACCCTCCAGCGCCATCATGATCCAGGTCGCGGCGAGGGGTGACCAGAACCGCGCGATGCAGCCGGAAGTGAGCGTCCCGCGGGAAGCGGGGTTCATGTTTGGAATTCGTCTCCGCGCGGACTGAACGGCCGCTTGTCCTGCGACGGCCGCTTGTCCAGCGACGGCCGCTCTTTTTGGATGAACGACGGCCATTACGATAACGTCGCCGCGTGTCGGCGATGAACGGGACGGAAGACGACCATGGACAGGAGCGACGACCGTGTCGGCGACGCCTTCGGCGAGACGAGCGCGTGGGGCGGCTGCCGCCCTGCCGGGTGGGGTGCCTTCTGGCTCGCCGTCGCGCGGATCCTTCCCGGCGGATGGCCCTGGAGCCGCTTCGCGCTGCTCGCCCGCCGCGTCGCCCGCCGCTGCCTCAGCGGCCCCGTCGACACCCGCGTCTGGGGACAGCGCCTGCGCCTCTTCCCGGACCGCTCGGTCTCCGAGGCCAGGATCCTCTTTCTCCCCCGTTCCTGGGACCGGGCGGAACGCAGGCTCCTTGCGAAGCTCGCCGGCCCCGGCTTCACTTTCGTGGATGTCGGCGCGAACGTCGGCGGTTATTCCTTCTGGGTCCTGTCCCTGATCGACGGCTGCGGGTGCGTGGTCGCTGTGGAGCCCAACCCCGATCTGGCACGGCAGCTGCGGTACAACGTGCGCACCAACGCCGCGCAGGAGCGGATGCAGGTGGTGGAGGCAGCGGTGGGAGCGGCCAGGGGTACGGGCGCGCTGGCGCTGCGGGCGCGGAACTCGGGCGAGGGACGGCTGGTCGGGGCGCAGGAGTCCTTGGAGTCCACGGATTCCACGGAGTACGCGGATTCCGAAGATGCCGTTGCGGCCGGGAGCGTCTTTCGCCCGACTGTACCCGTCTCCGTCGTGACTCTCGCGGACCTCGTGACGGATGCCGGACTCGACCGCATCGACTGCCTCAAGGTCGACGTGGAGGGGCGGGAGGCCGACGTCATCCAGCCCTTTCTGCGGAACGCCCCGCGTGCCCTGTGGCCCGGACACATCATCGTCGAGCTCAAGGCCGGTTCTTGTGACGGCTGGCGGTCCGCCGAGCTGGAAGCGTGGCTCACCGCCAAGGGATACCGGCTCGAATTGCGCACCAAGCTCAACGGCTTCTTCCGTCTGGCCTGAATCCGCCGCCGAGCAGTGTCAGATGCGTCGTCCGGTCGTGGCTCGGCGCGGGGAGGGGCGGCACGTCACTCCAGCGGTAGCCGTGCTTTCGGAGGACGCGCTTGACGAGTCGGCGCAGATTCGCGCGGACGTTTTTGCGTAGCGTCCAGTCGATCTTGGCGTTGCTCCGCACGGTCTCGATCGGCTCGCGGGCGATCTCGCGTAGCGTATCGTCGCCGAGAACCTGCACGGCCTCGACCGCCCGGTTCGCGTAGCGGCGGACGGTCTGTTCGAGATCTCGGCGAAGGATCGCGCCCGGACGACGTTCTTGCGCGTGCTGATGGCCAGCTCCTCCTTCCAATGGCTTCGAGCCATTCGAGCGTGGCGGCCTCGACCTCCGATTCAGTGACGGGTGTCATCAGGCAGTCTCGCTGCAGGGTCACAAGACCAACCTCGCCCGTTCCCGCTTGGGCATCTCTCCAAGTTGATGCAGGGCATGCCGAGGTCGCTAATCTCCCACCTCCCCCGGAATCCGCCGACGGGGCGACGAGTGTCACCATTGCCGAGAAGTGCTTGCTGTCCTCCGACTCGATCATGCCCAACAGATCGTTGAGCACGAACGATTCCTCTGCGAGCGCCGTCAAGTCATGCTCCGGTTCGCCCATAGCAATGCTGTGTGAGTGCGTGTGCAGGAATCGGAGAATCCGATGCTTCTTAGCTTCGTCGAACGAAACTTCTCTCATCTTCTGCCACAGTCCCCCAGCAACCTGCGGCTGACGGAACGCAAGAAAGGCTTCCAACATATGCCTGGCCATGTTTGGAAGGGCATAGTTCTCCTCAAGATCTTTCGATGCCGACGCAGTTGCCGCTTCATAAATGCGGGCAAACAGATATTGGTACTCCGAATCATACTCTGCAAGTAGAGGATCGAGGCCCCGAATGGCGCTACTCCGTACATCGTCTTGCTGCGCAGATTCGAGCATGAAGAATTGAGCAGGGCGGTTGCGTATGCTTTTCCGTCCCCTCCCATTCAGGTATCGAAACCAATTGCGGACTTGTCGGAAGAAGGAGAAGTTGTGGGTCAAGACGAAGAGCTGACCCGATCCGCTTCGGTCAAGCGGTGAGTGGTACTGTCACTGGTGTCAGCCATCTTGTTTTGCGTCATTCAAGAAACTGGCCTTGTTGTAGTTGTTGTACGGGTTTTGGCCGCTTGTTCTAAGGTTGCTCTTGATGAGTTTCGCACGGCCAATACAGAATCGGTCGATTCCGTTGCGGGCTTCCTGTTCCACGGAGCGTGCCGATGCCAGTGTGGCTACGCCTGTCGCCCGATCTCGCTTTAGGCGCTCAACCATTCTTTGTATCTCAACACTTTCGGCTCCTAGGACGAGAATGGGTGGCATGTCACCGCCCCCTACAGGAAACACGTTCTCCTCGATGAAGTCCCGGTTGAACACCCGGACGTGAAGCGTCGATTGCGTAAAACTCTCGCCGGGCACCTCGTTGCCGCTAATGGGCAACACGGCCTCTCCCATCGTTGGCGCTCGGGCAACCTCAAGGTCCCGAAGTAGCCGGCTCAGTGTCGTCTTGCCCGTCCCATTCCACCCATAGACTACGTTGTATCGTCCGAATTCCGGCAGGCCTGACGGCCACGTGAAGTTGCGGAAGATGCCACAACCGCGTAGACGCGATATGCGATCGATCAGGATCATTCGGCTCTCTGGAGCAACTTCTCGGCAGCATGCACCAGCAGTTCGCCGGAGATGAGTCGCGGGAGCAGCGTATCGCGAAGCGCGGCGAGCGTGTGGGACTCGTGGATGTTGCCGACGATCCGACGCAACATCGACGAAACGATTCGCTGGAACTCTGAAGCTATGGGATCGGTGGGCCGACACAGCTCGTACCTGCTCATTGTCTGCCAACTCGTTCGAGGCATCTTCGTCCCCGTCGCAGTCTGGCTGGTGTGGGCAACGAAGGCTGACGACGAGACGCAGCCCAGGATAAGGGCGGACCACTTCGGCTGCCGTGCACCCAGCACAATGATATCCGTGGAGCAGAGGCCATCAACTGGCGCGATGCCCACCTTGTGAAAGTAGGGCCTAAGCTTACCGAACAGAATATCTCCGGCCTGGAAGGCAGACTTCCTGCTGGAGACGCTCCCAGTCTCACCCCAATCTGTCAGAGCGATTGATCCACGGGGCATGTCTGCCAACCCGATGTAGGGCGTATCGCTGGCCTCGCTCGCCGGATCAACTCCCTTCCGTTGCACGGCCGCTACGTCGCCGAGACTCGCTACCTCCCACCCCTCCGGTATCTCGCCCATCTCAGAATCCACCAGCCGGGCGGGGAACATCTCGGCGATGTATTCCGGCAAGCCCATTTCGCGGCCTTCCATTTTGGCCCTCACCGGATCGAAATCGACGAACCAGGATCTGAACAGCACCCTAGCCATCGCCTCCAGCGTCTCGTTCATTCGCCGATTCAACTCGATCTTGTCATCCAAGGTGCCGAGGATGTGCGCGATAGCGTGTTGTTCGGGGAGGGGAGGGCAAGCAATTCTCAGGTTCTTCAGATCGCGTTTCGTGACGTGCCCCAGACCTGTCGTCTGCTTGTTTCTTGCGATCCCAACGAAGTTCGGCTTTAGGTAGCGCAGAAGAAAGTAGAAAAACGTGGGGTCAAGTCCTGGCTCCGGCGTCACTTGGAAGACATGCTGGTTGAGCCATCCTTCCGGTCCCCTCCACCAGAAGGCATCGATGGAGGTCTCCGGTTGTCCCGACCAAGAAAAGAGGGTTCTTCCCCTTGTCAGGTGGGCATCAGGTCATGCGGGCAGGCTATCGGGGTAGAGGTCGAGGCCGCCGAGATGGAAGTAGATGGCGTTCGCGAAGCGTTCCCGGTTGCGAAAGCCCCGGCTGCGCACCTTCACGGTCTTGATCCGGCTGTTGATGCCTTCGGCCGGACCGTTGGTGGCGCGGAGGACGACGGCGTTGACAATGCCCCAGAGATGACTGCGGATCATCCGGGCGGCCTTGACGACGGGCTCCAGGCGGCAGCGCGAAGCCGATGCGAGCCACCGCTTCCACCCGGCCGTCGCCCAGCTTCGGCTCCGGTAGTTCCGGAGATTCGCGGCCGCTTCCTTCAGCTCCCACGCCCGGGCCGTCCGCCGCGTGCCGGCGCGCAGCTTCGCGAACGCCAGCTTCTCCCCGTGCGTCTTCCGCCGCCGGCCCTTCCAGCCACTGGAATCGGGTGCCCGAGAGGATCGCGTTGCCCTCCTTCAGCAGAGCCCGGTGCTCGGCGCGCCGCACCTTGTCCACCGCATCGCCGAGGTGCTTGGCGACATGGAACCGGTCGAACGCGATCTTCGCCCAGGCGTGCGGAATCATGTCGAGGGTCGCCGCGATGTACGGTGCCCACATGTCCATGCTGACGCTCTCGACGGCCGCCCTCTGCGTCTCTCCCAGCCCCTCGTAGAACGCCGCGAGCGCCTCCCTGCCCCGCCCCTGGGCGACATGCAGCACCCGGCCCGTCTCCGGGTTCGACACCACCGTCACGTAGCGGTGCCGGCGGCGGAACGACGTCTCGTCCACCGACAGGCGCCGGACCTCCTCGGGCCGGCGGCGCGCCAGCCCCCGGGCCACGGCCCGCTGCATGATCCCGTCCGCGGCGTTCCAGCTCAGCCGCATCCGCCTGGCCACCGCCTGCACGCTCGCCTCCTTGAGCCACCGGATCACTTCCGCCTCGAACTGCGCCGTGTACCTCGAACTCCCTTCCGCCCAAGGCACCTGCATCGTCAGCACCCCGTGCTCCCGGCACCGAACCCGCGGAACATCGCAGACGAGAAAGGTCTTGTACCCCCAGGCGTCCAGGTTCCGCCACTCCCGCCGCCGCGTGTCGTAGCCCGGGCATTCCTCGTTGCAGTCGGGGCATCGCAGCCTGCTCCCCGGGGCACGCTCCACGCCCACCCGCAGCTCCTTCGGCTCCCGCGTGCGCTCCACCCGGACAACCCTCCACTCCGGACCCAGTCCCAGCACCGCGTCCAGCCAGCTCCTCTCGGCCATACCTTCCTCCTCCTCGTCGGTGATCGGTCATGACTCTGACCCCTCACCGTAACCCCGGCCACCAAGAGGGAGGAAGAGCCGAAAAGAGAAGGTCTCCGGGCCGGACGCACACGGAGTCATCAAACGTCTGCTTGGTGAACTTAGTCTGCCCGCTGATGCCGCCCTTTAGTTCGGCGATCTTGATGATCGGCCGTCCCGCCTCCGAAAACTGAATCTTCCTAAAGGCCAGTCCGTTCACCCAAGTTGCCATGGAGTAGAGGGGGCGGCGGAGCCAGTGCTCCGGAAACATCGGACGGTACAGCCCGCCGTTGCGTTCCTTCACGCCGCGCCGCGCATACGCTCTTACCACCTTTATCGCCAGCTGCCCCTTCACTCGCCCGGCCACTTCATGACTCACGGTCGGAGCCTGCACGGTCACTGCGTCGCGCCGGATGATGGCACGGAAGCCGTCGTCTATCTTCGCCCAATCCACGATGTCCACCCTGAACGGCAGGTCCGACTCGTCAAGGGCTTCATCCAAGGCCCAGGCTGAATGCAGAGAAAGCGGCTCTTCGCCGACGATGGCGAGATCAAGATCAGAGTAGTCCTTCGCGGTCCAAGTCGCGCGAGATCCGAACGCGAGCACCTTACGATCCGGCACATGCCGTCGCAGGGTGCTGCGGACGATATCCCAATGATCGGGTCGAAGATCGAGGGTGGGGAGGGGGACACTCATGTCAGACTGGCGAGGGTGGCCTGGTCATCATTCCGGACCTCCAAGGCACGGAGAAACGCACGCGCATCGTGCACGAAATCCACCGTGGCCCGGTAGACCGCCTCCGCCTTGGCGTAGTCGTAGATATGGGATGTCGCGTTCCGCCCCTCGTGGTGCCGCATCCACCTCTCGACGTCTTTGATAAGGCGATTCTCGGCGGCCAGGCGGAAGAGATGACGCCTCGTAACGCCATCCGTCGGTTTTCGACGCCTGATCGACGGTCTGGCCGATGGAGGTCTGCCGCGCCCCTGCCTTCAGACGCTCCCAGCGGGCCTCTTGCGGCACCCAGAAGATGTTCTCCGCGACGTATTCGTCGCTGTCCTCAGCGGCCTCTTGCTTGTACTCGGCCGCGTCCATCGAGCCGCGGAGCGCATCCGCCGTCGCCCACAACTCCGACTCGTAGCCGGTCGTTGCGCCGCTGTCGTTCTGCCTGCCTGTCGCCGTCATCGTTCTCTATCACCCCGGAGGAACTCCGCGAGCCGAAGTCGCAAGATAAAATAAGGCATGTGTCCTGTCGTCGTATACCATCACCGCCGCCACCGCCCCGGTCTCCAAGTCCGCAGGCTGCTCGAACGACAGGTTGGTCCAAGCGCTATCGTCGCGGGAGGCCATGAGAATGCGTACATCCGTTCGCGGCGGCTTTGCGAGCAGCGGCTCATCAGTCGTCGGTTCCTCGCTGTTTCAAGTGGGGAGGTTAAACTGGAGCTTGCCGCACACGAGGTGGGCCATGGTGATGAAGTTCTCGGTGGTGCGGTAGCCTCGGGCGCGAACCTTGGCCGCCTGCACGAGCGAGTTCATGGCCTCCAGCATCCCGTTGCTGATCCGGGAGTGAAGCCACCGGAGGATGCCCGTGCGGTGCCTGCGGACCGTCCCGGCGACCTTGGCCATCGGCGCGAGGCCGCTCTCTTCGGCGTCCGCGCACCACCGGTCGAGCCAGCGTTCGGCGAGGGTCGGCGGCAGGTTCCGGAACTCCTGGAAGGAGAGCTTGAGCCGGTACGCCCGCGCCGTGTCCAGCGCGACCTGCGCCGGATCGAGCAGCGCGTCCAGCCGGAGCCTCTGATGCGGTTTCAGGCGCTCCGGGTTCCACAGCCACAGCCACCGGGTCCGCTTCAGGTCCGGCCGCTCCTTCTGCTCGGCGCGCCGCACCCTTTCGACCGCCTCGTTCAGCAGCTTCACGACGTGGAAGCGGTCGAAGGTGACCTCGGCGTCCGGGAACGACTCCTTCGCCCCCCCGATGTACGCCGCCGACATGTCCATGCACAGCTCCCCGAAGAAAGTCACATAGCTGCGGCCCCGGCGGCACGCCTTTTCGTCGACGGCCACGGCCCGCACCTGCGAATGGTCCGCCTCCGCCCTCGCTTCGTCCACATGGTGCTTGACGATCCGCCACAGCCGGGTGTCGTGCTCCTCGACGATGCGCGCCACCGCCTTGACCGGCATCCCGGACGCCATCGTCACCACGAGCGCCTCGAAGAGCAGCGTGAAGCCGCTCCGGGGGCGTGCCCACGGCAGCCGCGCCTGCCGGACTCCGCACTCCGGGCACTTCACCCGGGGAGACGGCGCGTGCAGGTAGGCCTGGTGCTGGAAGAAGTTGAGGTGCCGCCACTCCTTGAGGGCCGTGTCGTACGCCTTGCAGCCCTCGCCCCCGCAGCCCCCGCAGGCGAAGGTGCCGCCGACCTCGAAGTTCAGATGGATGTCCAGCCGCCGTTCCCCGGCGTCGAACGCCGTGCTCTCCACGTACCAGGGCCGCTCGAGAGCCCGGCGCCTGCGCGAACAGTCTCGTCCTCTTCATCTCCGCTCTCTCCCGCCCGGTCCCCATGGCCGTCGGCCCGGCGGAGCCCGGGGGGCAGCCCGGGCCGGCGAGACTCCGCTCGGGTTCCGGGAGCGGCCGCCCCCGGATGCGCTCCGGCCAATCTTCCCCGAACCGCACGATTCCGAAAGGCCGCGCCCTCCCACCCGACAAGCGGCCGTACCCGGTCGCGTCGTGCGCCCGAAAGCCGTTGTGCGTGGAGCATGCACCGGGTCGCCGGCAAGTCTCGGCGGCACGTCCGGCAGACCTGCGACATCAGCCCGAACCCCAGGCCCCGGCCACCCCCCCTTGACCGACCCCTGCCCCATTACCCATTATGCATGGCGAGGAGCCGAATCGTCGCGGTCACCCCCTCCCAGTTGGCACAAGACCGGGTCACCCCGCTATTCTTCAATAGGTCGAGCACGAACCGCGCTCACCGGCTCACCAGCCCATGGGGCGTCGCACACGAGGAGTCTGCCGATGAAACCGCTCTTCCGTCCGGCCATTGCCGCCGCCTTCGCCGGGGTCGCCGCGATCGCCTGGTCCGCCGAGGCATCCGCGCAGCCGCAGCCGGAAACGACGGTCCGTGCCTCCCGGCCCGGCGGCTGGGATGTATCGTTCGCCCCCAGGGTCGGGTATTTCCTCCCGCAGCACGGCAGTGCCGGCCGGAACGCAGTGCGGCGACCCACCTTCGGCATGGAACTGGCGGCGAAGCCCAAGGGATCCTGGTACGGTGCCAGAGCGCTCTTCGAACGCTCCATGCGATGGAGTCCGCAGCGCGACCTGACGAGCAGCATCCTGCCGGACGGGTCGTTCGTGCCCGACTCGCCGGATTCCCAGTACTTCGAGACCGTGGTCGTGGATCTCATGGCCTACACGCCGGTGTACGAAGGCGTCCGGGCGTACATGTTCTCGGGCTTCGGGTCCAAGATCATCGGTTCTCCCGAAGAGACGGCCATCCTGCCCTATTCTCTCGTCGGAACGGAGCGGGCACGCACCTGGCACGGCGGGCTCGGAATCGAGGTGCCCCTGGGCGGCGGCGCGGCCGTCTTCGAAGTCGGCGACTACTACGGCCGGAACGGCGGCGACCGCCGCGTGCACGACATTCACATCACCCTGATGGCCCGCCTTTCCGGAATCGGCGACTTCATCAGAACCCTCGTCACCGGGGAAGATTCGGACGGATAGGGGACCGCTCCGCCGTCCGCCCGGCCGCACATGGCGGATCGTGCGCCATCCCGGGCCGCGCGCCTTCCTCGACCGGGCCGAGCCTTGGCTGCTGCGCCGCGAAGCCGAAAACAACCTGGTGTTGGGGGTCGCGGGGTCGCTCACCCGTGCGGCGGCGGTGTCATCCCGCGGCCCGTTGCCGCCGTCATCTCGCGACTTGGTGTCGCCGTCCGCTCCCGGCGAGCCGGGTTCCGCGTCCTCCCCCTGCTTCGTGACGATCGAACGGGGCAGTGACATAGTCGGATGCGCCTTCCGCACTCCGCCTTACAAGGTCGCCCTGACCAGGATCCCCCTGGACGCGATCTCGCTCATGGCGCGCAGCATAGCCGATACCTATGAGACGATACCCGCCGTTCTCGGCCCGACGGCGGTTGCCCGCGCGTTCGGAGAGGCATGGAGCGACATCAAGGGAGTGAGGGCCGTGCCCGGCGCACGGCAGCGGATCCATGTCTTGGAGCATGTGGCCGCGCCTTCGAGACCGACGCCGGGAACCATGCGGCTCGCCCGCCGCGCCGACCTTCGCCTCGTCACACGCTGGATCGGGTCGTTCGTGCGGGAGACCGGTCTGCGAGAAGCGGGAGATCCGCAGACACAGGCCGACCGTCTCACCGGCGGCGACCGCGGCAACCCGCTGCTCGCGCTCTGGGAAGACCGAACGCCCGTGTCCATGGCGGGCTTCCCCGCCCGCACGCGCCACGGCGTGCGGATCGGCTACGTCTACACGCCCGAGCGGCACCGTCGCCGCGGCTACGCCACCGCCCTGGTCACACAGGTCAGCCGTCACGTCCTGGAGCTGGGGTTCAGCCACTGCGTCCTCTACACCGACCTGGCCAACCCGACTGCGAACAGGATCTACCGCCGGATCGGTTACCGGCCCGTGCAGGACGTCATGGACATCGAGTTCGGTGCCCCTGTCACGCGTTCGTGACAAGACTGCCCCGTGAACTTCACCTTCAACCCGGATCGCCTCCTGCCATGATCGATCTCCGCAGCGACACGGTCACTCGCCCAACCCCCGCCATGCGCGAAGCCATGGCCCGGGCCGTCGTCGGCGACGACGTGTACGGCGACGACCCGACCGTCAAGCGCCTCGAGGCCCTGACGGCCGAAGTCCTGGGCAAGGAAGATGCCGTGTACATGCCCACCGGGTCGATGACGAACCAGGTGGCCATCCGCACCCATACCGAACCGGGCGACCGGGTCGTCATGGACATCGGATCTCATGTCGTGCGTTCCGAGGGCGGGGGACCGGCGGCGCTCTCGGGGGTCACCGTTCATCCCATCCTCGGAGACCGCGGCATCTTCACGACCTCCCGGCTGCAAGACGCTCTGGGAACGACGCACCGCGGATCGCCTACCACGCTGACCCCGCCCGCGACCCTTCTCTGCCTGGAGAACACCCACAACGGCGGGGGCGGGAGCATCTGGCCGCTGGAGCTCCTCGACGATGTGGTCGCCACGGTCCGCTCGGCAGGGCTGCGCTGCCACCTCGACGGCGCCCGCGTCTGGAACGCCTCGGCGGCGACCGGCGTTCCTCCGGCCCGCTACGCACGCGACTTCGACAGCGTTTCGGTCTGCTTCTCCAAGGGCCTCGGCGCGCCGGTGGGTTCGGCGCTCGCCGGGTCCGCCCCCTTTGTGGCGCGGGCTCGCCGCTTCAAGCAGCTCTTCGGTGGCGGTTTCCGCCAGGCAGGGATCGTCGCCGCGGGGGCGCTGCACGCGCTGGAGAACCACCGTGGCGACCTCCTGCACGATCACGAGAAGGCGGGCCGCCTCGCCGATGTCCTGGTGTCGATCCGCGGTGTCGAGCTGGTGCGCAAAGATGTGGAGACGAACATCCTGCGCTTCGACGTGCCCGGAACCGCGGCCGACTTCGTGGACGCGTGCCTAGCGCGGGGAGTCGCCATGCTGGTGTCGGGAGCGCGGAGCGTGCGTGCGGTCGCGCACCGGGACGTGTCGATGGGCGACGTCAGCGCCGCGGGAGAAGTGATTCGGGAGGTTCTGGGGGCGCTGGGGGCGGGATAGCCGGTCTGGCAAGGCCTGCGCGGCCCGGTCCGGCTGCACATGTCGCGCCTGAACCTTCGATCTCCCCGGCGTCCGAACACACAACCTGTGAGGCGGCCCGGTCAGGCTTCACGTGTCGCGCCTGAACCGGCTGGTCCGCTCAATCGTCCGCATGCAGATCGTCAAACAGCTCCTCGACGGTGGCGAAATGCGGAAGGTTGCCCCGCCGGGCCTCTCTCATCGCTTCGATGGTGGTGGGGTTGGGAACCAGCGGCGCGAACGGCAGCGCCTTCTCGTGCACGACCGTGGCTTGGACAAGTTTATTCGGCATGGCTTCAAGCATCCTCTTCTGGGGTAAAGCTGTCGGTCAAGGCGGTCACCGCTCGAACGCTCCGTTTCGGCCCGGCGTGTGGCTGCTCCTAAGCCCCTCAAGCAGCTCTTCGATCTCGGCAATCCGCTCTTCTGCGCCGGGAAACGCGGCCCGGTCGGTACTCCCCGTCGCCACGAGCTCGAAGAGCGCGGCCGCCTTCGCGAGCGACGACCTCGCAAGATCGGGTTTCCCTTCGTACGCGCGGTTCATGCCGTCCGTCATGAGGGCCTCGGCCAGCACCCAGCACCGTGCTGGTTCCACCTCGCCCGTGGGCGCCACCATGTCCGGCAGCGCCTCGACGGATACCGCACGGGCAAGTTCCAGCTCCATCCCGGCCGCGCTGGCGGCCCGGCGGAGCGTAGCTTCCACCTCGGCACCCGCGGCTCCGCCCTTCATGATGGCGTTCCGCAGCGCGATCAACGCAGCGCCGATCTCCTCGATCAGGCGAAGCAAGTAGTCCCGTTGCGCCATCTCGGTGCGTCCGTTCCGTCGTTTGCGTTGCGAAATCTGCCGTGCGAGGTTGTCCGTGATATGAGCTTCAAGGTCTTGCCGAAGAGCTGGGCGGCATTCGTCGCACGGGTGATCCTGGGCCTCATCTTCTTCGTCGCCGGTTTCTGGAAGGTATTCATTCTCGGCGCGATCGAGCATGCCCGAGGCCTGTTCGTGCTGCCGTACGCGTCGAGCTTCCTGCCCGAGTGGTCGCTCTGGGTCGCGGGCACGGCCGTGCCCTTTGTGGAACTCGCGTGCGGCGGCCTCATGGTCGTCGGCTGGAAACGTTTCCCGGCCGCTGTCGGCTTGGGGAGCGTGCTGATACTCGTCACCTTCGGGCACCTCGTCGCGGAGCCGCTGTATGCCTTCAACACCCATGTCGTCCCGCGCGTCGTGCTGCTTGTGCTGGCGATGGCGATGTTCGAAGTCGACAATCTGAGCATCGACGCCTGGCTGGCGCGAAGACGCGCATGATGTCCGGTTCCGCGGTGGCCGCGATACGCCGACCGGTGGTATCCGGGAACTTCGTGCGGAAGTCGGCCCTGCGACTACTTGCTCTGTCCCTGCTGCTCGGGTCGGCGACGATCCGCTCGGACAGCGCCCCGGTCGCCCTCGCGGCCCAGATCCAGACAGTCGACCTTTCGGAGAGTTCGGTCGCGACGGTCATCCCTGCTGAGTACGACGGCGGCTTCTTCGCACGGATAGGCGACGTCCTGGTCAACGACAGCGGCATCTGGGTTGCCGACATCGGTCACAGTCGCGTGTCATGGTTCGCCGCAGACGGTACGCTGCGAGCGGAGTTCGGCAGGGAGGGGAGCGGACCCGGCGAGTGGTTGTCCCCGGGAATCGTCAGCGTCGACTCCTTGCTCACAGTCGACGATTTGCCGCAAGGCAGGCGCGTGCGTTTCCGGCTGGACGGAAGCCACCTGGACACGAAGTCGGTGCCCCACTTCGCCGATCCGAACGGAGGAGAGATTCCCCTTGTGGACGCGGTGTCCCTGGCGGGCGGTCTTACCGTCGGGATGCTTCCCGGGCGGTATATCGTCTCCTTCTCACGAAACTTCACATACGACCTGCGTCACCATGTCGTTCTCCTCAATCCCGGCGTCGAGTCTACCGACACTCTGCTCTCCCTTCACTGGGGCATGGCGGGGTGGAAGACTGAGGTCATGGGGGCGGCGAAGTCCACTCACTTCGGTGCCGCAGGGGCTTGGAGCGTGCTCGGCGACACCGCTGTCGTTCTTGCCGATGGCGTTGCCGGCACGCTCACGATCGTCAATCTGGAGAGCGGCTCGATCCGCGCAGATACCATCGACCTCGGGTTTGCCGGGCGACCGGTCACCGACCGGGACCTGGAAGGCCTGGAAAAGGACATCAGGGCCGGCGTGAGCCGAGATCTTCCACGGGAGATGGATATCGACGCGCCTGAGTACTGGTCCGTCGCCACGGATCTGATCCCGGCCACAGATCGGGTCTTTTGGCTTCGGCAAGCCGCTGAAGGTGAGCAGGAGCAATGGATCATCGTCGAGATCGAGACCATGCAGAAGTGGCGCGTTGTCCTGCCGGAGCGCTTCCGGCTCAAGGATGTTCCGGGTCGGCTCATGTATGGAGTCGTTCGGGATCACCTTGATGTCCCGAGCGTGGGCGTGCTGGTGAACCCGGTCGACATCAGCCCGATTCCGGGGCCGAGATGAGAAGCGTGCATTCTTCCTTCGCGGCCGGTGCGGCGGCGGCGACACTCATCGCGGGATCCGCCGCCTGCGACTCGGCTCCCGCCTCCGTGCACACGATACGCACCGATTCGGCCGGTATCCCGATCGCCACGGCCATCGAGCCGACGTGGAGCCCCGGCGAAGGCTGGACCGTAGACGACGAGCCCATGGTCGAGATCGGTACCGTGTTCGGCGCACCGGAATACCAGTTTACCGATGTGGTCGCGGCAGTGCGCCTGAGCAACGGGGACATCGTGGTCGCGGACCGGGGTGCTTCAGAGCTGCGGAGTTACGACGAAGAGGGAAACTTCCAATGGCGCGAGGGCGGGTTCGGGGAAGGACCCGGCGAATTCGAGAGCCTCGAGTTTCTCGGCACTGCTGTAGGCGATTCGCTGGTCACCTACGACAACGCGCTGGTGCGCGTCCAGGTCTTCGGCCCGAAGGGCGGGTCGGCGCGGGCCCTGCGTGTGGCGACCGTTGAGGGCGAGTCCACCCGCGAGGCGGCCGTGGCCGACAAGGTCGTGGGCGTCGTGGACGGCCTGGTCATCGTTCGCTTCGTTGAATACGGAGACGAGACGCCTTCGGGGATCGTGCGGTGGCCCTTGGAGCGCCTGGCGGCGCTGGACCTGACGGACGGTGCCGTCCGATCGCTGATGGTGCTGCCGGGCCACGAGGCGCATGTCCGGGTCCGCGAAGGGGGAGGCTATTCGCACGGATGGTACGTCTTCTCGCGGGGGCCGGAGTTCGGTGCCGCGGCAGGGCGTCTCGCGGTGATCGACACGGAAGCATGGTCGGTGCGCATGGTCTCTCCCAGGGACGGCGCGGTCACGGCGGTATTTCGGCGCGAGGTGGCCGCCCGCGAGGCGACCGCCGCCCTCCTCGCCCTTCATCTGGACGGCATCGAGCAGATCGCCTTCCCGGATCGGGACGCGGCCGCGCCGGAAGACCTTGCGCGTTTGCGGCGGATGTGGAGCGGCTTCCCGCGAGCGCCGCGGCTGCCCGTCCTGCGCTCGGCTCACGTTGATGCCACCGGACATCTGTGGCTCCAGCCCTACTACGTGGCAGGTGCCGACCCGCCTCCCTTCGAGATCCATGCGCCCGATGGCACTTGGCTGGGCAGCGTCTCGCTTCCGGCGGGGTGGAAACGGGCGTTCGTCCAGTACCAGGCTCCCTACATCGAGATCGGTGACGACTACGTCCTGGGAGTATGGACCGATGAACTGGATGTTCAGTACGTGCGGATGTACCGGATCGACAAGTAGCCGGGGACTCATCCCGTCCGCGGCTCGTCCAACCGGATGAGCTGGCTGCGGATCCCCCAGTCGCGTCCGCGTCGGATCACGATCGTCATGTGGATGCCCGTCAGCGTGCGCGCACTTCCCGGGTCACGGATCTGGAAGGTGAGCAATCCCGAGATCAGCCCCATCCGGCCGCTGGCGTCGAAATCGGAAAACGATGCCTGCACTTCTCCCGAGCGCCGAAGGAGCGATTCCAGTTTCTCACGGATCGCCTCTCTCCCGCGGACCGGATCGTCCTGGTTGAAGATGAAGACGGCGTCCTCGGTGTAGAGTTCCAGCAAGGTCTTCAGATCGTCGGCAGCCCAGGCGGCGCGCCACTTGCCGAGCAGCTCGTTGGTGTGGAGGATGACGTCGGCGTAGTACTCGGCCCGGTTAGCCGCGGCGGACAAGCCGTCTCCACCCGGCGCGCCGGGGAAGCGCCGCGCACGCTGTGCCAGCCCCGTGTCCGCAAGAGAAAAGAAGGCGCACGCGGCAGCGGCGGTTGACAACGTCGATCTGGTCATGCGGTCCCTCCCGCCGCGTCAACACGGGCCGGTCATCTGCCTCGGTCCACTCTCAAGCGAGCCACGACCGGAACATCGGTCGCCGGGTCCAACCGGTGTGCCAGGATGTCGCCGTTCGAGCTCCTGAACCAAGGTACATATGCTTCCCCTACAAGCGCCTCTGCCAACGGTTCCGACCGCTTCCACGTCGTGAAGCTGCTGAACGAGGCGGTCGAAAGGGTGCGGCGCGCCGAGCAGAAGGAGCGGCCGGACCTGAAGCGGACCCGGTGGCTGCGGCTGTGGAACCCGGAGCGCCTGAAACCGCACCGGAGGCTCCGGCCGGACGCGCTGCCCGATCCGGCGCAGGTCGCGCCGGACACGGCGCGGGCGTACCGGCTCAAGCTCTCCTTCCGGGAGTTCCGGAACCTGCCGCCGACCCTTGCCGAACGCCGGCTCGACCGGTGGTGTGCGGACGCCGAGGAGAGCGGCCTCGCGCCGATGGCCAAGGTCGCCGGGACGGTCCGCAGGCACCGCACGGGCATCCTCCGGTGGCTTCACTCCCGGATCAGCAACGGGATGCTCGAGGCCATGAACTCGCTCGTGCAGGCGGCCGAGGTCCGCGCCCGAGGCTGCCGCACCACCGAGAACTTCATCACCATGGCCCACCTCGTGTGCGGCAAGCTCCAGTTCAACCTCCCCACTTGAAACAGCGAGGAACCACCGTTGGGGCTCGAAATTCCGGGTGATGTGGCCTGCCCGAACCGGCTGGCCAGATCACCTGCACCTGTGTAGCTATGCACCTGTGTAGCTATACATAAGTGGACCGAGCGCCATTCCGCAAGGGGCTGGGTGTCGGGAGCAAGAATGTCCGGTTGCCGACCGATGGAAAAGGAGCGATTCCGGTTACTCCCGGGTGCCCTCCATCGGTTACTTCCGGGTGCCCTCCATCGGACGGGACCGTCTTGGTTGAAGATGAAGACGGCGTCCTCGGTTTGGATCTCCGGCAGGGCCTCCGAATCGTCGGCAGCCCAGGCGGCGCGCCACTCCCGGAGCAGGTCGTTGGTGTGGGCAGGACATGGGCGTAGTATGTCGGTGCCGGTTGACCGCGACGGCCAAGCCGTCCCCAGGGAGCTCTCCCTGATTCAGGGTAGACGGCCCGAGGATGTTGCGGATAAGTTTAGGCTTGCCTAATTTTCCCTCGTCGAAGACTCCGCCCTGCTGCTCGCACGGGGGAGACCCGTTGCCTGCGCCGCCCGAGACCGGCCCGATCCCATGCCGCCAGATCCCGCCCTTGCACTCCTCGCCTTCCTCGCCCTGTCGGTTCTCGGGGCCGTCCTCTTCTGGCCCGGCCGCGGCATCGGACCTCGTCTCCGGCGCATCGCGCGCCTCACCGAGCGGGTTCGGCTGGAGGATGTGCTGAAGCAGCTCTACAAGCTCGACTACGACAGACTTCCGGCGACGGCCGAGAGCGTGGCGGGAGGGGTGCAGTTCTCGCGAGCCCAGGTCATCCGCCTCCTGCAGAAGCTCGAAGAGAAGGAGCTCGTGACCGGCGGAAGCGCCGGCTTTCAGCTGACGGAGGCGGGGAAGACCCAGGCCCTGCACATCGTGCGCGCGCATCGCATCTGGGAGCGCTTCCTCGCCGACCGGACCGGCACGCGGCCCGAAGACTGGCATGGGCATGCCGAGAGGCGCGAGCACGTGCTGTCGGTCGCGGAGACGGAGGATCTCGCGGCCGCGCTGGGGCATCCCGTGTACGACCCCCACGGGGATCCCATCCCGACCGCCGAGGGCGAGATGCCGGCCCGGTCGGGAGTGCCCCTTTCCGCGCTTGATCCGGGTGAGCGGGGCCTCATAACGCATCTGGAAGACGAACCGCAGGAGATCTACCGCGAGCTCGTCGCTCTGGAGCTGGGGCTGATGACGCCCGTGGAGCGGCTCGAGGGCGAGGCGGGACGGGTGCGCTTCCGCTCGGGCGAAATGATCCGAGACGTCTCCAGCGCGGTGGCCCGCAACGTCACGGTCGAGGTCTCGGACGCCGTGACCGATACCGGGCCGTCGCCCACGCTGGCGGACCTGGAGCCGGGCGACTCCGCAACGGTGGCCGCGATCTCTCCGCTCTGCAGAGGTCCCGCACGCCGCCGCCTCCTTGACTTGGGCGTGGTGCCGGGGACGGTCATCCACGCGCGGATGCGCAGCGCCGCCGGCGATCCGGTCGCGTACGATGTCCGGGGCGCCCTGATCGCGCTGCGGCGCGAGCAGGCTGCGCACATACAGTTGGTAAACGGCGGGTCCGCGGCCGCAAACGACGGATCCACGGCCGCGAGGGCCTCATGAGGGCGGGAGCGGAAACCTCCGGGCACGCCGCCGCGGCGCCTCAGCGCACCCGCAATCTGGTCCGGCTGGGTCTGAGCCCGCACCGCTGGGACCATCTGATCGCGCTCGCGGGGAACCCCAACGTGGGGAAGACTACCGTCTTCAACGCGCTTACCGGGCTTCGCCAGCACACCGGGAACTGGCCGGGCAAGACCGTCGTGCGCGCCGAGGGAGCGTTCCTGCACGACGGGCGCCGGGTGAAGGTGGTGGACCTGCCCGGCACCTATTCGCTGCAGGCGGGCAGCGCCGACGAGGAGGTGGCCCGCGACTTCATCCTGTTCGGGCAGCCGGACGTCACGGTGGTGGTCGTGGACGCGTCCCGCCTGGAGCGCAACCTCAACCTCGTGCTCCAGATCTTGGAGATCACCGACCGCGTGGTGGTGTGCATGAACCTGGTGGACGAGGCGACGCGGCACGGAGTTTCGGTCGATGTGAAGCGGCTCGAGAAGGAGCTGGGCGTGCCCGTGGTTCCGGCGGTGGCGCGCCGGGGCGACGGGATGGACGCGCTGCTCCGCGTCGCCACCGAAGTGGCCACGAGAGCCCGCAGGAACCGTCCGCACCGGATCCGGTCGCACCCGGCCGCCGTCGAGGAGGCCGTCGACGCGATCGAGCCGCTCGTGGCGGAGCAGTTCCCGGAGCTGCCCAACGCGCGCTGGGTGGCCCTGCGTCTGCTCAACGCGGACGAGCGCTTGAGCGAGGCCGTGCGTTCGGGCGAGATCGGTCGGCTGGAAGGCAACGGAAACGGTCCGGCGCCGGCTGCCGCGAGCTTGCCCGGCATGCGGCAGAGCGAATCCCCCGCTGTCCCCGAAGGCCGCGACCGCATCCTCAAGGCGGCCACGCGCCACCGATGGACCCTGCGGCCCGGCTTCCAGGACGCGCTCGCCGAGAACATCTACCGCGAGGCCGCGCGGATCGCCGATGCCTGCGTGCGCAAGGGACTGAAGAAGACCGGGGTGGAGATCGATCGTGCCCTCGACCGCTGGCTCACCAGCCGGGTGTTCGGCTTCCCCCTCATGCTGGCGATCCTGGCGGCGGTCTTCTGGCTGACGATCGCCGGCGCGAATGTACCGTCCGGGATGCTCGCGAGCCTGTTCATCGACCGTCTTCACCCCGCATTGCTCGGCTTCGGCGACTGGGCCGGGATGCCGTGGTGGCTCTCCGGCTTCCTCTTCGACGGGGTCTACCTGGCCACCGCCTGGGTGGTGAGCGTAATGCTTCCGCCCATGGCCATCTTCTTCCCCCTGTTCACCCTTCTGGAAGACTTCGGCTACCTGCCGCGCGTCGCCTTCAACCTCGATTCGCTCTTCCGGCGTGCGGGTGCGCACGGCAAGCAGGCGCTCACCATGAGCATGGGGTTCGGCTGCAACGCCGCCGGCGTCGTCGCCACCAGGGTGATCGACAGTCCCCGGGAACGGCTCATCGCGATCATCACCAACAACTTCTCTCTGTGCAACGGGCGGTGGCCGACCCAGATCCTGATCGCGACCATCTTCATCGGCGCCCTGGTCCCTCCGCACCTGGCGGGAGTGGTCTCGGCGAGCTCGGTCGTCGGCATCGCACTGCTGGGCATCTTCTTCATGTTCCTCACTTCGTGGGGGCTCTCCAACACGGTGCTCAAGGGCGAGGCCACGACCTTCTCTCTGGAGCTTCCGCCCTACCGTCCCCCGCGCGTGCTGCAGACGCTCTACACCTCGGTCATCGACCGCACGCTGATCATCCTCTGGCGGGCCGTGCTGTTCGCGATCCCCGCGGGCGCCGTCATCTGGCTGATCTCGAACATCGACATCGGCGGCGCGTCGATCGCCGAGCACGGGATGGGCCTCCTCGATCCATTCGGCCTGCTGCTGGGGCTCAACGGCGTGGTGCTGCTCGCATACGTCATCGCCATCCCGGCCAACGAGATCGTGATTCCCACCGTACTCATGCTGACCGTGCTCACCCTGGGCGACCCCGGACCGGGGGCCGGTGCGGGGGTCATGTTCGAGCCCGATTCGGCCGGGGAGATGGAAGGCCTGCTCCGTGCGGGCGGCTGGACGCTGCTGACGGGCGTGAACCTCATGCTCTTCAGCCTGCTTCACAACCCCTGCTCGACGACGATCTACACCATCTACAAAGAGACGAAAAGCGCTCGCTGGACCACGCTGTCCGCGCTGTTGCCGCTGGCGATGGGGCTCGTCGTCTGTTTTCTGGTGGCGCAGGTGTGGAGGCTGGCGACGGGGACATAACCCCCCGGGGGGTACTGCGGCTGTCGGGTGCCTACCCGGCCACGCCTGCGGCTTTCAGCATCTCCTCGACCGTGCAGAGCTTCACGCGCGGCCTCCCCGCGGCCCTTCCGCGCGCGGTCTCGTGAGCATCGAGACGCCGCCACGCCGCTTCGTCCACCCGGCGCGCGCCGCGTTCCCGCAGCAGACCGGCCAGGTCTCCCGCGCCGCCCTGAAGCGCCCCGGCTTGCGCACCAGGCGACGCCCCCGCACTGTCTGGAAGCGCCCCGGCCTGTGGGCCCTGCGCCGCCCCCGCGCCGCCGCAGCCGTCCCCCCCCTCCCCCCTTCCCGCGAAGATCCCGGCTTCCCGGTCCTCGCGCATCAACGCCACCGTGGCGGCCGCGTCCGCCTTGTTGGTCCCGATAACCCCCGACGGCCCCCGCTTCGCCCAGCCCACCACGTACTCGCCCGGCACGACCTCGCCGCCGTCCCCTGCAGCCACCACCCGCCCGCCCTCGTTCGGCACGATCCCGCGCCGCTCTTCGAAGGGCACTCCGGGAACCGGCGCGCCCCGGTACCCCACGGACCGGATCACAATCCCGCACGGCACGACCTCGGTCTCGCCGGTCCCCGCGGCGCGCATGTAGCCGTCCTCCTGCTCGATCAGCCGGTTCCTCTCGATCCGCACGCCGCCGACCCGCCCGCCCGTGCCGACCACCTCGACCGGCGAGACCAGGAACCGGAACCGCACCACCCGGTCCCCGTCTTTCGGGACGGCGGATGCGTAGCCGCGCAGCGTGTTCATGTTGCGGGTCTTCACGGCGGTGCCCTCGATCGAAGCCTCGCTCGCGGGGTCGATCTCGAGCTCGTCGGCGACCACCTCCGCGCAGACCCCGTCGAGCCGCCCGAACTCGCGCAGCTCGGGGTTCGTGAACGAGGCCTGGGCCGGGCCCCGGCGGCCCAGCAGCGTGACCCGCTTCACCCGGCTGCCGCGCAGCACCTCCAGCGCGTGATCCGCGATGTCGGTCTCGGCCAGCCGGTCGGGCGGCAGCACCAGGATCCGCGCGACGTCGATGGCGACGTTGCCGTTCCCGACGACGACGACATCCTCGCAGTCAAGGTCGAACCGGGCGGCGCTGAAGTCGGGGTGGCCGTTGTACCAGCCCACGAAGTCGAACGCGGCGTGGCTGCCGTCGAGGTCTTCGCCCGGGATGCCCAGGCGCCGGTCGCTCTGGGCGCCGACCGCGTAGACGATCTGGTGGTAGCGGGCGCGCAGCTCCCGGACCGTGACATCCCGTCCCAGCGTGACGTTCCCGAAGTAGCGCACTTCGTCCCGGGCGAGGATCCTGGCGTAGACGCGCGCCACCGATTTGATGGCCTGGTGGTCGGGTGCGACGCCGTCGCGGACGAGGCCGTACGGAGCGGGCAGCCGGTTGATGATGTCGATCTCGACCGGGTCGCCGGCCTTGAGGAGCGCCTCGGCGGCATAGAATCCTGCCGGGCCGGCACCCACGACGGCGACCCGTGCAGAAGGATGCGTCATCGTGCTCGACACCCCTGCCGAAGGATGCGTCATGGCGCTCGACACCCCTGCCGCGAGGGCGTCGATCGGGGTCCGGGCGCGGTTGATGCGGGCGCGGTTGACCTTCCCCATGCTCACCGGCGAAGCTCCAAGAGGTTAAACTCCAGTCTGGGAAGTGGAATCGATAAGAGCGAATCGAACCGAGCAAGGAATCAAGATAATGATCGAGATGAGAGATCGTCTGCGGGTCCCCGGCGCTCCCTGGGTGCTTTCTCTCGTCCTGACGGCGGGCTGCGGAGGCGGCGACTCCGGCAGCGATGCGCAGGGAAGCGGAGAAACCGGGTCCGACGCGGCGACCGAAGCCGCTCTCGAAGCCCCCGCGCCCGCCGAGCTGTCGATCGATCCCGCCCTTCTGCCCGAGGGAGTCACGGTCGAGATGGTGAAGGAGGGCAGGGAGCTGTTCGGCGGCGGCGGCATCTGCTTCACATGCCACACCCTGGAAGCCACCGGAGGTCCGCTCGCCCCGGATCTGACCGACGATGTGTGGATCAACGTCGACGGCGAGTACCGGTCCATCGTCGAGCTGGTGAAGACGGGAGTCGCGCAGCCGCTGGAACACCCCGGCGCCATGCTGCCCCGTGCCGGAATGCCCCTGACCGACGAGCAGGTGGAGGCCGTCGCCGCCTACGCCTACATGCTGAGCCGGATGTAACCGCCCCCGGGGGGGTCGGGGATCTGCATGCCGCGGCCAGGGACTTGCATGCGCGGCCGTCAGGGGTCTCGGAAGAGTCACGGGCCTCGGAAGAGATCGCCCTGCACTCCGCCGCCCCGCCGGAAGGCCGCGGTCGAGAGGGGAGGAGGCCCGCCGTCCAGTCCGGCCCTCCTCACGGCGGAGATAAAGAGCCCCCTGATCTGGTTGGCGTATTCTCCTTCGCCCCGGAAGCGGCGGTGAAATGCGGAATTGTTGAGCTTCCCGCCCCGCGAGTCGCGGATTCTGGCCAGGACCTTGTCTCTCCGGTCAGGAAAATGCGTCTCCAGCCAGCGCACGAAGTGGCCGTCCACGCCTTTCGGCAGCCTCAGGAGAAGGAAGGCGGCGTAGCGCGCCCCTGCGGCGGCGGCGGCGTTCACGATGGCCGGCATCTCCGCGTCGGTGAGCCCCGGGATCACCGGAGCGACGAACGCCCCCACCGGCACGCCGGCCTCGGAAAGCCGCCGGATGGCGTCCAGACGCCGTGCAGGAACCGAGGTGCGGGGCTCCATGACGCGCTGAAGCTCGTTGCGCAGCGTGGTGACCGACACCGTGACGTTGACGCAGTCGTGCCCGGCGAGATCGCTCAGGAGGTCCAGGTCGCGCGTCACCAGGTGGTTCTTGGTGACGATCGCCACGGGGTTCCTGAAGTCGCGCAGCACTTGAAGGCAGCCTCGGGTCAGGCGCAGACGCCGCTCGACCGGCTGAAAGGCGTCGGTCACTCCGGACATGGCCAGCACCCGGGGACGCCACGACGGACTCGCGAGGGCTTCTCTCAGCAGCTCGGGAGCCCTGCGCTTGACCAGGATCTTCCTCTCGAAGTCGAGTCCCGAGGAGAATCCCAGGTATTCGTGCGTCGGCCTGGCATAGCAGTACACGCAGCCGTGTTCGCACCCCCGGTAGGGGTTGACCGAAACGTCGAAGCCGATGTCCGGGCTCTGGTTTCGGGCGACGATCGAGCGCGTGCTGTCCGCCAGAAACTCGGTCGGGGGCCTTTCTTCTCCCCAGTGTCCGGGTTCCATTTCCAGATGAACCGTTTCGAAACGGTTGGGAGGGTCGCACGCCGCCCCCCGGCCCTTGATCGCCGGGCTCGTCCCGGGGCCCGTCCGACCGGCGGGCCGCGGTTTGACCGGAAGAACACGCATGTCACCAACTTCGGTATTTATTCGGCGCAGCGCAAGAGGGATATCGTTGCAGGAGGGACCTTGAATGACCATTGAACAGCTGGAAAAGAGGCTCAACGCCCTCGCGGACCGCACGCTGCGCTACCACTACATCGTCCAGCTGGGCAGACGCCTGCCCCCGATGGACCCCGCGCTCAAGACCGAAGAAACCAAGGTGCGCGGCTGCATGAGCCCGGCCTGGCTGGCCGGATGGCTCGAAGAAGGCGATCCCCGCACGCTGCGTTTCGCAGGCGACTCGGAGTCGATCATCGTGAAGGGGCTGTTCGCGATCCTCGCGGAGGTCTACAACGGCCAGCCCCCCGACGCCGCTCTGGCTGTGGATCTGTCGGACATCTTCGAGCGCCTGAAGCTGGGTGAAGCGCTCAGCCCGAACCGCCGAAACGGATTCTATTCGATGGTGGAGAAGATTCGACGCGTCGCTCTGTCGCTGGCGTAAGCGCTCGCGTAAGCGCTCGAGGGCCGAACCGGCGCGACTTGGCCTGCCGAAGGCGGAGTTCTCCGCACCGGCGAGCGAGCCGTTTCATGGCCGCCCCGCGCACCCGGCTTCGGCTATACGGCTTCGATCTCGTAGCCGATGCGCCAGTTGGACATGTTCTCGGGATCGTCCGACCCCTCGTCGCCGGGCTGGATCATGCGGATGTGGTTTCGGATCGGCCCGGTGAAGGTGCGGGTGTAGAACTCCAGCTGGTCGTTCCCGCTGAACTGGTCGAGCTCCTCCCCTCGGAGCTCGATCGCGAGGTGGTCGACGACCTCGCCCTCGAAGAGAACCTTGTCCAGGTCGTTCAACCTGTTCCAGCGGGGATGGTCGGAAATCGGGTAGTGTCCCTTGCGGGGCATTCTGGTCTCCTGGACCTTGCCGCCGCCGTTGTCCGTCCAGACCTTGGCCCAGAAGACGAACTCCCCCTTGTCCTTGAAAAACGGCTCCAGGTCGTCGAGGATCTGCAACCAGCGCAGCGTGACCCTGATCCGAGTTCCGTCCTGTCCGCCCATTCGCTCAGCTCCTTCGTGACTCGTGCTCCGGCGATGATCTGGAAACGACTCACCGCAAAGGTACGGCGGTCCAGGTTGCCTGTCCAGAGCAAGTCCTGTCCGAGGGGCCGCACCGAGCGACAGCGCCGTCCCGGCAGGCCGGATTCCCGGAACCGAAGGTGCCGTTCAGGGTATTAACTTCGAACCGACGATTTCTCCTGCCCGGACGGCCAGATGAACGGTTCCCGACCCCCCCTCCGCCTCACACCGCTCGTCCTAGCTACCGTCATCGCCCCCTTCACAGCCTGCGGCCCCCAGGCCGAGCCGGAACCGACCATCGCCATCGACAGCGCAGGCGTCCGCATCGTGACCAGCCACCCCATGAGCTCGGACGCCACCTGCTCCATCAGCGCGGAACCCGCCGTCGCGATAGGCGAAGACGAGGACGACGACCGCCACTGGTTCTCCTCCGTGAGGGGTGCCGGGCGTTTGTCCGACGGGTCCATCGTGGCGGCCGACCGCGCCAGCGCAGAGGTCAGGATCTACGACGAAACGGGCGAGTACCTGCGGTCCATGGGCCGCTACGGCGAAGGCCCCGGGGAGTTCAAGAGTCCATTTCAGCTGTGGATCGACGCCGGTGACATGCTCTGGATCGGCGACTATTCGCCGTGGGGCTACAACCTCTTCACGCCGCAAGGCGAGTTCGTGCGACAAGTCAACCTCACGCCGGTGTTCCCGAACGCGTCTACGAACGGAGGCGTCCTCGACAACGGACACACGGTGAACTCGAGAAGCCTGTCGGCGCGACGGGAGAACTTCACCGAAGCCGACACTCTGATCGTCCAGCTGCACGATCCCGACGGGAAGCTCGTCGGCAACCTCGCCCGGATGCCGGACCGGATCAGCGGCCAGGTCAGAGAGGCCGACGTTTGGTTGTTCCCCGTGTTTCAGTCGTTCGCGCAGGTCGACGCAGGCGGATCCACCATCGTACTGGGTCACGGAAGCGACACGGAGCTGAGAGTGCTCGACGATGAATTCAACCTGCGGCTCATCATTCGGTGGTCCGAGCCGGCCCGGGAAGTGACCGGGGCCGACGTGCGTGCTTGGCGCGAGGATTATATTGAGCGTCGCAGCCAATGGTCCGAGCCCGACTGGAGCGACTTTGACGACGCCATGATCAGCCCTGAACGCCCTGTGGCCGATCTGTTCCCGGCCATTTCGGACATCATGGTCGGGCGTGACGGCCGCCTATGGGTTCGGCAGTACGACCGGCCCCGCGAAGACCGGGGTTGGCTCGCCTTTGATTCCAATGGGGGGTTCGTTTGCCACCTCGCCCAGCCACCGGGTTCGGTCTGGGAATTCGGAGCGGACTACGTGCTCCTCCATCACGAATCGGAACTCGGGATCCAGAGCGTGCGCCTGCATCGTCTGAATGGACCCTCTTTCGGCGAGGCGATGTAGGAGGAGGAGGCCCACGCGGAACGGACCAGCGGTTTCGGACACCGCGTTCAGTAAGCCCAATCCGCGTGCGCCAAAGGTGCCCGGTTCAGCTCGTCACGGTTCAATCGCCATCGCGGCATGAGGCCATCCATCAGCTCACGGAAACGAGCGTTGTGGTGCCGCTCGATCAGATGGATCATCTCATGCACCAGGACGTACTCCAGGCACGACGACGGCTTCTTCGCCAGCTCCAGGTTCAGCCAAATGCGCCGGGCGGTCGTGTTACACGCGCCCCATTTCGTCTTCATCTTCCTAATGCGCCATTCGGCCACGAGGACGCCGACCTTCGGCTCCCACTTGGCAAGGAGTCCGGGAACCTGCTCCCGGAGTCGCTGACGGTACCACCTGTCAAGCACCGCCTCGCGGCCGTCGCGGTCGGTTCCCGGGCGAACGACTAGCGACATGGTCGTGTTGTTGGCCAAGCGAACCGCGGGTCGGCAGCGGCGCTCGGTCACATCGAGGCGGTAGCGCCGACCTTGGAAGTAGTGGCTTTCGCCGGTGACGAACTCTCGCTGGGACTGGCGAGCCTGCTGCGCGAACTCGGCCTGTCGGCGGCGAATCCATCCCAGGCGCGAAACAACGGCCAGCCGCACGGCTTCATCATCCAGGCGCAGTAGTCACGCTGTGCCTTTACGATCTCGAACACACGGTTGACGACTTCTTCGTCGCCTCCGAGCTGTGACCTGATGGCGTTTCGCAACTCGCGTTCCTTGAACCTGTTTCCCCGCCAGTCGGCCTTCTTCGTCTCGCGGATTATGCGGTCCAGGGCCAGCGCCTTGGCCGTCCTGGCGCGTACGTTCCACTCGGTAGGGTAGTCCGTGGGTGGCGGCTCCCGCGCGGTTGCCGGCTTCTTGTCCTCCAGGTTGTCGAAGAGCGCCCGGAGCGAGGGTGAATCGATGCTCGAAGGATAGGACGACTCCGTCTCCGGCATCTTGGCCTTCCTTGTCAGCTCGACGATCCGCTCGAGGTAGGCCGTGTATTCGATCGCCCGTTGCTTTCGCTCGTGAATCAGCGCGTCCAGTAGATCGGACATCTTCTCGTAGTACCTGGGGTTCACCGCCCTCTCGTCGATGATCAGCCGCCGGACGTTGTTCTCGATCGTCTCCGCTACTGCCCGGCGATCCCGGCGGATGCCGTCGGGCAAAGAATCGATCGCGGCCACGCCGCGCTCGACGATGAGCTGCACCAGCGATAGGTCGTCGAAGGCCGAGAGCTGCTCGCTCTCTCCCGCCCGAATGTACTGGTCGAGCAGGTGACGCATGGCCGGCTCGTACATCTTCATGTCGATGTAGTCACCACTGGCCAGCTTCACCTCTTGGCGGACGCTCTCGTAGTGGGTCACCTCATCCTTGATCTCTTGAGCCTCGGCGGCCGAGTACCCGGCTCGGGACATCTCGTTGGCGAGGTTGGCGTAGGCCCGCAGGAAAGCCGCTGTCAGCTTGTACAGAGCGACTCTCTTCGGCTCGTTGTCCTTAAGCTGGTCGGCGTCGCCGCTCTCGGCGGCGCAGAAGTAGCGCAGATAGGCTGCCGTATCGCGCGGCGGATCGACCGGTTCGCACAGCGCCTTGATGGCTTCGCGCATTTCCTCGAGCCGCTCTCGGCCCTTCGCGAGCCGATCCGTGAGAAGACCCTTCACGTCTTCTTCGTCGTAGCCTTCGAACGCCTCCCCGGTGTAGTCCTTGATCGATTGCTCAAGCGACCGGAAGAGATCTTTGTAGTCGATGACGTAGCCGTATTCCTTGTCATCGCCGTCGAGCCGGTTGACCCGGCAGATTGCTTGGAAGATACCGTGGTCCCGCATCTGCTTGTCGATGTAGAGACAGGTCGCTGGCGGGGCGTCGAATCCTGTCAGCAGCTTGTCCACCACGATCAGGAGCTTCATCTGCCCCGGCTCCTCGACGAAACGCTTCTTCACCTCCTGCTCGAAGCGCTCGACCTTGGACATCGCCGCGTCTTCCGACTGGTTGAAGTGGTCCGCCAGCATCTTTCGGTAGATGTCGTACTGACGCAGCTTTTCGGTGAGCCCCTCTCCCGTCTCCTCGCCCCTGATGTCCCCTGGGTTTGGCCGGAAGGAGGTGACGATGGCGCACTTGTCCGCCAGATCGGTAGGCTGGAACATCTCGAAGAAACGGCAAGCGGAGTAGATACTGTCCGAGACGAGCATCGCGTTGCCGCGGCCGCTCTTCAGCCGGTCGCGCGTCTCCATGTCGAACAGGATGTCGGCGACGATCTTCTGTAAGCGGTCCTGCGAACTCAGAACCTTCCGCATCGTGCCCCATCGCTGCTTGAGCTGGGCCTTTGCCAAGTCGGTCAGTCCTCGGGTCTTCGACTCGAACCACTGATCGATCTTGGCCTGAGAAGTGATGTTCTGGTCGATGTCACGGGCCTCGTAGCGCAGGTCCAGCACCACGCCGTCGTCCACGGCCTCGTCGTACTTGTACGTGTGGATGTAGGGCCCGAAGGTCTCGATGCTGCGCTTCTTGTCTGCCTTGAGGAGGGGGGTTCCGGTAAAGCCGATGAGCGTCGCGCCGGGTAGGATCGCCTTCATCGCCCGGTGCAGCTTGCCCGATTGGGTGCGATGGCACTCGTCCACGAAGACGAAGATCTCACCTTTGGCGTGGAAGTGCTTGGGGAGGTGGCTCCGTATGTCTTCGAGGAAGCCGTCGATGCTTCGTTCCTCCGAGGTTCCGAACTTCTGGATCAGCGAAGCGACCAGCCATTCTTCGCCCCTGTTGAGCACGCGTACCAGGTCGGCACCGCTCTCGGTTCGGTAGATGTCCTCGCTGACGCCCTTGAAGACGGCCTCGATCTGCTCGTCGAGTTCGGTTCGGTCGGTGATGATCAGCACGCGGGCACCGGTCACCTGCCCACGGATCCACTTCGCCAGCCAGACCATGGTCAGGCTCTTGCCGCTGCCTTGGGTGTGCCAGATGATTCCTCCCTTGCGGCGCTTCACATGCTCCTGCGCCGCCCGCACGCCGAAGTATTGGTTGTGACGGCAGATCTTTTTGGTCCCGGCGTCAAAGACGACGAAGTCGTGCACGATCTCCAGCAGCCGCTCCTTGCTGCAGAGTTGGCTCAGCTCCCGGAGCAGCGCGTTGCCGGCCGCCGGATGGGCCTTGGCTTCCTTCCAGCGCAGCCAGTATTTCTCCGGCGTCTCGATGACGCCGTAACGGAGTCCTTCCGTTTCGTTGCCCGCCATCACGAGTTGAACGGTGGCGAAGAACGGCCGGATGAACTCCTTTTTCTGGTTATCCAGGTTCTGGCGGATGCCTTCCGCGACCGACACGGTGGAGCGCTTCAGCTCCAGGACGCCTACAGCGATCCCGTTGATGTAGAGCACGATATCCGGCCGCTTATCATTCTCACCGGCGACCGCGACCTCCTCAGCGATCGCGAAATCGTTGTTGCCGGGCACCTTCCAGTCGATCGGCCAAACGGTCTGAGTCTGCTCGCCCACACTCGGGCGTACCTTCACGCCGTAGCGGAGCAGCCCGTATACCTCGCGGTTGGCGTCGTAGAGTGTCTTGCTGCCTCCGAGCGCGGCTGCCTTGTTCAGCTTGACAAGCGTTTTGGCGATGATTCCGGTACCGTAGCCTTGGCGCCGGAGCCAATCGGTGAGCAGCTCTTTCTCGACGTTTCGGTTGCCGAAGCGGTTCTTCCAGTTGCCGCGAAAGGCGTAGCCGAGCGCATCCCGAAAGAACGCTGTAACACGCCGCTGGGTGAGAATTTCCCGTTGGCCGACCGTGCTCATGGCGTTGCGCTCCAGTGCGTCGAGGTTGCCACCGCGCCTCTCCCCCCATCCGTCAGCCGGCACTTCTGGAGTTGGCTGCGAGGCTTGTCGGGCAGGGTGTACTCGATCATGCGCCGCCGACCGAACGATATTCCACTAGGGAAGAACGGCCTCGGACCTCGACGATGCGGATACTCCGTTCCGCTCCTTCGGCGTCCGTAAGGTGCAGGTCTTCCCCAAGGTCGAACTCCACCGGTTGGGGTTTTCCGCCGCTAACGACAATGTCGAAGGTATACAGACAGGTCCGGCCCCGCGGATCCCGTATCGGATTGATCCACCCGGCAAGTCCCGGCACCGAACCAACCGCCTCGTAGAAGATGACCGAACCTCCGCCGGGCAGGGGAGTCAGTTCCAGAGCGAGTGATCCGTCGTCGGGAATCCAGCCCGCGCCGATGCACGCGCGGAAGCCATCTCTGGCCGCGAGCACGGTCATGGGGAGGTGGCTCGAGTGCAGTTCGACATGCGCCATGCCGTCTTCGTCGGTGATCGCGCGCTTCCAGGTTTTGTCGGGAAACAGCAGCAGCAGCTCGACGTCGGCCACTGGTGCGTTCCGGCACCGGGCGATGACGACGCTGCGAATCCCGTTCCTGCCGGCGAGCGCCGCGCGCCGCACCAATGCCATGAATCCGCCGGAAACGGAAAACTCCGGCTCGGGGAGACCGGCGCCTAGGCAGCGACGAGTCATGTCGAGCGTTCCGGTCCCGGATTGCTCAATGTACTGATTGAGATACAGCGGGGTCGCTATCAGAGGATTCGCGGGAAAAGAAGCGTGCGGCTGTTTCAGTTGCTCGATGGTCAGACTCGGGGGCAGCCGCCCGGGGTTCATGATCTCCAGACGGTCGGCGAAGAGCATGACCTGCACGCTGCCGCTGCTCGTGTAGTCGCGATGTGCCACCGCGTTGACGACGGCCTCGGTCACGACCTCCTTCGGGATTTCATAGGTGACCGGTGCCCGCACGCTGTCGGCCCGGGTTCCCACATGAAGCGCGATCTTGCTCAGCACAAAGTCCACCGCCTGGTCCACCAAGGCGAAGAGGTTGCCCTCAAACTTCTGGTGAGACGGAATCGGTTTGACGACATGCCTGCCGTGGAAGTGCGCACAGGTGACGCCCGAGGAGATCAGGAATCGCTGCGGCGATTTCCCGAAGAGCAGCACCGCCGCGTTCGTGAGCCGTCCGTCGTTGCGCAGGTTCAGGTGTTCGAGCACGGTCTCAGGCGGAGTATCCTCGGATAGCGGAAAGCCGCGCACGCGGCGCGCCGTGCGAACGAATCGCACGATCAGATCGGCATCGAGATCGTCGAGCGTCGCCCCGGCACATGGAGCCGCGTCGAACGGCCCGAAGCGAATGAGATCTCCCGCTTCCAGGTATTCTAACAGCGCCGCGTAGAGGCCGGTCACGAGCTCTTCCCGCGTGCTGAATCGTCGTCGGATCAGCCGGGCCTCCGCCTTTCCGATGAGCGCCCGCATCTTCGGATGGCGATGTCCTTCTTCTCCCTTGATGAAGATCAGACGATGTGTGCCGGTCTCCGTCGCGCGATCGAACTCTCGCTCCGTGGGCGAAATTCCTTGTTTGTCCTCGAACCCGTAACTGGTACCGAAGAGCCCCACATACAGGTCGCATCGCTCGACCTCTTCCAAGTAGAGCTCATCCGGTCGCCGGTCGGTGGCGGGAACATCCTCGAACAGGAACACGTCGAAGAACCGCCTCATCAGCGGATCGCCCCGCACGTAGTCCCGCAATGCGGCGCGCTCCTCCGCGAACTCCCGCTGGACGCTGCTGATGAATATGCGGATCGGGGTCATGAAGCTACCGCCGGTCCGCCATCGCTTCGGGTTCCACCAGCCTGATGCGGCCGGTGAGAAGCTGCTGCATCATGCCCTGCTTGATGGCGCGTGTCTTGTCTCGGCGCAGTTCAAGTGCCGCGATTTCCGCGTCCATGTCGGAGAGGACGGCGGCGATAGCGCGCTGTTCGTCATAGGGTGGCAGCATCAGTTCGATAGATGCCACGTCGCGTTTACCGATCTCCAAGAACGTCGACCCGGTAGCCCGCTCAATCATCCGTGGCTTGAGCGTCACTAGGAGGTAGTAGAGGAACTCGTTGGACACGCCATCCCTACAAACAAGCGACTTGAAACCCTGATTGGTGCACACCGGCGACGCCGCGATCTTGATTTCCCCAATGGTTGCTCGGCTGCATAGCAGAAGTGCACCAACAGGAAGAAGGCTTGCCGCGCAGCGTGCCAATCCCTCGGCGGTGATGCTTCTCTCCGTTGCGATGAGATACTTGGACCTGTCCCGGTTTCGTGGACGGGTGAATACTGCGGTTGAACTGCTCGGTTTCTCTTCGTCTCCCCGCTGCTGAGGAGAGCTTCTCCGGCCGAGGACATCCAACATCCCGAGCCGACCGGTCCGGACATCCTCCTCCGATCCTGTTTGAAACATATCCTCCGTCTTCCCGCCGGGACATGCTGCCGGCGGGAAGACGGAGGGACCGGCGCGCAGCAACCCGGCCGCGCTCTCGGGCGTCGCCTCGCCGGTTTCCCGCTTGCAGCCGGCGTCGCACCGGATCGATCGCGAGACCGCCCGGGCCGACGACCCTGCCGGGCCAGGCCGCATGCTTCTTCTCGAAGTCCGCCGGCGACTCGTACCCCAGCGCCGAGTGCCGACGCACCCGGTTGTAGAACCCCTCGATGAAGTCGAACACCGCACGCCTCGCTTCATCCGGGCTGCGGAACCGGCTGCGGTCCAGCAGTTCGCACTCGAGCGTCGCGAAGAAGCTCTCGCACATCGCATTGTCGTACGCATCCCCGACCGATCCCGCGGAGGGCCGCACCCCGGCCTCCCGGCACCGCTTCCCGAAGGCGTACGACGTGTACTGGGAGCCCTGGTCCGAGTGATGGATGACGTCCTTCGGCCGACGACGCCACACCGCCATCGCCAGCGCCTTCTCCACCAGCTCCGACCGGAGGCTGGTTTCCATCGCCCAGCCCACGACGAGGCGGCTCCAGGCGTCCACGACCACGGCCGCGTACAGCCAGCCCGCATCCGTCGGCACGTACGTGATGTCCGCCACCCACAGCCGGTCGGGACCGCCGGCCGAGAAGTCGCGGTCCACCAGGTCCGGCACCGCGCGGGCCTGCGCGTCCCGCCGCGTCGTGACGACCTTCCGCCGCCGCCGGGTCACGCCCTCGATCCCCGCCTGCTTCATCAGCCGTCCGACCCGCTTGCTTCCCACCCGCTCGCCCCGGGCCTTCAGTTCCGCATGGATCCGGGGCCGGCCGTAGGTCCGCCGGCTCTGTTCCCAGGCTTCTTCGATCTTCTCCCGAAGCTCCGCGTCCCGCCGGGCCCGCTCCGGAGGCGTCCGCTTCAGCCAGGCGTAGTACCCGCCGGGGGAGAGACCCAGCACGCGGCACATCGCCCGGACGGGGAACTCGGCCCGGTGCGCCTTCATGAACTCGAACCCCTTCCGGGGATCGAGCCGCTCTCCATCGCGAACCAGGCCGCGGCTTTTTTTAAGATGTCCCGCTCCATGCGGAGCCGCCTGACTTCCCGCCTGAGGCGGCGAACCTCCTCCCGCTCCTTCGTGGTCAGCCCGTCCGCCCGGCGTCCCTCGTCCAGGTCCGCCTGCCTGACCCAGTTCCGGATCGCCCCGGACGAGGGCTCGAACTCTCGCGCCAGCGACTCGGGCGACCGCCCCGAGCGCACCAGCCCGACCATCTCCCGCCGGAACTCCGGCGGATACCGCAACCGCTTCTTCGGCATCGTGGAATCCTCCTTCCCCCTCAAGTTGGATGTGTCCACGAAACCGGGGCAACTCCAACTTCCCCGGCGTGCGCGTGATGTCGGTCGGCGTACACCAGGGAATCCGCCCGTTCCAATAGGCGGCAATTCGCGTGTTCGGCGTTGCTCCGTTCATTATGTCCACGATGTGTCCGAGCACCGTTGTTGTCCACACTCCGCTGAAGAAGCCCGGTAGGCGGATCTCGCCGCTGAGGAGTTGTTGCATGGCGGCTTGCTTGATGGCGCGTTGTGTGCCCGTCCATGGCGAACAGTCAATAGGTGTCCTAGCCGCGTCGTCTTCCACTCTGTGCTGGCCAGTGGCAGGCAACTCTTTGCGGCACGCGAGCCGTCACCGGAGTGGGCCGCATACGATTGGCTCCTTGCACCGCTCACGCCGATGCCATCCCCATCTTATTCAGATGTCCCTCTACTCTTCGGCTGAACTTCTTCACCTCCCCCTCCAACTCCGGCAGCGGTTGCGCGTACCGCTCGTCCAACTCCTTTACTCGCCCGGCAAGGTGCTGGGTCAGGTGCTGCAAATCACTCTTGATGGCGTCCCGGATGGTGGCGATCCACTTGTCCTCTACCACCAGCGTCTTGATCTCCGCCTCGGTAAGCTTGACGTAGCGGGCAAACACTTGCTTGTCCAAGGCAGCTTGGGCCTTCCCGACGGCCCGGGCCACCTCCGACACGGCGTTGATCAGGCTCAACAGGACTTGTAAAGCGTCCCGCTCGTCTTCGCTTTCTGGCTCGTATCGGACAGCCCGAAGCCGCGTCTTCAAGCCTGCCTTGGTAACCTTCCTCTTGTTGTTGACCGCGTCTTCTAGCAAGTCCCCCTCGCCGGTATGCTCCTCGACGAATTCCGCGAGCTCACGCGCGGCCGCCTCGTGTCCAGCTTGCAGCTCCTCGATCTCGGCTTGTTCCGCACCGAAGTGGCGAGCAACGATCAGCATCGGAGGAACCAAGTCCATCTTGTACTTCTTGCGCTTGATTGTGAGGTCGGGCACCTCTGTGGGCCTCTTCTTCTTCTCCGCGACGATGCGGCGCGGTTGGGCTGCATCAACCCAGCCCTCAGCAACGACGAGGTAGATATCGTCCTGCATCACCTCGTCCCAATAGTCCATCAGGCGTTGGTAGATGTCGTAGCGGTCAAGGAGCGACACGTCGGCAAAGCGCGACAGCAGGTCTTCCGACAACGTGTGGATGATCGCTTTCGGCAGGGTTCGGGCGTCGAGTCCAAAGAGCAGCGGCTCGTGCGCCTTGCGCCAGGCGTCGAAGATGGCCCCGACCTGCTCCGCATAGGACTTGAACTCGTCATGGCCGAGGATGGTCGTCTTGATCTGTCGTGTCCTCACGCAGGCGTCGCTGTAGCCCGCTCGGCCATTTTCTCGGAAGAGGGTTGGACGCAATGTTGGAAACACCTTCCAGTAGGGCTTGAGCATGTCGATGTTCCGGTCGGGGATGCCGCCGTTCAGGTGCGCGCCCAGGTCGTGCAGGTCCTCGAGCTCGCTGGAATCGATATAGCGAGGGATGTTGAGGTTGTAGTCGTTGGCCGGGCTGGCGATCTCGGCTACCGGCACCATACGGGAGTAACGAGGGATGTCGGCCTTTCTGTTGAACACATCGACGATCCTGTGGATGTCCTGGGCACGCAGTCGGTTCTTGGCACCGTCCTTGACGAACCCCTTGCTTGCGTCGATCATGAAGATGCCGCTGCGGGCAGGGGCGTGTTCCTTGTCGATCACTACAATGCATGCGGGGATGCCGGTCCCGTAGAAGAGGTTGGCGGGCAGGCCGATGACGCCTTTGATGAATCCGCGCCGGATGAGGTTTCGGCGGATGTCGGCCTCCCTGTTGCCCCGAAACAGCACCCCGTGGGGGAGAATGATCGCGCCCTTGCCCTTCGATCGCAGCGACGCGATCAGGTGCAGGAGGTACGCGTAGTCGCCGTTCTTGGGCGGCGGGATTCCGTACGAGAAACGGTGGTATTCGTCATGTGCCGGGTCGAGGCCGCTGGACCAGGCCTTGTCCGAGAAGGGGGGATTGGCGACGGCGAAGTCGAAGGTCTTGAGGCCCTGTCTTGAGGCCGCCGATTTCGTCTTGAAGCGGGGAGCCGCCAGCGTGTTACCGCGCCACAACACGGCGGTCGGGTGGCCGTGCAGGATCATGTTCATGCGCGCGAGCGCCCATGTGGCGTTGTCCTTCTCCTGACCGTAGACGGAAATGCCTCTCGGTGCCTCGTCGGCCGCCCTGAGCAGGAGCGATCCCGATCCGCACGTGGGGTCGTAGATTGTGTCGTCCTGGCGGGTCCCGGGGCCGATCCCGATCACCTTGGCCATGATGCGCGACACTTCGGCAGGGGTGTAGAACTGCCCCTTGCTCTTGCCCGACTCGGTGGCGAAGTGCCGCATGAGGTATTCGTAGGCGTCTCCTAGCAGGTCGTCGCCTCCGGCACGGTTCGCACGCAGATCGAGACCTTCGAAGATGGCGATCAGCTTCGAGAGCCGATCCTCCATCTCCTTGCCCGCGCCGAGCTTGCTCTCGTCGTTGAAGTCGGCCTGATCAATGACCCCCTTTAGATCGTTCGCCTCGGCGAGCCGCCCGATGATCTTGTTGATCTTGTCGCCGATCTCCTTGTCTCCCTGCAGCTTAGCCATGTCGGCGAAGCCGCCGCCAGCGGGCACTTCGATGAGCGCGTCGACCCTCCCGGCATGCTTGTCGGAGACGTACTTCATGAACAGCAGCGTGAGGACATAGTCCTTGTACTGCGAAGCGTCCATGCCGCCTCGCAGCTCGTCGCAGCTCTGCCAGAGCGAGGAGTAGAGCTGGGACTTCTTCAGGGCCATGGCGGCGTCTTTCGCAGGCTACTCAGGGGTTCGCATCAGTGGTCCAAGCAGATTGCTTTCGGGGGCTGTGGCGCGCAAGTCCTGTCAGAAGCAACCCCGCGAGCCTGAGGGGGCGGTGGAACCGCTCATGGCACCGGTTCAAATCGCCGCAGCATTGAGCGCCGCAGCTCCGCCGCCATCGCCTTCCGGTCCGCCGAGCGCACGGGAGCGTCGCCGAAGCGGACGGTGCAGTACACTCGCCTGATCGCCAACAGCCCCGCGGCGTGCCGCACGAAGCCGATGCCGCCCCACCAGCAGACCCGGTCCCGCGCCGGGGGACCGCCCGGCGGCGTCCTGTACGACAGGGTCAGCCAGTAGACGGGGGTCCCGGCGGCCGCGGCGTCGGCCAGGAGCGCCGACTTGAACGGGATGATCGTCCGGCCCTCGGTGCTCGTGCCCTCGGGAAAGACGACTACGCGGTCGCCGCGCCCCATCGCTTCGCCCATCTCGCGCCGCACTCGCAGGACGTCCCGTTTCGTCGCGCGGTCGACGAAGATCGTGCCGCCCACCGATGCCGCGATGCCCCAGAGGGGCCAGCGCCGGAGTTCGGCCATGGCCACGAACACCAGCGGGAATACGGATCCCAGCACCGGGATGTCCAGATAGCTCAAATGATTGGAGACCACGAGGGACCCCTCGGGCGGGGGCACCCCCTCAACCGAGACGCGTACGCCGACGGCGCGCATCATGCCGCGTCCCCAGATCCGAAGGGCTCGCCGCTGCTGCTCGGCTCTTCGTGCTGCGCCGGTTCGGGGCCGTGCGAGCGTCGGCAGCCGGACGCACAGAAGCAGCGTGACCACCAGGACGGTCCAGCCTCCCGCGGCCAGAGCCCTGGCAGCGACCCGGGGCCACTCGCGCATCCGCACCGCACCGCCGTCGGCAGCCCGCGGGGATTCCGCCACGGGCCGTCAGCCCCATTCCTCGATGAACATCTCCGGTTCCACGCCCAGCCCGTCCGCGACACGCGTGATGTAGTTGAAGAAGCCGACCACCTGCGTGGCGTCGTGGATCGCCCGGTCGTCGAAACCGGCACCGCGCAGCAGCTCCAAGTCCGCACGCGACATCGGCACCGCCTTGCGCGTCAGCTTCACCGCGTACTCGCACAACGCCCTGTCCGCACGCGACAGCGGGGCCTTCGTCCAGTCCGCGACGATCTGGTGGACGAAAGCGTCTCCGCGCTCTTTTCCCTCTCCCTCTCTCTGGACCTCGGCACGGAGGTCATGCGCGTGCGCCTGCGTTCAGTAGAAGCAGTCGAGCTCGGCGGAGACGACCGTCGCAAGAAGCTCCCTTCGGACGCGGGACAGCGGCGACGGACCGAACATTACCGCTGCGTAGTGCCCCATCGAGGCCTTGAGAACGGGCGCGTTGACGCTCATCACCTGGACGATGTTCCACACGCGGCCCGAACGCGCGACCGCGGCGTCCAGCTCCCGCCTGAGCAGCCCGTCGGCATCTTCGCGGCGGATCTCGGTGATCCATGACATCGGGGGCTCCCGTCAGCGGGTCCGAACGAGCCGGTGCGAGTCGGGGTGCCGGGCGAAGCCGGCCCGGGCGAAACATCGAAGAACCAGGCTCGTAAGCAGGGTATTGGTAACGAGTCCGACGAAAGTCTGCACGGGGAGAACACGATCATGACCGATCCATACACCGAAGCCACGCGTCACGAGCGGAGGGGACTGCCCACCTTCGCCAAGGTCATTCTGGTAGGGGGCGGGCTCTTCGCCGCCGCACTCGTCACCGCCGCGGTGGTGGGCGTGATCTTCGCGCGCAAGGCGGCAGAAGAATGGGCCGAGGCCGCTGAAGAATGGGCCGAGGCCGACTTCGAAACCGTGGAGACGGCCCCCGCCGAGCCGTTTGCCGACGTGGAGACCCTCGCCGACCTGGCGGAAGTGCTGGGTGCGGAAGCGGGCGTCTTCGCGCGCGACTCCGAGGGGTCGGGGCGCAACATGGAACGAGCACGGCGCGACCTGGAGCGGGCGAAGAACGACTTGGAGCGGGCACGGCGCGACCTGGACCAGCTTGTGATCTCCCTTCAGCACCCGCGCGACGGGGGCGACATCGACATCGACATCGATCTCGCCGACATCGACGAATGGGTGTCGGAGTTGGAGACGCTCATCGAAGAGGCGATCGAGGACGGGGTTCGGATCGAGGGACACGCCAACGTGTCCGGCGGACGGATCGCCCTGAGGCGCAGCAACGGGCGCACCATCTTCGAGCTGCGGGGCGACGAGAAAGGCGGCGTCCTGAAGATCCACGGCCCACGCAGGGACACCCGCGTCTCGCTCGGCAACGAGGCGGACGAGATCCCCGAATGGGTTCCCGTCCACCCGGACGCGCGCGTCCACAAACATCTGTTCTCCGGTGATTCCCGGAAGGGCTCCTTCGGAGGGGTCATGCTCGAGGCGGACGCGGACGCCAGGAACATCTACGACTGGTACGCGGACAACCTCGCGGAAGCGGGATTGGAGACGTCCGAGTCCCGCACGCACTGGGATTCCCGGCGGAAGCGGGGGAAGATCCACGCGCGGAGCGACGGCCTCGCCCGCGAACGGGAGCTGGTCGTCCTGGTTCGGGAGAACGAGAGGGCGGGAGCGGGATCCTTGATCCTGGTGATGCACAAGGTGGAGCGCTGACCCCGGCCCTCGCCCCGACGGGGAGACGGAGGCTATCGTTAAACCGTGCTCGGAGGAGCGCGTCCGCAACGGACGGCTCGGGATCTTGGCGGTCCCCGGCCGGACGCGCTCACCCGGGCCTCGAGCGAGATCACCGAGGGCGTTGAAGACCAACGGAATCCACCTTGAAAATGCCCTCGACTGTCCAACGAAGTAGGACCACCTAAACCGTCAGCGGGCGCACATTGAGGGGGCTCGTAAGCTGGGATATTGGTAACAAGTCCGACGAAAGTCCGCACGGGGAGAACAAGACCATGAGCGATCCGTACACCGAAGCCACGCGTCACGAGCGGAGGGGACCGCCCACCTTCGCCAAGGTCGTTCTGGTAGCGGGCGGGCTCTTCGCCGCCACTCTCGTCGCCGTAGCGGTGGTGGGCGCGGTCTTCGCGCGCAAGGCGGTACTCGAAGCCGACCTCGAAACCATGGAGTTCGAGACGACCACCACCGAGACCTTCGCCAACATGGCGGAAACGGTCTTCGGGTCCGATGTGACCGTCGTCGGGAGCGACTTCGAGCAGGGTACGATCACCCTTCGCGCCGTGGGTGGAGGTGGTGACTTCGATATCGATCTCGCCGACCTCGGCGAATGGCTCTCCGAAGTGGAAGCGATCATCGAACAGGGGATCGAGGAAGGGATTCGGATCGAAGGAGAGACCGACGAGTCCAGAGAGTGGATCACCTTGAGCCGCCGCAACGGGCGCACCATCCTCGATCTGCGCGGGAACGAGAGAGGCGGCGTCCTGACGCCAGGAGCGTCCACGACTGGTACTCGGACAACCTCCCGGGGGCGGGGTTGGGGACGGCCGAGTCCCGCGGGCGCTGGGAACACCGGCGGAAGCGGGGGAAGATCCACTGGCGGAGCGACGGCCTCGCCCGGGACCGAGAGCTCTTCGTCCTGGTCTGGGAGAACGACGAAGGGGAAACATCGCTCCTTCTGATGCACAAGGTCGAGCGCTGACCTCTGCCAGCCCGGCGCCTCGCCGCTCGCGCCGCTCGCACGGATTCATCCGCGGGCTGCTGGAGGTTCGTGGGATGCCGGGCGGTGGGCGGCTTTCGCGTCAGTTTCTGCCCGCTCGCGTCCACAGAAGCAGCGCTCCGTTGGCGGCGCGGGCGCCGTAGCGGGCCAGGGACTCCAGCGGGGGCAGGATCTCCACACTCTCCAAGTCGGCCGGGGTGATCGAGGCCAGGACCGTTCCGGGGTCGGAGATCGGAAAATCGTCGATGTACACCGCCATCATGCCGCACGCGCCCGCCCGTGCCTCGATGTCGTCTTCGGTGGCGAACCCGATCTGGTCCGAGGCGACGGCGAGTCGGCTCTCCGTCTTCTGAAGCACCGAGCGGTTGCGGCCCAGCTCCACGCAGATCCCGGTTTCGGGCGCGCCGGTCGAGAGGGCCATCCAGCGTGCTCTCAATCCGGGGATGTTCATCGTGGTCAGCAGCGAAACGAGATCGCTGCGCGGCCCGCGCGACTCGATCTCGGCCCGGGTAAGGCGTCCCACCAGCGTGCCGCGGTGCTGTTCCGGCACGAGAAGCCCGCGTAGCCGCCCGGCGTCCGGCGTATTGCGCGCCGACACCACGGTAAGCGAATCCAGGGTGACCGGATTCGGCGGCAGGAGGATGTCGAGAAGGATGTCTTCCGCCCCGATCTCCAGCCCCGGTGAGATCGCCTGCTGATACCCGAGGCCCGCCACCCCGATCATGTAGGTGCCCGGTCCCGGTGGCGAAAGCGCGAAAGTTCCGTCCCCGGCGGTGACCATGGTCGCGACGCGTTCACCGTCTTCGTTCACCATGATCACGACGGCCTGCGCGACCGCCGCTCCGGATACGGGGTCGGTGACCGTTCCGCGGATCGTCTGGGCCGCTGCCGGGGCGGGCAGCCAGGCGGCTAGGGCGAGGGCGGCGGCAGCGGCGAAACCGGCGGCCGGATGCGTGAGGCAGCGGCGGTCGGCGCGGGAGCGCCGCGGGAGTGCAGGGCGGCGGCTTTCGCAGGTGCGCGACGGGCTCCCTTCCACCGTTCTCCTCCCGCCGTCGTGGACCATGGCCTCACCCCCCTTGCCGCCGTACCGGCTAGATTACCGTACATAGTCCTAGTACAACGTAAATGGACGACCGGCGGCGCGGCTCCTTACCTTCGGGTCGTCCGGGTCGCTTGGGTCGCCCGGATCGTCGCCCAGGTCGCCCGGCTCGCCGCACAGGTCGCCCGTGGCGCTTGGCCCAAGTCGCCCGTGGCACCTCGCCCAACATTGCAGAGAGGTTCTCATGCCCCGCCGCCTCGCCCTGCCGAGCTCTCTCTCGATCCTTCTTACAGCTGCGTCTTGGGCCTGTGCGCCCGGCGACGCCGACGATGTCGGCGAATCTGCGCGCGCGGACGCGGAGGAAGCGGGAGTCCCCGGCCTCGACCTCGAAGCCATCGCCGACATGCTCATCGAGCGGATGGATCTGCAGACCGGCGAGCGCGTCCTTCTGGTGGGGCTGGGGGGCGGGCGCTGGGGCGCGTTGGTGCCGCTGCTGCGTGACGGCATCACTGCCTCGGGGGCGACCGATCTGGGGGCCGTCGATGTCCACGGCGCTGCGCTGCCGGGCACCGAGCTCACCGAGTTCACGGCCGCGCTCGGGAGCGCGCCAGATCGGTGGGAGGAGGCCTTGGGCACGGTCGATGTGGCGATGAAGCTGCCGGGAGCGCTCCCGGATCCCACGGTCGCGAACGACGTCTACCGCGCCCTTCAGGATGTCCTGAGGAACGGCCGCGGCCGCACCGTCCACTTCCACTGGGCGGGCAGGACCTCCTTCGAGATGGAGGAGCTGCCGATGGATGCGCCGGCCGACCGGGTCTACCAGACGGCGCTTCTGGAGACCGACTATCGGGAGCTGGGCGCGACGCTGGCTGCCTTCGAGGCGGCGCTGCGTCGGGGCACGGTGCAGGTGACGACGCCTGCCGGCACGGACATCAGCTTCCGGGTAGGTGACCGGCCGGTGACGCGGCAGGACGGCGACGCCTCTGCCCTGCGCGCCGTCGAGGCCCGAAACCTGATCGACCTCGAGGTGGAGCTGCCTGCGGGTGCCGTGCGGGTGGCGCCCGTGCTCGAGACGGTCGAGGGCAGTATCGCCTTCCCGCTCGCGATGTGGGGCGGCGAGCGCGTGGAAGGGCTGGTGCTGCGCTTCGCGGGAGGCCGTGTGGTGGAGGTCGAGGCGGGCAGCGGGCGCGACGGGGTCTTGGCCGAGCTGGACGCAGGGGGCGATGCCGCGAGGACCTTCCGCGAGCTCGCGGTGGGGTTCAACCCGCTGCTGGCGATCCCCGAGGGCGAGGAATGGATCCCGTACTACGGCTACGGAGGCGGCGTGGTGCGGCTGTCTCTGGGCGACAACACGGAGCTGGGGGGCTCGGTGGGGGGCGGCTACGTGCGATGGAACTTCTTCGTCGACGCGACGGTCAGGGCGGGCGGCGAGGAGTGGGTGCGGGACGGGAGGTTGGTGGGGCGGGGGATGCCGTGACGGGCGGGCTCACGTGTCATTGGACACGACTACCCCGTTTTGTGTACACTATGAAGGCACTATCCTTCACCGACCCCCCCCCATGACCCGGAAGCCCCCCCCCCCCGACCGAGGGAAGACGGCGGCCCCGCCAAGGCCGCTCTGTACCGCGATACCGGAAGGACTTGCCTTGGAGGCCGAACGATGCCTGACTGGGTTGCCCCTGTAGGGATTCTGTCGGTTGTCGCGCTCATTTTCGTGGTCGGACGATGGGTGGAGAAAATGGATGCGCACCGGAAGAACCTTACCGCGGAATGGAAGGGTCGGGTCGATGCGGACCGAGCGACATTCAAAGAGTTCATGGCGGAAATCCGTGAGGACATCAAGAAAATACTGCGTCGCTTGCCACCTCGCACAGTTGAAGGTGGGAGCCCGTTACGTCTGACCGAGCTTGGCGAGCAGGTCTCAAAAGAGATCGGAGCAAGCGAGTGGGCAGACAGGATCATAAGCCAGCTGAAGATTCGTACGGAGGGCTGGGAAGCCTACGAGATTCAAGATTTCTGTTTCAAGTACGTCAGCGACGAGCTGGAACGCTCTGACGCAGAGGAGCGTGCGGTCAAAAAGAGCGCCTACGAGCACGGGATTCGAGACGACCAAGTGTGGCGCGTCTTGGCCATTGAGCTTCGGGACAAGTTGTTGACGCTCACCGGTCAAGAGGCCCCCTAGTGCCGTAAAGACTCCCGCCGACCGCCGGACACGCGCCCGAGCTACCGGCGATTCCGCTCGGCCTCGAAGAGCCGGTCGATCTCGTCCGAGCCGTAATCCGGGGTCAGCTTGGCCACCACCCAGTAGACGGCGAAGGACAGCGCCACGCCGGGGAAGACCTGGTGGATTCCCGTATCGAAGGGGAGCCGGTTCCATAGCAGAAGCACCAGGAGCCCGGTCGCAAAGGACGCCACCGTGGCGGCCCCGCTGCCGCGCCGCCAGTACAGCCCCATCAGAATCGCGGGTCCGAAGCAGGCTCCGTAGATCGCGCCCGAGAGCGCCGTCAGCCCCACGATCCCGGTCGGCGGATCGAGGGAGATGATCGCCGTGATCAACGCGAATAACGCGACGTAGAGCCGGGTTGCGGCCAGTGCCCGGCGCTCCGAGTGCGATTTGCGCACCATCCCCACGATGTCGCGTTGCGCCGTCGAGGCCATGACCAGCAGTACGCTGTCGAGCGAAGACATCGCCGCGGCGACCATCGCCAGCAGCAGGAAGGCACCCGCCCCCGCCGAAAAGACTCCCGGCGTCGTGAGGAGCTGGGGCACAACGAGATCCGTCTCGGGAAGGCCTCCCGGGATGATGTTGCGCGCGTACAGCCCGACCGGGACCAGCAGCGCATAGACCAGCACGAAGGCGAGGGTCGACACCCACACTCCCTTCCGGATCGCCTCCCGGCTCTCGAGCGCGTAGAAGCGCGACACCTGGCGGGGCTCGACCGCGAACTTGACGGTCGCGGCGAAGATGACCCCCAGTGCCAGCGGCACAGACACCCCTCCGCCCCAGCGCAGCAGCGGCTCCGTGACCGGGTCGCCGGCCAGCGCGGCGTACGACCCCAGGCCCCCCGCCGCCGTCACGGTGCCCCGAAAGAGCAGAATCGCCGCGACGATCATCACGACTCCCTGGACGGCGTCCGTCTTCACCACCGAGATGAAGCCGCCGACCACCGTGTAGATCATCACGATGAAGAAGACGATGATGATCGCCGTCCGGTACGGAATGTCCAGGAAGACTTCCAGGAGGTTGCCGATCCCCTTGAACACGGCGGTCATGTAGAAGAACGACGCGAACAGCACGATCACCGCCGCGAGGACGCGCGCCGCCGGGCTGCCGAAGCGGAAGCCGATGAAGTCGGGGATGGTCAGCGAGCCGAGCGACTCGGTGAAGGTGCGCAACCGCGGCGCCACGCCGACCCACGCGAAGAGCGACAGCCCCACCACGAACGGCAGGAGCGGGAACCAGGTCACGCCCCAGTCGTACGCCTGTCCCGAGAATCCCACGAAGGAATTCGTGCTCGAATAGGTGGCGAAGAACGAAAGCCCGATCGCGATCGGGCCCATCGACCGTCCCCCCACGAAGTAGTCGGCGACGCCGCTGGTCTTCCGGTTGCCCGTCCAGGCGTGGTAGGCGAGGAGGCCGGTGTAGAGCAGGAGCAGGAGGTGGACGATCCAGTACGTGCGCAGGTTGTCCAGAATGGCCTGTGTCAAGCGGGTTCCTTCGGAGCGTGCGGTGCGGGGTCCGGGCCGGTTTTGGAGTCCGGGCCGGTCTCGGGGTCCGGGCCGGTCTCGGAGTCCGTCAACATGCGCGACACGGCCGCTTTCCGCACCTTGCCCATCGCGTTGCGGGGCAGGGCGGGCACGGCCGTGAACGCTTGAGGGATCTTGTAGGGAGCCAGCCGCTCCTTGCCCCAGGCTATGAGGTCGGCCGCGGAGGGGAGGCGCGCCGGGGCGTCCGGGGCCCAGGCGGCGGCGTCCGGGATCCAAGCGTCGTCGTCCGGGACCCAGGCGGCGCGCAGCTGCTCCCCCCATTCGCGGTGCGGGACGCCGACCACCGCCAGATCGCGGATCGCGGGATGGGTGCGGTAAAGCTCCTCGACCTCCAGCGCCGACACCTTGTACCCGCCCGTCTTGACGATGTCCGCGCTGCGCCGCCCGAGGATGCGATAGTACCCGCCCACGTCCAGGCACGCCTCGTCGCCGGTACGGAACCAGCCGCGACGGAAGGCCGCCGCCGTCTCCGCGGGCCGCCCCCAATACTCCCGAAAGACCTGCGGCCCGCGCACCTCGATCTCACCTTGTCGGCGCTCCGCGACGGGCCGCCCGTCGTCGTCGACGATCCGCAGCTCGACCCCGGGCAGGGGCAGTCCCACATGGCCGGGCCGCCTCTCCCCCGCAAGCGGATTGGACAGCGCCATGCCGATTTCGGTCATGCCGTAACGCTCCAAGAGGGTGTGCCCGGTGATCTCGCGCCACCGCTCCAGCGTCGCGACCGGGAGCGCCGCCGATCCGGAAACCATCAGGCGGAGCCTCGCTGCGTCCCGCGACCACCGCTGCCGCACACCCGCGGGAGCCTCGTCCCACGCCCGGATCAGCCGCGTATAGACGGTGGGCACCGACATGAAGAGCGTGATTCGGCCCGACGCGAAACGATCCCAGATCGAGGCCGGGGCGGCCGAACCGAACTCGCACGCCGCGCCGGACCAGAGCGCGCAGGCCAGAGCATTGACGACGCCGTGAATGTGATGCAGCGGCAGCGTGTGCAGAATCCGGTCGCCCGCCGTCCAGCCCCATGCTGACGTGAGCGCGGTTATCTGCGCCGTAAGGTTCCGGTGGGTGGTCAGAACGCCCTTGGGTCGTCCGGTGGTGCCGCTGGTGTAGATGATCAGCGCGGCGTCGGCGGGTGCGCGCAGAGGCGGCAACTCGTCCCGCGGGGCGGCGGTCGGAGGGGAAGAAAGGGCGACCGCGGCCACCCCGCGTGCGTTTGCGGAGGCCGTCAGGCCGGGGGCGCGGGGCAGGGAAGGGTCCACCACCACCGCGCGGGGGCGCGCGTCGTCCAGGACGTAATCGAGCTCCCGGCGCGGATGAGAGACCGCGAGCGGCACGGCGATCGCCCCGCCGGCCCAGATGCCCAGCTGCACGGCCACGTGCGATCGCCCCGGCGGCGCCAGGTACGCGATCCTGTCGCCCGCTCGGCAGCGCGTCTCCGCCAGCCGGTCGCGCCACGCCGCCGCCTCGCGCAGCAGGTCGGAGTAGCTCCAACTTCCCCCGGCGTCCACCAGTGCGATCCGGCGGGCGATGGACGGCTGCCCGATTCGGGCCAGAAGGCTGGTTGCGCTGTCGCTGATCGTCTGCGTCCGGTGGAGGTGGGGCGTGCGGGTCGGCAGAAAGTGTACCGCGCTCCGGCTGTACGACAACCGGGGGCTCAGGGCGACAACTCGGGCACCGGACTTGGCGGGGCCGGTGAGCCGGGGGCATCTTTTTCCCGCAACCGACCTGTCGGCGCAACCGACCCGTCGGCTCCAAGGAGGTGTCATTGAGCGACCAAGCTGAAGGCGGCACGCCCGAACGCGGCCTGCCGGCCAGGATGTGGGGCGCCGCGATCCTCAGGGCGGAGGTCTACGAGGAGGTCGGGAGGGATCGGGGCGCGAACGTGCAGGCAGGCTTCGTGGTGCTCCTCGCCTCGCTGGTCGCGGCCGTGCCGGACTACGGTCTGGGATGGGATGCCATGGCTTGGGCTGCCGCGGCGAGCTTGGCGCAGTGGCTGCTCTGGACGGGCATCACCTACCTGATCGGCGACAAGCTGATGGGCGGCGACGCCGCGTGGGGAGCGCTGCTCAGAACCCTGGGATTCGCGCGCACACCCGGTCTGCTGCTCGGCCTCGACCCCGTGGTGGGCGGGATCGGCTTCGCGGTGCAGATTTGGACGCTGGCAGCGGGCGTGGTCGCGATCCGCCGGGCGCTGGGGTTCGGCACCGTGCGGGCGCTGGTGACGGCTCTGCTCGGGATCGTGCCGTACTGGGTCATTCTGGCACTCGTGCTGCATTGACCGGGGCGCGCAAGGTGAGGGCGGGAGCGCGAAGGTGAGGGCGGCAGCGCGCAGGCGATGGCTTGCGGTCGCGGGCGGACGGCCCCTCGCCGCGGCCGGGCTGCCCTTCGCCGCGGGCGGGCTGTCCCTTCTCGCCGCCGCGGTCCTGTTCGGCTTCCGGCTTCCGGTGCCGGACGGGCGGCCCCAGGAAGCGCCCGGAGGACGCGAGCTGGTCGAGGCGCTGGGGTGCGGCGCCTGCCACACCGGCGTGCCCGGTGCCGACAGCATCCGGGCCGTGACGCCCCCGTTCGGCGAGGGTGCCCCGCCGACGGCGCCCGCCTACGTCTTCCACTACCTGGCCGATCCGCAGACGGTGAGACCCGACATCGGACCGGCGCGGATGCCTCGCTACGACCTGGGAGAGCGCGAGCGCGTCGCGCTCGCGCTCTTCGTCACCAACGACCGGGAGATGCGCGGCGTGGACGACGCGCTGCGCGAGGCGATGGCACGGCACGCCGATGCCGACCGGGCGGAAGGCGCCTCGCTCTTCGAGACCCTGAACTGCGGCGGCTGCCATCTCCACCCCGAGGCCGGGTCGCGGGTCACGGCGCCGGACCTGAGCGTGACGCAGCTGCGCGTCCGTCCCGAATGGCTCGTCGGCTACCTGGCGGACCCCGTAACCATTCGCCCGGCCGGGCCCGTACCCGGAACGGGGGGACAGATGCCGAACTTTCGCCTTGATCGGGCCGAAGCGGCGGCCGTCGCCGATTATCTGCTGGAACTCGACGGGCCGGACCCGGCGGCGCGGACCGGGGGCCAGGCGCCGGACGCCACCCGAGCACCGGGGCCCGACGATCTCCCGGTGGAGGCGCTCGACTGGGAGCCGCTCGCGCTGTCCCCCTTCGCCATGCGGAAGGCCGAGACTCTCCTCCGCGACCGATGGAGCTGCTTGGGATGCCACCGGCTGGGGGAGGACGGCGGTCGCATCGGCCCGCGGCTCGACGGCATCGTCCACCGCCTGCGCCCGGGGTATGTGCGCGCGCTCGTCCAGGACCCAGCACACCTGGTGCCCGGCACGATCATGCCCGCCTCGCTCGAACAACCGGACCGGCTCGACCTTATCGCTTCCTACCTCCTGCGGCGAGAGGGTGGGTGGACGGGAAGCGAGCCGGTGGCGGGCCTGTCGGCACCGTCCGGTTCGACGGCCACGGGGTCCTCGGGGGCCGCGCTCTACGCGCTTCGCTGCGCTCCCTGCCACGGGATCGGAGGCGCGGGCGACGGCTTCAACGCCGCCTTCCTGACGGTCGCGCCGACCGCGCACTCGGACTCGGCCGCGATGTCCGCGCGAACCGACGACACGCTCTACGACGGCATCCATGCGGGCGGCCGGATCCTGGGCAAGAGCCATCGCATGCCCGCGTTCGGCGCGTCGCTGGACCACGACGAGAAGCGGGCGCTGGGCGCCTACATCCGCACGCTCTGCCGTTGCCAGGGCCCCGCCTGGTCCCGAGACGGGCGCCGGGGCGGATGACGCTGCGGCCGATGACGCCGGGGCGGATGACGCGGCGGCCGCTCAGGACGCGGCCGCTCAGGCCGAAGCCGCTGCTCCTCGCGGTTGCCGTGCTGCTTTCGGGCGCCTGCTCGGACGGTTCCGACAGCTCCGGCGATGCTCGCGGTGCGCCCGCCGCCGACCTGCCGGGCAGCGACGCGCACGCGGCGACCGAGGTCACGCACGAAGACTTCGCCGGTTCGTCCGTCTGCAGCGGCTGCCACGAGGATCAGTACCGCCGCTGGGCGGCGTCCACTCACGGCCGGGCGGGCGGCGACCCGGATCCGGAGACCGTCATCGCTCCCTTCGACGGTACGCCCATCGTCTTTCGGGACGGGGTCGTGCTGCCGCTCGTCGATTCCGCCGGAAGGTATCTCTTCGTGGTCCGCCAGGAGGGTCGCCCCGAGCATGAGATCACGGTCGACGGCGTCATCGGCGGAGGACACATGCTCGGCGGCGGCACCCAAGGGTTCGTCACCGCCGCCGCCGACGGGACGGCGCGCTTCCTCCCGTTCGACTTCTCGCGGCAGCTCGGCCGGTGGTTCTGCAACACCGGGAGCCGGACCGGCGCGGGCTGGGTGCCCGTCACCCCGGACATGGCGCTGGCGGACTGCGGCGACTGGCCCCCGACGCGCATACTCGGCACCCTGTCGCGGTTCACGAACTGCCAGTCCTGCCACGGCAGCCAGATCACGGCCCGCCTCGAACCTGGAACGGGCGTGACGACGCGCTGGACCTCGCTGGACATCAACTGCGAGTCGTGCCACGGTCCGGCGCGGCGCCATGCGGAGCTGATGGGCGATCCGGCCAGCACGGGCGACCCGGCCGACGGGGACGACCCAGCCGGCAGGAGCGATCCGGCCGACACCGGCTTGGCCGGCCGCGTCGCCGGCCGGGACGACCCCGCCGACATCGGCCTGGCCAGCCGCGTCACCGACGGGGTCGAGGAGTCCCTGAACATCTGTTTCCAGTGCCACGCGCTCAAGGATGTCGTACAGGAAGGCTACCTTCCCGGCGCCCCTCCCGCCGAGTACCACGCCGTCAAGCTTCCCGTCCTGGGCGACGATCCCTACCTGGCGGACGGTCGCGTCGGAACCTTCGCCTACCAGGGGACCCACCTCTCGTCCTCGTGCTACGTCGACGGCAGCATGACGTGCATCAGCTGCCACGAGCCGCACGGGCTGGGCTACTGGGACATCAATCGCGCTCCGCTGGCGGACGAAACCGACGACCGGCAGTGCACCTCATGCCACGCCGCCAAGGCGACGGCCCCCGAGACGCACACGTTCCATCCCGCCGCTTCGCCGGGCGCGCGCTGCGTTTCGTGCCACATGCCCTACCTGCAGCACCCCGAGGTCGGGCAAGCGGTGCCCTTCGCCCGTTCCGATCATACGATCCCCGTGCCGCGTCCCCGGCTGGACGGACGGCTGGGCCTCGTGAGCGCGTGCCGCGGTTGTCATACCGACCGGAGCGAACTCCGTCTGCAAGCGCAGGCGGATGAGTGGTGGGGGGAAACGAAGCCCCCCGATCGCGTCACGGAGGGACTCCTCGCGGTGACCGACCGCATGGGCGCGGATCTGGCGGGCAGGATGCTCCTGCACCCCGACGAACCCGGAACCCTGGCCCGGTTCCGGGGCCTCGCGCGCTTCCTGACCCGGTGGGTGGACCCGGGCGCGGGGCTCGGTGCCGACGCGACCGACCGCGTGGCCCGGCTCGCCGACTCCCCGGACCCCGACCTCCGCGCCTTGGCGCTGGCGACCCTTCACGCGGCGGACTCCGCGCCGGGACGGGACGGTGCCGACGCGGTCCTCGCCGCGGCTGCCCAAGCGTCCGCCGCAGCGGCCGCCCAAGCACCCCCCGCCGCGGTCGCCGCCGAGCCCGTCACCGTCGCCGCCGAGCCCCTCGCGGTGCGCCGCCGCTGGGTCATGATCCTGGGTTTCCTCTCCGACGAGGCCATGGCCCGTGGCGAGGCGGCCGAAGCCGAAGCATTGCTGCACCGTGCCCTTGCGGTCATGCCGGACGACCCAGGCGTCTTCCGCTCGCTGGGGCTGCTGCACAACAGCACCGGCAACTATCCCGCCGCGATCGCGACCTTCGGCCGGAGTCTGGCCGCCGATCCGAACCAGCCGCTGGTCCGGGTCAACCTCGGGATCGCCCGTGCGGCATCCGGAGACGCGGCCGGAGCGGTGCGCGAATACCAGGCCGCGACGGCATTGGATCCCAACGAGCCGCTGGCCTGGTTCAACCTCGCCAACCTCCGCCTCCGCAGCGACGATCCCGCTTCGGCGATCCGTTTCTACGAACGGGCAGTGGTGCTCGGTCCCGAGCTGGGGGCCGCACATCGAAACCTGGCGCTGGCCCTGGCGCGCACGGGGCGCGTCCGGGAGGCGATCCCTCACGCACGCCGCGCGGTCGAGTTCTCCCCCGGCGACGAGACCGCGCGGGACATTCTCGATCAGCTGGAGGCAGCGGCGGGGCGATCGCGGTAGCGAAGAGCGTCGCGCGGACTTCCCAGTAGCCTAAGTTGACCCAGTACAGCGAGCCTCGCGTGATCTACGGCCCAGCTTGGCAACCCGAGGCAGAAGTGCCGCGCGGCGGTGCGGGCGTCGAGGCCGGGTCGGCGCTGTCCCGCTCGGCCAGCCCATGGCATGTGCACGAGTAGTTCCCCTTCTACCTTGACAGTCGTCACTTTCATGCTTGAAGTCTACTACTTTGGCATGATTCAGTCTACTCACGGCATAATTCAAGTATGGGAGGCAGGGCCTAAGGGGGGCAGGCACCGCACTTTTCTAAGGCGCAGGCTCCCAGCAGCCCGTAGATGCATCGCCGGTCGAATGCCGCGCGGATTTTGTCCACGGGCTGCTAAGTCAAGCACCTCCCGGCATACGGATGCGATCGACGAGTTCGCGGACGCTCGCAGGCGGGGCGGGAGTGAACCTCGACACGGTCAGCGCGACCGCGAAGTTGAGCACCATCCCGACCGTGCCGATGCCTTCGGGCGAGATCCCGAACCACCAGTGTTCGGGCGAGTCCGCGGCCGGGTTCACGAAGCGGAAATAGATGATGTAGGCCGCGGTGAAGGTGATTCCGGACAGCATGCCCGCGATTGCGCCTTCGCGGTTCATCGTGCGCGTGAAGGTTCCGAGAATGATCACGGGGAAGAACGACGAGGCGGCCAGTCCGAAGGCGAAGGCCACGACCTCGGCCACGAATCCCGGAGGGTTGATTCCCAGCATCCCGGCGACCGCCACGGCGAAGGCCGCGCTGATCCGTGCCGCCAGCAGCTCTCCCTTCTCCGATATGTTCCGCCTGCGCGCCCGTTTGAGCAGATCGTGGCTGATCGCCGACGAGATCACCAGCAGCAGCCCGGCCGCCGTCGAGAGCGCCGCGGCGAGCCCGCCCGCCGCCACCAGTCCCACCACCCAGTTCGGCAACCGCGAGATTTCGGGGTTGGCGAGCACCATGATGTCGCGGTCGATGGTGAGCTCGTTCGCGGCGTCGTCGCCCGTGTACTGGATGTTGCCGTCGCCGTTGCGGTCCTCGAAGGTGATGAGCCCCGTGTCCTCCCACTTGCTGAACCACTCCGGCATGGCCTCGTAGGGCTGCCCGGCGACCGTATCCAGCAGGTTGGCGCGTGCGAAGACGGCCACTGCGGGAGCCGTCGTGTAGAGAACGGCGATGAAGAGCAGCGCCCATCCCACCGAGACGCGCGCGTCTCGCACCCTGGGCACCGTGTAGAAGCGGATGATGACGTGGGGCAGCCCGGCGGTCCCGACCATGAGCGCCGCCGTGATGAAGAACACGTCGATCGTCGACTTGGTGCCGTCGGTGTAGGCCGTGAAGCCCAGCTCCCGGTGAAGTCCGTCCAGCTTGTCCAGCAGGAAGACGCCGCTCGCCGGGTCGGCGCCGCCGAACCCGAGCTGGGGAACGACGGTTCCCGACAGCATGACCGCGAGGAAGATCGCCGGCACCATGTAGGCGAAGATCAGGACGCAGTACTGGGCCACCTGGGTGTACGTGATGCCCTTCATCCCGCCCAGGACGGCGTAGAAGAAGACGATGCCCATCCCGATGATCACGCCGACCGCGACGTCCACCTCGAGGAAGCGGCTGAAGACGATCCCGACGCCCCGCATCTGGCCGCTCACGTAGGTGAACGAGACGAACACGGCGCACACCACGGCCACCACGCGCGCGACCTGCGAGTAGTAGCGCTGGCCCACGAATTCGGGCACGGTGTACGCCCCGAACCTGCGCAGATACGGCGCCAGCAGCATCGCCAGCAGCACATAACCGCCGGTCCACCCCATCAGGTAGACCGAGCCGTCGTATCCCATGAACGAGATCAGCCCCGCCATCGAGATGAACGAGGCCGCCGACATCCAGTCGGCCGCCGTGGCCATCCCGTTCGCGAGGGGCGAGACCCCCGTGCCGGCAACGTAGAAGTCCCTGGTGGAACCGGCCCTGGACCAGATCGCCACGCCGATGTAGAGGGCGAAGGAGAGCCCTACCAGGATGAAGGTCCAGATGCGCACGTCCATGGGCTGGGCTAGTGCTTGCCGCGCGGAGCCACCGGAGCGGGCCGGGTGCGCGGGGTCGTCCGACGCCGAACGGGCCGATGGCCCATCAGTCTTCCGCCACCCCGAACTCCCGGTCCAGCCGGTTCATCAGCCGGGCATAGACGAATACCAGCGCCACGAAGACGTAGATCGACCCCTGCTGCGCAAACCAGAAGCCCAGCTTGAAGCCCGTGCCCGGGATCCGAATCGCGTTCAGCGCGTCCGCGAAGAGAATCCCGAACCCGTAGGAAACCGCGAACCAGATCGACAGCAGGATCCACAGATAGCGGAGGTTGCGGGCCCAGTAGGCGTCGGCGTCGGGCATTGGGGGGGGAGGGGGGATGAGTGGACGAGGTCGATGAGATCGATACGGTCCCAACTTGGGCAAGCGCCGTTCCCGTCGCCAGCCCGGCACCGAAGGAAGGGCCGCCATGTAGCTTGCGGCCCCGTCAGCGCGCACGGCCACGACACTGACCCGGCCATGACCCTGCTCCGGAGTCGGCACGATACTGCACCGAACCATGTGCGGCGCGCCGCCTCGCCACACCACCCCGGCGGCAGCTACATCACCCCGGCGGCAGCTACATCAGCCCGGCGGCAGCTACATCAGCCCGTCGCCTCGCTACATCAGCCCGGCGATCACCCCGTCCTCGTCGATCGTCATGGCTAGCGCGGCCGGCTTCGCGGCCAGACCCGGCATCGTCATGATCGATCCCGTCTTCACGACCACGAAGCCCGCGCCCGCCGAAGGCGCGACCTCGCGCACGGTGATCCGGAAGCCGCGCGGCCGTCCCAGCAGTGCGGGGTCGTCGGAGAACGAGTACTGCGTCTTGGCGATGCACACGGGTGCGTCCGCCATCCCGAACGACTCGATGCGCTCCAGCTCGGCCGTGACTCCGGCCATGAAATCGACCCCGGCGGCACCGTAGATCCGGGTCGCCACGGTCTCGATCTTCTCTTTGAGCGGCATCTCGTCCGGGTACAGCGGCCGGAAGTCGGCATCGCCGCTGTTCGCCAGCTCCCAGACGGCGTCGGCCAGATCGACGCACCCCTCGCCGCCTCCCCCGTGCGGATCGGCCTCGACGGCCCGGATGCCGCGCGCCGCGCAGCCGTCCAGCACGGTCGCGACTTCGGCCGCCGTGTCGCTGGCGAAGCGGTTGAGCGCCACCACAGCCGGGACGCCGAACCCGGCCACGTTCTCGACATGGCCGTAGAGGTTCTCCATGCCGCGCGAGAGCGCCGCCACGTTCTCGGTCGCGAGAGAATGCCTGGATGCTCCCCCGTTCATCTTGAGTGCGCGGATCGTCGCGACGATCGCGACGGCATCGGGGCCGAGTCCGCCCAGGCGACACTTGATGTCGAAAAACTTCTCGGCCCCCAAGTCCGCCCCGAAGCCCGCCTCGGTCACCACGATGTCGCCCAGCTTGAGCCCGGCCCGGGTCGCGATCAGCGAGTTGCAGCCGTGCGCGATGTTGGCGAAGGGTCCCCCGTGAATGAATGCCGGCGTGCCGCCCAGCGTCTGCACGAGGTTGGGGTGCAGGGCGTCGCGCATGAGGATGGTCATCGCCCTGTGGGCGCCGATGTCGCGGGCGCGCACCGGCTCGCGGCTGCGCGTGTACCCGATGATGATGTTGCCGAGCCGCTGCTCCAGGTCGGGCAGGTCGCGCGCCAGGCAGAAGATCGCCATGACTTCCGAAGCGGCGGTGATCATGAAGCCGTCTTCGCGCGGGATCCCGCCGAAGGGTCCGCCCAGCCCCACGATCACCTTTCGAAGCGCCCGGTCGTTCATGTCGACGGCCCGGCCCCAGGTGATCCGGCGGTGATCGAGCCCGGTGCTGTTCGGCCGGAAGAGGTGGTTGTCGAGCATCGCCGAGAGGAGCGCGTGCGCCGAGGTGATCGCGTGAAAATCGCCGGTGAAGTGCAGGTTGATATCCTCCATCGGCACGACCTGAGAATGGCCGCCGCCGGCCGCTCCGCCCTTGATCCCGAAGACGGGTCCCAGCGACGCCTCGCGGATGCAGAGCACCGGGTTGCGCCCCTTCAGGTTGAGGGCGTCGGCGAGCCCCACGGAAGTCGTGGACTTGCCCTCGCCCGCCGCGGTCGGACTGCATCCGGTCACCAGAACGAGCTTGGCGCCGCGTTCGGGCCGCGCCCCGACCACGTCGAGGGGTACCTTGGCCTTGTAGCGTCCGTACTGCAGAATCTCGTCTTCACCGAGGCCGGCTCTGGTCGCGATCTCGGCGATGGGTCTTATCGGGTGGGCTTGCGCGATTTCGATGTCTGAGAGCATGGATGTTCCGGGTCGGAGCGAGGTTTCGGTCAGGGGGAAGCGCGAGAAAACGGCCTGCGAAGTCTTGCGCGGAACGGGTGCGGGGGCAAGTCAGGTATCAAGGCGTGTCAGGTATCGGGCACGGGCGCGGAGAAGCCCACTACAACCCACTGCAAACGGGAGATGCAGCCATGTGGGGCGCAATCATCGGAGACATCGTCGGTTCCGTGTACGGATGGAACCGGATCAAGACGAAGGACTTCGAGTTCTTCAGCACAAGCGGCCACTTCACGGACGACACGGTATGCACCGCCGCCGTTGCCGACATGCTGCTGCACGACCGCCCGCCCGCGGCGACGCTTCAGACATGGTGCCGACGCCATGAAGGGCGCGCGGGCCACCGTTCACGCGACCTGGCTGGCCCTGCACCATGCGGAGCCTGCCGAGATCCGCGCCGCCGTCACCGCCGAGTACGGCTACGACCTGACCCGCACCGTCAACCAGATCCGTCCCGGCTACACCTTCAACGAGACCTGCCAGGCAACCGTGCCCGAATCGATCACCTGCGCGCTGGAGTCGACTTCGTTCGAAGACGCGATCCGCAACGCGGTCTCGCTCGGCGGCGATTCCGACACCGTGGCCGCCATCGCGGGCCCGATCGCGGAAGCGCTTCACGGTCTTCCGGGCGACATCAAGACGGTCGCCGTGGATCGCTACCTGGGCCATGCGCCCGATATCGTCTCGGTGATGGAGGAGATGTACGGGGGTACTTCGGACGGTCTCTAGGCTGGCAGCCACGGAGGCCAATCGAAGAGCAGATCTGATTGATGCGCCGGACCACCACATCCGTCACCGTTCCCAAGGCTGCGGTCGCGCTTTTGGTCGGGCTGGCCGGGAGCCCGTCGTCTCTGTGGGGCCAAGGGCGACTGGAGATCGACTCCGGTGCCGGGCGCATCATCGCAGGAGGTTTCGAGTACGCGTTCAGGATGTTCGGCGGCAACGCCATCGACCATTCGCGCGGTGTTCCTGTACGTGGCCGAGAGCGCCGATCCGTTCCGCATTCAGGCGCTGTCTCTCTCCGGCGGCAGAGTACTGAACACGTTCGGTGCCGGAGAAGGAGAAATGGCCCAGGAGAATTGCGCGCCATCGTAGCGGTGGTGGCCACCGACGACGGCGTGCTCGTGGCGGGCTACGACCGCGTGCTCCGATGGGATTCTTGGGGGAAGCTGCTGGAGACTTGGCGTGTACCGGCGGCCGGTGTACGCGGTGCTCGAGTCGCGCTTCGAGCTGATGCTCGTGAACGCCCGCCACGTGAAGAAACGTCCCCGGACGCAAGACGGACGTCAGGGACTGCGAGTGGCTCCCGACACTCCAGTTGCGGGAACAGTGTCTGAGCTGTATTCTTTAAGGATGGAGTGATTCGGGTTACCCCTTCGGGTGGCCCGGATCAAGCGAAAATCGTGCCTCCCGGGAAAACAGGCATGTGGACAAAACGAATGAACGCCTTCGCCAAGTTGACTTGGGTCGCTCTTCTTACGGTCTGCGTTGCACTCTTCGCCTACCGGCAGCGACGACATGTCGAGGCTCATCCGAACTTTCGAAGCCTTGCCCCCGAGGAAACCAAGAAGGCTTGGTCAGGAGGACAGGTGGTCGGGGAGGGAGAGGCAGATATCGTGGTATTCTCCCGGTATTCGTGCCGGTTCTCTCGAGTGCTCTTGGCTACACTTGGCGAACTTGACTTGGGCGAGGGCCGTCGTCCCACCGTCCGCATTCGGCACCTTGTTCTTCCGATGGACTCGGTCTCCTACCGAGCGGCGCTTGGGACCGTGTGCGCAGGCTCCTACGGCGCGGCACGGGAATTCCATTCCGCGCTTCTGCAAGATGGATCCCTTAAGCGGGCTTCGGACCTCGTTGCGATTGCCGACGGGATAGGTATGGGTGATTTGCCCGGTTTCCGGGCCTGTCTGTCAAGCGACGAGGCGGTTACGTCCGTTAGCGCTGACTTCCGGGATGGCATGGAGCTTGGGATAACTGGGGTACCGGCCATGGTCGTGGGCAACCGGCTGGTGAGAGGGAATTTGTCTGAAACCGAGATCAGAGGGTTGCTGCGATGAACCGGTTCGTGCTTATTGTTCTGGCCCTTCAGGTGGGCTGTGGTGACGGAGAGGCGGAGTTCCCGCTTGCGGGATCGCCACTCGCCGATTCGAGCTGGAGCCAGGTAGCATGGGGGCAGCTTGACACGCTCGCGGTGTTGGGGAGCGGGCCGATGTGGAGTGAGCCTCCCCTCTACCGGGTGTCCGACGCAGTCCTCGACAACGAGCGCAACGGTGTTTTCCTCGTCAATGGGGGCGATGGCGAACTCGTTCGATTCGAGATCGGCAGTGGACGGATTCGCCGCATCGGCAGACTCGGCACGGGTCCCGGCGAGTTTCGGCGGCCCCTTTGGCTGGAGCCTCACGGTCCGGACTCATTGCTGGTCTACGACCGCGACCTGACCCGATTCTCCGTCTTCTCCCGATCTGGTTCCTTTGGCCGGACATTCAGGGTCTCGGGCACCGGACTGGCGGGGAAGCAGGCCCAGGCGATGACTCGATTGGGCACCGCAACTTGGGTGGCCATCTCGTCGGGGTTGCCGCAGTTACTCCTCATGCCGGAGACACCGGCCGGTACCAAGGCGCGCGACACGCTGACCGCTTTCGCGATAACCGACGAGGGCCGCGTCCTGGACACGGTCGCACGCGTTCCCCACGCGCTGTGGGAGCGGCTTCCAGATCCGACATCCTTCAACATCCGTCGCGACGAGGATGCCGGTGGGGCGATGGTGGCCGGCGGCGGCGGACGGCTGTTCGTCGCAGCCTTCGACGAATCTCTGGAAGTGTTTGAATATCTTCTCGATGGCGGGCTGGCAGTGCCGTCCCGACGCCCGGTTGCGCTGCCCGATGTGCCGCAGTACGGAGTGCGTGAGTTGTTCGCGAGTCGGGAAGGAGCGATATGGCTTGCGAGCACCGTTGCAGCGGGGGATTCTACGGTTTTCCATGTGTTCGGCGAGTCGTCGGATACGTGGATGCCGACAGGAACGCTCACATTCCATGGGGCTGTCCGGATTCTCGATGCGGCGCAGGACAGGGCCGTCTTCGTGCATCGCGACGAGCTGGGCCAAGAGACCGTGATAGTTGCGCGAGCGGACAACAAGATGTAGGATATACTATCCGTGGTCACTATTCATTCATCCTGAAGCAAGGAGTTTTAGGAATGCGTTGGAGAACACTGATTCCAGTGTCGTTGGCTGTCGCCATCACCATCGGCTTGGCAGTTGTCCAGCCGCCGGATCGTTCGGTGGCTCAGGACCCGCCTCCGCCGCCACAGCCCCATGAGGCCTGCGACATGGTCTTCGGACCTCCGTGCGAGTCCATCTGCCAGAGAGAGTGCTCGAATGGCAGTTGCTGCCACATGAGGCACTACAACTACCCGATACCCGGATAGCCTCGACCTCTGTCCTGCTATCCCCGGCTCCGGTATGCCTGCCCTTGCTCCTCGGCCACAGGTTCGAGGATTTCGTACCGAGCGTCGGCGAACTGGTACATCTGAAGGAGCGGGCGGTCGGACCGATTCGACGTGGAGCAGTCGCATCTGCCCTTGGTCCCCATTGGCACTTGCCTGTGCCTAGTACCAGGCGTCTTGATCCGTCGGGGCCGACGGCAGACAGACAACCGCTTCCGAGGTGATTGCGCAGGGCTCCTGTTAGGATCGCGTTTCGGCAAACGGTCGGGGCCCCGAGGCCGAGCTGCGCTCCCCAACCACTCGCCGTACGTGAAGCTAGCAAGGAAAGGAATCGAGGTGGCAGCGCGAACGGCCTGCACGCTGGCGGCATGGGCCACATTAGCAGGATGTACGGACCCAAACGACAGGTCCACACAGGCTCAGTCGGCTAGCGAGATCCGTCTCGCGATGAAGCGACTGCTGTGATCGGCGAAGTAGAGGGTCTGGAGGAGTACCTGTTGGATGGCATCGCCGGTGCCGCGCGCATGGACGACGGAGACGTGGTCGTCGTGGTGGAAGCCGCGCGGGAGGTTCGCCGCTACGCTGCCGACGGACAACTGGTCTGGAGGTCGGGGCGCGAGGGGGAAGGTCCCGGCGAATTGCTACCATCAAGGTGGGAATTCAAACTCTCGCAGACCGAGTATTCATTCTTAGTGTTTTGAACATAGACAAATCCGGCATCTGGTGTACCGATGGCAAAACTGAATTCTTGTTGGAAAAGGGAAGTGTACGTCGCATCTACAAGGCGTCTGTCATGAAAAATGGAGTTGATCCGGTAGACAGGGTTGCCGTCTATCCGTATGATAAAGGTGGTCGGCTGATCTCGTTTTCCCGCTTCGTTGCAATGTTTCCTATGGCATCCAACTGGTTAGCTCGCAACAAGGAGACGTTGTTGGGTCGTGACAAGGGACAGGTACCTGACAGCAGGTGGCATGGCTATGGGCGACATGTCGGCATTACGAGTGCATTGGGCGTCAAGATTCTAACTTCGGGAATGAACAGAGAGCCGTCCTTTCAGCTATGTGAAGATGTAGATTCACTGTTTTACTCTGGATATGCTATCAAGCCCAGATCGAACGTGTCGGTTGATGCATTACTCCGCGCTTTGAACAGCGAGGAGATGAACGAGTTCATAAAAACGACCAGTAAGCCGTACCAAGGCGGATGGTGGTCATATGCAAAGACTTTCATTCAGAATTTCCCAGTGGACAAGCGATTTCTTGCCGATGCGTAGCGAGATTGAAGAACGTTGCTTTGGTGCTCTTAAAGAGGCATGGAGACAAGGGGTCAGGTCTCCTCGGTCCCCGAAGAAACTTGATATCATCCATGGCTGGATAAGGGATGAGTTGCTGGGCAGGCTCGCTGGGTATGAGGTTTACGGCAAGACAACAAGAGGAGGCGAATTTAGTCGTGAAAAAACTGTAGAGGGAAAGTACTACAGCCAACCTAAGGGGACAGCGGTTGCTGTACGGCAATATTATGTTCATGCCGCATCCGATTCCTATGCGAGTGGGACATGATGAGAAGACGGAAACAGCTACGGACGCGTCGTTACTTCGCTACCGAAAGCTTGTAGGTGACCATGACAATATCGTTGTGCCCGATGTTCAGGCCATAGTCTTCACATGTCTAGACATACGCAGCAACCAGTTGACTGGCTTGGCTACGAAGACCGATCTTTCGCATCTTAGCAAGCAGTCGCTTGATTTCTTGTTCACGCGCGTGCACATAAATAAGTTCATTCGTGATTATTCCGCTCAGATCAAGATCAACTACCAAAAGTTGCTAATGTGAGTGAGCGGGCTAGTGGCGCAAGGCTTGATGCCTCGTGTCCCCGCGATGGAAATCCGCGGCCGCCAGAAACCATGTATGTCTCAGAGTATCAGGTCGAATAGATCACTTTGATCCAAGCGCAGCTTCGAGAGTGCCGGGTCCGGGTCCAGCTGATTCATCCTGAGCAGCTCGCCGACCGTGTAGAGACGGTCTCTCAGTACCGAGCGCCCGACCTCGTCCAGCGGGCCGATGCGGCTCTCACCCTGCTCGGCCACGACGGCCAGGATCGATTCGGCCGGGATATCGTCGCTGTCGAGCAGGTCGGCACTGTGGCTGGTCACGAATATCTGTCCATGTGCGGAAGCGTCCCTCAGAGCGTCGATCAGCGCACCGGCCGCAGCCGGGTGAAGCGCGACCTCAGGCTCCTCGATGCCGACGAGCGAACGGGTCGCCTGTTCGGTTCCAGCCCCCTGGAAGAGCGCCACGAGGAGCCCGATCGCCCGCAGGGTTCCATCCGACATGCTGCTTGCATAGAAACGCCAAGGGTGCTTTGCACCACCGATCTGCTGCCGGAATTCAAGGGTCTCCATGGGACCGACCGCCTTCCTGTCGACCCGAGTGACTCGGGAACGACCCTCTCCATTCCCGAAGCGTTGACCAGGTACAGACGGTCCTTGGCGGCGGCGGGTGCCGGAGAAAAGCTGCTCATGACGACCTTCCCTCGCCAGATGATGTACGAGTCACTCGGGCCGTCACCTGTGCGGACTACGCGGCACTCCTCTTGCAGGATTTGGTGCCCGCCCCCCCGTTTCGCTCCGACGGTGAACGCGAAGTGGCCCCTCGACGCCCCAAGGTCGACTCAAGGCGAATCCCGAAGTGAGTAGGACGGCCGCTGGATCGCTGCCTCACCTCCTTGATGCCCCCCCCCGGTCGCGCAACGCGTGGTCGATCGAGAACCGCAGCGAATCGGCCACGAACCGGAGGGCATCGAGAAAGTTGCTTTTTGCCCGAACCGTTCGGGCCGACGAGGAAGGTCAGCTGCGCCGGCGACACGTCGCACGCGGCGATGCTCTTGTAGTTCCGGATGACGACCCGCGTAAGCAGACGCCGGTCGTCATCCACGAATCAGGCCGCCCCGACCCATCGCCGGAGCCGACCCCACCGGCTTGAGCGCCACCGGGCACGCCTTGAGCGCCGCCGTCTGCGTCACGGGATCGTATCCGCCCCCGGTCAGCACGTTCACCGGCACGTCGTCGAAGGCGAACGACGCGAACACCGTTCCCCGCGGCGACCGGGTCGTCGCCCGCACCTTCACGTGCAGACACCCGCGCGGGTTGCTCAGCTCGGCCCAGCTGCCGTCGTGCAGCCCCAGCCGCGCGATGTCGTCGGGGTGAACCTCCAGCGTCTCCTCGGCGAGCAGGTAGTCGATCCCTCTGGACCGTCCCGTCTGCGTGCGCGTGTGGTACTGCGGCAGCCGGCGCCCGGTCGTGAGCCACATCGGGTATTCGTCGGACAGCGTCTCCTCGGGGTCGCGGTACTCCAGCATCCGAAAGATTCCGCGGCCGTTCTCGAAGCGCTTCTCGTGCAGGCGGGGCGTGCCGGGGTGTCCCTCTTCGGGGACGGGCCACTGATACTCGCCCCGGTCGATGCGGTCCCAGTTCAGTCCTGCGTAGGTGGGAGCCAGAGCGCAGAGCTCGTTGAAGACCTCCTTGGCCGACCCGAAATCGAAGCCCTGCCAGCCCATTCGACGAGCGAGCTTTGAGATGATCCACCAGTCGGGCTTCGCTTCGCCGGGGGGCGGCACCGCCGCGCGCAGACGTTGGACGCGTCGCTCCGTATTGGTGCAGACGCCGTCGGTCTCGGCCCAGGCGGTGGCAGGGAAGACCACATCGGCAATTCTGGCCGTCTCGGTCATGAAGATGTCGATCACGATCAGGCAGTCCAGGCTCTTGAGCGCGTGCTCGCAGTGGTGGCGGTCCGGGTCGGTGACCAAGGTGTTCTCGCCGTTGATGATCATCGCGCGGATGCGGTCGCCGCACAGGTCCAGCGCCGTGACCTTGGTCATCCCCTCCTCGATGTCGGTCCTGCGCCCGTAGGCGCGGCCGAACTTCTCCTGGTGCGCCCGATCGGTGACGGCCTGGAAGCCGGGGTAGTTGTTCGGCAGCGCTCCCGCGTCGCCGGCCCCCTGAATGTTGTTCTGGCCGCGCATGGGGTTCACCCCCGTGCCCTCGCGGCCCAGGTTGCCGGTCATCAGGGCCAGGTTGCAGAGGCTCTGCACGTTGTCCACGCCGCAGATGTGCTCGGTGATCCCGACCGTGTAGTAGATGGCGCCGCGGTCGGCCCCGCCGTACAGAAGCGCCGCCTGCTCGATGTCCTGGGGCGAGCACTCGCAGATCTCCGACGCCCATTCGGGGGTGTAGCGCGCCACATGCTCGAGGAAGTCCTCGCCGTGGGCGGTGCGCTCCGCAATGAACGCCTCGTCCACCAGTCCCTCGCGGGCGATCACGTGCGCCATCGCGAGCAGCAGCGCCACGTCGGAGCCGACCCGGATCGGCAGGTGGACATCGGCGAGCTCCGCGAGCCCGATCCGCCGGGGGTCCGCGACGATCATCCGGGCGCCCCGTGCGAGCGCCCGCTTGAGACGCGTGGCCGCGACGGGGTGGCATTCGGTCATGTTGGTCCCGATGCAGAAGATCACGTCGGGCTTGTCCATGTCCGAGAGCGGGTTCGACATCGCCCCTCTTCCGATTGTTGCCGCCAGACCGGCGACTGTGGGGGCGTGTCAGGCGCGGCTGCAGTTGTCGATGTGATTCGTCCCCAGTCCCGCCCGGATGAAACGCTGCATCATGTAGGCGGCTTCGTGGGGCGCGCGTCCGGATGCGATCCCGTAGACGGCGTGGCGGCCATGGTCCCGCACCACCCTGCGAAGCGTTCCGGCCGCCCGGTCGAGCGCCTCGTCCCACGATGCGGGGCGCAGCTCGCCCGAGGTCTCGTCGCGGACGAAGGGGGTGGCCAGGCGGTCGGGGTGATGCACGAAGTCGAAGGCGAACTGACCCTTCACGCACAGCGCGCCCTCGTTGGCGGGGCCGTCCATCGCCGGGAGTACGCCGATCAGCTTGTCCCCGCGCGACATCACGTCGACCGAACAGCCCACGCCGCAATAGGGGCAGACGGTGCGGGTGGTCTTCGTCTCGCCCGGAACATCCCTGTTGGCCAGCGCCTTGAGGTCGCCGAGCGCGCCGGTCGGGCAGGTCTGGATGCACTGGCCGCAGAAGGTGCACGCCGAATCCTTGAGGAGGCCGCCGAACTCGGTGGTGATCCGGGTGTCGAAGCCGCGGTTCATGACCGAGATGGCGTAGTCGCCCTCCTGCTCGGCGCAGACGCGCACGCAGCGGTAGCACGAGATGCAGTTGTCGTAGTCGCGCTTGATGAAGGGGTTGTCGTCGTCCAAGCGGCTGCGGCCCGAGATCGCTCCTTCGAAGCGGCCCGTGCGGGCGTCGTAGCGGTCCAGCAGCTCCGCCGTCTCCTGGGACGCGTACCCGTGCAGGGGATCGACGTCGGTGTCGCGGTTCTCCGAAGCGACCATCTCCATGAGGATGCGTCGCTGGACCTCGAGGCTGGCCGTGCGGGTGCGCACCACCATGCCGGGCTGCGCCTTCGCGGTGCACGAGGCCACCGGGTTGCGCGCGCCCTCGAGCTCGACCACGCAGAGGCGGCAGCCCCCGAAGGGCTCGAGGCGGGGGTCGTAGCAAAGGGTCGGGATATCCCTGCGGTGCCGCTCGGCGACTTCGTACAGGGTCTCGCCGCGTGAGAAGGCGACCTTCTCCCCGTCCAGCGTCAGGGTCGGAGGGGTACCGTTCGCCGACGGGGCGCCGTTCCGCTTCATCGTCCTCTAGCCTTTCCTTCCCAGCCCGGCGGCACCCCGACCTGCGTCTTCGCGCGGAGTTCCGCCATGGGCCGATGCATGTTGCCGAACCCGGTCGGGGAAGTACCTGATCAGACTCTCGGTCAAAAGTGGGGCTGCCTGGCCCAGCCCGCACGCGCTGGTCTTCTTCATGACTTCGTTGAGGTCGGTGACTTCGTCGATCCAGGCCTCGACGGTGCGCGGTCCCTTGCCCTCCAGCCGCTCCACCAGGCGCTGGGTTCCGATCCGGCACGGAAAGCACTTCCCGCACGACTCTTCGGCGAAGAACTTCATCGATTCGCGGGTCACGCCGAGCATGTCGCGGGAGTCGTCGAAGACCATGATCCCGCCCGCGCCCAAGAAGCTGCCCTTCGCCCGGATCGACGGCTCGTCGAGGGTGACGTCGAGGTCGTCGCCTGCCAGAAACCCGCCGGACAGGCCCGCCATGGTGACGGCCCGGACGGTGCGTCCCGGCGGCGGCCCGCCCGCCCAGTCGTGCAGCAGTTCGCGCAGCGGCAGCCCGATGGGAACCTCGTAGTTGCCCGGATGCGCGATGTCGCCGGACAGGCTGATCACCTTGGTGCCGGCGTGGCCGCCGCGGCCGAGGTCGAGGTACCAGTCGGCGCCGTGCACCAGGATCGGGGGGGCGGAGGCGAGCGTCTCGACGTTGTTCACGACGGTGGGCAGGTCGTCGTAGCCGTGAGTGACGGGAAAGGGGGGACGGTTGCGGGGGAAGGGGTGCCTGCCCTCGAGCGAGTTGAGCAGCGAGGTCTCCTCGCCGCAGATGTAGGCGCCCGCGCCGCGCCGCACCATGAGACGGAAGGAGAAGCCGGTGCCCAGGATCCGGTCGCCGAGCAATCCGGCGCCTTCCGCCTCGGCGATCGCGCCTTCGAGGATGTCGAAGGTCTCCGGGTATTCGTAGCGCAGATAGACGAAGCCGCGCACGGCCCCGGCGGCGTAGGCGGCCAGCGCCATTCCCTCGATCGTCGCGTGGGGGTCGTGGTCCATCAGCACGCGGTCCTTGAAGCACCCGGGCTCGCCTTCGTCGGCGTTGCAGACGATGGTCTTGGGCTTGCCGGGCGCGTCGGCCACGGCCCGCCATTTCCGTCCTGTGGGGAAGCCCGCGCCGCCCCGGCCGACCAGCCCGCTCCGGTCTATCACGTCGATCACGTCTGCAGGGGTCATTTCGGTGACCGCGCGGCGGAGCGCCTCGTAGCCGCCCCGCCTCCGATACCCGGCCAGCGTGGCCCGCCCCGGTCTGCGGATGCCGGCGAAGACGCACTCCTCCACCCCGGCCGGAGGTGTCGGCGGCAGCGGAGACCGCCCGTCGGCCAGCGTGCCCGCGGTTCGCCCGGTGAGCACCGTGTCCCCGTGGATCACCGGGACCGGCTGGTCGCAGCGGCCGGGACAGGGCATGGCGCGGGGGTCGTGTCCGGCGGCGCGCAGGCTCGCGACGAGGACATCGGCGCCGCGCATGCCGCACACGGGGCCGTCGCAGACGCGCGGACGGTCCAGGCCGCCGGGGTCTCGCGAGAAGTGGTGGTAGAACGTGACGGTGCCGAAGAGGTCGGCGATGGGGATGCGGAGTCCCTTGGAGACGGCTCGCAGGGCGTCCTCCGAAAGATGCCCGTCGCGCTCGTGGAATGCGTGGAGAAGCGGGAGGAGGGGTGCGGGCTCTCTCTTCCAGCGCGCTACGAGATCGGCGTTGGTCGGGTCTGGCATCGAGCGGCCACGTTTGAGATGGAGGCGGAGGAGCAGTAAATATAGTGCGGACGGCCCGGTCGGCGTGCGCGGAGCGGAGCATTCTGCACCCTGACATCCCGTGGACAGATCCCCGGCATTCGAGCGGCGATTCATCCGGCCCGGATCGCTCGCGCTGATTTCATCACGTACTGCTGAGCAGGAGGGATCCTCAATTGGCGACGATGTCGCGGCGCAGGGCGGCCCGGGTTCGGGTCGGACGGATGAGGGACGGGTGGTTCAGCGAGAGGGGCGACAGCGTCGCCGTCGAGGAGCCGATGGAGATCCGCCTGGAGGTGCCCGGCGAGGCAGGGGGGCGCGAGCACCCCGTGTCCGTGACGATGAGGACGCCCGGCGACGATTTCGAGCTCGCCGCGGGATTCCTCTTCACCGAGGGCGTGGTGACCGACCCGAATGCGGTCAGTGCCGTGAGGTATTGCCGCGACGTGGAGCCCCAGGAGTACAACGTGGTGACCGCGTCGGTGCGCGCCCCGGACGCCTTCGATGCGTCGAGCCTGACCCGCAACTTCTACGTGACGTCGTCCTGCGGCGTCTGCGGGAAGGCTTCGCTCGAATCGGTGGAGATCATGGGCTGCGCGGCCGTCCCCGACGGGACCCTCGCGATCCACGAGGCCGAAGTGCGCGCGCTGCCCGACCGGCTGCGTGCGGCGCAGAAGGTCTTCGACCGGACGGGGGGCATCCACGCGGCCGGGCTCTTCGATTCCAGCGGGCGCGTCACCCTGGTCCGGGAGGACGTCGGGCGCCACAACGCCGTCGACAAGGCCGTCGGTGCGCTGGTGCTGGCGCACGGTCTGCCCGGGTCGGACCGCGGCCTGGTGGTGTCGGGACGTTCGTCCTTCGAGATTCTCCAAAAAGCGGCGATGGCGGGCTTTCCGGCGGTCGTCGCGGTGGGTGCGCCGTCGAGCCTGGCCGTGACCTTCGCGCGACGCTTCAACATGACGCTCGTGGGCTTCGCGAAGCGCGACGGCTGCAACGTGTACTCGGGCGGAGAGCGGATCATCGGCATGCGGGGGGGATTGACCCCGGCTCCGCTTCGCCGGGCCGGGCCGGTTCGCGGACCGTCGGCGCACGCGGGGAATTTGACGAAATGAGTCTTCTCGGAGCCATCCTCGCAGGCGGCGGCAGCAGGCGCTTCGGTTCGCCCAAGACCTTGGCCCGCCTCCACGGGCAACCGCTCTGGGAGGTCACGGCCCGGCGGCTGAAGGAGGTGTGCGACGATGTGGTGGCCGTGGTCAACCATCCCCGCGTCGCGGAAGAGGTGGAGCTCGACACGCTGCCGGACCGACGGCCCCTGATGGGGCCGCTCGGGGGGATCGACGCAGCGCTGGACCGCGCTCTGCGGGACGGCCACGGGGCGGTGCTGGCGCTGGCCGTGGACATGCCGTGGGTCGGTACCGACGCGCTCCGGCGCCTGGCGGACGAGTGGCGCGAGCACGGCCGGCCCTGCGTCCCGCGCACCGGACCGCCGTGGGGCTTTCACCCGCTCTGCGCGGTGTACCCGCTGGAGACTCTCGGTCCGCTTACGGAGGCGATGGCCGCGCGGAGGCTGGAGAGCGGACGCTTCGCGCGTTCGCTCGACCCGGTCGTGGTCGACACCGGGCTCACCGCGAGCCGCTTTCGCAGCGTCAACCGGCCCGCGGACCTGCCGCCCCCCAGCTTCTCGATCATCGGGAACAAGAAATCGGGAAAGACGACGCTGAGCGTGGCGGTCATCGCGAAGCTGGCCGAGCGAGGCCGGCGCGTCATGTCGGTGAAGCACGGCCACCACTTCCGCCTCGACACCGCCGGGACCGATTCCTGGCGGCACCGGCACGAGGGTCGCGCCGAACGCGTCCTCCTCGCCGGACCCACCGAGTTCGCGCTCATGGGCGACTGGGGCCCCGAGGGCGACCCCGAGCTCGACCTGCTGTTGACCCGCCATCTGTCGGAGGCGGAGATCGTGGTGGTGGAGGGCTTCCGCCACGCCCCCGTCCCCAAGATCGAGATCTTCCGCGCCGGCGCGCAGCCCGAACCGGTCGTGCCGCCGGAGGAGGGGCGCCGTCGGCGCGTCTTGGGCGTAGTCACCGACCGACCGGACCTGCCCTGGACGGCGCCCGTCTTCGATGCAGATGCCCCCGATGTCGCCGCTCGCGTCGCCGATCTCGTCGTGGGGTGGCTCCTGTGAGGCGTCCGGCGCACCTGCCGGCCGGACGGCGCGGTCTATGCCCCGCGACCTATTTTCCGTCGGCCTCCAGAGCGTCTCCGGCCTCCGGCGCGTCACTTGCCGCCTCTTGCCTCCCCCGCAGCGCTTCGCTCCTGCCCGCCCGCAGCTGCGCGTCGAACTCGGAGACCTCGACCAAGCGGCCCAGCGACCCCTGCATGTCGTCGAGATGCTGTTCCAGGAGGGCCAGGCGGCGCTCGACGATCTGGACCGATTCCTTGGTGTCCTTGCTGCGCAGGTACTGGTCCATGACCTCGACCACGGGCTTGAGCGCATAGCGCGCCGTCAGTCCCATGACCGGGATCAGGACGACCGATATGCCCATGATCACGGCAACGAGTCCTACAATGTCGATGGGCAGCACTTGCATGACCTCATTTACTCCCTTCCCTACTGATTCTCTGTTCGCGATCCGGTTTCTGTCCGCGGCGGCGTCGGCGAGGTTAGCTGGCTAGCCGGCCAGCGGCGGATCCGGCGATCCGGCGGCGCGCACCCCGGTTCCACCCGCAAGAAACCTTTCGCATACCCCGGTGCGTAGGTGCCCCGACGCTACCCCTGCATCGTGAAAGGATACGAGAAGATGACGAAATCGACGACCTCCCGGTTCCACCTCGGCATTCTCGCCTTGGCTGCCGCCCTGCTCCTCGTCGCCCCTTGGGGTCCGGTTGCCGGCACGCTCGGCCCCGTCGCGTCCGGTTCCCCTTCCGCGCAGGAAGTCCATCGGCTGGACGGTCCGCGCGTGGCCGTCTACAACCTCGCCGGCGCCGTCGAGGTGGTGCGCGGCGACGGATCACAGGTTGAGATCGAGGTGACGCGCGGAGGTGCGGACCGTGACAGGCTGTCGGTGGAGATCGGGCGCATCGGCGACCGAGAGACGCTGCGCGTGATCTATCCCGGCGACCGGGTGGTCTATCGCGAGCGCGGCAGATCCTCGAGCACGACCGTGCGGGTCGGCCGGGACGGGACCTTTCTCGATGGCCGCAGGGGCGGCGATCGGGTCCGCATCTCGGGTACGGGCGGCGGCCTGGAGGCTCACGCGAATCTGTCGGTGAGAGTGCCGTCCGGCGTCGAGGTGGCGGTGTATCTCGCCGTCGGCGAGGGACGGGCCCGGGACCTGGGGGCCGGGCTGACCTTCAGAACCGGCTCCGGGCGTGTCGATGTCGCGAATGTCACGGGCCCCGTCGACGTCGATACCGGATCGGGCGCGGTGAGGATTTCGGAGGTGCGGGGCCATGTCGACACCGAAACGGGCTCCGGGGAGATCGCCCTCCGGAGAATTTCCGGCGGTGAAGTCACCGCGGAGACCGGATCGGGCCGCATCGCCTTGGAGGAGATCTCCGGTTCAAGCCTCCGGGTCGACACCGGTTCCGGACGCATAAGCGGGCGGGCGCTCGCCGTGGAGGAGCTGTCCTTGGACACCGGATCCGGGAGGATCGAGGTGGACGGTCTGGAGGCGGCCCGGATCAGCTGCGATACGGGCAGCGGATCGGTGCATCTGGGACTGACGGCCGACATCGAGCGCCTGGTCGTCGACACGGGGTCGGGAGGGGTTACCGTCGAGGTGCCGTCCGACTTCGGTGCAACTATGGAGCTCAGCTCCGGCAGCGGATCGGTCTCGGTCGATGTTCCCGGCAGGGACGCCGCCGTCGCGGAGCGCCGTTACTTCCGCGGCAGCGTAGGCGACGGGGAGGGCCGGGTCATGATCGAAACCGGATCGGGCGGCATCACGGTCCGGGGCAGCTGAGCGCAGCGAGGATCTTCTCGCGCTGCCGGGATCTGCTGCCCGCCAGCCATCTGCTGCCCGCCAGCCGCTTCTGCCACGGGGTGTCGGCGAGTCAGTTCCGGCGCATTATCGGAATCTCCACCCTGTAGCCCTCCCAGCGCAGGACCAGCGTAGCCGCGTCGGCGGAGGCGTTTTCGAAGGCCATTTCCATGGTTTCCACATGGTCGTTGTCGAACACCGCGGCGCTTCCCGACCCGACGTCGTCTGCCTCGACCCCGGCGTTGATGGGAATTCCCCACCGCTCCACGACCGAGTTGACACGGATCCCCCAGGAGTCTGCGCCCGGGACCGTGTACAGCGAGTAGGATCCGGCGGGGATCGCCACGCCGGCCACCATGGCCGCGAAGGGGAGGTGGATCGAGGTCGCCTCGTTGGCCCCCGTTCGCCAAGGCGCACCGAAGGGGTGCATGTCGCCGCCGACGAGGGTCCGCCCCCTCACCGAGGGAGCCCCGTAGCAGACCTTCACCATGTCGTCGCCCATCATGACCATGGCGGAATCCAGCGGGCTGGGACGGTCGCCGGGATCGGCGCTCCGGGTCCAGCAGCTCTGGGCATCGAGGTCGACCGCTCCCAGAGCGAAGACCGACACGAATGCGATCGCCGCGAATGCTGCGTTCTTCATCTCCATGCTTCCTCTCTTCTGTCGATGTGCTTGATTTGCGCTGCGTGCGCCAGTTGCCTGATCGGTCGCTCGGTAACGAATCTGCAAGGGGAGCGGCGATTCGTCCAGACGGGGAGTCACGAACGCGATGGCTGGAAAGACGTCCGCGAAGTCCACGAAGGTCGCGAAGAAGGTCGGCGAGCAGGCCGGTACCAAGCCGGTTCTCCTGGCAGGCGGCAACCCTCAGATCGCCAAGGCCGACGGTGACGCTCCCGTGCAGGCCTACATCGCGGCCCTGCCCGGCTGGAAGCGCGATGTCGGGCACCGTCTCGACAAGCTCATCGTGCGCACCGTGCCCGGCGTGCGCAAGGCGGTCAGGTGGAACTCGCCCTTCTACGGCATCGAGGGCGAAGGGTGGTTCGCGAGCTGCCACGTCTTCACCCACTACGTAAAGGTGACCTTCTTCCGGGGAAGGTCGCTGCGACCCGTCCCGCCCGGCTCGGGCAAGGACAAGGACGCGCGCTGGATCGACATCCGCGAAAACGAACTCGATTGGGAGAAAATGGCGACGTGGGTCCGGCAGGCGGCAGCCCTGCCCGGCTGGCGCGGGTTCTGACATCTGACTTGAATCTCCCCAGGGTCACCCGTATCTTACACCGTTCAATCCGGAGTTCGTGAAAACTTTCACAAGCTCCTCTCGCAAGCTCGTGCCACCGCCGGGAGAGGCTGTGCCGCATGGCGAAGTCCTACATACCGCTCCTGATCATCCTGGGCGTGACGGTCCTGAACGCGGTCGGGATGGCGGTCGCGTCCCACATCCTCAACCCGCGCCGCCCCACGCCCCAGAAGTCCATGCCCTACGAGTCCGGCATGATCCCGCTGGGAGACACGCGGGCGCGTTTCTCGATCAAATTCTACATGGTGGCGATCAGCTTCATAGTGTTCGACCTCGAGGTGATCTTCCTGGTGCCCTGGGCGGTGCAGATGCGCGAACTCGGATGGGGTCCCTTCGCAGCGGTCTTCCTCTTCGTGGTCGTCCTCGGGGTAGGACTGCTGTACGAGTGGAAGAAAGGCGGTTTGGAATGGGAGTAGAAAAACCCGGCGTGTTCAGTTCAGGCAGCCCGGCCTTCCTCACCACGCGGCTTGATTTCGTCGTGAACTGGGCGCGGCGCAATTCCCTGTGGCCCATGCCTTTCGGCACCGCGTGCTGCGCCATCGAGATGATGGCGTCGGCGGCCAGCAACTTCGATCTGGCCCGGTTCGGAATGGAGCGCATGTCGTTCAGCCCCCGCCAGGCGGACGTGCTGATCTGCGCGGGGCGCGTGCCCTACAAGCTGGCCCCGGTACTCCGCAGGATCTGGGATCAGATGATGCAGCCCAAGTGGTGCATCTCGATGGGCGCCTGTGCCTCGTCCGGAGGCGTCTTCGACGTGTACTCGATGGTGCAGGGGATCGATACGATCGTTCCGGTGGACGTCTACATCCCCGGATGTCCGCCTCGTCCCGAGGGCCTGATCTACGGGCTCATGATGGTCCAGGAGAAGATCCGCGGCGAGAGCCTGGCCGAGCACGCCCGCCTCCGCGCGGAAGACCCTCGCGCCGTCGGCCGCCCGCGCGCCGACGATCAGGAGGTCGTCGACCTCACGGGTCCCTTCGGGAACTCGACGGACCAGAACCGGGTGAGCGGGCTCGTCGGGACCGACGCGGTCAGCCGCTCCGAGGATCGCCTCCCTTGAAGAGCGCCGATCCCGTATCGCACTGGAAGCCGGCGAATTGAACCGCGACCGGACATCGGCGATACCGCCGTTCGACCTCGTGGCCGCGGGCCCCCTCCGGGCGGACAGGTCGTCCGCGGCCGCCGAGGCGCCGGCGGCCGTCCCGCCGCGCAATCCCTCCGTGACCGCGTTGCGCGCGCGGTTCCCGGACGGAGTCTTCCGCAGCACGGTGAACGCCGGCGATGAGGATGTCGTGTACATCGATCCGGCGCAGGTCATCGAAATCCTGCGCTGGCTCCACGACGCGCCGGAGCAGCACTACGATCACTTGGCCGACGTCACCGCGGTGGACTACGGAGGGGGCAGGCCGCTCGAGGTCGTGTACCAGCTGTGGTCGATTCCGCACCGTGCGGCTCTTCGAGTCAAGTGCGAACTTCCCCTCGACGGGCTGGAAATCGCGACCGTCACCGAGATCTGGGCAGGGGCGAACTGGCTGGAGCGCGAAGTCTTCGACCTCTTCGGGATCCGCTTCACGGGGCATCCGGACCTGCGCCGCATCCTGATGCCGGACAATTACGCCGAGGGCCACCCTCTCCGAAAAGACTTCCCGCTGCGCGGCCGGTTCTCCCGCGCCGAGCAGACCCGCCGGGCGCTCACCCAGAACCCGGAGGACGATTACGTTCCGGGCGAGATCGGGGGTCGCGTCCCTCAGGTGGTCGCGTCCCTTCCTGACGGCCCCGCCGACGAAGATGTCGCCGAGGGAGGGGACGATGCCGACTAGGACGGTCGAATACGGGGTGAGCCGGAACCCCGAGATGGGACCGGGGGGAACCCTGGTCGCGAGTCCGGCCGAGCCCTTCGATGCACCCGAGCCGGATCTGGGCTCCGACACCATGCTGGTCAACGTCGGGCCGCAGCATCCTGCCACGCACGGGGTCCTCAGGCTGGTGGTCGAGCTCGACGGGGAGACCGTGGTCAGCGTGGTCCCCCGGCTCGGGTATCTGCACTCGTCGTTCGAGAAGCTGGGCGAGTACCGCACCTGGAACCAGATCGTCCCGCTGACCGACCGGATGGACTACCTCGCACCGCTCATGTACAACTGCGCGTATGTCATGGCGGTCGAGAAGCTTATGGGCATCGAGGTGACCGACCGCTGCCGCGTCGCCCGCGTGATCTGCATGGAGGTGGACCGCATCTTCTCGCACCTGCTGTGGCTCGGGACGTGGTCGATCGACGTGGGCGCCTTCACCCCCTTCCTATACGCCTTCCAGCAGCGCGAGAAGATCTACACGCTGCACGAAGCGCTCACGGGGGCGCGCATCACGACGTCGGCGACGCGCATCGGCGGCATGATGGCCGACCTTCCCGAGGGGTGGGCCGAAGAGGTGAGGCAGTTCACGAACAACCTCCCGGCCACGCTCGACGAGATCGACGGCCTTCTCAAGCACAACGCGATTCATATCGGTCGCACGCAGGGGATCGGGGCGATATCGGCGGAAGACGCCGTGAACTACGGTCTCACGGGGGCGAATCTGCGGGCGAGCGGCGTTCCGTACGACGTTCGCAAGGATCGCCCCTACTACGGTTACGAAAGCTACGACTTCGAGATTCCGATCGGCTGCCACGGCGACTGCTACGATCGCTACTTGGTGCGCATGGAGGAGATGCGCCAGAGCATCCGCATCGTGCACCAAGCGCTCGATCGTCTCCCGGACGGCCCCATAAACGTGGACGATCCCCGGATCAGCCTGCCCTCCAAGACCGACTGCATGTCCGACATGGAGTCGATGATCCATCACTTCAAGCTCATCACCGAAGGCATCTCCGCGCCCGCCGAAGACTGCTGGTTCTCGGTGGAAGGCTCCAAGGGCGAGCTGGGGATGTACGTGGTGGGCGACGGCGGGCCCAAACCGGTCCGCTGGCGCATCCGGCCGCCGTCGTTCGTGAACCTGTCGGCGATCCCGAAGCTGTCCGAAGGGCACCTCATGGCCGACCTGATCGTAATCAACGCCAGCCTCGACATCGTCCTGGGGGAAATCGACCGGTGAGCGACATCCCCTTCCGCAACCCCGGCTGGGCCGGCAACACCGGCGAGTTCGACCTGAGCGAGGCCGATGTGCGCGGCACCGCCTATGCGGGCCGCCGGCCGCTGGAAGGCGGACACCCCAGCACATCGGCGAGCTACCCCTTCATGCTGGTGGCAAGGGATCCCGCCGCACCTCTCTTCGAGGAGCCCTACCTGGCGCGCTTCGAGAAGATCCGGGGGCGCTATCCCACGGCGATGGCCGCGCTGTTGCCCGCGCTCAACCTGGCACAGGAGATCCGCGGCCACATTTCCCCCGAAACCATGGACGAAGTCGCGGCCATCCTCGGACTCAGCAGTGCCTATGTGAGGGGAGTGGCGACCTTCTACACGATGTACAACAAGCGTCCGGTGGGGCGCTTTCTCATCCAGGTGTGCACCAATATCTCCTGTAACCTGTGCGGTGCCGAAGAGGTCCTGGCGGCCTTTCTCGAGCACACCGGGACGGAGATGGGCGACACCTCGGCGGACGGAAACTTCACGGTCGTCGAGGCCGAATGCCTGGCGGCGTGCGGGTTCCCGACGTGCGTGCAGATCAACGAGCGGTTTTTCGAGGATGTTTCGGCGGGTGAAGTGCCGGCCGTCCTCCGGCGTCTGACCGACGAACTGAAAGGCGATTAGGACGGGGGAGACCCCGGGACGGCACCTTGGCATACCCTTACCGACACGACAGGGAAACGCGAATTCTGAGCGAGTGCTTCGGAGATCCATCCGCACGAACGGTGGCGGGATGGAAGGCGCACGGCGGCTACCGGGGCATCGCCAGGGCCCTGGAGATCGGGCGCGACGCGACCATTGACGAGGTCAAGAAGTCGGGGCTGCGCGGCCGCGGCGGCGCAGGTTTCCCGACCGGGCTGAAATGGTCGTTCATGCCCAGAAATTCGGGCCGTCCGCACTACATGCTGTGCAATGCCGACGAGTCGGAGCCCGGTACCTTCAAGGACCGCGAAATCATCCGCTGGACGCCCCATCAGCTCATCGAGGGCTGTCTCGTCGGATCGTACGCCATCGGCGCCTCCCACTGCTACATCTATCTGCGCGGGGAGTTCTTCGAGGCCACGAACGTGCTGGCCCGCGCGCTCGAGGAAGCCTACGAGCAGGGTCTCGTCGGCAAGGACATCATGGATTCGGGGGTGGACATCGACATCACCCTCCACGTCGGGGCGGGGGCGTACATCTGCGGCGAGGAGACCGGCCTCATGAACTCGCTCGAAGGACGGCGGGGAGAGCCCCGGATCAAGCCTCCCTTCCCGGCGGCGGTGGGAGCGTTCGGGATGCCGAGCACCATCAACAACGTCGAGACCTTGGCGGCCGCGGCCCACATCGCCCGTCACGGTGGGGAGTGGTACCGCCGGTGGGGCACCGAGAAGAGCCCCGGGACGAAGCTCTTCTGCGTTTCGGGCCATGTGAACAGGCCCGGGAACTACGAGCTGCCGCTCGGCTTCCCCCTGATGGAGCTCATCGAGGACATCTGCGGGGGCGTGCGCGGCGGCAAGGCCCTCAAGGCGGTCATCCCGGGCGGGAGTTCGGTGCCCATCATGAGCGCCGAAGACTGCCGGAGCTGCACCCTGTGCTACGAAGGCGTCGAGGCCGCGGGCTCGTTGCTCGGCTGCGCGTCGGTGATCGTCATGGACGAGAACACGGACATCGTCAAGCAGGTGCGGCGAATGGCGCATTTCTACGCGCACGAGTCCTGCGGGCAGTGCACGCCCTGCAGGGAGGGAACGGCCTGGGCCACCCGCATCCTGCGCCGCATCGAGGACGGGCTCGGAACCGAGGACGACCTGGACACGCTCGTGCAGATCTCCGAACAGATGACCGGCACGACGATCTGCGTTCTGTCGGACTCGCTGGCCATGCCCATCATTTCTTCCATCGAGAAGTTCCGCGAAGACTACCTGGCGCTGATACGCCGCGGCGAGCGGGTCGGAGCAGCGTGATGGCGAACCGGACGGCCGAAGCACGCGAGGAGACCCATGGTGGATAACGGTCGCAAAGCCGGCACGGTCACGCTGACGATCGACGGCCGCGAGGTCACGGTTCCCAAGGGGACGTCGCTGCTCCGCGCGGCCGAGACGCTCGGCGTGGAAGTGCCGCACTACTGCTATCATCCGGGCCTCTCGGCGCCTGCACAGTGCAGAATCTGCCTCGTCGAGGTCGAAGGCGCGCCCAAGCTCCAGCCCTCGTGCGTGACGATGGCCCAGGACGGCCAGGTGGTTCACACCGAGAGCCCCTGGGCCAAGCGCATGCGCCAGGGGGTTCTCGAGTTCTATCTCGTCAACCATCCGCTCGACTGTCCCATCTGCGACATGTCGGGCGAGTGCAAGCTGCAGGACTACGTTTTTGACGAGGGCAGGGAACGCGGCAGAGCCCGCGAGCCCAAGCGCGTCTTCGGCCGGGACGATTTCGGGGGCGACGTGCTGTACTACGGCGACCGCTGCGTGATGTGCACGCGCTGCGTGCGCTTCATGGACGAAGTCGCGCGGGATGCACGTCTGACCGTGGTGGAGCGGGGCGACCGCGCCGTCATCGACACCTTTTTCGACAGCGGCCTGGACGGTGCTTCCTTCGCCGGGAACATCGTGGACATCTGCCCCGTGGGCGCGCTGGTTTCGAAGGAATTCCTCCACAAGGCGAGAGCCTGGGACCTGGATCACACCTCGTCGGTGTGCCCCAACTGTTCGCACGGCTGCAACATCGAGCTCCACACCCGCGACAACCTGGTGCAGCGGTTGAAGCCGCGTGAGAACCAGGAGGTCAACGGCCACTGGATGTGCGACTACGGACGGGCAGACTACGAGTGGATCAATCGTGCGGGGCGGCTCGAGCAGCCTGCCGTCGGGCGGGGAAAGGAGGGCCGGGCCGCGGGCTGGCAGTCGGCGCTGCAGTCGCTCTTCGCGCGGCTGGGAGAGAACGACGGAGCCGGTGTGAGGATCGTCGGATCCCCGTTCTCCTCCAATGAAGCGCTCGGGATGCTCCTTCGGCTGGGCCGGGCGGCGGGGCCGGTGGCGCAATGCGTCTTCCGCTCGCGCCGGGCCGACGACGAGGACCGGCTGCCGGGTTTCCCGCTGCTCGTTCGCCGGCGGGATCTCGCCCCGAACGTGAACGGGGCGGGCATCCTCGGCTTCGAGCGGCTCGGCGGCGACGATTCGACCGGCGGCCTCGAGGCGGCGGCGGACCACGACGGAATCCTGCTGGTGCTGGGCGACGAGCTGACCGACCAGACCGAGGACTTCGGCGCGGAAGCGAGCCTTTACGTCTATCTCGGGACCTTCGATTCGCCCGCTGCCCGCAACGCCGACTTCGTCCTCCCGGTGACCACCTTCGCCGAGGAGGAGGGAACCTTCGTGAACGCGCAGGGCCGCGTGCAGCGGTTCCGGCAGGGGCTGCGGCCGCCCGGATCGGCGCGGCCCGCCTGGCTGGTCCTGGGCGCGCTCACGGCGGCAATGGGGGGTGCCGAGACCCCGGCCTCCGCCGCCGCCGCATTCGCCGCGCTCGCCGGAGAACACGCTGCCTTTGCGGGGCTCAGCTACGATGTCATCGGTGCCGGAGGCGCCCCGCTGGAGTCAGCTCATGCATGAGATGGACCAGCTCTCGACCTTCTGGTTCTGGGTCATCGGCGGTGTGAAGGTGCTGGCCGTCTTCACCGTCGTCATGCTCGCCGTGGCGTACATGACGCTGGCCGAACGCAGGGTGTCCGCGTTCATCCAAGACCGTCGGGGCCCGAACCGCGTCGGCCCGTTCGGGCTCCTTCAGCCCATCGCCGACGGCGTCAAGAACATCATCAAGGAAGAGACGATGCCCGGGACCAGCGCGAAGCTGTACTTCGTGCTCGGACCGGCTCTGGCGATCATGCCGGCCGTGGTGACCTTCGCGGTCATTCCGTTCGCGGCGCCGCTGCCCACACCCGTGGGTACGGTGGACATGATCGTGGCCGACATTCCGATCGGGATCCTCTACATCCTTGCCCTCTCGTCGCTGGCCGTGTACGGGATCGTGCTCTCGGGATGGGCGTCGAACAACAAGTACGCGTTTCTGGGGGGGCTGCGCGCGTCGGCGCAGATGATCTCCTACGAGGTCGCCCTGGGCCTCAGCGTCATCGCGGTCCTGCTTCTGGCCGGCAGCGTGACCCTTACGGAGATGGTCTGGAAGCAGCAGCAGCTGGGTTTGTGGTTCGTATTCCCGCTGTCGCTCGCCTTCGTCTTCTTCGTGATTTCGGCACTGGCCGAGACGAACCGGCTTCCCTTCGACATGCCCGAGGCGGAGTCGGAGCTGATCACGGGATACCACACCGAGTACTCCGCGATGAAGTTCTCGATGTTCTTCATCGCCGAGTATTCCCATGTGCTGACCGCGTCGGCGCTCATGGCCACGCTCTTCTTCGGCGGCTGGGACATTCCGATCTGGACGGGCGACGACATGTTCCGGCACGAGGGCACCCTGATCCGGGGATTCGACGAGGCGGGCGCGCCGATCCCGGCGACCCCGAGCGTGCTCGTAACGCTTCTCACCCTAGGTGCGTTCTGCATCAAGACGGCGTTCTTCGTCTTCCTCTACATCTGGATCCGCTGGACGCTTCCGCGCTTCCGCTACGACCAGGTGATGCATCTCGGATGGAAGATCCTGTTGCCGGCCGCGCTGGGCTACATCGTGCTGATCGCCGGCGTCATGCTCGTCCTCGACCAGCTCGGGGTGCCCTTCGGGCTCTTCTACGGGGCCGTCCTGACCGGGGTCAGCGGGGTGACGACGGTCGCCTTCCTCTTCTTTGTCGACCGCGACCGCGTCATCGGGGGTGCGCACAGCATCGGTGCCGTCGCAAGACGCCGGGCCGCTTCGCGCACATCGGGCGGGAGGACGGGGCCGCGGGCGAGGACCGGGCCGCGAGCGGTCTCAGGCTGAACAGGAGTTCGGGACATGGCGATATCGGTCAAGGTGATGAGGCGCCCGGAGGCGGGGCGCACGTCGTACGTGCGTGCCGCGCTGAAGGGGATGAGCCTCACCTTCAAGCACCTGGTCCGGTTCAAGAAGGTCACCCTCCAGTACCCCGAGGATCAGCCCGATCTGCATCCGCGCTGGCGCGGCACCCACCGCATGGAGGTTCATGCGGACGGTCGGCCCAAGTGCGTTGCCTGCGGGCTATGCCCCACCGTGTGTCCGGCCAACTGCATCCGTTTGGTGGGCGGCGAGGACGATCAGGGCAACCGCTATCCGATCGTCTATGAAATCGACGAGTTCCGCTGCATTTTCTGCGGCATGTGCCAGGAGGTCTGCCCGGTCGAAGCGATCCATGTCGGCCAACACTTCGAGAATGCGGAGTACACCCGCGACCGATTCGTCTACGACCTCGACCGGCTGATGGAGCAGGATCACCCGACAACGCTCCTCTGGGATCCCTCCGACCCGCGCTCGGAATGACCGAAGTCCTTTTCGTCCTCTTCGCCGTCGTCGCCCTCGGGGGCGCGTTCGGCGTGGTGATCAGCCGCACGCCGGTGGCCAGCCTCCTCTTCATGGTGGCCACGCTGGCCAGCGTGGCCGGGGTCTACGTTCTCTTCGAGGCGCACTTTCTGGCGGTGATCCAGGTCCTGGTGTATGCCGGTGCGATCATGGTCCTCTTCCTCTTCGTGATCATGCTCCTGAATCTCGGCCACGACTACCGGGCGGATCTCAAGTACGGCCTCTGGTCGCTGCTGGCTCTGGTGGCGGCGGGGCTTACCGCGGGGGTTCTGGGGCAGGCATTCTGGGGAGCGTCGGATACGGGCTTCCGCGGCGACGGAGCGGCCGTCGCCGCCGCACTCGATGCCGCCGTCCGCGAGAAGGGCGCGGCGGGCGTGATCGCCGAACCGCTCTTCACCGATTACGTGGTCGCCTTCGAGCTGATGGGCCTGCTGCTGCTCGTCGCGATCGTCGCCGCCGTCGTGCTCGCCAAACCGAGGACCTGAGCCGGGAGACCGCAATGCTTTCCTACGCCCTCCTGCTGAGCGCCATGCTCTTCGTGATCGGCACCCTCGGCGTCATCGTCCGCCGCAACGCGATCATCATCTTCCTGTGCATCGAACTCCAGCTAAACGCGGTCAACCTCGCCTTCGTCGCACTGTCCCGGTACACCGGGATCGAAGGCCAGCTGTTCGTCTTCTTCGTGATGACCGTGGCCGCAGCCGAGGCGGCCGTGGGCCTCGCGATCATCATCTCCATCTTCCGGCACTACAAGACGGTCAACGTGGACAGATTCAACCTGCTGAAGTGGTGACCTGATGGGATCCGCCGCATTCCTGCCGGAACTGTCCCTCCCCGTCCAGGCAACTGCGTACTGGGAGCCGGTTCTGCCGGGGCTGATCGTTCTGCTGCCGCTCCTGGGCTTCGTGCTCAACGGGATTCTCGCGCTGCGCGCGGCCGGCCGGTCGGCGGCGGCGATCCGGGCCGGCGGCGGATGGAATCCCCTGGCCGGGCGCACCCGTCCACTGACCCACACGCTTCCCACCTGGATCGGTCCCGGAGTCATGCTCGTCGCGTTCCTGCTCGCGCTGTGGAACTTCGCGGGCATGTACGGGGCGGAGCTGCACGAGCCGATCGTTCGCCCGTACTGGACCTGGATCGTGACCGGGACCCTGCGGGTCGACGCCGCCATTCAGCTCGACCAGCTCTCCATGGTCATGATGCTGGTCGTCACCGGCGTGGGCTTCCTCATCCACGTCTTCAGCGTGGGCTACATGCGCGACGACGCGGGCTACCCGCGCTACTTCTCGTACCTGAACCTCTTCGTCTTCTTCATGCTGGTCCTGGTGATGGGCGCCGGTTACGCGATGATGTTCATCGGCTGGGAGGGCGTGGGACTATGCAGCTACCTGCTCATCGGGTACTGGTTCACCGACCGTGAGAAATCCGACGCCGGCAAGAAGGCGTTCATCGTCAACCGCATCGGGGACTTCGGCTTCCTGCTGGCGATGTTCCTGCTCTTCCAGACCTTCGGCACGCTGGACTTCGGCACGATCTTCGCGGGGGCCGAGGCGCAGCTGGACGCGGGCGGCGCCGTCGTTACCGCAATCGCCCTCCTGCTGATGCTCGGCGCGGCCGGAAAGAGCGCCCAGATCCCGCTTCACGTCTGGCTCCCCGACGCGATGGCCGGCCCTACGCCCGTGTCGGCCCTCATTCACGCGGCCACCATGGTGACGGCCGGCGTCTACATGGTGGCCCGCTCCTCGGTCCTCTACGCTCTGGCGCCGACCGCGCAGGCCGTGGTGGCCGGGATCGGGGTGCTCACCGCGCTGACGGCGGCGACCATCGCGCTGCAGCAGCACGACATCAAGAAGGTGCTGGCCTACTCGACCGTATCCCAGCTCGGCTTCATGTTCCTGGGGGCGGGCGTGGGTGCCTTCACGGCCGCCATCTTCCACCTCATGACGCATGCCTTCTTCAAGGCGCTGCTCTTCCTGGGGGCCGGAGCGGTCATCCACTCCATGCACCACGCCCTGCACAAGGCGGGCAGCCGCGAAGACGCCCAGGACATGCGGAACATGGGCGGCCTGAAGGATCGCATGCGCATCACCTGGGTGGTGATGTGGATCGCCACCCTCGCGATCGCGGGGATCTGGCCCCTGGCCGGCTTCTTCTCGAAGGACGAAATCATCTGGTACACGGCGGCGTGGGCCGGAGCCGAATCCAACCCCTTCGGAGCGCTGTACACCGTCTACTGGCTCGTCGCGCTCGCCACCGCGATGCTGACGGCGTTCTACATGACGCGGCTGATGGTCATGACGTTCCACGGGAAGAGCCGCGTGAAGCGGACGGCCCGGACGCACCTTCACGAGGCGCCCGGGGTGATGACGGTCCCCCTGATCGTCCTGGCCGCCCTTTCCGTCTTCGGGGGCTGGATCAACGTCCCCGAACCGCTCCGCGAGTCCTTCCTGGGAATGTTCGGCGCCCTGCCGATGAGCGAGTGGCTGCATCACTGGCTGGAGCCCGTCGTCCACGATGCCGCGGCGATCCAGCTCGCGGCTCTCGGCGAACCGGCCCACGGCGATCCGCTGGCGGGCGCCGGGGAGTTCGTGTGGGCGCTGGCGTCCACCGCGGCTGCGGCGGCCGTCGTCGTCCTGGCGCTTCGAGCCCTGGGTTCGCACAAGTACGTGGCCGCAGCCGCCGACGGACCGGCACCTACCGGACTGCGCGGGTTTCTCTTCAACAAATGGTACTTCGACGAGATCTTCGATCGCGGAATCGTGCGACCCGTGCTCGCCGCCTCGCGCTGGTGCTGGAAGGTGGTGGACACCGTGCTCATCGACGGCTTCGTCAACTTCCTGGGCAACTTCACCCGCCTCGTCGGCTGGTCCGTCAGTCTCTTCCAGACCGGCCAGGCGAACACCTATGCGTTCGTGCTGACCCTGGGCGTGCTCCTTGTCCTCGGGGCCGCGGTTTTCTTCTGATGACGATATGACGGGCTACTCGATATGACGGGCCAATCGACATGACCGGCGTTCTCGCTTCGATCCCGGCGTTGTACGAAGACTGGATTCTTCACGCCCTGCTGTGGCTCCCGGTCGCGGGGTTGTTTCATGTCATGGTCTCCGGGGAGGAAAGGGCCAAACATGTGGCGTTCCGGTGGTCGGGCGCCGTCTTCGTGATCAGCCTGGGGCTTTGGTGGAACTTCGATCCGGGCAGCGGCGGCTTCGCCCTGGAGTCCTCCACGCCCTGGATCGAGTCGTGGGGCGCGGGCTACGCGCTCGGCCTCGACGGCATATCCGTCTTCATGGTCCTGCTCACGACCCTGACGATGCCGATCGCGATTCTGGGTTCGTTCGACTACGTCAGGACCCGTCGCAAGGCCTTCTATGCGCTCATGCTGCTCTTGCAGACCGGCGTGACGGGGGTCTTCCTCGCGACCGATCTCTTCCTCTTCTACGTGTTCTTCGAGCTCACTCTGATCCCGATGTACTTCATCGTCGGGATCTGGGGCGGGGAGCGCCGGATCTACGCCGCCGTGAAGTTCTTCCTGTACACGGCCGTGGGATCTCTCCTCATGCTGGTCGCGATCCTGTATGTCTACCTCGGCAGCGGCTCGGGATCCTTCAGCTACGAGGCATTCCTGAGCGCCGAGCTGACGATGCGCGAGCAGCTGTGGCTCTTCGCCGCCTTCGCTCTCGCCTTCGGGATCAAGGTGCCCGTCTTCCCGCTGCATACCTGGCTTCCCGATGCACATGTGGAAGCGCCCACGCCCGGGTCGGTCATCCTGGCGTCACTGCTCCTCAAGATGGGGACCTACGGGTTCCTGAGGTTTCTCCTGCCTTTCTTCCCCGGCGCCTCCCAGCATCCCGCGGTGGTTGCGGTCATGCTGACGCTCGGAGTCACGGGGATCATCTACGCGGCATGGGTGGCTGCCGTTCAGCCCGACGCGAAGAAGCTCGTGGCCTACACCTCGGTGGCGCACATGGGATTCGTGATCATCGGGGTCTTCGCAATGACGGTGAACGGGTTGCAGGGCGGGCTGGTCGTCATGATCAGCCACGGCGTCTCCACGGGGGCGCTCTTCCTCCTGCTCGGGATGATGTACGAACGCCGGCACACCCGCCTGATCGAAGATTTCGGCGGCATCGGACGGGTTGCCCCTCTTTTTGCCACGGCTTTCGTAATCACGGCGCTGGCTTCGATCGGTCTTCCCGGAACCAGCGGATTCGTCGGCGAGTTCCTGGCGCTGATCGGCACCTTCGAGACTCACGCGGTCACAGCGATCGTCGCGGCCACGGGGGTGGTCTTCGCGGCCTATTACATGCTCCCCATGGTGCAGCGAATCCTCTTCAACAAGCTCGACAAGCCCGAGAACCGGAAGTTCCGGGATCTGTCGCGGCGCGAGATGCTCGTTCTGGGTCCTCTGGTGGCGCTCATGATCTGGATCGGCGTTCACCCGGCACCCTTCCTCGCGCGCATGGAACCGAGCGTGCAGATGGTTTTGGAACGGGTGGAGCAGGCGCGGACCGCTCTGCACGGGGGCACGCACGCTCCCGACGCCGGACTCGCGTTCGGCCCCGAGACGGTGACCCGGACAAAACGGGGGAGTGTCGGCACGCAGGCCCCGGACGCCGCGATCACGTTGAGCCCCGACACCGCGGCCACGTTCAGCCCCGACGGCGAGGAGGAGTAGAGAACGATGCTCCTCGACTACACCTCCAGCCTCCACTATGTACTGGCGCTTCTTCCCGAGGCGGTGCTTTCCTGCTGGGGCATGCTGGTGCTGATCATGGGGGTGATGCGCAAGCGCGGCGAAGGGCGGGGCCAGGAGATCGGATGGATGGCCTTGGCTGGACTTGCCCTCGCCGCCGTCGCCAACGGGTGGCTCTACTCGGGGGTAACCGAGGACGGCGCCGCCGCGATGATCGCGGTGGACCGGTTCCGCCTCTTCGCCAACTGGATCTTCATCCTGGCCGCGGCGCTGTCGATCGTCATTTCACTGGCCTACGTCGCCCGGCAGAAGTTGCAGGCAGGAGAGTACTACGCGCTCATCCTGTTTGCGACCGTCGGGATGATGTTCATGGCGTCGGCCCGCGACCTCATGGTCATCTTCCTGGGGCTGGAGCTGATGTCCATCGGCGTCTACGCCTTGGTCGGATTCAACCGGCGGGACCGCCGGTCGGCCGAAGCGGGGCTCAAGTACTTCCTCCTGGGCGCGTTCGCGACGGGCTTCCTGCTCTTCGGCATTGCGCTCATCTACGGGGCGGCAGGAAGCACGAACATCCACGCGATCGCGTCGGCAATCGGGGAAGGCACGACCGCGGGCAAACTTCTGGTGCCGGGAGTCGCACTCCTCGCGGTCGGCTTCGCCTTCAAGGTCGCAGCCGTGCCGTTCCACATGTGGACCCCCGATGTCTACGAGGGCGCCCCGACTCCGGTCACCGCGTTCATGGCCGCTGCGGTGAAGGCGGCCGCATTCGCGGCGTTTCTGCGGGTCTTCGTGGCCGGGCTCGACGGTGTGTACGGACAGTGGTGGTCGATTCTGTGGTGGCTCGCCGCCGTCACCATGGTCGTGGGAAACGTCGTGGCGCTGGCCCAGTCCGATGTGAAGCGGATGCTGGCCTACTCGTCCATTGCGCACGGCGGCTATCTGCTGGTCGCTGTGGTGGCGGCCAACGACACGGCGGTCGCCTCGCTCCTCTTCTATCTCCTCGTCTACACGATCATGACCGTCGCGGCCTTCGCCGTCGTGGTCACGGTCGGCGGCCAGTCGGAGAGTAACAGCCGGATCGAGGACTACGCGGGACTCGGGTGGCGTCGCCCCGTGCTGGGCATCTTCATGACCGTCTTCCTGCTCTCGCTGGCCGGTTTCCCGGGGACCGCCGGCTTTATCGCCAAGTACCAGCTCCTCCTGGGGGCGGCCGAGGCCCGTCTGTGGGTGCTCTCGGTCGTGCTGGTACTCACCACGGTCGTCTCGTACTGGTACTATCTGCGGGTCGCCTGGTACATGTGGATGAAGGAGGGCGACAAAGCCGCCGAAGCGGTCGCCTCCCAGGCCGATCCTCCCTTCGCCGCTCATGTGGTGCTCGTGATCAGCGTGGGCCTGATCATCCTCGGGGGAATCTTCCCGGAGGCCGTCCTCGACCTTGCATACGGTTCGGTCGAAGGGCTGAGGAACCTGGCGGCGGGCGCGACCCCGGGCACAGCTCCTTGACGCGAACGCACGGCGGCCGTGCTGCAATGCCCGTCCACGAGCACATCTTCCGCAAATACGACATCCGAGGGATCGTCGGGGAAGATCTGGATCCTCCGGCGGCCGAGGCGGTGGGAATGGCGTACGGATCGGAGCTGCGAGACCGATGCGCGGCCGATGCGCCGAGCGGGGCCGATGCGCCCAGAGTCGTGGTGGGGGAAGACAACCGCCCCTCTTCGCCCGCGCTGCGTGCCGGACTGGTAAAGGGTCTGCGATCCGTCGGGTGCGACGTGATCCGGCTCGGCACGGTTCCCACGCCGGTCACCTATTTCAGCGAGTACGAGCTGGAAGGCGACGGTGCGGTGCAGGTCACCGGGTCCCACAATCCTGCGGAATACAACGGCATCAAGATGACCATGGGGCGGGCGTCCATCCACGGGGACGCGATCCGGAGGCTGCTTCACCGCATCCGCCGCGCCGACTTCGCCACCGGTTCTGATCCGCTCACCTCTACGGCCTCGACGGCCGACCTTCACCGTATCCGCCGCGCCGACTTCGCGACCGGGGCGGGCACCCTGGAAGTCCGTGACGTGTTGCCGACCTACGTGGCCGACCTGGCGGCGCGCTTCACGCTTTCGCGTCCCGTGCGAGTCGTGGTGGATTGCGGAAACGGCACCGGTTCGCTCGTCGCCGTCGACCTCCTCGAGGCGGTGGGCGCGGATGTCGTGCCGCTGTACTGCGATTCCGACGGGACCTTCCCCAACCATCATCCCGACCCCACCGTCGATGAATACGTTCAGGACCTGATCGCATCGGTGCGGAGCTGCGACGCGGACCTGGGGATCGGGTTCGACGGGGACGCGGACCGGATCGGCGTGGTGGACGACGTCGGCAGCATCGTCAGGGGCGACCTTCTCCTTCTCCTCTTCGGCCTGGACCTCCTTCGCCGGCGTGGACCGGGGGAAACGCTGGTCTTCGACGTCAAGTGTTCGCAAGCACTCCCGGAGGTCTTCGCGCAGGCCGGGGGCGTGCCCGTCATGTGGAAGACCGGTCATTCCCTCGTCAAAGAGAAGATGAGGGAGACCGGGGCCCGCATCGCCGGAGAGCTGTCGGGCCACATCTGCTTCGCCGACGACTATTTCGGATTCGACGACGCGCTCTACGCGGCTTGCCGGTTGCTCGAGCTGGTGTCCGCGTCGAAACGCCCCCTCTCTCATATGGTCGGCGACTTCCCGAGGTACGTGTCGACTCCCGAGATCCGGATTGAAGTGGCCGAGGAAGAGAAGTTCGGGATCGTCGAGCGCGCTCGCGAATACTTCGGTGCGCGCTACGAGGCCGTGGCGGTCGACGGTGTGCGCGTGCTTTTCGAGGACGGATGGGGACTGGTGCGCGCGTCCAACACCCAGCCGGTGATTGCGGCGAGGTACGAGGCTCGGTCCCTCGCTCGGCTTCGGGAGATCCAGGAGACGATGGAGGTCTGGCTTCGACGGCAGGGCGTCCGGTTTGCAGGGGCGGTCGCCCCTTCGGCCGGGACGGAATGACGCTCGCCGAAAATCAGTCCCATCCAGCTATCCCAACGCCCCTGAATCGGGTGTACCTTCTTCGCGGCTGACTCGGATCAGTCAGCGCTCGGCTCCCGCCGGATTCCGGAGTCGAGGTCACCGGGAAGCGGTCGGATCACTGGAAAGCGGTCGAGGTCACCGGGAATCACCCTTGGACGAACCACACCCTTTGGACCTGTAAAAAGGAGAAGCCGCCGAATGACTACTGCGAAGATCGGACGGAGCCGCCAGCAAACCAACGAAGAGTACGGAACCTGTCGAAGGTTCGAGTGTCACGAAGACGCTGGGCGCGTGCTCCGTCTGCTGCTTCTTCTCGTGCTGCCTTCATGCGCTCCCGAGACGGGATACCGGCAAGCGGATACTTCCGACGGAGCCGGCTCGTCGGGGACTCCCTCGGTTGCCGAACCGATCGACACGGCCGCCTTCGCGGCAGCGTTCGAAGTCGTCAGGGAAATCGTCCTGGAGGAAAACGACCAGGCGATGGTGGTGCAACCGACGGTGTCTTCCGGAGGAGACGGGTTGCTCCTGCTGGCCGAACCTATGGAGGGTCAGGTGAATGTCTTCGGCACGGACGGAACATTCAAAACGGTCCTGGGGGGTAAAGGCGAGGCACCGGGTGAACTTCAGTTCCCTCTGACGGCCCACCGGTCGCGCAGCGGGGAAATCGTGGTTGCGGACATCATGCTCCCGAGGATCACATTCTACCCCCCGGACGAAGGAGACCGGCCCGAAGTGGTTCGCGCGCCGTTCCCGGCCACGATCGGCGCGCAGGATCTTGGCAACGGTCGCTACATCGTGGCCGGAGCCGACCCCAGCCAGCGGCGACCACGGCTCCTGCATATCTGGAACAGAGAATCGGGAAGCATCGAGCGGAGCTTCCTTCCCGTCGGGGTTCCGGAAGCGCTGCTGTCCGCTGCCGCGAGCTTCATCGCGGCGAGCGCGACCCTCGAGGGGGACACGATATGGGCGGTTTGGGCTCTTTCCGACACCCTCTACAAGTTCGACCGCTCCGGCGGCTTTCTGGCCGCCCTGCCGCTTCCGCTGCCCCGTCCGGGAGACCTGGAAGCGCTGACCGGCGGGCCGAGAGATGCAAGGAATATGCAGAGCGCCTTCGATGCGGTCACAAGGGTGTACAAGGTCTTCGTGCTGGACAACGGCGACAAGGTCATCGTGTCCATGCAGAGGCGTGGATTCGACGGCGTCTGGGACATACTCATCCTTGACCGGCAGGGAGACCCGGTCTGGAAGGCCGCCAACATGCCTAGGCTCATGACGGTCGAAGACGGCCTGTTTTACTTCCAGCATCCGGGATCATCGCTCCCGAACCGTTGGGTCGTTGCCCGGCGGAAGGTCCAGTGAACGGGCCGGCGCTGTTCTCGGCACTCCTGGTCGGCGTGGACCGACTTGGCGGCCGGTGGATGAATCCGCGCGAGCAGCGAGGTGCAGGGCTGCCAAGTGGGTGCCTGGCACCTATGGCGCTGCTGTGCGGGCTTCTGGCGCTGCCGGGCTGTTCAGCCGATCGCATGACAAGCGCGCGCGCCTTGGCCATGGGTGACACGATCCCCATGCTGGACCTGTCGGGAGACCGGCCCGCGCTGGTCTGGGTGTTCGATGCGGAGGAGTGCCTGGGTTGCGAACTGACCGGACCCGCGCAGAGCGTGCGCCTCGTGCAACGTCGCCTGGGCGACGGGATGGAAACGGCCGTCGTCGCACTCTCGGAGCTGGGAGAAGAAGACCGCACGATGGTCAACCGGTTCCTCGAGTCCCAGCGCGTGTCCGCACACGTCAGGGTGCGCACTCCCGGGGAACACTCGCGTGAATTCGGCGGCGGGCCGGTACCCGTCTTCTACGTCGTCGGAGAGGACGGGGTGGTGCATGCCATCTTGGATCCGGACCGGGCGGACTCGTGGCGTTCCACGCACGATTCGCTGAGCCTCGCCGACTTCGTCGCAACGCTGGCAGAGGAACAGAAGAGCACCGGACGAGACACCGCGCGACAGTGATTCATCAACCTTCAACCCCATCCACAATCAACATGAAAAGGACGACATGACCATGACAACGAAATCGAAAACAAGAACCAACCCCGCCCTCGGGCGACGTCCATTCGCGATCCGGCTCGGTACGGTCGGCGTGGCCTTCATTGCTTCGCTGGGTATGCCGGTGCCGCCGGGCGTCGGATCCGTAGCGGTTTCGGATGTTTCCGCGCAGTGGCCACGGGGCCAATTCCGGATTGAGATCTGGAACTTCCAGATATGCATCGCCTCCTGCATGCCCGGCCACGGCTTTTGCTGTGACGAGTCCCCGGGCCCCCTTCTCTGAACACACGACAACCATGGAGAAATCAAAGATGACATACAATCACACCACCACTGCCGGCCGCGTGAAGAAGCGGTCCAAAATCCTCGCAGCTGCCCTTGTCCTTTCCCTTTCCGGGCCCGTGGCGGCCGACTTCGCGGTGCCACAGGTGGCCGAAGCACAGTTCCGTCCGATATTTGCCGTAGTGGACTATGGCATATTCTTCATCTGCATTCCGTGGCCATGCTTTGGTTCGTTCTGCTGCGGCCCCAGGTTCTGACGCGGCGTTCCGATCCAATGTGACGGAGCGTGGGCGACCGGACGCGTGAGGGATCCGAAACCTGTCCTCCGCTGAACGCTGCCCTACTCTCGTTCCGCTTCAACCTTCCTCTGTCGAACCGGCGGGCCGCAAAAGCGGCCCGCCGGTTTCGTGGGCTCGGCGCCCTCGCCGTTCCCGGTGCTCTCGCGGATTCATCCACGGGCCGTCAGGCTTCTCGAGGTCGGTCCGGTTGGCCGGAGGCCCGACAGGTCAGAAAGTGCCGACCGAAAATTCCCCCAGCGTCGATGCCTGCACGGTCTCTTCCGTCCAATAAGGTTCGCCGTACCCGCAGCGGATCAGCGAACCATACGTTGCGTGGACGCTCCGTACCTGGTCGAACAGCGGCCTATCGCCTCCCGGGAACACCTCGCCCATCCCGCTCTTGCCCTGAAACTGGGAGCCGTAGCAGGCCAGGGCCTCGATCTTGCGCTCCATCTGGGAGGTGATGTCGACGACGAACGTCGGCTTGACGGGATCCTCGCGGAAGGCCAGGGCGTAGACCACCTTCTCGGGCCGGTGCGGTGCGCCGCCGGCGGGGAAGTTCACGAGGCCGGCGAGGAAACTCGCGTCGCGCGCCAGGCACGCTGCCGCGCGATGGTCGGGGTGTCTGCCCGCCGTCCAGTGCGTGACGACGACGCGGGGCCGGAGCGTCCGCAGCATCCCGGCGACGATTATCCTGGAATCGCGATCGTTGAACAGCCCCGAGTCGTTCAGGCCTGCACAGCGACGGTCGGCCAGACCCATCACGTCGGCCGCGGCCGCAGCCTCCTCGGCCCGTGTCTCGATCGTTCCCCGGGACCCGGCCTCGCCTGCCGTCAGGTCGAGCACTCCCGTCCTCTCGTCGGCCTCCGCAGACTTTATGAGCGCTCCGCCGCACATTATCTCGGCGTCGTCCGGGTGGGCCATGACGGCGAGCACGTCGAGAGGTTCGATCATCTCGGTTTCGATCGGCAGCGCAGACGGTGCCGGGCAGGCGGGATCATTCGTAGCGTAACGCTTCGACCGGATCGAGGCGAGACGCGCGCAGGGCGGGGAGCATGCCGAACAGTATGCCCGTCAAGGCCGCCATAATGATCGCCGCCGCGACCGACCACAGCGGAATCCTTGCGGGCAGCGGCGAGATGGCCGCCAATGCTTCCGACCCGGCCCACCCCACGAGGAGACCTGCAACCGCACCGGATGCAGTAAGGATCGAGGCCTCGATCAGGAATTGCCATTTGATTTCCTGCCGGGTTGCACCGACCGCCTTGCGGATGCCGATCTCCCGGGTTCGCTCGGTCACGGAGATGAGCATGATCCCGATCACGCCGATTCCTCCCACGAGCATCCCGACCGAGGAGAGGCCGATGATGACGGCAAAGAACATGGCCGTGAGCTGGTTGAAGAGATCGACGACCTGACTGGCCCGCACGATGGCGAAGTTGTTGTCTTCCGCGGGCCCGAGCTCCCGCATGGAGCGAAGCGCGGAGATGATCTGATTCTCCGCTGCCTCCGGCGCGAACCCTTCGCGCGGCACGATGTCCACCGACATGAAGGTCCAACGGTCTCGAGCCTTGAGGCGCTTGTCGGCGGTGGTGAAGGGGACGAGGACAGAGCTCTCGGTGGCCTCGCCGAAGACGCTCTCGATCGGTTTGTAGACGCCGATTATGATGAACAGCTCGTTGGCCGCACGACGACCGGCGTTCACCCGCACCCGCCGTCCGACGGGATCGACTTCCCCGAAGACGGCCCTTGCGACTTCGTCGAATATCACCATGACCGCCTTCGCTTGGGAGACCTCCGCAGGCGTGAAGTTCCTGCCGGATACGAAGTCGCCCGGAACGGAGACTGTCCAGGAGGAAGACATGCCGAACCACTGAAGGTTTGATATCCAGTCGGCATCGAACCGAATCGCAGCGCTGAAGTTGAAGGACGCATTGGATTCGCCCACCGCCGGAAGCGCCTGAATCCTTCGAATCTCTCCGTCGGTGATTTCGGGGTGGTTCCACCAGGGAGGCCTTCCGGATCCGTCGAAGGAGGCACGGACATCGGAGAAGTCGAAGGGCATCACGGTGAAGTTGTCGGGGCCGGAGGCTTGGAAAAGGCTGAGGACCTCGGTCCGGATGCCTGTAATGATCGCTGCCACGGTCACCACTACGCCGGTGCCCACGCCCACGCCGAGTACGGCCAGAAGGGTCCGCGTCCAGTTGCCGCGAAGCGCGTCCAGCGCCACCTGCGTGCCGTCTGTGACGATCCTCGCCATCGCGGGCAGGCCCGTCCCCGCAGGGGTCCTGAGAGGTTCGCTCATTCGTACCTCAATGCGTCCACCGGATCCAGCCTCGCTGCCCTCGACGCCGGATAGACTCCCGAAATGATCCCGACCCCGACTCCGAGCGAGACCCCGAGCATGATCCATCGGGGCGCCACGACCGCGGGGAGCGGAGAGACCGCGCCCACCAAGACCGTCACCCCCGCACCGATCGCGATTCCGAAGAGGGCGCCGACTCCGGAGAGAGTGACGCTCTCGATCAGCACCTGCACCAGGATGTCGGAACGCCGGGCGCCGAGGGCCTTGCGAATGCCGATTTCGCGAGTCCTTTCCATCACGGACACGAGCATGATGTTCATGATGACGATTCCTCCGACTATCAGGGAAATCCCGACCAGGCCGGGAAGGGCCATGAAGAGGATCTGGCTGATTCGGTCCCACAGACTGAGAGAGGCATCAGTGGTATCGGCGGCGAAGTTGTTGAATTCCGCGGGACCCAGCAGGCGGCGCACTCGCATGATTTCCACCACCTCGTCCCTCAGCGGGACCACGAACTCGGGACTCCGGGCCGTGAGAACGATTTCGTCGACACGACCGCGCGGGGCTGTGAAGCTCTGCAGGGGTGAGTGCAACGGACCCACGGCCAGATTGTTCAGCGATTGCCCCAGAAAGGAGCCCTGATCCTCCAGCACCCCTACGACGCGATAGGGGAAGCCGCGGATGCGTACCTGTCTGCCGATCGGGTCAATGCCGTCGAAGAGCACTTCGGCGGTGGATTTTCCGAGCACCAGGACGGGGACCCCTCGCTCGGATTCCTGGCGCGTGAACGCCCGGCCCCGCTCCACCCTCCAGTTGCGGATGTCGAAGAGCTCCGCCGAGCCTCCTACGATCCTGACGTTTTCAACCTTGCGGCCGCGGTCCGACTCCAGTTCTCCCGACGCGTCGGATTCGGGGGAGATGGCGTTGGCGAGGGTGACGCGTTCGCGCAGATGGTCGAGGTCGTCGAAGGTCAGGCGGGGCGCTCGATTCCAAGCCCTCCACTGTTCCTGGGATGCGCTTACGACGACCCGCGGTATGCGCCTCACCGTCACCGTGTTCACACCGAAGATCCTCTCGGTGAGCGTACCTCGGACGTATTGGTCCATCCCTTCGACGATGCTGACCACGACGATGAGGAAAAGGACACCGACGATCACCCCGAGCAGGCTGAAGAAGCTCTTCAGCTTCTGGGTGCGCATCTGGTCCCAGGCCAGCCGGACTCCTTCGAGGATATGCATTGAAAGCGGCGGTCAGTCGGTTTCGTTCCCGGACTCGGCGCCGGAGGACTCGTCCGCCCGCACTCCGCTGCTGTCCGACAGGGTGCGCACCACCTGGTAGGGTCCGCTTACCACGCTGTCTCCCTCCGAAAGTCCGGAAACGACTTCGAAGTACTCCTGGCCGGCGATTCCCACCTCGACGGGGGTGAAGACCGCGATGCCGTCCCTGACGACGAAGACCCCTTCGACGGTCTCGGCGGCCTGCCCGCCGTTTCGGTCGGCAGTCTCCTCGTCGGTGCCTTCCTCGCCGTCCGTCGCATCCTGTTCGCGCACGGTCAGCGCGATGATCGGGATCGCCAACTGATCCGTCCGCGTGTCGGTCACGACTTCGGCGGTGGCGGAAAGGTCGGGGCGGAGTTCGGCGGCCGGATCCTCCAGCGTCACGACGACCTCGAAGTCGATCGTGGGAGTCTGGCCCGTCCCCGCCACCTGAGAGGGGGGCCGAATGGCGCTGTTCCCGATCTCGGTGACCCTCCCGGGAAAGAGCATGTCGGGGAAGGCGTCCAGATCGACCGCGGCGCTGTCGCCCAGAGAGATCTCCGGCACGTCGGTCTCGTCCACTTCGAGGACCACCTCCATGACCGAAAGGTCCGAGACGGTAAGGATCAGACTGCCCGGATTGTTCATGGTGCCGACGATCACCGTTTCGCCTTCTTCCACGTTGAGGCGGGTCACGCGGCCCGACATGGGCGCGCGGATGATCGTCTTGGACAGCTGGTCCTGCGCTTCCTCCATGGCGGCCTGAGCCTGATTCACTCCGAACACCGCCGCGTCCAGCAACGATTGCTGCACATCGAGATCCGTTTCGGCGTTCTCGACATCCTGTCGGCTCACCAACAGCGAATCACGAGCCCGCAGTGAGATCATGCGGTCGGCCTGGCGCTGGGCGCGAAGCAGATTGGCGCGTGCCTGCGCAACCTGTGCCTGCGAAGCGTTCAGGTTCGCCAGGCTCCGATCCAGCGCGGCCTGATACCGGCTCGGGTCCAGGCGCAGCAGGATCTGGCCCTGCGCCACGTCTTCGCCCTCCTGGACGAGGAGCCGGGCGACCCTGGCGGAAACATCGGAACTGATGTCGACCTTTCGGCGCGCCCGGACATTGCCGCTGGCGGTGACCGTGGCGACCAGATCGCGGGTGCCTGCGGCATCGATTCGAACTTCGACGCCCCGGCTGCGCCCGTTGGTGCTGCCGAGCACGGTGGCCAGAGAAAGGAGGGCGACGATCGCCGCACCGATGAAGACCTTGGTTCTTGTTCGCATGATGTCCCTTTATGGGTTTCTCAAGGGGGTGCCGACCACCGCCTCGAGATCGGCGACTGCGTCATGATAGGTGAAGATGGAGAGGACGCGTTCTCTGTCCGCCTGCGCCTTCACGGTTTCCGCTTCGATCAGCGCGATGAAGTTCGACAGCCCGAGGCGATACTGCTCCTGGGCCAGACGCAGCTGCTCGTCCGCCAGCACTTGGTTGCGTTCCTTGATGAGCGCGCTTTCGTATGCGGTCTGCACGATGGCGACGCGAGATTCGATATCCGCGCGCAGTGCCAGTTCCTGCTCCCTTATCCGGAATCTGTTGTCGTTCAGCTGGGCCCGGGCGCTCTCGAGTTCGCGCTGGCGCCCCAGTCCCTGGAAGACCGGGAGCGAGACGGTGAGACCCATGGACGCGGGCTGCGTCGTGAAGTTGAAGGGAAACGCGTCGTTCTGCGCCCGAATCTCTTCGAGAGTGGATTCACGGGTCGCCAACAGGGAGCATTCCTGCAGGGGAGGCGGATCGGGCAGCCGCGAGATGAGGTCGTTCAGCGAACGGCACTGCTGTACCCGAGCGAGTCCGGCCGCGACGGCCTGCGCTTCCTGTCCGGCGGTGCTGCTGGCTTGCCGCGTGAATCCGCTGATTCCCGCCGAAAGCGACAGGGTGGGAAAATATGCCGAGCGCGCGATGTCCACGCCGTAGCGCGACGCCTCTTCCTGCGCGCGCAGCGTTCGGAGACCCGGGTTTGCACCGATCGCCGTCTCGTAAAGATCGTCGGCCGTCCACAGGGGCTCGGTCACCGCGAAAGAGGTCGCCAGCGCGGGCTCGGCGGCCAGTGTCACCCCCACCTGCTGCAGCATACGGATGCGCGAGGTGCGCACTCCGGTGCGAGCTTGAATCAGCGCGATCTCCGCCCGCCCGACGCCGACCTCCGCCTGCTGCACGTCGATCGCGTTGCCCGATCCCACCTCCTGCCGGCCCCGAGCCAGCCTGAGGTTGAAGCGCGCCCGCTCCAGCTCCTGTTCCGCGAGGCTCAGCCCTTCGATCTGGCGCAATACCTCCAAGTAGGCCTTGGTGACGTTTAGGCGCAGCACGGCCTCCTCCGAACTCACCTGCGCCCGCGTGGCGTCTCGGTTTCTCCTCGCCTGTCCCGGTGCCATGAGGGTGCGCCCGCTGAGCGAATAGTTGATCCCCGCATTGTAGGAGCTGAAGAGGAACGATGGCTGATCCTGAAAGCCCAGTTGATCGGCGGTGATGCTCCCGAAACGCTGTTCTCCGGATCCCTGCCAGGAGACGCTGGAACTCAACGAAGCGGAGGGAATCCACGAGCCGTATGCGGCGTTGAGGTTCCAGTCCGCGACCGCGACGTCGTTGCGGACGGCTTGGAGTCGCGGGTTGTTGCGGAGGGCTAGCCGGAGGGCTTCGTCCAGGGTGAGCGACTCCGGCACCATTTCCTGGCCGGCGGCGGGAACCGCGGCGGCGGCCAGGAGAAACAGCGCCGCCATCATCGGGGCTCTTCTTGTCATCGGGGCTCGTTTTCGTGTATGCGTGGTGTTCCGCACCGTGTCCTGCCTTCCCTTTTTTTTAGGTCGCTCGCCCGTACGTGTGGTTAGGCCGTGCGGTTTCCGACTACGTCGCACGCTCCCGATCACTTCAATTCCTTTCCCGGGTTCAACGAACAATCCCCGGATTCAGCGGATCCGAACGGCGCGGTATCGCTTCGCAGGCAGTTCCACCTGTATCAGATCGCCGCTGCCGTCGAACCACGCGGCTCCGGCGCCGTTTCCGACTCCGAGCCGCACACGGGTCGTCTCGACGGCCGCGGCCCCGATTTCTATGGTCTCCGGGGCGACGTCGATCTTCGTCGAGGCCTCCGGGTCCCGGGCCAGGGGCGCGAAGGCGTGAACGACGGCCGGCGGATCCGAAGTGGTGAACATGGCCAGGACGAAGTAGTGGTGAGCCACACCTTCCTCGAAGACGAAGGTCATCGGACGGGCCCGGTATTCTCGTCCTCGCTCGCCCTCCGGCTCGCTGATGTTCATGTGCAGGTAATCGGCCACCCTCTCGAACCGGACCGTTGCCGTGTCCGCTCCGGCCACCTTCGCCTGGTAGGCTCTCAGGGTCATGGCCGGGCCCCGCATATGCAGCACGGTCTCGACGACCCGGCCGTCCAGCATATGGACGGTCCCGCGCGCGAGCGTGATCTGCGCGTCGCCGGTTCCGCTCCGCCTGATCTCGAAATCCTCCGTGCCCGCCGACTCCCCGTCCAGGTACAACTGGAAGGCACCCCGTTCCACGGGCTGAGCCCAGGCCCCCGCCGGCGAGAGGAGCACGACCGCGATCAGGACGCCGGCCGCGGGCGAAGCGGCGGGCCGAAGCGACAGACCGGAAGATGACGAGCGCGTTCGATGATCCATTAAGGTTAAAGTAATGGCAACGACCAGGACGATGTGGATGTCAGGCTCGGACCGCGGGGATCCGAGGAAGCGATGACCGATTCGCCAAAGAGCTTCCAGCCGTGGAAAGTGACTTGGATCGGGTTCTTCTGCCTGATTGCCTGGACCCGCTTCGATTCCCCGTGGATCCTCGTCGCGGCATCTCTCTGCATCGCGTCTTCGGCCGCCCGGGGGGTCCGGGGGCGGCGTCACGCCACGGCGATCGTCCTCCTCGGCGCCGGAGTCGTGGCGGGATTCCACGCGGACGCCGCGAGTCGAAGAATCTCGACGGATTGGCCGAGCTACTGGGAGGAACAGCGGGCGGCGGTTGCGGAGCGGGCGGGCGTCGAGTTCGACGCTCTGGTAGCCGAGGGAGACGAAGCGGTCGCCCGAATATCGGCGCTGGCGCATGATGGACGGGTGTCACCGGGCCGGCAAGACTCGCTGAGGGCGATCCTGCGGGAAACCCAAATGGCGGCAGTGGCCGTCTTCGGCCCGGATGGACGCCTGGCCGCGTGGGAGGGAAGCCACCATGGACGCTTTCCGGAAGAAGTGGTCACGGGAGCCGCCAGATACGCATACTCGGGGACCCCTCTGTTCTCCTACCTCTACTTTGCGGCGGGAGTATCCGGAGATCGGGGAACGGCGGTCGCCGCATCTCTGATGAGATCGGATCTCCCGGCGCCCTTCGCGTCGGGCCTGGGCGACTTCGCTTCGCGCTTCGCGGACCAATCGCGAGAGCGGATTCGGATCGAAAGATCGGACAGAGCCTCGGGATCCGGGGCGCTCGACCTCGGATGGCCGGACGAAACGCTCATGAGCGTGACGATCGCATCGCCGGATCCGTCCGAACGCCGCGCGGAGGTGCGGACGTTATGGGTGAGGGGCGTGGCGGTTCTGGCAGCTCTCGCCTGGCTCCTCCTGTCCTTCGGCGCCGCCGAAGGGCGGATCGCCTGTGCCGTGGGCGGCCTCGGGGCGGTTGCAGCCCTGCTGCCGTTCGACAGCTTCCTGGCGACGCCGGAATTCAGCACTCTGGCCGCTCTTCGTCTCGACGGACCGCTGCCGGCGGCTCTGGGTCGAATCGTTCTCATATGCGCGGCCGCCGCGCCGGTCGTGATCCTTGCGGTGCCCCGACCTCGCCCAGGGGCGGGGGCCTGGATCCCGCCTCTCTCCGTGGCGGTCAGCTTCCCTCTGGTCCTGTCATGGCTCGGCGACTTCGCTCCGCTCGGGGCGCTCGGGACCACGGAGCTGCGCTGGATCGTCTTTCAGCTTGCCGCGACGCTGATTCTGACCCTGTTGGCCGGGACGGCGCTGTTGTTCCGCAACACGCGGGATGCGGGTGCCGGCTCGGGGCCGGCGGTCGCGGGGATGGCGGCCGCGGCCGGCCTCGGGATCGCGGTGGCCGCCGGCGTCCGGATCGCCCCCGATGTTTCGCCCGGTATCGTCATCCTGTGGGCGCTGCCCGCCGCCCTCATCGGATGCGGCGTGGAAACAGGAGGCCGCGTTTCGTATGTGCGTTGGTTTTGCGCGTTCTGGCTTGCCGCCACCGCCGTTCTGCCTTTAAGCTGGTCGATGAGGACCGAGGCCCGGATGGCGATCGCCGAGGAACAGCTCGGCAAGCTTGGAATCGGCCCGGAGCCGGAAGTGCACGCCCTGCTGGATCTGTTCGCCGACCGGGCGGATTCGCTTCACCGGGCCGGGGCCAGCGCGGTGGAGATGATGTACCACAGCTGGGTGTCGAGCGGCCTTTCCGCACAGGGATCGCCGATCTTCCTGACACTGTGGTCCGCCGACGGGAGCTCCCGCCAAGAGCTGCGGCTCGGAGTGAAGGGGGACCTTCCGCCGGTGGTCGGCGAGCTGTTGCCCGAGATCCGCACGGCGGGCAGAAGAGTGTATCACCTGCTCGGAGAGGTCGATGTGCGCCACCTGCTTGCCGTCCCCCTGTCAGACGGGCAGGTCGTGACCGGCACCGTTCCGCCCCGGCGCACGATTGCCGGACCGTCTGGTCTCGGCCCGCTTTTCGCCGCGGTGGAGGAAGGCGGAGATCAGGAATTCCTCACATTGGTCCGTAGTCCCGAAGAGAACTCGGGGGACTCGGAAAGGGTGGAATGGAGCCGAAACGCAGAGGGGTGGATGGGAGAGAGCTCCGCTCGCTATCCCGACGGACGCTACTCGGCTTCCTATACGATCAGCATTCCCAACCTCTCGGTCATGTTCGCGCGGGCCACGCTGATACTGGTGCTGGATCTCGCGGTGATCTCGTCCCTGTGGCTCCTGAGCGTGTGGATTCTCGGATTTCGCCTCTCGGTTCCCCTCGACCGGAGGGATCTGTTCACTTCGTTCCGTGCTCGAGTGACGTGGACGCTCTTCGGCTTCTTCATCCTTTCCAACGTGGTCTTCGGGACGCTCGCCTACCGGGCGCTGACGGGCGCGTCGGAGCGGACCGCCGCGGCCCTGGCGGAGCGTGTGGTCGCCCAGATCGGCGAGGTGTACCGGGAAGAGGGCGGCTCGATGGAGTCGTTGGCCAGACGGGTGGGCGCGAACGTGCTCGAGTATCGGCGCGGGGAGCTGGCGGGGGGTTCCGTCGATGAGCTCATCGAGCTTGGACTGTACGAGAGCTGGGTGGATCCGGAGATATACAACGCGCTCGAGACTGGACGACAGCGCCAAGCGTCCAAGGTGGCCAATCTGGGTGACTGGCAGTACGTGCTCGCTTACCGGCGGCTCCCCGACGGCGCCGTCGTGGCTTCCCCGGTTCCTCTGGAGGCCGGTGCAGCGGCGCTCCGAAGGCGCGATGTCGCAGATCTGCTGGGGGTGGCGATCGCGCTGGGGCCGATCCTCTCGCTGGCACTGGCTCTGATCGTGGGGAGGGCGCTGGCGAGCCCCATCCAAACCCTTCGGGTAGCGTCGGAACGGGTGGGACGGGGGAACCTGGCGGTCCATCTTGCCGAGGATCGGCTCGACGAGTTCGGGGCGGTCTTCACGGCCTTCAACCGTATGGTGCTCCGGCTCGGCGAAGCGCGAAGCGAGCTGCTGCGGACGACCCGCCGCACCCAGGCCATCGTCGAAGAGGTTGCAACGGGTGTGATCGCCATCGACAAGGAGGGCCGTGTGACGGTTGCGAACTTGGGAGCGGAAACTCTCTTGGAGACGCCGCTGGAGACCGGTGTGCCGATCCCCGGAAGCGGAGACCGATGTGCCGAACTCGCAGACTGGCTTGATTCCTGCACGAGGAGCGGAGCAAGCGCAACCGACGCGGATTTCCGCTGGGCCGACCGGAGGATCCGGGCGAGGGCCAGAAGGATCGTGCAGGAGGGCCATGCAGGCGGCGTCGTCGTGAGCCTGGAGGACGCGACGGACGAACTCCGCAGCGAACGGATTCTGGCGTGGGGCGAGATGGCCAAGCAGGTCGCTCACGAAGTGAAGAATCCGCTGACGCCGATCAAGCTTGCGGTGCAGCACCTGCGCCGTGCCTGGGACCATCGCCGGAGCGACTTCGGGAAGATCCTCGAGAGAAACGTGGCCACGGTTCTCGGCGAGATCGATCGGCTCGCGTCGATTGCGAACAGCTTCTCGAGACTGGCTTCGCCCGCCGCCGGGAACAGGAGACCGATCGAGTCGGTGGATGTCGCGGTGGTGGTCCAGGAAGTCACGGACCTCTACACGGGCGGGGCGCACGCTTCGGTCCAGCTGAAAGGCGAACTGGCAAGCAGCCTTCCCCCGGTCGAATGCCGTCCCGACGAGCTGAAGCAGGTGCTTCTCAATCTGATCGAGAATTCCCGCGCGGCGATGCCCGGCGGCGGCGTCGTGCGCATCCTCGCGGCCGAGTCGCAGGACGATCCGGGTGAGGTGGTGGTCACGGTCGCCGACGAAGGGACGGGGATTCCGGCGGAACTGCTGCCGCACATCTTCGAGCCCCGGTTCTCCACCCGTTCAAGAGGAGCGGGCCTCGGCCTCGCCATCGTCAAACGGCTGGTCGATTCCTGGGGCGGGACGGTGGATGTGGAGAGCAGGATCGGCCGCGGTGCCACGGTGAGCATCCGGCTGCGGACGCGGCGTGGCGGCCCCGGCGTGCGTGCGGAAGAATTGTAGGTTGTGCTCACCATGACGCCCAGACGCACTCGGGGGTCCGGCGCCGGTTCCGCCGGGTCCGGCACTCGTTCCGCCGGGCATCCGCCGGTTCGCCTCTTCGATTTGGTCGGGTGGATACGCGAGCATTCTCCCGGGGTCGCGGAGAGGTGGGCCCAAGGGCTTCTGGCATCGGACGAGACGTGGAAGACCTCCGGCGAAATCGTCCTGCGGACGTTCTGCCGCGCCCTGGTGTCCTTCCTCCCGGGGATGATCACGCCGGGCCGCACGGAGATCCTTCCGCTCTGGTCGGAGTGCGCGGAACTCTTCGGTTCGGTTGCGGCGAGACGGGGGTTGTCGGCCGGTGAAGTCATCGAGGAATTCCAGCTGCTGCGTGAAGTCATCCTGATCATGATGTTCGAGGGGTCGGCCGCGGGATCCCTGCGCGGGGTGCCGCTCAGGGAGATTCTCCTTCTCAACCGAGCGATCGACATGGGCGTCACCCAATCGAGCGTGGGCCACACCGACCTCCTGTTCTTCAGCCTGCTGCACGGGTCGGGCGCGCCGGAACCGTTGGGCCCGGAGGATCTGCGGGAAGTGCGCGACCAGGTCACCCAGCTCCGGGACGAGGGTCGCCGGACCATGCTGCACCTGGCGGAAGCCGGTTCACGGTGACGAAAGGCGCGCCGGGCGGGATGGCTCCCGAGCAGTTCCGGAAATGGGGGCATCGCTTCGTCGACTGGGTCGGCGACTACCTCGAGGGTGTGGGCGAGTACCGCGTACTGCCGGACATGGTGCCCGGAGCGGTGCGCGCACAGCTTCCGCAAAGCGCTCCGGAGCGCGGCGAGCCCATGGAGGCGCTTTTCCGCGACTTCGAGTCGGTGGTGCTGCCCGGCATCACCCATTGGAACCACCCGGCCTTCTTCGCCTACTTCGCGGTGTCGGGGTCGGGCCCGGGCGTGCTCGGGGAGCTGCTCGCGGCGGCGTTGAATGTGAACGCCATGGTGTGGAAGAGCTCTCCGGCCGCGACGGAGCTGGAAGAAACGACCTTGGACTGGCTGCGGGCGTTCCTGGAGCTGCCGCCGGAGTTTTCGGGGGCGATCAACGATACCGCCTCGACCTCCACCTTTCTGGCGCTGGCCGCCGCCCGTGAACGCGGCCTTCCCGAGGCCCGGGAAGCAGGGCTGGCGGCGGCGCCGCCCGGTATCGTCTATGCGACCTCGGAGACGCATTCGTCGATTGCGAAGGCCGCGCACGCCGTCGGCCTGGGGAGGTGCGGCGTGCGGACGGTCGCGACGGGACCGGACCTCGGGATGGACCCGGCCGCGCTGGCCGCGGCCATAAACCATGACGTTACGTCAGGGTTGCGGCCCTTGGCCGTGGTGGCGACGATCGGTACCACCTCGACGACCGCCGTCGATCCCGTGGCCGCCGTCGCCACGGTCGCGGAAGCGAACAACGTCTGGCTCCACGTCGACGCGGCCTACGCGGGACCGGCCGCCTGCCTTTCCGCCATGCGGCGGCACTTCGACGGTTGGGAACGTGCCGATTCGATCGTGGTCAACCCGCACAAATGGCTCTTCACGCCGGTCGACTGTTCGGTGCTCTACGTCCGGGACCCGGCCGGGCTGAGGGCCGCGTTCTCCCTCGTTCCCGCCTACCTCGAAACGGGCGAACGGCAGGTCACCCATCTCATGGACCAGGGACTTGCGCTCGGCCGCCGCTTCCGTGCGCTCAAGCTCTGGTTCGTCATGCGCTACTTCGGCAAGGAAGGACTGCGGGCCATGTTGAGCCACCACATCGAGCTGGCCCGGCGCCTTGCAGCCGCCGTCGATGCGGCCGGGGAATGGGAGCGCTGGCATCCGTCCCCGTTCTCACTGGTGGTCCTCCGCCACGTCCCCGAACGGGCGTCCGCGGAAGAGCGCGACGCCCTCAACAAGGCGATCATGGACCGAGTCAACGGGAGCGGCGCGGCCTTCCTCTCGCACACCGAGATCGACGGCGAGGTCTGGCTTCGCGTGGCGATCGGCAACATTCACACAATGGCGGAACATGTGGACGCGGCTTGGGCCGCCCTTCGGAAGGCGGCGGCGGAAGCGGGCCGCAGGGACTGACCACGCGCGCGTCTGGACCGATCCGGGGCGGGGCGGGCTCCTCGGATTGCGCCGGGCTCCTCGGATTGCCTGCGCCGACCAGGGCTGCCGCAACCGCCGCGGCCGCGACGCCGCTCAGGCCTCGCGCACCTCCCTGACGAGCTCCGACATCTGCTGCTTGGCATCCCCGAAGAACATCAGGGTGTTGTCCATGTAGAAGAGATCGTTGTCGATTCCGGCGAACCCCGGGCTCAGCGAGCGCTTCATGACGATCACGGTGCGCGCCTTGTCCACATCGAGGATCGGCATCCCCGCGATGACCGAGTCCGGGTCGCGGGCGGCCGGGTTCACCACGTCGTTGGCCCCGACGATGAGCGCCACGTCCGTGCTGTCGAACTCCGCGTTGATCTCGTCCAGGTCGAGGAGCTTGTCGTAGGAGACATCGGCCTCGGCCAGAAGCACGTTCATGTGGCCGGGCATGCGGCCCGCGACCGGGTGGACGCCGAAGCGCACGGTCACTCCGCGTTCTTCGAGAAGGTCGCACACCTTCTTGAGCTCGTGCTGGGCCTGCGCGACGGCGAGTCCGTACCCCGGCACCACCGCGACCGAACCGGCGTACGCAAGCACCATGGCGGCCTGTTCCGCGTCGACGTCCCGGACCGGCCGCTCTCCCGTCTTCGCCCGCGCGGTCTGCCCTTCGGTACCGAACGCCCCGAACGCCACGTTGCCGAGAGAGCGGTTCATGGCCTTGCACATCAGCTGCGTCAGGATCAGCCCCGACGCGCCGACCAGCGACCCGGCGATGATCAGGATGTAGCTGTTCAGCACGAAGCCGGTGGTCGCCGCGGCGAGGCCGGAGTAGGAGTTGAGCAGGGACACCACGACCGGCATGTCCGCCCCGCCGATGGGTATGACCAGCAGAACGCCGAGGCACAGGGCGCCGATGACGAGCGCCGCGAAGAACGGGCCGCTGATTTCCATGGCATCCATGCCGAGAAGCGGCGCGACCCCGCCGGCTGTGCCTGCGTGCGCGAGACTGGTGCCGATAAGCAGGATGCCGAGGAAGATGAGGGCGTTGAACGTCTTCTGGAGAGGAAATGTCACGGGCTTCCCGGTGACGATCCCTTGGAGCTTGCCGAAGGCGATCAGGCTGCCCGAGAAGGTGACGGCGCCGATCAGCGTGCTGAGCACGATCGTGACGCCGACTCCGGTACCGAGTGCCGCGCCGCTGGCGCCCGCACGGATGAACTCCGCAGCCGCGACGGCCGCCGACGCGCCGCCGCCGAAGCCATTGAAGACCGCCACCAGCTGCGGCATCGCGGTCATCTGTATGTACCGGGCCAGAACCCCCCCGACCGCGGCGCCGGCGATCAGCGCGGCCAGAATCGTCGTCCAGCCCACAATCTCGTTGTCCAGAAGGGTGACGACGATCGCCAGGAGCATGGCGAGGGAGGCCCGTGCATTCCCCGAGCGGGCCGTCGCCGGCGAAGAGAGCTGCTTGATCCCGGAGACGAACAGAACCGCCGAGATCAGGTAGACGATTTGAGTGACGGTGCTTGATTCCACGTTGGCCTCAGCGTTTCCGGAACATCTGCAACATGCGGTCGGTGACCATGAAGCCGCCGACCACGTTGATCGTGGCCATCACGATACCCGCGGTTCCGAGAACCTTGACCCACGTATCGTTCGCGGAGGCGGTGACGACCAGCGCGCCGATGACGGCGATGCCCGAGATCGCGTTGGCGCCGGACATGAGCGGGGTATGGAGGGTGGGGGGGACCTTGGAGATCACCTCCCTTCCGGCGAGGGTCGCCAGTACGAAGATGTACACCAGGATCAGCGGTTCGCCCATGGATTTCGTTACTCCGTTGCGAGCGCCAGATTCGCTCTGACGCGTTCGTTTCTGATTTCGCCGCCGTGGGTGACGCATGTGGCGGCCGTGATTTCGTCGTTGAAGTCGATCTCCCCGTCATCGTCGAAGAGATCGTCCACGAAGCCGGCCAGGTTGCGCGCGTACATCTGGCTCGCGTGGAACGGCAGCGAGGCCGGCAGATTGGTCGGTCCCATGACCGTTACGCCGCCGTGGTCGACCGACTCGCCGGCCACGGTGACCTCGCAGTTGCCCCCCGACTCCGAGGCGAGATCGACGATGGCGCTGCCGGGGCGCATCGTCGCCACCATCTCTTCCGTGATGAGGACGGGGGCGGGCCTTCCCGGGATCTGGGCCGTGGTGATGACCAGATCCTGGTCCCGGATGTTGTCGGCGATGAGCTCCAGTTCGCGCTGGTGCTGCTCTTCGGAGAGCGCCTTGGCGTAGCCTCCCTCGTCTTCGGAGCTCTCGTCCAGCGCGGCTTCGAGGAACTTCGCGCCCAGGCTCTGCACCTGCTCCTTCACGGCAGGTCTGATGTCGAATGCGGAGACGACCGCGCCCAGGCGGCGCGCCGTCGCGATGGCCTGAAGCCCGGCGACCCCGGCCCCGAGGATCAGCGCCTTCGCCGGGCGAACCGTACCCGCCGCGGTCGTCAGCATGGGCATGAAGCGGGTCATGGCGCCGGCGCCCATCAGGACCGCCTTGTAGCCCGCGACCGTGGCCTGCGAGGAGAGAACGTCCATCTTCTGGGCCCGTGTGATTCTCGGGATGAGCTCGACCGCGAACGACGTCACTCCCCGGTCCGCCAGCGCCTCGATGACGTCGGTCGGACCGAGCGGGTTCAGGTGGCACACCAGCACCGCGCCGGAAGGCAGCGCGGCCACCTCCTCCAGGGAGGGGGGCTGCACCTTGAGGACGACGCGGGCGCCGTCGAGCAGGGAATCCCGGTCCGGCACCACGGCGGCTCCGGCTTCCGCATAGTCCGCATCCGGGAAGGAGGCGCCGATTCCGGCACCGGCCTGGATGCGAAGCTCCCAGCTCCGCTTGCGGTACAGGCGTGCGGCTTCGGGCACGAGACCCACCCGGCGTTCGCCCGGTCGGCTTTCGGCCATGATCGCGATGGTCATGAAGTTCTTCCCCTGGTCAAAAACGCGATCCAAAGTGCACAGTCGGCGAGCGCTGCGCCAGATCCAGTCTTGTCCAATGACAAGCACGAAGCGCGGGGCGAAGAGATCATGGGGGGATGATCGTGACTCTACGCACCGAACAGATTCGCACGCTCAACCAGCTCGATGCCTTCCTGGAGGGCAACGAGGCGGTCGACTTTCACCACGGGAACCGCGACTCCGCCTACGTCTTCGTCCGGCGCACGCTGGTCCGGGTTGGAAAATGCTCGGGTCGCCCTCCCCACGGACGACGCGCATAGCGACGGCCGACTACTGCTCCCCGGCCTCGATCGTCACCTCAAGCTTGACGGCGGCACTTTGGGAGGCGTCGTGGTCCCAGTAAGTAGCGAGGTAGTGGCCGCCCGGTGCATCGTTCCATACATGATACCCCTTGGTCACGCGGGTATGCGCCATTACCTCTCCGTTCGGCGAAACGACCATCCACGAGCTCCACGCTCTAGCGTCTTCCTCCTCGGGGTAGAAAACCGCCACGTTCAGGATGTTGCCGTCCTCCATCTCGCCGACGTATACGGACTTGCTCCACGCGTTCGTGTAGCTGATCCTGGTCCCCGGACCTCTCGTGACCGCTCTGTCCAGCTCGGAGGACGAGAGGATGCCTTCGTCCTCGATAATCAGCCGTGCGCCGTTGCCTTCCAAATCGGCATACCGGGTGATGCGGAACGGTGCCGCTTCCGATACGAGCAAACCGCCGTCCCGCGTGATCGCCAAGGGACCGCCCGACGCGGAGCGCCGTGTTTCCCAGTCATCGTGGTCGGCAACCGGGTGCCAGCTCGTAACGTGCCGCCCTCGGCTGTCATAGCGATGGACCGAGAAGCGGGCCAGCTCATGCGTCTCCACCGTGCCGTAGCCGCCACTGATGACGTAGCCGCCGTCGGAAGTCGCCGCGAAGCCCCACTTCCAGATGCGGTTGTCGGGCCCGCGCCGCCTGAGCCGCTTGTTGGCCCGGTAGAAATGGACCCGGCTGCCGCCGAGGATCACCGCTCCTCCCCGGTCGAAAGTGTCGATGTGATGAACCCGGTCCACTTCGCGCGGTCCTTCGCCTTCCCCGAGAACAACGCGTACGCTGGTGCCGTCGGCAGATACCTCCGAGACCTCGCTCAAGCGGTTGTCTCCTATCCAGACAGTGCCGTCGGGCCACTGCGCCATTCCCCGGGGCGTGGCGAAGCCGGGGTCGCCGTAGGTGCTCCACACCTCTCGGACCGACACTTTCAGCTGGTGCTCGCCACCCACTTGCTCCGAAGCGGCATTGGCGGGCCATGCTGCCAGGCAGAGGATAATCGGCAGAGCAGGAAGCGAATGGCGCATCGGTCAACCGTCCTCTCCTGCTTCCGACGCGAATTCTCCTTGGAGGCCGAATGCCCACCGGCCCAAGCGAATCATGAACGGGTTGGTCGTCACCATGAGCTCGCCATCGGGCAACTCACGGGCCAAGACAGCCCACTCGCCACTCATTCCGCATGTCGATGCCGCGAAATGGCTGGCACCAACCCGGCGTAGCGCCAGTTGCGTTCCCCCCATCTCCGTATAGCGAATGTCGTGTGGTGACAAGTCCGAACTGGCAAACGTGGGCGTGCACTCTTGCCCGTCGAACCAGAAGCTCCTCTCGACCTTGACGCAGGTACACCCCCCGCTTACCTGGCATGTCTGGCTTCCTCCACTGTGGTGCTCGTCGCAGGTGGATCCTCCTGCCCCGTCTGCGCAGTCCCCCTGTTCACACACATGGCACTGCGCCGAGAGGGGGGCCGTGCCGATCACTGGGAGCGTGACAGCTCCAAGCACGGCGACGAGGGCGAGCAAGACGTAGCGCATTGTGAGTTGCGAACCGGCCATGGCGTTCCCGCCATTCCGCGAGAAAGAGAGTGAATTGATTGAACCCCGTAACGGTAGAGAAACTTCTGGGAATTTGGCAAGTCCGCCTGTCAGGAGCAAATAGAGGTGTCCGGTTTCGTAGCACGTGAAATGTCCGCTTTTCGGATCCGTGCCGGATCGTGTCACGGAACCGCTCATGCCGCCGCCGCGGCCCGGTCCAGCAGCCTCCCGCCGGCGTCGTACCGCCCCAGCTTCCGCATGCCGTGGAAGACCGCCGTCGCGCCGTCCTCGTATTCGTGGACCTGCACCTTGGCCCGCACGTAGTGGCACCGGTGCCGCTGCGGCGGGATCTGCAACTTCCTGCCGCCCAGCTCGGCCATCGCCCGCCCGAACTGGGTCGGGCTGTCCTTGTCCACCTTCCCGCCCGCCTCCGGCGTGTACCAGCAGTGGGAGCCCCGGTCCGTGTACAGGCTGTCGAACAGCCCCTTCGCCTCCACCGTCTCCCGCACCCCCCGGAGGCTCGACCACGTTCCCTCCTGCGCCACGAAGAACCCCGAGTGCACCTCGCCGGTCGCGTCGTCCATCGTCACCACGAGGTCCCACTGCTCCCCCGGCACCCACGCATGCGTCGAGGCGTCCTGGTGCAGCATCGTCCCCGCAGCCGGCTTCCGCTCCGGCCGTTCCCGATGCGGCCCCTTCCGCCGCCCCTTCCTCACCAGCCCCGCCTCCTGAAGGCGGTTCTTCACCCAGGTGTACGAGCGAGACCCGCCGTGCTCCCTCACGTAGACCTCCTCATGGAAGTGCCGCATGTTCCAGCCCCGGCAGCCGTCCCCGTACAGCGCCTCCAGCGCCGCCACCTCCTCCGGAGGAGCCCGGCGGTGAGACGCCCCGACCCGCCTGTCCTTCAGGGCCGCCTGTCCGCCCGCCTCGTACCGGACCGCCCAGCTTCCCAGCTTCATCTCTCGCCCTGCGTCTCACCTGCGTTCATGCTCATCTCCAGATTGGAGAATGCTGCCCCCGCGCCGAACGGCCGAGAATGCCGAGGCTGCCGGACGCGATGACCCATCCAGCCATTCTTCCGCCCCTGAATCGGCCCTAACCTGTGCGTCCATTCCTTCAAAGGAGGGCGCGGTGCTCGCTGTCGTACATTCCTACTGGGTCCACGGGGTGGAGGGCCAGGCCGTCAGGGTGGAGGTGAAGGTCCAGACCGGGCTCCCGATCTTCACGGTCGTCGGTCTTCCGGCCAGCGCGGTGCGCGAAGGGAAGGAGCGCATCTTCGCGGCTCTGGCCCAGACGGGACTCCCGCTGCCTCCCAGACGCGTCACCGTCAACCTGGCCCCGGCCGATCTGCCGAAATCCGGCTCGGGATTCGACCTGCCCATCGCGGTCGCGCTGCTGGCCGCCTTCGGACACGCATCAGGTGCCGGTCTCGACGGGGCGGGCTTCGTCGGTGAACTGGGGCTCGACGGCTCCGTGCGGCCGGTGCGTGGTGCGATCGCGCTGGCCATGAGCTGTCGCGAACACGGAAGGAAGCGTCTATTCGTCCCCGACGCGAACGTACGGGAGGCGGCGGCAGTTCCCGGCGTGGAGGTTGTCGGACTTCGCACGCTCGGCGAATTGATCGCCATCCTTCGAGGCGACGTCGAATGTCGCCCTGCTCGCCACCGGGCCCGTCCGTCCGCACACCACGGTCCCGACCTGAGCGAAGTACGCGGCCAGGACCTCGCAAAGCGGGCACTGGTCATTGCGGCCGCCGGCGGGCACAGCCTGTTGATGTCGGGTCCGCCGGGGTCCGGGAAGACCATGCTGGCCAAGCGGCTGCCGGGCCTCCTTCCTCCGCTGGCCGACTCGGAGTCGCTGGAGGTGACGCGGGTGCATTCCGTCGCCGGGCTGCTGGACAGCGACGAGCCGGTCAAGACGAATCGGCCTTTCCGCGCGCCCCACCACACGATTTCCGCCGGCGGTCTGATCGGAGGAGGGAGCCCGCCCCGTCCGGGGGAGATCAGCCTCGCCCATCTGGGCGTGTTGTTTCTCGACGAGCTGCCGGAGTTCAACCGCCGGGTGCTCGAGACGCTGAGGCAGCCCATCGAATCCGGGCGGGTCCATATCGCCAGGGTACGCCAGACGGTGACCTTTCCCGCGCGCTTCCAGCTGATCGCCGCCATGAATCCCTGTCCCTGCGGCATGTCCGGGGACAACTGCGTCTGCAGCCCACGGGAAATCACCCGATACCGGGTGCGTCTCTCGGGCCCGCTGCTCGACCGAATCGATCTGCAGGTCTGGATGGCCCCGGTGGCCTGGGACGATCTGGTCAGGAAGAGGGAGGACAGCAGGTGGGACTCCGCGACCGTCCTTCGGCGGGTCGTCGCGGCCAGGGCACGCCAGGCGGCTCGGTTCGGGAGCCATCGCGCTCTGAACGCCCTGATGCCGCCGGACCAGGTCATGGAGATCTGCCGCCTCACGTCACGCAGCGCCAAGCTCCTGGACGAAGGCGTTCGGCGATATTCCCTCTCTGCGCGCACAGTCCACCGAACCCTGCGGGTCGCTCTCACGCTGGCCGACCTCCAAGGGAAGGCGGATATCGGAGAGCTCGACGTGGCCGAGGCTCTGCGGCTGCGCGCGGGATCGGGTCTCCACCCCTTCCTGTCTCCGGCCGGACACACGGATTAGCAGCCCGTGGACAAACTCGAAGCGCCTGGCCGGCCCGGCGTCTCGTCGCTCTCGGTGCTCGTGCGGATTCATCCGCGGGCTGTTAGGCTGCAATCTCGCAGACTCGTGTTGGCAACTCGTGATCGGGATCGCAGCCGTGCCTCACTACATGGACTACGCCGCGACGTCGGCGATCCGGCCTGCGGAGATCGCACGGGCGACGGCCCGTTTCCTCGGGGGCGTTGCATGCACCCCCGGGCGAGGGGGCCATTCGGGTGCGATGGAGGCGGCCCGCCTCGCCTTTCGGTGTCGGCGCGCGCTTGCGAAGGTGCTGGATCTGCCCGGTGACCCCGGACGGATCGCATTCATGCACAACGCGACCCACGCGCTCAACACGGCCTTGTGGGGGCTTCTGGGGCGGGGAGACGTGCTGGTGATCTCCCAGTACGATCACAACGCCGTCTTGCGTCCGGCGCACCGCCTCTCCCGGCACAGGGGGATCGAGGTGCGCATGCTCTCGGGCAGCCCGGAGGGCGCGATCGACCTGGACGAGGCCGTGCGTCTGCTCGACGGCGCGAAGGTGTTGGTCGTCAACGCGGCCTCCAACGTCCTGGGCACGCTCCTGCCGCTGCGGGCCCTGTCGCGGATCGCGCATGCGGCCGATGCGGTCGTGGTGGCCGATGTGGCCCAGTCGGCGGGGCATTCCCCGGAGAGCGCTTCCGTGCAGGGAGCCGATGTCGTTGCATTCACCGGGCACAAGGGGCTGCTGGGCCCTCAGGGGACGGGGGGTCTGTGGGTACGGGAGGGCATCGAGATCGACCCGTTCCTCAGCGGGGGAACCGGAGGCGACTCGCGCCGCAGGGAGATGCCTGCGGCGATGCCGGACCGGCTTGAGGCAGGGACCGGGAACTCCCCCGGAATGGCGGGCCTGCTGGCGGGCTGTACGTGCCTCCGGGACATGGGGACGGCTGCCGTCCATCGTCGCGAAATGGCCCTCAAAGCCCGGCTTCTGGATGGACTGAGCGGCATCGCGGGACTCCGGGTGCTCTCGCCGCCGGGACCGCAGGGGGTTCCGGTCGTCACGGTCAAGGCCGACAGGATGGACGCGGCTTCGCTGGCGGGCCGTCTGGATCGCGAGCATGGCGTGCAGACCCGCGCCGGGCTCCACTGCGCTCCGGAGGTACACAGAATTCTCGGTACGATGGATTCGGGAGCGGTCCGGTTCTCCCTGGGGTGGGCCTCCACCAGGGAAGACGTGGACGCGGCCGTGGCGGGAACGGCGCAGTTGCTGAGGCCCGTGTCCGTCCCGGGCGCATGAGCGGAATGAGACTCTTCTTTGCAGTCCGGCCGCCCGAAGCGGTGAGAGTGCCTCTCTGGCGTGCGCTGGCGCCCTTGCGCGAGGCGGCCCCCGGTGTTCGCTGGGCGGCCCCGGAACTCTACCATGTCACCCTGCGATTCCTGGGTGACGTCGCCGCCTCTCGGGTCCCTCGGCTCGCCGCCGCCGCAGAAGCACTCAAACCCGAATCCGCGTTTCCGGCCAGGCTCACGCACACCGGAACCTTTCCGCCTCGCGGTATCCCGCGAGTGTACTGGGTGGGAGTGCGGGCCGAACCTCTGATCCGTCTCCGCAGACGTCTGGATGCGGCGATCGCGGGCGCGGGCGTCCCGAAAGATGACGGTCGCTTTGCACCGCACCTGACGATCGGTCGCGTGAGGAGAGGGAGGCGCACAGGCCCTGCGGAGCGCCTTGCCGGACGGGCGCCTCGCCGCTCTCGGTGGTTTCACCACGGGCCGCCGAACGGAGTCCCCGGCGAATTCATCGTTCGTGCCGTGCACCTCGTACGGAGCGAACTGTTCCCCACCGGACCACGATATACGAACATTCACAAGGTGATGCTGTCGACCGGCGGAGAGGTGCGGAGTGATCGGGAAGACGCTTAGGAAGGCCGTGGCCCGGCTGTTGCTGATGGCGGCCGTCGTGCTGGCGGCCTATGCGGGATGGCGGTGGGGTGACGCGGTGTTCCCGAGAGGCGAAGAGATGCTGGGAATGCGCCGCGGCGCCGACAGCGCGGTTTCCAACGAGGTGACCCCGGCGGCCGCCCAGGCGGCGGAGGCGAGAATCAGAGCCTTTCGCGATTCGATGGAACCCGAGCTTCGCCTCGATTCCTTCGAAGTTTCGTCGCTCCTCCGCTATTCGCTGCCGGACCTGCTGCCCCCGGGTGTGATCCGCCCCGGGGTAACCATGGATGCCGACCGGATCGACATCCGCGCGTCGGTGCTGCCGCAGGTTCTGCCGGAGCTGCCGGACCTCGGAGGCATCGTGGAGATCCTGCCGGACACCCTGCTCGTCCTGGTCCGAGGGTCGCTGTCCCCCTTCGGCGACGATGGTTCGATGCTCCTGATTCGGGCCATCGAGGTTCAGGGGGTTCCGATTCCGTCCCCCGTGTTCCCGGATATCCTGGCGGCGCTCGGAAGACAGGACGCGCGGGGGCTGCCGGAGTCGGCGGTGCTCGTGCCCGCCTTCGGACGGATCAAGGGAGCCTATATTGAGAACGGGCAACTCGTCCTGGTCCGGGCGTAGCAACCCCTGTGGCAGAAATCCCCGGCGGCATTCCGCGACTCGCGGCGCAGTCGGCACTCTCGGAGATATGGCCAGGATTCTCGTCATAGACGACGAGCAGTCGATCGGGGTCGCCCTGAGGCAGCTCTTCCAATACGAGGGGCACCGGGTGCACATCTGCGAGAACGGGCCCAGCGGTCTGATCGACCATGGAGACTTCCGGCCCGATGTGACTTTTCTGGACGTGAAGATGCCCAGGGTCGACGGATTGGAGGTGCTCGCGCGAATTCGCGAACGGGATCCCGCGGCCGTGGTGATCATGATCTCCGGTCACGGAACCATCAGCACGGCCGTGGAAGCGACTCGCAAGGGGGCGTTCGACTTTCTGGAGAAACCGCTCGACACCGACCGTCTTCTGCTCACCCTGCGCAACGCCCTCACAGTACGCGGGCTGACCGACAGCGTCGAGCGCCTGACCAGCGAGATCGAGATTCATCACGACATCGTCGGAGCGTCGCCTGCGATAAAGCAGGTCCTCGACCGGATCGAAATGGTCGGTGCGACCGACGCCCGGGTCCTCATCACCGGCGAGAACGGAACGGGCAAGGAACTCACCGCGCGGGCTCTCCACCGGTGGTCCAGACGCGCGCGACGGACTTTCGTGGAGGTGAACTGCGCCGCCATCCCGCCGGAACTCATCGAGTCGGAACTGTTCGGCCACACGAAGGGCTCCTTCACGGGTGCGGTGAAGGATCGCGTGGGGAAATTCGAACTGGCGCACCGGGGGACGCTCTTCCTGGACGAGATCGGAGACATGTCGCTGACCGCGCAGGCCAAGGTTCTTCGGGCCCTGCAGGAGGGGGACATCACACGAGTCGGCGGCGCGAAACCCGTGTCGGTGGACGTCAGGGTCATCACGGCGACCAACAAGGACCTGCATGAGCAGATCAAGAAGGGAGAGTTCCGGGAGGATCTGCTTCACCGCTTGGATATGGTCACCATCCGGGTACCGCCCCTCCGGGAACGGAGGGAGGACATCGCGATGTTGGTGGCCCACTTTGCGGAACTGGCTCCCGGAAGCTACGGCGTGGCGTACAAGCGCTTCAGCAAAGATGCGCTGGAGGCTCTCGAAGGACTGGACTGGCCCGGCAATGTCCGCCAATTGAAGAATGCGGTGGTTCGCCTCATGCTTCTGAGCCCAGGCGAAACGGTCGAGCGGGAGGATGTCATGCAGTTCGTGTCCATGGTCGGCTCGGAGGAGGGTGCGGCGGAGAACATGATGGCGCTGGCGACCTTGAGCGAGTTCAAGGAAGCGGCTGAAAAGGCCTTCATATCCATAAAGCTCCGGGACTGCGACTGGAACGTATCCGAGGCGGCGCGGCGGATGGGGATGCCGCGTTCGAACCTGTACAGGAAAATCGAGAGGCATGGTTTGGAGCGGAGCAGGTGACAGCGAATTCCGCGTGGTGGATGACACCACGGGTTGACACCGGGTATCACGGGCCGCAGCTTCCGAAGCGAATGAGCTTGTCGAACACGATGCAGGCGTGACATGTACGGATTCTTGTTGACACTTCTGGTTCTCGACGGGGTTTTCCTCGGGGTCGTCATCCTGCTCCAGGCGGGGAAGGGAGGCGGACTCGCAGCGATGGGCGGCGGTGCGGCGGCCACCGATGTCCTCGGCGGCCGCCAGGCCACGACGCTTCTTACACGTGCGTCGTGGATCGCCGGCACTGTCTTCATGGTGCTGGCCCTCGTACTGGCCATTCTTTCATCGCGGTCAACCGCCCCCGCCTCCGTGCTGGAAGGGATTGCCAACCCCGCTGCCACGGCCCCGCAGCCGGTCCTTCCCGAGGCATCTCCGACCCTCGAGTTGATCCCGCCGGCGGGTGACGAGGATCCGCCCGGCGAAGAAGTGCCCCCGGGCGAAGAAGTGCCTCCCGAGTCCAACCAACCGTCCGACGCCCTCGGCGATTGACGGTCCGTCTTGACAGGCGGTCCCTCCCCGTGAGCTCCTCGCCATCGGTGCGGAGTTTGCGCGGCGGCGCACGGAATATGGGCAGGGACGAAATCGAGGATCTTCTGTACCAGGGCTTCCAGGGACGCTATCTCGAGGAGCGCGTCCGCCGATTCGAGCCACTGCAACGTCCGGACAGCGTCTTCGCCGTCGACGCGAGGGCGATCGTCATCGCTCGCGCGATGCGGCATGCCTTGAACGGAAGAGGCGATCTGTGCTGCCCGGGGCCGGTATCGCCCGGGCCCGCCTTGGCATTCGGGGCCACACCCCTGGAGTTCCTGCGACACCTTGCGCGCAAGGGAACGAGTCCCGCGGCGGCCCGGACGGGCGGGCTGACGTGGACCGACTTTCGAAGGGGACTGATCGGCTGGGATGGACCTCCGGGCGTGATCACCCAGGTGCTCGTCGGCGCCGCGCTCGCGTTTGCGCAACGCGGCGAAGACCGCGCGGCGCTGGTCTTCGAGAAGGAGAGCGCCCTGGACACCGGGGGGTGGCACGAGGGTATGAACCTGGCGGCGGCCCGAAGTGTCCCCGTCATCGTGGTGCTCGTGGCACCGGACTCCGGCGGTGCGGATCATCGCTTCCCGATCGACGGGATGGCGCGCGCATACGGCATCTCCGCCGTCTCCGTCGGCGGAGACTCCCATGCCGACATCTTCGCGACCGTCGGCACCGCCCGGAAGCGGGCCGCTGCCGGGCGCGGGCCGACATTGATCGCGCTCCGAGGCAGGGGCGAGGACGATCGTTGGGAGCCGCACGACGCGTTTGCAGAATGGGCGCTTGCCGAAGGGCATGTCGCCGGCGGCCAGCTGGGATCCATCAAGAGGGCGGCCGCAGCCGGAGTCGACCACGCGCTCAGCCGCATAGTCAAGGAACCCGGCCCCGAATCCCACGATGCTCTGGCCGCCGTAAGGATCGGAACCCCTCCTCTGCGCCCTTGGACGCGGCTGAAGTCGCCGAGCCCCGCCGGTGTGGACGGCACGGCCCTGGAAGGTCCGAATGTCCGCTGAGGCGCCTGTGCACGTCACCCGCACGCAGTCGGGGAAGCCCGCGACTCTGCTCGAGGCGGTGGCCGAGGCTCTCTGGGAGGAGATGGAACGTGACGAACGCGTGTTTCTCCTGGGCGAGGACATCGGGGCCTACGGAGGCGCGTTCAAGGTCACGCGCGGGTTCATTGAGCGTTTCGGACCTTCCCGCGTCATCGACACCCCCATTTCCGAAGGGGGATTCACCGGAGCCGCCGCGGGTGCCGCTCACATGGGACTGCGCCCCGTTGTCGAGATGCAGTTCATGGATTTCATTTCGCCCGCCTACGATGTACTGACCAATTACATCGCAACGTCCCTCTACAGGGGTGCGGGGCCGTTGCCGCTCGTGGTCCGGGGGCCCGCGGGCGGGGGCAACCGCGGCGGACCCTTCCATTCGCAGAATGTCGAGATGGCATTCTTCCACACACCGGGGCTTAAGATCGTCTATCCCTCCACGCCCCGCGACGCCAAAGGACTGCTGAAAAGCGCGATCCGCGACGACAACCCCGTGATCTTCGAGGAGCACAAGGGGCTTTACCGCGCTCCGTACTGCCGTGAGCTGCTGCCGCAGGAAGACCGTGTGATCCCGATCGGAAAGGCGCGCACCGCCCTGGAAGGAGAGGACCTGACCATCGTGACCTACGGGCTCATGGTGCACCGGAGCATGGAGGCCGCGGCGGAGCTGGGCCGGGAACGGATCCGGGTCGAAGTGATCGACCTCCGGACCCTTCTGCCTCTGGACGAGGAAGCGATCGTCACCTCGGTACAGAAGACGGGCAAGCTTCTGATCGTGCACGAGGACACGCGTACCGGCGGGATCGCGGGCGAAATCGCGATGCGTGTCAACGAGCGGGCGTTCGAATGGCTCGACGGACCGATCCTCCGCGTGACGGCCATTGATTCGCCGGTTCCCTTCAGCGGCGCACTCGAGGACTATTTCCTCCCGTCCGTTGCGGATGTGGTTACCGCAGGGCGTTATCTTTTCAGGTATTGACGGCAGGTTACGGCAGCTTTTCGGTTGCGGAGGATCCGCGGCCGCGACACCCGCGACGCAAACCAGAGAGAGTGGGAGATCGTCCGTGTCCCGAATCAAAGTCCCGATGCCTCAGATGGGCGAATCCATCGCAGAGGGTACGGTTTCCAAATGGCTGAAGGCTCCCGGAGACGCCGTCGACCGCGACGAACCGATCCTGGAAATATCGACCGACAAGGTCGACGCGGAAATCCCCTCGCCGTCGGCGGGAATCCTGGCCGAGATCGTCGTTCCCGAGGGTGAAACGGTCGAGGTGGGCACCGTCGTGGCGTACATCGAAGAGCGCGGAGCGGTTCCCGCAGGCGAATCATCCCGGGCCCCAGACCGTGCGGCGTCGAAGGAGGACCGTGTGGCCGCACCGGCCCGGCACGATGTCGCTGCGCCGCCGACCCGGTCGACACAGGTCGCCGCGCCCGCGGCGCAGCCGGGATTCGATGCGGAAGAGTCCGCCGATCCGGTATGCACGGCCACCAGCGAGGAGCGCCTGCGCACCCGATCCACGCCGGTGGTGCGCCGGATCGCACAGGAGGCGGGCGTGGACATCTCCCAGGTTCCCGGAACGGGACATGAGGGCCGCGTGACCAAGCAGGACATTCTGTCGTTCATCGAAAGGGGCGGGGCCGAACGCGCCGCAGCTCCCGTCCCGGCGCCGCGGCCGTCGAAGTCGGCGTTCGTTGCGCCGGCCCCGCCCGCCGCGGCCCGAGTCCCCGCACCTCCGTCTCCTCCCCGCACCCCCCTTCCCGGCGTGCCCGGCGACCTGTGGACGCGCTTCCACGAGGAGGTCGAGCATCCTGCCTACCCGGTGCGCGACGGCGACCGCGTGGAGACGATGGACAAAGTCCGCCGCCTTACCGCGGAGCACATGGTGCTGGCGAAGCGAATCTCTCCGCACGTCCACTCAATCATCGAGATCGACTTCTCGGCCGTGGACCGGATCCGGCGCCAAAACAAGGCCAGATGGGCCGAACGCGGAGCGCGCGTATCCTACACCGCCTTCGCGGCCTGGGCGTGTTCGCGCATTCTCAGGGACTTTCCGACCGTCAACGGCACGATTTCCGGCAGGAACGTCATATACCGGGGGGCCGTCAACATCGGGGTGGCCGTGGACCTCGACCCGGGTCTCATCGTCCCGGTCATTCACGATGCCGACGACCTGAGCCTGGTGGGCACCGCCAGGCGGATCGCCGACCTCGCGGCACGCGCCAAGTCCAGGGAGCTGGCTCCGAGCGAGATCCAAGGTGCAACCTTCACTCTCACGAACCCCGGCGTCTTCGGGACCATGGTCGGGATGCCGATCATCCCCAAGGGAACCTCGGCCATCCTCGGCACGGGCTCGATCGACAAGCGCGCGGTCGTGGTCACCGACGAGGCGACGGGACAGGACTCCATCGCCGTACGCAAGCGGTCGTTCTTCTCGCTCGGCTACGACCACAGGCTGGTCGACGGCGCGGTCTCGGCACGCTTCCTGTCAAGGCTCAGGGAATTCCTGGAGGACTTCCCCGAGGACGCGTGAACGGGGAAGGGACGCATCGTTGGCGGACCCCTCCTGGGCAGACCGCACGCTGGCGGTTCGCCGTCGGGGCCGCGTCGCCTACGGGGAAGCGGCGGAGATCCAGGCCGGTCTGGTGGAGCGGCGCCGAAACGGCGGAGTCCCGGACACGCTCGTGCTCCTGGAGCACCCGCACGTCATTACCCTCGGGTCGTCCGGACGTGACCGGCACGTGCTGCTGACGAGGGACGAGCTCGCCGCACGCAGAATCGGCCTGCACGACGCCGGCCGCGGCGGCGACGTGACCTATCACGGGCCCGGACAGCTTGTCGGCTACCCGATCCTCGACCTGAAGCCGGACCGCAAGGATCTCCACAGGTACCTGCGCAGCCTCGAGGAAGTGGTGCTCATGGCCCTGGAGGCCTTCTCGATCACCGGACGGCGGGACGAAACTGCCACCGGAGTCTGGGTCGGCGACGCAAAAGTCGCCGCGATCGGGATTCGCGTGTCTTCAGGGTGGATCACCTCCCACGGCTTCGCCCTGAACGCGAACACGGATCTTTCCTATTTCGACACCATCGTGCCCTGCGGTCTGGCCGGCCGGCCCGTTACGAGCATCAGCCGTCTTCTCGACAGGGACGTCACGCCGGACGCCGCCGCGCCCGTCGTGGTGAAGGCGATGAGGGATGTGTTCGGCTACGGCTGCGTGGACGACTCCGGCGGGGCGAACTCGAAGTAGTCCAGACAACGGCCGGCTTCGCGCTCGCGTTCCAGCCATCCCTCAAAGCCCGACGGGACCGGGTTCGGCGCCGCAGAGAGTTCGCCGGCGACACGCTGCGCCAGTGCGTTCACGTACTCGTTGCGGGGATCACCCGCGTGGCCCTTCACCCACTCCCACGAAATCCTGTGCCGAGACATGGCACGGTCGAGGGTCCGCCACAGATCGAGGTTCTCGATCGGGCCTCCCTTGCGCTTCCATCCCCGCCGCTTCCACCCGGGCATCCACTCCGCTGCCCCCTTCACCAGGTATTGCGAGTCGGACACGAACCGCACCCTGCAGCTTTCGCGCAACGCTCCGAGCGGGAGTATCGCACTGGTCAGGGCCATGCGGTTGTTGGTCGTGGAAGGGTCGGACGTCCAAATGTCACGGCGTTCCCATTCATCCCCGGTCCAGTACTGGAGGAGCGCCGCGGCACCCCCCGGTCTGTCCCGCTCCCTGAACTGGTTTCCCAGGCACGATTCGTCTGCGTGGATGTGGACAAACGGTCGATTACGTCCCATCTGCTCCGCTTCCTCACGCTGCATTCGTCGGCAGGCTTCTCTGAAAGACGGCTTCCCCGGAAGATATCGACTTCCTACATTCACCGGATGCCCGAACGCGACGCCGCCCGAGACCCGTCGACTCCCGCCTGCCTTCTTCTGGAGGACGGGCGGCGCTTCGACGGGATCGCAATGGGTGCCCGCGGTCCCGCGATCGGCGAAGTCGTGTTCAACACGGCGATGACCGGCTACCAGGAGATCCTCACGGATCCTTCCTACGCGGGGCAGCTTGTGGCCATGACCTATCCTCTGATCGGCAACTACGGGACAAATGCCGAGGATGTCGAGTCGGAACAGCCTCGGGTTTTCGGATTCATCGTCAGGGAAGCGGCGAGACAGCCCAGTTCGTGGCGGAGCCGCGACACGCTGGAAAGCTACCTCGCCGATCACGGTGTCGTGGGTATCCGGGATGTGGACACCAGAGCGCTCACCCGCCACATCCGCAGCAAGGGGGCCATGCGCGCCGGAATCGCCGTGACCGAAATGCCGGCCGCGGAGCTGCTGCGGCGCGTCCTGGCCCATCCGCGCATGGAGGGGTTGGAGCTGGCGAGCCGCGTGTCGACCGGCGACCGATATGTCGTCCTTCCAGCGGAAGGCGACGAGGCGTACCATGTGGCTGCCTACGACTTCGGGGTGAAGTCGAGTTCGCCGCGCCTACTCTCCGAACGGGGGTGTCGCGTGACCGTGCTTCCGGCCCGGTCGGGAACCGACGACGTGCTGGCGCTCGACCCCGACGGGCTCTTCATCTCCAACGGTCCGGGCGACCCGGCGGCGGTGGAGCAGGCCGCGGAGACGATTCTGGCGGTGGCGACCAGGCGGATCCCGGTCTTCGGAATCTGCCTGGGACACCAGTTGATCGCGCGGGCCTTCGGAGGCGAGACCTTCAAACTTCCCTTCGGGCACCACGGTGCCAACCATCCCGTGATGAACCATGATCGAAGAACTGTGGAGATCACGTCGCAGAACCACGGCTTCGCGGTTCGGCGCGGGAAGGGAGATGTCGTCCCCGGCGCCCCGGGCCTGAGAGTCACACACAGCAACCTCTACGACGGGACCGTGGCGGGGCTCGCTCACCGTACGCTTCCCGTGATGGCCGTGCAGTACCATCCCGAAGCCGCGCCGGGTCCGCACGACAGCACCTATCTCTTTGAGAGGTTCGTCGCCCTGATGCGGGCGCGCCGACGTTCCACAGGGCGCTAGCGGCCTTGTCGGCCCGGCGCGTCGCCGCTCTCGGTGCTCGCGCGGATCCATCCACGGGCTGCCGGCCCGACCCAGAAGAACCGACACTCCACGGTCTTCCCTTTTCCGCCCACGCAAGACTATCTTCAAGGACCGTGCCCCCGGTCGCACCGGCAACGGCCGAACAGGGTGTGATAACCCGCCCATGCAGTCGGCGTACCCGTGATCGGTCCACGGCGATGCGGGACGGCTCTGGGGCCCCATCAATCCATCCAACTCCAATCCTGCCCGCAGACTGCAGGACTGGACCGTAACGGAGCGCCGGACCATGTGGGTCGGCGAAAGTGCTAACGATGAACGACATGCAAGAAACCCCGCCGGTCGACGAGGCGACCGGACCGGACGAGGGATCTTCTCCAAGCAGCGCATCGCCTTCTGAAGGAATCTCTCCCGAGCTGTTTCACGACCCGTACGGCGAGGAGGTGCTGGACGTCTCGCGCGACGAGTTCGACGCGATGCTGTCGGACCATCAGACCGCGCGCGGAACGGTCAGGGAAGGAGAGGTCGTCAAGGCCAGAGTCCTGCGATCCACGGATTCGGCGGTCATCCTCGAGTTCGGCTTCAAGAGCGAGGGTGCCGTATCCATCGAAGAATTCAGGGACACCGATTCGATCCTCCCCGGGCAGGAAGTCGAAGTGCTGCTCGAGAGCCTCGAAGACGAGGACGGCGTGGTCGTCCTGTCGAAGAAGAAGGCGGACTTCCTGAGGGTCTGGGGGCTGATCAAGGAAGCATATGAAACGGACGAGCCGGTCAAGGGACTCCTGACCCGCGAGGTGAAGGGCGGGGTCACTGTCGACATCATGGGGGTGGACGCGTTCCTGCCCGGCTCGCAGATCGCGCTGCGAAGGGTATCCAACATCGAGGATCTGATCGGGGACCGCTACGACTTCAAGATCATCAAGCTCAACAAGCGGCGCCGCAACATCGTCGTGTCCCGGCGGGTCATCCTGGAACGGGAGCGCGAGAAGAAGCGGTCCACTCTTGTGAAGGAGCTCCTCAAGGGCCAGGTCCGGGAAGGTGTTGTGAAGAACATCACCGACTTCGGTGCGTTCATCGATCTGGGCGGGCTCGACGGGCTGCTGCACATTACCGACATGTCGTGGGGGCGGGTCGGCCACCCCTCCGAGGTCGTCGAGGTCGGCGGCAGACTCGATGTGAAGGTGCTTGAAATCGACTGGGACCGGGAAAGGATATCGCTGGGTCTCAAACAGCTCCTCCCCTACCCGTGGACCGATATCGAGGAACGGTATCCGGTTGGTGCCCGCGTGCAGGGAAGGGTCGTCTCGATCACGAACTATGGTGCCTTCGTGGAGCTGCAGAAGGGTGTCGAGGGGCTGGTTCATATCTCCGAAATGTCCTGGACGCGCAATGTGCGACACCCTTCGAAGCTCGTGTCGATCGGTGGCGAGATCGAGGCGGTGGTCCTGAGGGTCGATCCGAAGGAGGAGAAGATCTCGCTGGGGATGAAGCAGATCCAGGAGGACCCTTGGCTCGCTCTGCCGCTGAAATATCCCACCGGCACGCGGATCAAAGGCACGGTGCGGAACCTTACCAGCTTCGGCGCTTTCGTCGAAATCCAACCGGGAATCGACGGGCTGGTTCACGTCTCGGACATGAGTTGGACCAAACGCGTCGAACATCCGTCGGAGATCGTCCGCAAGGGGGAGCAGGTGGATGTGATGGTGCTCCATGTGGACGGGGACAGCAAGCGGATTTCCCTGGGCCTGAAGCAGCTGTACGACGACCCGTGGCCCGCGCTGGTCCTGCGCTTCGCGAAAGGTCACGAGCAGGGCGGCACAGTGGTACGACTTCAGGACAAGGGAGTCGTTGTGGATCTGGGCGGAGGGGTCGAGGGATTCGTTCCCGGCTCCCACAGCGGGGTATCGCCGGACACCCTGGAAGACCACTTCCGCGTCGGGGAGAGCGTCCCCCTGCGGGTGATCAACTCCGATGCCGATGATCGGCGGATCGTGCTCGAGGTGACCAAAGCGCCGCAACGGGGCGCGCCGCAGGGGTCCGCTGAAGAAAGCAGCCTTCCGGACTGAGCAGAGGCCCGACCGCGAGGGCATGACCATGACGCACAGACCGACGGTGCCGCTCCTGATGGCCGCGCTGTTCGCCGGTCGGTTGATCGGGTGCATCTCGGGTGTGGCCGAGGGCGAGTCTGCGGCCGCCGACGGTCCGCGGGCCGTGCGAGGCGACGAGGCAATCCCGGCCGGCGGCACGGTGGAGGCCGGCTCGGCGGAGCCCGGCACGGTGGAGGCCATGCTTGCCGTCGGCGAGTTCGAAGCGGCCGCCGATGTCCTTCTCGGCCTTCCGTCCCGATCGGTGACCGACAAGGTGCTGGAGCAGCTCGAGGCGTCTGCAGCCGGGCTCTCCAGGCAGCACCTGACAACTCTGGCCGGATTGCCCGGCGACTGGACGGACGACCCGCGCGTCGGCCCCGTCTTCGCCGAACTTGCCTTGCGCCACGCTTCGTTCGGAGATACGGGACGAGCGAACGCCGGTGCTCGCCGGGTGGTGGAAGCGGGTGCACGGGGGAAACCCTTGCAGGTTGCCGAGGCGGTGCTCCGCGGCGATCTCTCCGGGCTCGTGCCGCGGGCTCCCGTGATCGGTGCGATCCTTCCCGAGTCGGGGTCTCCGTCGAACCGGGAGTACGCCCGGCTGTTCGCGGAAGGGATGGAAGTCGCCGCGGCAATGGCGCGGCGGGCAGGTCTGCGGGCAGAGCTCATGGTCGAGGATAACCAGGGGACTCGGTCCGGCAGTGTCGGCGGGGCGTCGGAGCTGGTGTCCCGGGGGGCGGTCGCGATCCTTGGGCCCCTCTCGGACGAGAACTTGGAGGCAGCGGTCCGCGCGGCTCCGAACGACGTGGTCTTCCTTTCTCCCACAGCCAGGCGGCTTCCCGCTGGACGAAGGGGGGTCTACACCATGGGCGCAGGCGATCCGGAGGCCGGAAGCGCCTTGGCCGAGGCGGTTGCGGGACTCGGTTATGCCGATGCGATCGTGGTCCACCCGAACAGTCACGAGGAGACACTCGAGGCCAGGGCCTTCGAAGAAGCCTTTCGGGCTCGCGGCGGCATTGTGACGCGCAGACTGCCCTACGCCCCCGGCACCACCACCTACGGACTGGAACTCCAGCAGGTCGGTGTTCTCGCACCGCGATTGCTCGTGTTGGCCGCTCCGCCCGGCGATGTGGTGCTGCTCGCCCCCCAAATCGCTTTTTTCGGGCTCGACACGCTCGACATCCAGGTCGCGGGGACGGGTGGATGGACCACCTCCTCCGTCCTCGAATCGGTGGACCCGCGCCACACGAATCGGGTCATCGCGGTGAGCACCGCGCTTCCGGGCACCGCCGACAATCCGGCGGTCGAGTTCCGCGAGGCCTATGAAGGACACTTCCGCCGGACGCTTCGCAGCCCCGTTCCGGCTGTCGGCTTCGACCTCTTCCGCATGGTTCTCGCCGCCTACGGCGAGGGCTATCGCACATCGCGCGATCTCGCCGACGTCATGGGTCGGCTGCGGGACTTCGAGGGAGCGACGGGAATCTATTCGTTTATGGACGGCCGTCTGGTCCGAGAGCATTTTCCGGTGAGGATCTACAACCGCGATCTCCACCCGGTCAGCGCCGACGCCGCGCTGCCGTCCGAGCGACCGTGACAGGCGCCCGGAGAGCGGCTCGAATGCCGGGCGGATTTTGTCCACGGGCTGCCAGGGCCGAACCCACCCGACGACTGTGACCGTGAAAGAGTCGCTGAGGCGGCTTCAAGCGCTCAAACGCGAATCGGCGCTGGGGGGCGGAGAGGCAAGACTGCGGGCCCAGCACGCCCGCGGCAAGCTGTCCGCCAGGGAAAGGCTCGACCTGTTGCTGGACGCGGATTCCTTCGTGGAATTGGACCGATTCGTGACTCATCGCTCTACGGGTTTCGGTCTGGACGAGCGGAAGATCCTGGGGGACGGAGTCATTACCGGTTACGGGACGATACGCGGCCGCCTCGTGTATGTCTTTTCCCAGGACTTCACCGTTTTCGGCGGTTCCTTGAGCGAGGCTCACGCGGAGAAGATCGTCAAGGTCCAGGATCTCGCAATGAAGAACGGCGCGCCCATCGTCGGCCTGAACGACTCCGGCGGCGCTCGCATCCAGGAAGGCGTGGTGTCGCTCGGCGGCTATGCCGACATCTTCCTGCGCAACACGCTGGCTTCGGGGGTGATCCCGCAGATCAGCGTAATCCTGGGGCCCTGCGCCGGCGGGGCGGTGTACTCGCCGGCGATCACCGACTTCGTCTACATGGTCCGCGGGACGAGCTTCATGTTCGTCACGGGGCCCGATGTCGTGAAGACCGTGACCCACGAGGACATCGACAAGGAGGGGCTGGGCGGTGCCGATGTCCATGCCGCGACCTCGGGAGTCGCTCACTTCGCGCACGACAGCGAGGCCGATTCGCTGGCGGCGGTCAGGGAGCTCTTTCGCTACATCCCGCGAAACAACGCCGAGCGGGCGCCGCCGGGTACCGACGGAGATCCCCACGACCGTCGCAGCCGGAAGCTGCTCGAGATCGTCCCCGAGAATCCGAATCGTCCCTACGACATGGCGGACATCATCCGGGAGGTCGCGGACGACGGACGGTTCTACGAAGTGCACGCCGGCTTTGCTCTCAACCTGGTGACCGGCTTCGCGCACCTGGGCGGGCATTCGGTCGGGATCGTGGCCAACCAGCCCGCAGTCCTCGCCGGGGTTCTGGACATCGACAGCTCCGACAAGGGCGCCCGCTTCGTCCGCTTCTGCGACGCGTTCAACATCCCGCTGGTGGTGTTCGAAGATGTCCCGGGCTTCCTTCCGGGAGTGAGCCAGGAGCACGGCGGGATCATACGGCACGGAGCCAAGCTGCTGTACGCCTTCTGCGAGGCCACGGTCCCGAAGGTCACCGTGATCACGCGGAAGGCCTACGGGGGCGCCTACGATGTCATGAACTCGAAGCATGTCCGGGGCGACATCAATCTGGCATGGCCCTGGGCGGAGATCGCGGTAATGGGTCCCAAGGGCGCGGTCGGAATCCTGTTTCGCAGGGAGATCGCCGCATCGGACGACCCCGCGGCTGTTACCGAAGCACGGATGGCGGAGTACAGGGAGAAGTTCGCGCACCCCTTCATCGCGGCGGCCCGGGGATATGTGGACGATGTCATCGATCCTCGCGACACGCGGCCCCGCCTGATCAATGCCCTCGACATGCTCTCTCGAAAACGCGACACGAATCCGCCGAAGAAGCACGGGAATATCCCGCTGTAGCGGGGCTTCGCCGTGCAACCCCGTCCGTCGGCTTCGGCGTCTCACCTGCCGAGCAGCCCGAGCAAGGGTGTGCAGGGGGCTGCAACGCCAACAGGGAAGGGAACAGCGATGGGAACGGTGATATTGCGGAAACGAGCGGCGGGATTCGCGTGGTTCGCGTTGGGCGGGGTGTTCGCTTCGGCGGTGTGGTCCCCGGCCGCCCCGGCGCAGGAGGAGCGGGAAGACCGCCACAGGCGGGAGCGCGTCTGGGTGTTCGGCGCCGATGCGCGGCCGAAGCTGGGCGTGTACCTGGAGGACAGTCGCGGTGACGAGCGAGGCGGAGTGCTGGTGGTCGCCTTGTCCGACGGCGGTCCCGCCGAGGAAGCGGGAATCCGGGAGGGTGATCTGATCGTCTCCATCGACGGACGCCTCTTGTCGGAGCCGCTGGAAGACGAGGGGGAATTCGGAGAAGCCCGGCACTCGCCTGCGCAGCGCCTGCGGGCACTGATACGAGATGTGCGCGAGGGCGAAGAGGTCGAGGTGGGTGTGGACCGGGACGGAGAATCGCTGACCTTCACCGTCGTCCCCGCGGGTCTGGCGGTTCCCGGAGCCTACGTGTGGCGCGGTCCGGATACGCCCGGCCTGGATACGTTGAGCATCCGCTTGCGCAACATGCATACGCGTTGGCGCGAAAGGATGGAGGAGATCCGCGACCGCTACGAGGAAGCCGACTGGCCGCACCGCGTGTATTCCGGCCGGGACCCCCGGATCGAGATCATTCCGGATGTCGCCGTTCCGGAGGTTCTTGGTGACGGGCAGGACTGGGGTTTCAGGTTCCGGTATTCCTTGGTGCCGAGCGTTGTGCACGGCCTTGATCTGGTCGAACTGAACCCGCAGCTGGGCGCTTACTTCGGCACTGCCGAGGGAGTCCTGGTTGCAGATGCCGACGAGGAGTCGCCGCTGGGCCTGCGGCCGGGGGATGTGGTGGTCGAGGTCGAGGGACGGAAGGTCGATGACGTGGCGGAGCTGCGCCGGATCCTGGGGTCCTACACGGAGGACGAAGAGATCGAGTTCACGATCCGGCGTGATGGCGCGGAGACCTCGATCGTGGGTACCATTAGCCGTCCATGAACTGCTGACCGGCACGGTGAGGCCGGGAGCGCCGGGCACACGCCTTTGATCGAATCCGTACTCGTCGCCAACCGGGGAGAAATCGCGCTGCGGGTGATCCGGGGCGCGCGCAAACTGGGCATACGCGCGATCGCGGTGTTCTCGGAGGCCGATCGTGCCTCTCCCCATGTGCTGCACGCCGACGAAGCGTACCCGATCGGGCCTGCTCGCGCGTCCGAGAGCTACCTGGCGGTACACAAGCTTCTCGATGCGGCGCGGCGGTCGAAAGCAGAGGCGGTCCACCCCGGCTACGGCTTCCTCGCCGAGCGCGGAGACTTCGCCGAGGCGGTTGCCGAAGCGGGGCTCGCCTTCGTCGGTCCGTCAGCGAGCGCGATCCGCGCCATGGGCGACAAGACCGAGGCCCGGCGGCGCATGGCTGCGGCGGGGGTCCCCGTAGTGCCCGGCACGCACACGCCTCTCGGCTCGGCGCGGGAGGCGCGCCGAGCGGCCGAGTCGGTCGGATTCCCCGTCGTGCTCAAGGCGGCGGCCGGGGGCGGGGGAAAGGGGATGCGCGTCGTCCGCGGTGCGGACGACATCGGCCGGGCTCTGGAAGCGGCGGTGCGCGAGGCCGAAGCAGCCTTCGGCGACGGAAGAGTATACGTGGAGCGCTTCTTGGAACGGCCCCGCCATATCGAAATCCAGATCTTCGGAGACATGCACGGGAACATCGTGCACCTCTTCGAGCGGGAGTGCTCGATCCAGCGGCGCCATCAGAAACTCGTCGAGGAAGCCCCGTCCCTGCTCCTCGGTCCCGAGGAGCGACGCCGCATGGGAGAAGCGGCGATTCGGGCGGCTCGTGCGGTGGACTATGTCGGCGCGGGCACGGTCGAGTTCCTCCATGCGGGCGGCGAGTTCTTCTTCCTGGAGATGAACACGCGGCTGCAGGTCGAACATCCGGTGACCGAACTGGTGACCGGGGTGGACTTGGTGGAGTGGCAGTTCCGCACGGCTTCCGGTGAGCCGCTGCCGCTCCGCCAAGACGAAATCCCGCTTCGCGGCCACGCAATGGAGTGCCGGATCACCAGTGAATCGCCCTTCGACGGGTTTCTTCCCGCGACGGGCGTCTTCGACGAGTTCGAGGTGCCTGCCGGACCGGGCGTCCGCTGGGACGGAGGCGTTGCGCGGGGATCGAAGATAGGACTTCACTACGATCCGCTCCTGGGCAAGCTGATCACCAGCGCTTCGGACCGCCGCGGGGCCGTGCGACGGATGAAACACGCGCTCGAGGAGCTGAAGATCGGCGGCGTCGCGACGAGTGCGCCGCTTCTGAGCCGGATCATGGACGAGCCCGATTTTCTCGAGGGCCGCCTTTCCACCGCGTATCTGCGGGAGCATCCCGAGCTGTTCGCCGACGAGGTGTCGTCGCGACAGAGAGACGCGCTGATCGCCGCCGCGGCGCTTTTGGAGCACCGGAGGCGACGAGCCCGCTCAGCACCGCGCATCCGCCGCGGCGGGGTGCCGTTGGCGAACTGGCAGTGCCTCGCGCACGACGGCGGGGCGGCTCTCGCGGCGTTGCCGTTCGGTACGGCGGCGGCCTCGCCCGACGTGCCGGACGACGCCGACGTGCCGGACAACGGGCGGCGGCAGGGCTGACGAGGCAATGTCCGTCGCACCGGTCCGCTACGTGGTGTCGCTGCAGGGCGAGGAGCACGAGGTCGTGGTGGAGGCCGACGGCGGCGTCGTCATCGAGGGCCGGCACCGCGAAGTCGCGCTGGTTGCGACGAGCCCGCCGGTCGGCCACTCGCTGCTCCTGGACGGCGCCTCCGTGCCGCTCCTGGCGCGCGGCGGCGCCCGCGGGGCGTGGGAGATCGACCTCGCCGGACGTACGTTCCACATTGAGGTTCTCGACCGGCGGCAGGCGAGGATACGGGCACTCTCGGCGGTCGGCGGCGGCAGGGCCGAGATCGCCCCTCTCAAGGCGCCCATGCCGGGGCTGGTGGTGCAGGCGGCGGTCAGGGAGGGGGAAGTGGTCGAAGCGGGGGCCACGGTGCTCGTCGTCGAAGCCATGAAGATGGAGAACGAGCTGCGTGCGGCGGGTACCGCAAGGGTCGCCCGGATCCTGGTGAGCCCGGGCGACGCGGTCGAGAAGGGGCAGGTGCTGGTCGAGTTCAGCGAGGCGGAAGCGGCGTGAAGCCGGAAGACGACGGCGCGGCTTTCGGCGGGCTGCCGAAGGGGTTCCGCCCCGAGACCGAGCTGGGGGAGCCGGGAGGCTTCCCCTTTACCCGCGGCGTCTACCGCACCATGTACCGGGGACGGCCTTGGACGATGCGCCAGTACGCCGGCTTCGGCACCGCGGCAGAGACCAACCGCCGCTACCACTTCCTGCTGGGCCGCGGTACGACGGGCCTTTCGGTGGCCTTCGACCTGCCCACCCAGATGGGCTTCGATTCCGATGCTCCGATGGCCGCCGGGGAGGTGGGGCGGGTCGGCGTGGCGATCGACTCCCTTGCCGACATGCGCACCCTCTTTCACGGCATTGACCTCGGCAGCGTCTCATGCTCGATGACGATCAACGCCACCGCCCCGATCCTGCTTGCGCTCTACACCGCCGTCGCGGACGAGACCGAGGTTCCGCGCAGTCGGCTGAGAGGAACGGTTCAGAACGACATCCTCAAAGAGTACGTAGCGCGCGGAACCTACATCTATCCCGTGCGGCCGTCGCTTCGGCTGGTGAGCGACCTGATGGCCTTCTGCGCGGCCGAGCTGCCCCGCTGGAACACGATCTCGGTTTCGGGCTACCACATACGCGAGGCGGGCTCGACGGCCGCCCAAGAGGTCGCCTTCACGCTGTCCAACGGCATCGAGTACGTGCGCCGGGCGCTGGCCTCAGGGATCGCGCTGGAGGACTTCGCGCCGCGCATCTCGTTCTTCTTCGCGGCGCACAACCACCTTCTGGAAGAAGTCGCCAAGTTCCGCGCGGCCCGGCGGATATGGGCGCGTGTGATGCGGGAGCGCTTCGGCGCTTCCGACCGGTCGTGCCGCCTTCGCTTCCACACCCAGACCGGCGGCTCGACCCTGACCGCCCAGCAACCGCTGAACAACGTGGTGCGGGTCACCGTCCAAGCGCTCGCGGGCGTCCTCGGAGGCACGCAGTCGCTGCACACCAACGGCTACGACGAGGCCCTCTCGCTGCCCGGCGCCGAGGCGGCGGGGCTCGCCCTGCGCACGCAGCAGATCCTGGCGGAGGAATCGGGCGTCGCGACGTGGGCCGACCCTCTCGGCGGCGGCTTCCTGATCGAGCACCTCACGAACCGGGTGGAGTCCGAGGCGCTCGCGCTGATGGACCGCGTCGAGGAGATGGGCGGGTCGCCGGCCGCGATCGCGTTCATCCAGGAGGCGATCCACCGCGCTGCATACCGCCACCAGATGGAGATAGAGGCCGGAACCCGGATCGTGGTCGGGGTGAACCGGTACGAGACCGAGGGTGCCCGTGAGCCGCCCCCCGGGCCCGACTTTCGGGATCTGGAAGCGCGCCAGAAGGCGGCGCTCGCGGCGTTCAGGACACGACGCGACGCGGGGGTTGTCGAGGCAAGGCTGCGGCGGATTCGAGATGCCGCACGCGGCGAAGCGAACATGCTGCCGGTGATGATCGAAGCCGTGAAGGCCGGGGCCACGCTGGGGGAGATCAGCGACGCGCTGAGGGAGCTGTGGGGGACATACGACAACGCGAATTGACCGGAAGATCGTCGTGTTATCATTGAAAACGGACCCGTTCGAGCCCCTTTCCCGGTCCGTGCACCTGTAATCGTCCATTCCCTCGGTCGAGCCCGCCGATGCCAACCTACGAATACCGATGCCGCGATTGCGGCCGCGCGTTCGAAATCTTCCAGAGGATGAGCGACAGACCCGCAGCGCCATGTCCGGACTGCGGCCGCGCCGCGGAGCGGCTCATTTCGGGGGGTGCCGGGGTGCTCTTCAAAGGCGACGGTTTCTACATCACGGACCACCGCTCGGACGACTACCGGAGGAAAGCCCGCGAGGAGGCCGGGGTCGGAGCGGGCAAGGACTCCGGCGGGAAGGGGGACAGGGACTCCGGCGGCGATGCGGGCAAGGATGTCGGCGGGAAGGAGCGCAAGGACTCCGGCGCGAAGGCAGGCAAGGGCTTCGGCGCCGCCGGCGGATCGCAGGGCGGAGGAACCGGATCGCAGGACGGCTGAAGCGCATGTTCATGGACCGAATCTCGGATGCGCTGCGCGAGGCCGCTGCCGAACTGGGGGCCGCAGAGGCCGGGTTCCGCCTGGAACGCCCGAAGGACGCCGGGCATGGCGACTTGGCGTCGAACATCGCGCTTGCGCTCGCGTCGCGGCTGCGGCGTTCTCCCAGAGCCGTCGCACACGATCTGAAGAACAGACTCGGCGGACTCGAAGGAGTGGCCCGAATCGACGTCGCCGGTCCCGGGTTCCTCAATTTCTTCCTGGAAGCGGCGACGGTGGGAGGCACGCTGCACACGATCCTCGAGGAGGACACCGCCTACGGCCGCAACCGGCACGGGGCCGGAAGGCCGATCATGGTGGAATTCGTCTCCGCGAACCCGACAGGGCCTCTGCACCTCGGACACGGACGCCAAGCCGCCCTGGGAGACGCGATCGCGTCGCTGCTCGAATGGTCGCAATGGCGGGTCCACCGGGAGTTCTACTTCAACGACGCGGGCGGGCAGATCGACCGGCTGACCGAGAGCGTGTGGGCGCGTTACCAGCAGCTGCTGGGTCACGACACTCCGGTTGCGGAGGACGGCTACCAGGGCGAGTACGTAGCGGAGATCGCCGATTCTCTGCGAAAGCAGGTGGGAAGAAGGTACGAGGGCGACCGCAGCCGCCCCGCCGTGAAGGCCATGCGGAGCTTCGCGGTGAGCGTGCTGCGTGACGGGCAGAAGAGAGACCTTGCCGCCTTCCGGGTCCGCTTCGACGAGTTCTACCCCGAAACGCGGCTGTACGACGACGGCCGCGTCGCGGCCACGATCCGGGCGCTGAGCGAGACCGGCCTCACCTACCGCAGCGACGGTGCCGAATGGCTGCGCACCTCCGAGTTCGGCGACCAGAAGGACAGAGTGATGGTCAAGAGCGACGGCTCGCCGACCTACTTCCTCCCCGATGTCGCCTACCACATGAGCAAATGGGAGCGCGGCTTCAAGGACGTGATCAACGTCCAGGGAGCGGATCATCACAGCACCATCGACCGCGTGCGGGCGGGGCTTGGGGCCTTGGGCCGGCCGAAGGGGTATCCCGAATACGTTCTGCATCAGATGGTGACGGTCGAGCGGGGCGGTGAGGAAGTGCGGTTCTCCAAGCGAGCCGGCTCCTACACGACGCTGGCCGAGCTGGTGGCCGAGGTCGGCGCGGATGTGGCGCGCTATTTCTTCCTCATGCGCCGGCCCGAGGCGCATCTTGCCTTCGACCTCGATCTTGCGCTCGATCAGTCCGACCGCAACCCCGTCTACAAGGTGCAGTACGCGCATGCGCGTACGTGCCGCCTCTTCGAGATGGCCGTGGAGCGGTACGGAGAAGAGTCCGGGGACGCGGTGTCGGCCGACACTTCGCTGCTGGACGGACGGGCGGAGCGGGCGGTGATCAGCCAGCTGGCCGAATTCCCCGCCTTCCTGCGGCGTGCCGCGGTGGCCCGGGCGCCTCACATCATCTGCGACTACCTCGAGAAAACCGCAGGTGCGGTCAATTCCTGGTACCAGTCGGGGCATCCGGTGCGAAATCCTTCGCGCAGGGCGCTGGTTCCGGATCGCGGGCTGCGCGCGGCCCGGCTGGCGCTGGCGGGGGCCGCACGGGTCGTTCTGCGCAACGGGCTTGCCGTTCTCGGCCTCACGGCGCCCGAGCGCATGGAGCGTGAGCGCTGATGTCCATCTTGGTCGTGGGGAGCGTCGCGCTGGATTCGGTGAAGACCCCGGCCGGGGGTGCCGACCGGGTCGTCGGCGGATCTGCAACATTCTTTTCATCCGCCTCTTCGCTGTTCACAGGTGTGCGCGTCGTCGGCGTGGTGGGTGACGACTATCCGCTGGAACAGCTCAGCTTCCTGGAAGACAGGGGGGCGGATCTGTCGGGCCTCGCACGGTCTGCCGGTGAAAGCTTCTTCTGGGCTGGGCGATACCAAGAGGGCTGCTGGACGCGGGAAACGCTCGCAACGCGTCCAGGGGTCTTCGCATCCTTCGACCCCGTGATACCCCCGGCGTTCCGTGACTCGGAGACGGTGTTTCTCGGGAATATCGATCCCGTCCTGCAGCTGGGCGTGCTGGACCAGGTCCGCGCGCCGGGCCTTGTAGCCGCCGACACGATGAACTTCTGGATCGAGCGCGCCCGCGACACGCTCATGGAAGTACTGGTGCGGCTCGATATCCTCTTCGTGAACGACGAAGAAGCGGCGCTGCTCGCCGGCGAAGCGGATCTCGCGCGTGCGGTCCGGTGGCTTCTGGACCGTGGGCCCCGCCTGGTCGTCGTGAAGCAGGGGGACCGGGGCGCGACTCTCTTCGGCGACGGCCGGATGTTCTCCGCTCCGGCATACCCTGTCCCTGTCGTGGTCGACCCTACCGGCGCGGGCGATGCCTTCGCGGGAGGATTCCTCGGATACCTTGCAGCCCGTGGACCGGGCCGGACCGCTTCTCTCTGCGTTGCTTCTCGGACAGACAGCGGCAGGAGCGCGGATCTGCGGCGGGCCCTCGTATACGGCTCGGTGATGGGTTCCTACGCCGTCGAGGCGTTCTCCGTCGATCGTTTGAGGAATCTGGATCGGAGCGAAGCGAGAGAAAGGGCTGATGCGCTGGCCGACTTTGCGGAGTGCGTATGAACGAATCGCTGACCTACAAAGCCGCAGGCGTCGATCTCGACGCAGCCGAGCGGGCCAAGCAGGCCTTCGCGCCGTTCCTCGTCGCCGCCGAAGACGAGAACATCCTGTCGGGGCCGGGCGCGTTCGGAGGGCTCTACGCGCTTCCCGAAGGGCTGTCCCGGCCGGTCCTCGTGGCGAGCGCGGACGGGGTCGGGACCAAGCTGAAGGTGGCCTTCCTTTCCGGCTGCCACGACACCGTCGGCCGCGACCTCGTGAACCACTGCGTGAACGACATCCTGGTGCAGGGTGCCAAGCCCCTGTTCTTCCTCGATTACCTGGCCGTCGGCCGCCTGGACGAAGGTGTCGCCGAAGATGTCGTAGCGGGGGTGTCCGACGCCTGCCGCCGCAACCGGTGCGCCCTGCTCGGCGGAGAGACGGCCGAGATGCCGGACTTCTACGGCGAGGGCGAGTATGACCTCGCAGGCTTTGTCGTCGGGGTCGTCGAACGGGACCGCATCCTCGACGGTTCCCAGGTATGTTCGAGCGACCGCCTCGTCGCCATCCGCTCTTCGGGGCTGCACACCAACGGTTTTACACTGACCCGGGCCATCGTCTTCAAGCGCATGGGACTCAAGGTCGACGATCCGTTTCCCGGCGAATCCGCGTCGGTGGCGCAGGTTCTGCTGCGGGTGCATCGGTCCTACCTGAACGCGGTGCTGCCCCTGGCGGAGAGGGGGCTGGTGCACGCAATGGCCCATGTGACCGGCGGGGGCATCGGGGGGAATCTGCCTCGTGTCCTGCCGCCCGGACTCGGCGCGCGCATCGACTGCGGATCCTGGACGGTGCCGAACGTGTTCCGGCGGCTGAGCGAAGCCGGGGGCGTGGCAGCTCGTGAGATGTACCGCGTGTTCAACATGGGCGTCGGAATGATTTTGGTGGTCGCAGCGGAACGGGAGGCCGCCGTGCTGGAGGCCTTGGGAGACGAGGCTTGGCGGATCGGCGAGGTGGTGCGGGGGACCGGCGTCGATCTGCAGGGGGTGAACTGAAATGGGCGGCAGCGTTACCCCCCCTTCAAAGCGCCCTGCCGGCCCGGCGGCTCGCCGCTCTCGGCGCTCGCGCGGATTTATCCAGGGGCTGCTCGCGAGGGGTCTTCGTGTCGCCCCGGATGTGCCTTCGGCGCTGTCGCTGGCGGTCTTGTGGACCGGATCCGCCACGGCGGCTGCGGGCCAGAGCCTGGGCGCCGATTACGCCAAACTGGAAGGGGTCGTCGATCTGGCCGAGCGCTGCGCCGCGGGACAGGCCGGTCTGATGTCGACCTGCCGTGAGATGTCGCTGGCGGTCATGGCGGTGCAACGGGGTGTGGGGCTCGCGTCCGTGCTGGGGAGCGATATCCCCGGGACGCCGAGCACCCATGGTCGGAGGCTCGGTCTGGTCCCGCGTTTCGGCGTGTCGGTCTCGGCGTCGGCTCTCCGGGCCGGCATGCCGAACGTCTCGGGCGTCACGCCCGCGGAACTGACGGAAGAACAGACGGCCACCTTCCTCGGCTTGCGCGGAACCGCCGTGGCAGGGCTCCTTGACGGGTTCCGGTTGGCCCCGACGCTCGGCGGCATTCTCGCCGTGGACGCGATCGGCTCCTATTCCATCGTGAACATCCCAGGCGGAGCAGGTCTGGCCGGCTCGGGGTCGGGATTGGGGATCGGGGCGCGGGTCGGGCTGATCCGCGAATCGTTCACGCTGCCCGGCATCTCGGTGTCGGCTTCTCGGAGCTGGCACGCGGACATTCAGGCCGGGTCCACGGCCGACGACAACCCGGGCGAGGCCACGACCGGCCTGACCGTATCGTCCCTGCGGGCGACTGCCGGCAAGAACTGGTTCGTGATCGGAATCATGGCTGGCGTGGGATGGGATCGCTACGAAGGCGATGTTCAGCTTTCGGTCCCGCGCGGACCGGGTGACCGCGGGTCGATTGTCGGAGCCGTAGCTTCCGAGCGGGTCCTCTACTTTGCGAGCGGCTGGTTCAACTTCCTGCTGACCCGCCTGTCGGTCGAGGCGGGTATGGCCGAAGGGGCGACAGATCCCTTCGCCGACCGAAGCGCGGGGTTCGATCCGGCCGCCGCTACCTGGTTCGCTTCCGCCGCCTTCAGGATCACGCTTTGACCCGTGGATTTCCGGAGGCGTCCGGCGGCGATCTCCTGAGCGGTCGCGACCGGCGGCTGCTTCGCCGTGCGGTCGAGCTGGGACGAAGAGGATGGGGGCGAGTTCACCCCAATCCGATGGTGGGCGCCGTGGTGGCGCGGGACGGAGAGGTCCTGTCGGAAGGGCATCACGCGGTTTTCGGCGGACCGCACGCCGAGGTCGCCGCCCTGGCCGGGGCGGACGACGCCGGAGGTGCGACCCTCTACTCCAGCTTGGAGCCGTGCGATCACGCGGGCAGGACACCGCCCTGCACGGAGGCGATTCGAAGGGCGGGGGTCGTGCGGGTCGTCTATTGGGCGGCCGAACCGAGCACGGAAGCCGGGGGAGGGAGTGAGCGGCTGCGTCGTGCCGGAGTGCGAGTCGATGGTCCGGTCGGTGAACGGGCCGACTGGGCGGCCGAGAACCCTTTCTTCTTTCATGACCCTGCCGTTCGCAGGAGGCCGTACCTCGCCCTGAAGCTTGCCGTCAGTCTCGACGGGTGTATTGCTCCGGGCAGGGGACGCCGCGTCTGGCTCACCGGTCGGGAGGCGCGGGCCGAGGCACACCGTCTGCGCGCCGGGTTCGGCGCGGTGCTGGTCGGGAGCGGAACCTGGCAGGCTGACGATCCGCACCTCACCGCACGCGGCGATGTCGTGCCGCGCGTTCCCCCCGTACCGGTGCTGCTGGATACGCGAGGGGTCGCCACCACGGCCCTTCGCGCGCTGCGGTGCGATGAAGGCGCACGCCGTCCGATCGTTATGACGAGCCCGAGGGAAGCGGCTCGGCTGGGGCAGCTTCTCGGCGACAAGGCGGAGACCGTACCGGTCCGGCGGGGCACGGGCGGTCTCGACCTCGAGCAGGTTCTCCGTGCTTTGGGCGAACGGGGCATCGACACCGTCCTGTGCGAGGGAGGGGGCGTGCTGGCCGCGTCGCTGCTTGCCGGACGCCTCGTCGACCGGATCTACCTCTTCCTGGCGCCGCTGCTGATAGGAGCCGGGGGCGTGCCGGCCTTCCCCGTGCGCGCAGATGACCCGGACGACCCGGACGGTCCGGTCGCGTGCCGCCTCCGGGATTGGCAGCTGCGCCTCGACCCGGTCAGACTGGGAAGCGACGCCCTCCTGGTCCTCGACCGGAGAGCTTGAAGAACATGTTCACCGGAATCGTCCAAGCGGTGGGCGAGGTCGTCGGGGTCGAGGGCGACAGGCGGGGGTGCACCGTCGCGGTCGCGACTCCGCTTGCGGAGAAGCTGCTTGCGGGACAATCGGTGGCCGTCGACGGCGCTTGTCTCACTGCGACCGCTGCGGACGAGACGACATTCACAGTGGAGGCGGGCGCCTCCACGCTGGAGCGCACCGTCGCCGGCGGGTACCGGGTCGGTTCCCCGGTCAACCTCGAACGGGCGATCAGAGCCGGCGGCAGATTGGACGGGCATCTCGTGCAGGGGCACGTGGACGGTCTCGGGGTGTTTCTTCAGCGGAAAACGGTGGGAAACACACGGTTTCTGGACTTCGAGCTGCCCGCCGACGTTTTTTCCACGACCGTTCTTCACGGCTCCGTCGCGCTCAACGGCGTCAGCCTGACCGTCAACCGGATGCAAGCCCCGTCGGTTTGCCAAGTGGCGATCATCCCCTATACGTGGAAGCACACCAACTTTCGCTTTCTGGAGCCGGGGGACGGTGTCAACGTGGAAGCCGACCTGATCGGCAAGTACGTGAGACGGATGGTCGAGACTCATGCCGTTTGATTCCGTACCCGGCGCCGTCCGGGACATCGCCGAGGGGAAGCTGGTCATCGTTGCCGACGACGAAGACCGGGAAAACGAGGGCGATCTGGTCTGTGCAGCCGATCGAATCACTCCCGAACTCATCAACTTCATGACCAAGTCGGGGCGCGGCCTGATCTGTGTGGCGCTGACTCCCGAGCGCGCCGACGCGCTGGAACTGCCGCTGATGACCGAACGCAACACGGATCCGGAGGGCACCGCCTTCACCGTGTCGGTGGACGCGCACCGCCGGTTCGGCGTGACGACCGGCATATCGGCGCACGACAGGGCGAGAACGGTCCAAGTGCTGGCCGACCCCGCTTCGACTCCGGGGGATCTGAGAAGACCCGGACATATCTTTCCGCTCAGGGCCCGGCGGGGCGGTGTCCTGCGGCGCGTCGGCCAGACCGAAGCCGCGGTCGATCTGGCCCGGCTCGCCGGACTCGGTCCCGCGGGGGTAATTTGCGAAATTCTCAACGAGGACGGGACCATGGCGCGGCGCGCCGAGCTCGACGTCATGGCCCGAAGGCACGACCTCAAGTTCATCACCGTCGAGCAGCTGGTTGCTTATCGTCTTTCGAGGGAAAGACTTGTGACCAGGGTCGTGGAGGCGCCGCTCAGGACCTGCTGGGGAGACTTCGAGGCTGTCGGCTACAGGACCGAGATCGACGAACGGGTGCATCTGGCGCTGGTGAAGGGACGTGTGGAAGAGAAAGAAGCCGTCCTTGTGCGGATGCACGCGGAAAACCCCCTCGCGGAGACCTTCGCCTCGCTCGACGAACCCGAGGGCAACCTCCTCGCCGGAGCCATGGACCGCATCCGGGAAGAGGGCGAGGGGGTCATCGTCTATATCCACCGGGACCGCGCCGGGGACCGCTTGGTCAACCGTCTGAGGTCGATCGTCGAAATTCCTTCGGCCGAGACGAACGCCTCGGTTCACAGCCAGGTGCTCCGGGACTACGGGATCGGCGCTCAGATCCTGCTCGACCTGGGGTTGAGTTCGGTCAGATTGCTCACGAACAGCACGCGGCACATTGTAGGGCTGGACGGGTATGCGCTGGCCGTGGTGGGAAGGGAGCCCTTCGAAGGAATGAGGATGACGGCCGGGGCGACTAAGAAGACGGCCGCCGTGCGTGCGGACGGAGCGGAGGTGGAACATCGCCGAGGGTGACGGGGATCGAGGCGTTCGAATCGCGCTGCTGGTGGCGCGTTTCAACAACATGGTCACGGAACAGCTGATGACCGGTGCCCGAGACCGGCTCTTGGCAGAAGGGATCCCCGAAGACCGGATCGCCGTCTTCCGTGTCCCCGGGGCGTGGGAGCTGCCCCAGGCGGCCCGCAGGATCGTCAGGTCGGGACTTTTCGATGCGGTCGTGGCCATAGGGTGTGTCATACGGGGGGAAACACCTCACTTCGACTATGTGGCCGGAAACGCGAGCGAGGGGTTGGGCAAGGTGGCGCTGGACGCGGAAATCCCCGTCGTCTTCGGAGTGCTCACCACCCACGACGCAGAACAGGCAATGTCTCGCTGCGACGTGTTCGGGGCGAACCGGGGGAGTGAATTCGCCGAGGCCGCGCTCGCCATGATCGAGTTCTGCGATCGTCTCGGAACTCCGCATGGCCGTCCTGCCACCCCGGAGCGCCGAGACGCGGCCAAGGCATCCGAGTTTCTCGGAAGCTCGTAGGTGGAGTCGTGCGCCCTGTGCTCGATCCTCGGAAGCGGCGCGACCGCAGCCGTTCGCGTGCCTGGTTTCTCCAGGTGCATTACCGTTGGGAAACCGAAGGCGGGAATCTGACGTTTCAGGAGGCTCTTGCCGAAACCCGGGAGCACCGAATGGTTTCCCCGTCCAGACTGCCGTACATTCAACGGTTGGTCACGGCGTTCACCGAGAACAGGAATCGGGTCGAGGACGCCATCTCCTCGTCACTGGACAACTGGCGGATGGACCGGCTGTCGGTCATGGACCGCGGGATACTGCGCCTCGGAACCACCGAGATCCTGTTCCTCGAGGATCTCCCCGGCAAGGTAGCCATTCAAGAGGCGGTTCGATTGGCCGAGCGATACGGCGGCACCGACTCGCCCGGCTTCGTGAACGGCGTCCTCGACGCGGTTTTTCGCGCCGCCGGGAACCGCTGAGGCCACCGCCCGCGCGATGTCGTTCGGGGCACGCCTCAGCCTCAGGATCCTGGTGGTGAACTGGCAGGACCGCCTCAATCCCGACGCAGGCGGGGCAGAGGAGCATCTGCACCAGGTCTTCGGCCGTCTGGCTCGCAGGGGCCACCGGGTCACGCTGCTGTGTTCAGGATGGAACCGGAGCGACCCCAGCGCCGAGATCGACGGCATCCGAGTCCACCGGGCCGGTCGCCGCTACACCTTCAACATGGCGGCGCCGTTCTGCCGCGAAAGACGGCTGAGCGGCGAGCGGTTCGACGTGGTGGTGGAGGACCTCAACAAGGTGCCGATGCTCTCGCCCGTCTGGGCACCCGCCCCTGTGCACCTTCTCTTGGTGCACCATCTCTTCGGCACGACGGCTTTTCGGGAAGCCAACCCGGGGCTTGCATCGGCGACCTGGCTCTTCGAGCGCATCATTCCGTCCGTCTACAGGGGACTTCCGTGCGTTGCAGTTTCGGAGAGCACACGGGATGACCTCATTCAGCGGGGGCTGTCGGCGGCGGACATCACCGTGATCCGCAACGGGGTCGAGCTGGACCGTCTGCAACCGGCCGAAGCGCGCTACGCTTCCCCTGGAATCGTCTATCTTGGCCGCCTCAAGCGCTACAAGCGGGTCGACCTCATCCTCCGGGCGGTTGCGCGCCTGCGGGAACGGGGGATCCAAGTGAACACGATCGTTGCCGGAAAGGGTGACGCGCGAACCGGGCTGGAAGCGGCCGCACGCAGCCTCGGGATCGCCGACCGCGTCCGGTTCGCCGGATTCGCGTCCGAAGGCGAGAAGGCCGAGCTGCTCTCCAGATCCTGGGCCCACGTGCTCACCTCTCCGAAGGAAGGGTGGGGGATCGTGAGCATGGAAGCCTCGGCATGCGGTACCCCGAGCGTCGTGTCCGATTCGCCCGGATTGCGTGACACCGTGCGCCATGGCGAAACCGGCTACATCGTGCCGCATGGCGACGTCGATGCGCTGGCAGAAGCGCTGATGCGCGTCATGAGACCGAAAAATCGCGACCGCCTCGGCCGGGCGGCGCGGCTCATGGCGGAAGAGCATTCCTGGCGTGCAGCGGCCGATTCCTTCGAGGCCCTGATTCTGTCTCTTGCGGAGGAAGCGCGGATTTTCCGGAGGTGGCAGCCTGTGGACCCTGCCGGCCCCGGCACTCGCTGCTCTCGGTGCTCGCGCTGATCGATCCACGGGCTGTTAGACTAAAATTGTCGCACGGGCTTTCCTTTCGGTGACCGGAAGGCCCGTGCACAGCCTGCAACCTGCAATCCACTACACGCTTTCCCGGAGGCCGCGACGTGATGCCGACACGGATAACAGCCCACGGATGTAAAATCACCCAGGACGATCGGGAGCAGGCCGAAGCGCTGGCCGTGCGCTGGCCCCGCTTCGATCCCGCAACCATGGGAGTCAGCTTCATCTTCCAGATCGAGGGGCGCCTCCACACCGCGGAGGCCATCGTGTCCCGCCGTCGCCGCCAACCCGTCGTCGCCCGCGGACACGGACAGAACTTCCGGACCGCCCTGAATCAGCTGGACGACCACATCAAGCGGATCCTCAGGCGAGACCGGACCAAGCGAAAGACATTCCGTACTTCGTGACTTCGATCACCGTCCGGCAGCTCCTCGACGCCAGGCGAACGGCGCTGGAAGTCGAGTACGTCACTCCCGGCGTATCGCTGGACGGCCTGGTGACCGACCCCGAGCTCTCGAATCCGGGGTTGTCGCTCGCAGGCCACGCCGCCCGCATCGCCGAAGGTCAGATCCAGGTGTTCGGAGAGACGGAGATGAGCTACCTCTCCACCCTCCCGCCCGATCAGGCCCGTCGGCGCCTTCATGCCGTTTTTGCTCGCGGGGCACCTGCGGCCTTCGTGACCTCGGGACAGGAGGTGCCGTTCCACTTCATGAGGGCTGCCGAAGAGACGGGAATCCCCGTCTTCCGAACCCGTCTTGCCACGGCGGATTTCTGCCGCGTTCTCAAGCCCTATCTGGAGGACATGCTCGCGCCCGCGACCCATGTGCACGGATCTCTGGCCGACGTGTACGGCATCGGGCTTCTCTTCACCGGACCGAGCGGGATCGGCAAGTCGGAGTGCGTGCTCGGGCTGGTGCAGCGAGGGCATCGCCTCGTCGCCGACGATCTGGTACTGGTCTCCAGGCGAGGGACCGATGTCCTCATGGGAAAGGCCCACGAGCTCGAGAACTTCCACATGGAGATCCGCGGGATAGGCATCATCGACATCGCTTCCATGTTCGGGACGAGGGCCACGCGGCAGCGGAAGCGTGTGGAGATCATCGTCGACCTTCAGCCGTGGGACGATACGCGAGAATACGACCGGACAGGCCTCGAACGAAAGTCGACGACGATACTGGGAGTTGCCCTCCCGCGGCTCGTCATTCCCCTCAACCCGGGCAAGAACCTCACCACAATCAGCGAGGTGATCGCGATGAACCAGCTTCTCGCCTACGCGGGCGTGGACGTACCCACTCGCTTTGACGACGGGCTGCGGCGGGCGATGAACCCGCGCGATTCGCTGATACATGATTATGAGTGATCTGGCGGACGCCGAACCGGGCCGAGGCATGGGCCGGACGCCGATCAGCGGCGACCGCCCCGGCTGCCCGTGGACAGGTCCGCGCGAGCACGGGCTGCTTCCGCGCGAGCACGGGCTGCTTCCGCGCGACCACGGGCTGCCAGGCTCCGCTGAGCCGTGAAGCGCTCCGTAAAGGTCGAGGTTCCGAACGCGCTCGGGATGCACGCGAGGCCCTCTGCCGAGTTCGTCAAGCTTGCGGGCAGGTTCACCGCGTCGATCACGGTTGCCAGGAACGACCTCGTGGTGAACGGGAAGAGCATCATGGGCGTTCTCATGCTCGCCGCACCGCAGGGAAGCGCACTGATCATCACGGCCCGGGGCGACGACGCCGAACGGGCCGTGGCGGCGTTGGCGACACTTGTGAGGAGCGGGTTCGATGAGTGACCGCCGGGACAACCGCCCGGTCGTTCTGGCGGGGTTCCCGGCGTCGGAGGGGATGGCCATGGGGAAGGCGCTCCGGGTCGCTTGGAGCGTGCCGAAAGTGCCTTCTGACACGACCTCCGGGAAGAAGGCCCGCGCAAGCGAACTCGTGCGGTTCCGTGCGGCGCTGGAATGGGCGCGCAGTCGTCTGGAGATCCTCAAGGTCGAGACGGAAACGCGTCTCGGGATCGTCCAGGCCAGGATCTTCGATCCGCAGCTCGTCATGCTGGACGACCCCGAAGTCGTGCAGGGCACTGAGAGGTACATCTGCGAAAACCGCCTGACTGCGGCTCGCGCCTTCGAGTGGCGCATGTTGGAGCTGAAGGAGCGCTGGTCCCGCACCTCCCACCCGATGGTGCTCGACCGCCTGAACGACCTTCAGGACCTCAAGCTGCGGGTCCTGAACCGTCTCCTGGACCTGCCGAATCCGCCGGACTTCGGAACCGTCGCCGGCGTGGTCGCCGTGGCCCGCAACCTGACGCCCAGTTTCGTAGCCCGCCTCGACCCGGCCAGGGTTGTCGCGATTGCCACGGGCGAGGGGTCCCGCACGTCCCACTGGGCGATTCTGGCCAGGTCCCTGCAGATTCCCGCGGCCGTGGGATTGGGCGATGTCCTGGACAAGGCCCGAGACGGCCGGGCGATCATCGTGGACGGAAGCGCCGGACTGGTGGTGATCGAGCCCGACGCGGACGAGACAGAACGCTTCGAGCGGCGCCGGTCCACGGTTCAGGGCTGGAGACTGGCGGGAGGCGCCGCGTTCCGGGGTGCGGGCGGACCGGAGCAGCAGGGCGTGACGTTACGCGCCAATCTGGACCTTCCGGGAGAGGCCCTCCGTGCGAAGGAGCACGGCGCCGAGGGCATAGGACTGTTTAGAACCGAATTCCTGGTGGTGGGGCGCAGTGCGATGCCGGGAGAGGACGAGCAGTACCACGCCTACCGTACCGTGGCCGAGAGTTTTCCTTCGCACCCCGTGCACATACGGACCTTCGATCTCGGAGGCGACAAGTTTCCCGTCTTCCTGCGCACGCCCTTCGAAGAAAACCCCTTGCTGGGACGGCGCGGCGTGCGGGTGTGTTCGGACGAACCCAGTCTGTTCCTCCCACAGCTGCGGGCGATCCTCAGAGCGGCCGTTTACGGCGATATCCGGATTATGGTTCCGATGGTCAACACCCCCGGCGACATCATGGTCGTTCGAGATCTGTTGGAAGCCGCGCAGGGCCAGCTGCGCCGGATGGGCATCCCGTTCAAAGCCGACGTGAAGCTGGGGGCGATGATCGAAACCCCCGCCGCCGCCCTCGATGCGGCCTCTCTGGCGCGCCATGCGGACTTCCTCTCGCTCGGAACCAACGATCTCGTCCAGTACACGCTGGCCGTGGACCGGACCAACACACGGCTGGTCCCCCTCTACGATCCCTTGCACCCCGCCGTCCTCCGCCTGGTCTCGATGGTCGCTCGGGCGGGCCGCGACGCAGGCATCGAGGTCAGCGCCTGCGGAGACATGGCAGGGAGGCCTGCAGGCGCGATCCTGCTGGCAGGGCTCGGCGTCGAGGTGCTTTCGGTCGCGTGGACCTCTCTTCCGGAGATCGGAAACCTGATCTGCGGACACCGCGGCGAAAGCGCCCGCGTCGCGGCAGCCGCTATGGAGGCGGGTACGAGCTCCGGCGTGAGGCGGGTTCTGGCCGAAGCCCTGGAGGGAACGGCCGATCCGCGCCTATTCCCCTTCGAGTCGTGACGGTTATCGTAGTTGTCCGTTTATCGTATCTGTCCGTTGCCCCGCCAATCCGGGCGCAGCGCTGACCCGCTTCACCGTTACGACGGCCGGAAGCCCGCCCTCCTTCTCAAGAGCGAATTCGTTGAACTGCCGCCTTTTCACCTCGGAGTCCGTCACCGAAGGGCACCCCGACAAGATTGCAGATCAGATCTCCGACGCCGTCGTCGATGCGATACTGGCGGACAACGCCGACGGCAGAGCCGCTTGCGAGACCCTCGTCACCACCGGCCTGGCGGTGGTGGCGGGCGAAGTGAGCAGGACCAGCCACCTGGATGTACCCGGCCTAGTACGCCGCACGCTTGTCAGGACGGGGTACGATCGACCCGGGTCCGGCATCGATTTGGATGCCTGGGCGGTATCGTCCACGCTCCACGGGCAGTCCCCGGAGATCGCCGCGGCCGTGGACGCGAAGAGAGACGGCCGCCACGACAAGCCCCTCGGTGCCGGTGACCAGGGCATGATGTTCGGCTTTGCCTGCAACGATACTCCGGAGTTGATGCCGGCTCCCATCTCCGTGGCCCACGCCTTGGTCAAGCGGCTTTCCGAGGCCCGCAAAAGGGGGGAGATCTCCTGGCTGAGGCCGGACGGCAAGTCCCAGGTGACCTTCGCGTACGACGATGACTGGAAACCCCGGCGCATCACGACGGTTGTTCTGAGCGCCCAACACGATGAAGACGTGGAGGCCGACCGCATTCGGGAGGAGTTGATCGCAAAGGTCATCGTCCCGGTGCTGCCGCCGGAGTTCGTTCCGGCCGGCCCGGACAAGATCACCTTTCACGTCAATCCGAGCGGAAGCTTTACACGGGGCGGACCGCACGAAGACACGGGGCTTACCGGGCGCAAGGTCATCGTAGACACCTACGGAGGCATGGGACGTCACGGCGGGGGGGCGTTTTCCGGCAAGGATCCCACGAAGGTGGACCGGTCGGGCGCTTACGCAGCCCGGTGGGCGGCGAAGAACCTTGTAGCCGCCGGGGCCGCGTCGCGATGCGAGGTCCAGCTGGCGTATGCGATCGGTGTCGCAGAGCCCGTGCAGGTCTGGGTGGACTCGTTCGGCACGGCCAGGGCGGGCCTGAATGACGGAACGCTCTCCCAGGCCGTGCGGAAGGTGTTCGACTTCCGTCCTGAAGCGATCATCCGGGATCTGGAGCTGGCAGGCCCGGTGTTCGCGCGGACCGCGGCATACGGCCATTTCGGCCGGATCCCGCGCAGGGCCGTCGTGCACGGGAGGGAAGTCCGGCTCTTCGGATGGGAGCGCATCGACAGAGTCGGAGACCTCGCAGATGCGCTGAACCTGTAGGCCGCTTTGCGGCCCGACTCCCGCTCCGCTCCGAGAGCGTCGGGGGGGACATGCGGGAACGGCCCCCGCAGCCATTGCAGGCGACCTGTGCGGGGTTGTGCGGCGGCGTAACGAAGACCATCATGGCGTAGCCGGGAAGCCCAGGAGGACATCGTGATCGAAGTCAGGGTGCAGAGCCTCGCGTTCGACAAGACGGCAAATACGCCGGTGGTCATCCTCAAGGAACCGGGCAGCGACCGGGTTCTCCCCATCTGGATCGGCCCGGGCGAAGCAAATGCAATCGCCATGCACATGGGGGGCGTTTCCTTCCAGCGTCCGCTTACCCACGACCTTCTGGTGTCGCTGCTGGGAGGCCTCGGCGGCACCCTCCAGCGGGTGCTCATCACGAGAGTCAAGGACAGCACGTATTTTGCCGAGCTCATCATCGACCGGGGCGGCGAGATCATCTCCGTGGACGCGCGACCCTCCGACTCAATCGCCATCGCCCTCAGGGCGGAAGCGCGCATCTTCGCCGAGGAGGCGTTGCTGGAGTCCGTTGCCGGAGCCATGGCCGCAGAGAAGGACGAGAACTCAGACGACGGGAACGAGGGAAGGATGAGCGGCGAGGCGCTGGAGGAGCACTTGCGCGGCATGAACCCCGAAGATCTGGGGCGGTTCGAGCGCTGAAGTCCCGCTCGGATTCGTCCATGTCGGCGGCTCCGGCTCGATCGGCGGCCCGGCCGGCGGTTCGAGACACGATCCTCCGGTGGATTCTGCCATGGCTCGCCCGCGTTCGGCAGCCCGTGGACAGAATCCCCCAGGCATTCGGGCGATGCATCCGGGCCGGATCGCTTCGATCTGCGTTGTTTTTCGGGGGAATAGCGGCGCTGTACCCCCTTCAGGACGTCTTGCCGGCCCCGCGCCTCGCCGCTCTCGGTGCTCGCGCGGATCCGTGCACGGGCTGCTGGCAGCTGCTTCCGGCCACGGCGGGGTCGCAGGAATCGCAGCCGCTGGTGATCTCCGGAGAGGTGCGCATCGGTGACGAGCTCGCCGACAGCGGCACTGTGGTGCTCCATCGCGTCTCGCCGTTCTTTTCCGGCGAGGTCGACAGCGTCTCGGTGAGCCGCGACGGCTTCGAGTTCGTCATCCCGAACGCCTTCGATTCCCTGGGCGACGATGTCTACTTCGTCTCGCTGCGCTATCAGGACGTACTGTACTTCGGAGGGATGGTCAGCGAGGCGGCGGACACCGTGGGTGCCTATCTCATCCGTGCCTATCCGGCCGTCGGTGCCGGGCCCCTGACTCGCCTCCCGGTCAGCGTGCGGAATACATTTCTGGAGCGTTCGGGACCCGCTCCCGGATGGGTGGTGACCGATCTCTTCGAAATACGGAACAACACTGCGATGACGGTCGTCGCCAGCGAGCAAGGGGCCGCATGGTCCCACGCGTTGCCGCCGGGGGCCGTCGACTTCGAGGTGGGGCAAAGTGACCTCCAGCCGGATGCGGCCTCGTTCCGCGGGGGCGTCGTCCAGGTGTCCGCTCCCGTGCCTCCGGGCGAGAGAGTCTATCTCTTCCGCTACCGGGTCCCCGGCGACGCGTTCACGCTTCCCTTGGAAGGAGGTACCGGTTCGATGGAGCTGCTGTTTCGCGAGCCGGCCGGCGAAATCACGGTGGACGGGCTCGCCGCCTTGGGCCCCATCGACATGGAGGGGGCTACCTACCGGCGCTTCGCCGGAAGGGATCTGGCCGCGACCGTGGTGACCGTCGCGCCGGGGCGGTCCCCCGGTCCTTCCGGTTCCATACCGCTGGTGGCCGCTCTGCTGGCACTGGCCCTGACCGTGGCCGGATCGCTTCTCGCGGTACGCACGCCTTCCCGCGTACATGCGCGGACCATAGCGCGACGGCGCAGGGTACTGCTCGAGATCGCTCGCCTGGACGAGCGGTGGAGCCACGGGAAACTCGATAACGACGAATACGGGCGCCGTCGCAGGCGGTTGCTGGCGGAGCTGGCAGGGTGACCGTCGTGTGATGTCCGATCTGACGACGCGGGCGATCCTGTTGCGTGCTCATCCCTTCTCGGAGAGCAGCCGCGTGCTGCGGTTCTACACGCGGGAACTCGGGCTCGTAGGAGTCATGGGCCGCGGCGTCCGGAGGGGGGCGTCCAAGGGTCAGGGCGGAGCCGGTACCTTCGGCGAAGGTGTAGCCGTGATTTCGTATCGGGAAAACCGCGACCTTCAATTCTTGCGCGAGTTCGCCCCGTCGAGAGCGCATCTGGCTCTTGCCAAGGACCTGGGGCGTCTTGCAGGCGCGTCGGTTGCCGCCGAGCTCGTGCTTCGGCACGCCGGGCAGGAGCCCGACCCGGATCTGTTCGATTCCCTGTCGAAAGGGCTCGCGCGACTCGAGAAAGCGTCGTCGCAGGCGGTGTTCGGAGAGGTGCTGGCGCTCGGTTGGAGGATCGTTCAGGTCTTGGGCTTCGGTCCCGAACTGACGGCGTGCACGGCGTGCGGGTCGCCCCTCGAAGAGGGAGAGATGGGCCGCTTCGACCTTGAATCCGGCGGGATCCGCGGCTCCGGATGTCCCGCGGAGAAGGGATCAAGACGCATCGGACCGGTTGCCAGGGCGCAGCTCGGCGTGCTCCTGCAAGGCGAAGTCCCGCCGAATCTTCGTGGAGCGCGTGCCCACCTTTCGCTGCTCGACGACTTCACCGCCTTTCACATGCTGCACGGACGCCGTCTCGTTTCGTTTCGCTTCATCGAACCGCCCGTTTCCACGGAAACCGATGACGCTGCACGGAACTGACTCCGCGAGCCGGCAGCCCGTGGCAGAAATCCCCCGCGGCATTCGACCGGAGATTCACTCCGAATCCGGTGCGTCCGTGCAGCCCGCCGACCTGATCCTCGGAACCGCGGGCCACATCGATCACGGCAAGACATCTCTGGTTCGCGCCCTCAGCGGTGTGGATACCGACCGGCTCGCCGAGGAAAAGGAGCGCGGGATCACCATCGAGCTGGGGTTCGCGCCCTATGCGCCCTCGAAAGGGTGCTCCTTCGGGGTCGTCGATGTGCCCGGGCACGAGGGATTCGTCCGGACGATGGTGTCGGGAGCGACCGGGATGGACATCGTGCTGCTCGTGGTCGCAGCGGACGAAAGCGTAATGCCCCAGACGCGCGAACACCTCGCGATCGTCACGCTTCTCGGGGTGGCCGACATGGTGGTCGCGGTCACCAAGACCGACCTGGTCGATGCGGAGTGGCTCGAGCTGGTGACGGAGGACATGCAGGATCTGCTGGAGGGCACCCCCTATCAGGACGCGGGAATCGTGCCGGTCTCGGTGAAGGATCCCGCCAGCTTGGAGAGGCTGTCGGCGGCACTCGTACGGTGCGCTGCTCTGGCCGCGGAACGGGTGACGGAGGATCTGTTCCGTCTTCCCGTCGATCGTGTCTTCGCGGTGGGGGGCGCAGGCACCGTGGCGACCGGCACGCTCTGGTCCGGGACGCTGTCCAGGGGAGACACCGTGCGGATTCTGCCCGGCGGCCACGACGCACGCGTGCGGGCCGTCCAGGTGCACGGGACCGCGGTAGGCACCGCGCGTGCGGGCCAGAGGACGGCGGCGGCGCTGACCGGAGCGGCCGTCCGGCGCGGAATGATCGGGCGGGGCGATGTCCTAGTCACCCACCCGAGCTGGTCGCCTTCGATGATGCTGACCGTCGAGCTGACCGCCCTGCATGACAGCGGATGGCGCCTGAAAGCGGGCCAGCGCGTCCGCGTCCACCTGGCCACGGTTGAGGTCATGGCCCGCGTTGCCCTCTTCGGCATCGACGAGGTCGTGCCCGGTACGCCCGCCCTGGCGCAGCTCAGGCTGGAAGGGCCTGTCGTCGCGCGATGCGGCGACAGATTCGTGATCCGTTCGTATTCGCCGGTCACCACCATTGCGGGCGGCGTGGTCGTCGAACCGGTTCCGCCGAAACGGAAGCGCCTGTCGGACACAGAGAGAAGGGCGCTGGAGGCGTTGTCGCAGGGAGGCTCGGCTGCGGTCCGCGGTGCCGCGGCGCTGGCCGGCTGGACCGGCCTGGATACCGACGCGATCGGTGTGACCGCCGGTTGGACGGGAGGCGAGGCGACCCTTCCGGGGGACATCCCGATCATTGCGGGAAGCCTCTTCGATCCCGCCGTGGTCGCCGATGGAGAGGAACGCCTTCTGGCGTCCGTCGAGCGCCATCACCGGGATCATTCGCTGCAGGCGGGGCTGCCGCTGAGTGTTCTGCGCTCTTCGCTTCCATCGCGTTCGCATCCCGGACTGGCCGACGGACTCGCAGCGCGATTGACCGACGGCGGGCGCTTGGTGGTCGAGGGCAAGGTCGCGCGACTTCCGTATTTCGCGCCCGCGCTTTCGCCCGGCGAAGCGATCATCGAGCGCCGCCTGATGGAGGTGCTGTCAGCCGCGGGATTGCAGGGGCCTGCGACCCGGGAACTCGTCGGGGAAATACCCGGAGACAGGCACCGAACAGAGGCCGTCCTCGCCTTTCTGGAGGCGAAGGGACGAATCCGCCTCGTGGGGGACGCCTTCTGGGTGACCACCGACCTCCTGAATCGTGCCGCGGCCCGGGTTGTCGAGCGTTTCCGGGGTCGCAGCGGCCTGGGACCGGCGGACTTTCGCCAAGCCCTTCCCGTGACCCGAAAACACCTTATCCCGCTGCTCGCATACCTCGACGGAACAGGAGTCACCGAGCGTACCGACGGCGGTCGGCGCGTCGCCGGACAAGCCTCGCTCTCGGCAACGGTGCCAGGCAACACCGGCGGGGGTCCGGGTGTCTAAAATGGGAAAGTCGGCAGCAGCGGGCCGGCTCGGTTGCCGCAATCCGCTTGCGCCGCAATCCCGCTTGCCTTTTCGGCGTCCGTCGCCGATAATATGTGCCGGAAACGGCCCGTGGACTGGAGGGGCATTCGTACCATCGCTACTGAATCGAATGCGGGACCGATCCTGAAGCTCCTGCTTTTTCTGCTGGTTTTTCTGATTTCCGGCGGGGTCGGCAGCGGGGCTGCCCAGGATGTTCCTCCGCCCGCAGACGAGGGCGATATCGGGTTCAAGCTGGAACAGAACTACCCGAACCCCTTCAATCCCGAAACGCGGATCCCCTTCGAGCTGTCGGAGTCGTTGTTCTCGAGCGGGGAAGCGGTCACGGTGTCGATCCGCATCTTCAACATCCTCCAGCAATTCGTGGCTGCTCCCGTGGCGCTCGGTTTCACCGGTGGAGAAGGGCTGCCGATGCTGCAGCTCGAGTACTCCTCCGCCGGGCGGTACGAGGCCTATTGGGACGGACGCGACCGAAATGGAAACCAGGTCGCTTCCGGGGTCTACTTCGTCCAGATGCTGGTGAACGGGCAGACGGCCTGGCGAAAGATGTTCGTCGCCAAGTAGCAGCCCGTGAGTGAATCCGCCGCCTGGGTCGGCCAAACGCCGCCTGGGTCGGCCAACACGCCGCCGTGGTCGGCCAGCTGCGCCGCAGGGCGCACGCCGCAGGGCCGCCGGGCAGCGCCCGAAATCAGATCCCCTTGGAATCAAGAAGGTCCAGGAACTCCTCGGCCGTGGTCAGGGCTTCAAGCCTCTGCGGGATCTCGGGATCTTTCGCGAACTGCGCCACCTTTCCCAGAATCGGAAGATATTGTCCCGACACTTCGAGCGGGGGCGCCACGATCAGGAAGAAGTGGGACACGGGCCGGTTGTCGATCGCCTGGAAGTCCACGCCGCCCGGCCTGCGGCCGTAAGCCAGATGGAGACGGTTCACGACGAGCGAGCGGCAGTGCGGAATCGCGATTCCCCCGCCTATCCCGGTCGACCCGAGATTCTCGCGTCTGCGCAGAGTACGCAACAGCGTGACGAGGGAGCGGTCGCCGAGATGCAACAGTGCGAGCAACGCGCGCAGGACCTCTTCCTTGGTGTCGCCCTCCAGGTCGAGATTGATTCGTTGGGCGCTCAGATAGTCCCGGATCAGCATGGTAGGCCGGAGAAGCTGTGCGGTGGGTCGTGAGGTCGCATAAGGAAGCCGAAGGTAGAGACGACGGTCCGGCTCGGCCACCCCGCTTTCGTGCGCTGTTACCTTGAGAACATGAACAGACTCCCCTTTCCGGTACCGGGGAATCCCGATACCCCGCTCTTTCTCGCGCCGCAGGCGGGAGTTTCCGAGTCGCCCTTCCGGAGGCTCTGCCGCCGCTTCGGCGCCGATGTCGTGCTCACGGAGTTCGTGAGTGCGGAAGGCCTCGTGCGCGGCAACGAGCGCACGGCGAGCTACCTTCGCTTCGACGACGACGAGCGCCCCATCGGTATACAGATTTTCGGGGCCGATCCGGGTGCCATGGGAGAAGCTGCGGCGCTGGTGACCGAGACCTACGCCCCTGACTTCATCGACATCAACTTCGGGTGTCCGGTCAAGAAGATCGTCAAGCGCAACGGCGGATCGGGGTGTCTGCGCGACCTGGGGCTGGTTGCGCGCGTCATCGGGGCTGTAGCGGAGGCCACGCGACTGCCGGTCACCGCGAAGATCCGCTCCGGCTTCGACGAGGCCGGCCGAAACCCGGTCGCGATCGCCCGCGTATGCCGGGACGCCGGAGCCCGCATGGTCACCCTTCATCCCCGCACACGCGCCGACATGTACTCGGGTCGCGCCCGATGGGACGAGATCGCGGCCGTGACCAACGCCCTCGACATCCCCGTGATCGGAAACGGCGATGTCCGCACCGGCGAGGACGCCCGCAGAATGAAGGAAGAAACCGGGTGTCTGGGCGTCATGATCGCGAGAGGCTCCCATGGCGCGCCGTGGCTCTTCCGGCAGTCTCGTGCGGCCCTCGACGGTGAACTCGTGCCCGGAGAGCCCGACCTCCCGGCGCGTTTTTCCATATGCATCCGGCACGCGGAGAACGCCGTCGCCTTCGAGAACGATGCGGACAAGGCGGTCCGGGAATTCCGAAAGCACCTCGGGTGGTACACGAAGGGGATTCCCGGCGGACGCCGGTTGCGGCAGCGGCTCTTCCAGGTCGAGGAGCTGGCCGAGGTCCGCTCGGTCCTCGAGGAACACCTGTCGCGCCAGCAGCCCGTGGATGTATCGCTGCTCGAATGCCGGGGGGATTATGTCCACGGGCTGCCAAGGGGTTCCCTTCGGTCCGGAGCAGCTTTATTATCATGACGGCATCGAATGCGCCGAGCGGGAACCGGCTGCCGATCCAAGGGGCGGCGGCTTCCCGTCGGCTGTCGGCCGCTGATTGAAACTCATGGGGGCGAAACGGCTTCGACGTGTCTGGCGAACTCGAGGCTGCGTGCCGAGGTCCGGGAACCTCGCAAAAACTCCGGAAACCACACAAAAGCCAACACTGACTTGGCCATGGCCGCTTAGTCATAAGCAGCCCGCTTCCCGCTCTGCCCGCCCGAGGCGGGGCGACGAGGCGTCGACGATTCGGGCTGGTTCGCCGATCCCGCCGCCGGATCGGAGGACGAGACAACAAAGGCGGCTAGCCCGGGCAGGGTTGTTCGCCGTCCCTCTCGGTAGTGAAGCCCAGCGGTGATCTACGCACGTAGAGGTCTTGAAGGACCCATTCGCGGACGCGGGTTCGACTCCCGCCGCCTCCACTTCCACAACGCCGCCGCGCCCGGTCCCGAGGCGGGCGGCGTGCGGTTTTCTCGCGGAGAACCACCACAGTGAATCGAAAGCTGACGATACTCGGCATTCTCCTGCCGGTCATCCTCATCACCGACATTCTCACCAAGCGCTGGGCGCTGGGCGCGCTGAACGAGGCCTCGCGGCCCGACTTTCTGGGCGGCTACGTTCCGCTGACGCTGGCCTTCAACCGCGGGGCCGCCTTCGGGATCTCGATCGGCAACGATCCGCGCTGGTTCTTCATCCCGGTCGCCCTGCTCGCCCTCGGGCTCATGGTCGTTCTCTTGATCCGCGCGCAGAACGACGACCACCTGAGGATCGTCTCGCTGGCACTGGTGATTTCCGGCGCCCTCGGCAACCTGATCGATCGGGTGCGGTGGGACAGAGGCGTCGTCGACTTCATCGGCCCGATAGACCTCGGCTTCTACCACTGGCCGATCTTCAACGTGGGCGACATGGCCATCTCGTGCGGCGCGCTTCTCCTCGCAATCTCGTTCTGGCAGGAGGAGCGGAGCCTCCGCCGGGCCGCTCAGGTCGGCGCAAACGACGTCGGGGCAGCCTCCGAGCCTGCGGAGGGCTGACCCCGGAGCCGATTCACGGCATGTCGACCCGCGCGGCAGCACTTCCTCGCCGCTCTCCGAGGGTTCACCTGCTGGTTGCTGCGGGATCGAAGACGACGTACTCGATCCGGCGCCGGCTCATCTTGACGATCCGGAACTCTCCGGATCCGGTGCGCACGGAATCGCCGACCCGGCCGACGCGGTCGAGGGCTCCGAACAGATGGCCGCCGATCGTGTCGAAGTCCTCGCCGAGTTCGATCCCGAGCCGGTCCTCGACATCCTTCACCGGCGTGCCCCCCCAGATCACGGTGCGGCCATCACCCAGGTCGCGGAACTCCCGGGGCTTGTCGGTCCCGTGTTCGTCCCGGAACTCGCCGACGATCTCCTCGATGAGGTCCTCCAGAGTGACCAGGCCCGCCGTACCACCGAATTCGTCGAGCACGACGACCATTTTGCTCCTTCGCGCGCGCATCTGGCCGATCAGATCCTCCACCGCCTTGGTGTCGGGCGCGAACTGCACCGGACGCATGATCTCGCGGATGGCTTCCTGCCCGTCGCGGGCCGCCCGCCACAGATCCCGCGCGAGCAGGATCCCGACGATCCGGTCGAGGGTGGTCTCGTAAACGGGGAGGCGCAACTTGCCCCGGTCGAGCATCACGTCCATCGCCTCGCTCACCGACGCCCCGACCGGCACGGCGACCATGTCGATCCTCGGGGTCATCACCTCGCTGATCGCGATCTCGTCGAGCTGCATCACATTCGACATCACCTGGAACTCGTCTTCGTCGATGGCGCCTTCCCGGTGTCCGATCTCGGCCAGCGCTTCGATCTCGGCGCGACTGATCGTCGCCCGTCGAGCCCCTCTGGGCTTGATCCAGCGGCTGAGGTAACCGAGCGGAACGAGTGCCGGTTTCATCACGAAGACCATGATGCGCAGCAAGTGCGCCGTCGGCCGCGCCAGCCGATTGCAGAACGTGGCACCGATGGTCTTGGGGATGATCTCGGACAGCACGAGCACGGCGAAGGTCAAAGCGGCCGCAAAGACGCCGACGGCGACGCCTCCGCCGAACACGTTGACCGCCAGCGCCCCGCCGACGGTTGCCCCGACCGTATGGGCGATGGTGTTCAGGGTGAGTATCGCCGCGATCGGTTGGTCGATCTGCCGCTTCATCCGGGACAGGATGTCTCCGGCCCGGTCGCCGCGCCCTTGGAGGACGGCGACGTAGGAGTGGTTGACGGACAGCAGGACGGCCTCGAGGACCGAGCAGAGGAAAGAGACCGACAGCGAGGTGCCGACGACCGCGACGAGCTTGACTAGCAAGAGGCGACGACCATGGTGAGCGCGTTAAAGCGCGGGCGGGTGTCCCGCCCGCTCCGGGGCACCGGGTCTTGCCCCTGCCGCAAAGCTGGTCCTAACCTTCGCCGCGGGCAACCTGCCTGTCAGAAGCTTGCCGGGCACCGGGTCGAAACGGCCCGAGCCCCGGTGCAGTCGCACGGGCGAAAGGAAGCGGAAGTGACGAAGACTCGGCGGGCCGGAGCGTACGGCATTGCCACGCTTGCCGTAAACCTCATGGTCGCTGCGGGTGCGGCCGCGTCGGCCGTCCAGCAGCGCGGAGAGGCAAAGCGCGGAGGGGCGGAATACTACGTCTACGTCGGAGCCGAGTCGGCGGATCTCCTGCATCGGGTCCGGTTCGGCCCCGAAGGCGCCTCCCTCGACCGCACCACCCTGGTCGGCGAGATGGCCACGGAAACGGAAGGGCCCCACGGCCTCGGCATCTCTCCCGACGGACGCTTCCTCTTCATGACCACGGGCCACGGCGTTCCCGACGGGAAGCTTTGGAAGTTCCACGCGGGCCCGGACACCCTCGTGAGCGACCCCATCCTGCTGGGCTACTTCCCGGCGACTCTCGACGTCACGCCGGACGGCCTCTACGCCTTCGTGGCCAACTTCAACCTGCACGGCGAAATGGTTCCCTCGACGGTCTCGGTCGTCTATACCCCGGACATGATCGAGGTGGAGCAGATCGAGACATGTACAATGCCGCACGGCGCCCGCCTCGACGCCGCCGGCCTGTTCCTCTACTCGGCCTGCATGATGGACGACCAGGTCGTCGAGATCGACACTCGCACCTTCCGGGTCTCCCGCCGCTTCTCGGTGGCGACGGGCCGCGAGGGCCCGCTCGGAACGCCGCCGCCCCCGGAAGACCGCGGTGGTCACGCGGCGGCGGACGCCGGTCACGCGCCATGCTCACCCACCTGGGTAGTGCCCGCCCGCCGCGGCGCGTCGCTTTTCGTGGCCTGCAACCGCGGCGACCGCATCGTTGAGATCGACCGCGACTCGTGGTCCTTGATCCGCACCTTCGAGACCGGAGCGGGCCCCTACAATCTGGCGCTCACGCCGGACGACCGGGTGCTGGTCGCGACTCTCAAGCAGGGCGCAGCCGTGCAGTTCCTCGACTTGGAGACGGGGCGCTCCGCGGCGACCGCGCCATCGTCCACCACAGTGACCCACGGCGTGGCCGTCAGCCCCGACGGACGCTACGCCTTCGTCTCGGTGGAAGGAGTGGGGGCCGAGCCCGGCAAGGTGGACATCTTCGATCTCTCCGACTTCACGCGGGTCGCCGAGGTCGAGGTCGGGCAGCAGGCGGGCGGAATCGTCTTCTGGAAGATCAAGGGAGGCCCGCACGGCCAGCGCTAGCTGAGCCGGAGCGTGACGTCCTCCTCGTCCCAGCTGAAATAGTAGGTGCGCTCCCGGCCGCTCCGCGTCTTCAGGTGAACGAGGTTGCGCTGGTCCTCGAAGATGTTGAAGAGGACGCGGTTGCGTACGCGGACGCGGTCAACCGACGGATCGAGCGGGTATTCCAGCCTGTACCACCACATCACTTCGTCGGGATTGCGGGCGTCCTGGACCCCGCGCTCCGCGACCGTCCCCCGAAGGACGGCGCCGGCGGCCTCGATGGTCAGCATGTCGTTGATGTACTGCTGCACCACCATGTCCGTCTCTTCGGTCTCCGCGAGCCGGAACTCCATGTCGGAGGTGCTCTCCATGACCGCGAACTGGAGGTCGTCCCAGAAGAAGCGGATGCGAACATCCAGAACCGGGCCGGTCGCGGCGACATCCGCAACCGACAGGCGGAAGGGGTGAGGAGCCGCCGAGGCGCTCGAAAGGAGGACGCCGACCATGGCCGCCAAGGCCCGCCCGGCCCTTGCCGAACGCCCGGACAGCCGGCAGAGCCGCCGCCCGGCCCACGCCGTCGCCGCAACCCGATTTCGATACATTTCGTACATTGATCCCGTGGGGGGAGTTGCGTGATCCCGTGGGGGAAGTTGCCGGTGAATACTGGCAGCCCGGTCAGCATTCGATCAACCTTTTGGGGGCATCGTGCTTCAAGACGGACGACGGCGAACGGTGAAGGCTGCGGACCTGACGGCGGTGGTGCTTGCCATGGTGCTCCTGGCCGCGCCTGCCGGTGCCCAGGTGCGGGCGGGCGGCCATGTCCTCTACAAATCGCAGGCCTTCGACGGCGACTTCGGCGTCGGTGCGCGCGCCGAGGCGGACTTGGGTTTCGTGCGGCGCGGACTGGTCGTTGCCGGCCTCTACGAGCGCGTCTTTCCCGAATGCAGCGTCGGGGACTGCTCGTTTTCCGAGTTCGGGGGGCAGCTCCTGTTGGCACCCCAAGGTCCGATCTACTTCGGCTTGGGTGCCGGATACCGGCAATACGAGGAGGACTCGATCGATGCCTCGGTGGATGATACGTGGAACTTCAGTTTCGCCGCAGGGGTGCGTCTCACGGGCTGGCCGCTGATCGTGCCGTTCCTGGAATACCGCCAGGAGTTCGCCGGCTCGCTGAACGAGCAGACATTCTCCTTGGGCGTCCTCCTGAGTCCGACCGGCTCGCGGGCCGCTCCCCGCCGTCCCGCCGCCCCTTGAGCGACGCTCCCTTCCACGAGCGCCCGTTCAGGGCGGTCGGTCGGCGGTGGCAGCTCTGGGCGGAGCACGCAGGACAGCTGGGGCTCCTGGTCTGGCGCACCGTCGTCGCCGCGGTTCAGCTTCGCATCTCGTGGAGCGAGTTCGTCCGCCAGCTCTATGTGATGGGCGTGCAGAGCATCCCCATCGTCACGATCACGGCCGTCCTCTCCGGGATCGTGACCTCCCAGCAGGGAGGCTACCAGATCACCGCGACCATCCCGCTGTACGTGCTGGGAAGCGTCACCGTGACGAGCGTCGTGCTGGAATTGGGACCCGTGCTGACGGCCGTCGTGCTGGTCGGCAGGGTCGGCGCCCGGATCACGGCCGAGCTCGGAACCATGGTCGTGTCCGAGCAGATCGATGCGTACCGCTCCTTGGGACGCGACCCCGAGATCATGCTGGGCGCGCCGAGAATCCTCGCCGGGCTCTTCGTCATGCCCCTCCTGGTCGCGATTGCCAACGTCGTGGGCGTCTTTTCCGGCATGGTCGCGGCCGAGCTCACCCTCGATCTGGGCTTCGAGACCTTTCTCTACGGCGCGCGCCTCTTCTGGCACTCGTGGGATCTCCTGTACTCGTTCATGAAGGCCGTCACCTTCGGCTTCGCGATCCCGGTGATCGCCATTCACATGGGATTCCACACGAGCGGCGGCGCTGAAGGGGTGGGGAGCACCACCACGTCCTCGGTCATGTTCCAAACTCTGACCGTCCTCATTCTCGACGCCCTGTTCCCGCCGCTCTTCCTCAACTGAGCGACCGATGGATCCGCGCCCCGTCATCCGCTACCGCAATACCTGGAAGGCATTCAAGCGTCCGGTGCTGACGGGTGTGAACCTGGAGGTCCGCGAAGGGGAGATGTTCGCGCTTTTCGGCCCGTCCGGCACCGGGAAGAGTGTCCTCCTCAAGACTACGATCGGACTGGTGGTGCCCGACCGGGGCGACGTGGAGGTCAACGGCGCCTCGGTGTACTTCGGCGGGAAGGATGTCACGGACGCCGTCAGACGGCAGGTCGGGTACGTCTTTCAGCAGGCGGCTCTCTTCGATTCCCTCAACGTGTACCGGAACGTCGAGATGGGCCTGCCCGCGGACCGTCTCCGCCGCAAGGGAACCAGGGAAGCCGCGCGGGCGGTATGGAGGGCGTTGGAGCTCGTCAATCTCGAACCGGCGGAGGTGCTCTCCGTCCTACCGGCGGAGCTGTCGGGCGGCATGAAGAAGAGGGTCGGGATTGCGCGCGCGATCGTCGGGCGTCCCCGCATCCTGCTCTGGGACGAGCCCACCACGGGTCTCGACCCGGTCAACACCGCGGCCGTCGTGCGTCTGATCAAGGGACTCGCCGAAGAGCTGAGGGTCACTTCGGTTGTGGTCACGCACGATGTGGAGGGGGCGCTCTGGATGTGCGACCGCGTGGCCATGCTCGAAGGCGGGCGCATTCGTTTCTGCGGCACCCCGGGCGAATTTCAGACGGAGTCCGACCCGGTTGTACGAGCATTCGTGGATCGTGCGGCCGCCGAGGCCGCGCTCGACGTTGTGGAGGTGACATGAACGACACCGTATCGTCCGGCGGCCGTCGGCGGCTCTCCGACGAAGAAATCCTGCGCGCCGTACCGCCCCTGTCGGGGGTGCGGGAGTTTCGGGTGGGGATCTTCGTAATCCTCGGAGTCGTCGGCTTCTTCACCGTTCTCTTCCTCATGACGAGCCCGGCGCTGTTCCGGGGCCGGTACATGCTGGTGACCGAGGTGGCGGACGCCCACGGGATGCGCCGCGGAGACCCCGTGCGGATGCGGGGGATCAACATCGGGCGCGTCTACTCGTTCGAGCTCGCGCCGAGCGGGGGCGTGTACGTCACCATGGAAGTCGAGGGCGAGTACCCGATCCCCGCCGAGGCCCGAACGGAATTGCACTCGATGGGTGTTCTGGGCGGCATGGTGGTTTCGGTCATCCCGGGCGACAGCGACGATCACGTCGATCCGTGGGAGATCATACCCGGAACTTCGGTCGGCGGCGTGATTGACCAGGCCGGAGATCTGGCGCTCGACGTCTCTGACGTGATGAACCGGGTTCAGGAACTCCTGGCCGACTCGACGATTTCGAACACCGGTGCCGTCGTCGGTTCGCTGCGGGACCTGCTGGAGGATCTTGCCGAGGTGACGGACGGCCGGGCCGCCGACGTGCGGGCGCTGACCGAGAGCCTCCAGCGCTCGGCCGAGAACGTGGAGGGGATCACCGGCGCGGAGGAATGGCGCGAGGCGCTGGCCGCCGCCGAAAGCACGATGGCCGTCCTGGAACGCACATCGAGTGCCGCCGAGGAATCGGTCGGCTCCCTGAACGCCATACTCGGACGCATCGAACGCGGCGAGGGGACGATCGGCATGCTTACCGCGAGCGACGAACTCCATACCTCGGTCATCGCCACCCTCGACAGCCTCCGGGAACTCCTGGACGACATCCGGGAGAACCCGCGCCGCTACGTCACGATCGAGATCTTCTGACGCGGGGCGCGGGTGCCGGGGAGCTGCCGGCTGCCACCCCTCAGCGGCCTGCGATCCCGGTGCCGCCTGCCACTTCGGCGCGGCCTACCACCCCGGCGCCACGTGGAAGCCCCAGTGCCACCCTTTGAGCGGACGCTGCCAAGGGTACGCGTAGTAGGCCTCGAAGATCACGAAGCCCAACAGATTCATCCTGGCCGAGAAGCCGCTGCTTGCCACGGGAACCCGGTCCGGCGTGTCGCGGGCCCACGCGAGTTGTGCGGGTCGCTGCTCGTCCCAGGCCAGGCCGACATCGGTGAAGGCGGTCAGCTCGACGGGAATGTACGGGAAGTTGATGAGCCCGAACTCCTCGATTCCCGTGAACGGCATGCGAAATTCGATGTTGAACACCCCGAGGCGGTGACCGTAGAGGCGGTCGATGAGAGGGCATGTGGATCCGTTGAGGCTGATCGTCGTGCTCTCGCTGCATTCTCCGCTGTCGAACGAATTCCAGGCGTATCCGCGCAGAAACGTCTCGAAGCCCATGAAGTAGGTTCCCAACTCCTGCTCGTCGAGGCCGCGCGTGTCGCCGTAGCGGCCGAGGTGCAGGCCCCGCACGGCGAGGGTTACCGGCCCGCCGTTGTTGAAGTAGCGGCGGTAGTCGAAGGTGAGCTCCTGGAAGTTCACGGTTCCGTACGACACCTTGGCCCCGAGCCGGAAGCGCTCGCCCCGGACCGGACTCGTGAAGGCGGCGAAGGAGTTGTCTCCCACGAAGGCCAGGGACGCGGAAGCGAAGTGAAGCGGATCCCGCCAGTCCTCCTGGAAGCGTTCGAATCCGACGATGCGCTGGAAGGCGTCGGTGTAGTAGACCTCTCTCTCCAGGTCGAAGCCGTACCTGGTGACCCCCAACCCGCCCTCGAGTCGGCGGGTGGCCGAGAGCGGGTACGCCAGAACCCCCTGCGCCTGGTCGATGAACATGCGCCGACGATAGACCTGGAACTGGTCGAATCCGAAGAGGAAGTACTGTTGCAGGTAGGGAAAGTGCTGTATTCCGGCACCCCAGTTCCAGCGGTTCTTCTGATTCAGGTACGAGACCTGTCCTCCGATGTCTTTGAAGGTACCGTTGGCGTTCAGCGCCATCCCGAGGAACCGGTCGCCGAGCATGTCGGTGAAGACGGCGTAGGTGCCGCCGCTGGCGTAGGAGCCGAAGGTGTCGGCGCCGATCCCGATCTGGGGCTGCCCCACGTAGTCGAGCTGGAAGGAAGGTTCGTAGTCTTCGGCCTGGTCTCCCGTATAGACCTGATCGGAGACCAGTCCCGTGACATGGTCGGCGAGATAGCCCGCGACCCGGCTCCGGATCCCCGGCGACCCCGGGGGCAGCAGACGGCCGGGATGGGGTCCGCCGTAGGCCACCACATCGACCAGCGTAGCCATGTCGCGGGCTCTGCCCGTGTTGACGATGTAGCCGCGCTCGTGGAAGACCGAGAAAGCCAGAAGATCCTGCGCGGGCGAGTAGGAGAACGCGGGAGAGAGCGCCGTGATGCCGCTGACCCCGGTGACCGCCCGAGTGATCCTCCGCATCTCGCCGTCGGCGAGGTTCATGTGGAAGATGTCCGGGAACCCGTCGGGATCCGAGATGAAGTAGAGGCCCTCTCCCGTGCGGTCGAAGACGGGATTGATGTGCTTGGCGTCGGCGAACACCGTCATCGGTTCCACGACGCGCGTCTCCGGATCCATGAACGCGAGCACGTAGTTGCCGAAGACCAGCTGGTCGAAGTCGGTGTCGGGGCCGCGGTCCGAGACGAAAGCCAGGGTGCGGCCGTCGGGGGACCAGGCCGCGTGAAGGTCGGCGTGCTTGTCGTTCGTCAGCTGATGGATGTTCTCGGCGTCGAAGTCGTAGAGGTACAGATCGCTGATTCCGCCCCTCAAACCGGTGAACGCGATCCGGCGGCCGTCGGGGGACCAGGCCGGATTCTGGATTGCCCCCAGCCCCTCGATCGCGATCCGGTCCTCGATCCTCCCGCTCTGGATATCGAGGATGGCCAGCTGGTTGTTGCCTCCCGAGAAGATCACGAACGCGAGCTTCCGGCTGTCCGGAGACCACGAGCCGCTGCTGTCGATGTAGCGGATCCCGTCGATGTACGGTGTTTCGTTGCGCTGCAGGGGGCGCAGGATCTTCCCGGTCTCGACATCGGCCAGGAACAGGTCCATGGAGAAGAGATCCTTCTCCGACTGGAAGACGATGTAGCGTCCGTCGGGACTAAGCGACGGGGCGACGTTGGTACGGCCCCCGCCGCACTCGACGCACAGCAAAACGTCACCCGTCTCGTACGGGTCGGTCTTCCCCGCCATGAGCGGTCTGTATTCGGCTTCGACGGCTTCCCACCACTCCATCGCGATGCTGTCCTCCGGCATGGCGAAGACCTGCCCGATCGCGGCCTCCCAGCCCACCCTGAGCGCGGCGCGGAAGAGGTCCTGCACCGCCTCGTCCCCGTAGGTCCCGCCGAGATACGAGATGAAGCCCTGGCCGAACCGGTAGGCGAAGTACTTCGGGTCGCGGGTGATCTCCTTAAGGGTGGGCTTGTCGTCGCGCAGGATGTGGTCCCTGAGCCACATGGCCGTGTGGGGGTGTTCGCGTCCCATGGACATGTATTCCGCCATGCCCTCCACGATCCACAGAGGCATCGCGGCGAGCCGCATGATCCCTCCCCCGCTGCGGCTCTGCGAGATATTGTACTGGAAGGCGTGCACCAGCTCGTGGCCCAGGATCCTGTCCGTCTCCCGGTAAGACGCGTTGAGGGGCATGATCACCCGGTTCTTGAGCGACTCGGTGACGCCGCCCGTCCCCTGGCCGATGGCCCCGGAGAGGGTGTTGGTCTGCTGGAAGTCGGGATGGTCGGCGTAGATGATGAGCGGCTTGACGGTGTCGAAGTCGTGCTGGAACACACGGGAGAAACGTTCGTACCAGCGTTCCGCGAGACGCGCGATGTCCTCCACCGCGGTCTCGGCCTGGGGGTAGTAGTGGATCTCCCAGTCCCGGGTGGTCAGGACCTTGAAGTCGAAGCCTCCCTCGTACTGGACCTTGTTGCGTCCGAAGTACTGGGCGGAGCTCGAAACCGCCATGCTGAGCATGAGGGCGGCCATGCCCGTCCAGGAAACGAGGATTCGGGTGACGTGGTTCCGTGTGGTGCTCTTCTTGGCAGCCATGACCGACCTCTCCCTCTTGATGAACGGTCCCCCGAGCGAATGACGTCTCGCCCACGCGACCGTCGGATGTCACTGTAGTGTTAGGTGGAATCGTGGTCAGCCGAGCCCGCGACTCGCCCTGCCACGAGCATACACTACGTTTCGGGGCGGGGTTCCTTTACCGGAGCCCGGCTCGCGATGTTGCGGCGGCTGCTTCGACAATACACTGTTGGGACCGACATGACCACGGCAACAAGTAAAGCAACCGGATCCTTCGCCCTGCCGACGACCGCGCTGGCGGTTCTTTCGGGGTGTGCCGGAGAGGCTCCGGACGCCGCCGCCGGACGGGCCTCGGCCGCCGCGGGGATCTCCGAGATCACGGTTCCCGCCGCGCCCGGCTCGGGCCAGCCGTTTCTGGAGGTGGGCCACGACGGTGTGTGGATGAGCTGGACCGAGTCCCTGCCGGGCGGGGGACATCGCGTGGCCGTCTCGTTCTACGACCTCCGCGACGGCCGCTGGAGCCCGCCGGTCACGGTCGCCCAAGGCGACGACTTCTTCGTGAACTGGGCCGATTTCCCCTCGGTCAGGGTCTTCGGGGACCGTCTCTTCGCGCACTGGCTCCGGAGGGGAGGGCGGGGGACGTACGATTACGGGATTCGCGTGGCGTGGTCGGACGACCGCGGAATCACCTGGGGCCCGCCGGTCGTTCCCCACGAGGACGGCACCCCGACGGAGCACGGTTTCGTTTCGTTCTTCGGGGACGGGGACGGGGTGTGGGCGGCTTGGCTCGACGGGCGCGCGATGGTCGAGCCCGGGGGCACGATGTCGTTGCGCGCGAGGATGCTCGCCCGCCTGGGCGCGACCGCGACCGGCGGGGACTCGGCGGGCACTGCGTCGGCGGCTGCGGCACCGCGCGGTCCGGAGACCGTCGTGGACGCCATGGTCTGCGAGTGTTGCCAGACCGCCGCGGTGGTCGCGGACGGCGTCCCCGTGATCGCCTTTCGGAACCGGGCCGAGGGCGAGATCCGGGACATTCACGTGAGCCGACTCCTGCCGTCGGGCTGGACGCCCGGCGCCGCCGTCCACGACGACGGGTGGGTTTTCGGCGGCTGCCCGGTCAACGGCCCGGCAATGTCCGCACTGGGCACCGAAATCGCGGTGGCCTGGTTCACGGCCCCGGGCAACGAACCCCGCGTGAACATCGCCTTCTCGGACGACGGCGCGCTGACGTTCGGGCCTCCACGGCGAGTGGATCCGGCGCGCGCGCTGGGCCGGGTCGACGTTACGCTCCTGGACGACGGCTCCGCGCTCGTCACCTGGCTGGAAGAGGGAGCGGGAGCCGCCCGCGGGGCCGCCGCCATCCTGAGCCGCCGCGTCGCCCGGGACGGCTCGGCGAGCGATCCGGTGGCGCTCGCGGCCACCGACGCCGCACGTGCATCCGGGTTTCCGCGGATCGCGCGCCTGGGCGCGGACCGCCTGATGCTGGCCTGGACCGATCCCGGCGGAGAGGGAAGCGTGCGCGTCTCCATCGCCGATCTGGCGCTCTGGAAACTGCCCTCGTGAATCCGGCGGTGCGGCTGCTCGGACGCACCCGATTTGCCGAACTCGCTGCCGCGTTTCCCAGGCGGCGGATCGTGGTCTTGGGGGACCTCATGCTGGATCGCTACGTGGCGGGCCGTGCCGACCGGGTTTCGCCCGAGGCGCCGGTTCCAGTGGTCGAGGTCGAACGCGAGTGGGAAGCGCCCGGCGGTGCGGCCAACGTGGCCGCGAATGTCCTCTCGCTCGGCGCACGATGCGATGTCCTGGGAGTGGTGGGGCAGGACGACGCCGGCCGCGCGGTCGAGCGGATCCTTGAAGGAATGGGAGGCGGCTGTCGCTTCGTGTGCGAAGCAGACCGGGTGACGACCGTCAAGACGAGGGTTCTCGCGCGTGGCCGGCATGTCGTGCGCGTGGACCGCGAATGCACCGCACCGGTGCCCGCGCCCGCGCGTGCCGCTCTGGCTTCCCGGCTCCGCGACGGTCTGCTCGGCGCGCACGGCCTCGTGCTCGCCGACTACGACAAGGGTACGCTGTCGCCGGAGCTGATACGAGGCGCGATCGGCGCAGCGCGCCGAGCCGGCGTTCCGGTCTTCGCGGACCCGAAGCGCCGCCACTTCCTCGATTTTGCAGGGGCGACGGTCTTCAAACCGAACCGCAGCGAAATCGAGGCCGCGTTCGCCGAGCGGGCAAAACCGGGAGACGATCGCTGGATGGAGGCCGCGCGGGCGCGCGCCGGCACCGAACACCTGCTCCTGACGCTGGGGGCCGACGGCATGGTGCTTGTGTCGCGCGGGCGGGCCGCACTTCGGCTCCGCATGCCCGCGCGCTCGGTCTACGATGTCTCGGGAGCGGGAGATACCGTGATCGCGGCGATGGCGGCCGCCTGCGCGGCGGGCGCCCGTCCTCCGGAGGCGGCGGCCGCCGCCGCACACGCCGCCGCAATCAGCGTGGGGCGCGTCGGGGTCGCGACGATCAGGCCCGACGACATCGCCGCCGAGCTTCCCCCGGAGCGCTGAAGCGGAAGCCTCTCGACCTCTCATCGAACTCATCCGCGCGCTCCGGGCGAGCGCACAACACCACGGAGAAACCGGACCCATGCCGCACCTCACAGTCATTCACACCGACGACGCGCCGGGCGCGCTCGGCCCGTACTCCCAGGCCGTCGTGACCGATGGATGGATCTTCGCGTCGGGTCAGATCGCCATCGATCCCGACACGGGGAACCTCGTGGAAGGCGGCGTGGCCAAGCAGGCGGACCGGGTGCTCAAGAACCTGACGGCCGTGCTGGACGCGGCGGGAGGGAGCTTGGAGACGGTGGTGAAGACCACGGTCTTCCTCTCGAACATGGCACTGTTCGGAGACATGAACGCCGTGTACGCGCGGCACTTCGGAGATCACCGCCCCGCGCGCGCCACCGTGGCGGTGGCCGGGCTCCCGAAGGGAGTCGACGTCGAAATCGAGGTGGTCGCCAGAGTCGGATGATCTCGCGGGAAGGGGTGCTTCGGCATCGCTTGACAGTGGCGAAGCGAGCCGCAAAGTAAGGGCATTATATATCTGATGGGGGCCAAAGAACTACAGGGAATAATGAGGCTCTTTTGGGCCGAAGTTCGGCGGGAGTGGATCTGCCAAGTGGTTGCAGTGCTGTGACATAAGCGATTTCCGGGGTGTACGCTACTGGGTACGGGTCATGGGCGGACGCCGAGTAGGCGGAACGCTTCGGCCTGGAGCGGGGTGGGGCGGGCGAGGATGTCGGCGGTCACGGCTCCGGGCACGGCGGGCTTGGCGCGGTTGCGGTGCGCTTCCCGGCCTTCTCGGCGCGGGGGCGACGGGCGAGGGGCGGGCGGCTTCGGCGGCGGCCGGGTCGTCATCTTCGAAGAGCAGGGGGGCCGGCGCGCGGCGCATGTGCCACTCGACGTAGTAGGCGAGCATGCAGAGGAAGACATGGGCGCGGACGCGCTCGGCGAGGCGGTGATGGACGGGCCGCACCTTGAGGTCCACCCCCTTGAAGCTGCGGAAGGCGCGCTCGACCCGGCTGAGGCTCTTGCAGGCCCGGACGGCGTCTTCGGGCCCCATCTCGCCGGCGGGCACGTTGGTGCGGATCACGTAGATGCCGCCGAGCGCCGACTCTTCGGCGATGCGCTCCTCGTCGCGCTCGTACGAGAAGCCGTCGCCGGTCACGGTGGTCTTGAAGTGCTTGCCGACCTTGCGGGCGCGCAGGGCCCGGTCGGCGCGCACGGCGATGCGCTTCTCGCCCCGCAGCGGGCGGTTGTCGCGCTGCGTCGCCCGGACGACCTGTTCGAGCTTGACCTCCGTGGCCGCGAGCAGCGCCTCGCGCTTGCGCGCGCGCTCGGCCGCGAGCAGCGGGTTGCGGCAGACGACCAGCCGCTCGCCCGGATAGAGCTCGGGCGCGGAGACCTCGGCCAGGTCCTGCTCGTCGAAGATCGACAGCTGCAGGTCGCCGCCGGAAGCGAGCCTGCGGATCGCCGGAGCCCGCAGCGAGGTGATCCACCGCAGCCCCGCGGGCCCGAGGTCCTCGCGGATGCGGGCGTCGGTCAGCATCCCCCGGTCGCCGGCCACGACGACCCGCGAGAGCGAGAAGCGCCCGGTGAGCTTCTCGACCTGGGCGGCCACCGGACGGCCCTCCCGGTCGCAGAGCAGGGCGAAGACGATCTGAAGCTTGCCGCGCCCGCCGTCGCGCGGGAGTAGCCGCGCCTGGCCGGCGGGCACTTCGTGCCCTCGAAGTACACCGAGGTCAGGTCGCAGAGCACGAGCGAGCCGTCCTCGATGTGCCGGGCCACGAGGGTCCGCTCGATGCGCGGCTGCCGCCGGAGCAGCCGGTCCATCGCCTCGTAGAGCTCCTCCGCCGTCGCGTCTTCGGTGCCGAGCTCCTCGCCCGGCGTGTCGGCCTGCGTCTCGGACGCGAGGCCCCGGGCGGTGGCGAGCTTCGAGCGGGGGTCGAGGACGCGGGCGGCGATCATCGCCGCCGCCAGCGACCGCATCCGCGACGGGCGGCGGTCGAGCAGCCTCTCGAGGCCCAGCTTCCGGGCCGTGCCCACCACGGCGGCGACGTGCCCGTGGGGACGGGAGCGCAGGATCTCGAAGGCGTCGTCCATCGACTTCAGGGCGACGCCGCCCTTGAGCAGGATGCGCAGCCCCCGGACGATCTCGCCGGGCCACTTCGAGAGGTTGGCGAGGGTGCGCTTGCAGACCTTGCCGTCCTTGCGGAAGGACTCGCGCAGCAGGACGGCGGGCGGGGAGTTCCGGTTGGGCACGCGTTCGATGTACATGGGTATCATGGTAACGGATATGCTGAATCATGTCAACATGAAGACCGGTCATTACATGGGTACACGATCCGTATGCCGAAATCGACATAAGTCTAAAGACTGCAACATGTTGCCGTGATAATCGGCCCGATTCTGTCCCGAACTTCGGCCTAGTGTCGTGTCCCGGAAACAGACAGACATAATCTTTCTGTCTTCCGAAGGATGGAGTCCGCGGTGGCGGTCCATGCGAACGGACGCGCCCCCGGGTTGTATTCGTCGGTGAAGCGGAGGATCTTCTTCTTGAGCTGGGCGACCGAGGAGAAGGAGCCGCGGCGGATGGCCTTCCGGGTGATGATGTCGAACCGGATCTCGACCTGGTTGAGCCAGGAGGAGTACGTGGGGGTGAAGTGGATGTGGCAGCGGGGCCGGTCGGCGAGCCAGCGCTTGACCCCGGCGTGCTTGTGGGTGCCGTAGTTGTCGACGACGAGGTGGATGTCGAGGTCCGGGGGCATGTCGGCGTTGATGTGCCGGAGGAAGCTCGGGAACTCCTGGTGGCGGTGCTGCGCCTTGCACCGGGCGAGGATCCGGCCGGTGGCGATGTCCGGGGCGGCGAAGAGGGTGGTGGTGCCGTGGCGGATGCAGCCGTGCGTGACGCCCTCGACGTATCCGAGCCCGAGGGGCAGCAGGGGCCGGGTCCGCTCCAGCGCCTGGGTCCGGGTCTTCTCGTCCACGCAGAGCACCATCGCGTTCTGGGGCGGGTCGAGGTAGAGTTCCGACGATGTCGCGGACCTTCTCGGCGAAGAACGGGTCGGTGGAGAGCGTGAAGTGCTTCTGCCGGTGAGGCCGGATGTGGAAGGCCGTCCAGATGCGGTGCACCGTGGACTTCGACACCCCCGTCGCGTCCGCCATGGAACGGCAGCTCCAGTGCGTGCTTCCGCCGGGCGGCTCGCCCTTGAGCGTCTTCCGCAGCAGCGCCGTGATCTCGTCGTCTCCGATGGAGCGCGGCCTTCCCGGCCTGCGTTCGTCGTACAGGCCCGTGAGCCCCTGCGTCCGGAAGCGCTCGCGCCACTTGCCGACCGTCCGGCGGCCGGCGCGGACCCTCTCGGCGACCTTCTTGTTGCTCATCCCTTCGGCGCACGGAAGCACGATCTCGGCGCGCCTCACGAGCCCGGCGGGCAGACTGCGCGAACCCGCGAGCGACTCGAGTTCCTCGCGGGTGCCCTGACTGACTTCGAGCGGCTTCAACGGACGTCCCCGGGGCATGGTCCCCTCCTTGATCTCGGGTGGATGAGGAGGTACGATGCACCGTCCCCGCCGTCATGTCAACATTATTTGCAGGACACGACACTAGGCGGTCGAATCATGTCTAGTGTAGTGTCGGCGTTATAGCCTGTCAAAAGCATGGCCGTGCGGGTATGCTTCTTCTTCGTGCGGAATCGAGAGGCACCGACAAGGAGGGAGCCATGCGGAAGGCGGTCGAGATCGAGGTTGCGGAGGGGGACCGGGAGATTCCGGAGCGGTGGTCGCGATCGCGGAGCGCGACGGTGCGGCAGCGGGACCGGTCGCAGATCGTGCTGATGGCCTCGGAGGGGATGACGAACACGGCCATCGCCCGGGAGCTGCGGACGACCACGGACAAGGTGGGCCGCCGGCGGCGGCGGTACGCGGAGGAGGGGATGAAGGGGATCGAGAAGGAGCGTCCCCGGGGAGGCAACCACGGGGGCAGGTGCCCGAAGGCGCAGGCGGCGCTGAGGGCGGAGATCATCCGGCGGACGACGCAGGAGAAGCCGCCGGACGCGACGCACTGGTCGTGCCGGTCGATGGCGAAGGCGGCGGGCACGACGCACAGCTTCGTGAACACGGTGTGGCGGGCGGCGGGTCTGAAGCCGCACCTGTGGCGCACCTTCAAGGTGAGCACGGATCCTCGCTTCGAGGAGAAGCTGCAAGACGTTGTGGGGATGTATCTTGACCCGCCGGACAACGCGGCCGTGTTCAGCTTTGACGAGAAGAGCTCGGTGCAGGCGCTGGACCGCACGCAGCCGGGGCTGCCGCTGAAGCGGGGCCGGTGCGGGACGATGACGCACGACTGCAAGCGTCACGGCACCACGTCGCTGTCGCGGCGATGGACGTGGCCTCGGGCGCGGTGGTCGGCGAGACGTACCGGCGGCACCGCCACCAGGAGGTGCTCCGGTTCTTCCGCAAGGTGGAGAGCGAGGTGCCGAAGGGGCAGGAGATCCACATCATCCCGGACAACTGCGCGACCCGCAGGCACGCCGAGGTCAAGGCGTGGGCCGAGCGCACGAAGCGCGTGCACTTCCACTTCATCCCGACGAGCTCGTCATGGCTGAATCTGGTCGAGCGCTTCTTCGACACGCTGACGCGCAAGCAGATCCGGTGCGGCGTGTTCCACTCCGTCGCCCACCTCGAGTCCTGCCTGAAGCAGTACATCGACACCTGCAACGAGAACCCCCGGCCGTTCGTGTGGACGAAGTCGACGGCGGAGATCCCGGCGAAGGTGGACCGGGCCCGGAAGGCACTCGCGGCCATCTCCGCATAGGTAGCATTATATATCGGACACTACACTAGGGTCGCCGCGATGTACGGTGCCCACATGTCCATGCTGACGCTCTCGACGGCCGCCCTCTGCGTCTCTCCCAGCCCCTCGTAGAACGCCGCGAGCGAGGAGTGCCCGGGCTACGACACACGGCGGCGGGAGTGGCGGAACCTGGACGCTTGGGGGACAAGGGGGGGCTGTCCAGCGACAATCAGGGTGAGAATGCGAGTCGCGACGCTGCGAGTACGGAAACGATGGGGAGTTTGTGAACGTGGAGCAAGAGGGCGTGCTGGCGGGGGGGAGCGCGGTCGAAGATCGGGCTCCGGTCCAAAGGCTTGGTTTGGGTGGCCTCGGCGGGAGGACTCCCGAGCGTTTTCGGACGGCCCGGAACCAGACCGTCCTGTGCCCCGACTCGTCCGGGGAGGGGTTCGAGGAAGCGTTGACGGATCACCGGACAGCCATGCGCGTCGCCCGGAGTGTCAGGAGCAAATAAAGACGCCGCCCTGGCCGCAACCGCCGCATGGTCGGCAGGCGCAGCTGCTTCAGGAGCGGGTCGAGCTGCGGCGGGTCCACGACGAACGGGCCGGTCATGGGAGTTCTCCGTTCAGGCAGGCGTCATCGTACTCCGACAGCGCTGGCACCTCCGTGCCGATGGCCGGCAGGCTCTCCGGCGGCGGCAGGAACCGGTCGCGCAGAACCTTCGCGTCGGGAAGCTCCCCGGCACCGAGGCCCCGCTCGATCTCCGCGGCCAGCTGCGCTTCGCAGCATCGGTCGTGGGCCAGAGCGAGCAGGTCCACCGTCCGGCGGCAGGCCCGGCGGTCGTCCGGACCCTCGCGCAGCGCGTCAAGGCCCGGCGGTACGCGTCGCGGGGGAACAGGCCGTCGCGGTGGACCCAGTTCAGCAGCGCCATCGGCTTGCGGCGCAGCGACGGCAGCACATGCCGGTAGTTGACGACCCGCCCCCGCCGCCCTCCCGGGCCCGCCCGGCCCCGCGGCAGCGTCATGAGTTCGTCCGTGCCCGCGTACACCACCAGGCGGTTGTCGTACAGCCGCACCCGCAGCCGGTGTCCCACCAGCCGCGAGGGCACCGTGTGGAACACCCGCCGCAGCGAGAAGCCGCCCGTGTTCGTCACCCGCACCAGCGTCTCCTCGAAACCGTCGCTGCGCCGCCCCGGAATGGATCAGGGTATCGTCCAGTCCCTCGGGCCTTGCCTCATCCGGGCTTGCGGAACCGGCTGCGGTCCAGCAGTTCGCAATCGAGCGTCGCGAAGAAGCTCTCGCACCATCGCATTGTCGTACGCATCCCCCGACCGATCCCGCACAGGGTCGCACCCCGGCCTTGGCCTCCCGGCACCGCTTCCCGAAGGCGTACGGCGTGTGGAGAAGGCGATGGCCGAGGGACGTCATCCATCACTCGGGCCAAGTACACGTGGATGTCCGCCACCCACAGCTGGTCGGGGCGGGCCTACGCGTCCCGCCGAGCTTGCTTCCCACCCGATCGCCCCAGGTCTTCAGCTCTGCATGGATCCGGGGGGCTGGCCGTAGGTCCGTCGGCTCTGTTCCCATGCGTCCTTGATCTTTCTCCCGAAGCTCCGCGTCCCGTCGGTCCCGCTCTGGAGGCGTCCGCTTCAGCCAGGCGTAAGTACCCGCTGGGGGAGAGATCCGGCACGCGGCGCATCGCCCGGACGGGAATTCGACCCGCTACCCTTCACGAACCCGAATCCCCCTCCGGGGATTGAGCCGCTCTCCTTCGTGAACCAAGCCGCGGCCTTTTTCAGGATGTCCCGCTCCATGCGGAGCCGCTTGACTTCGCGCTTGAGGCGGCGAACCTCCTCCCGGTTCTTCGTGGTCAGCCCGTCCGTACGGCGTCCCTCGTCCAAGTCCGCCTGCCCTGCCCCAGTTCCGGATCGCCCCGGAAGAGGGCTCGAACTCACGCGCCAGCGACTCGGGCGACCGCCCCGAGCGCACCCAGCCCGATTCTTCGGCATCGTGGAACCCTCCTTTCCTCCTCAAGTTTGGAAGTGTCCACGAAAGCGGGACAACTCCAAGCGCTGCTCTTTCATTGATGTGCCAGCGTTGATCGAAGGGAAACGAACCAATCGTGGTCCGAGCTCAGAACCTCTACCCCGACTTCTCCGAACTCGCTGGTCGTTTGAAAGAACTGGGTGGATGTGATGAGGCATCAGCGATTCCGCGTCGCGCTCTCGGTCCCCTTGTTCATGAACATGCGTGGCGGGCGTGATCCGGGCAGGGAAGCGGGTTGCAAAAAGGCGAGTTTGGGCGCATGAGAGGGTCGGCAGCTCGCACGAGTCCTTCTGGACAGGGTGCCGAGTCCGGTTTTGGCATCTGGAGACATAGCAGCCCGTGGATAAATCCGCGCGAGCACCGAGAGCGGCGAGGCACCGGGCCGGCAAGGCGCTTTGAAGGGGGAATAGCACCGCTATTCGCCCGAGAAGCAACGACGAGCGAAGCGATCCGGCCCGGATGCATCGCCGGTCGAATGCCGGGGGGATTTTGTCCACGGGCTGATAGGGGCGGGCGTTCGCCCCGGGGCGAACGGGACAGGAACCGGATCCGCGCCGTCGGCGGGAGGCTATCCGCCGGGGTCCGGCAGGAGCCGGAACCGCCGGACTAGGATCTGCCAGTGCACGGAAGCCGTGCCGGAGATCATGGTAAATCTGGTGCCCCGAGACGGTGAACCGGGCCAGTGCCCGCAGATTCGCTCGAGCAGCCGCTTCAGGCTCCAGCCGATCCAGGTGGGCCCGCTCCAGCAGCGCGCGCTGGACATGCATGATCTGGTTAGCCGAAGACGGCGAGCAGTAGCCGCGCCCGGTTGCGGACGAGGGCGTCCACGCCGGGCTTCCGCCTCCGCACCGGGCCTTGCCCCCGGCAGTGGCGCTTCGGGCGCGGCGACGACGACAGCGCCGGGCGACCACGCTCTTCAGCTCCCCCCGAGCTCCCCCGCGTGGCCTTCGGCCTTGCCCCACTTCCGGTACAGCTCCAGCAGTTTCTCCGGCGGCGCTTCGTCGGCGGACCGCGAAGTCAGAAGCCAGAACGAGCGGGGGGAACAGCTTGCCGGGCCGCTCGACGATCACCTGGACGACCCGCCGGGGCCCGGGGCGAGGTCGGTACGGTTCGGTCGCAGAACCAGACCAGGGCTCGTCCACCTCCTGCGACGGCGGAGGGGGCTCTACGAGGCGATGGACTGGCTGCTCTGGCAGTAGCCGCGCATTGAGCGGACCTTGGCGGGCGGGCACGTCGAGGACGGCTCGCTCGTGCTCTGCGACCTGACCTCGGTGTACTTCGAGGGCACGATGCTGACCGACGCCCGCATCCGCGAGGAACCTCGGGCCCCGCGGGGGCTGCGGTGGATCACCTCGCTGCGGGCTCCGGCGATCCGCAGGCTCGCTTCCGGCGGCGACCTGCAGCTGTCGATCTTCGACGAGCAGGACCTGGCCGAGGTCTCCGCGCCGGAGCTCTATCCGGGCGAGCGGCTGGTCGTCTGCCGCAACCCGCTGCTCGCGGCCACGGAGGTCAAGCTCGACCTGGTCGTCCGGGCGACGCAGCGCGACAACCGCCCGCTGCGGGGCGAGAAGCGCATCGCCGTGCGCGCCGACCGGGCCCTGCGCGCCCGCAAGGTCGGCAAGCACTTCAAGACCGCCGTGACCGACGACGGCTTCTGCGTGATCCGCACCAACGTGCCCGCCGGCGAGATGGGGCCCCGACGACACGGTCCGAAGCCCCGCAAGAGCCTCGGCCGGGTCGAGCGCGCCTTCCGCAGCTTCAAGGGGGTGGACCTCAAGGTCCGGCCCGTCCACCACCGCCTCGCCGATCGCGTCCGCACCCACATCTTCCTCTGCATGCTCGCCTGCTATGTCGAGTGGCACATGCGCCGCGCAATGGCCCCCCTGCTCTTCGACGATAACGACCCGGCCGCCGCCGAAGCCGCCCGCGCCTCGCCCGTCGCGCCCGCGCCGAGAGGCCCGGAAGCGCACCCCCGAGGGCCTTCCCGGCCACTTATGTTGCAGCGCCACAAACACTTGGCAGATCCACAGCGGACGCCGAGCAGGCGGAACGCTTCGGCTTGGAGCGGGGGTGGGACGGGCGAGGATATCGGCGGTCATGGCTAGCAGCCCGTGGATAAAGTCCGGTCTTCTACGCCTGCACAAGTTCTGCAGAAGCTGTCAGATTACAGGTGTACAAGGATCTCTGCCATGGAGGACGGCGATGGCGGCAGGCAGGCGGCGCAAGGCCGGGCAGGCGGAGTTGTTCGTGGCCACGGACAGGATTCGGGCGCTGGGCAACCCGTTCTACCGTGCTCTCGACAGGCTGCTGGAGAAGCACGGCTTCGATGCGTTCGCGGAGGAGACGTGCGGCGGGTTCTACGCGGAGCGGCGGGGGCGCCCGGGGATTCCGCCGGGGGTGTATTTCCGGATGCTGATGGTGGGATACCTGGAGGGCCTCGGCTCGGAGCGGGGCATCGCCCGGCGGTGCGCGGACTCGATTTCGCTGCGCGAGTTCCTGGGCTGCGGGCTGTCGAGGAATCCGCCGGAGCACTCCACGCTGTCGAAGACGCGGAAGCGGCTGAGCCTCGAGGCGCACACGGCGGTCTTCGGCTTCGTGCTGGAGCGGCTGATGGAGGCGGGGCTGCTGAAGGCGAAGACGCCGGGGGTGGACGCGACGACGCTCGAGGCGAACGCGGCGATGCGGACGATCGTGCGGCGCGAGGACGGAACCGGCTGCGAGGAGTTCCTGGAGAAGCTGGCGAAGGCCTCGGGGATCGAGACGCCGACGCGGGAGGACCTGGCGAAGCTGGACCGGAAGCGTCCGAACAAGGCGTCGAACAAGGAATGGGAGCATCCGCACGACCCGGACGCGCGGACCACGAAGATGAAGGACGGCCGGACGCGCCTGGCGCACAAGCTCGAACACGCCGTCGACATGGACACCGGAGCGGTGGTCGGCGTGACGGTGCAGACGATGGACGGCGGAGACACGGCGTCGCTGCCGGTGACGCTGGACGAGGCGGAGCAGCGGCTGGCGGAGGTGGGGGCGGAGGCCAAGGAGGTGGTGGCCGACAAGGGGTACCACTCGGACAAGACCATGACGGGCGTGAAGGACCGGGGGATGCGGAGCTGCGTGAGCGAGCCGAACCGCGGCCGCCGGAAGGGGAAGGGGAAGCGGGACGCCCGGAAGGCGGTCTACGCCAACCGGCGGCGGATCCGGGGGAACCGGGGAAAGCGGCTGCTGCAACGGCGCGGGGAGAAGGTGGAGCGGGCGTTCGCGCACATGCTCGAGACCGGCGGCATGCGCCGCGTCCACGTCCGGGGGCAGGAGAACATTCGAAAACGGATGCTGATCCACGCGGCGGCCTTCAACCTCGGACTTCTCATGCGCAAGCTGTACCGTGTCGGCACGCCGCGGAGCCTCCAGGGGCTCGCGACCGTGCAGACCGCGCTCGCGGACCGGGCCGCGACCGCTGTTTCGCCCGATTCTTCGCCGGTTTCGCCCCCGTACCGGCCTTCCAGGCCCGTCTGGGCCGCTTTTGCCCGTTATTGCCGGCTCTTCAGGCCGAAACGCCCGCCGTCGGCATCAAACTCGACCCTCCCGGCGTTGATTCCCTGCGCAAGTCCGGCGGCCTGGAAACCCATTTCTTCCACGGGCTGCTAGGGCGGACAGCAGCGCGTTGCCGGAGTACCCCGGCGTTGAAGCGGACCGACGCCTCCCGGCACAGGAACCGCTCCACCCGGTTCCAGCACTTTCCGAGAATGCCCCGTTGTTCATCGCCCGGAGCCGCCACTCGGAAAACCGGGCCAAAGGCATCGCAGAGAGAACTTTGGTGTTGCCGTTCTCCGGGCCAGCACCTGCCGACAGCCGCGACAGCGCGGGCTGCGAGGGCAGCCTCAGACAGAAGGCCGGATCGTCGCGGAATCCTGCCTTCCCGAGCTGGGAGCTGGACGGGATTCTAGGAGCCGAGCCGACTCCTGGATCCCGTCCAGCTCCTCGGGCCCCGTCGCCGGGGATCGAGGAGTTCCTACAGTTCCTACACTCTCAACGATTCCCCCCGGCCTCGGGTCTAGCCTGCGCAAGGGTGGTTGTCATTCCGCGGATGATGGCAATTGGCCCGGATCTCGATACTGGTAATCGGCAGCATCGTTCCAGGCGTGATCAGCGCCGGGGAGCTGGCGAGCCAATTCATGCTCGACACGCCAAAGCGATAGTGATCCTGCAGCCGCTTGTACTGCAGGAATAGATTCACCCGCCTCTCGTGCTGGAGCATCTCGATCCCCGGGATTTGCCCTGAGTAGGCGGTGAGTCCGTCGAGCCCTTCGCGGATCATGTTGACATGCTCGGTGAATCCGGCCATGTTTCCGCTGGCCAGCGCGGCCTCGGCCAGAATCAGTCGCAGGCCGCGTTCGCCGACGACGGTTAGGGGCGCGTAGCCTTCGCCGCCGAGAAATTCATTCACCCTCTTCTCGTAGCGAGTGTCAAGAGCCCCCTCAATGGGATCCATGAGGTTATGGGACACGAGATCCGTCGGGTCCGATTCACTCTGGGTAGCGTATTCCGGACCGATCTGGAGTTCGCCTCGCTCGTTGACTTGCCACGAAAGGTTGTTCCCCACTGTAGAGCCGCTGTACTGGAACCGGTAGGCCCAATCGCTACCGGCGACCGAACCGAGTACGGCCGCCGCGTCGCTTGTCGCGTTCGCGTCGTTGACCAGCGGGTTGCTGGGTGTCGACCCCGGCGGGTTCAGCACCCCCCAGATGGCACGCTGGTGGTAGGCCTGCGCGCGGCCCGCCTGCGCTCTCATGGCCGTTTCGCCACCGCCGGCCATGGCGGCCGTGTAGAAGGCGATCGCCTCGTCGAACACCGAAGCCATGTTGGCAGGGCCGATAAGGGGACCGGGCTCGGTTCGGTCACTGAAGGCGAAGTCGTCGAACATCTGCGCGATGGTCGAATACGCAACCCCGGCGTAGAGATTTGCCCGCGCCAAGTGACCTTGCAGGGTCGCGTCTCCGGCATTCCCCGACACGTGAGCTTCCATCAGCTCCACGGCGAAGTTGGTCATCCACCTCGCTTGGGCGATTCCCGGAAACGCCCCGTCGGCAAACTCGTTGAACGAGTTGTCGGGCGTTCCTTGGTCCAGCTCGTTCCACGCGTCGCGTGAGCCGATCCACGTGATCTCATCGCCCACGGCGGAAAACGGAGCGTAGATGCGCCCGATGCCCGAAGCAGTCAGAGCCTGAGCGCCGTTCACGGCAGCGGCTGCGGCTGCAACCTTCTCGATGTCTTCCTGCACTAGCGCGTTGGGGTTGGAGACGTCCAGGATGTCGCACGCGCCGAGAAATGCGGAGATCCCACAGGCGGCCAGGATCAGTCTTGAAGTCTTGATAGTCATTGTTCTCTGGTCTCCTCTCTCGCTAGAACCCGATGCGTGCGGACAGGGCGAATCGCCGCGGAACCGGTACGCCGAACGCCTCTGTTCCGGTGAGGAAGTTGCAGTTCACGCCGCCGCCCGTGCAGTTGGCAGACGGGTTGATCTCCGGATCGATCCCCCGGTAGTCACCGAACATCCAGAGCTTCACGTTGCGGCCGCCGAACGTTACCGTGGCGTTGTCCAGCCCCAAGCCGTCGATGACCTCCGCCGGCACCCGGTACGACAGGGAGATCTCGCGCAGCCGAATGAAGTCCGATGTCCAGATTTGATTCATGCCCGACATCGGGGCCAGCGCCCGGTATTCCCTTGCCCACTCGAGTGCGGCTTCGAGTCGTTGCTCGGCCGTGGAAGCCGGGTTCTGCATGATCGAAGCTACGCGGGCGGTGCCCGGTACGTTGCGCCCGATGGACGCGTTGGCCTGCCGGAATGCACCGGTGAGATCCTGAGTGTGGTAGTTGCCGACCCGATACTCGAAGTTCGACGAGAGTTCGAAGCGGCCCATAAAGCTGATGTCGAAGCCGTAGGAGCCCGCGAAGTCTGGAGTGGGTTTCCCGATGTAGTTGTTGTCCAAAAACTCGTCCGGCCCCATGCTACATTTGAGCGGAATCACCTCGAAGGAGGACGGATTTCGGGGAACGCTGAAGAATTCGAGCGCTTGGGCACGGGTGGGCTCCATGCAGGCTGTGTCGGTGATATCCAAAGGGATCGCCATCGTAGGATCCAGCACAGCTCCGAAGTAGGAACCCGGAGCGAACCCAGCCTTGAGGAAGTTGCGATACCTCGGATAGGACCCGCCCGTCTTCAGTGGAGGCGCGCCCCCCAGGTCGGTCACGATTTCGTCTATGTAGGCCGTGTTCGCAAAGACATTGATGGACAGGTTCTCGCTGTTATACACCGAACCGTTGACCGAAACCTCGAAACCGGAAGCGTCGATCTGTCCGATGTTGTCTAGCTGCGTGCTGGTAAAGCCTCCGGTGACCGGAAACTGGCGGGCGACCAGCGCGTCGGTGGTAACCCGGTCCCAATACGTAAGATCAACGGCGATTCGGTCGTTCAGCAGGCCCAGCTCGGTGCCGACCTCGATCTCGTTCGAGATCTCGGGCCTGAGCGCTTGGTTGCCCAAGTTCGCTGGCGCAAGACCAGCTCCCACCTCCGCCGGTTGTGAACGGAAGGTCGTGAATTTGTCGAATGCGCCGGGCTGTAGACCGGAGCGCCCCCAAGCTGCACGAATCCGGAAGGTGGACAGCAGTTCACTCTCCCAATCGAAGAGGTCGGTCGGGACAATCGACAACCCCGCCTTGGGGTAGGTCGCCGTCTCGAAGTCCGAGCCGAAGGCGCTGTTCGCGTCGAAGCGCGCACCCACCGTCACGAACGCCCAGTCATCCCATCCCAGCTGCTCCTGAATATAGACACCCGCGTTAACAACGCGCTCCCAGCTTTCCGATGTTGACTGGTCAGCCCCCGCGCTCGCCACCTCAAGCCCCGGACCCGGAAAGCCGTCGCCATTGCCACCGTGATACACGTTCTGGCTCAGGAACCCTTGCCCGCCGGCGAGGAACTGGCTGCTGATGTCGCTCGTGAAGTCGAGTTCGTAGGAAAGCTTGAAGTCTCCGGTGACTTCACGGTTGTTGCGATCGCCGAACCAGCGAATCCCGTCGGTGTTGTAGACCGTGAAATTGTCGACGTTCCATCCGAACGGATAAAAGGAGACGTTGGTTCCGTTCGTCACGTCGATGCCGAAGGTGCCGTCGAACACGATGTCGTCCGTGATGGTCCAGTTGGCGTTCACGCTGCCGTTGAAGTGCTCGACATCTTCGTAGACCTGGGCTTCGCCGGTCTCGCGGAGGGTGGCGAACGCCAGGCTCCCGTAGCGATTGTTGTCGTCCGCTAGGCGCAGCTGCCCCATCAATCCGAGCGAGAAGACACCGTAGATGTTGTTCCCGCCCCTGAGACGAGTCTGGTGTAATTCGGAGTACATGCCGCTTACCCGGAGGCGCAGATTGTCGAACGGGAAGATGTTCAGGTTCATCGTGGCCTGACGGCGGGTGATCGTGTCCTCGTTCCCGAGGCCTCCACCGTCGGCAAACACTCCCTCGAGCTTGCTGAACGGGCCGTTTTCGCTGTGGTACCGCCCGGAGGCGAAGTAGGTGATGAGATCGCCGCCTCCAGAGACCGACCCCGAATAGGTCTGGGCGTACCCCGTGTTATAGAGCTCGCTCATGTAGTCGACCACGTACACCTCGTACGGCTGCAGCGACACGCCCCAGCGGTGCTGCATCCTAGCCACCTGTTCCGCGTTACGCGGGAAGTCGGCATGCGGGATGAACCGGTCGGTGGGCGCGACGATCCCCGTCTGGTCGGTCTGGAAGGTCCAGCGCGGCGCACCCTGGCGACCTCGTTTCGTGAAGATCTGGATCACTCCGTTCGACGCTTCCGTCCCGTAGAGCGTCGCGGCGGCCGCGCCCTTGAGGATTTCGATCCGCTCGATGGAGTTCGGATCGATGTCATCGATCCGCCGGGTAGCCGCCTGGGCAGCGCCCCAACCCCCCCCGGACCCGCGGTCGATGCGCACGCCGTCCAGGTAGATGATCGGCTCGTTGGACTGCGAGAGCGACGCGGAACCCCGGATGCGAATCCGTCCGCTGGCTCCGGTGTCCCCGCCGCCCGGAAGACCGACCACGCCGGCCTCGCGGCCTTGGAGGACATCGCTGAAGCTCGTGATGGGCTTGTTCTCGAGCGTGGAAATGTCCACCGTAGCGATCGAGTTGCCGAGCTTCTTCTTTTCCGTGGCCACTCCGGTCCCCGTCACGACGATCTGGTCCAGCTCGATCGCGGTCACGGTGAGCCCGAAGTCCACCCTCTCGGTCTGCCCGGCAGCCACGGTCACCGTCTGTGAGCCGGCCCGGTAACCGACGAGCTCGGCGATGACCGTGTGCTCACCCACCGGCGCGTTCAGAAAGAGATAGTTGCCAGTGCTGTTGGTGAGCGTTCCGAAGGCCGTGCCCTCGATGTAGACCTGGGCCGACTCGAGCGCCCGGCCCGACGCGGCGTCGGTGACTCGTCCCGTGATGGTACCGGTCTGGGCCGCCGCCGCGGGCGCGAAGGCCAAGCTGGCCAAAAAGGCCAGGCAAGCCCTCCTGCGCCATTTCTGATAAGGGCTGCTTCTATCTATCCAACTGGGTTTCATGGTGGGTTTCCTTCCTTTCTGTGATCGTTCGGTTTCCGTTTCCGGGTGGCAGTCAGAAGCAGCGGGCCGCGTAGGCGGCGCAGGCTAGGCACGCCCCGACATTTGTGAACCCTGACGCGACACAACGGCCGCAAGCCCACGCGCCACGGACGTGGTCGAAAAAGCCGCATCCTTCGTCGTCGTCATCGTCGGGTCCATCTCCAGGGTCGGGCGCTCCAGGGTCGGGCGGGCAGGGGACGTAATTGCCTTCTTCGTCGAAGCACTCGATCTCCTGTGCGCAGACCACGGTCGGCCCGGCCACCGTCACGTCCGCATCCCCGACGGGGACCGTGACTGTGGACGGGATGAACATGCCCACGAGGGCAACGAGAAGGAAACTGAGGGCTGCGCGCGTCAAACGCGGGTGGGCATTGGTCATCGAATTCCTCCGTATCGATGGTGGGTTGGATGGAGCCTCCCGGTTGCTTACCGGGAAACCGAAGTGACTGCACGATACATAACGAGAGCTTCCGCCGCAAGGGGGTGTGAAATGTCCCGCCTTTCCGATCCGTCCTGATGACCCCCGGTCAAGGGAGTCGGCCATATTCAGCGATCGCACCCACTCTCTCCGCCGGGGGCGAACCGGCCTGCCGGGACAAGCCGGCTCTGGCGACCGCCCTCGCCTCCTCCTCGCCGGCGCGCTCGCTTCGGGCGCCGCGGCCCAGACCGTGGCCGTCACCGGGGGCACCGTGATCGACGGAACGGGAGCCGCGCCCGTTCCCGACGGCGTGGTCGTGATCGTTGACGGCCGCATCACCGCCGCCGGGCCTGCGAGCACGACCCCTGTTCCGCCGGACGCGACCACGATCGACGCCACCGGCAAGTACGTCATTCCGGGGCTGATGGACGGGAACCTCCATCTCTTCCTCAACCTTGATCTGGAAACGCTCATCCTGCACGAGCACCGGCTCCACGAGATCGTCCTCGAAGCGGCCCAGATCACGCTGAAGACCGGGCAGACGACCGTATTCGACACCTGGGGTCCGCGCGCGGCGCTGGCGAAGGCTCGCGACATGATCAACGCAGGAGGGGTGCCGGGGAGCCGCATCTACCTGGCGGGAAACATCATCGGCTTCAGCGGGCCGCTCGGGCCCGACTTCCGCGAATCGCACGCCCCCTACGTCAGCCGGGCGTTCGCGAAGCGGATCAACGACGCCTGGGAGGAGGGCACCGGCCGGGAGCTGCTGTGGATGCCGCCCGATTCGGTGGCCGACGTCATTCGCCGCTACACGACGCTCGGGATGGATTTTCTCAAGTACGGCGCGAGCGGCCACGTCGACATGAACCTGATCTCGTTCTCGGAGCGGGTGCAGCGCGTGATCGTCGAGGAGGGTCACCGGGCGGGCATGACCGTGCAGACCCACACCACTTCGGTCGAGAGCTTCGACATGGCGATCGAGGCCGGAGTGGACATCATCACCCACTGCGGCATCTCCGGCCCCGAGATCCCGATCCCCGTGGAATCGATCCGAAAGATGGTCGAACGCGGGGTCGCGTGCTCGGTCCTGCCGATCACCCAGCGGCGGATGGACGCGCTCGAGACGCACAATCCCGACGGGACGCTCACCCCGTACATGAAGATCGGCGCGATCAACCGGGCCAACATGATCGAGGCGGGCGCCAAGCTGCTGATGTCCACCGACGCCGGAATCGAGAACCCCGTGCTGCGGGCCGAGTCCCCGACGCTGGCCTCCGACACGATCGACCCCAGAGTCAAGCTCGGCGAGGGTCACTTCAACGCGCTGGTCGCCCTCGAGGAGCTGGGCATGGACCCGATGGAGATTCTGAAGTCCGCGACGAGCAACATCGCCGCCGCATACCGGCTCGACGACGAGATCGGGACGCTGCGGGCCGGAAGGCGGGCCGACATCGTGATCCTCGACGCCGACCCGCTCGAAAGCGCGTACAGCTACCGCGAGATACACATGGTGATGAAGGAGGGCGAGGTCGTCGATCTCGATGCGCTCCCGGTGGCGCCGATCATCAGCTCGATGAAAGTGCGGCGGTGGATCGCTCCGGCAGCCGCAGCATACGCCTTGGGTGCCCCCTGCACGGCACAGGAGACATCTTAGAAGGCAATGCTTCGGGAGCATTGTTTCTGAACCACGGTGCTGTTGCGGTCGCCGAGGGCAACCGGGTGCTCCTGATGCCGGTCGGCGGCCGAGAGGCGGACCGCAGATCGGGCGACGAACTCGAAGTCCTCACTCATCTAGTGTAGTGTCGGCGTTATAGCCTGTCAAGAGCATGGCCGTGCGGGTATGCTTCTTCTTCGTGCGGAATCGAGAGGCACCGACAAGGAGGGAGCCATGCGGAAGGCGGTCGAGATCGAGGTTGCGGAGGGGGACCGGGAGATTCCGGAGCGGTGGTCGCGGTCGCGGAGCGCGACGGTGCGGCAGCGGGACCGGTCGCAGATCGTGCTGACGGCCTCGGAGGGGATGACGAACACGGCCATCGCCCGGGAGCTGCGGACGACCACGGACAAGGTGAGCCGCCGGCGGCGGCGGTACGCGGAGGAGGGCATGAGGGGGATCGAGAAGGAGCGTCCCCGGGGCGGCAACCACGGGGGCAGGTGCCCGAAGGCGCAGGCGGCGCCGAGGACGGAGATCATCCGGCGGACGACGCAGGAGAAGCCGCCGGACGCGACGCACCGGTCGTGCCGGTCGATGGCGAAGGCGGCGGGCACGACGCACAGCTTCGTGAACACGGTGTGGCGGGCGGCGGGGCTGAAGCCGCACCTGCGGCGCACCTTCAAGGTGAGCACGGACCCGCGCTTCGAGGAGAAGCTGCAAGACGTTGTGGGGATGTATCTTGACCCGCCGGACAACGCGGCCGTGTTCAGCTTTGACGAGAAGAGCTTCGGTGCAGGCGCTGGACCGCACGCAGCCGGGGCTGCCGCTGAAGCGGGGCCGGTGCGGGACGATGACGCACGACTGCAAGCGTCACGGCACCACGTCGCTGTTCGTGGCGATGGACGTGGCCTCGGGCGCGGTGGTCGGCGAGACGTACCGGCGGCACCGCCACCAGGAGGTGCTCCGGTTCTTCCGCAAGGTGGAGAGCGAGGTGCCGAAGGGGCAGGAGATCCACATCATCCCGGACAACTGCGCGACCCGCAGGCACGCCGAGGTCAAGGCGTGGGCCGAGCGCACGAAGCGCGTGCACTTCCACTTCATCCCGACGAGCTCGTCATGGCTGAATCTGGTCGAGCGCTTCTTCGACACGCTGACGCGCAAGCAGATCCGGTGCGGCGTGTTCCATTCCGTCGCCCACCTCGAGTCCTGCCTGAAGCAGTACATCGACACCTGCAACGAGAACCCCCGGCCGTTCGTGTGGACGAAGTCGGCGGCGGAGATCCTGGCGAAGGTGGACCGGGCCCGGAAGGCGCTCGCGGCCGTCTCCGCATAGGAAGCATTATATATCGGACACTACACTAGTTAGTGTGATCGCTCGTCGCACCATGCGCGCGCGTTGGGCCAAGTTAAGGTCATGCGTCCTACCGCGGCGGGATCGCAGCGCGCCGGTCCCCTCCGTCGTCCCGACGGGACGACGGAGGGGACCGGGCCACGGATCGGAAAAGCGGACATTTCACACGCCCCTTGCGGCGGAAGCTCTCGTTAATGTATCGTGCAGTCACTTCGGTTTCCCGGCAAGCAACCGGGAGGCTCCATCCAAACCCACCATCGATACGGAGGAATTCGATGACCAATGCCCACCCGCGTTTGACGCGCGCAGCCCTCAGTTTCCTTCTCGTTAGCCCTCGTGGGCATGTTCATCCCGTCCACAGTCACGGTCCCCGTCGGGGATGCGGACGTGACGGTGGCCGGGCCGACCGTGGTCTGCGCACAGGAGATCGAGTGCTTCGACGAAGAAGGCAATCACATCCCCTGCCCGCCGCCTCCACCACCACCTCCCGGATGCGGCTTTTGGGACCACGTCGCTGGAGCGTGGAGTTGCTTGATGTGCGTGACAACAGGCAGTCACGGGAGCTGCATGGCCTGCGGTGCCTACTTGGACCGCTGCCTCTAACCTACCACCCGGAAACCGGAAACCGAGAGATTTGGATAGGTAGGAAGCAGCCCCTCAGGCATGGCATGGGGCAGGAGGCTTGCCTGGCCAGCTTGGCCTTCGCGTCCGCGGCGGCGGCCCAGACCGGTGCCATCACGGGACGGGTCACCGACGCCGCGTCGGGCCGGACGGCGTGCGCATTGACCGCGGGTCCGGGGGGGCCGCGCAGGCGGCTACCCGGCGGATCAACGACATCGATCCGAACTCCATCGAGCGGATCGAGATCTTCATAGGCGCGGCCGCCGCGACGCTCTACGGGACGGAAGCGTCGAACGGGGTGATCCAGATCTTCACGAAAACGGGGCCTCCCAGGGAGCGCCGCGCTGGACCTTCCAGACCGACCAGACGGGGATCGTCGCGCCCACCCACCGGTCGGGACGGCAGGAAATACGTTCCCACGGACGAGCGGGAACGGCACGGAGTCCGGCAATGAGAAAACAGAAGCGTTCGCTGAAGCTGCTCCTCCTTCTGGTCCCGGTGTCCGCGGGAGGGTGCAGCTGGCTGGACGACCCCAGTCCCGAATTCGTCCGCGTCATGATCGAGAGCGACGCGGAGTCGCTGACGCTCATCACATCCACCCAGTTCTTCCAGACCACCAACGAGATCGGAGAGGTCGGGGTAGAGGTTCTGAGCTCGGACACCACGATTGCTTCGTTTCCCTTCGATCAGCGCTGGAACATCAGTGAAGAGCAGCGCTTTCTGCTGCTGGGATTTCCCTCCGACTCGAGTGCGGTCACGGTGCGGATGCGAGTTCTGCTGGACGGCGACCCTGACTTCGACAGGACGGTCACCGTGCTGACCGACGATCCGATTCGCTACATCTACCTTTTCAACCAGCAGATCATCCAAGACTTCGAACTGCTCTGAAGCGATGAAGATGAAATCGACGATTCGACGGTTGCGCTGGTCGGCGCTTGCCGCCGCGACAATCTGTCTTGTGAGCGGTTGCTACACCTTCACGGCCGTTCAGGGGGTTCCGCCTGTCGGAACCGATGTTCGTGCCACGGTCACCGACGAGGAGGCGCTGCGGCTGAGCCGACAGACCGGAGCGTTGTCCCGAACTCTCGACGGACGTCTCGTCGGTGCCACGAACGACTCGGTTGTCGTCTCGGTGGTGACTTTCCGGGCGGTGTCGGGTATCTCCGGGTCGCGTCAGCTTCGGCAGTCGGTGATGATACCTCGCGACGGTCTGGAGTCACTGGAGGTCCGCCGGTTGTCCACATGGCGAAGCGGTGTCCTGGGAGTGCTGGGTGCGGCCGGTGTCGCCGCGGTCGTCAACCAGGTGGTGGTGGGAGGTGCCGGCGACGACGACCCCGGTACCGGCGAGCCGATCGGGACCCTGATTCCCATCTTCCGGATACCGATCGGCAGGTAGGCGGAACCCTCGAGGCCCAGGTTCTGCGTTCCGGCGTACGAAGCGGCCGACGAGTCGGCCATGGCTCTCGCCGGTTGTCCGATGGCTCCACTCCCCGATCATCCTGTCCCATCCCGCTATTCCAACGCCCCCCGAATGGATCTACCGTCTCTGGAATCTGGAAGCAGCCTACGATACCTTACGGATACGGAAACGGGGGACCGATGAGTGGAATCGCTGTGGGACTGTTGACGACGGTGGTCTCCGTCGTGTCGATGACAGTCGTCTTGTGGAAGGCCATCAAGGCCGAGGGGCGGGGTCTGCGAAGCGAATTCAAGACCCTGCGGGAAAACGACCTGAAGTACCTTGATGGCCGCATTGCAGCGCTGGACGCGAGGATCGGCGCGGAGATGACGGAACAGATCGGCGGCTTGCGGGCGGAGATGACGGAACAGATCGGCGGCTTGCGGGTGGAGATGACGGAACAGTTCAGCGCTTCGAGAGCCGAGACGATGGATCAGGTGGGCGGCCTGCGGGCGGAGATGAACGAACAGTTCGGCGCTTCGAGAGCCGAGACGATGGATCAGGTGGACGGCCTGCGGGCGGAGATGAACGAACAGTTCGGCGCTTCGAGAGCCGAGACGATGGATCAGGTGGGCGGCCTGCGGGCGGAGATGACGGAACAGTTCAGCGCTTCGAGAGCCGAGACGATGGATCAGGTGGGCGGCCTGCGGGCGGAGATGAACGAACAGTTCGGCGCTTCGAGAGCCGAGACGATGGATCAGGTGGACGGCCTGCGGGCGGAGATGAACGAACAGTTCGGCGCTTCGAGAGCCGAGACGATGGATCAGGTGGACGGCCTGCGGGCGGAGATGACGGAACAGTTCGGCGCTTCGAGAGCCGAGACGATGGATCAGGTGGGCGGCCTGCGGGCGGAGATGAACGAACAGTTCGGCGGCTTGCGGGCGGAGATGACGGAACAGTTCGGTGCTTCGAGAGCCGAGACGATGGATCAGGTGGGCGGCTTGAGGGCAGAGATGAGTACCCGGATCGGTGATCTGAAGGACGTGATGAATGTTCGATTTGGCCATGTGGACACGCGGATCGACCGACTGGATGCACGGGTCGACCGCGTGGAACAGCGGCGTGCCGAAGGGGATGCGCGACTGGAGGCCCGCATCGAAGCCGTGGGATCAGATGTCCGGGATCTCCGCAAGGTAGTGCTGGCCCACCACCGCGACAGCCAACGCTCTCGCGCCGAACTGCTGGAGGCCATCTGGGCGCTGCGGGGCGCCGCCTAGCCTAGCAGCCCGTGTTCAGCACCTTGTACTCGTACTGGGAATAGGAGAAGTCGCCACATGAGGCATCCGCATCGCTTCGTACGCTTGGCCGCACTGGCCGCATCCCTTGTTGCGGCCACCGCCGAACCCCCCGTTCCCACCCATGCACAGGAAGCCTATCCGCAAGCCCTGTGGGGTTCTCTCGAGTGGCGCAACGTCGGGCCGCCGCGCGGCGGCCGCTCCATCGCGGCCGCGGGCTCGGACGCCCGTCCGTTCGAGTACTTCATGGGGACGACCGGAGGCGGACTCTGGAAGACGACCGACGGCGGGCTCAACTGGGAGCCGGTCACGGACGGGCAGATCAACAGCGCGTCGATCGGCGCGGTGCAGGTCTGCGAGAACAACCCCGATATCGTCTACATGGGGACCGGCGAGACCCAGATCCGCGGCAACATCCAGCAGGGAGACGGGGCTTACAAGTCGACCGACGCCGGAGAAACCTGGGAGCACATCGGGCTGGCCGAGACCCAGAACATCGCGCGCATCCGCGTCCACCCCGAGAACTGCGACATCGCCTGGGTCGCCGCTTTCGGGAAGCACTCCGCCCAGAACCCGGAGCGCGGCGTCTTCAAGACGACCGACGGCGGCGTGACCTGGCGACGAGTCCTCTACAAGAGCGACAAGGCGGGCGCTGTGGACATCAGCGTCGACGCGACGAACCCCGACGTCATCTATGCCGCGATCTGGGAGGCATGGCGGCGTTCCTGGGCAATGTCTTCGGGGGGTGAGGACAGCGGCCTCTACAAGTCCACCGACGGAGGGGAGACCTGGACCGAGATCACCGCGAATATCGGCCTTTCCGAAGGGCCGGTCGGGAAAATCGGAGTGGCGGTCTCGCCGGCGAACCCGAACCGAGTGTGGGCGCTGATCGAGCACGAACCCGACGGGGGCGTGTGGCGGTCCGACGATGCAGGCGCGAGCTGGGAGCGGGTGAACGACGAACGCAAGCTGCGGCAGCGGGCTTTCTACTACACGCGCATCTACGCCGATCCGAACGACGAAGATGTGGTGTACGCGCTCAACACGGGGCTCTACCGGTCGCGGGACGGGGGCGAGACCTTCCCGCGCGGGATACGGGTGCCCCACGGCGACAACCACGACCTCTGGATCGCGCCGAACGATTCGGACCGCATGATCAACGCCAATGACGGCGGTGCCAACGTCACGGTGAACGGCGGCGAGTCGTGGACCGACCAGGACTTCTCCACCGCCCAGTTCTACCGCGTGATCACCACCGAGCACACGCCGTACCACATCTGCGGCGGGCAGCAGGACAACTCCACCGCGTGCATCCCGGTGCGCGGCTGGAACCAGATGGCGGCCCGCGGCCCCGGCAACCGCGCCTGGTACTACGCGGTCGGCGGCTGCGAGAGCGGCTACGTGGCCCCCAATCCGATCAACTTGGACGTATTCTACGCGGGCTGCTACGGGGGCGCGCTATCGCGATTCGACATGGCCACGGGCGCGACCCGGGCCGTCAACGTGTGGCCCGAAAACCCGATGGGACAGTCGTCCGAGGATCTCATCGAAAGGGTGCAGTGGACCTTCCCGATCGTCTTCTCGCACCACGATCCGGACGTGCTCTACACGGGAACGCAGAAGGTCTGGAGGACGACCGACGAAGGGCAGAGCTGGGAGCAGATGAGCCCGGACCTGACCCGCGCCGACCCGATGACGATGGGGCCTTCGGGCGGTCCCATCACGAAGGATCAGACGGGCGTGGAGACATACGCGACGGTGTTCGCCATCGCGCCGTCCTACCACGACGCCGAGGTGATCTGGGCGGGCTCGGACGACGGCCTCATCCACGTCACGCGCGACGGCGGCCTGAACTGGCCGGACGTCACTCCGCCCGACGCCCCCGACTTCGTGCGCATCAACACCATCGAAGCGTCGCCGACCACGCCGGGCAAGGCCTACGTATCGGGCATCCGCTACTTGGTGGACGACGACCGCAGCCCCTACATCTGGAAGACCGACGACTACGGGCGGTCCTGGACGAAGATCGTCGGCGGGCTCCCCGAGGACGACTTCATCCGCGCCGTGCGCGAAGATCTCGAGCGTCCCGGGCTCCTCTACGCCGCCTCCGAGCGCACGGTGTACGTGTCCTTCGATGACGGTGCCCGCTGGCAGCCGCTGTCGCTGAACCTTCCCGTGGTGCAGGTCTCGGACCTGGTGGTCGAGGAGAACGATCTGGTGATCGCTACCCACGGCCGCTCCTTCTGGGTGCTGGAGAACATCGGGCCGCTGCGCCAGATGACCGACGAGGCGGCCGCGGCCGACGCATGGCTCTTCGATCCTGCCGATCCGGTCCGGGGGATCGACCAGGGCGCCCGGTTCCAGTACTATCTGGCCGAGGACGCCGAGAGCGTAGCCTTCGAGGTTATCGACGCCTTCGGTGAGGTGATCCGCACCTGGGAGGCGGTCGCGGGCGAGGAGGAGGAGGAAGAAGAGGTCAGTCCCTTCGCTGCGTTCTTCGGAGGCGGAGGAGGCGGAGGTCCGTCCGTGAAGCAGGGATCCCACGCCTTCCGCTGGGACATGCGATATCCGTCGTGGACGGATTTCGAGGGACGGATCATGTGGGCGGCCCGGCCCATGGGTCCCACTGCGGTTCCGGGAACGTACACGGTGCGGATGACGGTCGACGGCGGAGCGCCGCAGTCGCACGACTTCGAAGTCCTGATCAACCCCAACCTCGATGGCGTGACAGTGGCTGATCTGCGCGAGCGCTTCGAGCTGGCGATCCGGATCCGTGACCGCGTTTCGGAGGCGAACGAAGCCGTGATCAAGGTGCGGGACATCGGAAGCCAGATCGAGGATCGTCTGGAACAGACCGATGACCGAGAAGTCGAGTCCCAGGCGGTCATCGTGGAGGACAACCTGGGGACGGTCGAGGCGGAGATATACCAGGTCAGAAACCAGAGCAACCAAGATCCGCTGAACTACCCCATCAAGCTGAACAACAAGCTCGCCGCGCTGCTGGGCGTGGTCGAAGGCTCGGAGAACAGGCCGACCGACCAGTCCTACGAGGTCTTCGAGCATCTCTCGGCCCTTCTGGACGAGCAGATGTCCGAGATGAACATCGTGATTCGAAGGGATCTGGGCAGGCTCAACGAGCTTCTCATACGCGAGGGGCTCGAGCCGATCGAGGATCGAAGGTTGGTAAGCTAGCAGGAACGGACTTCTGCCACGGGCTGCTGCGGGTGCGGGCAGCCGCGCGAGCGCGGGGACCGTCCGCCGAGGGAGGTTGTATGAGACGCCGTGTGACACGCTGGTTCTGCCTGCCGCTCGCGGCCCTGGTCCTCCTCGCTTCGGCAGGCGGTTGCAGCGGCTCGCGCAATCTGACGAATCCCTTCGACCCGGGTGGCGCTGCTGCCCGGAGCATCCGGATCGACGTCGAAAACAACAACTTCAACGAAGCGACCGTCAGAGCCGTGTCCCGAACGGAACGGCGGCTGGGGGTGGTCTCCGGCAACGGCAGGGAGTCCTTCACCCTCAACTGGCCGACCGTCGACGACCTGAGGATCCGGATCGACATCCTTGCGGGAGATCGCTTCACGACCAATCGGGTGTCGGTCGGTCCCGGCGAGACCGTCTACCTGACCATTCAGAACCCGCTGCACCGGTCGTTGCTGCGACGGTAAACCGAATCCCCCGCAGCGGCGAAGCGATCCCGCACGGCTATACGCCGTAAGGGACCCAGATATTCTTCACCCGCACCGCCTTGCGGAGGAGCATCTCGCTCGCGCGTCCCGGCAGGGAGAGCCAGTCGACAGCGCCTTCGCGGTCGATCCACACCCGCTTGAGGTTGCCGGCCGACAGGCGTTCGCCCTCGTCCGAGAGCCCGTCTCCGACGAAGTCCCAGAGTTGGTTGACATCGTCGTGCGCCGCGAGGGCGGGCAAGATCTCGTGGTGCAGCCCCGACAGGATGTTGACGGAGCCGACGGAGATGTCCGAGGTCTCGAGCACCTGCACCAGGTCGAGCGCCGGGACAGGAAACCGCTCGGAGAGGACCGCCACGACCGTGTTGCCCTGGCAGAGCGCGGCCGCGGCCGAAGCCAGCACACCTGCCAGAGGAGCCGTGTCGGCACAGCGTACGGCGACCGTGCCCACGGGCTCGTTCATGGCGAACGTGACGTTGCGGAACGGGGTGGAATGCACGCTTCCGTCGTGCTTGTCCGCCCAGGCGGCAAAGGTGAACACGGCCCGGACGGCCGCGGCCACCTCCGCGCTCGCGACTGCTTTCGCCGCACCCGTCACGAGCCGCAGCGCCTCGGCGAACTCGTCGGCGCGCACCGCCAGGTTTTCCGCCGCATAGTAGAGGATCTGGGCCCGCAGATGCCCTGAGGTCGCGGCCCAGCTCGCCCGCGCCTTCGCCGCGGCCTCGACCGCGTTGCGGACGTCCTTTCGGTTGCCCCGGGGCACTTCGGCGAAAACACCTCCCGACGCATCGCGCAGGGTCAGCGAATACCCCCCGTCCGGACGCTGCTGCCTGCCGCCGATCCACAGCTTGCGCGTGCGGTCGATTGTGTCCCGGGGGGGAACTCCGGTGCCGCGAGAACCGGTGCCGCGAGAAGGAGTCGCACTGCTTGGCGAGATGTCCACGCCGATGCCTGCCGCGGGGCCGGCACCCGCCTCGGAGCCGGGGCCTGCCGGGGTCCCGTCGCCCGCCCGCGACGCACTCGCCGACGGCTTCAGGTACTCCCACATCCCCTCTCGCCCCCCTTCGCGGCCGAACCCCGACTCGCGATAGCCGCCGAACCCCGACGCCGCATCGAAGAGGTTCGTGCAATTGACCCACACCGTCCCCGCCTTGATCGCGGGTGCCACATCGAGCGCCAGGCTCAGGTCCTCGGTCCAGATGCTCGCCGCAAGCCCGTAGCGGGTGTCGTTGGCGAGCGCCACCGCTTCGGCGGGCGTGCGGAAGGTAAGGCTGACGAGGACGGGGCCGAAGATCTCGTCCGTGACGATCGGGCTGGAGGCCGGTGCCCCGGTGCACAGCGTGGGGGGGAGGAAGAAGCCTTTGTCCGGGACCGCGCGCGACGGCTGCCAGATGACGGCCCCGTCGTCCGCTCCGGCCGTGAGGAAGCCCCGGATACGGTCCATCTGGCGGGCATCGACGACGGCTCCCATGTCGATCGCCTTGTCGAGCGGATGGCCGACGCGGATCCGTTCCATCCGGGCGCGGAGGAGGTCGTGCATCTCCTCCTCCACGCTCTCCTGAACCAGCAGACGGGACCCCGCGCAGCAGACCTGCCCCTGGTTGAGCCAGACGCCGTCCACCACTCCTTCGACGGCCGCATCGAGGTCGGCGCTCTCGAAGACGACGAAGGGCGACTTGCCGCCGAGCTCGAGCGAGAGGCGCTTGCCGGTGCCCGCGGTCGCGCGGCGGATCTCGCGCCCCACCTCGGTAGATCCGGTGAAGGCGATCTTGGCGACCTCGGGATGGCGCACCAGGGCGGCACCGGTGGCGCCGTCGCCGGTGACGATGTTGAGCACCCCGGGGGGGAGCCCGGTCTCGGAGGCCACCTCCGCGAAGAGCAGGGCGGAGAGCGGCGTGTATTCGGCCGGCTTGAGGACGACCGTATTTCCGGCGGCCAGCGCCGGTGCCACCTTCCAGGCCAGCATGAGGAGGGGGAAGTTCCAGGGGATGATCTGGCCCGCGACGCCCACCGGCTCATAGCCCGGAAACTCGTCGTCGAGCAGCTGCGCCCAGCCGGCGTGGTGGTAGAAGTGCCTGGCCGCCAGCGGGATGTCCAGGTCGCGGGCCTCGCGGATGGCTTTGCCGTTGTCGAGAGACTCCACCACGGCGAAGTGGCGGGACCTCTTTTGGATCTGGCGGGCCAGGCGGTAGAGGTGGCGTGCGCGGGCGTGGCCACCGATGCTCTGCCACTCCGGGAGCGCCGCGCGGGCAGCCGAGACCGCGCGGTCCACGTCGTCGTCGGTACCGTAGCGGAAGCTGGCGAGCAGGCTCCCGTCGGCGGGACACCGGGTCCGGCGTACGGTCCCCTCGCCGTCGCTCCAGCACCCTCCGATGTAGTGACCGAAGGCGCGCTTGCCCTTCAGCAGCCATTCGTCGGCGATTGCGCGGCTCTCGGGAGCGGGGCCGTAGTCGAGGTCCGCAAAGGCGTCGCGGATGTTGGTCATCGGTTCACGGACGGTGGTCATCGGTTCACCCCAGGGGATGCCGGTGGAAGGCGGAGTACCGCCCGGTGGCGTGGTGCTCGAGCTGACGCTCGATGTCGGCCAAAAGGGAGCTCGCGCCGATTCGGAAGAGGCTCGGGTGCATCCACGCGTCGCCGAGCTCCTCCTTGACCAGAATCAGCCAGGCGAGCGCGTCCTTTGCCGTCTTCAGGCCTCCAGCGGCCTTGAGACCGACCCTGATCCCGGTGGCCCGGAAGTAGTCCCGGACGGCGCGGGCGAGAACCAGGCCCACGGGCAGGGTGGCGTTCACCTTCTCCTTCCCCGTCGAGGTCTTCACGAAGTCGGCGCCGGCCATCATGGCGACCGTCGCCGCGCGCTTGACGTTGGCGAGCGTCCCGAGCTCTCCCGTCCCCAGAATGACCTTGATGTGCGAGTCGCCGCAGGCGTCCCGGAATGCCGCCACCTCGTCGTAGAGCCGTTCCCAGGCACCCTGCAGCACCAGGCCGCGCGTGATCACCACATCCACCTCCTCCGCGCCCGCCGCCACCGATTCCTCGATTTCGCGGAGACGTGCCGCGAAGGGCGAGAGCCCTGCCGGGAAGCCGGTGGAGACGACCGCGACGGAGATGCCGCTCCCCTTCAGCGCCTCGCGGGCCGCCGGGACGAGGCCGTGGTACACGCACGCCGCGGCCACGGTCACCGCGGCGGGCCGGACGCCCAATACGTGCAGGACGTCGTCCCGGACCGGCCGCCTCGCCTTTCCGCACAGTCTTCGCACCCGCCCCGGGGTGTCGTCGCCTGCCAGCGTGGTAAGGTCGAGCACGGTGACGGCGCGGAGCAGCCATCCGGCCTGCCACTGCCGCTTCACCGACCGGCGCGGTATGAGGGTGGCGGTCCGGTGGTCCGCCGCCGCGCGGTTCACGCGCACCCTGCGCACCGCTTCCAGATCCAAGGGCATTCCCGGATTTCGCAGGCTCGGCGGCGCGACATTACGGGCCGGTCGAGCCGTTGCGGCGGCATTGACGGTCATGGACGCTCTCGCCTTCTTCATATCATTTCATGTGGCGAAGTGCGGGGAAGGGAGCCAAGATAGCGATTGTGACCCGCGGAGACTAACTAACAGCCCATGACAGAAGTCCCTCGCGGCGTCCGGGGTGCCGGGACAATCGATTCCGGGGTGCCGGGACAACCGTTGGACGGAGGCGAAATACTTGGATCGGATACCCACACTGATCACCGGCATAGCCGGAACCGCGGCAGCGGTCTTCTACCGGATCGACCGGCACGGACCGCCGTTGCCGGAGGGCCCGCTGATGGTGGCGGCCAACCATCCCAACAGCCTTGTCGACGGCCTGCTGATCTTCCGCTGCAGCGAACGGATCGTGCGGCCGCTGGCGCGGGCACCGCTTTTCGACAGGCTCCTTCTCGGTCCGGTCCTGCGTGCGCTGGGAGGGATTCCCGTCTACAGGAGACAGGACGATCCGGACGAGACGCACCGCAACGACGAGATGTTCCGAGCGGCGGTCGGCGCGCTCCGGGGCGGTGGTGCGATCCAGATCTATCCGGAGGGGAAGAGCCACTCCGAAGCCGGTCTGGCGGAGTTTCGCACGGGGGCCGCGCGGATCGCGCTGCAGGCCGAGGAGGGTGCCGGCTGGGGGCTCGGGTTGTCGATCGTTCCCGTGGGAATCACCTATTCCCGCAAGGAGCTGGCGAGGACGGCGGTCGCCGTGCGCTTCGGCAGGGCGTTCGGATGCGCGGACCTGAAGGAGGCGTATCTGGACGATCCCGTCGCCGCTGTGCGCAGACTCACCGAGCGGATCGAAAAAAGGATCCGGTGCCAGACGCTGAACTTCGATCGTCTCCGCGACCGTGCGCTGGTCGAGGTGGCCGAGCAGCTCTATGTGCGCGAGTCACGGTGGGTTCCGTGGCGGGTGAGGGAACGGCTGGGAACCCGCTTCCCCCGCCTGCAGCGCTTTGCGAAGGGGCTGGAATGGATCCGCGAGGCGCACCCGGAGGAGCACCGCCGACTGATCGAGAAGGTGGAGCGTTACGCCGAGCTCAACGCGGATCTTCGCGCGGGAGAGGGAGAGGTGCCCCCCCGTTACCAGTTTCTCCCGGTCGCAAGGTACGTCCTGGTGCAGGGGACGCTCCTGGCGCTGGGGCTCCCCTTCGCGGTCGCCGGATCCCTGCTCTGGGCTCCCGTGATCCGGCTTCCAGGCTTTGTCGTGAGGCGCATCAGGCCCCAGTTCGAGGTCACGGCCACGATCAAGCTGCTGACGCTCGTGGCGGGGGTGTTCGCGGCCTGGATCCTGTGGACGTTTCTGGGCTACCTCGCGGGAGGAGCGTCGGTCGCCATGGGGGCTGCCGTGCTGGCGCCGATGTGCGGCTTCGTCGCCATGCTGTGGTTGGAGCTTGCCCGCGAGGTACGCGAGGACACGGCCCTCTTCCTGCGGCTGCAGGGCCGGCCCGATCTTCGCGAGCGCTTCGCGGAGCTGCGGTCGGAGCTGACGGCGACCTTCAGGCGGCTGGAGAAGCGGTGGATGGAGGAGCGGCGCGCGGGAGGGCGGCGGGCGAAAAGGCGGCGGATGGAGGCGGGACGAGAGGGCGAGCAGCACGGGTCGGCGGAACCAGTGAGCGATCAAGCGATCCGTCGCGGGTCGGCGGGACCGGGTGGGCAATCGATCCGCCGCGGGTCGTCGGACGGGGAGTTGCCGTCATCCCGGATCGGTGATAATGTGTCGCACCGCGGTGCCGGATAGCCCGCCGGGGCATTTTGCGGGGGGTCCAGAGGGGGGCGGATCGGGGCTGGTGTCCCGTCTGGTCTTCAAAACCAGTGTGCCCGGCTAAAACCCGGGTAGGTGGGTTCGATTCCCACACGCCCCCGCCACTCGGGGATGCAACCGGCTGTGGTCTACGGGCGGCGCTTGACGATGTCGTGGTTACAGTGGTTGCGGAATACGATTGCACGGTCACCGTATTCGAACGTCACGCGGTTGGAACGGTCCACGTACGCTTCCCATCCCTTTTGTTCCCTTCACCTTATGTACTTGCAGGCCGGGGTGGCATGGGTCTTCGGCAAGCCGGTAGACGCATTTGAGAATCGCGGCTCTCAGCCGAGCCGGCTTCTTGTCCAGCGTCTTTCGGAATCTCGGGGGGAAGACGAGGCCAAGCTTATTCGCCATCGCCCAAGAGCCAGCGGATCGCATCTTTCGCATCGTCGAACCGCACGCCGAGCCCCCTCCGTAGCTCGTCCATGGCCGCGTATTCGGCGTTCTGCCACTCAGGACTCCAGTAATAGATCTGTTCTTCGGGAACGATCACCTGCGGCGGCGACCCCGGAGGAAGACAGGTAACATACCGCAGAACATTCACGGTGGAGGACGCGGCGAACCCCGGGCAGGACTGCGTATTCAATGCTGTCGTGTTGCTCTTCCATGCGAGGGGAATGGTAACAGGTGGAATGTCCATCGGTTCCGTCGTCTCCTGCGGTGGTTTTTCCAAGGTTCTCCCATCAGGACGGGCAGGGGCGGGCACGCCCGGCCGGAACCTCCGGGATCCCGGGTCGGACGGTCCGCATGCCCTCCCCCCGAGCCTCGGTTTGACTATACCTCCGTCTTCCCGTCGGGACCAGCTGCCGACGGGTCATCGACAACCACCTTATCTTACCGGCCATGCAGAGCGAACCTCGGGACATACACAGCGAATGCACAGCGAATCTCTCCGCGTGATCGTCAATCCGGCCGCCTCCGGCGGGCGCGGACGGAAGGCGGCGGCGAAGCTGATGCAGCTCCTGAAGGATCGCGAAATGCATTGCGACATGCGGTACACCGATGCGCCGGGACACGCCTCCGACCTGGCGGCGGAGGCTGTACGGGATGGAGTCGGACGGGTAGTCGCGGTCGGGGGGGACGGAACGATGCATGAGGTGGCGCAGGGCCTGCTGGAGATCGGTGACCGCCCGCTGCCTTCGGTCGCAGTGTTCCCGGTGGGAACCGGCAACGACTTCCACCAAATGGTGGGGGCCGACAGGACCGCAGCGGCCGTCGCCGCGCTTCTGGAAGACGGGACGGTGGAGCGCTTCGATGTCGGGCGAGTGCGGTGGGAGGACGGCGAACGGTTCTTCGTGAACCATCTGGGGGTCGGGATCGATGTGGACATCCTCCGGCACCGGGGCCGGTTCAGGCGGCTGCGGGGGCTGCCCCAGTACTTGGCCGCGTTGCTGAACGCGATGGCCGCTTTCCGCGCTCCCGCAGTCGAGATCGAGGTGGATGGTGATGAAGAGCGCCGGATCCGAGCCGGGACCATGCTGTCGGTGATCACGGTGGGTCCCTCGGTCGGGGGCGGATTCATGGTCAGCCCGTCGGCTGCGGCATCGGACGGGAAGCTGGATCTGTGCCATTTCGCGGCGCTGAACGCGCTGCAGATCCTTGCCGTCGTCCCCAGGGTGATCCGGGGCACGCATGGGGCGTCGCCCTTTGTGACGATGTGCACGCTGAGCAGTGCGGTGATCCGCCGGCAGGGAGGGGATCCCATCTGGTTCGAGGTCGACGGCGAACTTCCCCCGGGGCCGGCGCGTGAACTGAAGATCGAGGTGGTGCCGGCGGCGCTGCCCGTGATGGTCCCCGCCCATGCCTAGCAGCCCGATCCGGCGCGGATGTATCGCCGCTCGAATGCCCGGGGGATTTTGTCTCCGGGCTGCCAGCCGCGCTGCTAGTCCTGCCGCGCTGGCTGCCTGCTTCCTATTCGCAACCGTCAGGGTCGCGGACGGCCAGGCGCAGGCGCTGCCCGACTCGACCATGGCGGCGGACACGCTCGCGGCGGCGGATTCCGCGGCGGCCGATTCGGTGGCCGGGACGAGTCCGTCGGGCGCGTTCCTGAGGAGCTCGATCATCCCGGGGTGGGGTCACACGAGCACGGGAGCGCTGACCCGCGGGGCTTTCTACTTCAGCATGGAGGCGCTCGCCGGGTGGATGGTGTTCAAGACCCATCGGCGGCTGGAGGTCGCCCGCGACCAGGCGGCGCTGTGGGAAGAGGTCGCGACGGCCGAACTGGCCGCCCTCGGCCGCACCGACCCGGACGAGATCGACGCGGCACTGGCGGAACACGAGCAGGTGGCCCGTTTTCGGGGGCTGGCGGACGCACGCCGCGAGCAGCGGGAGGATTGGTTGGCCGTAGCGATCTTCACCCTCCTGATCTCGGGGGTCGACGCCTTCGTGTCGGCGCATCTGGGGGAGTTCCCGGAGCCTCTGGCGATCGAGGGCGATCCGGCGGGGGGAACCGTCGAGCTGGGCGTTCGCGTCCCGGTGGGGTGACCCCTCCCCTCCCACTCGTGCAGCACCGGGATCCCCGAGTCCCCGAGCGTCACGTAGCTCCGGTGGACCACCCAGTCGCCCGAGTTCACGTAGTAGCGGCCGGGGGCGACCTCCACGACCGCCGGGCTGTGGGCGTGCCCGGTGGCCACGATGTCCAGGGCGTCGTCGCGCGCGAGTTGTTCGGATGCCCACGCCGTCAGGAACGCCAATCTCTGCTTCGCAGCCGCCTCCGGTACCGTGCCGAAGGCAGGGGTCCTGTTCGTGCCCGACACGCGTTCGGCCAGCCGGACGCCCAGGTCGGGGTGAAGCCAGCGGAAGCACCAGCGAGTGAGGCGGCCTCGCAGCATGAAGCGCATGCAGCGGTATCCCAGATCCCCGGCGCCCAGTCCATCGCCGTGGGCGAGAAGCACGGACTTGCCCCGGAGCCGGGTCCGGAGCGATTTTTGTCGAAAGTCGATTCCGATGCGGTCGCGCAGGAAGCTTCCGCCCCACCAGTCGTGGTTGCCGCCCAGGAGAAGTACGGGTACCCCGGATTCCACGAGGTCGGCCAGCTGCGCGAGCACTCTGACGTGCTCGGCGAGGACGACCCGCCGGTATTCGAACCAGAAATCGAAGAGATCGCCATTGATGATCAGGCGGCTGCCCGATTCCTTTACATGGAGCAGCCATCGCCGGAACGCTTGTTCCGTCTCCGGCGGGACCGCGCCTAGGTGCACGTCGGAGACGATGAAGACCGGTTTCGAGGCCATGTCAGGCGAAGCTATTGGAACACGCCAGATCGCGGTAGGGATGGTCTTGATGATCGTCGCCGCTTGTGCCGGTACGAGGGAGGCGGGACCAAGCTTCGCCGAGCTTCCTCCGGCCGAGCCTTTTCCGGCTGGGCCCGAAGCGCCCGGAGCCGGGCTGGATGCGGATGCGGGCGCGGAAGCGCTGGAGGCCGAGCGGCGCACCCGTCCCGAGCGGCCCAGTCGGCTGATCTTCCGATGGAGGGCCCGCGAGCCCGATTTTCGGGGCTCGGGCGTCGGGGTGGCCCGTGTCGAGCCGCCGTACCGCGCTCGGCTGGATCTGTTTCTCGACAACGGGGAGACGGTGGCGATCGCCGCCCTCGTCGACGACGAGCTGATGGTCCCCGGATCGCTCCCGACCGACCTCGTTCCCCCCGCACCGCTGCTCTGGGCGGCGCTGGGGGTCTTCCGTCCCGGAAGCGGAGCCGAGATGTTGCAGGGGACTGTCGGGCGAGGCACGATGGAAGTCAGATACCGGCTTCCGGCCGGCGATCAGGTCCGCTTCCGCTTCCGGGACGGAGAGCTGACGGATGCCGAGCTGCTGGAGCGAGGTTCTTCGGTGGCGGAGCGCGTCTTCATCTCCGGCACGGACCGCATCTCCGGCACGGACCGGGAATCGGTCTATCCCGGCCGGGCGACCTACCGCAACCTGGCCGACTATCGCGAACTCGAGCTCAGACTGGAATCGGTGGAACATGTGGATCCGTTCCCTTCGGACATCTGGACGCCCTGCGGAGCGCCTTGCCGGACGGGTGCCTCGCCGCTCTCGGTGCTCGCGAGGGCTTCACCACGGGCCGCCGGGCCGTAGCGGCCCGCACGGAAGCTGCGCCATGCGCGCGTGCGTGGTGGCCGCCCGGTGGATGGCGCCGGGCGCCGGGCGGGGCCGCGGGCCTGCGGTACGGTGTCTCGGCGTGCCCGCCCTCGCCGTCCTCTCGCTCGGGTCCTGCAACTACTCGTTCACCGCCGGCGCCGGGTTTCCCGACTACATCCGCACCATCGCCGTCGTTCCCTTCGAAAACGAGACGAATCGGTTCGAGCTGACCCAGGAGGTGCACGAAGCGCTGCTGCGCCAGCTTCCGCGTTCGCTCGGGCTGACGCAGGCGGGCGAGGAGACGGCGGACGCGGTCGTGTCGGGAACGATTCTGCGCTACGAGCAGACGGCGCCGCTCTATCGCCGCGGGCAGCAGGCCGAGAGCGTCCAGGTGCTCCAGCGCGAAGTCATCCTGGTGGTTCGGGTCGAGGTGCTGGACCGGGAAAACTACACGATCCTGTGGGACCAGCAGCAGCTGCGCGTCGTGGGCCAGTATCTTGACGCGAGCGAAACCGAGGATGTCGGGAGGACGGAGGCCATCGAGTTGCTGGTGCAGGAGATAGTGGACGGAAGCCAGTCCAACTGGTAGATTCGCTTGCGGGTTTTCGAGATCACGGCAGACCGCGCTCCGAGGAGCATGACGACTTGAACCGGGTTTTCTGGCTCTGGGGCACCCTGTTCGCGCTTTGGCTGGTGCTTTCCGGGCATCCCACGCTGCTCCTCATCATCTTCGGCGTGGCGACCTGCATCCTTTCCGTCTGGGTGGCTGTGCGCATGCGGACCTTGGACCGCGAATCGGTGCCGGTTCACCTGATTCCGAGGGCCTTCGCGTACGTCCCCTGGCTGGTGTGGGAGATCTTCAAGTCGAATGTTCGCGTAGCGAGGCTCATCCTCTCGCCGCGGCTCGCTGTCGACCCGTCCATCGTGCACTTTCGCGCTTCCCAGCGGACTGATCTCGGCCGCTTCATCTATGCCAACTCCATCACGCTCACTCCCGGGACCGTCACGACCGGGATCATCGGGGACGACTTCGAGGTCCACGCCATCGTGCAGTCGGAGATCGACGGCTCGGAGGAGAACGACATGAACCGGCGCGTCACCCGGCTGGAAGGCGAAGCGGCGGCACGATGATGTTCGTCGTCACCGCCGCCGCACTGCTCGTCGGCATGGTCCTGGTCATGTGCCGGGCCCTTCTCGGCCCGACCGCGTACGACCGGGTCCTCGCACTCAACAACATCGGGACCAAGACGGTCGTGCTGATCGCCGTGCTCGGCTTCCTCAACGGCCGGCCCGAGTTCCTCGACCTCGCGCTCGCCTACGCGCTGATCAACTTCATCGGCACGATCGCCGTTCTGAAGTACATCGAGTACGGCGACCTGGGCGCCCGCTCCCGCCCCGACCGGACGGCGAACTGATGGACCGGCTTGTCACCGTCATGAGCTGGGTGCTGCTCCTGCCCGGTGCCTTCTTCCTGTTGACGGGCTCGCTGGGGATGGTGCGGCTGCCGGATGTATTCACGCGCATGCACGCGGCGGGGATGACCGATACGATGGGGGCGGGGATGATCCTGGCGGGGATGGCCGTCTACAACGGCGCCGACCTCGTCACGGTGCGGCTCCTCCTGATTCTGGCGTTCCTGTGGTTCACGAGCCCGATCGCGACCCACGCGGTGGCCAAGGCCGCGCTCTCCGGCGGACTTCGGCCCTATACGCCGGCGGGGGCCCGGGGGCGGGCTGCGGGCGGGCGGAGTGCCGACGGGGCGCGCGCGGGCAGGCGGGGTGCGGGCGGCTCCGGCGAGGTGCGCGGAGATGTGCACGGAGAGGATCCCGGATCTGCCGATGGAGGCGTCCTATAGTAACCGTCATCGACATCGTGCTGCTGACGCTGCTGGCGGCCACTGGCATCGCTCTGCTCCGCATCCGCAACCTCTTCGCCGTGGTGATGCTGGCCGGGGTCTATTCGCTCCTTTCCGCGGGGCTGTTCACCGTGATGGATGCGGTGGACGTGGCCTTCACCGAAGCGGCGGTGGGCGCAGGGATCTCGACGGTGCTCTTCCTGGGCGCGCTCGCGCTCTGCGGCCATCACGAGAACAAGCCGGGCCACACCCCCCTCCTGCCGCTCTTCGTGGTGTGCCTGACCGGCGTCGCGCTGGTCTACGGGACTGTGGACATACCGGGGTTCGGCGACGCCTCGAACCCGGTCCACCACCATGTGGCGGATCACTATCTGGAAGAGAGTCCCCACGAGATCGGCATTCCCAACGTGGTCACATCCGTGCTGGCGTCCTACCGGGGCTACGACACCATGGGAGAGACCACCGTGGTCTTCGCGGCCGCCGTGGGCGTCATGATCCTGCTCGCCGGGGGCGTGCGCGCAAGGCGTGCCGGGGGAGAGAGCGACGGATGAGGGAAGAGATCATCGTGCGGGTCGGCGCCAAGATCCTCGCCCCTTTCATCATCACCTTCGCGCTCTACGTCCACTTTCACGGCGACTACAGTCCCGGCGGGGGCTTCCAGGCGGGCGTGATCCTGGCGGCCGCGGTCGCGCTGCTCGCTCTCGTCTACGGCCTGGGCGAAGTCCAGCGGATGCTGCCCCCCCGGTTCGTACGCGGCTGCGCCGCTCTGGGCGTGCTGATCTTCGCGGGCGTCGGGGTGGTGACGATGCTGCTCGGCCACAACTACCTGGGCTACAACGCCCTGGCGCACGATCCCGAGCACGGCCAGCACTACGGCATCCTGGCGGTCGAACTGGGCGTCCTGGTCACGGTCTTCGGGGTGATGGTTTCGGTCTTCTATCTCTTCGCGGGGCGGAAAAGGAAGGGACCATGACCCTCGACCTTCTCGTTTCCCACTACAACTACTGGGTCGTCATCTTCCTGATGATGGTCGGGTTCTACATCCTGATTTCGCGCGGCGACCTGATCAAGAAAATCATCGGTCTGAATGTATTTCAGACCTCTGTGTTCATGTTGTACATAAGCTTGGGGAAGATCACCGGGGGGACGCCGCCGATCCTCGTGGGAGACCACGGGGACGGGGACGCGCACGGTGCCGCCGAGTCCCCGGCGGGCGCGGAAGCGGCGCACGAGGCCGTCGCCGAAGTCCTCTACTCCAACCCGCTGCCCCACGTGCTGATCCTCACCGCGATCGTCGTCGGGATCGCCACGACCTCCGTGGGGCTGGCGCTGGCCGTCCGCATCAAGGAGGCGTACGGGACGCTGGACGAGAACGAGATCAACAGCATCGAGGCCAGAGCCGAGGCGGACGGGTAATGGCCGAAACCGAGGCGGGCGGGTGATGGCGGAGCACTACCCGATCCTTCAGGTGGTGGTGCCCCTCATCGCGGCGCCCCTGTGCGTCTTCCTGCGCAACGGCCGTGCCGCATGGGGCCTGGCGGTGCTCGCCAGCTGGTCCGCGCTGGGTCTCTCCCTGGCGCTGCTGGGCCGCGTGATGTCGTCGGGCGTGATCTCGTATGCCATCGGCGACTGGGCGCCGCCGATCGGGATCGAGTACCGCGTCGACATCGTGAACGCGTGGGTCCTGGTCATCGTCTCCGGCATCGGCGCGCTGGTGGCTCCGTATGCGCTGGCCGGCGCGGAACGCGAAATCGAAGCGAGGCGCATCTCCCTCTTCTACTCCGCCTACCTTCTCTGCCTCTCGGGGCTGCTGGGCATCGCGATCACGGGAGATGTCTTCAATGTCTTCGTCTTCCTGGAGATCTCGTCGCTCTCCGCCTACGCGCTGATCTCGCTGGGGCAGGACCGGCGGGCGCTGACCTCGGCCTTCCGCTACCTGGTCATGGGTTCGGTCGGCGCGACCTTCATCGTGATCGGCATCGGGCTGCTCTATTCGATGACCGGGACGCTGAACATGGCGGACCTGGCGGTGCTCCTGCCGGATGTGTGGGAGTCGCGGACCGTCAAGGTGGCCTACGGGTTCCTCGCGGTGGGGTTCTGCCTCAAGCTGGCGCTCTTCCCGCTGCATCTCTGGCTGCCCAACGCCTACACGTACGCCCCGTCTCCGGTCACGGCCTTCATGGCGTCCACCGCCACCAAGGTCGCCGTCTACATGCTGCTGCGGTTCTTCCTCACGGTCTTCGGGGCGGCGTTCTCCTTCGACGTAATGGCCCTCGACCGGGTGCTCATGCCCCTGGCGCTGACGGCGATCGTGAGCATGTCGCTGGTGGCGATCTTCCAGGTCAACGTCAAGCGCCTGCTCGCCTACTCCTCGGTGGCCCAGGTCGGGTACATGATCCTCGGGCTTTCGTTCGCGACGGTGACCGGTTTGACCGCGACGCTTCTGCATCTCTTCAACCACGCGCTGATGAAGGGCGCCCTCTTCATGGCGATGGGTTGCGTGATGTACCGCATCGGGTCGGTGCGCATCGAGGCGATGGCGGGGCTGGGGCGGCGCATGCCCGCGACGATGGCGGCCTTCGTGGCCGGGGGCCTGAGCCTCGTCGGAGTGCCGCTCACGGTGGGGTTCGTCAGCAAGTGGTTCCTGATCCTCGGTGCGCTCGAACGCGGCTGGTGGCCGGTGGCGGTGCTGGTGCTGCTCACCTCGCTGATGGCGCTGGTCTACGTCTGGCGGGTGGTGGAGGTCGCGTACTTCCGCGAATTCCCGGGTGACGAGGCGACCCGCGAGGCGCCGTGGACGCTGCTGTGGCCGACGTGGGCGCTGGTGATCCTCAACCTGTACTTCGGGATCGACGCAGGACGGACCGCGGGGATCGCCGAGCAGGCCGCACAGGTTCTGATGGCGGGGATCGGGCGATGACCCTGCTCCTGATGCTGTCGCTCGCGGTTCCGGTCGCCGGGTCCGCACTCATCCTGCTCCTGCGTCGCAGTCCGAACCTGCGCGAGGCGGCCAGCCTGGTGACGGCCGGGGCTCTCTTCGCGATCGTGCTGCGGATATTCGGCGCCGTGAGCGACGGTGCGCGCCCGGAGGTGGTGCTGGCGGAGCCGATCCCCGGAATCCCGATCTCGCTCGGGGCCGAACCGCTGGGCGTTCTCTTCGCCCTCGTCGCCTCGTTCCTCTGGATCGTGACCACCGCCTATTCGATCGGCTACATGCGAGGCCACCACGAGAAGAATCAGACGCGATTCTACTTCTTCTTCGCCTTCGCGATCGCCTCGGTCATGGGCGTCGCCTTCGCGGGCAACCTCTTCACCCTCTTCGTCTTCTACGAGGTTCTTTCGCTCACCACCTTCCCGCTGGTCACCCATGCGGGCACCGACGCGGCAAGACGGGCCGGGCGCGTATATCTGGGGATCCTCTTCTCGACCTCGATCGTGTTCCAGCTGCTGGCGATCATATGGGTGTACGCCGTCGCGGGGACGCTCGATTTCGAGGCCGGCGGGATCCTGCGCGGGAATGTGGCCGCCGGTGCGGTGCCGGTGCTGCTGGGCCTCTTCGTCTTCGGGATCGGCAAGGCCGCGGTGATGCCCTTCCACCGCTGGCTCCCCGCGGCGATGGTGGCGCCGACCCCGGTCAGCGCGCTGCTCCACGCGGTCGCGGTGGTCAAGGCCGGGGTATTCGCCGTGCTGAAGGTCACCGTATACATCTTCGGGATCGATTTCGTCGCCGAGCTGGGGGCCTCCGACTGGCTGATGTGGATCGCGGCCGCCACGATCATCCTCGGCTCGCTGGTGGCGTTCACCAAGGACAACCTGAAGGCGCGGCTGGCCTACTCGACGGTGAGCCAGCTCTCCTACATCGTGCTCGGAGCGATGCTTGCGAACACCTGGGGGATCATCGGAAGCGGCATGCACATCGCCATGCACGCCTTCGGGAAGATCACGCTGTTCTTCTGCGCCGGGGCGATCATGGTGGGTGCCCACAGGTCCGAAGTGAGTCGGCTGAACGGCCTGGGCCGCGAGATGCCCGTCACCTTCGCCGCCTTCTTCATCGGGACTCTCTCGATCGTGGGGCTGCCGCCGGCGGGCGGCGCGTGGAGCAAGTGGTTCCTCGGCCTGGGGTCGCTGGAAGCGGGACAGGTCGGGCTGGTGGCGGTGCTGATGCTCAGCTCGCTGTTGTCGCTCGCGTACCTGATGGAGATCCCGCTGAGGGGATTCTTCGGCAAGCCGGACGACCACCCGGACGGTCACCGTCACCACGGAGCGCCGAAGTGGTCGGTCGCGGCGATCGTCGTGACCGCGACGGCGTGCTTGGTGCTCTTCGCGTATCCCGAGCCGTTCTACCGGCTCATGGCGATGGTCGCGGGACCATGAGCGAACACCGGAACAGCGAACACGGGAACAACAGCGTTCCTTCCCCCTGGGCGGGACGGATCCTGGTCGGATTCTTCGCGGTCTGCGCAATCGTTTTCGGGATGGACCTTTTCGGACGTCCCGAGAAGCACCACCCGATCGAGGATTGGCCGTTCGCATACCCTTCCTTCGGCTTCTTCGGGATCGCGCTGCTGATCGTCCTGGCCAAGGGGCTGAGACGCCTGGTGATGCGCTCGGAGGACTACTACGATGCCGAGTAGCGTTCCTCCGTTCCTGATCTTCTTCGCGGGCGCGCTGCTGGTGCCCTTCCTCCGGGACGTTCCCCGCCTGCGGGCGGTGTGGCTGGTCCTGATCCCGGTGGCGGGGGCGCTGAACGTATGGAGCCTCCAGGAGGGCTACCAGCTTCAGCACGAGCTCCTGGGATACACGCTGACCCTGGTGCGCGCCGACCGGCTCAGCCTCCTCTTCGGCTACCTGTTCCACCTGGGCGCGTTCATCGCGATCATCTATTCGCTGCACCTGAAGAAGGGAGACAGCCCCACGCTGCAGCACACCGCGGCCGTGGTGTACGCGGGGAGCGCCTTGGGGGCCGTCTTCGCCGGGGACTTCATCACCCTCTTCGTTTTCTGGGAGCTGCTGGCGATCAGCTCCGTCTTCCTCATCTGGACGCGGCGCACCCCGCGTGCGGTCTCGGCGGGGATGCGGTACCTCCTGGTGCATGTCGTGTCGGGGGTGACCCTGCTCGCCGGCGCGATGATGCACGCGCACCGCACGGGCAGCCTCGATTTCGGCCCCATGGGACTGGATGGGCCGGCGGCGTGGCTCGTCTTCCTCGCCGTCGGGGTCAAGGCCGCCTTCCCCCTGGCGCACAACTGGCTGATCGACGCCTATCCCGAAGGGACGCCCACCGGAACCGTCTTCCTCAGCGCCTTCACCACGAAGGTGGCGGTGTATGCGCTGGCGCGGGGCTTCGCGGGCGAAGAGGTGCTCATGTACATCGGCGCCTTCATGGCCTGTTTCCCGATCTTCTACGCGGTGATCGAGAACGACCTCCGGCGCACGCTCAGCTATTCCATGATGAACCAGATCGGCTTCATGGTCTGCGGGATCGGGGTCGGGACCACGCTCGCGGTGAACGGTGCCGTCGCCCACGCGTTTAACGACGTGCTCTTCAAGGGCCTCCTCTTCATGTCGATGGGGGCGGTCATGTACATGACGGGCAAGACGAAGGCATCGGATCTCGGCGGTCTGTACAAGACCATGCCCGTCACCGCCGTTCTCTGCATCGTCGGGGCGCTGTCGATCTCTGCCGTTCCCCTCTTCAACGCCTTCGTGTCGAAGAGCATGATCATGTCGGCGCTGCTCGAAGAGCACCACTACTGGATCTGGCCGGTCATGCTCTTCGCGTCGGCGGGGGTGGTGGAGCATGCCGGGATCAAGATCCCCTACTTCGCCTTCTTCGCCCACGACTCCGGCATCCGCACGCAGGAGCCGCCGCGCAACATGCTGGCGGCGATGGGGATCGGGGCGCTGGCATGCATCCTGATCGGTGTACGGCCCGACCTGCTGTACAGCCTGCTCCCGGGCGAAGTGGATTACCACGCCTACTCATACACTCACATACTCACCCAGGTGCAGCTCCTGTGCTTCGCCATCGCGGCGGTGGCGGCCTTCCACCTGTGGAAGATCTATCCCGCCGAGATCCCCTCGGTGAATCTGGACGCGGACTGGGTGTACCGGCGGGCCGCCGCGAAGGCGATCCGCCTCACGGGTTCGGTGGCCGGAGCCGTGGACGCCGCCTTCCGTCGCGCCGTGCTTGACACGGTTCGTCGCACCATGCGCGGTGCCTTCCGGGCGCACGGTCCCCGCGGGATACTGGCTCGCACCTGGCCGGCGGGCAGCATGGTACTGTGGGTGTCGATCCTGCTGAGCGCTTTCCTCTTGTTCCACTTCTTGTAGCATGCGGACGCCCGCTTCGAAGGTGGTGGGGCGTCGTGAAGCGCTGAAACGGGCGGGGCCCGGACGATCGTTCCGGCTGGTGTTCACGAACGGCTGCTTCGATCTGCTGCACCGGGGGCATGTGGAGTGCCTCCTCCGAGCCAGGCGGATGGGCGATGCGCTCCTGGTGGCGATCAACACGGATGCGTCGGTGCGGCGGCTCGGGAAGGGGCCGGAGCGCCCCTTGGTGGACGAGCGGAGCAGGGCCGAGGTGCTGGCGGCGCTCGAATGCGTGGACATCGTGACCTTCTTCGACGAGGATACGCCCCGGAAGCTGATCGCCGCGCTGCAGCCGGATGTGCTGGTGAAGGGGGGCGACTACGCCGAGGACGAGGTGGCGGGAGCCGCGACGGTGCTGGAGAGGGGGGGAAGGGTGGTGATCGTGCCGCTGGTGCCGGGCTGCTCGACGAGCGGCCTGATCAAGCGGATGCGGGCGGGGCAGGGTGTGCCGGTCGGCACGGGGACAGGGCCGCGCAGGGGGACGGAGCCGCGCGGGGCAACCGGGCCGCGCGGGGGGACCGGGCCGCGCGAGGAGGCCGGCACGTGAAGCTTCTCCTCGCCACGCGCAGCGCGCACAAGGCCGGGGAGGCGGCGCGGATTCTGGCGGAGGCGATGCGAATTCCGGCGGAGGGGGGGCCGGATGCCCCCGGATCGGTCACGCTCGAGACGGTCACGCTCGAAGAAGCGGGCGTCCCCTGGGCCGAAGCGGAAGAGGAACTCGAACCCTTCGAGACGTTCCGGGAGAATGCGGCCTCGAAGGCTCGTTACTTCGCTCGCATGACGGGCCTCGCCGCTGCGGCCGACGACTCCGGGCTGGAGGTGGACGCGCTCGGCGGACGCCCGGGTGTGAGGACCAAACGGTTCGCTCCGCGCGAGCGATACCCCGGACTCGGCCGTGACGACGCCAACAACCGCCACCTGATCGAGCAGCTGGGCGACCTGCCCCCGTCCATGCGCGGAGCCCGCTACGTCTGCGCGGTCTGCCTCTTCATGCCGCAGTCGAGCACGACGGTCCACTTCCTCGGCGAAGCCCCCGGGCGCATCCTGAGGCGCGCACGGGGCTCGGGCGGGTTCGGCTACGATCCCATCTTTCTCGACGAGGAGACGGACCGGAGCTACGCAGAGCTGACCCCCGGCGAGAAGAATGCGCGCAGCCACAGGGGCAAGGCGTTTCGGGCGCTTGCCGTTCACCTGGCACGCTGATCGTCACTGGCGCGCTCACCGTTCACCTTGCGCGCCGACGGCCCGGATGAAAGGTCGGGCCGTACACGAGGGTGTGATCCATCCTGTGGATGCCCAGCATCACCCAGCAAACCGCGATATGGACGGGAAGCGCGAATGCGATCATCAGCAGGTTCTCCTGACGCAGCGCCGGAATCATGTACAGCAGCAGCCCGACGACCGCCGAACCCAGCGATCCGAGGGCGAATCGGCGTGCCCACAGTCCGGTGGTGCCTATGCGGGTTACCCGGACCAGCCCGGCGGCGACCCCCAGCCCCATCGGGCTGAACAGCAGGAGATTCCTGTTCCAGTACATGAATTCGTGATCGGTCCAGTGCATGACGATGAGCAGCACTCCGGTGACGAAACAGAAGGCGCCCCAGAGGCAGCCGGCGACGCCGAGTCCGAGGCGGCCTCCCCTTGATCCGCCGGCGGACTGGTGCCCGAGGATCACGAACACCAGGCCGACGCCCGTTCCCAACAACAGGAACAGGAATCCCATGGAGCGCGAAGTCGCCGGTTCGTGCTCTCTCTCCGATTCCACCCAGATCGCTTCGGAGCGAACCAGCCGGGTGCGGGTTCCGTCGGTGCGGCTGATGTAGAGTGCCCCCACCGTGTCCCGCAGCTTCATGGGCACCCACATTTCCTGCCATGTCGTGGTAGTCTCGTCGCCCCGCGGGCCCAGCAGGAGATCGATGCCGGCGTAGAAATGCAGCTTTCCGGCCGTCAGGCGACGGGTATGATACCGCCATGACGCACCGCCTTCGCCGGGCTTGTCCGTGGCCGCCCTCAGCTGCCCGTCGAGGACCATGTCGAGGATGTCGCGCAGCTTGGTGGAGCAGTTGTTCAGGAAGTACTCGTAGCGGTAGGAGCTGTTTTCGGGCAGCGATGCGGTCTCGAGCAGATCCAGGAGCCGCGCCTTGGCGGCCGGTTCCAGATCGAGTTCCTGCGCCCAGACCCGGCGCCCCGCCGCTCGGTAGGACGCCAGCGTGTAGTCCAGCGGCAGCGGAGCGACGCGGTACATCATCCGGCCCATGAAGAAGTTAAGCAGGAACCCGGATTCGCCGGGGTCGAAGAGGCCGTAGTTGAAGGCCTGCTCGCTTCCCGCAGCCGAGTCCCGGATCAGCAGGACATTGTGGCCGAACAGCTCCTCGACACCGTCTCCGGGGCCGACCGTGAGGAGATGGACGCTCAGCGTTTCGCCCGAGACGGGAGTACGGGCCGCATCGGGGGCGGGGGCGGCCGAGGGATCCTCCCGCAGGCTCCCCTGTGCGGCCGACACGGACGATGTGGAAACCAGGGCGGCCGTGACGAGAGCGGCCAGCTTTCCGGCACGAGCAGCCATGCCTACCGCCCGGCTCGTTAGTATGCGATTTTCGAAGACCATTCGGTACCTTTGCGGGGCGTGGCGCAGCTCGGTAGCGCGCCTGCTTTGGGAGCAGGAGGTCGCCGGTTCGAATCCGGCCGCCCCGATTGGAAGTTACGGGATCTGGAGGGTCTCATTCCGGCTAATTATAGCCGGTTTGCGGCCCTCCGGCGGTCATCGAGGGCCTTTCTGAGACGGTCCTCGTCGGCTCGCTGGTAACACTGGAGCACGGTCTCGGCGGTTTTCCAACCCCCCCAGCTCGCAGAGCACCTTCAGCGGCTGGCTCATGAGATCGGAGGCGAATTTCCGCCTCAGCGAGTGCCAGCCCGGGCACTGTTTCGGCTCGAGACCCGCGAGTCCTCGGCCTTCCGTCACCAATCGCGTGCGAGCGAACGCCTCATGCAGAACAGCGGGGTTCTTGGGCGCAGGAAAAAGGGGAATGTCTCCTATGCCGGGATTGTGCTTCCGCGCTTCGCCGAGCACGGCGACCACTTCCTCTGTCACCGGTGTTCGTACTCAGTCTTCTCGTGCTCGCCCCGCCACCGAATGACTCTGCCCTCGATGTCGATATCGGATCAGCGAAGCTGGCGAATGGCACCGATGCGGTGTGCCGTTTCGTGCGCGAGAACCAGCGCCGCGCGAAACCGCCAGTCCATCGCCAACGAGACCCGGAGCAGAGCTTCGTACTCGGGTTGGCTCAGGACCACGCGCTCGGATGAATCTATCCCAGTCGCGCTGGGGACAGCGTGGCCGACTTCCGCGACCGCCCGAAGAACGTGAGGAACATCTTCATCGCGACCCGATCGTACCTCCAGGATCGCTCACTCTTCTTGGGCGTCACTTCTTCGCCGTAGATTTCAGAAAGCCGCTCCAGAGTAAGCGGCTCCGGTTCGGCTTCACCACGCCCGCGGTGTCCGGCCTCACGAAGCCCGCGGCGAACTCATCCGCCTGCTGCTTTGCCCGCGCGAAGTCGCCGTGCTTCAGCGACCTGCGCAGCCTCTGGCCGTTCTCGCGCCACTCAATCTGGAAGAGCCCGGTCTTGGGATCAGCGAACACCCCTCACCCGGTTCCGGCCCCACTCGCCGACGCTGTAGGAGCGCCGGTCACGTTTCGTGCGTGCCATCATTCGATTCCTCTCGTGATGATGGATTGCACGATCTGCGCATTTGAAACATCGCTTGGTTGGGTTGCCGCCGCCAGTCGCGGCGCGGCCGGTGGCGCCGCTTTCCGGGGCAGATCGACCCGTGCGATTCTCGGGGTGCCGGGGCGTCCGGCGTTGGGGATCTTGCCTTCGCGAACCAGGCGTCCGAGGTGGTCCGCGGATTAGCCCGAAGTTCGGGACGGAATCGGGCCGATTATCGCGGTTAACGTGTTGCAGCCGAAAGACCCGAGTCGATTTCGGCATCCGGATGCTGTACCCATGTAATGATTCGGTGTCCATCTTGACATGATTCAGCATATCCGTTACCATGATACCCATGTACATCGAACGCGTGCCCAACCGGAACTCCCCGCCCGCCGTCCTGCTGCGCGAGTCCTTCCGCAAGGACGGCAAGGTCTGCAAGCGCACCCTCGCCAACCTCTCGAAGTGGCCCGACGAGATCGTCCGGGGGCTGCGCATCCTGCTCAAGGGCGGCGTCGCCCTGAAGTCGATGGACGACGCCTTCGAGATCCTGCGCTCCCGACCCCACGGGCATGTCGCCGCCGTCGCGGGCACGGCCCGGAAGCCGGGCCTCGAGAGGCTGCTCGACCGCCGTCCCTCGCGGATGCGCTCCTCGGCGGCGGCGATGATCGCCGCCCGCGTCCTCGACCCCCGCTCGAAGCTCGCCACCGCCCGGGGCCTCGCCTCCGAGACGCAGACCGACACGCCGGGCGAGGAGCTCGGCGCCGAAGACGCGACGGCGGAGGAGCTCTGCGAGGCGATGGACCGGCTGCTCCGGCGGCAGCCGCGCATCGAGCGGACTCCGGCGGCCCGGCACGTCGAGGACGGCTCGCTCGTGCTCTGCGACCTGACCTCGGTGTACTTCGAGGGCACGAAGTGCCCGCCGGCCAGGCGCGGCTGCTCTCGCGACGGCAGGCGCGGCAAGCTTCAGATCGTCTTCGCCCTGCTCTGCGACCGGGAGGGCCGTCCGGTGGCCGTCCGGTGGCCGCCCGGGTCTTCGAGGGCAACACGGCCGACCCCGGCTCCGTGGCCGCCCAGGTCGAGAAGCTCACCGCGCGCTTCTCGCTCTCGCGGGTCGTCGTGGCCGGCGACCGGGGGATGCTGACCGACGCCCGCATCCGCGAGGACCTCGGGCCCGCGGGGCTGCGGTGGATCACCTCGCTGCGGGCTCCGGCGATCCGCAGGCTCGCTTCCGGCGGCGACCTGCAGCCGTCGATCTTCGACGAGCGGGACCTGGCCGAGGTCTCCGCGCCCGAGCTCTGTCCGGGCGAGCGGCCGGTCGTCTGCCGCAACCCGCTGCTCGCGGCCGAGCGCGCGCGCAAGCGAGAGGCGCTGCTCGCGGCCACGGAGGTCAAGCTCGAACAGGTCGTCCGGGCGACGCAGCGCGACAACCGCCCGCTGCGGGGCGAGAAGCGCATCGCCGTGCGCGCCGACCGGGCCCTGCGCGCCCGCAAGGTCGGCAGGCACTTCAAGACCACCGTGACCGACGACGGCTTCTCCTGCGAGCGCGACGAGAAGCGCATCGCCGAAGAGTCGGCGCTCGACGGCATCTACGTGATCCGCACCAACGTGCCCGCCGGCGAGATGGGGCCCGAAGACACGGTCCGCGCCTGCAAGAGCCTCAGCCGGGTCGAACGCGCCTTCCGCAGCTTCAAGGGGGTGGACCTCAAGGTCCGGCCCGTCCACCACCGCCTCGCCGATCGCGTCCGCGCCCATGTCTTCCTCTGCATGCTCGCCTGCTGCGTCGAATGGCACATGCGCCGCGCGCCGGCCCCCCTGCTCTTTGACGACCACGACCCGGCCGCCGCAGAAGCCGCCCGCGCCTCGCCCGTCGCGCCCGCCCGCGTCTCCCGCGCGGCCCGCGCCGAGAAGGCCGGGAAGCGCACCCCCGAGGGCCTTCCCGTCCACAGCTTCCGGACCCTGCTCCGCGACCTCGCCACCCTCACCCGCAACCGCGTCAGGCCCCCCGTGCCCGGAGCCATGACCGCCGACATCCTCGCCCGCCCCACCCCGCTCCAGGCCGAAGCCTTCCGCCTGCTCGGCGTCCGCCCATAAGCCGTACCCAGCAGCGTACACCCCGGAAATCGCTTATGTTGCAGCGCCGCAATCACTTGGCGGATCCCCACCGCCGAACTTCGGATTAGCCGCTCTCCCGTGAGGCTTCGACCAACGAGTAGGTGGTGTCGTCGCGCTCCTGGATAGTGCCTTCGAGCTCGTCGGCGCAGCGCTCGAGCGCGGTGACGAGTGCCTAGCCGCCGTACCTGCCGAGCGTCTTCAGCCTTTCTCCGCCAAGCGGCGGGAAGGTTCCTGATGGAGGGTTGGTGGGTCCTGGTCATGAGCGGACCGGCGTTGTTGCGGTAGGATTGCGCTTGGGCGTTGCGTGCAGGGGCACACTGCGGTGGCGCGGGTGGGTTGGGGCGGAATCGGCGGAAGGAAGGGTTTCGGGCCGCCCGTTTCGCCGCCGATGGATCGGCACCCCGGTGAGGTCCGGGGCTTGGGACGGACGAGACAGCATCGGAGGGATTGGATCACGGCATGGTCCGGCATGGTCGGGGGGATCCGGCGCGAAGGTGTCACCATCACAACCGATACCGACCGATATGACCCTTCCATAGGTTTCCGTTCCGTAGGCGCGCCCACGACACAACCCAACCAATGGGTTTTTCCGGTTGCATCGGTTGCATTTCAGGCCTCCCGGCACCCACGCCAGATCCTTGCCTTGGCGCTCGATGCACTATCGATGCACTATGAGTGTGCCTGTGTAGAGCCCCTTCTCGGGGATCACGAGCCACGACGGCTTTTCACTCTCTCTCGCCACGGTCGGATGGTGCAGTTCGCCGATCACGAGGGCGGGCGCGTCGTGCAGGCCGGGATCGTGCCAAGCGATCAGGTCGAGGTACGGATTTGCGCCCGGGGCCGGGAACGGCGGAGCGTTTCTCCGGCCGTCAACACAAGAAAATCCTCTAAGTGTCTATGGTGTATATAGTTGTCCTATGTTGTCCGGAGGTCGTAGGAGGTCGCTGCCAATGCGGCGGCGGAGCTCCCCCACAAGGAGTGGAAGCCGAGGTTTCGATGCCGGGGATGCGCCCTCGGCCCGGGGGCAACCCACGGCGGGACGGAATACGGCTGGAAGGACCGGAAGGAGCGGACCGGGAAGGCGGGTCCTCTTGACGGCGCGGTCAGCGCAGGCGCGCCCGGGCATGAAGTTGGGCCGCTCAGCACCGCCTCGGCGCTACAGCCGTCGGTCGCTTGTCCGCGACGGACGCTTATATTGAATGAGCCATTCGACCTGCGACTGAGGACACGGACGCGATGAACAGCCTGCCCGAGAGGATCATGGATTACGCAGAGTCGCAGCCGGAGGCCACGCCCATTCAGACAGAGGATCTCCTGCACCTCGGCGACCCGTCTGCGGTGAGCCGGACGCTCTCCCGCCTCGCCCGATCGGAGTGCCTCCTACGGATCTGTCGTGGCCTTTACGTGCGTCCGATTCAGACTCGTTTCGGCTTGAGGGCGCCGCGTCTGGAGAAGGCGCTCGCTTCCCTTGCGGCGTTCTGGGGCGACATCATCGTGCCGAACGGTGGCGGCGCGGCCAACTGGTTGGGTCTGACAACGCAGAACACCGTACGCTCGGTCTATCTCACCTCCGGTCCGAACCGCCTCCTGCATTTCGGGGCTCACCAGGTGGAGTTGCGCCACGCCCCTGCATGGCAGCTGACAGCGCCACATCGCACGGCCGGAGTGGTCATTAGGGCGCTGGCGTGGCTCGGTCCCAACGAGGTCGAGAAGGGTCTTGATGCCGTGATGCCGCGGCTGTCCAGAAGGGAATTGAGCGATCTTGCCGCGGCGCGGACCGCGTTGCCTGCGTGGATGGCGGAGCCAATCGGTAGCCGTTTGGTGCATCGATGTGGTCCAGTACCAGCTCTCGCTGCGGAAGGACACATGGTCATTTCCGGGAGAGAGCAGGAGCCGATATGACGACCTTCGACATTACCAAAGCCTCGTTGACCGATCTCCTTCGGGAGATCACCGAAGGAAAGATCCAGTTGCCAGACTTCCAGCGTGGCTGGGTCTGGGACGACAACGGCATCCGCGATCTACTCGTGAGCATTGGTCGATCGTTCCCGATCGGGGCGATCATGCTGCTCAAAGGGGGGGGCGAGGTTCGCTTCCAGACCCGTCCCGTGGAAGGCTTGGAAGATCGTGTTCCGAGGAACCGGGAACCGGAGAGATTGATTCTGGACGGGCAGCAGCGTCTCACGACTTTGACGCAAGCCATCTCACTTGACGAGCCGGTACGCACCAAGACCGCCAAGGGCAAGAGGATCAAGCGCCACTACTATTTCGACATAAGGCGATCTGTGGGCGCCCCTCACGCACTGGATGAGGCGGTGGTCGCGGTCGATGAGAACAGGCAACTGCGTACCAACTTCGGCCGCGACGTGAAGCTGGATGTGTCGACGACCAAACTGGAGTGCCAGCAACTCCATTTCCCATGCCGTCAGATAATGGACTCGGACGACTGGGAGACGACGATGTACGAGGTCGTGCCGGAACAACTTGGCGTCTACATGAAGTTTCGGAGCCAAGTGCTAAAGCCCTTTCGCACCTATCAGATTCCGGTAATCCAGCTGGAGAAGGAGACGACCAAGGAAGCGGTCTGCTTGGTCTTCGAGAAGGTGAATACCGGCGGTGAACCGCTGACCGTGTTTGAGCTGGTCACGGCGAGCTACGCGGCGGAAGGCTACAACCTGCGGGATGACTGGTTGGGGTCACGGTTTCGCAAGGTTGAGTCACGCAAGGAACGACTGGAGGAAGACGCGCTCCTCGAAGGCACCGAAGCCACGGAGTTCCTCCAGGGAATCAGTCTGCTGCATACCCACGAGTTGAGAAAGGCGGACTTGTGGGCCGGTAAGACCGGAAAGCAGGTGCGTCCGGTGAGCGGCAAGCGGGCCGATGTCCTTCGGCTACCGCTCAACGCGTGGACGCGATGGGCCGACAAGCTGGAGATGGGGTTTCGTAATGCAGCCCGATTCCTGCGAAAGGAGTGCTTTTGCCACCGGCGTGAACTTCCTTATCGCACCCAGGTCGTGCCCCTGGCCGCAGTGCTCACGCCCTTAGGCGACCGCTGGCTTGAGCCTCGGATTTACGACAAGCTGGCACGCTGGTTCTGGTCTGGAGTGCTTGGAGAGCTCTACGGTGGTGCGGTGGAGATCCGCATGGCCAACGACTACGATGAACTGCTCCGCTGGTTCGAGGACGACGATGCACTTCCGCGCACGGTGCGCGACGCCAATTTCCAACCGGAGCGATTCGACACGTTGCGCACCCGTCTGAGCGCGGCTTACAAGGGTATCAACGTGCTTGTTCTGCGGGAAGCCTCCGAGGATTGGTTCTGGAAGGCCACCATCAAGGAGCTAGATGCAATCGAAATCGGATTGGACATCCACCACATCTTCCCCCGGAAATGGTGTACCGACCAGAATACCGTTGAACCAGGTCGATACGAAAGCATCCTCAACAAGACACAGATATCCTACAAGGCCAATCGCAAGATAGGCGGCGACGCGCCCTCGAAATACCTGCTGAGACTCCAATCGGAGAAGCAGGTGGCGCTCGACAACGCTGCGATGAATGATCTGCTTGCCAGCCATGCCCTATCGCCTCAACTCCTCCGGGCGGATGCGTTCGATAACTTCCTCGAAGACCGCCGACAGCGACTGAGTCGACTGGTCGAGAAGGCGATGGGGAAACCAGTCGTCGAGATCGCCGTGGTGGCCGACTGACTCGACGCGGAGAGATTAGCCATGAAGATCCTCCCGTGGGTCATCGCCAGACGGTTGTGGCGGCGTGGGCGGAGCATGAACCGGGAGCGGCGGAAATGAACCAACCAAAGACCGTGATGCCGAGCGACGTGCTTGGACCGCTAAACGAGTTCGAGTTGAAGGCCGCCCCGCGCCAGCTATTCCTGCAGGGCGATGCGTCGCTGCTGGAGTGTGGGCCTCGCATCGCCGTTGTGGGTTCTCGCCGGGCCTCGGCCGAGGGCCTGGAACTGGCCCGACGGATAACCGAGAAGCTCGTTTCACACGATGTCACGGTGGTGAGCGGGCTGGCGTTGGGGATCGACACCGTTGCCCATGAGACGGCTATGAACAACGGTGGCAGGACGGTAGGCGTCCTGGGCACATCGCTGGACCGGTACGCCGTGATGCGAAACCGGAGTCTCCAGGACGCGATCGGGGAAATGCATCTTCTGGTGTCTCAGTTCCCGTGCGGTCAGCCTCCGCACCGGTCGAACTTCCCCCTGCGCAACAAGACCATGGCGCTCCTGTCGGATGCCACGCTGATCGTCGAGGCGGCCACCAACAGCGGAACTAGGCACCAGGGATGGGAGGCGATCAGGCTTGGGCGGCCCGTCCTTTTTCCCAAGCGGTCGCTCGAACGGCAGTCGCCCGACTGGGCCGACGAAATGATTCGCTACGGAGCTTTCAGCTTCGACGCTAGGACGCTTCCGCTGGTCCTTGACGATCTCCCGTCCCGGTGCGTCGGGTCGGCGTCGCGAGCGGATGACCTACCCTTCTGAGGGTGTTCCGTTCGGGTCTGTGGCAGCGTACCGTCCGGGCCGGCCGCGCTCCGGCGACACGGCCATGACCCGCCAGGGCTGGGAACTGGTCATGGACCTCAAGTACTCCGATCCAGAGAGAATCAAGAACATCGCGTCGTGGCTGGCGTCCGATGACGGAAGAGACCTGTTCCCCACCTACTTCGGCTCCGACGGTGTTCTCGTCCCGGCGCCCGGCCACGCTCCCCGCGTGAGGGGAGCCAAACCGCGGTCGACGACAATCGAATTGGTGCGGTGCATGGGGGAGGAAGGACTTGGAATACAGAGGGAGTGGCTTCAACGGCTTCGGAAGGTGCCGAAGTCCGCGTGGTCCCGTGGAGACCGGCCGACGGAGGAACGCCACCACGCGACCATTGCCCTCTCCGCACCGCCTGCTCTTGGGTTCGACCCCGTCGGCAGAATCACGGTGGTGGATGACGTGATCACCAGTGGCGCAACCCTCCACGCTTGCGCTCGCCGATTGGCGAAGGCCTTTCCGGCGGCGCGGATCGCGGCCTTCGCCGTCGTTCGCACAATCACCGGCGCGGCACAACTCTCGAAGGCCTTCGATCCGGTGCCGGAAGGCAAGGGGCTCATCGTCCTCAACGCCGACGGCGACACCCAGCGTACGCCATGAGCACTCCGACCCCGCCAGACCTCTCCCACACTAGTGTAGTGTCTGCGTTATAGCCTGTCAAAAGCATGGCCGTGCGGGTATGCTTCTTCTTCGTGCGGAATCGAGAGGCACCGACAAGGAGGGAGCCATGCGGAAGGCGGTCGAGATCGAGGTTGCGGAGGGGGACCGGGAGATTCTGGAGCGGTGGTCGCGGTCTCGGAGCGCGACGGTGCGGCAGCGGGACCGGTCGCAGATCGTGCTGATGGCCTCGGAGGGGATGACGAACACGGCCATCGCCCGGGAGCTGCGGACGAGCAGGGACAAGGTGAGCCGCTGGCGGCGGCGGTACGCGGAGGAGGGCATGAGGGGGATCGAGAAGGAGCGTCCCCGGGGCGGCAACCACGGGGGCAGGTGCCCGAAGGCGCAGGCGGCGCTGAGGACGGAGATCATCCGGCGGACGACGCAGGAGAAGCCGCCGGACGCGACGCACTGGTCGTGCCGGTCGATGGCGAAGGCGGCGGGCACGACGCACAGCTTCGTGAACACGGTGTGGCGGGCGGCGGGGCTGAAGCCGCACCTGTGGCGCACCTTCAAGGTGAGCACGGACCCGCGCTTCGAGGAGAAGCTGCAAGACGTTGTGGGGATGTATCTTGACCCGCCGGACAACGCGGCCGTGTTCAGCTTTGACGAGAAGAGCTCGGTGCAGGCGCTGGACCGCACACAGCCGGGGCTGCCGCTGAAGCGGGGCCGGTGCGGGACGATGACGCACGACTGCAAGCGTCACGGCACCACGTCGCTGTTCGCGGCGATGGACGTGGCCTCGGGCGCGGTGGTCGGCGAGACGTACCGGCGGCACCGCCATCAGGAGGTGCTCCGGTTCTTCCGCAAGGTGGAGAGCGAGGTGCCGAAGGGGCAGGAGATCCACATCATCCTGGACAACTACGCGACCCACAAGCACGCCGAGGTCAAGGCGTGGGCCGAGCGCACGAAGCGCGTGCACTTCCACTTCATCCCGACGAGCTCGTCATGGCTGAATCTGGTCGAGCGCTTCTTCGACACGCTGACGCGCAAGCAGATCCGGCGCGGCGTGTTCCATTCCGTCGCCCACCTCGAGTCCTGCCTGAAGCAGTACATCGACACCTGCAACGAGAACCCCCGTCCGTTCGTGTGGACGAAGTCGGCGGCGGAGATCCCGGCGAAGGTGGACCGGGCCCGGAAGGCACTCGCGGCCATCTCCGCATAGGTAGCATTGTATATCGGACACTACACTAGTGTCGTGTCCCGGAAACAGACAGACATAATCTTTCTGTCTTCCGAAGGATGGAGTCCGCGGTGGCGGTCCACGCGAACGGACGCGCCCCCGGGTTGTATTCGTCGGTGAAGCGGAGGATCTTCTTCTTGAGCTGGGCGACCGAGGAGAAGGAGCCGCGGCGGATGGCCTTCCGTGTGATGATGTTGAACCAGATCTCGACCTGGTTGAGCCAGGAGGAGTACGTGGGGGTGAAGTGGATGTGGTAGCGGGGCCGGTCGGCGAGCCGGCGCTTGACCCTGGCGTGCTTGTGGGTGCCGTAGTTGTCGACGACGAGGTGGATGTCGAGGTCCGGGGGCATGTCGGCGTCGATGTGCCGGAGGAAGCTCAGGAACTCCTGGTGGCGGTGCTGCGCCTTGCACTGGGCGAGGATCCGGCCGGTGGCGATGTCCAGGGCGGCGAAGAGGGTGGTGGTGCCGTGGCGGATGCAGCCGTGCGTGACGCCCTCGACGTATCCGAGCCCGAGGGGCAGCAGGGGCTGGGTCCGCTCCAGCGCCTGGGTCCGGGTCTTCTCGTCCACGCAGAGCACCATCGCGTTTTCGGGCGGGTTGAGGTAGAGTCCGACGATGTCGCGGACCTTCTCGGCGAAGAACGGGTCGGTGGAGAGCGTGAAGTGCTTCTGCCGGTGAGGCCGGATGTGGAAGGCCGTCCAGATGCGGTGGACCGTCGACTTCGACACCCCCGTCGCGTCCGCCATGGAGCGGCAGCTCCAGTGCGTGCTTCCACCGGGCGGCTCGCCCTTGAGCGTCTTCCGCAGCAGCGCCGTGATCTCGTCGTCTCCGATGGAGCGCGGCCTTCCCGGCCTGCGTTCGTCGTACAGGCCCATGAGCCCCTGCGTCCGGAAGCGCTCGCGCCACTTGCCGACCGTCCGGCGGCTGGCGCGGACCTTCTCGGCGACCTTCTTGTTGCTCATCCCTTCGGCGCACAGAAGCACGATCTCGGCGCGCCTCACGAGCCCGGCGGGCAGACTGCGCGAACCCGCGAGCGACTCGAGGCTCGGCCGCTTCCGCGTCTTCGACGGCGGGGAGTGCTCCGGCGGATTCCTCGCCGGTCCGCAGCCCGGGAACTCGCGCAGCGAAATCGAGTCCGCACACCGCCACGCGATGCCCCGCTCCGAGCCGAGACCCTCGAGGTACCCCACCATCAGCATCCGGAAGTACACCCCCGGGGGAACCCCCGGCCGCCCCCGCCGCTCCGCGTGGAACCCGCCGCACGTCTCCTCCGCGAACGCGTCGAAACCGTGCCTCTCCAACAGCTCGTCGAGAGCACGGCAGAACGGGTTGCCTGGCGCCCGAATCCTGTCGGTGGCCACGAACAACTCCGCCTGCCCCGCCTTGCGCCGCCTGCCTGCCGCCATCGCCGTCCTCCATGGCAGAGATCACTTGTGCACCTGTAATCCAGCATCTTCTACGGAACTTGTGCAGGCGTTGAAGGCCGGACTTTATCCACGGGCTGTTAGGGCCGAGGTCTGCGAGGTGCTGGAGCGGACGGCTGCAAAGGAGATCGGAGTGGGATTCTGCATCGGTGTCTATAACGCTCGAGGTGTTCATAAAGGAGCAGAAGATGGTGAGCCGGAACGGCGGCTTTCAGAGAAATTCCGAAGGCAAGCGAGTGAGCGGGCCTGCGAATATCCGTTCGTTGCCAGGCTTCTTGAACAGATTGCGTGCGGCTACGACCGAGAGGCGAAATGGCACGACGCGGAAGGCGAAGTGCGCAGGAGGTTAAGCTGAAGCACGGCGATCGGAGGATGTCGCGTGGCGTCAGACGGATCGCCAGACTCCATGTGACCTCGGGCCTGTCAGATCGGGGGTGGGGAAAACCGCCCGGTGGCGAAGAAGCGGCCGACGTTGATTCCCCAAAAACGCGTAGTCGCCCCGGGTTCACCCTGTGGCCATACACCGGCTCCGCCGCGAGGACGGCGCAGGTGCCTCACGGCGAGACGCAGTTCGTGGACGATACGGGCCACTGTGGCGAAGTTTGTCGGTGCAGCCACACTACTCGCGGATTTCTGGCAGGAAGGACCGATCGAGAACTCGCGAAGTTGCTGTCCGAGCATGACCGACATCTCTTGGAACTGATTGCCCGCGAGCGGCGACCGGGCGCACGCGGTACACTGGTGCCATGGGTGCCCTACGACCTAGGTGAGACTCGATGTCTCGTTGACAGGTACGAAGAGTGGATCCGTCGGTGTCAGCCCGTGAAGCCTGAGCGCATCGTGCCGCGGAAGTTGAGTACGTGATCGACAAGAACCCCTCGACACCCGGAGAACGGTGACCCCGAACGAGTTCATTTCGAAGTGGCACGCCTCGGAGCTGAAGGAGCGCTCCGCAGCGCAGGAGCACTTCATCGACCTGTGTCGGCTGCTCGGCGAGCCGACCCCGGCGGAGGCCGACCCGAAGGGCGACCACTACTGCTTCGAGCGAGGGGCGCTCAAGGACTCCGGTGGGGAGGGCTGGGCGGACGTGTGGAAGCGTCACTGCTTCGCTTGGGAGTACAAGGGGAAGCATGCCGACCTCGACGCCGCGTTCGACCAGCTGAGGCAGTACGCGCTCGCGCTGGAGAATCCGCCGCTCCTCGTCGTCTCCGATATGAGGCGGTTCCGGATCCGGACGAACTGGACCAACTCGGTCAGCGAGACGCACGAGTTCACGCTGGACGATCTCGTGGACGCCGCCGTCCGAGACAAGCTCCATTGGGCGATGTCCGACCCGGAGCGGCTGCGGCCGGGCGAGACCCGACAGACGCTCACGGAACGCGCCGCGAAGACCTTCGCGCAGCTCGCGCAGTCGCTCCGAGACCGGGGCCGCGCTCCGCAGGAGGTGGCTCACTTCGTGAACCGCCTCGTGTTCTGCATGTTCGCCGAGGACGTGGGGCTGCTTCCCGGCGCCATGTTCACCCGCATGCTCGAACACGCGCGCCGGCGGCCCCAGGAGTTCGAGACCCTGGCACGCGACCTGTTCGGAGCGATGTCCGTCGGCGGCCGGGTCGGGTTCGAGAAGGTGGAGTGGTTCAACGGAGGGCTCTTCGAGGACGACGCGACCCTCCCCATGGACAAGGCCCAGATCGAGACGACGCTGGAAGCGTCCCAGCTCGACTGGTCCAACATCGATCCCTCGATCCTGGGGACGCTGTTCGAGCGAGGTCTCGACCCCGACAAGCGTTCGCAGCTCGGAGCGCACTACACCGACCGGGACAAGATCATGCGGATCATCGATCCGGTGATCGTTCGCCCCTTGCTGGCCGAATGGAAGACCGCGAAGGCCCGGATAGTCAAGAGCCTCGAGCGCGCGAGCGCAGCGAAGTCAAAGGCGGCGGGAACGCGGTACCGCAGACAGGCGCAGAACGCACTGGGCACGGTCCTCGAGCGGCTGCGGAAATTCACCGTGCTCGATCCTGCGTGCGGCTCCGGCAACTTCCTCTATCTGGCGCTCCACGCCCTCCACGATCTGGAACACCGGGTGCAGCTGGAAGCGGAGGCGATGGGGCTCCAACGCGGCTTCCCTTCGGTCGGCCCCGCCAACGTGAAGGGGATTGAGTTGAACGCCTACGCGGCGGAACTGGCGCGCGTATCGGTGTGGATCGGGGAAATCCAGTGGATGCGCCGCAACGGGTTTCCGGGTTCCCGGCAGCCGATCCTCGATCCGCTGGAGACGATCGAGTGTCGTGACGCGATTCTGACGCCGGAAGGCGATGAGCCAAAGTGGCCCGAGGCCGATGTCATCATCGGCAACCCGCCGTTCTTGGGCGGCAAGCTGCTCATCGCGAACCTCGGTGAGGAATACGTCTCGACCGTTTTCGACGTGTACAGGGGCAGGGTGCCGCGCGAGGCCGATTTGGTCTGCTACTGGTTCGTCAAGGCCGGTGAACACCTGGGCGGAAGCTCGAAACGGGTTGGCCTGGTCGCGACCAACTCCATCCGCGGCGGAGCGAACCGCCGTGCGCTGGAGCACGCGACCGGCGGCAGGCCGATCTTCGATGCATGGAGCGACGAGCCGTGGGTGATTGACGGGGCGGCCGTCCGCGTCTCGATGGTGTGCTTCTCGCAGATGCACGATGAAATTCACGCGGAGCGTCGGCTCGACGGCGAGATGGTTGATGAGATCTATGCGGATCTGACCGCGCGCCGCGGCGGGGTCGGCACCGATCTCACGAAGGCGCGGCGTCTCGCCCGGAATGCGGGGGTGGCGTTCATGGGCGACACGAAGGGCGGTCCGTTCGATGTTCCGGGAGACCTCGCCAGGGAGTGGTTGCGGGAGCCCGCGAATCCGAACGGCCGACCCAACTCGGATGTGCTCAAGCCGTGGATGAACGGCATGGCGGTCACCCGGCGACCGATCGACAAGTGGATCGTCGACTTCGGCTGGACGATGGTGAGGGAAGAAGCCGCGCTCTACGAAGCTCCCTTCCAGCACGCCCGGGAACATGTCCATCCTATGCGGCGGAGGAACCGCCGCGAGTCCTACCGCGTGAACTGGTGGCGGCATGTCGAGCCGAGACAGGGGATGTGGAGGACTCTCGACGGACTGTCTCGCTATATCGCCACGCCGCGAGTGTCGAAGCACCGGCTCTTCGTCTGGTTCGACATCCGAATCTGTCCCGACAGCGCCCTCATCGTCATCGCACGCGACGACGACACGACATTCGGGATCCTGCACAGCCGGTTCCACGAAGCTTGGTCGCTGCGCAAAGGGACCAGCTTGGGAGACACTCCCCGCTACACCCCCACCACCACCTTCGAGACCTTCCCATTCCCGGAGGGACTCTCACCCGACCTTCCCGCCACCGACCACCCCACGGATCCACGCGCCTGGCCAATCGCTTCGGCGGCACGGCGACTCGTCGAACTCCGCGACCGCTGGCTCAACCCGCCAGAGTGGGTGGAGTGGGTCGAGGAACCCGTCCCCGGCTATCCCCCGCGCCCTCGGCCGCGTGACAAGAAGGCGGCAGCCGCACTCGGGAAGCGGACCCTGACGAACCTCTACAACGCCCGGCCGCAGTGGCTCGTCGACGCGCACGCCCGACTCGACACCGCCGTGGCTGCCGCCTACGGCTGGCCCGCCGACATTGCGAACGACGCGGCGCTGACCAAATTGCTCACCCGAAACCAGCGCTGATCTTCCAACAGCAGAATCAAGCGCCCATGGAATCGACGCCCGATTCCTCGACCAAACTAACCGAGCCAGCTCTCCTGCGCCTCTCGTTCTTCGTCTCGAATTCTTTCGCTTGCGATACAGCGGGCAATCTGGCCACACATCTTTTCCGCCCACTGCTGCACTCGAAAATTCGGGTGGGCGCGAAGCCGTTCGAAGGGCTTTCTATAACGGCAATAGTAGCTGGCTAAAGAACCGGACCAACTGTAGGTACGGACGTTGCTTTCCAAGGCCTCTTGTACGTCATCACGTTCGCCGAAACTGTCCAAGAGTCGAGATATCACGGGATGGAGAAAGCCGTCATCAGCGTCGCCACCTTCCGCCGATAGAATCGGCACGCACCGTGCCACGAAGGCGGGCGCACCATCGGGGTTGGCGTCACACCACGCAAATAGCGTCTCTTCCGGCAGGTCTAGGATCGGTGGCCTGACATCGCGGCCGAAGGAGTACGGTCGCCCGAGGACGTACCTCATACGACTCGCGAAGCGAGCGTCCGCTACGATTCCCTTTCCAATAAGCTGCCACGAGACTTCCGGAAAACCACTCATCAACCGAGTTAGCACAGGGCTTGCCTTGATGAAGCCGGAGTTGATCCAAGCATCGTGGTCGCCGTCAACCAGCGCCCGAGCCAGAGCTAGCGCCGTATGCTGGGCGTCTGGGTCCTCTCTTCCTCCGTCCAGCATCCTCATTACGATCTCCTGGAAGTGATGTTCCACGACATTCGGGGTGAAGTCGGATACCGCCAAATTGGGTTCGGGCCTGTAGTCTGCCTTACTCCAACGGCCAGCGTTTTGGACCACCTTGAGAACTTGTGGCCGAAAATCCGTGAACTCGAAGAAATGCGTTCGGGAACGGTCGGTCCTATTGCCTTCGTCGAGGAGAATCCGGCTCAAGATGGTAACCGCGAGCGCAAAGGATGGAGCGCTATGGTCGATTAGCGCGTCGAGCAAACGTGCCACCGTGACGGGGGACACCCTGTCGAGCATCCAAGTAAAGGCCCAATGGTGTAGATCCCACGGTGACATACTGCCCTGATCGAGAGCGTTAACGGCCCGGGTGACATCCTTCTCGGTGATCCCGGCACGCCTGCAGATCTTGGGGAATGCGGGAGCGAGGTCGGGTGAGCTCACGGCCCTCGTCTTAAACGCTTCGGCTTCATCGTGTAATTCGGCTGGGAGCCCCCCGACGAATCCAGAAAGCAAGTCGTAGTTCCGTTCGGATGCTGGCGTTCCCAAGACGGCCTGAACAATCGGCTCTAGCCATTCAAGCGGCGACGGTGCGGATTTCGCGAGCGATTCTCCGAGTTCGTCCGCCATCGACTGCCGTCCCCGACTAAGCTCAGGCAGAAGTTCCCTGAGGGTCGGCGGATCCACTAGGAGGTCGTAAGTCAAGGCATCCACGATGGCGCGATGACGATCCAACTGCGCCGAGATCATCGTCGCTTCCGTTTCCGTCATCCCCGGCATCGGAGGCTCTGTAACGAACACCCGAACCCGTTCCGCAAGGCTCGTGGGTTCGAGTTGGTCGACTAGGCACCGAACGCGGTCGGCCGTCTTATTGTCGATGAGGTCGGAGTTATACTCCAAGACGGCCTTCATCTGTCGCAGCGCCAGTGACCAGTAGCAGCCCGCGCGAACGACTCGTCCGACAGCCTCCTCGACCGGTTCGGCGAAGCCGTGGCGCAGAAGAGACGAGATTGTCATGCCGAGATCGGAACGGGCCTTCGCGCCCACATCGTCGTCTCTCGCCGCCAATCTTCCCAAGCGATTCACGCATCCCGCGATATACCTGCGCCGTTCCTGCGTCGAGTTCGGATACCAGGCAGCCAGTGCTTTCCGGGAGCCCTGAATCTCCGGGCCAATGGTCCAAGAGTATCCTCCCAACCGACAACCTTCGACCAGCGCTTCGACAATCTGGTTCATCTGCGCCGCGTCAGCCATGTCGGCAGCTTGGTCGAGGAACCGCAGTCGAACATCGCCGTCAGCTTCGGTGCCCCCAAGGATGGGGGAAAAGAGCTCCACAAAAGGACGTGATGCTTCCGAAGTCCTAGACGCGTCACCAGAGGTGGCCAATCGTAGCATCAGGCGAGCCCCAACCATGAATGTACTGGAACGGAAGGCAATCGTCCTCAGCGTGCGGATGAGAGGACGGTGAACGTCGTCTCCGAGTTGCCTCAGGTCGCCCAAGCGATCCAGGGAACGGCCGATGTGTGCTGCGACGACATCTGCATTGATCTCGGCAAGGGAGGAGAGCACCCTCGCACGACTTGGCAGGACAATCTCATCCGGTTGGTCGAGCTGCCCGTTCTCCCGGCAGACGTGAACTGCCACGTCATTGGCTACATCCGTAGCATTCAGCTCAGCGAGGCGCCCGGCCGCCGCGACACTGAGGTCCCCGTGATCGCCTTCTGCGGCGGTCGGGGCGGGGTCATGCGGTGCAGGTCCCGTCTTGCGGTCCTCAGTGCCGATATCGCCCGACAGCACTTGGTCCCACTTCTTCTTGTCCCACTCCCTCCACTGTCGTTCCGCGAGCCTGACGGCGATTGGGCGCGGCTGAATCGTCCCGAGTTCTCCTCGAAGCTTGACTACGCCTCGTTGGACGAGCCGTTGGATTCCTGTGTACAGGTCATTGGGGCTGCGATGGCGACCGAGTTTGGCAATCCCCTTGAGGCACTCTTCTGGAGGATCTATTCGCACTGGCCCGAACGCCGCGAGCAGTTGGGCCGATTGAAGCAACAGCGCTTGCTCGGTAGGTCTCCTACCGCAAACGAATTCATCAATGAGGTGGTCGTCGGCCGGATAGGTGAGGTGTCCCCTAGAATCAGATTCTCTCACGATTCGGATTGCGATTTCCGGGAAGCCCCGAGAGAAGCGTGCAAGACGTTGTCGGTCCACATCTTGCAGTCTCGCGGCGGCCTGATCGACGATGGATTCGACGACAGTCGCCGGGGCTTCGTCGATCTTGAAGGTGTCGGCATCGATGTGAGAGGGAGTCTCGTTATCGATGGTGACCAGCGAGAGGCGACTCTCGGAGCGCGACACCATCCCCGCCAAGATGGTATGGCTTCGTGCGTCGCAGTCGTCTACGACCACGATGGCGCGTCCGCCGGAGACGGCCAGTTTCTCGACGATGGGATGAATTGCTTCGGCACCCGCCTCGGACCGTACCGCGTACATTACGTAGTCCCGCAGCGAGCGGCCGGAAATCGCGTCTTCGCCGACCCTCTTGAGACCTTCGAGACAGAGCCGGGACTTGCCAATGCCTGACAATCCGATCACCCGGAGAACCGTGCCGGGCTCGGTCACGCTGCTCCTCAGGGCGCGGGTCAGGCCAGCTAGTCGGGGATCTTCTACCCATGGCATAGAGTGCTCGCTCCGACCCATCCAGTGGTTCCACGAAGTAAAGCCGCCGGGCGTCCCAAGTCCCACCTCTTCCCGGACCCAGAGAGCAACCGGTTGATGGGAATTCACCCACTCGGCGATTTGATCGGCTTCCCGAAAGCCGATCAGCTGATCTGGAATCGACAATCCGGCCTTTGCCAAGGCGTCACAGATGGCACGCTGGCGCGCCTGCACCTGCTGTTCGTTGTAGCGCTGCCCACAGAACATGATGTAGTTCCCGCCCTGCTCGAGCACTGATCGGACCATCGGCTTCACCTTGGCTTCGTGCACGAGCACATCCTTGGCTGCCTGAGCGGGCGATATCTTGCCGGTCTTCAACTGAAACTGACACAGTCGGGACGGAAGAAATGGAGTGCGCTCGGGGCCGCCCCTCCATGAGATGCGCCCGTCCTCCCCACCATCGGGAGCATGGATGTTGCTGGCGACGCGGATGCCGTCTCGGGGGAGGTTGTGTTCCCGGGCTTCGGCAGACAGGAGTCGTCGAAGGAGGTTGGGAAACGCGGAAGGTCCAAGCGACACGATGTCTTCGGACTCCACCTCGAACGGTGTGGGAACCCGAGAAGTCGCGGGAATTAGCTCGCCTTCCCGCAAGACGCGGAGCGCGTCGGGATATACCTCCAGTACGCGCAGCAGGTTGATCGCGGCGGCTCTCGGCTTCATGCTGTCGGCCTCGTACTTTGTGAAAGCCCGCGGACCGCATCCCAAGAGCCTTCCAGCTTCCTCCTGCGTGAGACCGAGGCCTTCTCGAATCGCCCGTATCCGTTCAGCCGTCAATTCAGAGGTGCGTTTCATGATTACGTCCATTATATCGGTTGACACACCGCGACAGAAACCATTATGGTCCAGTCGTGCGAATTGTGCAACCGTTGGGAAGGAAAGAATCCTTTCAGGGGGTGAGTTCGCGGGGATTGAGGGCGTGACCCGCCGCCGGCGGAAGGTCGTCACGACGGCTGTGGGCGGCGGACATCACGTACGTGCCGACGGATGCGGGCTGGCTGTATGGCGACCGTAGTCGTGGACGCGTGGAGCCGCCTCGTGGGCCGGGCGATGGAAACCGGCTCCGGTCAGAGCCGGTGGAGAAGGCGTCGGCGATGGCGGTGTGGCGGCGTCGGCCGGAGAAGCTCTCCTCACCACGGGGAGACGAAGAGAAACCGAGCAGTCAACCGCAGTATTCACCCGTCTACGAAAGCGGGACAGGTCCATGTGCTAGCTAACAGCCCGTGTATAACATCCCCCCGGCATTCGAGCGGCGCGGGCCGGGTGGGGGCAACGGGCGGAACGCGACCATCGGCATCGGCTGCGCACGATCCGGCCGTACGAGTACAAGAACGCGGCCATGCTGCTCGCGGATTTCTGGAAGGAAGTGGACCAGGTGCTTCGAGAGAGAGGATCGATTCCATGAAGACACTGAAGATCGGCTTCGCCGACTACGACCAGATGAAGGCGCGCACCATGGCCGTTGCCCGTGGCGAGCGCATGCCTGCGAACGGTGAACCGAAGGTTTGGTTCACATCGATCGAAAGCTTCGCGAAGTTGCTGTCCGAGCATAACCGACATCTCTTGGAACTGATTGTCCGCGAGCGGCCGCGGTCGCTCACGGAGTTGGCGGGCGCAGCAAGTCGGTCGGCGTCGGGATGTGGCGGATGTCACCGCAGGGGCTCGACGCGACGGCGAATGACGGAGACTTCGGCGGTCAGCGTCGAGCCGGCGTTCCCGTGGAAGGTGCCGCGCACCGGGGGCACATCGGCGTAGTCACGCCCGACGGCCACTCGCACATGCCGTTCGTCGCAGTCGCAGTTGTTGGCGGGGTCGAATCCGCGCCACCCGAACCCGGGCAGCCAGGCTTCCACCCAGGCGTGGCTCAGTCCGGTCGGGGAGTCGGAACCGCGGGGGCCGAGGTAGCCCGATACGTACCGGGCCGGCACCCCCCAGCCGCGCAGGATCGACGCCATGACGTGAGCGTAGTCCTGGCAGACGCCTCGACGGGTTTCGAGGATGCGTTCGATGGGCGAATCCACCGCCGTGCTTCCGGGCGCATACTCGAAGACGCTGAACAGGGTCGAGCCGAGGTCGCGGATGCTCGAGAGGGGATCCTCACCTTTGCGAACATCGTTCCCGGACACGAATCGTGCGAGGGACGGCGACATCCGCACGAAGCGGCTCGGCTGGAGCATGAGCCAAAGGTCGGCTGTCCGTATGCCTCTGCGCATGGCGTCCCATGAACCGGACACCGGCTGGTCCGGGAGGAGTTCGGGCGGCGCTGCCTCCACTCTGGACCGAACCCGGATCGAGAGTCTCCGGTGGCTGCCGTGGCGGTCGAAGAAGTGCCCCCGGTTACCGAAAGGGCCTTCGAACTCGAAAACCTTTCCGGGGGGGTCCGTACCCACCGAGATGTCGTGCAGCACCTGCCGGTGGTTCTGGACGGGGGACACATGCAGCGTCGTGACCGATCCGCTGACCGGCGCGTCATACCGGAATTCGAGGTTGTGCCGGATTTCGTAGTGCACCGTCACGACGGCAGCCCCCGTTCCACCGGGTAGTGCACGTAGTCGGCCATGATGAGCTCGTGCAGCTGACGTCCGGCGCGCAGCAGGGCTGCAAAGGATGCATCTTCGCTGCTCAGCTCCCCGTTCTCGTCGCCGAGATCCATCTCGACCGTCGCGGCGAGCCGGATCGCCATGCGGTGCGGAGCGGCCAGGGGATAGCGCGCACCCGCCGGATCGATTCCGGCCAGCAGTCTCTCGATTCGGCGGACGGCGAAACGCAGGGACAGCGGCAATTCGGGGTTGCGGACGAGAAACCCTATTGCCGACTCGCGACGCACCCGGATCGAACGCCGGCGGCGGTAGAGCTCGTACGCGCCGCACACGCGCAGCAGGTCCGACCACGAAAGGCGCGGGCCGCTTTCCGGGGGGTGTCCTATGCTCACCCATGTGTCGAGGAGCACGGTCTGGTGTTGCAGACGCTCCACGAAGCGGCCCAGCTCCAGAAAGCGCCAGGCGTCGTCCCGGGACATCATCGCGTCGATCACGCCCGCGAGCAGCCGCAGGCGGTCGATCGCCCCGAGGGCCAGCTCGGCCGGTCCCTCCGCCCAGGCTCTTGCGAAGTCGCGGGTGCGGATCCAGAGGAATCCCTGGTTCAGGCATGTCCACACCCTCACGGGGAGCCACGGACGCAGCTGTCTGGCGTTTTCCCTCGCCTGCGACCAGCACGAGATCATCGAGTTCGGATTCGTCTCGTCTTCGACAAAGGTTCCGGCCAGCGTGTATGCGTCGGCGATGAGGAAGACCTCGGCTTCGTCCGCATCCGTCGGCACCGGGGGCGGGGGATGGCCGAAGGTTCTGTAGAGGACGCGCCAACCGAGCGCCAGCTCGTCGGCGGGGGTGTCGACCAGGCGCGTCAGCTGATAGTGGAGCAGGCGGGCGGTCTGCTCGGTCCGCTCGAAGTATCGCCCCATCCAATAGAAGTCGGCGGCGGCCCTGGCTAGCATCGGCCCGGCCCTCCCGGCTCTTCTAGTCGCGAAGAATCCAAAGGTCCTTGCACCCGCCCCCCTGGCTCGAGTTCACCACCAGACTGCCCTTCTTCAGAGCCACGCGGCAAAGTCCGCCGGGAGAAATGTGGATGCCTTCCCGGCCTCGCAGGACGAAGGGCCGGACATCGACGTGGCGCGGTTGGATGCTGCCGTCCACGAAGCAGCCGGCCCGCGAAAGATCAAGGACCGGCTGCGAGATGAAGTTGGCCGGAGCGGCGCGCAGGCGGGCTGCGTAGGCCTCCCGCTCGGATTCGGTGCTGTGCGGTCCCACCAGCATGCCGTATCCGCCCGAGCCGCCGACCTCCTTGACCACGAGATCTTCGAGGTGGTCCAGCGTGTAGGACAGGCCGTCGGGCTCCCTGCAGAGGTAGGTCTCGACATTCGCCAGGATGGGGTCTTCGTCGAGGAAGTACCGGATGATGCGCGGAACATACGAGTACAACGCCTTGTCGTCCGCGACCCCCGTGCCCGGCGCATTCGCGATCACGACGTTGCCGGTGCGATACGCGCTGAAGAGCCCCGGCACTCCAAGCAGCGAGTCCGATCGAAAAGCGACCGGGTCGAGGAAGTCGTCGTCGATCCGGCGGTAGATCACGTCGATCCGCTTGAGACCGGACGCTGTCCGCGCGTACACCGCGGCGTCGTGCACGACGAGATCCCTTCCTTCCACCAGCTCGGCCCCCATTTCACCGGCCAGGAAGGCGTGTTCGTAGTACGCCGAGTTGTAGTGGCCCGGAGTCAGGACCGCCACCTCGGGGTCGCTCCCCCACGAGCCGAGCGACGCGAGAGCGGCATGGAGGTGCTCCGGGTACCGGGAGATCTCTCGCACGCCATGGGCCCTGTAGAGCTGTGGAAACGCCTTCTTGATCCCGGATCGGCACGCCAGCATGTACGAAACGCCCGACGGAACCCGGAGGTTGTCTTCAAGCACGGCGAACCCGTCGTTGGTCCGAACGATGTCCGTTCCGCAGACGGCGACGTACACATCGTGCGGAACCTTCAACCCGCGCATCTCGACCCTGTACTGGGGACATCCCAGCACCAGATCGGGGGGAACCACGCCGTCGCGCAGCGAGCGTCCCTCGTGGTAGATGTCCCGCAGGAAGAGATTCATCGCGGTGAGACGCTGCCGGAGCCCCCGGTCGATGTGCTCCCACTCCGCCGCGGTCAGCACCCTGGGAACGCAGTCGATGGGGATGATCTGCTCGGACACCTCGGCCGCGCCGAGGACGGTGAAGGTGATGCCTTCGTGGATGAAGCGCCGGGCGACCCCGTCCTGCACCGTCGCCAGCTCGTCGGCCGGCACCCGGGACAGCGCCGCAACGAGCCGACGGCAAGAATCCCGAGGCGTGCCGTCCCGGTGGAACATTTCGTCGTAGAAGCGCGCATCGATCTCGTAATCGGCAAAGGCCCCGGACCCGGACACGCAGCTCCGGGGCTCATCGCCGCAGCCGTTTCCGGAGAAAGCGGGGACGGACACGCCGCCGGTTGCTCCCCTGCCAACCCGTGGCCGCGGGCCCCTACGGCTCGCGGTAGTCGGGCTTGTCATCCGGGTCGACCATCAGGACGAACTCCGGATACGCGTCGATGCCCAGCTCGGTCGCATCCTGCCCGATCTCCTCCACCTCGCGGGAGACGCGAACGCCCATGGTCTTTTCCAGCACGGTCCACAACACCCAGGAGATCGTAAACACAAAGGCGCCGATACTGAGGATGCCGATGAGCTGGGTGACGAATTCGGCCCCCGCCGCGATGCTGGCCGCCAGCGTGCCCCACACTCCGGCGAACAGGTGCGCGGGGATGGCCCCGACCACGTCGTCGATTCTGCGCCGCTCGAGGAACTTGAGTCCGATCGTGCACAGCAGCGCTCCGACTGCGCCGATCAACAGAGCCCACCTGCCGTCGGCAATGTCGGGACCCGCCGTGATCGCAACGAGCCCGGCGATGGCACCGTTCAGACCTGCGAAGAGATCGGTGCGTCCCAGGATGGGCTTGGAAACGAAGATCGCGGTGACCACGCCGGCCGCCGCCGCCAGATTGGTGTTCACGATGATGTTGCCGATTGCCACGGCGTCGGCCGCGCTGCCCAAAGCCAGCTGCGAGCCCCCGTTGAAGCCGAACCAGCCCAGCCACAGGATGAACACCCCGAGCGTGACCGCCGGAATGTTGGACGGAGGCGTCAGCTTCACCGTGCCGTCCTTGCGGAACTTGCCCCATCTGGGGCCCACCACGATGGCGCCCGCGAGAGCGGCCCATCCTCCCGTGGAATGGACGATGGTGGAGCCTGCGAAGTCGGTGAACCCCATCTCATAGAGCCACCCTTCGCCCCATGTCCATGCGCCGACGATCGGGTAGATGATCATCGTGAGGATCGCCGTGAAGGCGAAGAAGGCCCAGAGGTTGACCCTTTCGGCCAACGTACCGGAGACGATCGAGGCGGTCGTGGCCACGAACACCATCTGGAAGAACCAGCCGGAAGTGACGGCATGGCCGTTCTCGACCACAGCCGCGGAAGCTTCGGCATCTCCGCCGAGGAGTGCGAGTTCGTCGGCGGACGGGCCGTAGAAGAGGTTGAGCTTGCCGATGAAGCCCCCTGCCACGTCGGTGTACATGAGCCCGTAGCCGACGACGTAGTAGGTAATTCCCGCGATCGCGTAGAGCCCGATGTTCTTGAGGCAGATCACGGACGCGTTTCTGGATCGCACCGACCCCGACTCGAGCATGGTGAAGCCCGCGCACATCCACATGACGAGCGCGCCCCACACCAGGAACGAGAAAGTGTTGAAGACGAACGCGGTTTCCGACTCGGTGCCCTGTGCCGCGGCCGCTGACGGCCAGAGGGCCAAGGCCCCTGCGGCGACGAGCCCGATGGCGACAGCGCCGAGTCCGGATCTGACGGTGCCGAGTCCGGATCTGACGGTGCCGAGTCCGGATCTGACGGTCCGAAGCGAAACGGGGATCGAGAACTTGTTGACGGCCATGGCTTCTCCAGTACGCGGTGGAGGTGGAAGGAGGCGGACGGCGACGTCCCGCGTCGGACGCCGGTCCGTGAATCGTCTGCCGAAAGGCACAGCACGGCAGAAAGTGTACGTTGGTGCGCCCTGCCGGACAAGGACTTGGGATCCGGGGCTATGTTGCCTCCGGGCCGCCGGGAGCCGGGCTTGACAGGAAGGAACTTCCATCCTTCACTTTCGGCATGATCCCGACTCGATGCCGACCCCAACCCGCGGTCCCGTCCCTGCTTGGAGCGAGTCCGCCCACGGAGAGGATTTGAAATGACGAAGCGCGCCTTGGCTGTTACCATGCTGATCGGGGGTACCATGCTGATCGGGGGCTTGGCCGCCGGAAGTCCCCCTGCGGAGGCGCAGCAGTTCAGTGCGCGCAGCGGGTCGAGAGTGGTCCTGGGAGCTCGCGTGCAGGTCCAGTACGAGGCTTCGGGCGAGAAGGAAGTGCCCGCTTCCTTTTTCATCCGACGGGCTTGGGTCACCATCGACGGCACGCTCAACGACCTGGTCGGGGGACGGCTTCAGTTCAATGCCCAGGGCTCGTCGGTTCTGGAGGCCTACCTCGAGCTCAGGCCTTCCGAGGCCTTCCGGGTCCAGATCGGGCAGTTCAAGAGGGCCATGTCCCAGTTCTGGCTGGTGGCCAATTCGGACCTGCCGCTCATCGAGCGCGACGGACGCGTCACCGGGGTCGATCACTGTCCGGGGGTGGGCGGTGTCTGCTCCTTCGGCCAGTTTACCGGTTCGCTCGGACTCGACGGCTACGAGCCTGGTCTGCTCATGACGGGTCGCTTCGCGAACAGGCGCATGGGCTACCGCGTCACCGTCACCAACGGAGAGGGCCTGGGCCGAAAGGACGTGAACACCCGCAAATCCGTTTCGGGCAGGCTCTCCACCTTCTTCCGGGGGAACGGCCGGCTCTCGGCTTACGTCGCCATGGACGAAACCCTCGGTTCACACGGTGAGACACTGGGTGTGCCCGCTTACGGTGCCGAGTTGGAAGTGGGGACCTGGCGGGACGGCCCCCACCTCCTTGCCAACGGCCTGCGCGGGCGAAACTGGAAGCAGAGCGACGATGCCGAATTCTCCGCATTTCAGATCATGGGGCTCTGGTATCGGCCTTTTCCCGCAGGTTCTGCGTTCGCCGCATGGGAACCGCTGCTCCGCATCAGCTGGGCCGACTCCGGTTCGGGCGAGCCGGGGAGCTTGACCGGGACCGTGATAACCCCGGGCATGATGATCTACGCGGCCGGCCGGAACGGCATCTCGCTGAACCTGGACCTCTATCGGTCATCGGACGACGGGAGCCACTGGTCCTTCAAGGTCCAGGCCTTCACGTTCTTTTAATTAGCGAGGGTCCCGCTATCAGATGGCGAGGGTCCCGCTTTTGTCGCGGGCATGCATCCCGCGGGCGCGACCCCGCCTCGGGCGCGCCCGCGAGCTCTCCGGCTAGCCGGAGAAGCTCGCCTGCGCGGCTTCCGGCGTGTCGAAGACCTTGGTGAGGCGAACGAAACCGCTCACGTCCAGGACTTCGCGGATGTGGTCGGGAACCCGGCACAGCGCGAGTCCGCCACCAGCGGCGTTGGTCTTCCGAATAGCGATCAGAAGCACCCGCAATCCGGCGGAGCTCATGTACTTGAGTCCGTTGCAGTCGACGATCAACCCGCTGACGCCCTGGTCGATGATCGCGCGCAAGGCCTGGTCGAAGTCCTTCGCGTTGGCGGAGTCGACGCGACCGCTCAGGGTCGCGACCGCTGTGGTGCCATGGTAGCTGGTTTCCACGTTCATGAGTGTTCCTCCGGGTGCGCCGAAAACGGCTGCACGAGGCTGAGGCGGTTCCATCCGTGTTTCCGCTCGTAAGTGAGCGTGTCGACGAACGCCTTGGTGATGTGAATGCCGAGCCCGCCGACGGAGCGGTCCTCGGCGGAAAGGTCCAGATCGGGCGCCGGAGCGTCCTGCAGAGGGTTGAAGGGTCGGCCGTTGTCCTGAATTACGGCCGTCACCTCGGCGTCCGTGAAACGAAGAAGAACGCTGATCGCAGGATCGGAAGCGTCCTCGAAGGCGTAGGCGACCACGTTCGTCAGAATCTCATCGAGAGCCAGCTGGAACTTGAACACGATCCCCGTCGGCACACCGTGCTCGATGGCCATCTCCTCGAAGTGATCCGCCACGCGTCTGGGCTCGTCTTTGTTCGGCCCAAGGTGCAATTCACGTCTGACCTCCACCTTTCTTCCTCCTCCAGGGGGGAGTTGACTCGACGCTGCGCTTGGCGGCTCGATGCAGACTGACGCGATCACCGATTCCCTCGAGAGGCTGCTTCCTTCGTCTTCGATGACCGATAAGGTACTTGGGCATCGCGTCAAAGTCCAGAACGGCAGGAGGCCGTCATCCGGCGAATGACAGCCCCGGAATGCGGTGCGGGGACCGGAAAGCGCGATCACGGCCGAACACCCGTAGCGACGAGTGCAGGGCGTCGTTACACTAAAGCGACTGTTCGTTCCCCGTGTTCACTAGACTAGATCATCTCTCACCCGTGTCCCGGTGCTCATGGGACGCGCCCGCCCAACCGAGGAGTGACCTGACAGTGGCGAAGATCCTGGTTGTCGATGACGAGCCCGATCTGGAGCTGTTGCTGAGGCAGAAGTTCCGCAGACAGATCCGGAAGGGAACCCTCACGCTCGTCTTTGCCCAGAACGGCGTGGAAGCCCTTCAGAAGCTCGGAGCGCACGAAGATGTGGACGTGGTGCTGTCCGACATCAACATGCCTCAGATGGACGGCCTCACGCTGCTGCGCCAGCTGAACGAGCTGAACCGTGACCTCCGAGCCGTGATCGTGACGGCCTACGGGGACATGAAGAACATCCGCACCGCGATGAACCGTGGCGCGTTCGACTTCATCACCAAGCCCATCGACTTCAAGGATCTCGATGCCACGATCGCCAAGACGCTCGCGCATCTGGAGGTCATGCGGGAAGCGATGCGGTCCCGCGACGAACTCGTGGCCATCCGCCGCGAGCTGGGAGTCGCCGCCCGGATGCAGGAGTCCATCCTCCCCACCGATTTCCCCAGCGACCCCCGCTACGAGATTCACGCCTCCATGACCCCGGCCCAGGACGTGGGCGGCGACTTCTACGACTTCTTCGGACTCGAAGACGGCCGGACGGGCATCGTGATGGCGGACGTCTCGGGAAAAGGCGTCCCGGCCGCGCTCTTCATGATGGTCAGCCGGACGCTCATGAAGGGAACGGCCATCGGAGAGCCCGATCCTGCCAAGGCGCTGGCGGAGGTCAACCAGATTCTGGTCGAGTCCAACGAACAGTCGATGTTCGTCACTCTCTTCTACGCCAGCTTCGATCCGGCAACGGGGTGCCTCACGTTCGCGAACGGGGGACACAATCTGCCCTACGTGGTCCGGCGAAACGGAGATGTGCACCGGATCGGATGCGATTCGGGCGTCGTGCTGGCCGTGCTGCCCGGCTTCGAATTCCCGAGCGGAACTCTTGAGCTGGAAACCGGTGACGCCGTCTTCTTCTACACCGACGGCATTACCGAGGCGATGAACGAAGAAGGCGAGGAATTCGGCGACGACGCGCTGGCCGAGCTCCTCGCCCGGACGGCGGGCTCCGACGCGGCGGCGTTCAGCGACAGGGTTGTCGAGGCGGTGCGGGATCACGCCGGGGGGGCTCCCCAGTCCGACGACATCACCTGTCTCTGTCTCCGCTACGCGAACCGGGGTCCTTGATGGATCGGGGCCCGGCGCCTCGCCGATTTCGGTGCTCGCCCGGATTCGTCCACGGACTGCTCGGCCTGCTGCTGGCGACGGGCGTGCCCGCACGCGCGGCACAGGCCCAGACGGAAGGATCGGACGGCAACGGTGTTTTCGCCGATTCCATCGTTTTCGGTCAGTCGGCGGCGTTGAGCGGCAACGCGCGCGAGCTGGGCGAGAACATGAACTTGGGGGTTCGCGCCGCCTTCGAAGAGGCCAACCGAGAAGGCGGGGCCCATGGTCGCCTGCTTCGGCTGGTCCTGCGCGACGACCGCTACGAGGCCGAAGCCGCCGTCAGCAATACGAGGGAGCTGATCGCCCACGGGGTGTTCGGTCTGATCGGGGCGGTCGGCACACCCACCTCCAGAGTCGCAGAGCCCATCGCCAGCGCGGCGGAGGTGCCCTACATCGGCGCGTTCACCGGAGCGGAACTTCTCAGGGGAGGCGACCAGCGGTATGTGGTGAACCTCCGGGCGTCCTACTACCAGGAAACCGAGGAGATGGTGGAGAGACTCGTCACCGACCTGGGTTTCCGCCGCATCGGGATACTCTACCAGGACGACAGCTACGGGCTCGCCGGACTGACCGGGGTGGTGCAGGCCCTCGACCGCCGGAACATGGCGCTGGTCGGGGAAGGCACCTACGTCCGCAACACGCTCGCCGTGAAGCGCGCCCTTCTCGACCTGCGGGAAAACAACCCCCAGGCCGTCATCATCATCGGTGCCTACCGGGCCGCGGCGGAGTTCATCCTCTGGGCCCGCAAGATCGGAATGCGGGCGGTCTTCGTGAACATTTCCTTCGTCGGCAGCAACGCGCTGCTCAACGAGCTGCGCGGGAGCGGCGACGGTGTCGTCGTGAGCCAGGTGGTCCCGTTTCCCCGTGACACCTCGGTTCCGGTCGTGGCCCGCTACCAGGCGGCGATACGCGAGCTCGATTCCTCGGCCCAGCCGGGATTCGTGTCTCTCGAGGGATACCTGGCCGGCCGTCTCGTGGTGGAGGTCCTGCGCAGTTCCGCGGACCCCGGCGGCGCCCCTCCGACTCGTGAGTCCTTTCTGCGAACCCTCGAGGAGTCCGGTCCGATCGACCTGGGCGGCTTCGTGGTCGAATACGGGCCGCACGACAACCAGGGCTCGGACGCCGTATTCCTGACCGTCATACGCGAGGGGAGGTTCCTTCCGGTGACCCGGCTGACTCGATGAAGGACACGACGACCCTGGATCACCGCCTCCACGCGGCCTTCGCATGGGTGCTGCAGCGGCTCCCGAAGCGCATCGGCGTCCGGGCGCGAAGATGGACCGGCGGGCGTCTCGGCATCGGTACGCAGATCGTGGTCGGGTTGGGGGGCGGCGTGCTGCTGACGCTCGGGGCCATCTTCATCGCCCTGGCCCTTATGCGGATCGTGAGTGCGCGCCAGTCGGAAGTCACCGAGCAGCACATGCCGGCCCTGGTCAGCGCGTTCGACATCGCGCAGCACAGCGCCGACCTGGTGCGGGCGACGCCCCGTCTCGTGGCGGCTACCAATCCTTCGGTCGTCGACACGGTAATGATCGACGTCTATACGACGGACAATGCGCTGCGAGAAGCAGTCGCCGAGCTGACGGCTTCCGAAAGCGCCGAGGAAGCCGGTGGGGGCGTCAGCGAGAGCGTGGTGCCGCGCGTCGACAGCTTGATCGAGATCGTCAGGCTGATTCACGAATCCGTCCAGCGCCGGATGACCTACCGGGAGCGTCTCCAGGAGCTCGATGAGGAGCTGGCCGACGTGAGTCTCGATCTTCAGCTGCAGGTGGAGGAGGAGCTGGACGATCAGCAGTTCTTCATGTACACCGGGTATCGGGATCTCAACGGAGCTGCCACGCCGGTGAGTCAGCGGCGGACCGATGCGGAGATCGATCACTTCGGGGGGCTTCTCAACTTCAAGGCCTACCAGAACGAGACCACGGCGCTGATCGCGCAGGCGATCGCGGAGAACGACCTCGAGGTGCTGCGGGCGACCGACGAAAGGGTGCAGACCGCACTGAGCGACGTGGTGGGGGCGCTGGAGCGGATCCGTGCCGGCCCCCGTGGGCGGCTTCAGGCGTCGGTGGACGAGCTCGAGGGCATCTATTCGTCCGCCGAGGGCGTCCGGGCCACGCGCCGGGGAGAGCTCGAGGAGCTGGCGCGGGCGGAGGAGCTGGTGGCGCACAGCCGGGAGACGACAGCAGAATTGGTCGCGAGGGTCGAAAGCCTGGTGGACGACGCCGAGGGTTCGGCCCGGGATGCGACCAGCCGTTCCGGCACCATGGTGAGCCTGGGTTTCTGGTTCATGCTTGCCGTGACGGCCTTCACCATCGCGCTCGCGGTCTTCGGATGGAAGTTCTTCGGAGAGCGCCTGGTGGTCAGGATCGGGGGGCTGTCGCGGGCCACCCGCCGAATGTCCAAGGGCGATCTGGAGGTCCAGGTGCAGATCGAGGGCAACGACGAGCTGACCGACATGGCCGGCGCGCTCGAGGTCTTCCGCCAGCACGCCGTGGAGGTGCAGCGCCTGAATCTGGTGGAGAAACTTGCGGCGGAGGTCCAGGCGAAGAACGACAAGCTCGAGGATACGCTGGACAACCTGCGCCGCACGCAGCAGCAGGTGATCAAGCAGGAGAAGCTGGCATCGCTGGGTGCGCTGACGGCGGGGATCGCCCACGAAATCAGGAACCCGCTCAACTTCGTGAACAACTTCGCGGCGCTTTCGACGGAGCTGATCGAGGAGCTGCGCGAGGAGTTCGAAGACATATCGGCGGGCAGCGACGAGGTCGATGAGGAGTACGTGGACGAAATCCTGAGCGACCTCGACACGAACGTGAAGAAGGTCAACGAGCACGGCGAGCGGGCCAACAGAATCGTCGAGGGCATGTTGGCGCACTCGCGGGACGAGGCCGGCCAGGTCGAGGCGGTGGACCTGAATCTGATGCTGGACGAGTACACCAAGCTTGCCTACCACGGGATGCGGGGCTCGGACGCGACCTTCAACGTGGACATGGTCAAGGTGTTCGATCCGACCGCGGGAGAGGTCGAAGCCATCGCGCGTGACCTCAGCCGCGTCTTCCTGAACGTGGTCACCAACGCTTGTCATGCGACCCATGCGCGCCGGCAGCATTCGGGCGATTCGAACTACTTTCCGACCATCACGGTCCGGTCGGAAGGGAGCGAGGACAGCGTCCGCGTGTGCGTGCGCGACAACGGAACCGGGATCCCGAGCGAGATCGTCGACAAGATCTTCGATCCATTCTTTACCACGAAGGCCGGCACGGGCGGTACGGGTCTCGGGCTCTCGATCTCCCACGAGATCATCCAGGAACACGGTGGGAAGCTCGCAGTCGAGACCGAGCCCGGAGAGTTCACCGAGTTTCTGATCACGCTCCCCCGGAAGGGGCCTCTCTCCACCGGGATTCGGGGCTGATCGCCCGGATCGGCCGTGGCTGACGGCGCGCCGCTGGCCGCATTCAGACCTTCCGGACGCGAGCTCCGCGAACTCGTCAAGCTGGCGGCTCCCGTTGCGGCGGTACAGATGGGGCTCGTGTCCCAAGGCCTTGCGGACACCGCCATGGTGGGCCGTGTGGACGCGATCGGGCTCGCGGCGGTCACGCTCGGCAATCTCTACTTCTTCGGTGTCTCGGTGTTCGGCATGGGGCTGCTGCTGGCGCTCGACCCGCTCGTGTCGCAGGCCTTCGGCGCCGAGGACCACGACCATATCCGGGTGTCGATTCAACGTGGACTCGTGCTCAGCTTCGTTCTCGCCGTCGCGACCACGGTGCCCATGGGGCTTGCCGGCCCCGTGTTCGCCCTCTTGCGACAGCCGGCGGAGGTCGTGCCGGTCGCCGCGGGGTACGCCCACGCGCTGATCTCGGGGATATGGCCCTTCTTCGGGTTCATCGTCTTCCGCCAGGCGCTGCAGGGGATGGGAAGAGTGGCGCCCATCGTATGGACGATCATCCTCGCCAACGTGCTGAACATCTTTGCGAACTGGATCCTCATCTTCGGCAACCTGGGCGCACCGGCGCTGGGAGCGGTGGGCTCCGGCTGGGCCACGGCCATCTCCCGCTGGTTCATGTGCTTCTGCGTCCTGGCGCTGACCCTGCGTCTGCTCGGTCCCCATCTGCGCCGGTTGCACCGGGATGTCCTGCTAATGGCGCCGCTGTGGCGAATGATCCGGCTGGGAGCGCCGATCGGGGTTCATCTCTTCCTCGAGTTCGGTGCCTTCGGGGCCATAGGAATCGCCATGGGATGGCTCGGGACACAGGCGATGGCGGGTCACCAGATCGCAGTGAACCTCGCCGCCTTCGCCTTCATGATCCCGGTGGGCATCTCGCAGGCGGCAGCGGTGCTGGTCGGGAGGGCCGTGGGAGAACACAGGCCCCGAAAAGCGAGGCGATGCGGCGGCGCCGCCGTGATCGTGTGCTGCGCGGTCATGGCGGTGACCGCGGCCGTCTTTCTCACCTTTCCCGGCGAGCTGGCGGCCCTTTTCAGCGCCCGGATCGAGGTGACCGCCGTGGCCGCCCTTCTGATTCCGGTTGCCGGCATGTTCCAGCTGTTCGACGGCGTGCAGGTGGTCTGCACCGGCGCGCTCCGGGGAGTGGCCGACACGTTTCGGCCGATGATCTACAACATCTTGGGATTCTGGCTCTTCGGCCTGCCGATCAGCCTCTGGTTCGGCTTTGCGCGGGGCGCGGGGCCAGTGGGACTGTGGTGGGGTCTGGCGGCGGGTCTGGGGGCCGTGGCCCTGCTGCTTCTGCACAGGATGCGGAAGCGCTTTCAGGGGCCGCTGACCCGATTCGAGCTCGCCGGGAGCCGTTGACGCAGCAGCCCGTGGATAAATCCGCACGAGCACAGAGAGCGGCGAGGCGCTTGGGCAACCCGCTCGTCCAGTCCGCCGGACAGCTCGCAGGGCCGACCGCAGGGCCGACCGCTCTCTCCGCCGCCGGCAGCATCGGCAGCGTCAGAACTCGCCCACGAACCCGATCTCGGTTTCGAGCTCGTAGCCCGTCTCGCGGGCCACGGTGGTGCGGGAGAGCTCGATCAAGGTTACGACCTCGGCCGCAGTCGCTCCGCCGAGGTTGACGATGATGTTGGCATGCTTGTGGAAGATCTGCGCCGCTCCGTGCACATGCCCCTTCAGCCCGCACTCGTCGATCAGCCGCCCCGCGCCGATCCCCTCGATCTTCTTGAAGATGGATCCCGCGCACGGGTAGAGCCACAGGTCCGGATGCCGCGCATCGCGCCAGGCGAGATTCTCCCGCATCACCCTTCGCAGTTCCGGGATCGGCGTGGGCACCAGCTTGAGGGAAACGTCCAGAACCACGTCACCCGTGTCGTGAATGACGCTGTAGTCGTAGCCGAACCGGAAATATTCGGTATTCTCCTGCCGGACCTCGCCGGCGGGAGTGAGGATGGTCGCCCCGTCCATGAACTCTTCCCAGAACATGGTTCGCTCCCTCCCGGGTGCCGGGGCGAGGAAGTGCAGGTTCTGCCAGACGGCGCCTCCGACCGTGCTCGGTATGCCGACGAAGTGGTGGATCCCGCCCAGGCCGCGCGCCACGGTCTCGTTGATGAGATCCGGAAAGGTGTCGAGTCCCGCACCGGCCAGGACTCGTCCGCCGGGCAGAAACTCCAGGGTGGCGATGCCGCACCGGATGACCACGCCGCGAAATCCCCGGTCTCCCACGAGGATGTTCGCTCCCCGCCCCAGAAGGAAGCTCGGAACACCCAGCTCCCTTGCGACGCCCACGGCGCGGCACAGCTCTTGGGGCGTCCGCGCACGGTAGAGGAGGTCCGCCGGACCGCCGATCCCGAAGGTGGTCAGAGGTGCCAGCCTTACATTGCGCCGCACGCGCTCCGGGCCGACCGCCTGCGCGTAACGCTCCAGGAGTGCGGCTTCAGGTCGATTCAAGGGTGGGTCGAGAGTGGGCTGAGGATGGATCGAGGGTGGGCTGAGGTCGCTGGGGTGCCGATTCCGCTGCATTGCGGGCGCATGTACCAAGGTAACCACGCCGCCATGTGAAACGGAATCGTGAGTGAGTGCGCTTGGCTGTTGAGTGTGCTTGGCTTGACAGGCCATGGGGCCGACCGCAGTCTGTATCGGTGAGGCTGTTTTTGCGATATCCGGCGGTCATGGAGGAAGGCGATGATCACAGACAAGTACCGGCGAATCGTCCTCAGCGCCGACGGTGCACTCGACGGGCGCACGGACCAGGCCATTGCCACGGTGAACAAACGCTTCGATCCGGACGATTTTTTCATAACCCGAACCGGAGACGAGCTCGAGGTATGGATGCGGCAGATCGACCTCGCTGCGCTGTCCGATGCCGTCAGCAGCGCCCTCGCCGAGCATGACGAGGCCGGGCCGATCTCGCAGATCATCCCGTCGATAGAGAGCATCAAGAGCTACGGACTCAACGGAAACAGGCGCTTATACATCGGCTATAACAAAGAACGTAAAATGTTAGGCCGCAAGCGAAAGGAGCGCAGACGCGGCAAACACTATTATGCCAACGATCATGAATTCAGTTCGGACACCAATCTCTTGCCGGATCAGTACATTGATCAAGTCGTTTGTGGAGACAGCGAAGCCGTTCTGAAGCGGTTGCCGAGCAACTGTGTTGACCTGGTGTTTACTTCGCCGCCGTACAATTTCGGGTTGGATTACCAAGGAAACGCAGCCGGTACCGACGGCGATGCCGTGGACTGGGAATCGTATTTTGCCAATCTGTTTCGCATTCTGGATGAGTGTATTCGCGTACTCAAGTTCGGAGGGCGCATCGTAATAAACGTGCAGCCATTGTTCTCGGACTACATCCCCAGTCACCACATCGTATCCAGCTTTCTCATGAAGCGGCGTCTGATTTGGAAAGGTGAGATTCTATGGGAGAAGAATAACTATAACTGCAAGTACACGGCATGGGGAAGCTGGAAGAGTCCTTCGAGCCCGTATTTGAAGTACACTTGGGAATTCCTGGAAGTATTCTGCAAAGGCGACTTGCGAAAGGCGGGGCAGCGATCCGACATCGACATCGATGCCGATTCGTTCAAGGAATGGGTAGTGGCCAGATGGTCCATTGCTCCCGAACGGCGAATGCGCGAGTTCGGCCATCCGGCGATGTTCCCGGAGGAACTGGCCCGGCGCGTCATGCTGCTGTTCAGTTTTCGCGGCGACATCGTGCTTGACCCGTTCGCAGGGGTGGGCACGACATGCGTGGCGGCACGGCGAAACATGCGGCATTTTCTCGGCATCGACATCTCGCCGGACTACTGCAGCGCCGCCGAGGACAGGCTCGCAGATGTCCAGGCGCCTCTGTTGTGAGTGCTTCAAATGCTGATTTCGCGCGGTCTCGACAAGACCTGATCTTCTTGTACAATCGGGTGATTGGCGGAATCGACGCAAAAGCGATCGGCGATGATAAACGGGCTTACGGGGGCGTGATCCGATCCGGTAAGGGCAAGCTCGTGGAGAACATGGCACGTTCAATGTTCCGATTGGCATGGGTGGATGCAGGCGGCCAGCTCAGCCGATTGTCATTTGGGAATGTCAAGAGATACCAAGTGCACGTTCAAGACGAATACATTGGCGCACTTCCAGATGTAATCAGAGAATACATCGACATGTACAAGAACCAACACCATTACTGGGCAAAAGTGGATGTCCACGTTTTTGTTGATGACAACTTGGTTCTGGGAATGGAATGCAAGTCATATACGGAAAACGCGATGCTGAAGCGTATTCTTGTCGATTTCAGGATGCTGAAGTCATTGCATCCCGACCTAATATGCTGTCTATTGCAAATGGAAAGTATGTTGGGCGGCGGGTATTCCGACCCGTTGGCAAGTCCGTAGGTGGGAAGCCCGAGCAGCCATACACTCATGTCGTATTTCCCGGATATTCGCCTCCACGTCATTACGTTGCTGACGGGCGAAAGAAAGGTCAACCAACCCATACATAAGCGAGAGTTTTTCAAGGAACTCAGTCCGGAGTCCTTGGATCATGCCATCGACAAGCTTTCGCAGCTGCTTATGCCGTTCGCATAGATTGGCGGAGTCAGCCAGAGAAGCGGTCAACGGACGGATTCTGACATGACGGGCAGATCCCTCATACGCCTCAACGAGGTCGGGAAGGTGTTCCACGCCGACGAGGTGGAGACGCGCGCGCTTTCCGGCATCTCGCTGGCCGTCGAACGCGGCGAGTTCGTGTCGATCGCCGGTCCCTCCGGCTGCGGCAAGACCACGCTGCTCTCCATACTCGGACTGCTGGACTTTCCCACCGAGGGAGAGTACCTGCTCGACGGCGAATCCGTGGCCGATCTCTCCGCGACCCGACGGGCGAACATCCGCAATCGCTCCATCGGATTCATCTTTCAAACCTTCAATCTCATCGGCGACCTCACGGTCTTCGACAACGTGGAACTTCCCCTTGTCTACATGGGCGTCCCTGCGAAGGAGCGCCGCCGCCGAGTCCGCAGGGCGCTTCAAGAGGTGGGAATGGGCGATCGCGAGAGCCATTTTCCTTCCCACCTGTCGGGAGGCCAGCAGCAGAGGGTCGCCGTCGCGCGCGCCATGGTGGGCAGGCCGCTGATCCTGTTGGCCGACGAGCCCACGGGGAACCTGGATTCCCGCAGCGGCCGCGGGGTGATGCATCTGCTGAAGGAGCTGCACGGCCAAGGCGCCACCATATGCATGGTGACCCATGATCCTCGCTACGCTCACATGGCGGACCGAACCGTACATCTCTTTGACGGACGGATCGTGGCCTGACCGCCGCGGACAGAATCCCCCGGCATTCGAGCGGCGATGCATCCGCGCTGGGATCGCTTGGCGATGCTCACCGACCGGGGACGCGCGGTTTCGACGCGCCCCGGTGACGTTTTATCTTGTCATCACGCTGACGATTCAGGGACAGCCCGAGGAGACCGGATGTCCGCACCCGACAGAAGAATCCGTGTGCTTGTGGCCAAACCGGGCCTGGACGGGCACGACAGGGGGGCGAAGGTCATTGCCGCGGCGTTCCGGGACGCCGGTTTCGAAGTCATCTACACGGGTCTCCATCAGACTCCCGAAATGGTGGTCGCGGCGGCGGTTCAGGAGGATGTGGACGTGGTGGCCATGTCCGTGCTCTCCGGTGCTCACATGACGCTTTTTCCCCGCGTGCGCCAGCTCCTGGACGCCGAGGGGCTGCACCATGCTCTTCTTACCGGAGGCGGCATCATCCCCCGCGAAGACGCGAAGGCGCTTGCAAAAGAGGGCGTGGGCAGGGTCTTCGGTCCCGGCACGACGACCGGCGAGGCCGTCGCCTACATCCGCGACTGGTTCGCCGACCGGGAGGACCCCTACTGACTGCCCGTGGACGAAATCCCCCAGGCATTCGAGCGGCTGACGGCGGCTGCCGCGTGAAGCCCTCCGACGCCGGCCCGGCCGCGCGCCCGGGCCGCATGGGCGAACTGGCCCGCGAGCTCGCGGAGTTGCGCAGCCGGCTGAAGCTGGGGGGCGGTACCGGGAAGATTCGCCGCCAGCGAGAACGCGGGAAGCTCACCGCGCGTGACCGGTTGCACCTGCTGCTCGACCGCGACGCCTTGTGGGCCGAAGTCGGCCTGCTCGTGGCGCACGACGCCTACGACGGCAAGGCTCCCGGGGCGGGGGTCGTCACCGGGGTCGGCACGGTGCAGGGACGCGAGGTGGTCGTGGTCGCCAACGACGCCACGGTCAAGGCGGGGGCGTGGTGGCCGGAGACGGTCACGAAGATCCTTCGCGCGCAGGAGATCGCGATGCGCTGCCGCATTCCGATCATCTACCTCGTGGATTCGGCGGGTGTGAACCTTCCCTATCAGGGCGGCGTCTTTCCGGGACAGTACGGCGCGGCGCGGATCTTCTACTACAACTCCATCATGCGGCGCTACCTGCGGATCCCGCAGTTCGCCGCGGTCATGGGACCGTGCATCGCAGGAGGGGCGTATCTTCCGGCCCTGTCCGACGTGATTCTCATGGTGGAAGGGACCAGCTTCATGGGGTTGGGCGGTCCCAACCTGGTAAAGGGAGCCACCGGGCAGAAGGTCGGCCGGGAAGCTCTGGGCGGAGCGTCCGTGCACACCGAGATCAGCGGAGTCGCGCACTATCGCGCTGCCGACGACGAAGACTGCATCGCAAGGCTCCGGGCACTGATCGCGGAGCTGCCCGAAGAACGCCGCCCCGGCATGGACGCGGACTTCGACCCTCCCTCCCGCCCGGCGACGGATCTGTATGCCCTGATCCCGGACGACCACCGGCGTCCCTACGACACGGGTGCCGTTCTCGAATCCATGTTGGACGGCGGGGGATTGACCGAGTTCCAGCCGGAACACGCCGCCGAACTCATCTGCGCGACCGGCAGGATTTCGGGAATCTCCGTGGGCGTGATCGCCAACCGGCGGGGCATGGTGAAGGATTCACGCGAGGGACCGCCTCGTTTCGGCGGGATCATCTATACCGAGTCGGCGGAGAAGGCGGCCTACTTCATCGACGCGATGAACCGACGGGGAACCCCGATCGTCTTCGTCCAGGACGTCTCGGGCTTCATGGTCGGTCCCGCCGCCGAGCACCGCGGGATCATCCGCGCAGGCGCGCGCTTCGTCGAGGCGATGGCGACGGCGGTCGTGCCCAAGCTGGTGGTCACGCTCAATCACGCCTCCGGCGCGGGCTACTATGCGATGGCGGGCCAGGGGTTCGACCCGGACTTCATCCTGACGCTGCCGACGGGGAGGATGGGGGTCATGGAGGGCGAGAGCGCGGCGGCGGCGCTGTTCGGGCGTCGGCTGGAGCAGCTCGGGGCGGAGGGAAAGGCGCCCGACGAGACCCTGCGCATGAAAATGGACGCAGTGCGCGCCGAGTACGACAGGCAGCTGGACGCCACCTTCGCGGCTGCCCGGGGATTCGTGGACGCCGTCGTCCTCCCGGAGGAAGTGCGCGGCTGGCTCACCCTGCTGCTGCGGGCGGCCCTCAACAATCCCGGACCGCATATCGGACCTTTCGTCCTGCCGCCCGGACTGGAAGGAAGAGGTCGGTGAAGGGCTCGCCGGTCCGAATCGCGAGCGGCCAGGGGTTCTGGGGCGACGACCTCGAAGCCCCGGTGCGCCAGGTCGAAGGAGGCCCGATCGACTACCTGATCCTGGACTATCTTGCCGAAGTCACCATGTCGATAATGCAGAAGCAGCGGTCGCGGAACCCGTCGGCGGGATACGCCCGGGATTTCGTGCCGTTGATCGAGCGGATCTTTCCGGCGTGCGTGCGGCGCGGCATCAAGGTGGTGAGCAACGCGGGCGGCGTGAATCCCGTGGAATGCGCCCGCGCGGTCGCCGAAGCGGGGCGGCGGGCCGGGGCGGGGCGGCGGGCCGCGGCAGGGGGGCGTGCGCGGATCGGGGTGGTGCGCGGCGACGACCTCATGGACCGGCTCGACGATCTCATGGCGGACGGACACGACCTGCGGAACATGGAGACGGACGAGCCCTTGGAGTCGGTGCGGGACAGTGTCCGCAGCGCCAACGTCTACCTCGGAGCAGGCCCCGTCGTGAAGGCTCTGCAGGGCGGCGCGCTGGTCGTCGTCACGGGCCGTGTCACCGATACGGCACTCACCTGCGCCCCCATGGCGCACGAGTTCGGGTGGCGTCGGGACGCCTGGGACCTGCTCGCGAGCGGCGTCGTCGCGGGTCACATCAACGAGTGCGGCGCACAGGCGAGCGGCGGCAACTGTCTCGCCGACTGGTGGACGATCCCCAATCTGGCCGAGGTCGGCTTCCCGATCATCGAAGCGCACGAGAACGGCAGCTTCGTCGTCACAAAGCATCCCGGCTCGGGAGGCACGGTCTCGCAGCGCACGGTCAAGGAGCAGATTCTGTACGAAATGGGCGACCCGACGACTTACATCACCCCCGATGTCATCGCCGATTTCACGACGATCCGACTGGCGGAAGAAGGTGAAGACCGGGTCCGCGTCCACGGAGTCAGGGGACGGGCTCCAACCCCGTCGCTGAAGGTGTCGATCGCCTATTCAGCGGGCTTCAAGGCCGTAGGCACGCTGGTCTACGCATGGCCCGACGCGGCCGCGAAGGCACGGACGGCCGCGGCGATCCTCCTGAAGCGGTTCGACCGTCTCGGGCTGACCTTCGACAGGTTGCTGGTCGAGCTGGTCGGGTGGGACGCTACGCACGGGCCCCTGGCGGGGGAGCCCCCTCGGGACCTCCCCGAAGTCCAGTTGCGCGTCGGAGTCAGAGGTGCAGACCGGACGGCGGTGGAGCGGTTTACCCGTGAGATCGCGCCTCTGGTGCTCACCGGCCCGCCCTCGGTGACCGGGTTCGCGGGGGGACGGCCCCGGGTGGAGGAGATCGTAGCGTACTGGCCCGCCCTCATCGACCGCGCGGTTGTCGAACCGCATCTTTCCGTGGAGTTTGTCGACGTATGAGGAAGGAGACGTATGAGGAAGGAGACGCACCGCCGCGTGACCTGCATCATGTGCGTAGAGGGGCCGAACCTTGCCTGGCTGCCAGCGTGCGGCTTCTCGAGCTGGCCCACGCTCGGTCGGGCGACAAGGGAAACACGGCCAATGTGGGCGTGATCGCCTACGATCCTCAGGACTACGCGGTCATCCGGAAGAAGGTGACCGCCGACCGCGTCAGGGAGCACTTCGGAAGCATGATCGAGGGTCCTGTGGAGCGTTTCGAGCTCGACAACCTGCACGCGCTGAACTTCCTGCTGCACGGCGCTCTGGACGGCGGCGGCACCGTGTCGCTGATGACCGACGCGCAGGGAAAGGTCTTCAGCACCGCGCTCCTGCGGATGGAGATCGAGGTTCCGGACGCTGTGGCGGAACGCGTGCGGGGAAGGGGACGCGTGCCGGAGCAGGCGAGCGGGCATGGTCCGCCGTCGGCGGCGGGAGAGCTTCGGTGAGCGGCCCGCCGGTGCTTCGCAGGGACGCGGAAGATGGTGTCGCGACGCTGGTCCTCAACCGGCCGGAGAAACGGAATGCGCTGGACGGGGCGCTGGTGAAAGAGCTCGCGCGTCTCCTCGAACAGGTCGGAGAGGACGCGGACGTGCGGGTAGTGTCTCTGCGCGGCGCGGGCCGTGATTTCTGTACGGGAGCCGACCTCGGCGAAATCGCGGCCTCGCAGGAGCGAGGCCCGGAAGCGGGGCTCGCCGACGCGCAGCGGCTCGGCGGAGTGTTCGTCAGGATACGACGCCTGCCGCAGCCGGTGGTTGCAGTGGTGACGGGACGCGCTCTCGGCGGCGGCTGCGGGCTGGCGACCGCCTGCGACCTCGTCCTCGCCCACCAGGACGCGAGTTTAGGCTACCCCGAAGTCCACCTGGGCTTCGTGCCTGCATTGGTGATGTCGATTCTGAGACGGAAGGTGGGGGAGGCCACGGCCTTCGAACTTCTGATGCGCGGACGCGGGATCACGGCGGATGAATCCGCCTCGATCGGGCTTGTCAACCAGGTGATCCCCGGCGATGCCTTCGAGAGCACGGTGGAAGAGTACCTCGCCGCGCTCGCCGCTCGGCCGCCCACGGCCGTAGCGCTTACCAAGCGCCTCTTCTACGGGCTCGACGGCACCCGCCTCGAGGACGCCATCGCCCGGGGCGCCGAGGTGAACGCCATCGCCCGGCTCACCGAGGACTGCCGGCGGGGCGTCTCCGACTTTCTGGCACGCCGCCGAAGCCGCTGAAGCATCATGTTCCGGCCATCGCGAGAGCGCCGCGGGGGCGAAGATGCCTTCGTGGTCTGGAGAGTCCGTCTCTTCGCGCTGGGTGCGGTCCTGGCCCTCGCGGGAATGGGGCTCGCGCTGCGCTGGCTCGTGTGGGCGGGGATCGGTGCTCTCGCGGCCGGACTGGCGCTTAGGTTTCTGCCCGGGCGCGGCTGAGGTCCCGGGGTGCCGCGGCGCAGCCCCGCACCCCCGCACCCCTTTTCGCTTCGGCTCGGGGCACTCCCCCGCTCGGGGCGCCCGAAATCCGTCCCGTTCGGAACGCCCGAAATCCGTCCCGTTCGGCCATTCCAACGCCCCCGGCCGCCGATTCTCTTTCGGGCATGAACGACGAACACGAAGGCTGTCCGGCGGCTCGGGCCGTCCTGCGCGAACGGTTCGGATTCGACGGGTTCCGGCCGGGGCAGGAACGGCTGATCGCGGGCGTGCTCTCCGGGCGCGACACGCTGGGCGTCCTCCCCACGGGAGGCGGCAAGACCCTCTGCTACCAGCTGCCCGCCTTCATGCTCGACGGCCTCGTCCTCGTGGTCAGCCCGCTGATCTCCCTCATGCAGGATCAGGTCGACCGTGCGCAACGCCTCGGGCTCAAAGCGGCCTCCCTCACCTCGCAGGACCCGCGGAACATCCAGGACGAGAGTCAGCGGGCACTGGCCGCAGGGCGACTCGACCTCCTCTTCTGTTCTCCTGAACGCCTCGAGGCGCCGAAGCTGAGGAAGCTGCTGGGTTCATCGCCGGTGTCGCTGATCACGATCGACGAAGCACACTGCATCTCGGAGTGGGGCCACGAGTTCCGGCCGGCGTTCCGCCGCATCCGCCGACTCCGCTCGATCGTCCGTACCCCGGTCCTCGCCGTGACCGCCACCGCCACGCCGGCCGTCCGGGAAGACATCGCGCAGGTCCTCGGCATGCGCGACCCGGTCCGAGTGGTCACATCTTTCGACCGCCCCAACATTCGCTGGCTGGTCGCACGTCGGCGCTCGGGAGCGGAACGCATCCGCGCCATGGTACGGCTGATCCGTCGTGCCCCGCCCGAGTGTGCGGAACGGGCACTCATCGTGTACGCACCCACACGTCGCCAGGTCGTCAACGTACGGCGCGCCCTCGCCGGCCAGGGCGTGATCGGCGACGCCTACCACGCCGCGCTGCCGAAGGAGGAGCGTCAGGCGGTCCAGCAGCGCTTCATGTCGCGCGAGTCCAACGTGGTGGTCGCCACCTGCGCCTTCGGCATGGGTATCGACAGGGGGGACGTGTGGGCCGTCTTCCATTATGCGTTCCCGGGTTCGCTCGAGAGCTACTACCAGGAGGCGGGCCGGGCAGGTCGCGACGGTACCCCGTCGATGGCGCTCGGATTCGTCCATCGGGACGACTGGAAGGTGCCGCAGGCCTTCCTCGATCGCGCCTATCCCGCGCCGCGCGATGTGCTGAAGTTCCTGCGCAAGCTGCAGTCGAGCGCCCGCTCCGCCGCCCGCACGCCGCCCTCCGTCACCCGCGTGCCGCCCTCCGCGATAATCGGGCGCGGATCTTCGAATGTGCCGCATCTGAAGTGGCTCATGCGATCCGGTGCCGTGGAGCTGGACCCCGACTTCGCGGAATGGATCGAGAACTGGCCGGACGGCGAGGCCGAAGGACCACCGTCCGTAACAGGTCCCCCGGTTGCCCTTACGGAAGAATCACCGGACCTCGGCCCGCTGATATCGGCCCGGCGACAGGCCCGGGACCGCCTGCGCGCCATGCAACGGTACTGCGGCAGGCGCGGATGCCGACGAATGGCGCTGTTGCGTTATCTTGGAGAGACCGTAGGCTGGCGATCGTGCGCCTCGTGCGACTGGTGCGAGCGTCGCATCGCCCCGAAGGCCTGATGGTCCGGAAGGCCTGACACGCCGGTCCCGGAAACTTCGCTGTCCGTCTTGCAGATGTACCCGTACCCGGATGTACCCATACGGAGATGTACCCATACCTCAACCAGCACCACCTCGCTCTGCAGAGTGAAGCTCGCGACTTTGCGCTGGCAGAGATCGCGCCTGTCGCGCGTGAACTCGACGAATCCGCCCGGTTTCCATGGGAAAACGTGCGCGCCATGGCCGACCGCGGCTGGTTCGGGATCCCCGTGCCCCGCGAACTGTCCGGAATGGGGTGCGACTACCTGAGCTACACCCTGGTCGTCGAGGAACTGGCGCGGCACGACGCGAGCCACGCGATCACCGTCTCCGCGCACACCACGCTGGCGATGTCGCCGATCGTCAGCTTCGGAACCGAAGAACAGAAGGCCCGCTTCGTGCCGCCGCTGGCGTCGGGTCAGGTGCTGGGCGGATTCGGGCTGACCGAGCCGGAGGCGGGCTCCGACGCATCCCGAACCAGGACGAGGGCGGTCAGGGCGAACGGCGGCTACACGATCACGGGCAGCAAGATCTTCATCACGCACGGGGGAGTGGGGGAGATCTTCGTCGTCACGGCGGTGACCGATCGCGGGGCGGGACATGGGGGCATCACCAGCTTCGTGGTGTGCAAACCCACCGTGGACGTCGCCGAGGCGACGCGGGCGGGCGTCGGGCACAGGCCGGGGCTGCCGTACACCGAAGGGGTGACGGCGGGTGCGAAGGAGGACAAGCTGGGCTGGCGGGCTTCCGATACGCGACAGCTCTTCCTGCAGAACGCGTGGGTTCCGGAGAGCCGGCGCCTCGGCGACGAGGGCCGCGGCTTCACCAATTTCATGAAGACGCTCGACGCGGGCCGCATCGGAGTGGCGGCGCTCTCTCTCGGCATCGCACAGGGCGCCTTCGACGCGGCGCTCGACTACACGACGCGTCGGCGGCAGTTCAACCGTCCCGTCTGGGATTTCCAGGATGTTCAGTTCGGCCTGGCCGGCCTGGCGGCGGAAATCGAGGCCGCCAGACACCTCACCTATCACGCCGCCTGGCTGAAGGACAGCGGCCGTCCGTACGCCAAGCAGGCGTCGATGGCGAAGCTCGTGGCCTCCGAGCTGGCCGCGAAGTCGGCTCGGCGCGCCGTGCAGTGTCTCGGAGGCGCGGGATACACGTCCGACCATCCCGTCGAGCGGATGATGCGTGACGCGAAGGCGTGCGAGATCGGCGAGGGAACCAGCGAAATCCAGAAGCTTGTAATCGCCAGGCACCTGCTGAAGGAGTCCGGCACCTGTTGAAGGACCTCAATTTGCGAAGAGAAATACTGATCAGCGCCTCGGACAAGGAGTCCTGGGTCGCGCTGAAAGAGGACGGAAAGCTCACCGAGCTAATGTTCGACCGGCCCGGCCAGGGTCGGCTCGTCGGTGACATCTTCCTGGGCCGCGTCGAGGCGGTGCTGCCCGGGATTCAAGCTGCGTTTGTAGATATCGGCGAAGACAAGGCCGGCTTCCTGCACGCCTCGGACCTCGCCCGCGACGGGGAGGAAGAGTCCCGCAGAAGCGGGCACGGAAGCCGCAATCGCACTTCGCCGCCGATCCAGGACATGCTGAGCAAGGGCCGGAAGGTCCTGGTCAAGGTGACCAAGGAGCCAATTTCGACGAAGGGCCCCCGGGTCACCATGAACATGTCCCTGCCGGGCCGCTTCCTCGTCTACATGCCCGACTCGGATCACATCGGCGTGAGCCGCAAGATCGACCATCGCGGAGAGCGCACGCGGCTGCGCGACATGGCCAGGAAAGTGGTGGAGGGAGAGCCCGGCGGAGTCATCGTCCGCACCGCAGGCGAAGAGCTCACCCAGGCGAAGCTCCTGAAGGAATACCGCCACCTGCGCGACCGGTGGAAGGCCATTCAGCGCAAGGCGAGCAAGGCCCGGCCTCCCGCCTCGATCCACCGGGAGGCAAAGCTCGTCTCGGGGGTGATCCGGGACCTGTTCACCAATCGTTTCGACGCGGTCACGATCGACGACCGGAAGACCTACGAACAGATCGTCCAGTATGTGCGCACATTCGATCCCGACCTCCTGGACCGGATCCACTTCTACGACGTCGTGAAGAACGGCCGGAACCCGCTCTTCGATCATGCGGGGATCGAGGAGGCGATCCGGCGATCCTTCCACCGGAAGGTGGATCTTCCGTCGGGCGGCCATGTGATCATCGAACCGACCGAGGCCCTCGTCTCGATAGATGTCAACACGGGCAGGTTCACGGGGAAGAAGAAGGATCCCGAGGACACCATACTGAAGACCAACCTGGACGCCGCCCGCGAGATCGCCGCGCAGTTGCGCCTGCGGGATATCGGCGGGATCATCGTCATCGACTTCATCGACATGGAATCCCAGACCAACCGCGACCGGGTCCTGCACGAGCTCAGGAGCCACTTGGGCCGCGACCGCGCCCGGACCCGTACATGGGAAGTCTCCGAACTCGGGCTGATCGAGATGACCCGGCAGCGTGTCCGTCCCTCTCTGCTCCAGGCGCTCACCGAACCCTGCAGCGCGTGCGGAGGCACGGGCCGCATCTGGACGGTGCCGACTCTCATCCGCGAGATCGAACGGTGCGTGCAGCGCGCCGCTGCGGCCGGCGACGACAGCGACCTTCTCATCCGCGTCCATCCCCAGGTCGCCCTCCAGGTCATGGAGTCCGAACCCCGGTTTCTGCGCAAGCTGGCGAAGAGAACGCGCATGCGCGTGGACATGCGCGACGACCCCCTGATGCGCCACGACGAATTCCGGCTCCTCTCCGGACGCGCCCGCGTCGACGTCACGGCCAAGTACAAGGTCGCGTAGCCAAATGGTGGGTGCTCTGGTTTCGACGGAGAAAACATCCGGGCTGAACAAGCTCGCCTCCGCCCAGCGTAGCCTCGCCCGGGGCTGCGCGGGGGCGGGCCCGGCATAGACGCCGAACGGGCTCTCACGGGCTCTCACGGGCTCTCTCACGGGTCCGGAGCACTTGGTGGAGGAACCGGCCGCCGGAGACGGCAAGCGCCCCCGGCAAAGTGACAACCGGTTATCAGTCGGTCCGCGATCCGCCGTCGAAGACACGTCGTCTCCACCCGCGTCGGAGGTGCTGAAGCGGGGCCTTGATGCGTACTCGGAAGCCGTGCGTAAGCGTGCGCCCGAACCCCCCTACGAGATCTATCGCCCCTAGACTAGACTAGACTTCGGCGTGGGCGGCGCCGCCGTAGCGCCAGCCTCCCAAGCCAAGGCTGCGGTCGTCAAGGCGATCGGAAAGAAGCACGGGCGGTGATTCTGGTCGACACCGGACCACTCGTCGCCTTGTTCGATCCCGCCGACAACGCGCATGCTCGTTGCGTTGAGACGCTGAAAACGATCGGGGAGCCGATGGGCACGACCCTCCCTGTGCTCACCGAAGCGTTTCACTTGCTGCGACCAGGAAGTACCGGGGCACAGCGCCTGATCGACGATGCATGAGACCGTGCTTCGTGCAACGCCCTATCCCGGCAACCCGATCGCGCCCCGGCCCATACTGACCCCCCACCTTCGTTGGGAAACTCCTTGATGTAGCCGGGCGAGCGAACCACCGTGCCTCGGCCGTCCCTGTGTTCGAAGAACGCAAGGCCGCCGGGTGTGGCGCAGTCCCGAACGACCAGTCATCAGCCCAGGGGATGTGGGTGGGGGACAGAGCCGCGTCGGTGGGCGTGGCTGCGGTCACGAACGCATGGCGATGCGGACCGGCGCTACCGGTCGCAGCCCGTGGCGATCGCGAGCGCACGGCATACTTGGGCCATCTTGGCCTCGTCGAGCGATCCCACGTAGTGCCTCAGGTGCCGCTGCTCGACGGTCTGAACCCAATCCAGATTCACCACCGAATCGTGCTTCAGACCTTCGGCGGCGCCCACGGGCACCTCGCTGGGCAGCCCGCGGATCTTGGAGGTCACCGGTGCCACCATCGCCGTGCGGAGAAGCAGCAGCACGGATTGCCGGGTGATTATGACCACTGGACGCCTCTTGTCCGGTGGCTTGAACGTGTACAGCCAGACTTCTCCCCTTCGCGGCCGGCCGCTCATTCTTCAGGCCACGTTCCTTGGGCCGCCCATTCCGCCGAGGCACAGTCGAATTCGGCGATGTCCGCGTAGCCCTCGCGGTACCTCCTGTCGATTTCCTCGTCCTCCTTGCGCTTCAAGAAGGCTGCGGCAGCTTCGCGGAGGATCGCCGACCGGCCACGCTGGCGGACCAGCGGATGTCGGTCGAGCCTGGCGAGGAGCGTCTCGTCAAAGGTCACCTGAATCGCTTTCATGAACCCCTCCATTCATCACATGCAGCATGAACAATATACATAAATATATTGATTCACGGCAACATCAGTGACCGGTGGGCGGTGAAAACGAATCATGCGGGCACTGCGCGGCTTGGACCGTGGCGGCTGTATATGCCCTACATCGTCGGGCGAAGGTTGCTTCCGCGGGACCTGACACTCCCGACACACTGACCTTGACCTCGTGGCCGAATTGCATAGCTTGAAACGCTGTGCAGCATCGCTGCCAGTATCCGAAATCACCAGATCTCATGGCGGGATTACCATGTTTGCGGTTATCAGGACCGGCGGGAAACAGTTTCGGGCCGAACGAGGGGCGACGCTGCTGATCCCCACTCTGGATGCCGAGCCGGGGACGACGGTTACCTTCGACGACGTCCTGTTGGCGTCCGAGGGGGAGACGGTTTCCATGGGTGCGCCGAATGTCGAGGGGGCGAGGGTGACGGCCGAGGTGGTCGCCCATGACCGTACCCGGAAGATCACCGTCTTCAAACGGAAGCGACGCAAGGGCTACCGCCGCAAGCAGGGGCATCGCCAAGGCTTCACCGTGGTGCGTGTCGCCGAGATCATCGTCTAGATCGTCCAGGAGGGGTACCCATGGCTCACAAGAAAGGCGTCGGGTCGTCCAGGAACGGGCGCGACAGCAATCCCAATCGGCTGGGCGTGAAACGCTTCGCGGGGGAACGCGTTCTGGCCGGGAACATCCTCGTCCGGCAGCGGGGAACCAGGCTGCATCCGGGCAACAATGTCGGCCGGGGCCGAGACGATACCCTGTTCGCGACGACGGACGGCGTGGTGAAGTTCGAGAATCTCCGCCGCAGAAGGGTCGTCTCGGTCTATCCGGTTACCGCCTAGACGGTCCACAAGAATGGACACGCCCCCGGGTTGGAGTCGTCGGTGAAGCTGGGGGTTGGGGTGACCGAAGAGAAGGAGCCGTGGCGGATGGAGCACGGCCTTCTCGGCCTGTGTTCGTCGCACGGGCCCATGAGCACTTGCGTTCGGAATCGCTCACGCCACTTGCCAACCGGACCCGGCGGGCAGGCTGGCGAACCCGCGAGCGACCCGAGTGCTTCGCGGGTGTCCCGAGGGATGCCTCAATGGCTGCGAGAACGGGCCTCCCCCCGGGAGCTGACGACTCAGCCCCAATGCTCGGCTCGGCCTTGTCAGGTGCGGGCGAAAAGGACAGAAGCGGATCCTGCCGCCGCCGCACGCTGCCTGTCGCTGCGCTTGTCTTGGCGGCGGGAGCATGTTCGGGGAACGGGGCCGGGCCGAGCATTCCCAGCTTCCTCTCCGCCGAGTTCGTCTCGGCGGTGGATGTTCCCCTGAGCGAAAACGGCTCGATCGCGCTGCTGGATCCGGGGACTGCGTGCGTGGTGGACTCGTACGAATTCCAGGTCGTCTGCGTCGAAAGGAATGGATCGACCCTCGGGAGGTTCGGCAGGCGGGGCGAGGGGCCGGGCGAATTCGGCAAGGCGTTTTCCTATTTGAACATCTTCGCCGACACGGTGCATGTGGGCAGCGTTCGCGTTCGCCACCGACTCGAGGGCTTCGACCTGTTCGGCCCTACGCTCGCCGTGCTCGTCGAGCGCCCGGCTCCCGGTGACGACCCGAGCGACCTCGTCAACCGCGGGATTGACTGGTACCGTATCGAGCTTCCCCTGGGAGAGCTTCCCCCGGGGTCGTAGCCGGTTTCGCCGCTGGCGCTTGCTCGCGAGACTCCCCGCCCGTCGAGTACTGCCGGGTGCGCGACGAGGACATGATCTGCCACATCAGGTTCCGTATCGGTTCCTCGTCCAGTCCCTCCTCCCGCGCCAGTTCCGCCGCACGCCGGACCACCGCCGCCTCGCGCTCGGGGTCGGTGACCGGAAATCCCAGGCTCGCCTTCAGGTCGCCGATCTCCTGCACCAGGTCCAGGCGCCGCCGCAGGATCGCGATCAGCTCGCGGTCGCAGTCCATGATGCCGCGGCGGAGCCGCTCCAGTCCGTCGAGCCGTCCGGAGCCCGGATCAGACACGGAGGTATCCGTCCACGTGCTCGTCGTCCTGTGGAGCGTCGGCCAAGCTGACTCCGACAAGCACCGGGATGTGCACGACCAGTCCCAGGATTCCCTCGTGCATTCCGAAGGGTTTGAATTCCGGGAACAGGAAGAAGAAGACCGACACCGCCGAACCGGCTGCAAGCCCCGAAACGACGCCCGCCGTGGTGGCGCGCCTCCAGTACAGGGCGGAAAACAGCGCGGGCATGAACTGACAGATGATCCCGTACGACGCCAGCAGCAGCTCCACCAGCGAAAACCCCTCGGTGAGCGCAAAGAGATACGCGGCCGCACCGACCACGAGCACCAGCATGCGCATGAGCCGTCGCTGCGCCCGGTCCGACAGCTTCATGAACGGCTGCACACCGTCTTCGACCGTCACGGACGCCGCTCCGTGCAGCAGCGCGTCCCCCGTGGACATCGACGCCGAAAGCGCACCGGCGCAGAACAGGCCGACCACCAGGGCGGGCAGCTCCGAGCGGAGAATGAGGAAGGGGAGGATGAAGTCCGCCTGTTCCGGCCCGTCCGGGAGGAGCACGCCTGCGAAGCCGATCAGGAACACGGGGATGAGGAAAAGTTGGAAGGTCGGGAAGAGGATGACCGTCCGGCGAATGGTGGCGTCGTCGCGCGCGGTGAACGCCTTCATGAAGAGGTGGGGCCACATCGTGAGTCCGATCGCGCTGGCGAGGATCGCGGTCGAGTACCCTCCCCAGCTCCAGGGCGCGCCGCTCCCGTCCAGACCCGGCAGTGACAGCAGTTCGGGGCGTTCGGCCAGGATTCGTTCGAACATCGGCCCGACGCCGCCGTACAGCCGGTTGGGCAGGTAGATGCCGAGCGCCCACGCGATCCCGACCATGAACATTCCCTGGAAGGTGTTGGTCCAGCCGACGGCGGAGACGCCGCTCGCGAGCACGTAGAGCATCACGATCCCGTACGCGAATGCGGCGCCCGCCCACAGAGGAATCGCCCCCTCGGTGACGGCTTCCATGACGATCCCAGCCCCCCTCATCTGAATGGTCACATAAGGGACGAAGGCGGCCAGAGTCAGCACGGCCATCAGCGCCGACAGCCCCCGGGACGGGAAGCGGCCCACCAGCAGCTGCGCCTGCGTCACGAAGCCGAAGCGCCGTCCGAGCGCCGCCGCCTTGGGACCCATCGCATACCACGGCGCCATCCCGAGGATGCCGTACGTCAGGATGTAGAACGCCGCCGCTCCGCGGGAATACGCCCAACTGGGACCCCCCAGGAAGGCGAAGGCCGAGAACACGGTCGCCCCGGTGATGAAGTACATGACGAAGAGGCCGAAGTCGCGGTCTCCGGCGACGTAGCCCTGCACGCTGCGGGACGCGTGCCGCCCCGCGACCAGACCGACCCCGAGCGTCACGGCCAGGTACGCGAAGATGATGACGGTGATGAGGGTGGACTTGTCCGTCATCGCTCACCTGCGGCCGCGGCGGCGGTCACGCTCGGCGAGAGCCCGTGCCGAGTCGAGCCTCCAGAGTACCGCCAGGCTGCCCAGAATCCATGCCGCGCACCACACCATCTGCAGCGGGAGACCGAGGATGAAGGGCTTCGGCGCATTCACGAGCGCCTGAATCGGCCAGGTGACGGCCGCGGCGAAGGCGATGTGGTACGCCCAAGTGATACGCTGCCAGCTTCGGAGGGACATGAGGCGTGCTTCTCAGGGTGCGCAGGCGGTGGACTTGGCCGGCGTGGTCATCGCCCGGCGGGGAGGTGAGGCCGGGACACGGATTGTATGTCGGCGGGGTGACCGCGGCGAGGGCTCGTCCGCGTCCGCGGAATCATCAGCGTCCCACGGGCTCGTCAGCGTCCCCGGAAGCGCGGCTTCCGCTTCTCGACGAAGGCCGTGACGCCCTCGCGCCCGTCCTCCGAGGCGAACGCCGCAAGGAAGAGATCCTTCTCGGCGGCAAGGCCGTCGGACAGGTGGTGCTCGTATGCCTGCCGCACGGCCTTCTTGACCAGCTGCAGGCTCGCCGTGCTCCACCGCGTCATGCGTCCGGCGAGCTCTCGCGCCGTGGCCAGATGTTCGCCCTCTTCGGCAAGGAACTCCACCAGGCCGATGCGATGAGCCTCTCGGGCGTCGATCAGGTCGCCGGAGAGTCCGATCCGAAGCGCCTGTCCCGGCCCGACCAGGCGTGCGAGCCTCTGCGTGCCGCCGGCGCCGGGGATCAGGCCCAGACGGATTTCGAGCTGGCCGAAGCGGGCGGTCGTGTCGGCGACGCGGATGTCGCAGGCGAGCGCCAGCTCGTTGCCTCCTCCGATGCAGAAGCCGTGGACGGCGCAGATCACCGGCTTGGGAAACTCGGCGAGGGCGTCGTAGACCCGCCGGTGACGGTAGACCTCGCGCTGCTGCTCGGGAGTGCGGGCCGCGAATTCGGTCACGTCCGCGCCCGCCGCGAACGCCTTGTCGCCCGCTCCGTGGAGGATCGCGAGCTTTACGTCGTCCCGGTCGGCCAGGTGGTCGAAGACTTCGGTGAGCTCGGCGCGGACGGCTTCGTTGAGGGCGTTGAGCTTCTCGGGCCGGTTGATGGCGACCTCGGCGATCCCGTCCTGGACGGAGAGAAGGACCGTCGTGGAGGGCGGGACCGTGGTGGAGGGCGGGACCGTCGTGGACGGATCCGCGGTCGCACGCGATGTCGCCTTGGTCGTCCTGGTCGCCTTGCTCATCCTGGTCGTCCTATGAGTCACGGTTTGCTTCCCAGTCGTAGAACCCGTGTCCCGCTTTCTTTCCGAGCCTTCCTGCGGCGACCATCCGCTCCAAGAGGGCCGGCGGGCGGAAGGCTTCCGAGCCGAGCGACTCGTGCAGATGGCGGGCGATTTCGAGGCGGACGTCCAGTCCCACGAGGTCGGTGAGGCGCAGGGGTCCCATCGGGTGACGGTACCCGAGCACCATGGCCTTGTCGATGTCTTCGGGCGAGGCGACGCCCGCCTCGACCATGCGGATGGCCTCGAGGCCGAGCACGATCCCCAGGCGCGACGATGCGAAGCCGGGGGAATCGGTCACCACGATCGGCTCCTTGCCCAATCCCCGCACGAATGCGAGGGAGAGTTCGACCGTACGGGGCGCGGTCGAGGTCCCCTTCACGATCTCCACCAGGGCCATGATGTGGACCGGGTTGAAGAAGTGGAGGCCGAGGAAGCGCTCCGGCGACCTCAGGACGGCTCCCATGGCCGTGACGGACAGCGCGGACGTATTCGTGGCGAGGATCGCCCCGGCGCTCGCGGCGGCCTCCGCTTCCGCGAACACCCGCTTCTTGAGCGCCGGCACCTCCGGCACGGCCTCGATCACGAGGTCCGCACCGTCCACCGCCGCGCGCAGGCTGCCGGTTCTCCCGAGGCGCGCCAGCGCTGCGTTGCGGGTCGCCTCCGCCACCTTGCCCAGGCGGACGCCCTTGTCCAGGGTGGCCTCGATCCTCGCGAGGGCCCGCCGCAGCTGTCCGGCGTCGACATCGTGGAGCAGGACCTCGTGGCCCGCCGTCGCCGCCGCCTGCGCGATCCCGCGGCCCATCGTCCCGGCACCGATCACGGCCACCCTGCCGATCCGCGCGGCCGCCACGTCAGCGCCTCTCCACCACCGCCGCGATCCCCTGGCCGACCCCGATGCACATCGTCGCCAGCCCCAGCGCGACGTCCCGGCGCACCATCTCGTGCACCAGCGTGGTAAGGATCCGCGCGCCCGAACACCCCACCGGGTGGCCCAGCGCGATCGCGCCGCCGTTCACGTTCACGCGGTCCGGGTCCAGATCAAGCTCGCGGACACAGGGGATCGCCTGCGCCGCGAAGGCCTCGTTGATCTCGACCAGGTGGAGGTCGCGGGCGGTCGCGCCGGTGCGGGTCAGGCAGCGCCGCGTAGCCGGAACGGGGCCGATGCCCATGCGGTGCGGCTCCACCCCCGCCACGGCGGTGCCGAGAATCACCGCCATCGGCTCCAGGCCGCGGGCTCGGGCCGTCTCTCCCTCGACGACGAGCAGGGCGGCGGCGCCGTCGTTGATCCCGGACGAGTTTCCGGCCGTGACGGTACCGTGCCGCTCGAAGACCGGGCGCAGCCGGGCCAGAGCCTCCGTCGTGGTGCCCGGCCTGGGATGCTCGTCGCGCGCGACGACTACGGGCTCGCCACGACGCTGCGGCACCGTCACGGGCACGATCTCGGCGTCGAATCGCCCCGCCGCGACCGCCGCGGCGGCCTTGCGCTGGCTGTCCGCCGCGAAGACGTCCTGCTCCTCGCGCGTCACGCCGAACTCGCGCGCGACCACCTCGGCCGTGCCTCCCAGACCTATGGTCCACTCGTCGGGCAGACACGGGTTGGCGAAGCGCCACCCCAGCACCGTATCGGCCATCTCGGGGACGCCGCGGGCGTAGCCCCGGTCGGGTTTGAGCATGACGAAGGGGGCGCGGCTCATCGACTCGACCCCTCCCGCGACGAAGGCGTCGCCCTCGCCGGCGCGGATCGCATGCAGGGCGGCGGCCACGGCCTGCAGCCCCGAGCCGCACAGCCGGTTCACCGTCTGACCGGGGATCTCGACGGGGAGACCCGCCCGGAGCAGCGCCATGCGCGCCACGTTGCGGTTGTCCTCGCCGGCCTGGTTGGTGCAGCCGAAGATCACGTCGTCGAGCCGGTCGGCGGGGAAGGGGTTGCGGTCGAGGACGGTTCCGATCGTCACCGCGGCCAGGTCGTCGGGCCGCACCGGCGCCAGTGCTCCTCCGTGCCGGCCGATCGGGGTGCGGACCGCGTCGATGATCCACGCTTCACGCATCGCGCCTCACTCCTCGCCGGCGGCCGTCCGCCACGCGCTCGCCTACCGGTCCAGCGCCACCCAGACGCTCTTCAGCCGGGTGTACTTCTCCAGCGCCGACTGAAAGCCCAGATCCCGCCCGAAGCCGCTCTCCTTGCAGCCGCCGAAGGGCGACGCGGGCGAGTACTGGTTGTAGGTGTTCACCCACACCGTTCCCGCATCGATCTCCGCAGCGAGGCGGTGGGCCTTGCCGATGTCCCGCGTCCATACGCCGGCCACGAGCCCGTACAGCGAGTCGTTGGCTTTGGCGATCGCGTCGCCGACACCGTGGAAGGGGATGACGGCCGCCACCGGACCGAAGATCTCCTCGCGGGCGATGGTCATCGCCGGGTCGACCCCGCTGAATACCGTCGCGGTCACGAAGTTGCCGCGTCCGTTCACCTTCACTCGATCGCCGCCGGCCACCAGATTCGCGCCGTCACGCTTGCCGGCCTCGATGTACCCCGTCACGCGGTCCAGCTGCTCCTCGCTCACGATCGCGCCCAGGCGCGTGGCGGGATCCATCGGATCGCCCACGGTCGCCTTCGCGGCACGCGCCCTCAGCCCGTCCACGAACTCGTCGTGCACCGTGCTCTCCACCAGGATGCGGCTCCCCGCCGCGCACACCTCGCCCTTGCCGTAGAAGACCCCCGTCGAGGTGCCCTTCACGGCCCCGTCGAGGTCGGCGTCGGCGAAGACGATGTTCGGCGACTTGCCGCCCAGCTCCAGCGACACCTGCTTAAGCGTCGTCGCCGCCTCGCGCATGACGATCCGGCCCACCTCGGTCGAACCCGTGAACGAGATCGCATCCACCCTCGGGTGCCGCACCAGTGCCGCGCCCGCCGTCTCCCCGAACCCGGGGACCACGTTCAGCACGCCCGGCGGGAATCCGGCCTCGGCCGCCAGCTCCCCGAAGCGAAGCGCGGTCAGCGGCGTCTGTTCGGCCGGCTTGAGGACGACCGTATTTCCGCAGGCGAGCGCCGGCGCGACCTTCCAGGCCGCCATCGACAGCGGGAAGTTCCACGGGATGATGGCGCCCACCACCCCCACCGGCTCGCGCAGCGTGTAGTTGAGGAAGGGACCCGGCACGGGGATGGTGTCGCCCTGGACCTTGTCGGCCAGTCCGGCGTAGTAGCGCAGCGTCAGGGCCACGCTCGGGATGTCGATCCGCCGGGCTTCGAAGTACGGCTTGCCGTTGTCTTGCGTCTCGAGCAGCCCCAGCTCGTCGGCGTCGGCCTCGACCAGGTCCGCCAGCCTCCACAGCAGCCTCGACCGCTTGTGCGGGTTCATCCGCCGCCAGCGGCTGTCGCGGAAGGCCGCGCGCGCTGCCTTCACCGCGCGGTCGATGTCCGCCGCGCCCGCCTCGGCGACCTCGGCGATGACCTCTTCGGTGGCCGGATTCACCGTCGCGAAGGTGCGCCCGCCCTCCGCTGCGGCCCACTCGTTACCGATCCAGAGCCGGGTGCGGATCACGCCGGCCCCCTTTGTCACGGGCATCCCGGGTCAGCTTCCCCGGAAGGCGGCCCTGCGCTTCTCGACGTAGGCGTTCAACCCTTCGCGCGCATCCTCGCTCGCGAAGAGTTGCTGCTGCAGCTCTCGCTCCAGCGCCAGCGCGGTCTCGAAGGGGATCTCGGCGCCGGTCTGCACCGAGCGCTTGATCAGTCCCACGGCCTTCGACGCCCGCCCCGGGGGACAGAAGCCCCGCGCGTAGTCGACCACCTTCGTCATGAACTCGTCCAGGGTCTCCGCCTCCCACACCCGGTTGACTATCCCCAGCTCCTGCGCCCGGTCGAACCCGAAGGTCTCGCCCGTGGTCATCAGCTCGATCGCTTTCGACTTGCCGATCAGCCGGGTGAGGCGCTGGGTTCCCCCGGTTCCGGGAAGCACGCCGAGGTTGACCTCGGGAAGGCCGCACACGCTGCGCCCCGCGCGGGCGATGCGGATGTCGGCCGCCATGGCGATCTCGAGCCCCCCGCCCACGGTGTGCCCGTTGAGGGCCGCGATGGTCAGCTTCGGCGTGTGTTCGAGGCGGTTCAGCGTTTCGTTGGCGTGCAGGCAGAAGCAGTACTTGAAGGCGGTGGTGACCGTCGCGAGCATCCCGATGTCGGCTCCGGCGGAGAAGAACTTCTCGCCTCTCCCGGTAAGGACGATCACATGGATGCGGTCGTCGAGGCGCGCCTTCAGAATCGCGTCGTCCAGCTGACGCATCATCTCGTAGGTGTAGGTGTTCGCGGGCGGATCGTCGAGGGTGATCAGGGCGGTGCCGCCGCCGGCGTCGGCGTAGCGAACGAGGGTCTTGGAGGTCATTGCGGGATCCTCGTGGGGTGAGAGTGACGGAGGATAAGATAACACGCGTGCCGCTCGGCAGCCCCGCGGACATAATCCCCGGGCATTCGAGCGGCGAGGCATCCACGGGCTGCCCGGCGGCGTTACATTAAATTCATGAAGGCATTTGAGCGCACGGCGTGCACAGCGGTCGCCGCAGTCGTCTTCGGAGGCTGCCACGAGACGCTTACACAGCTCGAACCGCAGCTGGCCGCTCCGCCGACAGGTGCCGCGACGAGTCTTTCGATTCTGTTGCCGGGGCTCGGAGACATCCTCTCGGGGGACACGCTCGGCATCACCCCTCCCATGATCGCGCTTCGCCTGATCGCGGCGGCCGAGCAGGTCCTGGCCGAAACGGAGAGCTTCGATCCCGAATCCGCCCGCAACGGAAACGGCGCCGTCAACGCCGGCACCGGAGACGAGCGCGAAGCCGAGGATCGGGAGCGCGCACGGAGATTGATCCGCTGGGCAAAGGCGGCCCTTTCGGCAGGCGACCATGCGCGGGCCATTCAGCGGGGATATTATGCCTGCCGTCTGCTGGGCGCGCTCCCGCGGTGAAGCGGCTCCGGTTCACGAAAAGCGAGCGCGCCCGCACGGCGAAGGCGACGAGGGTGCTTCACATTGACCGCAGGAATCAAGCGCCATGGGCAAAGCGCCATGAGTAAGAGGGTACCGGACGGGATGCATCGCCGGTCGAATGTCGCGAGAGGCTTCTGTCGCGCGCTGCCGAGCTGCATCGGACCCCTCGCCGTATTGTGGCTCCTCCACATCGGGGCCGCGGCCGGACAGGAGCAGGTGATCCGAGTCCCCGTGGCGGGTGTCGTCGAAATGGGGTTGGCGCCGTTCATCGAGCGGACGCTGGAGGAAGCGGCCGCCGCGGGTGCCGCGGCGGTGGTCCTCGATATCGAGACCCCCGGCGGGCGCGTGGACTCTGCCGAGCGGATCACGAACGCGATCGGGCGCTCGGCGGTGCCCGTGTATGCTTACGTGAACATGCATGCGTACTCCGCGGGAGCGATGATCGCCCTGGCGACGGAGCGCGTCCTGATGCAGGAGGGTGCGGTGATGGGTGCCGCGACTCCCGTGGACGGAAGCGGAACCAAGGCGTCGGAGAAGATAGTGTCCGCCATGCGGGCGCAGATGCGCGCCCTGACCGAGGCTCGCGGCCTTGATCCGGCGATTGCGGAAGCGATGGTCGACGAAGACCTCGCGATCGAGGGCGTGGTCGAAGAAGGCAAGCTCCTCACCCTGACGACGGGCGAGGCGGTCGCGCTCGGCTATGCCGTCGCCGTGGACGGCTGGGACGAAGTTCTGGCGGCCATCGGCATCGAAGAAGCGACGGTGGTCGCGGCCGAAGTCAATTGGGCGGAGCGCATCGTCCGTTTCTTCACCAATCCGGTGATCGCGCCGTTTCTGCTTTCACTCGGCTTCCTGGGCCTGCTCGTCGAGATCAAGACGGCCGGATTCGGATTGGCCGGGATCGCGGGCTTCCTCTCGCTGGCGCTGTTTTTCGGAGCCCACCTCCTCGTCGGTCTCGCCGGTGCCGAAGACCTGATTCTGGTTGCCGCAGGCATCGTGCTCATTATGGTCGAGGTGTTCGTCATACCCGGCTTCGGGATCTTCGGGATCGCCGGAGGGGCGGCGCTTGTGGGCGGGCTGCTCATGGCGCAGGTCGGCAGTCTGCCCACCCAGGAGGACTTCGCGCGTGCTGCGGGCGTCCTCGGCGCGACGGGGCTTCTGGTCACCCTGACGGCGTGGGGCTTTCTCCGCTCCATATTCGCCAATCGTCGTCTGGGCCGAAGCGGTATCGTGCTCCCCGAGTCCACGGACCGGAACGAGGGCTACACCTCGGCCGATCTGCGTCCCGAGCTTGTGGGCGCCGAAGGCGTCGCGATCACTTCCCTGCGCCCGGCGGGAGTGGGACTGTTTGCGGACGAGCGGGTCGACGTGGTCTCGGAAAGCGAATGGATCGAGGAAGGCACCCCGATTCGCATCATGAGCGCCGAAGGATACCGGCATGTGGTCCGTGCCGTCCGTCCCCGGCAGATATCCAACCAAACCTGAAGGAACCGACTGCATGAACCCGCTTCCCTTTCTGCTGTACCTGTTTGTACCGTTTCTCCTCGTCATGCTCCTGCTGTGGGCGGTCCCGGTCCGGCTGTGGATCGAGGCGACGTTCTCCGGAGTGTCGCTCGGCCTCGGCAGCTTGGTCGGAATGCGTCTCCGCAAGGTGAGTCCCCCGGCGGTGGTCCGGCCGTTGATCGCATCGACCAAGGCGGGGCTGCCCCTGGACGTATCCCACCTCGAGGCCCACTACCTCGCCGGCGGTGACGTCGACCGCGTCGTGCGAGCGCTGATCAGCGCCGACAAGGCCGCGATCGAGCTGCCCTTCCAGCAGGCGGCCGCCATCGACCTCGCAGGCCGGGACGTGTTCGAAGCGGTTCAGGTCTCGGTGAATCCGAAAGTGGTGCAGACGCCTCGGGTCGCGGCGATGGCGAAGGACGGCATTCAGCTGATCGCGGTCGCCCGGGTGACGGTTCGCGCCAATATCAACCGCCTCGTGGGAGGTGCGGGCGAAGAGACGATTCTGGCCCGGGTGGGGGAGGGGATCGTGTCGACCATCGGCTCGGCGCATACCCACAAGGCCGTGCTCGAGAACCCGGACGCGATCTCCAAGACCGTTCTGCAAAAGGGACTGGATTCCGGGACGGCCTTCGAGATCCTTTCCATCGACATCGCGGATGTGGACGTCGGGAAGAACATCGGCGCCGAGCTGCAGACGGACCAGGCCGAGGCCGACAAGCGGGTCGCGCAGGCGAGGGCCGAGGAACGGCGGGCGATGGCGCTGGCGCGGGAGCAGGAGATGCGGGCAAGGGTCGAAGAAATGCGCGCCGAGGTGATCGCCGCCGAGGCTCAGGTCCCGCTGGCGATGGCCGACGCCTTCCGCAGCGGCAACCTGGGCATCATGGACTATGCCAGGTATCGCAACATCGAATCGGACACGACAATGCGCAAAGCCATCGCCGAGGGCGATTCGTCCGACCAGCTGCCGGAGAACTAGGGGCGGATCGTGGACCTCCGTTTCCTCGCGGTCCTGATGGCGGTCGCCGTCGTCATGGACATGCTCGGCCGCATGGCGAAGAAGCGCGCCGCCCAGCAGCAGGATCCCTCCGGCGGGGAAGACTGGGACATGTCGAATGCGCTGGCCGAAGCGGAAGAGCTGCGGCAACCAGTCGCAAGAGCAACGCCGCAAGTTCGCCGGGAACAGCGGGAACATCGGGAACAGATCGTGGGAGGTTTCGAGTTGTGGTCGGAGACTCCGTCCGGGCCGGGACCGACCAAGCCGGGAGCCCTCGACGCTGTCAGGCGCAAGCCCATGATCGAGTCGGCGGGGCAGGAGCCGGTCACACAGCGGGAGCCGGTAATCCAGCACCAGCCGATAATACGGGATCGTGCCCCCGAGCCCCTGGTCGTCCGCTCCCTAGATCCCCGGCCCGTGGAGCAGAGGCCGGAGTCGGCACCGGCAGGTCCAAGCGACGAATTTGCGACGCCGGTGCCCCGGCTCCCGGCACCGAGGATGCCTGCACCGCAGATCCCGGTGCCGCAGACGAGGCCTCGCCGTCGTTTCCGGGCCGCCCGTGCGGATGACAGGCTCGGCCTCGGGACGCCCGGCGGCTTGAGGACCGCGGTGGTAGCCCGCGAAGTCCTCGGTCCGCCTCTTGCGCTTCGAAGCGACGACGGGGGGTTCGAGGGGCGGTAGCCTTAGCCTAGCTCCTCGTCTCGCTGTCCGAGATCGAAGCGAAGCCGCCGCCGAGCGGATGATCCAACGGGGAGTGCAATATGACATCAAATCGGGAATGCCGGGCCGGACCATGCTGCCGGCGAAGAAGGGCCGCCAGCTGCGGACCGCGTGCCAGCTGCGGACCGCGTATCCCCAAGCGGCGATTCCGCCGCGCTGGTCGGGAAAGATCAGGTCCACGCCGGGTGGACCGCCGCAGGGCGCGTGGGAGAGGCTGAAGTTGTGGCCCAGCTCGTGGGCGATGATCGCCGAATCCGGGTCCTCGCGCTAAAGGAACGGGATCACGGTCAGGTCGAAGACGGGCATCTCCCGCACGTCGACCGCCAGCCGCCCCTCGGCGGGGATGCGTCTCGCCGCTCCCAGCGCCGGGTCCAGCGTTCCCTCCGGGTCGACCTCGATCACCAGCTCGAGGCCGGGCCGCACGAAGTCTCCGGGGACCTTCGCGTTGGCCGATGCGGCCAGGGTCCCCTCGTCGACCTCCTCCGGGATCGGATGCGGCGTCGCGGGGATCTCCGCAGCGCGCACCTCCGCGCCGTCCAGGTAGAACCGTGCGCGGACGGGCGGAAGGGTCGCCCCGCCCGGATCGGACGCCGTCACGAAGACGCGGAGCAGGGCTTCCTCGCCCGCCACCAGCGGAACGGGAAAGTCGCGGGACTGGACTGCCTGCGTCATATAGGCCGCCGCAACCGCGCCCGCGCAGCTGCGGACCCGGCTGTTCCGGACTTCCCCCAGCCATTCCAGGAACACCGGATCGGACGGCGCGCACAGCCCGGTTCCGGCCGTGTTGAAGACATCCAGGGCGCGCATTCCCGTCAGGGCCGCCGGAAGCGCTCCCTCCAAGGCGGCTTTGCCGTTGAGGTGCAGCCGTTCCAAGGCGGCGAGGTTCCCCAGTTCCGGGGGGACCTCGCCGCTCAGATCGTTGCCGGAGAGGGACAGCCGTTCCAAGCCGGCGAGGCTGCCCAGCTCCGGGGGAATCGGGCCGCTCAGAGCGTTGCCGGAGAGGGACAGCACTTGCAAGCCGGCGAGGTCGCCCAGCTCCGCGGGAATCGGACCGTCCAGGGCGTTGTCGTAGAGAAGCAGCCCTTCCAAGCTGGCGAGGTTGCCCAGTTCCGGGGGAATCGGGCCGCTCAGAGCGTTGCGTTGGAGGTACAGCACACGCAGGCTGGCGAGGCTGCCCAGCTCCGGCGGGATCAAGCCGTCCAGATCGTAGCCTTGGAGGTTCAGCCACGTCACACGCCCGTGCGAATCCGTACTCACCCCGGACCATTCTCCGAGCGGCTTGTCCGTGAGCCAGTTCGTGTTGCGGGCCCAGCTTTGACCGCCGGTGGCGCTGTACAGGGCCTCCAGGACATCGTGGTCCGTAAGCGGCCCGCAATCCAAGTCCGTCCCGGCGTGCGTCCCGATCCCGGCCAGCCATGCTCGGAACGCCGCCTCCGCAGGCGCGCACAGGGTCGTCCCGGCGTAGTCCAGCACATCGAGCGACAGACGGGCCAGCGCAGCGGGCAGCCGCCCCCGCAACGAGCGGTTGCGACCGAGCCGCAGCTTCCGCAGCCGCGCCAGTTCCCCCAGGCTTGCGGGGAGGACGCCCGCAAGCCCGTTGTCCGCCAGGTCCAGCGCGGTCACGCGCCCGAGCGAATCCGCCGTCACCCCGTGCCAGTCCGCCAGGACGGTCCCGTCCAGCCACCCGGCTTCGTTTTCCCAGCCTTTGCCGCCCGCCGAAGCATGCAGGGCTTCGAGGACTGCTACGTCGGCCTCGTTGCACCACGAAGAAAACTCCGCGTGTGCCAAGCTGGAGACGAGAGTTCCGAAACGCTCGGTCCCCGGCACACAAAGACCGGCGTTGCTGCTGAGGTCTAGCCGTTTCAAGCTGGCGAGGTTGCCCCAGTTCCGGCGGGATCGGGCCGTCGAGAGCGTTCCTGTCGAGGGACAGCTCTCGCAAGTCACGACCTCGGTCAGCGTCGGCTCCCGCCTCCCGAGCAGCCACGCATGGCGCACGCCCCGGCGAAGAATCCGCCGCAGCACGTACCCGCGTCCTTCGTTCGACGGGAAGACTCCGTCGGCGAGCAGAAATGCAACCGCCCGAGCGTGGTCCGCGAGCACACGATACGAAACGCCCTCCTCGCCGCCCGCGTCGTAAGGCCGTCCGACGACCTCGGCCACCCGCTCCAGCAGCGGCAAGAACAGATCCGTATGGTAGTTGGTGCCGACCCCCTGCATCACGGCGGCGAGCCGCTCCAGCCCGAGCCCCGTATCGATGCTGGGAGCCGGCAGAGGATTCTGCGTGCCGGACGCGTCGCGGTCGAATTGCATGAACACGAGGTTCCACAACTCGAGAAACTCCCCCGCCTCCCCCCTTCGCTCGAACTCCTCCCTCGCCGGGATCGTGCCCCGCTCGGCAGCGGACCTCAGGTCGTAATGCACTTCGGAGCAGGGTCCGCACGGCCCGGTGTCCGCCATCTGCCAGAAGTTGTCCTTGTCGCCGAGCCCGGTGGATCCGGTCCGGCGCGACCCTCGCCACCTCGGTCCAGAGCCGGGCCGCCTCGTCGTCGGTGTAGTGCACGGTGACGAACAGGCGGTTGCGGTCGAGCCCCATCTCCTCGGTGAGAAACTCCCACGCATATGCGATCGCATCGCGCTTGAAGTAGTCCCCGAAGGAGAAGTTGCCAAGCATTTCGAAGAAGGTGTGGTGACGGGCGGTGCGGCCCACCTCTTCCAGATCGTTGTGCTTGCCGCCCGCGCGAACGCATTTCTGCGAGGTGACGGCCCGGTTGAACGAGAGCTTCTCCATCCCCAGAAAAGCCCCTTTGAACTGGACCATCCTGCGTTGGTGAAGAGCAGCGTGGGGTCGCCGGCCGGCACCAGAGACGAGCTCGGGCGGATCTCGTGGCCGCGGGCGCGAAAGTACTTCAGGAAGCTGCGGCGGATATCGGCGGATTTCATCGGGATCGGGTGTTGTCGAATGCTCGCGGTTCATTCCGGAAAAGGCTCATTCACCGCCTCCAGGCCTCCGGGGCCGGGATCCCCCGGCTGACGATGACCCGGAACCCGGCCAGTCCGCCCGGAGGCGCGCCGTCCGCCTGGACGGGCGGGCCGCGGAGGACGGCCCGCACCTGGCCGTTCCCGTCCCGCCAGACGGACATGGGGCGATCGGTGGAGCCGTCCAGGGTGGCTGTCTCGTCCGGTCCGGAAAGGGTGAGGTCGGCCAGGGCCTCCCAGCCCGGACGGACGGGAAGCGCGAAGGCGAACCCTCCGGCCCCCTCCCCGGCGTCGGCGACGGGCGGCATGGCGAAGGGGAGCGCGAACAGCACGGTGCCGTCCGCGTCCCGTCCCTCGATGCTCCACTCGCCGCCGCGTTCCGGAAGCGAGGGCGGGGCGTCGACGACGAAGGCGGGCTCCAGAGAGGGCGTCCCCGTCGAATCCACGCCGCCCCACAGCAGGAGGGACCGGACGGGCGCGGCGGCCGTGACCGCCGCAGCCGGGGCTTCGTCCTGGATGCGGTACTCGAGGGCCTTCGTGAAGTGGTACTCGCTGATCCATTCGGGATTGCCGCAATACGACATCACATCGGGAATGCCGGGCGGGACCATCCTGCCGGCAGCGAAGCCCCGGCCGGAGCCCCAGCGGTAGCTCCAGTTCACCAGCTTCCGGACCGCATACCCCCAAGCGGCGATTCCGCCGCGCCGGTCTGGAAAGCCCGGGTCCGGGCCGTCCGGACTGCCGCAGGGCGCGTGCCAGAGGCTGAAGTTGTGGCCCAGCTCATGGGCGATTACTTCGGAACTCAGTGCCGATGCACTGGCTCTGCCGGAGAGGTGAGCCACGCCGCCCCAATCGGAGAACCTGGGAAGCATCCCCATGTAGTGCCCGGCGTCTCCCTCCATGACCCGGATGGCCGATGTCTCGCGCAGCACGTCGAACACGCTGTTCGACGAAGTCAGCACCGGCGCGTGGGCGGTCACCGACCACCCGCCGACGGGAAGCAGGTCGGCGGTCTGCCGGAGGAGTTCATGGTTCTGCGGATCGGCCGACATGCCCTCGACCTGGGCGATGATCGCCGAATCCGGGTCCTCGCTCCAAAGGAAAGGGATCACGGTCAGGTCGAAGACGGGCATCTTGCGCACGTCGACCGCCAGCCGCCCCTCGGCGGGGATGCGCTTCGCCACTCCCAGCGCCGGGTCCAGCGTTCCTTCCGGGTCGACCTCGATCACCAGCTCGAGGCCGGGCTGAACGAAGTATCCGGGGACCTTCGCGTTGGCCGATGCGGCCAACGTCCCCTCGTCGAACTCCTCCGGGATCGGATGCGGTGTCGCTGGAATCTCCGCAACGCGCTGCGCACCCCACAGGTAGAACCGCGCGCGGACGGGCGGAAGGGTCGCTCCGCCCGGATCGGATGCCGTCACGAAGACGCGCAGCAGAGCTTCCTCGCCCGCCACCAGCGGAACGGGAAAGTCGCGGGACTGGACCGCCTGCGTCATATAGGCCGCAACCGCGCCCGCGCACTTGCGGACCCGGCTGTTCCGGACTTCCCCCAGCCATTCCAGGAACACCGGATCGGACGGCGCACACAGCCCGGTTCCGCCCGCCTCGAAGACATCCAAGGCGCGCAGTCCCGTCAGGGCCGCCGGAAGCGCGCCCGCCAAAGCGGCATTGTGGGTGAGGTACATCTCTTCCAAGCTGGCGAGGCTGCCCAGCTCCGGCGGTATCGGACCTTCCAAAGCGTTGCCAGTAAGGTCCAAGTATACCAAGCTGGCGAGGCTGCCCAGCTCCGGCGGTATCGTGCCGCTCAGAGCGTTGTTGTAGAGGGACAGCCGTTGCAAGCTGGCGAGGCTGCCCAGCTCCGGCGGTATCGGACCTTCCAAAGCGTTGTTGTAGAGTTCTAGCTGTTGCAAGCCGGCGAGGCCGCCCAGCTCCGGCGGTATCGTGCCGCTCAGAGCGTTGTTGTCGAGGTACAGCCACTGCAAGCTGGCGAGGCTGCCCAGCTCCGGCGGGATCGGGCCGTCCAAAGCGTTGTTGTCGAGGTCCATCCGTTCCAAGCTGGCGAGGCTGCCCAGCTCCGGCGGGATCGGACCGTCCAAAGCGTTGTTGTGGAGCCACAGCGTTTGCAAGCCGGCGAGGCTGCCCAGCTCCGGCGGTATCGTGCCGCTCAGAGCGTTGCCGGAGAGGGACAGCTGTTGCAAGCTGGCGAGGCTGCCCAGCTCCGGCGGTATCGTGCCGCTCAGAGCGTTGCGGGAGAGGGACAGCCACTGCAAGCCGGCGAGGCTGCCCAGCTCCGGCGGTATCGTGCCGCTCAGAGCGTTGTTGTAGAGGGACAGCCCCATCACACGCCCGCGCGAATCCGTTCTTACCCCGTGCCAGTCTCCGAGCGGCTTGTCCGTAAGCCAGTTTGTGTTGTTGGCCCAGCCTTGACCGCCGGTGGCGCTATAGAGGGCCTCCAAGGCACCGCGGTCCGAAAGGCGCGCGCAATCCGTTGTTCCGGCGTGCGTCCCGATCCCGGCGAGCCACGCTCGGAACGCCGCCTCCACAGGGGCGCACAGGGTCGTCCCGGCGTAGTCCAGCACATTGAGCGACAGACGGGACAGTGAAGCGGGCAACCGCCCTGACAGGAGCGGGTTGCGACCGAGCCGCATCTCCCGGAGCCGAGCCAGTTCCCCCAGGCCTGCGGGGAGGACGCCCGCAAGCCCGTTGTCCGCTAGGTCCAGCGCGGTTACGCGCCCGAGCGAATCCGCGGTCACCCCGTGCCAGTCCGCCAGAACGGTCCCGTCCAGCCACCCGGCCTCGTTTTCCCAGCCTTCGCCGCTCGCCGAAGCATACAGGGCTTCGAGGACTGCTGCGTCGGCCTCGTTGCACCACGAAACGCTGCTTCGTTTCAGGCTGGCGACGAAGATCCCGAAAAGCTCGGTTCCCGGCACACAAAGACCGGCGTTGCGGGAGAGGTACAGCTCTTCCAAGCTGGCGAGGCTGCCCAGCTCCGGCGGGATCGGACCGTCCAAAGCGTTGAAGGAGAGGGACAGCGTTTGCAAGCTGGCGAGGCTGCCCAGCTCCGGCGGTATCGGGCCGTCCAAAGCGTTGTTGTGGAGCCACAGCGTTTGCAAGCTGGCGAGGCTGCCCAGCTCCGGCGGTATCGGACCATCCAAAGCGTTGTTGTGGAGGAACAGCCACTGCAAGCTGGCGAGGCTGCCCAGCTCCGGCGGGATCGGGCCGTCCAAAGCGTTGTTGTCGAGGTCCATCCGTTCCAAGCTGGCGAGGCTGCCCAGCTCCGGCGGGATCGGACCGTCCAAAGCGTTGTTGTGGAGCCACAGCGTTTGCAAGCTGGCGAGGCTGCCCAGCTCCGGCGGTATCGGACCGTCCAAAGCGTTGTTGTGGAGGGACAGCCGTTGCAAGCTGGCGAGGCTGCCCAGCTCCGGCGGTATCGTGCCGCTCAGAGCGTTGCGGGAGAGGGACAGCGTTTGCAAGCCGGCGAGGCTGCCCAGCTCCGGCGGTATCGTGCCGCTCAGAGCGTTGTTGTCGAGCCACAGCCACTGCAAGCTGGCGAGGCTGCCCAGCTCCGGCGGGATCGGACCGTCCAAAGCGTTGAAGGAGAGGGACAGCGTTTGCAAGCTGGCGAGGCTGCCCAGCTCCGGCGGGATCGGACCGTCCAAAGCGTTGTTGTGGAGGGACAGCCGTTGCAAGCCGGCGAGGCTGCCCAGCTCCGGCGGTATCGTGCCGCTCAGAGCGTTGCGGGAGAGGGACAGCGTTTGCAAGCCGGCGAGGCTGCCCAGCTCCGGCGGTATCGTGCCGCTCAGAGCGTTGTTGTCGAGGTACAGCCACTGCAAGCTGGCGAGGCTGCCCAGCTCCGGCGGGATCGGGCCGTCCAAAGCGTTGTTGTCGAGGTCCATCCGTTCCAAGCTGGCGAGGCTGCCCAGCTCCGGCGGGATCGGACCGTCCAAAGCGTTGTTGTGGAGCCACAGCGTTTGCAAGCTGGCGAGGCTGCCCAGCTCCGGCGGGATCGGACCGTCCAAAGCGTTGTTGTGGAGGTACAGCCACTGCAAGCCGGCGAGGCTGCCCAGCTCCGGCGGGATCGTGCCGCTCAGAGCGTTGCGGGAGAGGGACAGCGCTTGCAAGCCGGCGAGGCTGCCCAGCTCCGGCGGTATCGGACCTTCCAAAGCGTTGTTGTCGAGGTACAGCCACTGCAAGCCGGCGAGGCTGCCCAGCTCCGGCGGGACGATCCCTGTCAAGTTGTTCTCGCCGAGACGCAACGCCGTCACACGCCCGCCCGAATCCGCCGTCACCCCGTACCAGTCTCCGAGCGGTTTGTCCGTGAGCCAGTTCGCGTTGTCGGTCCAGGTCTGACCGCCGGTGGCGTGATACAGGGCCTCCAGGACATCGCGGTCCGGGTTGGTGCCCACCGCCGCTGCAAACGTGCTGGCAACGGCCGGAGGCGGTGGGGCCACCGGGTCGTCTTGGCAGGCGGCATGGGCCAAGACGGTGCCAAGGCCAAGCCAGGTGAGGAAGGTAGCCGCCCGGCAGACGAGCCGCCGGGCGGAGTTGCCAAGCATTTCGAAGAAGGTGTGGTGACGGGCGGTGCGGCCCACCTCTTCCAGATCGTTGTGCTTGCCGCCCGCGCGAACGCATTTCTGCGAGGTGACGGCCCGATTGAACGAGAGCTTCTCCATCCCCAGAAAAGCCCCTTTGAACTGTACCATCCCTGCGTTGGTGAAGAGCAGCGTGGGGTCGCCGGCGGGCACCAGGGATGAACTCGGGCGGATCTCGTGGCCGCGGGCGCGGAAGTACTTCAGGAAGCTGCGGCGGATATCGGCGGATTTCATCGGGAGGAAGATCCTCCTCCTGAGTTGCTGGGGAATATGCGGTCAGATCAGCGGTTAGATCAAAGGGGATGGTCGGGAGCAAATGGAATGTCCGGGCCGGAAGCGACTCGTCACCGCCTCCAGGCCTCCGGTGCCGGGATCCCCCGGCTGACGATGACCCGGAACCCGGCCAGTCCGCCCGGTTGCGCGCCGTCCGCCTGGACGGGCGGGCCGCGCAGAACGGCCCGTACCTGGCCGTTCCCGTCCCGCCAGACGGACATGGGGCGATCGGTGGAAGCGTCCAGGGTGGCCGTCTCGTCCGGTCCGGTGAGCGTGAGGCCGGCCAGGGCCTCCCAGCCCGGACGGACGGGAAGCGCGAAGGCGAACCCTCCGGCCCCCTCCCCGGCGTCGGCGACGGGCGGCATGGCGAAGGGGAGCGCGAACAGCACGGTGCCGTCCGCGTCCCGGCCCTTGATGCTCCACTCGCCGCCGCGTTCCGGGAGTGAGGGCGGGGCGTCGACGACGAAGGCGGGCTCCAGGGAGGGCGTCCCCGTCGAATCCACGCCGCCCCACAGGAGGAGGGACCGGACGGGTGCGGCAGCCATGGCCGCCGTCGCCGGGCCCTCGTCCCGGATGCGGTATTCGAGGGCCTTCGTGAAGTGGTACTCGCTGATCCATTCGGGATTGCGGCAATACGACATCACATCGGGAATGCTGGGCGGGACCATCCCGCCGGCAGCGAAGCCCCGGCCGGAGCCCCAGCGGTAGCTCCAGTTCACCAGCTGCCGGACCGCGTACCCCCAAGCGGCGATTCTGCCATGCCGGGTGGGAAAGATCGGGTCCATGTCGGCCGGACCTCCGCAGGGCGCGTGGGAGAGGCTGAAGTTGTGGCCCAGCTCGTGGGCGATGATCGCCGAATACGGTACCGAAACACTGGCTTTGAAGCCGAGGTAAGCTTTGCCGCCCGCATCGGAGAACCAGGGAAGCATCCCCATGTAGTGCCCGGTGCCTCCCTCCATGACCCGGATCACCGATGTCTCGGACAGCACGCTGTACCCGCTGTTCGACGAAGTCAGCACCGGCGCGTGGGCGGTCACCGACCACCCGCCGACGGGAAGCAGGTCGGCGGTCTGCCGGAGGAGCTCATGGTTCTGCGGATCGGCGGACATGCCCTCGACCAGGGCGATGATCGCCGAATCCGGGTCCTCGCTCCAAAGGAACGGGATCACGGTCAGGTCGAAGACGGGCATCTCCCGCACGTCGACCGCCAGCCGTCCCTCGGCGGGGATGCGTTTCGCCACTCCCAGCGCCGGATCCAGCGTTCCCTCCGGGTCGACCTCGATGACCAGCTCGAGGCCGGGCCGCACGAAGTCTCCGGGGAGCTTCGCGTTGGCCGATGCGGCCAACGTCCCCTCGTCGACCTCCTCCGGGATCGGATGCGGCGTCGCGGGGATCTCCGCAACGCGCACCTCCGCACCGTCCAGGTAGAACCGCCCGCGTACGGGCGGAAGGGTTGCCCCGCCCGGATCGGATGCCGTGATGAAGACGCGCAACAGAGCTTCCTCGCCCGCCACCAGCGGAACGGGAAAGTCGCGGGACTGGACCGCCTGCGTCATATAGGCCGCAACCGCGCCCGCGCACTTGCGGACACGGCTGTTCTGGACTTCCCCCAGCCATTCTAGGAACACCGGATCGGACGGCGCGCACAGCCCGGTTCCGTCCGCGTTGAAGATGTCCAAGGCGTGCAGTCCCGTCAGGGCCGCCGGAAGCGCTCCCTCCAAGGCGGCATTGTGGGTGAGGATCCATTCTTCCAAGCTGGCGAGGTTGCCCAGCTCGGGCGGGATCGGGCCGTCCAGGGTGTTGTTGGAGAGGGACAGCACTGCCAAGCTGGCGAGGTTGCCCAGCTCCGGCGGGATCGGGCCGTCCAAAGCGTTGCCGTGGAGCCACAGTTCTTCCAAGCTGGCGAGGTTGCCCAGCTCGGGCGGGATCGGGCCGTCCAGGGTGTTGTTGGAGAGGGACAGCACTGCCAAGCTGGCGAGGTTGCCCAGCTCGGGCGGGATCGGGCCGTCCAGGGTGTTGTTGGAGAGGGACAGCACTTGCAAGCTGGCGAGGTCGCCCAGCTCGGGCGGGATCGGGCCGTCGAGAGCGCCGGAGAGGGACAGCACTCGCAGGCTGGCGAGGCTGCCCAGCTCGGGCGGGATCAAGCCGTCCAGAGCGTTGCCTCGGAGGTACAGCCACATCACACGCCCGTGCGAATCCGTCCTCACCCCGTGCCAGTCTCCGAGCGGCTTGTCCGTGAGCCAGTTCGTGTTGTCGACCCAGCTATGACCGGCGGTGGCGTTATAGAGGGCCTCCAAGGCATCGCGGTCCGTGAACGGCGCGCAATCCGTTGTTCCGGCGTGCGTCCCGATCCCGGCGAGCCATGCTCGGAACGCCGCCTCCGCAGGCGCGCACAGGGTCGTCCCGGCGTAGTCCAGCACATCAAGCGACAGACGGGACAGTGCAGCGGGCAGCCGCCCCGACAGGAGCGGGTTGCGACCGAGCCGCAGCTCCCGGAGCCGAGCCAGTTCCCCCAGGCCTGCGGGGAGGACGCCCGCAAGCCCGTTGTCCGCCAGGTCCAGCGCGGTTACGCGCCCGAGCGAATCAGCGGTCACCCCGTGCCAGTCCGCCAGAACGGTCCCGTCCAGCCACCCGGCCTCGTTTTCCCAGCCTTCGCCGCCTGCCGAAGCATACAGGGCTTCGAGGACTGCTGCGTCGGCCTCGTTGCACCACGAAACGCTGCTGTGTTCCAGGCTGGCGACGAAGATCCCGAAACGCTCGGTTCCCGGCACACAAAGACCGGCGTTGTTGCCGAGGTACAGCTGTTCCAAGGCGGCGAGGTTGCCCCAGCTCCCGGGGACCGGACCGTCCAGAGTGTTGTTGGAGAGGGCCAATGACCGCAAGCTGGCGAGGTTGCCCAGTTCAGGGGGGACCGGGCCGCTCAGATCGTTGATGCCGAGGGACATATATTGCAAGCTGGCGAGGTTGCCCAGCTCGGGCGGGATCGGGCCGTCGAGAGCGTTGCTGGAGAGGGACAGCACTCGCAGGCTGGCGAGGTTGCCCAGTTCAGGGGGGACCGGGCCGCTCAGATCGTTGATGCCGAGGGACAGCCGTTCCAAGCTGGCGAGGTTGCCCAGCTCGGGCGGGATCGGGCCGTCGAGAGCGTTGCTGGAGAGGGACAGCACTCGCAGGCTGGCGAGGTTGCCCAGCTCCGGGGGGATCGGGCCGTCCAAAGCGTTGCCGCCGAGGGACAGCCATTCCAAGCTGGCGAGGTTGCCCAGCTCCGGGGGAATCGGGCCGCTCAGAGCGTTGCTGGAGAGGGACAGCCGTTCCAAGCTGGCGAGGTTGCCCAGCTCCGGGGGGACCGGGCCGCTCAGATCGTTGCCGCCGAGGTACAGTTCTTCCAAGCTGGCGAGGTTGCCCAGCTCCGGGGGAATCGGGCCGCTCAGAGCGTTGCTGGAGAGGGACAGCCGTTCCAAGCTGGCGAGGTTGCCCAGCTCCGGGGGGACCGGGCCGCTCAGATCGTTGATGCCGAGGGACAGCCGTTCCAAGCTGGCGAGGTCGCCCAGCTCGGGCGGGATCGGGCCGTCGAGAGCGTTCCATTCGAGGCTCAGCCATTTCAAGCTGGCGAGGTTGCCCAGTTCCGGGGGGATCGGGCCGTCGAGAGCGTTGCTGGAGAGGGACAGCACTTGCAAGCTGGCGAGGCTGCCCAGCTCCGGGGGGATCGGGCCGTCGAGAGCGTTGCTGGAGAGGGACAGCACTTGCAAGCTGGCGAGGCTGCCCAGCTCCGGGGGGATCGGGCCGCTCAGAGCGTTGCCTCGGAGGTACAGCCCCGTCACACGCCCGCCCGAATCCGCCGTCACCCCGTACCAGTCTCCGAGCGGTTTGTCCGTGAGCCAGTTCGCGTTGTCGGTCCAGGTCTGACCGCCGGTGGCGTGATACAGGGCCTCCAGGACATCGCGGTCCGGGTTGGTGCCCACCGCCGCTGCAAACGTGCTGGCAACGGCCGGAGGCGGTGGGGCCACCGGGTCGTCCTGGCAGGCGGCATGGGCCAAGACGGTGCCAAGGCCAAGCCAGGTGAGGAAGGTAGCCGCCCGGCAGACGAGCCGCCGGGCGGAATCGTCGTTCTCGATTCGTTGATTCTGCATCGCCTGATCAGTCAGTAGAGAGGATTGAGTTGAGTATATTCCACACTGATTACCGAACAAATTCGGTCGCGGCATCAAGCCCCGACATCCCTGTTCCCATGTTTTTCATGTCTTTGTCGAACCTCCGGGCCACTCGCGGCCAACCTGCTCCTGCTCCCGATCCTGTTGGCCGCCGAGATCAGGCCGGCGGGATGGCTTTCGGGTGGCGGGACTGCTGGACGGCCTGGCGGTTGACGGAAGCGAGGATGTCCTAGGAAGCTGGAGCGGCTGCACGCCCTTCAGGCGGCATGAGCGGACGCCCCAGCCGCCCGCAACCGGTCCGGCAGAGCCTCTGCGGACCTAGAGCCTCTGCGGACCTCCTAGCGCGCCTGAAACGCCCGTCGGCCCCCGAAGGCTCGACGAATCCGGCATCCGAATCTCCAAGGCATCGGCGGGGCGGGGCAGATCCCGCAGCAACTACTCTGCGGCCAGCCTCCGAAGCACCGTGTGCAGGATCCCCCCGTTGCGGTAGTACTCGACCTCGACTTCCGAGTCCAGCCGCACAGCCGCTTCGAATGTGATCGCCGGGCCGTCCTCGCGGGATGCCCTCACGCTCACCTTTCCCCCGGGCTCCAAGCCGCGCACGATACCGGTGATGTCGTAGACTTCGGTGCCGTCCAACCCGAGCTGTTCGGCCCCCTCGCCGTCCTGGAACTGCAGCGGCAGCACGCCCATCCCCACCAGGTTGGAACGGTGGATGCGCTCGTAGCTCTCCGCGATCACCGCCCTGACCCCGAGGAGCATGGTCCCCTTGGCGGCCCAGTCGCGGGAGCTGCCGGTGCCGTACTCGCGCCCCGCGATCACGACGAGGGGCGTTCCGGCGGAGCGGTACCGCTCGGAAGCCTCGAAGATCGTCGTCATCTCGCCGCCGGGCATGTGGATCGTGTAGCAGCCCTCCTTGTCGTCGAGCAGCAGGTTGCGCAGCCGCACGTTGCCGAAGGTCCCGCGCATCATCACCTCGTGGTTGCCGCGACGCGACCCGAAGGTGTTGAAGCGGATCGGAGGCACGCCGCGGGCCTGCAGATAGCGGCCGGCTGGTTCGTCCCGGGGGATCGCGCCGGCGGGCGAGATGTGATCGGTGGTGACGGTTTGGCCCAGCAGCGCCAGCACGCGCGCCCCGGTGACGTCCTCGAGCGGGGGCGGCTCGGTGGTCATCCCCTCGAAGAAGGGAGGATTGCGGATATACGTGGAGTCCGGGTCCCACTCGTAGAGGCTCCCCTCTTCGGGCAAAGGAAGAGCGCTCCAGTGCTCGTCTCCGTCGAATACGCGCGCGTAGCGCTCATGGTACATCTCGGGCCTCAGCGACGCCGTGACCGTGGCGCGCACCTCTCCGGGAGAGGGCCAGATGTCGGCCAGGAAGACGGAGCGGCCGTCGTCGGCCCGTCCCAGCGGCTCGTTGTAGAGGTCGATGTCGATACGTCCGGCGAGCGCGAACGCCACCACCAGCATGGGCGAGGCGAGGTAGTTGGCGCGCACCAGGGTGTGGATCCGGGCCTCGTAGTTGCGATTGCCCGAGAGGATCGACGCGACGACCAGGCCGTGCTCGGACACCGCGTTCGCCACCGGCTCGGGGAGCGGTCCGCTGTTGCCGATGCAGGTCGTGCAGCCGTAACCGACCAGGTTGAAGCGCAGCTCTTCCAGGTATCGCATGAGCCCCGCCGCCTCGAGGTAGTCGGTGACGACCTGGGAGCCGGGAGCCATGCTGGTCTTCACCCAGGGCTTGACCTGCATCCCCAGTTCGCGGGCCTTCTTGGCCATCAGGCCGGCGCCCACCATCACGGAAGGGTTGGAGGTGTTGGTGCAGCTGGTGATCGCGGCCACGACGATGGTCCCGTCGCCGATCTCCATCCGCTCGCCGTCGAACTCGATCTCGACCGTCCTGCGTCGGCCGGCGGCAACCGCGGTCCCGCCGCCGCCGTTCACCTCGCCGTTCGCCTCGCCCCTCCCGCCGCCGCCTCCCCCGGACAGGTCGAATCCCGCCGGCACCAGCGCCGGAAGGTCCCGGCCGAAGGCGGGTCGCACGTCCTTCAGGGCGATTCTGTCCTGGGGGCGCTTCGGCCCGGCGACGCAGGGCTCGATGCTCGAAAGGTCGAGTTCCAGCGCCGAGGTGTACTCGGGGTCGGGGGTGTCGTCGGTGCGGAAGAGGCCCTGCTCGCGGGCGATCCGCTCGACGCGCGCGACCTTCTCCGGGCTCCTCCCGGTGCCGGCGAGGTAGCGGACCGTCTCCCGGTCCACCGGGAAGAACCCCACCGTGGCGCCGTACTCGGGCGACATGTTGGCGAGGGTGGCCTTGTCGGGAAGGCTCAGCCTGGAAAGCCCGGCGCCGTAGTACTCCACGAACCGGCCCACCACACCATGCCCCCGCAGCAGCTCGGTGACCCTGAGCACCAGGTCGGTCGCGGTCGCGCCCTCGGGGAGCGCCCCGGTCAGCTTCACGCCCACGACCTCCGGCAGGAGCATGTAGTAGGGCTGCCCCAGCAGAACCGCCTCGGCCTCGATCCCTCCGACCCCCCATCCGACGACGCCCAGACCGTTGATCATCGTGGTGTGGGAATCGGTTCCGACCACGGTGTCGGGGTAGGCGAGGCGAACCCCCGCCTCTTCGCGCCGGTGGATGACCGAAGCCAGGTACTCCAGGTTGACCTGGTGCACGATCCCCGTTCCGGGCGGCACCACGCGGTAGTTCTCGAACGCTTCCTGGGCCCAGCGGAGCAGGGCGTAGCGCTCCCGGTTCCGCTCGTACTCCCGCGCCACGTTCTTCTCGAAGGCATATCCGGTGCCGAAGAAATCGACCTGGACCGAGTGGTCGATCACCAGGTCCGCCGGCACGAGCGGATTGATGCGCCCGGGGTCGCCGCCCATCGCGCGGATCCCGTCCCGCATGGAGGCCAGGTCCACGATCGCGGGCACGCCGGTGAAGTCCTGAAGCACCACGCGCGTGGGCAGGAAGGGGAAGTCCGCGCCGGCGTTCGACGGGCTCCAGGCGGCCACGGCCTCGACATGTTCCGCCGACACGTAACCGTCTCCGGCGTTGCGGAGCACGTTTTCCAGCAGGATCCGAATGGAGAAGGGGAGCCGGTCGAGAGACGCAAGGCCCATCTCTTCCAGTCGGCCGAGACGGTAGAACGAGGTAGGACCCTCCGGGAGGTCGACGGTGGCGAGAGCGCCGAAGGGATCTGTGAGGTGCGGCACGCTGTTTCAGCTCCGGGAGAAGGGAGGGCGAAGTCCGCCGAACGGGCTTGTCCCTTGTAGCATAGCGAGCGTTGCGACCCGGCAAAAACACAACCCTGACGTTTACGTCATGGTTGTATCCGTCTGCGCCCCTGAACCTGCCCGGAAAAATCGGCGTCGCGGCGGAGTCCCCACCGTCGTGCGAGAGCGTCCCCATCCCCCGGAATACCGTATCATGAGGTCGGCCGAGTCCGCTTGGACGTTCAGCACATCACCGGCGGGTGCGGCCCCTTCCCGGCGCCCGAATTTCAGGACGGGCGCATCCGTGCGGGCCGGGTCCCACAGCGTGACCCGTCGCGACTGCACGACCACGATCCTGGTCCCGCCTGCACCGACCCCCGCGCTTCGGCGACGGGACAATGCGCCGACGCTTCCCGGTTCGCCCCCGATGGCAACATCCGGTACCGTGGTCCACGCCTGGCCCGTGATTTCGCTGTCGTCCTGTGCCACGACCGGCATCGCCAAGACGCAGGACATCGCGGCGAGCCGCGAGAGCGATGCAGGTGCCGCGAAGCGCACCGTTGTCACTTCGCCCGCCGTCCTGAAAGCGCCGGACCGTGAGGATCGCGGGGAAGTGGCAGCCTGGCCGGACAGCCTGCAAGGCCGGGCAGGCGGAGTTGTTCGTGGCCACGGACAGGATTCGGGCGCTGGGCAACCCGTTCTACCGTGCTCTCGACAGGCTGCTGGAGAAGCACGGCTTCGATGCGTTCGCGGAGGAGACGTGCGGCGGGTTCTACGCGGAGCGGCGGGGGCGCCCGGGGATTCCGCCGGGGGTGTATTTCCGGATGCTGATGGTGGGATACCTGGAGGGCCTCGGCTCGGAGCGGGGCATCGCCTGGCGGTGCGCGGACTCGATTTCGCTGCGCGAGTTCCTGGGCTGCGGGCTGTCGAGGAATCCGCCGGAGCACTCCACGCTGTCGAAGACGCGGAAGCGGCTGAGCCTCGAGGCGCACACGGCGGTCTTCGGCTTCGTGCTGGAGCGGCTGATGGAGGCGGGGCTGCTGAAGGCGAAGACGCTGGGGGTGGACGCGACGACGCTCGAGGCGAACGCGGCGATGCGGACGATCGTGCGGCGCGAGGACGGAACCGGCTACGAGGAGTTCCTGGAGAAGCTGGCGAAGGCTTCGGGGATCGAGACGCCGACGCGGGAGGACCTGGCGAAGCTGGACCGGAAGCGTCCGAACAAGGCGTCGAACAAGGAATGGGAGCATCCGCACGACCCGGAGGCGCGGACCACGAAGATGAAGGACGGCCGGACGCGCCTGGCGCACAAGCTCGAACACGCCGTCGACATGGACACCGGAGCGGTGGTCGGCGTGACGGTGCAGACGATGGACGGCGGAGACACGGCGTCGCTGCCGGTGACGCCGGACGAGGCGGAGCAGCGGCTGGCGGAGGTGGGGGCGGAGGCCAAGGAGGTGGTGGCCGACAAGGGGTACCACTCGGACAAGACCATGACGGGCGTGAAGGACCGGGGGATGCGGAGCTGCGTGAGCGAGCCGAACCGCGGCCGCCGGAAGTGGAAGGGGAAGCGGGACGCCCGGAAGGCGGTCTACGCCAACCGGCGGCGGATCCGGGGGAACCGGGGAAAGCGGCTGCTGCAACGGCGCGGGGAGAAGGTGGAGCGGGCGTTCGCGCACATGCTCGAGACCGGCGGCATGCGCCGCGTCCACGTCCGGGGGCAGGAGAACATTCGAAAACGGATGCTGATCCACGCGGCGGCCTTCAACCTCGGACTTCTCATGCGCAAGCTGTACCGTGTCGGCACGCCGCGGAGCCTCCAGGGGCTCGCGACCGTGCAGACCGCGCTCGCGGACCGGGCCGCGACCGCTGTTTCGCCCGATTCTTCGCCGGTTTCGCCCCCGTACCGGCCTTCCAGGCCCGTCTGGGCCGCTTTTGCCCGTTATTGCCGGCTCTTCAGGCCGAAACGCCCGCCGTCGGCATCAAACTCGACCCTCCCGGCGTTGATTCCCTGCGCAAGTCCGGCGGCCTGGAAACCCATTTCTTCCACGGGCTGCTAGTGTCGTGTCCCGGAAACAGACAGACATAATCTTTCTGTCTTCCGAAGGATGGAGTCCGCGGTGGCGGTCCATGCGAACGGACGCGCCCCCGGGTTGTATTCGTCGGTGAAGCGGAGGATCTTCTTCTTGAGCTGGGCGACCGAGGAGAAGGAGCCGCGGCGGATGGCCTTCCGGGTGATGTCAACTTATTTGCAGGACACGACACTAGGAGCCGACCATACGGAAACCGAATCCGTGTTCGCATCTTCCAAGTCCTCACCCAGAGTTCGCCGTTGGACGGCATTGCCACATAAATTTATTTGCAGGACACGACACTAGGTTCCCGGCTCCCCAAAAACCGGCCCGGCCGGTCCGTCGTGGGCACGGCCCGGAAGCCGGGCCTCGAGAGGCTGCTCGACCGCCGTCCCTCGCGGATGCGCTCCTCGGCGGCGGCGATGATCGCCGCCCGCGTCCTCGACCCCCGCTCGAAGCTCGCCACCGCCCGGGGCCTCGCCTCCGAGACGCAGACCGGCATGCCGGGCGAGGAGCTCGGCGCCGAAGACGCGACGGCGGAGGATCTCTGCGAGGCGATGGACCGGCTGCTGCTGCGGCAGCCGCGCATCGAGCGGACTCTGGCGGCCCGGCACGTCGAGGACGGCTCGCTCGTGCTCTGCGATCTGACCTCGGTGTACTTCGAGGGCACGAAGTGCCCGCCGGCCAAGCGCGGCTGCTCCCGCGACGGCAGGCGCGGCAAGCTCCGGATCGTCTTCGCCCTGCTCTGCGACCGGGAGGGCCGTCCGGTGGCCGCCCGGGTCTTCGAGGGCAGCGAGCGCGACGAGCAGCGCATCGCCGAAGAGTCGGCGCTCGACGGCATCTGCATGATCCGCACCAACGTGCCCGCCGGCGAGATGGGGCCCGAAGACACGGTCCGCGCCTGCAAGAGCCTCAGCCGGGCCGAGCGCGCCTTCCGCAGCTTCAAGGGGGTGGACCTCAAGGTCCGGCCCGTCCACCATCGCCTCGCCGATCGCGTCCGCGCCCACGTCTTCCTCCGCATGCTCGCCTGCTGCGTCGAATGGCACATGCGCCGCGCGCCGGCCCCCCTGCTCTTCGACGACCACGACCCGGCCGCCGCAGAAGCCGCCCGCGCCTCGCCCGTCGCGCCCGCCTGCGTCTCCCGCGCGGCACACGCCAAGAAGGCCGGGAAGCGCACCCCCGAGGGCCTTCCCGTCCACAGCTTCCGGACCCTGCTCCGCGACCTCGCCACCCTCACCCGCAACCGCGTCAGGCCCCCCCGTGCCCGGAGCCATGACCGCCGACATCCTCGCCCGCCCCACCCCGCTCCGGGCCGAAGCCTTCCGCCTGCTCGGCGTCCGCCCATAAGCCGTACCCGGCAGCGTACACCCCGGAAATCGCTTATGTTGCAGCGCCGCAATCACTTGGCAGATCGCCACTGCCGAACTTCGGCCTAGATGGTCTTTGATTCTATTCTCTACGTAACCGTGGGACTTGTTGTATCTGTCGGCTATTGCGCGGTAGCTGTACACCCGTCCTGTATCGGGAGCTGCCCCTCGACTTCACGGGGCTGGGAATCAGCGCGGTGCTCGCCGACGGCAGGCCGACCAGGTACGACTATGCCGCCGGTAAGCTCACGGTCACCCTCCCCGGCCCGCGAAGGCACCGACACCGACGTTGCAATCGATTACTTCGGCACCCCCGACGACGGCCTCGTCATCCGCGACAACGTCCACGGAGACCCTGTGGCGTTTGTGGACAACTGGCCCAACCGCACCCGCTTCTGGCTTCCCTCGGTGGATCACCCCGCCGACAAGGCGACCGTGAGCTATGAAGTACACGTTCCCCGGAATGGCACAGTCCGTCTCGCACGGTGAGCCGGACCACAGGCAGATCATCCACGGGATCGTCGCCCCACCATCCGACCTGGTAGTCCCAGCGAAACATCGGGATACGCAAGGAAGCCGCCGTGCTCGAGCGGCGACAGAGGACGAAAACGGAATCCGTCATGGCTCAAGGACGAGGGGACCGATACCGTGCCTACGTATTTCCCTTCGGCGGAGAACACACGGTCACGCGCTTCTCGAGCGGATCGACCACGTAGATGCGGTTCCCTCCATCCCCCGGGCGTACGTCGGCGATCCTCTGAAAACCAGCGTTTTCTCCGCGCAGGCTGCCGATCTCGTGCACAGGCACGGTGACCCAGCTCATCCGACGGACGATCCAGCGGGTGCCGGAGACCACTTCACATCCGCACCGACGGTGCATTAGCTTGGATCATTCCCGGCTCCGGGCCGAGGTGGCGGAATCGGCAGACGCGAAGGTCTCAAAAACCTTTGCCCTTGCGGGCGTGAGGGTTCGAGTCCCTCCCTCGGCATTTCCAACGATAAGATGAGGAGGAATCATGAGTGTCAAGAAACTGGTCGCTGCGGTGCTTCTGCTGGGCGGCGCGGCCCTGATCCTGTCCTTCAGGCCTGCCGCTCCGGATCCCGAGGCGGGTGTCTTCGTCTACAAGTCGCCCACCTGCGGATGCTGCTCGAAGTGGGTGGACCATATGGAAGCCGCGGGCTTCACGGTGGCAGTGGAGGATGTTCTGGACATGGCCGCGGTGAAGCGTCGCGAGGGCGTCCCGACGGATCTCTCGTCGTGCCACACGGCCATCATCGGGGACTACGTCTTCGAGGGTCACATTCCGGCCAGGGTCATCCAGGACTTCCTAGACGAGTCACCGGAGCTCGCGGGCCTGGCCGTGCCCGGCATGCCGATCGGTTCGCCCGGAATGGAGGGCCCGAACCCGATGCCGTACGACGTCATCGCCTTCGACAAGGGTGGCAACCGGGGCGTCTTCGAGCGCATCCAGCCGTAGGGAGGCATACCACCGCTGTTCGTGATACAATTAGGACTGCGCATCATGCCACGAGCCCCCAGGCCCGGCACCTGACCGGCACCGGAGACGAGATGTCCGACAACACCCCGAGAAACACCCTTACCATTACCGACAACCGCACCCGGCGCGAATACGAGGTGAAGATCCGGGACGGCGACGTGATCCGCGCCATGGACCTTCGGCAGATCAAGGTCGACGACGGCGACTTCGGGATGATGGCCTACGATCCCGGGTTTACCAACACGGCATTCACCACCAGCCGCATCACCGACGTGAAGGGTGGAAAGGGGATTCTCGAGTATCGGGGCTACCCGATCGAGCAGCTGGCCGAGCAGTCGAGCTTCCTGGAGGTGGCGAGCCTGATCCTGAACGGCGAGCTCCCGAGCCGCGAAGAGCTGGACCGCTTCGTACACGAGGTCACGTACCACACCTACGTACACGAGAACGTCACGACCATCCTGCAAGGCTTCCGTTACGACGCCCACGCCATGGGGATGATGATTTCGACCGTGGCCGCGCTCTCCACCTTCTATCCCGAGGCCAAGGAGATCGACGATCCCGTGAACCGGCGCGCACAGATCGTCCGCCTGATCGCCAAGATGCCCACGCTGGCCGCCTTCGCCTACCGGCACCACAAGGGACTGCCCTACGTCTATCCCGAGAACGGCCTCTCCTATACGGCCAACTTCCTCAACATGCTCTTCCGCATCGGGGGCCGGGAGTACAAGCCGAACCCCGTCCTCGAACAGGCGCTCGATGTTCTCTTCATCCTGCATGCGGACCACGAACAGAACTGTTCCACCACTGCCATGCGGGTGATCGGCAGCTCGCGCGTCGATCCGTTTTCGGCGATGGCCGGGGCGATGGCGGCGCTTTACGGCCCCCTGCACGGCGGTGCGAACGAGGCCGTTCTGAGGATGCTTACCGAGATCGGGACCAGCGACAACATCCCGGCCTTCATGGACAGCGTACGCAAAGGCGAACGGCGGCTGATGGGGTTCGGGCACCGGGTGTACAAGGCCTACGACCCCCGGGCGTCGATCATCAAGCGCACGGCCGAGGAAGTGTTCGAGGTCACGGGACGCAACCCGTTGCTGGACATTGCTTTGGAGCTGGAAGGGATTGCGCTGCAGGAAGAATATTTCGTGAAGCGGAACCTCTACCCGAACGTCGACTTCTACTCGGGACTGATCTATCAGGCGATGGGCTTTCCGGTCGAGCTCTTTCCCGTCCTCTTCGCCATACCCCGCACGGTGGGCTGGCTGGCGCAGTGGGAAGAGATGGTCGTGGACCGGGAGCAGAAGATCGCCCGGCCGCGCCAGGTCTTCAAAGGGCACGAGCGTCGGGACTACGCGCCGATGGACGAGGACTGAGGTTGCGGGCCACGGGCGGGAGCACTCTGAAACGGGAGGCAGCTGTGCCGAGCAGCGGAAATTCACTGGGACGAAGTCGCGTCGTCGCACTGTCCGTCGCACTTCTGGCCCCTGTCCTCGCCGGCTGTGCCGGCACGGGACGGACCGCCGACAATCCCCTTGATCCCGCGACCGCGGAAGCCGAGGAGATCCGGCTCCTGGTGCGCAACCTGAACTTCAATCAGGTCACCGTCTACACGGCGCGGGGCGGCTCGGTGCGCCGGCTCGGGATTGTTCCGGGCAAGGGCGAGGCCACCTTCAGAATGCGCTGGTACCTTCCGGATATCCAACTCCGGGTCAAGGAGCTGGCGGGAGACGAATACTACACCGAGACTCTTCCCGTCAGCCCGGGAGAGTTCTTGGAGTTGATCATTCCGGTCAGGTAGGCAGGGGTCGGCCCGACAACCCCATTCCCGGTCAGGTGGGCACAGGCTGGCCACCCCGAAGGCACAGGTCGGCCACCCCGAAGGCGTCGGCAGCGGCCCCGCCGAACATGTTCCGCCCAGCCGGCTCTCTGGCGGCCTGCCGCGCCCGGATGCAACTTTAGTCTCCGAATCGCGCCCGCGCCGGGTTCGTCCGCGGCACGGGTCGCCTCATCGCTGTGGATCGCTTCCCGGGAGCAGCCGAAATGCGCAAAAATGCCGTCGCCGCCGCCGTCGCCAGAATCCTGCCCGTGCCGAGCATCGCCACCGTGACCGCCGCGCTCGCCACCGTGACCGCCGCGCTCGCCGCAGCCCCCTCGCCCGCACAGCAGGTGTCCGACCGAACCGTCACCATCGATGAGATCATCGACATGGTGCGCGTCTCGGCGCCCCGGCTCTCTCCGGATGGATCCCGCGTGCTCTTCGTCAGGAACGAACTCGACTGGGACGAGAACGAGCGCACGAGCCGCATCTGGGTGGTCGGAGCGGACGGGGAGGGGGCGAGGCCCTTCACCGGGTCGGACGAGGATCGGTCGCCGGAGTGGTCGCCGGATGGACGCTGGATCGCGTTTACGCGCCCGGCAGGGGAAGGCGACCGTGTGCGCCAGCTGTTCATCCTTCCCGCCGACGGGGGCGAGGCCGTGCAGCTGACCAAGCACGTGACCGCGGTCGGGAACTACCGCTGGGCGCACGACAGCCGGTCGATCTTCTTCGTCGCCGACGATTCCCTTCCGGACGACGAGGAGCAGGAACGGAAAAAGGGCGACGACGCGATCTTCATAGACGAAGGACCCAGCGGACAGACGCAAGGCTCCTGGAACGCAGTTTGGACGGTCGCCGCGGAGGCGGCCGACGCGCCCCGCGACGCGATCCGCCTGACTCCGCCGCCGCGGCGCGTGGGGAGCTTCGCGCCCTCTCCGAACGGCAACTTCCTGGCCTACGCCTACCGCACCGAGAATCGGCGGAATGCGACCCACCTTTCCGAGGTCTCGTTGCTGGCGATCGCCTCCGGCGAGGAGCAGCGAATCACTGAAAACGACGCCCCCGAGTCGAACCTCGCGTGGTCGCCCGACGGCGCGTCGCTGACTTTTGCGGCTCCGGATCTGGAGACGTGGGAGCTGGACCAGGGCAATCTCTACCTCTACGACATCCCCTCCGGCAAGGTACGCCACCTGATGTCCGACACCGATGTCGACATACGCGGCTATCGCTGGAATCCCGGCGGACGGTCGATCGACCTCGTGGCGCTCGACCGCACCGACTCCAACCTGTACCGGCTCGATGTCCGGTCCGGGGAGCTGGACCGGCTCACCGATCTGCCCGGCGTGGTCTCGGCCGCGTCCTACGACGCCCGACACAGCACGGCCGCGTTCCAGTTCGCGAGCCCCGTCCAACCGGGCGACATCTGGCTGGCCGACCTGCGGGACGGCACGCGGACGCGCCTGACCGAGGCGAACCCGTGGATCGCCGGCAAGGATCTGGTGGAGCCCGAGGTGGTCCGCTGGAACAGCCGCGACGGACTCGAAATCGAGGGCCTGTTGTACACCCCCGAGGACCGCACGGAACCCGGAGCCGCCATCCTGGAGATTCACGGCGGCCCTGCGGGCGTCTTCACCCGGGGGTTCGACTCCGATGCCCAGCTTCTCCTCGCGCAGGGGTACGCCCTGCTGCAGCCCAATGTTCGAGGGTCCTCCGGATATGGCGACGCGCTGCTTCGCGGCAACATGAACGATATCGGCGGCGGAGATTATCACGATCTCATGACGGGAGTGGACGCCATCATCGAGCGGGGCGTGGCGCACCCGGACTCCCTGGCCGTCAAGGGGTGGAGCTACGGCGGCATCCTCGGCGGGTGGACGATCACGCGCACCGACAGATTCAAGGCGGCCAGCCTCGGGGCCATGGTCGCCGACTGGCGCAGCGAGTTCGGCGCGGGCTTCAACCACGACGTGGTGCGCTGGTACCTGGGCGGCGACCCGTGGTCGAACCGGGACCATTGGACGGAGCGCTCCGCCTACACTCATCTGGACAGGATCACCACGCCGACCATCCTCTTCCACGGTGCCGAAGACCGGACGGACACCATGGAGCAGACCATGAACTTCTTCGCGGGGCTCCGCCACCTCGGTGTCGAGGCGCGCTTCCTCCTGTTCCCCCGCGAGGGGCACGGGATCGCGGAGCCGCGTCACCGGCGGACGCTCATGGTCGAGGAGCTGCGCTGGCTCCACCGGTACGTGAAGGGACTCACGGACTGGGAGGCGCCGGAGCGCCCCGATCCGTCCGCCGAACAGAAGGTGGCGCCGATCTCGTGAGGCCCATCTCGTGAGGGGACTGCCATCGATCGAGCGGGTGGCCGCGGCGGGGAGCGCCGCGGTGAGGAGGTTCCCCGAAGTCGCCGTCTGCGCGGGGGTGTCGGCCCTTTCGGCGGTCGTGCTGGTCGAGGCGGAGTCGGTCGAGGCGGAGTCACCGGATGTCTGGTGGGGGCTCCTGCGCGTCGCCACGCTCGGGATTCCCCTCTTCGTCGCGGTCACGGTCTTTTCCGAACGGCACGTGACGGCCTCTGCGCGCCGCCTGGCGCTCCGCATCGTGGCCGCAGGGATCCTCGTCGGCCTCTACTTCCTCTTCGAACGATGGGAGTACTGGAGCCTTCCCCAGCGCTACGGCCACGTCAGCGCGACATTCCACCTTCTTGTCTCGGTGGCGCCCCATCTGCGCGTGAGCGAACCTCGCGGCTTCTGGCAGTACAACCGCGCGCTCCTCTTCCGCTTTCTGCTGGCGACCCTCTACGCGGGGGCGGTCTTCCTCGGGCTCGCCCTTGCGCTGGCGGCGCTGGACAATCTGTTCGGAGTGGAGATCCCCGACCTGCATTACCCGCGGCTCTTCTTCCTGGTCGGCTTCGTCTTCCATCCGCTGTTTTTCCTCGCGGGAGTGCCGCGGGACTTCGCGGCTCTCGATCAGGACCGCCGCTGTCCGGGCGGGCTGAGGGTCTTCTCGCAGTACGTCATGCTTCCGCTGGTGGCCCTGTACGTGACCATTCTCACGGCGTACCTGGGGAAGGTTCTGGTGACGGGCAGCTGGCCGAGCGGCTGGATCAGCTATCTGGTGTCGAGTCTGGCTGTCGTCGGCATCCTCTCTCTGCTGATGGTCCACCCCGACCGCATCGAGGGGGAGCGCGGCTGGATCGACCGCTACGCGCTCGCGTTCTGGGTCTCGATCCTGCCCTCGGCCGCGATGGTTCTGCTGGCCCTGTGGCAGCGTGTGGACCAGTACGGGATTACCGAACGACGATACCTCCTGGGAGTTCTGGCCGTGTGGCTGGCCGCGACGGCCCTCCACGCGGTGTTCACGCGAACCCGCGAGCTCAGGGGGATTCCGGTCACGCTGGCGCTGCTCGGGGTGGTGACCTTCGCCGGGCCGTGGTCCGCGTATGCCGTGGCCGAGCGCAGTCAGGCGAAGAGGCTGGAGGAGATCCTCGCCGCCAACGGCGTCCTCGTCGACGGGCGCGTCCCGATCGATGCGGTCGAGATTCCGTTCGGCGATTGGGACCAGGCCGAAGCGGTGACGACGTACCTCGTGCAGCATCACGGCACGGACGCCATCGACATGTGGTATGGAGGCGCGGGCGACACTCCGGAGCTGCCCGACGGACTGGAAGAGCGGGTCGCCCGAATCATGGCGGCGCTGCGCATCCGGTCGGGACCGAGCGACCGACCCATACAGCTTCGCGTTCGCGCCGATGCGCCGATGGTACCGATTCCGGCCGAGGGCTTCGGCTTCCTGGTCGCGTCGCGGGGCGACGGTGAGAGTATCGTCGAGGGCGACACCCTGCGCTTCGCCGTTTCGGAGGACGGCCTCGACATGGTGATGTCGCTGGCCGGGCGGGAGGAGGCGCGCGGGCCGCTGGCTCCGCTGATCGAGGTGGCCGAGGCGCTCCGCCGCGACGGCTCGCGAGGCGAGGTGGTGATGCTGGACGGCACCGAAACCGAGCGCCGCGACCTCTCCGCCGCCGAATTGGCTCTGGACCTGGCGGGCGACAGGTGGACGGCGCGGCTTGCCCTGCACACCCTGACGCTGCAGCCCGACGGGGACGGCCTGGCGGCGGCGGCCTTCGTTCTGGATGCCGCCATGCTGCGGGCTGCGGGGCCGCCGCGTTGATCCCGCAGCGGATCATCGCGCGGAAGCGGGACGGCGAGACCCTCGCGCCGCAGGAAGTCAGCGCGTTTCTGGAAGCGTATCTCCACGGTGCGGTCGGGGACGACCAGATGGCCGCCTTCCTGATGGCGGTCCATTTCAACGGTCTCGCCGCGGACGAGCTCGACGCCATGGTGGATGTCATGATCCGCTCGGGCGAAGTGATCGGGCGCGGCGAAGGATGGCCGGGTCCAAGGGTGGACAAGCATTCGACGGGCGGTGTGGGCGACAAGGTCTCGCTCGTCCTGGCGCCCCTCGCGGCGGCGATGGGGATGGTCGTGCCGATGATGTCGGGACGGGGGTTGGGGCACACCGGGGGCACCCTTGACAAACTCGAATCCATTCCGGGGTTCCGGACACGGCTGACGCTCGACGAATTCGACGGGGTGCTGCGTGAGGTGGGGTGCGCCATGATCGGCCAGACCGACGAAATCGTCCCTCTCGACCGGAAGCTCTACGCGTTGCGGGACATCACTGCGACCGTGCCGTCGCTTCCGCTGATCACCGCGTCGATCATGTCCAAGAAGCTCGTCGAGGGGCTCGACGGCCTCGTGCTGGACGTGAAGGTGGGGCGCGGCGCCTTCCTGTCGCGGATCGAAGACGCGAGGGAGCTGGCTCGTGCCATGGTCGATGTCGGTGCCCGGCGGGGGCTGGCGGTGACTGCCCTCCTGTCGGCGATGGACCGCCCCCTGGGAAGGGCGGTCGGCAACTCCCTGGAAGTGCTCGAGGCGATCGCCTGTCTCACGGGAGGCGGCCCCCCGGATCTGCGCGAACTGTGTATCGAGCTCGCCGCCGAGATGGCCCTGGCGGGCGGACTGGTGCGCGATGTCGGGGAGGGCCGCCGCCGAGCCGAGAAATCGCTGGCAGGGGGCGGCGCCACGGAGCGGTTCTTGCATCTCGCCTCGGCCCAGGAAGGTCGACTGGATCCGTCCCGGAACGACTTCGGATTGCCGGTCGCACCCTTGTGCGAGGTGGTGACCGCCGAAGAGGAGGGGGTTGTCGCGGCCATCGATCCCGTGGCGCTCGGGTATGGAGTCATTGCGCTGGGCGGAGGCAGAACGCGCCAGGACCAGGAGATCGACCCGAGGGTCGGCTTCGAACTGAAAGTCGATGTCGGTCGGCGGCTGATGCATGGGGATCCGCTTGCCGTGGTGCACGCGGCCACGACGGGCGGACTTGCCGTCGGTGTCAAGGCCGTCAGGGAAGCGGTTCGCGTGGATTACGAGCTGGCGCCGGAATCGCTGCCGGAACTGTTGCCTCTCGTGATCGACAGGATATGTGTGGCGCGGCCATGCGACGAGGCCGGTGAAGTGGAAGCGGATCGGATTTCCCGGGCATGACCAGGCGCACGCGCATCCTGATCGCCGTGGTTACCGTGCTGATCGCGGTGGTGCTGGTGTCCTCCACCGTCGGGCGGGCCATCTACGCCGACCGCGCTCCCGGGCTGGGCTCCTTCGTCACCGTCCACTTCGCCGGGTATCTCTTCTTCCTGCTGATGCCGGTCGAAGCACTCGTCCCCTACTATCAGACGGAGGGACACCCAGGCGGCGTGCTCGTACTGCTGGCGGTCTCGACCGCGCTGGCGGCCCAGGCCATCGACTATGGAATCGGCCGCGCAGTCGGGACCGGGATTCTGGAGGATTTCTTGGGACGCGGGCGCTACGCAAAGTTCAGCGGCCTCATCGCCCGATGGGGAAGCTGGGCGATTCTCACTTTCAACCTGTTTCCGCTCTCGTCTCCCAACATGCTCTTGGTCGCCGGAATGTCGCGCTTCGGCGCGGTTCGTGCGCTCGCTTGGAGCGCCGCCGGGCTCATCGCCAAGTACATCGCCATCGTCTACCTGTTCGATGCCTTGGGAGGAGGTGCCGGGTGATGGCTGGCTGCGTGGCTACCTCCCGCCACGCGTGGGCGGGTCTTGGATCGACTCTGCGCCTAAGCCGCCTATTGGTGTGCGTTTCGCTCGGTCCACGCTTCATTTTGTCACCCTCCCGTTGGGGCTTCCGCCTGTCGAAAATGCCTGTACCCTTCCCAAGGGATAAATCGGAGGCGATCCCGCAGGCCTAGCCCGGGTTTCTCACACCAAGTGACGGCGATAAGGATTGGGCGTTGTCTTCGCCGGAGATCCAGAGTTTACCGTGCCTTCGGGGACGGCGAGACGGGTCCGGAGGGGTCCGCAACCCGCATGGCCCTATCGCGTCCCGGAAACATGTTGACCCATAGTGACGGACAGGGTATCGTACCGTACCTCCTCATCCACATGGACAAGCTCGTGGCGAGGAAGATGGCGCAGTCGTGACGCGCGGTGGCTCGCGCGGATTAGTCCACGGGCTGCTGGTGGGAGGTGTGGCGCGCCGGAGAGAAGCAGCCGGTCTTCTACCTGACCGTGCTTCGCCAAGCAGAGTGCTCCTTGGGTTCGAAGACCGCGTGCTTCTCCGTCGGCAGGACGAGCTCGGTGTGGGCCGGTTGGTGCTTACGGAGATCGTCCGGAGGTGGGGGTGATCGGTGAAGAGCCTCTCGAGACGCGGAAGACGATGACCCCGACGAGGCGGGGCGGCAGATGCGGCGTGCCTCGGCACTGCTCCCTGCGGGCCTGATGCGCTCGCTTCTCTTCCGTCTGCACCTCGTGGCGGGCGTTTCCGCCGGGATCGTCGTCTTCCTGATGGCTGTGACCGGGGCGGTGCTCGCCTGCGAAGAGATGGCCCTGAAATGGGCAGAGCGGCGTTACCGGGTAACCGTTCCGGAAGGGGCTGATCGGCTGCACCCGGCCCGACTCGTGCGCTCGGCAGAGGAAACGGCGGCCGCGACCGGGGACGTCTTCCTGGCGACGGCCGTGCAGTATGACGCGGACCCGCGCGCACCCGCCCAAGTCCGGTCCGGTCCAGCCCGGCGGACGTACGTCGACCCGTACACGGGCGAAGTGCTCGGCGGCGGATTCGCCCGAATCGAGGCGTTCTTTGAATGGGTGCGCGGCTGGCACAGGTGGCTGAGCTTCCCGGCCGGTTCGGAGCGAAGGGGCCGGGCCGTCACCGGGGCCGCGAACCTCGCCTTCCTCTTCCTTGTGCTGACCGGCCCGCTGCTCTGGATGCCGCGGCGTTTCTCGCTCAAGACCCTCGCCGCCGTTGTCTTCTTCCGGCGGGGAATCCGGGGCCGGGCACGGTACCTGAACTGGCACCATGTGGTCGGCATCTGGTCCGCCGTTCCGTTTGCGCTGATCGGCGGGTCGGGCATGCTCATGTCGTATCCCGGTGTCGGCGACCGCGCCTATCCGGTCGTGGGGAAAGCGCTGGCGGTCGGAAATCGTCCGGGCGAGGTGGCGGAACCCGGGGAACATGCGGAAGCCGGGGCACATGCTGAAGCCGGGGCACATGCTGAAGTCGGTGCGGCACAGGGCCTGGACTTTCCCGGAGTGCGGGCTCTGGCGGAGGCCCGTATGCCCGCATGGCGCACCATTACGCTGAACTTGACCGGAACGGGGAACAGCGAAACACGGGTCGAAGTGCGGACGGGAGCGGAAGGGCAGCCGCATAAGTCGGGCGTGTTGGTAGTGGACGGACGCACGGGCCGGGCGCTGGGGTGGGAGTCCTTCGGTGCCGCGCCGCCCGCGCGCCGGGGGCAGCAGTTCGTGCGGTATGCGCACACCGGCGAGTACTGGGGGCGGGCGGGACAGGTGATGGCCGGCGTGTTCGCTCTGGCCGCAGCCCTGATGGCGTGGACCGGCGTCTCGCTCGCGTCGGGTCGGCTCCGGGGGCGGAAGCGGCGCTCCAGCCAGCTAGGCTGACCCAGTACAGCGAGCCTCGCGTGATCTACGGCCCGGCTCGGCAACCCGAGGCAGAAGTGCCTCGCCGCGGTGCGGGCGTCGAGGCCAGGTCGGCGCTGTCCCACTCGGCCAGCCATGCCCGTGCTCGAGTAGTTCCCCTTCTATCTTCACAGTAGTCGCTTTCATGCTTGAGGTCTACTACTTTGGCATGATTCAGTCTACTCGCGGCATAATTCAAGTAGGGGGGGCAGCCCGTACAAGCGGGAGTACGGGGGCCGGACGAGAGCCGGCTAGCCCACGGGCCTCGAGTCTTCGGCGATGCGAATCGCCGAAGCGGCGGCCATTGCCCGGTAGTAACCGACAAAGCGACGTGTTTCTTCGGAGTCGTACGCGGCCAGGTTCTCCGCCCACCGGTACGCGATCGGCTGGAACCAGAGCTGCGCCGTCACGATGAACGGGCCGTTTGCGGAATCAACGGCAACGGAGTAGCGCACGCGGTCGCGTCCGGGGGCGAAGTCGGAGTCCGAGCGCGCCGCGCCGTGTACCGCGACCCTGCTGCCGCCGCTCTCGGCGTCGAACCCGTCCGGCAAGATCCGGTTGTCTTTGAGCCAGCGCGCAGCCGACCGGAGTCCGGTCGTGACTGCCCCTTCGCGGTCGGCCATGACCGCCTGGTACACCTGCACCTGGCCGGGCGAACGGATGACGTCGTAGTGAGGCTCGTACCGGGAGCCGTCCTCGTCGTGGTCGTCGCCGGCGATACGCCCGTCCGGCAGGAACGCGCCCGACTCGAAGACGCTGCGCCCGCGCGCGTCCGTCACCGCGACGCGCAGCCAGGCTCGCCGCGCCGGATACGCGGTCGGGAGTTTGTGACCCGCGAGGTTTCGCACTTCGACATCGGCATCCAGGCTGTCCCGGCGCACGGCTCCTGACAGTATCGTGACGGTGGCGGCCGCGGTCTTCAGGTGGTCTTCCGTGCGGGCGGCGGCGAGGGCAAGCTCGGCGGGCAGGGCGGTTACGCCGAGTTCGCCGCGGTATCGGTTCAGCATGCGGAGCATGAAGAAGTTGCCGCCCCGAAAGACGTGACGGGAGACATTCGGCCTATCCTGCCCGAGTACCATGGTGACCGGCACGTCTTCGCCGACTTCGGGCATATGGCAGCTTTGGCAGGTCTGGCCGGAAGCCGCGTAGGCGCTGGCTTGCCATTCCAGGTAAGGCACCTGTTCGGGAAACTCCGGGCTGTCTGCGCCTTCCGGAGCAACACCGTGCGTCAGAACCGTGTGGCACGAGGCGCACAGCCCGGACGACGTGACGTGCTCGCCCCGCTGCGGCCGGAAGCCCGTTGCCGACCGCATGATGCCGGCACCTCCGGAGTCCGGCTCGAACGGCCCGAAGACCGGCGGCCCGCCGGGAGGGGCCGAGCCGTCCGTTTGGAAACGTCCGACGAATGTCTCTTCGCTGCCGAGGTTGTCGGGCGCGATACGGTGGCAGAGGGCGCACGAAACACCGTCGGCGGCGAGCGCCGCTTCCGCTCCGCCGCCGACAGCGAGGTTGGCGAAGACCTTGCCGCTTCGGCCTTCGGCCTTTGCCTGCCGGCTCGCCATCGGCATGTGGCAACTCGCGCACTCGTCCTCGATCTCGGCCGCGGCGTCCGGGTAATCGAGGATCTCCCTTCGGACCGCCGCCTGCCAGTAGGGATCGCGGGCGCTGTTCGCCATCATGGACGCGCGCCAGTCGTACCCGATGGAGACATCGGTACCGTCTGAAGCCTGCACGCCCTTGTGGCATGCGATACAACGGTCGGCAGTGAGCCATGGATGCGCGACCCCCCCCGGCCGGAACGGGTGATCTTGGCGGAGCGCAGCAGCGGAGGCCGAGCCGACTGCGATGACGGCCGTGATGTTCCAGATTCTGCGCGGCATCATCACCATCCTTCGAAAAACCCCCCGTCGAACCAATCCAGCAAGACATAGGCGACGAGCCGGACGTTGCGGCCGCGGCGGGCAGGTGCCCCCGGATCGCCCGTCGGGCTCGCCTCGGCACCGTCCGAGACGGGAACCAGCACGCCGATGTTGGCGAGAACATGCTGCCGCGTATTGAGCGCGACCTGCAGTTGCGGCAGGACATCGAGCTGCACCGGGGCCTGGGACTCGAAACCACGCTTGCCGAGAAACTCGATCATCGGCGCCCAGCCGCGCCCCCACGGCCCGCTCGACAGAGCACGGCCAAGCACCAAGCGCACGAAGGCCTCGCTCTCGCCACCGCTGTGGAACGGCACCTCGACACCGGCCTGCGCCTGAAGAAAGGCATCGGCGGGGAGCAGCTGTCCGAACGACGAAAACAGCTCCGTCGCTGCTCCGGGCGCGCCGTGTCCGCGCGCTTCGTCGCCGGTCGGAAGGACCGCCTCGGCTCCGAACGACAGGATCGACCCGGATGCGATGTCGTGAAACACCGCGTGCTTGACGCCCAGGACAATGTCTCCCAAGCCGCTGCTCGGGCTGCCGCTCTCGGTGTCCCGGCGTCTGCTGTACGGGATTATGACCTCCCACTGGCTGCGCGGCCCGAAACGTTGTTCGTACACGAACGCGGCTCCCAGATCGTCCCCGCCGCGGGTGCCGGCATCGGCCTCAACGACCCATTCGTCTTCCGGATAGGCCTTTTCGGTTACGAGAGCCCGGGGCAGGTTGAGCTCTCCGCGGGGCCATCGCTCGTCGGTGCACAGGGTGCGGATGTGGCTCATGACGCGCTCGAGCTGCGCAACCGACAGCGCGTCGCCGAACGCCGGCATCATTTCGCTGAACCCCCGCACCGGACCTCCCTGATGCGCCACCGCAACCCAGTCCGCGTCGGGTTCGCGGGCTGCAAAGTCGCAGTCCGTGAAGTCCGGAAGCTCCTCTTCGAACGCGACGAGGGCGCGGTCCAGCCCCCGTCCGTCCGCGCCATGGCAGTTCGCACAAGCGGCCTGGTACAGATCGCCGCCCGTCGCATCGACGAGCTCGGCCGGAGACTGGGCATCGAGCGGAACGGAAAAGAGGGCGGGCGCGACAAGGGCCACCACCAGCGGTGCTCGCGAAGCGTCTCCACGCACGGCACGCTCCTTCAAGGCCACGGTGCCGGTCATCACCAAGGCGGCGAAGCGGCCCGGCAGGCTGCGGATCGGCGTCATGCGGTCGAGTCCAGGTTGTCAGATTCGTTGCGACAGGCGATTCACCCTGATGTAGTACCGAACCCGGGGCCCCGGCCGCCGACTTCCGTCGGCTCGCGTGCCACGGAGCACGGTGCAACGCCGCCGCTCCGGTAACTCGCAGACCAGGAGGACCTTAGCCGAGGTCGCCCGGCTGGAACGCTACGTGTACGTGCACTGAGGCAGCCCATGAAGATAATCCCCCGGTAGCCTACTGCTCCAGGATCCGGTAGGGGATTCCCTGGCTGCCGAGCGCGGCGGCCAGTTCATCCTTTCGGCGACGCGACACACGCAGGGCGGCGCCGCACTTGGCACCACCGGACGGGGGTGCCGGGATCACCTCGGCGGCGATCGCCTGTTCCCGCGCGACATCCTCCGCCCACATGGCGTGATGGGTCGTGTCGAAGGTGAAAACACTGGATTCCGGCTCCGTGCTCATAGCGTAGGTCCCCGAGGTCGAAGTTGACGGTTCGCGGGTGGGGCTTGGCGGTCGCAGACGGTGACGGGATCGGTCCCCGGAAGGTAGACCTCCTCGTACGCGTCCTCCGGCGGGCACCATCTGGACGCCAGCGTCCCGGTCTTGCTGTCGACCCGTCGCGTGACAAGACCCCTCGGCATGGGCCAGGGTTCGGGAGCCGGCAGAAGAGGACCCCGGGCCCCGGCCCCGGCTGCGTCCTCCCCGCCCGGAGGGGCACCGAAGTAGACCTGCCTCATGAACTCGCCCCAGACCGGTGCCGAGAGCCCGCCTCCCGTGGCTCTTCCGACGATCGTGACAGGAATGTCCATCCCGAACCAGACTCCGGCCGCCAAGTCGGGCGTGAAGCCCATGAACCACACGTTGCTGCCTTCGTTGGTGGTCCCCGTCTTTCCGGCCGCGGGAACATCGTCGGGCAGGCCGGCAAGCAGGCGCACACCGGTGTTGCCGGTGCCCGACGAGACCACGGATTCGAGCATGGATACGACCAGACGCGCCACCAGCGGATCCAGAACACGGGTTCTTTCCGGCTGGGGTGCCCACAGAACCTCGCCGTCGCGGCTCTCCACTCTCACGATCGGGAAGGGGCGGACCCGGATGCCGAGGTTCGCCAATGTGGAGTACGCTTCGAGCATCTGAATCGGGATCACTTCGGCCGCGCCGATGGCCGTCGAAGGAAAACGCTCCACTTCCGTGCGGATCCCCAGCCGGGCCGCCATCTGACCCACCGCTTCCAGCCCGACCCGCATCCCGACCTTGATCGCGACCATGTTGATCGACCGGGCCAGCGCCTCGCGCATGGTGGTCGGGCCCATGAACTCCGGTTCGTAGTTGGTGGGCCGCCAGGTGGTGCCGTCGACCTGGTCGAGGACCACCGGCCCGTCGACGATCACCTCCGACGCCGGGATCCCGCTCTCGATCGCCGCGGCGTAAACGATGGGCTTGAAGGACGAGCCCGCCTGCCGGCGCATGTCGGTGGCGCGGTTGAACTTGGAGTGGTCGTAGTCCCGGCCGCCGATCATTGCGCGCACATGACCCGTTTCGGGCTCCGTGGCGATGAACATCCCCTGCACGTAAGGCAGGTCCCTGATGTTCACGCCGTCGTTGGCGACGATGAACTCCTCGTAGGTGGGGTGCCGGTATCCGGGCCGTTCCTCGATTCGCGTCCACCCGCGCTCCATGGCCGCCTGCGCCGCGGCCTGCATGTCCATGTCCAGCGTCGTGTGGATTTCGAGGCCGTCGGTGTACAGCTTGGCACCGAACCTGTCGTTGAGGATCCTTCTGACCCACTCCACGAAGTAGGGTGCCCGCGTTCTCGGCCGGCCGGCGCTCTCGAGCGGCACGGGTTCCGCCTTCCAGAGCGCGGTCTCGTCCTCCGTGAGGAATCCCTCCCGCGCCATGACGTCTAGCACCAGGTTCCGCCGGCTCACGGCGGCGTCGGGATGGTTGAGCGGACTGTAGCGTTCCGGGAGGTTCGCGATTGCGGCCAGCAGCGCCCCCTCCGCCGGGTTCAGGTCCACCGCGTTCTTGCCGAAGTAGCTCTGCGACGCGGTCTGGATCCCGTACCAGCCGTGCGCGTACCCGATCTGGTTGACGTAAGCCTCGAGGATCTGGTCCTTGTCGTAGGCGCGCTCCAAGGCCAAGGCGACCTGCCACTCCTTCAGCTTCCGGACGATCCGCTTCTCGAATCCGATGCGCTCGGTCCACATGTGGCGGGCGAGCTGCTGCGTGATGGTGCTTCCGCCCGCGCCCGACAGGGACTGCGTCCGGATGACGCCGACGGCGGCGCGCGCGATCCCCCGCCAGTCCAGGCCGTTGTGCTCGTAGAAGCGACGGTCCTCCATGGCGACAAAGGCTTGCGGGACGTGGGCCGGCAGGGTGGCCAGCGGAACGACGGTGCGCCGCTGCTCGCCGAACTCCCACACGAGCGTCGAGTCCCGGGCATAGAGCTTGCTCGTCTGGCGGGCCTGATAGGTGTAGATCTGGGCGACGGAAGGGCATTCGGCGCAGAGGTTGCGCCAGCTTCCCACCGCGAGGCCGACCCCGGCCGCGCACAGGAACAGACATGCCAGCCAGGCGCAGCGCAGAACCCGTGTCTGCCGAAGCCTCTTCAGCATGTCCCTGAACACCGATCCCGGCACCACTGGTCCATCGTCTCTCCGGTCCGTCTTCGCCCGCTCTTGCTCCACACGCAATCTAGCATCTGGAACGGCAAGGCGGCTGCTCGCGCCCCGGCGGCGGACCGCCATGCGAGCCCGGTCTTGACCCTTCCCGGCCGACGGATCAAGGTTTACCGGTGCCAAGTGTTGCCGTATCACCATCCGACGAGGCGAGGGCCGCGATCCGTTTCAGCGAAGTCCCCGTGCGGTCTTCATCGGGGGGCTATCCGGTGCGGGTCGGAAGCGGAGTGCGGCGCCTCCTTGCCGGGGCGGTCGCGGGAGCCGCACCGTCGGGGCGGTGCGCGCTCATATCGGACACGACGGTGGCGGCGCTGTGGTACGACGAGGTCGCCGGGTCGCTCGGCGGGGAAGGGATCGAGGTCGTTCCCGCGTTCTTTTCCCCCGGAGAAGCGAGCAAGACGCGCGAGACGTGGGCTCGTCTGACCGACATCCTCATGGACGCGCGGCTCGGGCGGGACTGCTGCGTGGTGTCGCTGGGGGGCGGAGTGGCGGGGGACATGGCGGGTTTCGTCGCCGCCACGTTCCTGCGTGGGGTGCCGTTCATCCAGGCGCCGACCACGACGCTGGCCATGATCGATGCCTCGGTCGGGGGGAAGACGGGGGTCGACCACCCCGCCGGCAAGAACCTGATCGGGGCCTTCCACGCGCCTTCCGAGGTGCTGGCGGACCCTGACTTTCTGCATACTCTGGACCCCGGACTGCGGGCTCAGGGCTACGCCGAAGGGGTCAAGCACGGCTTGATTCTCGACGCTCCGTACGCCGAGTGGCTGGCGGCGCACGCGGCGCGCCTGCTGGACGGCGATGCCGTCGCGGTGGAGCACGCGGTGGTCCGCTCCGTGCATCTCAAGGCCGAGGTAGTCTCCGGCGACGAGTTCGAGGGCGGCCGTCGCAAGATCCTCAACTTCGGCCATACCGTCGCTCACGCGCTCGAGCTGGACTCGGGTTACGCGTTGCCCCACGGACACGCGGTCGCGGCGGGCATGGTCGCCGAGGCGCGGATCGGCGAAGTGCTCGGCTGGACCTCACCCGGAACCTCCGAGGTGGTCCGCCGCCTTGTTCGGGCCTTCGGCCTCCCGGACGGTCACCCCTCCCTCGGCCGGGCCCGGCGGCTGGCCCGCTTCATGGTGACGGACAAGAAGACGCGCTCCGGCGTGGTGCACATGGTGCGGTTGGAGGAGATGGGGCGGACGGGAGTCGGAGGCGACACCACCGTGCCGGTTCCGGAGGAGGAACTCGTACGGGTTCTGGAGCGACTGGCCCCGTGAAGACCCCGATGGCCCCGTGAAGACCCCGGAGGATGAATGGCACCGTTAGCCCCGTTGGAGCGCTCCCCGAAGCGTACGATTTCGTCGGTGCTCGCACACCGGGCCACACGTGATCCCGGGGCCCCTCTCCTGTTGGCAGGGGATTCGACGCTGACCTGTGCGGAGGTGGAGGATCAGGCCGAGGCGCTTGCCGCGTCGCTTGCGCATCTTGGCATCGAGGCGGGCGACCGGATCGCCACGGTGCTCCCGTCGTGGCCCGAATTCGCCGTCAGCGTCTTCGCGGCGGCCAAGCTGGGCGCGATCACCGTGCCCCTGAACCCGCAGCTTCCCCGGACCGAGCTCCGCTACACGCTGCGGCATTCGGGCGCGGTGTGCGCCGTCACGGTCGAGGACGCATTCGGGAACGACTACCTGCAGCTCTTCGAGGACCTCTTGGAGGAGCTCCCCGCACTGGGCTACGTGGTCACGGTGGGCGAGGAGGATCTCTGGTACGACGACCAGATCTTCCAGTGGGAGGATCTCCTCTCGGCAGGGGTCGGCCGCGACTTCGAAGCCCGGCCTGCCGACCAGGACGACACCTTCGCCATCGTGTACAGCACGGGCACCACGGGCAAGCCCAAGGGGGTGGAGCTCACGCACCGCAATCTCCTGCACGCCGCTGCGGCCACGGCCGAGGCCGTCGGGCTGGGCGCGGGAGACGTGGTGGTGGGAGTCAACGCCCTCTTCCACGTCTTCGGTCTGGCCCCGGGGCTTCTGGGAGCTCTGCTCGGCGGTGCCGGTCTGATTCTCGCGGACGGCGCGCGTGCGGGGGAAATACTCGATCTGGCCGAGCGGCGCCGGGCGACCGTGCACTACGGTCTGCCGACCATGTTCGCGAGAGAACTCCGCGAGATCGAGCGTCGAGGGCGGCGACCGGAGTCGATCCGTGTCTGCCTGGTCTCGGGGGCTCCGCCGAAGGACGACCTGCTGCTCCGGATCGAGGAGTCCTTCGGCGCTCCGGTGGTGAACGCCTATTCCCTGACCGAAACCGCCTCCGCCCTTGCCGTCACCCGGTCGGATGACCCGCAGGAGAAGCGCATCTTCACCGTGGGCCGGCCCATCGAGGGCATGATCGTGCGCGTGACGGACGACGACGGCGTCGATCTGCCGCCGGAAAGCGTGGGCGAGTTTCGCGTCCGGGGACCGGGCGTCATGCGCGGCTACTACCGGCAGCCGAAGGAGACGGCGGCCGTGATCGACTCGCAGGGCTGCCTGCGGACGGGAGACCTGGGCATGGTGGACGAGGACGGATACCTCCATCTTCTGGGGCGGCGCGCAGATGTGGTGATCCGCGACGGCCTCAATGTCTATCCCCGCGAGATCGAGGACAGACTCACCGCCCATCCCGCCGTGGACAGGGCGGCGGCCGTCGGAGTCGCCGACGAAACCCTGGGCGAGGCCATCTGCGCCTGCGTCGTGCGGGTGGAAGGCGGGGTGGTGACCGAAAAGGAAATCCGGGACTGGTGCGCCGCCGTCCTGGCGGAATGCAAGGTCCCCGATCTTGTTACCTTCATGGAGGATCTTCCCCTGACTCGTACCGGCAAGGTGTGGCGTCGCGAGCTGGCCCGCCGTGTCTCCGCGGAACGACCGGACAGCGTCGAGGTGAAGCGCGAAGACACGTTGGACTGAGACAGAATGGTCAATCCCTACCTGAAGGCTCCCCACGCCGATCCCGGCAGACCTCTCTCCCCCGAAGCACCGAACGCCGCACTGCTCATCGACTTCGACAATGTCACGATGGGCATGCGGAGCGATCTGGCGAAGGAGCTGAAGAACCTTCTCGACTCGGACATCATCAAGGGGAAGGTGACGGTTCAGAGAGCCTACGCGGACTGGCGCCGCTATCCGCAGTACATCGTTCCCCTTTCCGAAGCCTCGATCGACCTGATCTTCGCGCCAGCCTACGGGAGCTCCAAGAAGAATGCGACGGACATCCGGATGGCCATCGACGGCATGGAGCTGGTCTTCATCCGCCCCGAGATCGGCACCTTCATCCTCCTGACCGGCGACTCCGATTTCTCCAGCCTCGTGCTGAAGTTGAAGGAATACGGCAAGTACGTGATCGGAATCGGCATCCAGGAGTCCAGCTCGGACATCCTCGTCCAGAACTGCGACGAGTACTACTCGTACAACGCGTTGAACGGACTGAGCAGAGCCAGCGAAGACGGCGCCGCCCCCGATGCATGGGAGTGCCTCGAGGAAGCGGTGGGCCGCATGGCCTCCCGCGGCGACGCCATGCGCTCCGACCGGCTGAAGCAGGTCATGATGGATGTCTCCCCGGGCTTCGACGAACGCAGCCTCGGGTTCAAGAACTTCTCGAAGTTTTTGATCGAAGCGGCGAACAAGGGGTTGGTGAAGATCAAGCGCGGCGAAAACGGCCAGTACCAGGTCGCGCCGGCGGGAGGTGCCCCGGAGACCGGGAAAGGGGCCGAGCCCAAAGCACGGGAGCCGGCTGCGAACGGGGACGATCAGCGCGCGAGGGGAAAGCGAGAACCTCGAACGCGGCCGTCGGCCGACAAGGCGGCGAAGGCCTCCCGGCGGAAGGCCCCGGCGTCCGGCAGTTCTCAGGCGACGGTGCGCGAACCGGCGTCAGCGACAGGGGAGCGGGCCCCGAAACTCGATCCGGCCCCCGCGCTGGAGCTCCTTGCCAGGGCGGTCCGGGAGCTGGGCGGCAGCGATTCGGAACCCGCCCGGGACTCCGACGTCAAGCGGAAGATGCTCACGATCGACCGGCGCTTCAGCGAAAGCGCCTTCGGCTTCGGCAAGTTCAGCAAGTTCCTCTTTTTCGCGGAGGGCGAGGGGGCCGTCTCCCTCGAGCGGGGCAAGGCGGGGAGCTTCGGAGTCCGCCTCGCGGCCGGCGAGCCCGTGGCCGCGGCGACCGCCTTCGACCCCAAGGCCCTCGGGCTTCCCACCACCGAGAGCTCGATCAAGAGATATCTTGCGCACCGCTACAAGGGTGTGGGCGTCAAGACCGCGGCGCGCCTGGTGGATCACTTCGGAGGCGATGTCTTCCAGGTCTTTCACGGTCGGCCGGAACGTGTGAGGAAGGTGCTCGCGCCGGCCCGTGCCCAGAGCGTGCTGGTCGCTTGGGCAGGCGACTACAATCGGCGCGGCGCAGCGCCGGCGAGGAAAGGCGCGGCCGCGGGGCCCGGCAAAGAGGAAGCCCCGCGTGCGCCCGCCGCATCCAGTGGCCGGAGCCGGCGTTCCGGGTCGCGCCCCCCGAGTCGCCCGGAAGCGGGTGAAGCCGCCGAGGACATCGCTCCGAGTCGCCCGGAAGCGGGTGAAGCCGCCGAGGACGAAGGCGCGCCGGTGGCGGCCGACCGGGAAACTCCCGGCGTGCAGGGCTTTCTGGGGCGTCTGCTGGGTCGCCGCTCCCCGGGGCGGTCCGGTGGAGAGAGCTGACCGCCCGGCCCCCGCGACGGTTTCCCGTCTCTCCGGTTTTCTCGCCGGCGACACCGTCCGCGTGGCCCGTCGGCTCCTCGGATGCACTCTCGTGTCCACGATCGATGGGCTGGAAACACGGGGCGTGATCGTCGAAACCGAGGCCTACCTGGGACTGGACGACCCGGCGAGCCACGCCCACGCGTCCAAAGGCCGCACCCCGCGCAACGACGCGATGTTCTCGTCGCGCGGCACCCTTTACGTCTACGTCTCCTACGGAATACATCACTGCATCAACGTCGTGACCGGCGTCGAAGGCGATCCGGCCGCGATCCTGATCCGCGCTCTCGAACCGGTCGTCGGCTTCGATGCGATGGCCGGACGGAGGGGGCGCGACACCGACCTCTGCAACGGTCCCGGCCGCCTCGCCCAGGCCCTGGGGATCAACATGCGCCACAACTATCACGATCTCGCGGCGCCCCCCGTTCAGCTTGTCCCCGGCGATCCGGCCGACGAATCCAAGGTAGGCAGCTCGGGCCGCATCGGCGTTTCGCGGGCGGCGGACTGGCCGCTCAGGTTCTTCGTGATGGGCCACCCGGCGGTGAAGCCTCCGAGGTGGTAGGTTACATGACATGAACGACCCGACCTGGATCTCCGTTCTCCCGCCGCTCCTCGCGATCGTCCTTGCCATCGTCACGCGGCAGGTCTACCTGTCGCTCGCCGGAGGGATCTGGCTCGGCTGGACGATCCTGCTGAGCTGGAATCCCGCCGCCGGGATGGCGGAGTCGATCGAGTCGGCCGTGAGAGTGCTGGGCGACGGCTACGATGCCAGGGTCATCATGTTCACCCTGGTCATCGGCGCCCTGATCGCGACCCTGTCCTCGTCCGGCGGCGTGGCGGGATTCGTGGCGTGGCTGGAGCGGAACCGCTGGGTCACCAGCGGGCGGCGTGCGCAGCTGCTCGCGTGGCTGATCGGCGTCCTCATCTTCATCGAGTCAAACATCACGGTGCTGGTGGCCGGTTCGGTGTCCCGCCCTCTCTTCGACCGCTACAGGATATCGCGCGAAAAGCTGGCGTACCTGATCGACTCCACCAGCGCGCCGATCTGCATCCTCATCCCGCTGAATGCCTGGGGCGCCTACAACCTGGGTATTCTGAACGAGCTGGGCGTGGAAGATTCCCTCGGGGTCTTCCTGCGTTCGATCGTCTTCAACTTCTACTCCTTCGCGGCTGTCATCTTGGCGCTGGCCGTCATCCTGGCGAAGCTGAACCTGGGGCCCATGAAGCGGGCCGAAGCACGAGCCGCGACGGGCAAGGTGCTGTCGTCCGGCGCGACTCCGATGATGGACGAAGGGGTGCTCGGGGCGGACCGGGAGCCGCCGATTCCGCCCCGTGCGGTGAACATGGTCGTTCCGGTGGCGGTCCTCGTGGCGTTCATGCCGCTGGGACTGTGGACGACGGGCGCGGGCGACATCAGGGCAGGCGACGGCTCGATCGCGGTCCTGTGGGCGTCGCTCGCCGGCTTGGCGGCCGCCTGGATCCTCTTGCTCGCGCAACGGGCGTACTCCGTCAACGAGCTGGTGAGGATTGCGCTGCGCGGCGCGGGCGGCCTCGTTCCTCTGGCGCTCATCCTGCTTCTGGCTCTGGCGCTCGGCGACGTGACCGGAGAGCTGGGGACCGGCAGGTACGTTGCCGGACTTGCAGAGGGCGTGCTGGTGCCTGCCGTCTTCCTGCCGCTCGTTTTCGTGGTGTCCTCCGCGATCGCATTCTCGATCGGTTCGAGCTGGGGAACCTTCGCGATCATGATCCCCATAGTCGTGCCTGCCGCCGCGACGCTGCAGATCGACATCGCCCCCTTCCTGGCGGCCGCGCTCTCGGGCGGAATCTTCGGCGACCACTGTTCTCCCATCAGCGACACCACGGTGATCTCTTCCATGGCGTCGGCCACCGACCACGTGGACCACGTACGGACCCAGTTGCCCTACGCCCTGGCGGGCGGCACGGTCGCAACCGCGTGCTTCGCGGTGACGGGTGCATTTCTCTAACGGGGTCACGCCGGGGAGCGCCTGCGGGCGGAGCGATCCGGCCCGGCAGCATCGCCGCTCGAATGCCGGGGGGATTTTCTCCGCGGGCTGCAGGTCGAGGAGCGCGGTGAACATCCGAGGAGCGCGGTGAACATCACCGTTTGCGTCAAGCGCGTGCCCGATACCGCGACTCGCATCCGGATCGATCCGGAAGGGCGGGGAATCGTGAAGGAAGGGGTGAAGTACGTACTCAGCCCCTACGACGAATTCGCCGTCGAAGCCGCACTGCAGCTGGTGGAAGCCGCCGGGCAGGGACGGGTTACGCTGCTCAGCCACGGTCCCGAGGCGAGCCAGGAGCTGCTCCGTACGGGACTGGCCCTGGGCGCGCACCGGGCCGTTCTGCTGACGGGCGCCCCCGGCATGGACGGGTGGGCCACCGCTCGGGTCCTCGCTTCCGAGCTGGCGGACGACGAGGCCGACCTGGTGGTCTTCGGCGTCAAGGCGGTCGACGGCGACCAGCAGCAGGTCGGGCCGATGGTGGCCGAGCTTCTGGGGCGCCCCTGCGCGACCTCGGTTGCGGCGATGGATGTCGAGGGGAGCGTGGTGACCTGCCGCCGGGCCGTCGAGGGCGGCCGGGAAGTGGTGGAGATGGATCTTCCCGCGGTTGCCACGGTGACCAAGGGACGCTACGAGCCCCGATACGCATCGCTGCGGGGAATCATGATGGCGAAGCGGAAGCCGCTCGTGCAGAAGCCTGCGCCGGAGGTGGAGTCCGGACTTGCGATCGAGAGCCTCGCCTATCCGCCGGAGCGGCCCGAGGGGAGGATCGTGGGGGAGGGGCCCGGTGCGGTCCCCGAACTCGTGCGCCTGCTCAGGGAGGAGGCGAAGGTCCTCTGATGGCCGATGTGCTCGCAGTAGCGGAGCTGAGGGACGGCGTTCTGCGGAGCGTCTCCAAAGAGGTCGTTTCGGTTGCCCGCGGTCTCGCCGACTCTCTCGCGGGCCGGGTCGGCGTAGCCGCGGCGGGCGGCCCGGGGGCGAGGACGGCGGCGGCAGTGCTGGGAGAGCATGGCGCCGATCGGGTGCTGGAGATCGCAGATGCGGAGGGCGTGGACGAGCTGGCCGCGGCGCTCGCGGGCGTCGTTCGCGCCCGACGCTGTGCGGCGGCGGTCTTCGCCGCGACGGGGCCGGGCAAGGATCTTGCTCCGCGCGTCGCTGCGAAGCTGGCCGCCCCGCTCCTCACGGACGTCGTCGCAGTGGAGGCGGACGGCGGCGAAGTCGTGGTGACTCGGCCGGTCTTTGCGGGCAAGGCACTGGCCCGGGTGCGCGCGCTGCGCACGCCGACCCTGCTCTCGATCCGGCCCAATGTCTTCCCCGTTTCCCGTTCTCCGCGCACGGCGGTAGTGGAAAGCGTGGCTCCGCCGCAAAGCGGCACGCCGGGCGGCTACCGTGTCGTCGGTTTCGAAGCATCGGCCGGCGCGGCCCGGGACGTGTCGGAAGCGGCGATCGTCGTGTCGGGCGGACGCGGGATGAAGGGCCCCGAAAACTGGCATTTGCTCGCCGATCTGCGAGACGCACTGGGGGAAACGGCCGCACTCGGCGCCTCCAGGGCGGTCGTCGACGCGGGATGGCGTCCCCACGCCGAACAGGTCGGCCAGACCGGCAGGACCGTGACGCCGAAGCTGTACTTCGCCTTGGCGATCTCCGGTGCCATACAGCACCTCGCCGGGATGCGCACGTCGGGAGTGATCGTGGCGGTCAACCGTGACGCGGAAGCGCCGATCTTCGGCGTGTCGGACTACGGGATCGTGGGCGATGTGTTCGAGATCGTGCCCGAGCTCGCCGCTGCCGTTCGCACGCTGCGCGAGGAATAGCCCGGCACCGCGGCCCGGATGCATCGCCGCTCGAATGCCGGGGGGCTTTTATCCACGGGCTGCTAGCTGGCGCGGGGGCCTCGTCCGAGTCGCGGGGTTCGGTGCGGCGTGCTTTTATCGGTTCCCCGGAGGACGCCCCATGAAGTAGACGGGGTCCACCTCTCGTCCCCACCGCCACACCTCCAGATGGAGGTGCGGCCCGGTCACGTTTCCTGACTGGCCGGTGTGCCCGATCACCGTCTCCTTCGACACTTCCTGCAGGGCCTCGACGCCGATCCGGGAGAGGTGGGCGTAAACGCTGATCAGGTCTTCGCCGTGGTCGATCCAGATCACGTTGCCATAGCCGCTCATGGCTCCCGCAAAGCGGACCCGTCCGGGGAGCATGGGCCGCACCGGCGTACCGACGTCGGCCCCGAGATCAACGCCGCGATGCAGATCGGTGCCGCCCTGCGAGCGAATCCCGAACGGCGACCGCAGCGCTCCCTCCACCGGCCATTGCGGCGTCTGGCATCCCTGCAGCAGGGCGAGAGCGGCCAGAGCAGGGGCCGGCAGCCCGTGGATGAATCCGCGCGAGCACCGAGAGCGGCGAGGCATCGGGATGCGCCTCATTGCCGACCCGGAAGCAGCATCACCGACACCGGCTCACCCGCCTCGATCCTGGCGGTCCCTTCGGGAAGCACCGCCAACCCCTCCGCGTCGCGCAGCGACCGCACGAGACCGCTCCCCTGATGACCGGTGAGGGCGCAGCGCGCAGGTATTGCCGGACCGCCGAACGCAACGTCCGGGGAGGACGGCCCGGTTGCAGGTGCGAAGAACCCGACCCTATAGAACTGCGTGAAGCGCAGGGGCGAGACGAGCGCGGTTTCGGTCAAGGCGGTGATCACCGTGCCGGCGGGGCGCCGCGATCCAAGCATGGCGCGCAGGTAGGGTGCCACGAAGACGTGGAAGGTGACGAACGCCGACGCGGGGTTGCCGGGAAGCCCGAAGACCGGGAGATCGTCCCCCGCGCGCCGCAGGTGGCCGAACGAGAGCGGGCTCCCGGGCCGCACGCGGGCGCGCCAGAAGTCGAGCCGGAACGCGAGACCGAGCAGGATCCGCTTGAGCAGGTCCTTCTCACCCATCGAAGCGCCGCCCGTCGATACCAGGACATCGACTCCCTGCACCGATTCCAGTGCGGCCCTGAGCGCACGGGGATCGTCGGGAGCCACTCCCAAGTCCACCGGGACCCCTCCCGCTTCGGTCACCGCCGCGGCGATCATGCCTCGATTGGTGTCCGGGACGCCCCTGCCTTCGACCACCAGCTCGAAGCGATCCTGCCCTACCAGCTCGTCGCCGCTCGACAGCACGCCCACGCGCGGCCGCCTGAAGACTGCAAGGCGGTCGATCCCGCTGGCCAGGATCACCGCAAGCGCGCCGGAGTGCACGACCGCGCCGGCCGGCACGGTTTCGTCTCCGCGTTCCATGTCCTTGCCCGGGGAGCGGATATGCTTGCCTATGTCGTCGGTGCGGTGGATCACGACGCAGCCCGGCGACGCCTCGCCGTCGGTGTGCTCCACCCGGATCACCGAGTCGAAGCCGGCCGGGACGGGGCCTCCCGTCATGATTCGCACCGCGGCGCGGGCAGGAACATCTGCGAGCGGAACCGAACCGGGGTAGGAATGACCCGCGACGGGAAGACGAATGCCGCCGCCCGCCCGCCCGCCCGCAACCTCCTCGCTCCGCACCGCGAAACCGTCCATCGCGCTGTTGGGCCAAGAGGGCAGCGTGGCGCGGGCCAGGACCGGTGCGGCAAGGCATCGTCCGACGGCGCGCGCGGGGGATACGGCGACAGCGGGCGTCGGACGAGCGTCCCTCAGCACGCGCGCAAGGGCGTCCCCGTATGAAAGCCAGTCCGCTTCGAGATGCTCGAACCCGGCCATCCGTTGGGACGGTCAGAACCGCCATCCGGCGCTCAATGTGATGCTGTACCCGCGAACCCACTCGCTCTGGACCACGGGTTCCACTTCCATGTCCGCCGTCTGCGGGCGCTTCGCGGGGTCGTCGAAACCGCTGGGAGTATTCACCTTCCAGAGGGTGAGGCCCGCTTCGGCGTGCAGCATCAGCCTGGATGTGAGCGAGAAGCGGAACCCCGTCCCGGAGGTCGCGGTGAACGCGGTTCCGAAGTCGAATACGTCCTCGGGCAGCAGAAGCTCCGCGAACTCGCTCGGGCCCGCGACATCGACGGCCATGCCTCCGCCCAGCAGGAGGTGAGGACTCAGCCCGTGCCAGGTGCGGCGTCCGGTCAGGCTGAAATCGAGGCGCGCGTCGAGCATCAGCAGGCGGACATCGGCTTCGCCGATCTTCCGGTCGCCGACGGCGCGTCGCGGGTCGATGACGTTCCGGTCGGTGGGCAGGTACATTACGAGCCCTTCGAAATAGAGCGGCCCGCTGGCCTCTATCGAGTACCGCGCTCCCGCGAACGAGCCGGACTTGGGACCCAGCTCCAACGAGCCCGGCGTAAGGAACATGGTGCCCCAGAAGACCGACGTCTCCTGGCGGTGCTCGATGAAGCGGTAGGGCGACGGAATGGTCTGGGCCTGGGCATCCTCGGCGGACGGAATCGGCAACAGAAGGAGTATGAAGGCACGGGCGGAGCGGAAGAAGATCATCGGATGCGGGAAGGCGGCCTGGTTTGCGCTGGACTTTTGCGCTGGACTGCAGTGAATGTAATCTGATTCTGCGTGATGGTTCCCGAATTCGGCTCGGGGTGTGACTCTTACAGGACGGGTTTCCGTAGTAAGAGCGGTGTCAGGGTGTCAAATGTTGCCGGCCCGAGGCCGGTGAAGGGATCTCGGAACTGATGCGGTGTTCGACTTGCGGGGAAAACCTTCTGGCGGGTGAAGACCGGTGTCCCACCTGCGGTGCGGTCGCGGAGCGCCGGCGGGCTCCCGTGATCGCGGTAAAGCGCAATGTCCGGCAGTGTCCGCGTTGCGAACACCACAGCGAGGGCGTCCCCTACTTCCGCAAGACCGGCCATCTGGCCCTGCTGGTCGGCCTCAGCGTCTTCACCTACGGTGTGGGCGGCCTGGTCTACTACGCGAGGTGCCGCAAGCGCCGGGTCTGTCCCAACTGCGGCCTCGGATGGGAGCACTCCCGCACCCCGGGGGGTCCGCACGGCTGGGACTCGGGCTCGAACCTGCCGGCCCAGACCGACGCACCGTCACCGGCGGTGCGCGACAAGCCGCTTCCGCCGAGCGGGATCGGCAGGCGCGTGTTCGGAGCGGGGCTCGGCGTCCTGGCCACGCTCAGCATCACCGGTGGGATCGCCGGGGGAGGGGACGGTCCTCCCATCGTAATCGGCGCGTTGCTGGGCATGGGCGGATCGGCGCTTTTCCTGTGGGGGTGGAGGGCGCTGCAGGAGCGGCGGCAAGCGGTTCTGCAGATCCTCAACCGCAAGGTGCTGAGGCTCGCGACGCAGCGGGGCGGCGTTCTCACGGTAACCGAGGTTGCGGCCGAGCTGGACCTCAGCCTGGAAGCCGCCGAGAAGCTGATGATCGACATGGACGACGGCTTCAGGGTGCGATCGGACATCAGCGAAGAGGGGGTGCTCTACTATGAGTTCCCCGAAGTCGTCCACCAGAAGAAGCTGCGGGCCGGAGAGCCGGCTTAGCCGAACCAGGAAAACGATCACCGGACGGGGGCGGCGGCGTGCGACGGTTTACAGATGATCAGGGTGTCGACTGGGTGGCTTCGGCCGCTGCCGGGCAGCCCGGGGACTACAAGGGCAGGTTCTACCTGATCCTGCGCAGAGCGGAGCCGGAGGGCGGTGAACAGGTGGCCCTGACGGATGTTCGCTGGAACTCGCGCAAGACGGCCGAACGCACCTTGAACACGATGTCGAGCGTGGAACTGCGTCGCCGCCTGCGTTCGGCGCGGGGCCGCGCACGGGCAGGATCGCGCGTCTGAGGCCCGGGCGAGAATCGGTTCGGGCGCACGCGGCGCAGAAGTCCGTCAGCTCGATCCGATACCCGGTGACTGCCCATACCCGAAGGCCGGTCGCTCGTCCGCAGGCCCGCCGGGTCCCGGCGCGCGCCGCGGTGCGGCCCCCCTCCCGGAAGCCGACACGGGAACCTCTTGATTCCGGAGAATCGTGAATGACGCACGACCCCGCCGCCTTGGATGCGCTCCTGACCGAGAAGCGGAAGTTCGCACCGCCACGGGAGTTTGCCGCGCGGGCGGTCGTTTCCGATCCCGCGATCTACGGCGAGGCCGAGGACTTCGAACGGTTCTGGGCCGGATGGGCCGACGAGCTTCGCTGGTTCCGGAAGTGGGACACGGTGCTGGAGTGGAACCCGCCCCACGCCGAGTGGTTCGTCGGCGGCAAGCTAAACGTCTGCTTCAACTGCGTGGACCGGCACTTGGACGGGCGGCGCGACAAGCGGGCGCTGGTGTGGGAAGGCGAGCCGGGGGACAGGCGCACGTTCACCTACGGCGAGCTCGCGCGGGAGGTGGGGCGTTTCGCGAACGTGCTGAGGGGGTTGGGCGTGAGGAAGGGCGATCGCGTAGCCATCTACCTGCCCATGATCCCCGAGGCGGCTTTTGCGATGCTCGCCTGCGCGAGGATCGGCGCCCCTCATTCGGTGGTGTTCGGGGGCTTCAGCCCGGATTCCCTCGCGGACCGGATCAATGACGCCGAAGCGAAGGTCCTCGTCACCGCGGACGGGGGCTGCCGGCGCGGTGGCGTCGTTCCGCTCAAGCGCAATGCGGACCGGGCCGTCGAGCGGTGTCCCACGATCGAGCATGTCGTGGTCGTGGCCCGAGGCGGCCTGGAGGAGAAGGCTCCCGTTGAGATCGCCGCCGGGCGCGACCATTGGTACCACGACCTCGCCGCGGAGGTGGACGGCGAGTGCGAAGCCGAAGTCATGGACGCGGAGGACATCCTGTACATCCTCTACACCTCGGGCACGACGGGGAAGCCCAAGGGCGTGGTCCATACGACGGGCGGCTATCTTACCCAGGTGCACGCCACCACCAGGACGGTCTTCGACCTCCGGGAAGACGACATCTACTGGTGCACGGCCGACGTCGGCTGGGTTACGGGGCACAGCTACATCGTGTACGGCCCCCTCTCCGCCGGCGCCACCGTGGTGATGTACGAGGGCGCGCCCGACTGGCCCGGCAAGGGGCGGTTCTGGAAGATGTGCGAGGACTACGGCGTGACCATCTTCTACACGGCGCCCACGGCGATCCGCGCGTTCATGCAGTGGGGCGAGGAGTGGCCGGCGCGCTGCGACCTCTCGCGGCTGCGGCTCCTCGGCACGGTGGGCGAGCCGATCAACCCGGAGGCGTGGATGTGGTACCGTCGCGTGATCGGCGGCGGGCGATGCCCGATCGTCGATACCTGGTGGCAGACCGAAACGGGCGCGATGATGATCACGCCGCTGCCGGGGGTGACGCACACGCGGCCGGGCAGCGCCTGCCGCGGCTTCCCCGGCATCCGGACCGCGCTGCTCGACGATGCGGGGGAGCCGGTCAAGGCGGGATACCTCGCGGTCACGCGGCCCTGGCCGGCGATGCTGCGGACCATCTGGGGGGACGACACCCGCTACCGCGAAACCTACTGGTCCAAGTGGGACGGGATCTATTTTCCGGGCGACGGCGCGAAAGTCGACGAGGACGGGTACCTGTGGATCCTCGGCCGCGTCGACGACGTGCTGAACGTGGCGGGCCACCGCATCGGCACCATGGAGGTCGAAAGCGCCCTGGTCGAGCACTCCGCCGTGGCGGAAGCGGCGGTGGTGGGGACGGACCACGCCGTCAAGGGACAGGCCATCGCCGCCTTCGTCACACTCATGGGGGGCACGGAGGGGAGCGGCGCTCTCGCGGCAGAACTGAAGGCCCATGTGGCGGGTGCCATCGGCCCCATCGCGCGCCCCCAGGTCATCCTCTTCGCCGCCGACCTGCCCAAGACCCGTTCCGGGAAGATCATGCGGCGCCTGCTGGGCGACATCGCCGCCGGGAGGGCGCTCGGCGACACCACCACCCTCGCCGATCCGGCCGTCGTGGAGCAGCTGAAGGCGCGTTACGAGACCAGGGAGACCTGACGGGCTAACGCCCGTGGATAAAATCCCCCCGGCACCTCGCCGCTCTCGGTGCTCGTGCGGATTAATCCACGGGCTGCTAACGGTCGGCCAGCGGGTCTCGCGTCGGCGGACGGGATTCGCGTGCGGGCTTCCGCCGGACCGGTTTCGCCGGTATGCCGGCGTGGACCGTGGAGGGCTCGGTGTCGCGCGTCACGATCGCACCGGCCCCGACCATCGAATCCGGCGCGAGGGTGACACCCGCGAGGACCGTCGCATGGTAGGCGATCCGCACGCGGTCGCCGATCACCGTTCGCGGGGTCCGTACATCCCGTCCGTCGCCGATGTGGTGGCTGTGCGAATAGATGTTCACGAAATCCGAGATCGACGTGCGGTCGCCGATCCTGATGCCGCCTCGGTCGTCCAACAGGACATGACGGTGCACCACCACGTCGTCGCCCACGTCCAGCCCGTACCCGAAACTCAGCTTCACGAAGTGGAACGCCTTGAAGTTCCTGCCGCAGCGCCCGAAGATGCGCTTCGCCAGCAGGCGCCGGAACTTCACCCCCAGATGAACGTTCTCGCCGAGGACGCTCTTGTCGAACATCTCCCACAGCCAGATCAGCGGCTTCACCCGGTAGTACCGCTCCGAATCGATGTCGCGATAGTACTCGGGCTCCAGCGTGACGTTGTGGGGGTCCAGCTGGTCACGGACGATCCGGGCGGCGAGCGGGAGGTCGCGTCTGTCGGCGGGGAAGTAGATCTCGCCCAGCACTCTCCGGCAGAATTCGTTGCGGTCGGTCCCGGGATCCGACAACTCCTCGTCGAGCCGTGCCAGCCAGCGATCGTAGCGCCGGTCCGCGCCCGTGCGTATCGGGACATCTCGCAGGGGCAGGAAGCGGTATTCGCGGTTGGACGACATGATCGGCGGTCGCGTGTCCTTGTGGTCCCGAAAACCGGGGTAGTCCCGAAAACCGGGGTGGAGCGGCCTGTGACGGTGTCAAGCCGACCGCCGGTGAAAAATAACCCCGCCAAGCGCTGGACGCGCCGCCGTACGACTGCCGCGACAGCGGAGCCCCCGGTCCCGAACGACCTCCCCCGGCAGGCGCACCGTCTCCGGCGGAACCAGAATCGTCTCAGAGTGTATGCCTATACGTGTCAGCCGCTCTTCCTCTGGGGGTGCGGTGCGGATCAGATTGACCCGTTGTCGCCCGACGGCTCAGTCGGTCGGCAAGCGCAAGGAGGCGCGACAGTGAGTACGAAACGAGTCATGATGTTCTGGGAGATCGTCGTCTGCACGGTCATGCCAGCCATCCCGGCGTTCCCGCCCGAGGCGGCCGCGCAGGAGAGGACACAGGCCGAGGTCGCACGAGACCTGCGGAGCGCCGATACCATACGGATCAGAGCTGCTCTGAACGAGTTTGCCCGCATCCCGGTGGCCGAACAGACCCCGGAGCTCCGGAGGGCACTTGTGGAGGCTCTCGAGCGCGAGCGTGCGAACCCGATGTTCGGCGACATGCACATGCTTGTCGGTATGGTGGAGGCGGCCTTGGAGATCGGCCGGGCCGGCGATCCCGTGGTGAGGGACGCTGATGGCGCTGGAGATGTTCGTCGACAAGTGGGGGCTGGATGCGTTCGACGAACCCACCTACGAGGAGATGAAGGCGCTGGCGGCCAAAGCCCTCCGAGGGCCGACGGATTTCTATACGCTCTCCGGCACGATCGGCTTGGCTATTCTACTGGAGGGTCCGGAACTCCGGGCGATGGTCGAAGACCTTGCTTCCAGCGATGACGCCGTTCGTGCCCGCGGGGTCACGAATCCCAAGACTATCGGGAAGATACGGGAGGAAGCGAAGGAACGGCTGGCCGATCCGACGCCGCCGTGGCGCAAGAGGCGGCCGTAGACCGGATTCCGGGTGCCCGACGAGCCCGTCTTCCCGAGCGGCCCGTCTTCCCGAGCCCGTCTCCTTGCGCTGAGAAGCCATTAGCGGCTTCTTAACAGCATGCACGATGTCCTGCGCGCCCGCGTGATGCGGAAGATCGAAAGCCTGCCGGAGGAGCAGATCTACCAGGTTCTCGACTACATCGAGTTCCTTGATTCCCGGTACGGAGCGTCGAAAGACGAGAAACCGGCCAGCGGCTTCCAGCGGCTCGGCGAGGGCTTGGAGGACCGCATGCGGAAGCGTTCGTTCAAGCCGTCGAACCTGCGCGAAGCCTTCCAGGTGATCGCGGCCGCCGACCGGGCCTTGAGCGGGGTGGCGCAGGCGGGCCGCCAGCTCTTCGAGGAATTTGCCGGGGGCGCGGACGCGGACGATGCCGAAGCGAAGCGCCGGAGGGAGGGGGAAGGGTCGCGCGAGGCCGAAGCGGATCCCTCGGATCTTCCCCCAAAATGAGTACTGGGGACCGCAGCCACGGCACGGCGGACCCGAGCTCGACGCCGAGCTATGCGGAGGGACTGCGCGGACCGCATGGACGCTCGGATGGGCGGATTGCCAATCTAACCCGTGTTCAGGAGGCCGGATTCGAGGGCGACGCGCACGATGCCGCGCCGGTTCTCGAGACGACAGCGACTCGATGCCCGGGCTGTAGCTTGATGTGTCCCTGGGGCCCACGGCCCTTCGCCTTGGCTTCCGAAGGCGACCACTTCGGTGCCCGACCGCAGGCCATGGATGAAAGGATCGACCGGGGACAGCACCCAGATCACGCCGTCCCTCTCCAGTACATCCGCGATCCCCCAGAACGCGCCCTCGGGGGACTGCCACGTCATTTGGTCCGGGTCGATGCTGATCAACACGGGGTCGGTGCTGCGTCCCTCGGCGCAGCCCGCGACCAGGAGCGTCAGTATGAAGCTCGGGAATGGTCTCGGAATTCTGGAAAGCCTTTGGCTGGCCATCATGATCCTCCAATCTTGCTCGTGGTGGTGTTTCGGGGGTGGACGGGCGAATGGGCGAGGCTCGCCGCTATCTCATCAACTTGGTCCAGCGCGCTTCCATGGCCGTGGAACTGAAGAGTCCCGTGACGATCGAAGACATGGAGCCAAGGGGTTCGGGAAAGGAAAAACGCTCGCCGGTCCGTAGCGGGCAAGTCCGGCATGCTCAGAATCCGGACATCCCAGCCGAAGCGTTCAGCGTAACTCGCCGCTACATCGGGACGATCCCGCGTGATGGCAACATGTCGAATGCCCCCGCCGCTGTGCCTCTCGAAATGCGAAGCCCACTTGGGGGCGACATCGTCGCTATGCGCGCACTCGGAGCTGAAGGCGTAGACGACTGTCGCGACCCCGGCTTGCGTCGGAATCGCTAAGACATCCTCGCTTCCGTCAACCGCCAGGCCGTCCAGCCGAACCAGGGTGTCACCTAGCAGCCCGTGGAAGAAATGGGTTTCCAGGCCGCCGGACTTGCGCAGGGAATCAACGCCGGGAGGGTCGAGTTTGATGCCGACGGCGGGCGTTTCGGCCTGAAGAGTCGGCAATAACGGGCAAAAGCGGCCCAGACGGGCCTGGAAGGCCGGTACGGGGGCGAAACCGGCGAAGAATCGGGCGAAACAGCGGTCGCGGCCCGGTCCGCGAGCGCGGTCTGCACGGTCGCGAGCCCCTGGAGGCTCCGCGGCGTGCCGACACGGTACAGCTTGCGCATGAGAAGTCCGAGGTTGAAGGCCGCCGCGTGGATCAGCATCCGTTTTCGAATGTTCTCCTGCCCCCGGACATGGACGCGGCGCATGCCGCCGGTCTCGAGCATGTGCGCGAACGCCCGCTCCACCTTCTCCCCGCGCCGTTGCAGCAGCCGCCTGCCCCGGTTCCCCCGGATCCGCCGCCGGTTGGCGTAGACCGCCTTCCGGGCGTCCCGCTTCCCCTTCCACTTCCGGCGGCCGCGGTTCGGCTCGCTCACGCAGCTCCGCATCCCCCGGTCCTTCACGCCCGTCATGGTCTTGTTCGAGTGGTACCCCTTGTCGGCCACCACCTCCTTGGCCTCCGCCCCCACCTCCGCCAGCCGCTGCTCCGCCTCGTCCAGCGTCACCGGCAGCGACGCCGTGTCTCCGCCGTCCATCGTCTGCACCGTCACGCCGACCACCGCTCCGGTGTCCATGTCGACGGCGTGTTCGAGCTTGTGCGCCAGGCGCGTCCGGCCGTCCTTCATCTTCGTGGTCCGCGCCTCCGGGTCGTGCGGATGCTCCCATTCCTTGTTCGACGCCTTGTTCGGACGCTTCCGGTCCAGCTTCGCCAGGTCCTCCCGCGTCGGCGTCTCGATCCCCGAAGCCTTCGCCAGCTTCTCCAGGAACTCCTCGTAGCCGGTTCCGTCCTCGCGCCGCACGATCGTCCGCATCGCCGCGTTCGCCTCGAGCGTCGTCGCGTCCACCCCCGGCGTCTTCGCCTTCAGCAGCCCCGCTTCCATCAGCCGCTCCAGCACGAAGCCGAAGACCGCCGTGTGTGCCTCGAGGCTCAGCCGCTTCCGCGTCTTCGACAGCGTGGAGTGCTCCGGCGGATTCCTCGACAGCCCGCAGCCCAGGAACTCGCGCAGCGAAATCGAGTCCGCGCACCGCCAGGCGATGCCCCGCTCCGAGCCGAGGCCCTCCAGGTATCCCACCATCAGCATCCGGAAATACACCCCCGGCGGAATCCCCGGCCGCCCCCGCCGCTCCGCGTAGAACCCGCCGCACGTCTCCTCCGCGAACGCATCGAAGCCGTGCTTCTCCAGCAGCCTGTCGAGAGCACGGTAGAACGGGTTGCCCAGCGCCCGAATCCTGTCCGTGGCCACGAACAACTCCGCCTGCCCGGCCTTGCGCTGCCTGCCTACCGCCATCGCCGTCCTCCATGGCAGAGATCCTTGTACACCTGTAATCTAACAGCTTCTGCAGAACTTGTGCAGGCGTAGAAGACCGGACTTTATCCACGGGCTGCTAGACGGCTCATGGAGATCATCGACGCTTTCAAGTCACTTGGATTCGATCATACTCGCCACACGAACTTTGCCAGCTTTCGCGCTCAAGTAGGGCGTTTGGGCGAGCAGGGCCTGACCGCACGGCTTGACCGGCAGGTCGACGAATTGGCAAGGCTGAACGTCATCGACACGAAGCTGGTGGGTCAACACGAGCTCGCCAAGACCGACCGGAGGCAGCTATACGGTCGTTTCTTCACGTTCTGGCGGGACGGCGTGCGACACCTGAGCGAGAGCGCGACTTTCACTTTCGAGGACCAGAAGTACGTGGCCTACCTGCATGAACGGCGGGCTGTCGAGCAAAAGTCGTTCCTCTCCGGCGCGGCGGCCTACTCTCATGTCCTCGTTGACGAGTTCCAGGACATCAACCCCTTGGATCTCAACCTGATCAGGGCGATCTCCGACCGTAGCCGAGCCTCTCTCACCGTCACGGGCGACGACGATCAGGCCATATTCGAGTGGCGGGGAGCATCGCCAGAATACATTTTGCGCCCCAATCGGTTTCTGGGCCGCCGCTTCGTCACCCACAAGCTGGGAGTGAACTACAGGTCCCCGGCCAACATCGTGGCGCACTCCCAGCGGCTCATCCGGCACAACCGCCGTCGAGAAGCGAAGGAGGTCAGCGCGGCGCAGAATGCTAACGCTGGTATCATGGTTCGCATGATCCGCGACTTCTCCGAGGCCATCGAAGCAGTGCACGCCGTACTGAAACAGGCGTTCTCCGACGGCAGCCGGGTTGCGATCATCGGTCGCAAGCGGAGCCAGATCATTCCGTTCCAGGTGGACTTCGTTTCCAAGCGAGTGCAGTTCTGCGCCGCCGAGGACCTCCAGGTCTTCCTCAGTAAGACGTTCGACAGTCTGCTTGACCTGCTGAACATCAAGACGAGAGCGGCGTCGGCTTCGCAGGGACACTCATCGGTGAAGGATGCCTTGGATCTGTGTGACAGGGTGAAGTGGTATCCGCTCAGCAGGAAGGACAAGAGCTCACTGCAGCAACACCTCGCGAGACACCGGCCTCGCGCCTTGCTGGAGGCCGCTGCGGCGCTGCGGCGATACAACGGTCCGCTCAAACGCAGGAAGAATGGCACCAAGATTGCCGGAGAGATGGCCGACGCCATCGAGGAGTTCGTTGCATGCGGCAGCGTGTCGGAGACGCTGGATTCCTTGGGCGAACGCTTCCAAGGCCTCCACAAGGACTTCGGCAAGGCGGACGACGACATCTTCTTTCTTGATCCGCCATTCGGACGCCTCGCCGAGTATGCGAAAGGCCATGGAGACGACTACGACAGGTTTATTTGGGACATCAAGGATGCGCGCGACGAGCTTGCGGTCGTGCCGAAGTTCCATGACGACGATGGCGTTTCCGCAGCGCAGACGAACCTGTTCAAGCGCCCCGTTCACCTCATGACAGCACCGAGGGCGAAGGGCCGAGAGTTCGATTACGTGGTGCTCTTGGACGTGGTCGATGGGATCTGGCCGATCCGGACCAAGGACCAGACCGAAGCGGAACTGGAGGCGGAGCGGCGGCTGTTCTACGTGGCGTTCACACGAACTCGCAAAGAGATCGTGATGCTGGTGAACGACAGCTTGGGCCGACGGGACACCAAGCCGTCGCCCTATGTCGAGGAGCTGGGGGTTTGACACCAGCCTCTCCCGGCGTTACCGGACACGCAGCGCTCGACAGCCTCTCGCCGACCGCCCAACCCCCGATCGGGCCGCGGCGTCCCCCCGCGGGTTGACCCGTCTTCCACGGCTCCGATACATTTGTCCATGCGAAGCGGCAAAGAGCCCCGGTCCCCGTTGCGCGGCAGGGTCGTCAAGGAGGCGCTGACCTTTGACGACGTGCTGCTTGTTCCGGGCCATTCCAGGGTTCACCCGAACGAAGCCGACATCTCCACCCGGCTGACAAGACGGATCACCCTTCAGGTTCCCCTGGTCTCGGCGGCCATGGACACCGTGACCGAAGCCCGCATGGCGATCGCGGTGGCGCGGGAAGGCGGCGTCGGGGTCATCCACAAGAACATGCCGACCGACATTCAGGCCCGCGAAGTGGACCGGGTCAAGCGGTCGGAGAGCGGCATGATCCTCAAGCCGATCACCTTGGGTCCCGGCGCGTCGCTGCGGGACGCGCACCGTCTCATGGCGCGCTTTTCGATCAGCGGCGTCCCCATCGTGGAGCCGGACGGGACGATGGTGGGGATCATCACCAACCGCGACCTCCAGTTCGAGTCCGACCTGGACCGCCCCGTCGCATCGTTCATGACCTCCCAAGGGCTGATTACCGCGCCGGTCGGAACCACCTTGGCCGAAGCGGAGCGGATCCTGCACCGCCACCGGATCGAGAAGCTGCCGGTCGTGGACGACGAAGGGAAGCTCAGGGGGCTCATCACGGTCAAGGACATCTTCAAGCGCCGCCAGTTTCCCAACGCCTGCAAGGACGAGCACGGACGACTCCGGGTCGGTGCGGCCATCGGAGCAAGCAGGACCGACCTCGACCGCGCCCGGGCGCTGGTGGAGTCGAGTGTGGATTTCCTGGTGATCGACACCGCGCACGGACACGCGGAAGGCGTCCTGCGCGCCGTGGCGCGAGTGCGCGAGGCGTTCCCTGACCAGGACATCGTCGCGGGCAACGTGGGCACCGCCGAGGGGGCCGGCGCACTTGTCGAGCACGGAGCCGACGCCGTCAAGGTCGGGGTCGGTCCCGGCTCGATCTGCACGACGCGCGTCGTGACCGGCGTCGGCCTGCCGCAGCTGACGGCGGTCATGGACGCCGTCGACGGAACGGACGGCCGGGTCCCCGTCATCGCGGACGGCGGCATCCGGTACTCGGGCGATGTGGTCAAGGCGCTCGCCGCCGGGGCCCACAGCGTGATGATGGGCTCGGTGCTGGCCGGCACGGAGGAATCGCCCGGGGAGTCGTTTCTCCTCGAAGGGCGGCGCTTCAAGACCGTCCGCGGGATGGGATCGCTGTCTGCCATGGAGGAGGGGTCGGCCGACCGCTATTTTCAGGAGGACCGGGACCCGCGAAAGCTTGTCCCGGAAGGAATCGAGGCTCGCGTGGCCTACAAGGGGCCGGTGTCGGACACGGTCTTCCAGCTGGCCGGGGGACTCAGAAGCGGAATGGGCTATTGCGGCGCACGGTCGCTCGAGGCTTTGCGCGCCACCGCCCGGTTCGTGCGCGTGACTCCCGGGGGACTGCGGGAATCCCACCCGCACGACGTCACGATCACCCGAGAAGCGCCCAACTACAGCCATTGATCCGATGAACCGCAGCGTATTTGGGCGCGTGGCCGCCCGGAACGGTATAACAGCGGTTGCGTTCTTCGTGCTGGGCTGTGCCGGGCGGCCTCCGCCGCTGCCGACCGTTCCCCCCGGCGATGCGGCCGAAGGCCGTCGGCCGACGGAAGAGACACCCGTTTCTCCGCCGCGCCCGGAAGTGCGCCGAAATCCCCGCAACCCCGGAGCGACAGGCGGGATCGCGCCTCCCGGTCCAACGGAAATGGCCGTCTTCGATCCCATCCTGACGTCGCCGACGGTGCGGGACAACGAGATTCGGGAGCGGATCGACTGGTGGCTGGAGTACTGGCGCACCCGTTCGAGTGCGCCCTTCATGCGGGGCCTCGTGCGCATGGGCCGCTACGAAGACTACATCATCGGTGAATTGGCCGAGCGCGATCTGCCGCCGTCGCTGGTCTATCTGCCGCTGATCGAAGCCAACTACTATCCGCCCGCCGTGTCGCCCGCCGGGGCGGCGGGACTCTGGCAGTTCATGCCGCATACCGCGCGCTGGCTAGGCCTGCGGGTGGACGCCATCATCGACGAGCGCTTCGATCCGTTCACGGCGACGCCCGCCGCCCTCGACTACATCCTCGACCTGAACGAGCAATTCGGATCGTGGTTCCTCACGCTGGCGGCCTATAACGCCGGGCCGGGCCGGGTGGAGGCGGCGATACGGCGATACGGCGGCGGCAGTCCCCGGGACGACGCCCTCTTCGCACGAATCCGCGAGCGACTTCCCTCCGAAACGCGCGATTTCATCCCCAAATACCTCGCCTCGGTCCTCATCGCCGGCACGCCCTCGCACTACGGTCTGCCGAATCCGGTCAAGGCCGCGCCCATGCGTTTCGATATCGCCAACATCGAAGGTGCCGCGACCATCGATGTCATCGCCCGGGCGGCGGGGGTCGAAGAGGAGGAGGCAGCGCTTATGAATCCGCACCTGCGCGTGGGCGTCACGGCCGTCAGGGGATCGACCCTTGTGCGCCTGCCGAAGGGCCGGGCCCGCGGTTTCGCCGAGCGTTTCGCGATGATCCCACCTCGTGAGCGCGTCACCCGGCACATCGTCGCCGCTGGCGAGACCTTGACGCACATCGCCCGCGACTACGGCATCTCGGTGGACGAGCTGCGGGCGGCCAATCCCCGTGCGGAGCCGAGGTTCCTTCAGATCGGTGCCGCGTTGGTCATTCCCGTCCGCGATCGCACGCTGCCGGCGGAATCCCGGACGTCCCCCGCGGGAGGCGGGGTCGCCGACGGAGGCGGCGGAGACGCCGAAACTTTGTCCCGGGGTGGAGTGCGATCCTCGTCCGAAGACCGGGGCGCCGCCGGAAGCGAATCTCCCCCCGGCGGACCTCCGGCCAGCACCGAGACGGTTCACGTGTTTCGTCAGACGGACACCCTGTGGCTGATCGCACGGATGTACGGCGTGGACCTGCTGCGCCTGCGCATCTACAACCGGCTGGGCGCCAACACCTTGGTTCGGCCCGGCGACATCATCCGGATCCCGCCGTCGGCGTGACCCTCCTCAGGCGGGCACAGGCGCCAGCGCGCAGCCCCGGCGACATCATCCGGATCCTGCCGTCGGTGTGACCCTGCCTGCGGCGGGCACCGGCGGCGGCCCCCCGGCGACATCAATCTGGATTCCGCCGTCAACGTGACGCCTGTCCCGCCCGCAAATCCCCCGAACGCCCCCCGGATTTTTCCACCAACCGAATCGAGTCGATGGTCATGCCCCGGTCTACAGCCTTGAGCATGTCGTAGGCCGTGAGCAGTGCGATCGACACTGCCGTGAGCGCCTCCATTTCGACGCCGGTCCGGCCCGCGATTCGGGCGGTTGCCGTCACTCTGAGCCCGGGAAGCAAGGGGTCCGGCTCGACCTCCACCCCGACGCTGGCCGCGGGAAGGACGTGGCAGAGCGGGATCAGTTCGGCGGTGCGCTTGCCCGCCATGATTCCGGCGACCCGCGCGACCTGCTCAACGTCTCCCTTGGGGTTTCCGCCGCCGACCAGAAGGTCGTAGGCGCCCCGGGAGCACCTGAGAACCCCGCAGGCGACGGCCCGGCGGGCGGTGACATCCTTGTCTGCCACGTCCACCATCTTCGCCTCGCCCTTCGGGTCGAGGTGGGTGAGCGTGCGCGACGGACGGGAATCGGGCATCACGCGCGGGCCGCCGGCTCGAGGATCTCCTCCAGATCCAGGAGGAGGCCGGCCACGAAGAGCTGCGGGTTCACGTTCCCCAGCGCCAGCATCCCGGCTTCTTCGACCTGACCGACCGCCCGCGCCACGCGGTCGGGCGTCAGCGTCAGCCGCCGGGCCGCCTCGCGGAGGAACGGGAGCTCGTCGGAATTGACGACCTGGTCGTCACGACCCAGCCCGACCGCGCCCAGGTCGCGGATCCACAGCTGCAACGCCCCCATGAGGTCGAGAAGACCCCGCGCGCCGCCGGGAGGCAGTTTCAACGCGGCCCCGTAGACGTCGCCTCGCCTGCCGCCGGTGGCCGCCCGCAACAGGGCCAGAGCGCGATCTCGCTGGTTCGAGTGATCGCCGTCGGGGTCGAGGTATCCGAGGGCCGCGCCGATCGAACCCTGGGAAAGGACGGCCGCCCGCATTGCGGCTTCCGGCTCCGCGCCGCACTCCTCCTGCAGAAAGCCGGCCACTTCCGTCACCGCCAAAGGAGGGAGGTGAATCGGCAGGGTCCGCGACCGAATGGTGTCGAGCAGGCTGCCGGGCTTCCCCGAAGTAAGGATGAAGCGGCTGCTCTCCGGGGGCTCCTCCAGGAGCTTCAGGAGAGCGTTGGCGGCTTCGGGACTGGCCTCCTGCGGAACGAGGTATTCGGCGTCCCCGATGATGAAGAACTGTTCCTCGCTCACGGCCGGCCGGCGGTGCGCGCGGTCACGGATCGTCAGAACAGCGGCTAGGTAGATCCCCTTCACTTCGGTGTCACCGCCCGCCCTCAGGGGACGATTCCGGAATTCAGCGAGCTTTTCGAAGCGCGCGTCCTCGAGGGCGGCAGCGAGCCTCGCGGGACTCGGAGCGCCCTTCGGACGGGGCAGGGGAAAGTACCAGTGGATGTCGGGGTGTTCCAGGCGAAGTGCGTGCCGACAGCTGGTGCATCGGTCGCAGGGCTTGTCCTCGCCCTCGCACAGGCGGGTGCGCGCCAGCCACAGCGCCAGAGACTGCTTCCCGCACCCGGGCATGCCGTGGATCAGGACCGTGGCGGGGAGTCTTCCGCACGCCAGGGACCGCCGAAGCGACATGCGGAGTGCGTCGTGTCCCCGGAAGCGCGGTGGACCCGACCGGTTATGCCGGGGAGCCATCGCGACGGGGCGGCGGGCGCATGGGTGCGGTCCTGCGACCGGTCTTTCGCGCCCTCGCCAGCCGCATCGCCAGACGGACGGCCTCGACCATCGAGGAGGGATCGGCCACGCCTCGTCCGGCGATGTCGAAGGCGGTTCCATGATCGGGCGACGTGCGGACGAAGGGCAGGCCTATGGTCACATTCACGCCCCTGCCGAATGCCGCCGTCTTGAAGGCGGCCATCCCCACATCGTGGTAAGGTGCTACGACGGCGTCGAACTCCCCGGAAAAAGCCCGGACAAAGACGGTGTCGGCAGGCACGGGTCCGGTGACGCGCCAGCGATCGTCGGCCAGAGCGGCAAGCGCGGGCTCGTAGACGTCGCGCTCCTCCGTACCGAACAGGCCGTTGTCCGACGCATGGGGATTCAGGGCGCAGAGGGCGATGCGGGACGTCGCCAGTCCCCAATCGGAACGGAGTGCGGCGCCCAGAAGGCGGGTCTGCGACACGAGCCGGGCCTCGTTGAGCGATTCGGGCACCTCCGACAGCGGTATGTGGATCGTGGCGAGCAGCACCCGCTTCGGGGCAGAGTCGGAGTCTCCGCCCTCGTCACACATCAGCATCCCCACATCGGTCGCGCCCGTCAGCTCCATGAGCATCTCGGTATGACCCGCGCAATACCCCGCCGCTGCCAGCCCCGGCTTGTGCACCGGGGCGGTCACCACGGCGTCCACCTCACCCGCCAGCGCCAGCTCCACCGCGCGCTCGACGGCCAAGCCGGCCGCGCGTCCCGGATGCAGCCCGGCGGCGCCTCCCTCAACCGCCTCGAAGCGGCCCAACCCCGCGAAGTCCTCGCCCCGCTCCACGGGACCGATCACCCGGGTCGCGTCGGTGCCGGGCTCGACCAGCCCCAGTGCCTTTGCGGTCACCTCCGGCCCGATCCCCCCGGGGTCGCCCAGCGTGACGGCGATCCGCACCTCCCGAGATCCGTCCGGCTTCACGACTCGATGCGCGGCGGCGCCCGGCACGGTCTATCGCCTCGGTTCCTTGATTTCGACGTAGGTTTTCGCCCGCAGCCCGTCCAGGAGAGCCTGCTCCCTCTTCTGCGCCGTCAGGCTCGCCCGAATCTGCGGCTCCAAGTCCTCGAAGCTGAACTCGCCGGCTTCGCGCAGCTCGACGATCCGGATGATCGCAAAGAGTTCCTGGCCCTGGTGCGTGAACTGGACGGGACCCACGATCTCACCGACCTCGCGCCCGGTGAGCGCCGCCACATACGCGGGGGCGAGGAACTGCGCGATCTGACGCCGCGGCACCGTCGCGGAATCGGGCAGGCTGGGTTCATGGTATTCGTCGATCAGCGCATCGAAGTCCTCGGTCTTCGCTCTTTCAGCGACTTCGGCGGCGAACGCCCGCGTCGCTCCGATGTCGCGGAGCCCGATGTCCGGCCGGACGAGGATATGCCGCGCCCTCCGCTCGGCGAATCGCACGCGCTCCACCAGAATGATGTGATACCCGAACTCGGTTTCGACGACATCACTGATTCCGCCTTCCAGCAGGCTGAACGCCGCATCGTCGAATTCGTCGACCATGAGACCCCTGCGGAACCATCCCAGATCGCCTCCCGCTTCTGCCGAACCCGGATCCTGAGAGTGATCGGCTGCCAGCTCCGCGAAGTCCTCTCCCGCATGCACGCGCTCCAGGAGCTCTTCGGCCTCCGCTCGCGCCTCGGCCCGGGTGGAGTCCGACGGCTCCACGGTGAGGATGATCTGCTTGAACGTTGCGGTGGCGGGGCGCTCCTGCAGCACGGCGCGCTGCGCTTCGAAGAACGATCGGACCTCCTCTTCGGTGACCTCGACCGCGCCGTCGCTCCTGTACCGCGCGACGTACAGCTCGATGAGCATCCCCTGGCGTATCTCTTCCCGGACCATTTCGCGATAGGTCTGCATGGAGAGCCCCTCGGCCTCCAGCTCCCTCTCCATGGCGACCCGGCCCCCGAAGCTTTCCTCCATGGCTTCAAGGCGCTGCTGAAGCACGTCCTCCACCCGGCCGTCGTCGACCTCGAGCACGGTGTCCCGGGCCGCCGCCTGCAGGACGATCTGGTTGGCGATCAGGACATCCAGCAGGCCTCTTCGGAACTCCTCCGACTCCGGCGTTCCGTCTTCGGGAACGGCCTGGCCCTGGGCACGGCGCTGGTTCTCCGCCTGAACCACCTGGGACAGCAGCACGACCGAGTCGCCGACGACCGCCGCGACGTGGTCCACATGCTCTTCCTGCGCATGGGCGTGGACGGCCGGCAGACCTGCCGAAGCGCAGAGCAGGAGGGCCTTCGCGAGCAGCGGCCCGACTGTCGGCAGCCCGTGACGAAACCCTCGCGGGCACCGAGAACGGCGGGGTGCCGAACCGGCTGAGAGCCACGGACCGCCCCCGGGGAGCCCGCGGATGGATCCGCGCGATGATTTTGATTTCATGGGGGGATTCCGCCTTGCTGCGTCGTCTGCTCCGAACTAGCGCGTTTCGAGTTCCTCGACGCGCGCCAGGGTTGCACCGATCCGCGTTTCGCGGATGCGCCATGCGCCCGTTTCCCGCAGCAGGAATGTAACCCCGCCGAGGGGCACGATCTCCTGCTGGCCCGAAATGACTCGGATCACGGCCGCGCGCACCAATTCCTGCGCCGTCGGGACGCCGCCCGCAGCCGGGCCGGCCGCCGTGCCGCTGTCCGCCGCCGGGCCGCTGTCGGCCGCCGGGCGCGGAATCAGCCCGATCACTTCGGCTCGGCTCCGAATCTCGGCTCGCGCCTCTGCCGACACCGAGTCCACCTGCGCCTCCGTAGCTTCCAGCCCTCGCGCCCGTGCCTCCGAAACCAGCAGCTCCTGCTGCGCGAGCCGGCGCAGCAAGGCCTGCAGCTCTTCGTCCGTGGCGGCCAGAAGTCCCTGCGCGAACCCGTCGGGGGAGACCCGGGCCAGCTCAAGGAATTCACCGGCCGTGTAGACTCCCTCCGTCCAAGTCATGAGCGGGCGCTCCGCCGCACGGCGCGAGAGGCGCGACGGGGATGTTTCCATGAGGGCACGGGTGAGCCGGGTCGCGTCTTCGGCCAGGTTCAGGCCTGCCAGTGAATCCAGCTGCGCGATGTACGCCGCCTCGGCGCCGGCGATGCGCTCCTGCTGGATCCGGGCGCGGAACTCGGCGCCGATCACGGACAACTCGGGCACGGCGAGCGCGTCGAGGCGAAGGATGTGGTAGCCGAGCTGCGTCCGGACGGGAATGCTCAGCTCGCCCGGCTGCAGGCCGAAGACGGCCGAGTCGATGGGCGCCAGCATCTCTCCGCGCCCGAACGTGCCCATGCTGCCGCCGCGGCTGCCGCTTCCGGGGTCGCCGCTGTACCGACCGGCCGCGACAGCGAAGTCGGTGCCTTCCAGCAGCTGATCGTGCAGCGCTCGTGCCACGGTCAGTACGCTGTCCGACTGTCGGCGCGTGGCACCGGGCGGAAAGACCAGAAGAATCTGGGAAGCGGTCGCGCGCGCTCCCGGCAGATCCGCCGCGAAGCGCTCGGTGAGTTCCTCGTCGGTGACCACGGTGTCGACGTCGAGGACCGCGTCGCGGAGCCTGGCGAGCATGATCTCCTGCAACGGCTGCTCGACGATCAACCCTACATCGAGAGACCCCAGCGCGGTGTCCGCGCTCAGGTGCGTGGCGAGAAGGGAGTAGTCCACCCACAGCTCGGCCACGACACGGACGACCTGGGTGTCGGCGGGCACGCTGCTGTGCTCGGCGATCAGCTGTGCGGCATCATCCACGGCCAGCCGGTGATGCGCGGCCTCCGCCAGCGTCCCGGGACCGCACGCCGACGACGACAGCAGGGCCGCACAAAGTCCCGAGAGGGTCTTACCGCGGCGGGCGGTGACGGCCTTGTCGGCCACGCGGACTGCCGCGTGCCTCGTCTGTGGACAATTACGGTTCAACATCACTCGCAGACGCCTTGTTTCCGCCCAAAGCCTCCATCGCCCGCACTACCAGATTAGCCAGAAGCCGTCGGTCTGAACACTCCAGGACCACCGACAGCGGGGCGATCCTTCTCACCTCGATCTGCACGGGTTCGCCCGTCAACGCCGCGTTGAGCGCCGACATGCGGGGAACGACACCGCGAATGAAGTTTATGCGCGCCCGGTTGCGCTGCACGAGGATCCTGTTCGCCCCGGCCCTCTGGCCCGAGATCGCCAGCAGGGACTTGTCGAGCAGTTGCCTGGCCTGTACGGGGAGTCTCCCGAACCGGTCCGCGATCTCGTCGGCCAGCGCCTCGACCTCGGCAGGGCTCGACATCTTCGACATGCGTCGGTACAGGTGCAGCTTCTGGTGCTGGTCCGACACGTAGTCGTCCGGCAGATAGGTGTCGCAATCCATGGTGACCTCCGGCCGCGGGTAGTGCTCCCGGCCGGGCCCTTCACGCATTGTTCGGACGGCATCCTCCATGAGCCGCATGTAGGTATCGATGCCCACGGCGTGGGCGAAGCCGGACTGGTCCTCGCCGAGGAGATTGCCCGCACCCCTGACCTCGAGGTCCCGCAATGCGATCTTGTAGCCGCTTCCCAGCTCCGTGTAGTGCTCCAGAACGCGCAGGCGCTTCTCGGCATCCGGGTTGATCTTTTCGGGGACGATCAGGTAACAGTAGGCCCGGCGATCCCAGCGCCCGACGCGGCCGCGGATCTGATAGAGCTGCGAGAGTCCAAAGCGGTCTGCGCCCGTCACGATGAGGGTGTTGGCGTTGGACACGTCCAGCCCGTTCTCGATGATCGAGGAACAGACGAGGATGTCCGTGGTGCCCTCCACGAAGCGGGTCATGACGCGGTCGAGCCGCCGTGCGGGCATCTGGCCGTGGGCCACGTCGACGCTGGCGCTCTCCACCAGCCGGCGCACTCGTCCGGCGGCCGTGTCGATCGTCGCCACGCGGTTGTGGAGGAAGAAGACCTGGCCGCCGCGGTCCAGTTCCTTCTGGCAGGCCTCGGCGATCAGATGGTCGCTCCATGAGATCACATGGGTGGCGATCGCCATCCGGTCGCGCGGCGGGGTCCGGATCAGTGACAGATCCCTGACTCCGGAGAGCGACAGGAACAATGTCCTGGGTATGGGCGTGGCCGTGAGGGTCAATACGTCCACGGTCGTCCGCAGGTGTTTCAGGCGCTCTTTCTGGCGCACGCCCAGGCGCTGTTCCTCGTCGACCACGACCAAGCCGAGATCGCGGAAGACCACGTCGCCGGACAGAAGACGGTGCGTCCCGATCACGATGTCCGCAGTGCCCTCCGCCAGCTCTGCGACGACCTCGCGCTGGCGCACCCGCGAATGCAGGCGCGAGAGCGACAGCACGCGCACTGGATAGTCGGCGAGCCGGTCGCCGAAGGTCTTGGCGTGCTGCGCCGCGAGCACCGTCGTGGGAGCCAGCACTGCCACCTGCTTGCCGTCCTGAACCGCCTTGAAAGCGGCTCGCACCGCGACCTCGGTCTTGCCGTACCCCGCGTCGCCGCAGACCAGACGGTCCATGATGACCGGCGACTCCATGTCCCGCTTGACATCCTCGACCGCCCCGTGCTGATCCGGCGTGTCCTCGTACAGGAAGGAGGACTCCATCTCGCGCTGCCACCGGGTGTCGGGCGGGAATGCGTGTCCCGGACGGGCGCGGCGGGCGGCGTAGAGCTCCAGCAGCTCGGCGGTCATCCGGTTGATCGCCGCCTGGGTCTTCCGCTTGAGGTTCTTCCAGCGCTTGCCTCCGATGCGGTGCAGCCTCGGGGGCCTGTCTTCCGGGTGCGTCCCCACCCAGCGTTCCACCTGGTCGAGGAGATAGACCGGAACGCGCAGCACCTCGTCCCGGTCGTAGACGATCACCAGAGACTCGATCGACTCGTCCCCGATCACCACCCGCTCCAATCCCCGGAATTGCCCGATCCCGTGCTCCATGTGGACCACATGGTCGCCCGGCGTGAGCTGGGCAAGGCTTTCGAGTGCGGCCGCGCCGCGGAACCTCTTGCTCCGCCGTAGCTTGCGGCTGCGACGAAAGATCTCGTGGTCGGTGAGGAGACAGGAGGGCGGGTCCGAGTCGGAGAGAAGGAATCCGCCCGCGAGGGATCCGACCACGACACGACATCCCCGGGGAGGAATGCCGCTCCGGCCGGCGATGATCTCCTCGATCCGCGCCGCCTGGCCCTCGTTGTCGCACAGAATATGGGTCTCGTCGCCCCGATCGGCGGCTCCGGCCAGGAATGACCCGAGCCTGCGTGTGTCTCGCTCGATGGGAGGCGGAGGGCGAGCCTGGAAAGCTGGGTCTCCGATGTGCTCCTCGACGAAGACGAGCTGCGGGAATCGGCGTGCGCGATCCGCCAGCGCCTCGGGGGCCAGCAGGAGCGTGCCGGGAGATACGGCGCGGTTTCCGTGGCGGACTGCCTCGGCGTAGCGTGTTTTCGCCCGGTGCCAGGCACGCCCGCCACCGTCGGCCCAGGGGCGGTTCGACGTACGCACCAGTACGGTGTCCCGGGGCAGCCTGTCCAGCAGGGAGCAGCGCGTCGGAGGTGCCGCCGCCGTGCGTCCTCCGAAGCGGACCGGGAGAATGTCGGTCCGGTCCGTCGTCTCGGTCGAGCGCTGATCCAGGATGTCGAAGAAGCGGATGGATTCGATATCGTCGCCCCGGAACTCGACCCGCGCTGGCGAAGCCGCACCGAGGGAGAAGAGGTCGATGAGGCCCCCGCGGACGGCGTAGCACCCAGCCTTCTCGACGATCGCGACCCGCTCGAAACCTCGCGCATCCAGTTCTTCGATGAGCGAGTCCCTGCGAAGCCGCCGGCCGGTCCTGACGGTGAAGCGGAGAGCCGCCACGTCGTCGGGGATGGGGGCCACCTCCTGCATCGCTTGCCGGGTGGTGACCATGACCCTGGCACGTCCGGTGAGGAGCGCTTCGAACGCTTCCACGCGCCGTCCGGAAAGGGCGCGGCATGCCTCGTCCCCTTCGTCATCCTCGGAGCTGTCTTCCCGTTGCAGGTAGCGGACAGCCGCGCCGGGACCGAGCAGGGTCTCCATGTCACCGAGGTGCTCGCCGGCCTCGTCCGGTGAAGAGGCAGAGACGACCCACAGCCGATTGGGGTGTCGTTCGGCAAGCGCGGCCACCACCGCGAGCGGGAGAGAGCCGACAGCGCCGCCGACGGTTCGCGTCGCTGCAGGCGCGGGCAGGCCGCGTGACAGGGCCCGGAAGGCGGGCGTGGAAACGACCGCCCCGGCGGCGGGGTGCGTGCTCCGGTCAGACACGTGCGGCGGGGTTGGTCCCGGCGCGCCTCGGCCGTGGTCCGTCCCTCGGGCCGGGACGGTCGCGCGCGAGACGATCATCGCCGGCGAAGGCGCGGGACCGGAGGCCGCGTGCAGCGGCCGCGACGGTTTCCACGATCAGGAGCAGCAGAAGGATCGCGGCGAGGGGACGCCATGGCTCCGGCCCTCTCGCGGCGCGGAAGATCCGGCGCGACCAGGACGCCGCGTCGTCGACGATCGAGAGGGGGCCGGGAATTGCTCGCCTCACCTGCGCGGACGAGGCCGGGGTCAGATCCGTCTCGAGCGGCGGCGAGTTCACGGAACGACTTCCAGGGTGCTGTCTCCCGCCAGAGGCTGGTAGAATCCCGCCAGGACCGTCGCCACGAAGGGATGGTCTCCGTCTACCGTGTGCTCTATGCCGTCCGGGCTCCGTACGACGGTGGTCGCGGGCGGCGGCCGGAAGCTCGATCCGGCTGTTGTCGAGGCGCTGCCGTCCCCTCCTTCGGACCAGCGGTCGATCGCCCATTCCAGCAGCGGTATCATCGCCGCCGAAACGGGAAGACTCGTGGATTCCCCGTCTAGGGGTGACGCCGACAGGACATACGGGCCGGTTGGTGAAGTGCCTGCGACGAGCCAGGGATCTCCGGTGGACAGCACGACCACCGCACCGGAGGGGGAAACCGCCGCCGGATCGTCCTGCGCGCCGTCGTAAAGGCCGCTGTTGCTGGGCGGCGGCGTCCCTGTCGGCGCCAGCGGGAAGAATCGCCGGATTTCGAGAAGGCTGACGTCGATGGAAAGGTCGCTGGCCGCGACGCGGGCTCCCCCGGTCGCTTCCGAATCGTACCGGAAGGGAATCCCCGCCTCGGCGAGGCGTCGGTTCAGCGCCGGGAGCTGCGCGGGGTCCGCGTGGGGTGCCACGAAGGCGCTTTGGCCGAGGCCGCGCCGATCCAGACCTTCGCCGCCGATGCTCACGAGGGTGGCGGCCCGCCCAGGTCCGCCGAGCGCGATGCGGCCGTTTTCTTCCAGGACCGCCAGTGCCTCGTCCACGAAGAAGGAAGCTTCGCCCAGGACGGCCACAGGGGTGGGCTCGCGCACCGTGAAAGCGAAGTGGCGCCGGTCGTCGGCGGTAAGATGATCGGATTCGATTTCGGCATAACCGTGCACGCGGCCCGCCGGGAACGGGCCCGCCGGCAGCCGCACCGTGGTTCCCGCAGGGGCGCTGGCCGCCGCCCGAACCCGTCCGTCGATGTACAGGCGCACACCCACCGTGTCGTCCGCACGGCCTCCGGTCACGGAAACCGCCGCCTCGATGCGGCGGCCCGCGCGCGGCGGGAGCCCGCCTCCGAAGGAGATGCTTCCGATTCCCCTGTTTTCCGTGCTTCGCGCGGGTGCGCCGAACAGGACGACGGGAATGTCCCCGGCGGACGGAGCCGGTTCGGAGAAAGCGGTGGCCTGGAGGTCGGTGAAGACATGCACCTCGCGGTCGGGGAGCGCGCTCTGTCCGACCAGCGCCCGGGCACGCTCCACCGCCCGCGTGAGTTCCCCCCGGCTGTGGGCCGGACGCGTCTCGGCGATGGCCGCGAGAGCCTCCGCCGCGCCCCCGGGGACCGCGGGCTCCCACGGCGTGCCTGCCCGGACCACCCAGATGATGTCGTCGTGGCTCGCGTCGGCGACGCTCTGCCGGGCCACCGCCTTGAGGGTGTCCAGCTGCCGCCTCCCGTCCTCGACGATCGTCGTGCTCATCGAATTGTCGATGACCAGCGCCAGCGCCGTGGGGTCGTGGCCTCCCCCCCGGCCCGGAAGGTGGATGCGGGCTCCGAGCATGACGGCGACGCCCACTATGGCCGCGCGCAGAAGAAGCAGCAACAGCTGCTGCGTGCGGATCTGCCGCGCGTGTTCGCGTTCGGTCCTCAGCAGATACCGGATCGCCGGAAAGGTGAAGGTCTTGCTCTCCTGCCGATAGAACAGGTGCAGGATGACCGGCACCAGAACGGCCGTGCCCGCCACTAGAAACAGGGGGTAGAGGAAGCCCATTCAGGGGAGGCGCTGGCGCTTCCAGAGGTAGAAGCGGAGTGCGCGTGCGAGCGGCTCGTCTGTCCCGATCGTCGAGTACGCGATTCCCCGGCTGGTCAGCGTGGTCGTCCACTCCGCTACGGCGTTCTCCACGGCGTCCCGGTACTGATGGCGCATGTCCGCCACGGAAACGCGGAGCGAATCGCCGGTTTCGGGGTCCACGAAACGCGTCTCGCCGGTCGTCGGCAGGTCACGCTCGCCGGGATCGACGAGGTGGAAGACCAGAACTTCGTGCCCGGTGTGCTGGAGGAAGATGAGCGCTTTGGCCGTCGCCGCAGGATCGACCAGAAGGTCGGAGATCAGGATCACCAGCCCCTTGCGCTTGAGTCGCATGGCCACATGCGTGATCGCCGACGCCGCGCGGGTCCTTCCGCCGCCCTCCAGCGCGTGCAGGTGTTGAAGGAGGAGACGCCAATGGACCTTTCCTCCCCGCGCGCGCACCTGCCGCGCGATCTTCTCGTGGAAGGCCGTCAGCCCCACGATGTCGCCCTGCCGGGTGAGGATGAGCGAGATCGCCGCGGCGAGATGCTTGGCGTACCACAGCTTGGTGGGCAGAGCCGGGCGGGACGACCAGGCCATCGATTCGCTGATGTCGATGAGCATGTAGGCGCGCAGGTTCGTCTCTTCCTCGTACTGCTTCACGTAGAAGCGGTCCGAGCGCGCGTACATGCGCCAGTCGAGGGTGCGCAGGTCGTCCCCGGGCTGATACGCCCGGTTCTCGGCGAACTCGGCCGAGAACCCCCGGTTCGGGGATCGGTGAAGTCCCAGAAGAAAACCGTGCACCACCTGCCGTGCGATGATGTCGATGCCGCCGAGCTGGGCGAGCGTCGCGGGATCGATCAGATCGGCCCGCCGGTCCCGATGCGGCGTGACTGTTTCGTTGGTGGCCATGGCCCTCAATCTAGTGTCGTGTCCTGCAAATAAGTTGACATGATGACGGGTGCAGGGTATCGTACCTCCTCATCCACCCGAGATCAAGGAGGGGACCATGCCCCGGGGACGTCCGTCGAAGCCGCTCGAAGTCAGTCGGGGCACCCGCGAGGAACTCGAGTCGCTCGCGGGTTCGCGCAGTCTGCCCGCCGGGCTCGTGAGGCGCGCCGAGATCGTGCTTCCGTGCGCCGAAGGGATGAGCAACAAGAAGGTCGCCGAGAGGGTCCGCGCCGGCCGCCGGACGGTCGGCAAGTGGCGCGAGCGCTTCTGGACGCAGGGGCTCATGGGCCTGTACGACGAACGCAGGCCGGGAAGGCCGCGCTCCATCGGAGACGGACCTGTCCGGGGAAGACCGAGCACGGCGGACCCGCGGCACCGGCTTCCGCTCGCACACGCCCGCTTGACTCTCACGCGATTCACTGCGATGGAGCCAGCGAAGAATCTGTGGGGGGAAGAGTATCGGACCTCACTGCTTACCCTTTCCGGAGGAGAGAAGACATGAAGCCTCGAACCATCCTTTGGCTGGCGGCACCGTTGCTTGTGGCGTGCGACGCCGCCGCCCCGACCCCCCAGGACGCCCCCGACACCCCCGACGACCCTATGGTGACGGCATCGCAGTACTCGGCATCCTACCTCGAGACCTGGGCTGAAAGAGACTTCTGCAAAGAGGAAGAGGAAGACGAACGAGCCATAGCCGCGATCGAAGCGACCCGTCGCACCCATGGCATCCCACCCAAATCGCCCGCGAACATGCCGAATGGGTGACCAAGATCAGGGCCGACCCGTCGCATCCGGAGCATTCGATAGGGCATGAGCTTTCCCTCGAATACAAGCCAGTGAAGAGGGAGCCGAAGCCGTGGCTTTCCTACTGCAAGAACCCCCGCCCGCCGGATTACTGGCCGGGGCTCTTCCGCACCGGCCGCATAACCAGAGAGGAGCTGGACGAGTACGACGAGAGGCTCAGGATCGAGTGGGAGGCGAAGCAAGGCCCGGCGCTGCGGGGGGCGAAATGAGGCTGGCGGCGGCAGCCCCGGCGGCGCTGTCGGGAATCCTCCGACGACAATGACGGCAACGCCGGATCATCCGGGACCGGGGGCGGAGGAAGGGTTGTCAGCAAGAGGCAACACTACCAGATCCCCAACGTCTGGGTGATCGTGTGGATACCGCCCCGGAACACCGGTGGCGGGTACGCCGGAGAGGTCACGGTCGTCTGCGACTACGACCCCGACATGTGGTGGCCCGACTGCCCGGACATGGAAGAGCAGGAAAACTAGCCCCGGCCGGCGGGCTCGCAGCGAGCGTCCGCCAAGTGGAGGAACCTTCCGCGCGGGCGGAGTTCCTCCACTTCGACGGCCAGTTCATCCACGGGCTTGCTGGAGAAGACCGCACGGCCCGGGGAAAGAGCTTCAGCTTACGGGGCGCGCCAGGTCACCGACAGCTTAACGCGCCGGCCCTTGGGGCTGTGGGTGAATCCGTCGTAGGACTGCTCCCAGTTGACGAGGGGCGGCGGCGTGTCCAGCAGATTGATGAGCGAAAGCGCGATGTCGGTCGTGCGGGACGTGCGCCGGAGCAGGCTCGCATCCCAGGTCACGAACCGGTCGATCCGAGCGAATTCGCTGTCGGGGAAGACCTCGTTTTCGTAGGACGATACCGTGTTGATGTAGTTGACGAAGCTGTAGTCGCCGACGTGATAGCCGAGCGAAGTGCGGGATTTCCACCGAGGCAGGGGAGGTGCGATGGGATTGTTCCAGTTCAGCTTGCCCTCAGCGTCCTGGGCCGCGAAGACCTCGGCCCCGTTCAGCTCCAGAGCCTTGACGAAGTATTCGCGTATGTACGTGCCGTCCATGCTCATCGACACGATGGACTTTCCCCGCGACAGCCGGGTGCCCAGGTGCCAGTCGATTCCGGACAGTTCGATGCCCGGCCAGTTGATGCTGTTGACCCGGATCCGTTCGACCGCCGAGACGTGGCAGGTTCCGGTGCCGCGTCCGTCCGGGCAGGTGATGAAGTCCTGCACGGCGGTCCGCGAGGCCCCGCCGTCGTTGTACAGGCGGGTGATGCCGGAGAACGGAAGGACATCGATGACGTCCTTGAAGTCGTAATCCCAGTAGTCCAGCGATGCCCGCAGGCGCGGGAGCTCGAGGGTGGCTCCCAGATTGTAGGTAAGCGCCCGTTCTTCCTCCAGCCGGCTGTTCCCGTAGGTGTCCACCGCCTTGTAGATCCCGGCTTCGGAAACGTATTCCAGAGAAGTGGACTGGTCCTCGTTGAGGTCGTCCACCGAGGGGGTGCGCAAGGTCGTCTGCAAGGACGCACGCAACGCCAGCGGATCCGTCACCTGCAGCCGCACGGCGACCTTGGGGTCGAAGCTGCTGACGAATTCGTGCGTTTCGTAGTTGGCGGCGAGGTGGGCGCGAACCCGCTCCGACAGCTCCAGGGGCACCTCGGCGAAGAGCCGGTGGACGGCCTGTGCGTCCTGGTATTCGTAGTGCCCCGTGGTAAAGGTGAAGGCGCCCGCCTTCTCGGTGCAGCTCCGGTCTCCCGGAACAGGACAGGGATTGACCGACAGGTCTCCGGGGCGGTTGGGCGTGGCCGACACGGCCAGGCGACGGAACTGGTAACCGAGCGCGAAGTCGGCGAATCCCTCCGCCAGCCGGCCCTTGAACATGACGTCCGCCACGAAGAGGTCGGCCGTGTTGTCGAGGTCGACCTCTTCGTTGATCCACCCGATGAGTTCGGGACTGTTCTCCAATCCCGGCGCATAGTCCGGGTTGGGCTGGTCGCGGTACTGTGCGCCGGGCTGCACGGAGTGTCGGTGCGCATTGCTGAAGGGGTTGTAGTACATGCAGTTGCCCTGACCTGCCACGGCGCCGTTCAGCGCTCCGAGAGACATCCCGGAGTGGCTCGACGGATCCACGACCACGGACACGCCGCAGTTCGGGCCGCCGAAGCCCCGGAATGCGAGGAACTTCCTGTGGGCGTACTCGGCCGGAAGGTTGACATTGCCCGCAGCCCGAGACCAGCCGGCGGCGAACTCCAGAGTCGCTTCCCGGTCCCCGAAGGCTTCGATGTCGCGCTCCAGACTCCCTGCGATCCGCTGCGTGCGCGAGTCTCGTCCGAGCTCCCTGCCCGGGCCGCTGTTCCCGACCAGGCGGCCATAGAAAAACCAATCGTTTTCCAGACACGATTCAGTGCTCGAGAATCCGGCGCTCTGTCCGTGGGCGCTGCAGAAAGCCTGTCGACCCGGGTTTCCCGGCTCGATCACCTGGGCTCCGTTGTAGGGCGATATGGGGGGAAAGGAGGGTGTGGTGACCCAGCTGGGCGTGGACGCCCGCGCCCAGAGCGCCTCGACACGATACCGTGAACGCTCGCCCAGATCGCCGTGCGCTTCCGCGAACACGCGCGCGATGCGGTTCGCCTGGATCAGGTTGTCCCAGGGCTGGTAGCGGAAACGGCAGGTCTCGCCCTCCCGGTGGCCCCCGAAGGCCTCGCACCGAGGGTCGATGAAGACACCGCCCCAGCCCCCGAACTGGGCGTCCGAGAGCGCACTGATGAACTCCGCCTTGCTCTCGTTGCCGGTGAGCCTGGGCATGAGGAAGGCTCCCGGATTGCCTGTGTAGGACCAGGCGCCGCCTCCCGGCGTGAAGCCGCGCAGCGACCAGTCCCGCTCTTCGGGAGTCAGTTCCTGCTGGACCAGCAGCTCCCCCGAGACTGCCAGGTGGGTGCTCTCGGAGAAACGACGGCCCCAGATCGCACCCAGGTTGCTGTCGCCGGCACCGGCGTAGTAATCGTGCGCGGCATCGACCTCGAGACCCTCGAAGTCACCCCGGGTCAGAAAGTTGGCGACACCTGCCACGGCATCGGAACCGTAGACGGCCGAAGCGCCCTCCTTGAGCACCTCGATCCGGTCCAGCGCAATCGACGGCACGGCGTTCACGTCCACGAACCGGCCTCCTGCCAGCCGCGCCGGCACATACACCTGGCGTCGCCCGTTGAACAGAACCAGGGTACGCGAGGCGCCCAGTCCCCGCAGGTTGACGCTGGCCGCGGTCTCGGGCACCGCCGCGGTCGGCCGGGTGCTGAACCAGCTCTGCCGTTCCCCGAGCACGCCTGCCGAAGCCCCCAGACTCCGGAAGAAGTCCACCGCCTGCGGCGATCCCTGTTCCGCCAGCGTTCGGCGGCCGGCTACGGCTATCGCGTAGGGGAGTGCGGTGGGAGATTCGGCGAACGCCGTGCCGGTAACCACGATTTCGTGCAGGTGGAGGACCGTGGATTCCATCTCCAGCTCGACGAACACAGTCTCGCCTTCCGCCACCGCGACCGGTTGCGAGATGGTCAGATGTCCCAGCATCCGGGCCCGGAGCTCATGAGTGCCGACCGGCACCCCGGTCAGCACGAACCGGCCCGCTCCGAGCGAAAGTATGCCGATGCCGAGCGCCGGGACGCTTATCCGGGCCCCGACCAAGGGCTCGAGGGTTTCCGCGTCCACGACGGTGCCGGTTATCGTGCCTGTCGCCTGCGCGGATGCGGGCTCGGCAAGCGGGTTCCCAATGCCGCCAAGGGGGAGAAGAGGAAGGACGAATAGGAAAAGGACTCTGATGCGTGCGAACATTTCTGATCCTCCCGGTTGCTCGCGGCTTGCCCGGCGATGTCCGCCAACCAATATTCCATTGACCGACACGGGACCGCAGTTACAGTTGCAGTTACGCCTGTGTCGGGAGCCGATGCCCCCCCGCTTTTCGGTCGCGCGGACATGGCGAGGCAGGCTTTCAGGACCACCCGAAATCTTGGGTTTTGCCATCAAGTGCGGACCGACCTGATTCGCAATTTCTGCATCATTGCCCACATCGATCACGGCAAGTCCACCTTGGCCGACCGGCTCCTCGAGGCCACGGCCACCGTGGACCGACGGCGGATGCGCGACCAGATCCTCGACTCCAACGAGCTTGAGCGAGAACGCGGGATCACGATCAAGCTCCATGCCGTTCGCATGCGCTACCGCGGCGAGGAGGACCTCGATTACGAGCTGAACCTAATCGACACGCCGGGCCATGTCGACTTCACCTATGAAGTGTCCCGCTCGCTGGCGGCGTGCGAAGGCGCGATCCTGGTCGTGGACGCGACCCAGGGGGTCCAGGCGCAGACCTTGTCCAACCTCTTCCTAGCCCTGGAAGCCGACCTCGATATCGTCCCGGTCATCAACAAGATCGACCTTCCCGGGGCGGAACCGGACCGGCGCAGCCGGGAAGTCGCCGAACTCATGGGCATCGATCCGGCGGCGGTCATTGAAGCGAGCGCAAAAGAAGGGAAGGGGATCGAAGCGGTCCTCGAAGCGATCATCGACAGGATCCCGCCCCCGTCGGGATCCGCAACCGCCCCGCTGCGGGCGTTGATCTTCGATTCCCATTACGACCGGTACCTCGGTGCCGTCCCGTCGATTCGGGTGGTCGACGGCACTCTCCGAGCCGGCATGTCGATCACCTTCGGGACCGTCCATGCCCGCTATGAAGTCACCGAAGTCGGGCACATGCAGCTAGGCCGGATTCCGGCCCGTTCGCTCGGCCCCGGCGAGGTCGGCTACCTGGTGGCGGCCATCAAGGCGGTATCGGACACCCGAGTGGGCGACACCGTCCTCGACGCCGCCCGTCCTGCGGGCGAACTTCTCCCGGGATACAAGGAGGCGAGGCCGATGGTCTTCGCCGGCCTGTACCCGACCGACTCCGACGGCTACGAAGAGCTGCGGGACGCGCTCGACCGGCTGCACCTCAACGACGCGTCGCTCCAGTTCGAACCGGAGACCTCGCTTGCGCTCGGATTCGGCTTCCGCTGCGGCTTCCTGGGGCTTCTGCACATGGAGATCGTGCAGGAACGGCTCGACCGCGAGTTCGGCGTCAAGCTCATCACCACGGTCCCCAATGTGAAATACCGTGTCGACCTGCAGGGGGGTGCCGAGCTCTGGGTGGAGAACCCATCCGAGCTGCCGGACCGCGCACTGGTCGATTCGGTCGCCGAGCCGGTGGTCCGGGCGCGGATCGTCGTGCCGTCGACCTACATCGGCAACGTGCAGAAGCTCTGCCATGAGCGGCGCGGCGTCTTCAAGGGGATGAGCTACCTCGATCCCCGCCGGGTCGAGATGGACTTCGAGCTGCCGCTAGCCGAAATCGTCTTCGACTTCTACGGCCGTCTGAAGGGGGGAACCCGCGGATACGCGTCGCTGGACTACGAGTTCCAGGAGTACCGCGTCGACGATCTCGTGAAGTTGGACGTCATGGTGAACCGTGAACCCGTCGATGCGTTCTCGGTGATCCTGCACAGAGACAAAGCCTACCGGCACGGGCGCTCGCTGGTCCGGAAGCTCCGGCGGCTGATCCCGAGACAGCAGTTCGAAGTGGCGCTGCAAGCGGGGATCGGCGGCCAGGTGATCGCTCGCGAGACCGTCAGTGCGCTGCGAAAGAACGTGACCGCGAAGTGCTACGGCGGCGACATCACTCGCAAGCGCAAGCTCCTGGAACGCCAGAAGGAGGGAAAGAGGAGGATGAAGCGGGTGGGCTCGGTGGAGATCCCGCAAGAAGCGTTCATGGCTGTTCTGCAGCTGGACAGTCCGGAGCAGTGAGCGCGGCGCGTGCCCGATCCATGAAGCGGCTGGGCGTGCTCGGTACGCTGGTGCGGGACACCATCCATCTGCCGGGTGCAGGTCCTCCGTCGAGTCCACGGGCTGCTGCTGAGGCTTGGGGAGGGATCGCGTACGCGCTGGCCGCATTCGACCATGTGCTCGCGGCCGGCTGGACGGTCGTTCCCGTGCTCAAGGTGGGCGAGGACGTCGCGAAGCGGGCGTTGCCGTTCCTTCGCTCCTTCTCGAAGATCAGGGACATGGACGGGGACATGGACTTCGTCCGCGTGGTACCGGAACCGAACAACCGGGTCGAACTCACCTATCGGAGCCGGACCGAGCGCGTAGAGGTGCTGACCGGGGGCGTGCCCGGATGGTCGCGGCGCGAGATGGACCGTGTGCTCCCCACCCTCGATGCGCTGTACGTCAACTTCATATCGGGTATCGAACTCGGCCTGGAAGGGGCCCTTCAGGTGCGGGACCGGCTGAACGGGCCCACCTACGCGGACCTCCATTCCCTGTTCTTGGACATCGACGGCGACGGGCTCCGCAGTCCTCGTTATCTTCCGTCGAGCGAGAGGTGGGCCGGTTCCTTCGACACGGTACAGATGAACGAGGTCGAGTTCGCGCTCTTCGCCCGGGGTGCGCCCGCTCCCTGGTCGGCAGCGGAGAGAGCGATGGTGAACCGGCTCGGCACCATCGTCGTCACACGGGGAGCCGACGGAGCGGAGATCATGACGAAACGACGAAGCGGCGCTCCGCCCGTGCGCGAGACCGTGCCGGTTGCGAGGGGTACGCCCCCGGGAGAAGGCGGTGCGGCCCCGAGAGATCCGACAGGGTGCGGCGACGTCTGGGGGGCTGCATTTTTCGCCGCGGTTCTCGGAAAAGCCTCCCGGCGAGAGGCCTCTCGCCTCGCGAACGCGATGGCGCACGGAAATCTGGGTTGCAGCGGGGCCGAAGCCTTTCGCAACGCCGTCTCCCCGGCTGCCGGTCTCGAGCTGGCCTGATACGTGCGGGTCATCGAGGTCCCGCGCTCGTTCGACTATCGCAACATCGAGTCGCTCTACGAGCAGATCGACCCCGGCGACAGCGGCCCCATGCTCTTCGACGCCCGCAGGCTCCGGTGGATCGATCCCAACGGGATGCTGTGCCTTCTTGCGGCCGGAGAGGTGGCCGCGAAGGGCGGATCGGGGCCGCGCATCTCACTCCCCGACCGACAGGATGTCGCGGGATATCTGGACCGCATGGGCTTCTCCGGCGCCGCCCGCGAGGTTTTCGAGTTCGGCACGGGTTCGAAGTGGCGACGGCGCCCCCGGTCGTCCGACGTGCTGCTGGAGATCACGCAGGTCACGAAGAACTCGGATGTTCACAAGGTGGTGGAGAGGGTGCAGTCTCGGGCCGGTTCCATACTCTCGAACACGCTCCGCTACCCGCCCTCGGCGGTCGTCCAGTTCTCGGTGATACTCTCGGAAGTGTGCCAGAATATCATCGAGCATGCCGAAGGGCCGGGCTGGGTCGCCGCCCAGGCGTACAACTGGAAGCGACGCCTCGGGCGGCATGTCGCGGTGATTGCGGTGGCCGACATCGGGCGCGGTTTTCGCGCCTCGCTCGAGGGCGAACACGCAGCCCGGTTCGGCGAGCGCTGGGGCGACGTGACCGCTCTGGAGGCGGCGTTCCTCCTGGGTCTCACCCGTTTTTCGGACACCGGCAGAGGGCAGGGGATTCAGCAGATCCGCAGACAGGTCGCGCGCTGGAAGGGACTGCTCTCGATCCGCAGCGGCACGGCCCGGATCGCCGACGCTCCCGAGTGGAGCAGCAAACCGCCGGTGGAAGAGGACCTGCGTCCGTTCCCCGGTGCCCAGATCAACATCATTCTGCCGGAGCGGATCGGGTGAGCGTCTCGAAGCGACAGCCGGAGCCTCCCCGTGAGCGCGTCGCGGCGACAACCCGGAGCCTACCCGCGAGCGCGTCGCGGCGACAACCCGGAGCCTCCCCGATGAATGCGTCATGGCCCGGATCGGTCCGCATCAACGTGTGCACCTTCCTAAGGGACACGCGCGTGCCGGTGCGCCTCAACCTGGTCACGCGCCCGACCGGACGGATGGTGCGGGATGCCATCGAGAGATGCCTTACAGGGAACGGGAGAACGCCCTTCGTCTCGCTGATCGACTTCATGCAGGTGCCTGTGCTCGATTTCAGCTGCGCCGACGAGGTCGTGGCTCGGCTTCTCGTCAAATATCTGAAGCCGGACCGGCCTTGCGACGCCTTTTTCCTCTTCCGGGCCGGCGGCGAAATTCATCGGCACACGGTCGAAGCGGTCTTGGGCAGACACGGCCTCGCGGCGGTCTGCGACATGGGCGGCGGCGGGGGCTGCCGCCTCCTCGGCACGGCTTCCAGGGAAGAGGAAGCGGCCTGGCACGCCCTCGAAGAACGACGGAGGATCGGTCCCGGGGGGCTGGCTTCGGTGCTGGGAGTCCGCGGCGACGCCGTCCTCGCGAGGCTCGCCGAGCGGCGTCTCGTCTACCGGTCGCCGACCGGCACGGCATTCGCCCTGAGCGCGGTGGCATCACGCGGCGAGCACACATGAAACATCCGGCGGAGGAGAGCAGGCACGGCACAGCCACCGACGCGATCCACGCGGGACAACCGGCGGCCCGGCCCGGCGAGCCTGTGGTCGCCCCCATCGTACGCAGCTCGACCTTCCACTGGTCGGGACCGAGCGACGGCGATCTTCTGTACAGCCGCTACGGCAACAATCCCAACCAGCGCTCGGTCGCCGGGAAGATCGCGGCGCTGGAAGGCACGGAGGCGGCGCTGGCCCTGGCGAGCGGCATGGCCGCCATCTCGATGACGCTGCTGGCCGCGGCCGACGCGGGCGATCACATCGTCGCCGGCAGACACCTTTACGGCGCCACGCACGCCCTGCTCGCGAACGAACTCCCCAGGCGGGGGATCGCCACCACCTTCGTGGATCCCGGCGACTCTTCCTCGTGGCAGGCCGCCCTGACCCGGCAGACCCGCGTCGTCTTCATCGAGCTCCCGACCAACCCCTCGCTGCGCGTCTTCGACATCGCCCCGGCCCGAGACGCGGCGCGCTCCGCCGGAGCGATCCTCGCCGCCGACATGACCTTTGCGACCCCCGTCAACATCCGGGCGGCCGAGCACGGCGTCGATGCGGTGATCCACTCGGCCACCAAGTACCTGGGAGGCCATTCGGACCTGATCGCGGGGACGGTCGCGGGCAGCACAGCTCTGATCGCGCGCGTGACGAAGATGATGAAGCTCTACGGCGGGTCCCTCGATCCTCAGGCCGCCTGGCTCTTGGAGCGAGGCCTCCGCACGCTCCCGGTCCGCATGGAGCGCCACAATCGCAGCGCGCACGCACTGGCGGAGTGGTTCACCGGTGTCGAGGGCGTTCGCCGGGCGATCTACCCGGGTCTCCCCGGCCACCCGGATCACGCCTGCGCCGCGCGCCTGCTGGCCGGATACGGCGGGATGGTGTCGATCGTGCTGGCGGGCGGCGGCGAGGCCGCCGACCGCTTCTGCTCGCATCTGCGTCTCGCCGCTCCGGCCCCGTCCTTGGGCGGCGTGGAGACGCTGGTGTCGCAGCCGCGCCACACCTCGCACGTGGATATGAGCGCCGTCGAACGGGACGCCCTCGGCATCCCCGACGGATTCGTCCGCATCTCGGTCGGTCTCGAAGATGTCGAAGACCTGAAGGCCGACTTCGGCGCGGCGGTCGCCGCAGCGCTGCCGTCGGCAGCCCGTGGACGAACCCGCGCGAGCACGCAGAGCGGCGGGGCCCCGGGGCCGCCGGCTACTCCTCTGCCATAAACGGGTATTCGGAGCTCGTCGGGGGCACCAGCGTCTCCTTGATGCTGCGCAGCGAGAGCCACCTCGAGATGTTGCCCACGGATCCGGCCTTGTCGTTCGTCCCGGACGCCCTGCCGCCGCCGAAGGGCTGCTGCCCCACCACGGCCCCGGTCGGCTTGTCGTTGATGTAGAAGTTTCCGGCGGCGTGGCGGAGTCGGCCCATGGCCTCGCGCACGGCGGCCCGGTCGCGCGAAAAGACCGCGCCGGTCAGGGCGTACGGCGAGGTGGAGTCCACGATGTCCAGCGTGTCCGACCAGGCGTTGTCCGGGTACACGTGAACGGCCATCACGGGGCCGAAGATCTCCTCGCACATCGTCTCGTGATCGGGCCGCTCGGCCTGGACGATGGTGGGGCGGATGAAGAATCCGTCGGCGTCCGAATACCTGCCGCCGGCGATGACTTCCGCGTCGGAGCCGGCCGCCGCCCGGCGAATGTACCCGGTGATCGAATCGAAGGCGCCGCGGTCGATCACGGCGTTGACGAAGTTCCGGAAGTCGGAGGGGTCGCCCATGGCGAGACCGTCGGTTTCCTCGACGAGCGCCTCCTTCATCTCGTTCCACATCGAGGCGGGTATGTAGGCGCGCGACGCCGCGGAGCACTTCTGTCCCTGGTACTCGAAGGCCCCCCTCACGATCGCGGTCCGAACCTCGGCGGCATCCGCCGACGGATGCGCGACGATGAAGTCCTTGCCGCCGGTCTCGCCGACCAGCCGCGGATAGGTCCGGTACGAGGCGATGTTTCTGCCCACCGTGGACCACAGCGACTGGAAGACCTCGGTCGATCCGGTGAAGTGGAGCCCCGCGAAGTCCCGGTGTTCGAGGGCTGCGGCGGTCACGGCCACGGGATCGCCCGGAACGAAGTTGATGACCCCCGGCGGCAGGCCGGCTTCTTCCAGAAGCTTGTAGATGTGGTAGGCCGAGAGGACGGCATGCTTGGAGGGTTTCCAGAGCACGCCGCACCCGACCAGCGCCGGCATTCCGGCGAGGTTGGCCCCGATGGCGGTAAAGTTGAAGGGGCTCACGGCATAGACGAAGCCCTCCAGCGGACGGTAGTCGATGCGATTCCAGACGCCCTTCTCCGAATGGGGCTGCTGACCGAAGATCCGCTCTGCGAAGTGCGCGCCGTAGCGGAAGAAGTCGATGGTCTCGCAGGCGGCGTCGATCTCGGCTTGGAAGGCGTTCTTGCTCTGCCCGAGCATGGTGGCCGCGTTGAGCCGGGCGCGCCACGTCGTGGACAGCATCTCGGCGGCTCTCAGGAAGACGGCTGCGCGGTCCTCCCAGGACCAGGACGCCCACTCCCTCTGTGCTTCCAACGTGTCGGCGATGGCCTGCCGCGCCTCTGCGGCCCCGCCCTCGTGCCAGACGCCCAGCCGCAGTCCGTGGTCGTGGGGCGCATGAATTGCATGGGTCTTGCCGGTGCGGACCTCCCGGCCTCCGATGATGACGGGGATGTCGAAGTCCTGGCCGCCCATCTCGTGCAGGGCGGCCTTCAGCTCGGCCCGCTCGGGGGTGCCGGGCGCGTAGGAAAAAACGGGTTCGTTGGCAGGTGAAGGAACGCGGATCGTGCCGGCCATATTTTCTTCCCAGGTGTCGGTTGGCGCCAGGTGTTGGTTGGCGCGGTCTCCGATTTCGGAGGCAATTTCACGAGGCGGCCCGGAGCACGCAACCCATTGACGCCCCGGAAATCCCGGCGGTAGCTTCCAGCAGCCCGTGGATTAATCCAGCCTGGATGCATCGCCGCTCGAATGCCGGGCGGACTTTTGTCCACGGCTGCCAGACGCACCGAGGCCCGTTCGACGGGCTCGGCAGGGACGGCATTGCTCGCGGACACGAGAATGGGTACCAGGGATCGAATCGAAGCGGTTCTGGAGTCCATCCGGCCCGCGATCCGGTCGGATGGCGGCGATGTGGAGCTGATCGATTGGAGTGAGGAGCAGGGCAGGGTCGAGGTTCGGTTGATGGGAGCATGCGAGGCCTGTCCCATCTCCATGTTCACGTTGAGAGAGGGGATCGAGCGGCGGTTGCGGGCCGCCGTCCCCGAGGTGGTGACCGTTGACGCCAGTTGAACCGCAGGCTGTCCGGAACGGAATCGTCCGGACGGTGACTCGCGCGTTGACCCGTGTGGTCAATCCCGTTACCGGCAAGGATGTCGTCGCGGGCGGCCAGGTGAGCGACATCGCGGTCGACCGCTCGGGAAAGGCGACGTTCGTCTTCTCGCTTCGGAACGGCGATCCGGGTGTCCTGGTGCGGCAGGCGCGCGCCGCGGCCGAAGCGGTCGAGGGCGTCAGCGCGGTGAAGGTGAATGTGCAGCTTCCGCAGAGCGGTCCGGCGGCGCCCGCCCGCCCCGCCGCTCCTTCGCCCCCGCATCCCGGCTCCGGGCCGCGACGCGCACCGACGACGTCCACTGGGCCGAAGCGCGGACTCCGACCCGGCTCCGTTCCCGCGCCCGCTCCCCAGCCCGGCATCCTCGCGGGAGTGAGGCGGATCGTGGCGGTCAGTTCGGGCAAGGGCGGGGTCGGCAAGTCGATGGTTGCAACCAGCCTCGCCGCGTCCGCCGCGTCCAGGGGCCTCGCCGTCGGCCTCCTCGATGCCGACATCTACGGCCCCAACATCCCCACCATGTTCGGCGAGGCTCGTCGGCCGTCCGTAACCGGAGCGAAGGGGTCCGAGATGATCGTCCCCTTGGAAGCGCACGGCGTTCGCCTCATGAGTCTCGGCTTCCTCCTGGAGCGCGAACAGCCTGCGATCATGAGGGGTCCCCTGATCGCAGGTGTTCTCAAGCAGTTCATGGAGCAGGTTTCATGGGGGCGTCTGGACCTGATGATCGTCGATATGCCGCCGGGGACGGGCGATGCTCAGTTGTCGCTGGTCCAGACCGTGGACCTTGACGGGGCGCTGATGGTCACCACGCCCCAAAAGGTGGCCACCGGCGATGTCCGCCGCGGCATCAAGATGTTCGAACGGGTCAACACCCGGATCCTCGGCATCGTGGAGAACATGTGCGGCTTCCGGATTCCGGGCTCCGGCGAGGTCGTCGACCTGTTCGGACGAGGGGGCGGGGAGGACCTGGCCCTGGAGCTCTCGGTCCCCTTCCTGGGCCGCATTCCTCTGGACATCGAAATCCGCAGGGCGGGCGACACGGGCCGGCCTACGGTGGTGGCCGCGCCCAGGTCGCCGGCCGGCAGGGCGCTGGAGAAAATCGGCGACCGGTTCCTGGCGGACCTTGAAAGGCTCCCTGCGCGGCGCTAGCTGGCAGCCCTTGGATAAAATCCCCCCGGCGTTCGAGCGGCGATGCATCCGGGCCGGATCGCTTCGCTCTTCGTTGCTCCTCGGGCGAACAGCGGTGCTGTTCTCCCTTCAAAGCGCCTTGCCGGCCCGGTGCCTCGCCGCTCTCGGTGCTCGTGCGGATTCACCCACGGGCTGCTAGGCTGGGCGTCCCGAGCTTCGGGCCAGGCTGGCCCGGCTGACCGACCGGGCGTGTCCGCTCGCCGGCCGGATCGGTCCGCCCGGGCAATTCCCACGGGAGGCTGGTGTTGACGGCAAGAGGACAGGCCCGCCGCGCCGCCATGATCTTCATCCTCGTCACAGTCTTCATCGATGTGCTGGGGATCGGCATCATCATCCCCATTCTTCCCGAGCTGATCAAGGAGTTCGCCGGGGGGAGCACGGCGCTGGCGGGGCGCTGGTTCGGTGTTCTCGCCTCGACGTACGCACTCACTCAGTTCTTCTGCGCGCCGCTGCTGGGCGCGCTTTCGGATCGTGTGGGGCGGCGGCCGGTCATCCTGATCTCCCTTTTCGGTCTCGGGGCGGATTATGTGGTCATGGGGTTCGCCCCGTCGCTGGGCTGGCTCTTCGTGGGACGGATGATCGCAGGGGTGATGGGGGCGAGCATCACCACCGCCCACGCCTACATCGCCGACGTCTCGAAGCCCGAGGACCGGGCCCGCAACTTCGGGCTCGTCGGCGTGGCGTTCGGAATGGGGTTCGTTTTCGGCCCCGGACTGGGCGGGCTCCTCGGCGGCATCGACCTGCGGCTGCCGTTCTTCGTCTCGGCCGGACTCGCCCTGGTGAACTGGCTCTACGGCTTCTTCGTTCTGCCCGAGTCGCTGCCGCCCGAGAAGCGGGACGCTTTCAGCTGGAAGAAGGCGAACCCGGCGGGGAGCCTGCACGTGCTCGGGTCATACCCGTTGGCAGGGCGGACTGGTGCGCCCGGTGGTCAGATGGCTCGGGGAGCGCCGCGCGATCCTCTACGGCCTGATCGCGGCCGTGATCACCTATCTGGGTTATGGGCTGGCGACGGCCGGGTGGATGCTCTTCGCGTTCATCGTGCTCGGGTCCGTCGGGGGCGTCGCGGGCCCGGCGATCCAGAGCTTGGTGGCCGGCGCGGTCCCGTCCGAAGATCAGGGGAAGGTGCAGGGAGGGATCGCGTCGCTGATGAGCCTGACCAGCATTCTGGCTCCGCTGATCTTCACGGCGGGGCTGTTCAGCTACTTCACGTCGCCGAGTGCGCCGATCGATCTGCCGGGTGCGCCGTTCCTGCTCGGCGCGGTCATGTACGCGTTGGCGTTCTGGTCGCTGTCAAAGCTGTTCAGGAAGATGCCGGGGTAGTCGTCATCCTTCGAGCCACTTCTGGTCCGCCCCCGACAGAGTGCCCCGGCCCCGTACCTTCGACAGCAACTTGAGCACGACCCAGCCGACGAGCATGATCGGCGCGACCTTGAAGAGAAGGAAGCCCGCGATTCCGAGCGTAAGGCCGAGGACCGCACCGACGACGGAAAGCACGATCCAGACCACGACGATGCTGACGATGCCCATCGCCAAGAATGTCAAAAGGGCTCCGATCATGATTCCTCCCCGAGATGTCGGCCTGATCGCCCGGAGGCGGACCGCCCGCCCGGGAGCCACTCAAGCATAACACTTTCGTCGTCACGGCATCCGTACGATGTCGATGTCGCCCAGGGCTGCGGAGATATCGAGCTCGATCCTGCGCTCGGCGGTCGCCCAGTTCCCCGAAAGGTAGCTTTTCCCGCTCCGGTCGAATCCTTCCGCATCGATGGAGGCGAGGATGCTCTCATGACGGATACGCACTCCCAGATCGGCCGGAACCCGAACCTCGAGCGCACCCAGCCCCATCTCGACCGAAACCCGGGCGTCCCGAGGCCAATCGCCTTCGAGCCCCAAAGTAACGGAACCCGCTCCCGCCTTTACCGTTACACGCTCCGCCCTCAAGTTGCCCATCCCCCGGACGGTCAGGTCGGCGGCCCCGACGTTGAAAGAAGCCGACTCCATCCGCTCGCGGTTGGCCTCGTCGATCCGGACCTCGGACCGGGAAGCTCCCGTGTTGAACTCCAGCTTCCTGATCGGTATGCCGGAGAGGTCCATGTCGGACTCGCCCGCACCGAAGTCGAGACGCAGGTCGATCGGGATTCCGCCGGGCAGCCACAGGTCGAGCGAGGAATCGACCGACGGGCGCGTCCCGAACCGGCCCTGCTTCCTCATGTCGATGCCGATGTCCAGCAGGCCGTTGCGGTAGGTGTGCGTGGGGGTTGCGAAGGCCTCGTCGTAGTCGAACACGGCGCGGTAGAGGAGGCCGGCTTCACCTCGTTCGATTGCCAGCTTTCCCATGCCGAAACCGACCTCGACCTCGAGGTGCTCTTCGTCCGTCACCTGGCGCGACCAGGTCACCATCTTCAGCTGGGCCGCGTGAAGTTCAGCGGCCCCGGCCAGCAGCAGGATCGCCGGAAGCAGCCGCATCATTCTTTCTCCTCGGCTGACTCGGGCGCGTCGTGCATATCCGACGCATCGTGCAGGTCGGCGGCCTCGGGCGCGTCGTGCAGGTCGTCCCCCGAAGACCATTCCGCCGCCGTCTCCAATTCGTCGTCGAGACTTCCCGGCCAACCTGTCGCATACCTGCCACCGCGCGTGATGATGACCGCACCGAACCCGACGATCACAGCGGCCACCCCGGCCAGGATCCCCAGCACCTTCAGCACTCCGCCGACCCAGCCGATCAGCGGCAGGGCCGCGAGCACGCTTCCCGCGGCACAAGGCAACAGCAGCGCGGCCAGACCGGTGAGCCGGACATGGGTGTCCCTGCCGCGGTCCATGCGATCCAGCCACGCCCAGCCCTGATCCAGCACCCAGCGGCCCACGTGATGGCTCACGGCGACGTATCCCGTGAAGCCTGCGAGGCCGGCCGCCAGCGGGAAGAGGAGCACCCAGACGGGGAGCAGCGGGATGCCGATCAGAGAGACCGTCAGCACGACGGTGCCGATGACGAACACCGGAAGGAGGAGAAATCCGCCGGTGAATCCAACCGCGGCGGCTCTCCCGGGGTGGTACTGGATATCCCTGATGACGGAGTCGAGGCGCACTCCCGCGAAACGCATCAGGAGCAGCGCCAGGCCGCCGGTGACCAAGAAGGCGAAGACCGTCCCCAGCACATCCTCCGCGGCGCGCAGGGCACGCGGTGCGGAGCGGTCGTGCGATGGGCGCCGCGCGGACATCTCGGTCTCGAGTTCACGGCGGATCTCCTCCCGCAGCCGAGCCCGGTCAATGAAAGAGGGAGGCTCGGGCGATGGGCCCGGCCGGGCCTCCGGGCCCGCGGGCGCCTCGTCCGGCCTGCGAGGTCGGCCCCGGTTCGCGACCGCGCGCTCCAAGGCCTCGTCGACCTTCTGCAGCAGCTCGCGGTCCTCGCCCGCGGTTCCCTGGCCCGGACTCCATCGATCCAGCTCGCGCGCCAGGGGACCATCGGACAGGGACAGCACACCGGCCAGCAGACTCCGCCAGGCGCGGTCCGAAGCGCCTCCCGGCTCGTAGCTGCCCAGAGGCTCGCCGTCGAGGGTGGCGAGTCCCTCTGCGAAGCTCAGGGTGAGCCGCTCACCGTCGGAGAAATCGAGACGCAGCGAAGCGACGCTGTTCGAGACCTCGACCCGGCTCGAAACGATATCGCGCCGCTGTGCCGTCGCGGCGTCGCCCTGTGACGGAAAGGCCGCGACGACGAAAGCCGCCGACAGCGGAACGAAAGGTCTAGACCGGTGCATGACGATGTTCCGATACCGTGGTGTTGACTACTGCGGTGTTGGCGATGTTTCTGTAGAGAATCCATGCGCATGACGACGTAAGCGCTGCCAGCAGCAGGATGCCGGTCAGAAAGGCAGGGTCGGAGACCACCCCGCGGAAGGCCGCGCCTGCTCCTTGGGCCGCGGGAATGCGCGCGCCGGCGTCGATGAGGCCCTGGGACACCCCCAGGAACGCCCCTTGGACCCTGTTCCAGAGGAAGCTCCCCAGATTGGACAGGGTGACCAGCGGGTTGTTCGAGAAGAGCATGTAGGCGATTCCCGCGACCGCGGCTGCGGGCCCGAAGGCGATTCCCGAGGCGGCCGCGAGCTGCTCGGCGCCGCGGCCAAAGACCTCGGAGGCGCCAAGCGTGCCAGCACGCAACCGTCCGGTCTCCCGGAGCGGCACGCGTGCCATCACCCCTTCGGCAAAGCCGTCGGCGGGGGCGAATTCGGGAAGCCGCGAAAGTGCACGGCCCAGGCGATGCCAGCCGGTCAGAATCCGGGCGGCTTCGGCGTCGCGGGCGGCCAGAGCGGCGAGCGCCCGGGCCTGCCGCGCGGTGAGGCGGCCGTCGAGCATGGCGTCCAATGCGCCGGATGCCGGACCATGCGCGCTCCCATTGCTGAGCCATGTCCACAGGCGGCGCAGGGCAGAGGGACGGGCGTGCAGCGACGCGATCACGCCCACCTCCAAATCCGCCGGAGGTACAACTGGATCCATCGACTTCATGGCCGCAAAGAGGGAACGGAAGCAACGAAGCTCGGCCGCCAGCACGGGGTCCGCGACGGCTTCGGCCTCGAAGGCCGTCCGGGCTGCCGGGTCCAGCTCGCCGTCGAGGTACGAGAACAGGCGTCTTGTCCCGGAGTCGAGCGATTCGGCTTTCGGTGGGTTCCGCTTCACGGTCTTGCTCCATGACGTTCGTATCGGTCGCAATACGCCCCCGGCGGCGCGGGGGTTTCAGCCGGACAGGCTACGTCGCCGCATCCAGAAGCGGTCCCAGCGCCGCCTTGAGTTCCAGTCTTGCCCGGTGGATATAGGTCTTGACCGTCCCCAGGGGCAGTTCCAGGATATCGGCGATCTCCTGATAGGAGTAGCCTTCGACGTGGCGAAGAAGCGTGACGGCGCGGTATTCGGGCCTGAGCTCGCCGATGGCGGCCTCGATCTGGTCGCCGAGTTCGAGGTTCTCCACATAAGCGTCGGGACGCTCGGCGGTGGACTCCAGCACGATGCTCGTCCTGGCCTGTTCTTCCGGGGTGACCGCGTCGGGAGCGCCGTGGATCGAGACGGTGTCGATGCGCTTCCTGCGCAGGTGATCGATGGTGAGGTTGTGCGCGATCTTGAAGATCCAGCTGGAGAACTTGTAGCCGGGGTTGTAGCTCCCGATCGCCTTGAACGTGCGAATGAAGGCCTCCTGCGAGAGATCCTCGGCGAGCCCCCGGTCTCGAACCATGCGGTAGATCAGGCTGAAGACCGGCCTCTCGTACCGTCTCAGGAGTTGTCGAAAAGCCTTCTCGCTGCCTTGCGCCGCCCGTGCGGCGAGCGTCCTGTCGTCGGGAGCCGGGCTGTCCAAGTTGGTTGCGTTCGTCTCTTGTCTGCGTCGGGGGGGCGGGAGCCGGTCGGGGGCCCGGAGCCGCGCGGGTCGTTCGAACCAACTTACTACGCACGAACGGTCGATTCTCGTCACCCGTGCTCGGACGGCCCGAGCGGAGCACCCTTGGAGAGCGCGTGTCGGCTCGCCTACTTTGGGGGTCCTCCGGCTCCTTATGCGGCCCCTCCGGCTCCGGTTTGCCGGGAGCCCTCCGGTTATACACTGCGTTGCGAGAAAGGTGACACTTGACGGCTCCTCGCGAAGCGGAACCGGCTGAAGGGCGCGCGCGCGCTGCGCAGGTGAGGAGGCTCTTCAGCGAGATCGCGCCTCGTTACGACCTGTTGAACCACCTGCTGAGCCTCAACATCGACAGGAAGTGGCGCCGCCGGGCGATCCGCGCACTGGGCTGGGACCGGATACCGGACGGAACCTACGTGGACGTGTGCTCGGGAACCTTCGACCTGGCCCTCGATCTGACTGCGCAGCGCGGGTTTGCCGGCCGGGTCGTGGGCTCCGACTTCGCCTTTCCGATGCTGGAGCGGGGACTTCCCAAGATCGACGGCGCGTGCGTCTCGCCCGTGTGCGGCGACGCCCAGCTTCTCCCCTTCGCAGACGCCGCGTTCGCGGGAGCCACAGTAGGCTTCGGCGTTCGCAACCTCTCGGAGCCGATGGCGGGATTCCGCGAGGTGCACCGCGTCCTGCGGCCGGGGAGCCGTTTCGTGATCCTCGAGTTCGCGGTTCCTCCGGGACGGCTGATGCGCCGAGCCTACCTCGTCTACTTCAACCACATCCTGCCCAAGGTGGGAAGATGGGTGTCGGGACATCCGTGGGCGTACACCTATCTGCCGGAATCGGTGAAGGACTTTCCGGGGCCGGACCGTCTCGCGGAGATGCTGCGCCGTGCGGGGTTCGAAAAGGTGAAGTGGTTCCTCGTCAGCGGGGGGATCGCGGCCATTCACGTGGCCACGAAGCCCCGGGGGGGATGACCCCGGTGCCAGGAGGGGTGGCCCCGCTGCCAAGGGGGATGACCCCGGTGCCGTCCGGCTCGTCTATCAGCACCGTGACCTCGCCGAGCTCCGATGCGGAGCCGTCGAAGCGGGTCGTGTCGCCGACCAGCAGCAGGGTCATTCGCGCCGGGTCCACTTCGCGCCGGAAGACCCCGAGGACGGCGGCGGGGGTGACCTCCTGGATTCCGTCGACATAACGCTCCAGCCAGTCGGGGGGGAGATCCAGCCTGCGGTAAGTCATGCCGCGGGCGACGACTTGGAAGGCGGTTCGGAAGTTGAAGACGAATCCGTTGACGATCTCGTCCACGGCGTGGGCGACCTCCGCCCGCGCGGGCCGCGACGTCCGCATGGAATCGATGGCCGCCAGCATGATCCGGGTCGCCGCAAGCGTGCTTTCCGGCTTGGTGCGCGTGAGGGCGCCGACGAGGCCGTCGTCCCGCCGCGACGCGGTCCAGATGGACGACGCGCTGTATGCGAGACCTTGGCGAGTGCGCACCTCGGCGGCCAGGCGGCTCGACAGGCCCGAGGCCCCGAGGATCGCGTTCCCGATCCGCGAGGCGAAGTAGTCGGAGTCGTCGCCCTGCCGAACCGAGGTCGAATGGGCCATCACCACGATGCTCTGTTCGATCTCCCTGTGAAGCACGAAGACGCCGGGCTCGGTCCGGATCGCCGGGCTGGGATCTTCGCGGAGGCTGCCGGAACAGGGCGGCCAATCGGCGAGCATCTCGTCGAGCAGCGCCCGCATGTGCGGCCAGAACACGTTGCCGGTGACGCCCAGCATCATGTTGCCGGGGCACACCACGGCCTCGTGGACCAAGCGGAGCCTGTCTTCGGCCAGGTCGGCAGGTTCCAGGTCGGCCGCGCCCATCTCCCATCCGACCGGGTGGTCTCCGTACATGATGCGGTTGAAGCGCCCGAATGCGAGCGAGGCGGGGTCGTCGCGCCGCCGCCTCGTCCGCTCCACTTCCGAGCCGCGCCAAAGCTCGACCTGCGCCGAATCGAAGCGGGGGCTGCGCAGCATCTCGGCCCAGAGGCGCACTGCTTCGTCCACCTGGCCGGAGAGCGTGTTGACCCACGACGAGGTGCTTCCGCCGCCGTGCCCGAAGCTCATCGCCAGCGCCATCAGCTCGATGCGCGCGTCCACCGAATCGGGGGGCAGGGCCAGGGTGCCCCCTGTGCGCAGCAGACCCGGCATGGCCGAGGCGGCGGCGAAAAAGTCTCTCGGGAAGCGGCGCACCCCTCCCTCGAAGGAGGCGTAGACGGTGACGAGGGGCAGCTCGGTGTCCTGCATGAAGAACACGGGCACGCCGCGCACCCGGTGCTCGTCGGGTTCGATCCGTCTGAAGCTCAGCTCGGGGAAGTGCATGCGGGCGATGCGCTCGCGAAGGGAGTCCTGTGCGCGGCCGCTGGCGGGCATCGCGGCCGGCACGAGGATCACCAGCGCCGCCAGCAGCCGACCGGCGGCCGCCGCCGCGGGAGTGCGACGCCGCTCGAATGCCCGCGTGGGCTTCCGCCGCCGGCCGCTCGATCGCGTACGCATCACGAAGGAGGCTTCCGCACCATCGTGGCCACCGTGCGGGAACGGTCGGTGAGATAACGGACCGCGACCCGCCGCACGTCTTCGGGCGTGACCTCGCCGATCCGGCGGGAGAGGCGGAAGGTTTCGCGCCAGTCGCCCAGGGCCGCTTCGGATTCGGCGAGCTGCATGGCCAGCTCCAGATTTGACGACAACCGCCTGAACTCTCCGGCGCGCAGCTGGTTCCTGATCCGGAGCAGCGCGCTCGAATCGGGCGCGGTCTCCTGGATCCTGCGGATCTCGTCGTACACGGCCGCTTCGATCGAGTCGGTCGGATGCGGGGCCCTGGGGACGGCCGAGATCGTGAAGAGCCTCGGGTACCGAAACCCAGGTCCCAGGTACGCAACGACCTGGAGGGCGGAGCGGTCTTCGGCGACCATGCGCCGGTACAGCCGCGTGCTCCGCCCGCCGGTGAGCAGCGACGCGAGCATGGTGAGCGCCGGCGCGTCTTCGTGGAACCCCGAGACGGTCCGCCACCCGATCATGAGCCGGGGCTCGGCGTCGTGCTCCACGGTGATGCGGCGTTCGCCGGCCTGCTCCGGCTCGCGCGCCGACACCGGGGGGAAATCGCCTCCGGCGGCGACCGGTCCGAAGTATTCCTCCGCCCACCGGAGCACCCGGTCCGAGTCGACGTCTCCTACGATCGCGGCGACGGCGTTGCGCGCGCCGTAGTAGTCGCGGAAGTACTGCACGGCCTGTCGGCGAGTCAGGGCATCGAGATCGGCGGCATGGCCGATCACCGGAACGCCGTAGGGGTGCACCTGGAACGCGGTGGCCAGAAAGGCCGCCTCGAGGATGCCCCCGGGACTGCTCTCGAGCCGCATGCGGCGCTCCTCCTTCACCACGTCCAGCTCCGTGTAGAACTCGCGGAAGACGGGGTTCTTCATGCGGTCCGACTCGAGCGCGAACCAGAGCTCGATGCGGTTGGCGGGGAGCTCGACGAAGTACCGCGTCGCTTCGTGGGAGGTGGTCGCATTGAGCCCGCGCGCGCCCTGCGCCGAGAGGATGCGGTCGAACTCGTTGGGCACGACATGGGCCCGCGCCCGGTCCTCGAGCGACGAGAGCGACGAGCGCAGCCGTCGGATCGCGGCGGTGTCGGGTACGGGCCGCCCCAGCTCCGCCACCAGCGAGTCGCGTGCGGCGTCCACGGCACCCATCAGGGGAACCTCCAGCGAACGGTTCGAGGTTCCGATCTCCTCCGAGCCCTTGAAGAGCATGTGCTCCACCACATGGGCGATCCCGGTGTTTCCCAGGTGCTCGTGGACGGAGCCGACCGGATAGTGGACCACCAGAGCGACCGTGGGCGACCGGCGCCGCTCCAGAACGAGGAAGGTCATGCCGTTGTCGAGGGTGCGACTGACGACCGGAAGCTCGGTGCCGGGAGCAGCGAGGGCGGGCTGCTGGGCGGTCAGGGCGTCTGACGAGACGGTTGCAAAGAGCGTGCACGCCGAAACGACCGCCGATGTGGCGAGGACGTGGACGGTGCGGCGCCGTGCAGCCTGCGGGGACGGTGCGGCCATCACCGCGCGGCTGCCGGGCTGCCGGGTTCGCGCTGGCAGCGCGGACAGATGTACGCGGAGCGGCCGCCGAAGACGATGCGCCCGATCGGGGTGCGGCACCTGTGGCAGGGGAGGCCCCGGCGGCCGTAGGCGAGCAGCTCGCGGCGGAACCGCCCTTCGTCGCCGTCGGGAGTCCGGTAGTTGCGCAGGGTCGTCCCTCCGGCCTCGACCGCCAAACGCAGCACCCGCCTCAGCGAACGGTGCAGCCGCGCGGCCGGGCGCGTGCCGATCGCGTCGGCCGGGGTCTGCGGGTGGATGCCCGCGAGCCACAAGGCTTCGACCGCGTAGATGTTGCCGACGCCGGCGATCTTCCGCTGGTCAAGGAGGAGCGACCGGATCGGCGACTTCGAGCGGGCGAGGATCGCCCGGAGCTTCGCGCCGGTGAAGGAACGGGCCAGCGGCTCCGGTCCGAGGCGGCGTGACCAGTGCGTCCATTCCGGTCCCGGGACGTGGGTGAGGCGGCCGAAGCGCCGCACGTCATCATAGGTGAGCGACCCGCCGTCGTCCAGATGGAAGAGCACGGCCGGATGGGTTGATCCCCGTGCCGGGCCGGGGCCCGATCCCGGCACGAGGCGGCCCGACATGCCGAGGTTGACGACGACGCGGGCCGAGTCCTCGAAGGCGAGGACAACGTTCTTGCCGCGTCTCCCGATCGTTCCGAAGCGCTTGCCCGCCACCTCCGCCGCGAATCGGGAAGGCGAGCCGCTCACCACGTCTTCACGCAGCACGGTCACCGCGCTGACGATCCTCCCGGGCAGAATCCTGTTCAGCCCCCGCGCAATGGTCTCCGCTTCGGGGAGCTCGGGCACGGACTACTCCAGCGCGACCGCGGTGCCGCTCGACGAGACCATGAGCATCCCGTTGGACGTGCCCAGAACCTCGTAGTCGAGGTCCACGCCGATGACTGCATCGGCGCCGCGGGAGCGCGCCCGCGAGGCCATCTCGCGGAGAGCCTCCTCGCGGGCCGTCCGCAGCGCGTCTTCGTACGATCCCGAACGGCCTCCCACGATGTCGCGGATCCCGGCCATGATGTCCTTGAACAGGTTGGCGCCGATGATCGCCTCCCCGGTCACGATGCCGAGGTATTCCCTGATGCGCTGACCCTGCAGCGTCGGTGTCGTCGTGATGATCAAGGTTCCTTCCTTCCGTTGCTGTCACATGGCAGCCCGTGGATCAATCCGCACGAGCGTGGCCCCCGGGGTCATGAAGGCACCGAGTCCGGTGGCCGCATCGACAAGATACGTGCGTCTGACGGACGGGATCCCGTCGCCGCCTCGCTCATATTGAGATGAGAACGTGTCCGAACGGCATCGGCACGATGGCCGAGAGCTAACTCTAATCTGACTCTCACGACATTTTTCCAGCAGGCGTGATCTTCCTCTACGGGGCGGCACCCTGTGAGTAGAGAGACACCCTGTGAGCAGAGAGAGTTGGACCAGCCGTGCCGGGGCGGGAAAGGCCGTCACTGCCGGCGCCCGGCCTCCCGCCAACCGATGTCGGCGCGAAAATGCTTGCCGTCGAAGGTGATCTCCTCCGCGACGGCGCGGCTCACGGCCTGCGCGCGCCGGAAGTCGGGATCGACCGCCGTGACCGCGAGGACGCGTCCTCGCGATGTCACCAGACGGCCGGAGTGCAGGGAGGTGCCCGCATGAAAGACGACCACGCCCTCCGGCAAGGGCGGGATGGAAACCGGCACCCCCGTCCGGCACCTTCCCGGATAACCCGAGACGGCCAGCACGGTGCTGACCGAGGCCGCGTCTTCGAAGACGGGGGTGTGCCCTGCGAGCCCGGATCCTTCGGCGACCGCCGCCAGCGGGTCGAGGAGCGACGACGACAGGAGGGGCAGAACCGCCTGGGTCTCCGGATCTCCGAAGCGGCAGTTGAACTCGACCACCTTCGGACCTTCCGAGGTGATCATCAGCCCCGCGTAGAGAAGGCCGCTGAAGGGGTTGCCCCCCTCCGCCAGCGCCGAGAGCACCGGAGCGATGATCCTCTCGCCGACCTCGGCGATGAGCGCGTCGGTCACGAATCCCACCGGCGCATAGGCCCCCATTCCGCCGGTATTCTTTCCGGTATCTCCCTCGCCGATCCGCTTGTGGTCCTGCGAAGCGAGCAGCGGCACGAACTCCTCCCCGTCGGCGAGACAGAACACCGACAGCTCCTCGCCCTCCATGTACTCCTCGATCACCACCGTGCGCCCTGCCTCGCCGAAGAATCCCGACAGCATGTCGCCGGCGGTCCGCACGGCTTCCTCCACCGTGCCGCACGCGACCGCCCCCTTGCCCGCCGCCAGTCCCGAAGCCTTGACGACCACGGGCGCGCCCAGGGACTCGATGAACGCCGCAGCGCGCGCGATGTCGTAGTGCACCTCGTAGGCGGCGGTGGGAACGCCCGCGCCGGCCATCAGATCCTTGGCGAAGGCCTTGCTGGATTCGATCCGCGCCGCACCTGCCGAGGGTCCGAAGACGGGCACGCCGGAGCGCTTCATGCGGTCGCCGATGCCCGCGGCCAGGGGGGTCTCCGGACCCACGACGGCCAGGTCGATCCGGTTCGCCGCCGCCCATCCGGCGAGCGCAACCACGTCGGTCGGCGCGATGTCCACCCCGTTGCAGCTGCCGGCCATCCCCCCGTTCGGCCGGGTCGCGTAGAAGGACGCCCCGGGCGCGTCCCGGCGGAGCTTCCAGAGCAGCGCATGCTCGCGCCCGCCGTTTCCGACGATGAGGATGCGCATGGGCCTGAGGTTGCGCATGGGGCTCAGGGCCGCTTTCTGTAGTTCGCCCAGATGTTCTCGCCGACCCGTTTGGCGGCGCCGGCCATCTGGTCCAGCAGTTCCCGCGCGCCGGCCTTGTAGCTGCCGGCCGCGTCCGCCAGATCCTCGGCGTACGCGGGATCCGGATCGCCCCGGCGCTGGTATTCGCCCCGCAGGATCCGGTCGTACTCTCCCGCCTCGATCCAGCCGCGCAGCTCGGAGAGCCGCAGCACCCAGAAGGGGTGGGACTGGCCCAGCAGGTTCAGAACCTTGAAGACCTGGTCGGCCATGTCGCCGGATTCGCGGTACTCCTCGGCCTGGCGGATGAATTCGGGCAGAGACGTCTCCTCGTCGGGACCGCCTCCGGCCATCTTCAGCATCGAACCCATGACCTCGTCCGGGTCCTGGATCGCCAGCAGCCCCGCCCGGTCCGACGAAAGCTCGCTTTTTCTGGACCATTCGAGGAGCGCGATGAGGATGGCACGGGCCGCCAGCCCCACGAGCGGAAAGCCCAGCTTGGCCAGCTCGGTGAGGAGGACGGTCATGGTCCTGTAGAGGACGTGGTCGCTCATCACATGGCCGACTTCGTGGCCCATGACGTAGGAGAGCTGTCTGTCGGTGAGGAGCTCCAGCGTGCCGGAGTTGAGGATGATGAAGGGGTGCTTCATGCCGTAGGCGCCCGCGTTGACCACGGGGTTCTGGGAAACCAGCAGGGGGTAGCGTTCGGGCGCATCCAGGGTCGTGCATACGTCGCAGTACAAGTCCCAGATCTTCGGGAACTGGTTCGGTCCGACCCTCACCGCGTTGGCCTGGAAGGCGAGCCGAACCGGCTTCTCGCCGAAGATGCCGAAGAGGGTGCGCAGCACCTGATCGAAGCCGGGGAGCTTGCGCAGGGCCGTCAGGGCGGCGCGATCGGCGCTGTGCTCCCAGGTTCGCGACGATATATCGGTCAGAATGCGCGTGGCCCTGGTCTCCCCGTCGCCTCCGTGGCCGTACGAGGTGTCGAAATCGTCGTAGTTCATGGAATGACCGTCCTGTTCCGTTCTTTGCCCAGCGATGCGTCGCAGGCCGGATGCCGCGGGGGATCTGTGCCGCGGGCTGCCGGGGCGCGTTTCCGTTCCAAGGCGCGCTCCAGGTCGTCGATGAGATCGTGCGCGTCTTCGACGCCCGCCGAAAGGCGGACCAGGCCGGTGGTGATGCCCATCCGCAACCGGGCCTGTGCGGGGACGGACGCGTGGGTCATGACGGAAGGGACGCAGATCATGGACTCCACCCCTCCCAGGCTCTCGGCGAGCCGAAAGAGCGACGTACGTTCCGCCAGGCGCTTAGCGTCCGCCTCGGAGAGCTCCGCCGACAGCATGCCCGAAAAGCCGCGCATCTGGCGTTGCGCGAGGGCGTGCTGCGGATGGCTCCGCAGCCCGCAGTAGTGAACGACCCGCACGGCCGGGTGGGACTCGAGAAACTCGGCGATGCGCATCCCGTTCTCGTTATGGCGCGCCATGCGGAGGTGCAGAGTCTTGGTGCCTCGAAGAATGAGCCAGGAGTCCATCGGGCCGGGTACGGGACCGGTGGACTTGCGCACGAAGTGGAGCTCCTGCGCCAAGGCGTCGTCGTCGACCACGAGGACGCCCCCGAGGACGTCCGAGTGCCCGCCCAGGTACTTGGTGGCCGAATGCGCCACGACGTGCGCACCCAGCGCGAGCGGGTTCTGGTTGAAGGGAGACGCGAAGGTGTTGTCCACGCAGAGAAGCGCACCGTGCCGGTCGGCGATCGCCGCGACCGCCTCGACGTCGGTGATTCGCATGAGGGGGTTCGACGGGGTTTCGAGGTGAATCAACCGGGTCTCGGGACGTAAGGCGTCGCGTACGGCTTCGAGATCGCGGGTGTCGACCAGCGTCACCGCGATGCCCAGGCGGTTGAAGACCTGCGTGAACATCCGCGTGGTGCCGCCGTAGGTGTTCTCTTCGCTGACGATGTGGGCACCCGCCGCCGCCGTCTTTGCGAGGCAGTCCATGGCGGCCATGCCGCTGGAGAAGGCGATTCCGTGCCGCCCTCCCTCGAGCGCGGCGATGTTGGCTTCGCACGCCTCCCGAGTGGGGTTCTGAAGTCGCGCGTACTCGTAGCCCCTGTGGCGCCCGAGCCCGTCCTGCACGTACGTGGATGTCTGAAAGACCGGGGTCGTGATCGCCCCGGTCACCGCCTCCGGGGCCTGTCCCGCGTGAACGCAGCGGGTGTCGAAACGTCTTGTGGGCTCGGACAACGGTTCTCCCCCGGGGTGCGAAGCCGTGATCGCGTCTGCCAATATACGCTAATTTCCCGCATGCCCATTTTTCTTCCCGACGACCTTATGGTCGGCGTGTCCGGGTTTCGCGGCCGCGTGGGCGGCTCGCTCTCCCCGGAGCTGGTCGCGGGACTCGCGGCGTCCTACGGGACGTTCCTGCGGGAGGAAGGCGACGACGGGCCGGTCGTCGTGGGGCGCGACTCGCGCACCTCGGGGCCGATGCTGATGCGGGCGGCGGTGGCAGGGCTGCTCTCGGCGGGCAGCCGGGTGGTCGAGCTCGGGGTGGTGCCCACGCCCACGCTGATGCTCGCGGTGCGGGAGGGGGCTGCGGCAGGGGGGCTGGGAGTCACCGCGAGCCACAACCCCGCCGAGTGGAACGCCCTGAAGTTCGCCGTGAGGGGGGGAACGTTCCTGCCTCCCGACCGCATGGCGCGCTTTCAGGCGCGGGTACGCGAGCGGGATCCGGGGCGGGCGTCATGGGACGCGATCGCGCAGGTCGTGCGGGACGAGAGCGCGGTGGAGCGCCACGTCGAGAGGATCCTGAACCTCTCCTCCATCGACACGGACCGGATCGGCAGGGAGACGATGCGTGTCGCCCTGGACTGCGTGAACGGGGCGGGAGGGGTGATCATGCCGCCGCTGCTCACGCGGCTGGGGTGCGAGGTGCATGCGATCGGGACCGAGGCGCACGGACGATTTCACCGGAACCCCGAGCCGACGGCGGCCAGCCTGGGCGCGCTGGGGGATCTCGTGCGCGCGTCGGGGGCGCGGATCGGGCTGGCGGTCGACCCGGACGTGGACCGTCTCTCGCTGGTGGACGAGCGCGGACGGCCGCTGGGGGAGGATCTGACGCTGGCGCTGGCGTCCGACGTGGTGTTGCGGAGGCGGCGCGGGTGCGTGGTCACGAACCTGTCCACGAGCCAGGTGGTGGACGATGTGGCCGAGAGCCACGGCTGCCGTGCGATCCGGGCGCCTGTCGGGGAGATCAACGTCGTGGAACGCATGGTCGAGGAAGATGCAGTGGTGGGCGGCGAGGGCAACGGAGGGGTGATCCTCCCGGAGCTCCACCACACACGCGATGCGCCTGCGGGGGCGGCGCTTCTGCTTCAGTTCCTTGCGGACGAGCCCGGAGTGCCGCTCTCGGCACGGGCAGGGCGGCTCCCGTCGTACGGCATCGTAAAGGAGAAGGTGCTCTTCCCGCGGGAGCGGCTGGCGGACGCCTATGCGGCGCTCTCCCGCACGCTGCCCCCCGGAAGCCGCGACCGCAGCGACGGCTTGCGGATCGAATGGCGGGCCCGGCGGAGCTGGCTCCATGTCAGGCCCTCCGGCACGGAGCCCGTAGTGCGGCTGATCGCCGAGGCTCCGGACCCGGCGGCGGCGCAGTCTCTGGTGGACGGGGCCATGGATGTGCTGTCCGGCGCGGCCGGCGACTGATGTGCGGGATCATCGGATATGTGGGATCGCGTTCGGCGGCTCCGATCCTTCTGGGGGGCCTGAAGCGCCTGGAATACCGCGGCTACGATTCCGCGGGGCTGGCCGTGCTGGAGAACGGACGATTGGCCGTCGAGAAGCGGCCCGGGAAGATCGTCGCGCTCGAGGACGCGCTCGACGGCCGCCTGCCGAAGGGCGGCTGCGGGATCGCGCACACCCGCTGGGCGACCCACGGTCGCCCGAACCGGGTGAACGCGCACCCTCAGCTTTCGGCGGAAGACGATATCGCCGTGGTGCACAACGGAATCATCGAAAGCGCGGCGCGCCAGCAGCCGCGGCTGCGGGAGATGGGCTACCAGTTCCGGAGCGAGACCGACACCGAAGTGCTGGTCCACCTCATCGACCTCGCCTTCCGCGACTGCGAGCTGCTGGAAGACGCGGTCGCCGGCGCGCTCGCCCAGGTCGAGGGAACCTACGGGATCGCGGTCGTGAGCTCGCGCGATCCGGGCAAGATCGTCGTGGCCCGCAACGGCAGCCCGGTCCTGCTGGGCATCGGCCGGAACGACGGATTCCTCGTGGCCTCGGACGCGGCCGCCGTGGTGGCGCACACCCAGAAGGTGGTCCGGCTGCGGGACGGCGATTCGGCGGTCCTGACCCGAGAGGGGTATCGCACCTTCGATCCGGCGCGGCGGGCGGTCCGGCGCGGCTCCCAGATCGTCTCCTGGGACATGGAGAAGATCGGGAAGGGCGGCTACGACCACTACATGTACAAGGAAATCCGCGAGCAGCCCTCCTCCCTGCGAGACGTGATGCGGGGACGGTTGATCGAGGACGAGGGGATCTCCCGGCTGGGCGGAATCACCATGTCCGACCAGGATCTCCAGGCCGTGGACAGGATCGTGATCACGGCGTGCGGCACCAGCTGGCACGCCGGGCTCATCGGCGCACGCATGATCGAGGACCTGGCGCGGATCCCCGTCGCCGTCGAGTACGCGTCGGAGTTCAGGTACCGCAACCCCGTGCTGTCCCCGCACACTCTGGTCATGGGGATCAGCCAGTCGGGGGAGACGGCGGACACCCTGGCCGCGCTCAGGGAAGCCAGACGCCGCGGCTGCCGGATCATGGGGATCGTCAACGTGGTCGGCTCCAGCATCGCCGTCGAGACCGACTTCGGGCTTCATCTGCACGCCGGACCCGAGATCGGGGTGGCATCGACCAAGTCGTTTTCCAGCCAGGTCGTTGCGCTCGCCCTCCTGACCCTGTACCTGGCGCGCCGAAGGAACATGTCGCTGCCCGAAGGCCGCCGGCTGGTGCGGGCGCTCAAGGCGCTGCCGGACCAGGTCGCGGAGACGCTCGAGGCCGACGCCCGCGTGAAGGAGCTCGCCCGGCAGTACCGGGACGCGCCGAATTTCCTCTATATGGGCCGCGGGTACCAGTTTCCCGTGGCCCTCGAGGGAGCCTTGAAGTTAAAGGAGGTAAGTTACATTCATGCAGAGGGTTATCCATCTGCGGAAATGAAGCACGGACCCATCGCTCTGATCGACGAGAACATGCCCGTGGTCGTGCTGGCGCCCCGGGACGTGGTGTACGCCAAGACCCTTTCGAACATCGAGGAAGTGCGCGCCAGGCGAGGCCGCGTGATCGCCGTCGTGAACGACCGCAACAGCGAGGTGATCGACCGGGTGGACGACGTGATCGTGATCCCGGGGACGATCCCGGCGCTGATGCCCGTGCTGGCGACCGTGCCGCTGCAGCTGCTGGCCTACCACATCGCGGTGATGCGCGGATGCGACGTCGACCAGCCGCGCAACCTCGCCAAGTCGGTGACCGTCGAGTGACGAACCGGTGAGGGTCGTCGTGCAGCGCGTCGCGGAAGCGTCGGTGACGGTGGACGGCGAGGTCGCGGGCGCGATCGGGCCGGGGCTTCTGGTGCTGGCCGGGTTCCTTCCCGCGGACGACCGGAGCACGACCTCGTGGATGGCGGAGAAGGTGGTCAACCTGCGCATCTTCGCCGACTCGGAGGGGCGCATGAACCGTTCGCTGATCGATGTCGGCGGCGAGTTGCTGGTGGTGAGCCAGTTCACCCTGTACGGAGACGCCCGGAAGGGGCGTCGGCCGTCGTTCTTGTGCGCGGCGCGGCCGGAGATCGCGACACCGCTGTACGAGGGCTTCGTCGGCGACCTGGAAGCGCGGTTGCCGGGGCGCGTGCGGTGCGGCCGGTTCGGTGCGGATATGAAGGTGGCGCTGGTCAACGACGGGCCGGTGACCCTGGTGGTGGAGCGGTAGCGTGGCCGGGCATGGGGAACCGCGGGCGTGCGGGCAGAGTCGGCATGGAGCGGAGCGGCGGTGGCCGTCGTGTTGACCCCCCCGGGTCGCGGTGCGGTCCCGCTGGTGCTGGCATCCGCGTCGCCCCGCCGGGCCGAGGTGCTGAAGATGCTCGGCCTTTCCTTCACGGTGTCGCCTGCCGGCGTCGAGGAGCGTCGCGAGCCGGGCGAGGCGCCGCTTCGCTATGTGGAGCGTCTTTCGCAGGAGAAGGCGCGCGCGGTGTCTCCGGCCGATCCCGGTGCGCTCACGATCGCGGGCGACACGATCGTGGTGCTGAACGGGCGCGTCCTGGAGAAACCCGCGAACCGGGAGGAGGCCGCAGCGATGCTGGCTTCGCTGTCGGGCCGCGTGCACAGCGTGTATTCCGGTCTCGCGCTGGCCCTCGGGGCCCGGACGGCGTTCCGTGCGGCCGAGGCCCGCGTCGCATTTCGAGACTTCGGCAGGGAACTGATCGACAGCTATGTGGGATCGGGGGAGCCGCTGGACAAGGCGGGCGGATACGGCATACAGGGCTGCGGTTCGGCTCTGGTGAAGAGGATCGAGGGCGACTATTTCGCGGTCGTCGGGCTGTCCGTGGCAGCGTTCGTCGAGCTGCTCCCCGAGTTCGGGCTGACGTACCGCCCGGGAAGGGTGTCATGAGCGGCGGCGCGGTCCTCGCCGTCGACCAGGGCACGACGGGGTCGACGGCGCTGGTCTTCTCGGATCGGGGCGCAGTGGTGGGCAGGGCCTACTCCGAGTTCACGCAGCACTTCCCCCGGCCGGGGTGGGTGGAGCACGACGCCGAAGAGATCTTCGCCGTGACTGCGCGGGTGGCCAGGGAGGCGCTGGCGGCGGCCGGCACCGGTGTGACGGCCGTCGGAATCACCAACCAGCGCGAGACGGTCGTGGTCTGGGATCCGGCCACCTTGAAGCCGCTGCGCCGGGCAATCGTCTGGCAGGACCGGCGCACGTCGGCGCTGTGCCGGGAGCTCCGCGCTTCCGGGAACGAAGAGATGGTTCGCCGCCGCACGGGACTGCTCCTCGATCCGTACTTCTCGGGGACCAAGCTCCGCTGGCTCTTCCAGTCCGATCCGGAGCTGGCTGCCAGGGCGGAGCGCGGAGAGCTCGCCGCGGGGACGATCGACGCGTGGCTGATGGCCCGCCTCACGGCCGGCGCCGTCCACGCCACCGATCCGACCAACGCTTCGCGCACGCTCCTCTTCGATCTCGACGAAGGAGACTGGAACGACGAGCTCCTCGGGCTGATGGGAGTGCCCCGGCGCATCCTCCCCGAGATCCGCCCCAGTTCGGGGGACTTCGGCGTGACGGACGGGAGCGTTCTCGGAGTCGAAATCCCGATCGGGGGGGTCGCCGGCGATCAGCAGGCGGCGCTCTACGGCCAGGGCTGCTGGGAAGCGGGGACGGGGAAGTGCAGCTACGGAACCGGCGCCTTCATGCTCTTCAACACCGGGTCCGAGCGCGTCGCGTCACAACACGGGCTGCTCACGACCGCGGCGTGCAACGCGCACGGAGGCCGCGCTTTCGCTCTCGAAGGCTCGATCTTCGTCGCAGGCGCGGCGATCCAGTGGCTGCGCGACGGTCTCGGGATACTGGAAGACGCTGCGCAGAGCGAGGAGATGGCGCGTTCCCTCTCGGGAAACGAAGGCGTGTACATGGTCCCGGCCTTCACGGGACTGGGTGCTCCCCGCTGGCATCCCGAAGCGCGCGGCGCGATCACGGGGCTCACCCGGGGGACGACCCGGGAGCACCTCGTGCGGGCCGGTCTGGAGGCGATGGCGTACGGGACGCAGGAGATCGTGGACGCCATGGAGCGCGATGCGGGGCTGCGCTTCACCGGACTTCGGGTCGACGGGGGCGCGACGAAGAACAACTGGCTCATCGAGTTCATGGCCGGGGTGCTCGGGATGCCGGTGAGCCGTCCGCAGATGGTGGAGACGACCGCGCTGGGCGCGGCCGGCCTGGCCGGGCTGCACGCCGGAGTGTGGCGCTCTCCGGAGGACTTTGCCCGGGCATTCGCGGCCGGGCGCACCTTCCGGCCGGGGTTCGGCACCGAGAAGCGGAAGGCACTGATCGAGGGATGGCGGCGTGCCGTCGAAGGCGTTCTGTCGGCCAGCGGCCCGTCCGCGTAAAGGCCCGCTTCGTCCGTCGGCACCTCGCTGCTCTCGGTGCTCCTGCGGACTGATCCACGGGCTGCTACATTCTGCTACGTTTACAGGGATGTTTTCCGTCTCGTGCGGCGTGCGGGTCGGCGCGTGCGGTCGGTCCCTCAACGGAACCGTAAAGAGGTGCTCATGAAGAACGGTCGCTTTCTTATCGGGCTGGTCGGAGTCGCGGCGGTGGTGGCATACCTGATGTGGACCGGGATCAGCGACAGCATGGTGTACTATCTGACGCCGGTCGAGCTCGTCGCGCGCGTCGAGGCGGATCCCACCTTTCACGAAGTGGGCGTCAAGGTCAGCGGGCGTGTCGTGGAAGGGTCGTGGGAGCGGGGCGTGAGCGGCACGGGCACGCACGCCTTCCTGGTCTCCGACCTGGATCGGCCGGAGGTGGTCTTTGCGGTGCGCTACGACGATGTCCTGCCCGACACCTTCAATGACCAGGCCGAGGTCGTGGTCGAAGGTGCCTACGGCGCCGACGGAGTCTTCCGCGCCCACACCGTTCTCACGAAGTGCGGCAGCCGCTACGAAGCCGCCGAGGAGGATTTGGCGGCGTGACGGTCTTGGGCGAAATCGCCCTCTGGACCGCCCTTCCCGTCGCTCTCTGGGGCGCTGCGGTCTCGTTCATCGGGGGAAGGTTCCGCCGAAGCGAGCTGGTCCTGAGCGGGGAGCGCACCGCCTACGTGCTCACCCTGCTGATCCTGCTGGCCTCCCTCGGGATCATCGCCGCCTTCGTGGGCAATCGCTACGAATACAGCTACGTCGCCAACTACTCCAACCGCGAGCTCGACACCTACTTCAAGGTGGCGGGTCTGTGGGCCGGACAGCGCGGATCGCTCGTCTTCTGGACGCTGCTGCTTTCGGTGTTTTCGTCGGTTGCGGCGTTCGTCTACCGTGCCCGCCACCGGGAGTTCATGCCCTACGTGACCGGAACTCTCCTCGGGCTCCTCGCGTTCCTCCTCGTGGTGCTGCTTTTCGCGGACGTCAGTCCGTTCGAACGGATGGGCTTCACTCCTGCCAACGGACGCGGCCTGAACCCGCAGCTGCAGAACTACTGGATGACCATCCATCCGCCGACTCTGTACCTCGGGTTCACCGCGTTCGCCGTTCCGTTCGCGTTCGCCGTCTCGGCGCTCCTCACGGGCCGTCTCGATTCCCGCTGGATCACGATCACCCGGCGCTGGATCCTGCTCAGCTGGTTCTTCCTCACCTGCGGAATCATCTTCGGCATGCGCTGGGCCTACGAGGAGCTCGGCTGGGGGGGCTACTGGTTCTGGGATCCCGTCGAGAACGCCTCGCTGCTCCCCTGGCTGACCGCGACCGCGTTCCTGCACTCGATCCAGATCCAGGAGAACCGGGGGATGCTGAAGGTGTGGAACATGGGTCTGGTGGTCACCACCTTCCTCCTCACCCTCTTCGCGACCTTCCTCACGCGGTCCGGCCTGATCGAGTCCGTGCACAGCTTCGCAGAAAACCTGACCATCGCCTACATCTTCCTGGGCTTCATGGGAGGGCTGGCGGCATTCTCCTTCCTGCTGATCGTGCACCGTCTGCCGCTGCTGAGACCCGAGAACCAGATCCAGTCCTTCCTGTCGCGCGAATCGGCATTCCTCTTCAACAACCTGCTGCTGATCGGGGTCGCCTTCGCCGTGGCGTGGGGGACGCTCTTCCCGCTGATCACCGAAGGCTTCTTCGGCCAGACTCGCAACGTCGGGCCTCCGTTCTACAACCGGGTGAACATTCCGATCGGACTGTGCCTGCTGGCGCTCATGGGGATCGGGCCGGTCATCGCGTGGCGGCGCGCGTCTCCGCGCAATCTGCGCCGGAACTTCGCGGCTCCCCTCGCGGTCGGCGCCGCGACCCTCGCCGTGCTGCTGATCGTCGGCGTCCGGCATTCCATGGCGCTGACCACCTTCGCCGTCTCGGCCTTCGTCATGACCATCGTCGTCAGGGAGTTCTGGAAGGGCACCCGGGCCAGGGCCAGGATCGCCGGCGAGGGCGTGGCCGCCGCCTTCCGCAGCCTGGTGAGGCGCAACCGGCGCCGCTGGGGAGGCTATGTCGTGCACGCGGGCGTCGTCGTGGTCTTCACGGGCCTGGCGGGGGCCGCCTTCGACGAGGTGGTGGAGCAGGAGCTCGCGCCGGGAGAGGCGATGACGATCCGGTCGGCTTTCGGCAACGAATACCGGCTGGTGTACGAAAGCCTGTCGCATTCGCGCCCGCGCGCAGCCGAGGACGTCGCCGAGAACGACTGGCGCTGGACCGCGCTGATGACCATCTATCGCAACGGCGAGCGCGTCGGCATCGTCCGCCCCGAACGGCGGATCTATCCGGTGATGGAGCAGCAGTCCACGGAGGTCGGCATTGCCAGCAGCCTCCTGGAAGATCTTTACGTGATTCCCAAGGAAGTGGACCTGAACAGCGGGGAGGACCGCGTGCTGTTCGAGGCCAAGGCCCTGCCGCTCGTGCCCTGGATCTGGTGCGGGGGCCTGGTCGTGGCCGTCGGCGCGATCGTCGGGCTCTGGCCGGCGGGCGTCGTGCCGGTCCGGGCGGCCGCGCCGCGCAAGGCCCGCGGGCCGCTCCCGGCGGGGGCGGTCGGCTGAAGTCCCCATGACCGCGCTGATCGGCGGGATCCTCCTTGCCGCGGGCGTCATGCTCTACCTGCTCGAGCCCGTCTTCTCCGGTCGCGGAGCGCCCTCCTTCGCGGGGGACGACGACCACGACGAGGGGGCGGCGCGGCGGCGCGCGGCGCTGACGGCGCTCCGCGACCTCGAGTACGACCGGATGACCGGGAAGCTCGACGGGAAGGATTACGAGCTGCTGAAGGGGGAGCTGTCGCGCGACGCGCTGCGGCGGTTGGGTCCGCATCCGGACGGAGGCGGAAGCGATCCTCGTCTCGAGCGCGCCGACCGGGCGCTGGAGGAGGAGATCGCCCAGCTTAGGAAGGCGCTCCGGGAGGGGCTCCAGTGCGCCGGTTGCGACCATGTCAACCGCACGGGTGCCCGCTTCTGCGGCCGCTGCGGCCAACGGCTGGACCCTTCGCAGAGTCCGCCCGGGGACAGCACGGCATCGGTCGCCGCCGGTGCGGGCGGATTTTCCACGGGTTGCCTGTGAACCTGACGGCACGGGGACTGGTCTGCGATTACGGTCCCACGCGTGCGCTCGTCGGCGTGGACATCGACGCGGCCGGCGGATCGATCCTGGCGGTCTTCGGTCCCAACGGCGCGGGCAAGACGACGCTGCTGCGGGCGCTCAGCGGCGAGCGCAGACCGGACCGCGGAGAGGTTCTGCTGAACGGCGCGGCGGTCTCGGGCTCGGACCCGGCGTGGCGGTCCCGTGTGGGCCTCGTTTCACACCGTACCGGCCTCTACCGAAAGCTCACCGTCGGCGAGAACCTCGCGTTCTTCGCGGTGCTGCACGGGATCGCACGCCGTCGGGAGGCGGCGGTCCGCGCACTGGACCAGGTGGGCGCGCCGGACCTCGTGGAAGTCCCGGTGGAAGAGCTTTCGCGAGGACAGCGACAGCGGGCGGCGCTCGCCCGGTCGCTCCTTCACGATCCCGATGTGCTCTTCCTGGACGAACCTTTCACGGGCCTCGACCCCGGGGGAGCGTTGATCTTGGAGGCGATGCTGTCGGCCCGCAGGGCGGCGGGGACGATCGTGGTGCTGGTCACCCACGATCTGCACCGGGGACTGAATCTGTCGGACCGGGCCATGGTGCTGCGCAGGGGCCGAAAGGTGCTGGACGGGAGGTCGCGGGGCAGGGCAGCCGAAGACCTGCTGCCGTTCTTCACGGCAGGCGGGGGACCGGCCGCATGAATTCGCTTCGCTGGGCGGGAATGATCGCGTGGAAGGACCTGAAGGTCGAGTTTCGCTCGGGGGGACGACTCCTGGCCATGATCGCCTTCGTGGTCCTCGCCTGCTTCCTCTTCGCCTTCGCTCTCGACAGGAGCCAGGTGCCCGCGAGGGGCGTGGTCGCGAGCCTCGTCTGGCTTACCGTCCTGTTCGCGGCGACCACCGGCGCCGGGCGCACGTTTGACGCCGAAGAAGAGGACGGCGCCTTCCGCCACCTGCTTCTCACGCCGGTGCCGAGGCACGCGATCTTCCTGGGCAAGTCGGCTGCGAATCTGCTCCTGGTGTGGATCGTGACGGTGCTCACCTTCGTCGCGCTCACCGGGTTTCTGGGCGTGCGGGACCCCGGATCGCTCGCTCGCCACGGCGCGGTGATGCTTCCGGGAACGATCGGGCTGGCGGCGGCGGGAACCTTCTTCGGCCTCATTTCACGCCACAGCTCGCTGGGCGACACGCTCCTCCCCGCGCTCACCTTCCCGCTCCTCGTTCCGGTTATCTTCTTCGGGGCCACCGCCTCTGCCAGGATCCTCATGGAACGGCCCTGGACGGAGATTTCGGGGTCGGTGCGACTGCTCTGGGCGTTCGCGCTCGGCTTCGTCACAGTCGGTTCCGCCCTCTTCCGGCACGTCACCGAGGAGTAGCATGAACACTGAGAACGCCACGAGCCCGTATCCACGCGCTGCCGGAACGGCGGGGCTCGTCCTGGTGTGCGCAGGAGTCGCCACGATCCTCGTGGTGCACTGGATGGTGGTGTTCTGGGCGCCGACCGAGGCGGGGCAGGGCATCGTACAGCGGATCTTCTACATCCACGTTCCGGCCGCGTGGACGACTTTCGTCGCCTTCGGCGTCGTGGCCCTGGCGAGCGCGGCCTACCTGTGGCTCGAGGACGAGCGTGCCGACGCCGCGGCCGCGGCGGCCGCCGAAGGGGGCCTGATCTTCGGTGCGATCATGCTGATTTCGGGTCCGCTGTGGGGACGGATCGCCTGGGGCACCTACTGGACCTGGGAGCCGCGCCTCACCCTTACCCTGCTGCTGTGGTTCACCTATCTGGGCTACTTTCTGATCCGGGGTTCGGTGGCCAATCCGCGCAAAGGCAGAAGATTCGCGGCCGCGGTGGCCGTCATCGGCTCCCTGAACATTCCATTGATCCACGTGAGCGTCACCTGGTTCCGGTCTCTGCATCCCGAAGCGGTGGTCATCAGGCCCGATGGCCCGGCGGCGCCTCCCGAAATGGTTGCCACGTTGCTGACTTCACTGGCCGGATTCATCATGTTGTTCTTCGGGCTGTTCCTTTTCCGCTACGCGGTCGAGCTGCTGAGCCGGCGCCCGGGGCCGGACGGCGTGCGCTTGGCCGGTGAGGTGTCGGCATGATCCTGTGGAGTTTCGCACACGCGGCCGTTGCGGTGCCGGATCTGTTTACGGCGGCGGCGCAGAGCGGGGCGGGGGGTGCTTCGCTGCGGCCGTACACGCATGTCTTCCTCGCCTACGCGGCGGCGTGGATCCTGATCCTGTTCTGGGTCTGGCGGATCTCGCGCCGCTTGAAGCGGCTGGGGTCTTCCACCGTCGAGGGAGCGGAACGCGCAGTCGAAGACGGATGACGCATCGGCGGCCAAATGCCGCGACGCGCTTCCGTCACGGGCTGCCGGGCATGGTCGGCGTCGCGGCCTTCGCGTTGCAGGCCGCCTCGGGAAGTGCGCAGACCACCTCGATGCCCGCCACCCTGCGCTACGGTTCCGGGCTGCTTGACATTCCCGCGGCGTCCGTCCTTCCGCACCTCGTGGTCACCGGCACCTATTCGGGGTTCGGGGTCTCGGTCCCGCACCTGCCCGCCGGCGACCGCATGAGCGAGGGTGCCGCCGAGCGCGAAGCCATCGACAGATGGTTCTCGGACGGCTCGGCAGCGATCGGGCTCTTCGGCCGGGCGGAGGTGGGTGCCACCCTCCAGTACTTCGGTGCCGCCGACGAGGGGGGCAGGATGTTCGGAGCCTTCGGCCGGCTCTCCGTGCTCCCGGCGGCGGTTCGATTGCTCGACGTTGCCGTGGGGGCACGCTACGTGTCGGCTCCCACCTACGGCGACGGGCACGATCAAGACTTCCAGCCGACCCGTCTGGGCTATCCCGACGCACGGATCTTCGACGGATCCGGCGGAAGCGAGTTCAGGAGCGCGGTGAGTCCATATGTGGTCGCGACCGCGCGGCTGCCCGGCTTCGAAGCCGGTCCCGACTATGACGTGACGCTTACCGCGGGCTGGGGCGGCGGGATGTTCTCGGCCGGCCGCGACCTGGACTTCTACGGCACGCGTTCATCGGGGGGGCTGTTCGCCGGATCCGCGATTCACCTGTCGATCGGCACGGGGCGGCTCGTGAACCTGATGGTCGAGTACAACGGCTTCGACGCGAACGCCGGCCTTCAGGTGGACTTCGGCGGCATCCGGGTCGGCGCCTTCTCATTGGGTCTCGAAAGCGACGGCACCTCCGTCTTCCGCACCCGGAAATTCGGGATCCTGGGTTCAGTGGCCTTCTGCGGCGGAGAAGGCGACCTGTGCAGCCCCGGGCCCGACGAGCCCGCCCCGGACACGGTGGTGCTCCCCGCACCCCCGCCGGATACGGTGGTGATCGAGAGGACGAGCCCGTGGCCGCTTCCCGCCGGGACGCCGGCCACGCTGTGTCTTTCGACCGGCGTCGAGGTCGACGTAGTGCTGACGGCCGCCGGGGACACACTCGTGGTCGCGGGTCCGTCGCGGATCGCCGTCTCCGACCTGCGCCCGGGCCTCGGCTTCGCGGGTGCCTATGCCGGGGGAGAGGAGTGGTTCACGAGAGGAGACCCCGTCACCCTCGACGAGCGCAGTTACGAGAGGCGGGGCGAACAGGCTCGGCTTGATTGCGGGGACATCGTACGGATCGGTGCCCACGAGGGGGTTCCGGTCTTTGCCGAGCGGAACGCCGCCGAACCGCACGAGGTGGTGTACGTGCCCGTCGCGCCGGGTCTCTGGCGGAGCTACAGGTTCAGGTCGCCGCCCTCTGCGACCTGGCCGCCCTCTGCGACCCGGCCGCGCGAGCATCCCGGTCGGACCAGGCCGAGACGATCCGCCAGCTCGGGCGTGAGATCGTCGGCCGTGTCGATGTCCGACTGCACCTCCAGGCAGGTCACGCGGGCTCCGGTTTCGCGAGCCCGGGCCGCCGTGTCGCGAAGCACCGTATCCGTGCTCCACGACATCCCCGCGAACAGGGCCGGGTGCGGGGCGCGGAGACCGATGAGGTAGTATCCGCCGTCGGTGGCCGGTCCCAGCACGACATCGGCCGTGTCGAGCGCGGCCAGAGCGCGGTCGACCGTTCCCGCATTCACGGAGGGGGCGTCCGTGCCGATCACGACGACCCGGTCCGCGACCTCGAAAGCGCGGTCGCACATGTGGGCCATCCGTTCGCCGAGGTCGCCGTCCGGCTGGGTCCAGTAGTGCGCCGGGCCGTCTCCCAGCCAGGCGCGCACATCGTCGCGGGCACCGGGGGGATCGTAGCAGACGGTGACCGCCGCGTGCACGCCGGCCAGTTGGTCGATCACCGAACGGCCCATGCGCCGATACACGCGCGCCGCGGCCGCATCCCCGATACTCCGGGCCAGCCGCGTCTTGACCGATCCGGGGCGTGGGGCCTTGGCGAAGACGAGCACCATCGCCCTCGTCCCCCCGGCACCTCCCTGCTTGCACGGCACCTGCGGATTGCGCACTGCTCGCGGGCGGTACCGCTCCGCCAGCTCCGCGGGGCTCCCGCCCAGGAGGAACCGCGAGATGAGGGCGGCATTGCGGATCCACCCCCGTATGCGGCCTTCCTCTTCGTAGCGGCGCGGGCTGGTGACGAGGTCGGCGGCCAGCGGACGCAGCCGTCCTGCCCGCAGCAGCCGCCGGTTGAGGATCACGTCTTCCATGATCGGCTCGTCGGGGTAGGACCCGAACGCGAAGAAAAGGTCGCGCCGGATCAGAAGCCCCTGGTCGCCGTAGACGAGCCCGGTGCATCGCACGCGGATGCGCTGGCCGCCCTCGATCAGCCGGTAGAAGAAGTGAGGGTGGCCGATGCGCAGCCCGCAGTAGGCGGCGTCGCGGTCGTCTGCTCGCACATGTTGTTCGATCGCTGCGAGGGCGGAACGGTCCAGCCGGGAGTCGGCGTGCAGCATCAGGAGCCACGGCGTGCGGAGGAAGACCGCCCCGGCGTTCATCTGGCGCGCGCGTCCGAGCCTGCTCCTCACGACCCGGGCGCCTCCCCGGCGAGCGGCTTCGACGGTGCCGTCACTTGATCCGCCGTCGACTACCAGCACGTCGGTCGGCAGGTCGAAGCGGGAGAGGTCCCGGAGGAGGCGGGGAAGAGTCTCGGCCTCGTCGAGAGCGGGGATGACGACCCCGATCACGGCTTCGCCTGCCGGACGGGAACGGACTCGGGGAGCGCACGGGCTCGGAAGGCTCGGGGAGCGGCCCGCCGGGCGAACACTCACGAACGCGAGGTGTCGTTCAGCGTCCAGTCGTAGTCGATGAAGCGGAGCGCGCTGTCGGGATCTTCAAGCGATTCCTTGTCGGCCCCGGACGTGTAGCGCGCCAGGAACGGGCGGATCCCCTCGATTCCGCCGAAGTCCTCCTTGAACCAGTCGAGCACGGTGTTGACCCGCACGGTGTGCCGCGCGCCCTCCGCAATGACCCGGAAATGCATGGGATCGTTCACGAAAGCGCGTACCCGGGCGTCCAGCCGGGCACCGAGAGAGGACGCCTCGTAGGCGTCGGGGACGAGCGGCGGACAGCTCAGCGCTGCGCAGTTGATCGCGAAGTGAATGCGCGGGTCGCCCATCGGGCGGATGATCTCGTGTTCGATCTCGTCCTGGGAACGAAGTGCTCCGGCGACGGGGCAGTGGGCTCCGGTAAAGACATCCGGGATCTGCCACACCGAATTGGCGGGCCGTCCCGCCGCGGCGTTACGGATCCGCAGCAGCCCGCCCGCGCGCCCGATCGGGTAGTGGTCGAGCACGCGCTTCAGCATGCAGGCGTTGTAGGCGTTGATCCAGAATGCCAGCCGGTCGTTCTTCGAAGCGCCGCGGAGGAAGGACGGATCGGTGGCCTCGAGAGCGGCGATGTAGCGGTCCAGCCCGGAGCGGTCCGCCGCAAGGCGTTCGTAGTCCACCCTGGATCCGACGACGACCGGGGCGAGCACCGTCGTGAAGGCTCCGTGGTCGGGGAACCGTCCGCTGCCGCCCGCCCGGGCTGCCTGGCCCGCCTGGGCTGCGGCGGTTTCGGTGCCCGGCGAGCCGGAGGCCAGTGCCGCCAGAGCGACGACGGCGCCCATGCCCGGGAGCCGGACACCGAGGCGCTTAAGCAGCGCGGGCAGAAAGCTCAGCAGAAGAAGGAGCAGGCCCGCGAAGAGCACGCGCCCGAGCGCCGCGCGCGAAGCGTCCTGAGAGCCCTGCAGAAGAGCGTCCGCGAAGAAGGTGTAGGTCAAAGTTCCCGGGATGATCCCGACGGAAGTGGCCAGCGCGTAAGTGCGCCACCGCAGCGGCATCAGCCCGGACCCGAAGTTGAGGGCGTTGAACGGCACCAGCGGGATGAGCCGCAGGGTCAGCAGCCCCTGAAATCCGTGCTTCTTGACGACGTTGTCGAGCTTTGCCAGAGCACTCGAATCGCTCCTCATGAGGTGTCGCACGCCGTCGCGTCCCAGGGTCCGGGCGATGGCGAAGGCCGCATTGGCGCCGATGTTGGCGGCCGCGAAGTTCAGCAGCGTGCCCCAGAAGAAACCGAAGACCGCACCTCCGCCGAGGGTCAGGATCGTGCCGGGAACGGCCAGCGCGGTAGCGGTTGCGTAGATGGCGACGAAGATCACCGGGGCCCAGGCGTTGCCGCGGAGCCAGTTGACCACTTCGAAGATTCCTTCACGGGTCAGATAGCCGCTCAGCGGCGAGCGCGTGGCGACCAGGTAGCCTGCGACGAGAAGCACGGCCAGAACGCCCAGCTTGAAAAGGGGGCCTCGCTCTACTTCAGCCATTGGATCACTCGCTTCAGGGTGCGCCCCGATGCCGTGTCGAGGCGGGAGCGCATGAACTCGGCCGAGGCTCGTTTGACCCCCTCGACCATTGTCGGATAGGGAAAGATCGTGCCGGCGATGCGGCTCAGCGAGAGGCCATGCTCTTTCGCAAGCACGAAGGGGAGGATCAGGTCGCCCGCTCCATGCGCGACGATGGTGGCGCCCATGACCTTGCCCTTGCGGTCCGCGGAGACCTTCACGAACCCCGTTGCCGCTTCGTCCACGATCGCCCGGTCCAGGTCGTCGAGCCGGTAGACGTAGGCGGTGCCGCCGCGCGCCGCCGCCTCTGCCTCGAGCATCCCCACGTGGGCGACTTCGGGGTCCGTGTACGTGACTCGCGGCACGCAGTCGTAGCGGATCTTCGTCCTAAGGGGCAGGACCGAGTTGCGGAGCGCCACCTTCGCCATGTGGTCCGCGACGTGCGTGAACTGCATCGCCCCGGTCACGTCTCCGACCGCCCATGCGGAACGGGAGGTGGTGCGCAGGTGGGCGTCGACGGTCACCGCTCCCCGCACGGTCTCGACCCCGGCGGCCTCCAGGTCCAGCCCGCCGGTGAAGGGCCGACGGCCCGTCGCCACGAAGATCTCGGCGGCGGCGATCCGCGCGCCCCGCCCGGTGTGCAGCACCTTGGTGCCGCCTTCCACGCCGACCCGCTCGACCGCGGTGCCGACGAGGACCTCGATCCCCTCCGCCTCGAGGAGGTCCCTCATGAAGGCGGCGGCGTCGGGATCCTCGTTGACGAGGATGGACGGAGCCATTTCGACGATCGTGACCCGGGCCCCCAGCCTCGAAAACACCTGGGCGAACTCGGTCCCGATCGGCCCGCCCCCCAGAACGGCGACGGATTCGGGCAGTTCGTTCTGATCGAATGCGGTTTCGTAGGTCCAGTATCCGGCTTCGGCGAGCCCCGGAATGGGCGGAACGGCCGCGACGGCTCCCGTCGCGACCACAAACCGTTTCGAGCGGATCGTGCCCGCTCCCTCCACCGCGCCCTCCACCTCGATGGTGGACGGATCGAGAAAACGCGCCGTCCCGAAGTGAACTGCGACCCCCATCTTGCGAAAGCGCTCGGGGTCGTCGTGACGGGCGACGGTGCGGCGAGCCGATCTCATCCGCTCCATGACGGTGCGAAAGTCGTGGCGGTCGCGGAAGCTGCGGAGTCCCAGGCCGGCAGCGCGGTCCATCTGCCGCGCCAGTCGGGCCGACGCGATGAGCGCCTTCGAGGGCACGCAGCCGGTCCAGAGGCAGTCGCCGCCGAGGGCCGTCTTCTCGATGATCGCCGCGTCCAGCCCCAGGTAGGCCGCGCCTGCGGCCGTGACGAGTCCGCCGGTGCCGCCGCCCAGGGCCACAAGGTCGTATCGTGTGCTCATTCGCGAAAAGCCGTGATTTCGGAGGACCGTGAAGGCCGGGTGCCGTGCATTCGGGGGCCGCGTCTCAGATCGGCGCATTCAAACATGGAATCGCCCCTCGATAAGGATAGCTTGATTCCGTCGTCACGGCGGCCCCCTCGGAGCACCGGGATCCGCCGCGGGCTGCCAAGTCGGCGTTGACGACAAGATGTTTCGTGTTATCTTCGGTTTTGTTGCGAACCCACACTCTCGAAAGGGAACAGGCGATGTCCAGGAAAAAGAAGCCCTCGACAAACGACAGAGATCGAGAACTGAAAAGGAAGGCGCTCGACACGGCCCTTACCCAGATCGAGAGATCGTACGGGAAGGGGGCCATCATGCGCATGGGATCCGATCAGCCCAGCCTGAAGATCAGAAGCATCTCCACGGGCGCGATCAACCTCGACGCCGTAATCGGAATCGGCGGAGTCCCGCGGGGACGGATCAGCGAGATCTACGGACCGGAGTCATCGGGGAAGACCACGCTCTGCCTTCACATCATCGCCAACGCACAGCGCGGCGGAGGCGTGGCCGCCTTCATCGACGCCGAACACGCGCTGGACATCCAGTACGCGCAGAAGCTGGGGATCGATGTGGACGACCTTCTGGTCTCCCAGCCGGACACCGGAGAGCAGGCGCTCGAGATCGCGGAGGTTCTCATCCGCAGCAACGCGGTGGACGTGATCGTGGTGGACTCCGTCGCGGCCCTGGTGCCGAGGGCGGAAATCGAGGGCGAGATGGGCGATTCGCACGTCGGCCTCCAGGCGCGGCTGATGAGCCAGGCCCTTCGGAAGCTCACCGGCGCGGTCAGCCGCTCGAACGCGGCGATCATCTTCACCAACCAGATCCGGGAAAAGATCGGAGTGATGTTCGGGAGTCCCGAGACGACTTCGGGCGGGCGGGCGCTGAAGTTCTACGCGTCGCTCCGCATGGACATCCGCCGCATCGGCGCCCTGAAGGACGGCCCCAGCATCATCGGGAACCGGACCCGCGTGAAGGTCGTGAAGAACAAGTGCGCACCGCCCTTCAAGCAGGCCGAGTTCGACATCCTCTACGGAAAGGGCATCAGCCACACCGGACTGCTCATCGATGTCGGCGTCGAAAAGGGGGTGGTGAACAAGTCCGGATCATGGTTCTCGTACGGCGATCTCCGGCTCGGTCAGGGCAAGGAGAACGTGCGCACCTTCCTCGAAGACAACGCGGATGTGGCCGAGGAGATCGAAGCGCGGCTTCAGGTGGCGCTGGGGATCGTGGAGGCGGGTGCTGGGGAATCCCGGACGGAATCGAAGGGGGGGCCGTCGGTCAAGGTGGTGTAGCGGTGCCCCTTCGGCTCACCCGCCTCGGCGGGCGTCCGGAAAACACGAAGGCCCGTGCCGGAGCACGGGCCTCGGAAAGAGGGCAAGCCCGAGGACTTGCGTCTCGGAATGACGGAGCTTCGTTGCCCGCGAGACCGGCAAGGCTCGAGTCGGGAGACGGGCCGGTTCGAAGACTCGCCGATCCCGATTGGCTTCCCTGTCGCTCGGGAGCCTACTGCCCTATCATAAGCACCTCAACTGCCAGTCTGCTGCGCGAACCAGTGCTCCACCCGCCACTCGTCCGCCGCCGATCATCTCACTCGTGGCAGGAAGTCCGAGGCCGAAGGGAAGGTAGTAGCCGTGTTGTCAGAATCATGTCAGCGTTTCACGACAGGAGCCAAGCTCGTCCTCGCGGTCGCCTTGGCAGGGGTGTTCTCCTGCACCGACAGCGCCGGCCCCGAGACGCCTGAGGCTACGGGGCTTTGGGTCACGCCGTCCACGGTTCGGCTGACGGCGTTGGCCGACACCGTCCGCCTCACGGCCGATGTGCGCGACCAGAACGGGCACGTCATGGACGGTGCTGCGGTGGCGTGGTCCAGCAGCGATGTCTCCGTGGCCGCTGTGGACGGGGGACTCGTTCGTGCGACTGGCAACGGGACGGCGACGGTCACCGCGGCGTCGGGGCAGGCGTCGGGGAGCGCGGAGGTGGCGGTGTCGCAGGAAGCGAGCGCCGTGGAGGTGACGCCGACCGCGGCTGCTCCGCTGGCCGCCGTGGGCGACACGGTCCGCCTGGCCGCCGCGGCGGTCGATGCGAACGGGCATCCGGTGGCGGGGGCGGTCTTCGCGTGGTCGTCGGACGACGAGGCGGTGGCGGCCGTGGATTCGGCGGGTCTGGTGACGGCCGTCGGCAACGGGACGGCGACGGTCACCGCGGCGTCGGGGCAGGCGTCGGGGAGCGCGGAGGTGGCGGTGTCGCAGGAAGCGAGCGCCGTGGAGGTGACGCCGACCGCGGCTGCTCCGCTGGCCGCCGTGGGCGACACGGTCCGCCTGGCCGCCGCGGCGGTCGATGCGAACGGGCATCCGGTGGCGGGGGCGGTCTTCGCGTGGTCGTCGGACGACGAGGCGGTGGCGGCCGTGGATTCGGCGGGTCTGGTGACGGCCGTCGGCAACGGGACGGCGACGGTCACCGCGGCGTCGGGGCAGGCGTCGGGGAGCGCGGAGGTGGCGGTGTCGCAGGAAGCGAGCGCCGTGGAGGTGACGCCGACCGCGGCTGCTCCGCTGGCCGCCGTGGGCGACACGGTCCGCCTGGCCGCCGCGGCGGTCGATGCGAACGGGCATCCGGTGGCGGGGGCGGTCTTCGCGTGGTCGTCGGACGACGAGGCGGTGGCGGCCGTGGATTCGGCGGGTCTGGTGACGGCCGTCGGCAACGGGACGGCGACGGTCACCGCGGCGTCGGGGCAGGCGTCGGGGAGCGCGGAGGTGGCGGTGTCGCAGGAAGCGGCGTCGCTCGAGGTCGTCTCGGGAGACGGCCAGCACGGCGACATCGGGGACATGTTGCCGGACACCGTAGTCGTTCGGGTGATGGATGCCGCCGGCGCTGCGGCGGAATCCATAGCGGTGTCGTTCACACCGACACCGGGCCACGGCACGGCGGACCCGGGCTCGGCTCTGAGCGACGCCGAAGGGCTGGCGCGGACCATCTGGACGCTTGGATCGCAGGAAGGCGAGCAGACCCTGACGGCGGCCGCGGGCGGCGCATCGGTCTCGGTGACGGCGGTTGCGGGCAACCCCGACCGGGCGGCGCTCGTTGCGCTGTACAACGCTGCCGGCGGGCCGAACTGGGTGAGCAACGCGAACTGGCTGACGGCCGCACCTCTGGGAGAGTGGCGCGGCGTCTCGGTCGATGGTACGGGGCGTGTGGCGACTCTGTATCTCCACGAGAACAACTTGGTGGGCACCATCCCGCCGGAACTGGGCGACCTCGCCAGCTTGCGACAGCTGGTCCTCTCCGCCAACGCTCTGAGCGGCCCGATTCCGCCGGAGCTGGGCAGCCTCGCCAGCTTGCAGTGGCTGTACCTCCACAACAACGCTTTGGACGGTCCGATCCCGCCGGAGCTGGGCAGCCTCGCCAGCTTGCAGTGGCTGTACCTCTACAACAACGCTCTGAGCGGCACGATCCCGCCGGAGCTGGGCAGCCTCGCCGGCTTGCAAACGCTGTCCCTCTCCTTCAACGCTTTGGACGGTCCGATCCCGCCGGAGCTGGGCAGCCTCGCCAGCTTGGAACGGCTGTCCCTCCACAACAACGCTTTGGACGGTCCGATCCCGCCGGAGCTGGGCAGCCTCGCCGGCTTGCAAACGCTGTCCCTCTCCTTCAACGCTTTGGACGGTCCGATCCCGCCGGAGCTGGGCAGCCTCGCCAGCTTGGAACGGATGGACCTCGCCAACAACGCTTTGGACGGCCCGATCCCGCCGGAGCTGGGCAGCCTCGCCAGCTTGCAGTGGCTGTTCCTCTCCTTCAACGCTTTGGATGGTCCGATACCGCCGGAGCTGGGCAGCCTCGCCAGCTTGCAAACGCTGTCCCTCTCCCGCAACGCTCTGAGCGGCACGATACCGCCGGAGCTGGGCAGCCTCGCCAGCTTGCAAACGCTGTACCTCCACAACAACGCTTTGGACGGTCCGATCCCGCCGGAGCTGGGCAGCCTCGCCAGCTTGGAAGAGCTGTACCTCTCCCGCAACGCCGGTCTTTGTGTGCCGGGAACCGAGCTTTTCGGGATCTTCGTCGCCAGCCTGAAACGAAGCAGCGTTTCGTGGTGCAACGAGGCCGACGCAGCAGTCCTCGAAGCCCTGTATGCTTCGGCGAGCGGCGAAGGCTGGGAAAACGAGGCCGGGTGGCTGGACGGGACCGTTCTGGCGGACTGGCACGGGGTGACCGCGGATTCGCTCGGGCGCGTAACCGCGCTGGACCTAGCGGACAACGGGCTTGCGGGCGTCCTCCCCGCAGGCCTGGGGGAACTGGCTCGGCTCCGGGAGATGCGGCTCGGTCGCAACCCGCTCCTGTCAGGGCGGTTGCCCGCTTCACTGTCCCGTCTGTCGCTCAATGTGCTGGACTACGCCGGGACGACCCTGTGCGCCCCTGTGGAGGCGGCGTTCCGAGCGTGGCTCGCCGGGATCGGGACGCACGCCGGAACAACGGATTGCGCGCGCCTTTCGGACCGCGGTGCCTTGGAGGCCCTCTATAGCGCCACCGGCGGTCAAGGCTGGGCCAACAACACAAACTGGCTTACGGACAAGCCGCTCGGAGACTGGCACGGGGTAAGAACGGATTCGCGCGGGCGTGTGATGGGGCTGTCCCTCTACAACAACGCTCTGAGCGGCACGATACCGCCGGAGCTGGGCAGCCTCGCCGGCTTGCAGTGGCTGTCCCTCTCCCGCAACGCTCTGAGCGGCACGATACCGCCGGAGCTGGGCAGCCTCGCCAGCTTGCAACAGCTGTCCCTCTCCGGCAACGCTCTGAGCGGCACGATACCGCCGGAGCTGGGCAGCCTCGCCGGCTTGCAACAGCTGTGGCTCTCCAGCAACGCCCTGGACGGCCCGATACCGCCCGAGCTGGGCAGCCTCGCCGGCTTGGAATACCTGGGTCTCTCCTTCAACGCTTTGGAAGGTCCGATACCGCCGGAGCTGGGCAGCCTCGCCGGCTTGCAACAGCTGTCCCTCTCCGGCAACGCTCTGAGCGGCACGATACCGCCGGAGCTGGGCAGCCTCGCCGGCTTGCAACGGCTGTGGCTCTCCAGCAACGCCCTGGACGGCCCGATACCGCCCGAGCTGGGCAGCCTCGCCGGCTTGGTATACTTGGACCTTACTGGCAACGCTTTGGAAGGTCCGATACCGCCGGAGCTGGGCAGCCTCGCCGGCTTGGTATACTTGGACCTTACTGGCAACGCTTTGGAAGGTCCGATACCGCCGGAGCTGGGCAGCCTCGCCAGCTTGGAAGAGATGTACCTCACCCACAATGCCGCTTTGGCGGGCGCGCTTCCGGCGGCCCTGACGGGACTGCGCGCCTTGGATGTCTTCGAGGCGGGCGGAACCGGGCTGTGTGCGCCGTCCGATCCGGTGTTCCTGGAATGGCTGGGGGAAGTCCGGAACAGCCGGGTCCGCAAGTGCGCGGGCGCGGTTGCGGCCTATATGACGCAGGCGGTCCAGTCCCGCGACTTTCCCGTTCCGCTGGTGGCGGGCGAGGAAGCTCTGCTGCGCGTCTTCGTGACGGCATCCGATCCGGGCGGAGCGACCCTTCCGCCCGTCCGCGCGCGGTTCTACCTGTGGGGTGCGCAGCGCGTTGCGGAGATTCCAGCGACGCCGCATCCGATCCCGGAGGAGGTCGACGAGGGGACGTTGTCCGCATCGGCCAACGCGAAGCTCCCCGGGCACTTCGTGCAACCCGGCCTCGAGCTGGTGATCGAGGTCGACCCGGAAGGAACGCTGGACCCGGCGCTGGGAGCGGCGAAACGCATCCCCGCCGAGGGGCGGCTGGCGGTCGACGTGCGGGAGATGCCCGTCTTCGACCTGACCGTGATCCCTTTCCTTTGGAGCGAGGACCCGGATTCGGCGATCATCGCCCAGGTCGAGGGCATGTCGGCCGATCCGCAGAACCATGAACTCCTCCGGCAGACCGCCGACCTGCTTCCCGTCGGCGGGTGGTCGGTGACCGCCCACGCGCCGGTGCTGACTTCGTCGAACAGCGGGTACGACGTGCTGCGCGAGACATCGGCCATCCGGGTCATGGAGGGAGGCGCCGGGCACTACATGGGGATGCTTCCCAGGTTCTCCGACGTGGGCGGCGTGGCTCGCATCTCCGGCAGAGCCAGTGCATCGGTACTGCTTTCGAACGTAATCGCCCATGAGCTCGGCCACAACTTCAGTCTCCGCCACGCGCCCTGCGGCGGTGCGGGCGGCCCGGACCCGATCTTCCCCGACCGGCGCGGCGGAATCGCCGCTTGGGGGTATGCGGTCCGGAAGCTGGTGAACTGGAGCTACCGCTGGGGCTCCGGCCAGGGCTTCGCTGCCGGCAGGATGGTCCCGCCCGGCATTCCCGATGTGATGTCGTATTGCGGCAATCCCGAATGGATCAGCGAGTACCACTTCACGAAGGCCCTCGAGTACCGCATCCAGGACGAAGCCCCGGCTGCGGCGGTCACGGCCGCCGCGCCCGTCCGGTCCCTCCTGCTGTGGGGCGGCGTGGATTCGACGGGGACGCCCTCTCTGGAGCCCGCCTTCGTCGTCGACGCCCCGCCCTCGCTTCCGGAACGCGGCGGCGAGTGGAGCATCGAGGGACGGGACGCGGACGGCACCGTGCTGTTCGCGCTCCCCTTCGCCATGCCGCCCGTCGCCGACGCCGGGGAGGGGGCCGGAGGGTTCGCCTTCGCGCTTCCCGTCCGTCCGGGCTGGGAGGCCCTGGCCGACCTCACCCTTTCCGGACCGGACGAGACAGCCACCCTGGACGGCTCCACCGATCGCCCCATGTCCGTCTGGCGGGACGGGAACGGCCAGGTGCGGGCCGTCCTGCGCGGCCCGCCCGTCCAGGCGGACGGCGCGCCTCCGGGCGGACTGGCCGGGTTCCGGGTCATCGTCAGCCGGGGGATCCCGGCCCCGGAGGCCTGGAGGCGGTAAATGAGCCTTTTCCAGAATGAACCGCGAGCATTCGACAACACCAGATCCCGATGAAATCCGCCGATATCCGCCGCAGCTTCCTGAAGTACTTTCGCGCCCGCGGCCACGAGATCCGCCCGAGCTCGTCCCTGGTGCCCGCCGGCGACCCCACGCTGCTCTTCACCAACGCAGGGATGGTACAGTTCAAAGGGGCTTTTCTGGGGATGGAGAAGCTCTCGTTCAATCGGGCCGTCACCTCGCAGAAATGCGTTCGCGCGGGCGGCAAGCACAACGATCTGGAAGAGGTGGGCCGCACCGCCCGTCACCACACCTTCTTCGAAATGCTGGGCAACTTCTCCTTCGGGGACTACTTCAAGCGCGATGCGATCGCATATGCGTGGGAGTTTCTCACCGAGGAGATGGGGCTCGACCGCAACCGCCTGTTCGTCACCGTGCACTACACCGACGACGAGGCGGCCCGGCTCTGGACCGAGGTGGCGAGGGTCGCGCCGGACCGGATCCACCGGCTCGGCGACAAGGACAACTTCTGGCAGATGGCGGACACCGGGCCGTGCGGACCCTGCTCCGAAGTGCATTACGACCTGAGGTCCGCTGCCGAGCGGGGCACGATCCCGGCGAGGGAGGAGTTCGAGCGAAGGGGGGAGGCGGGGGAGTTTCTCGAGTTGTGGAACCTCGTGTTCATGCAGTTCGACCGCGACGAGTCCGGCACGCAGAATCCTCTGCCGGCTCCCAGCATCGATACGGGGCTCGGGCTGGAGCGGCTCGCCGCCGTGATGCAGGGGGTCGGCACCAACTACCATACGGATCTGTTCTTGCCGCTGCTGGAGCGGGTGGCCGAGGTCGTCGGACGGCCTTACGACGCCGGCGGCGAGGAGGGCGTTTCGTATCGCGTGCTCGCGGACCACGCTCGGGCGGTGGCGTTTCTGCTCGCCGACGGAGTCTTCCCGTCGAACGAAGGACGCGGGTACGTGCTGCGGCGGATTCTTCGCCGGGGCGTGCGCCATGCGTGGCTGCTCGGGAGGCGGGAGCCGACGCTGACCGAGGTCGTGAAGGCCGTCATCGTCGAGATGAGGGATGCGTACCCGGACCTGGCGGCGCAGCGAGACGGGATTGTGGCGAACTCGCTCCGGGAGGAGAAGCGGTTCCTGGCCACCGTCGACGGTGGGATGCAGCGGATGGCCGCACTGGCGCCGGTGCGTGAAGCGAAGGCGACGCCGCGGCCGGTGATTTCGGGTGGGGAAGTATTCCGGCTTTACGACACGTTCGGGTTTCCGGTGGATCTCACGCGGCTCGTGGCGGAGGAGAGAGGATACGACCTGGACATGGAGGGCTTCGAGAAGGCGCTCCAGGAGCAACGGGAGCGGTCGCGGGGACGCTCGGCCCAGGCCGGGCCAATCGCGGCATCCGGCCGGGCCGGAATCCCGTCCGTCTCCGTGACTGTCCTCGCTGAATCGCGGGGCACCGCTGCCGATGCTCCGTTCCAGCGATTCGTCGGTTACGACAAGCTCGTCTCGGAAGCCGCGGTGATCGGCTGGTGCGGGGGCGAGGGAGGCGACGGAAAAGTGAGCCTCGTCCTCGATGAGCACCCCTTCTACATCGAGGCCGGCGGCCAGGTCTCCGACCGCGGCCGCGTCTTCGGCGACGGTTGGAGCCTGGATGTGGCAGAACTCGTCCGCGACGGCGAATGGGTCGCGGTCCGCGGCGACGCCCCTGAGAACTTCCCCGGCCCGGCCGTCCTGGGAGCGCGGGTGACCGCAGAGGTCGACGCCGTCCACCGCCGTGACACCGAACGCAACCACACCGGCACCCATCTCCTCCACGCGGCCCTGCGCTCGGTGCTGGGCGAGCACGTGGCCCAGCGCGGGTCGCTCGTCGCCCCCGACCGGCTTCGCTTCGACTTCGCGCACACGGCTCCCATGACGGACGCGGAGCTCGAGGCCGCAGCCGAACAGGTCGCCGAGGCCGTCTGGGCCAGCCATCCGGTGCGCACGGCGATCCGGCCCTGCGGCGAGGCGGTGAAGGCCGGCGCCATGGCGCTCTTCGGCGAGAAGTACGGCGACGAAGTGCGGGTCGTGGAGGTCCCGGGTGTGAGCATGGAGCTGTGCGGAGGCACCCATGTCCGGCGTACCGGCGAGATCGGTCCCTTCGTCGTCACCTCCGAGAGCGGCGTCGCTGCCGGAGTCAGGCGCATTGAAGCGCTTACCGGCCGCGCGGCCTTCGATCACCTCGCCGCGTACAAGCGCAGGATCGCCGACCTGGCAGGAGCCGTGAAGGCCGCACCTGCCAGCATCGAGCGCCGCGTGAACGAATTGCTGGCGGAGAAGGCCGCGCTCGAAGCGCTGGTCGACGACTATCAGCGGCGCGGCGGGGGCGGCGGCGAGATCTTGGCCGAATCCGAGTGCATCGTCAACCGAACCCGCGTCATCTACCGCGGGGTTCGAATCAAGGCCCGCGGCGCGCAGGACGCCAGGCGCTGGGGCGACCGCTTCCGGGACTCGGCAGGCACGGGCGTGGCCGTGGTGGCCGCCGAGATGCCTGGCCGCAAGCATGTCCTCTTCGCCTTCGCCACCGACAGCGCCATCGCCGCCGGAGTGCGGGCCGACGCTCTCGTGCGCGAGGTCGCCGCCGCGGTAGGCGGCAGGGGCGGGGGCCGGCCGCACATGGCCCAGGCCGGGGTCGCGGACCCGTCGCGCGTCGCCGAGGCGATCCGGCGCGGCGCCGAGGTCGTCGGCGATCTGGCGGGAAAGTGACCTGGGCAACATGGCCGCAGTGACCATCTGCGAATGGATCGACGGACGTCGGCACCCGGTGCCTCCGGTGCTCCGGCGGCGGCTCGCAGCCGGGGGTCGTGCGTCCGCCGACGCCCTTCTCGCAGCAGCCGAAGAAGAGGCGCAACGGTGCGCCGCCGGGAGCCGTCGCGACCGCGAAGCCGCCTTCGGCCTGCTTGCGGCCGATGCCTACATCACCTACGCCTGCCTCTGGACGGTGCTGAACGACGGCGGCAGCGACGCATTGAAGCGGATCGCCGGACGGGTGGCCGACGCCGCGTGGCGCGAGTAGAAACGATCATGGCGGACACGCCGCAGTGAACGACCGCAATCTCCGCCCGGCTGCCGACCCGCACATGGCACCCGCCTCCGCCCGGAGAATGATCGGCGACGATCTCCTCGAGCTCGCCGACGTGGCCCGTGCGGCGGCCGCCGACTGCGGGGATGCCGTCGCCGCGTACGCACGGATCGCACGGGACACGCTGCGCAGCGGCGGAACGCTTCTGTTCTGCGGGAACGGCGGCTCGGCGGCCGACGCCCAGCACCTTGCCGCCGAATACGTGGTCCGCTTTTCCGGCGACCGGCGGGCCTTCGCCGCCCTGGCGCTCACGACCGACACATCCGTGCTGACGGCCTGTGCGAACGACCTGGGGTACGATGAAGTGTTCGCGCGCCAGGTGGAGGCTCTGGGACGCCCCGGCGACCTTGTGGTCATGCACTCTACCTCCGGCGAGTCCGCCAACCTCGTGCGGGCTGCGGCAGCGGCGAGAGCTGCGGGGATCCGCACCGTGGCGGTGCTCGCCCGGGGGGCGGGCGGCGGTGCTGGCCCGAGAGGCGGGCGTCTCCGCGCACTCGTCGATACGGCCGTCGTCGTTCCCACGGAGCGGGCGGCGCGTGCCCAGGAGGTTCAGCTCGCGATCGGCCACGCCGTCTGCCGCTACGTTGAAAACTCCCTCGGGACCCGAACCCCGGCGAATCCGCACGAGCCCGGAGCATGGAGATGAACCCGGCACAGGAGATAGGAGATATAGAGTGACCGGATTGAATCTGCGGCTCGCGGGCAGGCGAGCCCTCGTCACCGGAGGTTCGCGCGGCGTGGGCGCCGCCACGGTCCGGTTGCTCGCCCGAGCGGGCGCCGATGTCGGCATTTCGTATCACCGCCGTGCAGACGAGGCTCGGCAGATCGTGGAAGAGGCGCGCCGAATGGGCGTGCGGAGCTGGGCGCAAGGGGGAGACCTTTCGAAACGCAGCGCCGTCGACGCTCTCTTCGAACGGGTCGACGCCGAGTTCGGCGGTCTCGACATCTTCGTGGGCAACGCGGGGATCTGGCCTCCGGCGGACATGCCCGTCTCGGAGATGGACGACGATCGCTGGCACGACACCGTGGCCGTGAATCTGGACTCGATCTTCTTCACGACCCGGGCGGCGCTTCGGCGCATGACCGACGATGGACGGGTGGTACTGGTGAGCTCGACCGCAGGCCAGCGCGGCGAAGCCTTCCACTCCGACTACGCCGCCACGAAGGGTGCGATCATTTCGATGGTCAAGGGCCTCTGCGTCGAGGTGGGCCGGCGCGGCATCACGGTGAACGCGGTCGCGCCCGGGTGGATCGATACGGAGATGTCCAGGGACGCGCTGGCGGGGCCCGGCCGGGCCGCGATCGATGCGGCGATTCCGCTCGGCCGGGTCGCCGCCGCCGAAGACGTGGCAGGCCCGATCGTGTTCCTGTGTTCGCAGTCGGCGCGCCACATCACCGGAGAGATACTCAACGTGAACGGGGGAGCGGTGCTCGTCGGGTGAACGTTGACCTGATCGTCCCCGAGGCCGTCGCCGATCTGGTCGACCGGCTCGAGGACGCCGGCTTCGAGACGTGGACGGTGGGGGGCGCGGTCAGAGACGCGCTCCGGGGGAAGCCGGGAGAACGGGAGGACTGGGATCTCGCCACGCGTGCGACTCCCCAGGAGATGCGCAGGCTCTTTCGGCGCACCGTGCCCCTGGGCGTCGAGTACGGCACTGTGGGGGTGTTCGGGCGGGACGGCGTAATGTACGAGGTCACGACCTTTCGCCACGACGTGATCGCCTACGGACGCAAGGCGGTCGTCGGCTTCGCCGCGAGTCTGGACGCGGACCTGGCCCGGCGCGACTTCACGATCAACGCCATCGCGTGGCACCCGAGGCACCGCAAGCTGCGTGACCCTCACGGCGGCGTCGACGACCTGCGAGACGGTGTTCTGCGGGCCGTGGGAGATCCGGCGGCGCGGTTCCGGGAGGACTACCTGCGGGTGCTGCGCGGCCTGCGCTTCGCCGGTACCCGCCGACTGGACGTCGACCCCGAAACTTGGACCGGAATGGTCGAGGCCGTTCCCGGGCTCGCGGGCCTGTCCATGGAACGGGTCAGGGAGGAGCTGCTGAAGGTGCTGGTCGCGCCGAAGCCGTCCCGTGCACTGGCGCTCTACCGGAGTTCCGGGGCGCAGGCCGTGGTTCTGCCGGAGCTGCGACGGGGGCTGGGCCGGGAAGCGCTGGCCACGGTCGACGCCGTGAGGGGGCGCCGTACGGCCGGACACCGTGCCGAGCTGCGCCTTGCGGTGATGCTCATCTTCGGGATCGGGCCGCACGCGGATCGCGTCACCGCGGCGGAGATCCTCGGCCGTCTCCGCTTCTCGAAAGCCGAGATCGAACGGATCGGCACCGCGGCGAGCGGCGGGCTGGGGCCACCTCCGTCCCTCGTGCGCCACGAGGCGGCGCGACGGCGCTGGCTGGCCCGGCAGGGAGCGCGGGGCGCGCGCGATGCGCTGCGGGTGTGGCTCGCCGCCCTGCGCGCCGGAACCTCGCCCGCCGCAACAGACGATGTGCGCCGGGTGCTCGCCGCCCTGCGCGCCGATCTTCACGCCCGCGTTCCCCTGTCGGTGCGTGATCTGGCGATCGCGGGGAGGGATCTGCTGGCGATGGGCTGGGTGCCCGGCCCCGGGATCGGGCGCACGCTGCGCCGCCTCCTCGAAGCGGTGTGGCACGATCCGGCACTGAACGACCGCGCGACGCTGCGCGAGCTCGCGGCCGCGGCCGAGGAGGGTCCGTCCCCGGAGGGTCTGTCCCCGTGAGCGACAGCTTCGAGCTGTTCCCGGACGCCGCGCAGGCGGCTCCCGGCGGCGAAGGCACCCCCGGGCAGGACCCGGGCGCACCGGCTCCGCTCGCCGCGTGCATGCGTCCCCGCACCCTGGCCGAATTCCGCGGACAGGAGAAGATCGTGGGTTCGAGCGGCGCCATTCGCACCATGATCGAAACCGGGCGGATCTCCAGCTTCATCCTCTGGGGGCCGCCGGGATCGGGGAAGACGACGCTTGCCCGCCTGGTCGCCGGGTCTGCCGACGCCGCCTTCGTCTCCTTCAGCGCGGTCACCGAAGGAGTGGCCCGGGTTCGCGAGATCATCGCGGCGGCGCGGACCCGCCGGCGGGCGACGGGGCGGGGCACCATCCTGTTCTGCGACGAGATCCACCGCTTCAACAAGGCCCAGCAGGACGCTTTTCTCCCCCACGTCGAAACCGGCGAAGTCGTGCTCATAGGCGCCACCACCGAGAACCCGAGCTTCGAGGTCGTGCGCCCGCTCCTGTCGCGCGCTCCCGTCGTGGTGCTGGAGCCCCTGTCGCGGGAAGACCTCGGCGCACTCCTCCGCGAAGCGCTGGCCGACCGGGAGCGGGGCCTCGGAGCGGCGGAGATCACCGCACCGGACGAGGTCGTCGAACGCATCGCGGAGGCTGCGGACGGCGACGCCCGGCGCGCCCTCGGGATTCTGGAGGGTGCCGCCGCGGTCGCGGGCCGGGGCGGAACCCTTGCCGTCGAGGCCGTCGAAACCGCGATCCAGCGGCGCTTCGCCGTATACGACAAGTCGGGCGACCAGCACTACGGGCTCATCTCGGCGCTGCACAAGTCCGTTCGCGGCGGTGATCCCGACGCCTCCCTCTACTGGCTGGGACGCATGCTCGACGCGGGCGAAGACCCGATGTACATCGCGCGACGGCTTGTCCGGATGGCGGTCGAGGACATCGGACTGGCCGCGCCCGGGGCCCTCGCCGTTGCGATCGCCGCACGGGACGCGTACCGCTTCCTGGGCTCTCCCGAAGGCGAGCTCGCGCTGGCGCAGGCGGCGGTCTATCTGGCGGGGAGCCCCAAGTCCAACCGGCTGTACAAGGGATGGGGAAGGGCGCTCAAGCGTGCTCGCGAGACGCCCGGCGACGCGGTGCCCCTCCACCTCAGGAATGCACCCACCCGGCTCATGAAGGGCCTGGGCTGCGGAAAGGGGTATCTTTACGATCCGGACCAGCCGGGCGGCGTCTCGCGCCAGAGCTACCTGCCGGAGACCCTGCTGGGGGAGGAGTTCTACAGCCCCGGCGACGCCGGCTGGGAGTCGGCCGTGCGGGAACGCCTGGCGGAGTGGCGTCGGAAGAGGAGGTAACGGCCAATACCGATCCAGCTGACGGACCCGCGGACGCCCGCGGAACGGACCGTCCTCGTGGGGACGCCCCGCGGGCCGAAAACGGAAGGAGAGGCGCGCGAGCACCTGGCGGAGCTCGGGCGTCTGACCGACACCGCCGGCGGATTGGTCGTCGGCGAAATCGTCCAGCGGATCCGGACGCCGGGTGCGCAGTACTATCTGGGCAGGGGCAAGGCGGCGGAGCTGGCCGAGGCGGTGCGCGGGCGGGAAGCCGAGCTCGTCATATTCGACGACGAGCTGACGCCTGCGCAGGGGAAGAACCTCGAGGAGCTGTGCGGCGTGCGGGTCATGGACCGGGCCGAACTGATTCTGGACATCTTTGCCACTCGCGCGCGGACCTACGAGGCGCGGATGCAGGTCGAGCTCGCGCAGCTTCAATACCTGCTGCCGAGGCTGCGCAGGATGTGGACCCACCTGTCGCGGATCCGCGGCGGGATCGGGCTGAGGGGACCCGGTGAAACCCAGCTCGAAACGGACCGCAGGCTCATCGGCACGAGGATCGGCGAGCTGCGGCGGAAGCTGAGGGCCGTCGCACGGGCGCAGGCCGCACAGCGCAAGGGGCGTCGGGGCTATTTCCGGGCGGCGCTGGTGGGCTACACCAACGCGGGCAAGTCGTCCCTGCTCCAGGCGCTCTCCGGCTCGGAACAGTTCGTGGAGGACAGGCTCTTCGCGACCCTGGACTCGTCGACCCGATCGGTCCCGCTCGGGGACGGCTACGAAGCCCTGGTGACCGATACGGTGGGGTTCATCCGCAAACTGCCTCACCACCTGATCGCGTCGTTTCGCTCGACGCTGGAGGAGGCGCGCGAGGCCGACGTCCTCCTGCACGTCATCGACTCGTCGCACCCGGACCGGGACAGTCACAGACGAGTGGTGGACGGCGTGCTCGAGGAGCTGGGGCTGATCGAACGGCCGAGCATCCTGGTATACAGCAAGACCGACCTTCTCGCCCCGGAGGAGCTGCTCGCGCTAAAAAAACGGACCTCCGCCGCCGGACGGAGTAGTCGCGCCCTGTACGCCTCCGCGGTCGTTCCCGCGACGCTCGAGCCGCTGCGGAGCGAGCTGCGAACCGCCATCCGAGCCGGGCTGCGAGAGGTTCGGGTGCAGCTCCCGGCCGCCGCGGGGAAGACGCTGGCCGCGCTGTACGAAGAGGGCGAGGTGCTTTCCCGCAGCCAGGACGGCTGTACCGTCAGCATAACGGCGAAGGCGTCCCCGGCGCTGGTCGGCCGGCTCGCCGGGATCGCGGGGGTGCAAGTCACGGACATCAAAGTCACCGACATCCAGTGAGGAAGGCTCGAAATGAGACTGTACATCAACATCGACCATGTGGCGACGGTGCGGCAGGCCCGTATGACGGACGAGCCCGACCCGGTGCGCGCGGCGGTGCTCGCGGAACTGGGCGGCGCGGACGGCATCACCATCCACCATCGTCAGGACGCCCGCCACATCTCGGTGCGTGACGTCGAGCTGCTCCGGCACACCGTACGTACTGGAATCAACCTCGAAATCTCATCGAATGCGCAGATGGTCGATCTGGCGGTGAAGACGCGGCCCATGCAGGTCACGCTCGTCCCCGAGAAGCGGGAGGAGGTCACGACCGAAGGCGGGCTGAACCTGACCGCCGCCTCGGTGCGGCAGTCCGTTTCGGCCGGGTTGGAAAGGCTCGCGGCCGCCGGGATCCGCACGTCGCTCTTCATCGATCCCGATGCGGTGTCCGTTGACGAGACGAAGGCCCTCGGGGCCGACGCGGTCGAGCTGCACACCGGCGAGTACGCGAACGCCGCCGGAGATCGCGACAAGGGGAGAGAGCTGAGTCGCCTGGCGGAGGCGGCCGACCGTGCAGACGACGCCGGGCTGGCCGTCCACGCCGGACACGGGCTCACCTACGAGAATGTCGTCCCCGTCGCGGCGCTCTCCCGGATCGAGGAGCTGAACATCGGGCACAGCGTGGTCTCCCGGTCCGTTTTCGTGGGGATCGAACGGGCGGTGCGAGAGATGAAGGAGATCGTGGAAGGCGCTCCCGCGCGGGTCCGCCGGCCCGGCGAGTGGGCACCGCCCGTCGGCTTCTGAAATCAGCCCGATGCGCACCCGGTGGATGACCATTCTCGGGCTCGCGATCGCCGCGGCCCTCATCTTGTGGCTGTTCCGCGACGAGGACGCCGCAGAAGTGTGGGCGCACATCCGGGACGCGAACTTCGGCCTCCTGGGGCTTGCCGTCCTGGTCACGACCGCCGTCTTCCCCGTAAGGGCGATCCGCTGGCGTTACTTCCTCGTGCCGGCCCAGGCAGGAGGTGCCGACAGTCCGTTCCGCTCGCGCTTCGCGGCGGTCTGCATCGGCTTCATGGCCAACAACCTCCTGCCCGTCCGAGCCGGAGAACTTGCCCGTGCCTACGCGTACAGCCGGTTGCAGCCCATGTCCACTGCCACGGCGCTGGCCACGCTGGTGGTCGAGCGCTTTCTGGACGGGGTCGCGATCCTGCTCCTGCTGCTCGCTGCGCTGGCGACCGCGGACTTCCCCTCCGGTGCACTTCCCGCCGACCTGGTCGGTGGAATCCGGTGGGCATCGCTGGTTCTTGTCGCCATTCTCTTCGGCTCGCTGGTCCTGCTCGTTTTTCCAGAGCGCAGTCTGCGAACGATGTCGGCGGTCGCTCACGCACTGCTCCCGGCCCGCCTCGCCGGAGGAGTGGTCACCGTCACCGAGAACATCGTAGCCGGGCTGGCGTCGCTTCGCGGCTGGCGCCTCCTGCTGCCCGCCTTCGCATGGAGTCTGGTCGTGTGGTCGCTGCAGTCGCTTTCCTTCTGGATCGGCTTCTTCGCATTCGGCATCGACCTCCCGTTTGCGGCGGCCATCGTCACCAACGCGGCGGTCGCCCTCGCCGTGGCGGTTCCGTCGGCGCCGGGATTCGTGGGAACCTTCCATGCCGGTGCGAGCATCGCGTTGACCGGCATCTACGGGGTGGCCGAGGGGCCCGCCCTGGGGTTCGCCTTCGGCTGGCACTTGGGGGGGTTCTTCCCCGTCACCATCATGGGACTGTGGTACGCCCGCCGTGTCGGCCTGTCCATTCGGGGTCTCCACGGGGGCGGCCGCGACGCCGTGTCTGGAGCGGAATTGCGCGCCCGGGGAAGCCCGGTGACGTGAACGGCGTCTCGGTGGCATGCCCGGCCAAGGTCAACTTCTTCCTCCGAATCCTTGCCCGCGAAGAGACGGGCTACCACCAGATCGAGACCCTCTTCCAGGCCGTCGGGCTCTTCGACCGGATAGAGGTCCGGCGGTGCACGCGACAGGGCATCGCTTTGGAGATCCGCAGGAACGAATCCGCCCCCGGAACCGGCGACCTCATCGGTGATCTCGGGGATCCCGAGCAAAACACCGTGATGAAGGCGGCACGTGCCTTCTTTGCGACCACCGGGCTCACCCCTGCGGTGTCACTGGTCCTGAACAAGACGATCCCGGCACGGACCGGTATGGGCGGCGGTTCGTCCGACGCCGCCGGAACGCTCGTCGGACTGAATCTCCTGCACGGAAGACCGCTCGGACATGCAGAGCTGGTCGAGGTGGGGGGGCGCATCGGCTCGGACGTGCCCTTCTTCTGCGCCCGCGTCCCCACTGCGCTGGCGTGGGGCAGGGGCGACCGGCTCCTGGCCTGTCCGCCGCCGCCCGCTGCTCATGCTGTCCTCGTGATTTCGCACGACCGTGTCTCGACCGCGGCCGCGTACCGGGATGTGTCGTCGCGTCTGAATCTTCCCGCGGCGGCTAGGATGCTGGGCGCGCTGGACCCGTGGGACTGGCACACCATGGGCACTGCGGAGGCCGGTGCCGCGCAGGCCAACGACTTCGAGCGATCCGTCTTCGCCAGGTTCCACCGGCTTGGCGAAGTCCGGGATGCCCTCGCCCGCCACGGGGCCGCGCCGGCCCGTCTGGCGGGCAGCGGCTCGGCGGTTTTCGGGATCTTCGGCGATGAACATGAAGCCGACCGCGCCGCACGGAAAATCCGCGGCGAGTCGGGAGTGGCGGCGACCCTGGTGGTGCCGACGCTCACGGTGGTTCCTGACCCGATACCGATCACCGACGGAGCGGACCGCACACCATAGCGGTCCGTGCCCGGCGACGCCGTGTCGCATTCTGTCATGGCAGAATCCGCGCCGAGATGCGTTTAATAGGCAGCGCGGCGATTCCGGCTTGGATTCCGTACGAGGGAAAGGAGAATCCTATGACCCTGAAGATGAAGACCACCACGTCATGTCCAGATGCTCTCCCGCGAAGCATGTCTTGGCGGCGGAAATCTTGGTGTCGATTGCCTGCGACCGTGACGCCGAGGCGGCATTCGCTCCCGAGGATGCGAGCAAGGAGGAGTGCTCGCAGAGATGGAGAAGGAGTTCATCCTCAAGGGAGCTTCGCCCTCCATGGCACGTCATGCCGAGTTGGTTCGGTTGGTTCATTGTTCCGGTGCGTACAGCGACTTGCTTCTGCCGAGACTGTGGCTCAACGTCCCGTCCGCTCGGCGAAACAAGAGTTGAGGTCTTGTGACCAGTCAACATCCTTCGCTCTCTCGGTGTCGTTGGTTATAGTTATAGCGGTAATGTTGTCATCGTCTTGCGACGACCATCGATCAAATTACTACGTTCGCGATTCTGCCCTTGAAGCATTTGCAACACCAGCTGCTGATTGCGGGGACATAGCTGACGTAGATTTCTCTTCGGTTTCGATGCAACGCTTTGATCGAGATATAGCTGTCGCTCGCATTGTGCCCGCAGTCGGCGACAGTCATTTCGTCAACACGAGTGAAGGTCGCGTTCTCTTGATAGTTGGCGATTCGCTCCTCAATCTTAATACAGAGCCGATTATTATCCTGCACGGCATAGTGGATGATTCGGTATTAGCCCTAACAAAGCAGGGCTATCTTGTTTCTAGGCGTTTGTTGAGTGACTTGATTGCTGACGACAACCAAGCCGTTGCATTGCCTAGTCTTGGTCTTGAATCGAGCATCGAAGCAGCCGTTAGTTCTCACGATGTACTTTGGGTTGCTACTCGAAACCGAGACCGTTACGCTCTCCACTACGCTAGAACCGGCGACGATAGAGTGTTGCGCTACCAGCTCGCGAAGATTTTCGATCAGCCCATTGCACTGGGCGGCTTTGTTGACAAGGTGGCTTACATAACTGAAATGGAATCGCCGTTTACCGTGTTGCTGTATTCATCTACCGGTGGGATCATAGGACGACTGGCGCCTCCCACGTTTGATGTTACGGTCCAAGCTGTATGGGCAAGCCTTGGACTGTGGCCTCTCGACTGCGGAGTCGCAGTTCAACTCCTTGCCGACCTCAGATCTCGGTCACGTCGCCTGGTCATGTACAAGTTTACTTCGCATGGCAGGATTACAGTTGGCGAGGTTACTTGGACCTGTCCCGGTTTCGTGGACGGGTGAATACTGCGGTTGAACTGCTCGGTTTCTCTTCGTCTCCCCGCTGCTGAGGAGAGCTTCTCCGGCCGAGGACATCCAACATCCCGAGCCGACCGGTCCGGACATCCTCCTCCGATCCTGTTTGAAACATATCCTCCGTCTTCCCGCCGGGACATGCTGCCGGCGGGAAGACGGAGGGACCGGCGCGCAGCAACCCGGCCGCGCTCTCGGGCGTCGCCTCGCCGGTTTCCCGCTTGCAGCCGGCGTCGCACCGGATCGATCGCGAGACCGCCCGGGCCGACGACCCTGCCGGGCTAGGCCGCATGCTTCTTCTCGAAGTCCGCCGGCGACTCGTACCCCAGCGCCGAGTGCCGACGCACCCGGTTGTAGAACCCCTCGATGAAGTCGAACACCGCACGCCTCGCTTCATCCGGGCTGCGGAACCGGCTGCGGTCCAGCAGTTCGCACTCGAGCGTCGCGAAGAAGCTCTCGCACATCGCATTGTCGTACGCATCCCCGACCGATCCCGCGGAGGGCCGCACCCCGGCCTCCCGGCACCGCTTCCCGAAGGCGTACGACGTGTACTGGGAGCCCTGGTCCGAGTGATGGATGACGTCCTTCGGCCGACGACGCCACACCGCCATCGCCAGCGCCTTCTCCACCAGCTCCGACCGGAGGCTGGTTTCCATCGCCCAGCCCACGACGAGGCGGCTCCAGGCGTCCACGACCACGGCCGCGTACAGCCAGCCCGCATCCGTCGGCACGTACGTGATGTCCGCCACCCACAGCCGGTCGGGACCGCCGACCGAGAAGTCGCGGTCCACCAGGTCCGGCACCGCGCGGGCCTGCGCGTCCCGCCGCGTCGTGACGACCTTCCGCCGCCGCCGGGTCACGCCCTCGATCCCCGCCTGCTTCATCAGCCGTCCGACCCGCTTGCTTCCCACCCGCTCGCCCCGGGCCTTCAGTTCCGCATGGATCCGGGGCCGGCCGTAGGTCCGCCGGCTCTGTTCCCAGGCTTCTTCGATCTTCTCCCGAAGCTCCGCGTCCCGCCGGGCCCGCTCCGGAGGCGTCCGCTTCAGCCAGGCGTAGTACCCGCTGGGGGAGAGACCCAGCACGCGGCACATCGCCCGGACGGGGAACTCGGCCCGGTGCGCCTTCATGAACTCGAACCCCTTCCGGGGATCGAGCCGCTCTCCATCGCGAACCAGGCCGCGGCTTTTTTTAAGATGTCCCGCTCCATGCGGAGCCGCCTGACTTCCCGCCTGAGGCGGCGAACCTCCTCCCGCTCCTTCGTGGTCAGCCCGTCCGCCCGGCGTCCCTCGTCCAGGTCCGCCTGCCTGACCCAGTTCCGGATCGCCCCGGACGAGGGCTCGAACTCTCGCGCCAGCGACTCGGGCGACCGCCCCGAGCGCACCAGCCCGACCATCTCCCGCCGGAACTCCGGCGGATACCGCAACCGCTTCTTCGGCATCGTGGAATCCTCCTTCCCCCTCAAGTTGGATGTGTCCACGAAACCGGGGCAACTCCAACTACCGTGGAAGAGCCATTTGGCATCGTCGATACTTCACCCGAGCGTCGACATATGGTCGCGCTCGTAGACCGCGGCAGCTCTTGGGAGCTGCAGCATCTCCAATGGTCATGGCGCTAACCTAACGAAAAGGAGACAACAGCCATGAATGCGAAAGTGGAAACCCTGCTCACGATGTCGGTGATCATCGCGCTCGCGGTGTTCGCTGATGGTGTCCGGTCCGACCTGAGCGCTCAGTGCCTTACCTGCACGAGCGAGCAGAAGTGCGAAGAGGGCCTGTCGCCGATGGGGGGTGGCGGAAGCAGCTGCCTCATGCATGTGCACGAAGGGCAGATCTGGTGCCAATGGGAGGGATCGTGCGATCCCTCCCAGATGGTATCAGCTACTCGCGTGTCCCCCGCCGGGACAATCCTGGATTCGAGAGTCGTAGCTAGCGAAGGCGGCGTTGCGCTTTCGGTCTGTTCCGAACTCGTGGTTCGCCACGCACCCGTCTTGGAACAGGAACGGCGAAGTCCAGTGATCGCGACGCTTCGTGCGAGAGCTGAAGAGTAGCGGAAGGCAGCAACCGTCGTGACTCTTCCGGGGTGCTGCGAGGCATTAGCGGCACCTCGGAGGGGTCACGACACCACAAGAGCCACTTCTCAAGTTGAGAAAGGATCATATCATGGTGCACTACCTCGATCTGCTGTCACGAATCATAATCAACAATGGCAATGTCCGCCGTCTCTTCCGCGGGCTTCTGCTCCTGCTCCTGGTCGTGGCTCCGGACGTGTCCCTCGCACAGGTCCGCGAAGTCGACCTGACCCGGGTTCCTGTCGAGACCGTGGTGTCGGGGGAATACGATGGAGGCTACCTAGCACGAGTCGGCGACATCGTTGTCCGAGAAGAAGGGCTTTGGGTGGCGGACAACGGACACGCAAAAGTATTCTGGTTCGGGCACGACGGCACGCTCAGGCAAGAATACGGCGGCAGAGGAGGTGGTCCGGGCGAGTTCGGGATAGTGGGTGACATAGCAGTGGACTCTCTCGTCACCGTTGGTGATCCCAGGCTGGGTCGGACGGTGAAGTTTCGACTGGACGGGACACATGTGGAGACGCTGCGAGGACGCACCGTTGCCGACCCCGCGTTCGCCCTGCGCATGGGCAGTTACCGGCCTCTTCGGGGTGGCGCGGCGGTCGGCGGTACTTTGAGTCATATTGCCTACAGACCCGAGAACAGTCGTCCGAATGTGCATGTCGTCGTGTTCATGGCCGACGGTGAGAAGGCAGACACGGTGCTTACGTACCACAGCGGCGCTGCCGGATACAAGGTCCGCGGCACGGCGGGCGTTTTCTTTCCTCCGGCCGGATCGTCCGGAGCATGGGACGCGTCGGGCGATTCGCTGGTCTTCTTGGCGGACGGAATCAAAGGCGAGGTTGTCGTTCTCAACGTTGGCGACGGGGTGATCGACACCGCCGCTGTACTCGAAGCAGGGAGGCAAGGGCGGAAGATCAGCGATTCGGACCTGCGCCGGATAAGGGACGGGCTCAGGGACGAAATGGGTTTGCCCGAATCGTTCGAGATCGGTAATATGCCGTCCCATTGGTCTGTGGCGTCTGAACTTGTCGTGGTGCCCACTGGCGATCTTTGGCTGCGCCAAGCGACGGAACATGAGGACAACTCCTGGCTGGTGCTGGATGCCGATCTGCAAGACAGGGTACTCGCGAAGTTGCCGGTAGACTTCCGTCTCAAGGCCGTGTCGGCCGGTCGCCTCTACGGCGTGGTGACGGACGAACTCGACGTACCAAGCATCGGTGCCATTCAGTGGCGGCCCTGATGGTCGGTCCGTGACGCCTCCCGACCGCTGGTGCAGTCGGCGTCAGTGCCTTCTCAATGAGTTGAGAATCACCTTGCGCAGGTAGTCCGGGCCGCCTCTCCGGCCGACCTCGGAGGGCGTAGTCCCCGTCACGCGCTTCACGAAGCGAGTATACTGGCTCTCCTCCGCAAAGCCGATCGCCAAGGCCGTAGGTCCTCGCCGGTGACCGCTCCACCGAGCAAGCCGCTCGACATGGAAGACGGTCGCCAGCGACAGCAGTCTCTTCGGCGTCGGCAGTCCGTACGCCTTGCACTTTCTTTCCAGCGTCCGCGCGGTCATCCCGAGCGTTCGGCTCAGCCCTGCGACCGAACGGCGCATCAGCGAATCGTGCGCCATCGCCTCCAGCACGCCGTGCACGTCCGGCGAGGTGCGTTCCTTCAGATCGGCAAGCAAAGACTCCGTCTCCTCGCGATCCGTCGCCTGCAGCACCGCCAGGCGCACGGCCGCCGGATCATCGTTCACTCCCCTCCACAGCATGGCGACCAGGCCGGTTTCCTCCCAGGTCGTCTTCAAGCATTCACATTCCGAGGGGTCCGCGTGGCCGATGACCGGACAAGACGGAAGACGGGTCCGCAGGGCCCGGAGTTCCTCGATGCCGGAGCGTCCAGTGTCTGAGCAGCCGGGGTCTGCGATCACCGGGCAGCCGGGAAGCCGCGCGGCGTGCTTCCGCAGGTCGCTCCACCCTGTGGCGAAATACACCCCGTCCACGAGGCGGTCGATGTTGCCGAAGCGTATTCCCGCCCGAACGCGTTCCCGAGCCGTGGGCTCCGCTTCAAGCGCCAGAACCGGGTGATGCCCGCTGACAGGATCGCACCCGGCCGGGACAGGCGCACAAGCCCGCAGGGAGACCTGCCCCCAAGGGGTCAGCTCCGGCATTGCCCTGAGCTTGTGGATGCCCCGGAGGGCCGAGGTGCGCACTGCTTTGGCACCCACTCCCATCCGCTCGGCTGCCTGCCGGTACGACAGCCCGTCAAGCCATGTCAGTTCGACCGCGGCGCGCTCGCGTTCCGGCAACGTCCCGACCGCCGCGCGCAGCGCCGAATCTCGGCGCTTCCGGTCCAGCTGCTCGTCCGGCAGCGGGGCCCGGTCGGGGACCTCGCCCCACTCGTCGAGGCCGACTCGATCAGTCCATCGGTCCGTTCGAGCCAGCGACCTGCACAGGTTGACGCTCACCTTCCGCGCCCAACTGCGGACGGAATCCAGATCCCGGCATGCCGGCAGCTTGCTCACGATGTGCACGAGGCATTCCTGCACCAAGTCGTTGGTGTGATCCTGATCCCTCGCGTAGTGCGTGGCCACGTCACGGATGGTTGGGGAGAGCTCCTCCAGCAACGCTCCGAGTGCGTCCGGCGTGATCGGCGAAGGCTCGCCCTTCGTTTCCTGTCTCATGTTCCCGCCCGTATTGGTTGCCCACCGCTTCTCACGTTCGTCACCAGCAGATACCCGAAGTGCGGAAGAAGGTTCCAGCTACCGCCTCACTGGACCATGCCTTGAATCCGCCCCCGCGATTACGCTACGATTCCGGTGCGGAGGAGTCCGGCGTGATCGTCCCCCAAGCGGGCGTCTGTGGCTCGGAAGTCCGTGACTGGCCCGTCGTCTAATGGCAGGACACCGGTCTTTGGAACCGGCGGTGGTGGTTCGAGTCCACCCGGGCCAATCCCTTGCGCCCCGCGTCGGCCAGCTGGAGGATCCCGGTCACCTTGGAGGACCATCCCACGGTTTCGCTCGCTTCGCTCGCACCTCCGAGGCCTTGCGCTGCACCAGCCCCTCGATCTGGTCGATGATGTCGTCCGCATCCGGGCCGGTAAGGCGGCGTCGGATCCGCCGGTCGTCCGCGCCGGAGAGTCCCTTCATCTTGTGCAGGTTCAGCCATCCCTCGAAACGCTTGCTGAGGCGCACGACACCGTAGAAGAACCGGGGCCTGACTCTTCGCCCGATAAGCAAGTCGATGATGATGGCGATGATCGACAGATTGATCGCCACGACGTCCTTGAGCCCGTCCGCCGCGAGCTTGACCTGGAAGACGATGAAGTCCCGGATCGTCACGCCGCGACCGGCCGACACGCTCCGACCGGCCGACACGCGGGGCGGACTTCTGTGGGATCGCGGCATCAGGAGGCTCCAGAATCAAGGTCCGACGTTGCGGGGCACCGGGGCCCAGCTTCAAGGTAATTGCAGCAACCCCTGTCCCGCACACCGAAGTCTTGTCCAACGACAAATGATCCCTCCGGCCACTGCCGCCGCCCTGCTGCTGCCGACGCTGCTCGGCTCGCCCTCGCCTCCTCATCCTGCATGGCTTCAGATCCTCGCGGACTCGGCGGACGCCCACGACCAGGCCCGCAACTTGCAGGCCCGATTCGAACGCCGACGGGTTCGTGAGCTGCCCCGGACCCTTTCGGGCGGGAGCCGCGAGTGTGACGAGATCATCGGACGGCTGTGCGTCTGGGACGACGGGGACGAGGACTGGCGGCCTCGGGAAGAGCCGGAAGAGATCAGCGCGGCGCGGATCGGTCTCGTGGCTTCCCTCGACTCGCTGGCCCGCCTGATCCCCGGCGACCACTGGATCTTCGCGCAGCGCATCCGCTACCTGGTCGAGGCAGAACGGCTGGGCGACGCCGAATCGCTCGCCCTGAGGTGCGGCCTTCCGGAACGGTGGCGCTGCGACGCCTATCTGGGCTATGTGCGGCACCATCTGGAAGAGATCGTGGCCGCGGAAACCGCCTTCGAACTGGCCTTGGAGGCGATGCCCCCGGATCTCCGCACGGAGTGGACCGATCCCGGCCCGCTGCTGGACCGCGAGCTGCGGGACTGGCTCCGGGTCCAGGCCGATTCGTCCCACGCCGCGAACCGGCTGTGGACGCTGGCCGATCCGCTGTTCCTCGCCGGCGGAAACGACCGTTGGACGGGGCACCTGAGCCGCTGGGTCTACGCCATGAGCTCCGAGAGGGCGGACAACCCCCACCGGCTGCGGTGGGGCGACGACATGACCGAGGCCACGGTCCGCTACGGGTGGCCGGTCGCATGGGAGCGTTCGTGGCCCCGGAGCGGCCAGCGGTCCTTCACCGTGACGGGACGCGACGATCCCGCGGCGATCCGAACCTTCCCTCCCGGCGAAGTCCTGGAGTTCACGGGTGAGGACGCGGTCGCTTGGGAGATTTCCGACGGGCACGCACGCAGCGTCCACCTTTCTCCGTTCCTGGATTCACTCGCCCCCCTGGACGGCCAGGTGGGGAGGTTCTGGCGGCCGGACGGCGTCTTCATCGCGGCCGCTTGGACGGCGACGGCACATCCGGCTTCGGCTGCGACCAGCGCAGGGGCGACCCCGGGGCCTTGGGAAGCGGGCCTGTTCGTGGAGCAGTCCGGGGCGCTCGTGCTCGATGCGAGAAGCGAAGCGCGCGAGGGCGGCACGGTGCGGCTATCGGGCCTGGTCCCCTGGGCCGACGTCTCCCGGGCCGACTGGGGAATCGTCAGCTTCGAGGTCCTGGCCCCGGATCTGCGCCGGGCCTACCGCATGCGCACGGGGGCGGGGATGCGGCGCGTACCTCCCGATGTTCTGTCCATCTCGGACCTGATGCTCTTGGAGGACCAGGCCGAGCCAGCCGACTTCGGCGAGATGCTGGCCGTGCTTCGGGGTTCGGACGAAGTTGCCGCCGAAGACGCCCTGGGCGTCGCCTTCGAGGTCTACGGGCTGGGGTTCCGGTCTCAGGCGGTGGGATTCAACGCGTGGGTGGAGAAGCGGAACGAAGGAATCCTGTCGCGGGCCGTGCGATGGCTGGGCATCGGCGGTCCCAGGGAAGAGGTGTCCGTCAGCTGGGAAGAAGCAGGCCCGGCGCGGCCGCGGCCGCTCTTCCGCGCTTTTCGGATCGGCCTGCCCGAGCTCGACGCCGGAGACTACGACGTGGTGGTGAAGGTGTCGGTCCGGGGACGCTCGCCCCTCTCCGGGCACCGGAGCTTCCGCGTCCGGTAACGCCTCGCCGTCGTCGGTACGGTGCCGGGCATTATCATTCGCCCGTCTCATATTCGCTATAATATGCGGCCCTCGCCAATATGCGGCCTCGCCGATGTGCGACCGTCACCGAATCGAAACGCATCCATCCCGCCCAACCATCGTTCATGGAAGAATCCATCGGGCCGAATCCGCTGCTCCTCCTCGCGGGCCGGGCCAATCGGCCTTTGGCCCGTGAGGTCGCCGGCAACCTCGACACCTCGGCGGACGGAGTCACCATCTACAACTTCGCAGACGGCGAGATCTTCGTACGGATCGACCGGAACGCGCGGGGCAGGGACGTGTTCATCGTCCAGCCGACCGTGGCGAACGCGGACAACATCATGGAGCTGCTGCTGCTGATCGACGCCGCCAGGCGCGCGTCGGCGGCGCGGGTGACCGCCGTGATCCCCTATTTCGGCTACGGGCGCCAGGACCGCAAGGACCAGCCGCGCGTCGCGATCGGCGCCAAGCTCGTGGCCAACCTGATCGCGGCGGCGGGGGCGGACCGGGTGGTGAGCATCGATTTTCATCAGCACCAGATTCAGGGATTCTTCGACATTCCGGTCGATCATCTCTATGCCGCGCCGGTCTTCACGAGCTACTTCCGCCAGAAGAAGTTCACCGACCTGGTCGTGGTCGCGCCCGACGTGGGCTCGGCGAAGATGGCGCGGGGGTTTGCGAAGCGACTGAGCGCTTCCTTCGCGATCATCGACAAGCGCCGCCCCTTCGCCAACGTCTCCGAAGTCCTCACCGTGGTGGGCGATGTCGACGGACGCACCTGTCTCATCACCGACGACATGATCGACACGGGCGGTACGATCGCGCAGGCGGTCACCGCTCTCATGGAACGGGGCGCCAGACAAGTCTACGTGGGGGCCGCCCATGCGCTGCTGTCGGGCGAAGCCGTGGCCAGACTCTCGGCGGTGCCCTTGTCGGAACTGGTCGTGACCAACACGATCGCCATCCCCGAAGAGAAGCACTTCGACCGCCTTACGGTGCTTTCGGTGGCCGATCTGCTGTCGCGGGCCATCACCTGCATCCACACCCACTCGTCGGTCAGCCAGCTGTTCGAACTCACGAATCAATACGGACCGCCCAAGGTGGTCCACACGCCCAAGGCGGCCCGAAGTCCCGCCTGACTCACGGAACTTTCCAATGGAAGAAAGATTGAAGCTCGAAACCCGTCACGAAGCCGGAAAGGGAGCCGCCCGCAGGCTGCGGCGCGCGAAGAGAGTGCCCGGCGTCATCTACGGCGGCGGGGGCGACACCGTCCTGGTCTCGATGGACGCCCGCGAAGCCCTCAACCTGCTCCAGTCGATCTCGCTGGACGACACGGTCCTCGACCTCGCCCTGGACAACGGAGCGAACGAGCGGGCCATGGTCCAGGAGGTCCAGGTGCATCCCTTCCGCACCGAACTTCTTCACGTCGACTTTCTGCGTGCCGGGACGGAGAGATCCGGCGGGGACGGCGGGGGCAACGGTTGACCGCGAATGGGGAGGCGGAGTGCCGCGCTCCCGAAATCCGCACGAAAGCGGTCGTCGGACTTGGAAATCCGGGACCCGAGTACGATGCCACGCGCCATAATGTGGGATGGTGGGTGCTCGACCGCTTCGCGTACGATCAAGACTTCGAGCCCTTTTCGCGCCGGGCGAAGCGACTCGAGACCTCCCGCGGAGCGGGGAGACGGACCATCCTCCTGATCAAGCCGCGAACCTACATGAACAGAAGCGGACTGGCCCTGACCGCTCTCCGCCGGATAGACGGGTTCAAGGTCGAGACCGACCTTCTGGTCGTAACGGACGACGCCAATCTGGATGTGGGGCGGGTCAGATTCCGTCCCGGCGGCGGGGCCGGCGGCCACAACGGTCTCAAGTCCGTCAGCGTGGTGCTCGGAACCACCGCCTACGCCCGTCTTCGCATCGGTGTGGGGATCGCGCCCGCGGGAGCGGATCTCTCCGACTGGGTGCTCTCTCCCATGCCCGAAGAAGACGAGGAGCGGATCGTGGAGCTGCTGCCGGAGCTCGGCGAGGCGATCGGCGTTTGGGCCGAAGACGGCGTCGACGCCGCGATGAACCGATTCAACCGGTGAGCATCGCCGAGACGAATGACTGCAACCGTTGCAAATCCCTTTCACCAGAGTGAGACGAAAACGAGATGAATCCCCTGAACTGGACCGAATGGTCGTGGGCGTTCGGAGCCCTCGGGCTGCTTGCCGCGCTGCAGGTCTATCGCTACGTCGTCCGGCAGCCGCAGGGTACCGACATCATGTCCGATCTGGCCGGACAGATCCACGACGGCGCCATGGCCTTCCTCCGCCGCGAGTACACGGTGCTCGCCGGTTTTGTGGCAGTCGTGGCCGTCCTTCTCTATCTGGCGATCGGCGGCGCCTCGGCGCTCGCCTACATGGCGGGAGCGGCCAGCAGCGTGCTCGCCGGATTCTTCGGAATGAAGGCGGCCACCAGGGCCAACGTCCGCACCTGCGCGGCGGCCAACCAGGAAGGGCAGGGCAAGGCGCTTCGCATCGCCTTCCTGGGCGGTGCGGTCATGGGCCTGTCGGTGGCGGCGCTGGGCCTTCTCGGCATCGGTGCCCTCTACGTGGTTCTGGCCGCCGATGCGATCCCGGGCACCGACGATCTGCCTGGCTTCGCCGAGATCATCTCCGGCTTCGCCATGGGGGCCTCTTCGATCGCCCTCTTCGCGAGGGTCGGGGGGGGCATCTTCACCAAGGCCGCCGACGTAGGGGCCGACCTCGTGGGGAAGGTCGAAGCCGGGATCCCCGAGGACGATCCGCGCAACCCCGCGACCATAGCGGACAACGTCGGCGACAATGTGGGAGACGTCGCGGGCATGGGCGCCGACATCTTCGAGTCCTATGTGGGGTCGATCGTGGCGACCATCGCCATCGGGGCGACCTCGGCCGCGATGGCGGCGAGCACCGCCGAGGCGGTCGCCCTTCCGATCATCACGGTCCTGGTCGGGCTGGTCTGCTCGCTGATCGCGATCGCGGCGATGAGGCTCCTCGAACGCACTGACCCGGGAGCCGCGCTGCGCAACGTGACCTTCATCGCGGCCGGGCTCTTCCTGGTGATCATGTTCTTCGTGGTGAAGGCGCTGGACATGAACATCAGCGACCCGGTCACGGCCGCCGCGCGTTCGCCGATGGGCCCCTTCTGGGCGATCCTCTCGGGAACGCTGGCCGGGATCCTGATCGGCGTTGTGACCGAGTATTACACGGGATCGCGCCCGGTGCGGAAGATCGCCGAGTCGTCCGAGACCGGCTCCGCGACCAACATCATCACCGGGCTCGCCGTGGGAATGCAATCGACCGCGATCCCCCTGCTGCTGATCTGTGCAGCCATTCTGGTTTCCTTCCTTGCCAGCGGACTCTACGGCATCGGGATCGCCGCCGTGGGGATGCTCGCCACGGTGGGGGCCACCATGTCGGTGGACGCCTACGGTCCCGTGGCCGACAACGCAGGAGGGATCAGCGAGATGGCCGGCCTCGGGCCCGATACGCGCAAGGTGACCGACTCGCTGGACGCGATCGGCAACACCACGGCCGCGATCGGCAAGGGGTTCGCCATCGGCTCGGCCGCCCTGACCGCATTGGCGCTCTTTTCCGCCTACTCGTCCTCGGTGGGGCTGCAGCAGATCAACATCGTGAACCCGCTCGTCGTGATCGGCCTCTTCATCGGGGGCATGCTGCCCTTCCTGGTCGGATCCTTCACCATGACCGCGGTCGGTCGCGCCGCCGCGGGGATGGTCGACGAGGTGCGCCGGCAGTTCCGCGAGATACCGGGCCTGATGGAGGGCACGGCCAAACCCGATTCGGCGCGATGCGTGGACATCTCCACCCGTGCCGCGCTCCGGGAGATGCTGCTGCCGGGGATCACGGCGGTGCTGGCGCCGGTCCTCGTCGGACGCTTCCTCGGCGTCGAGGCACTGGGCGGGATGCTCGCCGGCGCGACCGTCACGGGTGTGTTGATGGCGCTCTTCATGGCGAACGCCGGCGGCGCCTGGGACAACGCCAAGAAGTACATCGAGGGCGGCGCCCACGGCGGCAAGGGTTCCGACTCGCACAAGGCGGCGGTCGTCGGCGATACCGTCGGCGATCCCTTCAAGGACACATCCGGGCCGTCGCTCAACATCCTGATCAAGCTCATGAGCGTGGTGTCGCTGGTGCTGGCGCCCTGGTTCATCGGCGGCGGCTGATCCCGTCACCCTGCTGCGGACCCGAGCCCGTGAACATAATCCCCCCGGCATTCGAGCGGCGATGCATCCCCGCGTGATCGCCTCGAAATCCGCGTCCTTCGAGGGTGCCGTCGCATTCGCGCAGGACCTTATCCGCATCCCTTCGATGCCGGGCGAGGAGGGCGATCTCGCGCGCCGCGTCGTCGCCGAAATGGAGGCGCTGAGCTACGACGAAGCCTGGATCGACGACCTCGGCAGCGTCGTGGGGGTGGTCCGCGGAGGCCCCGGCCCCACCGTCATGCTGAGCGCTCACCTCGACATGGTCGCTGCCGGAGACCCGGACGAGTGGGAGCACCCGCCCTTCGACGGCGTGATCGCGGACGGATACCTGCACGGACGCGGTGCCATGGACATCAAGGGGCCGCTGGCCCTCCAGACCCACGCGGCCGCGGCGCTCGGCGGAAGGGCCCCGGGCGACATCATCGTTGGGCACCCCGTCTACGAGGAGCGCGGCGGATGGGGCATGGACCACCTCACCCGCACCGGGGGCGGTCTGCGCCCCGACGCGGTGATCATCGGCGAGTCGACGCAGGGAGACATCGCCATCGGACACCGGGGCCGCGCTGAAATCGAGATCGTCGCCCGTGGTCTGGCGGGCCACGCATCGGCCCCCGACCGCGCCCGAAACGCCATCGACCTCGTGCCTCCCATCCTTGCCGGTGTGCGGGACCTGGCCGCCCGGCAGGACTCCGACCGCGTCCTGGGCCCGTCCTCGGTGGTCGCGACGGGCATCGACGCCGTCCCGGCCAGCCTCAACGTCATCCCCGACCGGGTCACGATCACCCTCGACTGGCGCATCCTCCCTGCCGACACCGAAGAAAGTCTGCTCCGCCGGTTGGCGGACGCGGCCCGTCCCCACTTGAAGCACTTCGATGTGCAGGAGGGCGGGGAGCGCGGAGCATGCGTCGAGTTCCGCCTGGCCACGCAGATCCAGCGCACCTGGACCGGCGTCGAGGAAGAACGACGAATCCTCAGCCCTGGCTTCCTCATAGACCCCGGCCACCCGGTCGTCACGGCGGCGGCTCGCGCGGTGGGGAGGCGCGGCACCAACGGCAAGGCCGCCCGTGTGCACCCGTGGACCTTCGCCACCGACGGCGGCTGGACATGCGGCGTCCGCGGCATCCCCACGATCGGCTTCGCCCCCGGCGAGGAGCGCTACGCGCACACCAACACCGAGCGGCTCGATCTCGACGAGGCGCGGTGGGGCTACGCCAAATACCTGGATCTGGTGCCCGCCGTGCAGGCAGCGGCTGGCTCCCGCCGTGACTGAGCCCGGGTGTCGGGATCTTCGCCGGCTGCAAGCGGGAAAACCGGCGAGGCGACGCCTGATAGCGCGGCCGGGCTGCTGAGTGCCGGTCCCTCCGTCTTCCCGCCGGCAGCATGTCCCGGCGGGAAGACGGAGGATATGTTTCAAACAGGATCGGAGGAGGATGTCCGGACCGGTCGGCTCGGGATGTTGGATGTCCTCGGCCGGAGAAGCTCTCCTCAGCAGCGGGAGACGAAGAGAAACCGAGCAGTTCAACCGCAGTATTCATCCGTCCACGAAACCGGGACAGGTCCAGGAACCGGATGTCGCCACCTCCAAGGACACCGTGAAGGCCGTGCGTCCGTTCCCGACCGGAGCAACAACTGCAGTCTCGATAGCCCGTTGTCCCACCCAGAAATCTACGACCGAGACGCCGTCAGAAACCACAAGGAAAGGAGGGAGAAGCGCTCCCGAACAGGTCCGCAAACGCACCATCGTTTAGGTGCATGATGCGAGCTTCAATCCTCTGCACTTCCAAGAAACTACGGACTATGCCACGATCTGGGCCCGGAACGGCGACAACATAGGTGGCGTCGCCGACTGACTTACGTTGGGCGTCGCGAAGGCCACGGGCGATATCATGGCAGGTAAGACAATCCTCAGGCCGCAATGCCCACACAACCAGCGGACGATCCTCAAGCTCCATCCCGAGATCTGGGACAGCACCGCCAATGACCAGTACAGACGCAGGCTGCGGCCCACACGCCACCGCAACCAAGGTTACCGCAGCCCCTACTGGGATCGTAAGCGGACGATAGTCCATCGATTCGGTGTCATTGATTCTGGATCAACGAAATACAGTAGTCCGTCGTGTACCGCGAGCAGTTTGGGCGTGTTGGCCAGGCCGCAGCTGTGGCGGGGACGGGGACGGGACCTGCTGGGCCCGGTCGCCTACGTGGATGTGGACGGGACGCCGGCGCCCACGCCGGGGAACAAGAAGGCGGGGATGGACATGTCCTACAAGGGGGGGGTGGGGATACCACCCGCTGGTCGTCTCGCCGGCGAACACGGGCGAGGTGCTCCACCTCGTCAACCGGCGGGCAACGCGGTGAGCCACCAGGGCGCGGCGGAATGGATCGACCGGGCCGTCGGCCTCGTGGCTCCGCACGCCGAACGGGTGTGCGCCTGGACGCTCTTGGAGCGCCCGTGCCGCACGCCCCGGACGGGCAGGACGCGGGAGAAGCGGGAGGACGAGAAGGCGCGGATCGTGCGGGAGCGCGGGTACGTCGACAAGCGGCTGGACTTCGAGCACGTGGCCGAGTTCGAGTACCGGCCGGTGAAGTGCGGGAAGACCTGCCGGATGGTGGCCGTGCGCAAAAACATCAGCAGGCCGGACCACTTCCAGAGCCGCGACAAGGCCCGGCGGGTGCGCAGCCTGGTCAGGCAGCTCGAAAAGCTCGGCGCACAGGTCTAGGTGCAGGAGGCGGTCGCATAGCGGGCCTGACGGCGATCCCCACCCCCGTCAGGGAGGCCGGTCTGCGGTACTGGCGTCGCCAAACACCTGCTGCGGCGCTCGACAGCCTCTCGTTGACCTCCCATCCTGCCGCAGCCGCCCTCGAAGCGTTCCCGAAGGTCCGCTCCCTCCGGCGGCTTGCAGCCAATACGCCGTGATACGACACCGGGACGCGCTAAATCGGCGTATGCTGGTCAGCCTCCGGCATCACCACGCCTCCAGAAGCGAGACAAAGATCGCGGCAGCCCCTCGCGGCATTCGCTCGCGAGTTCCACCACGGTCCTGCTACACCATCGGCACCGTCTGCACGATCCGGCTGCCCACCCGTTCGAAGATCTCGTCCAGGCTGGTCCCGGTGATCGTGAGTCCGTGGTTCTTCAGCCCCACCACGCACCGGCTGGGATCCTCCGCCTCCCGGACGAGGTCCGCGACGGCCTGACCCAGCTCTCTGGTCCCGCAGGGATAGTTGAACTCCGTGGAGGGAACGCCGTTGATCCAGCCGTGGACATGCAGGATGGCTCCGACGCCGGGGTGTTCGCGGTAGATCATCCAGTGCTCGATCGCATCGACCGATACCCGCCGCGGCTCCACCCCGGGGGGATGGCTCACCACCATGCCGTTCTGCTCGGCGTCGTAGTCCTTCACCATCAGGATATGCTGGCCGATGTCCGTCAGATTGGACTTGTCGACCCCGCTCGCACTCATCCAGAACCACTCGTCGTCGTAGCGCGCGGAGAGGTTGCCGTAACTGAGCCCTCCGATGCCGAAGAGGTGCTTCAGGTGCCGCAGATCCTTCCGGGAAAGGTATTCGTGGATCGGAAAGGGGGCCGGAAGAAGACGGAGGCTCTCGAGGTGTTTCCCGGCCCGGTATATCGATTCGGAGATCTCGTCGCCCTGCCAGAGCTTCTCGGGCAGATCGGGCTCGAAGATGTTGTCGATGACCAGGGTCGAAGTGGCCAGGGGCTCGATGCGCGCGTAGACCTCTTTGAAATAGCGCTCCCGATCCAGACGGCCCGACACGACATAGTGCCCCTGTTCCGGGGTGATGAAGTGGACGTCGGGATCTCCGCCTTCGGCGGGAACCAGCCCCGCCACGAGATTCGCAAGCGAGCGCAGGAGAGTCGGATAGCCTTGCGAAAGGTGGTCGGTGAAGGGCACCGGGAACTCGGTGACCGCACACACGAACACGGCGTTGGCCTGACGTCGAACGGGTCTCGGCCTTCCCTGCGGAAAGAACGAGAAAACGAGCTTGGCATCGTTGAACTGCCGGGTATGCCGGTGGCCCTCCGTTTCCATCACACGCCGCAACCCTCGGGCAAGCCAGCCGAATTTGTCGCCGTCCGCAGCGCCGACGATGGTGAAGTCCATGTACGAGGAGCCTCTCGGGTTCAAGGGTAAGCAAGGAAGCGTACACAAGGTCGCCTTCCTGCGCCAGATGGCAAGGTGCTACATTTCTCGGACAACCATGCCCGCTCCGCCCGGGAAGCGGAGCCCGTATCCACCGCGGTCCAAGGGAGCTCCACCGAATGAGAGAGTACGAAATCGTCTACATCTTCGACGCCGCCCTGAGTCGGGAAACCGTGGACGAGAAGCTCGAGACCTTCCACGCTGCTCTGGGCGGGAAGATCACCGCCGTCGACCACTGGGGCGTGCGGCAGCTGGCCTACCCGATCCGCAAGTCCGGCACCGGCTACTACGTGATCGTACAGACGACTGCCGATCCGGTCGGTCTCCCCGAGTTCGAACGCCTTGTCAAGCTGGACGAGGAGACCATGCGCTACCTGGTGGTGCTCAACGAGGGCCAGCCGACCTCGGGCGCTTCCGTCCTCGCGCATCGTCCGGCGAAGCCCGCTGCCGAGAACGGTGCCGACCGCCCGGCCGGACCGGAAACCGCCGGTGAAGCGGACGCCGGCGACGACGAATCGGACGCCGGTAAGAAAGAAGCTGCGGAGCGCTCCGATGCGGTCCGGTCGTCCGGCCCGCCGGTGTTTTCGGGCGCCCGGGGGCGGCGCCGGCGCCACGACGGGCCGCCCATCGTGCTCCTCAACTACAAAGACGTGACGACGCTGTCCCGCTTTCTGACCGAGCAGGGGAAGATCCTGCCCAAGCGCACGACCAAGGTGCCGGCCCGCTTCCAGAGACGGCTCGGAACCGCCGTCAAGCGCGCCAGGCACCTTGCGCTCCTCCCGTACGTGAAGGATCACCAGGCCTGAGCCCGCGGAAGCACTTGAAAGCCCGAAAGCACTCGAACCGGAACATCCGATGAGACTGATACTGCGTGAAGCCGTCGCGCACCTGGGGCAGGCCGGAGACCTCGTGACCGTCAAGCCGGGGTACGCCCGCAACTTTCTGATCCCGCAGGGACTCGCCTTCCGGGCGACCGAAGCGAATGTCCTTCGGATCGAAGAGGAACGGCGGATCCGCGAGGAGAAGGCGCGCCGAGCTTACTTGGAAGCCAACCGCCGGGCGTCGCGTCTGGAGGGATTGACCTTCACCTTCAGGGCGAGAGCGAGCGCCGAGGGAACCCTCTTCGGATCCGTCGGTGCCAAGGACATCTTCGACCGTGCGCGGGAGTCGGACATCGGCTTCGAGCTGGACAAGCGGTCCGTGCTGCTGGACGAGCCGATCAAATCGATCGGCGAGCACATCGTCCCGCTGCGGCTCCACGCCGGCGTGGAGACCGAGGTGCGGGTCGTGGTCGAGCCCGAAGAGGATTGATCGCCTCCGGGACGTGCCTCCGGACGTGAACAGGCCGGCCGGGTTCGAAATGCCGCCCGAGGTGCGCAGGGCGGCCGACTACGCTCTCGACAGAAAAGCCGTCGACGTCACCGTGCTGGACCTGCACGACCTTTCGGGCGCGACCGATTACTTCGTGATTGCGACGGGGCGTTCCGACATCCACGTCCGCGCCATCGCAGAGCACGTCATCGACTCCGCCAAAGGCGACGGGAACCGGGCGGAACACGTCGAGGGGCTGGACGCGGGTCGCTGGGTTCTCCTCGACTACGTCGACTACGTGGTGCACATCTTCCATCCGGCGGTGCGCGACTTCTACCGCCTCGAGGAGCTTTGGGGAGACGCGCGGTCGGTCCGCATCCAAGATTCCACGGTTCAGTGAAACTCGGATCCATCCGGCTCCACGGCTTCAAATCCTTCGCGGACCCCACGCGCGTGGAGTTTCACGAGGGCATCACGGCGATCGTGGGCCCCAACGGATGCGGCAAATCCAACATCGGTGACGCTGTGCGCTGGGTCCTCGGAGAGCAGCGGCCCACCGCGATACGCGGAGCGAAGATGGAGGAGGTGATCTTCCAGGGCACGGCTTCGAGGAGGCCTGTAAACCGGGGCTCGGTTTCGATGGTCGTCACGAACAGCGACCGGTCGCTCGCCATTCCGTCTGAAGAGGTGGAGATCGGGAGGATCGTCTACCGGGACGGCGGCAGCGACTACCGGCTCAATCGGGCCGCGTGCCGCTTGCGTGATATCGTCGATCTGTGCCGCGACACGGGCCTCGGCGCCAACGCCTACTCGGTCATCGAGATCCGGATGATCGACGCCATCCTCTCGGAGCGCACCGACGAGCGCAGGTCCCTCTTCGAGGAAGCGGCCGGGATCGGCAAATACAAAGAGCGCCGCCGCGCCGCGACTCGACGCATGGAGACCTCCGAAGTCGATCTCCGGCGGGTCGACGACGTGATCGCCGAAGTGCAGACCAAGGTCCGGTCGCTGGCTCGCCAGAAGGGCAAGGCGCAGCGGTACCGGAAGCTGCGCGATCGGCGTCTGGCGGCGGAGGTTGCGGTGGCCAGAGCGGAGATGGAAGAACTCGAGCTTCTGCTTTCGCGTGTGCAGGGAGATTTGCAGGCGGACCGGGAACAGTCGGCAGGGACGGCGGCGGCTCTGGCGACGGCCGAGGCCGGGCTGGAACGAACCAGGCTGGAGCAGCTGGACGCGGAAAAGACCAGAGTGGCCTGCGCCGGCCGCCTGGATGCCGTCACCTCCGAACTCTCGCGGATCGAGACGGAGGTCGCCGTTGCCGACGAGCGGCTCGCCAACGGAAAGCGCCGCCTTGGGCAGATCGCCGCCGAACAGCAGTCGCTGACGGCGCTTCGAGCCCGTGCGGAGGACGAGCTGGTCACGCTCGAAGATTCGCGGACTGAATGTCAACTGTTCTTTACATCTTTACAAGCGGACCTTACAGAGCGGAAGCGGGCCTCGGCCGAAGTCAAAGAGAGGTTGGATGCGGCCAGGAGCGACATGCGCAGGTTGGAGGAGTCGAGCAGAAAGCTCGCCGCGCGCGCGGCCCGGCTGGAAGCGGACCGGGACAGCGCTCGCCTCCAGGCGGTCGAGCTGGAACGCAGGGTCGGGCGCTTGGCACGCGACGCCCGTCAGGGGGCCGGGGCGCTGAGAGAGGTTGCGTCCCAGCGTGATCTCTTCGCCGATCGGCAGACTGCCACGGCAAGATCGGCCCAGCAGGCCTCCCGGGACTTCGACGCATCGCGTCGGCGCCTGGCCATGGTGCGGGGGCGGCTGGAGTCCGCGCGCGCCGTGGAAATGAAGGCCGAGACACACCTGTCGGCCCTCGACGCCGAAGTCGCCGCGCTGAAGCGGGTGGTCGAGTCGGACGAAGGGGCGGGAGCCGTCGTCAAGGCGCTCCGCCAGGCCTTCCCCGATGCCGCGCGCGGCGTGCTTTCCGACTTCGTGCGGGTGTCCGGCACGGCGGCCCGCGGCGTGGACGAGGTTCTCGGAAGGTACGGGTCGGCCGTGGTCGTGAGAGGACGAGAGGACCTCGAACGCATCGTGCGCTGGTACGGCGGAATCGAAGACCGCGCGGCCATACTGCTGCTGCCTCTCGATACGGTGCCGAAGTCGCGGGCGCCGCTGCCCGCGGAGGTGACCGCACTGGGAGACGGGGCCCCCTGGGCGAGGGCGCTCCTAGGGGGGGTGACCGCAGGAGACGACGGCTGGACGGACGTTCACAGCGTCGTGCACCTCTTCCCGGCGACCGGTGCGGAGGGAAGCTTGGAACGCAGAGGACGGATCGATGCGCTCGACGTCGAGCGCGACCTCGCCGGAGACGGGCTCGACGAGGCGCGTGAGATCCGGCTCGCGCTGGAAGAGGAGCGGAATGCCTGCGAGGCAGAAGCGGATGCGGCCTCGGAGAAGGTGCTCGCCGCTCGAGACGAGGCGAGGGCCGCCGAGGCCGACGCGATGACGCAGGGCGAACGGCGGGAGAGGCTGTCTCGTCACCAGGAGGAAACTCTCCGCCGGCTGGCCGAGACCCGCGCGACCCGGGACAGGGCGCTGGGAAGGGAACGCGCCGCCGAGACGGAAAGGATCCGGCTCCACGAGGAGGAGGGCTCCATGGCGGACCGTGTGGAGGCGGGGCGCGAAGTTCTCGCTGCAGTGGAGGCCGAGTGGGAGCATGCGCGCGAGGCGGTGTCCGAGGTGACGATCCGTTCGGCACAGATCGAGAGCCGACTCGAGCGACTCGACGGGCAGGCAGGCGACGCGCGCGCGACGCTGGAGCGCGCCGCGACCCGTCTCGACGGCCTTGCCGCGGAGAAGGAGACCTTGACCGAAGAGACCGCAAGGGTTCGCGCTGCGCGGGAGGCGGGCCGGGACGCACTCGAGGGTCTTTTCGCGAAGCGGGATGAATTGAGGGCGTTGTTGGGGGAGCAGGACCGGGTTCTCGCGACTGCCTCGGAGGCGGTCGCGAAGGCGGAGCAGCGCCTCCGGGAGTTGCGCGCCGACGAGCGGGAGGCCGTCGGACGCAGGCACCGGCTCGAGATGAACGAGCAGGATATTCGCAATCGCGCGGCCCGGATCGCGGAGCGTCTGGAGACGGAGTGGGGTCGCCCCCTCGAGGCGCTCCTCGACGAGGCCGAAGCGCTCGAAGGCGACACCGAATCCCTTCGAGCCGAGCTGCAGGAGATCGTTCGCGCCCTGGAGCGGATCGGTCCCGTGAACATGCTCGCGGTGGAGGAACACGCGGAGGAGAGCGCTCGTCTCGATTTCCTGGTCCGGCAGCGAGAAGACCTGGCCGCCGCGAGAGACGACCTTCGCTCGGCGATCCGCCGAATCAATGCGACCGCCACCGAACTCTTCATGAACACCTTCGAGGCGATCACGGAGAACTTCCGGTCGACGTTCCGACATCTCTTCAGCGGAGGGCAGGCGGATCTCCGTCTGTCGGATCCCGAGGACCCGCTGGAATCCCCGATCGAGATTCACGCCGCGCCCAAGGGGAAGCGCACCCAGCGGATCGACCTGCTTTCAGGCGGTGAACGCGCTCTCACGGCCCTGTCGCTCCTTTTCGGAATCTACCTGGTCAAGCCGAGCCCCTTCTGCGTCCTCGACGAGGTGGACGCCCCGCTCGACGATTCCAACATCGGGCGCTTCATCCGGCTGCTGCAGGGCTTCAAGTCGCAGACCCAGTTCGTCGTGATCACCCACAATCCGCGCACGATCGCGGCGGCCGACTGGATCTACGGCGTCACGATGGAAGAGCCCGGAGTGTCCTCGATCGTCGGCGTGCGTCTCGAGTCGCCGGCGGGCACCTAAGCTCCGGCGGGCACCTAAGCTTAGGCAGCCCGACATGACAACGGCCCGTTTGCAGATGTGCGGTTCAGCCACCTTCGCGCTGACGCTTGCCGCTACCGCACTTCAAGCACAGGAAGTGATCGAACTTCCCGGTCGCGACCGCCTGATCGACCCGGACTTCGAGGAGGTCTACCGGGTAGGCGTTCTCGAAGGCGAGTCATGGGAGATGTTCGGCGCAGTGAACCAAGTGGCCTTCGACGCCGAGGGCAATCTGTTCGTGTTCGACGGGACCACGGGGCTGATGGGTTCCGGGAACCTGCGGGTCCTGGTGTTCGACGCCTCAGGCGGCTTCCGGCACCAGTTCGGCTCGTGGGGCGGGGGTCCCGGTGAGTTCAACCGGCCCGTCGCCTTCACGGTATTGAGGGACGGAACTACGGTCGTGAGCGATGTTGGCCACCGCGCCTTCCAGCTCTTTGACGCCTCTGGCACCTTCCAGCGCATGGTCCGCACCGGTGACGATCCCGGTAACGTGTCCGCTTCGGCGACCATCCAGCCAGACCCGCGCGGCGGCGCAATCTTCGCGGGAGGCTTCGGCGGAGGCCCGGACATCAGCATCGGGACGGTCGGCGGCGGAGCGTCCGCATCCCGCCCCGTCACTCGGGTCGCACTCGATGGCCAGGTCGTTCAACCGGACACAGTGGTCCACGGATGGCTGCCTCGGCGGGCAGACATTGATGATCTCGTGTCCGATGTCCCCGCCGAGCTTCGAGAGATGCTGGGCCGGATGAGCATGCCCACGCTGTTCGAGCCCCGCCTCTTGGTGGGTGTTCTGCCGGATGGCGGGATCGTTCACTCCGATTCGTCCGCATATGCACTCAAGGTCACTCTACCGGGCGCGAAGATGGTCGAGCGCGTCATCCTGCGACCGTTCCTGCCCGAGCCCTTGACGCCTTCGGTCCGGAGTGACTTCGAGGAGCGGAGGGCGGCCAGACGCGAAGGGCGCGGAGGTGGGCCGCCGGGTCCCATAATGTTGCAGGTGCGCGGCCGCAGCGAAGGAGGCAACCCTCCGCCAACCGGCACCTTCCAACTCGAACGGCGATACTACCACGAAGTACCCGTCCTCCGCACTCTTGCTACCACATGGGGTGGCCGCATCTGGGTGCAACGGAGAGGCGACGAGCCGGAGAGCGACGGACCCATTGATGTGCTGACCTACAAAGGCGAGTACGTCGGGACCTACTCCGCCGGCGCGACCGAGATGCCGGACGCGTTCGGCCCGGACGGCCTGGCGGCGTTCATCGAACTTGACGAATTCGATGTGCCTAGCGTGGCGGTGCGCAGGCTGCCGGTCGAGGTGCGCTGATCCCACTCGCTCCGCCCCCTTTGACCCCAGGCTTCCCGCCCGGTGCCGGAGCGGCGTGCGGCGAGGTGCGTGCCGCCTCCCGAATCCTGTCAGTGCCGCGGCTGACCACTGCCTCGTCGTGATCGGCGATCCGACCCATGTGATCCTTGACGGACCCGCTGCCGTGACCGGAGAGGGAAATCGGGGTTCCGCTGGTTCGATCTGGACGAACCAGAGCCCTTGACATGGGCCGGACGACCGTTCATTTCCCTTCGCGCTTCGGAACAGCCGTGCGTGATCGCTCAACGTTACCCCGAAAGGACCGAAATGAACACACCGAAAATCCAGACAATCACCCGCTTCGCGTCATTCGTGGCGGCATCGCTCGTGGTCGTGGGCCTGATCGCTGCGATTCCGGCCGCCGGGAACATCCCTTCCGCCGCCGGTATTGCCGAACGGGAGGTCGTCGGCATGCAGGCGGGAGCGGAGGAGCCGCTCGTGCCGATGGCACCAACCTCTAGCGACCCCGAACCCCTCAAGCCGACTGGCGAAGGTACCCCCGAAACCAGCGACGATGGCCAGATCATCTGGGCCGCGTGGTACAGCCCCCACTTCGGGGTCTGCTGGTTGAATTGCTGGGATCTGTGGTTCGACTGCGACTGTTACGTCATCGAGTTCTAGTCTAGGCGAAGGTTCCGGCCAGCCGAATCCGTCCTCCTATGCTGCGAGTCCCTTCGTTGGACCGATGCCCTTGGGGCTTTCTCCTGCTGGTTGCGCCGTTGGTCGCGTGCACGTTGCCTGGACTCCTACAAGCTATGCAGTCCGGACCAGCCCTGGTTCTCGAAGACAGCGTGGTGTTACGCGAGAGCGAGGAGCACTACATAACAGCCCGTGGAAGAAATGGGTTTCCAGGCCGCCGGACTTGCGCAGGGAATCAACGCCGGGAGGGTCGAGTTTGATGCCGACGGCGGGCGTTTCGGCCTGAAGAGTCGGCAATAACGGGCAAAAGCGGCCCAGACGGGCCTGGAAGGCCGGTACGGGGGCGAAACCGGCGAAGAATCGGGCGAAACAGCGGTCGCGGCCCGGTCCGCGAGCGCGGTCTGCACGGTCGCGAGCCCCTGGAGGCTCCGCGGCGTGCCGACACGGTACAGCTTGCGCATGAGAAGTCCGAGGTTGAAGGCCGCCGCGTGGATCAGCATCCGTTTTCGAATGTTCTCCTGCCCCCGGACATGGACGCGGCGCATGCCGCCGGTCTCGAGCATGTGCGCGAACGCCCGCTCCACCTTCTCCCCGCGCCGTTGCAGCAGCCGCCTGCCCCGGTTCCCCCGGATCCGCCGCCGGTTGGCGTAGACCGCCTTCTGGGCGTCCCGCTTCCCCTTCCACTTCCGGCGGCCGCGGTTCGGCTCGCTCACGCAGCTCCGCATCCCCCGGTCCTTCACGCCCGTCATGGTCTTGTTCGAGTGGTACCCCTTGTCGGCCACCACCTCCTTGGCCTCCGCCCCCACCTCCGCCAGCCGCTGCTCCGCCTCGTCCAGCGTCACCGGCAGCGACGCCGTGTCTCCGCCGTCCATCGTCTGCACCGTCACGCCGACCACCGCTCCGGTGTCCATGTCGACGGCGTGTTCGAGCTTGTGCGCCAGGCGCGTCCGGCCGTCCTTCATCTTCGTGGTCCGCGCCTCCGGGTCGTGCGGATGCTCCCATTCCTTGTTCGACGCCTTGTTCGGACGCTTCCGGTCCAGCTTCGCCAGGTCCTCCCGCGTCGGCGTCTCGATCCCCGAAGCCTTCGCCAGCTTCTCCAGGAACTCCTCGTAGCCGGTTCCGTCCTCGCGCCGCACGATCGTCCGCATCGCCGCGTTCGCCTCGAGCGTCGTCGCGTCCACCCCCAGCGTCTTCGCCTTCAGCAGCCCCGCTTCCATCAGCCGCTCCAGCACGAAGCCGAAGACCGCCGTGTGCGCCTCGAGGCTCAGCCGCTTCCGCGTCTTCGACAGCGTGGAGTGCTCCGGCGGATTCCTCGACAGCCCGCAGCCCAGGAACTCGCGCAGCGAAATCGAGTCCGCGCACCGCCAGGCGATGCCCCGCTCCGAGCCGAGGCCCTCCAGGTATCCCACCATCAACATCCGGAAATACACCCCCGGCGGAATCCCCGGCCGCCCCCGCCGCTCCGCGTAGAACCCGCCGCACGTCTCCTCCGCGAACGCATCGAAGCCGTGCTTCTCCAGCAGCCTGTCGAGAGCACGGTAGAACGGGTTGCCCAGCGCCCGAATCCTGTCCGTGGCCACGAACAACTCCGCCTGCCCGGCCTTGCGCCGCCTGCCTACCGCCATCGCCGTCCTCCATGGCAGAGATCCTTGTACACCTGTAATCCAGCAGCTTCTGCAGAACTTGTGCAGGCGTAGAAGACCGGACTTTATCCACGGGCTGCTAAGCGACCCGGCCGCACTGATCGTCGCGGACGATGAATCGTATTTCATTGCCGACCGGTTTTCGAACAGCGTGCTACGCTTCGGACGCGATGGCGCATTCAGACGGGCTTTCGGCCGGGGAGGACAGGAACCGGGCGAGTTCACAGTCGTTGGCGTGCAAGGGTTCGTTGCGGAAGACCTGCTCGGGTTCGTCGACCTGCGCCCCATGAGCTTGGAGATCTTCGGGTTCCTCGCTGTTTCAAGTGGGGAGGTTAAACTGGAGCTTGCCGCACACGAGGTGGGCCATGGTGATGAAGTTCTCGGTGGTGCGGCAGCCTCGGGCGCGAACCTTGGCCGCCTGCACGAGCGAGTTCATGGCCTCCAGCATCCCGTTGCTGATCCGGGAGTGAAGCCACCGGAGGATGCCCGTGCGGTGCCTGCGGACCGTCCCGGCGACCTTGGCCATCGGCGCGAGGCCGCTCTCTTCGGCGTCCGCGCACCACCGGTCGAGCCAGCGTTCGGCGAGGGTCGGCGGCAGGTCCCAGAACTCCTGGAAGGAGAGCTTGAGCCGGTACGCCCGCGCCGTGTCCAGCGCGACCTGCGCCGGATCGAGCAGCGCGTCCAGCCGGAGCCTCTGATGCGGTTTCAGGCGCTCCGGGTTCCACAGCCACAGCCACCGGGTCCGCTTCAGGTCCGGCCGCTCCTTCTGCTCGGCGCGCCGCACCCTTTCGACCGCCTCGTTCAGCAGCTTCACGACATGGAAGCGGTCGAAGGTGATCTCGGCGTCCGGGAACGACTCCTTCGCCCCCCTGATGTACGCCGCCGACATGTCCATGCACAGCTCCCCGATCCCCTCCGCACGGCCGCCGCGGGCCTCGAGGTCGTCCCGGAACTCTCCCAGCACCTCCGACTTCCGTCCCTCCGCGGCGTACAGCAGCCTCCGCTCGTCGAGGTCCGCGAAGAACGTCACATAGCTGCGGCCCCGGCGGCACGCCTTTTCGTCGACGGCCACGGCCCGCACCTGCGAATGGTCCGCCTCCGCCCTCGCTTCGTCCACATGGTGCTTGACGATCCGCCACAGCCGGGTGTCGTGCTCCTCGACGATGCGCGCCACCGCCTTGACCGGCATCCCGGACGCCATCGTCACCACGAGCGCCTCGAAGAGCAGCGTGAAGCCGCTCCGGGGGCGTGCCCACGGCAGCCGCGCCTGCCGGACTCCGCACTCCGGGCACTTCACCCGGGGAGACGGCGCGTGCAGGTAGGCCCGGTGCTGGAAGAAGTTGAGGTGCCGCCACTCCTTGAGGGCCGTGTCGTACGCCTTGCAGCCCTCGCCCCCGCAGCCCCCGCAGGCGAAGGTGCCGCCGACCTCGAAGTTCAGATGGATGTCCAGCCGCCGTTCCCCGGCGTCGAACGCCGTGCTCTCCACATACCAGGGCCGCTCGAGGCCCAGCGCCTGCGCGAACAGTCTCGTCCTCTTCATCTCCGCTCTCTCCCGCCCGGTCCCCATGGCCGTCGGCCCGGCGGAGCCCGGGGGGCAGCCCGGGCCGGCGAGACTCCGCTCGGGTTCCGGGAGCGGCCGCCCCCGGATGCGCTCCGGCCAATCTTCCCCGAACCGCACGATTCCGAAAGGCCGCGCCCTCCCACCCGACAAGCGGCCGTACCCGGTCGCGTCGTGCGCCCGAAAGCCGTTGTGCGTGGAGCATGCACCGGGTCGCCGGCAAGTCTCGGCGGCACGTCCGGCAGACCTGCGACATCAGCCCGAACCCCAGGCCCCGGCCACCCCCCCTTGACCGACCTCTGCCCCATTACCCATTATGCATGGCGAGGAGCCGATCTTCGAGGTGTCGTCCGGGCGGTACCGGAGCACCGTCGCGTTTGGCGAGGCCACGTTTCCTCTGTCATTCTCAGTGCACGACGAAACGCGAATCCGATGGTGTTCGGTGTTCTCGCCTTCACCGTGATCGACGTGGGCAACGACGACTTGGTTGTCGGATTCGGCGCGAGCCCGCATGTGTTGCGCACGGACCATGCCGGTAACGTGCTGGACACCTTGGTCTTCCCATCGGTCCGACGGCGTGGTCTTCCAGATGAGGCTGACCTTGCGTCGCTCGATCCTCGGGAAACGAGCATTCCCGAACTCGTTGAGTCCACCTCCGCCCTGACGGCATTGTCACGCGACGGTGAGGGCAATGTTTTCGTCCTCCACCAAGACTTCGACCTTGGGGAGCGACGGGCTGGAGGGGGGTATCCACAGCAAGCCGACTTCTACGTTTCGAGCATTCGGGAGGACGGGGGTGGCGTTTGTCCGGACACGCTCGTGCCCACTCAGGAATCAGGCGTTGTGAAAGCGATCCTCCGTGCGAGCAGTTTGTACGTCTTGGAGCAGACGCTTGACCACAGCGGAAGTCCTAGGGCGGTCATCCGGCGTTTCAGAGTTGAATCGAGCGAATGCACGGGGCGGGTCACTTTCCCAAACCAAGGGGGGTAGGTTGGCAACCGGGAATTGCCCTCGCACACTGGCCATTTGTCTCGCCTATGCGACGGTTCTTTCGTGCAGCTCCGACCACGGGATTTCTGAGACGCGCCTGATCGACGGTCGAACGATCGGCGATGCTGTAAGTGCAGAAGGGACCGCGGTGGTGTTGGTGTATCCGCCGGACAGCTGTTTCTCGTGTGCAGGCGTTCTTGGTCGCTGGATTCAGCTTGATCGTGAGGCTACGGGCCTACATGTGGCGCTCATTCTCACGAGAGAGCCCACCGAGCAAGAGAAGCGCGATTTGGCTTTACGCCGGGTGCCCGTTGCCGGAATCGTCTTGGACCCAAGCATTGCACCGGCAGATCCGGCGGCATACGTCTTCGAGGATCTTACGTTGACCGACTTCGCAATCGGCCTGAACGATCAGGTCTCGTTACTCAGGGACTTGTCCTCGAGAGTACCCAAGTGACCCGGGCCGAAGCCCGAAGGCTACACGGCTCCCCGCCTTTCGGACTGACGCGATCTGCCGCGCGTTTCGCCCTCTGCGCCGCACTGGCTTCGGGCGCGGTCACGCCTGCGTTCGGTCAAGTAATGCAGGGATGGATCACCGAAGCCGGGAGCGATGAGCACGTTGCCGGCGCGATGGTGACGCTGCTGGACCGGCAAGGCAGAGAAGACGAACGAACCTTGACCCACGCCGACGGCTACTTCGTCGTGACTGCACGCAGTCCGGGCGAGTTCAGGATCCGGATCGACAGGATCGGCTACGCGACCACATTCTCCCGGTTCGTACATCTCTCCAAAGGCGACACGGTTGCGCTTCGTCTGGCCGCGACGCCGGACCCCGTCTCGCTCCAAGACATCGAAGTGACGGCCGACCGACGAGAGTGCAGGCTGCGCCCTGAAGAGGGACTTGCCGTGGCGAAGGTATGGGAGGAGGCACGCAAGGCACTCGCGACGGCCGCGTGGACACAGGATCGCGGCCTCTACCGCTACGAGACGTTGCGGGTGAGACGCGAGCTTGACGAGGCTGGATGGCAGGTGGAATCCGAGAGCCGATCCTATGGACATAGCTATGCGTCGGCACCGTACGTGGCACGCTCGGCGGACTCGTTGGTGACGCATGGGTTTGTCGAGATTGCCCCGACCGGCATCGTCTTCTGGGCTCCCGACGCCGAAGTCCTCCTCTCCGACGCATTTCTGGATTCACACTGCGTCGCGCTCGTGCCCGACGGAGAAGACCAGGATGCCGTGATCGGCCTCGCGTTCGAACCCGTCGAGATGGGCGGTGTGCCGGACATTACGGGCACGATGTGGCTCGACCGGCGGACGGCACACCTTCGCCGGGTGGACTTTCGCTTTGTCAACCTCAACGTCCAGCCCTGGCTGCTTGAGGTGGAACCCGGGGGGAGCGTCGATTTCGTCGAGTTGTCCAGCGGCGCCTGGATTGTTCCCTCGTGGCAAATGCGAATGTTCCGGGCCGGCGAAGGGGGCATTCATCCGCTCACCGGTCGGCCGTATCCCACACTTGAGGGTGTCACCGAGCACAGCGGCCGGGTTCTGCAGGCCTACCAAGGAGACGAGGTTGTCTTCAAGGGCGATGCCGGAATGCGAATCACCGGAGCCGTTCGTGACAGCCTCGGGGCCGGACTTGCGAACGCGCGTGTCTTCCTGCCGGGTTCCGGTGCCCAGGCCACCACCGATGCCGCCGGTCACTTCGAACTCTCCCATTTGGCACCGGGCGAATACGCGCTCCGATTCAGTCATCCCTACCTTGATTCGCTGGGCTACGAACCGGCGCCGTCGAACGTGATCGTGCAGCCGCATGCATCCGAGCCCGCTCAAGTCGTCATGGATGCACCACCGCTGCGGGAAGTTCTCGAACGGATATGTGAGAGTGCCGATCCGCCCGAGCCGATGATGACGACCGGCACGCCGCCCAGACTGGCTGTCCGCGCGGGGATGCTGATGGGTCATGTGCGCGATGAAGAGGGAACGCCGGTCGAGGATGCGCGGGTGGTGGTCATGCCCCAGGCTTATGAGGTCGCCGCGCTGATGGACCCGAAGAAGGCACGCGCTGCAGGAAACTTCCGCTCATGGACCATCGAGAAGACTGCGATCAGCGGCTTCTTTCGGGTGTGCTGGGTGCCGGTGGATGTGCCGGTCGAAGTGGCGGTGTTCGCACGAGCGGATCTCGACGAGGGTCGATTGGAGGAAGCGGTGAGCCTGCGCGATGCCTTTCCCGGACACCGCGTTGAGTCATTCACAATCAGTCGGCAGTCGCCGCACCGGAGCCTCGACTTGACCGTAAGTTCGGGCCGTTGATCCCCGATCGAGCCGGCTGACTACATCGCGCCGCAGTCGCCACCGGTTCGGTACCGCCCCGAGGATCTCCGGTCGGCGGGGCGACCGCCGGTTCTCCCGGCACTCGTGCCTCTCCGGTATCCGCTGGATCGCCGGTTGCCTCTCTCCACCGTCGGAGGATACTGATTACCTTCAACTTCAACTCCCGCCTGCCCCGTGCCCCGGCTTCGCCCTGCCGCCCTGCACATCACCCGCGTTCTGATTCCATGTCCGATCCGTCCACCCTGACCTCCGAGCACCATTCACACCTCGACCGGCTCGGTATCTGCCGTGCGAGCGTTAAGCACTCCCTCCCGACCGACGGATTCTTGGAGCATCTGATCGAAGAACGACGGGCGGAAGTGGGCCTTTGAAGGGAAATGTCCGAGGGCTGCTCGGGAGCCACGGTGTGACCTCGAAGCTTACGGTGATCGGTTCGGGGACGCTGGCGCCGTCGGCCGATCGCAGCTGCCCCTGCCACCTCGTCGAAAGCGGGAGCATTGCGCTCCTCCTCGACGTGGGCCCCGGGGCGGTACACGGCCTGGCGCGCCACGGCAAGGCCTGGTGGAAGGTCAGCCACCTCGTCCTGACTCATTACCACACGGATCACTTCGGGGACCTTCCCCACCTCCTCTTCGCCTTGAAGTGGGGCGCTTCCTCGCCGCGTACCCGGCCGCTGCATGTTCTGGGTCCGCCCGGGCTCCGCGTCCGCGTGGACGCGCTGCGCGCCGCGCACGGGGATTTCATCGTCGCTCCCGGCTTCCCGGTCGTCTACGAAGAGGTCGCCCGGCAGGCGACCTGGACCGAAGCGCGGAGCTCCATGCGGCTGCGCTTCTTCCCGACGCCGCATACCGACGAATCCGTGGCCGTGCGCGTGGAAACGGAGCGCTGCGCGGTGGGCTATACCGGCGACACCGGCCCCGAGCCGGCCCTCGGCGCGTTCTTCGAGGGGGTGGACATTCTTGTCAGCGAGTGCGCATACGCCGACCCGGTCGCCGCCGGGAACCACCTCTCGCCCGCGTCGGTGGCGGCCATGGCGCACCGCGCGCGACCCGGTACGCTCGTGCTCACACACCTCTATCCACCCCTCGAGGCGGACTCGGTCCCGGCGCTGGTGCGCGAAGCCGGTTACGCGGGCCGCGTGGTCTGCGCGCACGACGGACAGACCTTCAGAATATAGGAGAGCCGCAACCGTGCTCATCGTGATGGATCACCGGGCGACGCCCGAAGAGATACAGCGAGTCGTCGACACGATTTCGGCCATGGGGTACGGCGCCAAGCCCATGCCCGGCCGACAACGCACCGCGATCGGACTCGTCGGCAACGACGGCAGGGTGGAGTCGGCCCGGCTGGCCGGCCTCCCGGGCGTCCGGGAGCTCATCAAGGTGAGCAAGCCGTACAAGCAGGTGTCGCGCGAATGGCGGGAGGACGACACGCTCGTGGATCTGGGCAACGGGGTCGTGCTCGGCGGCCGGGAAGTGGTCGTCATCGCGGGTCCCTGTGCCGTCGAGGGGCGCGGGCAGATCCTCGACATCGCGGCACGGGTGCGCGACGCCGGCGCAAGCGCGCTGCGGGGCGGCGCCTTCAAACCGCGCACGTCGCCCTATTCCTTCCAGGGTCTCGGGCCGAAGGGTCTGGAACTCCTTGCCGAGGCGCGTGAGAAGACCGGTCTCGCGGTGGTGACCGAGGCCGTCGAGCCCGAGGGAGTGGCCCTCGTGGCCGAATACGCCGACGTGATCCAGATCGGTGCGCGCAACATGCAGAACTATCCGCTCCTCAAGCGTGCCGGGCGCTCCGGCAGGCCGGTGCTCCTGAAGCGGGGCATGTCGGCGACGATCACCGAGCTGCTTCTGGCGGCCGAATACCTCCTCAGCGAAGGCAACCCCGATGTCATCCTCTGCGAGCGCGGGGTGCGGAGCTTCGATCAGCAGACGCGCAATCTGCTGGACCTGACGGCCATACCACTCGTCAAGTCGCTGACGCACCTGCCGGTCATCGCCGATCCCAGCCACGGGACGGGAGTGCGGACCAAGGTCACGCCCATGGCCCGCGCAGCGGTGGCCGCGGGCGCGGACGGCCTGATCATCGAGGTGCATCCGAACCCGCCCGAGGCCCTCTCGGACGGTGCCCAGAGTCTGTACCCGGAGCAGTTCGAACAGCTGATCGGACAGTGCGAGCCCATCGCGGAGGCGATCGACCGGTCACTGGCGCGGCTGTCGGAACCCGCGGGAGCAACAGGACAGCTCTGACCCATTCGGCCATTCTCGCGCCCCCCGTTCTTCGCCATCTTGTAACCATGCGAGCCAGAACCGGAGCGGACGGGTGGGATCTGGGACGCAGGGGAGAGGCCCTCGCCGCCGACCATCTGCGGTCCCGGGGGTGGAAGGTGCTGGCGCGCAACTACCGAGCCGGACCCAGGGAGATCGATCTGGTGGTCTCCAAGCACGGCGTCGTGGCTTTCGTGGAGGTGAAGACCCGCGCCACCGAGACGGGAGGGACGCCCCTGGAGCCGATCGGCGCCGCGAAGAGAAGGATGGTGGTGGCGGCGGCGCGGCGGTGGATCCACGAGCACGGCCGCGCGGGCACGATCTACCGGTTCGACGCGGTGGGAGTGGCGATTCGGGGCGAGTCGGTCGAGATCGAGCACATCCCCGACGCGTGGCGTCCCGGTTGACGCTGGTTCGGTCCAGGTTGACGCCGGTTCGTGAATCCGGATAGCTTTGCTCTTGTGCCCCAGGTCCGCGGGTCGGGAAGCTCATGAACCTCGTCAGGACCCCGCAGGTAGCAGCGATAAGTGCAGTGACCGTCGCCGCGGAGTGCCTGGGGCACATCGCGGCCAATTCGAAGCCCCCACCGACGGCGCCTTGTCCTATCTCGCCCTAGCCCGGAAGTACCGGCCCCGCTGTTTCGGAGAGGTGTCGACTCAGGAACACGTTTCCGAGACGTTGAAACGGGCTGTTGCCGCAGATCGCGTCGGACACGCGTACCTCTTCTGCGGACCTCGCGGCGTGGGAAAGACGACCCTCGCCCGGATCCTCGCCATGTCGCTCAACTGCGCCGAACGAACGCCCCAGGGCGAGCCGTGCGGCGGCTGCGACGACTGCGAACGCATCTGGGGCGGCCACACTTCTCTCGATGTGGTCGAGATCGACGCCGCTTCCAACCGCGGCGTGGACGACGCCCGCGAGCTGAGGCAGCGGGCGATGTACGCGCCGTCCGAGGAAGGCCGCTACAAGGTCTACATCCTCGACGAGGCCCACATGCTGACGCGGGAAGCGTGGAATGCGCTGCTGAAGATCTTGGAGGAGCCGCCCCCCCGGGTGATCTTCTGCTTCGCCACGACCGAGCCTCGCCGCATCCAGCAGAGCGCCTCGCCGGTTTTGTCGAGGTGCCAGCGCTTCGACTTCAGGCGGATCGGCGCCGACGACATCGTCGAACGTCTGCAAGACGTTCTGAAGGCCGAAGGCATCGCGTTCGATCCCGAAGCGCTGCGGGCGATTGCGCGGAAGGCGAACGGGGGGATGCGCGACGGACTTTCGCTGCTCGATCAGGTACTGGCGCTGTCGGACGAGGAAGTCACGATCGATTCGGTGGTTCAGGTACTCGGCGTCGTGGCCGAGGAGCGATATCTGGAGGTCTTCGACATCATCATCGGAAGGCGGTACGGGGCCGTCTTCGACTTCGTCGACGTGCTGATCGACGAGGGCTACGACCTGGTCGAGTTCTACCACGGCCTGACCGAGAAGCTGAGGCTTCTGCTCCGCATGGCGGTGGACCCGAAAGGCGCGCCGGGCGTGATGGGCACCCGACTCCGGGACGCGCTTGCCGAGCGTGCCTCCGCATTCGCACCCGGCGACCTCGTACGCATGCTCGCCATGTGCTCCTCGCTGGAGGCGGACGGCAGCCTCAGGCGCACGGGCCGCCCCCGCGTCCTGGTCGAGGTCCTGCTTCTGCGCATGAGCTATCTCGATCGAACCGTGGAGCTCGAAGAGGTCATTCGGGCTCTCGGAGGCGCACCCGCCAGGGAACCGGCACCGGCACCGCCTGCCGCCGTGTCGGCACGGTCGGCCGCGCACCCACCTGCCGCCGTGTCGACACCGTCCGCAGCGCACCGCTCCGCCGCGGCTCCGGCGACCGACGCGGCGGCTGCGCGAGCCGTGACGCCGCCGCCGCCCCCTGCCGTCCCCCGCAGCCTCGCCGACGCGTGGAAGACGCTTCTGAGCGACACGCCGCGTCTCCCCAGAGGACTCGCCGGCATCCTGCGGGGCGTGCGGGCGAGGGAGGACGGGGAAGCCCTGGTGTTGGAGGTTCACGGCGACCTGGAGGCCGAGAAGCTCGGGGACGTGTCGGTTCGCCGGAGGCTGGAAGAAGGGCTGGCGCATCATGCGGATCGGAAATCCGCCAGGATTTCAGTCATGAGCGGATCGGCCGACGGCTCGCACGGATCGCGGCGTGGGCCCAAAGTCACCGAAGCAACCGTCCGCCGCACACGGTTGCGCGATCTGGTCGAGCGCGCTCCCCACATCGAGCGGGCGGTCGTGGAGCTGGATCTGGATCTGGTGGACTGACCGGAGCCCGGGATGCCGGGATTGGATTACGGACGGGAGCGAAAATAATGACGAGCATTCAGCAGATCATGAAGATGGGACAGCAGCTTCAGGCCAGGGTGAAGGAGCTGCAGGACAGCCTGGACGCCGAGCAGATCGAGGCATCCGCCGGAGGGGGCATGGTCAGGGCCCGCGTAACGGGAAAGGGGGACCTGGTCGGCGTGTCGATCGAACCCGAAGTGGTCGACCCCGACGATGTGGAAATGCTCGAAGACCTTGTGGTCGCCGCGGTGGCCGAGGCCCAGAATCGGGCGCGCGCCTTGTCGGAAGAGCGCATGCGGAGCGCGGCGGGCGGACTGCCGGTACAGCTTCCGGGACTCTTCTGACGCACGGACCGTCATGGCATCCGCGATCGGGAATCTCACGCGCGAATTCGGCAGGCTGCCGGGGGTGGGTGCCAAGACCGCGCTGCGCCTGGCGTACCATCTGGTCAAGGGAGCCAAGGACGATGCGCGGCGCCTGGCGCGCGCAATCGAGGACGTGGCCGACCGGATCCGTCCCTGTCCCCGGTGCGGCAACTACTGCGAAGCCGCACTGTGTTCCCTCTGCGAAGACCCTTCCCGCGACCAGGAGGTGATCTGCGTCGTCGAGGAAGCCTATGAGGTCGGGGCGATCGAGCGGGCCGGGAGGTACCGTGGGCTCTTTCACGTGCTCGGCGGCCGTCTTTCCCCGCTCGACGGGATCGGTCCCGAGAGTCTCAACATCGAGAGCCTCCTTGCCCGGCTGGACGGGGCGGGGACGCGCCCGCGCGAGGTGATCCTCGCGACCAACGCGAGCGTCGAAGGCCAGGCCACGGCCGTGTATCTGGAAGGTCTGCTGCGGGCCAGGGCGGTGCGCGTGACGCGGCTGGCACAGGGGATTCCCGTGGGCAGCGACCTGGAATACGTCGATGGGACGACCATCGCCGAAGCCCTCGCCGGGCGGAGGGAGATGTAAGAGCCCATGGACCGCCGCATGCGCAGGATCGGCCTGTTTCTGCTGGGGGTCGGCGCGGTCGCCGCCATTTCGGCTCTGGTCCTGCGTGATCAGGTGGCGCGCCACCGGAGGAACCTGTTCAGTCCGAGTCCGTTTCGCCGGTTGGCCGCCCTGGGGCACCTGGCCGGAGAACCCGCCACCGTGGGCGCCGTGACGCTCCTGCGTGACTTCAGATCGTGGGAAGGACGGCGTTTGCTCCGCAGCCGGGCCGGAGCGATCCTTGCACGCATGGAAGACGAGCTTCGGGAGAGAGCGGGGATTCGGTGAGCATCCCCAATGCGATATCCGTTGCGCGGATCACCCTGTGCCCGGTCATCTTCTGGCTGGCACTGTCGCCGGACCGGTTCGAACGGTATGCCGCCTTCGTCGTGTTCCTCGTCGCCGCGTTTTCCGATGTCTGGGACGGACATCTCGCCCGTAAGCACGGGTGGATCTCGGACGCCGGGAAGCTTCTGGACCCGATCGCGGACAAGCTGCTCATGGCGAGCGCCTTCATTCCCTTCTACTTCATCACGCGAAGGGACGACCCGTCCGGGGAATTGCCGTTTTGGGGAACTCTGCCGATCTGGGTCATCGCCGTAGTGTTCGGAAGGGAGCTGTGCGTCACCCTTTTCCGCGGCTATGCCGTCCGCCGGGGGAAGGTCATCGCGGCGGGAAAGTCCGGCAAGTACAAGTCCTTGGTGACCAACATCTTCATCGGCTCGCTCCTCCTCTGGTATCCCCTCCTTCTCTCGGCCGAAGAAGCGGGGTGGACGGACGGATTCTGGGGCGCCTGGCAGGTCTTTCACACCAGCCTTGTCGCGGTCACCTTGGCCCTTGCGGTGTTTCTGACGCTTTTCTCGCTCGCGGATTATCTTCGGCGCTACAGATCCGTGCTCACGGAGCGCAGGTGACCGAAGCCGCCGGGAAGGCATGGTATGACGCCGCGTCCGAAAGGGTGCGACGCCTCGCGGGTCGCGCGATGGCCCGCGGCCTCAAGGTTGCGACCGCCGAGAGCTGCACGGGCGGGCTGCTGGCCAAGGTGATCACCGATCTTCCGGAGGCATCGGCCTACTACAGCGGCGGTCTGGTGGCCTACTCGAATGACATCAAGATCCGCCACCTGGGAGTCGATCCCGTGGCGCTGGAGCAGCATGGCGCGGTCTCGCGGATCGTCGCGCTGCAAATGGCCTTCGGCGCATGCAGGCACTTCTCGGCGGATGTGGCGATGGCCGTCACGGGAATCGCGGGCCCGGCCGGCGGAACCGCGGCGAAGCCCGTGGGCACGGTGTGGCTGGCGGTTGCGTTGTCCGCAGGCACGGGTGTCACCTGCCTGGAGCATTTCGGGGGAGACCGCGCCGTCGTACGCGCGAGCAGCGTCGAGGCCGTTCTGGGCATGGCGCTGGAAGCGATGGCACGGTAGCGTGCGACGGGGCGCTCCGGCTTCTCGTATATGGACCTCGGAACCCGAATGCACGACCTTGGGAAGCACCTGGTTTGACGGGCCGACTGACGGCCACCCTCCGTGCACGGCTTTATCCGATGCGCGGCACGCGAGATACGGCGAGCGAGGAAATGAACTCTCAAGACTGCGACAACGGGGAAGGGACGGGCCGGGAGGCCGCGGGGGAAGTGCACGCGGCCCCCACCGCCGAGGAAGGGCACATCACCGGGGAAGGGCATGCGGCCGGGGAAGGGCACGTGGCCGAGGAAATGCACGCTACCGAGCGCGACGATCGAACCGAAGAGACCGCGGCAGCGCCGGAAGACGCCGAGCCGGACCCTGTCGTCGAACTCCAGGCCGAACGCGACCGTCTGAAGGATCAGCACCTTCGACTCGCAGCCGAGTTCGACAACTACCGCAAGAGGACCGAGGACAGATTGCGCCAGCGCTTGGATCGTGCGCAGGCCGACCTGGTGTCTCGCCTGCTCGAACCCCTGGACGACCTGCTCCGGGTCACCGCACTGGAGCCGGAAAACAAATCTTCCGTGGATTCGATCGTGGAAGGGGTGGATCTGGTCGAGCGCAAATTCTTCCGCGTCCTGGGAGACGCCGGGGTCGAGGTCGTGGACCCCGTCGGGGACCCCTTCGATCCCAACACGATGGAGGCGATGATGCGTGTGCCTGCGGAGTCGGAAGAGGACGACGAGACCGTGGCGACGGTGTTTCAGAGAGGCTATACCCTGAGAGGGCTCCTGATCCGTCCTGCCCGCGTGAGCGTCTTCAAGTGTCAGTAGCGATTCAGCGGCGATGACGACGACCGACAAGGACTACTATGCGATGCTCGGCGTCGATCCGAAGGCGGACGCCGAGACGATCAAGAAGGCCTATCGCAAGCTGGCAAAACGGTACCATCCCGACGCCAACCCGAACAATCCGAAAGCCTCCGAGCGCTTCAAGGAGGTCGGCGAAGCGAACTCGATTCTGTCCGACCCCCGCAAGCGTGCCAAGTATGATCAGATGCGCAAGCTGGGCGCCTACGGCTTGGGCGGCGCGCGTCCCGGCGCTCGTGCGGGGGCGCAACAGCCGACCAGCTTCTCCTTCGAGGATCTCGGCGGACTCGGCGGGTTTTCCGACATCTTCTCGTCCATCTTCGACCGCGGGAAGAAGGAAGAGGCCCGCAAGCCGTCGGGCCCGGCCAAGGGGGCGGATGTCGAGTACGCGGTCGAGGTGCCGTTCATGGTATCCGCCAGGGGAGGCAAAGTCCCCGTTTCGGTTTCGATCAATGAAGAGTGTGCGACCTGCAGAGGGTCGGGCGGGGCGCCGGGCACGACATGGAAGCAGTGCCGGGAGTGCGGAGGGTCAGGCAGCGTTTCCTTCGGCCAGGGCGGGTTCGCGGTCAGCCGTCCCTGCCCGGCGTGCGTGGGCCGGGGCCGACGCGCCGACAAGATATGCAGTGCCTGCGGCGGAGACGGCAAGATACACCAGAGCCGCAACATCCAGGTGTCGGTGCCGGCCGGTGTGGACACCGGGTCCAAGGTTCGGTTGACGGGGCAGGGCGAACGCGGCACCGATGGCGGCGCGCCGGGCGACCTGGTCATCACCTTCAAGGTCGCGGCGCACCGGTTCTTTCGCCGCGAGGGCAACGACATTCACGTCACCGTGCCGGTGAACCTCGTGCAGGCGACACTGGGCTCCAAGATCCGGGTGAGCACGATATCGGGGAGGAAGGTGGTGCTGCGCGTCCCCCCGGGAACCCAGCCGGGGACGCGCTTCAGGATCCGGGGCCAGGGGATCAGCCGCGAAGGGCGGCGGGGCGATCAGTACGTCGAGGTGAAGGTGGAGGTTCCCGAGTCTCTGACCGAGGAGCAGCAGGAGCAGATCCGCGGATTCGCGGACTCTGTCGGGATGAAGTGGTGACCCGTCCGATCCTCCCCCCGCCGAGCACCCGGTCGCCGTCGAAGAACACGATCGACTGACCGGGAGTCACGGCGCTCGCCGCACGCGAGAAGGACAGCCTCAGGGACTCGCCGCGACAGGACTCGATGCGGCAAGGCACGAGCCGTGAACGGTACCGGATCTGAACATCCAGATGCGTTCCCGGGACCGGGGCTGCCGCCAGCCAGTTGAGATCCCCGGCAACGACGCCGCCAACGTCCAGGAGGTGTCGCGGGCCCACCACCACCTCGCGGGACTCCGGCCTGATTTCGAGCACATAGTGAGGCTCTGAAAGACCTCCGCCGATCCCCTTTCGCTGGCCCACGGTAAAGCCCGAATAGCCGTCGTGACGGCCGACGACGCGCCCGCGGTGGTCGACGATCGCTCCGGGGGAGAGCGCGGGATGGACCGGAAGCAGCTTCTTCGCGAGGAAATCGCGATAGTTGCCGGTGGGCACGAAGCAGATCTCCTGCGACTCGGGCTTGTCGGCGGTCACCAGCCCCATCGCCCGGGCTCTTGCCCGCACATCCCCCTTGGTGAGCTCGCCGAGCGGGAAGTGAAGCCGGTCCAGGAGCGCCGCAGGCAGTCCCCAAAGGAAGTACGACTGGTCCTTGGCGGCGTCGACTCCGCGTAGCATGCGGGGCTCGCCCCCCGACCGATCGAGTCTCACGTAGTGTCCCGACGCGACGCCGTCGCACCCCAGGACACGTCCCCGCCGAAACAGGTCCCGGAACTTGGTGTTGGAGTTGCACCGCACGCACGGGTTCGGAGTGCGGCCGCGGCTGTATTCGCTGACGAAGTCGTCGATGACGTCGCGGGTGAACTCTCGCTCGACATCGAAGACGTAGTGAGGGATGCCCAGACTGTCTGCGACCGCTCTCGCGTCCTGGATGCCATCGAGGCCGCAGCAGGTGCGCGTGCCGGCGGCGATCTCGTCGTCGCCGTAGCAGAACGTCTTCATCGTGGCGCCGGTCACGTCGTGGCCGGCCTCGACGAGCATGCCGGCGGCGACCGACGAGTCCACGCCGCCCGACATCGCGACCAGGATGCGCTTCCGACGAGCCTTCATATTCGGGCCTTCATGCTCGTGAGGATGCTCATGAAGCGACCAGGGCGCGCGTCCGCTCGACGGCGCCTGCCACGGCGGCCACGATCCGGCCCACCTGATCGCGCGAGTTCAGCCGACCGAAACTCAGCCGCAGCGCGGCGGCCGCACCGCCGGAGTAAAGGGCCGCCAGCGAGGCGCTCGGCGCACTTGATCCGCTGGCGCACGCGGAACCCCCGGACGCGGCGATTCCGGACGCGTCGAGGGCGGCGAGCAGGGTGTCCGAGTCGGTGTCGGCAATGGAAAGGGAGAGAATGTGAGGCGCCCGGGCCAGATTTCGTCCGTTCACGCGCGCCCCGGAGATCGAATCCAGCAGCCTCGTCTCGACCTCGTCCCGGAGCTCGGCCAGCCGGGCGGACTCGGCCGGCGTCTCCTGGACCGCCAGCTCCAGCGCGACAGCCAGCCCGACGGCGCCGGCCACGTCTTCGGTTCCGGGCCGCAGGCCGTGTTCCTGGCCTCCGCCGAAGTGCAGCGGCGAGATCCTGTGTCCGTCTCGGACGATGAGAGCCCCGGTTCCCTTGGGACCGCAGATCTTGTGACCGGTGACGGTGAGCAGGTCCACGGAAATCTCCGCAAGGGACAGAGGCATCTTGCCGACGGCCTGGACCGCATCGGTGTGAAGCGGGGCTCCGTATGCACGACACTCGGCCGCGATCTCTCGGATCGGCAGCACCAGACCCGTCTCGTTGTTGACCCACATGCACGACACGACCGTCGGCCTGTCCCGGAGCGCCCGTCGCAACGCGTCCAGATCGAAGACCCCTTCATCGAAGCCGACGATGGTATGCCTCGCTCCCTCCCGGGCCGCCTGGCGCGCCGCCTCGAGGACCGCGGGGTGCTCGATCGCGGAGGTGACGACATGGGCCGGGGCCGCCTTCGTTCCCGCGCTTCTCGTGCTTCCCAGGACGGCCAGGTTGTCCGACTCGGTCCCGCCTCTGGTGAAGTACACAGCGGTCGCGGGTACTCCCAAGGAAGCCGCCGCTCTCACCCGGGCTGCCTCCAACCGGCCCCTGGCCCTTCGGCCCCATCCGTGGCGGCTGGACGGGTTGCCGAACGCCTCGGCCATGCACGCCGCCATCGCGTCGGCCACCTCCGGACGAACAGGCGTCGTGGCGGCGTGGTCCAGGTAGACGGGCTCCGGGCTCATGGAATGCTCCGGGCTCATGGAAATCTGGGGCCTTTCAGGTTCGGGGGTTCTGTAATATGGTACGAGCATGAACCTTCACGAATACCAGGCAAAGGAACTCTTCCGCGCCGTCGGCATGACGGTGAACCCGGGCGAGATCGCGGACGACGCCGAAGCGGTCCGTGCGATCGCGGAGAGGTACGGCGGCAGGGTCGTCGTAAAGGCGCAGGTCCACTCCGGCGGCAGGGGCAAGGCGGGGGGCGTCAAGCTTGCGGGTGACGTGGATGAGGCGGCCGGCCACGCGGCGGCGATTCTGGGCATGGAGATCAACGGACTGACGGTTGGACGCGTCCTGGTCTGCCCGGCCGAGCGCATCGCAACCGAGGCCTACGCGGGGGTTCTCGTGGACCGCGAAGCGCAGTGTCCGGTCTTCATGGTGTCGGCCGAAGGGGGTGTCGATATCGAAGAAGTCGCGGCCACGAACCCGGAAGCGATCCACAAGCTCCACGTCGATCCGCGCTACGGCCTGATGCCGCACCAGGCCTACCGGCTCGCCACCCGCCTGTACAGCGATCCGTCTCTGGCCCGACAGGGCGCGAAGATCATCGCGCAGCTCTACGAAGTCTTCATCGGCAACGGTGCCTCGCTGGCCGAGATCAACCCCCTCATCTCGACGACCGAAGGCGAGGTCAAGGCGATCGACGCCAAGGTGAGCATCGACGATAACGAACTCTTCCGCCGTCCTTCCGTCGCCGGGCTCAGAGACCCCGGTTCGGAGACCGCCGCCGATGCGCGGGCCCGAGAGGCAGGTCTCAGCTTCGTCAAGCTCGACGGCGACGTGGGTTGCTGCGTGAACGGGGCGGGACTCGCGATGGCCACGATGGACCTCGTGAAGTACTACGGCGGCGATCCCGCGAACTTCCTCGACATCGGTGGCTCCTCGAATCCGGACAAGGTGGTGGCCGCGCTCGAGATCATCACCTCCGATCCGGGCGTGAAGGTGATCCTCTTCAACATCTTCGGCGGCATAACGCGCTGCGACGACGTCGCCAGGGGGATCGTGGAAGCGACGGAGAGGATCGACATCGATGTTCCCGTCGTGATCCGGCTCACCGGAACGAACGAGGACATCGCGCGCACAATCCTCGCGGACGCCGGATTTGCCGCGGGCACGTCGATGGACGGGGTGGTCCAGGAAGCAGTGCGGCTGGCCGGATGACCCCGCCGCCGACTCCGCTGGCAGCCCGTGGATTGATCCGCGCGAGCACCGAGAGAGATCATGTCGATCTACGTTGACGAGCACACCCGCGTCGTCGTCCAGGGCATAACGGGGCGCGACGGTTCCTTCCATACCCGTCAGATGATGGCGTACGGCACCCGCGTCGTCGCGGGCGTGACGCCGGGGAAGGGCGGACGCGATTTCGAGGGGCCGGACGGACGGCGCGTGCCCGTCTTCGACACGGTTGCGGACGCGGTCGCCGAGACCGGGGCCGGCGCGTCGGTGGTGTACGTGCCTCCGGCGTTCGCGGCGAGCGCGATCATGGAGGCGGCCGACGCGGGTGTTTCCTTCATCGTCTGCGTGACGGAGGGAATCCCGGTTCTGGACATGACCAGGGCTCACGCTCTGGCCAGGGATCGCGGCAGCCGCGTTCTGGGTCCCAACTGCCCGGGGATCATCTGCCCGGGGAAGACCACGCTGGGGATCATACCGGGGCGCATCGTGACTCCCGGTCCGGTGGGGCTGATATCGAGGTCGGGCACGCTCACCTACGAGGCCGTGCATCACCTGACCCGCGACGGCCTGGGGCAGACGACATGCGTGGGAATCGGCGGCGACCCCCTGATCGGCACCAGCTTCGTGGACTGTCTCTCGGCGTTCTCCGAAGACCCCGAGACCGAGGCGGTGGTGATGATCGGCGAGATCGGGGGCACGGCCGAGCAGGAGGCCGCCGAGTGGGTCGGCGAAAACCTGAACGTGCCCGTCGTCGGCTTCATCGCGGGCCGCTCCGCTCCGCCGGGGAGACGCATGGGGCACGCCGGTGCGATCATAAGCGGGTCGGCCGGAACGGCGGCCGAGAAGACCAAAGCTTTCGAGGACAATGGAATCAAGGTCGCGAAGCGCCCGGCGGAGATCTCGGCGCTCGTCACCGAGGCACTGCGCAGGTAGCCGCGGCGGGCCGCCCGTGGACACGATCCCGCCGGAAACCGAGACCCCCCCGGCGTTCGAAATCTCCCCGGCATTCGAGCGGCGATGCATCCGCGCTGGATCGCTTCGCGCTTCGTCCGTCCCGTGGCCGCAGTAACGCTCAGGGAGATTCTGGTCCCTCCGGGAATCATCACGGCATCCGGAACCGATCCCCTCGGGTGTCTTGCGCCGGGAGGGACGGGGCTGTCGGCGGATCATCCGTTCGCCGCGGCAGCCGGACGGGCGGCCAGGTCCGGGGGCCCTCGCTGGCTGGTGCGCCTCGCGAGCCGCATGGACTTCGTGAATCTGGGCAAGGAGCACCCGAAGCCGGGTCTGGTCGCATGCTTCGCTTCGGGGCAGGGGGAAGGTGATTCCGGGTCACGTGCGATCTGGGTGGCATGGGGACTGCCCAGGCCTTCGGTCAACCTCTTTCTAGCACCGGCCCTGGTTCGACTTTCGACCGGCATGAGCGGCGATCCCACTCGCGAGAAGGTACTTGAGCTCATGTCTTCCAAAGCCTTTCTGGAAAAACAGTTGGAGACGGCCGTACGGGTCGAGCATGTGCTGGAGCCGCTCACCTATCGGATCTACTCCGACACGCCCGTCGGAGAAATTCAGCACCTGATGCTGAGACGCGGGCTCGACGTCGTTCCCGTGGTCGGGGAGGACCACGAGCTGTTGGGAGTGATCACCTCCGACGATGTGCTGCGCCGCATTCTCCCGAGGCGAGAAGGCGGACCGCCTTCGGGACGCGGCAGCCTGCGGGCGGGCGACCTGATGACGCGTTCGGTGCTCTGCGTGTCTGAAAGAGAAGATCTGGCGGTTGCGAGCCGTTCGCTGATCGCTCGGGCAATGTCGCGACTTCCCGTCGTCACGGACGGCAGGCTCGTCGGGTTTCTGCCCGGCGAAACGGTCATGCGGGCTTTCGCCGAGGCCTTCGCGACTTCGCGGTCGCCCAGGCGGGTTGACTCCGCACCCGGCTCATGGTTTCCTTAGCAGATGAATCCGACACAGATGAACCAGACCCTTGCCATCATCAAACCGGACGCAACCGGAAGCGGGAGGGCGGGCAGGATTCTCGCTCTTGTCGAATCCGCCGGATTCACGCTCCGGGCCGCGCGGATGCTGAGAATGACCCCGGCGCAGGCTCGATCCTTCTACGCGGTCCACAGCGAGCGTCCCTTCTACGATTCTCTGGTCGCCTTCATGACCTCAGGTCCATGCATTCCGATGGTTCTCGAAGCCCCCGAAGCGGTTCCGAAGCTCCGCAAGGTCATCGGCGCCACCGACCCGGCCGAGGCCGCCGAAGGCACGGTGCGTCACCTGCACGCCGAATCCAAGGAGCGGAACGCCATCCACGCGTCCGACTCGGCCGATAATGCCCGCAGAGAGATCGCCTTCTTCTTCCCGGAATCGGAACGGATCGGATAAGGGGGACCCCGCAGGCGGCCGGTGCTGCGGAACCGGACATCCATATTTGCTTCCGATACTGGTCCTCGCGCTGGGGGCAGGGGAAAGTCACCAAGTAGCTACTTGGGGGGGGAAGCCAGTCATTCGTTACTTGCAGAAGGGAACAGACCCCTCATGAACCGAGTCCTTCAACTTATAGGCCTGCTCCTGATCGCCGTGTTGTCGACAGAAGCCGGAGCCGCCAGCGCAACCGATCGTCTTCCACCCCAGGACTACTGCTGGGAGGTGGACCGTTGCGATGTGTGCACATCTCCGGACAGCGACTGCATCACCTGGTTCTGCCCGATCGGCGACCCGGGAGACATCGGGATTTGGTACCCTCGATAAGTCCGCGATAACTTCACGGGAGTCACAAGATGGGTGACCGGTGGAACAGGGTCGTCAATATCGCGATCCTGGCGGTCCTCGCAATCCTGCTCTTGAATCCCGCCGGCGTGGTGGGGCGATGGGTCACGGCGGCCTACCGCGAACGGCAAGAGCAGTACCGGGTCGAACGGACGTGGGACGAGTTGGCGAGCGCGCCAAGTCTGCTGGGTTCTCGCCCGAGAGACGGCCGTGGCGTCATCGTCGAGTTCGTGGACTACGACTGTCCGGTGTGCCGGACGGTGGCTCCCGCCGTGTCGGAGGCCGCACGCACTCGTGGTGTGTCCGTCATCGTGCGCCATGTTCCATCCGAACGGACCGGTGTTGCTTCGGCGGAAGCGGCTCTCGCCGCGATCTGCACGGAGGACTACGGCCTGTTCCCCGAAGCGCATGATGCGCTGATTTCGGACCGGACATGGTTGAGCACCCGGGACTGGACCGGTCTCGCCGTCAGCGTGGGAATCGGCGACGCGGAGTCATTCGGCGACTGCATGGCGAAGGAGGCGACTCGAAACCGGCTTGCGCGAGACAGGGCGCTGGCCGACTACCTGCGGATTCCCGGGACGCCGACCTTCGTGTCGGCCGGCAAGGTGCATCCGGGCGCGCCGGGACTGGCTTTGGCACTGGCTGCCGCGTCTCGGGCCGCCGCGGCGGAAGATCGCGTTCCAGTCCGTTCTCCGGGCCGGCCGGCCTTCGACTCGTCAGAGCATCCCGGTCTCTCCGAAGAAATGCGTGAGATCGTTGCCGGCTTCTTCCTGCCGGACTCCGGCCTCGCCTTGGTGGAGCGCACCGAGATCCACATGGTCGACCTTTCGTCCGGCAGGGTGCGTGTGGTCGGCCGAGAGGGAGAAGGACCACGAGAGTTCGGTCACATCGGGCGCCCAAAGCCGTGCCCCGCACGGAATCCTCGTCTGGGATATTCCTCGCCGTCGCGCGTCGGTCATCGCTCACGACGGTCGGTTTCTGCACTCGCAGAGCTACGGCCAGGTGTCGTTCCAGAACTTTTTCGGCGCGCGTCCGGTGGCCGTTCATCCGGACGGCCGCATCGTCTTCCGAGACGGAGTCAGCATGGCGTTCAGGGAATTCGAAGGCCGAACCTGGGATCCCGCGATCTATGTTGCCGTGGATGACGACGGCGAGCTTCAAGCCGTCGCGCAAGCCAGAGGGAATGAGAATTTCTACCACCCGAAACGGAGCTCTAACGTGGTCTTCGGGCACCGGACCTTCGAGGCCGCGACGGAAGACCGTTTCATCATCGCCGAAGCTGGCCGGGGAGCCATTGCGGTGCTGGACTGGAGCGGCAGAGAGATCGCGGAAATCCCCTTGCAGGCGGGGGTACGGCTGTCCGCGGCCCAGAGGCGGGCGGGGCACCAGGTGCTGGAGTCCCAAGGGAAGCGGTTTCACGAGCAGATGATGAGGGCCCCATTACCCTTCGATGTCGGGGATTTCGATGCGAATCCCCCGTGGTTGAAGGACTGGCCGATCAACGAAGTGGCTCCCCCGATCGATACCGTCCTGACGGATTATGACAAGAGACTCTGGGTGAGAGAGTATCGCCTTCCCGATCAGGACAGTGTAACCTGGCGGGTTTGGGACCTTGACCGGGTGCGACCGCTCTTCACAGCGCGAATGGACGGAAACGATGTCCTGCTCGACGCACGGGGCGACTTGGTCTTGTTGCGGTGGCTGGACGCGTTCGACGTTCCCCCGGGCCGTGGTCAGCCGGCTCGCGGACACCGTCACCCCCAGAAGCGACGGCTGACGCGGCGAAACACCCGTTGACGTGGTTCTGGACTGTGCGCTAGCTTTACAATCTATGTTGCAAATTGATTTGTGGCAGCTGCGAAGAACCCGGGCGGTGACCGTGAAGGCCGCGATTGCTCTGGAATCCGAAATCTGGACCGATTCGGAACTCAGGTTCTCGGGTGCGGTCGAGGTCAGTGCTTCGGCCGCTCTGGCAGCCGAAGGCGGAGTCGTCGTGCGGGGCTTCTGGCGAGCCCCGGTACACTACGAATGCGGACGCTGCCTGAGGGATCTGCATGTCGCCGTCGAGAGGCCGCTCACTCTGGTGTACGTGACGGGCGACGAGCGGGAGGCCGATGATCCCGACATGCGGACCTTGGATCGTCGGCAGTCGGTGCTGGACCTTCAAGAGGCGATCCGGGAAGATGTGCTGCTGGAGGTTCCTCGGTACCACCTTCCCGACGCTGAGGCGGGGCGTTGCACCGCGTGCGGCGATGCCGTCGAACGATTCAGATACGTGGCCGAAGAGTCGCGGAAAGGCACCGACCCGAGGTGGTCGGCGCTGAAGGCCCTGCAAACGCAATAAGGAAGGACTGATATGGCCGTTCCCAAGAAGCGGGTGTCCAAGCAGCGGAAGCGGAAGCGCCGCACGCACTACAAGGCGAAGGAAGCGACCTTGGCGACATGCTCCCGCACCGGTGCCCCCGCACTTCGCCACCGGGTGTGTCCGACGTCTGGGATGTACCGCGGCAGGCTCATCTACGAGGTTGACGAAGAGTAGCCTGCCCCGTGCGGGCCGCCCCCGGTTTTGCAGATGCGGATCGCCCTCGACGCAATGGGCACGGACAACGCCCCCTCCAGTGAGGTGGGCGGGGCCGTGGCTGCGGTCGAGCGGAACCCAGAATTGGAGGTGCTGCTGGTCGGCGACGAGCCGGCCATCGGCCGCTGCATGGGCACCCGCAAAGCGCACGACCGGATCCGCATCGTGCACACGAATCAGAGCATCGGACCGGGGGATTCACCGGTCTCGGCGCTTCGGCGCAATCCGCGTTCCTCCATCAGGCTGGGGCTGGAGCTGCAGCGGTCGGGGGATGTGGACGGATTCGTGTCCGCAGGATCGACCGGGGCCGTGATGGCCGCCTCGCTGATGGTGCTCAGGTCGCTTCCCGGAGTGGACCGGCCCGCCCTCGCTGCCCCTTTCCCTACCACGGAAGGCAGGACGCTGGTCGTGGACGTCGGCGCGAACCTTCAGTGCAAGCCGCGCCACCTGGTGCAGTTCGCGCGGCTGGCCGCCGTCTACGTGCACGACATCGAAGGCATAGATCGTCCGCGCGTGGGACTCCTGAACGTCGGCGCCGAGGAGGTCAAGGGACCCGGCGTGCTCAAGGTCACCCACCGCCTGCTCGCTGCCAGCGATCTGAACTTCGTGGGGAACATCGAAGGCCGGGAGATCATCCACGGAGCCTGCGATGTCCTCGTCTGTGACGGTTTGAGCGGCAACGTATTGCTCAAGTTCTACGAATCGCTCGCCCACTTTCTCTTCGGCAGCTTTCGCGCATGCGTGGAGTCGGATTTGCTCGGCGCGACCCTGGAGGACCAGTTTCGGGCGTTCGACTACGCGGAGTACGGGGGCGTCCCCCTCCTCGGCGTCAACGGCGTCAGCATCGTCTGCCACGGACGGTCGTCGGCGAAGGCCATCGGGAAGGCGATCGGCGTGGCGAGTCGCGTGGTCAGTACCGGCATGGTCGCGCACACGGCCCGAGACCTCGCAGCGCATCGGAGCGCCTCATGATCCCCAAGACTCCCATCGCGCGTATTTCCGCCACCGCCCGCTACCTCCCGGAACGGGTGCTCACCAACGCCGAACTGGAGGAGATGGTCGACACCAGCGACGCCTGGATCCGCGAGCGGACCGGTATCCGGGAGCGCCGCATCGCCTGCGACGAGACGGGGGCGGTGGACATGGGTGCCCGGGCGGCGTGCGCGGCGCTCGACAAGGCCGGGTTGTCGGCCCGGGACATCGACCTGCTCATCGTCAGCACGGCGACGCCGGACCGGCTGCTGCCCACCTCGTCCTGCGAGATCCAGGCCGCCATCGGCGCTTCCCGCTGCTTCGCCTATGATCTGCAGGCGGCCTGCACGGGCTTCCTCTACGCGCTGACCATGGCCGAAGGGCAGATCGCCTCGGGTCGCGCCGAGAATGTGCTGATCGTCGCGACGGAGAAGATGTCGACGATCATCGACTGGAAGGACCGCGCCACCTGCATCCTGTTCGGCGACGGCGCCGGCGCGGCGGTGGTGCAGCCCTCCGCGAACGGAGAAGGAATCCTGTCGAGCTGCCACAGTTCGGACGGCGGCCTCGCGGAGCTGATCACGCGGCCCGCGGGCGGTGCCGGCCGGCCGCTCACGCCGGAACGGTTGCGGCGAGGAGAGCATCTGCTGCAGATGGCCGGGCCCGCGGTCTTCAAGGCCGCCGTCAAGGCCATGGCCGGCGCGAGCGCGAAGGCGGCGAAGGCCGCCGGGCTGTGCGCGGGCGACATCGACCTTCTCGTGCCGCATCAGGCGAACGCCAGGATCATCGAGGCGACGGCGAAGTACGCCCGGGTTCCGATGGAGCGGGTTTTCGTCAACCTCCATCGCTACGGCAACATTTCCTCCGCCACCATCCCCGTCGGCCTGGACGAGGCGGTCGAGCAGGGAAGAATCCGGCCGGGGTCGCACATCCTGATGGCGGCCTTCGGCGCCGGACTCACCTGGGGCGCCATTGCGATGCGCTGGTAGGCGGTCCGGTATTCCCTTGAGTGTCGGATTGCTGTTCCCCGGGCAGGGATCGCAGCATGTCGGGATGGGGCAGGCGCTGGCGAAGCGTTTTCCCGAGGCGCGACGGACTTTCGAAGAGGCCGACGATGTTCTCGGGCTCGATCTTTCCGGCATCGCCTGGGAAGGACCCGTCGAGGTGCTGACCGCGACGGAGAACGCCCAGCCCGCGTTGTATGTGCATTCCCTTGCGGTCTACCGGGTTCTCGCCGGGCGATTGGGGCCCGCCGGCGCCGCGGCCGGCCATTCTTTGGGCGAGCTTTCGGCCCACGGAGCGGCGGGCACGTACACCTTCCATGACGGTCTGCGTGCCGTGCGCCGACGCGGCGAACTGATGGCGCGGGCGGGAGACAGGGCCCCGGGGTCGATGGCGGCGCTGCTCGGTCTTCGAGACGGCGACGCGGAGGAACTCTGCCGCGAGGCCGGCCGGGCCGGGATGACCTTGGTGGCGGCCAATCTCAACGCGAAGGGCCAGGTGGTGGTGAGCGGCGAGGTCGGCGCGATCGAGTGGGTCGCGCGAGCCGCCCGGAAGAAGGGTGCGAAACGAGTGGTGGAGCTCGTGGTTTCAGCGGCCTTCCACTCGCCCCTCATGGGCCCTGCGGCAGAGGAATTCCGCGAACATCTCGACGGAATTTCCTTCCGTCGGCCGACCTTCCCCGTGGTGTCGAACGTCACCGCCGAGGAGTCCGGCGATCCGGCCGCGATCCGCGATCTGCTCGTCCGGCAGCTCACCTCTCCGGTGCGGTGGATCGAGTGCATCGGGCGCATGAGGATGCTCGGCGCCGAGCGCTTCGCCGAACTGGGGCCGGGCAGGGTCCTGACGGGTCTGAACCGGAGAAATGCCAGGGGGGTGCCGACCCGCGCCTTCGGAACCCCGGAATGCGTGGCAGCCTTGGACAACGGCTTGGACCATGGACGGAACGGACGGTGACGGGATGCGACGGACGATGACGGATACGACCGAATTCGCGGGAACGGCGGCGATCGTGACCGGAGGGTCGCGGGGCATCGGACTGGCCGTCTCGGAAGCTCTTGCACGAGCCGGCGCCTGCGTCGCGATCGTCGCCCGGAACGCCGAGAGAGCGACGGCGGCCCTCGAGGGTCTCGCCGGAGAGGGCCACGCCGCCTATTCCTGCGACGTCGCGTATCCCGCCGCTTGCAGGAAGGTCGTGGCGGCCGTCGAGTCCGCCCAGGGGCCCGTCTCGGTTCTGGTCAACAACGCCGGCATCACCCGGGACAACATCCTGCTGCGCCTGCGCGACGATGACTGGGCACACGTCATCGGGACGAATCTGGGCGGCAGCTTCAACATGATCCGGGCCGTGGCGCGCGGTATGATGAGACGGAGGGCGGGATCGATCGTCAACGTCACCTCGGTCGTCGGCCTGACGGGCAACGCCGGGCAAACCAACTACGCGGCCTCCAAAGCCGGGCTGCACGGCCTGACCAAGGCGGTCGCCAAGGAGCTGGCCTCGCGCAACATCCGCTGCAACGCGGTGGCTCCGGGCTTCATCAGGACGGACATGACCGCGGGACTGGGGGAAGCCGTCGTGAAGAATATCCGCGGGCGGATCCCACTCGCCCGCCCGGGACAGCCCGAAGATGTCGCCGGGGTCGTCAGGTTCCTGGCAGGAGCGGAGGCGCGTTACATTACAGGCCAGATTATCGCGGTTGACGGCGGCATGGCGATGTAGCACCCTCTTACCTCCGAGAGGAGCGGCCTTCGGCCCCCTTGCGCGAAGAGGGCGGAGCCGATGCACCGTCCAGGAAACCACACAACCAAATCACCCACGGAGAACACCAGCATGTCCGACACCATGGCAGCCAGGGTCACGGAAATCATCATCGACGAACTCGGCGTCGAAGCCGACAAGGTCACCCCCGACGCGTCGTTCGTCGACGACCTCGGCGCCGATTCCCTCGACACCGTCGAGCTGATCATGGCGTTCGAGGAGGAGTTCGAGATCGACATCCGCGACGAGGACGCCGAACAGATGCGAACCGTGGGCGAGGCCATCGCGTACATCGAGAAGAACGCGGACTGACGCTTCGGTGGTGCGGGGCAGGCGGGTGACTCGGAAGGACAGACGCCGGGTCGCCGTCACGGGCATGGGGGTGGTCACGCCGGTCGGTCTGGATCTGCCGTCGAGCTGGGAGGCCCTTCTGACCGGGACTCCCGGCGGAGGCACGATCACCCGCTTCGATCCCGAGGGCTTCACCACCCGGGTCGCCTGCGAAGTGAAGGGGTTCGAGCCCGGGCGCTACGTGAGCCGGAAGGAAGCCCGCCGGTACGACCGGTACTCGCTCTTCGCGATTGCCGCAGCCGACGAGGCGATGAAGTCGGCGGGACTTTCGGGCCCCCCTCCGGGCGGGGACGCCGGCGCCTTCGGCGTCATCATCGGGAGCGGCGTGGGCGGCATCACGACCCTCGAAGCGAACTGCCTGACGCTCTTCAAGAAGGGCCCCGGGCGGGTAAGTCCGTTCTTCGTGCCCATGTTCATCCCGGACATGGCCTCGGGACTGGTTTCGATCCGCTACGGTCTGCAAGGCCCCAACTACGCCACGGTCTCCGCATGCGCCTCCAGCGCCCATGCGATCGGGGACGCGGCGATGCTCATCCAGCGAGGCGATGCCGACCTCATGCTGGCCGGAGGCGCGGAGGCGGCCGTGACCCCGCTCACGATCGCCGGGTTCGCATCGATGAAGGCCATGACGACGCGCAACGACGACCCGGAGGGAGCGAGCCGGCCGTTCGACGCCACCCGCGACGGCTTCGTGATCGGGGAAGGGGCGGGGTGCTTCGTGCTGGAAGAGATGGAACATGCGCGCGCGCGCGGCGTGGACATTCTGGGCGAGGTCGCCGGCTACGGCTCTTCGGGAGATGCCTATCACATCACCGCTCCGCCGCCGGAAGCCGAGGGCGCCCGCTCCGCGATGCGTGCGGCCATCGAGGACGCCGGGCTGACCCCCGCCGATGTGGATTACATCAACGCCCACGGCACCTCCACGCCGCACAACGACAGGTCGGAGACCCTGGCGATCAAGGTGCTGTTCGGCCCCCGCGCATACGACATCGTCGTCGGGTCCACCAAGTCCATGACGGGCCACCTGCTGGGCGCGGCCGGCGCCGTCGAAGCCGTGGTCTGCGTCATGGCCTGCCGCACCGGCAGTATCCCGCCGACGATCAACTTCTCCGCGAAGGACGACGACTGCGATCTGGAGTACGCCCACGGCGGGATGATCGAGCGTCCGGTTTCGGCCGCGCTCAGCAATTCGTTCGGTTTCGGCGGGCACAACGCCTGCCTGGTCATCCGGAAATACGAAGAGTAGATGGGCGGCTTGCCCGGCAGGCGGGGTGCACAGGAGCGCGACTCCCCCGGCGTGCGGGTCGGGACCGGGTACGATTCCCACCGCTTCGATCCGCGCAGGCCGCTGATGCTGGGCGGCGTCCGCTTTCCCGAGAGCCCCGGGCTGAGCGGCTTCTCCGACGGCGACGCCGTCGGCCACGCCGTGATCGACGCGCTCCTGGGGGCGGCGTGTCTGGGCGACATCGGCACCCACTTCCCTCCGGGTGAAGAGGCATGGCGCGGCGCCGACTCGATGGACCTGCTCGACAGGGCCGTCGCGATGCTGCACGAGGCGGGGTGGCAGGTCGGCAACCTCGATGTGACGGTGGTGTGCGAACGGCCCCGCATCGGCCCGCGCGCGACGGAGATGCGGACCCGCCTGGCCGAGCGGGCTTGTGTCGGGATCGAAGCCGTGTCAGTGAAGGGGAAGAGCAACGAGGGGATGGGGTGGATCGGACGAGGGGAAGGGGTCGCCGTGCACGCCGTCGCGACAGTGGCGCGAGCTTCTCGTTCCTAGCCTGGCCCAGCGGGGACAAGGGGCAATCGTGGACGAGGCTCTCGAGCTGCTGGCCGGGCTTCCGCCCTTGCCGGTCTACGCGGTGCTGGCGGCCGGCGCGGTCGTCGAGAACATCCTGCCGGTCCTCCCCGCCGACACCTTCATCGTGGCTGGCGGTTTCATCGCCGGACTCGGCAGGGTGGGGGCCGTGCAGGTGTTCGCCACCGTGTGGCTCTTCAATGTGGCGGGGTCCGTGGCGGTCTACCTGCTGGGGCTGCGGTACGGACGAGCCTTCTTCCGCACCGGGCCCGGCCTGCGCCTTGTTACCGAGGGAGGGATGCGGCGCATGGAGTCCTTTTACAGACGCTGGGGGATCGCGGCCATCTTCGCGGCCCGCTTTCTGCCCGGGTTCCGCGCTCTGGTCCCGGTCTTCGCCGGTGTGGCCGGCGTGGGAGCGGTTCGGGTCGTACCCCCGCTGCTTGCGGCCTCGGCCATCTGGTACGGCGCTCTGGTCCGGCTCGGGTACCTGGCGGGCGACAATCTGGAAGCGGTGACGGATGCGCTGGCGCGCACGAACAGGGGACTTCTCGGTGTCTCGGCTTTGCTTGCGGTCGTGCTCGCGGCGGGCTGGCGACGCCGCAGAACGCGGATGAGAACATCGCCGGACAGGCCTGAACAGACGCGGGAAACGAGTGTCTCGCCGGATCGCGCGGGGAAACGGACAAGCGCCGATGGGCTGTCCCGTTGAAGCGCGAAGAAGAGATCCGGGCGATGGAGCGCCGCTACCACATCGAGCCGTTTCTGGACTTTCTCGCCTTGGAAAGGGGACTCAAGCCGCGCAGCTGCGCCGCGTACCGGAGCGACCTCAAGCGCTTCCTGGCCTACCTCCAGGATCGCGCCGCCGCCGCCGGACCCCGCCGGGTCGACCACATGCTCCTCCGGGAGTATGCGGCGCACCTTCACCGGGAAGGGACGGCGCCCGGGTCGATCCGCAGGGCGCAGTCGGCCTTGCGCGCCTACTTCGGCTTCCTGGCGGCCGAGGGGATCGTGGCCGAGAATCCCTCCGACAGGATGGACCGCCCGGCCGTCGGCAGGAAGCTGCCCGAGTTCCTGAGCCGGGACGAGGCGGCGCGCGTGGTGGAGGCCGTGGATCCGGATTCACCGGCGTACTGGCGCGACCGCGCCGTGCTGGAGCTGCTCTACGCGACCGGCATGCGGGTCAGTGAACTGACCGGCCTGAGGATCGTCGATCTGGATTTGGAGCACGCGAGCTGTCTGGTGCTCGGCAAGGGCGGCAAGGAACGTCTCGTCCCGGTCGGGTCGACGGCGGTGGACGTGGTCGAGCGCTACCTCCGGTCGGTCAGGCCGTCGGTGGATCGAGGCTTGGGAAAGGGCACCGTCTTTCTCAACCAGCGTGGAACGCCGCTCAGCCGAATGTCGGTGTGGACGATCGTGACGCGGGCCGCCTCAAGGGCCGGGATCAAGCGCAGGATCTCACCGCACACGCTCCGGCACAGCTGCGCTACGCATCTGCTCGAGGGAGGGGCGGATCTGGTCGCGGTGCAGGAACTGCTGGGGCACGCCGATGTATCGACCACGCAGATATACACGCACCTTGACCGGGAGCATCTCCGCCGGACCCACCAGCGGTATCATCCCCGGAGCCGCGCGGGGAGCGCCTGAGGCTATCCGGCGGGCGGGACGCTCTGCCTGGCCTCGTCGATCAGCGTGAAGAGCTCACCGCGCGTGCGGGCGGAGCGGGCCAGACGGAGAGCCTCGGCGAGCGCATCGTCCCGCTGAGCCTGCACCAGGAGCCGCAGCGCGGAGGCGTCCGCACGGTAGAGGTAGTGCAGCTGCGTCTGGCGGTCGAGGTACGCTCTTGCCACCGGGTCCTGAACGATCTCCGGATCCATGCCCGCTTCGACAAGCCCGGCGGCGAGATCGTCGAAAGTCGAGGAAGGGAGCACCTCCACCTCACCCGCGGTGAGCGCTTCCTTCGCGAGCCCGAAGGCGTACTCCTGGATACGCGCCGCGAAGGAGACCTGCGCCTCGTTCGCATTGTTGAGGAGCCGGAGCTCCTCCTCCAGAAACCGCGATTCCACCTCGAGGTCGGGGAATATGCCGCCGCCCGCCGGAAGTTCTCTGCCCGCGGCCGTAAACACGGGATCCCCGGTCGCTTCGGCCTCCGGCTTGAGCGAGCCGTCCCGGTGACGAGCCCTGTGAAGGGACCTTCCGAGAGGCGTATACCACGATCCGGTCGTGATGCTGATCTGCCGCCCGGCGGGGAGGGCGTAGTGGGTCTGCACCGCGCCCTTGCCGAAGGTCCGCGCTCCGACCACGACGGCGCGATCGTTGTCCTGCAGGGCGCCCGAGATGATCTCGGCGGCCGAGGCGGTGTACGCGTCCACGAGAATGACGATGGGAACATCGGGGATCCGCGCCGGGCTCCGTGCCGTCCATCCCTGATTCGAGACCTCTCCCGACCGTCCCCTCGAGTCCACGCTCGCGAGCTTCTGGCCGGGCGCGAGAAGCATGTCGGCGACGCGAAGAGACTCGTCCAGATAGCCGCCCGGATTGCCTCGCAGATCCAGAATCAGTGCCTTTGCGTCGCCGTACTCCCGCAGCGCGTCGTCGAGTTCGTCGGCGACGTTCCGCGCGATCCTGTCAATCCCGAAGTAGGCGATTCCGTCCTCGACCCAGGTCGCCGCCACGGCATCCACATGCACGTTGTCGCGCACGATCGAGAACGGGATCGCGTCGGCGAAGCCGTCGCGCGCGACCCTCAGCCGGACCACGGATCCGGGCTCTCCCCGAATCGAGTCTCGCGCCTGGTCCAGCATCCAGTCGCGTGCGTCATGGCCCTCGACCCACACGATCCGGTCTCCGACCATAATTCCCACACTCTCGGCAGGGGTGTCCCGGAAGACCGCCGTTACGGTCACCCTGGAGCCCATGCGGGTGATCTGGACGCCGATGCCCGCATAGTTCCCCGTATTGGTCTCCTGGAAGCGGTCGTACTCGGCCGGGGTATATACGTTGGCGTACGGATCGTCCAGCTGCTCGAGAAGTCCCTCCAGCGCCCGGTCCCACAGCGCGGAATCGGCGAGCGCAGAAGTGTGGAAGCTGGAAATCCTTGACAGGGCGTGCAGGAAGACCTGCGCCTCGTCGGACTCGAGCTCGATGGCCGACGGGCCGCCGGCTCTCGGACCCGGCAACCCCGAACTCTGGCCGACAACCGGGACGGCCAAAGCGGCCAAGGCCGCGGAAAGGGCGGTCGAGCGGATGAGTCTTCGCATTATGATGTTCTTTCTGTGTTGCGTAATCCTTCTAGATTATGATGTGAAGTCCGCCGGCGGGGCCAGTCCCCGCAACTTTTTCGATCCGAGACGACGGTTGAGAGCGCTTCATGGGCGACGGCCAGAACCTTCGGGTGGCGCTGTGCCAGGTCAAGCCCCGGAAGGGAGCCGTGGAGGCCAACATCGGCATGATCCGCGATGCGCTCCCCGGCGACGCGGGCCTGGCCGTGTTTCCCGAGACCGTCCTCTCGGGGTACTTCGTCGAAGGGGCGGCGCACGAGGTCGCGCTCGCTCGGGGCGCACTGGTCGAGGCGCTGGGAGTGCCGCCCGAGGGGCGCACATGCGATGTGGCGCTCGGATTCTACGAGCGCGGCCGACGGGGAATCTACAACAGCATGGCCTATCTTTCGCCGGCCGCGGACCGATACGAAGTCGTCCACGTGCACCGGAAGGTCTTTCTTCCGACCTATGGACTGTTCGAGGAGGGACGCTATGTCGAACCGGGACGGGAAGTGCGTGCCTTCGACACCCGTTTCGGACGGATGGGAATGCTGATCTGCGAGGATCTGTGGCACTCGGTGACCGCTTCGATCCTCGCTCTCGACGGTGCGGAACTCATCCTCGCGGGGTGCGCCTCGCCCGCACGCGGATTCACCGCCTCCGCCTCCCGGCCCGCCAACCTCGATGAATGGGACCGCATTGCGGCTCGCGCGGCCAAGGAGCACGGCGTCTTCGTGATGGTCTCGCAGCTGGCGGGCTCCGAGGGCGGGAAGCTCTTCCCCGGGGGATCGTCGGCGTGGGCGCCGGACGCCACGCTGCTCCGTCGAGCTCCCCTCTTTGCCCGAGCCCGCACCTTCGTCACCGTCGATTTCGACGAAATCCTCCGCGTGCGGTCGGAGTCGCCCTTTCTCGCAGACCTCAGTACGGCCTTTCCCCGGCTGCGGACGTCCCTCGACCGCGCCTGGTCCGGCGAACGGGTGCCGGTAAAGGCCAAGGGACCGGTAAAGGCCAAGGGTGACGGCCGTGTCGCCGTGCCCGGCCATGACGCGCCCGGCCATGACGCGCCCGGCGATGATCCGGCCACCCGGCCCCCGCAGGATCCGGCCACCCGGCCCCCGCAGGATCCGGCCACCCGGCCTTCGCAGGATGCGGCCACCCGGCCCCGAAAGGTTCCGGACCGCCCCGATGCTTCCGACCGCGAGGCGCTGCTCATCGACACCGCTCTCGTCGAGGAGGCGCTCATCGAGTTCATCCGGGAGGAAGTGACGCGCCGCAGGGGCTTTACGCGAGTGGTCATCGGGGTCTCGGGCGGCGTCGACTCGGCCGTGTCGCTGTTTCTCGCCTGCAGGGCCTTGGGGCCGCAGAATGTCTACGGTTTCCGCCTCCCCTATGCGACCTCGAGTCCGGAAAGCCTCTCCCACGCGGCTCTGGCCATCGCCGCGACCGGCGCGAGGGAGCGGACGGTGTCGATCACGGAGGCGGTGGACGGGTATGTCGCGGCTCACGAGCCGGAAGTGACGGCCTTGCGGCGCGGAAACCTCGCGGCCCGGCTGCGCTCGGCGGTGCTCTTCGACCAGTCCGCCAAGTTGGGCGCGCTGCCCTTGGGAACCGGCAACAAGAGCGAGCGGCTCCTGGGGTACTACACCTGGCACGGTGACGATTCCCCTCCGATCAACCCTCTCGGAGACCTCTTCAAGACGCAGGTCTGGCAGCTTGCCCGCCACCTGGGCGTCCCGGCCGAAATCGTGGACAAGCCGGCCAGCGCCGATCTGATCCGCGGGATCGACGACGAGGACGAGCTCGGCATCTCCTATCACCGCGCCGATCCGATCCTCCACTGGCTGCTCAGGCGGCACAACGTCGAATCACTGGTCCGGCTGGGCTTCGACCGGACCGAGGTAGACACCGTGTGGAAGCGCCTGTCGTCGACCCATTGGAAGCGGGAGCTCCCCACCGTGGCGCTGCTCTCGGACAGCGCAATCGGCGAGTCGTACCTCAGGCCGGTGGACTATTAGGTTAGAGCGAAGTTCGGCGTTGGTGGATCTGGCAAGTGTTTGCAGAGATCCGGCACGAAGATATCGGCCCAGTCCCGCTCGTCGAAAATACAGCTGCAGGCCGCCGCCGAAAGCCAGCTTGCGGATCGCCGGAGCCCGCAGCCCGCCGGATCCGATTGGGCAAGCGAACTGTCCAACGAAGTAGGACCACCTTAAACTTCGACGAACCTATCTCGACGAGACCGCCGCGCATCTCATGCTCGGGGCCAGGACTGCCCGCGCCGCCGCCCGGACGGCCATCGATTCCTATACTGCCTTGGTGCGAGAACGGCTGCCGCCGCGATCCCCGGCACCCCGGCGACAGCCGGCGAGGCACTGGAACGGTGGCAGGGGAAAGGAGACAGCATCAGCGGCGAACCCGGATCGACCGATCCCAAGCAGGTCATACGACCCGCTACAACGCCACAACCGGGGTCGCCCTCCAGCTGCTCCCGGGCCGGGCCGAACGCGGCTGGGCGTCACTTCGCCTTTCCGGCGAACGGAGCAGAAGTTCCGGTGTCGGCCACGGTGAAGTCGCCGTCCGGGGATCGATAGGCGGCAACCCCATCGTCAAGGCGTCGGTGACCGCGGCGTTGACGATCCCGATGGGCGTCGGCGGGGAGGTCGTTCTGGAGGGCCAGAGCGGAGTTGCAGCGGTCCCTCCGGTTTTTCGGCTTCTCCCTGTTCGGTGACCGGGCGTCCGCAAGCGGGGCGACGCTCTACTCCGCGGGAGTCGGGATCTCGCTGATTGACGGGTTCGTGCGGATCGACCTGGCCAAGGGACTGTCTTCGGTGGATGATGGTGCCCGGGGAGGTGGTCCTGGGAGGGCGGTGTGGCAGATTCATTGGCGGGCGGACTCCACGTTCTGATGCATATGGCGACGGTGTTCGATTCGAGGTTGGATCGGCTGACGACTATCGAACCCGAGGGCGTTGCCGTGTCCGAGATTCGACGTGATGTCAGGCGAGATCGTCTGGCGACGCTGGATTCGACTACTCCCGCTTGTACGGCCTGCCCCCCCTTACTTGAATTATGTCGTGAGTAGACTGAATCATGCCAAAGTAGTAGACTTCAATCATGAAAGTGACGACTGTAAAGGTAGAATGGGAGCTACTCGAGCACGGGCATGGCTGGCCGGGTGGGGGACAGCGCCGACCTAGCTCGGCTGCCGGCGCAGGACGACACGGGCGTGTTCGAGCCGCGCGACATCCTGTTCGACTTCCTCGAGTCACGCACCCGGCAGGACGGGATCGATCTCGGGCCGATGCTGGCTCAGCTCTTTCAGGTTCTCGACACGCCGGACGACGACCGCGCGGCGACACTCGACGAGGACCTGGCCCGGTTTCCCTACGTCAACGGTGACCTGTTCGAGGAGCCGCTGCGCATCCCCGCGTTCGACGCATCCATCCGCTGTTTCTGGACGACCTGCGCACCGAGTTCGAGCGGCTGAAGGCGCGAAAGGACAGCCGCCGCCGGGCCGACCTGCGCCGATTTCAGAAGAAGCTCGGCCGGATGACCTTCTTCGGCGTGCGGGTGCGGCAACTTCCTCATCATCGCCTATCGGGAGCTGCGGTCCCTGGAGATCGAGGTTCCGAAGGAGATCCATCCCGCAAGGCGACGCCAGCGGGATCGCCGACCCGCATCTGACGGTGCGGGAAGAGAGGGCACCGGACTCCGCCCAACGTCCTGGCGGGCATGCCGACCGTGAGGGAGCGGATCGCAGCGGTGCGTTGATACCGCGAGGCCAACCGGAGCGCGCCCACCCGGAAGCTGGCGGCAACCCCCCGACCCTCTACCACGTCAACGTCCTCCCCACCGCCCCCTTCCAAGACGCCGCGATGTCCCACTTCGCGCTCCCTACCTCGGCCATGCAAATGGCGTGGCTGCGCCACATCGGTGGGCGGCTCAAGAGCGAATACCGCTACTCAATCGGACTCGTCTACAACACCTTCCCGCCACCGGCTGCCAGCGCAAACCTGTCCGAGTTGGAGCCTCTGGCAAAGGCCGTGCTCGATGCTCGCGCGACCTATCCTGACGCGACGTTGGCGGACCTCTACGACCCGGACCTGATGCCGCCGATCCTCCGCCGCGCCCATGACCGCGCCGTGGACCGGCTCTATATGCGGACGGGGTTCACCTCGGAACGCGAGCGCGCCGAGCACCTGTTCATGCTCTACGAGAAGATGCATGCCCCTCTTGGCATCGGGACCAAGAAGCCGAAGCGGCACCGTCGATAAGTCCGGAACCAGATCGCGATGTTCGAGGATACGCTGCCCAAGGGGGAAGCTGGTGGCACCTCGACGCTCAGTGCACGGGCAACGGCTCATCCAACCGCTGGGCGAGGCCGTGGGTCGAGGACGCCCCATCTTCACACCGGCCCGACAGCGTCCGGACCAGGCGTCAGCTCCCCGTCGATGATCGCGGCGAGTTCTTCTTCCCGCCGCCAGTGGGCCTCGAGTTCCGCCACCTCCATGGAAAGCAGGAGCCGTTCGTGCTCTTCGTGGACGGCGATTTCGAGCGCGACCTGGCCGGTATCGCTGAGACTGCCCAAGGCCGCGCCCGACCCGAGGATCCTCGACGGCAGCCGGTCCGTGCCGCCCGCGAAGTCGATCAGCTTCACAGCCCCTTCGACCCGATGCTCCGAAGAGCCCGCGAAATGATGATAGCCCAGCACTCGTCGCAGCACGCGGCCCGCTTCGTGGCCGTCGAGGCGTTGGCCGGCGTCTTCGTGCCCGTGGCAGCGGACGCACGAGATGACGACACCGACGGATTCCTCGTCTCCCGTGACGACCAGGCGCTCGCGCTCCCGGTATCGCACCCGCGCCAGCGTCGATCCGCAGCGCATGCAGTGTCTCCGGCCGCGCCATGCCGTGCGTCCGAACCGCAGCCAGCGGGCCCCGCCGGTGACGATTCCCGGGGCACGGCGCCACAGGATCCACGCGGCCACGAAGCTGATGCCTCCCGTGGCTGCCGAACCCGCGATCACCCCCGCTGCTCCGGCCGCACCCGCCACCGTGAGCTTGCGGTAGTGCTCTCTTCGCTCGCGGAACTCCCTGCCGTATCGCCACCACGCCTCTTCGCGAAGCGCCGCCGGGCCGACGCGGACGATTTCGAGGGGCCCGGCCCGCAGGAGCGCCACGTTGTCCGTGCGGGAGAGCAGCCGTGCCGTGTCGGTGACGACCTTTTCGAGTTCCTCCAGAGCTTCCCAGCGCGATTCCAGCGGCACCAGCGACCACCGCCTGCACGATCGGCAGATCTGCCAAAGACGGCCCTTCACCGGATCGTATGCCACCCTGCGACCCCGGGCGAGGTGCTCGAGGGAGTCGTTCGGCTTGAATTCGCTGCCGCAGACGAGACAGGAACGATACGTGTTCATGTTCCGCAGACCGTGTTCGACGATATTATACCCGATTGTACCCGGTACGCCGGTCCGTCCTTCATGCGGAGCCCGGCGCGACGGCATAGATCACCGCTGTCCGGAGCGGCCATGCTGGCGGTCATAGACAACTACGACTCCTTCACCTGGAATCTGGTGCAGATCCTGGGCGACCTGGGCCGAGAACCCCGCGTCTACCGAAACGACGCGGTCACGCCGGCGGGTCTGCGGAGCGCCGGGACCACCTGCCTGGTGATTTCGCCGGGTCCCCGGACCCCGTCCGAAGCCGGCGTGAGCATCGCCGCGATCCGCGAGCTAGGTCCCGACGTCCCGACGCTCGGGGTCTGCCTCGGCCACCAGGCGATCGGCGAGGCGTACGGCGGCCGCACCATCCGCGCTGCAAGAACTGTACACGGGAAAACATCTCTGGTCACGCACGACGGCGATCCCCTGTTCGACGACATTCCGTCGCCCATGGAAGTGACCCGGTACCATTCCCTCGTGACCGCTCCCGAACTGCCGGCCCCGCTGGTCGCCATTGCGTGGAGCTCGGATGCGGCCGACCGGGGCGAGATCCAGGCGATGCGTCACCGCCGCCACCCGGTCTGGGGTGTGCAGTTCCACCCCGAGTCCTGGTTTACGGACCACGGTCGCCGCCTCCTGGCGAACTTCCTGCGGGTTGCTGCAAAGACGACGCGCGGGTAGCTTAAGGTCCGTGAATCTCACGGCCCCTTCGATTCGGCGCCCCCGTCTCAGGGGGTCGTCTTGAACCGCGTCCTGGGTGTGATCCCGGCGCGGATCGACTCGTCCCGACTCCCCCGCAAGCCTCTCCAGCCCCTTCTGGGCTCGCCCCTCGTGATTTGGGTGTGGCGGCGCGTCCGGCAGATGGACTTCCTCGACCGAGTGGTCGTCGCTACCGATTCCGAGGCGGTGGCGGAGGTCTGCCGCAGCGCCGGTGCGAGCGCACTTCTGACTTCGCCTCGTCACCCTTCGGGGAGCGACCGGGCCTGGGAGGCCGCCGAGCGCATGGGCCCGGAATTCGATGTCGTCGTGAACATTCAGGGCGACGAACCCTTGGTGGAGCCCGACGCGGTGCGCGCCGCGGTCGCAATGGTCGAGAGTGGATTCGAAGTGGGCACCTGCGCGACCCCGATCCGCAGCGAGGAGGAGTTCAGGGATCCCGCGGTCGTGAAGGTCGTGCGGGCCGACGACGGAAGTGCGTTATACTTCTCAAGGGCGGCGATACCGTTCCGGCGTGCGGATACCGCACGGAACGGCAACGGAGACGACGCACGCCGCCTGCGGCATGTCGGCGTTTACGCGTACAGGCGAGCAGCGCTGCGAAGTTGGGTCGGTTTCCGCCCCTCGGCGCTCGAGCTGGAAGAAGGACTGGAGCAGCTGCGGGCCCTGGAGAACGGAATGCGCATCGGTGTGGGGATCGTGGCCGAAGCGGCCGGCGGAGTGGACACGCCGGAGGACCTGGCGCAGATGGAGCGCCGCCTGAAAGGAGCCGGGGCAGACAATGACGCCGAGCGGACCTGACGAGACCAGGTACATCTTCGTGACCGGCGGCGTGGTGTCCTCGCTGGGGAAGGGGATCGCCGCGGCGTCCCTGGGCGTTCTGCTCAAGGAGCGCGGGTTGCGCGTCACCCTCCAGAAGCTCGATCCGTACATCAACGTCGACCCGGGAACGCTCTCGCCGCTCCAGCACGGCGAGGTCTTCGTGACCGAGGACGGAGCCGAGACGGATCTGGACCTGGGCCACTACGAGCGCTTCATCGACGCGAACCTGTCGCAGGACAACAACACGACCACCGGGCGAATCTACCGCACGGTCATCGACCGCGAGCGGCGGGGCGATTACCTGGGACGCACCGTACAGGTGATCCCCCACATCACCGACGAGATCAAGCGGTCCGTGCGCGTCCTTTCGGAGGGCCACGATGTCGTGATCAGCGAGGTCGGCGGCACGGTGGGCGACATCGAGAGCCTCCCGTTCCTGGAGGGCATACGCCAGTTTCGCCAGGAAGTCGGTCCCCGCGCCCTGCACCTGCACCTCACCCTGGTCCCGTACATTCAGGCGGCCGGCGAGCTCAAGACGAAGCCCACGCAGCACTCCGTGCGCGAGCTCATGCAGACCGGGATCCAGCCCGCCGTTCTGGTCTGCCGCACGGAGCATCCGCTCGGCGACGACATCAAAGCCAAGATCGCCGGGTTCACCAACGTGGACCCGGCCGGAGTGATCGAGGCACTGGATGTCGAGACCATCTACGAAGTTCCGCTGCAGTTTCGCCGTCAGAGGCTCGACGACTTCGTGCTTTCCCGCTTCGGCATTCGCGCCCCGGCCCCCGACCTCACGGCATGGAGGCGAATCGTCGACCGCATCAAGATGCCTTCCAGAGGCAAGGTGCGCATCGCCGTCGTCGGGAAGTACGTCGAGCTGGTGGACGCCTACAAGTCGGTGGAGCAGGCCCTCGTCCACGGCGGGATCGCCAACGACACCGAGGTCGCGATCGACTGGATCGGCAGCGAGAAGCCGGAGCAGGGCCTCGATCCCTCCTTCCTGGCCGGGTATCACGGCCTTCTGGTCCCGGGCGGCTTCGGCCGGCGCGGCATCGAGGGCATGATCAACGCGATCCGGTGGGCGCGAGAGAACGGTCTGCCCTTCCTGGGGATATGTCTCGGGCTCCAGTGCGCGGTGATCGAATTCGCACGCAATGCGGCGGGTCTCGGGGGCGCGCACTCCTTCGAGTTCGACCGCGGCTCGCCCCATCCGGTCATCTGTCTGATGGACGAGCAGCGCAAGGTGACGACCAAGGGCGGCACCATGAGGCTCGGGTCATATGCAGCGCGGGTGCTGCCCGGATCGGTGGCCGCGAGCACGTACGGAGCCGCCGAGATCACCGAACGGCACCGCCACCGTTACGAGGTCAACAACGACTATCGGACCGTGCTGCAGGAAAGCGGTATGGCCTTTTCCGCCACCACGACCGACGGCAAGCTCGTCGAGATGATCGAGCTGCCCGGCCACCCCTGGTTCGTCGCCAGTCAGTCCCACCCGGAGTTGAAGAGCCGACCCACCCGGGCGCACCCGCTCTTCGCTTCCTTCGTCGGGGCGGCGGCAGTCCGGGCATCCGGCGTGCGCTCGCCGGAAGCAGCGGCGCTGGGAGCCTGATGCCGTGCCTTTTTCGGACGGATTCGCCCTCATCTCGGGTCCGTGCGTCCTCGAGGGCGACGAGCTCGATCTCGAGGTGGCGAGGGGGGTGCGGAACGCCGCCCGCGAAGTCGGAATCCCGGCGATCTTCAAGGCGTCGTTCGACAAGGCGAACCGCTCGCGTCTTCATTCTCACCGGGGCCCCGGGCTGCGCCGGGGCCTGGAACTTCTGGCGGCGGTCCGAGAGGAGACGGGACTGCCGGTCCTGACCGACATCCACGAGACCGACCAGGCCGAGCCGGTGGCCGAAGTGGCCGATGTCCTGCAGATCCCCGCGTTCCTCTGCCGGCAGACATCGCTGCTGCTGGCCGCGGGCCGCACGGGGAGGGCCGTCAACGTGAAGAAGGGGCAGTGGATGCCGCCCGCTTCCATGGCCGGCGCCGTGGAGAAGGTGAAGGCGGGGGGCGCTGCGCAGGTGGCGGTGACGGAGCGGGGAACCGCCTTCGGGTACGGAGACCTGGTGGTGGACATGCGGAACTTCGCCCTGATCCGCGAGGCCGCCGGAGTTCCGGTGATCTTCGACGGGACGCATTCGGTGCAGCGCCCGGGCTCCGCGCGGGACGGGTCGACCGGCGGTGCGCCGGAACACATCCGTCCGCTGGTCCGCGCGGCCGTGGCCGCGGGCTGCGACGGCCTCTTCCTCGAGGTGCACCCGGACCCCGCGTCGGCCCCCTCCGACGGTTCGAACATGCTGCCGCTCGACGAGCTGCCGGCGCTGCTGCGCGAGGTGGTCGCCATCCGCAACCCGCCGCGGCCTGCCCGGGGAGGGACGCCGTGACGGCCGTGCCGATGGAGATTCCCGAGGCAACGGCCCGCAGGATCCGCATGGTCGTACTGGATGTCGACGGGGTCATGACCGACGGAGGGATCTACATGGGAACGACCACGGAGGGCGACGGCGTGGAACTCAAGCGGTTCGACGTGCACGACGGTCTGGGCGTCAAGATGATGATGAATGCCGGGATACGCGTCGCGATCGTTTCGGGCCGGATTTCGAAGGCCACCGAGCTTCGTGCACTCGAGCTCGGGGTCGAGGACGTCTTCCAGGACGGCGGTGCGCACAAGATCGCGATCTTGGAGACGCTGTTCGCGAAGCGGGGCGTGGCCTGGGACGAAGTCGCCCTCCTCGGCGACGATCTGGCCGACCTTCCCGCGCTCCGCAGAGTGGGATTCCCCGCGACCGTGGCCAACGCCGTGCGCGAGGTGCGTCACGCCGCCGTTTGGCAGAGCCAGAACGAGGGGGGAAGGGGAGCGGTCAGGGAGTTTGCGGAAGCGCTCCTGCGGGCCCGAAAGGAGTGGACTGGACTGGTCGATGAGTATTGTCTCGATCGCAGCGGCTGAGGCACCGCCCGAAACCGGCCGGACGGCGATCCTCCGTGAAGGCCTGCGCGTGCTGCGCACCGAAGCCGAAGCGGTGGCGGCGCTCGCGGACCGGCTCGGCGACGAGTTCGTGCGGGCGGTGGACGTGATCGTATCCTCGGTGGGAATGGTTGTCGTCTCCGGAATCGGAAAGTCCGGACTGGTGGCCCGGAAGGTTGCCGCGACGCTCACCTCCACGGGCACGCCCGCGGTATTCCTTCACCCCGTGGAAGGGCTGCACGGCGATCTCGGCATCGTCTCCCCCGGTGCGGTCATGATCCTGATTTCGAGGAGCGGGTTCACCGCCGAGCTTCAAGGCCTGCTGGCCTTTGCCGAGACGCACCAGATGCCCGTGGTGGCTGTGGCCGGGGATCCGTCCTCACCGCTTGCAGGCCGGGCGGCCGCCGTCCTCGACTGTGCGGTGGCCGCCGAGGCCTGCCCGCTGGACCTGGCCCCCACGTCGTCCACCACGGCGGCGCTCGCCATGGGCGACGCCCTGGCGATGGCGCTGATCAGGCGGCGGGGATTCCGCCCGGAGGACTTTGCCCGGATCCACCCGGGCGGCACGCTGGGACGGCGCCTCACGCTGCGCGTGCGGGACGTGATGGTGGCCGAGGACTACCCGGCCGTGACCGCGGGCGCCACCGTGCGCGAGATCATCGTTCCGCTTGCCCGCATGCGCGGAACGGTGCCGGTCATCGACGGCGACAACGCGCTCATCGGCGTCGTGACGGCGGGCGACCTCGCCCGGCTCATGGAACGAACCGAAGACTTCATCGGTCTGCCCGTCGCCCGCTTCATGACCTGTTCCCCCCGAACTGCCTGTCCCGACGAGCTCGGCGCCACCGCGGTCCGCCGCATGGAGGACCACGGCGTGATGGCGCTGCCGGTGGTGCGCGAGGGCGGCCTCGTCGGCATCGTTCACCTTCACGACCTGCTTCGCGCCGGAGTGCTCTGATGGAAGCTCGCTTCGCCTTTTCGTCCCGCGTCACGTTCCTGCTGGCCCTCGCGGCTTCGGCGTGCTCGACCGAGTCCGAGCAGAGGCCCGCGACGGAGCTCGACGCCGTGAACGCCGACGAGATCGTCTACGGGGTGTCGCGCAGGCTCACGCGGGAGGGGGTGCAGGAGGTGCTGCTGTTCGCCGACAGCATGTTCATGTGGCGGGATTCCGCCTACGCCATGGTGGTCGGCCTCACGCTGATCGTCTTCGACGAGCAGGGACGTCGCCGCGCCGCCGTGGATGCCGACGGCGGCCGGCTGAGCAAGGTGGGCAACGAGCTCAGCGCACGCGGCAACGCAATCCTCAGAATCCCCGCGACGGGGCAGGAGATCCGTACCGAAGAGATCAACTTCGCCCGCGACGAGGACCGCATCTGGTCGGACCACCATGTGGTCATGCGCGAATCGGGCTGCGTGGTCGAGGGAGACCGCTTCCAGGCCGACATGTCGTTCGACGACATAAAGATCTGGGGCACGAGGGAAGGCGCGTGCGAAGAGCGATGAAGCGCGCCTCCCAGACGGCTTCGCGCGCGGCGGTCAGCCCGGCGCCTCGCCGCTCTCGGTGCTCGCGCCGGTGCTCGCGGGGAGTAGTCCACGGGATGCTGACGGCGGTGCTAATGGTTCCTGCTCCCGCCGCCGCACAGGGCGGGACATGCGAGCTCGTGAGCGTCGGAGGGTACACCTACCGGACCCGGTTCGACTCCGCGAGCTTCGTGCACCACGGCTCGGGGGGAATCGACTACCGCTGCACCGACGGGATGCGCCTCCTGGCCGACTCGGCGGTGGTCTTCGAGTCGAACGAACAAGTCCACCTGTTCGGACGCGTCCGCCTCGAAGATGCCGATACCGAGCTGGACGCGGACAGCGCCCAGTACTTCGGCGGACTGAAACAGCTGCACGCCTGGTCGAATGTGACGGTTCGCGACCGCCGGAGCGGGGCGGTGATCAGCGGTCACCGACTGCTCTACGACCGCGCCACCGAGGTGCGTGCCCTTGACCGAATGCAGGTCTACGGCGGTGATCCTCATGCTGTGGTCCACCCGGTCGCACGGGTCGAGACGCTGCCTGTCGACAGCGCGGCGGCGGGCGACAGTGCGGCAGTGGCGGACAGTGCGGCGGCGGGCGACAGCGCGGCAGTGGCGGACAGTGCGGCGGCGGGCGACAGCGCGGCAGTGGCGGACAGTGCGGCGCTGGATGAAGGCGCGGTCCCGGAGGATCCTCTCTCCCCGGAGGTGGTCGAAGAGGTTGCTGCCGGGCAGGACAGCCTGGCCGTCGAGGACACCCTCACCCTGCCCCCCTATGAAATCGACGCCGAACGGTTCATCCTGGAGGGTCGGCGATACTTCCGTGCGGCGGTCGACGTTGTTGTCGCCAGGGACTCGCTTCTGGCCTTCGGCGACTCGCTCGACTACGACCAGGAAGTCGGTTCGATGTCGATCATCGGAGATGCGCGGGTCGAAGGGCAGGGATACCTGCTCACGGCGAGTACGGTTTCGGTGACTCCTTTGCCGGGTCTGAGCGAGGAGCTCCTGGCCAGGGGGCGGGCGAGGCTGTCGGGTCGGGAGGTGGACATGACGGCGCCTGCGATCAGGATGTTCCTGAACGCCGGACGGGCCGACCGAATAGTTGCGATCGGGGAGGTCCCGCCGCTTCCCGAGGATCCCCTGGCCGTCGACGTGGAAGGTCTGTCGCCGGGAGATGCCCGGAGGGTGCTGGCCCGGAGAGCCGATGCGGCAGCCCGAGAGACCGATTCCGCGGCCGTCGCGGATTCTCTCTACAGACCTTCCGTGGAGGCCGGCCAGTTCAACCTCAGCGGCGATTCCATCGATGTGCTTTCGCCGGGCCAGGTGCTCGATCTCGTCACCGCGGTGGGTGCCGCGCGGGCCGAAGGGCAGCCGGACGACACCGTGGCCGCACGGGGACTTCCCGAGGTCGCACGCAGGGACTGGATGGAAGGGGACACGATCTACGCCCGATTCGTCTCGCCCGGCTCGGCGGACAGCATCGCCGCACCCGGTTCGGCGGATGCCGCGCCCGGTTCGGACGACGCCTCGCCCGTGCCGCCGCCCGGCGGACACAGCTCGCGCCTCGAGACGATGACCGCGGTGGGAGGCGCCCGCAGCCTGTACCGCCTTGTAGATTCCGACACGGCGCAGGCCGGCCCCGGTGGCGCGCGTGCGGGTGCCGACACGGTCCAGGCCGTATCCGATACGATCGGGGCAGCGCCCGACACGACTCGGGCCGGTCAACCGGGTTCGGTGGCGCTGCACTGGGTGGAGGGCCAGAAGATCATCGTCTATCTGGAGGGTCGGCAGGTGGCGAAAATGGATGTCGAAGGGCAGATCACGGGGTATCATCTGGAACCGCTTCCACTCGGCACGCCGCCGGACTCCGCGGCCGACTCGGCCGCCGTGAAGGCGGATTCGGCGGCGGTGCGCCCGGACACCGTCCGTCTCCGCGTGCCGGTGACCTCGACGCTCCGCGCCGACCGGAACCCCACAGCGGGAAGAAAGGGCCGCAAGTGACTCGCGAGCAGCCGCAGGAGCTGAATTCGGATGCCGGGGCCGTCATGGAGGCGTCCAATCTCAGGGGCGAGCAGCTCACCAAGATCTACAAGAAGAGGCGGGTCGTCTCCGATGTGGACATCCATGTGCGGCAAGGGGAGATCGTCGGGCTGCTGGGCCCGAACGGGGCGGGGAAGACCACCACCTTCTACATGCTGGTCGGATTGATCGCGCCGGACGGCGGCAGGGCCCTCCTGGACGATGCCGTGCTGACGGGCATTCCCATGTACAAGCGGGCGAGGATGGGCGTCGGGTACCTCGCGCAGGAGCCCTCCGTCTTTCGGCGTCTGACGGTGGAACAGAACATCCTTGCGATCCTCGAGACGCTCGATCTCACCCGGTGGCAACGTGCCGAGAGACTCGAAGAGCTGCTGGGCGAGCTTTCCATCGCCCACCTGCGCAAGGCCAAGGCCTTCTCCCTGTCGGGAGGCGAGCGCCGCCGGCTGGAGATCACCCGGGCACTCGTGCAGCGACCCAAGTTCATGCTCCTCGACGAGCCCTTCGCGGGGATCGACCCCATCGCGCTGCACGACATCCAGGAGATCGTCGCCCAGCTCAAGACGAGGGACATCGGCGTCATCATCTCCGACCACAACGTGGAACAGACCCTGGAGATCGTCGACCGGGCGTATATCATGTACGAAGGGCGGATCAGGGTGCATGGCACGGTATCCCAGCTAGTCTGGAACGATGAAGTCGCCGATCTGTACCTCGGGCCGACGTTGACGGCGCGCATGAGGTCGAGGTTCCCGCTTCCCGGGAGTTGAGTTTCGCGTGAAGAGGGTGAGTACGGGCCTGCAACAGCAGGGGATCGGCTTTCGGCAGGATCAGAGGGTCAATCCCCGCCTCTACCAGGCCATGGATCTGCTTTACATGCCGCTTCTGGAGCTGCAGACGCGACTCGAGCAGGAACTGTCCGAGAATCCGTTCCTCGAGCTCTCGGAGCCCGATGTCGACGACGAATTCGAGACCGGTGAGGAGCCCGACGAGGAGCCCGACGACGAGGACGAGGTGGACTGGGACGAGATCCTCCTCGACGGCTTCGACGCGGGTGGGCCGCGGGAGAGGCACGAACCGCGCGAGAGCTTCGAATCTCCGATCGTGGGGGTGCGGCACCTGCACGACTACCTCGACCAACAGATCGGCCTCTTCCCCCTTGACGACCGCCGGATCTGGATCGCGGGCGAGATCGTCGGCAACATCGACGACGACGGATTCCTTTCGTGCTCCCTGCGGGATGTCGCCGACGGACTGAACAGCTCCCTCGAAGCGCTGCGCGACGCCGAGCTCTCACGGGCGCACGGGATCGACGACGCAGAGGAGCGCGACGAACAGCTGGCGGAGCTGGCGCGGCTCTTCGCTCCGCACACGCCTGAAGAGGTCGAGACGGTGCTGCGGGTCGTCCAGACCCTCGATCCGCCGGGGGTCGGGGCCCGTACCCTCCAGGAGTGCCTCGAGCTCCAATTGAAGCGCGAAGGGCTCGAAGACACGATGGCCTTCATCATCGTCCGAGACCACTTCAACGCCTTGGGAAAGCGCCTCTGGACGGAGATTTCGCGCGCCCTCGAAGTGTCGCCGAGAGCGGTGCAGGACGCGGCCGACGAGATCGGCAAGCTGGACCCGAGGCCCGGGCGCCGACACTCGGCGGATCCCGACCACTACGTCGTTCCGGACCTGATCGTCGACAGAATCGGCGGCGAATACCTCGTGTTCGTGAACGACACGGGGCTGCCGAGGCTGCGGCTGGCCAAGGCCTACCGTGAAGTGGCGGCGGCCCGCGCAGAGTACGAGGGAGAGAACCGCGAGTTCATCGCCAACAAGCTGAACGCCGCCAACTGGCTGATCCAGGTGATCGAACAGCGGCGGCAGACGATGCTCGGCGTGATGCGTTTCGTCGTCGAACGGCAGCGCGATTTCTTCGAAAAGGGAGTCCATCACCTCAAGCCGCTGACGCTGCGGGAGGTCGCCGAAGATATCGGAATGGCCGAATCCACTGTTTCGCGCGTCGCGAACGACAAGTACGTGCAGTCGCCGTCCGGCGTGTACCCGCTCAAGTTCTTCTTCTCCAGCGGGCTTCCCACCGAAACGGGAAGAGAGGTTTCCGTTCGCGGCGTTCAAGCCGAGGTGAAGCGCCTGGTCGGCACCGAAGACCGGCGCCGGCCGCTTACCGACCAGGCGATCGCGAAGCAGCTGCGGAGCGAAGGAGTGAAGATCGCCCGGCGAACAGTGGCGAAGTACCGTGACCAGCTGGGGATCCTTCCGGCCCGCATGAGAAAGCGCATCTGAGTGGGGAAGAAGACGGCCTACGGCGACTTCGCCCTCGTCGTTCCTTCCTTCAACGAAGCCCCGAACATCCCGCATCTCATCCCCGAGCTCCGCGCCGCCTTCGACGAATTCGGCCTCACCGGCGATGTGATCGTGGTCGACGACGGCTCGACCGACCGAACGGCCGATCTGGCCGAGTCCGAAGGTGCGGGATGGGACCGCCTGCGGGTGCTGCGCCACAGGGTCAACCAGGGCAAGACCGAGGCGCTGCTCACGGCCGCGGCCGCGACGGACAGGAGGTATCTGGTTCTCTTCGACGCCGACCTGCAGCACCTCCCCGCCGAGATCCCGCGCTTCCTGGACAAGCTGGAGGACGGGTGGGACATCGTCACCGGCAGGAAGGTGGGACGGTACGACAAACGCGCGGTCTCATCGATCTACAACGCGCTCAGCCGGCGCATCTTCGACGTGCCCGTCAGCGACCTCAACTCCATGAAGGCGTTCCGCGCCGATGTTCTCAAGGCGGTGCGGCTGCGGCACGACTGGCACCGCTTCTTCGTCGTGATCGCACACCGGAAGGGCTTCAGCGCCACCGAGATCGACATCGAGCTGCACCCCCGTCGCGCGGGCGAGGCGAAATACTCCGGCAAGAGCCGGATCGTCGACGGGGTGCTGGACCTGGCGGCGGTGTGGTTTCAGCTCCGCTTCTCCCGCAAGCCGATGGTGGCCTTCGGCCTGCCGGGCCTCTTCCTGATGGTGGCCGGGGTGCTCACCGGCCTCGTCGCGCTGTATTACCGCTACGTGATGGGACAGGGCTTCCGGCCGCTGCTGTACCTGATCGTATTGCTGGTGACGGTGGGCGTCCTGTGCTTCGTCGCAGGGTTTTTGGGGGAGATGATCGCCGCTGTCCACGACGAGCTGGATGCGCTCCGCCGGGAGCTCCGGGTGCGGGGACGAGGGGAGGGGGGGAGGTAGCCGTCCCATGGCCCACCGCGACACGACGCCGGAGAGCCGCCCCGGTGCGAGGAAGCCCCGAATTCTCTCGGTGGTCGGCACGCGCCCGGAGGTGATCAAGATGGCCCCCGTGATCAGCGCGCTGAGGAAGCGCGGCGAGACCGTCCACAGGCTGGCGCTCACCGGGCAGCACACCGAGATGGTCGGCCGGGCGCTCGACGTCTTCGGGCTCAAGGCGGACTACGACCTCGCGATCATGAAGCCCGGCCAGAGCCTCTACGACATCGGGCACGCCTGCATGGACGGCCTGCGCGAGGTGGCCGACGACTTCGGACCCGACGTGACGATCGTCCAAGGCGACACCGCGTCGGTGTTCTTCGCGGGCGTGGTCACGTTCTTTCAGCGGGGCAGGCTGGCTCATGTGGAGGCGGGGCTGCGCAGCCATCGGAAGTGGTCTCCGTTCCCGGAGGAGATGCTCCGCCGGATGACCGACGCCGTTTCCGATTTCTGCTTCGCGCCCACGCCCGCCGCTGCCGCCGACCTGGCTGCCGAAGGGATCGGCGCGGAGCGGATCTTCGTGACCGGCAACACCGTCGTGGATGCGCTGCTCGAGATCCGTGCATGTCCCCGTGCACCGGAGCACCCCGGTGTGGCGCGCCTCCTGGATTCGCGGCGGCGGCTGATACTCCTGACCGCCCATCGCAGGGAGTCCTTCGGCGCGCCCCTCGAAGGCGTCTTCGGAGCGGTCGCCGACCTGGCCGACCGTTTCGGCGACATCGAGATCGTCTATCCGGTGCACCCCAATCCGCGCGTGCGCGAACCCGCGTCCCGCATCCTCGGCGGGAAGCCACGCGTCCATCTCGTCGACCCGCTCGGTTACGGCGATCTCCTGGCCGTCCTCGGCCGGGCGAGCCTGGTCCTCACCGATTCGGGGGGCATCCAGGAAGAGGCTCCCGCCTTCGAGGTCCACACGCTGGTGCTGCGCGAGGTCACCGAACGGCCCGAGGCCGTCGAGGCGGGCGCGGCCACGCTCGTGGGCACCGATCCGGGCCGGATTCTGTCGGAAGCCGCGGCACGGCTGTCCGCGGGCGGAAGGGACCGCGCGGTGCGCAACCCGTACGGCGACGGCCGCGCCGGGGAACGAATCGCCGATATTCTGCTGGCGGCGCTCGGCGGAGTCCCGCGGCGAACCCGCGACTGGGATCCTAGCCGACCCCGCGACCGGGAGCCGAATTGAAGATCGTCGTCCACTGCGTGTACTTCCCGCCCGAGGTCGGGGGGCTGGAGAGCCATGTGCACTGTCTCTGCCGCGGGCTGGTGAAGCGCGGCCACGCGGTCACGGTCGTGACTTCGCTGTCGCAGCCCGGCCTCGCCCCCGAAGAGGACATGGACGGGCTCCGCGTGCACCGTACACCGCTGCCCTCCCGCACCCCCTGGGGCTGGGCGGTGCACGCCGTCGGCTCGACGCCCAGGACGCGCGCGGCGGTGCAGGGGGCCGACATGGTGCACGCCCAGGCGTTTCCGTCTCTGCTCCCCTGCGCCCTGGCGCTGGCCGGTTCGAGCACGCCTCTGGTGTGTACTTTGCACACTTCTCATTTTCTGCGACTCGCCGCCAACCCGATGCTCGCCCCGGCACTCGGCAAGCTGGTCGAGATGAGCGACTACAACTTCGCCGCCAGCAAGGAGATCGCGGATGTGGGCGAGAGTCTGGGCCCGACGATCCGGGCCGAGGTTCTGGTCAACGGCGTCGAGACCGGCGTCTTCCGCCCGGGCGAGGGCTCGGTGCCCCGTTCGGACGGGCGCCGACGGCTGGTGGTGCCGAGAAGACTCTTCCCCAAGAACGGCGTCGAGTTCTTCGTTCGAGCGATGCCGGCGATCGTCGCGGGGGCGGACGTGGAAGCGATCGTGATCGGTGACGGCCCGGACCGAAACAAGCTGGAGACGCTTGCACGGGAGCTGGGCGTGACCGACCGGATCGACTTCCTCGGCGCGCGGCCCCATGACGAGATGCCGGGGCTGCTGCGTTCCGCGGATCTGGCGGTGTTCCCGTCGCTGGTGGAGGCGACGTCGGTGGCCGCGCTGGAGTGCATGGCCTGCGGCCTGCCGGTCGCCGCGTCGGCCGTGGGCGGCCTGCCCCAGATCGTGGACGATTCGGTCGGGGGACTCTTTCCGCCCTCGGATCCCGGCGCCTTGTCGGCGAAAGTGCTGAAACTCCTCGCCGAGGGCGGGCTTGCCGCGCGGGGTGCGGCCGGCCGCGAGAAGGTGGTGACGATGTGGAGCAACGAGCGGCTGGTGGACCGGCACCTGGAGGTTTACCGGAAGCTGGCGCGGAAGCGTGGGCGGCCGTGGTGAAACCCTCGCGAGCACCCAGAGCGGCGAGGCGCCCGTCCGGCAAGGCGCACCTCAGGGAGAACGGCAGGGCTGTTCGCCTGCCGTGGTGGCTGCCCGGCAGCCTCTTTCTTCTGGCTGTGCTCGCTCTCTTCGGCGAATTCCTGTTTTCGGACCAGATGCTCTACGGCGAGGACTCGCTCTCGCTGGGCTACATGGCCCGCGCCTTCTTCGCGGAGCGCCTGGGGCAAGGCGATCTCCCCCTTTGGAATCCGCGATTGCTCGGCGGCGTCCCCTTCCTGGAGGCGCTCTCCGCGGGCGACTCCATCTACCCCACGAGCCTCTTGTACCTGTTCATGGAACCCCACCGCGCGCTCGGCTGGAAACTCGTCCTGCATGTGCTCGGCGGGGGCTTCTTCATGTACGGGTGGGCGCGGAGCCTCGGACTGGGCCGCCCCGCGGCGACGCTCGGCGGGCTCGCCTGGCTGATGGCGCCGGTCATCGTGACGCTTGTACTGCCCGGCAACGACGGAAAGCTGATGGTGGCGTCGCTGGCGCCGCTGGTTTTCTGGGCCGCCGAATCGGTGCTGCGGTCGCCCTCGGGCCGCAGCGCGGCAGGACTCGCCGGCGCCGTCGCGGTCGTCAGTCTCACCACCCAATTCCAGACCGCGTACTTTCTCTTCGGGTCCGTGGGCGCCTACGCCGTCTTCCGCGCCGTCCAGCTCCGGAAGGGACTTCTGCCACGGGCTGCCAGGCATGCGTCGGTGTCGTTCGCGATCTTCCTGGGCAGCGCCGTGCTGGGTGCCGGAATCGCGGCGGTGCAGCTGATCCCGGCCGCGCAGTACGTCACCGAGTCCTCCCGCCGGATCACGACCACGGTCGGGGCGACTCCCGAAGAACGCCTCGCCTACGCCGCCTCCTGGTCGTTCCACCCCGAAGAGCTCGCGGCGCTGATCGTTCCCGAGTTCGTGGGCAACACCGCCGCCGACGCGGACTGGGCGCGCGGAACCTACTGGGGCCGCAACGCGCTCAAGCTCAACCACGAGTACCTGGGCGTCACGGTTCTGGTGCTCGCCCTCTTCGGCGTCTGCGGGCGGCGGAGAAGGGGACTGCGCTGGTTCATAGCCGTGATGAGCGCGACCTGGCTCCTCTTCGCGCTGGGCGCGCACACCCCCGTCTGGCGCATCTTCTACGAAGTGGTGCCGGGGATATCGATCTTCAGGGTTCCGGCGATCAGCGCCTTCCTCGTGAGCTTCGGGGTCACGACCCTCTTTGCGCTCGGGGTCGACGATCTCGTCCGCGAATCCCGGTCCCCCGGCAGATTCCTGCGGGGCAGGCGGGGGCGCGTCCTCCTCGGCTTTGTCGGGCTCCTCCTGCTCGGGCTGCTTCTGCAGTCCAGCGGGACGCTCGGCAGCATGTGGACGGCGATCCTGTACAGCGACGCAGGCGAACGGAGCCTTGCCGCGTACGCCGCCGCCTCCCCGCACATCACACGGGGCTTCGGCATCGCGCTGCTGCTGGCCGTCTTCGCGGTCGTGCTCGTGTGGCTGGTGATGGAGGGCAGAGTCCCCCTCACGGCGGCGCTGGCCGCGCTGGTCCTGCTCGTGGCGCTCGACCTCGGGAGGATCGACCGGCCCTTCATAAGCACCTTTGACTTCCACGCCTGGGCCGCACCGAACAACAACACGCGCTTCCTGGAGCAGCGGCGCGACGCCGGGCCGCCCTTCCGGGTGGCGGATCTGCGGCGCAGCGACCAGGACGTCGATCTCGCCATGTACGGCCTCGACCTGATGGCGGGCCACCACCCCAACGACCTGGCCAGGTACCGTCAGCTGCTGGGGCTGGAGGGAAGCCGCGCAGCGGGGGCCAACACGCGGCACCCCAACGTCATGCGCATGATGAACGTGAAGTATCTGGTCTGGCCCCGGGAGATCGCCGGGAGACCGCCTTACCAGGGCGCGCAGGCGTTGAGCTCGGCGCAGGGGGGCAGGGGCCTGGAGGCGGTGTATGCGTACCCCGGTCTCGACCGGGCCTGGGTCGCGGACGAGGTCATCGTTCTGGACGACGATACGGCGCTGGCCCGCATCCTTTCGCCGGACTTCGATCCGGGCCGCGAGGCGATCCTGGCGCAGCCAGGCACCCGGGCGGCCCCGGTCGGTGGAGGTGCGCAGGGCGCGGGAACGGTGACCTGGGAGCTGTTCGAGCCCGACCATCGCCGTCTGCGCGTCACGACCGGCGGCCCCGGGCTGCTGGTCGTCTCCGAGAACTGGTTCCCGGGCTGGGCGGCGGACGTGAACGGCGAGCCCGCGACGGTTCACCGTGCCAACCTCACGCTTCAGGCCGTGGAGATCCCCGCGGCCGGAAGCCACACCGTGACGCTGCGCTTCACGGCCCCGACGGTTCGGAGCGCGCTGCGGATAAGCGTTGCGGCGGCAGTGATCACCATCCTGCTCTTCGCGTCGTCGTATCTGCGCGGCCGGCCCAAGTGGCTGCGCCGGCGAAGGGCAGGATGACGGCCCCCGAAACGCGGGGGCAGGGCGAGCGTCGGGGTCTCGCCGCTCCCGAGGCGCGGGAGAAGCGGGAGAAAGGCGCGGACCGCGTTTCCGCCGCTTCAGAGCGATCCGCTGCACGGCGATGGTGGGCGCCGCTCGCGAAACTGCTCCTCACGGCGACGGTCACTTGGCTCATCCTGAGGGGAGCCGGCATCGGGCTGGCGGAAGCGTGGACGGTGGACTGGACGCTGGTGCAGCTGCGAGCGGTGCCTCTGGCGCTCTCCGTGGCGCTGCTCGCCGCGACCTTCGTCGTCGCCGCGGCGCTGTGGTCGCGCATCCTGGCGACGTTCGGAGAATCCCGGATCGGTGTGGGCGAGGGGGCGGCGATCCTGCTGATCGCGAACCTGGGCCGGTACCTGCCCGGCAAGATCGCGCAGTTGGCCGGAGTGGCCGTACTGGCCCGCCGAAGGGGGCTGTCCGCCGTGCGGGCCACGGCCGCCGCCGTCACGGCCCAGATCATGAATCTGCTGGGTGCCGCGGCGGTCGGGGGATGGGTCGCGCTGCATTCCGGAGAGGTCGCCGAAGGATGGAGCCCGGTCTGGGGGTTTACGATCGCAGCCGGGCTTGTCGCCTTCCTGTACTTCGGAGGGGCGGGGGTGCTGCTGCGCTGGATCGTGCGGCGAAGCGGCCACACCGGCGAGCTGCCGCATCCGGACGGCCGCAGGCTGCTGCTGCTGCTGCCCGGATACGTTCTCAACTGGTTTGTCTACGGAGCGGCCTTCGTTCTTCTGGGCCGCGGTCTCGGGCTGGAGCTGGGACTCTGGGCCGGAACCACGGCCTTCGCGGCCGCCTATTTCGCGGGGTACGTCGCCCTCTTCGCACCGGCCGGAATCGGCGTCCGAGAGGGTGCGCTCGCCGCGTTCGCGGCTGCCTCCCTGGGTCCGGAGGCCGGAGTCGTCCTCGCCGTGCTCCAGCGGGTCTGGATCACCGCCGTGGAACTCGCCGGGGCCGCGGCGGGCGCCTTCGTGCTGCGAGGACCGGCGGCACGGGCACCGACCGCCGAAGCGCGGCTCGACGCCGGCCATCCGGCCCCGGGAGGCAGCCCTTGAGCGCCCCGCAACGCGTCCTCGTGGTCGTTCCCACCTATAACGAGCGAGACAACCTGCCGCGCATCGTGCCCCTGATCCTGTCGCAGGGGTATGCCGTTCACGTGCTCGTCGTGGACGACAACTCCCCCGACGGGACCGGCGAGCTGGCCGACGAACTCGCGGCTTCGAGCGCGCGGGTGAACGTGCTGCACCGGCCGGGCAAGCTGGGACTGGGCGCTGCGTACGTGGCCGGACTCGAATGGGGACTGAAGCGCGGCTATGACGTCCTGATCGAGATGGACGCGGACCTGTCGCATCCTCCCGAGATGCTGCCCACGCTGGTCGAGACGCTCGAGGCTGCGGACGTGGCCGTCGGGTCCCGGTACGCCGGAGGCCGCATCACGGTGGTGAACTGGCCGTTGAGCCGCCTCATGATCAGCCTTTTCGGCTCATGGTACGCGCGCGCGATCACCGGCCTCCCCGTCAACGACGCCACCGGCGGCTTCAACGCATTTCGGCGCCGGGTGATCGAATCCGTGGGGCTCGACAGGATCGAGTCCAACGGGTATGCCTTCCAGATCGAGCTCAAGGTGCGTGCGTGGCGGGCGGGATTCACGCTGCAGGAGGTTCCGATCGTCTTTACCGAGCGGGACAGCGGCGAATCGAAGATGTCCGGCGCGATCATCCGCGAGGCGGTCTGGAGGGTCTGGAAGCTCCGCATCATGCACCTGCTGGGGAAGCTGTAGCGCCCCCTTGGAGGACACTGGCACGTTGAGCGGCTCGCGCCTAACTTGATGTCCATGATACGCTCGGCGCTCCTGCGGGTATCGGAAAACGACTGGTGCAAGAACGTGCTTCCCAGGTACGGCTTCGTCCGCCGGGCGGTAGGCAGGTTCATGCCCGGGGAGACGCTGGAGGACGCCCTGAGGGCGGCGCGGTCAATGGCCGACGGTCACCGAATCCCCGCTCTCATCACCTTGCTCGGCGAAAATGTCGCCGACGAGGCCGAGGCGCGCGAGGTCGCCGATCATTACATCCACGCGGCCGAGACGATCGGCATGTCGGGTCTGGATGTCGAGCTGTCGCTCAAACCCACGCACCTGGGTCTCGACCTGGGCTTCGGCGTGGCCGAGGAAAACATCCGCAGGGTCGCCGAAGCCGCCGAAGCGCGGGGAAACTGGGTCTGGCTGGACATGGAATACAGCCGCTACGTCGATCCCACCCTCGACCTCTACCGCGCCATACGGGCCGACCACCCCAGGTTCGGGATATGCCTCCAGTCATACCTGCACCGCACCCCGGACGATCTGGAGTCGCTGATACCCATCGGGCCGGCGATTCGCTTGGTGAAGGGCGCCTACGCCGAGCCCCCGGAAGTCGCCCTCCCGGTCAAGGCGGACGTGGACCAGGCGTTCTTCGATCAGGCGGTGCGCATGTTCGCGCCCGATGCGCGTGCGGCCGGGCTGCGCGCGGGGCTGGCCACCCACGACGCCGATCTGATCCGCCGGATCGACGCGTGGGCCGAGGCCAACGGGGTGGGGGCGGACGCTTACGAATACCAGATGCTTTACGGAATCGCGGGCAAGGAGCAGAGGCGCCTGGCGCGTGAGAACAGGGGTATTCGGGTGCTTATCAGCTACGGGGTCCACTGGTTCCCCTGGTATGTCCGCCGGGTGGCCGAGCGTCCGGCGAATATCGGATTCGTGCTGCGCAGCCTTCTGCCGAGGTAAAGCCGAGATGATCGAGGTGATCGACATGATCGACATGCATTCGCCGAATGCTTCCAGAGCCCCGGGCCGGGGTCTTCCGGCTCCTCTGCCGACGATCCGCCGCCGCGGGGCGTCCGTCTTCGCGCTTCTTATTGCGGGCGCGTGGCTGACCGCCGCATGCGAGGGAGAGCCTCGGCCCGCCGACCGGACGACCGGGGAGAGCACCGGGGAGATGTCTGCCGGGACCGCCGGAGAGACGTCCGCCGGACACGCCGCGCCGGAGTACTCCGCCGCCATCGAATCCGCACGCGGCATTCTCCGGTCGGTCATGGAGGAGGAGTCGATCCCCGGGCTGTCCGCGGCAGTCGGCAAAGGCTCTCAAGTGATTTGGTCGGAGGGATTTGGATACTCCGACCTGACACACCATGTGAACGTTACGCCGCTGACGAAATTCCGGGTGGGGAGCGTCTCCAAACCGATCACGGCGGCGGCTCTCGGCCTTCTGGCGGAGGAAGGCGCTCTCGACCTCGATGCTCCGGTGCAGATCTATGTTCCGTCCTTCCCGGAGAAGATATGGCCGGTCACGACTCGGCAGCTGGCGGGGCACCTCGGCGGCATCCGCCATTATCTGGGGACGGAGAACTTCTCCGCCGTCAACTACCCGGATGTCCTCTCCGGCCTGGAAATCTTCAAGGACGATCCCCTGATCAACGAGCCGGGCACGGAGTTCTCGTATTCCTCCTACGGCTGGAATCTGATCAGTGCAGTGATCGAGGGGGCCGGCGGCGAACCGTTCCTGGAGTTCATGCAGCGCGAGGTCTTCGACCCTCTGGGGATGGAGAATACGATCGCAGACCACAACCAGCCCGTGATCCCGCACAGAACCCGCTTTTATGTGAAGGGGCCGGGGGGACAAGTGGTGAACGCTCCGTACGTCGACAACAGCTACAAGTGGGCCGGCGGCGGATTCCTGTCGACCCCGGAGGACCTGCTGATCTTCGCCAACGCCCATCTCACGCCCGGCTACCTGCAGGCAGAGACGTTGGAGCTTCTCTTCACATCGCAGCGGCTCCGCGACGGGACCGAAACGGGTTACGGCATCGGCTGGCGGTCCGACACGAACGACCACGGCGAGACCGTCGTTTCGCATACAGGAGGATCGGTAGGCGGTCGCACCGTGATGACCCTGAACCGCGACAACGGCCTGATGGTGGCGATCGTCGCCAACCTGTCGAGCGCGCCGATGAGCAACGGGCTCGCCGGGCGGATAGAAGAGCTGTTCCGGTAGGGGAGTCGGGGGCAGCCCCCTTAGCTTAGCAGCCCCCGTGGAAAAATCCGCGCGAAGCGGCGAGGTGCAGGGCCGTCATGTACGTTTGGGCTGGCATCTTCTTGTGGCGCCTGTCCGTTCTGCCGAGATTCCCACGCCCACCTGGAGGCTGTCATGGAATCCCATCCGGACGCCACGATCGGATTCCGCCACTACCCGCTGACGGCCATCCACCCGAAGGCCGAGGACGCCGCGCTCGCGGCGATCTGCGCAGAGGAGCACGGACGCTTCTCACAGTTACATTCGTTGCTCTTCGAGTTGACGGAGTGGCGGGACACGGGGGAGTGGAAGACGCTCGCCGAGAAGGCAGGCGTGGGCGACCTTGGTTCGTACGAACGCTGCCTCAGGGGCGAAGCAGCGGGACGAAGGCTGGAGGAAGACATGAGACTCGGAGACGCACTGGGGGGTCACCGCAACCCCGACATTCTTTTACCAGCTCGGGAGGCATGTCGGGTACGCGAACGAGGAACAGCTCGTCGAGCTGATCGAACGGTCGCGCTAGACGGCCGTGACGGAAGCCGTACGTAGGGCCCTGCCGAAACCGATGCTCGCCGTTTCCTGGCTGGTGCTCTGCGCCGCCTGCCTGGACGACGCATCGGACCATGGGGCCACGGGTCGCGCGGCCGCCGCGGACCTGTTCTCCCCGTGGCCCGGTGACAAGTCGTTGCAGATCGCCGCGGAACCAAACCTGGTGGTGGGATCGGACGAGTATCTTCCGCTGGGCAGGGTCTCCGGAGCGGTCTTCTTCGGCGAAGGCATCGCTGTCGCGGATAACCAGTCGTTCGAAGTCCTGATCCTGGATGCGGCGGGCCGGCTGCTCTCCCGGCACGGCAGGAACGGAGAAGGTCCCGGTGAGTACAAGAATCTGGCCGGGATCGCTCGCCACGCGGACGGACTGATCACCTGGGACGCATACCACTTCCGATTAACGCTACTCGACGCCTCCGGGGGCTACGTCGGCGAAACGAGGCTCAGACCGCTTGGCCGGGAAAGGAGCAGGATCGTCGGAGCCTTCGGAAACAGCGTGCTGCACGAAATCTCGCAGCGGGGATTTCCGGGCTCCTGGGCCGTCGGGCCGATGGAGATCCGGCTGCCGGTGGCATATGAGATCGCTCGTCTTTCCGATGGGGAGGTGGTCTTCGAGGGCACCCGTCCCGGTGAAGAGAAGTGGGCGGCGAGGGAGGATGACGGCACCGGCGGGCTCAAGCACGGCGGGCCAGGCGTGATCTTCGGACGGACTGCCGTCGCTGCCGTCACCGACCGCTACGCCTACCTGGCGACGACCGACTCGATCACGATCACGCGCTACGACGAGGCCGGGACCGCCGTGGCAGTCTCATTCGAGCAGCCCCGAGAGAGCGCGGAGGCAGCCTGGGTGCAGTTCGTCAGAGATACCATGCGGGCGAACCTCGAGAGTACAAGGCCGGGCCGGCTGGTCGTCGGCGGAAGGAACTTCATCGAGGTCATAACGGAGTTTCGCCTCCGCCTGCTCGAGGACCTGCCGGCGCGCCCCACCCTTCCCGCTTTTTCCGCTATGAAGGGCGGCGCAGACGGCCTTCTGTGGATCCGCGAGTACCCTCACCCGCTTCAGGACCAGGTGGTCTGGGTCGGTTTCAGCGAGGCGTGGGAACGGAAGAAGCGGATCGCGATGCCCGCGAGCCTGCACGTTCTGGATTTTTCGGAGGACCGAGTACTCGTCCTGGCAAGGGGCACCCATCACGAAACTCTGATCGAGGTCTACCTGATCGAGCGCTGATCACGCCGGCGGGGCGGGCCGCTTGCAGGGTTCGCAGCTTTGTAACGGGCGGCGGCACGTTGCCGTAAACAAATCTTCAACTTTACATAATATGCATTATACGAACCTAATCGGAGTGGATGCCTCGTTCTCGGAGCGGATGCCGCGTCGCTCTTGATGGCTCGCGGTTCAGCGCAGACGCGCCGCGACCTCGGCTCTGCGCATCTCCACGATGCCGCGTCCGGGGTCGGTTTCGTCCATTTCGTCCAAGAGCCGGTCGTAAAGCGCCAGCGCCGCCTCCATGTCACCTTGTTCGCGACGCAGCCGTGCGGCGTCGGCAAGGGCGTCCTGGATCTGAAAGCCGAGACTGGCACGGTCCGCCAGCCGTTCGTAGAGACCTTCGGCCAGCCGGCGATTCCCCAGATCTTCGGAGATGGCCGCCAGAAGAGCGGCTGCCTGAGCGCCGAGCGGGTCGTCCACGTCGCCGGCGACGGGCTCGAGCACTTCGGACGCGGTCGCGTGGTCGCCCATGTCCGCAGTGATCTGGGCAAGCGCCACGCGTGCCTCGTCGGCGAAGGGCGTGCCGGCGAAGCGTTCAAGGTAGAGTTGCAGGTCGGCTTGGGCCCCGGTCCGGTCACCCTGTTCGAGCCGCTGCTGCAGCTCTTCTAGCTGTGCGGCGGCGGCCGTGTTCAGGGTCTCCCGGTAGTTGCGGTAGTACAGGAGCGAAGCGACGCCGATGCCTGCAATGACAACCCCCAGCGTGAGGATCGGCCGGTTGCGCTGCGCCCACTGGCTGAACTCCAACGTCTTCGCGACGAACACGTCCTCCTGTTCGGCCGGGTTGACCGGCTTGCCGGGTTGCGATCCGGGCTTGCGGTATTTCGCCATGACTGAGTCGAGTTGCCTCCTCCAAGGTCCGTATCGCGTGGGCGCGGGCCAACGGGCGAGCGATGCCGTTCGCTGCGGGAACTTCGCGACGGTTCCGAAGAGTAACGACGCAAGGGATTTCGGGTCAATGACACGGCGGAGTCCTCCATTTCGGCGACGTCCACATCCCCGCTAGCTAGGCAAGCTAGCGGCGGTACGGCCAGGGTTGGAGGGCAGCCTATTCCTCGACGAACACGCAGTCGAGGGGGCTCCCCAGGCAGCGCCACACCTGATCCCGTGGATCCCACAGGAGGTGGCCCCTGTCCGCACTGGCACTAGCAGACATCGCCAACGCCAGCCCGACCGCCAGGAAGGCAGCGGCATACGCTGCCGCGATGAGCCCTCTGGTACGTCGCTTCATCTCCTTTCCTCCGTTTCTAAGGTTGATTGCTTGTGAACTGTTTCTCTGACTGGTTGCTTGGCTGTGCGTTCTCCCATCCGAACGGATGGTATCAGCCTCCGCCCGGCGGGCGTACATATGGATTGGTATGTCCTCAAGGGTTTCTTCACCCACGAAGACCAGTGACTCCGAGTCGTTGCCGACCAGATGGCCCGGGATCGTACTCCGCGAGCATTTCGGTTCCGCCGTCTCGTGAAGTCCCGTACTGGCGGTACAGACGTCCGCCGACGAACGCCATGGCGCCTCCGAACGTCGCCGATTCGATCCATGCCTGCGCGGCAGGCAGCGAGGTGACCGGCTGATCGGGCGGGAGCAGCTGAGACCAGCCGGGAAGCGCCGCGGTCTGCGTGCAGAGATGGGCACCGGAAGTTGAGAACAGATGCAGTTCGGGGGTAAGACCGAGGCTTACGGCCAGCAGGTCGCCCGGCAGTGCGGCCAACCATACCTGGTCCACGACAAGATTGGTGCGAAGAAGCAGCGAATCGGCTGGAAGAAAGGTGAACTCGCGAGACCCGTCGAGCGCATAGGCGGCGACGATTTCGAGGCGGTCCCGCCGTGGATCCAGCGGACCTCCTATCATGACGGTGGCACGCCCGGCAGGCACGACTGTGCGCGGATTTTGACCGCGAATGGCGAAATCGGTCACGAACTCGCCGCCAGCTTCGAATATCGAAGCTCGAGAGTTGCCTGCGTCCACGGCCAGGATTCGGCCGTCCGGCAGGAAAGCGGCGTCATACAGGCTTGTGAACTCGCCCGGCCCTTCACCGTAACGGCCTATCGTCCGCAGAACCTGGCCGTCGCTGCTCGCGACCTTCAGGTCGTTGCTGCGGGAGTCGACCAGGAGCAGGTGGTGTTCCGCACGAGAGACATCGAGGGTCCTGACGCCCATGACGGGATTCGAGCCGCTGGACAGAACCCGGATCGATCCGCGCTCCTCGAAGGCGTCCGCGAAGGTCGCCCTGGCTGGTTGGATCGGGCCGGGGTCGCATGACTCGGGGGCGGCGGGCGGCGCTTGACCGCATCCGGTCCCGAGCAAGACGGCAAGAGCAACCACGGCACGGGAACGGCGCAGGCCACCAACCGACGACGAACCAGTCATTCCCTCTACGGGGGCTTTCGGGCGGTGGGAGATTCGCACATATGGGATGGGCGACCTCGTTCCGTCGCTGTTCCCCGCACGAGGCCTGACCGCAGGCATCCGTCGTGCAGCCGTCGTCGATCATTTCTCCGCTCCATACCTTCCAGCGTGCTCTTGATACCGAACCCTCTCCCGGGTCCGGCTGCCGCCACCTTGCGGCTGTATAAGAGACGCTCTCATCACCGGGAAATGGGATGCCAGAATCCGACACGCGGCCATCGGAGGTCTCGATTGCCGTGTCGTACCGCTTGCATCCGCCGCCCGCGCAGAGCCGGGGCATCCGGGCCGGGGAACATTTTTCGGGACGACGTGTACCATTGGTCATGTAGGGAACGGGCGGAAGGCCGGGGAGGAACAGTGATCGATCCCGGGGTGCTCCGATGGCGGAAAGCAAGGAGTTGTCGGCCGAGACGAAGCGGCAGTCTCAGGCAGGTGCCCAAGCACCGTCCCGAACCGCTCGCGCAGGCACTCTCGGACCGGGTGCCACCAGTGGGTTGCTGTCGGCGCTGGTACCGGTCGTCCGAAGGGTGGCAGCGCGATACGGGCGGAATGAAGACCGTACCAACGACCTGACGCACGAGTGCTTGGTTCATCTTGCTTCGAACCTGCCGAAGTGCCGGAAGAAGGAGTCCCTCGACGCGTGGGCGTGGAAGGTGGCCGACAACCTCTGCAGGTCGATGATTCGCGCAGAGGCCGCAAGGAACCTGGTTTCCACCGACCGTTGCGCAGAGATCCCCGACGGCGCTCCTCTTCCGGATGTCGAATGCGAACAGGCGTGCCGGAACGCAGCGATTCGCACCGCTGTGCGCAAGCTGCCGGAACGTACGCGCATGGCGATCGAACTGGTGTACTTCGAGGGCCTGAGGCACAGCGAGGCAGCGGAGCAAATGGACGTGAGCCAGGAGGCCGTGCGCCGGGGTGTTCGCCGGGGTCTCCGCGAACTCAGGCACATGCAGGGCCTCGCCGGGTGGGCCGATCCCGCCGACAGGAGGCCGACACGCCGGGGCCGGGCGCACCGACCCCGGGGAGAGCATCCTGTCCTCGTGCTCCATCCGCGCAACGAGGCGCGCAACCGTGTTCAGTCGGCGGTGCTCCTGGGCGAGACTGACCGCCTTCTGGACGGCGTCCGGTTCGCACGCCGGTGGCGAGAGCTGGCGGAGCTCGCCGATGCCCTGCCCGGCTGCCCGGTGGTGGCGACCCGAACTTTCCCGGTTCACGCCGGTCCGGCATGGAAGAGCTCCATTCCCTCCATGCTCGTCTTCCCGACTGTCCGCTGATCGCCTACGGAGACCCTCACGGACCGTGGCAGCCGCGGGTTGCCGCCGCGGGAATCCGTTTCGCGGCCATCCTGCGCGGGGGTGTGGACGACGATCCCGGGGCCGTCCGCCTGGCATTGCTCCGGGCTGCCGACTGCCAGGAAACCGAGGTACTGCTCGAGCGTATCCAGAAGCACCTCCCGCCCGACCTGCACCGGATCCTCGATATCGTTCTTCACGGTGTCTCGGCCCGTTGCACCGTAGCCGAGGTGGCCGGCACGCTGGGGATCAGCGAGCGGACGGTGGAGAGAAGGTGCCGGGCGCACGGGCTGCCCACGCCGAAGGCCTTGCTCTCCCTGGCGACCATCTTCCACGTCGAGCGACTGGCGCGATGGAGCGGCCTGTCGCCCGGGCGGACCGCCGTGGTGCTCGGCCTGACCGAAGCGTGCAAGTATTCACGCCTCGTAAGGAGGGTCGTAGGCGTGACGCCCTCCGAGGTTGCACGGCACGGCGGGGTGGACTACGTGGCCGAAGTGATGCTCCAGAAAACCCGGTGCGCTTGATCGAGCCTGCCGTGGCTTGGCGTTCCCGCCCGGATCGGTGCCTCTGGCGTTCCGGCGGCGCTCGCGTCGAGAACCACTCCCATCAATCAAATACCTGTCAAGAAAACAAGTCGTTGCGATTCAACGACTTATTGATTTCGCAAGGTGTTTTGCAGGTTACCGATCAATAAACCGGGTCGAATCTACGCTTTCTTGCCAGGCTCGGCGGTGAGCAGCTACCAGAAGGGCGATATGGGACCCCCGTACGGAACTCTTCACGGCGCCGGTTCCCCGGTCATGCCCTCGTAAAGCGCCCGGACCGTTTCGATGGTGTCGGCTTCGGCGGGCGTCTTGTCGCTCCGGTATCCCTTCAGCCTGGCGAAGCGCAGGGCGAGACCGGCGGGGTAGCGCGGCTCTCCTGTTGAGGAAGCCGGATCGGGCGTGAGCCGGCCGAGGCGGCTACGCCGCGCCGATGTCGGCGATGTGCACGATCCGGTCGCCCAGATGGTGTCTTCCCACCCAGTCCCGGTCGGCCCGTATCGTGTCGGTGCTGTCGATGGACGATGGGAAGCGTCGCCGCATTGCCCGTGCGCGTTCCGCAAAGCTTCCCTCGGCGGGAAGCAGGGATTTCCGGAGAATTTCCCGATGCTCGGCTTCGGCGGAACGGCCGTTGGCGGCGGCGCGCTGCTTGAGTCGCGCGACGACCTGTTGAGGGATCCTGCGGACGGTGAGCTGGGCCATGTCGTATCTCGCGAAGTGCTTTCATGCAGGCAATGACATCACATCATAGACTATGCATGCGATGACATCAATGACGCCCCGCGCCCGGCTTCCCCCCGAACGCGACCCGTGCGACCACGGCGATCGAGGCCGAGCGGGGGAGGATCAGGAGCCTTTCAGGGCGAACCGCCGGCACTTTCCGGGCCAGGAGAACGGCACGACCAGCACCTGCTCGACATCGAGTTCGTCTCGCACCACGCCGACCGCCTCCACATCGTCGACCCAAAGCAGCTCGAAGCCGGGGGGGAACAGGATATGGTCACCCTGAGATCCCGGGCCGGAGTATGCGCTCCAGCGGGCAAGTTCCGCAGTGGCTCCGCCGGACGCTGACGCGGACGGCTGGTACGCCGTCACCCAAACTCTGCCGCCGCTGCCGGCTACCACACCGCCGATTGCAGGGAAAGAGTCCGGATATGGCAGCTGGTCGAGCGCTTCCAAGCGACCCGTTCTGAGCGGCGTGGGGGGACTGGCTTGCAGGCGACTTCGGCGCGCAGCAAGATCCTCGAGCCGATGTGCGTTCGAAACCGCCTTCACGGGCAGGTCGAACGTCACGAACTCGCGAGCCGCTCCGGCGGCGGACCAGCGAAGCGCGCGCGGCCGCCAAGTCGATCCAAAGAAGACGACGGAATCATGGACGACCGCGAAGGCCCGGGATGAGAACGGAGCCCGCCCCACCGCGAACCGCGAACTCCGGTAGCGATAGTGTATAGCTGCCGTGGTTTCACCGATCAGGTCGAACCCTTCCCCTGCCGGAGACGTCAGGAAGACGATCATCTCTTGATGATGAGACTGTCCGGGCGGATCGAACCGGCGGTCGATCTTCGGAGCCATCCACAGCAGCCGGCCGTCAGGCAGGGAACCGCGTAGGTTCACGAAGCCCAGATCCTCTGGCAGGTCCCGAACGGAAACTCTGCGGACCCGCCCGCTCGAGTACGGCCAAACTGCGGCGTAGCCGGTCCCGCCATCGAATGCCAGCAGGGAATCTCCGCGATAATCAAAGATCGCCTCCAAGCTGGTGAATTCGGCAGGACCCTCGCCGATCCGGCCCCGGGTACTTTGCCACTCCCCGTGTAGCCCGAACATGCGTATCGTTCCGTCACCACCGTTCGCGATCACGAGAATCTCCGCCCGCCGGTCTACGAATGCGCCAACTACGTTGTGGAAGTCGGTGTTTTCGTTACCTGTCGTTCCCCCAAGCCGAAGCGTCGCCGCCCCCGCTCTAGCGACCACCGGACTCGCTTCATCGGGCTCGCGAGGGACGTAATCGAGACACGAAGCTGAGAGCATCACCAACGCAACGAAGAACTTTCGGCTGGTACCCGAGCTCGGGGAGGTCGCCTGCGGGCGATGACGATGCGCTACCATTCGCAGTTCTCTTCGAAGCACTCGACGTAGGGACGCTCACACTTGTCGTAGTCGTTGTGCTCTTCCATGCAGGCGTCCCACTCCTCCAAACACGCACACTGACAAGCCGGAGGCGTGTCGCATGTTTCCGCCGCGTCGCCTGGCTGTCGCAGGAGGGCCCCTGCTAGGACGAGATTGAGACAGCATAGCACCCATCCTAGCGTGTTCATGGTTCTCTTGCTCTGTCGCTGATCCACGATCGTGGATATCGGATCCCGGTCGGGTGCGTTGTCGCTGTGATGCCCGATCTCCTCTCGGTCCGTCATCGGCTGTCTCCTTTCATCCGGGAGTGTGAGTCTCGATCTTGTTGGCTAACCATAGAATAGAACTCCTCATGGCCATCCGGAGGGGACTGATCACCCCGCGGCGCTGAAACTACGCTATTGCCGGGGCCAGAGGTCGTCAAGCTTAGAGCTCTTCGCATCGGCTGGGCGGTCTCTTTGGGTGCTGGCACCGCCGGACTGCGGTACTCTGGTATTTGCGGTATGCAGCAGGTTGTATCACCTTGCGGATTATGACCGCACTCTCCGTTCGGTCCCAACGGCGATTTCGAGCACATGGTGCGCATGGGAACCGACCGGGGTCTATGGCCATGTTCAGCGGCATGAGACTGGCGATCCGACCAGATCGGGCTTCCAACCCGACTTCCACTGGGACTTCGCTCCCCGACGGCACAATCGTCTGGTCCGATTCGATGTCCTACGCCATCAAGTCGCCCACCCCGGAGGACCGGTCCGCGATGTGGTGGGACGCCCCCTCTCACCGAAACCGGTCACCACGCGCCTTCCGGCAGCAGACGATTGAACGGAGCCTCGCGGAGATGGAGGAGAAGCCGGACGATCCGCGTGTCGCCGAAGCGCAGGAGATGCCGGTCGTGCGTGGCCCGTAGACGACCTGGGAGGGGGGAGTGTGGGTGCGGCGGCGCGGCGAGGAGCCTTGGGACGACTGCACCGATCTCTTCCACTTTGACCTGCCTTGGAACCCCGGCCGCATCGAACAGCGCAACGGGCGCATCGACAGGAAGCTTCAACCCGCCGCGGAGGTCTGTTGCCGCTATTTCAAGCTCTAGTCTGGTCTCCCCCTGAATATGTTGATCCGCCGCGGCTCAGAGTTGCCGGGGGGACAAGTTCGTTAGCGCGAAAAGCTGGCTCATGACCCTGCTGCGCCCGCAGCGGGTCATGAGCCAGCTTTTCGCGCTAACCGGCGGCGGTACGGCCAGGGTTGGAGGGCAGCCTATTCCTCGAACTCGCAGTCGAGGGGGCTCCCCACGCAGCGCCACACCTGATCCCGTCCATCCCACAGGAGGTGGCCCCTGTCCGCACTGGCGCTAGCAGGCATCGCCAACGCCAGCCCGACCGCCAGGAAGGCAGCAGCATACGCTGCCGCGATGAGTCTGGAGTTGCCCCGGTTTCGTGGACACTTTCAAATTGAGGGGGAAGGAGGGTTTCACGATGCCGAAGAAGCGGGTGCGGTATCCGCCGGAGTTCCGGCGGGAGATGGTCGGGCTGGTGCGCTCGGGGCGGTCGCCCGAGTCGCTGGCGCGCGAGTTCGAGCCCTCGTCCGGGGCGATCCGGAACCGGGTCGGGCAGGCGGACCTGGACGAGGGACGCCGGGCGGACGGGCTGACCACGAAGGAGCGGGAGGAGGTTCGCCGCCTCAGGCGGGAAGTCAGGCGGCTCCGCATGGAGCGGGACATCTTAAAAAAAGCCGCGGCCTGGTTCGCGATGGAGAGCGGCTCGATCCCCGGAAGGGGTTCGAGTTCATGAAGGCGCACCGGGCCGAGTTCCCCGTCCGGGCGATGTGCCGCGTCCCGGGTCTCTCCCCCGGCGGGTACTACGCTTGGCTGAAGCGGACGCCTCCGGAGCGGGCCCGGCGGGACGCGGAGCTTCGGGAGAAGATCGAAGACGCCTGGGAACAGAGCCGGCGGACCTGCGGCCGACCCCGGATCCATGCGGAACTGAAGGCCCGGGGCGAGCGGGTGGGAAGCAGGCGGGTCGGACGGCTCATGAAGCAGGCGGGGATCGAGGGCGTGACCCGACGGCGGAAGGTCGTCACGACGCGGCGGGACGCGCAGGCCCGCGCGGTGCCGGACCTGGTGGACCGCGACTTCTCGGTCGGCGGTCCCGACCGGCTGTGGGTGGCGGACATCACGTACGTGCCGACGGATGCGGGCTGGCTGTACGCGGCCGTGGTCGTGGACGCGTGGAGCCGCCTCGTCGTGGGCTGGGCGATGGAAACCAACCTTCGGTCGGAGCTGGTGGAGAAGGCGCTGGCGATGGCGGTGTGGCGTCGTCGGCCGAAGGACGTCATCCATCACTCGGACCAAGGCTCCCAGTACACGTCGTACGCCTTCGGGAAGCGGTGCCGGGAGGCCGGGGTGCGGCCCTCTGCGGGATCGGTCGGGGATGCGTACGACAACGCGATGTGCGAGAGCTTCTTCGCGACGCTCGAGTGCGAACTGCTGGACCGCAGCCGGTTCCGCAGCCCGGATGAAGCGAGGCGTGCGGTGTTCGACTTCATCGAAGGGTTCTACAACCGGGTGCGTCGGCACTCGGCGCCGGGGTACGAGTCGCCGGCGGACTTCGAGAAGAAGCATGCGGCCTAGCCCGGCAGGGTCGTCGGCCCGGGCGGTCTCGCGATCGATCCGGTGCGACGCCGGCTGCAAGCGGGAAACCGGCGAGGCGACGCCCGAGAGCGCGGCCGGGTTGCTGCGCGCCGGTCCCTCCGTCTTCCCGCCGGCAGCATGTCCCGGCGGGAAGACGGAGGATATGTTTCAAACAGGATCGGAGGAGGATGTCCGGACCGGTCGGCTCGGGATGTTGGATGTCCTCGGCCGGAGAAGCTCTCCTCAGCAGCGGGGAGACGAAGAGAAACCGAGCAGTTCAACCGCAGTATTCACCCGTCCACGAAACCGGGACAGGTCCAGCGTGCTCTTGATACCGAACCCTCTGTCGGGTCCGGCTGCCGCCACCTTGCGGCTGTATAAGAGACGCTCTCATCACCGGGAAATGGGATGCCAGAATCCGACACGCGGCCATCGGAGGTCTCGATTGCCGTGTCGTACCGCTTGCATCCGCCGCCCGCGCAGAGCCGGGGCATCCGGGTCGGGGGAACATTTTTCGGGACGGCGTGTACCATTGGCCATGTAGGAAGGGGCGGAAGGCCGGGGAGGGACAGTGATCGATCCCGGGGTGCTCCGATGGCGGAAAGCAAGGAGTTGTCGGCCGAGACGAAGCGGCAGTCTCGGGCGGGTGCCACCAGTGGGTTGCTGTCGGCGCTGGTACCGGTCGTCCGAAGGGTGGCAGCGCGATACGAGCAGGATGAAGACTGCACCAACGACCTAATACAGGAGTGCTTGGTTCATCTTGCTTCGAACCTGCCGAAGTGCCGGAAGAAGGAGTCCCTCGACGCGTGGGCGTGGAAGGTGGCCGACAACCTCTGCAGGTCGATGATTCGCGCAGAGGCCGCAAGGAACCTGGTTTCCACCGACCGTTGCGCAGAGATCCCCGACGGCGCTCCTCTTCCGGATGTCGAATGCGAACAGGCGTGCCGGAACGCAGCGATTCGCACCGCTGTGCGCAAGCTGCCGGAACGTACGCGCATGGCGATCGAACTGGTGTACTTCGAGGGCCTGCGGCACAGCGAGGCAGCGGAGCAAATGGACGTGAGCCAGGAGGCCGTGCACCGGGGTGTTCGCCGGGGTCTCCGCGAACTCAGGCACATGCAGGGCCTCGCCGGGTGGGCCGATCCCGCCGACAGGAGGCCGACACGCCGGGGCCGGGCGCACCGACCCCGGGGAGAGCATCCTGTCCTCGTGCTCCATCCGCGCAACGAGGCGCGCAACCGTGTTCAGTCGGCGGTGCTCCTGGGCGAGACTGACCGCCTTCTGGACGGCGTCCGGTTCGCACGCCGGTGGCGAGAGCTGGCGGAGCTCGCCGATGCCCTGCCCGGCTGCCCGGTGGTGGCCGACCCGGACTTTCCCGGTTCACGCCGGTCCGGCATGGAAGAGCTCCATTCCCTCCATGCTCGTCTTCCCGACTGTCCGCTGATCGCCTACGGAGACCCTCACGGACCGTGGCAGCCGCGGGTTGCCGCCGCGGGAATCCGTTTCGCGGCCATCCTGCGCGGGGGTGTGGACGACGATCCCGGGGCCGTCCGCCTGGCATTGCTCCGGGCTGCCGACTGCCAGGAAACCGAGGTACTGCTCGAGCGTATCCAGAAGCACCTCCCGCCCGACCTGCACCGGATCCTCGATATCGTTCTTCACGGTGTCTCGGCCCGTTGCACCGTAGCCGAGGTGGCCGGCACGCTGGGGATCAGCGAGCGGACGGTGGAGAGAAGGTGCCGGGCGCACGGGCTGCCCACGCCGAAGGCCTTGCTCTCCCTGGCGACCATCTTCCACGTCGAGCGACTGGCGCGATGGAGCGGCCTGTCGCCCGGGCGGACCGCCGTGGCGCTCGGCCTGACCGAAGCGTGCAAGTATTCACGTCTGGTAAAGAGGGCCTTGGGCGTGACTCCCTCAGAAGTTGCACGGCACGGCGGGGTGGACTACGTGGCCGAAGTGATGCTCCAGAAAACCCGGTGCGCTTGATCAGCCGGACGTGGCCCCGGAATCTCCGAAGGTGACGACCGGCGGGTGCCGGGCTCCAAGCGGTAGATTCCTCCGGGCCGGGCTCGGCGGTGACCAGAAGGGCAATGTGGGACCTCCGTGCGGAACCCTTCACGGTGCCGGTTCCCCGGTCATAGCCTCGTAAAGCGCCCGAACCGTTTCGATGGTGTCGGCTTCGGCGGGCGTCTTGTCGCTCCGGTATCCCTTCAGCTTGGCGAAGCGCAGGGCGAGACCGGCGGGGTAGCGCGGGCTCCGCTGAATCTCGTTGAAGGCGATCTCGGCCACAAAACGGGGCTCAAGGTGAAGAACGTGGCGTTCGGTTCGGGTTGCGTGGGCGGGAAAGGTTCTGGTCTGCCATTTCAGGGTTTCATCGGTCATGCCTTTGAAGGTCTTTCCCAGCCGTCGTGCACGGCGATCGCCGCGAGCGCCGCCGGGTCAATGTTGCCGCCCGAGACGATGACGGCGGCGCGCCCCCGGGGCCGATACCCCGACCACAGTGCAGCGATACCGACTGCTCCCCCGCCCTCCACGACCAGGCGGTAGCTCCGGAAGGATCGCGCCACCGCGGCTCTGATGTCGTCTTCCTCCACAATCACATGCTCGGCAACGACATCTCTGACGATACCGAACGTGTACCGGTTGTCGAGCCCTATGCCGCCCGACAGCGCCGAAGCCACGGTTTCTTCGTCGGGCAGCTGAATCGGCTTGCCCGCACGGATGCTGCGGACCATGACCGAAGCGCGCCGCGCCGAAACCGCGATCACACGGATGCCCAGGGGCCTCGCGGCCAGCCCGATCCCCGCCGCAAGACCTCCGCCGGAGAGAGGCACCAGAACCTCGTCAAGCCCGTGAAGCTGCTCGGCGAGCTCCAGCGCAATGGTCCCCTGCCCTTCGATCACGTCGGCGTCGTCAAAGGGATGAACGAGTATCGTGCCTTCCGTGCCGGCCACCTCCGACGCGCGCTCTTCCGCATCGTCGTAGCTGCCGCCGCAGAGCTCCACGCGGGCCCCGGCGGCGCGGATCGCGGCCAGTTTCGACGGATCCGCCCAGTCGGGCACACAGACGGTCGCAGCGATCCCCAGTCGCCCGGCCACTTCGGCCACCGCCCGGCCGTGATTCCCCGACGAGACCGCGACCACGCCTCTCCGGCGCTCCCGCGCGCTCAACTTGAGGAGCCGGTTGGCCGCCCCGCGCACCTTGAAGGAGCCGGCGCGCTGCAGCGACTCCAGCTTGAGGAAGACGGCGCCCGCGGCGGTGTCCACGGGCACGACGGGAGTGCGCCCGACGAGGCCGCGGATGCGGCTGCGGGCTTCGGCGAAGTCTACGAAATGATCCTCTGTCCCTCGACCAGCTTCACGATCCAGAGCCCCGAGTTGAGGTCCGAAGTGAAGATGTGTCCCTTGTGGATCTGGGCACCCCAAGTCATGCCCCAGTTGGGGACGGTGGATTCGGTGTCGGCGGTCTTGAGAACGGCGATCTCGCGGCCCTGGCGATAGAGGTCGCCGCGCAGCTCGCCGGAGATGTCCACCACTCGCAGACCGGCCTGATAGTACCCGACGTAAAGCCGATCGCCCTCCACCCAGATGTTGTGCGCCCCCGCTTCGGGCACCTCGTAGCGGGCGACCTCGACGGGGTTCTCCGGATCCTGCATGTCGAGAACATGGATGTACCCGCGCGCTTCGATCGGCGCGTCGGCATCCCACTGCTCCGGGAAGATCTCGTCGCCGACGAAGAGGTAGCGTCCGGCGCGCCACGCCGTGTGGGTGTTGCCGATCGGGTACCTGTAGCGCGAAACGAAGGCGGGTGCGGTGGGCGTTCCGCCGTGGGTCCCGGCACCGACGTCGAGCATGACCGCGCCGTCGTCCCAGTAGGAGAGGTAGGCGTACCCGTCCTGCACGATGACGTCGTGCAGGGACTTGTGGTCGGACTCGGGCATGCCCCAGCGCCCCACTTCGCCGGGGTCGGCCGGGTCCGAGATGTCGATGATGTGGATGTCGCTGGTCCCGTTGTGGACGGCGTAGACCAGGTCGCCCTCGATCCATACGTTGTGCACGCCCCCCGGGACGGTACGCTTGTACTCGGAGATGATCGCGGGGTGCGCCGGTGCGGAAAGGTCGAGGATCACGATCCCGTTGCGGCGGTCGGAAGCGCCTTCGCGGGTCAGGATGCCGATGCGGTTGTTCGGGTGGATCTTGACGTCGTTGATGCGTCTGGCGTCGAGCTGGACGGAATCGGTGAGGACGGGTGCCGAGGGATCGGTCACGTCCCAGACCTTCATCCAGTCGTACATGTAGGTTCCCACGTAGGCGTAGTCCCGCCCGTTCACGCCCTCGAAGACCCAGGTGTCGCCCGAGTGGTGGTCCGCGGCGGTCCCGCGCCCGACCCGTACCAGCTCGGCCTCCTCGATGCGGGGAGTGACCTCCGCCGAGGCGACCGCCGCGCGTCCCTCGCCGTAGATCGCGGTGACGCGGTAGACGCCGGGCCGCTCCGCGACGAAGATCCCTTCCGTACCCTCCGCCTCGATCTGGGCCCCGGCGCCGCTCACGCTCCATTCGGGGTAGAGGGTGGTGGCACCGCGCGCCTCGAAGCGGATCACGTCACCGGTTCGGGCCCGCACTTCGTGCGGGGCGATCTCGACACTGCCCGGATCGCCGTCGCGCACGTTCACGGTCACCGTGGCGCGCACCCCTCCCGAGCTTACGGCGACGACGGCCTGTCCCGCGCGCCGCGCGTACACGCGCCCGCTCCCGTCCACCCCCGCGACCGACTCGTCGCTGGACGAAAACGACAGCGGCGGATTCGGCACGGCCTCGCCGTCCCGCCCGGAGGCGACGACCCGGAGCGGGGCGCTGGTGCCCGTAACCAGGGCCGGTTCGGGCAGCAGCACCTCGAGCGCATCCACCGGGAGCGCCCGCACGACCACGGTCGCGAAGCTCATCACGTTGCCGGAGCGGGCCGCGATCCGCGCCTCTCCCGGCGATACCGCGGTCACCACACCGATCTGGTTCACCTGGGCGACTTCCGGCGTCATCGCGATCCAGAGCACGGTCGCGTCGCCCAGGACCGCCCCGGTCTCGTCCCGCACCGCAGCGGACACGGTCGCCGTCTCCCCGGCGTCCAAGGTCAGGCTGGACGGATCCAGCTCGATCCGATCGGGCCCCGTCTGAATCCCGGCCAGAACTGTAAGCAGCACGGTCGTCGTCATCTTTCGAGCACTCCCCCTTGCAGTCTCGTCCACCTTGTCCGTCGCGAGTCAGGAACGGCCGGCACGATAGTTCGCGACCGCCCCGGCCCAGCTTGCAGTCTCGTCCGTCCCGTCCGTCACGAGTCAGGCTTTGCTCTCGAAAGATACTCCGCGGCCCCGACACTTGTCATCGGTTCGCGCTTCCGTAATCTTTTCCCGGTACCGGAGCAGCTCGTCCGGGAATGCCCGGTGACCGGTCCCCGTAGCTCAGATGGATAGAGCGACTGCCTCCTAAGCAGTAGGCCCCGGGTTCGAGTCCTGGCGGGGACGCTGTCAGCCCGTGGATGCATCGCCGCTCGAATGCCGGGGGAATTTTGTCCACGGGCTGCTTTGCCCGACCCTTCTCCGCCGCCGACCCGCCCGGTCGAGACCCACCAATGCGGCCACGCCCAGCGCGAATAGAAGCCCCACCGCCACCGTGTTCGGATCGTCGGCCGTGGGCCACGTCAGCACTTCCCTGCCCTCCGCCGTGTAGTCCGTGAACGGCCACAGCTTGCGCAGCGACCCCAGCATGAGCCCCACCAGCACGGCGAGCGTGCCGTCGCGCCACCTGGCGAACAGCTGTTTCAGGACGCGCACCGCGGTGAGCAGTCCGATCGCGAGAGCCGCGACGAAGGTCCCGATGACGACGGCCGCCTCGGGATCGCGGTACGAGATCAGAGAGGAAAGCGTGTGCAGCACGAAGTGGTACAACCCGAGGAGCAGGAGGACGAACGATCCCGATATGCCGGGAAGCGCCATGGCCGAGATCGCCAGCAGGCCCGCGACGAACAGGAAGGCCAGCGCCGGATCCCGGCCCCCGGTGAAGGCGGCCGGCTGGGTTACGGCAGCGAAGTCGAACGGCCCCTCCGCCTCCCGGATCGCTCCCGGAGACAAGTTTCCGGCAGCGCCGGCCATTCGGGCGACCACTTCCGTCTGCACGGCGGCGGTGCCGGCGCGTACGGTCACGGATGTGCCGAGGCCGTAGTCGATGCCCGGACGCGTGCCGTCCTCCGGAGCCCGCAGCACGAGGTTCTGCGGGGTGAGCGTGACGTCCGCGGTCGGCGGCGGATCGAGCTGCAACGTCACGATTCCTCGGGCGTGCCCTCCGGATGGCTCCGGCAACCCCACGAACCACGCGGTGGCCAGGGCGGCGGCGAGGGCAAGCAGCCAGCGGGACGGTCCCCGGCGGTCGAGTTCGCGTAACGGAACCGCGACCGACGCCAGTACCAGCCCGAGGAAGAAACCGCGCATCTGCGCCGGGTAAGCGCCGAGCAACGAGGGAAGCACCTCGGCGCCGACGGCGAAGGCGGGGAGCATTCCGGCCGCCACGGAGGCCATCAGCAGCAGGCGGGCCGCGTCGGTGCCCTCGGGGCTGTCCCGCAGATGCGCGGGATCCTTCAGGCCAGCCGCGGCGACCGTCCAGAAAGAACGGGTGCGCACGCGGCGAAGCGTGCGGGCGCCCAAGTTGCCGGCCGCGTCGATGAGCCGGGGATACAGCCCCAGGATCAGGGCGATCGTACCTCCCGAGACGCCGGGAATCACGTCGGCTGCACCCATGCACAGACCCCGGAGGGTGTTGCCGAGCCAGTGCTTCACGGTTCACACGCCGGGCGGCTGGTCAGGGCTGCAGATTCCATCCCCGTACCTCGTCGAGGCGCTGGTAGCTGGTGAGATCGAGGTGGAGCGGCGTCACGGAAATGTATCCGTCCTGCACCGCGAGGTAGTCGCAGTCCGGACCACCGTTCCAGTGCGTGCTCCCGCCGCCGATCCAGTAGTACTCGCGACCCGACGGATCCGGGGCGCGGGTGATGGCGTCGCTGTAGCGGCGTCTGCCCAGATTCGTCACGCGCACGCCGCGGACCTCTTCGGGAGACAGAGACGGCAGGTTGATGTTGAGGAGTTCGTGCCGCGGAATCCCCTTGGCAACGATCTGACGCAGGAGGCTGCTGACCACCGGCTGCCAGCCTTCCACTTCTTCGATCCGGCTGCCCGTGTAGGAGAAGGCGATTGCGGGAATCCCCAGGATCGTCGCTTCCATCGCCGCTGCGACCGTCCCGGAGTACAGCACGTCCTCGCCCATGTTGGGTCCGCAGTTGATGCCCGAGACGCAGAGCTCGGGCACCTTTCCCAACAGCTCGTTCACCGCCAGAATGACGCAGTCGGTGGGCGTGCCGTCCACGATCGAGGCGCCGTCATGGGTCTTCCGCGAGCGCAGCGGACGATGGAGGGTCAACGCGCTGCTCGACGCACTCTGCTCGCGGTCCGGAGCGATGATGTCGACCGAGCCGATCTCGTGCGCGGCTTCCGCGAGAACGCGGATCCCCGGCGACAGATATCCGTCGTCGTTGGTGCAGAGGATCCGCATTACGGGGCCCGATCTTCGCCCGGAGGTAGGGTGAGTTCCTCGCGCAGCGACAGCAGTCCTTCCCTGATCGCGGCAAGGACGGCGGGCTCGGCGTTGAGCTTCCGCACCTCGGCCATCCGTCCGCCTTCTCGCATCTTCTGCAGCTCCTTCCTGGCCCCTTCGATCGTGAAGCGCTTCTCGTAGAGCAGATGCTTCACCAGAAGAATCGTCTCGATCTCTCCCCTCTGGTAGACCCTGCTTCCCCCTCGGTTCTTGGTCGGCGAGAGGATGTCGAACTGCGTTTCCCAATAACGCAGCACATGGGGCTTGAGTCCCGTCAGATCGCTGACTTCACCAATCGAGTAGTAGGTCTTTCTGATGATCGGTTCCACGCCTTTTCAACTCCGGCTTTCCACGCTGAAGATGTCCGAGTTCTCGGATTTGGGCTCCCTTGTCATGAGTCGGTCGAGGGCTTCCATCGGATCGGCGTCTCCGGCCACGATCCGGTAGACCTCGGCGGACACGGGCATCTGCACGTCGAGCCTGCGGGCAAGTTCGCGCACCGCCCGCACCGTAGCCACCCCTTCTGCCACCGTGCGGGCCTCGCCCAGAATGTCCTCGATGCCGTGGCCCAGCCCCAGCCGGTACCCGACGGTCCGGTTGCGGCTGAGTCCCCCGGTACACGTCAGCACCAGATCTCCCATTCCGGCGAGCCCTGCGAACGTCGAGGCCTCGGCGCCCATCGCGACCCCGAGCCGGCTGATCTCGGCCAGCCCCCGCGTCATCAGCGCGGCCACGGCATTGTTCCCCAGCTCCAGTCCGGCGGCGACCCCGGCGGCGACGGCGATCACATTCTTGAGCGCCCCCCCCAGCTCCACTCCGACGACATCCGGGTTGGTGTATACGCGGAAGCGTTTGGTTTGGAACAGAGCCTGAATCGCGAGGCGCGCCTCTTCGTCCCGGCTGGCGACGACGACCGCCGTCGGAGCGCCCGCGACGACTTCCTTCGCGAAGCTCGGTCCCGACAGCACGCAGAGCCGGTGCGCCTGTTCAGCGGGAAGTTCGGCGGCGAAGATCTCGTCCATCCGGCGCAGCGTGGTCGCCTCGATTCCCTTCGAGGCGCTCACGACCGTGGCGCCTGCGGGAGTGTGGGGAGCGGCCGCGGCCAGTACCGCGGCCGAATACTGCACAGGACACACCCAGACGACGACCTCGGCACCCTCGAGCGCCCAAGGCATCGAATTCGTCACCGAGAGGCGGTTGCGGTCAAGCGAGACGCCTTTCAGATACAAGGCGTTCTCCCCGCGGTCGCGGAAGGATTCGACAACCTCGGGTTCGCGGGCCCAGAGCCGCACTCGGGCACCTGATTCGGCGAGGAGGTTCGCCAGCGTGGTGCCCCACGCACCGGCCCCGACCACGGACGCCCGGACCGGGCTTCGGGTCACGCTGGCGGCCCCCGGGCTCATGTGCCCTCGCCGTCCCGCTCGTGCACCTCGCCGATGCTCGGTTCCTCTCCCGCGCGGAGCCGCCGGATGTTGGAACGGTGCGCCCACACCACGAATACCGCCATCAGCACCAGGAAGATCAGCAGAGCAGGGTCCGCGCTCATGGCCGCGAACCCTGCCACGGGAACGGACAACGCCGCGGCCATCGAGGCGACCGACACCTTGCGCGAGACCAGAACGGCGAGCAGCCACGTGCCCGCGCCGACCGCCGCGGCAACAGGGGCGACGGCGATCAGCACGCCGGCGCTGGTGGCGACCCCCTTGCCTCCCCGGAAGCGAACCCAGACGGAGAAGCAGTGGCCGATGATCGCTGCGCCGCCGTATACGACGCTCCACCAGGCGGCCGTCCGGTCGTCCAGGAGCGGGAACCACCACGCCGGGGCGAACCCCTTGAAGATGTCGAACAGGCCGACCGGTACGGCCGCCCGCCAGCCGAGTACGCGCTGCGCATTGGTCGCGCCCAGGTTGCAGCTCCCCAGAGTGCGAAGGTCCTTGCCGTATACGAAGAGGCCGGTCCAGTGGGAAGCCGGGACGGCCCCGGCGGCGTAGGCGGCCAGGACCAGCAGGGAGGCGCTGATCATCCGGAGCTGCTCCTGCGCATTCTGATGCGCACCGGGACACCCGTGAAGTCCCAGCGGTCCCTCATCGAGTTCACGATGTACCGGCGGTAATTCGTCGGAACCTCGTCGGGCAGGTTGGCGAAGAGGATGAACGTGGGGGGGCGGGTGTCGGCCTGCGTGGCGTACTTGATCCTGACCGGGCGACCCCTTGCATGGGGCGGCGAGCGCCGCCGGAGAATGGCTTCCACCACTTCATTCACCTCATGGGTGGCGATGTGCACGGCGCGACGGTCAGCGACCGCGAGCACGAGATCGAGCGTCTTGCGCACGCGCAGCCCGGTGAGCGCCGAAGTGAACAGAAACGGGAGGTGCTTCAGGAAAGGTGCGCGACGTGCGGCATCCCTTCGGAACTCGGCCGCCGTGCCCGTCTCCTTCGCCACCAGGTCCCACTTGTTGCAGACCGCCACCACGCCGCACCCGGCTTCCCATGCCGTTTCGGCCACTTTGATGTCCTGCACATGCAGACCGTCGGCGGCGTCGATCACGACCAGGCACACATCCGCCTCCCTTACCACACGCGCCGTGCGCAGGCTGCTGTAGTACTCGATGGAGTCCCTGATGCGGGCGTGACGGCGGAGCCCGGCGGTGTCGACGAAGGTCAGGTCCAGGCCGTGGTACCTCATGGCAAGGTCGACAGGATCTCGAGTCGTGCCGGGCTCGTCGCTCACCACGAGACGGTCCTCGCCGAAGAGGCGATTGACCAGCGTGGACTTCCCGGCGTTCGGCTTTCCGATGACGGCGACGCGAACATCGCCGGACCGGGTGTCCCCGTCTTCCTCGGGAAGGAGCGGCAGCACTGTATCGAAGAGATCTCCGAACCCCCTCCCGGAGGCCGCGCTGACCGGGTGAGGTTGACCCATGCCGAGCTCCCAGAAGTCGAGGTGAGAGCGTTCGAGAGGGTGGCCGTCAACCTTGTTGACGGTGAGAAGGACCGGCTTGGCGCTCCTGCGAAGAACCTCCGCAAGTCTCTGGTCGAGGGGGTGCACGCCGGTCCTGGAGTCGACGAGAAAGAGGACCACGTCGGCTTCCTCCACGGCGGCCATGGCCTGTTCGCGGATAAGCCGGTCGATGATGCGGTCCGAGCCCTCGATCACCCCTCCCGTATCCACGACGAAGAACGGTCGGCCGGTCCACTCGGCGCGTCCGAAATTACGGTCACGGGTCACCCCCGGGGCGTCATCCACGATCGCTGCGCGCCGACCGATTGCGCGATTGAAGAAGGTGGACTTTCCGACATTGGGGCGGCCCACCACGGCGACCACCGGGAGACTCATGACGGGCGGCCGGCGGCGTTCTCGACGACCTCCGCCAGTTCGTGGCCCGCATCGACGAGGCCGGGGGCCAACCGCCTCTTGACCTCGGCAAGGGCCACTCCGTCGATGAAGACTTCGTCGTCGTTGAGAGCCGTCGCGGGGAGCAGCACCAGATCGCCCGGCCGAGAGTCCCGCACATCCTCCAGAATGCCGGCTCCGGGGAGCAGCCCTGCCACGGTAACCGACGGTCCGAAGTAGCGGTTCTCGATCTCCACGACTTCGACGGCACACCCCGTTCTTGCGGCGACCGCCGGGGCGAAATCCCGGAAGTACGGAGACATCGAGGTTCCGGTCACGATCCGCACCCTGTCCACTCCGGGCAGGGGGACGAGGCGGTCCTTGCGGGCGTGGAAGCCGTCGATGAGCGTGCGCAGCGCTCCCACCCCGTTTTCGCGCAAAGGCCAGTCGTCGTAATATCCGGCCTCGGGTATGGCCCTGCCGGCGATCAGAAACAGTTCGTCGGCAGCGTAGCACCAGCGTCGGCCGCGCTCCCGCAGCGCCTCGGCTTGAACGGTCTCGGTCCGGCGGATCGCCGCCTGCGCCTCGCCTCGGGTGAGAAGGCGTACCGGACGGCCGAGATTGTAACGGGTGAGACCCACCGGCACGACCGACAGCGAGAGCACGCCGTCGCCCAATGCATAGAGATCGCGAATGGTACGGTCCAGTTCAGCTCCGTCGTTCCATTCGGGACAGAGAACCACCTGCGTGTGCACCGCCAGCCCGCCCGCGAGCAGCGTGGAAAGCTGTTCCAGGATGAGGCCGGCGCGGTCGTTCTTCAGGAGGCGCACCCTCACGTCCGGGTCCGTGGCATGGACGCTGACGTACAGGGGGGAGATGCGCTGCTCGACCAGCCGTTGCAGCCCGCAGGGCCCGAGGTTGGTGAGCGTTACGTAGCTCCCGTAGGTGAACGACAGGCGAAAGTCGTCGTCACGAAGCCAAAGAGGGTCGCGCGCCCCCGGAGGATTGCCGTCGATGAAGCAGAAGACGCACTCGTTTGCGCACTCGCGGATCTTGTCCCGCGCCGGCACGATCCCGAGGCTTTCCGACGGATCCCGGAAAACCTCGCAGATCAGCCGACTTCCATCGGGGGCCAAGGCCTCGAGTTCGAGACCCTCTTCGGCCGTAAGGAAGTGGAAGTCGATGCTGTCCCGCACCCGGGAGCCGTTCACGCTGAGAATGCGGGTTCCGACGCGCAGCTCCAGCGCTTCGGCGATCGAGCCGGGCCGGACTTCTCCGATGCGCACCAAAACGGTTGTACGCCTCCCCGTGCGGCCGGGAAGCGCTCTCCCCCTGATGGGCCGGTGTGCGCCGCGGCGCCGTCACCGGTGCCGGGAGAGCATCTCCTGGAACAGGATGTGATTGCGAACGGGCTCCCATGTGTAGCGGGTGGCGAGGCTGGCGACGGTCACCAGGGTGGAACTGACGATCAGCGGCTCGAGCAGCGCGACCGCCTGCTCCACATCTCCCAGCTCGGCGTACGTCTGAGCCCACCTGCGCTGCACGCCCGGTCGCGCATCGGTGCTGACGTCCATCGACATCGCCGTTTCCAGCGCGGCCATGGCATCTGCGGATCTGCCTGCGCGGGCGAGGTTGCGGGCGTACTGGCCCTGCCAGTTGGCCTGGGCGTCGGGGTTGGAGAATTCGAGAGGATTCCGATCCCAGGCCGCCACCAGCTCTCCCCAGAGGATCCTTGACTCATGCTGCCGTCCCGCGACTCGGTGCACCCACGCCTTCTCCGCCTGGCAGGCACACTGGTACTCGGGATCCGGGTGGTCTTCCCTGAAACTCAGAATCATCTCGTCATACTCGCCCCCGATCAGGAGCGATGGGAAGTTGTTGGTGACCGAAGCGACCTGCTGAGGAGACATCCGGATGCGCTGCAGCGCCGCACGAAACGCGCGCTGCATTCCGTTCACGCCCTGTCCGGACGCCAGGGCGTTGAAGATCATCTCGGTCACCCAGGCGTTGTCCGCCTGTTGGAGCGCGTCGGTGGCCCTGTCGAGGAGTTCACCGGCACGAGCGAACTGACCGAGCAGCCGTGCGGCCGACGAGCCTCTCAGGAGCACGTCAAAGTCCACGGACAGATCGGCTTCCTGGATCCGGCGTTCAAGTTCCTCGGTGGGAGTCTGCCCGGCTGCCGGCACCGCCACGGTCAGACAAAGCAGTACAAACAGATAGTTGAAATGTCGCATGGCTACCCTACCCCCACGGTTGAAGTGAACAGGCCATCCCTCTAATAGTACTTGTGCCGCCCGATTCGCGCCAACAAAAGCGGGAGACGGGACTCGAACCCGCGACCCTCAGCTTGGGAAGCTGATGCTCTACCAACTGAGCTACTCCCGCGGAAATGACTTGGGGGAGGACGGCAGCTGCCTGCGTCTATCGGGGGCTGATGACCTCGTAGTAGTAGCCCATGACGTCTTCGTTGCTGGCGAAGTCCACGCGGAAGAGCTCGGCCATCTCGGGATCCGGGGCGGTCACCATGGTGTCGGCCGTCCCGATTTCCGCGCCGTCCATTCCGTTGAAGTGGACCCGGATCGTGACGGTCGTGCCGGTGTCCAGGGTCTTGTTGACGAGCTCCCCCGTGATCGTGGCACCGTTCCCGGTGGGCTGGAGCTGGCTGTTGGAGAGCCGGAAGGCTAGCTCCTCGCCCGTATTGTACACATCCTCCGCCGAGTCGCTGTCCCCCGACATCAGCAGAGCTCGGCTCAGTATCAGGTAGCTGTCGTAGTTCCAGCCGTCCAGTTCCACGAGCTGTTCGCCGACCGGCACAAGATCCTCCCAGGCTTCCTGCTCGAACAGGGACTGCGCGAGGTTGAAGACCGCGTCGCGGTTCTCGGGGGCGATCTCCACGATGCGCCCGAAGGCGTCGGCGGCCTTGTCGTAGACTTCGGCCTGGTAAAGGCCCACGCCGATGTTCATGTATTCGCGCAGTCCCAGATCGGCCGCCGACAGAAGATTGTCGTAGATGGCCTGGGCGGAGTCGGCCTGGCCCGACTGTGAAAGGACCGTCGCCAGGTTCGAGAGGGCCGACATGTCTTCCGGGTTTGAGGTCAGGTAGACTTCGTACTCGGCGGCCGCTTCGTCAAAGCGTTCCAGCCTGCTGAGAAGCGCCGCCAGGTTGGCCGTCACGCTCTGTTCCCGTTCCCGCCAGTTGGCGGCGGTCGCGCTGTCGGCTTCTGCCGTTGCCGGTCCGCGGATGATATCGAGCGCCGCTACGTAGGCCGCGATGGCGTCTTCCGGGCGTTCCGCATTGTTGTAGCTGACCCCCAGGTTGATCAACGCTTCCGGCCGTTGCCCGGCATAGATGACCTCTGCGGATTCGAGCAGTCGGATTCCCTCCTCGGTATTGCCGGAGTCCAGAGGCCCGATCGACCCGTTGAACAAGTTGATCCATGTCTGTTCGCGCTCGACCCGGATATCCTGGTCATACCCTGGATAGAGCTCGAGAGCCGTGTCGAAGAGGGTGTCGGCGGCAACGTAGTCCGCCAGACCGACCTGTGCCCGCGCGGCCAGGAAGTAGCCGCGGGCATTCGCAGAATCGTCCATGATCGAGTTCATGGCCGCTTCGAGCGCATCCTGATACCTCTCCGCCATGTTCAGGCTCTGCGCCTGGGTCAGAAACAGTTCAGCGCTCCTGGTGTATTCGTTGTCGCCCGGGGCACCGCCGCCCGCCCCGCCGCCTCCGCCGCCCGAGGCGCATCCGGAGAATACCAGCACGCCAGCAGTCGCCAAGGCGACTCCGAATCTGGAAGTGATCACAATGTTCCTCCTTGGGTCGTTCTCTCCGAGACCTGCACCGCCGCGTACGGGGCGGCACAAGCGCGTTCGGAAATGTAGGGGTCACCACGGATCGGGTCAAAGCGGGAGTCGAAGCAGACGGTACGCACGCATCGGCACCGGTGCGGCCGCAGGGCACCGACCGCTCAGCCGGGCCGACTCTTCAGGTAGTGAAGGATCTTCACGCCCATTCCTTCGCTGAAGCCGGGAATGCGCCCGATCTCGGCGGCAGACGCTTCCCTCACGCCCCGCAGCGAACCGAAGCGGGACAGCAGCGCCTGCTGCCGTCTGGGCCCGATCCCGGGGATGTCGCCGAGTTCGGAACGGACGGTGCGGCGCGACCTCAACTTGCGGTTGTAGTGCACGGCGAACCGGTGCGCCTCGTCCCGGATCCGTTGAAGCAGGTGGAGGGACCGTGCCGTTCTCGGGATTCTCAGACCGGCGCGCCTGCCCGGCAGGAAGACCATCTCTTCCCTCTTGGCGAGCGCCGCAAGTGCGACATCCTCGACTCCGAGTGCCCCGAGGGCTTCCTGCGCCGCGGCCAGCTGTCCCTTGCCTCCGTCGACCACCGCCAGATCGGCGACGGGGCCGCCGTCGCCTTCGGATTCCCGCCGGAAGTAGCGGGTCACGGCCTCTGCCATGGAGCGGCAGTCGTCGTTCCCCCATCCGCCCCGGATCCGCATGCGGCGATATCCGGCCCTGCGGGGTTCTCCGTTGAGAAAGGTCACGGCGCCGGCCACGGCTTCGGCCCCCTGAGTATGGGATACGTCGAAGCAGGTGATCCGCCTGGGCACCACCTTCAGGCGGAGCAGGTCCTGAAGTTCGTACAGCACGTCATCGGTTTCGGGCTGCTCCGCCTGTCCTTTGCGCACTTGGTCGTCAAGCGTATGACGGGCATTCTTGACCGCCAGCTCGAGCAGGCGAGCCTTGGCACCCCGTCTCGGCACATGCAGCCGCACCTTGCGCCCGGCTTTGTCCGCCAGCACTTCGCGGAACAGCTCGAGGTCGGCGAAATCGGTCGGCAGAAGAATTTCCCGCGGCAGCTGTTCGATCGCTCGCGACCCGGCGGACAGGTACGCATGGGCCAAAGATCTCGCGACCAGATCCGCGTCCGCCGCTCCCTGCGCGCCCCTCATCGTGTGGGTGTCGCGGCCGATCAGAACACCGTCTCTGACGCGAAGGATCGAAGCCGCGGCCAATGGCCCGTCGCGAGCGAGACCGACGACGTCCCGGTCGCCCCCGCCGATGGTCTGAACGCGCTGCTGCCTGGCGATGCCGTCCAGCCCGGTCAGGACATCCCGCAAATGTGCCGCTCTCTCGAAGTCCATGGCGGCAGACGCTTTGCGCATCTCGCCCTCGGTTTTCGCCTGAACTGCTGCGACATCGCCCGAGAGGATCCTCACCACCTCGCCCACCCGTGCGCGATAGTTCTCCCCGGACTGAAGTCCGACGCAGGGGGCTGCGCATCGGCCGATGTGATGGTCGAGACAGGGACGGGACGGAGCTTCGCCCGGGAGATTGTAGCGGCACGAGCGGATCCCGTGGGTTCTCTTCACGACCTCCAAGGCGCGCCGTACGCGGCCGACCGACGTAAACGGTCCGAAGTATCCGGAGCCGTCCCCGCGGATACGGCGGGTGACGTGGATCCGCGGAAAAGGCTCGGCCGCCGTGACCTTGATGTAGGGATACTTCTTGTCGTCCCGCAGCTGGATGTTGAAGCGGGGCCGGTGCTCCTTGATGAGGTTCGCTTCGAGGATGAGGGCTTCCGCCTCCGAACCGACCACCAGCGTCGAGACGGTGGCCGTCTGCCGGACCAGTTCGCGTGTCTTCAGGGCGGTGCACTTCGCCTGGGACAGGTAGGAACGCACACGGTGACGCAGCGACTTGGCCTTCCCCACGTACAGGATCTCGCCCCGCGCGCTTCTGAGCATGTAAGCGCCCGGTTCGACTGGTAGCCGGGGCACCGAGGCCGCGTCGAACGGAATCCCGCCGCTCAACGGATCCTCGTTCGGATCTTGACCGGCGATACGCCCATCTTGCGCGTAATCGCCAGATAGACGAGGCCGAACGGAAGCAGCGCGGCCGCCGCATGAACGACAGGGTGCGCAAAGGGTACCAGCGCCGCAGCTCCAAGGCCCGCCGGCGCGGCCGCCGCCGCTGCGACCAGGCATCTCGTCACGTGCCCTCCTGGCGGGACGAGCTCGGGAAGCCGCTTCTTGAGGTGTCGGCCGAGCAGACACAGCTCCAGCCACGCCCCCGCCGTCGCACCCGCGGCCAACCCCGCGGCGCCCATCCCGAAGCCTCCGACGGTCCAGCGGTCGAGGGGGTACATCAGCGCGAACCCGATCACCGCCGAAACAGAGATTCTCAGGTAGGCGATCCGGGCCGGGTTTCTGGTGTCGCCCAGCGCGTAGAACGCCGACGAGAGGACGCGCGAGGTGCCCGAAGCGGGGAGCCCGACCGCGTAGGCGGCCAGCAGGAGCCCCACCGCCGCGGCGTCGCCCGCTCCGAATTCGCCCGTCGGCAGGAGCCGCAGAAAGGCCGTCACCTCCGCTCCGAAGACGATGTAGCCGACCGCGGACGGAATCAGCCAGAACAGTACCTTCGCAACCGCGCCCTGCGTTCGTTCGCCGACTGCGCGCAGACCGGCGGCGCGGTCGCGCGACAGCTCGGGGAGCTCGGCGGCGGCGATGGAAAGACCGAAGAGGGAAATGGGCAGCAGGTAGAGGGTCTGCGCGTACCCCATCATGCTGACCGCCGCCTCGGCGAGGAACGAAGCGAGGAAAACGTCGAGCAGGGCGCTCAGGTTCACCGCCCCCCGCGCGGCAACCAGGGGAATGAAGTTGCGGACCACTTCGCGCACCGACGCCGTCCCCCGGCCCAGCGAGAGCACCATGTCCTTGAGGTGGCGCGCCGCGAAGGGGAGCTGGAAGAACAGCTGCAGCGCCCCGCCCGCCAGCGCTCCCCAGGCCATGGCGATCAGCAGATCCGATCCCATCAGCCCCCAGGCCGCTCCCGCCGCCAACGCCGTGATGATCGCGATGTTCCAGAGCGCGGGCGCCACGTACGACACGAAGAAGCGGCGGTGGCTGTTGAGGACCCCCAGCGCCCACGCCGACACCACGAGCAGCGCCACCATGGGGAAGAGGATGGGCAGCAGGGAGGTCAGGACTTCGGACCTGGGGTCGCCGGCGAAGCCGGGCGCGATGACGCCGGCCAGGAAAGGTGCGCCCCAGACCCCTGCAGCGGCCAGCAGGCCCGCCGCCATGCAGAGAAGTCCCAGCACCGCTCCGGCGACCCTCCCCGCTTCCCGCTCGCGTCCCTCCTCCAGAAGGCGCACGTAGACGGGGATGAACGAAGCGCTCAGGCTTCCCTCCCCCAGGAGATTCTGAATCACGTTGGGGATCCGCAGCCCCGCCCTCCACGCGTCGGCCAGCCCTCCGTTGCCGAAGTAGTGGGCGAAGACGCTCTCCCTGGCCAGCCCCAGCACGCGGCTGACGAGGATCCCCGCTGCTACCCGGGGAGCTGCCACGGGCCGTTACGGGTCAGCAGCCCACCACGGGCTGTCAGGGGTCGGCCGAACCGTCGGCGGGAAGCGAACCGGCTCCGGAGCGTCGGTCGAGGAGCTTGTGCAGAAACTGGCTCTCTTCTTCGAGACGCTCGACATCGCGGGTCAGGCGTTCCAGCTCGCTTTCGAGGTAGACCACGCGGTCGTGCATCCCTCCGTCCCCCACCCGGCGCTGCCCGCGCTCGAGCCGTTTGGCGAATGCCTTGCCCAGATCGGAATCGAGGAAGATCGCCAGGATCGGGATCAGGAGAACCAGGACAAAGATCGAAGCCAACATGGGATAATCCTACGATGTCCCGGAGTCGAGTTCCACCCGGGTCTCTCCGCGGGCCATCGACACGAAGTCCGCTCCGTAACGCATCAGGTACTGGAGCGGCCCCAGAATCCGATCCTGCGGCCTGCCTGCCGGCCACAGGTGGACGCTCGCCTTGACGATCTGACGCCGCGTCGTCTCGCTGCGTCTCTTCACCGCTCTCACGATCTTCTTTTCCAGCGCGTTCAGAGCGGCCAGCCCCGTGTTGCGCGCCTTCGTGACGGCCCCCTCGAGGACCGGATCGATGCCGGCCGCGGTGATACTCAGTTCCGCGGCGAAGGAATCTGTCGCATCCCGCCAGCGGGCGACCGAACGGCTCACGTCATCGGGCACCTCGTCCCGGGCCAGTCGGCTCAGCAGGGCGTCGCCTTCCCGCAGTTCATCGACCTCCAGTCCGAACTTGTCGATCACGCGCGCCACCTTCGCTTCCAGCGCGAGGAGCGAGGCGCGCGGCACAACGACGGGCGCGCCTGCCCCGTGACGGGCGAAGAGCTCGCCGAGCTGTGCGAAGTAGGCCACTTCGCCTGGTCCGCCGACATAGGCCAATGTGGGGAAGACGAAGCTTTCGACGACGGGTCGGAGGAGCACGTTGGGCGATATCCGGTGCGGTTCGTCATCGACGAGTTCCAGGATCCTGCGGCGGGAAACCGCTCTTCCGGATCGCCGGAGGCCGAACCCCCCGTGCAGGTGCCGCAGCCGGTCGCGGCCCTCCGCGGAGTCCAGGAACAGATTCGTCGCGCCGGGGATGTGCGGGACCTGAAGCCGGTAGCCCTGCCGTGCCAGCTCGTCGCAGCTCTTTATGACGGCGGCCTCGGATGCCGCCGGATCTTCCGCCTCCGCCCGCAGAAGGGGACGCGAGGCCTGCTTCAAGGTCGTGTCGGCCGCGTCCACCAGGCCCACGGGGGCGTCGCGGAGCAGCTCGGCCATGAGGTCGGAGAAGGCACCGGCCATCGTGGCCGACGGGCGGAAGGTCCCGCGGATCATCTCGATGTAATGCGCGTGGAAATCGTTGCGCGGAAAGCAGTCCGCCAGCTGCCCGACCGCATCGCGGATGCCTCCGCCGAGGCGTATTCGGCCGAGGGGACGCCGAACCCTCGCCGCATCGGGGTCCAGCATGATTCGACGAAGTCGGTTGGACTCGTCGATAACATGGGTGCGGCCGGCCTCGTCCCAGTCGTGGTCTTCCGAGGCAATCCAGAAGAGGGGCATGACAGGGCGGCCCAGCGCCGCGGCGAGTGCCTCTGCCAGACGGACGGCCGTCAACGCCTTGTATAGGCTGTAGAGCGGCCCTCCGAAAAGTGCCGGCTGCTGTCCCGTGGTGACGAAGTAGCCGCGCTCCCGGGCGACCGCCCCCAGCGCCCGTTCGGCCGCCGGTCCGGCCGGTCGTATCATGGGCGCGATGCGCGCAACCGCCTCGGGGCCGACGGAGTCCTCCAGCTCTTCGGCCTTGGCACGGTAGGTCGCGAGGCGAAAGGGCGACCCGCGAAAGAACGGGGCGGCGCGGTCCGCTCCCGCAAGGTAGTCGCGGACCAGCTGCGATCCGCCGAGGCGCCCGGGCAGAAGGCGCATCACGACGAAGCTTCCCCCATGACGATGCAGCGCGGCGAGAGGGGTGAGAATGCGGAGCGGTCGTATCCGCCGAACCGCGGCCCGGGTGCGAACCCGGTCTCCTCCAGCATGCCTGCCAGCTCGTCGGCGTGGTAGAGGCGCACGCGCTCCACGAATTCCCTTCGCGGCGCGCTGTCGGCGGCTCCGATGGTAATCCTCTTCTCCACGATCCTCCCCCCCTCCGCCAGCCGCCGTTCCTGCACGACATCCACTCCGGAAACGGTTCGGCGGTCCCTCTTCCGCAGATTGGCCACGACATGGTCGGCGTTCATGAAGTCGAGGAGAAACCACCCCCCGCGGCCGAGGATTCTGCGCACTTCGCGAAGCACCCTCAGGTCGTCGCGCTCGTCGTTGAAGTAGCCGAACGACGTGAAGTAGGAGGTGACGATGTCGAACGCACGCGCCCGGAACGGAAGATGCCGCATGTCGCCGCGTGCCAGAGCCGCCCCCTCCATGCTGCGACGGGCGGCATCCAGCATCGGCATCGACAGGTCGAGACCGGTCGCGCGATACCCCATGCGACGCAGCTCGACGACGTGGCGGCCCGCCCCGCAGGCGAGGTCCAGGACGCGAGCACCGGATCCCCGTCCGGTCGCAGCGTGCAGAAGTTCGACGGCCTGCCGGGCCTCGGCACGGTCGCGGTGCGGATAGAGGGCCAGGTACTCGCGACCGAACCAGTCGCGGAACCACGGGGTCGGGATCCTGCTCATTCGCCTCCCTTGTGATACGGCTCGCGCCTGAGGATCGTCCCGGCTCGGTACAGCTGCTCCGCCAGAACCACCCGGGCCAGATCGTGAGGCAGGGTGAACGAGGACAGGGACAGGGAAAGATCACACTCTGCGCGGAGCCGTGCGTCGAGGCCGAAGGCGCCCCCGATGATGAAGTGGACCCCCTGTTCCGGTCCGGATAGCAGTCCTTCCAGCCAGCGGGCCATCTGCACGGAAGAAAGGCGGCGTCCCCTTCGGGTCACGGCCACCCGCAGGTGCCCCGCTCGAAGGCGCGCCCTGATGCCGCGGGCCTCTCTCCGCATGACCTCCGCCGCCGCCCTGCCCCGTCCCTGCGCCACCTCCACGGCCTCGAAGCGCCAGTAACGTGCCGCGCGCGCCTCGTAGTCTCGGATCGCCGATGCCGATTTCCCTGCTTTGCCCACGGCGATTACCGAGATGCGCATCGCCCTGACGGCTCGCCGGGACGAATCCCCGCCGCATTAGGCCGACGACGCGCCGCCTCCGCGAGAACGCGGCGAAGAAGCTCCGGCGGATCGCCCGGGATACGAAAGCCCACGACGGCGCAGCGTGGCGCCAGTTCGGGAAAGGACGCGAGCTTCACGGCGTCCTTGGCCGTGCATACCACGGTCCGGTCCCCGAGTCGCCGGAGCAGCTCGGAAACATCTTTGTCGGTGTAGTCATGATGATCTGCATAAGCTAAGTGCTTGATGTTCGCACCTGGGAGGAGTGCCGCGAGGCCCGACGCGAAGGGCCCGGGGCGAGCGATCGCGGACATGGCCACGATGTCGCCCGCCGGGGGCGGCGTCGGCGCGCCCGAAAGGTCGCTCCATCCGCCCATCCTGATCCTCACGTCCAGCAGGGGAACGGCCGGGGCCGCCCGCGAGAGCTTTTCACGCCAGGCCGTTGCGTGCCGCCGACGCCCCGAAGTTCTGCGCGTCAGCAGTACGACCGCGGCGCGCCGGGCGGCCGCGGGAGACTCCCGGTAGGGCCCCCGCGGGAGCAGGCGCACGTCGAGCGGATCTTCGACGGCCACGAGGAGGATGTCCAGCGCCCTCGCCAGCCGCCTGTGCTGGAACCCGTCGTCAAGGACCGAGACCGTGAATCCGCATCTCCCGGCCGAGCGCACGCACTCCCGACGGTCGCGGCCTGCAAAGACGGCGTCCGCCCCGAACCAGCGTCGATACAGCGCCACCTCGTCCTGCCCGTAACCGCGAGCGACGATCGCCGTGCGCGCACCCGCTCGCCGGAGCCATTCTCCCAGCCATCGCACGACCGGCGTCTTTCCCGTACCCCCGACGGTGAGATTGCCCACGGACACCACCGGGATCGGCGTGGAAGGCACGGACCTGCGCTCGTACCATGCGTTCTTCATGCCGACGGCGGCACGAAAGGGCAGCTCCGCCGGCGCCAGCAGAGCGTCGACCAGTCGTGCCGCCGGATCCGCATGCTCGACCGCCCAGAAATCGCGAACCGCCCGGCGCGCCCACCCCGTCATCATCCCCGTGCCGGGCCCCTGTTCCCGCCCTGAGATTCCTCGTGGAGGATCTCCGCCATCATGTCCACGACCCTGGCCGCCGCCCCCGGAGAGCCCAGGGCGCCGCGGACCTCCGCCAGACCCGCGAGCGCGTCGCTTCGTGCGGGCGACGACCTGTTCAGAAGCGGTTCGAGGGCGTCGGCGACCGCCCCGGGAGTCACGTCTCGCTGTACGAACTCCGGGACCACGCGCCTTCCCGCCACCAGATTCACCAAGGCGATGAACGGAACCCGGACCAGCCGCCGTGCCAGGAAGTGCGTCAGGGGGTGAGCGATGTACGCCACCGCAAAGGGCATTCGCGCAAGCGCGGCTTCGAGTGTGCTCGTTCCCGACTTGACCAGTCCCGCAGTGGCCAGAGCCCGCAGAGACGCAGCGTCCTCTGTCGCGGGAAAGGGAAGGGAGCGATACGTCGAGGGGGGCAGAAACGACACTTTGCTCACGATCACCCGGAGCCCCGGGATCCTCCGCTGAAGTTCGAGCGCGATGTCGGTGAACGGCCGCGCGTGACGCTCCAGCTCCTGTTCGCGCGACCCCGGGAAGAGGGCGAGAACGGGTGCGCCGGGCTCCAATCCAAGCGTCTCCGCCAGAGCGTCCGGATCCCCCCCGGGAGCTTCGTCGAGCAGCGGATGGCCGACGAACTCGGCTCGTCCGCCGTGTGCGCGGTACAGCTCGGGCTCAAAGGGCAGGATCAGCGCTACGGCCCTGGCGATGCGGGAAAGGCGTTTGGCGCGCCGGGCCTTCCACGCCCAGACCTGGGGTCCGATGTAGTAGAGCACCGGCGTGCCGCACTCCGCGGCGTGCCGCGCGATCCGCATGTTGAACCCCGGGTAGTCCACGGGCACGACGACGTCGAAGTCTCCCGTCTCCAGGAGGGTCCGTACCCGTCCCTCGAGCCTTCGGAAGAAACCGAGCCGCCGCACGACCTCGGCGAACCCCATTACCGAGAGCTCGCGCAGACCGCTCAGGAGATGCACCCCCGCTTCCGCCATGCGCTCGCCGCCCAGTCCGATGATCTCCGCCCGCGGCCATCTTCGCCGTATTTCCGCGGCGACCCGGGCACCGTGAGCATCGCCCGAGGCCTCCCCGGCCAGGATCATGACCTTGACAGCCTGTGGACAGAGTCGGGTCAGAAGGCCCGCCCGAGATACCAGATGATCACTGTGACGACCAGCAGCAGGATCACGAGCGTAGCCGGAGACCTTCCCTTTTTCGCATCGATCCACTCTCGCTTACGATGCCGCCGAACGCGTATGAGCGACATGGTCCTCTATCTGTTGTTCAATGGCCAGCGCGAGCTGCAACGCTCGGCGTCCATCCTCGCCCGTTACCGGCGGCGGCGCCAGTCCGGCGACGGCGTCCCGGAAGGAGGACTGCTCGGCGACCAGCGGTTCGGTGCGGTTTCCGACGATGGGAATCCGCTCCACGACATCCGGCAAACCGGTCGGTGCCCGGACGCGATCGGAGATCGAGGAGTCGTCCAGGATCGAGGAGTCGTCCAGGACCGCGAGTGCCTCCTTCAGCCGGTAGAACTCTCCCTTCCCGGCTGCCAGGTCCAGCGACAGGTACCCCGACCGCTGCCAGATGCGGAGTTTTCTCACCTTCGAGACCGATACCCGGCTGGCGGTGAGATTGGCGACCGCTCCCCCTTGGAACTCCACCCTCGCGTTGGCGATGTCCACATGGCGCGAGAGCACCGGCACCCCGACGGCTGCGACCTGTGTGACCGGCATTCCGATCAGAGCACACAGAAGGTCCACGTCGTGGATCATCAGGTCGAGCACGACAGCGACATCCAGGGAACGCGGCGTGAACGGAGCCAGCCGGTGCGACTCGACGAAGAGGGGACGTTCGATGTGCGGCCGGGCCGCCGCCAGCGCCGGGTTGAATCGCTCTACGTGCCCTGCCTGGATGAGCACGCCGTGTGCGCGCGCGGCGTCCAGCATTCGGTCGGCACCGGCCACATCCGGGGCCAACGGCTTTTCCACGAAGACGTGAACGCCGGCGTCGATCGCTGCCAGTGCGATCTCTTCGTGAGCGGTCGTGGGAACGGCCACGATCACTCCGTCGCTTGCCGCGAGCAGCTCTTCGAGAGAAGACCGTACGGCGACCCCGAATTCGCTGCCCGCGGCTTCGCGCCGGGCGCGGTCGGTGTCGAAGACGCCGGAGCACCGCGCGCGCGGCAATCCCTGGGCGACGCGGGCGTGGTGGCGTCCGAGAGCCCCGACTCCCACGACGCCGATCCGGGGCCGTGCGGCTGCGGACCGCGGCTCAGAAGGTGATGCCGCGCTTGCTCTTGCGGATGAAGTCAATGAAGTAGCGCACCTCGGGATCCAGGAGCTCCGGATCCGCCTCCACCTGGACAATGGCCTGGGACAGGTTCAGTTTCGACTGAAAGAGGATCCGGTAGGCTTTCTTCAGGCGGCGGCGCGCATCGGCGGAGAAGCCTCTGCGCTCCAGCCCCACCGTATTCAGTCCGTAGAGCTTGGGAGAAGGGTTCCCGACCACGCGGCAGTACGGGGGTACGTCCTTGGGGATCCTCGAGCCTCCTCCGACGAACGCGTGCGCACCGATGCGAACGAACTGGTGGATCGCCACCAGGCCGCTGATGATCGCCCAGTCCTCAATCGTGACGTGGCCCGCCATGTTGGTGGCGTTCGAGACGATGACGTGGTTCCCGATCTCGCAGTCGTGCGGGATATGGCAGTAGGCCATCAGAAGGCAGTCGGACCCCACGACCGTCCTTCCGGATGCGGAGGTTCCCCGGTTCAGCGTGGCGAATTCGCGGATCACGGTCCGGTCTCCCACGTCCAGAAAGGTTCTCTCGCCTTCGTACTTCAGATCCTGGGGGTCCGTGCCCAGCACGGCGGCGTTGGCGATCCGGCAGTTCCGGCCCACGGCGGTGTCCTTTTCGATCAGCACCCGGGGACCGACCCGCGTGTTGGCTCCGATCCTCACATCGGGGCCGACAATCGCGAATGGGCCGATCTCGACCCCGGCGGCCAGTTCGGCGGACGGGTCCACGATGGCGGTTTCGTGGACGGTCGCAGCCCTGCTCGGCCCGGTTCGCGGGCTCTTCACTTGTCGACGATCCTCGCCGTCATCTCGGCCTCGGCGACGACTTTGCCGTCGACGGTCCCCTTCCCCCTCATTTTGCAGACTCGGCGGCGGAGACGGCGCATCTCCATCTCGAAGACGACCTGGTCACCGGGCGTCACCGGACGGCGCCACCTCACGTTGTTCAGGGCCATGAAGTACACGACCTTGTCTTCAGGGTCGTCGACCGAATCCATCAGCAGCAGCCCGCCGACTTGCGCCATCGCTTCGATCACCAATACCCCGGGCATGATGGGATGTTCCGGGAAGTGCCCCTGGAAGAACGGTTCGTTGATCGTCACGTTCTTCAGGCCGACGATGCGCTTGCGGGGCTCGAATCGGAGGATCCGATCCACAAGCAGCATCGGGTAGCGGTGGGGGAGGTGCCGCATGATGCGCCTGATGTCGATTTCGGGGGTGCGCCGCTTTCGGATGTGGCCGTCCAAGATTGCCTGCGCCAGAGCGATGTTGCCGCAGTGACTCGGGTAGTCGGCGACGATGTGGCCCCGCAGCCTTCCTCCGATCAGCGAGAGATCCCCCACCAGATCGCCTACCTTGTGGCGCAGAAACTCGTCGGAGTAACGCAGGTCGTCGTTGATCACCATGTCCCGGGCCAGCACGACCGTGTTCTCCAGCGACGCACCCCTTGCGAAGCCCCGTGCGCGCAGTGCATCGGCATCCTCGTAGAAGCCGAAGGTCCGGGCGGCGGCGATTTCCCTCTCGAATGCGGCATCGTCCAGTCTGAAGTCTCCGTACTGGCGCCCGATCTCCGCGTGTTCGAACTCGATGGTGGCCGAAATCCGGAATCCGGCGTGCGGAAGCGCGACGTACGATCCGCCCCCCTGCTCCGAGATGCTGATCGCCTCGGAGACGTCGATGACCGCGGCCCTGGCCGACTGGGTCACGAACCCGGCGTCCCGCAACATACGGGTCCACGGCGCGAAGCTGCCGTCCAAGATCGGCACCTCGGGTCCGTCCATGCGCACGACCGCGTTGTCCACCTCCAGTGCGGCGAGCGCGGCCAGCAGATGCTCGACCGTACGCACCTCCGCGCCTTTCGCACCGAGTCCCGTACCGAGCTCCGTACTCGTCACGTATTCCAGGCGAGCCGGGATATCGGGTGCACCCTCCATGTCGGTGCGCTGAAACACGATGCCCTTCCCCGAAGGGGCGGGCCCAACTCGAACCGCAACGGTCTCGCCGCAGTGAATGCCGATTCCGGATACGGTGATCTCGTCCCCGATCGTACGCTGGTTTTCGCTCGTCATCGGCCTCGAATCCCCGGCAGCATGCTTCCAATTAGGGGTGAACGCGTAAACGCGGAATGGTAAACGCGACGCACGGGAGGCGAGTGTGCCGGGTCACGACGGCTCGTCGCCCGGCTGTCTCGGCGACGGCCGCCGGGCGAGACGCCGCTCGATCCGCTCGACCCTCTTCGTCACCTCGGGCAGCCGCATCAGCCGCGCCATCGCCCTCAGGTAGGTGCGGTGATCCCGTGCGGGGTATCCCGACACGACCTGTCCCGGTGCCACGTCGGAGATGACACCTGCCTGCGCACCGATCTTCGCGCCTGCCCCGATCGTCAGGTGTCCCACAAGTCCGGCCTGTCCCCCCACGACGACCCCTTCACCCATCCGGGTCGATCCCGCGATCCCCACCTGCGCCACGACGAGCGACCTGCGTCCGACGACGACGTTGTGCCCCAGGTGGACCAGGTTGTCCAGCTTGGAACCCGCGCCGATTCGGGTGCATCCGATCGAACCCCGGTCGACGGTGCAGTTCGCTCCGATTTCGACATCGTCCTCGATCACGCACCCGCCGACCTGAGGTATCTTGGAGTGCTCCCCGTCCGTCTGCACGTAACCGAAGCCGTCGACTCCGATGCGCGTGCCGGCGTGGACGATCACCCTCTTGCCCAGGACGGCGTTCGCGTAGACGGTCACATTCGGAAACAGAACCGTTCCGGCACCGATCTCGGCCCGTTCGCCGATCACGCACCCGGCACCGATTCGCACGCCTCGTCCCAGATCCGCTCCGGATCCGATCACCGCATTCGGACCGACGGCGACGCGCGCCGCAACGGTCGCCGTCCGGTCGACGACCGCCGAAGGGTGCACACCCCGCTCCTCGGCGGGAGCCGGGTGAAGAATCGCCAGCAGGGTCACGAGCGCCTCGTGCGGGTCGGCGACCACCAGCCGGTCAGCGGGCCCGCCCTTCTGAGCGCTCAACTCTTCGGATACCAGCAGGGCGCGGGCTACGCAGTCGGACAGGCCGACTGCGTACTTGCGGCCGGCAAGCAGCGCGAGGTCTTCAGGTCCCGCATCGTTTACCGGCGAGATGCGTCTGAAGACGGCGTCTCCGTTTCCCACGACCCGTCCGCCCGTGGCTTCTGCGGCTTCGGACAGCTTCAGCAAGGTGTCGCGAACCCGGGGCGAACCGGTCATCCCCCTCCTGCACCCGGAGTATCCTGTGCCTGCAACCGGGTCAGAACCTCCTGGGTGATGTCGAGTGCGGGATCCGCGGCGACGATCGCCGCCGACGCCGCGTCGAGGATCATCGCGTAGTTGCCCTCCACGCGGATCTCCTCGATCACGGCCGTGATCCTGTCGTTGACCGGCTGAAAAAGCTCCTGCTGGCGTTGCTGGAGCTGGAGTTCCAGCTCCTGCTGCCTGCGGGTGAACGCCTGCCGCTGACTCGCCAGTTCCTGCTCGCGGCCCTGACGGGCCTCGGGAGTCATGCTCATCTGCTGCTGCTGGTATTCGTTGATCGCAGCTTGCAGGCCGGAACCCAACAGCTGCAGTTCCGCGTCGGCTTCCTGTGCCGCGGTCTCCAGCTGTTGCCGAGCCTCCTGAGCCGGAGCGTACTCGGCCAGAACGGATTCGGAGTTGACGTAGCCCACCCTGGTTGCCTGGGCATCCAGGGACGACGCCCAGCAGAGCGACAAAGCGAAGGCTGTTCCCAAACGGGAAACACTCATTTGGCTGACTCTCCGTTCCTTCGGATTCGGACCGTCCCGAGCGCGAGACCGGTCATTCATGACTGAGTTCTGACTTCTGTAAGAATAACACTACAAAACGTCATGTCGTCGATACGATGCCGGGAAGCCCGTGCGCGGATGCATCCGCGGGCTGCTAGAAGGTGGGACCCATCTTGAAGTGCAGCTGCCAGCCGGGTTCAGGCTTGTCGAAACCGTAGGCGTAGTCCAGCCCGATCGGCCCGAAGGGGGTGACGAGCTGCACGCCGAAGCCGGCGCCTCGGAAGAGCCTCGAGGTATTGAGGTGTCCCGGGCCCTCCCAGTTGTTGCCCGCGTCAAAGAACGCGGATACCCCGATATTGGAGCTGATCACCGTCTTGAATTCGGCCGTCGCGGAGAAGAAGGCGTTCCCGAGACGCTCGATCTGCCGGATGCCTCCGCCCCGCTCGGGGAAATAGCCCTGCGGGGTGATCGATGTCTCGTCGTATCCTCTCAGCGGCTGGCCGAACTGGACCCCTCCCACCCAGAAGGACTCGAAGGGAAAACGGGACGCGTCGCCGAAGAGCGCTCCTCCCCTTACGTGGAGACCCATGGCGAACTGCACGTTTCCGGGTACGGAGCCCTGTCCGCCGAGCTGTCCGACGGGGATCATCCACTGAGCCTGAGCCGTGTGTTTGACGAAGTCTCCTGCTCCGCCGAGCGGGCCGCCGTTCAACTCCACGTTCCAGGTCTGCATCGAACCCGAGGTGGGAAAGAGGGGGTGATTGAGCGTCTGCCGGGTGATCCCGAGCGAAACGCTGCTCAGCGTGCCGGGGGGCAGCCCGAAGAGCGAAGTGTCGTCGGCGCTGCGGAACGCCTCGTAGCTGGTCCGGGACAGGGAATATCCCAGGAAGACCCTGGTGCGCAGGGAACCCGGGAAAGGGACCCCGAAGCGCGTCGTGAACCCCCTCCGCTGGCGCCGCCCGGTTGCGAACTGGAAGAACCTGTCGGTCGAGTCGAAAAGCGACACGGAGCCGCTCATCGTCGTCTGGAAGAGGGCAGGATCGGTGAGGCTGAGGGTGAAGCTCCTGATGTAGCGGCCGAAGTCCCACCGGATGCTCCCGGCCTTGGCCTGGCCCAGCAGGTTGGGCTGGTCGTAGCCGAGGAAGCCCGAAAGACCTACTCCGCCGCCGACCGCGGTGCCGAACTGCAGGGAACCGGTCTGCTTTTCCGTGACGTTGAAGATTATGTCCACGTCCCCGGTCTCGTCGTCGGGCCGGATGTCCGGCGTGGGCATCGGGGATTCGAAGAAGCCCAGGGACTGGATGTTCTGGTAGGACTGGAGCAGGCGCGCTTCGCTGTACACGTCCCCGGGGAGCAGGAAGATCTTGTCGCGGATGATGCGATCGAAGGTGAAGTCGTTTCCGGCGATGACGATCCGGTTGACATACGCCTGCGTCTGCTCCTGGATGCGCCATCCCGCGCGAATCGTCGGGTGCCCCGCGACTTGTTCACCGGTGCGTTCCCAATAGGGCTCGAGCTGCGCGTAGAGATATCCTTCGTTGCGGTAGAGCTCACGGACCCGCTGGGCCGCCTCCTCGAACGCCACCGCGTCGAACACACGTCCCGCCTCGTCCGCCGAATCGTCGCCGCCGAACCCCAGGGCCGAAAGGATGCCGCCGGATTCCTCGGCGAAGTACCCCTTCAGCTGATCGGTCTCGAAGGCGTCGGCGCCCTCCACCTCGAATTCGGAAAGGCGGTACTGGCGACCCTCGTCGATCCGTATCTCCAAGCGGGCTTTGCCGGTCGCGGGATCGATGACGAGCGTGTCGCCGAGGACCTGGAAGTCGAGATACCCGTCCTGGTGATACTTCCGGGGGAGCGACTCGAGGAGATCCAGCTCGAAGTCGATGTCGTTGTATCCGCCGGTCCGGAACCACAGGAATCCTTCCTGCCTGGTGTCCATCGAGGCCCGCAGCTCCTCGTCGGAAAAGTGCCCGTTGCCGGCAAAGGCCACCCGGGCGATCGTCACTCGTTGCCCTTCGTCGACCTCGAGCACGACATCCACCCTGCCCTCTTCGCCGGGAACAGGCTCCTCCTTCCTCTCGATGAGCGCGAAAGGCACCCCGTTTCGCCTCAGCTCCTCCCGGATGTAAGCTTCCGCCTTCGCCACGGCGTTGCGTGAAAGCGGTACGTTTTCCCGCAGGCCCGACTCCTCGATGACATCGTCTTCCGACACCGACTCCAGGCCGGTGATGCGCACCAGCCGGGTCACCGGCCTCTCCAGGACTTCGATGATCAGCAAGTTGCGCCCCGAGGATCCGTCGATGCTCACGGAGATGTCCTCGTACTGGCCGGTGGCCCAGAGGTTCTTGACGGCCCTCTGGATGTCGATCCAGCTGTTCTGGGTGCCGGGCCTGATCCCGGCGACTCCGGCCACCGCCTGCTCGGCCAGCCGGACATTGCCGCGCGCCGCGATCGAGTCGATTCGAACCAGCGCGCTCCCGGAGCCCGGATTCTGCGTCGAGGCGGGAGTCGCGGCCAACGCGGTCGCCGCGAGCGCAGGGAGGGCCCCCATGAACAACCTCGTCCGCCGGCAGCAGCCCTTCACCCTTCCTGTCCCGCCGCGCCCGGTCATGTCTTCGTCGGGGAGGCCACCCCGATGGAGAGCGCCTTTCCGTCCTCGGCCACATCCACGTCCACTTCGTCGCCTTCGGCAAACTCGGCCAGGAGTATCTTTTCCGACAGAGGGTCCTCGATGAACCGCCGGATCGCCCTCTTGAGCGGCCTGGCACCGTATCTCTGATCGTGTCCGTGCCCGACCAGGAAGTCCACCGCTCGCGGCGTGAGCCCGAGCGTGAGTCCCGCCTCGGCGAGCCGGTCCCTGAGGTCGCCGAGCATGATGTGGACGATCTCGCCGATCTGCTCCCGGCTGAGCGGATGAAAGACGATCGTATCGTCGATCCGGTTCAGGAATTCGGGGTTGAAAGCGCGGTGGATCTCTTCATTGACCTTGTCGCGCATGGTCTCGTAGCTGGACCGCGGATCCGCCTGCTGGAATCCGAGACCGCCCTTGGCGATGTTCCTCGCTCCCAGATTGGATGTCATGATCAGGACCGTATTCTTGAAGTCGATCTTGCGCCCGTAATTGTCGGTCAGGCACCCTTCGTCGAGCAGCTGGAGCAGAATGTTGAAGACATCGGGATGCGCCTTCTCGATCTCGTCGAGAAGAACGACCGAATAAGGCCGGCGGCGCACCGCCTTGGTCAGCGTGCCCGAGTCGTGGTACCCCACATATCCCGGCGGGGCGCCGATGAGCCGCGACACGGCAAACCGCTCCATGTACTCGCTCATGTCCACCCGAATGAGGGCATCGCTGTCCGCGAAGAGGAACTCGGCCAGGGTGCGCGCGAGTTCGGTCTTGCCGACACCGGTGGGGCCCGAGAAGATGAAGCAGCCGATGGGGCGATTCCGGTCCTTCAGGCCCGCGCGGCTGCGCCGGATGGCCCGCGAGATCGCGGTGATGGCATCATGCTGCCCCACCACGCGCCTGTGCAGCTCTTCCTCCATGTTCACGAGCCGCGCGCTCTCCGCTTCCCGGATGCGCGTCAGCGGAATCCCCGTCCAGCGACTTACGATGAACGCCACGTCCTCGGCGGTGATCTCCGGACGGAAGCGCCTGCGCTCCTCTTCCCACGCGGCCTTCTCTTCGCGGATGCGGCGCTGAATCTCGCGCTCCTCGTCGCGGAGCTGCGCGGCGCGCTCGAAGTCCTGGTCACGGATTGCGTTTTCCTTGCGGCCGGCCACGGCCGACAGCTGCTCCTGAAGTTCCTCCACTTCCGCCGGTGGAAGCTGGCTCGCGATCCGCACCCTGGAGCCGGCCTCGTCGATCACGTCGATGGCCTTGTCCGGGAGGAAGCGGTCCGTGATGTACCGGTCCGAGAGCTGGGACGCCTGCGAGAGCGCCGCGTCCGGGATGGTGATCTTGTGATGGTCCTCGTAGTGTCCGCGCAGCCCCGCAAGGATGGCGGTGGTCTCTTCGACGCTGGGGGGATCGATCATCACCGGCTGGAAGCGGCGTTCCAGCGCGCCGTCCTTCTCGACATGGCGCCGGTATTCGTTGAGCGTCGAGGCGCCGATGCACTGAAGTTCGCCTCGTGCCAGCGAGGGCTTGAGCATGTTCGACGCGTCGATGGCCCCCTCCGCCGCGCCCGCTCCCACGAGCGTGTGCAGCTCGTCGATGAACAGGACCACGTTGCGATTGCTCGATATCTCGTTCATCACGGCCTTGAGCCGCTCTTCGAACTGGCCGCGATACTTGGTGCCCGCGATCACGGCGGCCATGTCCAGCGCCAGCAGCCGGTGACTGCCGAGGCTCTCGGTGACCTCGCCCCGTGAGATGAGCTGGGCCAGCCCTTCCACGATGGCCGTCTTCCCCACGCCCGGTTCGCCGATCAGCACCGGGTTGTTCTTCTTTCTTCGACAGAGGATCTCCACCACCCGCTGGATCTCGGACTCGCGTCCGATGATGGGATCGAGCTCGCCCTGCCGGGCCAGACCGGTCAGATCCCGGCAGAAGTGGTCCAGTGCAGGAGTCTTCGACTTCTTGTCGCCGCGGGGCGGACCGGGGCCTGGAGACGGGCCGGACGCTGCACCGCTTCCGGCACCCGCTGCTGCTGCACCTCCGGAGCTCACGTCGGAACCCAGCACCTTGAGCGTCTCCCCACGGGCCTCCTCGATCGTCACCCCCAGGGAATTGAGGACCTGGGCTGCGATTCCCTTGCTCTCACGCAGCAGACCCAGGAGCAGGTGCTCGGTTCCCACATAGGAGTGATTGAGCTCGCGCGCCTCGGCCATCGCGAATTCCAGCACTTTCTTTGCCGGATTCGTGTAGGGCAGTTCGCCGAGAGCGATCGTGGCCTTGCCCGTTCGCACCGACTCGTCCACCCGCTCGTGAATCTGGTCGAGATCCACTTTGAGGTTTCCGAGCACATGAGCGGCCACGCCCTCGCCTTCGCGAATAAGGCCGAGCAGGATGTGTTCGGTCCCCACGTAGTCGTGCTGGAGACGAATGGCTTCCTGCCGGGCCATGGAAAGAACCTTGCGGACCCGTTCCGTGAAATTGTAGTTCATGCTGATCGGTCCCATTCGCGTTCTCGCCCAGGCTTCACCCGCCCGCCGCCTGTTCCGGGCTGGCCGCCCCGTCCTGACGAATTCGCCATCAGAAAATTCGCCATCAGAGCTGCGAACCCGCAACGGTCGGCCCGGTCTCCCCGCGTAGAGCCTGGCGCACGTACTGGGCGCGGTGCGTTCGCCGCTCCTGGGTCGAGAGCGTATGACCTGCGGCTTCCTCGAGGTGTGCGGTCTGCGAGAAGATAACGATCCTGTTCAGCCAATATACCGGAGGCGACGGAAGGAGTTTCAGGGATACGCCCAACCGAACTCCGGAGAGCAGGTTCATCAACTCCACGTAACCCAGGGCCCGGGCGTAGCGCAACAACCCGTAGGCGCGCCAGATCTTGTCTTCGGTGATCGCACCCGCGTCGCGCATAAGAACCTGGCGTGCCTCCCGTTCCTTGGTTATGACCGTGTCCACGATGCGGTCCAGGTGATCCAGGAGGTCCTCCTCGCTCTGGCCCAGCGTGGTCTGGTTCGATATCTGGAAGAAGTTCCCTACGAATTCGGATCCTTCCCCGTAGAGCCCGCGGGTGGTGAGCCCGACCTGAGTGATTCCGTTCAGCGCCCTCTCGATCTCCTTGGTCAGCACCAGACCCGGCAGATGAAGCAGCGCCGACGCCCGAAGCCCCGTTCCGGCGTTGGTGGGGCACGAGGTCAGGAATCCGAATTCATGGTGATAGGCCAACTGCAGAAGTCGACCGAGCTGCTCGTCCAGTTTGTCGACCTGGGTCCATCCGTCCATCAGCCTGAGGCCCGACATCAGAACCTGCAGCCGCAGGTGATCCTCTTCGTTGATCATGACCGACACCGAGCTGCCGGTACACACGGCCACGCCTACGCCGCTGTCCGGTGCGCCCGGTCCCACGAGCTCGCCGGAGACCAGGCGCCGCTCGAACAGGATCTGCTGCGCCCTCCGGTGCAGTTCTTTGATACGCAGGAGAGCCGTATCGCGGGGGAACGCCCCGCGGGCGGCGGCTCCGGCCACAGTCTTGAACACGACTTCGCGATCGTCGGCGCTCGCCCTGCAAACATAACGATGTCCCTGGAGGTTGCGGGCGAGGCGCACGCGCGTGGAGAGGACGATGTCGGCGTGGGCACCGCCGGCGTCGAGCCAGTCAAGACCGAAGTCCGGGACCGAGAAACAGTCCTCCGTCATGGTTCTGCCGTTTCGTGGTGGCGAATCAGGTCGCGGAGGACGGCGGCACGCTCGAAGTCCTCGGCTTCGATTGCATGCCGGAGGCTCCGTCGCAGTCCGTTGATCCGCCGGTCGAGTTCGGCGACGCTGGGATCCGGGGGCAGATACACCTTCCCCGCATGCCGGCTCGCCCCGTGGATGCGGCCGAGGAGGAGGCGCACGCGGCGCTCGAACGTCGTGTAGCAATGGGGACAACCGAGCCGTCCCGATTCCCGAAAATCGTCGAAGGTCATCGCGCAGAAGTTGCAGGGATCCTTGACGCTGCCGGATCCCGAAGATCCAGATTCTCCGAGCTGGGCCAGGAAATCGGAGACATCGAGACCGGACGGCTGCACTGTGCTGATCCCCTTGTCCCGCGCACAATCCTTGCACAGATAGTAGGTGGACGACTCGTCGTTCACGACCTGGGTCAGTTTGACCACAGCGGGGTTGTCGCAACCCTGTCCACCGCAGACTCTGCCTGGTTCAGACATTCGTCGAGCACGCCTTCGTTCAGCCTCAGTATCCGTTCAGCTCTCGATGCCAACTGACGGTTGTGCGTTACAGTCACGAGCGCAACTCCGTACCGCCCCTTGAGCTCGAAAAGGATATCGTGAACATGTTCACTGGTGTGTGTGTCCAGGTTTCCCGTGGGCTCGTCGGCCAGGATCACCAATGGCCGGTTGACGAGAGCCCTCGCCACCGCGACTCGTTGCTGCTCGCCCCCCGAGAGCTGGCCGGGCTTGTGGCCTGAACGGCCGCCGAGCCCCACCTCGCGAAGCAGCCCGGTCGCTCGCTCCTTCGCAGCCGACGGACTCGCTCCCTGAATCAGCGCCGGCACCATGACGTTTTCGAGAGCGGTGAAGTCCAGGAGGAGGTGATGGAACTGGAACACGAACCCGATCCGCCGGTTCCTGACCTCGGCGGCCTGCTCGTCGCCGAGCGAGCCGATGTCCGTTCCGTCCAGGTGCACGGTACCCGCGGTGGGCCGGTCGAGGGCGCCCAGAAGATGAAGGAGCGTGGATTTTCCGCAACCGCTCGCTCCCACGATCGCGACCGCCTGGCCGTGCTCCAAGGTAAGGTCCAATCCCCTGAGGATGTGCAGATCGGGCCCCGAAACTCCTGCATAGGAGCGGCGGAGGCCGCGAGCCTCCAGGACCGGAACTCGATCGACCGGCTCAGTCATGCCTGATCGCTTCGACCGGCTCAAGCGCCGCCGCCTGCCGCGCCGGATAGATGGTGGCCACGATCGAGATGAGAAAGCTCCCCCCGGCGATCCAAGCGATGTCCCACGTGGAAAGCTCGACCGGAAGCCGGTCGACGAAGTAGACTTCAGGCGGGATGGGAATCAGACCGTAACGCCCGATCAGCACCGCCAGCGCGAGGCCCAGCACCGTGCCCGCCAGGGTCCCGACCACGCCGATCCACATTCCCTGGAACATGAAGGCGCGCAATGTGTCCTTCCGCGTCAGTCCCATCGCCTTCAGGATCCCGATTTCCCTGGTTCGGTTGACCACCACCATCACCAGCGTCCCTACGATGTTGAGCGCCGCCACGACCACGATCAGCGAGAGAATCACGGCCATGGCAAGCTTCTCCAGCTTCAGCGCCGAGAAGAGCTGGCGGTTGTCCTGCGTCCAAGAGGTGACGACGTAGGGCCATCCGCCCAGCGCTGCCTGCACCGAATCGGCGAGTGCGTCCGCACTCCACGCATCGTCGGCGCGCGCGCCCACGAACGACGTGACCGCTTCGTCCAGCTCCAGCAGGCGCTGCACGTCTTCGAGCGCTGCGTATCCCTGGCGCAGATCGAAGTCGTACATGCCGGTGGACAGGATTCCCGACACCACCCAGTCCTCGGCCCGGTACACCGGATCCCCGTTGGGGCTGAATTTCAGGTTCTCGAAGGCGATGACGGTCACCGTGTCACCCTCCAGGAGATTCATGCGCGCCGCCATTCCGGCGCCGAGCACGACAGGCGTCGGCCCACCGGACGCGACGGCGACTGCAAAGGGTCCCGAGCGCAGGCTGTCCTGCACCGGGGTGATCGCAGCGCCCCGGTCGTCCAGATCGACACCGTACAGATCCAGCATGTCGGCAAAATCGTTGGCCTGAAGACCCACCCGAGTGAATCCGACGGCGGACGCCGCCGCGATGCCGTCCACACCTTCCACGATATCGGCCACCCGCTCCCGGTCCTCGAGACGGAGCGACATCCCGGCCTGCCGGATCGTCAGCTGCGGGAGCGAGCCCAGAATCTTCTCGCGCAGCTCGTTCTGCATGCCCGTCATCACGCCGATGACGACGATCAGCGCCGTCACGCCGACGGTCACGCCGCCGAGGGCGATCCAGGTGATGAACGACAGCAGCTTGCCGCGCTTCCTGGAGGCGAGAAATCGACCTGCGAGAAACCAGGCGAACCGGGTACGGGAGGTCGGCGTCGTCCGCTCCCTCATTCTTCTTCCATGAGCGTTTCTTCTTCCCTGAGCGTCGGAAAGAGGATCACGTCGCGGATCGATGCCTGGTCGGTCAGCATCATCACGACGCGGTCGATGCCGATGCCGACGCCGCCCGTGGGGGGCAGCCCGTACTCCAGCGCCCGAATGTAGTCCTCGTCCACGACCTGAGCCTCGGCATCCCCGGCCGCGCGCAACCCCGCCTGATCCTCGAAGCACGCCCTCTGCGCAATGGGGTCGTTGAGTTCGCTGAACGCGTTCGCCAGCTCCTCGCCCGCCATGTGGAGCTCGAAGCGTTCCGCCAGATCCGGTGCGCCTCGCTTCGCTTTGGCGAGAGGGCTGAGCTCGCGCGGGTGGTCGATGACGAAGGTGGGCTGAATCAGCGAGGGCTGCACCAACTCGCTGAACAACTTGTCCATCAGCTTTCCCCTGCCCGCGCCCTCGAGGTCGTCGGCTCCCAGCGCCCGGGCCCGAGACCTGAGCTCGTCCAGCCCCAGTTCCATCGGATCCCGCCCGAGAGCCGCCTGCAGCCCTGCAACGAACGAAAGGCGCGCGAAGGGGCGAGACAGCGTGATTTCGGTCTCCTGGTAGGTGAATTCGGCGCTCGCGGTCGCGGCCTCCGCCAGCGCCGCCATGAGGCGCTCGACCAGGTCCATCATGTCCTCGTAGTCCGCGAAGGCCTGGTAGAACTCCAGCATCGTGAACTCGGGATTGTGGAAACGGTCGATCCCTTCGTTGCGAAAATCCTTCGAAATCTCGTAGACCCTGTCCATGCCGCCCACGATCAGCCGCTTCAGGTAGAGCTCGTCCGCGATGCGCAGGTAGAGCTCCCGGTCCAACGCCTCGTGCCGGGTCACGAAGGGACGGGCCGAGGCGCCGCCGTAGAGAGGCTGCAGGACAGGAGTTTCCACCTCCACGAAGCCGAGGTTGTCCAAGAAACGCCGCGCGGCGGTGACGATGCGCGTGCGCGTGCGGAAGACCTCCCGGACCCGGGGACTGACCGCCAGGTCGGCGTAGCGCCGCCGATAGCGCGCTTCGCGGTCGGCAAAACCCGAATAGGTGACCGTCTCGCCGGTCCGGCCGTCCACTTCCACCTTCCCCAGCGGGAGGGGGCGCAGCGATTTGCACAGGAGCCGAAAGCCCTCCGCCCGGATGGTCACCTGCCCCATGCGGGTGCGGAAGAGGCGTCCTTCGACGGCAATCCAGTCACCCAAGTCCAGAAGGTCGAGGATCGAATACGTGTCCGTGCCCAGCACGTTGCGCCTGAGATAGACCTGGATGCGTCCAGTATGGTCTTCCAGGTCGGCGAAGGCACTGCGACCGTGAGAACGGAACCCGACCATCCGGCCCGCCCAGCGGCCGGTTCCGCCGTGGCCCTCGCCGAGTCTTCCCGCCGCTTCGTCCGCCTCGAATGCGGCGGTCGACGGAGCGGCGTGCCGCGTTACGTCGCAGGAATAGGCGAAAGGCTCCACGCCCCTCGCTTTCAGCGCTGCAAGCTTCTCCCTCCGGGTTCTCATGACCCCCGAGAGGCCGCTGCCCGAGCGGTCGTTCATGTCGCGTCCGAGCGGTCGTTCATCTCGCGTCTGCGCGGCCGAACCTCTTGAGATAGGCCTCGATGAAGGGTTCCAGCGCTCCGTCCATCACCGCGTTCACGTCTCCTTTCTTCACGTCGGTGCGGTGGTCGTTGACCATCGTGTACGGTGCGAAGACGTAGGACCGGATCTGGTTGCCCCAGGCGATCTCGGTCTTGGAGGACTCCAACGCCTGCTTCTCCTTTTCCTTCTCTTCGCGCGCCCGCTGATAGAGCGCCGCCTTCAGCATCTTCATCGCCGTCGAGCGGTTCTTGTGCTGTGAACGTTCCTGCTGGCATGACACCGCGATTCCCGTGGGAAGGTGGGTGATGCGGATCGCCGAGTCCGTCTTATTGACGTGCTGGCCCCCGGCTCCGGATGCCCGGAAGGTGTCCACCCGGAGCTCCGACTCGTCGATCTCAATCTCGATCTCGTCGTCCAGGACCGGGTACACGAACACCGACGCAAACGACGTGTGGCGCCTCGCCTGGGAATCGAAAGGAGAGATTCTGACCAGACGGTGCACCCCCTTCTCGGCCTTCAAATAGCCGTAGGCGTAGTCGCCCCGGATTTCGACCGTCACGCTCTTGATCCCGGCCTCCTCGGCCGAATGGAGGTCCAGCACTTTGAGCTCGTAACCGCGCCTTTCGGCCCACCGCATGTACATCCGGGACAGCATCTCCGCCCAGTCCTGCGATTCAAGTCCTCCCGCCCCCGGGTGGATGGTCAGCATGGCCTCGCGACGGTCGTCCCCCCCCCCCAGCATCGTACTGAGCTCCAGACGCCCGATCGCTTCTTCGAGCGCATCGATCTCCTCCTCCCACTCGGCCTGCAGATCGGGATCGTCCTCTTCCGCCAGCAGCTCGGCGAGCTCTCCCAGCTCGCCCGCCTTCAGGTCGAGGGCACGCCACGGTCGAACCCACTCGTTCAGCGTGTTGGCTTCGGCGATCCGCCGGCGCGCCTCGTCGCGGTCGTCCCAGAATCCCTGGGCGGCCATCTCCTCCTCCAGGACGGCGATGCGGTCACCTCGCGACTTGATGTCAAAGATACCCCCGAAGCTCGTCGATGCGGCGCCGGGCGGTTTCAAAGCGCTGAGTCTGTTCCTGCACTGATCCCATGAGGAGTCACTCGTGCGAATAGCCGGAGAGGAGGTGAGGATCGGGGCGGGGGCGATGCCGCCCGGCCTTGGAAAAGATAAAGCAGGGACGCCGTCAGGTGGACCCCCGCCGCAAGCGACAGCAGCCCGTGGATTCAGCAGCCGGTGGATGAATACGTGCTGGGGTTGAGCCAAATTCGTCTGCCCGTCGGCCTCGACCGCGGCACTGAGGTCGTCGGCCGTCCGAAGCCGCCGCCGCAGACGAACGGCGATCACCTGTTCGATCTCGTGGCTCGAATCTCTCGTGAGCTTGCCGAGGCGGGCCGCGGCATCGGTCTCCACCGTCGCGCCCGGAGCGAACTCGGTCTCGACGATGACGGGCGCCATCTTGCCCTGCCTGACCAGGATATCGGGTCGCAACGCCCGATTGCCGAAGATGTCGCTCTGCTCGGCGGTCACCCGCCACCGCGGATTCCTTCGGTTCAAAGCCTCCGCCAGCGCGGCATTGACCAGAGGTTCCGTGTTTCAGGCCATGGAACCAATCCAACCCCGGCGACGGACCAACGCATCGCCGGTCGAATGCCGCACGGGCTTATTCCACGGGCTGTCAGGGCACGAGCGCCGAAAACGTCAGTCCGACGCCGCCCGTGTTCGGAAGCGCCCGCAGGCGAGCCGTGATGAACCCGTCCACGGCGCTGAAGACATGGTTCGCCGCCAGCACCCCGAGAGCCCGGCGGGCGTCCTTGAAGCGGCCGTCGCTCCTGGATATGAGTCGTGAGAAACGGAGCCGGTCGCCGGTGCCCTCGCGCCACGCCCACAGGAAACGCGGGCCGTAGCCGTTGTTCCGATAGTAGTCCATCGCCCGGGTGTAGCCGGGGGACTGCTGCGGGGCCGCGGGATCCAGATTGAAGATCTGCGTCGCGAGGGCCCACACCGAACCGTTGTAGGTGGATGGGTCGCTTTCCGGCTGCACTCCGTCGAGGACGGGATCGGCATCCCACCGGCCCGACGTCATCCACTGAGTGAGTCTCTCGTAATACTCGAAGTCGCCGTCTCGGCGCGGCTCGGTGCTCAACCCCGAGCGAGCCGCCGACCAGGCAAAGTCGCGGTAGTCGTCCCTGAGACCGAGAGCATCCGCACGTGCGCCCAGATGAAGCACCGCCGAAAGCACTTCCAGCCCCGCGTAGGCGATCCAGCGCCGCTGTCCCTGCCGGTACTGCGCGAGACCCGGCACCACCAGCGACGACAGGAACGCCTCGCCCTCGCCGATTGCGCTTGTCGGCGGCACGACGCGCGGTAGAGCGCCGCCTCCGGCACCGGCGGGAAGTCCGGCCGCCGCCGGGCGCACGAATGTTCGTTCCAGAAGGACTGCCGAACGGTGCGACTGGACGGACATCACGGAGCGTTGAGGGGCGGCGGAGAGCTCGCGAGGCAGTGTCGGCGCAGCTGCAAGGAACCCGGCCGCCACCGCGAACGCGAGCGTCACCGGAGCCGCCATGGTCATTCGCCCGTGCCGACAGCCCACGGGCTGCTAGAAGGTCACCGCCAAGGTGACGTGAATCGGCTGGCTCTCACCGGTCACGATCGAACGGGTCAGCGACTTGGCGAGGTTGAGGTCGAAACGGTCGAAGCCGAACCCGACCCCCACCGACGCTCCGTTGGTCTGGTCGTACGTACCGGCGACGTAGCCGGCGCGGAGGTAGAAGAGGTCGGCCGCTGAGAAATCCATGCCAACGTACAGCGAGGGCGAGCCGGCGTTTCGCGTGCGCTCCTCACCCTCCACCGTGACCCACAGCTCCATGGGAACTTCCTCGACGACGCGGTTGAGCACTTCGTAGGCGACTGCGAGCCGAACACGGGTCGGAAGGGGGTCGGACTGCTCCTGGTTGACGACCTGGAACTCGGTCCCCGCATGCGCCAGCATCCACCCGAAGCGCAGCGGGATGTGTTCGAAGGGTTGGGCCTGAATGCCCGCGTCCAGGGCGTACGCCGAGCTGGTGGTCTCGAGATCGGGACACCGGCCCCTGCACGCGACTTGGAACTGCACCAGCTTCAGGTTGACTCCGGCGCGGATTCCTCCCGGAAGGGAGGTGGCATAGCTGGCGACCGCCAGGTGATTGCGTATCGAAATGGAGCCGAGAACATCCCCGAACTCGTCCCTCAGATCCTGGTCGCCGATGTCGAGGAGGAGATAGGACAGCCCGAAGGTTCCCACCCTTCTCCAAGGGAGCAGGACGCTGAACGCCGTGGCCTCGCCGGCAAGCTGGTCGCCTCTGTAAACCATTACGCGCCGGTCGGTTTCCTCGGCCAGCCCCGCCGGGTTCCAGAAGGCACCCTCTTCGCTCGCGAGCGCCGTCATTGCCCTTCCCAGGCCGACCCCCTGGGCACCCACCGGAAGCAGGAGAAAAAGGGCCTCTTCGCTTCCTCCGGCCTCGTCGTCGGGCTCCTGGGCGCTCAGCACCGCGGGACACCAGACGCTTCCCGGAACGAGGAGCGCTGCCAGCAGGCACAGCGCGAGGCCTGCCGCCGGCAGGTGCCGGGCTTCCTTCCTGAGGCCGTCAGTCCTGTCATCCGGGACCTTCGTCATTCGAAACCCTCGTCATCCGGAACCGCATAGCCGAACATCGCCAGCCCCGTTCGTTTGCGGCGCCAACCGTGTGACACCTTCACCCACAGATCAAGGTACACGCGTCGTCCCAGGAGGTGCTCGATCTTCTCGCGCGCGGCAGCCCCGAGAGACTTGATCCCCGTTCCTCCCTTCCCGATCACCAAACCTTTCTGGGATTTGTGTTCCACATGCAGCGACGCCGCGATGTAGGCCGGATCCTCGTCTTCCCGAAACTCCTCCACCCGCACCGCGAGCGCATAGGGGATCTCCTGGCGGTAGTGCTCGAAGACCGTCTCCCGGATGAATTCCTGAACGAAGAACCGGATGGGCGCAGCAGCGATGTCGTCGTCGGAATAGAGGAACGGCCCCTCGGGCAGCTGCGACGCGACGAAGCCCAGCAAGGGCCCGAGCCCCGAGCCCGTCCGGGCCGACACGGGATAGAGCGGTAATCCGAGGGCTGCCGCCAGTCGACGGGCCGACGAAGGGTCGAAACGTCGCAGGTCCACTTTGTTGACCGCGACCGCGGCAGGGCACCGAACTCGTCCGAGCAATTCGCGAAGCACCTCCGAATCGCGCCGGGACATGCCTGCGCCTCCGTCCACTACCCCGACGACGACATCGGCCCCGCCGACGGCGTTCTCGGTCTCGGACGCCATCGACCGATGGAAGAGTTGCCGACTCGGGACGATCCCCGGCGTGTCCAGGATGATCATCTGGACGGACTCCTCCGTTCTGATCGCCGCCACCCGCTGCCAAGTGGTCTGCGGCTTCGACGTGGCGATGCTCAGATGCTCACCTGCCAGAGCGTTAAGAAGCGTGGACTTTCCGACGTTGGGAAGACCGGCGAGCGCCACGAATCCGGCTCGTGTGGAGGGATTGGCTCGTGTAGAGGTGCCGACTCGTGCGGAGGTCTCCTCCGTTCCATGCTGGTCGGGCCGGTCAGAGTTCATGAAAAGAGATAGGGAAGGGCCTCCCGGTACACCCCCTTCGGAGTGCGGTACGCCCCCGTCGGAGTGACACCCTTGGAAGCAGAGGACAATCGAAAAGTCATGAGAAGCGGACGGGTAGACACTGAGAATCTTTCCGGACGACCCCATCGGGGGCCCCCCTTACTCGAAACTCCAGAAAGGAGGTGATCCAGCCGCAGGTTCCCCTACGGCTACCTTGTTACGACTTCGCCCCAGTTACCAAACTTGCCTTCGGCCGCTCCCTCCCGAGGGTTGGGTCACGGACTTCGGGCACTCCCGGCTTCCATGGCGTGACGGGCGGTGTGTACAAGGCCCGGGAACGTATTCACCGTGACGTAGCTGATTCACGATTACTAGCGATTCCGGCTTCATGTAGTCGAGTTGCAGACTACAATCCGAACTTGGACCGGCTTTTTGGGATTCGCTCACCCTCGCGAGATTGCAGCCCTTTGTACCGGCCATTGTAGCACGTGCGTAGCCCTGGGCGTAAGGGCCATGATGACTTGACGTCATCCCCACCTTCCTCCGGTTTATCACCGGCAGTCCCCCATGAGTCCCCGGCATTATCCGCTGGCAACATAGGGCAAGGGTTGCGCTCGTTGCGGGACTTAACCCAACATCTCACGACACGAGCTGACGACAGCCATGCAGCACCTGTCACAGCGTCCCGAAGGAGGTCCCTTGTTTCCAAGGGATTTCGCTAAGATGTCAAGCCCAGGTAAGGTTCTTCGCGTTGCTTCGAATTAAACCACATGCTCCACCGCTTGTGCGGGCCCCCGTCAATTCCTTTGAGTTTCAGCCTTGCGGCCGTAGTCCCCAGGCGGGGCACTTAATGCGTTAGCTCCGGCACCGAACCCGTCTATAGGCCCGGCACCTAGTGCCCATCGTTTACGGCGTGGACTACCAGGGTATCTAATCCTGTTTGCTCCCCACGCTTTCGCGGATGAGTGTCAGACCCGGCCCAGCTAGCCGCCTTCGCCACTGGTGTTCTTCCTGATATCTACACATTCCACCGCTACACCAGGAATTCCGCTAGCCTCTACCGGTCTCTAGTCCGCCAGTATCTTCTGCATGTCCGGAGTTGAGCCCCGGATTTTCACAAAAGACTTAAACGGACCACCTGCCCGCGCTTTACGCCCAGTAATTCCGAACAACGCTTGCGCCCTCCGTCTTACCGCGGCTGCTGGCACGGAGTTAGCCGGCGCTTCCTCTGATGGTACCGTCATACGCATGTCCTGTTTGGACACACGGTGTTCTTCCCACCTGACAGTGGTTTACACCCCGAAAGGCTTCCTCCCACACGCGGCGTCGCTGCGTCAGTCTTCCGACCATTGCGCAATATTCCCTACTGCTGCCTCCCGTAGGAGTCTGGGCCGTATCTCAGTCCCAATGTGGCGGATCGTCCTCTCAGACCCGCTACGCGTCGTAGCCTTGGTGGGCCGTTACCCCACCAACAAGCTGATACGCCGCGACCTCCTCCCTGGGCGAGAGCTTACAAGTAGAGGCCCCCTTTGATGCTGCCGTCATGTGACGGCTGCACAGCATGCGGTATTAGCCCGGGTTTCCCCAGGTTATCCCCCTCCCAAGGGTAGATTAGTCACGTGTTACTCACCCGTTCGCCACTCGGCTCCGGATGCGAGCACCCGGTCCTCGTTCGACTTGCATGTATAAAGCACGCCGCCAGCGTTCGTCCTGAGCCAGGATCAAACTCTCCATGATTCGAATAGCTTGAACAGCTCATAAGAACAGGGGATCTCATCGGATCCCTGTTCGGAATCTGCGTTATTGAACCCTCGTCGCTCGCTCGGGACGGATCGCCCCGGAGCCGAGCGCGCACCGGAGAGACACAGTGCTCTCCGTAAAGGGCCCGCCCGCTTCTCATGACCTCGATTGTCAAACAGTTCTCGGAGCCTGACGGCTCCACCGACTCCACCGGGCCGAAGCCGCCTTCCGGCCGCCGCCCCGCACCCGGCACAGGGATCAGATCCCCGACCCGAACTCAGGGTGGCCCGGCAGAATCGCAGTAGGTTACATCGTAACGGAATCTTCGGACCGTGTCAACAGTCCGGCGAATCCGAGGTACGACCGGCGGCCTGGCCGGTTCCGCCGTGAGGGTGGGCGACCGGGATCGAACCGGCGACCTCCGGAACCACAATCCGGCGCTCTGACCGACTGAGCTACGCCCACCATCGAGCCCCGAAGCGGAGCCGGACCAAAGGTATACGAATCGCGGGGTCTTGTCCAATGACAGTCTTTTTCTGTGAAACTCGGGGATGGGAGGTCAACGAGAGGCTGTGGAGCGCAGCAGCGGGTGTCCGGCGATGCCAGTACATCAGACGGGCCTCCCGGACGGGGGCGGGGCTCGCCGTCCGGCCCCGCTATGCGACCGCCTTCTGCACCTGGACCTGTGCGCCGAGCTTTTCGAGCTCTCTGACCAAGCTGTGCACCCGGCGTGCCTTGTCGCATCTTCGGAAGTAGGCCGGCCCGAGGTCCTCGTGAACGGCGGCCCCCACGCGACCTGCGACAGCGCGTCCCTCATCCACGCGCGTTGCCCCTCCCCGTCGACATCCGGCCTCCGCTTTCCGGCGCTCTCGCGGTTGCCGGGGCGGACCCGCGCCCAGGAGGCGAAGTGCCGGGCGGTCGGGAACCTCGTCATGTCATCGCCGATCTCCGCCAGGATCGCCCGGGCGGACAGCGGCCGCACCCCCGGCATGGTCTGCCGGAGCGCGAGGGCCGCCGAGAAAGGGCGCGTCACATCACCGATCCGGCGCGATAGATGGTCGATGGCGTCCAGAAGGTCGCGGAGCAGGAACCGGTGGCGGTCCCGGATCAGGCCGGGCACCGTCTCGGCGAGCAGCCCGCGCTCTCGCGGACCCGGCGCGCGGATCGCTGCGCCGCAAGCCTCCGGGTCCTCCTCCCCCTCGATCAGCGCATCCAGGATCGCCCGCCCTTCCCTCCGGGGCCCGGACGCACGCCGCTGTCTTCTTGTGCATTTCGAGGCCCGCACCCGCCCTCCCGTCACCGTCCGAGGATTCCGCGCCGACAACGGCTCCGAGTTCATCAACCACCGCGTCGCGGCGCTGCTCGCCAAGCTCCACATCGGCGAGTTCACCAAAGTCGCGGCCCCCGGCGTGGATCGACCGGGCCGTCGGCCTCGTGGCACGCCCAGCCGGGCATGGGTCAGGCGCGCCGAGGCGATCGACGAACATGCTTGGGCATCCTTGGAGCGCCGGCCCCCACTGCATGTCCCGGACGGGGAAGACGCGGAGCAGGCCGGGAGGACGTGAAGGCGCGGATTGTGTGGGAGCGCGGGTACGTCAACAAGCGGTTGAACTTCGAGCACATGGCCGAGTTCGAGTACCGGCCGGTGCTCCGCCATGGAATTCCGGCGCTTCGCCGAGATGATCCCCCTGCCCTGCCGAGTCATTCCGCCGGACACGGCGCACGACGTTGCGGATCATCGGCTGGCAGCAGCCCACCACCGACCGGCTGTTCGGAGCGTCCGGGACATGATCGAGTGGAACGGCCTCGACTGACGCCACACCTCCACTCCGCTCTCGTCGCCCCCTCCAAGCCCGTTTTTGCCGACCCGCTGTGGTCGAAACGTGCCGCTCGTCCCGTACTCGCTTGTCCGGGATCTAATCCCGTTGGATGCGACGCAGCTCCACGGTCTGTGCGCCCAATTCGTCCGTGACGACCCCGGCGACATGCGTTTCGCCGACCCACATGAGCTCCAGACGCCTCGGCACATCGACGGTAGCCGCCAAGTTTCCTTCCGGCGTGAAGACCTTCCAGTGGAAAGGCCGTTCCGTATACGGCTCGGGGAATCGCTCAACCCAGACGAAGCCGTCCGCCCCCGAGAGAGCCTTGGAATATGCGGGAAAGCGCGAAGGGTACGGATATTCCGCGTGGAGGGATCGAGTGCGGGCGATGTCGCGCCCAAGGCGTTCGGCCCTCTGGACCCTCTCCTCCAAGTGTGCGTCAAGGTGAGTACGAGAAACGGCGACGCGACTATCGCCCATCGCCAAGGTGTCGTGCACGTTGCCCTCCACGTCGTAGCGTACCAACGACGAGGTCTCGCCCGTCCCCACTACGAAGCCCTCCGGCGAGGATTCGAAAACGGTACTCAAGCCCCAGCGGAGGGGATAGTCGGAATAACCGGTACCCGTGGAGTTCGCTTGACGATATCGCTCCTCTCCGGGGAATGTCCCCACCACCCCTCGGGGGGACCCGTCCGGCTCAAAAAGGACGATATCACGAGTGGCACGCCACGCTTCCATGGGGATCGCCCGGTTGAGACTCAGCATGGGATCGGCGTGGCGGGTGATCACCACAAAGGCAGCGGTACCGGCACACTGAATCTCCGCCCCTCTTAGGGGAGGCCCGGTCAAGCGGAATGTCCGTATGTGATCAAGATCCTGAGAGAACGCGGATACCCGGTAAAGACCGCTGTCTGAAGCGAAGACAGTGTCTCCGCCACAGTCGCCGATCCAACTCAGGAAGCGGAACTCGCCTGGGCCCTGACCCCTGCGTCCAGCGGTCCCGGTCAGTTGGCCGGTAACCCGACTGAAGGCGGCGATTCTCCTCAGGCCACCGTCCGCTACGTAAACGCGATCGTCGCGTACGAGCACATCGGCGACGTCCACGAAGAAGTTCACCGAGTCTTGTCCTATCGTCAGGTCCGGCGGAGCCAGCCGCCACTGAGCTTCTGCCGAGGAAGCGCAGAGAGCCACGGCGACCACGGAGGCTGCTACGCAACCAGCGTGCAGAAAGCAGGCTCCGTGGTCACGCGTCGTGAGGCGTCGTGAGCATAGCCCGAGGCTACGGGCAATCATCGTCGCTGCCGTCGCACGCACCGTCTTGCACGTACGGAGGACTGTGGCCGTTCGGGTCGAAGAGAACACAGGTGGCGTTCTCCATGTCGTGGCAGGTGCCCATCAACCCAGTAGCACAGGGGTGAGACGCCGCCACGGCATCGGGAATGCCAGCGTCCGCAGCGACGGGGGCCGGCACCATGGGATCGGCGGACACCGTGACCACGGCGACGACGATCAGCGTCGTAACGATCCATGCGATCTGTTTCATGAGTGTCCCTTTCGTTGGGAATGAACGGTCTGTTACCAGTAGCTAACCGCAAGTCGCATGTCAAGTGCATTCCCGCGCAGCCCGCTCGTTTTGCGAGAGAGGGAGGGACGCCGTATGCTGTCTGCACCGCCCCCAACCGTTCCTCACAGCCAGCGGAGCGCTCCCCCATGACTCGTCGCGCCACCCCCGTCCCCGCCCCCATCGCTTGGACGGCCCTCCTCATGCTCGGGTGCGCCCAGAACGAACAGAGCGAACAAGGCACAACGGGCGGCGCCCAAGCAGATGACCCGCAGGCCGCATTGATCGCACGCGGACAGTCGCTGGAGATTCCCGGCGAATGGGCGCTGCCTCCGGGCGACCCGCTCGTGCACGCCACTGCGGGGTTCGCCAAGATCCTCTGCTCCAACGTGTTCCTGTCGGGCCTCGACCCCGCCTTCGCCGCGGCCAACACGGGATTCTTCACATCGCCCCCCGAGCTTCGAAGCGCGGTTACCGACACGGTGGTGGACTTCGAGCAGCGGCGAGTCCACCTCACGCTCCCGGACGGCACCGTTCGGTCGGCCAAGCAGCACGGCGACCAAGGCTGTGTCGCGCTTCCCGTCGGAGAGTCCGAGCCGTACTACGAGGCCGTGGAAGTGACGCCGAACCTGCCCGATCCCGAGACGACGCCCTGGCCGATGGGGGACCTGCTTCCCGGCCAGCGGTCCCCTGCCGCCCGGCTGATCTTCGGCTTCTACCAGACCGATGCGGATGTGGACATGGGGAAGGTCGTGGAGGCGGTGGACGCGGCATTCGATCCGCCCGAAGCACTCACGGCGGCTTTCGTCGTGACGCACCGGGGCCGACTGCTCGGCGAGCGGTACCGGGACGGAATCGATCACGCCACTCCGCTGGAAAGCTGGTCGATGGGCAAGAGCCTGACCGGGACCCTGATGGGCGTCCTGATCCACAAGGGCGTGTACGACCTGTGGCAGTCGGCGCCGGTTCCGGAATGGCAGTCCGAAGGAGACCCGCGGCAGGCCATCCGCATCGGCGACATCATGAGAATGTCGTCCGGGCTGCGCTTCCGCGCCCCGCAGGACCCCGACTTCGATCCGGGCGCGGGATATGCGGACCACATCTACGTGTATACGGGAACGATCGACTCCTTCCGGTGGGCCGCGAGCAAGGACCAGCAGTGGGAGCCCAACACGGTGGGGCGGTACCGGAACTCGGATCCTGTCATCACCAACTATCTCGTCCGGCTCGGTGCGGAGGGGCTGGGAGAGAACTACCACGAGTTCCCGCAGCGGCACCTCTTCGACAAGCTCGGAATCCGCAACCTGGTCGCCGAAACCGACCCTTACGGCAACTTTCTTCTGCAGGGCTACGAGTTCGGGAGCGCCCGCGACTGGGCCCGGCTCGGCAACCTCTATCTGACCGACGGCGTGGCCCCGAACGGCGAGCGTCTGCTCCCCGAGGGATACGTCGAATACGCTTCCACCCTTGCGCCGGCGTGGGAAGCCGACGGTCGTCACCGGTACGGAGGCGGATTCTTCTGGGTGAATCAGGACGGGCAGTTCCCCGTTCCCTCCACGGCCTTCTACATGGCGGGAGCCGGCGGTCAGTACACCATCGTCATTCCGTCCCACGACATGGTGGTGACACGGCTGGGCCACCACAGCGGGGCCGGCCCCGGCGGCGGCGCTCTGCGAAGGGCCTTGGAGCTGCTCATGGAGGCCGTGCCGGCAAGCTGAACCGGCCGGGTCCGGCGAGCTGAACCGGCGGTGGGACATCAGGCCGGGGTGACACGCACATGGCTACACGCCCGCCAGGACTCGAACCTGGGACCCTCGGCTTAGAAGGCCGATGCTCTATCCAGCTGAGCTACGGGCGCTCTTCGGAAACGGGGCGACCGCTTCCACGGGGAAGCTAACCGCGTGCCGCACCGCTCTCCAAGGGACGGTGGCGCATGTCGCCCATGCCGCTACTTTATCGGGCACGGTGCAGTCCCCTGCACCGCCCGAGTCGAACCTCCGAAAAGAGTCCGGCTTCATGAAAGACCGCAGGTCCCAGTGGGAGGACACCGCCTTCTTCATCGGAACCGTGCTGCTCACCGCCGGGGGAGGGCTCATCATCCAGGCCGGACTCGACCTGCCGCTGACATACGCGAAGGTGGTCTGGGGAGCCGTCGGACTGGTCTGGGGGGCGGTGCTGATCCGGGTCTGGCTGTTCCGAGAGCGGGGGCGCTGAAGCCTCAGCCCGCGGCGGCGGCCGCCCCGGTCGTTCGCTTCTCCGCGCCGCCGCCGTCCAGGCTCGCTTTCAGCGCCTCCATCAGGTCGATGATCTTCGTCTCCGGCTCCTCCCGGGGCGCCTGGGTGATCTGTTCGCCTTCGATCTTCCGGTCGATGAGGGCCTGGACGCGTTCCTTGACCTCGTCTTTGTAGCGGGCGGGATCGAAGGCTTCGCTGGCGGCCTGCTCGATGAACCGCTTGGCCAGCGCGAGTTCCGCGTCGCTGACCTCCGCCTGCTCCAAGGGCACCTCGTCGAAGGAGCGCACTTCGTCCGGATAGTAGAGCTGTTCGAGGATCAGACCGTCGTTCAGGGGGCGGATCATCACGAGGCGCTGCTTGCCGCGCGCCGAATGCCGGGCGATCGCCACCCGCTCCATCTCGCGCAGCGCCGCGGACAACAGCCGGTAGGCGCGTGCGCCGCCCCGTGCAGGTCCGAGGTAGTACGCCCTCTCCGTAAAGATCCGCTCGATGTCCGCCGCAGGGACGAATTCCGTGATCTCGATCATCTCGGTCGCCTGGGCCTCGATCGCCTTCAGCTCGTCGGGCTCGAAGGTGACATATTGATTCTTGGCGAACTCGTAGCCCTTGACCAGCTTGTCGCGCTCGACCGCCTCGCCGCTCTGCGCGTCCACATACTGGTACTTGACGCGCGCTCCGGTGTCGCGGTTGATCCAGTTGAAGCGCACCTTGGCGGCGGCCCGCCCGGTCGAGTAGAGCTTGACCGGCAGCGAGACCAGCCCGAAGGAGACGGTCGAAGCGGAGATCGGACGAGCGGCCATGACGGTAAGCTATAAACACATGGTTCACGGGTCCAATGGAGTCTGACGGCGGACGCCGCGGGACCGCGAAAGCCGGGGGCGACGGCGGCAGGCCCGCGGAACGCGAGGCACCCCCCGCGCGTCGCCGGCCCGAAGAGCGCTTGGCAGGCTATCGCGCCCGGCGCTCCGCCTCCCGGACCAGCGAACCGTTCGGGGGTGCCAGGCCGGGCGGAGGCCGCCTCTTCGTGGTCCAGAAGCACCGGGCATCGTCGCTCCACTGGGACCTGCGGCTGGAGATGGACGGGGTGCTGGTGTCGTGGGCGGTGCCGAAGGGGCCTTCTCCCAACCAGGCGGACAAGCGGCTGGCCGTGCACGTGGAGGACCATCCGCTGGAGTATGCCGACTTCGAGGGGGTGATTCCGGCGGACAACTACGGCGCGGGGCCGTCGATCGTGTGGGACCGGGGCCTGTGGACCCCGATCGAGGAACCGCGGGAGGGGATGAAGAAGGGCAAGCTGCTCTTCGACCTGAAGGGCTACAAGCTGCGGGGCCGCTGGACGCTGGTAAGGACGAAGGGCGGCGCCGGCAACCACTGGCTCCTGATCAAGGAGCGTGACGCGTACGAGGATCCGGAGGGGGGGACGGGGGACTACCCCGACGATTCGATCCTCTCGGGGCTGACGGTCGAGGAGCTGGGCGCAGGCGGGGACCACGGGGCGAGGATCCGGGAGCGCTGCGCGGCGGCGGGAGCCATCCGCGGGGACGTGACGGCCGACGCGGTTAAGGTGATGAATGCGGATCCGTGCGAGGCGCCGTTTTCGCGCCCCGGATGGGTCTTCGAGATCAAGTACGACGGGTACCGGCTGCTGGGCGAAGTGGGCGGCGGCGCGGCCAGGCTGCTCTCGCGCAACGGAAACGACCTCACCCACGTCTTCCCCGAGGTCGCGCTGGTGCTGGCGAAACTGCCGTACAGCACCCTCGTGCTCGACGGCGAAGTGGTGGTGAACGACGCCGCGGGGCTTCCGTCCTTCCGGCTCATCCAGAAACGGGGCCGTCTTCAGCGCGAACCGGACATCGCACGGGCCGCGGTCGCTCTGCCCGCGACGTACTACGCCTTCGATCTGCTCGCCTTCGAGGGGTACGACGTGCGCGGGCTGCCGCTCCTCGAACGGAAGGCGCTCCTGCGCAAAGTGCTGCCTGCTGCGGGCCCGGTCCGGTACTCCGATCACATCGCCGAGCAGGGCGAGGCGATGTTCCGGCACATCGTCGGGCTGGGGATCGAGGGTATGGTCGCGAAACGCACCGACTCGATCTACGTGGGCGGGCGCAGCCGTTCCTGGCTCAAGGTGCGCGTCGTGCACACCTCCGACTTCGCGATCCACGGCTTCACGGAGCCCTCTTCGGGGAAGACGGGCTTCGGGGCGCTGCACCTGGCCTCATGGCGAGAGGGGACATTCGTGTACGCGGGACGAGTGGGAACCGGATTCTCGGCTCCTCTGCTCGAGGAGCTGGGCGCACGACTGCGGCGCGCCCCTGCGATGCAGCCCCCGGCGGGTGCGGAGGTTGCCGGACCCGGGCGGCACCGCTGGGTCGCGCCCGAGCTGGTGGCCGAGGTCAGGTACAAGGAGATCACCGAGGCGGGCGTGCTGCGGAATCCTTCGTTCCTGCGGCTGCGCGAGGACAAACCGCCCGCGGACTGCGTCCAGGCCGATGCACGCCGGCCGCTGCCCGAGCCGACGGCACCGGTCAGGACCGCACCGGAACGGGTCGTCCACTTCACCAACCTCGACAAGCCCTTCTGGCCCGAGGACGGCTACCTGAAGGGAGACCTGATCGACTACTACCGCACGGCCTCCCGCTGGATCCTTCCCTACCTTGCGGACCGGCCCGTCGTGCTGACCCGCTTCCCGGACGGCATCGGCGGCCAGTCCTTCTTTCAGAAGAACGCCCCCGAATTCGCGCCCTCGTGGATTCGCCGGGTCCGCCTCTACAGCGAGGGGTCGGAACGCGACCTGGACTACTTCGTGGCCGACGACCCGGAGTCGCTGCTCTACGTCGCCAACAGCGCCAGCATTCCGCTCCATATCTGGCTGAGCCGCGCGGCCGACATCTCACGCCCGGACTTCTGCGTGCTCGACCTCGACCCCAAAGACGCGCCCTTCACCGAAGTGGTGCGGATCGCGCTCTTCCTCAAGGAGCTCTGCGACGAGATCGAGCTGCCCTCCTTCGTCAAGACCAGCGGCTCGGCCGGCCTCCATGTGCTGGTACCGCTGGAACGGCAGGTCACCTACGAAGTTTCTCGCAGCATCGCGCACCTCCTCGCGTTGATGGCGGTGCGGGAGCTGAAGGAAGTCGCGACCGTCGCCCGGTTGCCTTCGCAGCGCGAGGGCAAGGTCTATGTGGACTACGTCCAGAACGGCCATGGCCGTCTGATCGCGGCTCCGTACTGCGTGCGGCCGCTCCCCGGCGCCCCCGTGTCGGTACCGCTCGACTGGGCGGAGGTGGACGCCGGGCTCTCGATCGCGGACCATACCATCAAGACGGTCCCCGAGCGCATGGCGGCGCGTGACGACCCGATGCGCGACGTCCTGAAGCTCAGGCCCGATCTGGGGTACAGCCTGGGGCGGCTGGAGGCGCTGGTCGGGGACCCAGATTCCGCCGAACGAGCGCTCCGGGATCCGGACCTCGCCCCATGAAGTCGTGGAAGAGCTCCCCTGCGTCGCAGCTGTCGCCCCGGGCCAGGATGCAGTCGCGGAAGGCGCGGCCGACCGCCGGGTCGAGCACGCCCTCGGTCTCGAAGCGCGAGAAGGCATCGGCCTCGAGCGTCTCCGACCAGAGGTAGGAGTAGTAGGCCGACGCATACCCCCCGGCGAAGAGGTGGGCGAACGACGGCAGGATGTGGCGCTCGACGAAACCTGCGGAAGGGACGAACGGGCGGAGCGCGGCTGCCGCGTACTCCATCACCGGCGCCTCGCCGCGGTATGTCCGGTGCAGCTCCAGATCGAGGTTCGCGAAGGAGAGCTGCCGCATCTGCAGCCATCCGCCCATGAAGCGCCGCGCGGCGAGGAGGCGTTCCAGAAGCTCTTCCGGGAGTGCTTCGCCCGTCTCGTAGTGGCGTGCGAAGAGGTCGAGCGCTTCACGTTCCCAGCACCAGTTCTCCATGATCTGCGACGGGACCTCGACCCAGTCCCACGCGACGTTGACGCCTCCGAGGGCACGGATCTCCACGCGGGAGCAGGTATGGTGCAGCAGGTGTCCGAATTCGTGGAAGAGGGTGCAGACTTCACGATGCGTGAGAAGGGCCGGACGGGAGGCGGTGGGAGGGTTGAAATTGCCGCCGATGAACGCCAGATGCGGTTCGAAGCCGCCGTCCGGTGACGGGCCGCCCGAACGGAGGCCGTCCATCCACGCGCCCTGGCGCTTGCTGTCGCGCGGGAACCAGTCCGTGTAGAACGAGCCGAGATGGACGCCGGCTTCGTCCCGGACCTCGAAGTAGCCCACCTCGGGGTGCCACACGGCCGGGTTATCGACCCGCTCGACATCCAGGCCGAAGAGCCTCCGGGCGAGGTCGAAAAGGCCGGACTGGACCTCGTTCAGGGGAAACCAGGGGCGCAGCATCTCGTCGTCGACGTCGAAGCGCTCCCTGCGAAGCTTCTCCGTAAGCCAGGCGACGTCCCAAGGCTCCAAGGAGCCGAGGCCGAACTGCTGCGCGTGCTCTTCCAGTTCTGCCGCGTCGCGCTCGTGGAACGGGCGGGTGGCGCCGATCAGCCGGTCGAGGAAGTCGCGCACGCGGCCGCCCGAGCCTGCCATGAGCGTTTCGAGGCGGTAGTCCGCGAAGCCGGGATAGCCGAGGATGTCCGCGAGGCGCCGCCGGATCTCCAGGATTCGCGTGACGATGGGCACGTTGTTGCGGTCGCCGGATGCACAGCGGTCGAGGTAGGCGGCGTGGATCTCGAAGCGCAGCGTCCTGTCGTCGGCGTGCTGCAGCACCGACTGCACGCTGGGCATGTCGAGCGTGAGCAGCCACCCTTCTTCGCCCCGGTCCGCGGCCAGCTGCGCCGCCCGCTCCAGCGCCGTCTCGGGAAGCCCCGCCAGCGCGTCGGCGTCCGGGACCACTTTCTTGAAGGCGGCCGTTTCGTCCAGGAGATTCTCTTCGAAGCGGCGGCCGAGCTCGGAGAGTTCGATGCGCAACCGCTCCAGCAGCTCCTTTTCGTCCCTGCGGAGTTCAGCGCCCGCGCGGCGGAACTCCCGGAGCGTCCGGTCGAGGTGGCGCCTGCGGATGCCCGCGAGGGCCGTGCCCTGCGGTGCCGACGCGAAGTCAAGCAGCCTCCGGTACAGCCCCTCGTGGTGACGCAGGCGGCTCGAAAAGCGCGTGATCTCGGGGAGGGCCTCGCGGTAGGCTGCGCGAAGCGCGGGTGTGGAGGCCACATTGTTCAAGTGCGAGACCGGCCCCCAAGTGCGCTCCACATGCTCGGTGATATCGTCCAGTTCGCCCACCACGTCGCCGTAGCCGCCGCTCTGCCCCGCGCTCAGCTCGTCAATGCGCTCCCGCGCGACTGCAAGCACTTCGGTGACCGCGGGGACCACGTCGTCGGGGGCGATGCGGTCGAAGGGGATCGGGAAGCCCGGATCCATGAGCGGGTTGGAGCCGGTGGTCACGGGGCCGCGCAGCTCCTCCGGACGACCCGGTCGATCCAGCGCCGCGTCACCCCCGCGACTTCGGCGAGCACGTCGTCGAGGGTGCGTCCCGAGCGTTTGAGGACGCCGAGCGAGTGGTCGCCGCCGTCGATCACATGGAGGGCGGCACGGGATCCCAGCTGCTCCAGCAGGGGCCGCAGCAGCTCCAGGTCGGCGAGCCTGTCGCGTGTGCCCTGGTGGAAGAGCATTGGACAGGAGACCCGGGCGAGGTGGTCTGCCCGTTCGGTCCCCCGCCGTCCCGGCGCATGAAGGGGGAAGCCGAAGAAGACGAGGCCCGCGACGCCCCGGACCGGATCGCGGCCGCGGGCACCGGCCGCACCGGCAAGGTGGGGAACATCGGGAACGCCGGGACCTTCGGGATCGCCCGAACGGGTTCGCCGCATCCGCTCGGCGACCAGCATCGACGTCATCCTGCCGCCCATCGACTTGCCCCCGGCCAAGAGAGGGATGCCGGCCGCGCAGTCGCGTCCCGCCCTCAGCGCGGATGCGACGACGGCCAGGAGCCGACGCACAGGGCCGGGCCGCCTGCGCCCCATCTCCATGTACGCGAAGTTGTAGCGCAGGGTGGAGATCCCCTCCGCCGCCAGCGCGCGGGCCAGAGCCTCCATGAACGGGTGGGTCATGGGCGCGCCGGCTCCGTGGCCGAGCACCAGCAGGCTCGACGGGTCTCCCGCCTCGACCATGACGCCCGAGACGGGCATGTGCCCCTCGCCCACGATCGCGAGGTGCCGGCCGAGCGGTTCGGCTTCGCTCTCCTTCCCCCCCTTTCTCACCACGCGATCCCGTAGTCTTCCCCGTGGTTGCTCGAACCGCCCCACATGGTTCCGGTCACGGCGTCGAAGAAAATCGCGTTGATGGGGCCGGACGTGCGCGGGGCGAAGGTGAGGTCGTAGCCCATCTCGCGCAGCTCGGCACGAACCCAATCGGACACTCCGTCGTTGAGGAGGATGCGCCCCGGCTGCGACTCGTGGGCGCCGAAGGAGCTCCGCATCTGGTAGCTGTTGAAGTTGGCCGCCTCGGCCGCCTGCTGAACATTCATGCCGAATTCGACCATGTTCAGGAAGAACTGGAGCAGGTTCTGGTCCTGCCCGTCACCCCCCTGCACCGCGAACGAGAGGAAGGGCTCTCCGCCCTTGAGGGCCAGCGAGGGCGTGAGGGTCGCGCGCGGGCGCTTGCCCGGCTCGACGACGTTGTACGGCCCGGCGCGCTCGTCGAGGACGAAGCTCTGCATCCGCTGGCTCATGCCGATGCCGGTGCGGCCGGCGATGACCGCCGGGATCCAGCCCCCGGAAGGCGTGACCGAGACGACCCAGCCGTCGGCGTCCGCCGCCTGGATGGAGGTCGTGCCGGTGTAGAAGGCTTCCTCGAAGTCCATGCCGGGGTCATCGGGGGCGGCGACGGGGGCGGTGTTCCATTCTTCGATCAGGTGCAGGAAGGGGTTCGTCCTGCCCTGAAACGGGTAGGGATCGCCGGGCAGCACGCCGGGATCGTTCTTCTCCCAGTCGATCTGCGCCGCCCGGGCGGCGGCGTATTCCTTCGAAAGCAGTCCCTCGACGGGCTCTTCCGGCGGGTAGTAGGGATCGCCGTAGTAGAAGTCGCGATCGGCGAAAGCCAGGTTCATGGCCTGGTAGACGGCGTGGATGTAGCGGGTCGAGTTGTAGCCGAGGGCGGCCACGTCGAACCCCTCCAGGATGTTCAGTGCCTGGAGGAGGACTGGACCCTGGACCCAGGTAGTCAGCTTGTAGACATCGATGCCCTTGTACGACGTGCTGACGGGTTCCTCCAGATGGACCTGCCAGCCGGCCAGGTCGGCGAGCGTGTGGAGGCCGCCCTGCTCCCGGGAGCCCCGCACGAACTCCTCGGCGATGTCGCCGCGGTAGAAGCGGTCGTAGGCGGCCATGATGGCGTCCCTGCGAGACGCCCCCGCGGCCAGCGCCTCGGCCTCGGCCTCGACGAGCTGCTCGAGGGTGCGGGCGAGGTCTTCCTGGACGAAGATCTCCCCGGCGTCCGGCGCTGCCCGCTCCTGGCCGTAGTGCGGCAGGAAAACGGCCTTCGAGTACGGCCACTCCGCCAGACGGTCCTTCTCGCGCTCGATGGAATTGGCCGACTGCGCTTCGATCGGGTAGCCGCGCGCCATGTCGATGGCCGGCGCGAGGACGTCGGCCAGGCTCAGGCGCCCGTACTCGGCCATCATGACCATGAGCCCTCCGGGGGTGCCCGGCGTGACCGCGGCGAGGGGGCCGTAGGCGGGCGGGATGTCCATGCCGCGCTCGTGGAAGAAATCGGGCGTGGCGCCCGTGGGCGCGACCCCCAGCGCGTTGATCCCGATCACCTTGCCGGTCTCGGGGTTGTGGACGAGGGCCTGGGTTTCGCCTCCCCAGCCGAGCACGTCCCACATGGTCGCGGTGGCGCCCAACATGGCCGCGGCGGCGTCCACCGCATTGCCTCCCTCGAGGAACATCATGGCGCCCGCGGTGGCTCCGAGCGGCTTCCCGGTGATCGCCATCCAGTCCTTTCCGTGAAGGGCCGGTTTCTGTGTCCGCTGCGCACGGGCGTCGGGCGCGAATCCTGCGGCCAACAACGCGCCCAACAAGAGCGAGTTCTGCGATATCGTCCTGCGATGCATCATGAATACCCCTGTGTCGGTCGGTCCGGATGCCGGTTTACGGCTGGAAGCCTACCGACAGCGCCCTGGTCACGCCAGATTGCACCGCACGGCAAGACGTACCGGAACTCCCCCACGGGCCGTCCTGGCCACCGCGCAGCGTTGAACGCGGCTGGGTGTCCAAGACTCACCGGAAGAGAGCGGCGATGGATTTCATCAGGAGCATGGTCTTGCGGGATCTGGAGACCGGGAAGTACGGCGGACGCGTCGTGACCCGTTTTCCGCCTGAACCGAACGGGTTCCTCCACATCGGACACGCGAAGTCGCTCTGCCTCAACTTCGGGATTGCTTCGGAACATCCCGGCGGTCGCTGCCATCTCAGGCTGGACGACACCAACCCGGACACGGAAAAGGCCGAGTTCGTCGAGGCGATGAAGCGGGACATTCGATGGCTCGGCTTCGACTGGGGGGAACACCTCTACCACGCTTCGGACTACTTCGAGCAGCTCTACCGCTACGCCGTGGTGCTCATCGACAAGGGGCTCGCCTACGTCGATTCGTCGACCGAGGCCGAGATCCGGGAGCGGCGCGGCTCCGTTACGCGACCCGGCGCGGACAGCCCGTGGCGGAATCGCTCCCGTGACGAGAACCGCGACCTCTTTCGTCGCATGCGCGCGGGCGCCTTCCCCGACGGCAGCCATGTCCTGCGGGCCAGGATCGACATGGCGCACCCGAACATGGTCATGCGCGATCCGATCCTCTACCGGATCCGCCGAATCAGCCACTATCGGCACGGGGACGACTGGCCGATCTATCCGATGTACGACTTTGCCCACTGCCTGTCCGATTCCCTGGAACGGGTCACCCACTCGCTCTGCACCCTGGAATTCGAGAACAACCGGGAGATCTACGACTGGTTGCTGGAGCATGTGGACGCGCCGCGCCCTCGCCCCGAGCAGACGGAGTTCGCGCCGCTGGTGCTGGACTATGTGATCACAAGCAAGAGCAAGCTGCGGCCGTTGGTCGAAGCGGGGCACGTGCGCGGATGGGACGACCCGCGCATGCCCACGCTCGCGGGACTGCGCAGGCGCGGCGTGACACCCGCGGCCATCCGCGGCATGTGCGACATGGTGGGCGTGGCCAGAGCGCAATCGCGGGTCGACATGGCCAAGCTGGAATTCGCCGTCCGCGACGATCTGAACCTGAAGGCGCCCCGTGCGTTCTGCGTACTCGACCCGCTGAAGCTGGTGCTCACGAACTACCCGGACGGGAAGCGCGAGACATTCACGGCCCCCTGTTTCCCCGGGGGCGCCGGTCAAGGAGGGGTGCGCGAACTTCCCTTCGCAGGCACGGTCCTCATGGACCGGGCGGACTTCGAGGAGATTCCGCCGCCGGGTTTCCGCCGACTGACCCCGGGCGGCGCGGTTCGCCTGAAATACGCGTATGTCATCCGCTGCGACGAGGTCGTCAAGGATTCCGGGGGGCGGGTGACCGAGCTGCGGTGCACGGTCGATCACTCCACCCGGGGGGGCATAGCTTCCACGGGACGCAGGGTCCGGGGCGCCGTCCAGTGGGTCGAGCCGGAGAGCGCCGCACGGGCCGAGGTCCGGCTTTACGATCGGCTTTTTTCAGTGCCCGAACCTCCGCTGGACGATCTTCCGGGGGCGCTCAACCCGGGATCCGAGCGCATCGTCGAGGACGCGCTGGTGGAGCCCGGCGCGGCGGGAGCTTCGCCGGGCACGCACTACCAGTTCGAGCGGCTCGGGTACTTCTTTGCGGACACGGAAGACTGCCGGGACGGCAGGCTGGTCTTCAATCGTACCGTGACGCTTCGCGACGGCTGGAAGGCCCGCAGCCCGGATCGAACTTCTGCCGCAGAATGCCTCCGGACAGCCGCGTCCGGTAAACGCGGCATGTCGCCGGCGCTGCGGACCGGTCCGGAGGACGCTCTCCGCACCGATGAAGAGCGGCTTCGGTTCAGGGAGATGGTGTCCCTCGGCGCCGCGCCGGCCGCGGCCGCGAGTCTGGCCGGGGCGTCGGCGCTGTGGGGGGTGTTCGCAGCCTCTCGCCCGAAGTACCCGGAAGGAGCGGACTCGATCGCTGCGTGGCTCGTGAACGATGTCGCAAGGCTGCTCGGAAGCGACGCCAGAGCCGACCTTGCACGGCTGAACCCCGAGGCGCTCGCCGACCTTGCGAAGGCTGTGGACGGGAATGATCTGTCGCACCGGCAGGGGCGCAAGGTCCTGGAAGCCTTCCTGCGAAGGGGCGGCGCCTTCGAAGAAGTTCGCCGGGGACTTGACCTCGAGGAAATCGGTGACGAGGGAGCGCTGCGCGTCGTCCTGGAGGAGCTCATCGGAGAGCATCCGGACAAGGCGGCGGCCTATCGGAACGGGCAGCGCGGTCTCCTCGGGTTCTTCATCGGAGGGGTCATGAGGCGAACCCGGGGCAGGGCCGATCCGAGGAAGACCGGCGAAGTGGCGAAGCGTCTGCTCGACGGACCGTAACGTCGGCCCGGGGAGATTCAGACCGGATATGTCATTCTTCCGCTTCGGTTATGTCAACATGTGATTCTCATCTTCTTCTCCCCATTCAGTAACCGGCCGCGGTCCCGTCGGAGTCCCGCGGATCGGGAACCCCCACGAGATGTCCCGTATCCCCGTCCACGAAGATGCAGTGGGCGATTCCCTGTCCCCGGCTCCAGGTCACCTCGTGTCCCATCGCCGCCAGCGCGGCCGCGTAGTCTTCCGACATGAAGCCCTCTTCCAGCCGGACGGCGTCGGGGAGCCACTGATGATGGAGCCGCTTCGCAGCCACGACGCCTTCGGGAGACTCGCGGAAGTCCACCAGGTTCACCACGAGCTGGAGCACGGTATTGATGATGGTGCGTCCTCCGGGACTCCCGATCACTGCAACGAGCTCCCCGTCGCGGGCGACGACGGTTGGCGTCATCGACGAAAGCATCCGCTGCTCGGGCCGCGCCAGATTGGCTTCGGTTCCGATGAGGCCGCTCTCGTCGGTCAGCCCGGGCCTGCCGTTGAAATCGCCCATCTCGTTGTTGAGCAGGAATCCCGCCCCGGGGACCGTGATGTACGACCCGTACCCCCCTTCGAGCGTGTAAGTCACCGCAACGGCCATCCCGCCGGCGTCCACCACCGAGTAGTGCGTGGTCTCGCTGCTCTCACGTCCGGGCGCGCCTTCCACATCGGCCGGGCCGGAGACGCCGGCCGCATCCGACCGGATCGTCGGGCGCACCTCGGCGGCGTACTCCTTGCTGGTCAGACGCTCGACGGGAACATCGGCGAAGTCGGGGTCGGCGAGGTAGGTCGCGCGGTCCCGGAAAGCGCGCCGCATCGACTCGATGAGATGATGCGCGTACTCGGTGCTGCCCGCCCCCATGGCCGCCACGTCGAACCCTTCCAGCACGTTGAGCATCTGCACCAGCGCCGTCCCGCCCGATGACGGCGGCGGCATGCTGATGATGTCGTGACCGCGGTAGGTGCCCCGGACCGGCTCGCGCTCCCGCGCCTCGTACCGTGCGAGGTCCTCCTCGGTGATCCAACCGCCCCCGCGCTCCATCTCCTCGGCGAGCAGGCGCGCCGTTGTTCCCCGGTAGAAGCCGTCCCTGCCGTCGTCGCGGATCCGCTCGAGCGTCGCGGCCAGATCCGGCTGTGCAAGGATTTCGCCGGGCTCGTAGGGCGCGCCCTCCTTCGAGAACTGGGCGTAGGTGGCCGGGTAGTCGCGAAACGCCTCGAGCCTCCTGGCCAGTGAGGCCGCGAGGCGGTCGCTGACCTCGAAGCCGTCCCGGGCCAGCGCCACCGACGGCTCCACCAGGTCGCGCCAGGCGGTGCTCCCGTACTTCTCGTGCGCGAGGGCGAAACCGGCCACCGTGCCCGGGACGCCCACTGCCAGATGGCTGCGATGGTGGATCTGGTAGGAATACTCTCCGTCTTCGCCGACGAACATCTCGGGATGCGCCTTCAGCGGCGCCTTCTCACGGAAGTCGACCGCGGTCGCGCTCCCGTCGGGAAAGCGGATCACCATGAACCCCCCCCCACCGATGTTGCCCGCGGTCGGGTGTGTCACCGCCAGAGCCAATCCGGTGGCGATCGCCGCGTCCACCGCGTTGCCCCCGGCTCTCAGGACCTCGGCCCCGGCCTCGCTCGCATCCGGGTAGGCCGACACGACCATCCCCGTTTCGGAGGTGACGACCCCCTGCGCGACATCGATCCCCGACGAAGGTTCAGCACCCGAGCTGCCGCAGGCGGAAGCCGTCAGGGCGACGAGAAGGGCCGGCAGCCCGTGGTGAAACCCCCGCGCTGCCCGCGGCAGGGACGATGGAGGACGGATCATTTGCAGGACCTCCGGCCGTGGATACGGCATGAGATTTTCGTGCGGCTCAGCCGCGTGCGATTGCGGCGACCTCCGGCTCGGCTTCGGGCCGGGCACGCAACGGTGACACCAGAATAGGGGCAGCCTCGCCCGGGCGCGAGTCCGCATCACCGGACTCCGGATCGCTCCGGCGGAAGAAGCGGGCCAGATCGTCGACGAGACTGTAAATCACCGGGACCAGAATCAGCGTCAGGAAGGTGGCGAAGAGGATTCCGACGATCACGGCCACGGCCATCGGTCCCCACCAGGCCGCCTGCTCCCCGCCCCAGAAAAACTCGGGAGACAGGCTGGAGAAGAGCCCGAAAAAGTCGAAGTTGAGACCGATGGCGAGCGGCACCAGCCCCAGCGCAGTCGTGGTCGCGGTGAGCAGAACGGGTCGCAGGCGGGTCTTGCCGCCCTGCACCAGCGCCTCGTGCCGGTTCATCCCGTCTCGTTTTCGGAGCACTTCGATATAGTCGATCAGGACGATGGCGTTGTTCACCACTATGCCCGCGAGCGAAATCATGCCCACCCCGGTCATGATGATGACGAAGGGCATCTGAAACACCATCAGGCCGATCAGCACGCCGATCGTGGACATGATCACCGACGACAGGATGATCAGCGGCTTCACGACCGAGTTGAACTGGGAGACAAGGATCAGGGCGATCAGCATCAAGGCCGCCAGGAAGGCGCCGGTCAGGAAAGCCATGGCCTCCTGCTGCTCCTCCTGCTCTCCGGTGAACGCCAGCGTGTAGCCGGGCGGAAGCGCCGCCGTGAAGTCCGCGAGCGCCGTCTCCACTTCCTGGCGCACGGCGTTGCCGTTGTAACCGGCGGCGACCTCGGCGCTGATCGTCGCCACGCGATCCATGTCCTTGCGCCGGATCGAACTGTACCCCCGGTCGACAGACCATTCGGCGACCGAGGGCAGCGGAATCTGCTGCCCGTCGGAGAACACGGTGAAGGATCCGAGAGAGGTCAGCTCCCTGCGATCCTCCTCCCGGAGCCGCACCATGATGTCGTATTCATTGTTGTCGGTGCGATACTTGGCGGCCTCGAGACCGTTGACGGCGCCGCGTACGAAGAATCCGACATCGTTCGTCGACAAGCCGTAGAGGCCGGCCTTCTCGCGGTCCACCTCGACGCGCAGCTCGGGTCTGGCATCCTCCATATCGCTCTCGAGTCCTACCAGGCGGGGATAGACCGGGGACGCTTCGACCAGGTCGACCGCTTCGGCGGCGAGCCTCTTCAGAAGATCGGCGTCCTCACCGGAGATCTCGATGTTCACGGGCGGCCCGGCCGGAGGACCTTCCGTTACCTTGTCGACCCGCACCTCCGCGCCGGCAAGGTCTCGTCCGATCTTCTCCTGCATGTCGCCGAGCGTCGCGAAGACATCGAACCGGCGTTCCCGGTAGTCGACCATGCTCAGGGTGACGCGGCCCGCCTCCGGACCGGCAGGACCCCCTTCTCCCATCGGCCCGCCGCCGCCGGTCGATCCCACCGTCGTGACGATGGTCTCGGCGTCCACCGCGCCGGCGAGCTCGTCGATTTCCTCCTTCAGGCGCCGCGCGTAGCCGTTGGTGACCTCCGCCGACGTACCCACGGGAGCCTCCACCGCAACGTACAGAACGCCGGGGGGGATGTCTTCGGGGAAGTACTCGACCGGGGCCGCGAACATGCCGTAAGCAAAAATCGTGCCCGCCAGCGCGCCGACCGACACGAGCAGAATGGTCGCACGGTGGTTGAGCGACCAACGCAGGCGTCGTTCGTACCACCCGACCACGCGGGGCAGCCCCGTCGACATGAAGACCCGGCTCATCCGGTCCAGCAGGAACGAATGCAGAAGCCAGGCGGCGGTTCCCGTCACGACGAAAAGGATGGCCGTGAGCGGATTCGAAAACGCAACCAACGCAAGCGCAAGGGCTCCCAGGACCATGAGCATCAGTCGCGAGTTGCGGTTGAGGCGCCGGGAGCGCCCTCCCTCCCGCACCAGGAAGATCGAACACAGCGTCGGCACGATCACCAGGGCTACGAAAAGAGAGCTGGTGAGCGTGATGATGAGGGTGAGCGGGAGGAAACTCATGAAGTCGCCCGTAATGCCGGGCCAGAACAGCAGCGGCGTGAAGGCGGCGAGGGTCGTGGCCGTCGCGGCGATGACGGGGACGGCGACCTCGCCCGTGGCCTTCTTGCAGGCGGACCTGCGGTCCCACCCTTCTTCGAGAAAGCGGTAGATGTTCTCCACGATGACGATCGCGTTGTCCACCAGCATCCCCAGCGCCAGGATCAGCGAGAAGAGGACCACCATGTTCATCGTGACGCCGAGGAGTCCGATGACGATGAACGAGAGGAACATCGAGGTCGGGATCGAGAGCGCGACGAAGATCGATGTGCGCAGGCCGAGCACGAACAGCAGGATTCCGACGATGAGGATCAGCCCGGAGATGATGTTGTTCTGCAGGCTGTTCACCATCTGACCGATGTCGTCGGACATGTCGGAGGTGATGGACACCACGGTGGACGGGGGAAAGAGCGGGCGCATGGCCTCGATCTCCGCCCGGACCGCTGCCGCGGTGGCGATGATGTTCTCGCCGGAGCGCTTCACCACGTCCAGCGTCACGACCTGCTGGTCCCCGAGCCGTGCGAAGGTTTCGCGTTCTGCGAACCCGAACTCCACGTCGGCGATGTCCCTGACGTAGACGGGGCGGCCGTTCACGGTGGTCACCACCAGGTCCCGGACGACCGACGGATCATCGAACTCCCCGTCGACGCGCACCAGGTACTTGACTCCGTTCACGTCGATGGATCCGCCCGGGACATTGACGTTCTCTTGGCGGATCGCGCTCAGAACATCGTCGAACGACACGTTGTGGTACTGCATTCTGGCGAGGTCCACGTCGACCTGCACCTCCCGCTCCAACCCTCCGCGCAAGGCCACCCGCAGAATCGCCGGAATGGACTCGATCCGCTCCTGCAGATCCTCCCCGAGCTCCTTGAGGCGCACAAGTCCGTATCCGCCCGACAGGTTCACCTGCATGACCGGGGCATCGGCCATCGAGAACTCGGCGATGAACGGATCCTCGGCGTCGGCGGGAAGCTCGGGCCTGGCCAGGTCGACTTTTTCGCGGACCTGCTGCAGCGCCTCGTTCATATCGACGGAGGACTCGAATTCGACGATCACGCTGGAGTACCCCTCCACGGAGGTGGACGCGAGCTCCTTGACATCGGCGATCGTGTTCAGCTCCTCCTCGATCTTGCGCGTGACCAAGCTCTCCATGTCTGCCGGCGACACGCCGGGGTAGACGGTGTTGACCGCGATCATCGGAATCTCGGTCTCGGGGAAGGACTCCTTGGGGATGGCGCGATAGGAGAGCAACCCCGCGATGGTGATGAACACGAAGAGCACGATCACCGAGGTGGCGTGGTCGACGGCCAGGGAGGTGAGCCGGAATTCCTTGAAGGAGCGTTCGTCGCGCCCGGCCCCGGGTTCTACGCGGTTTCCCTCTGTGGTCATTCCTCGCCCTCCTCCGCATCCCGGGTGCTCGAAACGACCCGGACCCTGTCCCCTGCGGTCAGCCCCTGCTGCCCCACGACCACGAGGATGTCTCCGTCGCTCAGTCCCGATCCGACCACGACGTCATTGCCCTGGCTGACCGCGATTCCGACCGTCCTCGCGTCGGCCCGCGCCTCTTCGCCGCCGCCTTCCACGACGAAGACCACATATCCGTCCTCCATCGCCACCAGCGCCTGCTGTGGCACGACCAGCGCATCGGCGATCTCCTCCTGGACAATCGAAATCTCGGCGATCATCCCGGGTTTGATCAGACCGCCCGGATTGAGAAGCGTCAGCTCGATCGGAAACGTGCGGCTGTCCTGGTCCACCACCGCGCCCACATAGTTGACGGAACCGTCAAAGACCGAGTCCGCCAGCGCGTCGAACGAGACCGACGCGGCGGCCCCGGCGGGAAGACCCAGCGCGTATCGTTCCGGGGCACCGGCCTCGACCTTGATCGTGTCGGTCTGGACAATGCGCGCGACGGGAGTGCCCGGCGACACCATGGACCCGATCTCGACGAGCCGCTCCTCGAGCACCCCGTTGATCGGCGCCGTGACGGCCGTGCGGGCAAGCCGCTCCTCGAGGGCGGTCAGGTTGCTCCTGCTCTGCTCCGCGGCGTTCCGTGCTTCGAGGTAGCTCAGCTCCGAGCCGATGCGGTCCTGTTCGTACAGCGTCTTTCGGCGCTCCCACACTTCCTCGGAGTACTCGGCCTGCGCGGCCGCGGCCTGAACCTGCGCCCTGAGAATCGCGTCGTCAAAGCCCAGGACAACCTCTCCGGCGCGCACCGGCCGCCCCTTGTCCCGTACGATGCGGCGCACCACTCCCGCCTCTTCGGCCGACACCACCACGTCCCGAATGGCCATGGCGACGCCCGGAATGCGTATGACCCGAACGAAGCGCCGGGGCTCCACCCGCTCGACCTCGACGTTGACCACCCGCTGATACGCCGCGTCCGCGCCCTCCGGGGACGGCGCGCCGTCCCCGCCCCTTTCATCGCAGGCCGCAACGAACCCGGCCGCTGCGGTTGCCGCCATGGCTACCCGTGTGCGAAAGCTCCGACTCTTGTTCCAACTCATATATCGATAATCCCTTCCGATTCCGATTCCATTGCCGACCCGTCCGTCAGCGTTCGGCGCCCTTCCCTCCCGCGGGGTACGCGATGTCGACGATGGGAACGCGCCCCGCCGCCTCGTCGAGCCCGGCCCGCGCGACGAGGTAATCATAAACCGCCTGGGCGTAATTGAACTCGCTTTGACGGAGAGCGACTTCCGCATCCGTCAGCTCCAGCTGGCTCGCAAGACCCTCTCTGTACTGCGCGCTCGCAATCTCATAGCCGCGACCGGCCTGGGAGACCGCCAGCCGCTGGGCTCCCGCCCTGTCACGGGCCTCACGCACTTCGTCGAGGAGATTGCGGAGCTGGATCTCCGCCTGACCCATCGCGAGCCGGGTCTGCGTCCGCGCCTGCCGCAGGGCCATCTGCCGCTGCCCGATCCTCGCCTCGCGCCGAAATCCGGAGAAGACGGGAAAGCTCACCCTGATCCCGATCTGCTTCGTCGATCCACGCTGCAGACTGCTGCCGAAGAAGTCGGGAACCCCGTTCTGCTGAGCGGCCACTCCGTAGGTCCCGAAGGCGAACACGCTGGGAAGATAGTCGGCCTGTTCGATCCTGACCTCGGTCTCGCGGAGGTTCTCGGTGAGTTCCAATCGGCGGATGTCGGAACGCCGAACAGCGCCGCTGCGGACAAAATCCGTCACATCGGTTCCGGGGCCGACGGAGGTGCCGGCAAAGGCGAGGATGTCCTGATTGGCACGCGAGTTGGCATCGAGTTCGTCCAGATCCATCCGGGCCAGGGCGCCCGCCACCTCGATCGGCATCTCGGGGTCCATCGCCAACTCGGAGGCGATCGTCCTCCGTGCCGCACTGCGGCGGTTCACGGCCCGTCTGAGGTTCGGCTCCAAGTTGGCGAGCTCCACCTCCAGACGGAGCACGTCGTAATACTCCGCGAGGCCGGACTCCTCCATGGCGCGAGTCTCTTCAAGGGACTGGCGAACCCGCCGCAGCGTGTTCTCGGTCAGCCTCACCTCTTCCTGGGCGAGGAGGAGATCGTATACGGCGATGCGGACCCGCGTCACCACCTGCTGGGTTCTGCCGCGCAGCGCTTCCTCCTGGACCCCGCGGAACCGGGCTGCGGCCCCCACTCCCACGAAGATGCCCGGGGCAAGGAGCGTCTGCTCCGCGTTCACCGACAGGTTCCAGATGTTGTCGGCGCCGAACTGCACCGGGATGAAATCTCCTTCCGCTGCCGTGGGATCGAATATCTGCGCCGGGAGAAAGCTGACCTGCGGGGAGATGTTGCGGGTATAGGAGGATGACAGATCCAGACTCGGGTAGACATCGCTCCACGCCTCGGCGACCTGCCCTTCGGCGACGCCCAGTTGATAGCGAGCGTCCAGCACATCCCGATTGCGCTCGACGGCCACCCGTGCGAGCGTGCTCAGAAGGACGGGATCGTCTCCCGGCCCGTCGCCGGGCGACCGCTGCTGCGCCGCCGCAAACCCCGAAGGACCCGCAAGGGCGACGAACACGGCCGCCGGCAGCCCGCTGATGAATCCGCGTGAGCACCGAGAGAGGCGAGGCACCGGGCCGGCAAGGTGCCCACGGGCCGCCGAGCTCACCTGAAATCTGCCGGCCATCCCGCTCTTCCGTACCCGCCGCGGCTTCCCATCTGTCGATCTATGCATGCAACCTCCCCGGATCCTCGCGCATTCCTGTCTCTGCCGCGCCACCCTTCAACGGGATCGTGTCTCCGTCCGAACGCCCGAGACTGCAAGTAGAGACAAACTCTCCGCGCCAGAAGTCAAGACACCCGGCCGTCGGTTTGCGTTGAGACCCGCCGACCCCACGGCGACGGCAGCATTCGCTCGGTGATATTGACGAAAACGTCTCATCCCGATAGGCTGTTTCGCGTGAGTCCGGCGAGCAGCGCCGGTGGAGACTGCAGTTGCCATGAAGGAGAAGAGGATGCGGACCACGGGAACCGTGAAGTGGTTCAACGACGCCAAGGGATTCGGATTCATCAGCCCGGTGGCCGGGGAGAGGGACTGCTTCGTCCACTACTCCTCGATCGAGGGAGACGGATTCCGGAGCCTCACTGAGGGAGACCAGGTCGAATTCGACATGGTCAACGGTCCGAAGGGACCTGCTGCGGAGAACGTCGTACGCGTCGGAGCTATCGCCTAGCTCGAAGACGACCGACCCACATTCCGGAAGACCGAAGTCAGCGGGGGCTTCCCGCCGACTTCGGTCATTTAAGTTTAAGAGCCCGTGGACGAATCCGCCCGTGGGCAAATCCGCGAGCACCGAGAGCGAGGAGGCTCCTGCTCCCGTGCGGTCGGTGAGCGCCGAGACCGGCGGTTCAGCCTCGGCGCTCGAAAAACGCAGCATGCCAGCGCTCTCCCGCAGGGCCCTCCCAGAGCCCGTCACGCAGTTCCGCCAGCTCGGTGATCGAGTTGTCGAAGACCACGGAAGCGGCGGTGACCTGGCCGGACCTCGCGAGTGCCCGGAACTCAGGCCGGGAGGCTCTTCTGATCCGCTCCTCGCCGTCGCGGTACCACACGGCTTCGTTGCCGAGGAATCGTACTCCCAGCCGGTTCTCCATCCCCCTCAGCACATGCACCAGCGCATCGATCGAGCAGCCCGACGGGAACGAGCTTCGCACATCGGCGCCGACGATCAGGAAACGCCCGTAGCACCATGCACGAGCAGCACGCAGCGGCACTCCGTGGGCAGCCCACCCGGAGAGAAAGCGATCGACCGCCTCGAGGAGCTCCCCCGCCGCCGGAGCATCGAGTGTACGCTCCGCCCCGAAGATCCAGATCCGCGCACTGCCCGGAAAGCTCTCCAGCTCCGGCAGCCTCATGAAGGAAGCGGCGGGCCGACCACGGCGTCCTCCGGGGGACTCTTGTCGATCAGAACCGAGATCCATCGCAGATCCTTGGTGTTCTCGAGCATGATTTTCACGACCATCGTCAGCGGTACCGAGAGCAGCGCCCCTACGGGTCCCCATAGCCACCCCCAGAACACCAGCGAAAGTATGACGACGAGGGTGGACATGCCCAGCCGCCGCCCCATCATCGTGGGTTCGATCCAGTTGCCGAACACAACGTTGACCGCCAGGTAGCCGAGACCCACGATCGCGGCCCCCCGAACATCGATGCCCAGGAACTCGGAGGTCGCCGGGTCCACCTGCACCAACGCCAGGGCGATGGCCGGCACGGACGCGATGATGGATCCGATCGTCGGCACGTAGTTGAGCACGAAGGCGATCAGCCCGAAAAGAACCGGCAGCTCCAGCCCCATCGCCCAGGTCCACAGTCCCAGAAGAATGCCGGTAAGGAGACTGACCAAAGTCTTGATCACGAGGTATCCCTGAACCTCATCGACGATCTTGCGATAACGCTTGTCCGAAGCCAAGGCGTCCACCGAGATCGCGCGGAGCTTGCGGGGCAGAACCGCAGCCTCGCGCAACGCGAACACCAGGATCAGGAAAACCAGAAACGTACTGGACAGGAAGGACAGCGCCCAGGTCGTGGCTCCGGTCGCGAGCGTCGTCAGAGTGGCAACGTTGAGCAGCCGCAGAAAGGTCTGGCGCAATTCGCCTTCCCCGACGATAGGAATCCACGCCTCGATCTGCCGAAACCAGGGATCGAGCTGAGGCCTGATCGCGTCGATCTGAATCAGGATCTGCGCCTGAAGGGCACGCAACTGCTGGCTTCCCACGAGGATCAGAAGACTGAACACTCCGGCCGCTACCAGCACCGTGACCAGAATGGCCAGGTTCAGCGGCACTCGCCTCCTGGCCAACCAGAAGACACAGGGCAGACAGATGACCGCCAGGAATCCGGCCAGAGCCACGGGCAACAGGATCGGCTGGGCGAAACGCAGACCCTGTGTGAGGATAAACGCCGCCGCGAGTGTGATGAGGAAGCGTAGGCCTGAGTTCTGATCGGACTGGTCTGGGACCATCGCACTCGTCTCGAAATGGTTTGCGCAGCTTGAGTCTATGGACAATCCGCCGTCTCCAAAACCCCCCGGTGGCACAGGGAGTCGCGACGCCCGCCAGGCGTCTTCAACCGAGAGCGACGACCATCTGCTCGGCGACTGCCGCGTGGACACCTTTCGTTCCGGGGGACCCGGAGGACAGCATCGGAACAAGGTCGAATCCGGGATCCGGCTGACGCATCGTCCCACGGGTATCGTGGTCGTCTCGCGCAGGTACCGGTCTCAACACCGCAATCGGCGGGAGGCGCTCCGGCGACTGCGCGAGGAACTGGAAGGCCGCTCGAGGAGCGACAAGCCGCGCATCCGCACACGCGTCCCGCGGGCCGAACGCCGCAAGCGCCTGGATCAGAAAAAGAAGCGCTCCGGCCTGAAGCGATTGAGGAAGAAACCGCCCCCGGACGAGAACTGAATCACCCCGAACCGAGCAGCCCGCGGATTAATCCGTGCGAGCACCGAGAGCGGCGAGCGCCCTCAACAGATGATGGGGAGCAGCGGACGCCGCTGGATCGCCGTGCCCTCCACGTACGTGTTGGTGTAGACCCGAATCTGCCCGCATCCGCGGATCACCTCCACGCGGTACACCCCGGTCGTAGGGATCGTGGCGAGTTCCTCCACGCCCCCGAAGGCCGGTGCGTCGTCGATGAAGATGCGGGGACGCCGGGGCATGGTCCCCCGGGTCCGAATGCAGTCCAGGCGCTGGCCGAAGACACCGGTGCCCGAATGATCCTCGAAGCATGGTACGAACTCGAACGCAGGCTGGCTGTGGAGGTAATCGGCGACGTTGAGGTCGGGCGCGGAGCGAAGAGCGAGCTCGCCCCAGGTATTGGTAAGATAGGGCAGTTCGCGCAATCTGGTTTCGAGCCGGTCCACGTAGATTTCGATCCCCTCGAGCACCACGGGCTTGGGGATCAGGACCACTTCCGTGAACTGTCCGTCCCGGATATCGAGGACCTGGAAGAGGTCGGCGTATCCGATCCGCGACACCGCCACCCGACTCGGCCCCGGCGGCACCCCCGGAAGGCTGAAGCGGCCCTCCGCGTCGGTGATCCCGACGATTGCCGAGCCATCCGGACGCAGAGCGTCGGTCAACCGCACCGCGGCCCCCTCGACCGGCTCGCCCCAATACGTGTCGATGACCTGCCCGGCGAAGATCACACTGCGTACAGCCTGAGCCGACGCGTCCGCCGCCGCGCAGAGCAGCATCGCCATCGCGGTCCAGGCGGCCGGGAGACGGCACGTCATGGCCGGCTCAGCCCAGAGCTCGAACCGCCCCCGCCACTTCGTCGAAGGGAGGGAGCACTCCCGGGTCGTCGGTCACCCAGGCGTAGCTGATGCGGCCCTTGCCGTCCACCACGAAGACCGACCGCTTCGCCACTCCCCGAAGCCCGAAGAAGTCGTCCTGGAGGACCCCGTAGGCCGAGGCGGCTTTCTTGTTGAAATCGGAGAGGATGGGAAACGGGACATCCATTTCCCGGCGCCACCTCTGGTTCGAGAAGGGCGAGTCGATGCTGATCGCGTACACCGCCGCGCCGAGCGAGCTCCATCGGCTCCAGTGCTCACCGACATGGCACAGCTCCTCGGTGCAGGTTCCGCTGAACGCGAGAGGCACGAACATCAGCACCACGGGCTCGCCGCTGTGCTGCGAGAGCGTCACGGGATCCTTGCCGAGTGAGGTCAACAGAGAGAAGTCCGGCGCTTCACTTCCGACTTTGAGTTGGTCCAACGTTTCGCTCCTTCGCTGGTCGTGGTCTTCATTTCCCATTTTCTTCATTTCCCATTTACCGCTCACCGTACCCATTTACCGCTACCTATTTACCGCTCACCGCCTGCTTCGTCCAGATGAGGGCGGACCCGCAGCCGCCGTTGTATCTGCCCCGGTACTCCGGCGGCGTCCTGGAACCCCAGTACACCTCCGCGACCTCGACCCAGTGCGGCGGAATCTGGTCGATGTTGACCGCTCCCTCGATGTCGACACTCCACTCCACCCCGTCGACGAACACCGCAAGCTGGCAATCCCGAGCGCTGAGGTGGGCCCGATGGGTCGTGGGGCGATCTATCCGGAGCCCGGGAACGCGTGCAAAGGCATCGGAAATCAAAGGGGACCCGCGTTCTTCGATCGTCTGCCGGGTGAGAAGGCGCATTACGACGCCCTGATCGAGACGCCGGTAGTAGCCGTGCGACTCGAGAAAACGCGAGCGGACCTCGACCTTCAGGGGCCGCAGCGGGATCGCCTCGACGGTCATGGCCACTTCAACCGCAGTCGTGCGGTCCGGATGCAGCGTGACCGGTTCGGTGCGGGCGGCATAGCCGATACGCTCCACCGTCAAGTGCGTAAGTTCCGAATCGAGGCCCGTGAACTCAGCTCGACCGGCAGCATCGGTGACGGTCCGCCGTCCGTCCCGGATCGATACCGACGCCCCCTCGATCGGTTCGCCTCGCCCGGAATCCAGAACCCTGACCAAGAGTCTCGCGGGAGCGGTGAGAAACTGCCCCGACTCCACTTTGCGCATCATGAGGCCGAAGTCTCCCGGTCGCAGTACTTTGAAACCGCCTCTCAGCGTAACGTACCCCGCCTTGCGGATGGTCAGAGTGTAGTCCCCGCGGGAAGCGTCGAAGGTGACCCGGCCGGCCGGTCCGGTAACGAAGCGCTTCGCCACCCCCGACAGCTCGATGACCGCTCCCTCGATATCGAACCGGGTGTCGACATCCTGAACATGCGCGGTGATGCTGACGACATCCGTCTGCAGCGCTCCGATCCCGGCCGGAGCCCATGCGCAGAGAGCTGCCAGCATCGAAGCGGTCCGGCGCAGATGCATCGCCGCTCGAACGCCGGGGGGATTCCGTCCGCGGGCTGCCGGGGCGAACGACGCCCCGAAAGCCGCCGGAACCGGTGATGACTTATGCGCTCGCATTCGTTATCGTATTCGGTGTCCTCTGTATTACGCTGTCTTGAATCTTGCCGGTCACGGCACGGGGGGACAAGGGTTCGACCTGCCCGCCCCCGGTGCCGACTTGCGAGACGCCCGTCCGATATCTTACTTTGGGGGCCATGAACAAGTATTCACTTGCGTTGCTGGCCGTCGGCGTCTTCGGTCTGGCCGTGGCCGATCCGGTCGACCAGGCGACATACGCCGGCAGCGGCCCGGCGGTCACGCGCTCCTATCATGCTTTGCCGGACACCGAGGTCGCGAACGACGCCGAGGTCGCGAACGAAGTCGTCGAAGAGTACTGCGTCCGATGCCACAGCGAGCGGCGCCGGGTGGGCGATCTGGTTCTGGAGGGCTTCGACATCGCCGATGCCGCACAGCGCGGCCCCACGGTGGAGAAGATGATCCGAAAGCTCAGGGCGAGGATGATGCCTCCGCAGGGCGTGCGACGCCCCGAGCCGGAAGTGGTCGCGGCGGTGGCCGCCGAGCTCGAGACGGCGATGGACGAGATCGCGGCCCGCGATCCCAACCCCGGAAGGAGGACTTTCCAGCGCCTCAACCGCGCCGAGTACGCTCGGGCGGTGAAGGAGCTCCTGGGTGTGGATGTCGATGTGAGTTCGTTCCTGCCGCTCGACACCAAGAGCGCCAACTTCGACAACATCGCCGACGTTCAGATGCCGTCCGCCACCGTCATCGAGGGCTATCTGCGCGCCGCCGGGCAGATCAGCAGGCTCGCGCTCGGCGATCCCGAAGCGGAAGTTTCCTCGACCATCTACCGAATCCCCCGCGTCGCCTCTCAGAAGGCTCGTGTGCAGGGAGCGCCCATCGGGACCCGGGGCGGGCTTTCGGTCATGCACAACTTCCCCGCCGACGGCAGGTACGTCTTCCACATCATGCCCTATGCGGCCGTCGAGGGGGAGGTCTTCGGGAGAACCTTCGGCACGGAGCAGATCGAGGTCTCGATCGACGGAGCACGGGCGGCGCTGCTCACCGTCGACCGCTGGATGTCCGAGTCGGAGCCCACGGGTCTCAACATCCGGACCGATTCAATCTACGTGACGGCGGGCCAGAAGCGGGTTTCGGTGGCCTTCGTCCGGCAATTCGAGGGAGTGGTGGACGACCTGATCCGCCCCATCGACCATACTCTCGCCGATGGCCAGATCGGGATCGGCCTCGGCGTGACGACGCAGCAGCACCTGCAGCGCGTGACCGTCCTCGGACCGTTTGGGGCAACCGGCGTTTCGGACACCCCCGCACGGCGCGCGGTCTTCACCTGCCGGCCCACCTCGCCCGACGAGGAAGCCCCCTGCGCCCGCGAGATCATCACGCGGCTTGCGTCCCGGGCCTATCGTCGTCCGGTGCTTGACAGCGACGTGAACGGCCTCCTGGACTTCTACAGCCGGGGTGCGGCCGACGGCGGCTTCGAGAAGGGCATCCGCACGGCGCTGCAGGCGATCCTGGCGAGCCCTCACTTCATCTTCCGGCTCGAGCGGCGCCCATCCGAGGTCGGGCCCGACGGGGTCTACGTGATCGGCGACCTGGACTTGGCGTCGAGGCTTTCGTTCTTCCTGTGGGGCGCACCCCCCGACCAGGAACTGCTGGCGGCGGCCCGGACCGGCTCGCTTTCGGATCGCGCGGAGCTGGACCGGCAGGCGCGGCGCATGCTCGCCGACCCGCGCGCGACGGCGCTGGCCACGCGCTTCGCCGCCCAGTGGTTGAGGCTGCAGGACATCGAGGACATCCATCCCGACGCGCTCACCTACCCCTACTTCGACCAGACCCTCGCCGACGCGATGCTGCGGGAGACCGAACTCTTCTTCTCCCACCTGGTCGAAGAGGACCGTTCCGTTCTCGAGCTCCTGACGGCGGACTACACCTTCGTGAACGAGCGGCTTGCGCGACACTACGGGATCACGGGCGTCACGGGGCCGTCCTTCGAGAGAGTGGCCTACCCCTCTGGTCGGCGCCGCGGCCTCCTGGGCCACGGCAGCGTCCTGACGCTCACGTCCCACCCGGACCGAACATCGCCCGTGCTGCGCGGCAAGTGGGTGCTGGAGGTTCTTCTCGGCGCTCCTCCGCCTCCGCCTCCGCCCGACATCCCGGCCTTCGAGGAGACGGCCGCTGCCGAAGAGGGACGGTTCTTGACGGTCAGAGAGCGGATGGAGGAGCACCGGGCGAACCCGGCCTGCAGTTCCTGCCACAACGTCATCGATCCTCTCGGCCTCGCGCTCGAAAACTTCGACGTGACGGGCGCTTGGCGGATCCGCGACGAAGGCAACCCGGTCGATCCCGTCGGCGTGATGTACGACGGCAGCGAGCTGGCCGGCCCCGCCGATCTGCGGAACGCGCTCCTGGGCGTTTCGGATGTCGTTCTCAGCACTTTCGCAGAAAACCTGATGGCGTACGCGCTGGGGCGCCGGGTCGAGTACTACGACATGCCGACGATCCGGGCGATCACCCGGGCCGCGGCGGAAGACGATTATCGCATGTCGGCCTTCATCCTGGGCGTCGTCAACAGCCTGCCCTTCCGCATGGCGCGCACCGGCGCGGCCGCCGAGGATGAGGTCGAACACTGAACCCCCTGCGAAGATTCATCCCCACGCAAGATTCCCCCCCCGCGAATGATCCCCACGAGCGAGATTGCCCGCCCCCCCACGAGCGAGGTCTGAACGGATGCAACACCTGACTGGCAAACACATTTCCCGCCGTACGATGCTCAAGGGAGCCGGGGCCGCGATCGGACTGCCCCTGCTGGATGCCATGGTTCCCGCCGGCCGGCTGTGGGCGGCCACGGAGGCCGGGAAGGCGGCAAGCCGCACGCGCGTGGTGTGCATCGAGCAGGTGCACGGCGCCGCCGGGTGCAACGATTGGGGCAGGTCTCAGAACCTCTGGTCGCCTGCCGAGACCGGCAGCGACTTCGACCTGACGCCCAGCAGCCTGCGGCCCTTGGAGCCGTTCAGGAAGTACCTGACAATCGTCAGCGATACCGATGCGAGAATGGCCGACGCCTACGCGCCCGCCGAGATCGGCGGAGACCACTTCCGCACCAGCGCCGTCTTCCTCACGCAGGCCCATCCGAAGCAGACGGAAGGCTCCGACGTGCGCGTCGGCACATCCTTCGACCAGCTCTACGTCAAGCGCTTCGGCCGGGAGACGCCGATTCCCTCCCTGCAGCTATCCATCGAAAACGTGGACCAGGCCGGGGGATGCGCATACGGCTACGCGTGCGTGTACACGGACACGATCAGCTGGGCTTCGCCGACCGAGCCGCTCCCGATGATCCGGGATCCGAGGGCCGTCTTCGAGCAGCTCTTCGGGGCCGGGGGCACGCCGGAACAGCGCGCCGAGCGCCTCACCACCGACCGGAGCATCCTCGACTGGGTCATGGACGAGATGTCGATGATGCGGCACAAGCTCGACGCGAGCGATGTCCGCAGGCTCGACCAGTACGCGCACAACATCCGCGAGCTCGAGCAGCGGATCCAGCGGATCGAGGCGCAGAACTCGAGCGGCCAGGAGAGGCAGATCCCGGAAGCCCCGGTGGGTGTGCCGGACTCGTTCGAGGAGCACGTCAAGCTGATGTTCGACCTTCAGGTCCTGGCCTTCCAGTCGGACACGACACGGGTGTTCTCCTTGAAGCTGGGCCGCGACGCCTCGCCGAGGGTCTACCCGGAATCCGGCGTAGACGCGCCGTTCCACGCGTCTTCGCACCACGGCGGCCGCGAGGACCGCGTTCGGCAGTTCGCCAGGATCAACGAGTACCATGTGTCGATGGTCCCCTACTTCTTGGAGAAGCTGCAGGCCGCGACCGAGGGCGACGCGACCCTCCTCGACAAGACGCTCGTCATGTACGGCTCGGCGATGGCCGACAGCAACCTCCACAATCACACGCGCTGCCCGCTCTTCCTGGCGGGAGGCGCCAACGGCCTGCTGAAGGGCGAGCAGCACATCCGCGCCCGCCCCGGCACTCCCATGGCCAACGTCATGCTGAGCCTGCTCCACAAGCTGGGGGCCGAAGACATCGAAAAGTTCGGGAACAGCACGGATCACTTCGCCATTTAACGGTCACTCCACCGTCAATAGGGTCACTTCGCCATCAAAGGGGGCAACGATGACCGGAAGCAGGTCTGACAGATTCCTGGTCGACCGGTCGCGGTCAAAGGGCCGGGTTCTCCGGCTCCTCGTCCTCGCTTCGCTGATCGCCGCATCGGGCGCGGCGACACCCGCGGAAGCCCCCGTTGCCGATGCGGCCGAGCGCGGGGATCTGGAAGCGGTACGCACGCTGCTGCGGCGGGGCGCCGACGTAAACACGGCTCAAAGCGACGGCATGACCGCGCTGCATTGGGCTGCGAGCAGAAACGACGTGGAGATCGCGAAGGCCCTCCTGTATGCGGGGGCCGCGCTTCGATCGACGACGCGCCTGGGTGGCTACACGCCCCTGCACCTGGCCAGCCGGAGCGGCCATGCCGAAGTCGCGCGGCTGATCCTCGAGGCCGGTGCCGACCCCGACACCTATACTGTCACTGCCGTCACAGCGCTGCACTTCGCGGCGGACGCGGACGCGGTCGGCGTGGTCGAGGCCTTGGTCACACGCGGAGCGGACATGAACGCGCGGGACGGCTTTGCCGAGCGGACGCCGTTGATGTTCGCCGCCGTGCGCGGCGCGGATGCCGCGGTGCGCGCCCTGCTGGACGCCGGGGCGGATGTCTCCCTGGTGACCCGCGTGAAGGACTACGTGGCTATCGACCAGAGCCTGCGCGCCGAACAGCGCCTGCGGGCCCGCGTACGTGCCGCCGCCGAAGAGCCGGAAGAAGAAGAGGAAGAAGTCAGCGAAGCCTCGGCGGCGCCGGTGCCCGCCCAAAGGCCGCAGCGCGGCAACCCGGCGCAACCGGCTGCACGGGGGCAGCCGGAGCCCGAAGAACCGGCCGCACCGGCCGAAGAGCCCCCTGCGAGGGCGTTGACCTCGGCCCAGCAGATCGGTAAACAGGGCGGCTTCAGCGCGCTGCACTACGCGGCCCGCGAGGGTCACCGCTCCACGGCCGCACTGCTCCTCGACAGCGGCGCGGACGTCAACCATCTCACTGCGGGCGATCAGTCCTCGCCCCTGCTGGTGGCCGTCATCAACGGCAACTACGACCTTGGACGCGACCTGCTGGAGCGCGCCGCCGATCCCAACCTCGTCAGCGACGACGGCGCGGGGCCGCTCTTCGCCACCCTCAACATCGAGTGGTCGCTGCGCACCTGGTATCCGCAGCCGCAGGCCTTCCGCCAGCAGGAGACCGACTACCTCGAGCTCATGAGGCTGCTGCTCGATGCGGGCGCCGATCCCAACCAGCGGACGACGACCCACATCTGGTACGCCGCCTACAACGCGGGCCGCATGGGCGTTGACTTCACCGGGGCCACCCCCTTCTGGCGGGCCGCGTACGCGGCGGATGTGGAAGCCATGCGCCTTCTCGTCGAATACGGAGCCGACCCCGGCGTCTGGACCATGAAGCTCCCCGACCGGCGCCGCTTCTTCGACCCCAACTTCCCGGACACCCGTACCGAAGAAGCGCCGCCGGACCCGTCCGGCCTGCCTCCGGTTGCCGTCGGCGGGCCCGCGGTCCATCCGCTTCATGCGGCATCGGGCGTGGGCTTCGGCACCTCCAGGGTCGCGCAGCAGCACCGCAGCGTCCCGGACGGGTGGCTGCCCGCGGTCCGCTACCTGATCGACGAGATCGGCATCGACCCCAACCTGCGGGACAAGGACGGCTATAACGCCATCCACCACGCTGCAGCCCGGGGCGACAACGAGACCATTCTCTTCCTGGTCAGTCGCGGCGCGGACATCGGCGCCGTCAGCCGGCGCGGCCAGACGACCGCCGACCTGGCCAACAGCCCGGAGCAACGCGCGCAGCCCCATCCCGCCACGGTCGCCCTGTTGGAGAAGCTCGGTTCGCGCAACAGCCACCAGTGCCGCTCCTGCGGAGGCAACTGATGGGCGGGAGCACATCTGCCGGGCCGCTGTCGTCGCGGCCCGGCAGGCCCAGCAGCCCGTGGATGAATCCGAGCGAGCACAGAGAGCGGCGAGGCGCCGGGTCGGCAAGGGCGGCCGCGGCCTCGCTGATCGTCGCGGCCGCGGTTCTGAGCTTGCCTGCGCCGGCTGCCGCCCAAGACACCGAGTGGAACCGCTACACGCTGGAGGATCTGGCCGGGGTGTACGTGCGCGCCGAGACCAACCAGGGGTGCGAAGGCGCGGGTATTTCCGCCGAATCCGTCCGCATGGATGCGGTGGCCGCTCTGGAAGCGGCGGAAGTGCCGCTCCTGAGCCGACGCGAGATGCTCGAAAGCCCCGGTCTGCCCGAGCTCAGGGTCACGCTCGAGTGCGGGGGCGGAGTCGCGGGGGTGGTGGGCTACTCGGTGTCGGTCCGGGTGCAGCAGGCCACGCAGATGATCCGTGACACCCAGATTACCCTGTCCGAGGCCGTGACCTGGTGGACGACCGGCGTGGGCGTGGCCGAGGCGGGCACCACCGCCGAGGCCCTGGGTGCCGAACTTCTGGGGAGGATCACCGCCTTTGCCGAGGCCTTCGCGGCCGCGAACGCGGAAGAGGGCGGATCGGACTAGCTAGCTGGGACGGGCCAAAGGCGGCCGATCGGTCGCCTTTGGGTCTCCGCCGCTCACGGACGATTCGGAGGACAAACCCTGCTCGTCATCTGATCCGCTCCCCCGCCGGATCGGGTTCGGCGAGTCTGCCGCGGCGGCTTCGCCACGGGTTCCGTGGGCCGCGATCACGGCCAGGAAGGCGTCGCCGTAGCGGCGCAGCTTGGTGTCGCCCACCCCGGTGAGTTCGGCAAAGTCTTCCCGTCTGCGCGGACGCCGCGCAACCATCTCCCGGAGCGTCGAGTCGTGGAAGATCACATAGGGAGGGACGCTCTGCGCCTGAGCGAGTTCCGTACGGCACTTGCGCAAGGCCTCCCAGAGCGCCTCGTTCCAAGTGGCGGGATCGGGTAGCGGCGGTTTCTCCTTCGCCTTTCGCCGCCGCTTCGCCGCCGCCGGCCGAAGTTCCTTGCGAAGGTGCACTTCGGCCTCGCCGCGCAGGACCGGCCAGCTCTCGTCGGTCAGCCGGATGGAGCCGTATTTCTCCATCTCCACGCTGAGCAGGCCCCGGGCCACGAGCTGCCGGAAGACCGAGCGCCACCGGTAGGGATCGAGATCCGCGCCGACGCCGAAGGTCGGGAGCCGGTCGTGTCCGAAGCGCCGAATGCGCTCGCTGGCCCGCCCTCGCAGCACATCGATCAGATAGGCCGTGCCGAAGCGCTGTCCTGTCCGGTAGGCGCACGACATGGCCTTCTGCGCCGCTTCCGTCGCGTCCCAGACGGCCACCGGCGTCAGGCAGTTGTCGCAGTTGCCGCAGGGGTCGGCGAGGGTTTCTCCGAAGTAGGCGAGAAGAGTCCGGCGTCGGCAGGTCGCGAGCTCGCAGAAGCCGAGCATGGCATCCAGCTTGCGTACCTCGAAGCGCTTGCGCGCTTCCCCGGCCTCCGAGCTCTCCACCATGTTGCGCAGGGCGACGACCTCCTGCAGACCGTAGACCATCCATGCGTGCGCGGGCTGCCCGTCGCGCCCCGCCCGGCCCGTCTCCTGGTAGTAGGCCTCGATGCTCTTCGGAAGATCCAAGTGGGCGACGAAGCGCACGTCGGGCTTGTCGATGCCCATGCCGAAGGCGATCGTCGCCACCATCACGACGCCTTCCTCGCGCTGGAAGCGCTCCTGATGGCGCCGGCGCACGGTCGTGCCGAGGCCCGCGTGGTACGGCAGCGCGTTCACGCCGGTGCCGCGAAGCCATTCGGCGGTTTCGTCCACCTTGCGCCGCGACAGGCAGTACACGATCCCGGCGTGGCCTTCGTGATGCTCCTTCAGGAAGCGCCTGAGCTGCGCCCGCGCGTTGTTCTTCGGGACGACCAGGTAGCGGATGTTGGCACGATCGAAGCCGCTCACGAAGAGGGGGGCATCCCGCAGGCCCAGACGGTCGGCGATCTCGCGGCGCGTGTGTTCGTCGGCGGTCGCGGTGAGCGCGATCCTCGGCACCTCCGGAAAGAGCTCCGGCAGCGCCGAAAGCTGCAGATACTCGGGACGGAAGTCGTGGCCCCACTGGGATACGCAGTGCGCTTCGTCGATCGCGAAGAGGCAGGGCCGCGTGCGCGAAAGAAGCTGCAGGGTGCGTTCGCCGAGAAGGCGCTCCGGAGCGACGTAGAGCAGGTCGAGCCGGTCTGCCTCGACCGCCGCTTCGACCTCTCGCACCTGGCGGAATGACAGGGTGGAATTGAGGTACGCGGCCCGCACGCCCGACTGCCTGAGCCCTTCCACCTGGTCGTGCATGAGAGCGATCAGGGGGGAGACCACCACTCCGGCGCCGCTGCGCAAGATCGCGGGAATCTGGTAGCACAGCGACTTGCCGCCCCCGGTGGGCATCAGGACCAGGCTGTCGCCTCCTGCCGCCGTGTGCTCGATGATGGCTGCCTGTTGCCCGAGGAAGGACGAGTATCCGAAGACGCGGTGGAGGATGTCGCGGATGTCGTCGGTCATGGCGGGCGTTCCGGCGTGAATCGTGGGGCTACCCTCCCGACACATTCACCTGCCGCGTGAAATTCAGGTAGAGCGAACGGCCCAGCGGCCCCGTCAGATCGTCGAGTCCCTGCACTCCCGGCCGGAAGAGGGAAAGAGCCGCCAGGAACGCGGCGGCCAGGCGGAGCGTTCGCTTGACGGGCACGGCAGGACACCTAACTTAGTGATGGTCTTCGGCTGACTCACCAGTTCTTGGTTGGCCGCGGAACTTTCGGATTTCGCTGATGTATAACGCTTCGATCAAGTATAACAGCCCGGTGGCGAACATTCGCGAACCCACTCGTGAGCGGTGAGGCACCCGCCCGGCAAGGCACCCCGTGTACGGCAAGGAGGATCGTCATGACGAAAGAGCAACTCGGCATCGCACTCTGCAGTGTCGGCTGCTTCGCTGCGGCCGCGGCGTCCGGGGCCGACCCCGGATTCGCACAGGAGCCGCCGGACACGGTCTTCGAGGTGGGAGAGCTCGAAGTCGTGGTGGGATCCCGTGCCGGCGTGGCGGATCCGGCCACGCTGCCCGTACCCGTCGACATCTACGGCTCCGAGGAGATCGCGCGACTGGGAGAGGTCGATCTGGCCGAAGTCCTCGGGAAGATCGCGCCTTCCTTCAACTCGACCCGCTTTTCGGCGGGTGACGGCGCCGCACTCCACGTTGCGACGCTGCGCGGGATGAACGCGGATCAGGTGCTGGTGCTGGTGAACGGCAAGCGGCGGCATGGGATCGCGTTCGCGAAGCTGCTCGCCGCCTCCGGCTACGGCACGACGGGAACGGATCTGCGCGCCATACCGGTCCATGCGATCAAGCGTATCGAGGTTCTGCGCGAAGGCGCCGCTTCACAGTACGGTTCGGACGCCATTGCCGGGGTCATCAACATCGTGCTCAAGGACGATGCCGCCGGCTCGACCGCGGCGACCTACTTTGGCCGGACCTCGCGCGGAGACGGATTCAGACAGTTCATATCGGTCAACACCGGCGTGTCGCTCGGTCGAAGCTTCCTCAACTTCACCATCGAGTCAGCAAGGCAGGAAGTGACGAATCGGGCGGAGCACGCACCCACCTGCTTCGGCCCCGATCCGTCCTACGCTCCCTGCGCCGACGGCGGGAAGGTCATCCAGCTGCAGCGCAACGGGGAGCCGGACTACAAGGGTGTCGGCTTCATGGCCAACGCGGCGATCCCCGTCGGTGAGTCGTCGGAGCTCTACGCCTTCGGGGGCTACTCCAGCCGGGAGGCGGTCTCCGACGGGCTCTACCGCAAGGCCGACTGGGTGGCGCGCTCCGTGAGCTACGTCTACCCCGACGGGTTCTTCCCGATCGAGGAATCGGACATGAGCGACAAATCGGCCGTCGCCGGATTGCGTGGCGACATCGGCGACTGGTCGGCCGACTTCAGTCTCGGGTTCGGCCATGGCCGGTTCGCGTTCGGGGCCGCCAATTCGATCAACCCTTCCTACGCCGCCGAGTTCCTGGCCCGCAACCCGGGAGCCGACGGGGCTGCCATTTCTGCCAACGCAGGTCCGCACGACACCTTCAGCGGGGGGTTGAACGTGCGTCAGTGGACGCTGAACGCCGACGCCTCGCGGGAGATCGAGCTCGGCTCGACCCCTGCGTTTCTTGCGCTGGGCGGCGCTTTCCGGCAGGACTCGTATTGGATGGAAGCCGGAGACCGCGCATCCTACGCCTGCGGACCCAGCGACACGCCGGGGAGCTTTCCTGCCGCCCACCACCAGAACTCCGACGGGTCGGTCATCGCAAGTTGCGGGATTCAGGGCTACCCGGGCTACAGTCACACGTCGGCTTCGCTCAGCAACCGGGACCGCAGCAGTTTCGGAGCGTACGCGGACATGGAGCTCCGGCCCGCGGAGGGGCGTACCGTTGGCGGCGCCCTTCGTTTCGAGCGCTACACCGATGCGGGGAATTCGCTGACCGGCAAGTTGGCCGGGCGGGCCGAACTGGGAGAGTCGGGCGCCGCCCTGCGCGCCGCTGTATCCACGGGCTTCCGCGCCCCGCGTCTTCCCCAGAGGGGGTTCAACACGATCGGCTTCGTGGGTGACAGCGGAGGGCTGCGGAGCGCCGGGTTCCTTCCCGACGGCGACCCGGTCGCCTGTGCCGACTTCAACGCCTGCTCCTTGGGCCACGAGACATCGCTCAGCTTCACAGGGGGATTCGTCTATTCCAGCGACAACGGTCTGCTGCTGACGGCCGACTACTATCGTGTAGCGGTGGCCGACGCCATCGCCCTCACCCAGACCCTCAACGAGAGTCACGGCCTTCGTCCCGGGGCCCGCTTCCAGGGCCGGCCGGTGGACGCCGTAGCGTTCTGGACCAACGCGATCGACACCCGCACGCAGGGATTCGATCTGGTCGCGAGCTGGCGCTTCCGGGGCATGGACTGGGGCGCTGCGGATCTGTCGGCGAGCCTGCACCGGAACAGCACCGAGATCACCCGAAACCGCAACGAGAACTTCATCGGCGCGACCCAGAAGACACTGATCGAACAGGCACAGCCCGGGCAGCGCATCGGCGCAAGCGCGGATATACGTTCGGCCCGCGGATTCGGTGCGAGGTTCAGCGTGAATCACATCGGTTCCGTGGTCACCCCGTTCATTTTCGAGCAGGATGTCACGATTGAAGCGGCCGCGATCGCGGACCTCGAAGTGACGTTCCGGATCGCAGACCTGGTTCAGGTGGGCGTCGGCGTCAACAACCTGCTGGACAAGCTGCCGAATCGGCTCCCGGACGACAGCGTCGCACAGCTCTGGGCGATGGAGTATCCGTCGGAATCTCCTTACGGGGTTGCCGGCCGCATCTGGTACATCAGAGTGCTGCGGTAGTCGGAAACGCAGCAGTCCGCCGCGGCATTCGACGGCGATTCGCCCGCCATTCGGCAGGTGATCCCGCTGCAACCGTGCGCCCCGGCGTTGGACTCACTGGGAAACCACTCCCATGCCCAGCGCCTGTATGCGGCGGTTGAATTCAGCGAGATCGTTTTCCAGCACCGCCTCGACGGCCCGGCGGATCCGCAGCAATCGTTCCTTGAGAAGGGCATGCACCTCGCGCTGCTGGTCGCTGGGCCGAAAATCTCCCACGGATACCGTGGCGAAGAGGTAGCCTAGGCGTTCGATGAGGCGTACCGGGTAGCGGATGGCGTCCTGTCCGGTACCCGTCGCGCGCATCTGGAAGAGCCCGTCCTCGGCCTCGATCAGGAGCTGGTTCAGGGAATCGGCCGCGGCAGCCAGTTCGGCGGCGTCGTCCCGGTCCTCCAGTACCGCGCGCATGTCCAGTACTTGGCGCCGCACCCATTCGACCCGGTTGATCAGCTCCCCCGCAGCCTCCAGATCGGCCCGGATGTCGACCAGCGCCGCCACCTGCACCTCGATGTCGGCGAGCGTCCCCTCGGAGTGAGGGTCCTTGCGCACCTCCAGCTCCTGCCGGAAGGTCTCGCCGCCCGCCTTGAGCGTCACGGCGTATATGCCCGGCGGCTGCAGGATGGTTCCCGCGCCGGGACCGCCCAAGGGTCCGCCCGGAAGCGGCCGCCAGCGTTGTTCTCCCAGTGAGACGTCATCGCCGTACAGCGGTTTGGTGCGCAGGCGCACCTCCTCGACCGGCTCCCCCTTCAGATCCCACCAGATGCGGTTGACGCCGGCGTCCCGGGTGCCCCGCAGCGTGCGCACGACCTCGCCGTCCGCATCGGCGATCTCGACGACCACGCTGTCGTCCGTCGCTTCGGCCAGCCAGTAGTTGATCGACGCGCCGTAGGGCGGATTCTCTCCGTCGGACTGGTCGTCGAACATCGTGAAGGGCTCGGAGACGGGCCGGAAGCGGTAGGCGGGACGGGGAGCGAAGAGGTGGGCGGCGCTCGCGGCCGCCTCGGGAGTGAGCTGCTGCAGCGGCGTCACGTCGTCCAGGATCCAGAAGCCGCGCCCGTAGGTGCCCACGACCAAGTCGTTGAAGTGCTCCTGCACCACCAGCCCGTACATGGGCGCAGGCGGAAGGTTGGTGTGGAACTTCTGCCACCGGTTGCCGTCGTCGAAGGAGACGTACACCGACGCCTCGGTACCCAGGTAGAGGAGGCCCGGCCGGACCGGATCCTCGTGAACGCTGCGGGTGTAGCTGAGCACGCCGTCGTCGATTCCGTCGGTGATCGCGGTCCAGCTCGCGCCGTAATCCTCGGTGCGGTACGCACGGGCCTCGAAGTCACCCACCTGGTGGTGCTCAATCACCAGGTACGCCTTCCCCGGCGCGTGCCGCGAGGCGTCGATCCCCCTCACCACTCCGTCGGGAGGCAGGTCCGGAATGTTGTCGGTAACCTCGGTCCAGTCGCCCCCGCCGTCGCGACTGACGTGCACAAGCCCGTCGTTGGTTCCGGCCCACAGCACCCCCGGCTCCAGCGGAGACTCGTCGAAGGCGTAGATCACGCAGCAGTATTCCACCCCGATGTTGTCGGGCGTCAGCCCCCCGCTGATCCCCATGCGGCTGCGATTGTTCGTGCTCAGGTCCGCGCTGATCACGTCCCAGCTCTGCCCGCGGTTCGTGGTGCGGTGGACATGCTGGCTCGTCACGTAGACCGTGTTGTCGTCGTGCGGCGAGATGAGGAGCGGGAAGGTCCACTGGAAGCGGTAGCGGAGCGAGTCGGCGGGGTGGCCGGTCGTCGATTCGGGCCACACTTCCACTTCGCGGTACTGCCGCGTGCGAGCGTCCCAGCGGGACACGATCCCGCCACCCGCCCCCACACCGGAAGCGCTCGACCACACGATGTTCGAATCGGTGGGGTCCGGCGTCGCGAAGCCGGACTCGCCCCCGCCCACCGAGTGCCACAGACCGCGCGGGATGCCGACACCGAAGAGGCCGCCCCCCATGCGGCTGTTGCTCGGGCCGCGCGTGGAAGGACCGTCCTGCCGGTTCCCCATGACGTTGTAGGGAATGGCGTTGTCCACAGTCACATGGTACATCTGGGCGATCGGCAGCTGCACCCGGAACCAGGTTCTGCCGCGGTTTCCCGAGATCGCCAGACCCCCGTCACCGCCTACGATCTGGCGATCACCGTCGTGAGGGTCGATCCACATGTCGTGATGGTCCCAGACCGGACCTTCCAGAAACCCCGCCGCCGAAGAGGTGGCGCCCCCGTCGAGGGTGGTGCTGTACGCCGCCGCCAGGAAGTAGGCTTCGTCGGCGTCGTCGGGGTTGACCTCGCAGCGGGTGTAGTAGGCCGTGCGCCCTGCCAGATCACGGTCGTAGCTGACCAGCGACCAGCTGCGGCCCCCGTCGTCGGAACGCCAGAGCTCGCCGCCGTCGGTGTCGCCTCCTTCCCAGGGAACGCCGTCGCCGGTTTCGATGAGCGCGTAGATGCGGCGCGAGTCCGCACGGCTCATGCACAGGGCGATCTTCCCGATTTCGCGGGTGGGGAGACCGTCGCCGACGAGTCGCGTCCAAGTCGTGCCGCCGTCACGGGAGACGTGGATTGCGCTGCCGGGTCCGCCCGACGTGCGTGTCCATGTCCGGATTGCGATCTGCCACGTTCCCGCGAAGAGGATGCGCGGGTTGTTGGGATCCATGACGAGGTCGCTCGCTCCCGTCTCCTGGTCCACGAAGAGCACATGCTCCCAGGTCGCGCCGCCGTCCGTGGTGCGGTAGATGCCCCGTTCGCGCTGGGGGGCGTAACCGTGTCCGATCGCCGCGGCGTACACGATGTCCGGATTCGCGGGGTGGACGATGATGCGGCTGATCCGTCCCGTGCCCTCGAGCCCCATGTGCGTCCAGCTCTCGCCCCCGTCGGTCGACTTCCAGACCCCGTTACCGATCGACACGTTCGAGCGGATGAACGGCTCGCCGGTTCCCGCCCAGACGATGTTGGGGTCGGAAGGGGCCACCTCGACCTCGCCTACCGAGTGAACAGGCTGCTCGTCGAAGACCGGACGCCAGTTCACTCCCCCGTCCTCGGTCTTCCACAGCCCGCCCGAAGCGGCTCCGGCGTAGTAGGTGAAGCGGTCTCCCGGCACGCCCGTCACCGAAGTGACGCGGTTCCCCAGCGGACCGATGTGCCGGTACTTCATCGAGGCGAAGGCCTCGGTGGGGACTTCCTGCGCCGTACCGGGCGGTGCGGGCACGGCGAGCGTGCCGATCGACGCAAGCATCAGGCTCAGGGCACCGAAGGAGCCGAAAGAACGAGGAACGAAGGAACACATTGCGCATCTCTCCCTGCACGAGGAAAACCGGCCGTCCGCGGCGGCGCCAACGGAGCCTGCCACCGCGGACGGCCGGTTGTCGGATTGCACGGTATCGGTTACGAGGGATCGTCGTGCACGTGCGCGTGGACAGGGGCGGTCACGAAGTCCGGATGTCCCGATCCGATGGCACCGTGCATGAGCTTGAAGGTCACATCGGTTTCGCCCTCCGAATGGCCGTGAAGATGGCCTCCGAACTCGCCCGGCGTGTCCTGCTCGAACTCGGCGATCGTCTCGTCTTCGACATCGACCTCCAGATACAGATCGTCGTCGAGCGGAATCGGGTCTCCGTCGTGGTCCACGAAGCGAACCGAGATGTGAGGTGTCTCTTCGCCCACGTCGACCTCCAGTTCACCTGTCCAGCTCTGCGTGTCGCCGTCGTACGAGGCGATCACGGCTCCGCTCATCACGAGCTCGACCCCTTCGGGTTCCGCGTGTTCCTCTTCGGGCTCGGTCGTCGAATCGCACGCCGCCGGAGCGAGCGCGAGAACGGCGATGCATGCAAACAGCGAGTTCCTGCTGATCCACTTCTTCATTTGTTCTTTCTCCTGTGATTTCTAAAACACGACTCGATAGGTCACGCTCAGACCTCTCCCGGCCTCGGGCATGATCTCCTTGATCCGCGAGAGGTGGTTTCGGTATTCAGTGTCCGCGGCGTTGTCGAGGCCTGCCGTCAGGACGTTCAGGCGGCCTCCCAAGGTGACTCTCGCACCGGCCGAGAGGTGGAAGACGGTGTACCCGCCGGTCGGCGTCTCGAATTCGCCGATCCGGTCCTGCCGCGCGGCTGCTTCGGCCTCCGCGCGGATGAACCACAGCGGCCGCTCGTACCTCAGAGCCGCGTGCCCGTTGACCGGAGGAACCAGCGGGAGGGGTTGTCCGGTGTTCTTCAGACTCCCCCTCACCGAAGACGCCACCACCTCGAGGGCCAGCCCGCGCCCCAGGTCGGCGTCCACGGCGGCTTCGAAACCGCTGAACACGGCGTCGTTGCCGCGGAACTGGTATATGGGAAGGAGCACGCGGCTGAGCCGTCCCGTGTCCTCCCCGTAGACGTAGTCCTTGATATCGTTGTAGAAGCCCGTCGCTTCGCCCCTGAGCCGGTCGGACTCGAAGCGAAGGAAGACGTCGAATCCCGTGCCGATTTCGCCCTCCAGCGACGGGTTTCCGACTTCGAACGAGTAGGCCGCCAGGTGCGGCCCTTCCGAATAGAGTTCGTTGATGTCGGGCGCCCGGAACGCGCGAACGACGCTGGCACCGAGCGTAAGCCCCGAACCGGCACGGTACAGCGCCCCCAGCGACCCTGAAAGAGCGTGGAAGCCGCGGTCACGGATCTCGCCGATCTCCGAATCGCGATCCCCCTCCAGCGGATCGGTTCCGGTCCGGTCGTAACGCAGCCCCCATTCGATCTGGGCAGGACCCAGGCGGGCCTCTTCCAGGAAGTAGAGGGACACCTTGCTGCGACGCGTGTCCGGCGTGTACAGACTGCCGCCGTACCCGAAGTCCTCCCACGACAGCCGGGCGCCGATCGCGCCTGCCGAGAAGGGCCCCCATGCCGCATGCCGGCCCAACACGTCCCCGCTGGCAGTCTGCCGCTTGTAGAGCGTGCCCAGGATGTCCGGCGGTTCGATCTCCCGGTGTTCGTACCAAGTGTAGGTAGCGTCGAAGCGGATGTCGGACAGGAGTCCGACGGGCCGGTCGATCACGGTGCGGAACTTCGACGCGGTGCGCTGCATCTCGATGCGCACTCCTTCATCGTGTCCCCCGACGAACCCTCCTGGGATGCCGTAATGGTTGCGGTACCCTCGGAAAGACGCCCCGAGGCGACCCCAGTCCGCCACGTACGCCGAGCCCGCTCCGCCGCTCCACAGGTCGCCGCCGGTGTTGAGGAGGGTTCCCGCTGGCGTCTTCAGGTCCCCTCCTCTCCGGCCCGCCGCTTCCACGCGCAGCGGCACGCGCTCCGCCGCCGCGAAGACGGCCGTCGCGCTGCCGCCCACCGAACCCGTCACGGTCCGGCTCTGCAGCGTCGCCGACCCCGTCGTGTGATGCGGTACCGCCGACGGAATCTCGTCGCGGATGACGTTGACGACCCCGCCCAACGCGTTGCCCCCGTAGAGCAGCGCCCCCGGACCCCGCACCACCTCGATCCGCCTCGCGGACGCCGGGTCGAGCCCCGTGGTATGATCCACGCCCGAATTGGAGGCGTCTCCCACGGCCGTCCCGTCTTCCAGAAGCAGCACCCTGTCGCCGTGCAGCCCTCGGATCACCGGCTGTGACACGTTCGGCCCCATGCTCATGGCCGCCAGCCCGGGCATCGAGGCCAGAGTCGCGGCGACGGTCCCTTCCATGCGGCGCTGCAGCTCGTCGCCGGCCATGACGCTCACTGGACGCAGCGCCTCGGCGGCGCCCCGCTCCGTAAGGGTGGCGGTGACCACCAGGTCCCGGAGCGCGATCGGCGAAGACACCATCTCGACGACGACCACCGCGGACTTGTCCCTCACCGTCACTTCGGTAGTGAAGCCGCGGTAACCCAGCCTTTCGACCCGGAGGGTGCAGCTCCCCCCGGCAACCGCTCTCAGGTGGAAGGTTCCGTCACCGTGCGTGACCGCCGTTCTTCCCGTGCCTACCACCGAAACGAACGCGCCTGCGAGAGGCTCGTCCGTCTCGGCATCGCGCACCACGCCCTCGATCTCGCCCTCGTGCTCCGGCACCTGCGAAGATGCGGGCACCGGCAACGCGACGAGCGCGACGACCGTCGCGACGACGCCGGCGCGACAGAGAGTGTCTGGCAGCGGATTCTTCAAAGGGATGGTGTGTTCGCTATTGGACGCACGTTGCACGGACACGGGCCGCCCCGGTGCAGGGCGGCTCGTGACAAGGCGACAGAAGCGGAGGCGGGCGCCCCCGAGGACGTCAAGCGACGGGCGGAGCCCTGGGAATGACCGAGCCCTTCAGGATCGATGCGACGGGGACTCGTCCGGCCTCCCGATCCGGTTCGGGCAGACGTACGGGCGGCCCGGACTCTTGGGAAAGCGTGATCCGGTGCGAGGCTCCGGCCTTGGAAAGCGACCGCACGACCTGGCAGAAGAGGTGGCCGTGGTTGAGGGCGCAGTCGGCGTTCGCCGGAGATTCGACATGAACCGGCGACCCGAATTGCTCGATATCGAGGAGCGCGTCGGCAGGACCCAGACCGACCGCAGTCCCGATCTGAAACACAGCAATGCATGAAACGCCGACCCGGCGCAGGTTCCATCTGCTTGATTGCCGGAAGAACAACGTGCCGCCGCCTTGCAAAGTGCGAGGATCCCCCAAGAGCTTATGTAATTGGAGCCTCGACTCCTCGTCCGTCAAGTGCACTGTGTCGGGAGTTTCGGGAGCAGACGGAATGCCGGGGGCTCGTCGCATGTTTTGCGCTCAGAACGAAATGTACCCACCCATCTTATCCGTCCGGTCGGGGTGCACGCGGGACGCAGAGACCTCGCGTCAGTGGGCCCAGAGGGACTCGAACCCCCGACCGTCGGATTATGAGTCCGCCGCTCTGACCGCCTGAGCTATGGGCCCTGTTGAACGGTAACCGCACGGAGCGCTCGGGGCCAACCGTTTCGCGGCTCCCCCGCTGCAACCCCGGCAGCCCGCGGCTGCTACAGCGTGCCGAAGAGACGGTCGCCCGCGTCCCCGAGGCCCGGCACGATGTAGCCGCGCTCGTCGAGCCTGCGGTCCAGGGCAGCGGCGTAGACGGGTACGCCGGGATGCTCCGCGGCCAGGCGGGCCGCTCCTTCGGGTGCCGCGATCAGACACATCATCGCAATGTCCTTCGCCCCGCACGCCTTCAGGGCGGCGATGGACGCCGACGCGGTGCCGCCGGTCGCGAGCATCGGATCGACGAGCAGAAAGCTGGACCGCAGGGGATCGGAGGGAAGTTTGCTGTAGTAGCGCACGGGCTGCAGCGTCTCTTCGTTCCGGCGGAAGCCCAGGTGGCCCACCCGCGCCCCCGGAATGAGCCGCAGAACTCCCTCGACCATGCCCAGCCCCGCCCTCAGGATCGGGACGACCACCACGCGGTCTTCGCGGATGCGGCGCGCCTGCGTCTCTTCCAAGGGCTTGGCGACGGTCACCTCCTCGCCCTGCAATGCGCGCGTGGCCTGGAACGTCATCAGCAGCGTGATCTCCGCCACCAGCTCGCGCAAGCGCCGGTGGCCCGTGAGGCGGTCACGCACGAAGGACAACTTGTGTTCGATGAGCGGATGCTCGACAACCGTGAGCGTCGTGTCAGTCATTGCCGTCTCCTTCCGGTCCGGGTGCCGCTCGGCGGGGCACCCGAGATCGCATGTCCGGTTCGAGACCGCCCGCGTACGCCCCGCCGGGTCATGGCACGCGCCGCTGCGACCTCCGAGGCATGTGCAGGCCTCCAGCTGCCCGGCTTCAGCCTCCCCAGACGAAAAGGACCGAAGCGCGTACGCACGAGCTCCGCCACCGGATGCCCGACCGCCTTCAGCAGCCGCCGCACCTCTCGCTTCCTTCCTTCCGCCAGAATCAGCCTCACACCCCAGTCCTCGTCGCCGAGCCGGACCTTGCGGACCAGCCTCGGCCGGGCGAAACCGTCTTCCAGATCGACGCCGTGCCTCAGCGACCGCAGTGTCCGGGCCGTGATCCGCCTCTCCACTCGCGCCACGTACTCCCGTTCGATACCTCCGCTGGGGTGCGCCAGCGCGAATCCCATGTCTCCGTCGTTGGTCAGAACGAGCAGCCCCGAAGTATCTCGATCCAACCGTCCGACGTAGCGCAACGCGTGTGCCCAGGTGGGCAACAGGCCGTAGATTGTCTCTCCGCCGTGCGGATCGGCCCGGGTGCAGAGCACACCCCGCGGCTTGTGGAAGACGAGCCACCGCCTCGGTCCGGCCTCCACCACAAGCCCATCCAGCGATACGGTGTCGACACCCGGCGTCATGAGCGTCCCCATGGCCGTCGCCGGCACGCCGTTCACCGCGATCCGGCCATCGCGCATGAGAACTTCGGCCTGGCGGCGCGACGCGGCGCCCGCACGGGAGAGGTACTTCTGGACGCGCATCGGCGCGGGCGCGCCGCCGCTCGCGTGGGCACGGCCGCCCGCACGGGCCCGGCCGCGTTGGCCGCGGCCCCTCGCCGGGGGTTTACTACCCTTCCGCACTCGCAGATTCCTCCGATGGTGCACCCTCGCGAAGCACGACGGGCAGCTCCTCGGGGCGAGGCAGGTCGTCCAGCGAGGCAAACCCGAAGTGCTCCATGAACCGGCCGGTGGTGCCGTAGAGAACCGGACGCCCCACCCCGTCCCCTCGCCCCGCCGCTTCGACGAGGCCGCGGGCGAGGAGGGTGCGTATCACCCCCGTGGAATTGACGCCCCGGATGTATTCGATCTCGATCCGGCTGATCGGCTGCCTGTAGGCCACGATCGCCAAGGCCTCGAGCGCGGGGCCCGAAAGCCGCGACGTCTTAGGCACGGTGTCGAACCGCTCCAGATACGGCGCGAACTCCGGCCGCGTCATGAGCTGGAAGCCGTCGGCCACCTCGCGCAGCTCGAAGGCCCGGCCGGATCGGTCATACTCGCCCCGGAGAACGGCCAGCGCCGCCTCGACCCGGTCCTCGTCCAGCGCCTCGTCCGCCCGTGCGATGTCGCCGGGCGCGAGCGGTGCGTCGCTCGCAAAGAGGATCGCCTCCACGATGCCGGGATCGTTCACCGCGGTGCCTCCGGGTGGCGAGCGGAACCGGTCGGGCCGCGGTCGCTGCCCGAAGTATCGGCCGCGACGGGATCGTCGCCGTCGAACACCGCGCTCGGTCCCCGATAGATCCAGAGCGGCGCAAACGCCTCCGTCTGCCGGAGCGACACGACGCGCCTCCTGCCGAGCTCCAGGCCCGCCAAGAACGTCATCACGCCGTGCATGCGTTCCTTCCAGGGAGCGATCAGCTCGGCGAACTCGATCCTGCGCGCCCGCATGACCGCGGCGACGATCAGGTCGGCTTTCTCACGCATCGAGACCGGCCGCGTCTCCACACGGTGCTCCCGGTCCGGCTCGGCCGGAGCTTCGATGCCCAGCGCCGCCGCGAAGACATCGTCCCAAGTAATGGTGAGGGGCGTCTCGACGGCGGTCGGCCGACTGCGCGGCTGCACGAAGCCCTTGCCGAAGCGGCGGCCGCGATCGTCTTCGGCGCTTCGCAGACGCCCGGCGATCTCGCGGATCTGCTCGTACTCGAGGAGACGCCTCACCAGTTCGGCGCGTGGATCGTGCTCCTCTTCACCCGCGGGGCCCGGCAGCAACATCCGGACCTTGATGCGAACCAGGGCCGCCGCCATCTCCAGAAACTCCCCCGCCTCGTCCACATCGGTATTCCGCAGCCCCTCGATCGCCGCCAGGAACTGCCGGGTGATCGCGGCGATCGGGACGTCGAATACATCGATGTCCTGCGTGCGAACGAGGTGCAGCAGAAGGTCCAGAGGACCGTGAAAGCGCTCCGTATCGACGACGAGCAGGCCGCCGTCGAATCTCTCCCCGTCGAGCCCCTCCGCGCCGACCATCATCCCGCCGTCACCGACAGGATCCATCGGAATGCCAGGAAGACGGGCGACAGCGCCGCCGCGAATGCGCCCGGGAAGAACAGCAGGGTGAGGAAGAGCACGGTGATCCCGTACCGTCCCACGCTCCGGTAGCGGGCGGCGAGCCGTGCCGGCAGAAGATGACAGAGGACGTGGGAGCCATCGAGCGGCGGGACCGGGATGAGGTTGAAGTAGGCGAGAATCAGGTTGATGAAGACTCCGTAAGTCACCATCATGAGAATGCTTTCGCCCAGTGTGCCCCACATGCCTGCGGAGGAGGCGGCAACGCCTGAAGCCGACATGAACGCGAGCAGCACCGCGCAGACGGCCGCAAGAAAGAGGTTGGCGACGATGCCGGCCAGCGAAACCCGAATGTCTCCGGCTCGGTAGCTGCGGTAGTTCCGCGGGTTCACCGGGACCGGCTTCGCCCAGCCGAAGAGGAAGTCCCCGGGGAGGAAGTGGAGGACCAGTGGAACGATGATCGACCCCATCAGGTCGAGGTGCGGTATCGGGTTCAGAGTGATCCGTCCCAGGTCCCGTGCGGTCGTGTCCCCCTCCCTGAGCGCCTGCCATGCGTGCGCGACTTCGTGGACGACCACCGAGAAGAGAAGGACGGGGACGATGAGGAGAAAATCCATGTCGAATCTCGGCGCGTTCGGAACGCCCTTTTAGCGGCCGTCGGTGTGAGTGGTTACCGGCCGTCGGGGTGAGGGTTACCGTCCGTCGGCGCGAGGGGAGCGGTCCCCGTTGATCGGACGGGCCGGTGCTTCTACCTTTGTCTCCGCAATGTAAACGCATACGGGCGGTGACACGCAACATCGCACACCCGCCTCAGCAAGTTCGGACAGGCATGCCCAATATCAAGAGCTCGAAGAAGCGAATGGAGCTGAGCCGGGTCGAGCGCAGCCGCAATCGCGAGACCCGTTCGAGGATTCGGACCGCGATTCGCCGGGTCCGAGAGGCCGATTCGCCGGAGCAGGCGGAAGAGCATCGGCGCACGGCCGTCGCGCTCGTGGACCGGGCCGCTACCCGCCGGGTGCTCCACCGGAACAAGGCGGCCCGCATCAAGGCTCAGCTGGACCGGGTCGTCACGGCACGGCAGCCGCTCCCCAGACCGTCTCTCCACCCACCAGCGTCCGGACGACCCGTCCCGTAACCTTCGCCCCTCCGAAGGGCGTGTTGCGGCATTTGGAGAGGAACTCGGCGGGGTCGATCTTCCACTCGGCTTCAGGGTCAATCAACACCAGGTCGGCGGGCTCGCCCGGAACGAGGGCACCGCCCGGCAGGCCCAGCGCGCGGGCAGGACCGGTCGACATACGGGCCAGAAGGGTTGGAAGAGTGATGACGCCTTCCAGCACGAGCCGCGTGTGCAGGATCGCGAAGGCGGTCTCGAAGCCGACCGCTCCGAAGGGCGCGTCGTCGAACGCCTGTTCCTTTTCGTCGTAGGTGCGGGGCGCGTGGTCGGTTCCGATGCTGTCTATCGTGCCGTCGGCGAGAGCTTCGCACAGCGCTTCGTTGTCGGCCCGGGTCCTCAACGGCGGATCCACTTTGTATTCGGTGCCGTAGCCCGCGTATTCGGTGCCGTAGCCCGCGACGAGCTCGTGTGAAAGAAGGAGGTGGTGCGGGGTCACCTCGGCAGTAGCGCGTATGCCCCTCGCCTTCGCCCTCCGGACGAGTTCGGCGGCCGCGGCCGTCGAGACCCGCTGCACGTGAAGCCTCCCCCCTGTGGCCCCGGCGAGGGCCAGGTCGCGCGCGGCCCCGATCTCTTCCGCGGCCGCCGGCTTGCCGCGGAGCCCGAGCCGGGTGGACATGACCCCCTCGTGCATGACCCCTCCCCTGGCCAGACCGGTGTCCTCGGGGTGGGAAAGAACCGGGACGCCGAACGCCTGGGCGTACTCGAGCGCGAGGCGCATCAGCATGGAGGATCGTACCGCCCTCCCCGCGTCGCTCACGGCGACCGCTCCCGCGTCCACCACTTCGCCGAACTCGGTGAGCCGCTCGCCCTTCCGCCCCGCCGAGACCGCGGCCGCCGGGAAGACCCTCGCGCCCCTCGCCCGCCTCCCCGCGGCGACGATGAACCCCACGGTGGCGGGTCCGTCCACCACCGGATCCGTGTCGGGCATGGCGCACACGCCCGTGTATCCCCCCGCCGCTGCAGCGCGAGCACCGGTCGCGATCGTCTCCCGGTGCTCCCATCCCGGCTCGCAGAGGTGCGCGTGGGGATCCACGAAGCCGGGAGCGACGACCAGCGCGCGCGCGTCCACCACCTCGGCGCTGTCCGGTCCCAGACGCGGCGCCACGTCGACGATGCGCCCCTCCTGGACCAGGACATCGGCGGCCAAGTCCGTCCCGGCCCCCGGGTCGATCACCCGCCCACCGCGGATGAGGAGCCGCTTCACGGACCCGCCTCCGCGCTCACGCCGCCAGCACCGAGCGACGGTGCGCTCCATCGCGTCGGCACTCGGGCCGTTACCCCCGTTCCCCCGCGCCCGACTTCGCCGCTTCGGCCAGCTCCGGCGCCCCGCCGGCGAGCAGGTACAGCACCGCCATCCGGATGGCGACCCCGTTCGTCACCTGCCGCAGTATCACCGAGTGCGGGCCGTCGGCCACGTCCGAGTCGATTTCCACTCCCCGGTTCATCGGCCCGGGGTGCATGAGCAGCAGATCGCGCGGAGCCCACTCCAGCTGCTCCTGCGTGATCCCGAAAACCCGGTTGTACTCCCGCAGCGAAGGTACGAACCCGTCCTGCATCCGCTCCAGCTGGAGCCGCAGCACGTTGAGCGCGTCCGCCCACTCGATCGCCTCCTCGACCCGCCCGAAGACCCTGACACCGAGCTCCTCGATCCCGGCCGGCATCAGGGTGCGGGGTCCGCAGACCGCGACCTTCGCCCCCAGGGTCACCAGCCCGAAGATGTCGGAGCGCGCCACGCGCGAGTGGAGGACGTCGCCTACGATGCAGACCTTCAGTCCCTCCAGACGGCCGAAGTGGTCGCGCAGCGTGAGGATGTCCAGCAGCCCCTGCGTAGGGTGCTCGTGGGCCCCGTCGCCGGCATTGATCACGTTCGAGGGGATGCGCGCGGCGAGGAAGGAAGCCGCCCCGGCGGACCAGTGGCGGATCACCACCATGTCGATCCGCATCGCCTCCAGGTTGCGCGCCGTGTCCACCAGCGTTTCGCCCTTCGATACCGACGACCCTGCGGCCCCGATGTTCACCGTGTCGGCCGACAGCCTCTTCTCGGCGAATTCGAAGGAGATGCGCGTGCGGGTCGAAGCCTCGAAGAAGAGGTTGACGATGGTGTTCCCCCTGAGCATCGGCACCTTCTTGATCCGGCGCTCCGATACATCCTTGAAGGGCTCCGCGGTGTCGAGGATCACCTCCATCTGTTCGCGGCTCAGGGACTCCAGGCCGATCAGGTCCTTCCCCAGTTCCGCTGAAGACCGGGTCACCGCGCCTCGACCCTGTTCAGCACGACCGCGAGGGCTCCGTCCCTTGCCGGCACCAGCACGTCCACCCGCTCGTCGGCGAGTACCGGGAACTCTCGCCCTGCGACGTCCGGCTGGATGGGAAGCTCCCGGTCGCCGCGGTCGACCAGCACGCAGAGCAGGATGCGGGCCGGCCTCCCCCAGTCCATGAGCTCGTTCAGCGCCGCACGCGCCGTACGACCGGTGTAGAGCACGTCGTCGACGAGGACGACCGCCATTCCCTCGACGCCCCCCGGGGGCAGCCTGGTCTCGCCCACGACGGGCTTGGGCCCCAGCGCCATCAGGTCGTCGCGGTACAGCGTGATGTCGAGGGTGCCGGTCGCAACCTCCTCGCCCTCCGCCTCCCGGATCGCCGTGCGTATCATGGCCGCAAGATCGACTCCGCGCCGCTGAATGCCCATCAGGACCAAGCGCTCGGTGCCGCTCAGCTTCTCGAGAATCTCGTGGGCCATGCGTCCGACGGTGCGCCTGACGGTCGCATCGTCCATGAGCACCGTGGGTGTCCCGGCGGTCACCTTTATGTGTCGGCTCCTGCCATGATATGTCCGGTCTGCCCCCCGCAGGCCGGTCAAAGGTAATTGCACTCCGCGCGTCCGGCCAACATGATTTGATGCAGCATCCGCGGGGCCGCGTCGGACCCGCAACCGACCCGAAACCGATGCGGAGTCCGATGTCATCGCAAACTGATCCTTCCCCGGTCACGCCTTCGTTGACCGCATCGTCACCCGGCGGCGAGGCACCCACCGGTCCGCGCTGCGCTCACCGGGCTGCCAAGCATGCCGCAGGAAGGCGGAAGAGCTTCCGCCTGACGCACGCGGTGCATCGCCGCGCTCGGTGCTCGCGAGGGCTTCTCCAGGCGCTGCCGATGCTGCTCGTCGCTCCGCAGGCAGTGAGCACCCAGGAGGTGGCCCAAGCGCCCAGCGTGATCTTGGCTTCCGTGCCCTTCACGGTGGCCGTGCGCGGTGCCGACGAATTCTCCGCCCTCGTCGAGATCCGCGACTCGGACGGAACGCTGCTCGCATCCGGGCCCGTGGCCGCCGGCGAGACGCGCGAATTCCGCGACATCACCGTCGCCGCGCGGGACGCCCTTCCCCTCCGGGTGCGCGCCGGCGACTTCGTCGAGGATGTCTCCCGGCCATTCGCGCCCGGGTGGTTCTCGATCCTGCCCCCGCTCGTCGCCATCGTGCTGGCGCTCATCTTCAAGGAGGTGATCACGGCCCTGCTGGCGGGGATCTGGCTGGGCGCGCTCGCGGTGGCGGGCTACAACCCCCTGCAGGCGACCTGGCGGCTGATCGACCAGTACGTCGTCCCCGCGCTCGGCGACACGGACGGCGGCCACACGCAGATCGTCGTATTCAGCCTCCTGCTGGGCGGGATGGTCGGGATCATCAGTCGCAACGGCGGCACGAGAGGCGTCGTGCGGGCGGTCGCGCCGCTGGCCTGCAACCGCCGCCGCGGCAAGGTGGCAACCGCGCTGGCCGGTCTTGCGATCTTCTTCGACGATTACGCCAACACGCTGGTCGTGGGCAATACGATGCGCCCGGTCACCGACGGGTTGAAGGTGTCGCGCGAGAAGCTCGCATATCTGGTGGACTCGACCGCTGCGCCGGTGGCGGCGCTGGTCCCCGTGTCGACCTGGGTCGGGTACGAGGTTTCGCTGATCGGCGGGGGGCTGGGCGCCGCCGCCGCCGAGGCCACCGGAGCCGATGCCGCGTTCTTGGGCGGGCTCAGCCCGTACACCGTCTTCATCGAGACCATTCCCTACCTCTTCTATCCCCTGCTCGCCCTCGCCTTCGTATTCCTCACGTCCTTCATGAACCGGGACTTCGGCCCCATGGCCGGCGCCGAGGCCCGGGCCGCGGCGGGAAGGGGAATCCTACGCCCGGGGTCGCGTCCTGCATCCGAGATCTCGGAGAGCTTCGTCAACGCCAAGGATGGGGTTCCGCAGCGTTGGTGGAACGCGGGACTCCCGGTGCTGACGGTGGTTCTCGTAGTCCTCGGCGGGCTCTACGCTTCAGGACGGGCGGAGGTCGGCTCCGATGCGTCGCTGCGCGACATCTTCGGAGCCGCCGACCCCTTCGTAACCCTCCTTTGGGGCTCGCTCTCGGGGTGCCTCGTCGCCGCGCTGCTGTCGCTCTCGCAGCGGGTCCTCGACATCAGGGAGTGCGTCGACGCGTGGCTCGGCGGCGTCAAGGCCATGATGATCGCAATGGTCATCCTGACGCTGGCGTGGTCGCTCGGCGCGGTCACCCAAGACATCGGCACGGCGGCGTACGTCGCCCAGCTGCTGGGCGGCAACCTGCCCATCTTCCTGCTCCCGGCGCTGGTTTTCGTCACCTCCGGAGCCATGGCCTTCGCGACCGGGACTTCCTGGACCACCATGGCCATCCTGATCCCGCTCGTGATTCCGCTGACCGTTTCGCTCGCCGGCGGCACCGGCTTCGCGGACGGCTCCCTCTACGGCGTCCTCCTCGCGACCACCAGCTCGGTGTTGGCCGGCGCGATCTGGGGCGACCACTGTTCCCCCATATCCGACACGACGGTGCTGTCTTCGACGGCGGCCGCCTGCGACCATGTGGACCATGTGCGCACGCAGCTTCCGTACGCGATGCTGGTCGGTGCCGTCGGCCTCGTTCTGGGCAGCGTGGGAACCTCGCTCGGGCTCCCGACCTGGATCGCGCTTCTGGCGGGCGTCGCTGTCCTCGCGCTCTTCCTGAGGATGTTCGGTACGGCGGTAACGGAGGTCGGGCCGGGGCCCGATACCCTGACGTAACGTCAGGGTCGGCGGCGCGGCCCGGGGGCGGCGGGAACCGTTCCCACCGCGGAGCCGCCGCTGATCGGCGCTCGGTTGCGGCGGGCGCGGAAGAAGGCGCGCAGCAGCTCGGACGATTCGTCCGCCAGGACGCCGCCGAGCAGCTCCACGCGGTGGTTGAGGCGCGGATCCTGCACGAGGTTCTCCAGACTGCCGGCCATTCCCGCCTTGGGGTCCTTCGCGCCGAAGACGAGGCGCGGAATGCGCGCCAGGACGATGGCGCCGGCGCACTGTGCACAGGGCTCGAGGGTAACGTAGAGGGTGCACGCCGTCAGGCGCCGGTCACCGAGGCGCCGTGCGGCCTCGCGGATCGCCACGGATTCGGCGTGGGCGGTCGGATCGCGCCGCTCGACCGTGAGGTTGTGCGACTCGGCGAGAAAATCTCCGCGGCGCACGACGACCGCGCCCACCGGCACCTCGCCGCGCAGTCCTCCGGCACGCGCCAATTCCAGAGCGCGGGCCATCCAGGCGCGGTCGAATGCCCCGAGAGACTTCTGCCGCGAGCTGCTAATGGGCCGTGAGGGAAGCCGTGAAGGGGAGCGCGCCCATCCTCCGGTACAGCACCGCCACCCGGCCCACGATCACCGGCTGCGCCGCTTCCGGGCCGCCTGGGACCGATGCGGTGCCCCCGATCGGGTGGAAGAAGAAGCGCGAGTTCCTCTTCTGCAGCTGAAAGTAGTCGACTGCTCCCCTGATCTGTGCGACGATGATTTCGCCGTCGACCAGTTCGTCGGCTCGGACGGGCTGGATCACCAGGAAATCCCCCTCGCTGATCCCGGCCGCAGACAGCCGGTCACGGGGAGCACGGACCACAAAGCCCCCGTCGCGACTCACCAGCTGCCGGTCGAAAGAGACGTGAACTTCCGCGCGGCCGTTCCGGAGCCCGGTCGCCGCCTCCGGCAGGTCGCGAAAGCACGGCAGCGACACGGTCTGGGCGCTCAGATCCACGCCGAGGATCCGAATTCCCCTGGAACGCGAGGGGTCGCGCTCGATGAATCCCTTGTCGGCAAGCCCTTGGAGGTGCTCCGAGACAGTCTTCGTACTCTTGATCCCGAAGTGCTGTCCGATCTCTCTGATCGATGGCTGATAGGTGTTGCTGCACAGGTACGACACCATGAAATCGAGGATTCTGCGCTCGGTGTCGTTCAGGCTCGGGACATGCCGGAGGGACGATTCGTGAGCCGTGGGGGCGGATCTGGGGCCTGTGGGCATGCTCTCCGGGGAACGGGCTGTCGGGGGACGGGCTCTCTGGGGGAGGCGGCACCGAGAAGTATAGGTGTCCGCGCTCCCGTCGGCAATCTCATCTGCCCGGCGTGTCGGGAGCAGACGGATCGAAACCGGACTCCGGGCGACGGCACAGCGAAAATCCGCCGGGAAAGTGAAGATCCGCCGGGCTGGTCAGCCCGCGGCGGAAGTCCCTCGCGGCATTCGACCGGCGATGCGGCCCGTCTCGATGCAGCCGATCGCGCGCTCCACACGCCGGAGCGACCGGCTCCGCCCGAGGATCATCAGTACGTCGAAGATGCCGGGCGAGGCGGACAGACCCGTGAGCGCGATGCGCAACGGCTGGAAGACCTTCCCTGCCCCGACCCCGCGCTCGGCCGCCAGAGAGCGCAGGCCGTCCTCCAGGGCGCCGGCTTCCCAGGGCGTGGTCTCGAGACGGTCCCGCACCGCCGAAAGCATGGCCGCCGTCGCCGTGCGGTCGCGGCGCCAGCTCTTCCGTACGGCCTTGGGGTCGTAACCGTCCAGTGGGCCGATGTAGGGGCGCGAGAGCGCCGCCATTTCGGCGAAGGTGCGGCTTCTCGGCGCGAGGGCGGCGGCCAGGCGGCGGAAGTTGGCGTCCGGAAGGGCGACATCGTTCGGGCCCACGCCGTTCCGGGCGAGCTGGTCGGCGAGCGCCGCGGCGAGATCGCCCGGATCCATGCGCGCCATGTACCTGCCGTTCATCCACCGGAGCTTGTCCCGGTCGAAGACGGCACCCTTCTTGAGGACGCGTTCCAGCGAGAACCGGGCGACCATCTCATCTCGCGAAAGCAGCTCTTCGTCCGTCCCGGGCGACCAGCCGAGCAGCGCCAGGAAGTTCACCATCGCCTCCGGCAGAACGCCCTCCTGCTCGAACGTGTCCACCGACTGCGCCCCGTGACGCTTCGAGAGCCGCTTTCCGTCAGGCCCCAGAATCATCGGAAGGTGCCCGAAGGCGGGGACCGCATCGCCCAGCGCCTCGTAAAGGAGGATCTGCTTCGGCGTGTTCGAGATGTGGTCGTCGCCGCGCACGACATGGGTGATCCCCATCGCGATGTCGTCCGAGACCACGGCCAGGTTGTAGGTGGGGGTTCCGTCACTCCGCAGGATCACGAAGTCGTCGATCTGGCCGTTGGAGAAGCGCGTGGGGCCGTGCACCAGATCGCGCCATTCCGTTACACCGCCGGCGACCAGAAAGCGGACGGCGAAAGGCTCGCCCGCTTCGGCGCGGCGGCGGCCGTCGTCGGGCGGCGTCCGGGCCGCCAGCTCTCGGGAAAGCCGCGCGACAGTGCCCTTGCCCGCCGCGACCGCCGCGTCCCGCGCCCGCGCGAACTCGGCCTTGGCTGTGAAGTCGCGATAGGCCCGCCCGGTGTCCAGGAGCCGCATCGCGTCGCGCCGGTGCCGCTCCAGCCCGTCGGCCTGGAAGACGGGCTCGTCGTCCCAGCCGATGCCCAGCCAGCGCAGCCCGCCCAGGATGGCGTCCACGTGTTCGGGGCGGCTCCGCTCCCGGTCGGTGTCTTCGATGCGCAGCACGAAGTCTCCGCCGTTGCGACGGGCCAGCAGCCAGTTGAAGAGCGCGGTGCGCGCGCCACCGACGTGGAGGTGCCCCGTCGGCGAAGGGGCGAAACGGAGCCGCACGGGTCAGGCCGGCCGTGCGCGCCTCATGCCGCGCATCCACCGGACGGTGACGGCCAGGAACGGCCATGTCACCACCAGTCCCGCCCAGACCACGCCCGTCCACATCAGGATCGTCCGGAGCAGCTGCGGCATGGACCCGACCCAATCGAACACGAAATCGATGAAGTCAACGTCGCCCTGCAGACCTTCGACGAAGCCCCAGAGAGCGATCGCGCCGAAGACGAAGCCCACCAGAACAACGGCGTACAGCACCATGTGCGTCAACCAATGGATCGTGCTTACGCGCCCCGAGGCCGAGAAAAGCTCCGACAGGGTCGACCGGGCCGTGGGGCTCGCGAATAGGTAATAGAGCGCCGGGGTGGCGGTGAGCACCAGGAAGGTCGAAGAGGTCAGGCCTCCGATCAGCGCGTACGCCAGCGCGTTCCAGATGTTGGAGTCCGCGGTCTCGCTGAAGAGAACCAGCGGCAGGAGCGCGAGGATGGTCGTGGTGGTCGTCATGAGGATCGGCCGCACCCGCTCGAGCGTTCCCCGAAGGATGGCCGGTTCCAGTTCGAGGGAGTGCTCCCTCCGCACCCGGTTCAGGTGATCCACGAGGAGAATCGCGTTGTTGACGACGATCCCGCACATCATGATCACCCCCATCCACGCCTCTCCGGTGAATTGGGCGTCCAGGAAGAAGAAGAGGAGGAAGACGCCGATCAGCGCCATCGGCACCGCGAGGACCACGCAGAGAGGCTGTCGCGCCGACTCGAAGAGCGCCGCGGTCACCATGTAGACCAGGAAGAGCGCCAGCCCCAGAACCATGGCGAGCTGAGACTGCTGCTCGGCGGTCCACCGCCAGCGGTCGGCCTTCTTGACCGTGTAGCCCGGCGGAACCTCCGTTCCCTCTATGACGGTTGTATGGTAGATATCGCCGAGTTTATAGGGGCCGCGGAACTCGTACGCCACGGTCCGCTCGTACTGCTGGTTTTCGCGCCGGATCTGTGCCAGAACCTCCTGTGATGTGATGGTGACCAGTTCGCCCAGACGGACCGGGTCCCCATCCGGAGTCAGGATCAGGGTCTGTCGGAGCTCGTGGAGATCGACGTCCCGATTGCCTTCCAGCTTCACGTCGTAACGGACCTCGTCTCCGCCGATCTTGATCTCGTCCCGGCTGACCTGTCCGCGCACGGCGTCGCCGATCTGCTGAACGAGCCGGGCCACCGGCAGGTTGTGACGGGCGACCATGTCACGGCGGAGGGCGACGACGAACTCGGAAGCGCGGTCTCGCGAGTAGAATTGGTAGGACGCGTTGGGGTCGACATCCCGGATGCGTGGATACCGCTCCAGCCGCCTGCTCAGATTCTCGGCGATTTCGCGAACCTTCTCGTAGTTGTACCCGAGCACCTGGATGCTGTAGTTGGGCGGTGAGCTGCCGCCCCCGTAGAACGACGGGCCGTACCCGATGACCCGGACGTCCACGCCCGAGAAGCCCAATGAAAAAGCGAAGAGCTGATCCTTGATGCTGACCGGCACGTTCGTGTGTTCGAGCTCGGGAGGGAAGGTGACCCGGGTCGAACTGCGGGTCGGACTGTATACCCTGGTCACGAACTGCTCGACCTCGGGCATCTGCCGGAGCCGCTCCTCGAAGTATCCGGTGAGCTCGTCGGTGCGTTCGATGTCCGTTCCGCGGGGGAAGTCGATGTTGATCAGGATGTAGGTGTCCCGACCCGCTCCCCAGCCCCACAACGGCCCCTTGCTGACGTAGTTCTGGAACAGGTAGCCCGATCCGCCGAGGGCGGACAGCCCGATCGCCACGACCATCCACGGCGAGCGCAGGGTGAGCGTCAGCAGGTTGCGGTAGAATCGGACGTAGAACGGCATCCTCTGTTCGGTCCGGCCCTCGGCACCGTAGCCTGCCCGCCGGGTCGGCAGCATCCTTCCCACCAGCGCGGGAATGAAGGTGAACGCCACCATCAGCGACGCCATCAGAGTCAGTGCCACGACGATCCCGAGCGGCAGATAGTAGACGCGCAGCTCGCCCCTCAGGTACACGAACGGCGCAAAGACGATCAGCGTCGTGGCGGTCGCGGCGACGATCGGGAGCGCGACGTCCGATGCGCCCTTCAGGATCGCGTTTCTGCGTTCGTCCCCCTGCTGCCAGCGCCGGTAGACGTTTTCGAGGACGACGATGGAGTTGTCCACGATCAGGCCGAAGGCCAGCGCCAGCCCGGTGAGAGTGAGCACGTTGAGCGAAAAGCCCGAGAAGAAGATCAGGTTGAGCGAGATGAGGATCGAGAACGCGATCGAGGCGAATATGACCACCGCCGAGCGGATCGAACCCAGGAAGAGGAGAAGAACGCCGAGGATGACGAAGACCGAGACCGCCGCCCGGCTGCGCAGGTCGGAAAGCTGGCGGCGGATCTCCCTGCTCTCGTCGTGGTCCAGGATGAAGCGCGTGTTGGGCGGATTGCGCGCCTCGACGATCTCCATCCGCTCCTTGACGAGGTCGGCCACCCGCACCGCGTTGGCCCCGGCCTCCTTCATCACGTCGAGGGCCACCGCGGGACGGGAATTGACCCTGTAGTGGCTCCGGGGATCCTCGTAGGTGTCGCGCACTAGGGCGATGTCGGAGAGACGGACGATCCGCCCGCCCTCGCTCTTGATGACGGTGTTCTCGATGTCCAGTGCGGAAGCCGGCCGGTTGCGGATCGTCAGGGTCCACTGCCGGTCGTTCTCGCGAACCGCCCCCGCCTCCCGAACCAGGTCCAGGTCGCGCACCCTCGTCCTGACGTCGGCGGTGGAGACTCCCATCGCCGCCATCAGCTCGCGGTCCAGCTCCACTTCGAGCAGCCGCTCCCGTCCGCCGGTGGGCCGCACGAGCGCCACGCCCTCGATCTGGGTGAGCTCCGGCACCACCACGTCGTCGAGATGCTGTCGGAGCGATTCCAGCGTGCGTGCGCCGGTGAACGTGTATTCCAGGAGCGCACGCCATTGCTGGTCCGCGAATTCGCGCGGCACGTAGGGTTCCACCGTCACATTGTCCACGCCCGGGGGAAGCTCGGTCTCCTCCAGCGTCGCGATGCGCTCCGTGAGGTCCAGACGCCTTAAGTCCATGTCCGTGTCGCGGGCGAACTCGACATCGATGGAAGCCAACCCCTCCCTGGAGATCGAGGTGACCTTATCGACGCCCTGCACGAGCTGGATGGTCGCCTCGAGGGGAGAAGTCAGGAACGCCTCGACGGTTTCGGGGGAGGCACCGCTCCACCGCCCTTCGACCGAGAGGCGCGGCAGGCTCGTGTCGGGCAGCAGCTCGATAGGGATGTTGCGCCAGGCGAACACCCCGAGCGAGGCCACGGCGAGGTAGGCCATCGCGATGGCAACGGGGCGGCGGACCGAGAAGCGGATCATGACGTGCGTACCTCCAGTCCGGCGGGCTCCATTCCCGCCGCAGTTCCGCCGCCCCGCCGCCGCGTCCACCCCGTGCGGACATCCTCGACGATCGAGTAGACGACCGGCACCACGATCAGCGTCAGCGCGGTGGCCACGATCAGGCCGCCGATCACCGAGATCGCCATCGGTGCCCGCAGGTCAGCGCCGCGTCCGATCCCCAGGGCCATGGGCAGCAGCCCCAGCACGGTGGTCACCGTCGTCATCACGATGGGTCTCAGGCGCACCTCGCCGGCCTCCAGGATCGCATCCCGGAGGATCAGGCCCCGCGCCCGGCCCTGATTGATGAAGTCCACCTTGACGATCGCGTCGTTGACCACAATTCCCACGAGGATCACGACTCCGATCAGGCTCATCGTGTTGAGCCCCTGCCCCGTCAGCGCCAGGGCCAGGACAGCACCCACCAGCGCCAGCGGCACCGCCATGAGGATCGTGAAGGGGTGCACGAAGGACTCGAACTGGGCTGCCAGGATCATGTAGACGAGGAGAATCGCCAGGCCGAAGGCGAAGGAGAGGTCGCGGAACGAGCGGCGCATCTCCTCGTTCTCGCCGCCCACCTCGACCCGTGTGTCGAAGGGCGTCCGCAGGTCCTGCAGCGCATTCTCCACCGAGACGATGGCGTCGGCGAGCCCGCCGCCGGCGACGTCGGCATAGACCGTCACGACCCGGCCCTGGTCCTCGCGCCTGATCTCGGCGGGCCCCAGCGTCTGCTCCACGGTCACGAGCTCGCGCAGCGGAATCCCGTCCACGCGCAGCATGTCCAGCGTCGCCGCATCGTGGCGCAGGAAGTCGGGAAGCCGAACCATGACGGCGATCTTCCGGTCGAAGTCCACGAACTCGGTGGCGCGATCTCCCAGCATGGCGGACTGGATCGTCTCGGCGATCAGGCGCGGTTCGATCCCGTAACCGGCCGCCGCCTCGTTGTCGATGGAGATCTGGTACTGGGGCTGTCCCCGTTCGGAGCCGATGCGGACGTTGCGGATCCCGCCGAGGACGGACAGCCGCTGCCGCACCTGTTCGGCGAACGGGTACGTCTCTTCGAGATCCTCGCCTAGCACCCGGACCGCGATGTCGGCTTCGCCCCCGCCCAGAATCTGTCCCAGGGCGGTGGCCTGCCCGGTCTCGAAGGACAGCGACCCGGACGGAAAGCCGCCCGCCAGCCCCTGCAGCCGCCCGACCACGTTCTCCGTTGCGGCGCGGTCGTCGAGACGGATCTGCAGCCGCGCGGTGTGCATTCCCGCCGCCTGTCCCTCGTCGCCCTTGGCCTGCACGTCCCGGCCGACATGGCTGAAGACGGCGACCACGTCCGGGTCTTCCCGCAGCCCGCCCTCGAGGGTCTCCACAGCTTCGGCCGTGGTCTCCAGGCGCGTGCCTTCGGCAAGCTCCACGCGCATGTCGAAGGCCCCTTGGTCGACGTTCGGGAGCAGATCGCGGTCCAGCGCAAGCGCCAGAACGAGCACCCCGGCGAGCGTGGCCGCAGCGATCGTCAGCACCAGGGCGCGCCGGTCGAGCGCGGACGAAAGCAACCCGTGGTACCATGCTGCGAATGCGGTGAACACACGGTCGAAGACACGGAAGAACGGCAGAAAGACGGTCGAGAGGAACTTGCCGGCGATCTCGCCCCAATAGACGACCAGCTGCCTCGCGAGGGAGGCAGCACCCCTGACCGCGCGGAACGGAAGGGTCACGGCCCATGCGAGCGCGAGACCGATCCCGGCGCGGACGGTCGCCGCACGCGGCTCGGCGCGCGCGGCGGGAACGGCGGGAGCGGAGGGGATCTCGCGCTTGCCGCCCTTGAAGTGTCCCGCCATCGCGGGAAGAAGGGTGATCGCCACCGCGAGACTCGCGAGAAGAGAGAACGCCACTGCCAGCGAGAGGGCGCCGAAGAGCTCTCCCGCCACGCCCTGCACGTAGATGATCGGGCCGAAGACGGAGATGGTCGTGAGGGTGGACGCCGTGATCGCTCCCTGCACCTCCTCTGCGCCCCGGGCGGCGGCTTCCAGCGCCCCCAGCCCGGCCTGGCGGTGCCGGAAGATGTTCTCCAGCACGATGATGGAGTTGTCGACGAGCATCCCGACACCGAGCGCGAGCCCCCCCAGGCTCATGATGTTGAGCGACACGCCGAATGCGTCCATGAGCGAGAAGGTGCCGATCACCGAAATGGGGATCGCGAGGGCGATGGCGACTGGGTAGCGGGAGTCGCGGAGGAAGAAGAAGAGGACGACGAAGGCCAGCAGCCCCCCCAGGATCAGCGCCTGCACGACGTTGCTGATCGACTCGTCGATGAAGGTGGCCTGGTTCGAGGCGATCTCGGAGGTGAAGTCGGGGTACTGCTCCGCGAGCAGCGCCAGCGTCTCCTGAACGTCCTCCGATACCGCGACCGTATTGGCCCCCGATTCCTTGAAGACCAGGATCCCGACAGATTCCGAGCCGTTGTACCGCGCGATCTCCTCCCGCTCCGCGAAACCGTCCACGATGGTGGCGACGTCCTGCAGCCGCACCAGCCTGAAGCCGGAGTCCTCTTCTCCCGCTTCCTCGGCGCCGGATGAGGCGGCCGAAGGCCGGCTTCCCAGCTCCTGCCTGCCCACGACTACGTTATTGATCTCCTCGACGGTCTGGAACTCGCCCAGAGTGCGCAGAGGATAGCGGTAGCGCCCTCGCAGGATCGTGCCCCCGCGCGCGGAGTAGTTGGCCTGGTCGAGGGCGCGCGACACTTCGGCCAGGGTGATCCCGTTGGCCTCGAGCAGCGCCGGGTCGACATCCACCTGGATCTCGCGGTCCAGTCCCCCGGTGACGGAAGCCTGTGCGACGCCGTCGAGCTGTTCGAGGCGGCGGCGGAAGACATCTTCCGCGATCTCCTTGTTCGCCAGAAGGTTTCCGCCGCCGGTGAGCGAAATCGTGAGGATCGGCTCGGCCTGGGGGTCGACGCGCAGAATCGTCGGTCTGTCGGCGGTTTCGGGCAGGAATTCGCGGATGTTGTCGAGTCGCTCCCGTACGTTGAGGGTGGCGAAATCCATGTTCGTGCCCCACGCGAAGCGCAGGGTGACCAGACTGACCGCCTCCTGGGACACCGAGGTGACCTTCTCCACCCCCGGCACCGCCGCCGCCTGCTGCTCGATCGGTTCGGTGACCAGCCGTTCGATCTCGGCGGGAGCGACGTTGGGGTACCCGGTGTAGACCACCAGGCGCGGGAAGCTGACCTCGGGGAGAAGGTCGATCGGGAGCCGGGCGTACGAAATGCTTCCCAGAAGCACGACGGCCAGGACGAGCATCGCGACGGCCACTGGACGCCGCGTCGAAGTTCTTGGAATCGACAACGGATCAGCCCTGCTCGAGAGTGTTATTCAATTCGGCCTCCCCCGCCACGATCCCTGCCGCCTCGTAGAGCCCCACCAGCGCCACCGCGAATTCGAAGCGCTGCTGCACCAGCTCCCTCAGCGCCTCCGCTTCTTCCCGGATCGCCGCTCGGAGCTCCTCGATGCTCTTCGTAGCCAGCCGGTACTCTTCCTGCACGATGCGGAGCCGCTCGACGGCCACCTCGAGCACCGTTTCCCGGTGGCGTACGTTCGTCCACGCGGTTTCCAAGTCCACGTACCGCGCTCTCACCTGTTCTTCGAGCTGGAGCTCGGCCTGGCGCACCTGCTCGCCCGCGTTCCGCATCTCGACGTCCGCACCGGCGATCTGCCGGGACGTCTCGAACCGGGTGAAGAGAGGAATCTGCACGCTGAGCGACACCGAGCCGGAGAAGTCCCCGGGGTCCAGGTCGAACAGGGCGCTCTGGCCGCGCACGTACGAGCTTCGAGTAAACCCCGACGACAGGGAGAGCGTGGGCCAGCGGGAGGCCCTGGCGGAGCTCAGCCGGGATTGCTGAACCGAGCGGGCAGCCTCGGCAGCGCCCACGGCCGGGCTCACTGCCAGCGCCTCGGCGACGAACCCGTCCAGGTCCAGACGTGCGGGATCGAAGGGTTCCGGAAGCGTCTGCTCCAGGTCGACCCGTCGCAGCGAAGGATCGCCGATGGCTGCTCGGAGGGCCAGCATGCCCTTTTCCACCTCGCCCCTGACCTCCCCGACGGTCACACGCTGCTGCTCGAGCTCGAGGCTGACGGCGTAAAGGTCGGAACGTCCGATGGCCGCCAGCTCGAACCGGCGCTCTGCCCCGTCGAAGTCGCGCTCGCGGGCAGCCAGAAGCTCTTCTTCGACGGCCAGCCTCGCCTTTTGACGCTGCGCAACCAGAAACTGCCGCTCGACCTCGGCGAGGACGGTGTTCAGATCCCTTTCCGCGGTCAGGCGATCGACGCGCGCCTGGGCCCGCGCCTCTCCGAAGGCGTGAAAGCGCTGTCCTCCGCGCAGGAGGTCGAGATTCAGCCTGGCACCCTGGTCCGAGTAGGACGAAGTCACGATTTCGGCTTCCGGGTTCTCGATCGGATTCCCGAAGAAGTCGAGCGCCGTCGTTTCCTGCCGGAACGACTGCCCGGTTCCGTAGGTGATGTCCACGCGGGGCAGAAACGCCCCCCATGCCTGGCGGCGCTGCGGTCCCTCGAGCTCCATTCGGTTCAGCGCCTGGCGGTATTCGGGGTTGAATCGAACGGCGCGCTCCAGCGCCTCCCGCAGCGTCAGAACCGTGACCTCCTGGCCGCGGGACGCTGACTGCGCACGAATCCCGTCTCCCGCCCATGCCGACACCAATCCCAACGCGGTGACCGCCGCCGCGGCCCTCATCGGGTAGGTCTCCCGCCCGCGGCTCTCGGGTCGTCGACAAGTTCGACCGCGGCGTCATGGGGGAGCATCTGGTGGCCGTCCACCAGAACGATCTCCCCGGGTGCCACCCATTCCCTGCTCCCGTCCCCTTCGAGGAGCTCGACGTAGTATTCGTTCTCCATTCCCGGCGTCACGTAGCGCCACTTCGCCCGACCGTCCTCGAGCACGAAGATGAATTCGCGCCGGTCGTCCGTCTCCCTGATCGCCGTCTTCGGGACCAGGATGCGGTCGGGGAACTGCTGCGCCTCGAGATCCGCCTCGGCATACATGCCGGGCTTGATGCGTCCGTTCGGATTCCGGATGTGCACGGTGACCCTCGCCGTGTTGGTCTGCGGATCCACGACCGGATTGATCGTCTCGATCCGTCCCGTATAGGTCTCGCCGGGGAAAGCCGTGAAGACCAGCGAGGCGGCGCGGCCTTCATTCAGGTGCACCACTTCGGTCGCCAACACCTCGACAGATACCTTGATCGGGTCGATATCGACCACAGTGAGCAGCTCGTCGCCCTCCCGCACGAACTGCCCTTCCACTGCCGTCAGGTCGGCGACCCTGCCCCCGAAGGGCGAGCGCGATGCCGTCTTCTCCAGATCCAGCTCGGCGCGACGCCGCTCGACCTGGGCCTGGTCGAGGCCGACCTGCGCTCGCGCAAGCAGATCGCGCTGCCTGCGTACCTCCGGATCCTCCAGCTCCTCGTCAAAGAGGACCAGGGTCCGGTAGTCGGCCTCCGCCTTCCTCAGCGCCGCCTCCTTCGCCGCGACCTCGAGCGCGTACTCGGTGGTGTCGATCTGGACGACCAGCCAGCCTGTGTTCACCTGCTCGTTCTCCCGCACGTGCACCGAAGCCACGATCCCGGATGCCCGCGCGGTCAGCTTCGCCTCGCGAAACGCCTCCGCTCTGCCCTTGGCCCTCACCGAAATCCAGAGCGTGTCGAGGATCGCGGCGACCCCGCTCACGGGCTGAGGCAGCTCGGTGTCGAATTGGTCGCGCACCGACTGGACGACTTCGCCGACCTCCTCCGTCATCTCCGGCGTGTCCTGCTCTTCCTCGGGAGGTGGCCGGAGGCGCCACCAGATGCCGCCGGCCATCACCCCCAGGATGATGAGGACGGTCAGGATTCCCAATGTGGAACGTGATTGTGCCATACGTACAATTCCTCATTCAGTGCTCGTGTCGCGGTTCACCCGCCGACCCCCGCCTTTAACCTTCCTCCACATTTGACACCCCCGCAAGCGGCGGAAGGTTCCGCCTGGCCACGCGTGTGTCCGCCCGCGACCGCCCCAAGCCGCCCGGTCCATGTGCGGCCGGAGCGGTCAGCCCCCTTTGTCCCCTCCCATATCCGATCCTCCTCCGTACCTGCGTTCGACGTACTTCCCGAGAATCCCCTTGAACTCTTCTACGATGCCTTCCCCCTTGAGCGTCCGCAGGTGCGCCCCGTCCACGTAGACCGGGGCCTTGGGCTCTTCGAAGGTTCCCGGCAGGGAAATCCCCAGGTCGGCGTGCTTGGACTCCCCCGGACCGTTCACCACGCACCCCATCACCGCCACCTTCAGCTCCTCCACCCCGGGGTAGCGGCGCCTCCACTCGGGCATCCGCCCGCGAATGTGGCTCTGGATGTCTTCGGTCATCTCCTGGAAGAAGGTGCTCGTTGTGCGGCCGCATCCCGGACACGCCGTCACCTGCGGCTCGAAGCTGCGTATCTCGAGCGACTGGAGGAGCTGCTGCGCGACCCGCACCTCCTCGGTGCGGTCACCCCCTGGGCGCGGCGTCAGCGACACCCGGATCGTGTCTCCGATACCGTCGAGCAGAAGCGGGGAGAGCGCCGCAGCGGTGGCCACGATCCCCTTCGACCCCATCCCGGCCTCCGTGAGCCCCAGATGCAGCGGACAGTCCGTCAGCGGCGCGAGCTGCCGGTACACGAGGATCAGGTCGCGCACCCCCGAGACCTTGGCGCTCAGCACGATCCGGTCGGCTCCGAGCCCGGTCTCCTCGGCCAGCTCCGCCGAACGGGTCGCGCTCTCCACGATGCAGTCGCGCAGCACGTCGCCCGCGTCCTTCGGCCTCGCGCGACGCCCGTTCGCGTCCATCATCTCGGTGAGGAGGCGCTGGTCCAGCGACCCCCAGTTCACCCCGATGCGCACCGCCTTCCCGTTGTCCATCGCGATGCGCACGATCGCCTGGAAGTTCACGTCGCGGCGGCTCGTACCCACGTTGCCCGGGTTGATCCGGTACTTGGACAGCAGCGCCGCCGCACGGGGGAAGTCGCGCAGCAGGATGTGGCCGTTGTAGTGGAAGTCGCCGACGACCGGCACCGGGCAATCAAGGTCGGCAAGGCGCTCGAACAGCTCGGGAAGCGCGGCCGCCGCACGCCTGTTGTTCACCGTGACGCGCACGATTTCGCTGCCCGCATCGGCCAGCGCCTTGACCTGCGCGGCGGTGGCGGCCGGGTCGGCGGTGTCGGTGTTCGTCATGGACTGGACGACGACGGGGTTGCCCCCGCCGATCTTCACGCCGCCGACATCTACTTCGGTGGTCCTTCCGGACACGGTTCCCTCCGCTTTCGCTTCCTTCCTGCGGCGGACCCGCGCCGCGCCCGCCCGCGGGGCCCGCCCGCGGGGCCGCCCGACTGAAACATAAAAGGAGTGCGGTCGCGCTATCTTCATCGGGGCATCATACTGTTCAGGTGCCGCACGACCGCGCTGCTGCGCGAATCTCCCCGATTCCACACGACGGACCCCATGAAGAAAGCCCTGTTGCCGCTTCCGCTCCTCGCCCTGGCCGGGTCTGCCCCCCCTGCTCTGCCCGCCCAGCAGAAACCGACCCTTGCCCCCGACGACTACGGGAAGTGGGAGCGGCTCGGTCCCGCCGTCCTGTCGCCGGACGGGCGCTGGCTCGCCGCCGCCGTCTCCCGCGTGAACGACGAGAACGAGCTCCGCATCCACACGACCGATTCGGACTCGGTCGTCGTGGTGGCCTACGGGTCGCGCCCGGCATTCAGCGACGACGGGCGCTGGCTCGCCTATGCGATCGGCGTATCGCCCGCGGAGCGCAAGAAGCTGGAAGCGGCTAGACAGCCCGTGCGCAGCTCCCTGGGCCTTCTGAACCTCGGCAGCGGCGAGCAGGAGCAGATCGACGACGTCGAGTCGTTCTCGCTCTCCGACGACGGCCTCTACCTTGCGTTTCGGCGCTACAAGCCGGAAGACAAGGAGAGCAGCGGCGTGGACGCGGTGGTGCGCGAGCTGGCCTCCGGCTCGTCGCTCAGCTTCGGCAACGTGTCGGCGCTCCGGTGGCAGGACGAGGGACACCTGCTGGCGATGACCATCGACGCCGACGACCAAATCGGCAACGGCGTCAAGCTCTACGACCCCGCGACCGGTCGGCTGCGCTCCCTGGACGCCGACGACGCAACCTACCGCGGCCTCTCCTGGCGCGATGAATCCTCCGATCTGGCCGTCCTCAAGACCTTCACCGACGACGGCCACGAGGACACGGCGCACGTGGCCCTGGCCTGGCGCGATCTCGGTTCGGACCCCCCGCGCGCCTTCGTCCTGGACCCGCGCGAAGGGCCGGTGCTGCCGGAGGGGACGCGCGTCGTCGAGCATCGGGCCCCGTCGTGGTCCGGCGACGGCGCGATCGTCTTCCTGGGCATCCAGGACCGCATCGCCGTGGACGAGCCTGCGGATGAGGAGGAAGAAGACGGCGAAGCGGGCGACGGCGAGGGGGGCGAAGCCGACGGCGAGGCAGGCCGCGCAGGCGGGGAGGAGGACGACGAGGAGGTGCCCGGCGTGGAGATCTGGCACTCCCGCGACGTGGACCCGGTGCCGCAGCAGCGGGTGCGCGAGCGCCGGCTGCGGCAGGCGAACCACATCGGCGCGTGGAACCTGGACCGGGGCGACTTCCTCCAGCTCGGCGGCGACCACGCCGACCGCGCCGAAGTGGCGGAGGGCGGCCGCCATGTGGTCGCGCGCGACGAGACGCCCTACGACGTCGAGGCGATGTTCCGCCAGCAGTTCTACGACGTCTACGCGGTCGAGACCGCCACCGCGCAGCGAAGTCTGCTGCGCGAACGGGTCACCTCGGACTACGGCGGCAGCCCCGAAGGCCGCTACGTCCTGTGGTTCGAGGGCGAGGACTACTGGACCCACGACCTGGAGAGCGGCGAGACGCGCAACGTCACCGGCGGCCTGGACGGAGTCTTCGTCAACCTCGACGTGACCCCGACACGGGAACAGATGCCCTCGTTCGGCGTGGCCGGATGGACCGAAGACGACGAAGCCGTCCTGATCAACGACCGCTGGGATGTCTGGGAGGTGAACCCGGACGGCTCCGGCGGCCGGCGCCTCACCCCCGGCGCCGAGGACGAGGTGCGGTACCGGATCGTGCGGATCGACCGGGAGGCGGACGCCTTCGATCCGGATGAGCCGATCTACTACTCCACCTACGGCGAGTGGACCAAGAAGGCCGGCTTCTCGCGGGCCCGTCTCGGCGAGAACCCCGAGGCGCTCGTCTGGCACGACGCCGCCTACGGCTCCTTCCTGTCGGGCCTGATGAAGGCCGAGGATGCCGACGTCTACGCCTTCCGCCGCGAGCGCTTCGACGATTCGCCCGACTACTTCGTGACAGGCCCCGACCTGTCGGAGCCCGCGCAGGTCACCCGCACCAACCCGTTCCAGGAAGACTACGCATGGGGACGCACCGAGCTCGTCGACTACGAGAACGAGTGGGGACGGCCGCTGCAGGGCGCGCTGGTCTACCCCGCCGACTACGAGCCCGGGCGGATCTACCCGATGATCGTCTACCACTACGAACGCCTGTCGCAGGCCCTCCACCGCTACGTGGTCCCGGACGCGACGAACTATTACAACGTCCAGGCGTGGAGCCAGGAGGGGTACTTCGTCCTGCAGCCGGACATCGTGTACCGCGACCGGCGCCCGGGTCAGTCGAACGTGGAGACGCTGAGGCCCGCGGTCGCCGCCGCGCTCGAGACCGGCATGATCGATCCCGAGCGCGTCGGGCTCATCGGCCACTCGTGGGGCGGCTACCAGACCACGTTCTTCGTCACCCAGGACGACCTCTTCGCCGGTGCCGTGGCGGGCGCGCCGCTCACCAACCTCATGAGCATGTACCTCTCGTTCTACTGGAACAGCGGCGGCACCGACGCGCGCATCTTCGAGATCAGCCAGGGCCGCATGCAGGTCCCTTGGTGGGAGGACTACGACTCGTACGCCGCCAACTCCCCCCTGCACCACATCCAGAACATGAACACGCCGCTGCTCATGATGTTCGGCACCGACGACGGCGCGGTGGAGTTCAACCAGGGCGTCGAGTTCTACAACGCGGCGCGCAGGATCGGAAAGGAGATGGTGCTCCTGGTCTACGAGGGCGAAAACCACGGCCTCAGGCAGGATGCCAACCAGCGCGACTACCGCGACCGCATCATGCAGTGGTTCGCCCACTACCTGAAGGGGGAGCCGGCGCCGGAGTGGATCTCGAAGGGGCTCCCCTATCTCGAGCAGCAGGACGGGTTGAGGAGGAAGAAGCGGCCGATCGGCTGAGGCCAGAGCCGTCGGTCAGCTGAAGCTGGAGCCCCCGGGGACATAATCCCCCCGGCATTCGGGTTAGCCGGGGCAGACACGCGCTTTCCCGGTTTACGAGATTCTGCGGACTACCACCTGCCGTACCCCGAGCTCGTCTTCCAGCCGGAGCAACACGCGGTGGTCCTGTGCGTCCATGAGGGTCATTTCGGCAGGCAGCTCGACGGACAATACCATCTCATTGCCGTCCCAGACCGTCCAGTGCTGACCGCCGTCGCCCGGCATCAGGTAGCGTCTCACCCTAAGCGCCCATCCCGGTCAACCAGAATCTTGTCAATCGGGGGACCCTCACGTTTGGCGACGTAGTCGTCAAAAGGCTCCCGGGCCGGGAAGCCTGCCTGACGGTTCAGTTTGGCAAGCTCTCGGTCTTTGTCTTGAAGCGAGTCCGTGACTGCTTCGATGTGGGCCTGCGAGACCCTGATTCTCTCAGCTCCGAAGAGCACGGGCTTCTCCATATACGGGTAACGGGTGGATCTCTGACGATCATCACCTCGGCCTTGGGGATTTCACGAACCCGGTGAACACAGAACACCGTCCGCCAACCCCAAAACCTCAATGGGCGGGCTCGAGAGCGCATCGTCGAATTCCCCGCCGGAGAACACTCCCTGCTCGGTCACGAACCCGGGCGTCCCCCGGACCCCCAACCGCACCGCCAAGCGTACATCTTCTTCGATCCGCCGTGCCGTCTCCTCGGCCACCGTACATTGCTGAAACACCTCCACATCCTCGACCCCCAAGCCAAAAGCCCATGCTCCCCAGTCGCTGCGAATCAGCCACGACTCGAACACTCGAGCTGCCCCGCTCCGACAAAACGGACACTCCAAGCCCAGCTTACGCAGACGATCAAGCAGGTAGCGCTTCCAGCGTTCCCGACCGCGGGTCCAGAAGTGGTCAGATCCCAGATCCTCGTGCATCGCCCCTCTGGAGAACATGTGCCAGATCGCCACCAGGATCGCATGGTGCGCCGCCACGATCGCCTTCTTCGGCCCGCCCCGCGGCTTGTGCCGGTGATGCAGGGCGCGGTAACAGCTCCCCTTAGTCCGCACAGCGGCCCACCCGACCTGTGACAGTGCGGCCCTCAGCCACGCGTTGCCCCTTCCCGTCAACACCGACATCCGCTTTCCGGTGCTTTCGTGGTTGCCGGGGCAGATCCGGGCCCACGACGCGAACCGGTCGGCAACCTGTGCGATGTCGATTTTCTGTCCGTGATCACGGCCCGGCCGGGTCACGTCCACACTGCGGGGTCCATCGAGGTGCCGTGGGGTCATGTTCGGGCTCGGGCTCCAGCGCACCAGCAAGCTTGACGACCTCTGCTCCCGGCAGCGTAGTTTCAGGGTGAATAGCGGCGCTATTCCCCCTTCAAAGCGCCTTGTCGGCCCGGCACCTCGCTGCTCTCGGTGTTTGCGCGGATTCATCCATCGGCTGTTGGCAGCCGGGCGGCCAGCCTCACGCTCGCGCCGTCCGCGCAGTGGCCGGAGATGTACTCGCGCGGTGTCGCGGGCCTCACAACATGCGCTGCCTCGCGACCGCCGAAACGGAGAGCCCCCGGCATGGCCCAGCAGACCGCACCCGCGTGAACCGGCGGACGGCGGGAAAGCGCTTTCGCCGACTGCTCGTCGGCGTGCTGTTCACCGTGGCGGGCTGCACAGAGGGTGAGCCGCCGGATGTCGAAGGAGACGCGGTATTCGCAGCACCCGTAACGGGAGCCGCCGCAAGCGATATCGCTGCCGCACGTGAATCCGCACCCTCCCCCGAGGCCGATCGCGATACCTCCGGCGACGGCGCGGACGACCCGGACGCGACCGAGACGCCATCCTCTCCCCCACCCCTGCCCGCCGGGCAGGATCCGCCCCCAGCCGCGGTGGACTCGCCGGCCACGATGGACTCGCTCGCCGCGGTGCTGCGCGAAATCACGGAGGCGCAACGGCTGATCCTGTCGCGTCTCGACTCGATCGAGGAAGGTGTCGCGGCGGGCCGGTCTCCGCCCGACACGGCTGCCGGCACGATCGCCACATTCGACGAAGCGACGGACGACGTCCGCAACCTCGGGGTTAAGATCTTCTGGTCGCTCGTCATTCTTCTGATCTTCCATGTCCTGATCCGGGTCGTGATCTGGGTTCTGGAGACGCTCGCCGAACGGAGCGTGGCGCGGCGGCTTTCGTTCAAGTGGCTGATCCCGATTACGCGAATGGTGCTGTGGGCAATCGCCGCTTACCTGATCGTGCTGAACGTCTTCAGGATCGACGCGCAGGGGCTGCTCGCGGCGAGCGCGGCTCTGGGGGTCGCCGTCGGCATCGCCGCCCAGGACATGCTGAAGAACGTGCTCGGCGGCCTGATCGTCGTCTTCGACCAACCGTTCCAGGTAGGCGACAAGATCCGGGTCGGCGGGAGCTACGGAGAGGTCGTTTCGATCGGCCTGCGGTCGACGCGGGTCGTTACCGCCGACGACAACCTGGTGTCGATCCCGAACTCGCAGGTGGTCGGGGAGCAGGTCGCCAACGCCAACGCGGGGAAGCTGAACTGCCAGGTGGCGACGGACCTGCACCTTCCGGGGAGGGTCGACGAGCGCAAAGCGAAGGAGATCGCTTTCGAGGCCGCCGTGAGCTCGCAGTACGTCTTCCTCAACAAGCCCATCGTGGTGCTGGTCCGGGACGACTTCCGCACGACGTTCGTGACGCGCATCAGGATCAGGGCGTACGTGCTGGACCCGCGTTTCGAGTTCGTCTTCCAGAGCGATGTCACCGAGAGGGCGCGGGAGGGCTTCCGCGCGGCCGGGCTGATGCCCGACCGGGATTGGTATCCCATGGCGGAATTCGCGGAAGAGGCGGGATCGGAGGCGGCGGGGTCGTGACGACGGACGCCGCGGACCCCCGCCCGGACGGCGGCACCCCGCCCCGGTCCACAGACGCCGAAATCGCTGCCCGGATCGCTTCGGCGATCCACGACCCCTTTCGGAAGCTGTGGCGCCGTTACGAGGACGAGGTGCGGGGAGCGGTGCGCGAGACGCTGGAGGTGGGGACGGAGGCGCACGGGCGTGCGCTGGACGAGCTTGCGGCGGCGTCCGGGGGCGCGCTGGACGGGTTGGTAGCGGCCGGTGGCGCACCGGAGGAGCTGGCGGCAGTCTTCGGGTCCGGGGGCGATGAAGAGGAAGAAGCGCTGGCGCGGTATCGCCGGACAGTCGCAGACGATGTGCTGGGTCCGCTTCGGCACGCACTGCGGGACGGCGCGGCCCAGGCGCTGGAGGAATCGCTCGCGGAGACCGCGAAACGAGTCGCCGCGGCGGCGGAGACGCTGCCCGCGCTGGTCCGGGCACCGCTGTCGCCCACGGCTCTGCGGCACGGGCGCGGACTGGGGCACTGGTCGGTGGTGAAGCGGCTCTGTGCCCGTGTGCTCCACCCCCTGGCGTGGCGGCGGGAAGCGCACGATGTCCCCGTAGCGTCGGTCGCGCGCCGCCACCTCGCTCGTGCCGTGTTCCCGCATCAGCTGCGCGCCTTCCGTGAAGGCCAGCGTCTCCGCGCGGCGTGGCTGACGGATCTCGAGCGCGCGTGGTCCGGCTGGCTGGCGGTGGTGCTTGCGCAGTCCGGCGGGGCCGGCGGGAACGGGTTTGAAGGCGCACGCCCACACGGCTCAGCGTGCCTCGAGGCGGGCAGAGCGCTGCAGCAGGCACTCCGCGCGCTCCGGGAGTCCGCTGTCTCGGGGCGGTCGCCGGGGGAGGCTCTGGAGCGATGCGAAGAGGTACTGCAAGCGCGCGTCGCCGTCGCCGGCACCTTCGTCTCCGACGCGGCTGACACCGCCACCGGACCGAGGCGCGACAAGGAGCTCGCCGCCCGCTGGGACCGGCGGGCCGGCGAGAGCGCTGCGCGTCTCGACCTCTGCCTGCGGCTCCTGGAGGCCCGACGCCTCACGGACGGGATTCGCCGCGGGCTGACTGCACGCTGGACGGCGGCCGTGCAGGAAATCGCCGCACAGCTAGACGAGATCGAAGTGCGGCTGGACCAGGGCCGTGAGAGCGCCGACGCACTCGGCGGCGAGGGGGCGCGTCTTTCCGACGGGCTGATTCAGGAACAGGCGAGGACCATCGCGGCACTCAGCGAGGTGGAAGGGACGCTGCCGGATCCCGCTCGTCTGCTTCGCACGCTGTCCGACGCGGCCGCCGAGGCGGTCGCAGGGTTCGAACGGGTCGCCGCGCGGATGCCGAAGACGCTCGCCGTGCACCGGATTCCGCCGGCCGGAGCGACGATCCGGTGGCCTGGACGCCCGGGCTACCCGGTGCGACTCTCGGAGGCGACCCGCCAGGCGTTCGACGCACTCATAAGCGAGCGAGTGCGCGCCGCCCCCGAAGTCATTTCCGAGGCGATGGGCCGGCTGCACACGATGGTGGCGGAGCTGCGGGAGGTCGCGGGTTACGGATACGAGGCCGCCGTCGCCGAGCTGTCCGAAAGCCGCGATCCGGAGAACGTGAATCCGGTCGCGATGGTCACGAACGGGCTGTCTCGCGCTGCCGATAAGGTCGAAATCGCCCGCGGCACCCTCTTCGACGCCTTCGGCACGGCGCGGACGCGGGTAGCCGTCGAAGTCGCCGGCGGCATGGCGCATCTGGTTCAACGTGCCACGACCGACCGCCTGACGGGCCGCTATCTGGACGCACGCTCGCAGCTTGCCGCGCAAGCCTCACGCAGCCTCCAGCGTTGGCGACACCGCCTGGCGGAGCTGCTGCACCGAGGATCCGCCGTGTTCCGGTCGGTCCGCCGGCACCTGTGGCCCGTGAAGCGCGCGCTGGGCATTGGCGCGGAGGCCGGAAGCCGTGCGGAGCTGCGGGAACGCGCGGAGCTGCGAGAACGATCTCCGGCGGCGGTGGAAGAGGTTACAGACAGGCTGCCGGTCCTCTACCGGCGCCTCTTCGCGCTCGAACCGCTCACCGATCCGCGCCTCCTGGCCGGAAGGGATGACGTGCTCGCCGCGGTCGAGCGGGCCTGGCATCGGTGGACCGCCGATCGCAGGGGTGCACTGATGGTGATCGCCCCGGCAGGCGCGGGCGTCACCAGCTTCCTGAACATCGCGGCCCTCCGCCTCGGCGCCGAAGCTCCGCGGGCGGTGAGACGGACCCTGCGGGAGCGGCATCGGGACGAGGCCGGGCTGGCGGGACGCCTCGCCGACTGGCTGGGGCTCGGCGATGTTCCCGACGGCGACGTGCGCGACCTCGACGCACTCGGTCGCCATGTGCTGAACGCCCGCCGGGATGCCCTGCCCCCCCTGTTCATCCTGGAAGGGACCGAACACCTGCATATGCGCGTGGCGGGCGGCAGCGACCTGTTCGAGCGCCTCCTTTCCTTCACCCGGCACACCAGCCCTAGGGTCTTCTGGGTGCTCTCCATGACTTCGTCCGCGTGGCAATTGGCGCACAAGCGTTCTCCGGCGTGTGCGGGCGACATCGAGCGGATCGTGCTTGACGAGCTCACCGCCGACGAGCTGAGGCAGGCGATTCTGGCCAGGCACCGGCTCAGCGGTCTTCCGCTGCGGTTCAAGGAGCCGCGAACCGGGCGGGAGCTCCTGCGGCGCAGGGCACCCGGTCTGCGCGGGTCGCATAGACACCAGCAGCTCTTGGAGTCGGACTACTTCCAGCGTCTGCACCGCGCATCGCTCGGTTCGATCCGTGCGGCGCTCTTCTACTGGCTTCGCTCCGCCGATTTTCGGAGCGTCGAGGGAAGTCTGCTGGTTCAGCCGCTCGAAACACTGCCCTCGCTCATGGGGGTGCTCGATTCGGAGCAGGGTTTCGCCCTCAAAGCCTTCCTGGATCACGGCACGCTGACGGTGGCGGAATACTGCGAGGTGGTTCGCGCCTCGGCGAGGGAAAGCCTGCACCTGTTCCGCGCGATCCAGGACCTCCACATCATCGAACCGGTCGCCCGGCGGCAGCGTGAGACGACGGGTCCGCCCGATCCGGGCGCCCGTTACCGAATTCGGCCGCTCATGACGGGCGCGGTGACGGCCCATCTCAGGTCGCTGAACATTCTGCACTGACGGCGCGGCCATCAGCCACGCGCGTTGCCCCTTCCCGAGAACGCCCGCCGTCCGACCCCCGAGCGGCGCCAGCAGGCGGCGTCCCGGCCGCCTATCGCCACGGCCTCGAACCGCCGTCCGACCTTGCGCCAAGCGGCGCAGGCAGCGGTACGGAGGGAGTGGGATTCGAACCCACGTGTCCTTGTCGGACGCCGGTTTTCAAGACCGGTGCATTGAGCCGCTCTGCCATCCCTCCCTAGCAGCCCGTGCTAGGCTAGGCTAGGCGTGAAACATGGCGTCGAGAGGGATTCGCTTCAAGCGGGGGCTTTCAAGCGGGGCTTCAGTGGCGGAACAGCCTCCGCCCCGTGAAGACCATGGCGATCCCGTGTCCGTCGGCAGCCTCGACGACCTCCTCGTCGCGGATCGAGCCGCCCGGCTGAATGATCGCGCGCACGCCCGCCTCGGCGGCCGCGTCCACCCCGTCGCGGAACGGGAAGAACGCGTCCGAGGCAAGGACGCACCCCTCCATCTCCGGTCCCAACCCGATTTCGCGCGCCTTCCGGACCGCCAGACGGGACGAATCCACACGGTTCATCTGGCCCGCACCGATGCCGACCGTCGCGCGCGCCTTCGCCAAGAGGATCGCGTTCGATTTCACGCCGGCCACGGCTGCCCACGCGAAGGAGAGATCCCGCCGTTCCGCGTCCGTGGGTTCGCACGCGCTCACGACCCTCCACTGCGCCCGTCGAACCCGGTAGAACGGAGGATCGGGCAGCGACTGAAGGAGCACGCCGCCGTACACCGAGCGGAAGGCCCGCCCGCCCGCATGACCCGCCGCACGCGCCAGGAACCGGGCGGCCGCGCGAACGGAGTCGTCCAGCGCCGTCCAGCCCTCGTCGCCGGGCTCCGCAGGGTGGGGAGAGGCCGAACCGGGGAAGCGCAGGAGGCGGATGTTCTTCTTCGCACCCAAGACCTCCAGCGCCCCGTCCGTGAACCCCGGCGCCGCGACGCACTCCACGAACATCCCGCCGATCCCCGCCGCGGTCTCGCGGTCCACGGGGCGGTTCACCGCGATCACCGAACCGAAGGCCGAGACGGGATCGGTGGCGCGTGCCCGCTCGAAGGCGGCGGCGAGGGTCGCTCGAACGGCGATCCCGCAGGGCGTGGTGTGCTTGACGATGCACACGGCCGGATCACGTGAGAATGCAAAGGGCGCGAGAGTCAGCAGGGCACCGTCCAGATCCAATATGTTGTTGTAGGACAGTGCCTTGCCGTGTATTTGCTGAAGGTCTGCAATACCCTCTGCGCCGTGTTTTGCCTGCGCGTAGAACGCAGCCTCCTGGCCCGGATTCTCGCCGTACCGCAGGCGCTCGCGTCTCTTCAGCTCCAGCGTGATCCGTTCGGTCGGGTCGTCGCTCGTTGCCGCGTGCACGCGGCCGCTCTCCTCCGACCCCCTTAGATACCCTGCAATTGCCGCATCGTACGCCGAAATCTCGCGGAAGACCTTGGCCGCGAGGGTCCGCCGCAGCGCATCCTCCGCCTGCGCGCGCTCGGAATCCGGCGGCGCGAGAGCCTCCAGCACCGCCCCGTAGTCGGCGGGATCGACCACCACCCACACGTCGCGGTGGTTCTTGGCGGCGGCGCGGATCAGCGCAGGCCCCCCGATGTCCACGTTCGCCATGGCCGACGCGAGCGTCACGCCGGGTGACGAGACGGTCTCGCGGAAGGGATAAAGGTTGACCGCGACGAGGTCGAGGGGCGCATACCCCTGCCGCGCCAGCTCGGCCATGTCAGCGGGATGCTCGCGGCGGGCCAGCAGGCCCGCATGGATGGCCGGATGGAGCGTCTTGACGCGGCCGTCCATCATCTCGGGGTGGCCGGTGACGACGGCGACCTCGGTCACGGGAACGCCGGCACGGGCCAGCACCCGTGCCGTTCCTCCGGTCGAGAGCACCTCCCAGCTCTGCTCCGCCAGCGCCAAGCCGAGTTCGACGATGCCCGTCTTGTCCGACACGCTCAGCAGCGCTCTACGCCGGGCCACCCTCACCTCCGAAGCCGTCGATGATCGACCGTCTCAGTGCGGCTCCAGAAGCCGCCCCGCCCGCTCCGGACCACCGAAACGACGGCGCCGTTCCAGCGCCGGGCCATCCGCCCGCCAGCGCCCGCGCCAACGCATCGGCCGCCGCCGGGTACAGCGCGTGCTCCGCCTCCAGCACCCGCGCAGCCAGCGCCTCGGCACTGTCGCCGGGGTGCACGGGCACGGGCCACTGAGCCAGGATGCGCCCCTCGTCGTAGCGCTCGTTGACGAAGTGGACCGTCGGCCCGGAGAGCGTTGCTCCGGATCGGAGGACGGCCTCGTGGACCCGGTGACCATACATGCCCCTGCCTCCGAAGGACGGGAGCAGCGCCGGATGGATGTTCAGGATCCTGTACGGGTAGGCTCGGCACACGGAGGCCGGCACGAGCTTCAGGAAGCCTGCCAGCAGGGCTCCCTCCGCGCGGTGGCGCTGCAGAAGCCGCAGGATGCGGTCGCCGGGCGTCTCCCCCGCCCCCGCGACGACGCCCGCATCCTCGAAATCGACGCGGTACGCCGCGCGTCCCCCGGCGCGGGCCCGCTCCTCGGCGGCGCACGGGCGGTCGGTGATCAGGAGCTCGATGCGGTAGGCCGCCCCTTCGTCCTCGCGGTCGAGCAGGGCCTGCATGTTGGTCCCGGAGCCCGACGCGAGGACGGCGAACGGGACGGTCATGCGGCCGGAACGGTCATGCGGCCGGAACGGTCATGCGGCGAGGACGGTCATACGGCGGGTACGGTCATGCGGCGGGGACGGCCAGGTCCCTCAAACGAACTCGCCCCCGTAGACGGGAACCAGGAAGGGGTTGGTGCGCCGTTCGTGTCCTACGGTGGTCTGAGGCCCGTGCCCCGGATACAGTCGCGTCTCGGGCGGCAGCGTCAGCACGGCCCTGTGGATCGAATCGATGAGGGTCCGGTAGTCGCCGCCGGGAAGGTCGGTCCGGCCGATCGACCCGAGGAAGATCACGTCGCCGACGACGGCGACCGGCTCGTCGGCGGAGACGAAGATGACGTGTCCGGGCGCGTGTCCGGGCGCGGAGACCACCTCGAACCCGGATCCGCCGAAGGTGAGCGTCTCGCCCGGCACGAGCTCCGCGTCGGGGGGAGGCAGCGGTTCCCACGGCACGCCGAACGACGCCGCCTGCGATCCGACGTTGTCGTAGAGGATGCGGTCGGCGGGGTGCAGATGGACCGGCGCGCCGGTGGCTTCCCACGCCCGCGCGACGCCCTCGACGTGGTCGAGGTGGGCGTGCGTCAGAAGGACAGCGGCGACATCAAGTCTCCGCTCCTGCGCCGCGGCCAGCGCCTCGGGGGTCGCGGCGCCTGGGTCGATCAGGACGGCAGTGCGTCGGTCGGCGCAGACCACCAGGATCGTGTTCTGCATGAAGCCGCCGCCGGTGAAGGTGAGTATCTCCATCGTCGGCCCGGGCCGGATGCATCGCCGGTCGAATGCCGGGGGGATTCTGTCCACGGGCTGCTACACCGTGAAGGAACTTCCGCAGCCGCAGCCGCCGGCGGCCTGCGGATTCCTGAAGGAGAACCCCGAGCCCATCATCGAGGTCACATAGTCGATCTCCAGGCCCTCGAGGTACTGAGCGCTGAACGGATCCACGAAGACCCGGATCCCGGACCTCTCCAAGATCTCGTCGTCGCCCTCGGGCGCCTCGTCGATATCCACCCCGTACTGGAAGCCGGAACACCCGCCGGGAAGCACCGACACCCGCAGCCCGGCGTCGGGGCTCTCCGCGAAGTCCTCGAGGAATCCTCTTACCTTGCTTGCCGCCTTGGGGGTGAGCGTCAGCTCCATCTCATGTCTACCCTGCACTTCGGTCTCTCTCCGGATCGGGCGGGAACAGCCGAAACAGAAAGCTATTCGAGCGGTTCAACAGGGTCAACGAGCATCTCGAAAAGAGGTGTCGTGCCGAAGCAGCGGCAGAGCCTTATCGCCCGGAGGCCGTCGGCATCCTGTACACCACGACGTTCTCCACGTCCATTTCGTCCCTGAGCACTCCGAGGACTAGCCCCCCGGCTACATCGAGGATTCGGAACCTGGGGGCAGTCTCGACCTGTCCCAGCCACTCCCCGTCCGGCGAAATGACGGTGTACGGCGACCCCTCCTCCGGGTAGGCCAGCCGGTACGAGGGCAGCCATAGGTTTCCGTCGGCGTCGGCGAACGGGGAACCGTAGAGCGGCATCGGCCGGCCGACCACGGCACGATACCAGGACATGGATATCTGAGTGATCTCCTCGATCCGGGACATGGGTATGCCACGGTTGTTGATCTGGTTCATCATGTGATCGTAGGCCTCGACGGGCTCCAGGAGTTCCTCGGTCAGCCGGATGGGCTCGGCCCGCCAGCGCACGATCTGGGTTACCGTGCCGTCCGGCAAACGCCAAGTGATCTCGGGCCTGTCGGACCTCGTGTAGACGAACTGCCCGGCGGTGACCGTGACCTCGCCGACGACCTTGATCGGGTTCGACGTCAGCCCCGGCGGGATTCCCGGCAAGTGGTCGTACGACGCCACCGTGTCGATGGCTCCGGTTTCGGTATCGAACAGGGACATGTGCCCGGCGAGCCACTCCCCTTCCTCCAAATCGACCCAGGAACGGTAGGGGAATCGGTCCATCAGCATCAGCTCGCCGGATGAACCGATTCCTGCCACACCGAGGTGGTGTACCCGAGGGAGGCTCGCGATGCGCGCGACCGAATCGCCGACGAAGAGAGTGACGCGAGACAGACGAGTGTCGGGCACAAGAACGGCGTCCTGGCCCAGGACGAACATGGAGAACATGGAGTAGGTGATTCGCCCGGTCCCTCTCCGCGCCTGGCGAGCACCTTGTGTGTCGTGCCGTCCGGACTCAAGACGACGACTTCGCTGTTCTCCCGATCAGCAACGACCGCGCCTCCGTCCGGGAAGAGCCGGCCGACGTTGACCAGCTGGAAGGTGTAGTCTCCCGGGTTGGCTCCGTGGCGGTACACCGGCTCCTCCGCGATGACGAAGGGCGCATCGACCTCGGGCACGCCTGAATACTCGACGATCCGCACGCCGGCGCTGTCTTCGATCTGCACCTGGACATCACCGGTGCGGCCGTTGTCTCCCCCGCATCACCGGCCGCCGCAGCCTCGATGAGGTCGGCCACCCATTCCGGCACCCCAAGGTCCAGCAAGAAACGGATGAAGGCCGCGTGGCAGTCGGGATTGAGGTCGGACAGCGCACCCGTGGGCACCAACGTGTTGAGCAGCACCCGCGAGGCGGCGTAATAGTCGTCCTCGAAGTCTCAGACGCCGCTCGTGATACGCTGCTTCCGGACATATCCCGGTGTAGTCCACCCTGCACTTCAGTCTCTCTCGGATCGGGCTTAGAAACAGCCGAAACAGAAAGCTATTCGAGCGGTTCAAACAGGGTCAACGAGCACCTTCGAACGGGTAGACGGCGAGCGTCTCCACACCCAGGTCGTCGGTCGTGTGTCGAACCAGAATCCAGTCACGACCGGCGTCCTGCAGGAACATCCGCATCGGCAGACGGAGGCTTGATGCCCAAGTGCCGTCCGTGTCGAAGACGAGCCATTGACGCGATTCGCCCGGGCGGCGGAAGTGTTCGACCCACAGGCGTCCGTCGTCCGCCATCAGCAGCCTCGCGACGGAAGGGAAAGGTGGCCGGCAGGTAGGGTTCCTCTTCCTCCCATCTCCTGTTGCATCGCGCTCGCCAGTTCTGCCTGTCGAGCAGCCGGTATCCGCGGCAAAGCCGTTCCCGGAACGCACTGATATGAGCGGCAGTGACGTTCCGGGCCGGCCCCAGCCAGCGGATCCGGCGTACGGTCGCGCCGGTCCAGTCGAGGAACTCCACTTCGTAATCGTCGCCGGTCGCCATCCATACGCCGTCATCGGTCGGTGCGAACAAGAGTTCCCTGCCCCAGGTGCGAGGACCTGACACCCAAGGTTCGCCGTCCTCGAAGATCTGAAAGCGGTCCTGGCCGGGAATGTCGCTTCGGAGCACCTCGATGCGGGAGTCCGTCGCATCGGCGTAGGCGATGGCCTGGCGCACCCGGAATGTCGAGCCGTCATCTGAGTCCGGGGGCCGGTTGGTGAAGACCATCCGTCCGCTCGGTGCGCAGACGAGCCCGTGTCCGAACGGAAACCACTCGAGGCGATCGCTGCGGATCAAGCTGCCGTTGCCGTCGAACTCCGTGATGGTCTGTTGTCGCCCGTCCCGCGCGAGGATCAAAGATCCGGTCGTGCACCCGGCAGGCAGTTCAACCGCCTGAAACTCGCCGGGCCCTCCTCCCTCGCGGCCTGCGGTCCACAGGTGATCGCCGTTCGGCGCAAACCGGCGAATTGCGTGATACCCCTGTACGGCGACGATCACGTCGCCACCCCTCACTCGGACGGCACCGGCGATGCGGCTGAACAGGTACTCGTCCGGACCATCCGCAAGCCCCACGGAAAAGGATGGTTCCGACGCAAGGGAGAGGAGGGACATCGGCTCCGCCTGCAATGGAGTCTGCGACGATGAAGGCCGAAGGGATGGGGGGCCGTCGCCACAAGCGACAAGCGCCCCCAAAGCAATGGTCGCTCCGCGTCGACCCACTAGAATCTGTACACCACGATGTTCTCCACATCCATTTCGTCCCTGAGCACCCCCAGGACGAGCCGTCCGGCCACATCAAGGATTCGGAACCTGCACAGAGCCTCGACCTGTCCCAGCCACTCCCCGTCCGACGAAATGACGGTGTACGGGGCGACCCCTCCTCCGGGTAGGCCAGCCGGTACGAGGGCAGCCATACGTTTCCGTCTGCGTCGGCGAACGGTCAACCGTAGAGAGGCATCGGCCGGCCGACCACGGCACGATACCAGGACATGGATATCTGAGCGATCTCCTCGATCTTGGACATGGGTATGCCACGGTTTGTTGATCTGGTTCATGCCGACAGACTTCAGCGATGTCCGCAACGAGAAGCTGAATCGCGCCTTAGCACGCATGCACGCCACCGGCACCAGCTTCCGGTTTTGCGCGGAATCAGCAGGAATCGAGCTCGCGGCATATCCGCTCTTCAAGCATGGCGACGCTAGGGGTTCCAGGAAGGAGCCAGCCGTTGACGATGACCGAGGGCGTGCTCGTCAAGCCGGCTGCCATGGCTGCATCGATGTCTTGGTTCACGCGCTCCCGGGGCCATTCCTCGTCCATGCAAACACTGAAATCGGCAACGGACGGAACGGCGGCCATCGCTGCGAACTCCGCCCACTCGACCGATCCGATCTCTGCCTGTCGTTCGAACAGCAAGTCGTGAAAGGCCTCGAATCCGCCTTGGGCGGATGCGCATTCGGCAGCGACAGCCGCCGAGTAGGCGTGAGGGTGGATGGCGGACAGCGGAAAGTGCCGGAAGACGAAGGCCACCTGGTCGCCGTGCCGCATGAGGACTTCGTGCAGATTGCGCGACTCGACGGCACAGAACGGACACTGAAAATCCGCAAACTCCACGATCACTACGGGCGCGTCCTCGGCCCCTCTCCGAATTCCCGCGGCCGACAGGGATTCCCAGTCGGAGACTCGGCGCGGCGCGTCCTCTGGCGGTACCGAGGGCCCTCCGAAAAATTCCCTCTTCACGACGGCCGCCGTGACCAACACCGCGCAGACCACCAGCACCACCGTCAGCAGATCGTCACGCCGGTGCTTCACGGCAGAACCTTATCGCCCGGAGGCCTTCAGCACCCGGTATGCATGGATGCTCGGCACATCCAGTTCGTCGCGGACAGACGTGTACAGCATTCCGTCTCTGACGGCGTGGAGCAACATGCCCGCAGGCAGCTGCACGGACCCGCCGTGAACACCGTCCTGAGAAAATGCGGCCCATTCCCACATCGGGTCGGCCGCGCCGGCGCGGATTCCCGTCCAGATGCGGCCCTCGTCGTCCGGAACCAGTCCCGCAAGGACCGGATGGGCATAGGGCGCGCCTTCCCTCAGGAGATCTGCAAAGTCGGGTGAGTTCTCGATCTCGGCCTGCAGCTCGGAGGTGGAGACGGGGAACGGATCCACCGGGTAGGAGAACGACGCGACCTGTTCGCCGTCCAAGCCGACCGTCGTCACCGACATGGCATGAGAATCCGCATAGGCGAACCTGGCCGCCGGAAGAGCCGCGTAGAACAACTCGTGTCCGTAGGGATGAGGCCGCATGGAAACGAGACCGTCCCGTCGGAGAATCAGACTCGCCGGTGCTGGGACGACCAGTGCCGAAGGGTTGACGATGCTGCCGGAATCGTCGACATGCGAATAACCGGTTCGTGGATCCGGGTTCGGCTTCCGAAGAACTCGCGAAGTATGCGCGCCGTGCTATCGCAAGATAGCGGTTTCTCCGCGGAAACTTCGCGAGCAGTCCGGCGTCCGACGGCGTGCGGCGCGTATACGCCACCTCGTAGGTGCGGGGCGCGAAGACCGACATCCGGTCGGCCGAGGCGTCATAAACCCAGACGCTGTCGGACTCCAGAATCTGAACTTGGGAGACGATCTCGAACTCGCCCGAACCTTCCCCCTCTCTCCCGATCGTCGTCTCGTAGGTCAGATCGGGCCTCAGAACCAGCACGCCCCGTGTCAGGCGATCCCGCACGTACACGAAACCCTTCGAATCCGCGGCCAGACCGCGCACTTCGGAGATCGGCAGGTCTTCCGCGGACACCGCCTCCAAGCGGACTCCGAGCCACGAGGATCCAAGCGCCCAAGGCCTAGAAGCGTCGGGCACGTCCGGGCCGTCGGAGCAGCCAAATGACCACATGGCCAGACCGGCTACTGTCGAGACGGCAGCGCACCGTCGCATCATGGGCAGGATCGGACGCTTGCCCGGCAGCTCACGCAACGGATTCTCCTGCGGTGCCCGGCTTGCCGGGACCGGTGTCGAGTCAGTTGTCGCAGGCGTCGCCAGCGCAAGCCGTGCACCCGTCACCGCTGATCTCGCATTGGTCGCCGCAGCAGCCGATGTTCTCGTCCTTGTCGAGCCAGCAGCAGGCCATTGGCTCCTCCTGTGCCCTGCTCGGGTGATCTGCGAGCACCCATCCGCCGACGAACACGATGACCAGCGCGCACATTCTCAGTGCGAAGCGGCTCATGCTGTTCCTTCCTTTCATGTGATAGGAAAAGTGAAATGTAGCAAAGTATACGACTCATCCAAAGAAGTGTTACAACACTGACCTGCATGTCGCCGCCGCGTCAAGCCATCCCTGTCCGCAACCGTCCCCGGCTCTCCGGTCCGACTCCAGCTTCCCGATGAGATCCGCCGCCGCCGCCAGATCGGCCACGACGAGGAAATCGCCGCCGAGCCCGTCCGCGTGCGAGGATCCATGGCCCGTCCGCACCAGAATCCCGGTGCCGCCCAGCCTTCGCGCCGGAAGCACGTCGCTGCGCTTGTCGCCGATGAAGTAGGAGCCGGAGAGCTCGATATCCAAGTCGCGGGCAGCTCTCCTGTACATGACCGGGCTCGGCTTGCGGCAGGTCGTGCGAGGATCGCCTCCCGGTCCGTCCGGGCAGAAGTACGTCGCGTCGACGACCACCCCCGCGCGGGCAAGCCGGCGCTCGGTCTCGGCCGCGACGCGCCGGTAGTCGACGAGCGTGTACAGTCCCCTGCCGATCCCCGACTGGTTGGTGACCACGACGAGCGCGAACCCCATGTCCCGCATCTTTTGCAGCGCTGCCGGGGCACCCGGGATGAGGGCGACATGGGCCGGATCGGCGACGTAGTGCCGGTCCTCGATGATCGTTCCGTCGCGGTCGGCGAAGACGGCCCGGCGGCGCATCAGCTCCCCCCCTGCCCTCCCTGCCCCCCCGCCGCCGACACCGACGCGTTGTCGTTGGAGCGCCGGGGCCGCGATTTGGTGAACACGGCGACGGCGGAGAGCGCAGCCGCGACCGCCGCGTCCTCCTCGGGAGCGACGGTCCGCAGATCCAGGACGAGGCGACCCTTCTTCCGCCGTGCGATCACGGGAGGGTGGTGGGCACGCAGCCGGGCCAGCCACGCCTCGGACTCCTCCCCCGCACCCAGCGAGATCGCCGCACTGGGAATCCGCACATCGGGGAAGGTGCCGCCCCCCACGAGCGACTCCTCGGCGACCACCTCGGCGCGGAGTGCGCGTCTGAGCCCGGCTCCCCGGCTCCCCACCGCCGCCAGCACGGCCTCCGCGCGGCGCACCAGCTCCTTGCGCGGCACGCCGATCATGCAGAGCGCCGGGATCCGCTCCTTGGCGCGTTCCGGGTCCCGGTACAGGGACAGCGTCGCCTCCAGCCCGGCCAGCGTGACCTTGTCGCAGCGGAGCGCGCGGCACAGCGGGTGCGACTTCGCCCGGGCCACCGCCGGGCCCGTCCCGGCCAGCACCCCGGCCTGCGGCCCTCCGAGCACCTTGTCCCCCGAGAAGGCCACCAGATCCGCCCCGGCCGCGATGCTGTCCGCCGGGGTGGGCTCATGCGGCAGCCCGAGCGCGGCGGCCTCCGCGAGCAGCCCCGATCCCAGATCGTGGATCACGGGAATGCCGTGTTCGGCCCCGAGCTCGACCAGCTCGGCCAGCCCCGTCTCTTCGGTGAACCCCGAAATCGAGAAGTTGGAGCGGTGGACCTTGAGGATCGCGGCCACCTCCCGGTGCGCCGTCTCGCCGCCGCCCGAGATCGCACGCGCATAGTCCGCGAGGCGCGTGCGGTTGGTCGTCCCCACCGTCAGCAGTCGCGCCCCGGCCGCCTCCACCACCTCGGGAATGCGGAAGCCGCCCCCGATCTCGACCAGCTCGCCGTGCGAAACCGCCACCCCCCGGCCCGCCGCAAAGGCCGTGAGCGCCAGGGCGACGGCCCCGGCGTTGTTGTTGACGACCACCGCGTCTTGGGCACCGGTGAGCTCCCGCACCAGATCCGCGCAGTGGTCGTACCGCGAACCGCGCTGCCCGCTGTCCAGATCGAATTCGACGTTGCCGTAGCCTGCGGCCTCCATCATCGCGCGGCGGGCCTCGGCGGCGAGCGGAGCGCGGCCGAGGTTGGTGTGGAGGACCACCCCCGTCGCGTTGACGACCCGCCGCAGCGATGGAGTCCGCGCACGGGCCACTTCGGTGCGAAGATGCGAAGCGAACTCTTCGTCGGACCGGGCGACCGCCATTCGTCCGCTGCGCATCTCGTTCAGCACGGTGCGCAGCCGTGCGGTAATCCAGCTGCGGCCGTAAGCGGCGATCAGATCGCGGCACCAAGGGCGATCGAGGAGGCGGTCGGCGCTCGGGATCGAACGGCGGGGATCGGAAGCGCCCACCGGCGGTCAGCGCGCAGGGAGGAAGCGAAGGAGCGGCGGCCGTCGCCGCGTGCGGTTCGGCGGCCACGGGTTCAGGCGCGAGCCGGCGGAGCGGCTGAAGGGGAGCGCGGCGATTCCCGCCGTGTCGGGTCCGGGGCGCGTCGTGTCCGGTGCCGCCCGGGGCGTGTCGGATCCCGCGCGCGTCGTGTCGGGCACCGTCTGGGTCGTATCCGGTCCCGCGCCCGTGGTGTCGGGCACCGGGACCGAGTCCTGCACCTGGGTAGTGTCCTGCACCTGGGTGGTGTCCTGCACTTGCAGCGAATCACCTGCCTGCAGGGAGTCCGCCGCCGCCAAGGTGTCGGCGGTCGCGGTGCTGTCCGCAGTCGTCGTGTCGGGCGGCAGCAGCTCCCAGACCACGACGGCCGTGCCCCCACCGCCCATCGTCCCGGCGATGTTCACCACGCCCGAGACCGAGGCTTCGTAGGGCACGCCTCTGACCAGCGCCTCCTCGAGTACGCCGATCAGGGTCTGAGCGGGCAGAAACTGCCCGGACAACCCGACGGGGGCCAAGGGGGCTTCCGCCGCCGAGTCGGGTGTCGGCTCCTCCGCAGCAGGGGGAGGAGGCTCGCCGAGCTGCGCCAGTGAATCGACCCGTGCCTGCTCGGCCGCCCGAGCGATCGAATCCTCCGCCTCCCGTCTCCGGAGCTCGTATTCGTGGCTGTGGTAGAAGCGAATTGCGATGGTGTCCTTCCCGGGCGGCACGGTGACGGTATCGCGGAATTCGACCTGGGCGGAATCGCCGGGACGGGCATCGGTCGTGTCGCCGGGAGCGGCATCGATCGTGTCGCCGGGCTCGGCGGCGGCCGCGCTGTCACCGGGTTCCGCCGCGCCGACCGTGTCCGCCGGGTCGGCCGTGTCCGCCGGGTCGGCCGTGTCCGCCGGGTCGGCCGTGTCCGCCGCCGCGACGACCGCCGAATCCGTCAGCCGCGCCAGCACCAGCCTCCCGTCGAAGACGACACCCGGCATGTCCGGCCGGAGGTAGTCGTCAAACTCGAAGTCGAGGGTGACGGAGTCCTGCACCTCGACGCTCGCGAGCCGGGACGGCGTCGTGTCGGGCTCGATGAGCGAGAGGATCGTGAAGGTCGTGTCGGGCGACCGGGCGAACTCGCCCCTGGACGGTGCCGACCGGGGCTCGGACTCGCCCACTTCCGTGTCGCGGTCCCGGTCCTGCCATGCGCGCACCTCGAACGGCGCTCCCGGCACGTAGCGCATCAGAAACACCCCGTCGGCACCGGTCACGTTCCAGTGGGTGAGGGTGTCGTCCCCCTCCCCGAAACGCGCCGCCACGCGTACATCCGGCACGGCCTGGCCGGTGATCCGGTCCTCGACCATCCCGGCCACGACGTTGGGGACGAACTCCTCTCCGGTCGAGAGGACCAGATCGAACGGGTCGCGGAGGCGGTTCCCGAACATGTCGTTGATTACCGGAAGCACGGTCACCCGGTAGAGACGTCCGGTGTCCATGCCTTCCTGCGCCTCGACGGTGATTCCGTCCCGGCCATGACGGACGCGCACGGCCCCGACGGACGGCGAGATGACCACGGCGTTGTCGAGCTGTCCGGCGGACGGACGCTCGCTGATCCGTTCGCTGAAGCGGAAGAAGAACTCCCGGCCGCCGGGCTCGACGGTCGCGAAGGTATCGGGGATCGTCTCGATCACCACGGGCGGCATCCGGTCTTCGGGACCGCCGGGCGGCGATTCCGGCCGGGCGCATGCCGTTGCCGGAAGGATCAGCAGGATCGGAACACCGCGCCGGATCATGGCTCATGTCCGGCCAGTAATGTCAACTTCTCTTGCAATTTTGTAAACTGCAGTTTACATGCCCGAAGCTTCTCGCGCTCGCGCTCCACGACCGCCTGCGGCGCCCGCGTGACGAAGTTCTCGTTGGCCAGCTTGGCCCGGAGCCCTCGCAGGCGGGTCTCGAGCCGCCCCGTCTGGCGCGCAAGCCTTTCACGCTCCCGTTCCAGGTCGATGACGTGGGCCAGGGGCATGAAGAGCTCGGTGCCGTCGCGCAGCACCGCGCCCGCGCCGACCGTGCCAGGCGCGGCCCGCTCCGTCTTCACGTTCCCGATGCGGGCCAGGCGCCGCAGCGCCTCGCCGCGCCCGTCAAGCAGGAAGTTCCCCTCCCCGCCGGTCGCGTGGAGCACGACCTCGCGCCCTTCCCCGACACCGTACTCCTTCCGCATCGCCCTGACCTTCGCAACCAGATCGCGGATCCAGCCGAAACCGGCCTCGGCGTCCGGGTCGTCCAGGTCGTCGGCCGGAGCGGGCCAGGGGGCGACGATGCACGGGCCGTCGCGGTCGCAGGACCCATCGCGGTTGCCGGAGCGGGGGAGGAGCCGCCGCAGCTCCTCCGTGACGAACGGAACCATGGGGTGCAGCAGGCGGCAGACCGTGTCGAGGACATGCGCCAGGACCGAACGGGCCGCTTCGCGTCCGGGCCCCCCGGGACGCAGGCGGTGCTTGACGCACTCCAGATACCAGTCCGCGAATTCGCCGCGGAAGAAGTCCCGCAGCACTTCGGCGGCACCGTGGATGCGGAAGGCATCGAGTTCGTCGTCCGCGCGCCGGACCGCGTATTGCCGACGGGAGAGGATCCAGCGGTCCTCGAGGGCGAGGTCGTCCTTCACGGCGGCCAGGGGCGGCACAGGGTCGTCCCCGAGGCTCATGAGGGCGAAGCGGCCGGCGTTCCAGAGCTTGTTGACGAAGTTGCGCCCGGGCGAAAACGCGGCTTCGAGGTTCTCGTGGTCGAGGCGGATGTCCGCGCCCACGCCGGCGCCGGCGATGAGGGTGAAGCGCAGCGCGTCGGCACCGTACCGCTCCACCACCGCCAGCGGATCGATCCCGTTGCCCAGCGACTTGGACATCTTGCGGCCCTGGATGTCGCGTACCGTCCCGTGGAGGTACACCCGCCGGAAGGGGGCTTCCCCCATCGCATGACAGCCCGACATGATCATGCGGGCGACCCAGAAGAAGAGGATCTCGGGTGCGGTGGACAGCGTGTGCCCGGGGTAGAAGGCCTTGAGGTCGCGGGTCTCGTCCGGCCAGCCGAAGACCGAGAACGGCCAGAGCCACGAAGAGAACCACGTGTCGAGGACGTCCGGATCCTGTTCGAGCGACGCGGCTCCGCACCGGGTGCAGGCGTCGGGGTCTTCGCGGCAGGCCGCGGCCGCGCCGCAGTCGCCGCAGTACCACACCGGGATGCGGTGCCCCCACCACAGCTGCCGCGAGATGCACCAGTCGCGGATGTTCTCCATCCAGTGCTCGTAGACCCGGGTCCAGCGGCCGGGAACGAAGGTGACTGCGCCGTCGCGGGACGACCGCAGCGCACGGCGGGCGAGCGGCTCCATGCGCACGAACCACTGTTCGCTGAGGCGCGGTTCCACCACGGTGTCGCAGCGGTAGCAGCGCGGGATCGCGTGGTCGTGGTCGTCGCGCCCGGCCAGGAGGCCTCGACGGTCCAACGCGGCCACCACGGCGTCGCGCGCTTCTTCGCGGGGCAGCCCCCGGAAGGGGCCGGGCGCGTTCTCGTTCATAACCGCGCGCTCGGTCATGACGTTGAGGACCTCGAGGCCGGTGCTGGACGCGATCTCGAAGTCGCCGGGGTCGTGGGCCGGCGTCACTTTGACCATCCCCGTCCCGAACTCCGCGCTGACGTGCCGGTCGGCGACCACCGGGATCGTGCGCCCCGTGAGCGGGAGCTCCACCGACGCGCCGACGAGAGAGCCGTAACGGGGGTCCGACGGGCTGACCGCGACGCCGGTGTCGCCCAGCATCGTCTCGGGACGCGTGGTCGACACGGTGAGGTGCCAGCGCCCGTCGGAGAGCCGACCGATCGCCGCGGCGCCGGCCGCGCGGGCCTCGGCCGCCGCCGCCTCGTGGCCGGGCACGAACGGGTAGCGCAGGTGCCAGAGCGACCCCCTGGACTCTGCGCCCTCGGCTTCTTCGTTGGAGAGCGCGGTGAGGCAGCGCGGGCACCAGTTGATGATGTACTTGCCGCGATAGATCAGGCCGTCTTCGTAGAGGCGCACGAAGATCTCCCGAACGGCTCGGGAGAGCCCCTCGTCGAGGGTGAACCGGGCACGGCTCCAGTCGCAGCTGCACCCGATGCCCTTGAGCTGTCCCAGAATCCGGCCGCAGGTGTCGTCCACGTGTTCCCAGACGCGTTCGACGAACGCTTCCCGGCCCAGATCGTGCCGCGTCTTCCCCTCCGTCGCGAGCCGCTTCTCCACCACGTTCTGGGTCGCGATCCCGGCGTGATCGGTGCCCGGCACCCACAGCGCGACGCGCCCCTGCATGCGCCGCCGTCGGATGAGCATGTCCTGGATCGTGTTGTTGAGGGCGTGCCCCATATGAAGAACCGCAGTCACGTTCGGCGGCGGGATCACGATCACGTAGGGGTCGCCGCCCCGCTCCACGGCTTCCGCGGCGGCAGCGAAGTATCCGCCGTTCTCCCACATCCGGAGGATGCGGGACTCGACGGCATGCGGATCGAAGGTTTTGGGAAGGTCGTTTCCCGAGGGGCGTTCCGGAGTCAACGGAGGTTCTGTCGCTGCCTGGACGCGCCGGTCGTATCGGGTCTGACCACGGGAGGAGCATTTTCCTTCTCCGCTTCCTCCTCGGCCCGTCTCGCCTCGCGGCGGCGGCGCATGACTTCCACCCGTTCCTTCCAGCTCATCCTCACCGCCAGCGTGCCGACGGCGCGATCTATGTCCGCCATGCGGAACGCCCAGTCGGCCTGGTCGCCGTTGTAGTCCGGCGGGGGCCCGAACCCGAAGGGCAGGGGAATCTCCATGTCCCCGAGATGGATCTTGCCCGGCGAGACGCCCCACCTCCTTCCCTCGTCGTCCGTGTGGGTCCAGTCGAGGGACGCGGCCAGCCGTTCGGCTTCCGCAAGCGACGAATCGCTCGCCGCTTCGATCGCGGCAGCGATTCTGAGGCGCAGAAGCTCGTCGGGCGTGGGCGTCAGGAGCTCGGGATCGACCGGGTGCCACAGCCTCGGATCTCCTTCGCCGACGCGCAGGCGCTCCCCGGGGGACGGGTAGCGACCCGGGATGTAGACCTCGATCTCTTCCTCCAAGTCGGGAACCTCGGGGGCGACATCGGGCCGGCCGGGATCCTCGATCTCCACCGGATCACTCGGATCCCTCACCTCGGCCCCCGCTGCCTCGACGATCTGCACCGCCCGCATTCCTTCGACTTCGCGGACGGCAGGTCGCACCGGGACGCCGGCCGGGTCATGGCGGGTTCCTCCGAAGAACGGGTACAGCACGACCAGGAGGAGATGGGCGAGCACCGAGAGGGCGAGACCGACGTACACGGGCTGCCGGCTCGCCCGGCGGCGGTCACCGACACCCGGCGGCCCCCGCTGATCTGCACGCTGTCGCGTCATGTGACTGCCTGTCCCGTCTTCGGGAGTGTTCCGGCTCGAGGGCCCCTCATGGCGCGGGCGCCAGGGCATCGCCTCCTGCAACCGGGTTGCTCACCGAGGAACCGCACGAGAGCGACACCTCGACGACGTCGCCGACCGAAAGCGGGCCGACGCCCTCCGGCGTGCCGGTAGCGACGAGGTCTCCGGCCTCGAGGGTCATGACGTGGGAGATGAAGCTCACCAGGCGGCGCAGGGGGAACACCATCTGCTCCGCGCTCGCCCGCTGCCGCACTTCCCCGTTGACCCTGGTGGCCAGCGCCAAGGCGTCAGGTTCGACTTGCCTCGCGTCGACAACGTTGCCCACGGGGCAGAAGGTATCGAGCCCCTTGGCGCGGGTCCACTGGCTGTCCTTGCGCTGCAGGTCGCGCGCGGTCACGTCGTTGACGGCCACGACCCCTCCCACGAGGCTCCAGGCATCGGCTTCGGAGACGCGCCGGCAGCGCCGCGATATCACCAGGCCGATCTCGCCCTCGAAGTCGACGCGCCCCGCGTCGGGGGGCAGCCGGACCGGATCGCCGCCTCCGATCACCGCCGACGGAGGCTTGAGAAAGATCAGGGGCTCCTTCGGAACTTCGCTCCCCAGCTCTGCGGCATGGTCGGCATAGTTGCGTCCCACGCAGACGATCTTGCCGGGGCGGGCATTCATGGCCTGCGACGCGCTGCGGGGATCCGGCCCATGGCCGTCGGCGGCGTCGGTGCTCGCGAGCGTTTCACGACGGGTTGCCGGGCTAGTCGGTTCGGCGGGAATGCATGGCGGTGCCGATGACCGCGCCCGTGCCCGCGATACCCAGAAAGCCGCTGATCACCGTCCACCAGAAGCCGACGTCGCCGTGCCCCCCCGACCACCCGGTCGACGCGGTCCGAAAGGCGAGCGCCGCCAGTGCCAGGAGGAAGAGTCCGGCAAGGAATCCGAGAGCTTTCTTCATTGCATCCACCGAGGTTGGACGGCCGTCAGTCACGGTTTGGAGAGCCGTTAGGAATCTACCGAGCCCGCGTGCGGGAGCAAGACATGCGGACGGCCAAGGTGCGGCCCGTGCGGTGCTGCCCCTTGCGGCGCTGTCCCGGCCGAACGGGGAGCCCGGCCTGCCGCGGTCGAACCGTAAAATTCGGCGACCTTTCCCTTCACCATGTCCCAGGGCCCCTTCGCCAGCGGCATCCGGGGCAGCGCTTCGCGGATGACGCGGCCGTAGCGCCTGGTGAGCAGCCGGTCGTCGAGGAGGAGGACTGCGCCCCTGTCGGTCCGGGTCCGGATGAGGCGCCCGATGCCCTGCTTGAGGCGCACCGCCGCGTCGGGAACCATGAGCCCCCAGAAGGGGTTCTCGCCGCGCGCCGTCATGGCTTCGACCCGCGCTTCGGTGATGGGCTCGGTCGGCACGCGAAACGGCAGCTTCTGGATCACCAGCGCACGCAGGGGCCACCCGGGAACGTCCACGCCCTCCCAGAAGGAGGCAGTGCCGAGAAGCACCGCGGACCCGGACCGGGTGAACCCCCGGAGCATCTTGGAGCGGTCGGATCCGCCCTGCACATAGAGCGGCCAGCGTCCCTCCGCGCCCATTCTCCGGAGGCTCGCCGCGACCGCCCGCAACGCCGAGAACGAGGTGAAGAGGGCGAAGAGGCCGCCGTCGGTCATCGCGGCCACTTCATGGATGACCTCGGCGGTGGCCTCGTTGCAGGCGGCGGACGCAGCACGACGGCCCGGGCGCGGCAGGTCCGTCGGTACGATCAGGCAGCTCTGGCCGGCGTGGTCGAACGGGGAGCCGACTACGGATTCTGCCACCTCGAGGTCGTCGGGAGCGGTGTCGGCAAGCGTGAAATCCGGATCTGCGCCGAGGAACATGTCGTGCGCGGGGGCGTCGCGGGTCCCGGCGAGGCCGAGCCGGCGTCTCAGATAGGTGAAGTCTCCGTTGACCGCCATGGTCGCCGAAGTGAGGACGCCGGTCTCGATGTTGCCGAAGAGGTGTCGGGCGAGGACCGGGCCAAGATCGACGGGGGCCGCCAGAAGGGCGAGGTTCTTCACCCTGCGCCTGCCCGAGATCCGCACTTCGATCCAGCGTACCGTGCTCGCCTCGCCTCGCTCCGGGAGGAGGCAGAGCCGCAGCGCGCGCTCGACCCGGCCCAGGCGGTTGCGGCAGGAGCGCAGGTCGAGCAGGCGTCCCTGCAGCTCGGAGCCGAGGTCCTCGTCCTCGCCCCGCTCGTCCAGCTGGTCGGCCAGCACATCCAGTTCGTGCTGCAGGTCGGCAAGGTTGACGAGCGTCGTCTGCAGAGCCTCGGCGACGGCGGGGTCGGCAGAGGGTTCCGGCGCGGCGGGGGCGCCGGGCCGTGCGGTTCGTCCCAGGCGGAGGGCGCCGCCGTCCGCACGGGCCTCGGTCCAGGGCTCCATGAGGTCGAAGAAGCCGGTGAAGGCATCGCCCAGCCGACGGACGAGGGGCCGTGTGCGCCCGCCGATCCGCCGATGCAGGCGTCGCGCCGAGATCGATGTGCGCGCAGCCCCCAGCACGGCCTCGACCGCGGCCAGGACCCCCTTGCCGCCCTGGTCGAGGCGGGCCAGCGTCCGGAACATCCCGGCCCGGGTCGCCTCGGCCCCGAGCCGGGGGGTGGCCGCGTCCTCGAGGTGATGCGCCTCGTCGAACACGACGCGCTGGTAGGGGGGCAGCACGGCGCCGTCGCGGAAGTTCTCGGTCGCGATCCGGACGGCCAGGTCGGAGAAGAAGAGCGCGTGGTTCACGATCACGATGTCGGCGGAGGCCCCGGCGCGGCGAGCCCTCTGGTAGTGGCACTGCTGGAAGAAGGGACACTTGGCGCGCAGACACGCATCGGTCTCGCTGCGTACCTCCTCCCATACCTCGCGGCCCGGCACGAAGGGCAGATCGCCGCGCGAGCCGTCCTCCGTGCTGTCGGCCCAGTCGACGAGGGCCTGCAGTTCCTCCGAACGATCGTCGGGGAAGAGGGCAGGCGCCGACTCGGCCGCCAGGCGGGCGCGCCGGATGGAGATGTAGTTCCCCCTTCCCTTCACCAGGGCCCATTTGAGCCGCTCGCCGAGGATGTCTGCGACAATCGCCAGATCCTTGGCCGCCAGCTGCTCCTGAAGGCTGATGGTGTTGGTGGAGACGATCGCGCGTTCTCCGTTGCGCACCGCCCACCGGGCCGCCGGCAGCAGATAGGCGAGGGACTTTCCGGTACCGGTGCCTGCTTCGACCAGCCCGATGCCTCCTTCGTTGAAGCGGTCGGCCACGAACCGGAGCATCCTGCGCTGGCCCCGCCGGTCCTCGTACCCCGGCATCGACGCCATGGGCCCGTCCGGCCCGAGCAACCCGGACAGCCGGTCAAGGTCCAGCGGTTCCGCGAGACGCGGCTCCGGTGGCTCGGCCACCACGTACATGCGGTCGGCCGCATTCGTGACGATCGCCGTGCCGATCCCTCGCTCGTAGAGGCGCGCGGCGACCGCCAGGTCCGCCCCGGAAGGCTCCAGAAGCCCCGAGGGATGGTTGTGGATCATCACCGAGCCATCGTGCGCGTCGCGCGCCGCGGCGAGTACGGCGGACCGGTTGCCGCGCGCCACCGCACGCGGATTGACGATCGCTCGGGAACGGGTCACATCGGCGAGGAAGGAAACTTCGCGCCCCCCGGCCCGGATCACTTCGTCGCAGATGACCCGGGCGGCCTCCGGTGCAAGCCGAAGGGGAAGGGACGTCACGTCTTCAGCTTCTTCTTCTTGGCCGCGGGGAACAACACGTTGTTGAGGATCAGGCGGTATCCCGGCGAGTTGGGATGCAGCTCGAGGTCTGTGGGACGGTCTCCGATCTGATGCTCGGGATCCTCGGGATCGTGACCGCCGTAGTACGTCCAGGTGCCTTCGCCGACGTTGCCGTGGATGTACTTGGCCCATGGCCCCTCGATCCCGAGCTTCACGACGCCGGGCTTGAGCCGGTCGACGGCGAACGATGTCGTCAATCCGTAGAAGTCGGGCAGAACCGACTCATGGTTCTGCGTCAGCATCGCCGGAACCGGGTCGAACTTGGCCGAGAAATCGAAGAGGGTGAACGCGCCCAGCTCCTTGCGCCACGGCGTGTTGACCTGGTGGCCGTCAATGTCCGAAAAGGAGTTCACCGACGGGGCGACCTGTATCTCGGCATTGTGGAAGGCCATGGCCAGCCCCCAGTCCACCTTCGAGCCCGCGTCGGGGTCGGGCGGCGTGCCGTCCGAATAGGCGGCGGCGATGTCGACCGAGGCGGCTGCCAGCGCCAGCTCCAGCGTCTCCGGGGCCGAGCACATGGCGAAGAGGAAGCCGCCGTTCTCGACGTACTGCCGGATGTTGCGGCTCACGGCCTTCTTCAGCGCGGGCACGTTCGCGAAGCCCAGCGCATGCGCCGCCTCTTCGTTGCGGGCGACCTCATCCTCCAGCCAGGGCGCCCCCGCATAGGTGATGTAGAACTTGGAGTACTGTCCGGTGAAGTCCTCGTGATGGAGGTGAAGCCACTCGAAGTCATCGAGCTCCCCTGCGATCACCCGGTCGTCCCATATCTTCTCGTAGGGGATCTCGGCGTAATCGAGCGCCATGGTCACGGCGTCGTCCCAGGGAGCGCTGTTGGGCGGCGTGTAGATCGCGATCTTCGTCGCCTTCTCCAGCACCACGGACTCCATGTTGGACTGTGCGACGATGCTCCTGATCCTCGCCTCGTCGGCCACCCCGACGGGCTGAACGGTCACCCCCATGAGCGCCGCCTTCCGCCGTGTGCCCTCGGTGTCGGGGAGGAGGAACGAGCCGCCCTCGAAGTTGAGCAGCCACTCCGCGCGACCGTCTCGTTCCAGCACCCAGTAGGTGAGCCCGTACGCCTTGAGGTGGTTGGCCTGCGTGCGTTCCATGGGGACCAGGAGCAGCTGCGCGGCCGCTCCCTGCGCGAAGGGCAAGGCACTTTGCTTGATGGGCAAGGCGGCCATGATCAGCACGGCGGCCACCGCCGACATGCCTCGAAAACCGGTCCCGGCAGCCCTCCTGCACAACGCCTTTTGCAAGGGGCCGTCCTTTTGCAACAGGCCGTCCTCCCGGCGGATCATATCGAGCCTCCTCCCTGAATCCTTCTCAGCTCCCGGCGCGCGCCCGGCACGACCGGGCTGTCCGGCCGGCTGACGATCAGCGCCTCCAGAATGCGCACCGCCTCGTCGCGGCCGCCCGGTTCGGCGGCCGTCGCACGGGCGAGACGCAGCGCCGCTTCGGGGAACTCGCGGGCCTCTTCGTGTTCAGCGACGATGCGGCGCCGGAACGTTGCGGCGATCTCGCCGAACCCGGCCTGGTCGGCCGCGCGGGCTCCCAGCGAGAGGACGGGCGGACGGTCCGCCGCCGGAAGCACCTCGATGCGCTCCTGCACGGCCAGCACCCCGTGCATGGGGCGGCCGCGATGCTTGGCGATCGCCACCTCGGCCGCCAGCCGGGCGCCCAAGGGCGTGAGTTCGCTCAGCGTGAGGGTCAGATCAAGCATCTCGGTCGCGTCGGCCGGCTCCAGTTCGGGGAGCGATGCCTGGAGCGCCGCGATGCCTTCCGGGAAGGCACCGCCCTCAAGGAGCAGAAACGCTCGCTCCAGAGCCGCCCCGGGGCCCTTGATCCCGCCCAGCACCTCCATCGCTTCCGCGCGCATCCCCATGCCGAGGAGTCGCGAAGCCAACCTGGCCGAAAGCGCGTCCAAGTCGTGGGACTCGGGGAACTCCGCACGGAAGGCGGCAAGCGCAGCCGTCGCACCTTCCGTGTCTCCCGACGCAACCTGGATGCGCAGCTCGTCCGTCCACGCGGTCCGCCTGTCGGCGGAGCCCGGTGGGTGCGATTCCATGATCCTGCGCATCGCTTCCAGCGCGGCGGCGGTGTCCCCCGCGGCCAGCGCGGCACCGGCCAGCCGTTCGTCGCCGACACGCGCCTCGACGGGGTCGCGGGCAGCTTCACGGAGTTTCGTATAGGCCCACAGGGCGCCCCTGTCGCGCCCGAGATCCTCGGCCTTGCGGGCCAGGCCGCCGAGGAACCCCCGGGCCTCGCGGTCGTCGAGACGCTCGAGCGCGGATTGCGCGAGGGCCCTGAAATCGTCGCCCAGGTCCTGGCGCAGTGCGAGCTCCGCTCCGGCCTCGAGCCGGGACACGGTGGTCGGCTCGGCCCCGAGCGCGGCGACGATCAGCGCGGCGGCATCCCCGCTTCCCTCGCCCAGGCCCTCGATGCGGCGGAAGATCGCGCCGCGGCGGGCCCGGTCACGTCCCAGGGCGCGCGCCCACGCCTCGGCCGCATCCTCGACCCTTCCGGCCGACGCGTGCAGGTCTCCCAGCTCGATGAGCAGCTGCGGAAGCTCGCCCTGCGCCGCCAGTCCCGCCTCGAGCAGCTCGGCTCCCTTCTCGGCCCCGAGCGCTTCGTGGAACGCCTTCGCGCCCTCCAGATACGGGACGGACGACGCGGGATCGGCCTCGATCCAAGCCTGCACGGTCTCTTCCAGCAGCGAGGACTCCTCGATCTCGACCAGAACGGCGACATTCAGCCCCCAGACCCGGTCCGCCGACGGCTCCCCCTCCAGGAATGCGCCCAGCAACGGGAGCAGATCGGGCAGCCGGTCCCCGGTGCGAAAGACCCTTTCCAGCGCGAAGACCGCCGCCGAGGAACCCGGCTGGAGCGCGAGCAGTTCCCGCAGCGTGGCTTCGGCCGCTTCCAGCTCGCCCCGCGCCTCCTGCGCGGCGGCCTGCCGGAGCATCCGATGCTCGAGGCGCGGGTCGGGCCGGGACTGCAACGCGCTCAGCGGCGCGGCTGCAACCGCAAGCCCGGCCGTGACCGCGAACCCGACCATGACCGCGAACCCGGTCGCGAACAAGACGGACATCGGCACGGGAAGCGCCCGTACGCGAACCGCGCCCACCCACGGCGTGCCCATCCGCACAGCCCCGCAAACGCGCGGGATCATCGCCGGTCTCCCCCGCCCGGCCCCGTCGGACCGATCGGATTCTCGCGGTTGAGCCGCTCGAAGTAGCGGAGCACCAGCGCACGCTGCGCGGGCGGCAGGGCGCGCAGCTCGGAGGCACCGGGCAGCTCGAAGCGAAGCACGTCCATATCTCCCGCGCTCAGGGCCCCCACCCATTCACGGGTGAACTCGCCCGGCCGCTCCGATTCCCGTTCCTCCGACTCCTCACCCCGCTCCAAGGCGCGGCCCGCGTCCAAAAGCCGGTGGAAGAGCCGTTCCTGGCGGCGCAGCACTTCCGGGTCGAGCCGGCCTTGAGCGAGCGCTTCGGCCAGGCGCCGCGCCTCGTCGGCGAAGGCGGAAAGATCGCCCAACGGGTCGGCCTCCTCCGCGCCGTCCTCCGCCATCTCGCCCAGCTCGTCGGCCACCTCCTCCTGGCGGCCGGCCACCTCCTCGATCTGCTCCCGCAGCGTCTCCTCACCCAGACGCATCGGCGTCAGCGAAGACGCGTCCTGCATGATCTCGCCCTGCTGCTGCGCGAGCTGCCGGAGCTGCTGCATCATCTGCTCGGAGGCCGACGCCGAGCCCTGGGCCTGCTCCTGCCGACCCGATGTCATCGCCAGACGCGCAACCTCGTTCAAGGTGCGCACCACCTGCTCGGCTTCGGCCATCGGCGAGGGGCCCTGCGACCGTGAATTCCCCATTGCGGCGATGGTTGCATCGAGCTGCTCCATCGCGTGACCGACCGCGGTGAGGAGGTCACGGCCCCCCGGGGCCATCATCTCGGTGTCTTCGGCATAGTTCTCGGCGAGGTTGCGGATTCCCTGCGCGATCGCCGCCTCGTCGGCCCGCATCGCTGCCAGCTCGGCGGCGTTCGCCCCCTGCATCTCGGTTCGGAGCTCCGACTGGCGGCGGGCCAGCGCCAGCGCGTCGGCGGCGGTCTGCCCGAGCGCCGTGCGGATGGCCTCCATCTGCTGCATCTGCATCTGCATCTGCGCCTGGCCCAGCTGCTGCGAGACCTCCGACAGGTCGCCGGCCGCCTGCTGCGCCTGCTCTCCGGCGCTCTGCTGCCGGCCTTGACGGGCCATCTGCGCCGCCTGCTGCATCTGCTGCCGGGCCTGCGCCAGCCTCTGTCTCGCTTCCTGCACTCCGTCTCCCGCGTCCATCTCACCGGCATCCCGGAGCCGCTGCTGCAGCTCTTCGAGGTGTTGCTGAAGCTCCTGTGCCTGCGCCTCCAGCGCGGCCTGCTGCTCGGCGCGCAGCTCGTCCTCGCCGCCCTCCATCATCGCCCGGGCGAGGATCTCCTGCTCCTCGGCCAGCTCCTCCGCCTCCTTCTCCGTCGCACGGAAGTCCTGTTCGACGGCGGCGTCTCGAAACTTCTCCAGCGAATCCTCCAAGCGCTGCCGCATCCGTTCCTGGTCGAGCGCCATCTGCTCCAGCGCCTCGCGCAGTTCATCCGGATCCATGTCCGCCAGCTGCTCCTCGAGCTCGGCGAGCGCGTCCTCCTGGTCTTCCGAAGCCACCCGGTCGAGCAGCTTCTCCAGATCCCGGACCGTCTGCTCCATCTCGGGGTCGGCCAGCCCCGCATCCTTCAGCGCTTCTCGGAGCTCGGCGAGCTCCCGCTGCAGCGAGTCCACCGCCTGCATCATGCTTTCCTGCCGCTCGAGCGCATGGGCGATCTCCTCGCGATCGGCAAACTCGGCCTGCCGCCGAGAGCTCCCGTCGCGCTCGCCCTCCGCTTCCGTCCGGGATTGCAGATCTCTCGTCTCCTCCTCGACCCGGCGGGCCTCTTCGGCAAGATCCTCCAAGGTCTCCGCAGCGCGGCCGAGCTCCTCCTCCGCAGCGCGGCCGAGCTCCGTCGCGCCGCCGATCCACAGTGCGAACTCCACGCTCTCGCTCGCCTGCTCCGCCGGGTGGTTGTCGACGGACCGCGCCAGATAGCGGATCGTGTCGCCCGGCGAGAGGCTCCACTCCGAAACGTCGAGCACAGGACGCACGATCGCCCCCGCCGACCCGCCCAGCTCCACGCGGTGCACCACCGGGTCCCCGGCCTCTCCGATCGCGCTCACCCGCCGGACCGCGATCTCCACCCGCGCGATCCCGTAGTCGTCCTGCGTGCGGATCACGAGAGGCTGGCGCAGATCGACCGGCATGACCGTGTCGGTACCGGGATAGACGATCGCAACCGACGGCGGCTGATCGGGGATGACTTCGACGGCCAAAGGCTCCGGCACCGAGGCGGCGTCTCCCCCCGCTTCGTCGGTGAATGCCCAGTTGTAGGTGCCGCTTCGTTCCGGCATCCAGCTCCCCTCGAAGCCGGCGCCCGCAACCTCCAGCGCCATTACGGGATGCCCTTCGTCGTCCACCAGCGCACTCGTCCCGATCCCGCGGCTCCCCCGGCCGTGAACTTTCAGGCGGGTGCCCGCCGGGATCGCCAGCGCGGGAATCTCGTTCTGGTACTCCGTCGGGGCCAGTCCGGTGTGCGAGGGGTGCGTCAGTTCGACGGTCAGGGTGCTTACGAAGAGCGGATCGACCGGGGTGATGGTGTGTACCTCGCTGCGGGCACCGTCCGGCGCCTCGATCCAGTAACGGGTCTCGGCAGCGACCGGAGGCAGCTTCGCCGCGCCGGAACCGTCCGCAAGCGTGATCGTGCTCGACCGGGTCACCCGTCCGGTCACGTCCCAGCGCAGGATCACGCTTTCGCGCATCGGAGCGTTCGCCGACACTTCGACGACCGTCCCCCGCACCGCCTCGATGCTGCCCGGCTCGACGCCGACCGGAGGCAGCATCGGCTCGACCAGCACCGCAAGAGGACTCAGGAGCCCGCCCCAGGCACCCACCGTGCGAGCGGGCGCAAGCAGGAGCACCGCCAGCGCCGCGACGGCCACGGCCAAGAACGCCGTGACGCCCCGCCGCAGATCCGCGCTCACCTGTTCGCCCAGCTTGCCCGAAAGCGTCCTGGCGTCACCGGACAGCCGACTTCCCACCTGCTCGAGCGCCAGCTCCCGAAGCCCCGGCGATGTCCCGGGGGGTGCGAACCGCGACAGCTCCAGCCCGCCGAGCACGGCACCTTCGTCGAGTCCGGCAATGCCGTCCATGGCACGCGTGATCCGGTGCTCCGCGCACCGGCGCCGCTCCAGCCGCCGCCAACACCACAGTCCCCCGGGCACGAGCGCGACGATCAACGCCACGATCACGATCGGACCCGGACTGCCCGGGCTCCACCCTTCTCCTCCCGCAAACGCCGGCCCCAGCATGAGGAGCAGCAGTGCGGCCACGGCACACCACGCCCCGACCAGGAGTCCAAGCGAGCGCGCAAGATGCCCGCGAACGCCCTCGACGGCGGCGTTGATCCGACCCGCCGGGCTCACGTTGCACCTCGCATTACGTTGCGTCTTCGCATCACGACACGGCCTGCATCATGGCGTATACGAAAATGTTGATGCCCATCCTCAGCGCGTCTTCTCTGACCTCGGGAGGATTCTCGTGCACATCCGGATCCTCCCAGCCGTCTCCGAGATCCGTCTCGTACGTATAGATGACGACGAGCCTTCGCTGATGAAAGATGCCGAACGCCTGGGGCGGCGCACCGTCGTGCTCATGGATCTTGGGAAGCCCCGCGGGAAATTCGTAGGGCGCGCGAAAGACCGGATGCTCGGTAGGCAGCTCGACGAGTTCCCTGTCCGGAAAGATCCGATCCATCTCCTGCCGGAACGACTCGTCCATTCCGTAGTTGTCGTCGGCGTGCAGGAAGCCCCCTTCGAGGAGATAGCGGCGCAGAGCAAGGCGTTCTTCGGGGGTAAAGCGGACATTTCCGTGACCGGTCATGTACAGAAAGGGAAAGTCTCGAAGGGCCGGATCGGCAGGCCGGAGCGCCACCTCCTCGTCGGCGGTGGGGATCCCGGTCCTGTCCCGCACCTCGGTCAGGAGGTTGGGGAGCGAGGAAGGGTTCGCGTACCAGTCGCCGCCGCCCTCGTACTGCAGCCGTGCGATCGTGACGGGACCGCTGCTCTGCGCGAGGGTCGCTCCGGCGGGCACGGCGAAGGCTGCCGCAGACAGCGCGCTGACGACCCCGGCGCGTACCCGAGCGGCCGACACCCGGCCCGTGACGACCCCGGCGGGTTCGCCGGTCGAATGCCGCGAGGGACTTCTGCCGCGGGCAGCCCGGCGGGCCTGCACCCCGCTCACTCTCCCGCGTTCCGCGTCCGCATCCCCCGCCCCTCCTTGACCCTCTGCACGGCCTCGTACGCCGCGCCCCGTGCGACGCCGGAGCGGGCCGCCACCCGACGGGCGGCGGCCGTGGGCGCCAGCCCCGCATCCAACGCGGCCCCGGCCAGCAACGCCAGCTCGGCCGCGGTCGCTGCTCCGCCCTTGTCCGGCCGCCCCTTCACCACGACCGTGACCTCGCCGCGGGGAAGGTGTTCCCGGAAGTGGCCGGCGCATTCGGCCGGTGTGCCGCGGACGACCTCCTCGTGCACCTTGGTCATCTCGCGGCAGACCGCGATTCGACGTGCGGAGCCCGGGGCCTCGGTGCGCGCCGCCAGCTCGTCCAGCAGGCCGGCCAGGCGCGCGGGCGACTCGAACAGCACGGTGGTCTCGGTGGCGTCGATGATCCGCTCCAGCGCCCGGGCCCGCTTTCCCGCCTTGCGCGGCAGGAACCCCACAAACGTGAACGGGACGCAAGATAGTCCCGAAGCCACCAATCCCGCGAGGATCGCCGACGGACCCGGAACGGGCACCACGTCATGGCCGTCCTCGATCGCGGCCGCCACGAGCCGCTCGCCGGGATCGGAGATCAGCGGCGTGCCGGCGTCCGAGACGAGCGCGATGTCGTCGCCCGAGGCGAGCCACCGCCTCGCCAGCGCCACCCGGCTTGCCTCGTTGCGGGCGTGGAGCGCAAGCGGACGCGCGGCGAGTCCGATGCGCGAAAGGAGCACCCGGACCCGCCGCGTGTCCTCCGCGAAGATGTGGTCGGCGGAAGCCAGGGTCTCCCGGGCGCGGTCCGAAAGGTCCGCCAGGTTTCCGATCGGCGTCGCCACCACGTAGAGCCTTCCTGCGCTCATGCGGACCGCTTACAGGTGCTGCTCGATCTTCTGCTGCAGCCGGGCCTTCGGCACGGCGCCGACCACCGTGTCGACGCGCTCTCCGTCCTTGAAGAAGAGAATGGTCGGGATCGAGCGGACCCCGAAGCGCATCGAAGTGGCGATGTGCGCGTCCACGTCCAGCTTACCCACGCGCACGCGCCCGGCGAAGTCGTCCGCCAGCTCGCTGACGAAGGGGGCGACGATCCTGCAGGGACCGCACCAGGCGGCCCAGAAGTCGACCATGGCAAGGCCGGCGTGGTCTTCGACCTGCTCCTTGAAGTTGTCGTCGGTGAGCGTGACGAGATTCGTGCTGTCCGCCATCATGAATATCCTGAGTTTGAAGTGATTCAGTCGTGATCCCGCTGCGGAGGTTCCACCATGTATTCTACACCCGCAGAGCCCCACCTCGCAGGATTGGAGCTCGACCATGTGGCCATCGCCGTACGCTCCTTCGACGAGGTTCGCAGGGTATTGGAGGGTCTGACGGGCCGCTCGGCGACCCCCTTGGAACGCGTGGAATTGCAAGGTGTGGAGATCTGCTTCGTGGGAAATGTGGAGCTGATCCGGCCGCTGGTCCGCGGCAACAGCGTGGCTCGGTTCATCGAGCGGCACGGGCCCGGCCTCCATCACATCGCCTACCGCACCCCCGATGTTGCGAAGTCGATGGGCGAGCTGGAGGCGGCGGGATACCGGTTCACCTCGACAGGCCCGATGCGCGGCGCCCACGGACACCGGATCGCGTTCATGCACCCGCGGTCGACCGGGGGCGTGCTGGTGGAACTGGTGGAGCGCGGCTGAGCCCGCGGGGCCGCGGCCTCTGCGAAACCGTCCCTCGACAGCCCGTGGATGAACCCGCGCCAGCGTGCCTGGGGGGCCGCGCTGTCTCCTACCTGCGCCGTCTCCTACTCGCGCTGGATGGAACGTACCTCCACAGTCTGGACGCCCAACTGGTCCCTAGCGACGGCGGCGACATGCGTTTCGCCGACCCACATGAGCTCCAGATGTCTCGGCACATCGACAGTGGCTGCCAAGGCGCCGTCTCGCGTGAAAACCTTCCAGCGAAAAGGATGTTCCGTGTACGGCTCGGGGAATCTCGCCACCCAGACGAAGCCGGCCGGTGTCACGAGAACCTTGGAGTATGCGGGAAAGTGGGAAGGGTACGGGTATTCCGCCCAGTAGGAACGCGTGCCGACGGTGTCCCCAAGGCGTTCGTCCCGCCGGATCCTCTCCTGCACGCGTGCGTCCATGTGAGCACGCGACACGGCAACCCGATCTTCCCCGAACGCCAACGTGTCGAGCAGGTTGCCATCCACGTCATAGCGCATCAACGACGATGTTTCGCCCGTCCCCACGACGAAGCCATGTGGCGAGGACTCAAAAACTGGGCTCAAGCCCCAGTGGAGGGGAAAGTCGCTATGGCCGCGACCATCCGACCGTGGGCTGCGATATCGCTCCTCTCCGGGGAATGTTCCCAGCACCCTTCGGAGGTCCCCGTCCGGCCCAAAGAGGATGATGTCATAAGTCGCACGCCACGACACCTTCATGAGGATGGCACGGCCAAGACTCAGCGCGGGGTCCCTGCTGCGGGTGATCCCCGCAAATGCACCGGGACCGGCACACTCGATCTCTCTCAACCTCTGGTTCGCCACGCGGAATGTCCGTATGTGCTCGAGATCTTGAGAGAACACGGACACTCGAGCAGGACCGATGGCCGAAGCGAAGATGGTGTCACCGCCGCAGTCGTCGACCCACCTGAGCCACTGAAACTCGCCTGGGCCGTCGCCCCTGCGCCCGGCGGCGGCGGTCCGTTGGCCGGTCGATCGATCGAACGCAACGATTCTCCTTGGCCCCCCGTCCGCTACGTAGATGCGATCGTCTCGTACGAGCACATCCACGACATTCTCGAAGAAGTTCGCGGAATCGTCCCCGACCGTCAGGTCCGGCGGAGCCAGCCGCCGCTGCGCCTCGGCCGAGGATGCGCAAAGGACGACGGCGAGCACGGAGGCCGCTAACGCAACCCGCATATGCAAGAAGCAACCTCCGTGATCACCGAGTCCTGAGCAGCTGGAGCAGTTGAGGCTACTCAGGTCCGCAACCTTTATCGTTGAGATCGCAGGCTCCGTCTTGTTCGTATGGATCCCCCTCGACCCAAGGCGGCGGCCAGATGATACAGGTTGCGTTTTCCATGTCGTAGCAGGTCCCCATCGATCCAGTGGAACAGGGGGGCGAGGCCGCCTCGGCCTCAGGAACGGAGACCTCCGCCGTAGACCGGCGCGGGCGTCGTGAGATCAGCGGGCACCGTGACCATGGCGACGACGGCCAACAAGGCCAAGCACGCCACCGTGAAGGTGCCAGCGATGCGCATAACGGTCTTCATCATGCTTCCTCCTCTGGAGTGTGTACGTCCCTGCCCGAACCACTCGGGCCAACCGGGCTGCCGAACACATTATCGGACGTGGATCGACCTCAACGTGGATCGACTTCATGGGGCGAGGGGCCGTGCGCCGGGTCCCGCTGGACGAGGTGAATCTGAACCGACTCGACTCCGAGATCATCGGTCACTCGAACCACGGCGCGTCCGGGAAGCAGGGCCATGAGACGATGACCGGGAGACAGGGCGATGCGGCCGGCGATTTGCCCTCTGTCATCTACGACATCCCAAACCTGCGGTCGTCCCGCGGGCGTTCGCCGGACCCAGAGAAACCCTTCCGGCGACCCGAGGAGCCGCGAGACGAGCGGATGATGCTCGGGAAAGTTGACGGTCTCCCGGGCCGCCTCTCTTATCGGCTCGAACACCCGCTGTCCCATGAACTCCTGGGGTATCGCCGTCCGGAGCCAATGCTCCCGATCCTCCTCGTCCACGTCAAAGCTGTCGGAGATCGGCAACGCGAACGTCGCTTCGGGAGTTCCGGTGAGATCGAACCTCTGAAGCTCGGGACCGGGGCCCTGCCAAAACACCATCCCGCCTGAAACCGCCGCCCAGCGGGGCCGGGCGGCCAAGGGCGGCGGAACCGTCCAGCTGGGTGCACCCGGCGCGGTGAGCCGCAACAGGTCCGGAGACGTTCGATAGGCGATCACCGTATCCTGACGCGGTGCCGAATCACCACCGGGGTCGGCATCGAAAGCCAGTGCGATGACCACGCTCTCGTTGCCCATCGGCTCTGATGCCTGGAGCAGAAGCATGTCGCCGCCGCTCCGTGCCAGCCTGCGCGGGAAGTTGGGCAGAACGCCCAGTTCACGAAGCGCCGCGCTTCGCGCCAGGTCTCCGGCAAGGTTGAAGATCGCCAGGCGCGCCTGTGCTCCGTCCAGCGCGTAGATATGCTGGTTCGCCAACGCCACGCCCCTGGAAAAGCGGAACTCGCCCGGGCCTTCCCCGTGCCTGCCCCAGCTTCTCCGGGCGGTCCCCGCCGCGAGATCGAAGAGATGGAGCACCGGTTCCGATTCCGTCTGGACCACCAGACGGGATTCGTCGCCGTCGGCCGCTACGACACCGGTCCAGGCCATCGCCTCCCCGCCGATCCGCCACGAGGGCACACTGTCCAGTCGAACCTGAGCTGCAGCGCACCGATGCATAGCGCACACCGCCGCAACGGCGAGAAGGAGACCGCCGCATCCTAAAGAGGACATGGAGGCACAGAGCGCGCCCCGGCCTTGGGTGGCGACTGTCACGAGAGTTCAGTCGCCGCCCGGTCCGCCTTCGTCATCCATCCAGTGGGAGTCGCAGATCTCCCCTGTGTCGGGATTGACCGTGCAACACGCGAGCGGAGTGCACACCAGCTCCCTGCAGGATCCTGTATTGGCGCACGCGTCCGAGGCGGACGGACCCGCGAGCCAAATCAGGCCAACGGCGACTGGAAACCACCACAGCATGCGATGCAACTTCATCATCCCTCTCTCTTGCTGGTTGTTTATGAGTACTTCCGAGGATGAGTACTTCTGAGGCCAGGGTTTTCACCAAGCCCCACCGCAAAAGGCAGATTCTGGACGATTCCGATGTGCCTGGACGGGGAACCGAACCATCTGGCAGCAAGGTGAGGCCCCAGATGCCGTTCCGCAAGAGCCGTGTCGGGAGCAGATAAAAGATGTCCGGTTTCGCAGCATGTGAGAAGTCCAGTTTCCCGATCCGTCAGGAGAGTGGCGATCCCGCCACGCTCGCAGGCGGCGTCGCGCCGCCCTCTGGTACTCGTGGACCTGCACCTTGGCCCGCATGCAGTAGCACCGGTGCCGCGGCGGCGGGATCTGCAGCCTCCTGCGGCAGCGGGAGACGCAGTTGTCGTTGCCGACAGTCCATTCGTCCGTCAGGCAGAACGAACCCTCGTTCAGGAGTCCGAAACAACGCAGAACACAGTCTCGTCCGCTCCCTTCAAGTCCCCGCTATGCCAAGCTGCCTGGCCAAATGCGCCGCCGTCCCATACTCGCTGGTTCTAGGCCTGGCCGACCAACCGCCTCAGCCCCACCTCCTGGACGAGCCAGCTCCCGTCGTCGGTGCGGATCAGCACGAAGGGCACGACCACATCCCGTCTGCCTGCCGTGTCCACTTCGACTTCAACCCGCATCGCGGCCCGCCCCCTTCCCGCCACGGCCGCCGGGCTCCCGATACGGCGAGAGTCGTGCGCGAGGATGGCCGCCATCAGATCCATGCGCAGTTCGACCTCCCGCGCGGTGAGACACCGGTGGCCGAGCCCGATCCAGGAGCCCGCCTTGCGGAGCGCGCAGCCGAGCGCGCCGCGGCGGCCGCCGATCGGACCGTCGTCCGTGCCGAAGCGCGAGGCCATGGCGGCGAGGTCGCGGCGGTTGGCCGCGTCGAGGAACTCCGCCACGATGCGGACCGGTTCCAGTGACAAGTTCGTGGCGGGCGGCGGGCCGGCAGTACTGCGAGCGGCCGTCCCGCTGCATGCGGCCAGCGCCGACAGAGGGAGCCACGGAATGACCTGCAGCCCGCGGTGAAACCGTCGCGAGCGCCGAGGGCGGCGAGGCGCCAGCCCGGCAAGGGCCCGTACCCCGTCAACGTCCCTTCGCGGCCTGCCCGCCCGTGCAGTCGCCTTCGCGCTCATTCACTCCTCCCCACGGCAGTGAATACCAGCTCGCCGCCGTCGCCCGTCGTCAGCCGAATCGCGCTCCCCGGCACCACCCCGCCGTCCAGGATCGCCATCGCCAGGGGGTCCTGCACCAGACGCTGCACGGCCCGTTTGAGAGGGCGCGCTCCGAACGCGGGATCGAAGCCCTCGCGAGCGATCACCTGCTTCGCCTCGCCGGAGACGGACAGGTTCACGCCCTGCTGGGCGGCCAGCTTCGCCACCCGCTGAAGCTGAATCTCGACGATCTGCTCCAACTCGCTCGGCGACAGCGGCTTGAATACCACCACATCGTCTATTCGATTCAGGAACTCGGGGCGGAAATGCCCCTTGAGGCGCCGCCGCACCATGGCCTCGACCTCGCTCCAAGCGCCGATTTCGGACCGCGCCAGAATCTCGGGCCCGGCAATGTTGGAGGTCATGATGATCACCGTGTTGCGAAAGTCGACCGTCCTGCCCTGCCCGTCGGTGAGGCGGCCGTCGTCGAGGATCTGGAGGAAGGCGTTGAAGACCTTGGGGTGGGCCTTCTCGACCTCGTCGAAGAGCACCACCGCATGGGGCCGGCGGCGCACGGCTTCGGTGAGCTGGCCGCCCTCGTCGTAGCCGACGTAGCCCGGGGGAGCGCCCACCAGCCGCGACACGGCGTGCGCCTCCATGTACTCCGACATGTCGATGCGGACCATCGCGCGCTCGTCGTTGAAGAGGAACTCGGCCAAGGCGCGGGCAGTCTCGGTCTTCCCCACCCCCGTGGGCCCGAGGAACAGGAACGAGCCGACGGGACGGTCGGGGTCCTGGATACCGGCCCGGGCGCGGCGCACGGCCCGCGACACTGCGCTCAGCGCCTTGTTCTGCCCGATCACGCGTCTGCCGAGCAGCGCTTCGAGCCCCGCCAGGCGCTTCCGCTCCGAGTCCATCAGGCGCGTGACCGGGATTCCCGTCCACTCGGCCACCACTTCGGCGATGTCGTCGGCGGTGACATCCTCCTTCAGGAACTTTCCCTCGGCCTGAAGCCCCGCGAGGCGTTCCTCGGCCTTCCCGATGTCCGCCTGAGCGTGCGGAATCTCGGAGTACTGGATCTCGGCCGCCCGGGCCAGCTCGCCGCGGCGTGTCGCCTGCTCCGCCCCGGTCCGCAGCGCGTCCACCCGCTCCTTGAGCTCCTGAATGCGCGCGATCTGGATTTTCTCGGCCTGCCAGCGGGCCTTCATGGACTGGCTGGACTCGCGCAGCCCGGACAGTTCCTCCTCGATCCTGCCGAGGCGCTGGCGCGCACCCCGGTCGTCTTCGCGCGCCAGGGCCTGCTTCTCGATCTCGAGCTGGATGATCCGTCGCTCCACTTCGTCGATCTCCTGGGGGAGGGAGTCGATCTCGATGCGCAGCCGGCTCCCCGCCTCGTCCATCAGGTCGATGGCCTTGTCGGGGAGGAACCGCCCCCCCACGTACCGGTCCGACAATCTGGCGGCGGCGATCAGCGCGTCATCAGCGATGCGCACGCCGTGGTGCACTTCGTAGCGCTCCTTGATGCCGCGCAGGATGGTGATCGTGTCCTCGACCGAGGTGGGCGCCACGTAGACGGGTTGGAAGCGCCGCTCCAGGGCCGGATCCTTTTCGATGTGCTTGCGGTACTCGCCGAGGGTGGTCGCGCCGATCATGCGCAGGTCGCCGCGGGCCAGGGCGGGCTTGAGCATGTTGCCCGCGTCGACCGCGCCTTCCGCCGCTCCGGCCCCCACGATGGTGTGCAGCTCGTCGATGAAGAGGATGTAGCGTCCTTCGGCCTCGATGACCTCCTTGAGGACGGCCTTCATGCGCTGTTCGAAGTCCCCCCGGAACTTGGCGCCGGCCAGCATGGCCGAGATGTCGAGCGAGACGAGCGTCTTGCCGGACAGCGAGGTGGGCACGTCGCCCGCCACGATACGCTGCGCCAGGCCCTCGGCGATCGCGGTCTTGCCCACGCCGGGTTCGCCCATGAGCACCGGATTGTTCTTGGTGCGGCGGGCCAGGACCTTCATCACCCGGCGGATCTCGTCGTCTCGGCCGATCACCGGGTCGAGCTTTCCGCGGCGGGCCCGCTCGGTCAGATCGTGGGAGTAGCGGGCCAGCGCCTGGTACTTCTCCTCCGGGTTCTGGTCGGTGACCCGGTGGGAACCGCGGACGGCTTCGAGGGCGGTGTCCAGCCGGTCGCGGGTGACCCCGTGGTCCTTGAGGATCCGGGCGGCGTCGCCCCGGCCGGCCATCAGCCCGAGCAGGAGGTGCTCGGTGGATATGTAGGCGTCCCCGAGGTCCCGAGCCGCCTCTTCGGCCGCGTCGAAGGCTCTGCGCAGGCGGCGCGACGCACCCGGTACGGCACCGCCGCTGACGCGGGCGCGCCGGCTCAGTTCATCGTCTGCGGCGCGTGCAACCTTGTCGGGCGGCACCTCCATCTTGAGAAGGACCGGCACCACGACGCCGTCGTCCTGTTCGAGGAGCGCCTTGAGGAGATGAACCTCCCCGATCTCGGGATGCTCCGCGCGCCGGGCTTCGCGCGCGGCGGCGGCGACGGCCTCGGCGGCCTTCACGGTCAGACGGTCGGCGTTCAGCATATGTCGGTCTCCTGTTGCTCCTGTTGCGATGCCGTTCGGGAAACTGCCACTTTGGCAGCGTCTTCGGGGCGCGGCGGCCGGAGTCGGCCAGAACGGCAGAACGCCTGCCGAATCGGCAGAACCGGCGGGCTGCGGCCGCCGGGCGCCCAGCGGTATCATGGAAGATCCGGGCCACACCGGATGAGCACTGGACGCATCGGCCCGCTCGCGGACGGAAACCGCGGGCCGCGCCCGACACCTCGATAAGGAACGACAAGGAGCCGACATGGCATCGGTGGATCCTCCGGCCCGCAAGGGTCTCCCTCCGGAAGCGTACGAGGTGGTGCCGGGCAGCGAATACCGCCCCTACGTTCCGCCGGAGAAGTCCATGGCGGAGTTCACGGTCAAGGCGGCGGTCATCGGCATCCTGATGGCGGTGGTCTTCGGGGCGGCGAACGCCTACCTGGGTCTTCGGGTCGGGCTGACGGTGAGCGCCTCGATCCCGGCCGCGGTCATGGCGGTGGCGATCTTCCGTGTGCTGAGGCGGGGGACGATCCTCGAAACCAACATGGTGCAGACGATCGGCTCGGCCGGCGAGTCGGTGGCCGCTGGCGTGATCTTCACCCTGCCGGCGCTCTTCATCTGGCAGAGGGCCGACCCCGCAATCGTGGTCGACCTCGTCCAGGTTTCGGTGATCGCGGCATTCGGCGGGCTGCTCGGCGTGCTCTTCATGATCCCGCTGCGGCGATATCTGATTTCGCGCGAGCACGGAAAGCTTCCCTACCCCGAAGGCACCGCCTGCGCCGAGGTGCAGGTAGCCGGGGACACGGGCGGCGGCAAGGCGAAGCTTCTCTTCTCGGGTCTGGGCGTCGGCGCGCTCTATCAGGCGCTGGCAAACCGCAACGGGCTCGGTCTCTGGAACGAGGGGCCCCATGTGCAGCTCCCCGCCAAAGCCCAGATAGGGGGCGACTTTACGCCGGAGCTGCTGGGCGTGGGCTTCATCATCGGGCCGCGCATCGCGGCGATCATGTTCGGCGGGAGCGCGCTCGCGTGGCTGATCATGATTCCCGCCATCAACCTCTGGGGAGGAGACAGCGTGGTCTATCCCGCCACGGCGGCGATGTCGTCTCTCGCGTCCGGCGACATCTGGATCTACTACCTCCGTTATGTGGGCGCCGGCGCGGTGGGCTGTGCCGGCATCGTCACCCTGGTCAAGTCCTTCCCGACGATCATCGAGTCGATCCGGCTGGGGATGGGGCAGGCGGGCGGCGGCGCCGGTACCGCGGCACGCACGCAGAAGGATCTGCCGATGAAGCTGGTGCTCGCGCTGGCGGCGCTCACGGCGGTGGCGCTGTGGCTGTGGCCGGGCGTGCCGGTGAACCTGCCGGGCGCTGTGCTGATCGTAATCTTCAGCTTCTTCTTCGTGACCGTGTCCAGCCGGATCGTGGGACTGATCGGGTCGTCGTCGAATCCGGTTTCGGGGATGACGATCGCCGCGCTCCTGCTCACCTCGCTGATCTGGGTGGCGCTCGGACTGAACGACGGCAGCGCCGCGGCCAAGGTGGCGGTGCTGGCGGTGGGCGCCGTGGTGTGCATCGCCGCGGCCGCGGCCGGCGACACGTCGCAGGATCTCAAGACGGGGTTCCTGGTGGGAGCGACCCCGTCGCGCATGCAGGCCGGCGAGATGCTGGGCGTGCTCGCGTGCGCGGTGACGATCGGCGGCGTGCTCATCGTGCTGAACGATTCCTACGGGATCGGCACGGTGGACGGCCTCCCCGCACCGCAGGCCACGCTGATGAGCGTGGTGATCGACGGCGTGCTGAACGCGTCTCTGCCGTTGGGATTCGTGCTGATCGGCGTCGTGCTCGCGCTGGTGGTCGAGTTCGTCTTCAAGCTGCCGTCACTGGCCTTCGCGGTGGGCGTCTACCTCCCGGTTTCGCTGATGACGCCGATCCTGGTCGGAGGCCTTCTGCGGATGGCGCTGAACCGCAAGTACGAGGACGCGGGAGAGACCGAGAACGGCGCGAGCCTTCTGGCGGAGAAACGCGAGCGCGGCGTGCTGTACGCGTCCGGGCTGATCGCCGGGGCGGCGCTGGTGGGCGTCCTGATCGGCGGTGCCGTCTACGCGGTGACGCAGGTCACGGGCGATGCCGGAGCCGCGTCGGCGTGGCAGCTGGGGCACGCGTGGATGGACCGAGTGCCGGGGCTGGCATCCATCGTCGGAACGGCGGCCTTCGCCGGGCTGTGCTGGCTGCTGTGGCGGGCGGCGACGCGCGAGGGGCGGGCTTGATGGCCGCGGCGAAGGGCATCTTCGTCGTGACGGCGAGCCTCGCCGTCGCCGTTTCGTGCGCCCCAGCGGAACCCGCGCCGATCGGCCGCGAGGCCTTTGTCGAGACCTACGTGGCGCTGCGGGCTGCGGAGCTGCGCTCGGCCGGCGCGGTGATCCCGGACGAAGCCCGCGCCAGCGTCCTGGCCGAAACGGGGGTGAGCGAGGAGGATCTGGTGGCCTTCGCGGAGGCGCACGGGGACGACCCGGCCTTCATGGAAGCCGTGTGGAGGGAGGTGCAGAACCGTCTGACCGAGTTGAGCAGCCGGCCCTGACTCGGCCCCGCGCCGCGGGCCATGCCTGCCGGCGACGGCGCAACTTCCAAAGGCCGGGGTGATCCGTGCGCACTCGGGGAGCGACGACGTCGGCCGCCCCCGGAGCCATGCCGCCGACCTTCACTCCCACTCGATCGTCGCCGGCGGCTTCGAGCTGATGTCGTAGGTGACGCGGTTCACGCCCGTGACTTCGTTGATGATGCGGGTTGAGACGCGTGCCAGGAAGGCGGGTTCGAAGGGGTACCAGTCAGCGGTCATGCCGTCGCGCGAGGTGACGGCGCGCAACGCGACGACGTGTTCGTAGGTGCGGCTGTCCCCCATCACCCCCACGGCGCGGACCGGCAGGAGGACGGCGAAGGCCTGCCAGATCTCGTCGTACAGACCCGCGGCCTCGATCTCGTCGAGGTAGATCGCGTCGGTGAGGCGCAGCATGCGCAGCCGCTCCTCGTTCACCGGGCCGAGGACGCGGATCCCGAGGCCGGGCCCCGGGAAGGGGTGCCGCCGGATGAAGGCCTCGTCGATGCCGAGCGTCCGGCCCACCCCGCGCACCTCGTCCTTGAAGAGCTCGCGCAGCGGTTCGACGAGCTCGAAGGGCATGTCTCGGGGCAGGCCGCCGACGTTGTGGTGCGTCTTGATGGTCGCCGACGGCCCGTGCACTGAGAGGGACTCGATCACGTCCGGGTAGAGAGTGCCCTGCACCAGAAAGCGCACGCGCGTCCCGAGCTCGCGGGCCTTGCGCTCGAAGACCCGGATGAACGTCGCGCCGATGATCCTGCGCTTCCGTTCCGGATCCGCAACGCCCCTCAAGGACGCGATAAACTCGTCCGCAGCTTCGACCACCTCCAAACGGATGCCCATGTGCCCGCGGAAGGCGCGCTCGACCCCGTCCCGCTCGTTCACCCGCATGAGCCCCGTGTCGACGAAGATGCACGTCAGCCGGTCGCCGACCGCCCGGTGCACCAGCGCGGCAGCCACCGACGAATCCACCCCGCCGGAGAGACCGCAGATGACCTGTTCGCCGCCGACCGTCCGCCGGATCCGCTCGACCGATTCCGCCACGAACGCACCCGGAGTCCAGTCCGCCGTGCATCGGCAGATTCTGAAGAGGAAGTTGTCGACGATCTCGTGGCCGCGTGGGGTGTGCGCGACCTCGGGGTGGAACTGGACGCCGTAGAGCGGGCCGGAGCACGACCGGAACGCCGCGACGGGCAGGTCGCCCGTGGCGGCGACGGCCACGAAGCCGGGAGGGGGTTCGTCGACGTGGTCGCCGTGCGAGCACCAGACGGCGACGTCCTCGTCACGCTGGAAGCCGTGGAAGAGATCGCCGACGGCGGCACCCTCATCCGCGACCGGGTCGGAGATGCGAAGGACGGCGCGGCCGTATTCGCGCCGACCCGGGACCACGGCGCCGCCTCGGTGCCGCGCGATGAGCTGCATCCCGTAGCAGATGCCGAGCACGGGAACGCCCAGATCGAGGATGCCGGGATCGAGGCCGGGCACGCCGTCGTGATAGACCGAGGACGGCCCGCCCGAGAGGATGATCCCGCGGGGCGACCACCGCCGCACCCACTCCGGAGATCGCGACGGGGGGTGAATTTCGCAGTAGACGTTCGCCTCCCGGATGCGCCGCGCGATGAGCTGCGTGAATTGGGAGCCGTAATCGATGACGAGGATGCGGCTGCGGGTCCGGGCGTCCGCTACGCCGGCGCGGGGCGGGCGGGACTGCCCGGGTGCGGTGTGCGGGTTCTTCATGGACGTTCGTTGCGGACGAGGTCGCGGTAGCGCTCGCGGCGGCGGACCAGGGCGGCGCGGCCGCCGTGCACGAGGATTTCCGCCGCACGAGGCCGCGAGTTGTAGTTGGAGGCCATGGCCGAGGCATAGGCGCCGGCCTGGTGGACGCACAGCAGCGCACCGGGGGACGGCAGCGGCAGTCGGCGGGCGCGGGCCAGAAAATCGCCCTGTTCGCACACGGGACCGACGATGTCCACTTCTTCGGCCGCGCCGTGCCCGTCTTCGCGCACCGGTGCGATCGCGTGGGCCCCGTCGTAATGGCTCGGTCGGATCAGCTCGGTCATCCCGGCGTCGGCGACCACGAAGGTCTTGCCGCCGCTTCGCTTGACGTAGAGGACGCGCGTGAGCAGCACTCCGGCGTCGCCGACCAGGAAGCGGCCGGGTTCGACGATGAGCTCGAGAGTGGGTCGCCGCCCGGGCACTCCTGCTTCGCGCAGCCGCGCGGCCGTTTCGCGCCCCAGCGCTGCGAGATCAAGTTCGGCGGCGGCCGGACCTTCAATGCCGAAGCCGCCGCCGAGGTCCACATACTCGAGGGCGGCTCCGGTTTCGCGGCGGGCGCGCGCCGCCACGGCGAGCATGACGTCGAGGGCGCGCAGGAAGGGGCGGGATTCGCGCACCTGCGACCCGATGTGCATGTCCACGCCGACCGCGCGCAGGCGGGGATGCCCGGCGACACGGCGGTACAGCGTGAGCGCTTCCCGAGGCGACACCCCGAACTTGGCGCGTGCGTGCCCGGTGCGCGTGAAGGCGTGCGTGGGGCTGTCGACGCCGGGGTTGACCCTGATCGCGACCGGGGCTTCCCGGTCCAGCTCCTCCGCCACCGCCGCGAGGGCTTCCAGCTCCTGCGCGCTCTCCACATGAAAGGCGCGGATGCCGGACTCCAAGCCGTACCGCATCTCGCCCCGGGTCTTTCCCACGCCGGCGAAGACGATGCGTTCGGCGGGGATGCCCGCGCGCAGAGCGCAGTAGAGCTCGCCGCCGCTGACGATGTCGGCGCCGGCGAAGGCCCGTGCGAAGAGGGTCAGCAGGGCAAGGTTCGGGTTGGCCTTGACCGAATACGCCACGAGCAGATCCACGCCGGCGAAGGCCTCGCGCACGGTGCGGAGGCGTTCCAGCGCGCGGGTGCCGTCGTAGACGTAGAGCGGCGTGCCGTGTTCTTCCGCGAGGGCTTCCAAGGAGTGGCCGCCGCACCGGAGAACACCCCCGATTCTCGGGAACGGCCGCCGCGCCGTGCTGGGCGCCGTGCTCAATACGCCCGCGCCCACACCACTTCCATCTGCGCCGTTCCCCCGCCCGCGCAGAGGGCCGGGGGCGCGGCCGAGCGGGATGCTTCGCCGGGGATTACGCGGATGGTGGCCTTCGTGGCGTCCTTCACGCGCGCTTCGACGGCCGGGTCGCCGCTCCACCCCGAATAGACGAACCCCGCGCCCCCGTCCAGGATTTCTCCCAGCTCGTCCACCGAGGAAACCTCTCCCCTGTAGGTCGCTGCCTCGCGCCTGGCACGCGCCGCGTCCAGAAGCTGCCGCTGCAGCGAGTCGAGCCGTCCCTTCATCTCGCCCAGCGCCCGGGCATCCGGCAATCCCTCCTTGCGCGGCTCGCCCTGGGCGGCGACCCGCGGCACCAAAACGACCTCGCCGCGCTCCACGTCGCGCGGCCCGACCTCCACGCGCATCGGCAGACCCTTCCGTTCCCATTCGAAGAACCTGGCCCCCGGGGACAGATGCATGCGGTCGTCCACGGCGGCCCGCACGCCCTGCTCGCCGAGCGCGGCGGCGATCGCGTCGGCCTTTTCCATGACCGCCGCGGCCTGGTCGTCGTTCCGTGCGATCGGAACGACGATGACCTGGGTGGGCGCCAGCCGGGGCGGAATCACGACCCCCGCATCGTCTCCGTGCGTCATGACCAGCCCGCCCACAAGCCTCGTCGAAACCCCCCAGGAAGTGTTCCACGCGTACTCTTCCCTCCCCTCCTCGGTCTGGAAGGTGAGGCCGAACTGCCGTGCGAAGTTCTGGCCCAGCATGTGGGACGTCCCGGCCTGCAGCGCCTTGCCGTCCTGCATGAGCGCCTCGCAGGCGTAGCTGCGCACCGCACCCGCGAACTTCTCCGACTCGCTCTTCAGCCCGGTCAACGGGGGCATGGCGATCCAGTCCTCCATGAAGCTGCGGTAGACGCCCAGGATCGTGCGCGCCTCCTCTTCGGCTTCGGCGGCGGTGGCGTGCGCCGTGTGCCCTTCCTGCCACAGGAACTCGGCGGTCCTGAGGAACAGTCGGGTGCGGAGCTCCCAGCGCATGACGTTGCACCACTGGTTCAGCAGCAGCGGAAGGTCGCGGTAGCTCTGGACCCACTTGGCGTACATCGCGTAGATGATCGTCTCGGAGGTGGGACGGACTGCGTACGGCTCCTCCAGCTCCTTGCCGCCGGCATGGGTGACGACCGCGAGCTCGGGTTTGAAGCCCGCCACGTGTTCCTTCTCGCGCTCGATGAAGCTCATGGGAATGAGGAGCGGGAAGTACGCGTTCTGGTGACCCGTCGCCTTGAACATGTCGTCCAAGGCACGCTGCATGTTCTCCCAGATTCCGTACCCCCACGGCCGGATCACCATGCTGCCGCGTACGGGAGAGTAGTCGGCCAGCTCGGCCTGCTGCACGACTTCGTTGTACCAGGCGCTGAAGTCCTCGGAGCGTGGGGTGAATCCCTTCTTCCTGCCCTTCCGGTTGCTCATGGCGGTGCGTCACTCGGGTTGGTGGTCGTCGTGCTGCAGGCCGTCCCCGTTCGGTGCCGCGCTCGGCACCGCGCCGCGGCCTCGCCTTTCCGCCGTCCAGGCCATCGCGCCGGGGAGCAGAAAGAGGAGGAGCGACGCGATCATCCAGGTGGCCCTGAATGGTAGCCCGAGAGCGGCCCGGGCCAGTAGTGCCGTCAGCCAGCCGCCGACGAGAGACGCGACGGCCGCCGCCCCGAGGAGGATCCACTCGAGGATGTTCAGCCGTCGCATGGCCCGGGTCATCACCTTGCGGACGGCGCGGGCATCTTCGGTGCCGGACTTCCGAGAGCGGGAGCGGGCGGTCACCGCGTCCGCCCCTGCCCGGGGAGCGCACCCGCGAGGATCGACTCCATTGCCAGCGTTTCCTGACGGCCCGTAGCCATGTCGCGGACCGTCGCCGATCCGGCGGCGGCTTCGTCGGGGCCGATGATCACCGCTCGGGCCGCGCCGGACCGGGCGGCCTGGCGCAGCTGCTTGCCCACTGCCTGCGACCTGTAGGCGTACATCACCGAGCGTCCCGATTCGCGCAGGCGGTGAGCCGCTTCCAGCGCCGTCGCACGCTGTTCGGCATCCACCCAGATCATGAAGTAGTCGCACGACGGCGGGGCCTGCGGGGCCAGTCCGCGGTCGCGCAGAAGTTCTCCCAGGACCACGTCGCCCATGCCGAAACCGACGGCCGGCAGCGGTTCGCCCCCCACCAGCTCCAACAGGCGGTCGTAGCGGCCGCCCCCGCAGATCGCGCGGAGCGCCCCGGCCCGGTCGAACAGCTCGAACACGATGCCCGTGTAGTAGGCGAGCCCCCGCACGACCGTAAAGTCGAATTCGAGGTAGCCGCCGAGCCCCATCGCCTCGAGGATGTCCCGGTGTTCCTCGAGGGGCTCCAGCGCCGCGACGACGGGTTCGCGGTCCGCGAAGAGGCGGCGCACGTTGGCCAGGGAGCCGTCGGCAACCAGTTCGGCCAGCGTGTCGACGGCGGGGTCGGCCACGCCGAGCGCGGCGAACGCCTCGCCCGTGTTCGACGCTCCCGCGCGGCTCGCCTTGTCGATCACGGCGAGGCAGGCCGTGTGGATGTCCGCGGGCATCTCCAGTCCCCGCATGATCTCGGCGACGAGGCGCCGGTCGTTCACGCGCGCGACGAAGTCCGACTCTCCCAACCCCATCCCTCGGACCGAGTCGATCGCCACGGCAAGGACTTCCGCGTCGGCAGCCACCCCCGCTTCGCCCACGACATCGACGTTGAGCTGGAAGTGCTCGCGGAGGCGGCCGCGCTGGCTGCGCTCGTAGCGGAAGAGCTGCGGAATCGAGAACCAGCGGATCGGCTTGGGCATCTGCCGGCTCCGCTTGGCCAGCATGCGGGCCAGCGACGGCGTCATTTCGGGGCGCAACGCGACTTCCCGCCCGCCCTTGTCACGGAAGTTGTAGAGCTGTTCGACGATCTCGGTGCCGCTCTTCTCGACGTAGAGGGCGAGCGGTTCCAGCGGCGGGCCGTCGTACTCGCGAAAACCGTAGCTCCGGGAGACACGGCGCCAGGTCGAAAAGATGCGGCGGCGGAGCGCGAACTCGCCGGGCACGAAGTCGCGGAAACCGGGGAGCTTCGCGAAGGAGCGATCGGTGGGCATGGCGGCGAATCTAAACGAGGGGGATGGATAATCAATCCCGGCGCGGATCGGCGGGGGACGAGCCAAGGTTGCCGAACCAAGGTGCCCTGGCCCGCCTCGGCTCCCTCGGACTCGATCGCTGCGGTCCGGCCCCTTCCGTCCCGAAGATTTCATTCCACGCTCGACATCCGCGACCGGCACACGGGTGTCAAGCTGTACGAGGACGTCGCTTCCGGCGCGGTCAAAGGTCCTTGGCGGGGGCCGGTTCGCCTACCTCCCCTGAATCAGGACCTGCCGCCGTGGCGGATCGCCAAGCTCCGGCTTCGAACGGACACAGCCCCAACGCGAGGAGCACGTCGCCGACGGTGTGGCACGAGCCCGTAACGACGACAGTCCCGCCGCTGGCGAGAGCCTTGGCGCGGTCCAGAGCGGCCCGTGCGTCGTCCTGGACCTCGATGGGCGCACCGCGAGCGACCTTCGCCGCCACCTTCCAGGGGTTCCAGATGCGATCGGCCGGCGCCGAGGGCGGGACGGTGAAGACCGCGCGGTCGGCCAGGTCCACGAGCGGAGGCAGCATGCGCGACCAGTCCTTGTCGCCGAGAATCCCGGTCAGGACGACGATGGGCCTGGGGGGCGCCAGATCGGCCAGCACGCGCACGAATGCCTCCACCCCCGCGACGTTGTGCGCGACGTCGAAGATGAAGAGGCATTCGTCGATTCGACGGATCTGGCCTCGCCCGGGCCACTCCACGCCGGCGACGCCTGCTGTCAGCGCCTGGCGCGACGGGGGGGTGCGGAGCAGCTCGAGGGCGCGCACGGCGAGAGCGGCGTTCGCGGCCTGATGCGCGCCGGGGAGCGGTGTTTCCAGCTCCAGCGAGTCTCCGGCCCGGGTGCGGAGGGTGAAGCGCGTGCCGTCCCGACCGAGTCTCAGGTCCGCGATGTCGCGCCACGGTTCGATGCGGTGGAGCGGGGCGCCCACCTCGGCCGCGCGGGCCCGCAGGACATCCAATACGGACGGTCGGCCCTCGGCGGTGACCAGGGGCACTCCCGGCTTGATGATCCCGGCCTTTTCGCGTGCGATCTCGTCGAGGGAATCGCCCAGGTGCTCCTGGTGGTCGAGCGCCACGTTGGTGATCGCGGCGACCTCGGGCGTGATGACGTTGGTGGCGTCGAGCCGTCCGCCCAGACCCACTTCGATGCACGCCGTATCGACCTCCTCTTCGGCGAATACGACCAGTGCGAGGAGCGTGGTCACCTCGAAGAAGGACATTCCGAGCTCGGAGGCCAGAGGACGGAGCCGGGCGGCGGTTTCGGCCAGACGCGCGGTCGAAAGGGGGCGGCTTCCGACCATGATCCGCTCCCGAAAGGAACAGAGGTGAGGCGAAGTATAGAGCCCGGTGCGGTCCCCGTGACGCTGCATAACCGCGGCCCAGGTCGACGCGACCGATCCCTTGCCGTTGGTTCCGCCGACGTGAAGGCTGCGGTAGCGGCGGTGGGGATCGCCGAGCTCGGCGAGGGCGGACTCCATGCGCACCAAGCCCCAGTCGACCACATGGGGGGCTTCGGGGAACAGGATGTCCGTTGCCGGGGCGATTCCGTCCACAGGCCGCCGGCCTCAGCCCCAGGGCCGCCAACCCTCTCCGGTGTGACGCAGAAGCTGGGCGACGGCGCCTCTGAGCTCTCGGCGGTCGACGACTCGGTCGATCATGCCGTGCTCTTCCAGGAACTCGGCGCTCTGGAAGCCCGGAGGGAGCTCCTGCTTGATGGTCTCGCCGATCACGCGCGGGCCTGCGAAGCCGATCAGAGCTCCCGGCTCGGCGAGGTTGACATCGCCCAGCATGGCGTACGATGCGGTGACTCCCCCGGTGGTGGGGTCGGTGAGCACCGAGATGTACGGAAGTCCGCGTTCATGAACACGGGCCAGCACGGCCGATGTCTTGGCCATCTGCATCAGAGAGAAGATTCCCTCCATCATGCGGGCGCCCCCCGAGGCGCTCACCACGATCAGCGGAAGGTCGCGGTCGAGGGCGTCCCTTCCGGCGCGCGCGATCTTCTCGCCGACGACCGATCCCATCGACCCGCCGATGAAGGCGAAATCCATCACCGCGAGGACGACCGGGATTCCCTCGATGCGCGCTCGGCCCGTGATCACCGCCTCGTTCCGCCCTGTCCGCCGGCGGGCCGCTTCCAGCCGGTCCCCGTACCGCTTGAGGTCCGAGAAGCCGAGAGGATCGCCGCTCGTCATCTCCTCATCGATCTCTTCGAAGGAGTCCCGGTCGGCGAGAACGCCGACGTAGCGCGCAGCGGGGATACGGAAGTGACTGCCGCATTCAGGACAGACGCCGAGGTTCCGGTCGAGGCGCTCGCGGTAGAGGATCTCGCCGCATCCGTCGCACTTCTCGAAGACATCGCTCGGCAGTTCCCGCCGACCCTCCGAAGTCAGGCGCTTTTTCTGCTTTCGAAACCAGGCCAAGCTGTCGGTCCCCTCTTTGTCAGTCGCTCTTCACGTCGGCGCACGTCAGCGAACATCTCTGGCCATCCCCAGGACGAGCGCGACGGCCACCCACGACATCAGGAGAAAGGATCCTCCGTAACTGATGAAAGGCAAGGGGATCCCGGTGATCGGGACGATCCCCACGGTCATCCCCACGTTGATGAGCACATGGGTGAGCCAAGTCCCCAGTATAGCGAAGATGAAAATGCCGGAGAAGGGATTGTCCAGCGCATGCGCAATGCGAATCATGCGGAAGAAGAGACAGCCGAAGAGAAGGAGCACGAGGGAGGTTCCGAGGAAGCCCAGCTCCTCGCCCACCACGCTGAATATGAAGTCGGTATGCTGTTCGGGGAGAAAATTGAGGCGTTTCTGCGTGCCGAGGGTGAATCCCTTCCCCAGAAGACCCCCGCTTCCCACCGCCACCTTGGACTGGATGAGCTGCCATCCGGCTCCCTGCGGGTCGATGTCGGGATTCAGGAAGACCAGAATGCGGTTCCGCTGGTATTGGGCCAGGGAGTTCCAGAGCGGCTGGGCCATCGCGCCGGCCGCCAGATTGGCCAGGATCACGCCCAAGGACTCCACAATGTAGAGCTTGTAGCGATAGAGGTACAGTCCGACGGCCAGCGCCGTGAAATAGGCCGACCACAGCAAGATGTCGAAGGACACGATCAGCGACAGGCCCGGCGACGCCACAAAGAGAATGAGCGGCCAGGGCGTGCCGACCCAGAAGATCCCCGCGAACAGGATGCCGATGAACGCCAGGGCGGTGCCGAGGTCCGGCTGCAGCGCCACGAGGCCGAGGGGCAGACTCACGAGGGCCACCGGTTTCACCAGCTCCCGAAGGTGCTCGGGTCCGTCCGCCTTCCCCGCCAGCAGCTTCGCCAGGGCGAGCGCAGTGGTGATCTTCGCCGCCTCGCCGGGCTGGAACTGGAAGCCGGCGATCGTCAGGAAGCTCTTCATCCCTTCGGCTGTTCCGGAACCCGTGCCGATCACCAACGTCACGCCCAGCACACCCACGGACAGCACATAGAGCGGCGTCGCCATCCATTCGTACAACCGCCATGGAATTCGCGAGAGAACGATCATCAAGAGGATCGCGCCAAGAAGCACGACGGCCTGACGGATCCAGATGTCCTCGGTGACCGGGCTGGGGACGCTCTTCACCCCCGCGGAGTAGATCATCGCAACGCCGAAGAGGGACAGTGCCAGAACGGTGCCCGTCAAGGGCCATTGTCGTATCCAGGGAAGACTGCCCGGTCTCAAGGTTCCTCCGTCGGCGTGAGCGCCCAGGCGGTGCTTCTCCCCGTGAGCAGGTGCTCGCGAAGCGTCTGGATGGTGTCTCTGGGGATGCCGTGCCGACCCCGCAGGTAGAAGTCGGCCGCCTTCGCCGCGAGCGGGGCCGCCACTCCCGAACCGCTCCCGCCGAACTCCACCAGCGCCACGACGACCATTTCCGGAAGGCCGCCGTGCGGTCCGGCAATCGCGCCGAACCAGGCGTGGTTATCACGTCCGATGACGCTCTGGGCGGTTCCCGTCTTTCCGAGCAGCTCGAAGTGTTCCAGCGACGACATGTACGCCGTGCCGGCCGGCTGCATCACTCGCCGCAGTCCTTCGCGAACCGCCTCGAGGTTCTCCTGCGGAATGTCGAATCGGAACCCCTCTCTGGCGGGGGCGTCCCGGTAGAGCGAGGGCACGGGCGCGGAGCCGTCGCGCGCGATGGCGAGAAACGTCTGGGCGACCATCAACGGAGTCTGCTCGATCGGCCCCTGCCCGATGGCAAGATTCAGGACTTCTCCCTCCTGGGGTGAATAGCCGTAGCGTTCGACCCAGAATTCCGGACCTTCGGGATAGGTTCCTGCGGCTTCGCTCGGCAGATCGATCCCGCACCTGTCGCCGATCCCCATGCTGTTGACGCGATCCAGCATCCGCTCGAGCCCGATCCGCAACCCCACCTGGTAGAAATACACGTTGCACGAGTGCTTGATGGCGTCTGCGAGGTCCAGGGATCCATGGCCTTCGGGCCTCCAGCATCCCCAGGCGCGACCGCCGTAGACGTAGCTTCCCTCGCACGAGACGGGCATCCGGTCGCTCGGGCTGATCACTTCGGTCTCCAGCGCAACCAGGGCGGTGACCAGCTTCATCGGAGATCCCGGGGGGTATTTGGCCGTGATGGCCCGGTTGAAGAGAGGGCTCGCGGGATCGCGGTTGAGCCGGGCCCATTCCGCCTGGTCCACCACGCCCGCGAATACGTTGGGGTCGTAGCTCGGAGCGGAATAGAGAGCCAGTACCCCTCCCGTCTCCACTTCGAGCGCGACGACCGCCCCGCTCTTTCCCTGGGGAAAGATGTGATGGATCCACTCCATCAGCTCGAGATCCAGATGCAGGTCCAGGTCCCGGCCCGGCTCTTCGTCGATCCTCCGGAAGCCCCGGAAGGAACCCACGACCCTGCCCACCGCATCGACTTCAACGTAGCGGACCCCCGCTTCGCCCTGAAGCATCGACTCGTACTGCCACTCGATCCCGGAACGGCCGACGATCAGACCGGGCTGCGCTCCTTCGAATTCGGGGGAGTCCAACTCCTCCTGGTTGATCTCGCCTACGCTGCCGACGATGTGTGCTCCTACCTCTCCGGCCGGATAGCGCCGCTTGGGACGCGCCTCGATCAGCACGCGGGGAAAGATCGAGCGGCGTTCCTCGAGGGCTGCCACGGCGTCGAAGGACACGTCGACGGAGACCAGTATCGGCCACACGCTGCCCGCCCTGACCTGCTCCGACACGCGCTGGAACTGCTGCTCGCCGAGCTCAAGGTACTCCCGCATGCGAACGAGCGTCGACATCATCGAGTCCGGCGATGCGGACAGGATGGAGACCGAATATCCGGCAACGTTGTCGGCAAGGGGGCGGCCCGCACGGTCTCTGATCGTGCCGCGGGGAGCGGGCAGCGCCAGGGGCCGGAGCTGGTTCGACTCGGACTGCAGCATCCAGTCCGCCGACCGGTACACCTGTGCGCGGAAAAACACCGCCACGAGCAGCCCCAGCAGGGCGAAGACCAGGATGCGGGCCTGCCGGACGCGCAGCTTGCGCTGATGGTGGTGGAACTTGTTCATGGGCGCGCCGGCCCTTTGAGCACCAGCCGGGAGATCGCGGTGCCGACGATCGACGCGTAGACGGCCATGATGGGAGACTCGAACAGCATATGGTCGCCGAAGGCGTTGCGGGTGGCCGGGTCGGAAACCACCCAGGCCAGGAGCTCGCGAACCCACTTGCCCAGGGCGAGGTAGCTCACCAGGAACCTCACCGAATTGCCGACAAAGAGAAATCGGGAGTGAGCGCCCGCCGCGCCCAATACGGTCAGGGCGAACACCGTGGCTCCGAACGAGAGCATCGCGAAGGCGTCTTCGAGCAGACCGAGAATGAATCCGAGGGCGGCTCCGGCACGCAGACCCAGATGGCGACTGCCGATGAGAACGGCCACGAGAAACAGGTCCGGGGCCTCGTTCCCCAGCCCGAGCGCCACGCGCAGCAACAAATGGGTGACGACCAGACCTAGGACGAGAGCTGCGACACGCGGCGTCACGGCAGCCCCCCCGCAACGGAGTCCACCGGCGATTCGGGTGCCGGCGCCCCGATGGAATCACCGACGACGGGGATCGTGACCGCGGCGTAGGTGGCCGCTCCGGGATACACGGACGGCGTAACGTAGTAGCTCCGGCTCCAACCTGCCAAGGTCTGCGCCACGTCGGCCACCGTTCCGACTCGAATGCCCCGCGGGAAGGTTCCTCCTCGACCCGAAGTGATAACTTCGGTTCCAGGTTCCAAATCCGACAGGAAGTCCACTCTGCTGAGCACGAGCCGGTCCTGCTCGCGGAAACGTCCGCGCTCCGGCTCGACCATGCCGTGGATTTCCCCGTCCGTGGTCATGGCCGACACACGAAAGTCCGGATGCGACCAATCGATGGCCAGAGAATAGTCCGACCGCACCTCCTGAACTTGGCCCAGAAGTCCACGGTACGTGACAACGGCGTTGAAGGGACGAACGCCCTGCCGGGTTCCCGCGGAGACCCTGAATGTGCTGGCGGAGCCGGATGTCCCGGATCGCATGATCGTCCCAGGCACGTAGCGGACCTCGGGGCGTTCATCGAGCAGCAGAATCTCCCTCAGCTGCTTGTTTTCCTCGGCCAGCGTCATGTGAGCCGCCACGAGGCCCACGGCCGAATCCATCTGGGCGCGCAGTATCTCGAAGTCGCGCGCCCGAGCCTGGACCCCGGCCAAGGTGGCATGGAGGCCGGTGAAGGGCCTGAGCACGGATTGCCTCAGGACATGCGCGACCGCCTGCTGGGCATCGGTCGGAAGGTAGATGGTCACCAGGGACAGGAGCACAATTCCCAAAGCGCCGAGCAGCCGACTCCTGCTCCCCTCCCGCTCGCTCCCGGACAAGCCTGCCATCTTCTCAGTCCGCCCGGTTATGTCGCTCGGCCTTCGCCCCCGACCCAGATCATCCGCGGCATTCCTTCATGCGGTCAAGATCGAACGGTACTTGGCGAAGTCGTCAAGGATCGTCTGGATGCCCCGCACGACACAGGTCATCGGTTCTTCGTCGACGTGTATCGCCAGACCGGTTTCCAGCGCGATCATCTTGTCCATGCCGCGAATCAATGCACCGCCGCCCGTCAGGACGATCCCGCAGTCCACGATGTCGGAAGCGAGCTCGGGCGGGGTGATCTCCAGCGCCGAGCGCACTGCCTGGACAATCGAGCGAATGGGTTCCTGGCTGCACTCCCGGATCTCCTGGGAGTGGATCATGATCATCTTGGGGATCCCGGATACGAGATCGCGACCCTTCACGTCCACTTCCCGCTCCTCGCCGGTTTCCATGGCCGAGCCGATCTGCATCTTGATGGTTTCGGCGCTGGATTCTCCGATGAGCAGGTTGTATTCGTTCCGGAGAAAGGTGACAATGCACTGATCGAGCTCGTCGCCTCCGATCCGGATGGACATGTCCGAGACGATGCCGGAGAGTGCGATGACGGCGATCTCGGTGGTCCCGCCGCCGATGTCGATCACCATGCTTCCCCTCGGGGTATCGACGGGAAGTCCGACGCCGATCGCGGCCGCCATCGGTTCAGCGACCATGTACACCTCGTTCGCGCCTGCGGCCTGTGCCGCTGACCGTACGGCCCGCCGCTCGAGCTCGGTAATCCCCGACGGCACTCCCACGACTACACGGGGTTTGATCCTGAAGATCCGCCTGGACATGACCTGCTTCAGGAAATGACGAAGCATCAGCTCGGTCACGTCCACGTTCGCGATGACCCCGTCGCGGAGAGGGCGAAGCGCCTGGATGTCCTCGGGCGTGCGTCCGAGCATTCGCTTGGCCTCGAGTCCGACGCTGATGATCCGCGTGGTTCCCCGCTCGACGGCGACCACCGAAGGTTCGTTGAGGAGGACTCCCTCGCCCCGAACGCATACCAGCGTGTTGGCGGTTCCGAGGTCGACCCCGATGTCGCTCGTCGGGACCAGCCTCTTTGAACTGAACCATCTGGAAAGTAGAGACAAGGATTTCTTCGGGCCTGCGGCTCCAGTGACCGGGGTTGTGTTTCCGAGGGAAGGGATGGTTCTAAAGGTAACCCACCCCGTTGCCCCTGCTCAATTCATGCCGGTGCTCCCGAACCCATCCTGCCCCCGCTCCGTGTCGGACACCTCCCTGGTCTCTTCGACACCGGGAGCCACAAAACGACTGAAGACCAGCTGCGCGATGCGGTCGCCCCGGTGCATCTGCGCGGTTTCGGCCCCGAGGTTCTGCACGAGGATCTTCAGCTCGCCCCGGTAGTCCGGGTCGATGGTGCCGGGACTGTTGGGGAGTGTGAGTCCCAGGCGGGCGGCCAGTCCCGACCGGGGCCGTACCTGACACTCGATCCCGGGGGGAAGCTCCATGACCAGGCCGGTCCTCGCGGCGTGGATGCCGCCCGGGGCCAGGCTGAAGGGTTCGCAGCTGCGGATGTCGTACCCTGCGGCACCCCGGCTGGCAGGTGCCGGAAGGGGCAGATCGGGGTTGGAGTCCAGCCGTTTGAAACGTACGGTATGTCTAGCAGCGACAGGTGTTTCGAGGTGCCGGGCACTCCGGTCGGCAGTCCGTCCGACGGCTTTCGCAACAGTGCGCGGACAGCCCTGCAACGTCATTCCGAAAGCCTCGGCCACTCCGGGATGCACGACCCTTCCACGGGCGATGTTGATCCCCCTGGCCAGATCGGGATCGGCGGCGGATGCCCGCTCCCACCCGAGTGCGGCGAGCTGCAGGGCGTAGGGAAGAGTGGCGTTGGTAAGCGCGAGGGTCGAAGTTCGGGGCACGGCTCCCGGTATGTTGGTGACACCGTAGTGAACGATGTCGTCGACCTCGTACACGGGGCGCTCGTGAGTCGTAGGCCGGATCGTCTCGACACACCCCCCTTGATCGACCGCAACGTCGACGATCACCGACCCTGGACGCATCGAGGCCAGGTCTTTTCTCGTGACCAGCCTGGGGGCCTTCTTTCCGGGGAGGAGAACCGCGCCCACCACCAAGTCGGAATCCCTGAGCTGTTTCCTGATCGCATAGCGCGTGGAGTACAGGACATTCACGTTGGCCGGCATGGTCTCCGCAAGCCTGCGCAGCCTGGGCAGCGAAATGTCCATGACGGCGACCCGCGCGCCCAGGCCCGCGGCCATGCGCGCCGCGTGCGTTCCGACGACACCGCCTCCGAGGACGAGCACCTTGGCCGGGAGAACTCCCGGAACGCCTCCCAACAGCACGCCGGACCCGCCCGAAGGCATCTCCAGGTATTTCGCACCCTGCTGAACCGCCATCCTTCCTGCGACCTCGCTCATGGGCGTGAGTAGCGGGAGCTCTCCGTCTTCAGGTCCCACGGTCTCGTAGGCCACCGCCACCGCTCCGCTTGCCAGGACGGCTCGGGTGAGGGGCTCGGAGGCAGCGAAGTGGAAGTAGCAGAACAGCACCTGATCCTGGCGGATCAGAGTCCATTCGGAGGGAATCGGCTCCTTCACCTTCATGATCATTTCAGCGCGGGCCCATGCCTCTTCGGCGGTACCGACGACCTCCGCCCCGGACTTCGCATAAAAGTCGTCGGTGAACCCGCTGTTCCTTCCCGCGCCTGCCTGGACGAGCACCTTCCGCCCGGCCTTCGCCAGCGCCTCCGCGCCCGCCGGAGTCAGGGCGACGCGGTACTCGTTGTCCTTCACCTCCGACGGAACCCCTACGACCATGCCCGGTTCTCCGGATTGAAGCCCCTGCAGGTTCCCGCGGGCCGTCCCCGATCAGGAGCGCGCGCCGACCGGCTGTCGCCCTCGCGGGGCACCCTCTTCGGCCGCGGCCGCCTTCATGGAGAGTCGCATACGTCCCCTCTCGTCGATCGAAAGCAGCTTGACCCGCACCATGTCCCCGCGATTGACCACGTCCTCCGTCTTCGCCACGCGATAGTCGGCCAACTGCGAGATGTGACACAGGCCCTCGATCCCCGGCATGATCTCGACGAAGGCGCCGAACGTCGTGGTGTTCTTGACCGGCCCCTCGTAGATCCTGCCGATCTCGGGCTCCTGAACGATGGCCTCGACCATCTCGCGCGCCCTCCTCCCGGCCTCCTCGGAAACCGCCGCGATCTTCACCACGCCGTCGTCGTCGACTTCAATCGTGGCGCCCGATTCGTCTTGGATCGCCCGGATGGTCTTGCCCTTGGGCCCGATGATCTCGCCGATCTTCTCCGGGTTGATCCGGAGCGAAACGATGCGCGGGGCGTGCGGCGACAGATCCTTGCGGGGCACCGAGAGCACGGCATCCATCCGGTCGAGGATGTGGAGCCGGCCCTTGCGAGCCCGATCGAGCGCTTCCCGCAGCAGCTCCACCGTGAGGCCGTCGATCTTGATGTCCATCTGGATCGACGTGACGCCCTTGCGAGTTCCCGCGACCTTGAAGTCCATGTCGCCGAGAGCGTCCTCCAGGCCGAGGATGTCCGTCAGGACGGCGACCCGGCCTCCCTCCGTCACCAGGCCCATCGCGACGCCGGCGCAGGCCGCCTCGATGGGAACGCCCGCGTCCATCAGGGAAAGCGAGGCCGAGCAGACCGACGCCATGGACGACGATCCGTTCGATTCCAGGATGTCCGACACGACGCGGATGGTATACGGGAAGTCGTCATAGCGAGGTAGAAGCGCCTGGATGGCCCGCGCCGCAAGCGCGCCGTGGCCCTTTTCCCGGCGGGAAGTCGACCGAATGGGCCGGGCCTCCCCGACCGAGAAGGGAGGAAAGTTGTAGTGCAGCATGAACGACCGGGTGACCTGCTCGGCCGAGTCGATGGAATCGATGCGCTGCTCGTCCCTGGACGTGCCCAGCGTCACCACGCCGAGCGACTGCGTCTCGCCGCGCGTGAACAAGGCGGATCCGTGTGTCCTGGGAAGAACGCCGGTCTCGCAGACGATCGGGCGAACCTGGTCCGCGGTCCGACCGTCGGCCCTGACTCCTTGGTCGAGAATACGGGCCCGCACACTTTTCTTTTCCAGCGACCGGATCACTTCTTCGATGTGGTTCTCGCTCACCGGCTCTTCGGGATTCTCGGCTTCGAGCTGCTCGGCCGCATCGCCTGCGATCGCGGCGATCTCCGCAGTGCGTTCTTTCTTGTCGGGAAGCCGCACCGCTTCCGAGACCCGCGCGGCCGCCAGATCTTCGACGCGCCGCCGGAGCTGCGCCGGGACCGTCCTGGGCTCCCAGGCCATTTCCGGCACGCGGCGGGGCGCGATCAGCACTTCCTGGATCTCGATCAGCTCCCGGATGGCCTCGTGGGCAACGACGAGCCCTTCGAGTATCTCGCTTTCGGGAACCTGAATCGCTCCGCCCTCGACCATCACGACGGCCTTGGCGGTGCCGCCGACGACGATGTCCACATCGGCGTACTCCAGCTGGCGGAAGGTCGGATTCACGACCCAGTTGCCCTGGATACGCCCGATCCGCACCGACGCGACGGGCGTGCGAAACGGAATGACCGACGTGTTGAGCGCCACGGAGGCTCCGATGAGGGTCAGCACGTCGGCGTCGTTTTCCTGGTCGGCGCTCAGAACCTGCGCGTGGACCTGGGTTTCGTTGAAGAAACCGGCGGGAAACAGCGGCCGGAGGGTTCGGTCTGCGAGCCGCGCCGACAGAACCTCCTTTTCCTGCGGGGCTCCTTCCCTCTTGAAGAAGCCGCCGGGAATCTTGCCGGCCGCATAGGTTTTCTCCCGGTACTCCACCGTCAGCGGGAAAAACGGGAGGTGGGTCTGCTTGTTCTGCACCGTCGCAGTCACGAGTACGACGGTCTCGCCGTATTGAACGAGGCAGGCGCCGTGCGCGAGACGGGCCATGCGACCGACCTCGAGGACGAGTCGCCTGCCGGCGAATTCACGTTCGATTCTCTCTGTCATCTCTTCTTCCGGAACTGCCGCGGAAACCCTGCGGCGAGGGTGGACGGCAGCACTACGGAAGAGTCACGGCCTGAATGCCGTTTTCCCTTTCGCCCGGTCAATGGCGCAGTCCGAGGTCTTTGATCAATTCTCTGTACCCGTCGACATCGGTTCGCTTCAGGTACTCGAGGAGTCGCCTTCTGCGCCCCACCATCTTGAGAAGGCCGCGACGGCTGTGATGGTCGTGCTTGTGGGCATCGAAGTGATCGCGAAGATGGTTGATTCTCGCCGTCAGGAGGGCGATCTGAACCGGTACGCTTCCAGCGCCGTTCACGTGGGGCTGGTACTTCTTGACGATCTCTTGTCTGTCGATACCCATTCTGTTCCGTGTTTCCGTTCCGTGTTTCCTGTCGAAAGACGAGCCGCCGCGGAAAACCAGGCCACGTCCGGCCGAACGACGGCAGACGGCACTGCCGCCTGGGAAGTTGCCGCTCTGAACGGCGTGACCGTCAGGCGTACAGCACCGTCAGGCGTACAGCCTTGAATAATAGTCGTTGGCGATCAGAAGAACAAGGGCAGTGTCAGAAGCAAATAAAGATGTCCGGCCCCATACCCTCGACACTTGGGAGGCGCGATCCAGTGACTCGGCCTGGATGGAGCGATGTTCTCCCGTTGCTGGCCACTTTGCCGGCGGTCGTGGGTGCGCGATCGGGGAGTGGCGACGCTGGCACGGCCCTGGATGCGGGAGGCAGCGGATGCACACCCGAGGTGAGACGACATCGTGCACGCGATCAAGGCCCCGGGGGCGGAGGCCCCTACGGCCGCGGTGAGATCGTGACCTCAAGCTTGGCCACATAAGAGTAGAGACCATCGCCGTACGACGCCAGGTAGTGGCCGTCGGGCGTGTCGCTCCAAACCCTGTATCCTCTCTCCATGAGCGTGCGCGCCAGGATTTCGCCGTTCGGCGAAACCACGACCCAAAGAGTCTTGGGTCCCTCGTCCACGTCTTCGGGCCACACCCGGACCATGTTCAGGATGTTGCCGTTCTCCATCTCGTGGACGAAGAAGGATCTGCTCCACGCTGTTGTGTATCTGGTTGTGGGCCCGGGACCCCGCGTCACGATCCGGTCCATCTCGGAAGACGGAACCACGCTCTCGTCCTCCACCACGAGGCGCGGGTCGCCGCCCCGCAGGTCGGAGTAGCGAGTGATCCGAAACGGAGCCGCGTCGGAGACGAGCATGCCTCCGTCCCGGGTGGGTGCCACGGGTCCCCCCGAGGCGCGCTGCACCGTTTCCCAGTCGTCGTGGTCCGCCACGGGATGCCAGCTGCGGACATGCCGTCCGCGGCTGTCGAAGCGGTGCACCGAATAGCCGGCGAACCTGTGGCTCGGGTCCGCGTGGCCGGAACTCACGATGAACCCGCCGTCCGGGGTTCCCATGAGGCCGTGGGACCCGAAGCTGGAATCCAGCCGGACGCGGAGCCGGAGCCGCTTGTCCGGCCGGAAGAAGTCATAGCCGCGTCTGTGCTTGATCAAAACGCCTCCCTGCGGCAGGGCGGCGATCTTGTACACGTTTCCGACTTCGCCGGGGCCCTCGCCCTCCCGGAGCACTACCCGAGCGGCGGTGCCGTCGGCCGAGATCTCCGATACTTCGGCGAGCCGCTGGCCTCCCACCCAGACGGTGCCGTTCGGCCAAGCGGCCATCCCTCCGATGCGTCCGAAGCCCGGATCGCCCTTCGTGCGCCAGATTTCCCGCACCGAAACCTCCAGCGCGCCATCCGCGGAGGCCTCCTGCGCCGCCGAGCCTGCCGGAACGGCGAGCAGGACGGCGAGGGGCGCAGTCGGGAAGAACCGCTTCATCCGTCAGCGCCGCCGGATCCGGCGAGCAGGGCGACGGCGATCAGCAGGCCGAAGCGGGCTATGGGTCTCCCTGGTCCAAAACTCTCCATGGTGAATCCTCCTCATCTCGGGGTTAGGCCGAAGTTCGGGACAGAATCGGGCCGATTATCGCGGTTAACGTGTTACAGCCGAAAGACCCGAGTCGATTTCGGCATCCGGATGCTGTACCCATGTAACGATTCGGTGTGCATATTGACATGATTCAGCATATCCGTTACCATGATACCCCTGTACATCGAACGCGTGCCCAACCGGAACTCCCCGCCCGCCGTCCTGCTGCGCGAGTCCTTCCGCAGGGACGGCAAGGTCTGCAAGCGCACCCTCGCCAACCTCTCGAAGTGGCCCGACGAGATCGTCCGGGGGCTGCGCATCCTGCTCAAGGGCGGCGTCGCCCTGAAGTCGATGGACGACGCCTTCGAGATCCTGCGCTCCCGACCCCACGGGCATGTCGCCGCCGTCGTGGGCACGGCCCGGAAGCTGGGCCTCGAGAGGCTGCTCGACCGCCGTCCCTCGCGGATGCGCTCCTTGGCGGCGGCGATGATCGCCGCCCGCGTCCTCGACCCCCGCTCGAAGCTCGCCACCGCCCGGGGCCTCGCCTCCGAGACGCAGACCGACACGCCGGGCGAGGAGCTCGGCGCCGAAGACGCGACGGCGGAGGAGCTCTACGAGGCGATGGACTGGCTGCTGCGGCGGCAGCCGCGCATCGAGCGGACTCTGGCGGCCCGGCACGTCGAGGACGGCTCGCTCGTGCTCTGCGATCTGACCTCGGTGTACTTCGAGGGCACGAAGTGCCCGCCGGCCAAGCGCGGCTACTCCCGCGACGGCAGGCGCGGCAAGCTTCAGATCGTCTTCGCCCTGCTCTGCGACCGGGAGGGCCGTCCGGTGGCCGCCCAGGTCTTCGAGGGCAACACGGCCGACCCCGGCTCCGTGGCCGCCCGGGTCGAGAAGCTCACCGGGTGCTTCTCGCTCTCGCGGGTCGTCGTGGCCGGCGACCGGGGGATGCTGACCGACGCCCGCATCCGCGAGGACCTCGGTCCCGCGGGGCTGCGGTGGATCACCTCGCTGCGGGCTCCGGCGATCCGCAGGCTCGCTTCCGGCGGCGACCTGCAGCTGTCGATCTTCGACGAGCAGGACCTGGCCGAGGTCTCCGCGCCCGAGCTCTGTCCGGGCGAGCGGCCGGTCGTCTGCCGCAACCCGCTGCTCGCGGCCGAGCGCGCGCGCAAGCGAGAGGCGCTGCTCGCGGCCACGGAGGTCAAGCTCGAACAGGTCGTCCGGGCGACGCAGCGCGACAACCGCCCGCTGCGGGGCGAGAAGCGCATCGCCGTGCGCGCCGACCGGGCCCTGCGCGCCCGCAAGGTCGGCAAGCACTTCAAGACCACCGTGACCGACGACGGCTTCTCCTGCGAGCGCGACGAGAAGCGCATCGCCGAAGAGTCGGCGCTCGACGGCATCTGCGTGATCCGCACCAACGTGCCCGCCGGCGAGATGGGGCCCGAAGACACGGTCCGCGCCTGCAAGAGCCTCAGCCGGGTCGAGCGCGCCTTCCGCAGCTTCAAGGGGGTGGACCTCAAGGTCCGGCCCGTCCACCACCGCCTCGCCGATCGCGTCCGCGCCCATGTCTTCCTCTGCATGCTCGCCTGCTGCGTCGAATGGCACATGCGCCGCGCGCCGGCCCCCCTGCTCTTCGACGACCACGACCCGGCCGCCGCAGAAGCCGCCCGCGCCTCGCCCGTCGCGCCCGCCCGCGTCTCCCGCGCGGCATGCGCCGAGAAGGCCGGGAAGCGCACCCCCGAGGGCCTTCCCGTCCACAGCTTCCGGACCCTGCTCCGCGACCTCGCCACCCTCACCCGCAACCGCGTCAGGCCCCCCGTGCACGGAGCCATGACCGCCGACATCCTCGCCCGCCCCACCCCGCTCCAGGCCGCAGCCTTCCGCCTGCTCGGCATCCGCCCATAAGCCGTACCCAGTAGCGTACACCCCGGAAATCGCTTATGTCGCAGCGCCGCAATCACTTGGCAGATCGCCGCCGCCGAACTTCGGGTTAGGGCGAATTGTGTAGATACAGGGTAGGCACATTTGGGGGGCGTGTCAAGTTTTTCTGTCCGTGGATGGCGGCCCTCGCCGGCCGCGTCAACACTGCGGAGTCCCCAGAAGCGCCCCCGGTCATGTTTTGCCGGGGTCATCGCATCGTTAGCCGGACGACCTCTGCCCCCGCCGGGAGCATGGGTTTTCAGCGCCGCCGAGCCCGTCGGAACCGCAAGCAGAACGGCGAGGGACGCAACCGGGAAGAACCGCTTCATCTATCAGCGCCGCCGTTCTCGAAGGGGCCGCCGAGCGTCCAGCGGCGAAGGCGGATCGCGAGCGGGTTGGTGGTGACCTTTAGTTCTCCGCCGGGAGCTCGCGAGCCAGGATGGCCCAGCGGTTCTCTTCATCGCCGCACACGGTCGCAGCGAAAAAGTCCCAGATGACAGTGTGTCGGGAGCGGGCAACGCCCACCCCGAGCTCACCCGGATTCCAGCAGATTCCGCGTCCTGGCGATGTCCTTCCTCATCTGCGCCTTCAGCGCCTCCACGGTGTCGAAAACCTCGACCGTCCGCAGAGCCTCGACGAGCTCCAGGCGGATTCGCCGTCCGTAAATGCTGCCGCCGAAGTCCAGCAGATGGACCTCGACCGTCGGCCCCGCTCCCGGAAAGGTGGGCCTCGGGCCGATGTGCAGCGCTCCCATCAGCCGCCTCTTCCCCACGTTGGCCCAGCAGGCGTAGATCCCCGCCGCCGGGATGAGCTTGTCGGGTCCTGCAACGAGGATGTTGGCGGTGGGGAACCCGAGCTCGCGGCCGCGGCCATCTCCTCGGACGACGACTCCGGTCATGGGATAAGGGCGCCCAAGTCCCCGGTTCGCGTCGCTCAGCCTGCCCTCCAGAAGCGCCCTCCGGATCGACGTGGACGAAACGGGGGCTTCGTCGGTGTTGACCGCTTTGACGATATCCAGCCCGAAGCGGTGCTCTGCCGCGATGGCACGCAGCGTGTTCACGTTGCCTGAACGGCCTCGACCGAATCCATGGTCATAGCCGATCACCAGCTCGCTCATTCCCAGCCTGCCGAGGAGGAACTCGGTGACGAACCTCTTAGGCGAGTACCGGCTGAGCTCGGGTGTGAACGCGACGAAGACCACATAGTCGAGAGGACTTTCGGCCAGCACGGCCTTCTTTTCGTCGAGGGTGGTCAAGAGCGGCGGCGCCGCTGCCGGGCGGACGATTCGCAGGGGGTGCGGATCGAAGGTCACCAGCACGCTGCGGCCCTTGGAGATCCTCGCCCTGGAGCCGATTTCCCTGAGCACGCTCCAGTGTCCGAGGTGGACGCCGTCAAAGGTGCCGACCGTCACGATCATGGGGCGGTTGTCACCGGGGAGACCCGAGGCACCGACACGGAAAACGGCGGTGGACGCCCTTTCCTCAGGCACGGAGGAACACCTTCCTGGGCTTGAGCACGCTACCTCGAACCTCTCCGACCGCGACCAGTCGCCCCGGAGGCAGCACGAAGGCTACCGGGCCGGCATCTCGTGCACCCGTCCGAATGCGCTTCCCCGTCGACAGCATCGCCGCCTCCTTCGGATCGACCTCCACGCGCTCCAGATGCGAGAGTGCCGAGGCGGCGGGCACCCACGCATGATCGGGCACGCCGTGCTCCCGCAGGGACGCGACGGACGAAGCGCGCTCCACATGAAAGCTCCCTATCCGCACACGGCGAAGAGCGGTGAGATGGGAGGCAGTCCCCAGCCTCCTGCCGAGCTCCTCGGCCAGACTGCGAACGTACGTCCCGCTGGAGCACCGCACCCTAAAACGAACTTCGGGAAGTTCCGCCTCGCAGATCTCCAGAGCGTGCACCGTCACGGTCCTGGCCGCGAGCGTGACCTTCTCTCCCCTCCTGACCCGGCGATGAGCCGAAACCCCCCGTACCTTCACGGCCGAGTAAACAGGTGGGGTTTGCCGCAGAGGACCCGTCATGCCGGCGGCAACCTCGCTGATGTGTTGGAACGCGAGGCCTTTCCATTCTTCGTCCTCGCGGACGCGCCTGCCTTCCGGGTCGAGCGTGTCGGTAGCGACCCCGAGCAGGGCCGTGGCGTAGTATTCCTTTTCCAGGGCCGTCAGATACTCGAGGATTCGAGTCGCTTGACCGACGCCCAGCACCAGGAGTCCTGTGGCAAATGGGTCAAGCGTGCCGGCGTGGCCGATCTTGGCCGTTCCCAGAGCGGCTCGCGCCGCCACAACCACGTCGTGCGAGGTCCACCCGGCAGGCTTGTCCACCAACAGGATTCGGGCTGCCGTCGGCGATTGTCTCAAGAGTCGCCGCTGTCTCAAGAGTCCCTGCTGCCCGAAGAGTCGCTGCCCGGCCCTTCCGGATCGCCGCCGCGATCAGGAGACGGCTCGGTGTCGTCCGAGCCGGACTCCTCGGGAGGAAATACATCGCGAAGCGCGGCCTCGATTCGCCGTCCATCCTCGATGGAGCGGTCGCGCTGGAACCGCAGCTCCGGCATGCGGCGGATATGCAGTTCCCGTCCCAGAATCGACCTCAGAAAGGGAGCCGCACGGCGCAGGGCAGCCATGGTTTCCGCTTGCTGCGACGGGGATCCGTGTGCTTCCACGTAGACGCGGGCAAGCCAGAGGTCCGCGGTGACATCGACACCCGTGACCGAAACCGGGCCCAGCCCCGGGTCCCTCACTTCGTACCGCAACTTCAACGACAGCTCGCGACGCAGCTGCTCACCCAGACGGGAACGCCGCACTTCAGCCATCAGAAACGCTCCGTGGAACTTCCGACCACCACGGCTCCCCGGGCTCCCGAGACGAGACGGTCCACCGACACAAGGATCGAGTCGGCCTGCGCAGAGTGGGCCGCAAGGTACGCGACGGAAATGCGGCCGCGGTTCCGCATGTCGTGAAGCCCGGACTCAGCGACGGAAACATTCATTCTTCCAAGCCGGTCCTTCAACGATCTCAGCACGGCCCGCTTGTCTTTGAGCGAGCGGGAGCCCGGCATCGACAACTCCCAGGTGGACACCGTTACGACCATGGCGGGTCACTTCGACCGGATCCGTCGTCCTCTCAGTTCTCGGAGACGCCCGCCAGCGTGCGCGCGATCTCCTCGACGCTGTAGGTCTCGACGATGTCGCCCGTCTTGAGATCGTTGAAGTTCGAGATCCCGATACCGCATTCGAATCCGTCCCTTACCTCCCTGACATCGTCCTTGAAGCGTCTGAGTGACGCCACTTCGCCGTCGTAGACGACCACACCGTCCCTGATCACGCGCGCTCGGGCACCGCGCTGAATCTGCCCGTCCACGACGTAACTGCCCGCGATCGAGCCGACCCCGCGGATCTTGAAGACCATCCGGACCTCGGCCGCGCCCACGATTCTCTCCCTGCGCTCCGGCGCCAGGAGTCCTTCCAGCGCCGCTCTGACGCTGTCGACCGCTTCGTAGATGATGTCGAAGGTCTGGATCTCGATGGCCTCCCGAGATGATGCCTGTCGCGCGCCGGAGTCCGGCCGCACCCGGAATCCGATCACGACCGCCCCCGCGGTCAGAGCGAGCATGACATCGGATTCGTTGATGGCACCGACACCGCGGTGAATGATCTCGACCCGGACCTCGGAGGTCGACAGCTGCTCCATCGCATCGCACATCGCCTGCACGGAGCCGTCCACGTCGCCCTTCACCACCAGGCGCAGCGTATTGACCTCACCCGCCGCCAGGAGCTTGCTGAAGTCGCCGAGCTTGATCCCGCGCTCCTTGATGCGAAGCTGCTTTTCGCGGTCGAGACGCTGGCGGGTCGTCGCGATCGAGGTCGCTTTCACGTGATCCATCACCTGCAGCACATCGCCCGCCTGGGGAACGCCCGCGGTTCCCAAAACCTGGACCGGACTACCGGGGCCCACCTGGTCGACCTGGTTTCCGCGCTCGTCAAGGAGCGCGCGCACGCGGCCCGCGTGGAGTCCCACCACATAGCTGTCCCCGATCCGGAGGGTCCCGTTCTGCACGAGGACCGTCGCTACCGGGCCCTTTCCGATGTCAAGCTCGGCTTCCACGACTGCTCCGATCGCGTCCCGGGAAGGATTTGCTTTGAGTTCGAGCAGTTCCGCCTGCAGCAGAATCTTTTCGAGAAGGTCCTCCATTCCCTGCCCCGTCTTCGCGGAGACCTCGGCAACGAGCGTGTCTCCGCCGTACTCCTCCACTGTGACCTGGTGCTGGAGCAGATCCCGCTTGACTTTGTCCGCATCGGCGGTGGGAAGGTCGATCTTGTTGACGGCAACCACGATCGGAACCCTGGCGTTTCGCGCGTGGCTCACGGCCTCGACCGTCTGGGGCATGACGGCATCGTCCGCGGCCACTACGAGTACGACCAGATCGGTTACCTCGGCGCCCCGGGCGCGCATTGCCGTGAACGCGGCGTGCCCCGGTGTGTCCAGGAAGGAAATCGTGCGCGCATCGTCGAACTCGACGTGGTAGGCACCGATGTGCTGCGTGATTCCCCCGGCTTCCCCGGCCACGACGTTGGTGTTGCGGATCCAGTCCAACAACCTGGTCTTCCCGTGGTCGACATGTCCCATAACCGTCACCACAGGCGGTCGTGACCGCAGATCCGCCGGATCGTCCGCCTCGACGACCTCTTCTGCCGGAAGATAGTCGGCTTCGCGAACCGCCTTGAACCCGAAGCCGTCGAGGAGAAGTTCGATCTGGTCGAAGTCGAGCCTCTGGTTGATGGTCACCAGGAGCCCCATGTCCTTGAACGCGGAGGCGATGATCTCGGTGGGGCCGATGCCGATGAGTTCTCCGAGTTCGGCGACCGTGAGGAATTCGTTCACCCGCACCGTCTGAGCCTCGGCAGCGATCTTCTTCTCCGCCTGCTGCTCGGCGGCCACCCGTTCTTCTCGGGCCGCGGCAAGGGTGGCCTTGCCCCTCCGGCGCTTCTTGCGACCCCCCTTGATCTCGGCCATCACGCGCTGGATGTTCTGCTTCGCTGCTTCGCGGCCGACTCCGCGGCGGCGCCTGCCCTTCTTCCTGGCCTTCTTTCTACGGCCGTCGGAAGTGTACCCTTCGGCCTGAATGCGCACGGTACCCCCCGGACCCGCACTGGCTGCGGGCGCGGGACGCTCCCCGGACCTTCCGGGAGCTCCTACTCCGGCGCGGGCCGGGGTAAGTCCGCGCCGAGCAGGAGTCAACCCCTTGGTGACCGGCGGAAGCGCCTTGTCTTCGGCAACCGGACCCGGGCGGACATCGGGGGGTGCAGGTCCCGCGGGAGGCGCGGGCTCCGCAGGAGGCGCGGGCTCGACCCGGGCCGCGGCGTCCTGGGAAGCCGCGGCGACAGTCGGCGCAGCGGTGACCTCGACCGAATCGCCTTCCGGTATCCGCGGCGTGACGGCTTCGGCCTGCGGATCCGGAACAGCTTCCTGGCGGGGCGATACCGCATCCGCCGTTTCCGAAACATCCTGCGCCGAGGCGGCCAGGTCGCCGGGGGACACCGGAGTCGCCGCCGCCGGATCTTCCTTTGCCGCCGCCGGACGCCTGATCCGACGCCGAGCAGGCCCGGCCGAAGCCCCGTCGGGCACCGGGGCGGTCTCCGCAGGTGCCCCTGCGCCGGCACCGACCGGCTCGTCAGAACCCTCCGGCGGGGGACGCCGGTCAGCGGCGGCACCGTGCAGGGTCGCCCCGACATCCTCGGAGGGCGGGGCGGCAACCCTTCGCCGCCGCACTCGGCGTCTTCGGCTCTTCGGCCTGCTCCCCTTCAGCGCGGCGCGCATCACACGTGCGGCATTGCCGCCGCCGGCGCGCCGCTCCCGTTCGAGACGCATACGGACCCGGGCCACATCCGCATCCCGTATCGGGGCATCGGGGTTGCCCACCGGCACGCCCGACTCGCGCAGGAATCGGAGCAGCATCTCGGTGCCCACCTTCAAGTCGACGGCCAAGTCCCGCACACGCATCAATCAAGACCGCCTTTCACGCCCACGGAGTCCCCGGCGCCCACGGAGTCCCCGGCGCCCACGGAGTCCCCGGCGCCCACGGAGTCCCCGGTGCCGCGAATCGCTTCGGAGTCGACCACGGTCAGGTCGTCGATCAGAGCCGACAACTGATCCACCGCGTCCTCCGTGATGCCTTCGACCGCCAGGAAATCCGCCCGGTCGAGGTCGATGATGTCCACGAAGCTTCGATAGCCTGCCGCCGCCAGAGCAGCGAGAGTCCCGCGGTCCAGCGACAGCTCGCTCAACGGGAAGTCCGCCGTCTCGTAGGAGTCTTCGTCGTCCTCGACGAAAACCGACATGTCCGAGCCCCGTTCCAGCCATTCCCGCGAACCGTAGAGGTCGATCTGCCACCCGATCAGCTGAGAGGCCAGCCGCACGTTCTGGCCGTTTCTCCCGATGGCCAGAGACAGCTGGTCCTCGTCGACGATGGCGGTGATGACCTGTCGGCGAGGGTCGGAAACGACTTTCGCCACTCTCGCAGGCGCAAGAGCGCGGCGAGCGAAGATCTCGGGATCAGGGTGCCAGGGCACGATGTCGATCCTCTCGCCCCCCAACTCCGAAACGACGGCCTGGACACGCGACCCCTTGAGCCCGACGCACGCACCCACGGGATCGATCGAATCGTCCCGGCTGTGGACCGCGATCTTGGTGCGGCCCCCGACCTCACGGGTGAGTTCCTTGATCTCGACGATGCCCTGGTAGATTTCCGGCACTTCAAGCCGGAAGAGGGCTGCCACGAAGAGCGGGTCTGCGCGGGAAAACACCAGCCGCGGCCCCTTGGGGGTCTCTTCGACCCTCTTGAGCACGGCCCGGATCGATTCTCCCTGCCGGAATCGCTCGCGCGGGTTCTGTTCCTTCCACGGAATCACGGCCTCCGCATCGCGCGACTGATTGAGCATGAGGACGAGCTTGCCGCGCTCGATCTGCTGAACCTCGCCCGAAAGGAGTTCGCCGACGCGGCCGCTGTACTCTTCGCGGATGCGCTGGCGCTCCCCCTCGCGGACCAGCTGGACGATCCTCTGCTTGGCAGCCATGACCGCGTTGCGACCGAACTGGGAGAACTCGACCGGGATCTCCATCACGTCGCCCACTTCGTAGGAGGGATCGTCCCACCGAGCCTCTTCGACCGAAACCTCCGCCGACGGATCCTGGACCATGCGGACCACCCGCTTCAGAACCAGCATCTGGATTTCGCCCGAGATGTCGTCGATGTTGATCTCGGTGTCCACGTTGACTCCGTAGATGCGTGCGAGGCCCGCATGGATCGCATCCCGGATGAGCTCGTTCACTTCATCCGGCTCGAGGCTCTTCGACGTCTCGATCTCGCGGAAGGCCTCGATGATCAGAGCGGTATTCATGAGATCGTCCAATCGTGAACCAGGTGGGCACCCTTGACGGCAGCGCGTGGAACCTCCACCCGGTCGCCTCCGGCCAAGCGCAGGAGAACCACTGCCGCCCCATCCTTCCCCGGTGCCAAGCCGAGCAGTTCCCCCTCGAGGCGCGCCGACAAGCCGCAAAGCACCTCACTTCCCTTGACGACGACGCGCCGGCCTCGAAACCGCTGGAAGTCCCTGTCCCGCGTCAAGGGGCGCTCCAGACCCGGCGAGGAAACCTCCAGTACGTAGCGGTCGGCGAGGGTTGCTTCCCGGTCGAGCCACGATTCCATGTGGCGGCTCACCTTTGCACAATCGTCCAGCGAGACCGCACGGTCCTGGGCTTCGTGCTCCACTCGAAGCCGAATCACCGGCCGGCGAGCGCGGCCCGCCCACTCCAGCTGAACGAGCTCGAAGCCCAAGCGGGCCAGCCGCTCTTCGAACCCCGCCCGGAGCTCCAACCGGTTTGATTTCACGCCACCTCCGTGGGAAAGCGGACAAAAAAGAGCGGGGGACGCCTCCCCCACTCGAATAGGCCGCCCTGAGAGCAGCCTGGCCACCATCTTGAATTATAGCTTGACCGTGGTCCTCCGGTCAATCCAGGCGCTCGATGCCGGCCCCCAGCTCGGACAGACGCTCGTCGATACGCTCGTACCCCCGCTCGATCTGGCCGGCGTTGCGTATGAGGCTGGTGCCCCGAGCACCGAGGGCCGCAATGAGCATGGCCATTCCGGCCCGGATGTCCGGGCTTTCCACGCGGGCTCCCCGCAGCTGCGACGGACCGACCACGACGACCCGGTGCGGGTCGCAGAGGATGATGCGCGCGCCCATCGCGACCAGCTTATCGGTGAAGAACATGCGGGATTCGAACATCTTCTCGTGTATCAGGATCGTCCCGCGCGCCTGAGTGGCGGCGACCACCGCGATGGAGGTGAGGTCGGCGGGAAAGGCGGGCCAGGGACCGTCGTCGACCTTCGGGAGATGTCCGAATGCGTCCATCTGAATGACCGGTTCCCGGCGCCCGTCGACGATGAGGTTGCGGCCGTCCTCCCGGCAGTCGATTCCGAGTCTCCGGAACCCGATCAGAACGGAGTCGAGGTGTTCGATCGGTGCGTCTTCGATCACCAGCCTGCTCCGGGTCACCGCGGCGAGCCCGATGAGCGAACCCGTCTCGATATGATCCGCGCCTATTTCGAATTCGGCTCCGCCGAGCGACCGTACCCCCTCGATCGCGAGGTTGGGCGTGCCGATGCCGCTGATCCGTGCGCCCATCCGGTTCAGGATGCGGCATAGATCCTGAACATGGGGCTCGGCCGCAGCGTTCCTGACGAGCGTCTCGCCGGGGGCGAGGGCGGCGGCCATGATCGCGTTCTCGGTCGCCGTGACGGAGGGCTCGTCGAGAAACATGCGGGTGCCCTTGAGCGACCGCGCATCGATATCGAGCCCCGCAGCCGTCTCCACCCGGGCACCCAGCGCCCGGAAGGCGAGGAGGTGGGTGTCCAAGCGGCGACGGCCGATGACATCCCCCCCCGGAGGAGGCAGGGACAGGGATCCGAAGCGTGCAAGCAACGGACCGGCGAGAAGAATCGACGCCCGTATCCGCCCGGAAAGCTCCGGATCGAGGCGGCCCGGGGTCACATTGGCCGCATTGACTTCCACCGTGCCGGGCTCGGTCCAAACGACTTCGGCACCCAATGATTCCATGATGTCCAGGAGCGTAGCGACATCGCGGATGCGGGGAACGTTGTGCACCGTGACCGTCTCGGCCGACATGAGCGTCGCGGCGAGCACGGGAAGGGCCGCATTTTTGTTTCCGGCGGGCCGTATGTTGCCGGAGAGTTCCCGGCCGCCCGACACGATGAACGAAGACATGAGATCAACATAGCGCTGGATCGCGTCCGGCAGAATCCCCATATTCGGACACCCGCAACTACCCGCCCGTGGAAAGCCCGATGTCACCCGAAATCCTCCCGGTTATTCAGGACACTGCGGTCGTGGCGCTCGCGCGCGACGGGTTCGCTACCTTTGCCGCCTGGGCCGCGGGCGGCCTCCTGCTGCTGTTCTCGGTGCTGACCGTCGTGGTCATCCTCGTCTTGGCCGAGGTGCGCCGACTTTCCGCGGCGTGGACGGGTTTCCTGGTCACCTTCAACGCTCGTTCGGAGTCGCTGGTCGCCTCCGCTGCCGGTGCTGCGCGCAACATCGATCGCATCAGCAGCTCCGCAAGAGAAGAGGTGGACCGCCTGCGAGAGTCTTTCGGCAGCCTCGCCGGAGGGATCGAGCACGCCTCCGGTCAACTGCAGAACCGGCTGAAGGATCTCGTGGCGCTCGTGGAGCTGGCACAGTCAGAAGCCGAAGATGCCGTCCTGGATGCTGCCTCCAATATTCGCGCTCTACGCACCGACGCGACGGGATTCCTGCTTTCGCACCTTCGCCGAAGCCGTCGGGCGCAGCCTTTCGGTGAAGACGCCGCCCCGGGGCGCGACGGTGGCAGCGTCCCCGCGGCCGAGAAGCCGACGCCCCACGGCGGAACGCCGTCCGCTCCGGACGGAACGGTGCAGAAGCAGTCCCTTCAGAAGTAGTCCTTCTCCAGCGCGGCGTACCGCACCACCAGCTTCTTTCGCCCAGCCTCGGCGAAGTCCACCGTGACCTTCATGTCCGGGCCGAAACCCGAGAGTTCGAGGATGACGCCCGAACCGAAAGTCCGGTGGATCACGCGTTCGCCCTTCACGTAGCTCGGCCGATCCTGATTGAAGCCCGCCTCATCGCCGGCCGCACCGCCCCACGCCCCTGACGCGCCCCCTGCCCCTGACGACTTCATTCGGCTCCGCCGGGGAGCGACCTGCCAACTCGAGGTCTTCACGCGATCGGTGCGGATCCGCTCGAGATCCACCAGCGTGTCCATGAACGTGGAACTGCGCGACCGGAGCACCTCCCCCGCTCTGCGCCGCGAACGCGCATGCGTCAGATAGAGCTTCTCGCAGGCACGTGTCATTCCGACGTAGAAGAGCCTCCGTTCCTCTTCCACGAGCGGATCCTCGTCGTATGCGCGAGCGAGGGGAAAGAGGCCCTCCTCCAAGCCGCTGATGAAGACGACGGGGAACTCGAGCCCCTTTGCACTGTGGACGGTCATGAGCGTCACCGCGTCCGCGCCCGCTTCGTGGCTGTCGATGTCGGCGACCAGCGCGACATGCTGGAGGAACAGGCTCAGGTCCGTAAACGCGTCGTGGTCGCCCTCGTCCAGCTCCAGCAGTTCCTCGGCCTCGAACTGCCGAGCCGCTGCCACCAGTTCCCGAACGTTCTCGGCCCTGTCGTCGCCTTCGGGGCCCTCCTCGCGAAGCAACCGAACGAGACCGAGTTCGTCGATCAGAGATTGCAGCACTTCTCCCGCCGAAAGATCCCCCGCTTTGACCGAGCAACCGCGGATGAGCCCTGCCAGCCTGGACAGTCCGTTTCGTGCCGAGGCGCTCAGGCCGGGCACCTCCCCCGCCCGATCCGCCGCATCCAGAAGGCCGATCCCCGCCTTCCGCGCATATGCGGCCAACCGCGCCTGCGAAACAGTCCCTACTCCGCGACGCGGATAGTTCACGACGCGTTCGAATGCGTCGATGTCACCGGGGTTGGCGACAAGGCGGAGATAGGCAAGCACGTCCTGGATCTCGCGCCGCTCGTAAAAGCGCACACCGCCGATGATCTGGTATGGAAGACCTCGCCGCCGGAAGCGATCCTCCAGGGCCCGGGCCTGAGCGTTGGTGCGGTACAGCACAGCGAAGTCACGGTGGTCCAGGATCGGTTCGGCGAGCATCGTGCGCTCGATCTCCTCGACGATCCACCGCGCCTCGTCGGTCTCGTCCGCGGCTTCGACGCGGGTCACCGGGGCACCGCCGGTGCGCTCCGTACGCATCGTCTTCTCCTTGCGGTACAGGTTCTGACGGATCACGACGTTTGCGGCGCCCAAGATCGCCGGAGTCGACCGGTAGTTCTGTTCGAGCCTCACCACCCGGGCCCCGGGAAAGCTGTGCTCGAAGTCGAGGATGTTGCGGATGTCGGCGCCCCTCCAGCCGTAGATGCTCTGGTCGTCGTCGCCCACCACCATCAGGTTCCGGTGGCTAGAAGCGAGCAGCTCCAGGAATCTGAACTGGGCCCGGTTCGTGTCCTGGTACTCGTCGACGAGGATGAAGGCGAAACGCTCCCGGTACCGTTCGAGAAGCCTCCGGTGGTTGTCCAGGAGTCGGACGGGCAGGAGCAGCAGATCGTCGAAGTCCATCGCGTCCTGCTCGCGCAGCGACGCCTGGTAGACAGGGTAGACGCGGGCGACGGTCTTCAGCATCAGGTCGGAATCGTCGGCGTGCGCCCTCGCGAACGCCTCCGGGCCCACCAGCTCATTCTTGGCATCCGAGATGCAGCTGCGAACGGCTTTCGGAGACCAGCGCCTGATGTCGACCCGGGCCGCCTTCTGCGCCCTCTTCACCTCCCTGAGCGCCTGTTCGGCATCGCGGATCGCGAAGCCGCGGGTCCAACCCAGCTCCGGGGCATGGCGCCTGAGAAGGCGAGCCCCGATTCCGTGAAAGGTGCCGATCCACGCACCTGCGGGCTCGCGGCCCAACATCGCGGCGATACGCTCGCGCATCTCGCCCGCCGCCTTGTTGGTGAAGGTGACCGCCACGACCCGGTCCGGGGGCACGCCGTGTTCCATGATGAGGTGGCACACGCGGGCGGTCAGAACCCTCGTCTTCCCCGAGCCGGCACCGGCGAGCACGAGGCTGGGACCCTCGAAGTGCTCGACCGCCTCGCGCTGCTCCGGGTTGAGAGAATCCAGAAGGGAGAGCGGCATCAGGACCAGCAGCCCGTGGATGAATCCGCGCCGGCCCGGATGCGTCGCCGCTCGAATGCCGGGGGGATTCTGTCCACGGGCTGCTACACCGCCCGCGGGAAGCGAGCCTGGAACGTAACGCCGCGGTCGCCCCGGTCGAGCAGCTCCACGCGTCCGCCGTGCACGCCCTCGACGATACGGCGCGTCAGCGTAAGTCCGACACCCCATCCTCCCGACTTGGTCGTCACGCCGGGATCGAAAAGCCTGTCGCGAATCTCGAAGGGAACGCCGGGCCCGGTGTCCCTGATCCGGAGCAGAACCCAACGATTCTCGGAAGGCCGCGCCGAGATCGTGATCGACCCGCCGGTACCGGCCATCGCATCAAGCGCGTTCTTCACGACGTTCTCGAGCGCCCAGGTGAGGAGGACCTCGTGTCCCTTCACGTCGGGAAGGTTGTCAGGCACGTTGACATGGAGCGCCACGCCGGGGCCCAGACGAGGCAGGCGCACTTCCATGTAGGCACGCAGCTCCGCTACCACGTCCCTGAGCGAGACGCGCCTGAGTTCGGGATCCCTGCCGATGAGCTCGAAGCGGCGGCTCACGCGCTCCAGCCTGACCAGATCCTCGCCGATCGCGTCGGCGATCTCCACCTGGGGCATCCGGCCCGGCCGCTGTCCGGGATCCAGCCCGAGCACCTCCACCCAGCCTTGAAGGGAGCTGATGGGGGTTCCGAGCTGATGGGCCAGTTCGCGGGCCATCGCGGTCCACGCCTGTTCGGCCGCCGTTCTCCTCTGGTAGCGAAATACCGTGACGGCGAGCAGCACGGTCAGGAGGAGTCCCGTCGCCCACAGCACCGGCATCCACCGCAGCCGCGCGGCTTCCGCCGTGATCCCGTAGTGGACCAGCTGGCTGCCGGGGTCTCCCACGGGCTGGTTTCGGGCGTCCAGGTCTTCGGCGTATTCGAGGATGCGCTCCACTTCTTCCGGAGTCGGCGGATCCGAGACGGGAAAAGGGAGGTTGACGGAAGTGTTGTAGCGGCCTCCCGGCTCCGAGGTCACCACGAACGGGACGCCGAGCTCGACCAGCAGGCTCTGAAGGTTCGTGAGAGCCGCCAGTTCCATCCCCGGCTCCTGGCTCGTGAGTCCGCGCTGCACCTGGGCATAGACACGGGTGAAGGTCTCGGCATCCGCTTCCCGCGAACGAACGATCTCGGCCGTGTAGATCATGTACCACACCAGGAGCGTCGAAAAGAGCGCGGCCAGCGCGATCGGCCACTTCCGCGAAACACCCGCACGCCGGAACGCTCCTCCCGTCTCCCTGCGCTGCGGTTCCCTTCGCTTGTTCACCGCAACCCCGGCCGGTCCGTGGGGGCCGGACCCCTTCGCTGCGTCTTCAAGCCCCCGGCTTGATCTCGGTGAAGCCGAGAACCCGTGCGAGCACGTCCGGAAGCAGGACCGACCCGTCTTCGCGCTGACAGGTTTCCAGAAGAGCGACCATTACGCGAGGCAGCGCCAACCCCGACCCGTTGAGCGTGTGGACGAACTCGGTGCCCGCTCCCTGTGCGCGCCGGAAGCGCAGCCTGGCCCTCCTCGACTGGAAGTCCTTGAAGGTCGAGCAGCTGGACACTTCCAGCCACTGGCCCACGCCGGGCGCCCACACCTCGAGATCGTAGGTGAGCGAGGCCGAGAACCCGAGATCGCCGGCGGCAAGCACGACCACTCGGTACGGCAGCCCCAGCAGCTCCAGAACCCTAGCCGCCTCGCCCGTGAGTTCTTCGAGTGCGGCGGAGCTGCACTCGGGCCGTTCGAAACGCACCAGCTCGACTTTGTCGAACTGATGGACGCGGAGCATGCCGCGGGTGTCCTTCCCCGCCGCCCCGGCCTCGCGCCGGAAACACGGCGAGTATGCGACGTACTTGAGCGGAAGCGCGTGACCTGGAAGGATCTGCCCCCTGTGCAGGTTCGTGACCGGCACTTCCGCGGTCGGTATCAGCCACAGGCCGTCGCGTCGCGTGACGTAGGATTCTTCCGCGAACTTCGGCAGCTGGCCCGTTCCGGTCATCGCATCTTCATTGACCAGGTAGGGCACCCTCAACTCCGTGTAGCCGTGCACTTCCGTGTGGAGGCCGATCATCCAGTTGATCAAGCCGCGTTGAAGCGCGGCTCCGCGTCCGCGCAGAACGAAGAAACCAGAACCCGAAATCCGGCTTCCCCCGGCGAGATCCAGGATCCCGAGCGATTCACCGAGTTCCCAGTGGGGGCGCGGTGCAAAGGAGAACTCCTTCGGGGTTCCCCACTCCCGCGTGATCCTGTTTGCCTCCACACCGCCCTCGGGGACCCGCGGGTCCGGCAGATTCGGAACACCCGCAAGGGTCTCCGCGATCCACGCGTCCGCTTCGGCCGCCACAGCGTCCAGATCGGCGATTTGCTCCCGCACATCGCGCATGCGCTTGATCTGTTCGTCCGCACTTCCGCCCAGTCGCCTAGCTTTGCCGATCTCTTTCGACACCCGGTTCCGCAATGCTTTCAGTCGGTTCGCACGAGCGAGAGCGCGCCGACGTGCCCTGTCGCGCTCGAGCACCGCCGCGACCAATGCATGCGCTCCGGTCAGCCCGCGTTTTCCAAGCGTGACGGACAATCCGTCGGGATCGCGGCGGAATACCTTGAGATCAAGCATCTAGCGTCAGCGGTGCGCGCCGATGCGCCTCAGTCGGGCGGAACGAGGTCTAGGTCGTTGCAGGCTTGGCTCACGTCGAACTGGAAATAGACCGATCCCGAAACGAAGTCGGTGGCCAAGGGCTCGATCTTGCCGTAGTAGTTGCAGAGCGTGCCGAAGAAGCCCGGATGTCGGCGCGTCCGGATCACGTAGATCCGGCCGGTTTGAATCGAAACGGCCGCATCGGTGACATATCGCGCAGTGTCGTCCGGAGCCTGCGTTGCCGACTCGAAGGTCTCGCCCTCGAGAATCGCGACGGCCGCTTCCGAAGGTATCCCGAGCGCCGCGGGCGGAAGCCACACAAACTCTCCGTTACGGATGTCAACAGCCAGATCCCAGTCGTCTCCGGTCGTCGGCGCCTCGATCCGAACCGGCCGCCGAGGAAAGAAGTCATAGCCCGAGACCAAGTTGGGTTCCGGTCGAGAAAGCGCATAAAGCCTTACCGTGTCGGGATTTATTGTCCATCGGACAGCAAACGGGTCGTCGTCGCACGCCGCCATCGCGAGGAAGACCATTGCCACCGAGAGGAACATCCCGATGAACATTCGTCCGTCGGATCGGTCGGTATTGCGGGGCCGAAGTTCTGTTGCAGCAGCGGGTGCTCTCATAGTCGAAAGCTACTCGCTGCGGCGTCTATAAGTCAACCTCGAAACTGTTGGTTTTCTTGACTTCGGCTTGCTCCCAGGACTAGCTTCGCGCGTCCTTTCGTGCGTCGCTCCCGACCCGGGCTCGGGGGCCGGACCGTCGGGAATCTGTGTCCGGAGCGCAATCTTGGGCGATTTCATGACCGGATCCTCCGGACCTCCGATCTGGGTCACCATCTTGGCCGGGGGCGCCGGCCGCCGCTTCTGGCCGCTCAGCACCGCAACGCGGCCCAAGCAGCTTCTGTCTCTCGGAGGCCAGAAACCGATGGTCGCCGAGGCCTTGGCCCGTGCGCGCAGCCTGGTACCCCTGAAACGTCTTCGCATCCTGGCCGGACAGCGTCTGGCAGCTTCGATCCAGGCAGTGACGGGTCTTCCCGACGACGCGTTCCTGGTCGAGCCTCGTGCCAAGGGAACGGGGCCGGTTCTTGTCCGTGCGGCGTGGGAGACGGCACGTACGAACCGGAACGCAGTGCTGATCTCGCTTCACAGCGACCACGTGATTCGCCCGGCCGAAGACTTCCGGAAGATTCTGAAGGCGGCCGCAGTCATCGCGCAGCGGGAGGGACTCCTGATGACGGTCGCCGTCCCCCCCGATCGGCCCGAAACCGGATTCGGGTACATCAAGCCGGGTCGTCCCCTCGCAAGCGGAGGAAACCACCGTGCCTACCGGGTCGAAGCCTTCGTGGAAAAGCCCGACCAGGACACGGCTGCCGCGTACTTCGCCGCGGGCTACCGCTGGAACTCGGGGATCTTCGTCTGGCCGGCGAAGTTGTTTCTCGACGAAGTGCGTGCCTGCGCCCCGGAGATTGCGTGCGCCATGCCCTGCCTCGAACGGGGAGACATTCCCGGTTTCTTCAATGAAACGGCGGCGATAAGCGTGGACGAGGCTGTACTGGAGCGGAGCACGAGGGTCGGTTCGATCGATGCCGCATTCCGTTGGGACGACATGGGAAGCTGGGAAGCGCTGGCACGCCACCGAACCGCAGACGCCGACGGGAACATCGTGGAGGGGGATGTCCACCTTTCCCGCGCCCGCAACAACCTGGCCGTCGCAGATTCCGGACGGTTGGTACTTCTCGGGGTCGACGATCTCCTTGTCGTGCAGACGGACCATGCGACCCTTGTGATGCCCAGAGCCGAGTCTCCCCACCTGAAACGATACTTGGAAAATGTGTCGAAGGATATTATATTAGGTGATCCGTCCCGGTCCAGAGCCCCGGGTTCTCGCTGATGGATTCCAAGCGGCTCTTCCTCTACGACGACCCGGTCGCACGGAATTGGCAGCCCTTCAGCCTGACCCGCCCCATAGGAGAGATGCTGTTCGGGACCGAAACGATCAGAGCCCGGATCGAGCGCCTCCTCGGCGCGGGCTGCTCCGGCCACCTGTCCGGTGACGCCCTGCTCGGCTTCGAAGAGCCCGGCGCTCCCCGGTGTACTACCGTCGATGGCGCAGGCGGCGTCGGTACGCGTCTCTACCTGAACAGCCGCTTCGTTCCGCAGGCAGGCTTCGCCGCGGCCGCGTGTGCGACGGGCGTCACGGGCGGGGGACCCGCACTGCTTACCGCCGGACCCGCCGTCGTCGGGGCATGGGTGCCGCACGGCACGGAGTTCCCCTCCGGCCTCCTCGCACCGGAAGACCCGCCCGCATGGCCGATGCGGCCCGTGTCCGGACGGTTGCTGGAAACGGTGTGGGAGCTGATGGCCGCGAACGGCGATCAGCTGCGACGCGACGGCGCACGGTTCACCGAGAAGGGCCTTCCGGCAGGGGTGCATCGAATCGGTTCCGGAAAGATCTCGTTGGCGGAGTCCGCCGCCGTCGAGCCCGGAGTGGTCTTGGACCCGTCCGCGGGCCCGATCATCCTGTCGCGAGGCGCTCGCGTACAGGCCCCCGCGCGGATCACCGGACCGCTCTACATGGGTCCGGACTCCCGAATCCTCGGAGGCGTGGTGCGCGAAGCCAGCATCGGGCCGGGGTGCCGGATCCGAGGCGAAGTCCAGTCGTGCGTGATTCTGGGATTCACCAACAAGGCTCACGACGGGTTTCTGGGGCACTCGATCGTCGGCTGCTGGGTGAATTTGGGCGCAATGACCACCAACTCCGACCTGAAGAACACCTACAGCCCCGTGCGCGTGATCATCGGAGGCCGGAAGACCGACACCGGGCTCTTGAAGGTCGGGTGCTTCCTCGGCGATCATGTGCGGACAGGCATCGGCACGATGCTCCAAACCGGCACCGTGGTGGGCGCGGGCTCGAACCTGTTCGGGGACGGGATGCCCCCGCGCGACGTCCCTCCGTTTTCTTGGGGGACCGGAAGCGACCTTTCGGAGTACCGACTCGATCGGTTTCTGGAAACCGCCGCCACGGTCATGGCGCGGCGAGGGATAACGATGACCGACGGAGTGCAGAGGCTCTACCGCAGGGCCTTCGCCGCGACCGCGCCTCTCCGGGCGGCCGCGCGGCCTCGTTGACCCGTGCGTTTCTCGGTGCTGGGCAGCGGCAGCCGGGGCAACGCAACCCTGGTCTGCACGGACTCCACCCACATCCTGGTAGATGCCGGACTCAGCGGCCGCGAGCTGGGGAAGCGGCTGCACGCCGTCGGGATCGCACCAGATCGGATTTCGGCGATCGTGCTCACGCATGAACATGGCGACCACACTCGGGGCGCCGGCGTCTTCGCGAGGGCGCACGGCACCCCTCTGTACATGACCGCCGGAACCAGGGACGCCTGCCGTAGGCTGCTCCGAGACCACGAGACGGTACATATCTGCCGTCCCGGCTACCACCTCCTTCTCGGTGATCTCCGGATCGAGCCCTTCATCACCGTTCACGATGCAGCGGACCCCGTGGCGGTCGCAGTCGTGGATACCGCCGCGGACATCCGCCTGGGGATCGCGACGGACCTGGGCAGACCCACCGCTCAGGTCAGGCACGCGCTCCGGGGCTGCGATGCCCTGGTGATCGAGTCGAACCACGACGAAGCGATGCTCTGGGCCGCCGATTACCCGGCATCGGTCAAATCCAGAATCGCGTCCAGCCACGGCCACCTGTCGAACCGGGCCGCAGCCGACTTCGCACTCGACCTGGTGAGCCCCAGCCTCTCGGTCGTCGTGCTGGCCCACCTCTCGGAAGAGTCGAACACCCCGGCACTTGCAAGGTCCGTGATGTCGCGTGCTCTCGAACGGAAAGGATTTGCCGGCGAGCTGCTGGTAGCCGAACGAGAGAATCCGACTCCGCTGATCGACCTGGCCGAGCTGCGCAGACGCACGGCACCGGCTCAGCTGTCGCTCCTGTGACGGTCCGTGGGCTACCCGCCGGCGGCTACCCGCCCGTGGACACGATCCCCCGGCATTCGTGCGACGACGCGTCCGGGGCAGATTCATCCACGGCTGCTACATCCCCAAGAAGCGCAGCAGATCGTTGCCCAGCGCCCACACCATGATCCCCACCACGACCAACACACCCACCCGGCTCCAGCGGATCCGCTGCTTCACCGACAGCTTCTCCCCCCGCACGAGCTCGATCCCCAGAAACACCATGTGACCTCCGTCGAGGACCGGAATGGGAAGCATGTTCAGGATGGCAAGGTTGACGCTGAAGAGCGCCATGAAGCTGAGAAAGGTCGCCAGGCCGGCGGAGGCCGCCTCTCCGGACGCGACGGCGATGGTCCCGATGGACCCCACCTCCCGCGGAGACACATTTCCGGTAACGAGGTCACGCAGAAAGCCCAGGATGAATCGCGTGATCCCGATCGTCCGGTTCCAGCCCGCAACGACGGCCTGGCCCAAGCCCACCGGGACGGCGACCACCGGGAGCGTCTGACCGACTCCGAGCCTGCCCCGCTCCTCGCCTCCGTCGTTCACCGCTTCGAGCTCGACCATGCGAACGAGGGGAGTCTCACCTCTCAACAGACCGATCTCCACCCGTTCCCCGGGCCTTGCAGCGATCTCTCGCACCATTTCCGCCCAATTCGTCACCGGCACGCCTGCGACGCTCTTGATCCTGTCTCCCGCCTCCATCGACGCGGCGGCGGCCGGAGCGCCCGGTTCGATATGGCCCGCCACCGGCTCGATCCAGTACTGGAGCGCGCCTGCGAGGGCGAGCCGCTCGGCGGGATCCTCGGGCACCACGATCGCGAAGCGGGCGCGGGGGGACGCGGTTTCGACCGTAAGCGGACCGGGCAGAGCTTCGACGAATCCGCGCTCGATGTCGCCCCACAGTTCGGGCACGACCTGCCCCACCCGCACGATCTCGGCCCCCGGCGTCATGTCGGCGAGCGCTTCGGTTCCTGCCGGGAGCGCGGTCGCGTCCACCGACATCACGCGCGTGGTGTCCAGGTCGCGATACCCCCATACGGCGGCCACGGTCGTGTAGAGCACCAGGGCGAAGAGCATGTTCATCACGACCCCGGCCGAAATGACGAATGCTCGCGCCCAGATGGGACGCGCGTCGAAGTCTCCCTCCCGGGGTCGCCTGGGCGCTTGCGTGGCGCCTCCTTCGAGGTGCTCCATCACCTCGTCTTCCATTCCCTGCAGTTTTACGTAGCCGCCCAGCGGAATGGCCGCCAGGATGTACTCGGTACCACCGCGCTCTACACCCCAGATCCGGGGGCCCAGCCCGATCGAGAAGCGTTCGACCCCCACTCCCACGGCCTTCGCGGCCCAGTAGTGACCCAGTTCGTGCACGAAGATCAGAACGCCGAGCAGAACGATCGTCGCCAATATCGTCATCTATGTCCCTTCCTTGCTTCCGGTTCAGCGGCCATGGCACGGCCGCCGCGGCCGATCTCCGCTTCGGCCAGACACCTGGCGTCACGGTCCACCCGCGCAACCTCGTCGAGGGTGTGCGCGGTCCGCCCCTCGAGGCCTCGAAGTGCTGCGGCGACCACCGCGGCCATTCCGGTGAAGGTAACCCTTCCCTTCAGGAAAGCCGCCACCGCCGCCTCGTTGGCCGCGTTGAACACGGCCGGCGCGGCGCCCCCGGCCCGGCCCGCGTGCACACCGAGGGAGAAGAGCGGGAAGCGTTCCTCGTCGACCGGCTCGAAGGTCAGGGGCGAGCACCGTACCGGATCGAAGGTGCACAGCACATCGTCCGGCGGCCGGCGCGGCCAGGTCAGCGCGTGGAGGATGGGCAGCTCCATCGTGGGCCGACCCATCTGGGCGAGAACCGAGCCGTCCACGAACTCGACGAAGGAGTGCACGATCGAGGTGGGGTGGACGACGACTTCGATCCGTTCGTAGGGGAGCCCGTACAGGAAGTGCGCCTCGATCACTTCCAGCGCCTTGTTCGCCAGGGTCGCAGAATCGATCGAGATCTTGGACCCCATGTCCCAGGTCGGGTGCCGCAGAGCCATTCCGGCCGTGACCCGCTCGAGCTCCGCCGCGCCGGTGCCGCGAAAGGGTCCTCCGCTGGCGGTCAGGATGATGCGGCGCACCTCGTCGCGGCGGGTGCTCCCGATGCATTGCAGAATCGCCGAATGTTCGCTGTCCACGGGAACGAGTTCGCCGCCGCCGCGCTTTGCGGCTGCCAGAACCAGCTCCCCCGCCGCCACCAGGGATTCCTTGTTGGCCAGCGCGCAACGCTTGCCGGTTTCGAGGGCGGCGATGGTGGGAAGGAGGCCGGAGGCGCCCACCACCGCGTTGACCACCACATCGGCTTGCGGGTGACGGGCCAGCTCCGTCACGCCGTCGGGACCCGCCCGCCAACCCGCACCGACCAGATCGGGCCTGTCGTCGAGGCCCGCCGGGTCCGCCAACGCCACCGCGTCCGGCCTGAACTCTTGAACGAGCGTTTCGAGCACCGCCAGCGAGCGACGCGCGGAAAGGCCGACGATCTCGAAACGCTCGGAGTGGCGCCGGACCACCTCCAAGGCGGCCCGTCCCACTGATCCGGTCGCACCGAGGATCACGACGCGCTTCACGACAGAAGCCCGATCAGCGCAACGAGTCCATACGCCAGGGGAATCGTGATGAACAGAGCGTCGAACCGGTCCAGTATTCCGCCGTGCCCCGGCAGGATGCTTCCCGAATCCTTGACTCCCGCCTTTCTCTTGAGCCGAGACTCGGCCAGGTCGCCGAGCTGGCCCGCAACGCCCAGAAACAGTCCGATCAGTGCAGCGGCTGCGGGTGAAACGGGGAGGTTGCGGGAGTCGTCGAGCAGAAAGCCGAGAGCGTAGCCCGTCGCCACGGCGCCCAGCAAGCCCGCGACGCCCCCTTCCACCGTCTTTCCCGGACTCATGCGGGGCGCGAGGCGTCTTCGGCCGAACTTCTTTCCCGCAAAGTACGCGCAGGTGTCCCCCGCCCAGGTGACCAGCACCGGGAGGAGCAGGAGATAAAATCCCTCTGGCGTCTGCGCGGGGAAGCTTCCCCTGACTTCGGGCAGATTGCGCAGGAAGACGCCGAAGGCAAGGGTGCCGCCGGTGTACAGCGCGCCGGAGACCGCGGAAGCAGCCGACCGCAGCGCCCTTTCCGCTTGCCCGTCGAAGACCGCGGCGGCAAAGCTCGCGAGACCCAGCAGCAGCAGCAGCACCGATGCGCGGCCGGACCACACGCGAACATCGGGTGCGAGCGCCGCCAGCGCGACGAGCAGGACGGCCGCGGAAGCTCCGAGCCACCGGAAGGGGCGGCCGGGCGGACCGGGGCTAAGAGCGTAGAACTCCCAGGCCCCGAGAGCGGCGACGCACGACAGCACGGCCGCAAGCGGCCAGCCCCCGAGATAGGCCGCGAAGAGAGCGAGGGGAGCTCCGCACGCAGCCACGAGAACCCGGGCGCGAAGCTCCGACGACATCACGAGCGGTGTCCCGATTCCGCGCTCAACCCGTCACGACCCGGCCGAAGCGGCGTTCGCGGCGCTGGTAGTCGAGGATGGCGGCGAAGAGGTCCTCGCGTGTGAAGTCGGGCCAGTACACCGGCGTTATGTACAGTTCCGAGTAGGCAAGCTGCCACAGCATGAAGTTGCTGATGCGGTGCTCGCCGGACGTGCGGATCAGAAGATCCGGGTCGGGCAGGTCAGCGGTGTAGAGCGCCATGCCCAGCGTGTCCGTGTCGATCTCTTCCGGATCGAGGAGGCCGTCGCGCGCCCGCCTGGCCAGCTCGCGGGCCGCACGCGCGATCTCTTCCCGCGAACCGTAGGAAATCAGGAGATTGAGCAGCAGTCTGTTTCCGCCGCACGTGGCGTCGACGATGCGCCTCACCGCCGCCAGCGAGGAACCGTCGAGCCGATCGAGTTCCCCCAGGACCCTGACCTCCACTCCTTCGCGTACCAGCTCGCGGCACTCGCTCTCGGCAAACGTCCGGAGCACGCCCATCAGTGCCTTGATCTCGTCGTCGGGACGCTTCCAGTTCTCGGTGGAGAAGGCGAAGAGGGTGAGGATTTCGACACGGGCCGCACAGGCCCCCTCGACGGTATCGCGAACCGCCTTCATCCCCTCGATGTGCCCTGCGTGTCTCGGGAGGCCCCTCTGCCGGGCCCAGCGGCCGTTTCCGTCCATGATGACGGCCACATGGCGCGGGACCCTGCCGCTCACCCTGATCCGGTCGAGTCGATCCGTCAGATCGCCATCACCTCCTTCTCCTTCCCGGCGAGGACGACATCGATCTTTCCTCCGTATTCCACGGTGAGCTTCTGAATCTCGGCCATGAGCCGGTACGCCTCGTCCTCACCGGTCTCGTGGGCCTTCAGGCGCTTCCTGATCTCGTCGTTCGCGGCCTGACGGGCATGCCGGATCGAGACGCGGCCTTCTTCGGCCATCCGGTGGAGCATGCGGACGTACTGTTTCCTCCGCTCTTCGCTGAGGGGAGGAATCGGCACGCGGATCAGGGAGCCGTCGTTGGACGGGTTCAGACCAAGTCCCGCACTCCGAATCGCCTTCTCCACATCGGCCAGCAGGGATCGGTCGAAGGGTTGGACGACGAGGAGCGAGGGGTCGGGAGCGGATACCGTGGCGACCTGGTTCAGAGGCATCCGGCTCCCGTACGCGGCGACGCGGACAGAGTCCAGGATCGCCGGCACAGCCTTGCCGGTCCGAACGGTGGCGAAATCGCGGCCCACGGCGTCCAACGCGTTGTCCATCCTGCTCCTGGCTTCGTCGATGACCGCCAAGACGCCCTACCTCCGTCGAAATCGAAAATCTTTCCCGGCGAAACCCGCTGCCGGAAGACAGGTCTGCTACGAGACCAGCGTGCCCACTCTCTCTCCGTGGATCGCCCGGCGCACCGCGCCGCGATCCTCGAGATCGAGGACGATAACAGGAAGATCGTTGTCCCTGCAAAGAGACACGGCCGCCGCATCCATGACGCGCAGGTCACGCGCCACCACTTCGTGGAAGGAAATGTCGGGAATGAACTCGGCGTCCGGATCGCTGGCCGGATCGGCCGTGAAAACCCCGCGCACCTTCGTCGCCTTGATCACGACGTCCGCGTTCATCTCGATGGCCCTCAACACTGCGGCCGTATCGGTCGAGAAGTAGGGATTGCCGGTCCCGCCGGCAAAGATCACGACTCTGCCCTTTTCCAGGTGGCGGACCGCTCTGCGCCGAATGTGCGGTTCGGCGAGCTGCGGCATGCGGATCGCGGTCATCACTCGCGTATCGATGCTCTTCTTTTCGAGCATGTCCTGGACGGCCAGCGCGTTCATGATGGTGGCCAGCATTCCCATGTAGTCGGCGGACACCCGGTCCATGCCCTGGCGGCTGGCAATGGCGCCCCGCACGATGTTTCCTCCACCGATGACGAGGCCCAACGCGACACCCATGCGGTGGATGTTTCTTATTTCGCTGGTGAGCGCATCCACGACCTGCGGATCGATTCCGAAGCCCTGTTTCCCCGCCAGCGCCTCGCCCGACAGCTTCAGAAGCACGCGACCGTAGCCTGCGCTCCTCTGCCCGCTCGTCACCGGGTCGTCAGCCCCCCACCTGGAAGCGGGAGAAGCGGGCCACCCTGATCTTCTCGCCGGTCCGCGCCGAGACTTCCGTGATCAGATCTCCCACGGTCCGGTCCGGATCCTTGATGTAGGCTTGTTCGAGAAGAACCCGCTCCCTGTAGAACTTCCCGAGCTTGCCCTGCACGATCCTCTCCCGAATGTGCTGCGGCTTTCCTTCGCGGGCAGCCTGCTCGGTGAAGACGGACTCTTCGCGTTCGACGACGGCAGGATCCACATCGCCGGTTTCCACTGCGATCGGATCGGCGGCGGCCACATGCATGGCCAGATCCCTGGCCAGAACCGTGAAGTCGTCCGTGTTCGCCACGAAATCGGTTTCGCAGTTCAGCTCCACCAGGACGCCGATACGCCCGCCGTGGTGAATGTAGCTGGCCACCGTTCCCTCGTTCGCGGACCGTCCGGCTCTCTTGGCCGCCTTGGCCTCTCCCTTGCTGCGAAGAAGGTCGATCGCAGCCTCGATATCTCCTGCGGCCTGCTGGAGGGCTTTCTTGCAGTCCATCATCCCCGCGCCGGTACGGTCGCGGAGTTCCTTCACCTGCTTCGCACTGATCTTCATCGAGGTCCGGGGCTTCATCGAGGTCCGGGGCTTCGGTTGGCAGGTCGCCCTCCCCGCGACGAAGATGTTCTCCGTCCCTGCCGTCGGGCCCCCTTGGCCTTGGAACCCTCGGCTTCTCCGGCTCTGCGAACCTGGGCAATCGCTTCGGGGCGCGGGCGCCGCTTCCTCGGCCGCGGACGTAGCTCCCTCGTGTCCGCAGACTTCTCGCCGGTCTCCGTCGAGTAGGTGATCGCTTCCATCTCGGCCTGCCGCCGCAGCTGGTCGTCCGGCACTTCGCGCCGCGCGATCGAGATGGATTCGGCGATCTGTCCCGCAATCAGGCTCACCGAACGTATCGCGTCGTCATTGCCGGGGATCGGGTAATCGATGAGCGAGGGGTCGACATTGGTGTCGGCGATGGCGATCACGGGGATTCGGAGTCTGTGGGCCTCGCGCACCCCGATGATCTCGCGCTTCGCGTCCACCACGAAGACCGCTCCGGGGAGACGCGTCATGTCGCGAACGCCGTGGAAATACTTCTCGAGCTTGGCCCGCTCCCGTTCGAGCAGCAGCCGTTCCTTCTTAGTGTAGAACTCGAAGGCGTTTTCCTCCTGCCCCCGTTCGAGTTCCTTGAGCCGCCGGATCTGCCGACGGATCGTCTGGAAGTTCGTGAGCATTCCCCCCAGCCACCGCTCGGTCACGAAGTGAGCGCCGCACCGCGTCGCTTCTTCTTCGATGATGCTCCTCAGCTGCCGCTTGGTGGAGAGGAAGAGGATGTTTCCGCCCTTGAGGACTGTACGGCGCACCGCATCCCGGGCACGGTCGAGGCGATCGAGGGTTCTCCGAAGGTCGATGATGTGGATCCCGTTGTGCTCGCCGAAAATGAACGGGCGCATCCTCGGGTTCCACCGCCTTGTCTGGTGTCCGAAGTGGACGCCTGCGTCGAGCAGCTCCTGCAGCCCGACATGATTTACCGCTTGATTCATGGAGGTGGGCCTATCTCTTGCTGAACTGGAAGCGCTTGCGCGCCTTGGGGCGCCCCGGCTTCTTGCGCTCGACCTTGCGGGCATCGCGGGTCAGCATGCCGCTCTCCCGCAAGGGAGCCCGAGCATCCTCGTCGCAGGCGGCGAGCGCCCTGGCAAGCCCCAGCCGGATCGCGTCGGCCTGACCTGTGAGCCCTCCGCCGTTCACACGGATCTGGATGTCGAAGGCTCCTTCGGAATCGGCGATGCGCAGCGGGTCTTCAACCCGCACGCGGTGGGAGGGCCGGGGGAAATAGTCGTCGAGCTGACGTCCGTTGATCGACCAGCGTCCGCCGCCTGGCCTGAGGATGACCCGGGCGACGCTGGTCTTGCGGCGTCCCACGGCCTGAACAGGATTTTGCGCAGCTGTGCGTTCTCTCACAGATCAGACCTCCAGAGCCCGGGGGTTCTGTCCCCGATGCGGATGTGCGGCGCCCCGGTACACTCGAAGCTTGCGGCGCATCTTCCGCCCCAGCCTGTTCTTGGGAAGCATTCCGCGGACCGCCGACTCGATCACGCGCTCGGGGAACCTGTCGAGCATCGTCTTGAAGGGGACATGCTTGTCGCCTCCCATGTATCCGGAATGGCGAAAGTAGGTCTTCTGCTCGGCCTTGCGCCCCGTCAGCCTGACCTTCGACGAATTGATGACGATCACGTGATCGCCGGTGTCGAGGTGGGGAGTGTAGATGGGCTTGTGCTTGCCGCGCAGGATGCGGGCGACCTCCGAGGCCAGCCTTCCCAGCGGCTTGCCCTCGGCGTCCACGACCCACCACGCACGGTGGATTTCGGTTGTCTTGGGTGTGATGGTCCTGGTCACTCGATCCTCGTCGGCGAAACGACGCCGCCCCCGGGAGCCACGGGACACGGGTGCGGCGTCGTCATCTCTGTGATCTTGAATCATATCCGGGCGGAATGCGCCTGTCAACGCGGTCTCGTTCAGCGCAGTCTCGTTCAGCCGGTCCAAACGTATTCCGTCAGCGTGTACCCCGCATGGCCGGGCGCTCGCCTGCCGAAGACGACCCTCCCGCTCCAGTATCCCAGAATCTCCCCCGGCGCAGGCGCGTCGGCCACTACCCTTCTGCCGTTGACGTATACATTCACGTAATCGCTTCTCACGCCCAAGCCGAGCAGCCGGCAACAGCCCGGCGCGACAGCGTGGCCGAGGTCTCCCGCCGGACCCGGCGGGCTCTCGACATGTCGTCCGTGCGCGACGACCAGAACCGAATCGGAGACCGCCGCGAGGCCCGTGATGAAGGATGCGCTTCGCAAGTACGTGCGCATCTCCTCTCGGGTCTGCGCGTGCGTCTCGTCGTCTCCAAGCTGCCCGGAAAATGCGCCCCGCTTCAGACGAGGAGCCTGCCTCCACGCCTCGGGCGCTTCCACGATGCTGTCGAGCGGCGTCCCGCCCGTGCGGTAGACCCGGACGCGGTACACGAAGTTGACCGCGGCGAAGACCGTCGAGCCGCCCGCGGCACCGCAGGTGCGGGACCAGCCGGGCCAGTACGGCACTTCCATCACGTCGCGGGGAAGCCCCGCCAAGGCGTACGCGGCCCGGCTTCCGTGCGACGGAGACCACAGCAGCGTTCGAGAACCCAGCCCGAGCACCCGCCACGGGCGTTCAGGCGTGGAATCCCGTTCGGAAAGCATTTCCGACAGAGAACTGTCGGCGACGGTCAGCGTATCGACGACGAAGAAAAAATCAAGCCAGTCCGCACGGTCTGCGGCGTCGTCGGCGCATCCGGCCACGATCATCCCTCCCGTCAAACCGATCGCTGCGCCGCGTCGAACGGCCTCGAACCTCACCCTCCGCACGAGGTAGGCGGCTCGGAGCGCGAGCGCCCTCGCGACGACGAGGAGCCGGGTCACTTCACCGCACCGGAGCAATCCTGGCGCGGATCACGTAAGGCACATCGAGCTCATCGGTTACGACAGCCAGGAACATGTCTCCCTTCACGACCGGGTACAGCCAGTCCAGCAGGTCGAGAGTATGGGCAGCCACGGTTCCGAGGTATGAGCCGTCACGCGAGAACACGTCGTAGTCCGTCCCCCCGCTCGGGCTCGGAATCCCGACCCAGAGATTCCCCTCCGCCGAGGTGAAGACGGTTTCCAGCGACGGCTTCACTTCGGGAATTCTGGACCAGTCCATCTCCTTGGTGACACCAATCTCTTCGAGACTCTCTCGGACCTGGGCGATTACCGAGTCGCGTTCTGTCGGAGTCACGGGCACGGGGGGCCGCACGGCAGCGACGATCAGGGTCGTGTCGCCGCCGGCAACGGACTTCCCGATCCGGTAGCCCGAATCGGACGACGCGCCCCTCCATATCTCGCCGCTGCGGTCGATGTGCCTAGCGCCTGCGGGGTAGTAGGGAATGGCGCGCAGACCCCATGCGCTCCCACCCATTTCATAGTAGAAGGCCCCGGGACTGTTCTCGGGGTCGTATTGCTCTTCCTCGTCTTCTGCGAGGAAGACCGAATCGATCTGGATCATCGCGGAATCGTACACCCGCAGCAGGTCCCGAGCGTAGTCATCGCCCGTCGAGGGCTTCAGGATGTGCCCGTCATCGGTCATGAAGCCTCTCCAGACCCACCCCCGCACCCAGTATCTGTAAGAAAACGATTCCACGAAGCCGTCGGACGGATCGAAGACCGACATGCGTCCGTTGCGGGGATCCGATGCCCAGATCCGCCCCTGCGGATCCAGCATCAGCCCATTGGCGTCAACGAATTCACCGGGTCCCTCTCCCCGGCCGCCATGGGTCGCGACGTATGACCCGTCCTCTCCGAAGACACGAATCTCCTGCGCCTGCGACTCCAAGACCGCAAACCCGCCGGCCGGGAGCGCCACCAGGCCCTTCAGCGTTCCAAACGATTCCGGTCGGCCGCCCTCCACCGTGCCGACCCGCAGCTCCTCCACCAGTGTCCAGGTCGGTGACGGATCGGCCGAAGCGGTGTTGGTCACGAGGACGCCTCCCGAAGGCAGCGTGTCCCGCACGGTGCTCCAACCGCGAGAGGGGCCCGAACCTTCGCAGGCGAGACTTGCGAGCAGGACCCCGGCCAGCGACACGGCCGCAGTCCCCCAACAGATTCTGTCGCTTGTGTTCATCGGCTTTTCCCTGTCGTTACAGGTGGTCCTGCTGTTACAGGTGGTCCTGCTTCTTCAGACAGCTCCGAGGGCGATTCAAGTTGGATTCCCGTGGTCTCCAAAGCCCTCGAAGTCATCTCTCCCGAGGCCGGGGCGGGCCTGGCACTCCCGCCTCGACGATGCTCGCAAAAGTCTCCGGGTCCAGGCTCGCGCCGCCCACGAGCACGCCGTCCACATCCGGGGCGGACATCAGCGCCTTCGCATTCGCCGGATTGACGCTGCCCCCGTAGAGCACGGGACAGTCGCCCAGTCCGCCCAGCGCTGAACGCACGACGGCATGAGCGGCCGAGGCGTCCTCCGGGGTGGCCGTTTCCCCGGTGCCGATGGCCCAGACCGGCTCGTACGCAACCATGTAATCCCTGCAGTGCTTGAGCGCCCGCGTGAAGGCCGCCACCTGGCGGCGCAGCACCTCTTCAAGCTTTCCTACCCTGCGCTCTTCCAGAAGTTCCCCTACGCAGACCACCGGGATCAGTCCGGCACGCACGGCGGCTTCGGCTTTGTGTCCCACATCGGCGTCGGTCTCGCCGAAGCCGTGGCGGCGCTCGGAATGCCCGACAAGCGCCAGCGAAGCACCTGCGTTCCTGGCCATCTCGGCGGAGGTTTCCCCCGTGAAGGCTCCGGACGGCTCCCAGTGGATGTTCTGAACTCCGAATTCGGCCTGCACCTCCGCCGCGTCCCGCGCCGCCCCGAGGGAGATGTCCGGGGGGAAGAAGACGATTCGCACCGACCCGTCCGCGACCCTGGGCCCAAAGCGGGCAAAGAACGCCGCCGTGTCCCGGGGTCCGTGGTGCATCTTCCAGTTGCCCGCCACAACCTTGACCATTCGCCGGTCTCCAGCCCGGATGCATCGCTGCTCGAATGCCGGGGGGATTCTGTTCACGGCTGCTAGCCGGAACGGCGGTCGGAAAGCGCCGCGACTCCGGGCAGCGCCTTCCCCGCCAGGAGATCGAGCGATGCTCCGCCTCCGGTCGAAATGTGCGTGATGCGAGCCGCGACCCCGGCGTCACGGGCTGCCGCCGCGGAATCTCCGCCGCCTATGAACACGGTTGCGCCCTTGTCGGCGGCGGCGGCGGCGGCGGCGGCAACGCCCCGCGTGCCGTCGGCGAACCCCTCGACCTCGAACGCACCCATCGGCCCGTTCCACACCAGGGTCGCCGCGCCCTCGATGCAGCCTCTGAAGAGCTGAACGCTTATCGGCCCGATGTCACCGATCACCTCGCCGGACGCGACCTCGCTCCGGTTGACCGCCCGGGTGCCGGCTCCGCGAACGACCTCCCGCGCCACCGTGCAATCGACCGGAAGCACCAGACGGGGCCCGGCTGCCTCCATGAGCTGCGTCGCGACCGTGCACTTCTCCGGCTCCACCAGCGACGCCCCCGTCTCCATGCCCATCGCACGGAAGAAGGTGTTGGCCATGGCTCCCCCGACGAGCAGCGCATCGATGCGCGGGAGGAGCGCCTCGATCACGTCGATCTTCCCTGATATCTTCGCACCCCCGATCACGGCCACGAAGGGGCGGCGGGGCTCTTCCAAGGCGTGGATGACGGCCAGCTCGCGCGCCGCCAGGAAACCCGCCACGGCTTCGCCGCCTTTCGCCTTGACCGCACGCGGGAGTCCGTCCGTGGAGGCGTGAGCCCGGTGCGCGGTACCGAACCCGTCCAGCACGAAGTGGTCGGCCCACATCGCCCAGTCCGCGGCCAGCCGCGGGTCATTGTCGGTCTCGCCGGCCAGGAAGCGCGTGTTCTCGAGGATCAGAACGGATCCCGGATCCATTGCCGCAATCGTTTCAAAAGCAGACGGGCCCCGGTTGTGCGGACAGAACAGCACCGGCGCTTCCAGCAGGTCGTCCAGACAGCGTGCCGCGGGCTTCAGCGTCAGCTTCGGGCGGACCCGTCCCCCCGGCCTGCCCAGATGAGAAAGCAGGACGACCCTTGCTCCGGCTTCGGCAAGGTGTTCAATGGTAGAGACGGTGCGCTCGATGCGGGTGGCATCGGTGATGCGGCCGTGGTTCAGCGGAACATTGAAGTCGGCCCTCAGGGCGACCGTCGCTGCGGCAAGTGCACCATCGGGCAAGTCACTCAGGGTCTTCTTCACGAAGCGGTCTTCGGAAGAGGAGGGGAAGGAAGCGGAGGGGAAGGAAGCGGAGGGGGCGGCCACGGCGGGAGACGGATCCGGGCCCGCGGGAATCAATTGCTCAGCGGGACGTGGAATGCCGCGTACTCAGGATCGGGTTGGGCCAGATCGGTGCTGCCGGGCGGCTGGAAGCGGATGGAAAACGACACCCATGTACCTACCTCCTCGCCCAACAGAGTAGCCGGCACGAAACGCAGCGCCCGAGTCGCCCGCAGGGCCGCCAGGTCCAGTTCCCGCAACCCCGACGTGTTCTCGATCTGCGGGAATTCGGTCATCCCGTCCGGTCCCACCCACATCAACAGCTGCACTCTGCCGCCGATGCCCTTCTGCTGCAAGACGGCCGGGTACTCCCGGGCGACGATCAGACGAGCCTCATCCAGGTCCGCGAGTTCGGGAACTGTCCCCGGCCGCAAGGGCGCGGGGACCGACTCGTCGGCGGGCTCGGCGGGCACCCTGCGGGTCGCCGCAATGGCCTCTTCGTTCATCGGCGGCGACGTAGCCGGGGCAGGCTCGACGACCTCGCCGCCCTCCGGCCGGGCGGAGCCGGGCCGCGAAGTCTCGACGACATCGGGAGACCGGAACAGTCCCAGGACCGCAGCTCTCGCCTGGGGAACCGCAAGCGACCCTGCCAGCGCCAGCATCAGCACCGCCGCGATTCCGACCGCAGGCACCGGCCACGCACGCGACCGCCGACCGCCCTCCAGCCGCGCGTGCTCCCCGACCAATTCCGCACGCAGTTCGGACCCGTAAGAGCATCGTTCCTCGATGGCGATCCGCCGCAGATCCCGGTCCAGGTCTCGGAGGCCGCGCTCATCGAACCTCCCTCGGCCGTCGCGTCGCCGCAACATCTAGTTCTCCGCTCCGGCCGTGTCCTGTACGGCGGCTCTTAACCGGGACAGGGCCCGGTGCACCCTCACGGCGACCGCATTTGCGCTGATCTTGAGCGTCTCGGCGATCTCCAGGTTCTTCAGCCCCGCGCCGTAGCGAAGCGACAGAACCTCTTGATCTGCGGCACCCAGGGTTGCCACGCCGTTAAGCAACCTCTGCACCTGCTCCGCCTGCAGCATCCTCTCTTCCTGAGATGGAGCTCGGGATACGAGGTCAGGTGCGCGGTCAAGGGAAATGTGAAGTCGTCCGCGCCGCTGCAAGGTCCGCAGGTAGTCCGTCACCGCATTGCGCGCGATCCGGAGCAGCCACGTCCTCGGGGCGGACCGACGCGGGTCGTAGCTGCCGAGGGACCGCAGGGCCTTCATGAAGACGTCGGATGTCAGATCCTCCGCTACATCACGCGTGGCAACGCGGAAGCGCACGTATCTGTAGACGGACTCGCGGTGTTCCCTGAACCATGCCTCGAAGTCGGGAGGAAGCTCCGGCGCCGGGACACGCGGCTGCAGCTGCCCCTGCACCGACTTCGTTTTGCTCGCTGAACTCGCTGAACTGGTCGTCATGTTTCAAACATACGTAACTCGCCGCGGCCCCTTTCCGCGGCGGAAGGATCCGAGGGGCTGCCTCTGCGCGGCATCGCGGGGGCTGTTCGGTCGTTCCGTGGTCCGAGCGCCGGTCACACTTTCGCCGTAAGCCGTGCTCCAACATACTCCACAAGGTCTACGACGCGCGAGGAATACCCCCACTCGTTGTCGTACCACGCCAGAACCTTGACCATCCGGCCGCCCATCACGGCCGTGCTGAGCGCGTCCACCACCGAGCTGGACGGCTCTCCCGTGAAGTCCACCGACACGAGAGGTTGTTCCTCGACCCGCAGGATGCCCGCCAAGTCGGTCTCGGCCGCAGCGCGGAAGGCGTCGTTCACGGCGTCCGCCGTGGTGTCGCTCTCGATCTGGGCGACGAGGTCGACAACGGACACATCCGGTGTCGGCACCCGGATCGCCATCCCGTCGAGCTTCCCTTCAAGGGCCGGGATGACGAGGGAAATGGCCCTTGCCGCTCCGGTGGTCGTGGGAATCATGCTTACCGCCGCGGCCCGCGCGCGTCGCAGATCCTGGTGAGGTCCGTCGAGAACGGCCTGACCGGCCGTATACGCGTGGATCGTCGTCATGAGGCCGCGGACGAAGCCGAAACGTTCCGCCAGCACCTTTGCCACCGGTGCCAGACAGTTCGTGGTGCAGCTGGCGTTGGAGATGATGTCGTGGCGGTCGGGATCGTAACGGTGGTCGTTGACGCCCAGCACGATGGTGATGTCCTCCGCCTTCGCCGGAGCCGAGATGACGACCTTGGCCGCGCCCGCCTCCAGGTGTCTCGACGCGAGCTCGCGGGTGCGGAACCTTCCGGTGGACTCGACCACGATGTCCACGCCCAATTCGCCCCAGGGCAGATCGGCCGGATCGCGTTGTGAAAGCACCTGAATCTCGTCACCGTCGACGATCAGTCGGTCGTCCGCGACCTCCACCGATCCCGGATAGGGACCGTGCACCGAGTCGTACTTCAACAGATGGGCCAGCGTGGAGCTGTCTGTGAGGTCGTTGACGGCCACGAAGTCCAAGGTGCTGTTCGGCGACTGCCTGGCAGATCGCAGTACGTTCCTGCCGATTCGGCCGAAGCCGTTGATCGCGACTCGAATGGACATGAGTATGGTGACTCCCGTGATGGGCGGGCCTGGTGTGTCCTCAGGCGTGTTCGAGCGATATGGGGACCGTGCGCGCAAACGCGTACGCGGCAACGGCGGCCGGGCCGCCGGGCGCAAGGGCGCGGACCGCTGCCAGGATCGTGGCACCGGTGGTGATCACATCGTCCACCAGGAGAATCCTGCGACCCCGGATGACGTGTCCGCCGACCTCCGCCATCACGAACGCCGTACTGACATTAGCCCGTCTCTGCATCGGACTCAAGGTGGTCTGAGTACCCTCCTGCCGCCGTCGCTCCAGACCCGCCAGCAGCGGAATCCCCATCTCTCCGGCAAGGGCGGCCGCAATCACCTCGGCCTGATTATAGCCGCGCCGCCGGGCATTGCGTGCGGATGTCGGAATCGGGACGACATAGTCGGCGTCCTGCTCGGCCACGGAAGCGCGCCGCGCCATTTCAGCTCCCATGAAATCGCCCACGCTGCGCCATCCCTGGTATTTCAGGGCATGGATCAGCTCGCGCGCCGGAGACTCCAGCAGGCAGACCGCGCGCGCCGATGCCAGCTCGTCCGGCCAATCCGCGCACTCGAGGCAGGACGGTGCTTCGCCGGTTCCCAGCGGGGCCCCGCAGCGAGTACAGGCCGGTTGGGGCACCGGCGGCAGGCCGAGGCGGCAGTTCGGGCATACCGGACCTTCTCCGGCCCTGACCTCTTCTCCCGCGGCGCCCCCGCACGCCGCGCAGGCAGGAGGCAACAGATAGTCGGCGACGCCGACCAGCGACCCCATGCGGGCGATGCCGGCCAGCGACCCTGCGCGGACGATGCCGGGCTTCACGAGTCCTGCCGACCGAGCGCGCGTGACATGACCCCCCTCGGCGGGTGTTCGCCGAACCAGCGGAAGTAGGCCGCCTCCGCCTGGCGCACGAGCATGTCGCGGCCGTCGACCGCGTTTATGCCCATCTCCCGGGCCTGGCGGCACAGCGGCGTGGGCTTCTCTCCGTACACCAGGTCGATGACCCGCTGCGGAGCTTCGCCCAAAGCGGAAAGGTCGAGGGGCGCTCCCCGGCCGCGGAGCCCGGCCGAGGTCGCATTCACCACCACATCCACGGACAGGCCGTGACAAGCCTGGACCGGCCAGACTCGGTCGTTACCGAACTCAAGGGCCAGCGCCGCCGCCCGGCCGGGCGTGCGATTCCAGAGCAGGACGCGGGATATCCGGGGAGCTTGCAGAAGGGCGAAGAGCACCGCGCGGGCAGCGCCGCCCGCACCGAGGACCAGAGCTTCCAATGCCGCGCCCGGCAGATCGCTTTGCCGGACGGGCACTTCGCTTTGCCGGACGAGCACTTCGCCGCTCTCGGTGCTCGCGATGGGCTCACCACGGGCTGCCAGTCCGGCGACGGCCGCGTCCCATGTTCCCAGAAACCCTTCCACATCGGTGTTGTCGCCGCACACTCGACCATCCGCAGCCCAGAAGGTGTTGCACGCACCTGTCGCGGAGACCGCCGGCGAATGGCGGTCCAGGAACGGCAGCACCCGCTCCTTGTGCGGAACGGTGACGTTGCCGCCCCCGCCCTTCAGTGCGAGAGCCCGCAGAACCGGCCCGCACTCCTGCGCCGACACCCGGCGTGCCACGTATCGGGCACTGCGCCCTGCCGCCCTGAAGGCGGCGTTGTGGATCGTCGGCGAGAGGCTGTGCGCGACCGGATCACCGAGGACCGCATACGTGGCCACAGGGGCTCCGCCGTCCGTGCGCACATCGGCGTCCGCGTTCACGGTTCCGGCTCCGCCTTTTGAGCGGTCGTGCCCAGTACGGCCCCGACCAGTCTCTCGAGCTGGTCGAACGTGGCGCGGTACACCTTGAGCGACCTGCCGAACGGGTCGTCTACTTCACCCTGCTCTCCCGCCGCTTCGGCCAGCAGAAGGGCCCGTCCCGCCCCGCCCAGCTCTTCGACCCGGCGGAGGTGGTGTCCGCCCATGCACAAGAGCAAGCCGGAAGAGGCCACCACTTCTTCGGTCAGCGGAATGCTCCTGTGGGACTCGAGATCCAGTCCCATTTCTCCGGCCACCTCCGTCGCGCCGTCGCTCGCGGCATTCCCCGGCCAGGCAGCCGTGCCCGCCGATCCTGCCGTCATGTGGGCAATCCGCTTCTCGGCAATGATCCGGTGCGCGATGACCTCCGCCATCGGGGAACGGCAGGTGTTGCCGGTGCACACGAAGGTAATGTGAAAAGCGTCCTTGGAATCCATCAGCTGCCGACGGCGGGACCAGGCGGCCCATGAAACGGTGTCCGGGTGACCTCGTTCATCCGGGTGACCTCGTTCAATTGTAGCACGTTGACGCGGCCCTCCCGGATCAGAACGGGCTGGTCCCCACCGAGACGCACGATGGTGGACGTGGATCCCCCTGCGAGCGGCCCCGCATCCAGCGCGAAAAGGTCCAGCCCGGTCGCCCGCGCGGCTGCCAGCGCCTCCCCCGCCGTCATCGCGGGAGGTTGTCCGCGCTCGTTCGCGGAACTCGAGGTAATGGCACGGCGGCATTCCCTGAGCAGCTGCTGGGTCATGTCGGAATCCGGGAGCCGCACCGCCACGGAGCCGTCCGCGGCCTTGGCCCAGGGATGAAAGAGACCGGCCGGATCGTCCAGCACCAGCGTGAGCGGACCCGGCCAGAACGCCTCGGCCAAGGCGTGTCCCAGGTCGCCGAGCAGGCTGTCCACGCTCTTCACAGAAGGGATCAGGACCACGAAACCGCCGGTGGAACGCCCCTTGAGGCGCTGCAGGGTGCGCAGCGGACCTTCCTCCAGGAGTCCCCCGAAGCCGTAGACGGACTCGGTGGGGTGAATGATGACCTCTCCGTCGCAGAGACGGCGGACCGCCTCTCGCACGGACGGTTCGGGCACCGTCATACGAAGCCCCGAGCGATGAGCGCCTCGGCCGTCGCGATGTCCTCCGGACGAGTGATCTTCAGGTTCGTCGCGGAAGCCTCCACCATGCGCACTTCGGCCCCGAGGCGCTCGACCATCGAAGCGTCGTCGGTGGGCGGCGGCCCGCCGGCGCGGCAGTGCGCGACCGCGCGCGCGAAGAGAGCACGGGGGAAGATCTGCGGTGTCTGCGCATACCACAGGGCCTTGCGGGGCGGAGTTCCTTCGACCACGCCGCGATCCCCGACGCGTTTCACCGTGTCGACCGCGGGGATCCCGGCCACGGCCCCGATGCCCGTTGCCGCGAGCCGGACACAGACGTCGATCGCCGCGGGAGGCGGAAACGGGCGCGCTCCGTCGTGAACCGCGACAAGGGATGCATTCGACTCCAGGCGATCCAGCGCATTGGCCACGGATTCGAAGCGGTTATCCCCGCCGATCGCCGTACGGACCCGGGGGTCCAGCAGGGCCGGGTTCCGAGCGATCGTCGCAGCTCCCAGCGCCACCACCACTTCCACCACATCGGCCCTGGCGAGGAACGGAGAGAGTGCCCACGCGAGAACGGAAACCCGTCCAAGCCCCAGGAACGGCTTGTTCTCTCCTCCCATCCGCGCCCCTGCACCTGCGGCAGGGACCAGCAGCGCAACCGTGGCCGTCAACCGGCGGATTCAGTCGGCTCAGGGATCCGCGAGACCGACTCGAAGAGTGTGAACGCCTTTCGGAAGAAGAGGTCGACGCTGCCGGTGGGACCGTTGCGCTGCTTTGCCACGATCAGTTCCGCCTTCCCCTCCAGCGAATTGCCGTCCCTGTCGGTAGGCCCGAGATAGTACTCCGGTCGGTAGAGGAACATGACCAGGTCGGCGTCCTGCTCGATCGAGCCGCTCTCGCGCAGGTCGGAGAGCTGAGGCCTTCGGTCGGTCCGTTGTTCGGGCGCCCGGCTCAACTGACTCAGTGCGATCACGGGAATGTCCAGCTCACGTGCCAGCGCCTTCAGACCGCGTGAGATTTCGGACACCTCCTGTACCCGGTTCTCCTTTCTCGTCCCTCCGGTCATAAGCTGCATGTAGTCGATGATCACCAGCCCCAGGTCCTTCGTCTCGGCCTTCAGGCGCCTTGCCTTGGCCTTCATCTCGAGGACGTTGCCGGTCGCGGAGTCGTCGATCCAGATCGGTGCCGTGTTGAGCATGCCGGCCGCTCGCGCAAGCTGCTGGAATTCATTCGGATCGAGTCTCCCGCGCCTCAACCGCTGCGCATCGACGCGTCCTTCGGCGCACAGAAGCCGCTGCACCAGCTGCTCCTTGGACATCTCCAGACTGAAGATCCCCACCGGGACGCCGTGCTCGATCGATACCGTCTGGGCCACGTTGAGGACCCACGATGTCTTCCCCATCGAGGGACGGCCCGCCACGATCGAAAGATCTCCGGGCTGAAGGCCGGTCGTCATGCGGTCCAGGTCGGGAAACCCGGTGGCCAGCCCGGAGATTCCGCCGGACGTTTCCTGGAGCTTGTCGATGTGCTCGAAGGTCGGCCAGAGCACCTCCTTGATCCACACGAAGCCGTCGCGGCCCCGCGACTGCGATACGTTGAAGACGCGCTGCTCCGCGAGATCCAGGATTTCCCTTACCGGTCGCTCGCCCGGTTCATAAACGTCCCGGACGATCTCCTGGCCCGCGTCAATCAGCCGGCGGAGGAGCGCCTGCTCGTGAACGATGCCCGCATGGTATTCGATGTTGGCCGCCGTGGGGACCGCGTCCAGCAGCGATGCGAGATACTCCCATCCGCCGATGCTCTCCAGCTCTCCGACGGTTTTCAGGTCTTCCGAGACGGTAATCGGATCGATGACCTTTCCCCGCCCGAACAGGCGGGTCATCGCACGGAACAACCGCCTATGAGCCTCGCGGTAGAACATCGAGTCGTCTACCACGTCGGCCACCCGGACGATCGCGTTCTCTTCGATCAGCACTCCGCCCAGCACCGCAGCCTCCGCCTCCGGAGAAAAGGGCGGCTGTCGGTCGTACCGGCTCGAATCGGAGGACGACTGCATTGGAATGGGGTCGCTCACAGGTCCTTCCCGGGCAGGGTGCTCCGGTTGCAATGTCCTGAAGCTCGTCAGATCCTCAGGACCCGTCCATTACCTGGCGGAGAAGTTGCAGGTCGTCCCAGCAGATTCGGTTCCAGCCGGAGTTTCGCAGCAGGGCGGCCGGGTGGTAGGTCACCACCAGGGGAACGCCCTCGTAACTGTAAACCTCGCCCCGCAGCTTTCCCAGCGGTCTGGCGGTCCCGGTCAGCCACTGCGCCGCAAAAGAGCCCACCGCGAGGAGCACTTCGGGAGCCACCAGCCGGATCTGGCCCCTGAGCAACGAAGCACAGGCTTCGATCTCGTCGGCCAGCGGATTCCGGTTCCCGGGCGGGCGGCACTTGATCACGTTGCAGATGTACACCGAGTCCGTCCGAGACAGACCGACCGATGCGAGCATGAGGTCCAGCAGCTTACCCGCCTGCCCCACGAAGGGAAGCCCGGTGGCGTCCTCTCTGGCGCCCGGCGCCTCTCCGACCACCATCAGCCGACCCGCCGGGTTGCCGTCGGAAAAGACTACATGCCGACGTCCCTCCGACAGACGGCAACGCGTGCAGGCCAAAGCTCGGTTGCGAAGATCGTCGTAGCCGGTGGGAGTTCCGTGGCTGGTGGAAGCTCCCGGTGGAACGGCAGACCCCGCCGAGGGATCGGAAGTGCCCGGCTTCTCCGTCGCGGGACCGGCGTCCGCTGCCAGCGACTCGACGAACGCTACCAGTTCCCCGGTCCCGAACCCGTCCGGCACGATCCCCGGCTCTCTCATTCTCCTCCGCTGGTCCAGATACGCGGCCAGGCGGTCCGCACCCCCGCTCACCCCGCCCCCCGCCGCAGCCGCCCCTCGATTACGTCCAGGATCTCGCACGCGACCGCGAACTTGTGCATCACGGGCAGATGCCGGGGCTGCGCGTCCCGGGTCAGAATGGTCACGCGGTTGGTGTCGACCTCGAAGCCGGCTCCCGGCTCTCCGGCCCGGTTGGCCACGATAAGGTCGAACCCCTTCGCGTCCAGCTTTGCCCTCGCACGGGCCGGCAATCCGGAGGTCTCGAGCGCGAAGCCGACGGCCACGCTTCCCGCCTTCATCCTCCCGGCGGACTCGGCCGCGATGTCCGGGTTGGCCACAAGGTCCAGCGTAAGCGCGTCGCCGGTCTCGTTCCGCTTCAGCTTCTCCGCCCGGGGCGCACGCGGGCGGTAGTCGGCCACCGCGGCGGCGTGGACGGCCACGTCCGCCTCCCCGACCCTGCCCAGCACGGCCTCGTGCATCTCCAGAGCCGTCTCGACCCTCACCAGGTCGACGCCGTGCGGCGCGGTCACCGCCGAGGGCCCGGTCACGAGCGTGACTTCGGCCCCCCTCAGCCAAGCCGCCCTCGCCAGTGCGTACCCCATCTTGCCGGAGGAGCGATTTCCCAAGTATCGCACCGCATCGACCGGCTCCCGCGTCCCCGCGGCGGTCACGAGCACGTGCGTGCCCGAGAGAGGACTCCCGCCGCCCAGAGCCCTGCCCACGGCGTCGACGACGGCTGCCGGATCGGCCATGCGTCCCGGGCCGCTCCCCTCCCCCGCGGCGAGGCGTCCCTCGACGGGCCCGACCCGGTGGTAGTCGTGGAGTTCTTCCAGCAGAGCCAGGTTGGCACCCGTCCGGGGGTGCGCGAACATGAGGTCGTTCATGGCGGGGGCCACCACCACGGGTGCGCGCGTCGCGGCGAGCACCGTGGTGAGGAGGTCGCTCGCGCGTCCCGCCGCGACCCTCGCGATGAAGTCGGTCGTCGCGGGAGCCACACAGACGCAATCGGCCTCGCGTCCCAGCGAGACGTGCAGCGCGGCTCCGCCCGCCGCGAACATGTCGGTCAGCGGGCCGCGCCCGGTCACCCCCTCGAACGACAGCGGGGCCACGAACCTGCGAGCCGCTTCGGTGAGGACGACATCGACGGCGGCACCGAGAAGCGTCAGGTCGCGGGCAAGCTGTATGGACTTGTACGCCGCGATGCCGCCGCAAACCCCCAGTACGACCTTGCGGCCCACCCAAGGCGGGACAGGCTCGCGCCCGCCGGGCGTCACGCGCGGCTATTCCGCTTCGGGGCGGCGGCGTCTTACGAGGCGGTACTCGATCTGGCCCGATGTGGTCGCCTCGAGGGCGCGAGTGGAGAGCTTCTTCTGATCGCTGAGGTGGGCCTCCCGCGGAAGCTGGTTGAGCTCCCGCGCGTACCGGGCGGCCACCAGCACACCCAGGTACTTGCTCTGATTGTTTTCGGCGATCTCGTCAGGGGTAAAGACTCTCATCGATTCTCCTCATTCGGTGCTGCCTGCGCCGACGATGCCTTCCAGGCGTGCGATCTCCTGGCGCGCGGCGGCTTCCAGCTCCTCGCACAGTCCACACAGATCCGTGAGACATGCCCGGCGCGGGGAAGACCGGCACACGAAGGTCATCACCTGTTCGACAGCCAGATCCAGCTCTTCGTTGACAACGAACTCCTCGAAGGACGAAGCGGCCCGAAGCTCTGCCAAGGCCGTTCGGAGACGGCGCGAGATCTGCCGCGGCGACTCCGTCCCTCTTCCGACCAGTCGCTTGATCCAGCGGCCTGGACCAGGCGGAATCACAAAGATAACCAAGGCGGAAGGAGCGTGCTCCATTACCTGCCCGGCACCCTGCACGTCGATGTCCAGCACGGGAGTCGGCCCTTCGGTCCCGCTTCTCACCAGATTCAGGGCGGGTGTGCCGTAGTATTCCCCGTGGACCCGCGCCCATTCCGCGAGTTCGCCGTTTTCGATCATCGCCTTGAAGTCCCGGCACGATACGAAGTGGTAGTCCCGGCCGGGGTGTTCGCCGATCCGGGGCCCGCGCGTGGTCGCCGATACCGAGAGGACGAACAGGTCCGGGCGGTCGTCCACGAGCCGCGCGGCGATGGTGGTCTTTCCAGCGCCCGACGGGCCGACCAGAACAAGCGGTCCCTCCCTCACTCCATATTCTCCAGCTGCTCCCGCAGCCGCTCCAGCTCCGTCTTGATCGAGACGGCCGACGCGGAAATCAAGGGGTCGTTCGCCTTGGCACCCAGCGTATTCGCTTCCCGGTGCATCTCCTGCACCACGAACCCCAAGCGCTTGCCCGTCTTGCGCCGCCCGCCGTCCCCGCCGTCCCCGCCGACGCTCAGGCTCTCCAGAAAGAGCGCAACGTGGGAACGGAGCCGCGCGACCTCTTCGGCGATGTCCCATTTTTCGGCAAGATAGGCGATTTCGCGTGCGAGACGGTCCTCGTCGACCTCCACCGTTTCGGTCAGGGCAGCCACTCTCGCCCGCAGCCGGTCCCGTTCTCGGAGGAGACGCTCAGGTGCCCGTGCCGCGGCCGCGTCTATCTCCTCGACGATCTTGGCAATGCTTGCGCGCAGCACCTTCTCCAGCCTCCGCCCCTCGTCCTTGCGCATCTCGGTCACGCCGACGAGCGCGCCTTTCAGGCAGGCCGAAAGTGCCTCTTCGTCCGCCTCCGCGTCCCCTCCCTGCGTCTCATGGGCACGATCGCTCAGGACGCCGGGCAGCCGCGCCAGCGTATCGATGTCGAGGCGACGGCCCAGATCCAGCTCCTTCCCGGCTTCCCGCAGGAGTGCGACGTAGCGGCGGGCCCTTTCCATGTCCAGCACGGGCATCGCGAGGTTGCCCGCTTCCGGGCTCTCGCAACTCACCGAAACCGAGACGCGACCCCGGTCCAGCACCCCGCGCACCACCTCCAGAAGCTGCGGCCGGAGGCTCTCCCAGCCCTTGGGCAGGCTCGCCGACACACTCAGGTGGCGGTGGTTCACGGTCCTGATCTCGGCGCGCAGAATCCTGCCGTCGGCAAGTTTCACCTCGGAGGCGCCGTACCCGGTCATGCTGCGGATCATGACGAAGGGCGACTCAGTTCCGGAACGTCCACCGAACGCCGTAGAAGCTCCGGGTTCCAGGCAGGAGCCGTCCGGGAACATCCTGGTTGTTGCGTCGGAGCGTGAGGTTGTCGATGGTCGCGAAGATGTTGAGGGTGAGGAAGCGCATCTGCAGGCGAAAGTACCAGTTCTGGTAGAAGGGGACGATGTCGGGCACCAGTTCCGGCTCGTCGTCGCGCGCATACGCCGCCGACCCCCGCGCCGCCCCCAACACGGCCACCGGAGCTTCGACCGCTGCCGTGTCGATTCCGGGAGGGACGCCGAGCGGCACATTCATCGGTGAGCGCCCGTGCACTCCGAGGTCCACCCAGAGCTCGAAGTTGCCGCTCTCCCGGAAAACCCTGTGGAAAGAGAAGCTGCCGCGATACATATGGTCGGGGAAGTAGAGTGCCTGCACGGAGTCCGCAGCTTCCCAGAGTTGCACCTCTCCGGTGAAGTACAGCCCTTCTGGCCGGAGCGGGATCCGGCCCGCCATCTCCCATCCCTGTCGGTGCGGTTGGGAAACCACGAGACCGCCCCGGTCGAAGAGAAGCTGGGTGGGCCACACGGAATCGGCTTCGGCCGACACCCGCGCCGCCGAGAGTTCGATGTCGCGCCAGCGTGCACGGGCGCCCAAGCGGACGCCGCTCCGTTTGGTGAAGCGGCTTGCAGGTTGCATCTCCGCCGAGTCAGGCTCCTCCTCGGTCACCGTCGCGGTGTCCTTGGGTTCCTCTGGAGGCAGCGGGCTGAGGTACGGCACCGACCGCGTGCCGCTCCCCCGCTCCGCAAAGAGCGTGACGTGAGAGACCGGGGTGACCCAGGCGCTGAGGTCGTACCCTCCGCCCGTCCGGTCGTCCCATGACTCGCGCCTGAGGCGGATGTTCATGCCCGCCCACCTTTCCGACACGGCCGAAAGTTCCGCCGAAAGGTCGCGGCCGGGGACTCCCGCCCCGTCGTTGAAGCGTGCGGTCGCCCGACCCCACACGGGCCCTCGATGTGCCGAAAGGCGTCCTCCGTACTGTCCGCGCGACTCTGCCAGAAACGGAAAGACCGCGGTACTGTCGCCCGTCGAGACCGAGCCGCCCGTACCCCACGCCTCGGCCAGCATGCCCTGAGCAGGTGCCCAGATGCCCTGAAGGGTCCAGTCGGAGCGCGACACTGTGCCGGGCGACTCCGTGAAGCCGTCCCGGTCGGCAGCCATGCGGCGGATCTCGAAGCGGATCCCCGCGTTGTCGCCCCGGTGCAGGCTGTAGCGGAACCAAGCGCCCGTCACGGCACCGGGCATGTCACGTCCCTGCGTGTCCAGCCGCTCGATCGCCACCGACGCCTTTCCGGCCAGAACGCGGGGAAACGAGAAGGTAGCCCGGAGGAGGTTCGTGTCCAGATCCCCGGTTCCCGCCTCGATGAGCGTAAACGCCTCCGCGTCGGAGTGCACGTAGCGGAAGAGGTGGACCTCCAGTCCTCCGGGGCGGCGCACGACCCTGACCCGTTCGAGTCCGGAAAGCGGGACCCGGGCCAGGTCCGGGACCGATCCCTCCAGCGGCAGGTGCTCCACCCCGTCGTAATAGACGCGGATCGCCCCCCCGGAGTAGCCCACCGGGAATACGGCGACCGCGGAGCCGAAGTCGCCGCTGCGAACCGTCAGAAGGGCGGGAACATCGCTCAACAGCTCCCACAGCGTCTGGCCGCGAGTGCTCATCAGCTCGTTCCGGTCCCATTCCCAGATCCCCGAGGGCAACCCTTCGGGCACGGGATCCGGGAGTGACGGGAAGACGGGCGGCGGGGGCAGGCTGTCGACCTCGACCGAGTCGGAGGCCAGCGAGTCCGCGACCGCCGATTGCTGTATCGAGTCGGGGGACGCTTGCAGCGTATCGGGAGGTTCCTGGGCCCCGGCGGAGGCCGCCGCGAGCACCGTGGCGAGGAAGACCCCGCCCGGCTTGCGGGCGATCCGGCAGAGCGCACTCGGGACGCCTCCCGGCCCGCGTCCCGATTCCGCGGCACTGTCCATGAGGGCAGCGCCGCTTCTGACGCATCCCGGCCTGCGTCCCGAATCCCTCGCGCCCTTCAGAACCCCGCCCTCGCGCCGAACCCCGCCCTCGCGCACACCCATTCGAGGAGCAGCCGACAGGGCGTTCCGTGCGGCCCGTCCCTCAGGTAGGGTTTCCTGGTCTTGCCGTAGGCCGTGCCGGCGATGTCCAGGTGAGCCCAGGGCACGCTTCCGACGAATTCGGAGAGAAAACAGGCGGCCGTGATCGTACCCGCCGGACGCCCGCCGACGTTCTTGAGATCGGCGACTTCGCTCTTGAGCTGCTTCCGGTAGGCGTCGTCGAGAGGCAGGGGCCAACAGGGCTGGTCCGCCCTGTCGCCCGCGTCCCTGAGCTCCGCCATGAGATCCCGGTCGTTCCCCAGCAGAGCCGAGCGGTGGTGTCCCAGCGCGATCACGCAGGCGCCGGTCAGGGTCGCGCAGTCGACGATTGCGGCGGGATTCCACGCCGCGGCGTAGTCGAGGGCATCGGCCAGGATCAGCCGGCCCTCCGCATCGGTATTGATCACCTCGATGGTCCTTCCGGCCCGGCTGACGATCACATCGCCCGGCTTCGTCGCCGACCCGCTCAAGAGATTTTCGCAGCTGGGCACGACCCCGACGACGTTCGCGGGAACCTCCAGCCGCCCGACTGCAAGCATGGCGCCGAGCACGGCGGCACCCCCGGACATGTCGTACTTCATGTTCTCCATGCCCTTGGCCGGCTTGATCGAGATGCCGCCCGCATCGAAGGTCAGCCCCTTCCCCACGAGGACGAGCGGAGGCGCCCCGGGGTCGGCCCCGGAGTGCCGAAGCACGATCAAACGCGGCTCCTCGTCCGACCCTCTCGCCACCGAAAGGAGCGCGCCCATGGACTGGGCCTCCAACTCGGAGGGGCCGAGGACTTCGCACTGCAGCCCCGCTTCCCCTGCAATCCGCTCTGCTTCGGCCGCCAGTCGCGCTGGGGTCGCGACGTTGCCGGGCCTGGCCTGAAGGGTGCGGGCGCGGTTCTCGGCGGCGGCGAAGGCATGTCCGATCCAGACGCTGCGGGCCGGCGACGGCGACGGCCGGGACACCACCAGCGCGAACTCGATCGGCGGCGGACGGTCTTCCGGCTCGCTCCCTGCCGTCGGCCGCGACCTGAGTTCGTCGAAGCGCCAGGACGCGAGCACCAGTCCCTCGGCCGCGGCCTGGATCCATCGCGGTTCAACCTTCGGACCCAGGTACGAGAGGCAAAGCGCGAAAGAAGTCACCCGGAAGTCCTCGGCGGCCCGAACGGCCTTCCCCGCCGCCGAACGCACCTCGGCACCGGTCAGAGCGTCCGAAGCTCCCACACCTGCGAACAGGATGCGTTCCGGTCCCCGGCCGTTCCGTCGGTACCCCGTGAACCGGTCCCTCGGTCGGCCCAGGAAGTCTCCCGACGACACGGCCCGGCTCAGCGCTCCGTCGGTCGTCCGGTTCAACCCCGCCAGCCCGGTGAAGGGCAGGTCCGAAGCGACGAGGACCACCAACAGCGGCGTCTCGACCCGCTCCGCCGCCTCCGTGCATGTTTCCAGGCGCATGTCGCTGCCCGTTCCGTGCTTCCGGCTACATATGCGCGACGATGGTCTCGCCGAACCGCGAGGTGGACACCTTCGTGGCACCCTCCATCTGTCGCTCGAGATCGTAGGTCACCATGCGGGCCCGCACCGCACCTTCCAGCCCTCGGTCGATCGCGCGTGCCGCTTCATCCCAGCCGAGGTGTTCGAGCATCATCGCCGCGGAGAGGATGAGCGAGCCCGGATTGACCCTGTCGAGACCCGCGTACTTCGGCGCAGTACCGTGGGTCGCCTCGAAGAGCGCCACCGTATCACCGACGTTTGCGCCCGGCGCCATCCCCAGCCCGCCCACCTGGGCGGCACACGCGTCCGACAGGTAGTCGCCGTTCAGGTTCGGAGTCGCGACCACCGAATACTCGGCAGGCCGCAGCAACACCTGCTGGAACATCGAGTCGGCGATCCGGTCCTTGACGACCACGCGACCGTTCGCGTCCTCGCCCTCCCAGAGACGGGACTCGGCGACGGTGGAATCGGCGAACAGTTCTGCCGCGACTTCGTAGCCCCAGTCGCGGAAGGCTCCCTCCGTGTACTTCATGATGTTGCCCTTGTGCATCAGCGTCACCGAGTCCCTGCCGCGGGCCAGCGCGTAGCGGATTGCGGCCGCGACATGGCGCTTGGTGCCGAAAGGGCTGATGGGCTTGATCCCGATGCCGCTCAGCTCGCGGATCGAAGCTCCCATCTCGTCCCGCAGGAAGTCGCGCACCCGGCCGGCCTCGTCGGAACCCGAAACCCATTCGATTCCGGCATACACGTCCTCGGTGTTCTCGCGGAAGACCACCATGTCCACCTTGTGCGGCTCGCGCACCGGCGAGGGCACGCCGGGGACCCAGCGCACCGGACGGATGCACGAGTACAGGTCGAGGACCTGCCGGAGCGTCACGTTCAGGGAACGGATCCCCCCGCCCACGGGCGTGGTGAGGGGCCCCTTGATCGCCACCCGGAACTCGGTCAGCGCTTCGAGCGTCTCCCGCGGGAGCCATTCGCCCGAAACCGTGTGGGCCTTCTCGCCCGCGAACACCTCCATCCAGGCGACGCTGCGGGCCCCTCCGTATGCCTTCGCCACCGCCGAATCGACTACATGGCGGGTTGCCGCCCAGATGTCGGGCCCGATGCCGTCTCCCTCGATGAAGGGAATGACGGGGCAGTCGGGGACTGCCATCCGGTCAGCGGCCCCGGTGATCTTCTCACCGTCGGCCGGTACTGCCGCGTATTTATAGGTGGACACGCTTTCGGAGCTCCGGTTGGCGGGACGGACCAGCGGGTGGACCAGCATGATGGACGAGTCAATCTAGCAGATTCAGCGGCGGACATTTCCTGAACCCGACCCTGAATGCAGCCCGGATGCATGGCCGCTCGAATGCCGGGGGGATTTGGTCCGCGGGCTGCCGGGCACCGTAAGCTCCCATGGGCACCGTGAGCTTGCCGGGGACCGTAAGCTTGCCGGGCAACCCATCGTATGAATAGTGTGTCTCAAGACAGAGACCGAGCATGCGTAAACGCCCAGCCGGAGTCGACCCATGGAAAACAGACGAGATGATGTTCGGACCATCGCCCTCATCGCCGGAGCAGGTCTCATAGGTATGATGGGGACGGCGCTCGTGCTGCGGGCACCGACGGAACCCGGGATGCCTGCAGAGCAGCCTCAGGACGCGATGTTCTGGTTGACGCCCAGCAGCGCACCGCCAGCGCCCGAGAGCGCACCGGCGGCGCCCGAGGCCGCACCGCATCTTCCCGCACCGCATCTTCCCGGGCTGCATCTTCCCGGGCTGCATCTTCCCGAACATCCTGGCACGATCGTGAGCGGTACAACCAGGATCCGTGCCGACAGGATCCTTTTAATGACCGGGGTCCGAAGCTTCGAAGCGCCGGCTCCGGTCGTATACATCGACGGGGTCCGGGTGGACGGCTCCATGGAACAGCTGAATCTGAACCCCGACCGGATCGCTCGTGTCGAAGTGATCAAGGGTCCCGCGGCGAAGAGGGAATACGGAAGTGAAGCCGAGGGCGGGGTTATCCAGGTCTTCCTGAAGCCCGACAGCGAATCGGACAACAAAGCGAGCGGCAGTGGGCGCTGACCCGCGCCCGAGCAGTATCCCACCGCTCCCACCGCTTCGGCGGGTCTGCCCGGCAGCCCGTGGCAGAAGCCCCTCGCGGCATTCGACCGTTCACCACGGGCTGCTATTGCTCTTCTTCCGTCGCCAAGTCTTCACACCGCGGAGCCTGCGCATCTTCGGTGCCGGGTTTCGGAAAAAACTGATCCACGAGAATCGGATTCCCATCCGGATCCACGAACACGATGGCGGCGGGCGCCGTGCCTTCCGGGTCGGTGTCGCTGTGCATCTCGACCCCGTCTGCGACCAGCGAGGCACGGATGGCCCTCACGTCGGTAAAATCCGCGACCTGCGACATGTCCTGCGCGAGCCCTGGATTGAATGTCAGGATGTTCCGGTCAAAGAGCCCCTGAAAGAGTCCGATGATCGCGGTCCCATTGGCCATCATCAGGTACTTCTCACCGTCGCCTCCCGTGACCGTGAAGCCGAGTTTCTCGTAGAACGACCGGGAAGTTGCGAGGTCCTTGACGGCGAGGCTGATTGAGAAGGCGCCGAGTTGCATGGGATGGCGGGCAAGCGAGGGGAAGGGATGGGTGTTGTTGCCTGTTGGGAAGCTAGTGCTCGGCGGTGCACGGACAACCCCCTGTGGTTGCGGCCGCAGGCCGGGATGTAATAATGCCGGTCATGGCCGCCCCTCCCCCTCGTCGTGTCCTCGCTCTCGATTACGGTACGCGTCGTATCGGCCTCGCCGTCAGCGACCCCACGGGCACCTTGGCCGCCCCTCTGGCCACCCTGACCAGGCGCGCCGGCAAGCGCCCCCCGATCGCCAAAATCCTGCGACTGGCATCCGACCATGCGGCGGAAGCGTTCGTCGTCGGGCTTCCTCTGGATGGTGATGGGAGCGAAAACGAGTGGAGTACGGAGGTCAGGACCTTCAGCCGACGACTTGAGGTGCGCAGCGGACTCCCGGTGCTTTTCGTGGACGAGCGGTACTCGTCGGTGGAGGCGGAGGCGCGCATTCGGTCGATCGGTTTGCGGCGCAAGGCGAAGGAGGACAAGGCCAGGATCGATGCCGGAGCAGCGGCGATCTTCCTGCAGGATTGGCTCGACGCCGGCCGCACGGGTGCCTGCGGCGACCCCGTGCAGGACGACGAGGAGCCCTCGGGCTGTTAGAGTCGCCGTGTTCGTCGCGGGCGTCGCGGCGGCGAGCGCACTTGGGTGCGCCCCACCTCCGCCCCCGGGTGAGGCAGTGGTGCAGATCCCGGAAGGTGCAACATTCGAGGAGGTGCTGGACACACTCGAGTCGGGCCAGGTCATCAATCACCGGACCTTCATTCACCTCTACGCCCGCGTACGCGGTCTCGACCGGTCCGTCAAGGCGGGAACCTACCAGCTCGAGCGCGGCACCCCGATCCGGCAGCTCCTGGACATTCTGACCGCCGGCCGTGTGGTCACATACCCGGTGACGATACCCGAGGGATTCACCATTGCTGCGATGGCACCGCGCATCGCCGACGCGACCGGCTCCGACTCCGCCACCGTGGCGGAACGCCTGGCCGACAGGTCCGCGCATGTCGAGTGGGCCGTACCCGGGCCCGGGCTCGAGGGCTATCTCTACCCTGATACCTATCGGTTTGCAGCGCGGGTCCGCATCGAAACAGTGGTCGCGACCATGATCGAGGCGTACCAGCGCTACTGGACCCCGGAACGGCGCAATCGACTGGGCGCGACCGGCCTGACGGAACGTGAAGCTGTGACCCTCGCCTCCATCATCCAGGCGGAGGCGGTGTACACTGCCGAAATGCCCACGATATCCAGCGTGTATCACAACCGTCTCCGGGTCGGGATGCTGCTCCAAGCCGATCCGACGGTCATGTACTCGCTCGGGGGCCGCCGTTCCCGCCTCCTCTATGCGGCGATCGACTCCGTCGCAGACAACCCCTACAACACGTACAAGCACGTCGGGCTTCCCCCCGGACCCATCGGCGCACCCGGTGCTGCCGCCCTGGACGCCGCACTGGCTCCCGCCGACACCGACTACCTGTACTTCGTGGCAAGGCCGAACGGCGAGCACATCTTCACCCGCACCCTGCGAGAGCACAACAACGCGCGCGCCCGGGTTCGCCGCGAAGCCTCCGGTCCCAGGTAGCCGCATTCGAGTGCGGCGGAAGTGCGGAGGAACCAACGGATGCCCGCGACCATGCCGCATCACGAGCTGGCCCGCCGACTTCGTCTCATCGTCATCACTGATCGCGGCCTGGCCTCTCCCAGGGACCTCCGGGACGTGACGGGCGAGGCTCTGCGAGCCGGAGCTCCGGCCGTGCAACTACGGGAGAAGCACCTTCCGCCCCGCGACCTCTTCCCCCTCGCCCGTCGTCTCTGCACGGACGCACACGCCCACGACGCCCTGTTCTTCGTAAACGATCGCCTCGACCTGGCGCTGGCCGTGGGCGCCGACGGCGTGCATCTGGGCCCGGACGACCTACCGGTCACAGCCGCCCGTCGGATCGCGCCCCCAGGCTTTCTGATCGGCCGTTCCGCCGCCGACGCGGCCCAAGCACGGAAAGCGATCGCCGACGGTGCCGACTACCTGGGGTGCGGATCGGTGTACACCACCCGCACCAAGGCCGGAGCGGGCGAGGCGATCGGTCCATCCCGTCTCGCCGAGGTCGTGCGGGCCGCAGACGCCCCCGTGATCGGGATAGGAGGAATCACGATACGCCGCGCTACCGATGTGCTCGCCACCGGGGCGACGGGATGTGCCGTGGTGAGCGCCGTCATGGCCGCCCGCGACCCTGCACGTGCGGTGCGAGCGTTCCTGCGGGCGGAGCGCCCCCGTTTGACATCAGCGTAAAACATGAACGCCCCGCCCGGGAGATACCGCTTCCCGGACAGGGCGTTCGCAAGGCAGGCTGGCAGCGACGTACTCTCCCACCGGATCTACCCAGCAGTACCATCCGCGCGGCAGGGCTTAACTTCCGAGTTCGGGATGGGATCGGGTGTGACCCCTGCGCTCTGGCCACCAGCCGACTTCGAAGGGCAGAAGGAAGTACAGAACCTCGTTACGTGCCGGAATTGCGGAGGAGGATGCTGGTCAAGCCTCTCGGGCCATTAGTACGGCTCAGCTGCACGTGTCTCCACGCTTCCACTTGCCGCCTATCAACGTGCTAGTCTCGCACGGCCCTTCAGAGACTGATGTCTGGGAGTACTCATCTTGGGGGGGGCTTCCCACTTAGATGCTTTCAGCGGTTATCCCTTCCCGACGTCGCTACCCGGCCATGCCCCTGGCGGAACAACCGGTACACGAGTGGTCAGTCCACTCCGGTCCTCTCGTACTAGGAGCAGCTCCCCTCAATACTCCAACGCCCACGACGGATACAGACCGAACTGTCTCACGACGTTCTAAACCCAGCTCATGTACCGCTTTAACGGGCGAACAGCCCGACCCTTGGGACCTTCTTCGGCCCCAGGATGCGATAAGCCGACATCGAGGTGCCAAACCGCCCCGTCGATGTGAACTCTCGGGGGCGATAAGCCTGTTATCCCCGGCGTACCTTTTATCCGTTGAGCGACGGCCCTTCCATTCGGAACCGCCGGATCACTAAGGCCAACTTTCGTTCCTGCTCGACCCGTCGGTCTCACAGTCAAGCTCCCTTATGCCTTTACACTCTTCGTGCGATTGCCGACCGCACTGAGGGAACCTTTGCGCGCCTCCGTTACTTTTTGGGAGGCGACCGCCCCAGTCAAACTACCCACCTGCCACGGTCCCCGAGGAGGATTCACTCCCCTGGGTTAGAGCCTCAACATTGTAAGGGTGGTATTTCACCAATGACTCCCCGTCCCCTGGCGAGAACGGTTCATAGTCTCCCACCTATCCTACACATGCAAAGCCAAGACCCAATGACAGGCTGCAGTAAAGGTGCACGGGGTCTTTTTGTCCTGTCGCGGGTAATCGGTATCCTCACCGATACTCCAATTTCGCCGAGCTCGCGGAGGAGACAGCGCCCAAGTCGTTACGCCATTCGTGCAGGTCGGAACTTACCCGACAAGGAATTTCGCTACCTTAGGACCGTTATAGTTACGGCCGCCGTTTACCGGGGCTTCAGTTCGGAGCTTCGAGTCTCCCCTAACACCTCCCTTTAACCTTCCGGCACCGGGCAGGCGTCAGTGCCTATACGTCGTCTTGACCGACTTTGCAGACACCTGTGTTTTTAATAAACAGTCGCTTGGGCCGATTCTCTGCGGCCTGGGTCGGCTCCCCACGCACCGTGGTTCACCTAGTGCAGGCTCCCCTTCTCCCGAAGTTACGGGGACATTTTGCCGAGTTCCTTCTCCGCGGATCACTCGAGCACCTTAGGCTGCTCGCCTCGCCTACGTGTGTCCGTTTACGGTACGGTCGCCCAAGCACCTCCCATGCGAGGCTTTTCTCGGCGGCATGGTTACGGACCCTTTGCAGGGAATTCTATCCCTTCGGCTTCGGCGCTCGGCTAAAGAGGTCTTTTCTCCCCTCTCACCGCCTACCACCTTGCATCGGATATTCCACCACCCGACGGTCCTGTCACTCCCGCGTCCCCCCTCACGGTCGAACGCTGCTTGAACGGTACAGGAATATTAACCTGTTTCCCATCGCCTACGCCCTTCGGCCTCGGCTTAGGGACCGACTAACCCGGAGCGGATAAGCCTGGCTCCGGAACCCTTAGGCTTTCGGTGACAGGGATTCTCACCCTGTTTATCGCGTACTCATTCCGGCATGCTCTCTTCCCTGCTCTCCACGGATGCTCTTCCGAGTCCGCTTCACCGACCAGGGAATGCTCCCCTACCATGACTTGCGTCATCCGTAGCTTCGGCACCGTGCTTGAGTCCCGACCATTATCGGCGCGGATCCACTTGACTAGTGAGCTATTACGCACTCTTCAAAGGAATTGCTGCTTCTAAGCCAACCTCCTAGTTGTCTTTGCACATCCACATCCTTTCTCACTTAGCACGGATTTGGGGGCCTTAGCTGACGGTCTGGGATCTTTCCCTCTCGCGAACGGACATTATCGCCCGCTCACTGACTCCCAGGATACATCTATGAGGCATTCGGAGTTTGGTTGAGTTTGGTAACCTGGTAAGGCCCCTAGCCCATCCAGTGCTCTACCTCCTCTAGACATTTACCTGAGGCTATACCTAAATATATTTCGGGGAGAACCAGCTATCTCCGAGCTTGATTGGCCTTTCACCCCTATCCACAGCTCATCCGAGCAGTTTTCAACCCACAACGGTTCGGGCTTCCACCAAGTGTTACCCCGGCTTCACCCTGGCCATGGATAGATCGCTTCGGTTTCGGGTCTACCCCCATGCACTCGCCGCCCTGTTCAGACTCGCTTTCGCTTCGGCTCCGGACCAGAGGCCCTTAACCTCGCGCATGAGGAGTAACTCGCCGGATCATAATGCAAAAGGCACGCCGTCACCCGTCCCCGGTAATCCGAAGATCCGGGTCGGGCTCCGACCGCTTGTATGCACACGGTTTCAGGGTCTATTTCACTCGCCGTCAGGCGTTCTTTTCACCTTTCCCTCACGGTACTCTTCACTATCGGTCACAGACTCGTATTTAGCCTTGGAAGATGGTCCTCCCGGATTCAGCCAGGGTTTCACGTGTCCCGGCCTACTCGGGGTCCGCATCAGCTCGCCTACTCGCATTTCGCATACGGGACTCTCACCCTCTGCGGTCGTACGTTCCAGTACCGTTCCGCTATGCTTCGGTTCGCCTTGCGACGCGGCCCCACAACCCCCGGCTGGGTCTCCCCACCCGGGTTTGGGCTAATCCCTTTTCGCTCGCCGCTACTCTGGGAATCTCGATTGATTTCTTTTCCTCCAGGTACTTAGATGTTTCAGTTCCCTGGGTTGGCTCCCCTTGCAGGGTGACGGGATCGCTCCCGCCGGGTTCCCCCATTCGGACACCCCCGGATCTGAGCTTGCTTGCAACTCCCCGGGGCTTTTCGCAGCTTGCCACGTCCTTCGTCGCCGGTCTGTGCCTAGGCATCCGCCGTGTGCACTTTCTCGCTTGACCAGCCCTCTTCCTCGACTGAACGCCCACGGCGAAGCCGGTGCTCCGCCTGCGTCCAGTGCAGTTTTCTGGGCTCGTCCACCGTCGCCTTCCAACACGTACGCCCGGGCCACATCCAGGAAGAACGGACCTCCCCTGGCGGGGACGCCCGTCACCGGGTGGCCAGAGCGACCTAAGGCTCTGGTACTTCCTTCTACCCTGATTGTCAAAAACCTCGGGCTGCCTCCGTCCGCGTCCGGTCCGAAGATGGGCGCAGCACAGGCAGGACTTGAAGAGTAGTCAAGTCACGATGTGAAGTCAACACCCTGATCCGTCCGGGGGCCCCGGGTCCGTCTCCTTCCCGGACCGACTACCGCCCTCCGACTTCGTGGACAGCGAGCCTTTCCACGCCCAGCGCGTCGGTCATGTGAACCAGAAGCCAGTCCCGGCCTGCATCCGAGACTGTCAGGTCCGAGGGCAGCTCGAGCCTCGCCGTCAGAGTTCCGCCGACCTCGAAGACGAGCCAATGCTGGTCGGCTTCTCCCGGTCGCGGCCAGCTCTGCACCCACAAGTCGCCGTCCACCATCAGGAAACGAGCGTAGGCGGGGAACGTGTTCGGCAGGACGTCCTCCTCCTCGGCCCACAACTCCTCGAACCGAGGCCGCCAGTCGGGATCGGAACGCTGCCGGGGGCGGTACCGCCGGAGCAGGTCGTCCCGGTGAGCAGCGACGTGACCGCGAGCAACGGAGAGGTCCGGTCCCATCCAACGGATGCGCCGTGCGGTGATTCCCGTCCACTCCACGAACTCGACCTCGTATTCGTCGCCCGTTCCGAGCCAGACTCCTCCGTCGGCAGCGGCGAGCGACACTCCGCGGCTCCAAGTGCGCGGGCCGACGGCAAGCGGCACTCCGTTCTCGAAGTACATGACCCGGTCCGCACCCGGAACCTGCCCGCGGAGCAGCTGTACCGCCCCGCCGCCTCCGTCCGTGAACACGACATCGACCGACCACCGATAAGGGCCTGCGGACGGGACTCGGCCTTCTCCCCACCCGGCAAAGACCATCCGCCCGCCGGGTGAACACACGATCCTGCCGTACGGCGCTCTGGCCTCGAACGTGAGAGGATAGCTCGCGATCATCTCGCCCTGACCGTCCAGCACCGTCACCTGACGATTGCGCCGGTCGTAGACGACGACGGCTTCGTTATTCGTGCAGCTTGGAAGCAGTTGGAGCTGCTGGAACTCCCCCGGCCCCTCGCCGAAGCGTCCGAACGTCCAACGATGCGTGCCGTCGGGACCGAACCGGCGAACCTCGTGCGCCCCCCGGACACCCGCGACCACGCTGCCGTCCGGGAGACGGGCCGCTCCGTCCACATCGTACAGCTGGTATGCTTCGCGGCCTTCCAGGAGTCCGATCGACAAGACGGGCTCGGCCTCCATCCGCAGAGCGAAGACCGAGTCCTCCTGTCCCCAGGCTCGCACCGGACACGCGGCCAGCACGGCCAGCCCCGCACGGAGCAGAGGCGTCACTCTCAAGCGACTACTCCTCCGGCTCGGGCAGCCCGCGGCAGAAATCCTCCGAGGCGTTTGACCGTCGCCGCATCGGGCCTGCTGCGAGGAAATCCGCGACATCCTGCTCCGAGACGAAGAAGTCGCCCAGATCTCCGTCTCCGTCGCGGCCGTGCCAATCGGATCCTCCCGTCGCGAAGAGTCCCGCCTTGCGGGCATGCGCCGCCATCGCTTCTCGAGTCCCCGGCGCCCAGGGGCGGAAGACCTCCATTCCGCGCAGCCCCGCGCCGATCATGCGGGGCAGAAGTTCGTCCACGAGGCGGAGGGGAGGATGGGCCCACACGGCCACTCCCCCGGCGGCCCGCACGGCGGCGATCACCTCTTCGGGAGCCGGTGACTCCACCGGGACGTATGCCGGACAATCGCCCCCGATGTAGCGGTCGAACGCGTCCGAGACGCTGGAGGCATAGCCCGCCCGCACCAGTGCCCGCGCAAGGTGGGGACGGGTGTAGGGCACGGAGCCGGACGCGCGCTGGTCGCCCACGCGTGCCAGAGGCAGACGTACTCCCTGGGCCTCGAGCCGCTCGACGATCTTCTGCATCCGCACGTGGCGGCGCGCGTGGAGATTTCGGTAGTGGTCCGCCAGTGCCTGGGCGTCGGGGTCTACGGAGTAGCCCAGCACGTGGATGGATTCGCCGCGCCAGCGCGCGCTCATCTCCACGCCGGAGATTACCCGAATCTTCCCCTTCGCCGCGCGCCGGGCGGGCTTCACGCCGTGCGTGTTGTCGTGATCGGTGATCGCGATCACGTTCAAGCCGCCCGCGACGGCCAGCGACACGACTTCTTCGGGCGTCCGCAGCCCGTCGGAACAGGTCGTGTGCATGTGAAGGTCGAGCCGCATGCGCTGCCTCGGACTCCCGCCCGCGTCGAGGTGCCGGGCGTCAGGAAGGAGCGATGCTGTCCGCCAGCACCGTCACCCGGTTCGCTTCCACCTTCATCACGCCGCCCGAGATCGCGAACGATTGCCGGGCCCCCGACTCCGAAGCGACCTCGAGCGGCCCCTGGCCGAGCAGCGTCAGGAAGGGGGCGTGTCCCGGGAGGATCCCGACCCGGCCGTCCCAGGCAGGGGCGACCAGCGATCTTGCGGTGCCCTCGAAGACGACCTTCTCAGGGGTGACGACATGCAGTTCCATGGCTGTTGCGGCCACTTGGGTCAGACCTCCGCGCCCATCTCGCGCCCCGCAGCGACTGCTTCGTCTATTCCGCCCTTCATGTAGAAGGCCTGCTCGGGCAGGTGGTCGAACTCGCCCGCGGCGATCCGCTCGAACGACTCGATGGTGTCCTGCAAGCGGACGTAGCAGCCGGGGATGCCGGTGAACGCCGTGGCCACGAAGAAGGGTTGGGAAAGGAACCGCTCGATCCGGCGGGCGCGGCCCACGATGATCTTGTCCTCTTCGCCGAGTTCGTCCATCCCCAGGATCGCGATGATGTCCTGCAGGTCCTTGTATCGCTGCAGGATCTCCTTGACGCGACCCGCGACCTCGTAGTGCCGCTGCCCGATGAACTGCGGATCCAGGATGCGCGACGACGAATCGAGCGGGTCCACGGCCGGATAGATCCCCTTCTCGGCGATCGAGCGCGACAGGACGGTCGTGGCGTCCAGGTGGGCGAAGGCCGCTGCGGGAGCCGGATCGGTAAGGTCGTCGGCGGGAACGTAGATGGCCTGGACGGAGGTGATCGAGCCCTCGCGCGTCGAGGTGATGCGCTCCTGCAGCTCACCCATCTCCGTTTCCAGAGTGGGCTGATACCCCACGGCCGAGGGCATGCGTCCGAGCAGCGCCGACACCTCGGAACCCGCCTGGGTGAAGCGAAAGATGTTGTCGATGAAGAGCAGCACGTCCTGCTTCTCTACGTCGCGGAAGTACTCGGCGATGGTCAGGGCGGAGAGACCCACCCGAAGGCGCGCCCCGGGGGGCTCGTTCATCTGGCCGTACACCAGCGCGGTGGATTCGAGAACACCCGACTCCTTCATCTCGATCCAGAGATCGTTTCCCTCGCGGGTGCGCTCGCCCACGCCCGAGAAGACCGAACGGCCCCCGTGCTCCATGGCGATGTTGTTGATCAGCTCCATGATGATGACCGTCTTGCCGACCCCGGCTCCGCCGAAGAGGCCCGTCTTGCCGCCCTTAACGTACGGAGCGAGAAGATCGACTACCTTGATCCCCGTCTCGAAGATCTCGGTCTTCGGTTCCAGGTTGTCGAAGCGCGGCGCCAAGCGGTGGATCGGCCACCGCTCGATCGGCTCCCCGTCCGCGCTCACCACCGGCCCCTGCTCGTCCACCGGCTCGCCCAGCACGTTGAGGATGCGGCCCAGCGCAGGCTTCCCGACCGGGACCGCAATGGCCCGCCCGGTATCCAGAACCTCCATGCCGCGCTGCACCCCGTCGGTCGAGCTCATCGACACGGCGCGTGCCTGGGAACGGCCGATGTGCTGCTGCACCTCCGCAACCAGGTCGATCTCGCGGCCGGATTCGGTCGTGGCCGTAAGGCTCAGCGCACTGTGGATCTCCGGCAGGCGCCGAGGGTGGAACTCGACATCCAGAACCGGCCCGATGACCTGCACGACCCTACCGATGTTCTTATCAGCCATGTCTTCCGTCTTCTCCGGCCGCTTGCGCGCGGCGATTGCTCTCTCCCCCGATCATGTTCATTCAAGCGCCGCGGCGCCGCCCACGATCTCGGCGATCTCCTGGGTGATCTGCGCCTGGCGCGCTCTGTTGTACTTTCGGGTGAGCGTCTCGATCATCTCTCCCGCGTTGTCGGTCGCGCTCTTCATGGCCGCACGGCGGGCGCCCTGCTCGCCGGCCGCGTTCTCTACCAGCGCCCGGTAGACCACGCTCGTCAGGTAACTCGGCAGGATCCGACCTACAAGCTCCACGGGCGGCGGGGACACGATGAAGGCATCGACCGAACGGGCACCTTCCTTCGGCTCCAAGGGAAGGATCCGCCTCGTCGTCGGGGGCGTGGACAAAGCGGACCTGAATTTGCAGCTCACCATGAAGACGGCGTCCAGCGTGCCCGATTCGAATCCCTTCGCGAGGGGCGCCACCAGCGCCTCCGCATCGCCGGAAGAGGGTGCGTCCCCGAGGGCGGTGGTCGCCGACGCGATGTCGCTGCCGCGGAAGCGAAAGAAGGCCAGCCCCTTCCTGCCCGCGACATGCAGCTCCGTATCGACCCCGGCCGCTTCGATTTCGTCGATCTTCGTCCGCGCCTCTCGGATGAGGTTCGCGTTGAAGGCACCGCAGAAGCCCCGGTCGGCGGTCAGGAGCAGAACGGCTGCGCGTCTGGTCTCGGCCGGCTGCCGCAGCAGCGCATGGTCCTGTTCCAGGCCCGGGGTCCGCAGACTTCGCAGCAGCTCGTCGAGGGCGTCGCCGTAGGGGCGCGCCGCGACCATCCGGTCCATGGCGCGCTTCAGTTTGGAGGTGGCGACAAGCTCCATCGTGCGCGTGATCTTGCGCGTGTTTCTGACGGACCTGATCCGCCGCAGGACTTCACGGGCCTGGGCCACCCTACGCCGCTCCCGCCGTCGCCGCCGGATCCTCGACGGCGAACACTTCCCCGTACTCCTCGATGCACAAACGCAACCGGCCCTCGATGTCGGCCGTGAGCCGGCCCTCCTGGCGGAGACCGATCAGCACGTCTTCGAAGCGGCTTTCCATGAAGCCCAGGAAGCCCCGTTCCCACCTCCCCACCTCCGCCACCTCGAGATCGTCGAGGAAGCCGTTCGTCACGGCGTAGATGGAGACGATCTGGCGTTCGACGGGCACGGGCTGGTACTGCGGCTGCTTGAGGAGCTCCACCGTCCTCTGCCCGCGTGCCAGCTGCTGCTGGGTCGCGGCGTCCAGGTCGGAGGCGAACTGCGCGAAGGTCTCCATCGCGCGGAACTGCGCGAGGTCGAGGCGAAGTCGGCCCGCTACCTTCTTCATGGCCTTGACCTGGGCCGCACCCCCGACGCGCGAGACCGAGATGCCCACGTTCACCGCGGGCCGAACCCCGGAGTTGAAGAGGTCGGGCTCCAAGTAGATCTGGCCGTCGGTGATCGAAATCACGTTGGTGGGGATGTAGGCCGAGACGTCGCCGGCCTGCGTCTCGATGATGGGAAGCGCCGTGAGCGAACCGCCGCCCAGTTCGTCGGAAAGCTTGGCCGCCCGTTCCAGCAGCCGCGAGTGCAGGTAGAAGACGTCTCCCGGGTAGGCTTCGCGCCCGGGGGGGCGTCTCAGCACCAGCGACAGCTGGCGGTAGGCCTGCGCCTGCTTGGAGAGGTCGTCGTAGACGACGAGCGTGTGCCTGCCCTGCCACATGAAGTACTCGGCCAACGCGGTCGCCGAGTAGGGCGCGATGTACTGCATGGGCGCCGGGTCGGACGCGTTGGCGGTAACCACGATCGTGTGGTCCATGGCGCCGTGGTGCCGGAGCGTTTCGACTACGGCGGCCACCTTGCCGGCGCGCTGTCCCACTGCACAGTAGATGCAGATGACGTCGGTGCCGCGCTGGTTGATGATCGCGTCGACGGCGATGGCCGTCTTCCCGGTCTGCCGGTCGCCGATGATCAGCTCTCTCTGACCCCGGCCGATCGGGATCATGGCGTCGATCGCCTTGATGCCGGTCTGCAGCGGCTCCTTGACGGGCTGTCGCTTCACGATGCCGGGGGCGACCACGTCGATCTGGCGACGGGCCGAGGTCTCGATCGCGCCGCTGCCGTCGAGCGGATTGCCCAGCGAGTCGACCACGCGGCCCAGGTAGCCGTCCCCGACGGGAATGTCCAGGACGCGCCCCGTGCGCCGCACCCGGTCGCCCTCGTGCAGCCCGGCCCATTCACCCAGGACGACGGCCCCGATGTTGTCCTCTTCGAGGTTGAGCGCCAGTGCGGTCACCGTCTCGCCGCTCTCGCCGGAGGTGATGTCGAGCATCTCGCTCGCCATCGCCCGGTTGAGCCCGTAGATGCGGGCCACGCCGTCCCTCACCTCGAGGACCTCGCCGACCTCCTCGGCGTGGAGCGCCTCCTCGAAGCTCTCGATCTCGGCCAGAAGGACGCTCTTGATTTCGCCCGCCCGGAGCTGGGAAGCTGTCATATCGTCTGACTTTCCTGTCCTTGAAGCTCGGCCGCCATGAGCCTCCGGCGCATCGCGTCGAGCTGTCGTTTCACGGATCCGTCGTAAAGGGTGTCTCCTTCCCGGATCACGATGCCGCCGATGATCTCGGGCCTGACCCGTATCGTCGGAATGACCGTCGCGCCGGTCGCCGTGGAGAGTCGGCCGGCCAGATCCTCCTCCTCGGCCTCGCCGATTTCGCGTGCCACCGTGACCTCCATGTGCCGGAGACCTCGATGCCGGTCGAGGAGGCGCTGAAACCCCCTCATGATCGCGGGTATCAGGCGCTGGCGCCGCTTGTCGACCACGACGTGGAGGAAGCGAAGGAGCATCGGCGGCACCGAGGAGCCCAGCGCCCGTTCCAGCGTCGTCTTCTTCGCGTCCGCCGATATGCGGGGCGTACCGAAGAACTCCGACACCCGGCAGTCCTCCATCAGGCGCGCCACTTCGGCGACGGGTTCATCGTAGGCGGCCGCACCTCCGTGGTTCTCGCCCAGCTCGAACAGCGTCTCGGCATAGTTGCGGACAACGGTGTTCCTTGCCTCCCTCACGCCGCCGCCCCCTCGGATCTTGCGAGGTCGTCGATGTACTCGGTGGCCAGCTGACGATCACGCTCCGCGTCGAGCCGCTCGTTCAGGAGCCGTGAAGCGACGGCCAGCGCCACATCCACCGACTCCTTGCGAACGGCCTCGACCGCCGCCTGGCGTTCTCGCTCGATCTCCCGGCGCGCATTGGCCAGCATGCCATGGGTCTCGTCGCGAGCCTTCGCCTCCAGCTCCCTGCGGAGGGTCTCGGCGGCGGCCCGGCTCTCGGCGACGATCGCCTGGGCCCGTCGCCTTCCCTCGGCGAGGTGTTTGCGATGCTGTGCCAGCAGCTTCTCCGCTTCTTCGCGCTGGCGTCTCGCCTCGTCGATGTTGTCCTGGATGCCCTTTTCACGGGCGTCGAGGGCCGCCAGCAACGGCTTCCAAGCGAACCTGGCCAGGAAAAAGAGAAGCGTCGCGAATGTGAGCAGCGTCCAGAACGCCGTCCCCAGATCGACGCTGAAGAGCGTCTCCCAGGCCGGTCCCCCCTCCTGCGGTGCGGCCACCAGCAGCCCGTGGATGAATCCGCGAGAGCGGCGAGGCGCCGGGCCGGCAAGGCGCTTTGAAGGGGGAACAGCACCGCTGTTCGTCCAAGAAGCAACGCAGAGCGAAGCGGTCCGGCCCGGATGCAATCGCCGCTCGAATGCGGGGGGGATTTTGTCCACGGGCTGCTAGACGAACTTGAAGAGGATGGCCACGAGGATGGCGACGAGCGCCGCCCCTTCGACCAGTGCGGCCAGGAGGATCGCGATGGCGCGAATCTCGCCGGACGCTTCGGGCTGCCGCGCCATGCCCTGGGTGGCACCCTCGCCGATGCGCCCGATGCCGAGGCCGGCCCCGATGGCAGCGAGGCCTGCGCCGATTCCGGCGCCCAGCAGGGAAAGGCCGGTGCCGGTGGCTTGGGCGCTTGCTTGGGTGGTGTCCTGCAACACCGTCAAGGCTGTGTCGAACTGGGTGGTGTCCTGCAACACCGTCAAGGCTGTTTCGAACATTGGATTCGGTCCCTTTGTGTTTGAATCGTTCGGAGGTGGGGAAAGTGCCGGACCAGGACCTGATCAGGCGGGTTCAGTGTTCATGCTGCATGAGCCCGATGAAGACGGCCGAGAGCATGGCGAAGATGTAGGCTTGAATGACGGCAATCAGGAGCTCCAGCAGCAGGATCGCCGATACGAGAGCGTAGGAGCCGGCCGCGACCGCCCAGCGGACGAACGCGACGTGGCCGAACAGGAAGATGAATCCGAGCAGGGCAAAAATCAGCACGTGGCCGGCCGTCATGTTGGCAAACAGCCGCAGTGCGAGTGCGAACGGCTTGATGAATTTGCCGAGCAGTTCCACGGGCGTCATGATGAGGAGCATCAGGTACTTCATTCCCCCGCCGACCCCCGGCGGAGTGTAGAAGATCGTCCGCAGGTAGCCCGCCGGTCCCAGGGCGCGGAACCCGGACACCTCGGTGACCGCGAACGTGACCACGGCCAGAGTCGCCGTGACGGCCAGATTGCCGGTCGCCGACCCGCCCCACGGCACGAGCCCCAGCAGATTCATCACCAGGATGAAGAAGAACAGGGTCAGCACGAGCGGCACGAAGCGCTGATACCCGTGTCCGATATTCTCCTTGCAGACATCGTCGCGGAGAAAGACCACGACGGCCTCGACGGCATTGGCCAGACCGCGGGGCGCCCGGCCCGGCCCCTGACGGGTGACGGTCCCGGCTGCCAGCAGCGTGAGGGCGGCGGTGAGCACCGCCGCGAGCAACAGCAGAACCACATGCTTGGTAGGCGACATGTCCACGGCGGCGTTCCCGAGGCGGAAGACGGCCCAGCCCCAGTGCGGCAGCTCCACCGCGCCCCAGGGAAGCTCCATTTCGGCCGAGTCCAGGATGTGGTGCCCGAGCATCGTGCCGAGGTCGAACGGGCCGTGGTGGCCTTCCTCCTCGGACGCGCCGTGCTCCTGTGCGACAGTCTCCGCGACGGAACCTGCGGGGAGCAACAGCAGTAACAGCAGCGCGGCGATTCGCACCGACTTCACGAGTGCCGTCACGAAGGCACCGCCCCCGCCGCTTCGGCAGCCAAGGCGCGAATCCGGCGACTCTCGATTGCCGCTTCGGCGATCAGGACGGCCACCATGAATCCCCCCAAGGCGAGCAGAAACGGGGCGGCGACAATTCGGCCGGGGATCACCAGCACGGCTACGACCGCGGCAAGGACGGCGACTCGGGCAACGAAGCCGGCCACGACGGCGGCCATGAACCGGTCATTCCGCTCCCGCCATCCCGCGAGCAGAAAATGCAGCGGCAGCTGAGTGCCCAGCACCACCAGCCCCGCGGCGAAAACCGCCGTCCGGGCGTCCGCATCGACGAACGGCCCCGCCAAAAGCGCTCCGGCGAGCACGATGCCGACGGACACCGCCAGGAAGCACTTGGAGTGGTTCGACTTGGAGTGCTTCACTTTTCCTCTCTCGGACGGCGAAGGGGCTCACCCTCGCCCGGTCGCCGATTCGCCGGCTTCTGGACCGCCCGCAGGTAGAGCGTGCAGAGCCCTCCCGCAAAGCCCGCCAAGATGCCCAGAATGAGCAACAGCGGAGTTGTGCCGATTCGTCGGTCCAACGCGAGTCCGCCCCATCCGAAGAGCAGCATCGTCAGCAGCCAACCGGCTCCGTATCCGACGAAGCGGCCGACCTCTGCCTGCGACAAGTGCTGCGTCGATCCGCGCTGACCGTCCTGCAACCGGCCCCCTCCTGTCCGACAACTTGCTGTCATGGTCTCGGACCTGGGGAAATTCCCACAGGCAGTGCGACTGATTTCGAGGGAAAGCTAACGCTTGTGAAAAATTTCGCAAGCCTCAATCCGGGCCGTCGCGGCAGGCCGAAGGACGGCGCCCCAGACTCCGGCTTGACCCGAAAAAGCCGCATCGCCTATCTTCCGCGATCACGCAGGCAGGTCATTCGCCGTTACCCGGACCGGGCATGAGCTCCACTTCGTCCCCTACCCTTACCGCCCCGCCCGAGCGCTCCGCCGACCGAGATGTCCGCCTTCTCGGGCGCGCGGGCGAGATCGGCGAGGAACTGCGCACCGCCGTGCGGCGTCGGATCGTCGGCCAGCAGCACATCGTCGACAGCATTCTGACCGCCATGATGGCCAACGGCCACGTGCTCCTGGTCGGGGTGCCGGGGCTCGCCAAGACGCTCATCATCTCGACCCTTGCCGAGGCGCTGCACCTCAAGTTCAACCGCATTCAGTTCACTCCCGACCTGATGCCCACGGACATCACCGGGACCGAAGTGATCCAGGAGGACAAGATCACCGGGGAACGGATCTTCCGCTTCGTGCCGGGCCCGATCTTCGCCAACATCATCCTGGCCGACGAGATCAACCGCACTCCGCCGAAGACGCAGGCGGCGCTGCTGGAGGCGATGCAGGAGAGAGACGTCACCGCGGCGGGCAAGACCTATCACCTCGACCCGCCCTTCTTCGTACTCGCCACCCAGAACCCCATCGAGCAGGAAGGCACCTATCCGCTGCCCGAGGCGCAGCTCGACCGCTTCATGTTCGACCTCCGCATCCACTACCCGGACTGGGAGGAGGAGAAGAAGATCGCGACCCTCACCCAGGAGGTGCAGGACATCCCGGTCGAGCCGGTCGTGCACGGGTCCGAGATCATCGAGCTGCAGCAGCTGGTGCGGCGCACCCCCGTGCCGCCCTCGATCGTCGGCTACGCCGTGCGGCTGGCGCGCTCGACCCGGCCGGGCAGCGAGCACCAGGCCTCGGTCGCGAGACGCTACATCAGCTGGGGCGCCGGGCCGCGCGCCTCGCAATACCTTGTTCTGGGGGCCAAGGCCCGAGCCGTTTTCCGCGGCGCACCGACCCCCACCATGCAGGACATTCACGACATCGCGCCGTCAATCCTCGCCCACCGCATCGTCATCAACTTCGACGGAGAGGCCGAGGGCTTGACGACCCGCGATGTCATCAGGGAACTGCTCGGCGAGAGCAAGAAATGGATCTAGAGGCCGCGTCCCCGGACGACCAACCTCCGAGTTGCAGCAAACGAGCGCCATGGCGCTGATCGCTGGACTGACCGCAACCTTCGTCCTGCTTCTCCTGGTGGCGGCCGGATTGACGGCGACGCTGTCCGCAGTGCTGAAGATCAGCGACTCCAGGGCCCGCATCCTCGTCGAGGAGGGTTTCGCCGGAGCAGCTGCACTCGCCGGTCTGCGAACCGGGGAAACCGGCACTTCGGCTCTGGGAGTTCTGCGCGCGATCTGCAGCCTGGGGGCGGCGGCGGCCGGCGTCGCCGCAGCTGCCGTCCTCTGGGGGCAGCGGGGGATGTGGATCGGCGGTCCGGTGGTCGTCCTCGGGGTGCTCCTTGCAGGCGAAGTCGGCCCCCGGGCGCTTTCCGGCCGCCGCCCCGTGCGGCTGGCCCTCGCGGCAGCTCCCTTTCTGCATGCGATCTCGCGCATAGCGAGCAGCGTCCTCTTCCCGTTGTTCGCGCTGGGGCGGCTCCTGGGCCGGGTGTCCGGCCGCTCGGAGGCCTCCGCGGACGAGCTTCAGGTGCGCGAGGCGCTCGAAATCGGAGCCGACGCAGGGATCGTGGAGGCCGACGAGAGCCGCCTGATCGAGCGGGCCTTCCGACTGGACGATCTCAACGCTTGGGACGCGATGACCCCGCGCGTCGACATCCTCGCATGGCAGGACTCCCGTCTCCTGAGCGAGGTTCTTCCCGAGCTCGAAGAGGTTCCCCATTCGAGGGTGCCGGTGTATGGGGAAAGCATAGACGACGTGACCGGCATCCTCCACGTCCGCGACGCCTACCGCGCCTATGTCGCGGGTCGGCGCGACACCCCCCTGCGCAAACTCGTACGGGAACCCATGTTCGTGCCCGGCTCGCTTTCCCTGGCCAAACTCCTCGCCGAATTCCGGGGCCGGCGCATGCACATGGGAATCGTCGCCGACGAGTTCGGCGGCACAGACGGCCTCATCACGCTGGAAGATGTCCTCGAGGAGCTGGTCGGAGAGATCGTCGACGAAACGGACATCGATGTCGACCCCGTCACTGAAGTGGCGCCGGACGAAATCCTGGCATCGGGAGCGGCGGACATCCGTGAAATCAACGAACGCTTCGGCTTCGAGCTCCAGGCCGGGGAGCACCGCTCCGTGAACGGCTTCATCCTCGAAGAGCTCGGCCAGGTTCCCGGGGCGGGCCGGTCGTTCACGGCCGGCGAAGTTCACGTCGAGGTCCTCGAGGCCACCGACACGCAGGTGCTGAAGGCGCGTCTCCGCCGCACTCCCCTTCCCGGTTCGCCACGCTGATGGCGCTGGTGATGCCCTTCGACGGGCACCGCCCGCGCATCGCCGGAAGCGCATTTCTCGCGCCTGGTGCGGTGGTGATCGGCGATGTCGAGATCCGGGAAGAAGCCAGCATCTGGTTCGGGGCGGTGCTGCGCGGGGATCATCCCGAGCACGGTATCCGCGTGGGCACGCGGGCCAATGTGCAGGACAACGCCGTGATCCACACGAGCGAGCAGGGCCCCACAGTGATCGGGGAGGAAGTGACGGTCGGACACGGGGCCGTCATGGAGAGCTGCAGGATCGGCCGCCGCACGGTGGTGGGGATGGGCGCCGTGGTGCTCCAGCGCGCCGAGGTGGGCGAGGGATGCCTGATCGCCGCCGGCGCAGTCGTGAAGGAGGGGGCGCGGATTCCCCCGCACCGCCTGGTCGCCGGGGTGCCGGGCAGGGTCAGGCCGCTCGGGGAGGGGGCTGCCCGGTGGACCGAGCGAAGCGCGGGCCACTACGCGGAGCTGAGTCGCAGGTACCTGGCCGACCGGACATGCGAACTGCGCGGCGGTCCGGCACTGGAGCGGCACTGCAAGATCGTCTGCCTGAACTGCGGCTTTCAGAGGGATCGCAGCGATCCCTGACCGGCGGCGTCGGCAGCCCGTGGACAAATCCGCGAGAGCGGCTAGCCCGTGGATCAATCCGCACGAGCACCGAGAGCGGCGAGGCGCCGGGCCGGCAAGGCGCTTTGAAGGGGGAACAGCACCGCTGTTCGCCCGAGAAGCAGCGATGAGCGAAGCGATCCGGCCCGGATGCATCGCCGCTCGAATACCGGGGGAATTTGTCCGCGGGCTGTCATCCCAGCCCGCGGATCGTCCCGGTATACCAGCCGACGATGGGTTCGCCCCAGGCGTAGGCGATCCCCGCTCCCAGCGCGAGGAAGACCCCGAAGGGCACCGGTCTGCCCGTCTTCAGCGAGACCGGACCGAAGACCAGGGCACCCAGAAGGGATCCGGCGAAGAGCGTGACCAGGACCCCGGCGGGCCCCAGGAACGCCCCGGCCATCGCCATCATCTTCACGTCGCCTCCCCCCATGGCCTCTCTTCCCATGAAGAACTTCCCCGTCACCGCCGTGAGCCACAGCAGGCCGAACCCCAGCGCTGCGCCGGACACCGCCCCCGCCGGCGTCGGTCCACCCGCAAGGGGAGCAAGCGCCAAGCCGACGGCCGCGCCCCCCAGCGAGAACCGGTCCGGGATGATGTAGGTGCGGGCGTCGGTGACCGCGATCCCGAGGAGGATGGTCAGGAAGAGACTTCCGCGCAGAGCCTCGGGGTGCACGCCCCAGCGCGCGGCCACCCCCGCCCAGATCAGAGCGGCCGCCGCTTCGACGAGCGGGTACCGGGCGCTCAAGCGCATGTCGCAGCGGGCGCAGCGCCCCCGCACGAACAGGTAGCCGAGCACCGGAACGTTCTCGAACCACCGGATCTGCACCCCGCAGCCGGAACAGCGTGACGAGGGCATGACCACCGATCTGCCGGCCGGCCATCTCATTGCGCACACGTTGATGAACGATCCCGCCGCAGCCCCGGCGAGCGCCGCCAGCGCCACCAGCCGAACATCGCTCACGAGGCGCGCCTCGCGAGAAGGTACATGAGGATCGAGCCGGCTACCGCAACGTTCAGGGAATCGACCCCGCCGGCCAACGGAATCGAAATCGCGCGGGCACGGCGCACGGGTGCCGGAAGCCCGCCGGTCTCGTTCCCCACCACAAGCACCCAGTCCGAGGCGCGCGCCTCGGGAGCCTCGTCGGCCGGCACGCCCCCGGGATCGGCGCAAAGCAGGTTGACGCCCGCGAACGCGTCCCCGCGCGTGCAGCCGCCGAGGTCCTCGACATCATCTGCTCCCGGCGCGGCAGGCAGCGGCGGCGCTGCGATCAGGGGCAAGTGAAAGATCCCTCCCGCCGAGGCGCGCACCACCTTCGGATTCCATGGGTCGACAGTCCTTCTTCCGATCACGACCCCGTCGAGTCCGAAGCCCCACGCCGACCGGATCAGGGTCCCCAGATTGCCGGGGATCTGCACGCCGAGCGGCATCAGGTAGCACCCGCGCCGGAGAGGCCGCGGCGCGGCAAGCGGCGTCTTCACGCAGGCCACGACCGGTTGGGGTCTCTCGGTGGACGCGAATTCCATGACTTCCCGATCCGGCAGCACCTCCACCTCCACCCCCCGGTCCCTGCACGAGGAAAGTACCCTCCGCCCCGGCTCCGAGCCCGCATACCGGGCTCCTACAACGGTCCACAGCATGTCCACCGGAGAGGCCAGCGCCTCGATAACCACGCGCGGACCCTCCGCCAGCGCCAGACCTTCGCGCTCGCGCATTCGGCGGACCGCAAGCCGCTTGACGAGACGCGCCCTAGATTTACTGATCAAGCCGCCGTTCTCCCTTCCTGCCGAGCCGACCGTGACGCACAGCAGCCCGTGGCCAAGGGCCGATGGCCCGCCGTCAGTTCCGGTCGCCCTTACCATCGCCGGCAGCGACAGCGGGGGGGGCGCCGGGATTCAGGCGGACCTCAAGACCTTTCACCAGTGGGGAGTCTACGGAACTTCGGCGCTGACCGCCGTCACGGCGCAGAACACGCTCGGCGTGCAGAAGGTGCATCCGATCCCTCCCGGCATCGTCGCGGCCCAGATCGACAGTGTCGCCGGGGATATATTCCCCGGGGGGGTGAAGTCCGGGATGCTCGCGAATTCCGCGATCGTGCGTGCGGTCGCAGGCGCGCTCCGGCGTCACCGCCCCGGCAGCTACGTGCTGGATCCGGTGATGGCGGCCACCAGCGGCGATTCCCTGCTCGCCCCCGAGGCCGTCGCGTCGATTCGGGAGGAACTGGTCCCGCTGGCCGCCGTCGTGACCCCGAACTGGCCTGAAGCGGTCATCCTGACGGGGGTACGGGAGCGAAGCATGGAGGGCATGGAGATGGCCGCGAGGGCCATCGCGGAGGCCGGAGCCGGGGCGGCTTTGGTGAAGGGCGGCCATCTGGAGGGCGATGAGGTGGTGGACCTGTTATGGGACGGCAGGACGCGGCATGTCTTTCGGGGTCCTCGTATCGAGACGCGCCACACGCACGGGACCGGCTGCACGCTCAGCGCCGCCATCGCGGCGGGCCTGGCGAGGGGCGTGCCGTTGACCGAGGCTGTTGCGGCGGCGGTGGCGTGGGTCAGAAGGGCCATCGCGGGGGCGCCGGGACTGGGTGCGGGAAGGGGACCCCTTGATCACTTCGCGGACATCGCCAGCGAGGGAAGCAGCGCCTCGAGCAGCACCCTCAGCGTGCCGCCGGCCGCCTCGCCGTAGGTCATGACCTCGGCGTGGTCGAGGGACTCGAGCCCGAGGCCGGCGGCGCGGTTCGTGATCACGGAGAACGCGAGCACGCGCTGTCCCCCGGCCCGCGCCGCGAGAACCTCCGGAACGACCGACATGCCGACGGCATCGGCCCCGGCGGCTCTCAGGGCCCGGATCTCGGCCGGCGTCTCGAAGTCGGGACCGTGGACCGCGCCGTAGACGCCCCGCGGCAGCGTAATGCCCGCCTCCAGCGCGGCCGCTTCGGCCAAGGCCATCAGCGCGGCATCGTAGGGCCGGCTCATGTCGGGGAAACGCTCCTCGTCCTCGTGGACCGGCCCCGCCAGCGGCGCGCGGAACATGGCGCTTACGTGGTCGTCCGCCAGCATCACCGAGCCGGGCACGAGATCGGGGCGAATCCCGCCTGCCGCGTTCGTGAGTACGACGATCCGGGCCCCGGCGGCCCGGCCAGTGCGGACCGGCGCCAGTACGATCTGCGGGTCGTACCCTTCGTAGAGGTGGAAGCGCCCGGACTGTACCGTCACGGGTACTCCGGCGATGTGCCCCAGGAAGAACTCTCCCGCATGGCCTTCGACCGACGTGTCCGGGAATCCGGGGAGGTCGCCGAAGGGCACCGCGACGGGATCCCGGACGCGTGCCGCCAGCCCGCCGAGCCCGGAGCCGAGCACCAGGTGCACCAGCGGGCGAACCCCGCTTCGTTCCAGGAGGACTCGCGCGCACTCCGCGATCAAGCCGACACGCTCTCGATCAAATCAGCACGCCCGCGATCGCCGCAGTCATGAAAGCCGCGATCGAACCCCCGATCATCGCCCGCAGCCCCAGCCGGGCCAGATCCCGGCGGCGCCGCGGCGCGATTCCCCCGATTCCTCCGATCTGGATGGCGATCGAAGAAAAATTGGCGAACCCCGAAAGCGCATACGCGGCGATGGTGGCGGCGCGGGGCGTCAGTTGCCCGTCGGACATCGCGTCCGCGAGCCCCAGGTACGCCACGAACTCGGTCGCCACCGTCTTGAGTCCCATGAGCGAACCCACCGATGCGGCGTCCTGCCAGGGAACCCCCATCGCCCAGGCCACCGGTGCCAGCAGCCACCCCAGGATCCCCTCGAGCGACAGCCCGTCGATCCCCGCCGCCCCCCCGGCCCACGCCAGCACGGCGTTAAGCAGCGCGATCATGGCCAGAAAGGCAAGCAGCATCGCACCCACGTTGAGCGCCAGCTTCAGCCCCTCGCCGGCCCCGCGGGCCGCGGCCTCGATCACATTCACGTCGGGGCGCTCGACCTGCGTCCTGAGCTGCCCCGAGGTCTCGGCCTGCTCCTCCTCCGGCACCATCAGCTTGGCCACCACCAGGGCGGCGGGTGCGGACATGACCGACGCTGCCATCAGATGTCCCGCGATGTCCGGGAAGAACCCCGCCAGCATGCCCGCATAGGCGGCCATGACCCCCCCGGCCACCGTGGCGAAACCCCCGGTCATCACCGCCATCAGTTCGGAGCGGGTCATGTGATCGACGAACGGCTTGACGAGCAGAGGGGCTTCGGTCTGTCCCACAAAAATGTTGCCGGCCGCCGAAAGCGTCTCCGCTCCGCTGGTTCGCATGGTGCGCTGCATGACCCACGCGATCCCGCCCACGACCCGCTGCATCACCCCGAGGTGGTACAGCACGGTCATGATCGATGCGAAGAAGATGATCGTCGGCAACACGTTGAACGCGACGAAGGCGCCGGTGCGGGCCACGTACTGTCCTTCGGCCCCGAAATCCCCGTTCCCCGGCGCTCCGGTTCCGACGGGGACGTTGTTCCAGACCAGATCGCCGAAGAGGAAGCCGGCTCCCTCGAGGGTGAAGCCCACCGCCGCGAGGATCACGTCGTTGGCGACGGCGAAGATGCCCGCGCCGAAGGGCGTCCGCAGGATCAGCAGAGCAAAGATGAACTGGAGGCCGAGCCCCCAGAGCACGATCCGCCAGGGGACGCGCCGGCGGTTGACGCTGAGCGCCCACGCGGAAATGGTCAGGAGGACAACCCCGAGGAGGCCGCGTAACCGCACAAGCGGTTCGGCGCCCCCGCCCTCTTGGAGCAGACCCTGGGCCGCGGCTGCGGACAGGAGAGCATCTGCGGCGGGCACGGCGGCGAGGGACAGGACCATGGGGAGAACCCGGGCAGAGGTGTGCGTCTTCAGACGGTTCTCGGGCGAAGAAGGCGGCTGCCGGCAGCCGTGGATTAATCCGCGCGAGCACCGAAGGCGAGGCTGCCACGATACCGTGCGGAACCCGGCTCGGCCAGAATGGCAGGGTCTGCCGCGGCCCCCACCCGGCTTTCTGCCAAAATGGCGGGTCCAGGCGCGAACGGGGCCGTACACGGCGGCACGCTGTTTGCTGCATTGTTCCTGTTAGGTTGTTGGGGACGGAACCCCAGCGACACGCGCATAACCCGATTTCGCCAACCGCCGGCCCGAGCCGGCATCGAAAGGAAGACAGAATGGGCAAGATCATAGGGATCGACCTCGGAACCACCAATTCGGTGGTTGCCGTCATGGAAGGCGGCGAGCCGACGGTCATCGCCAACTCGGAGGGCGGCCGCACCACCCCTTCGGTCGTAGCGTTCGCCAAGGACGGCGAGCGGCTCGTCGGACAGGTGGCCCGGCGCCAGGCCATCACGAATCCCGAGAACACCGTCTTCTCCATCAAGCGGTTCATGGGCATGCGGTACTCGGAGGTGGGCACCGAGCGCAAGCGGGTTCCCTACGCAGTGGCCAGGGACGGCCGGGACCGGATGGTGGTGAACCTGCCGAACGGCGGCAAGTCCTTCACGCCGCCCGAGATTTCCGCGGTGATCCTGCAGAAGATGCGCCAGACCGCAGAGGACTACCTGGGCACCTCGGTGAGCGAGGCCGTCATCACGGTCCCGGCGTACTTCAACGATGCGCAGCGCCAGGCCACCAAGGACGCGGGCAAGATCGCCGGCCTGCAGGTCAAGCGCATCATCAACGAGCCGACCGCGGCCGCCCTGGCCTACGGCCTCGACAAGAAGAAGGACGAGAAAATCGCCGTCTTCGACCTCGGGGGCGGCACCTATGACATCTCGATCCTCGAGATCGGCGACGGCGTCTTCGAGGTCAAGGCGACCAACGGCGACACGCACCTCGGCGGTGACGACTTCGACCAGGTCCTGATCGACTGGCTCGTGGGCGAGTTCAAGAAGGATCAGGGGATCGACCTGTCGAAGGACTCTATGGCGCTTCAGCGTCTCAAGGAGGCGGCCGAGAAGGCGAAGATGGAGCTGTCCTCGACGACCTCCACCGACATCAACCTGCCCTTCATCACCGCGACGCAGGACGGGCCCAAGCACCTCGACTACGCGCTCTCGCGGGCCAGGTTCGAGCACTTGGTGGACCATCTGATCCAGCGCACCATCCCCCCGATGCGGAAAGCGCTCGAGGACGCGGCGATGAAGGCGGGCGACATCGACGAGGTCGTGCTGGTCGGCGGATCCACCCGGATTCCGAAGATCCAGCAGGTGGTCCAGGAGTTCTTCGGTAATGAGCCGCACCGCGGGGTCAACCCGGACGAGGTCGTCGCGATCGGCGCCGCGATACAGGGCGGCGTGCTGGCCGGTGACGTCAAGGACGTACTGCTCCTCGACGTCACCCCGCTCTCGCTGGGCATCGAGACGCTGGGCGGTGTGATGACTCCGCTCATCGAGCGCAACACCACCATCCCCACCCGGAAGATGGATGTCTTCTCGACGGCGGAGAACAACCAGACCACGGTGGAGATCCACGTTCTGCAGGGCGAGCGTCCGATGGCGGTGGACAACCGGACCATCGGCAAGTTCCAGCTCACGGGCATCCCGCCGGCACCCAGGGGTATTCCGCAGGTGGAGGTCACCTTCGACATCGACGCCAACGGGATCCTGCACGTCACCGCCAAGGACAGCGTGACCTCGAAGGAGCAGAAGGTCCGGATCGAGGCGTCCAGCGGGCTCAGCGACGCCGAGATCGATCGCATGGTGAGGGCCGCCGAGGCCCACAAGGCGGAAGATGAGCGGCGGCGCGAAGAAGTGGAGGCGCGGAACAACCTCGATTCGCTCGTATACCAGGTGGAGAAGGACACGGACGAGTGGGGCGACAAGGTGTCGGGTGCGACGAAGGAGCGGGTGGATTCCGCCCTGGATCGCGGCAGGCAGGCGCTCAAGGGCGACGACACCGCCGAGATAAACGAGGCGCGTGACGAGCTCATGCAGGCCTTCAGCGCCGCCGGCCAGGAGATGTACCAGGCCCAGGCCGCCGACGCGGCCGCAAACCCCGAGGGCGAAGCGGAAACCACGGCCCAGCCCGACTCGGAGCCCGCCGAGGACGACGTGGTGGAGGCGGACTACGAGATCGTGGACGAGAGGCGGTAGGCTGCGCCGAGCAGAGCGGCAACGACTCCGTATTGCCGCGCATCCTAACCTTTCGCCCAAAGGTGAACATTCAACCGGCGAGAAACTGCGATGTACGATCCACTCAAAACGAAGACCAAGGTCGCCCTTTTCGTGGCTGCCTCATTCCTTTTCGGGCTGGGAATCGCCTCCCAGTTCGGTTTCGTCGACAGACCCCTCGCGCTTCCGCCCGTGCAGACCGTACCGGTGGTTTCCGAAGCCGAGGTTCAGCCCGCGCTCGATCTGAGCCAGGCCTTCGTCAACGTCGCCAAAGCGGTCACACCGGCCGTCGTGCAGATCGAGACCACTCGCCAGCGAGCGATGCGGAGCAGTCGGCCGCGCGGTTTCGAACGGTTCTTCCGGGCCCCGCCGCCCGACCTGCCCGACATCATCGGCGGCAGCGGCAGCGGCTTCATCATCTCGGAGGACGGGTACGTCCTGACCAACAACCATGTGGTCCAGGACGCTCAGCAGATCACCGTCACCCTGCTCGACGGCCGTGAATACGGAGCCGAAACGGTCGGTACCGATCCCACCACCGATATCGCCGTCATCAAGATCGACGACGCGAATCTTCCCGTGGCTTCGCTCGGATCGTCGGCCGATGTCAGGGTGGGTGAATGGGTCCTGGCCATCGGCAACCCGGGCTTCAGCCGTGCAGGCACCAACCTCGACTACACTGTGACGGCCGGAATCGTATCGGCGCTGGGCCGTTCCCTGACGCTGATCAACCGCTCGCTTCGCGAAGACCCCCAATTCTCCGGGAACCCCAACCTGGCGATCGAGGACTTCATCCAGACCGATGCCGTGATCAATTCGGGCAACTCCGGAGGACCCATGGTGAACCTTCGGGGCCAGGTGATCGGGATCAACGCCGCGATCGTGAGCGCGACCGGGGTCTACCAGGGATACGGGTTCGCCATCCCCATCGACCTGGCACACCGCGTCATGGAGGATCTGATCGCATACGGCCGGGTGAAGCGTGCATTTCTCGGCGTGACGATCGAGGCGGTCACTGCGGAGGACGCCGAGGTACTGGGACTTCCCGACGTCAGCGGGGCGCTCGTCCAAGACGTGACGGAAGATACGCCGGCGGAAAGAGCGGGGCTGCGCAAGCATGACGTCATCCGGGAAGTCGACGGAGAAAAGGTGCTGACGGGCAACGACCTCCAGCACAAGATCGCGCTCAAGGCGCCGGGGGACCGGGTGCGTATCGGCATCTACCGCGACGGGCGGCCCCGGGAAGTGACGGCGGGTCTGGACGAGCTGCCCTATTCGGGGGAGGCGGCGGCAACGCCCGTGCGCCAGCCCCGCGCCGCCGACAAGATCGGGATCGTCGAGGTCGTCGACATCACGCCGGAAATCGCGGAGCAGCTCCAGCTGGAGACTACCGACGGGGTGGCGGTCGCGGAGGTCCAGGCCAACGGCCCCGCGGCCAATCGGTACATCGGCCCGGGCTGCGTGATCACGGAGATCGACCGCCTCCGGATTCAGGACGAGGATGACGTGCGCGACGCTCTGGAGGACGTGGATCCGGGAGAGGTCGTATCGCTCATCGCCGCCTGTCCCGCGCGGAACATGGAGCCGTGGATGTACAACATCCGGGTTCCCAGATAGCTCGAACGGGTTCGGCAGGAGCATTCGCCCGAGCGGAACCCCCCGCTGCCGGCCCGGATGCATCGCCGCTCGAACGCCGGGAGGATTCTGTCAACGGGCTGCCCGGAGCCACTTGGCGGGACCCCATGCGGCGTTACCTTTCGGTGCACGAGGTCGCGACCGTGAAGAGGAGCGAGCGAAAGTGGCGGAACTGGTAGACGCGCAAGACTTAGGATCTTGTGGCCGCTGGCCGTGGGGGTTCGAGTCCCCCCTTTCGCATGACGGCCCGGCCCGGAATCAATGAGTGCCGCAGCGAAACCACTCGAGCCATCGCCGCTCCGGGTGACGGTGACCGAGGGCGAACGTTGCCACCGCTCCGTCGAGGTGGAAGTCCCCGCCGAACTCGTAGCTGCCGAGCGCGCCGCGGTGCTCCTCGAGTACGCCTCCCGGGTGAAGCTGAAGGGGTTCAGAAAGGGCAAGGCGCCGGCACACGTTCTCCTCCGGAACTATGGCGGCGACATCCATGAGGAGACCGTCGACCGGACGATCGAGAAGGCCTGCAAACAGGCCTTGGATTCGAGAGGGATGCAGCCCGTGTCCGATGTGAAGGTAGCCGATCTGCACCATTCCGTAGGCGGCGTGCTGTCGTTCAAGGCTTCGTTCGAGGTTCGTCCCGAGGTCAATCTCGACCGACTCGGAGGATTCCGAATCGAACGGCCCCCCGTGACCGTGCCCGACGGAGCCGTGGAAGCGATTCTCGAACGGCTGCGCCGACAACACGCGGTGTGGAAGACGGCGGAGAACGGGCGGCCCGAGGCGGGGGATTCCGTGACGGTGCTGGTGACGAAGCTGGAGGGCACCGGAGACGGGAGCGGCGGCGACGGCGGCCGACAGTACGATCTCGTGCTCGGCGAGGGGCAGGCCCTGCCCGAAATCGAGGACGCCATCCGAACGCTCACCGCGGGAGGGGCGGACGAGTTCGATGTCGCCTTTCCGGACGACTACCCCGACGAAGCCCGGGCCGGCACGCGCCACCGGCTGAAGATCGAACTGATATCGCGCCGCGTGCTCGAGCTGCCGACGCTCGACGACGCCTTCGCAGGATCGGTCGGGGACTTCGACGACCTCGATGCCCTTCGCGTCCGGATCGGCAGGGATCTCGAAAGGGAAGCGAGGTCGCGTGCCGAGGCGGAGTTGCGCGCCCAGCTCCTCGACATGGTCGTGGAAGCCAACCCCTTCGATGTCCCCGACTCCATGGTGGAAGCCTGCACGGAAGCGATCATCGACGACGATGGAGATCTGGAACCGGACATGCTGGAGAAGCTCAGGGCGGAACTCAGGCCGAGTTCGGAGCTGGCAGTCAGGCGGGAACTTCTGGTGAAGCGCATCGTGGAGGAGCACGGTCTGCGCGCATCCGAACGGGAGATCGGCGCGAAGGTGCGCGAAATCGCCCGCCAGGCAGGACGTTCGCCCTCGGCCGTCCGCGCCCGCCTGCGAAAGTCGGGTGGACTGACCGACATCGAGCGTGCAATCACAGATGCCAAGCTCTTCGGTTTCCTGATGGCGCAGTCAGGAATCGAAGAAGAGAAATAGAGAGACGGGGAGTTACCGGGATGGCAACCTATCCGCCCTACGTCATAGAGCGAACCAGCCGCGGCGAGCGCAGCTACGACATATTCAGCAGGCTGTTGATGGACCGGATCGTCTTTCTGGGCAACTCGATCAACGATCATGTGGCGAACATCATCGTGGCCCAGCTGCTCTTTCTCGACGCCGACGACCCGGAACGGGACATCTACCTCTACATCAATTCCCCCGGAGGGAGCGTGTACGCGGGCCTGGCGATCTACGACACCATGAATCACCTGCGCGCCTCCGTGTCCACCTACTGCGTCGGGATGGCGGCGTCCATGGGCGCACTGCTCCTTTCGGCCGGCGAAAAGGGGAAGCGGAACACGCTGCCGAATTCGCGCATCATGCTCCATCAGCCGTCTTCGGGATATCAGGGTACAGCGGCCGACATCGAGATCGCCGCCAAGGAAATCCTTGGGACGCGGGAGCGTCTCAACCGCATTCTGGCCGAGACCACGGGGCAGAAAATTCGGAAGATCAACGCCGATGTGGACCGGGACCGCTGGATGAGCGCGGACGAGGCCGTTGCATACGGGCTGGTCGATCAGGTTCTTCGGAGCGACAGCGGGCGCGGACGCGGCACCCGTTCGGAGCAGGGGGGCAAATGACGAGCGACCGACACCTTCGCTGCAGCTTCTGCGGCAAATCCAAGGAAACGGTGAAGAAATTCATCTCCGGCCCCTCGGTCTACATCTGCAACGAATGCATCTCGCTCTGCAACGAGATTCTTGCAGAAGAGGAAGAGCGAGAAAAGCAGGAGGCCTCGGTCGCCACCCTCAAGCCGGACGAGGTCAAGGCGCTCCTGGATGAATACGTCATCGGACAGGAGCAGGCCAAGCGGTCTCTCGCGGTCGCCGTCTACAACCACTACAAGCGGGTGCACCAGCGCGAGAATCTGAGCGAAGTCGAAATCGACAAGGCCAACGTGCTCCTGGTCGGGCCCACCGGGGTCGGCAAGACGCTGCTGGCACAGACGCTGGCGCGGATCCTCCAGGTGCCCTTCACCATAGCGGACGCGACGACTCTCACCGAAGCGGGATACGTGGGCGAGGATGTGGAGAATATCCTGGTGCGCCTCCTGCAGGCGAGCGACTTCAACATTGCCGAGTGCGAACGCGGGATCGTGTACATCGACGAACTCGACAAGATCGCGCGGAAGTCGGAAAACCCGTCCATCACGAGAGACGTGTCCGGCGAGGGAGTGCAGCAGGCGCTCCTCAAGATCCTCGAGGGCACCGTGGCGAGCGTGCCGCCCCAGGGAGGCCGAAAGCACCCGCAGCAGGAATACATCCAGATCGACACCACGAACATCCTCTTCATCTGCGGCGGCGCCTTCGAGGGTCTCGACAAGATCGTCGAGCAACGGCTGGGCAGAGGGATGATCGGTTTCGGGGAAGCGGAGACCGGCGGAGGGAACGGCGGCGTGCCGTCCCTGCCGGGGGCCGGCACGGAGGATATCGACCCGATGGAATGGCTCGAGCCGGCCGATCTTCAGCGCTTCGGACTGATCCCGGAGCTGGTGGGACGGCTGCCGGTTACCGTGGCGCTCGAAGATCTGGACGAAGAGTCCCTGGTGCGGATTCTCCAGGAACCGAAGAACGCACTGGTCAAGCAGTACCAGAAGATGTTCGAATTCGATGACGTGGGGCTGACCTTCGATCCGGGCGCCCTGACGGAAATCGCGCGGCAGACCCTCGAGCGCGGAACGGGAGCCCGCGGGCTGAGGGCGGTTCTCGAGAGGATCATGCGCGACGCGATGTTCGAGCTCCCATCGAGAAACGACGTGCGGGAGCTGGTGGTTACCCCCGAAAGCGCCCGCGGCAGGGTTCCGCCCCTCCTGGTCCTGCGGCCGGAGGTCCAGCGGAAGGAAGCTTAGCAGCCCGTGGCGAAAACCTCCGCTGCATTCGACGGACGACGCGGGGGTTCGCCGCCGACCGCGCGCGGCGCGGGACGATGAGTACGCTGAACCGGATTGACGGCTCGTTCGAGATTCCGGACGAGCTCCCGGTGATCGCCCTGCGCGATCTGGTCTACTTCCCTTACATGGTTCTGCCCCTCCTGATCGGGCGGCGTCCCTCGGTAGCGGCCCTGAACGAAGCCGCGGCGGGCCGCGGGCTCGCACTTCTCGTGGCCCAGAAGGACCGGGAGGTTCAGAATCCGGGGCGCGAGGATCTCTACCGCGCGGGAACCGTGATCCGTATCGTGCAGGTGTCACACCTCTCGGACGGAACGACGCGGGTGGTCATGGAGGGGTTGGGCCGCGCCCGCATAGCGCGGTACCTGCCTTCGCGGGAGGGTTTCCGCGCATCGGTGGAGCTGCTGACGGAATGGGAATACGAACCCGACCCCGCGGCGGATCCCGTCCTCGACGCGCGAGTGCGCGAAGTCACCAAACTCTTCGGGCAGTACGTCCGCCTCTCCGACAAGATCCCCGACGCCCTGATCAAGCTGGTCTCGGAGATCGGAGACCGGGTCCGGCTCTCCCATCTGATCGCCGGCCACATTCTGATCGGAAGCGCCGAGAAGCAGGAGCTGCTGGAGGCGGCCGAGATCGGGGCTCGCTTCGAGATCCTGCTGGCAATTCTCGTGCGGGAGATCGAGGTGCTCCCGATCCAGCAGAATCTCGACGAGCAGATGGGCTTCCGGATGGAGTCGGAGTTCGGAGCGGGAGCGCCCGGCCCGGACCACGGCCCCGGAGGCCCCCGCCAGGAGGCGGGAGGGATCGATGCCGAGTGGGCGGAGCTGGAGATCGCCATCGAGGAAACGCCGCTCCCGGACGAGGCGCGCGACCGAGCGGCCAAGGAGTTCGACCGGCTGCGCAGGCTGAGTCCGGTCGCCCCGGAAGCTTCGGTCATCCGGACGTACCTCGACTGGATCCTTGCACTTCCCTGGGAGGCGGAGACGCGGGACAGCCTCGACGTGGAGCGGGCCGCGCGGGTGCTGGAGGATGAGCACTACGGCCTGGACGAGGTCAAGGAGCGCATCCTGGACCACATCGCGGTGCTGTCCCTGGTCGGGCGCCTGCAGGGACCGATCCTCTGCCTCGTCGGCCCGCCGGGGGTGGGGAAGACATCGCTGGGACGCAGCATCGCGCGCTGTCTGGAGCGGAAGTTCGTGCGGGTGAGTCTGGGGGGCGTGCGGGACGAGGCCGAGATCCGGGGGCATCGCCGGACGTACGTCGGCGCGCTGCCGGGACGGGTGATCCAAGGGATGCGCAAAAGCGGCTCCCGGAACCCGGTCTTCCTTCTCGACGAGGTGGACAAGCTGGCCAGGGACTTCCACGGCGATCCCGGGGCGGCACTGCTGGAAGTTTTCGATCCCGAGCAGAACCGGGCATTCGCAGACCATTATCTGGAACTTGAATTCGACCTGTCCAACGTCCTGTTCATCACCACCGCCAACACTCTGGGAGAGGTTCCCGGACCGCTGCGCGACAGGATGGAGGTAATCCGCCTTCCGGGTTATCTGGACACCGAGAAGAAGGTGATCGCCCGGCAGTTCCTCTGGCCGAAGCAGGTCGCCCGCCACGGCCTGGCGACGTACGCGCCGGAGATCGCCGACGAAGCGGTGCAGACGATCGTGACCGAGTACACGCGGGAGGCGGGCGTGCGTGAACTCGAACGGCGTCTGTCGCGGGTGGCCCGAAAGCTGGCCCGGAAGGTGGTCGGTACGGACGCGGAGCGGCCGGGACGGGTGGAAGCGAGCGACCTCGGGGAGCTCCTCGGGCCGCCGGTGCACATGTCGCCGAGCCGGGAGGAGGGAGCGGACCGCTCGGGGATCGCATGCGGGCTGGCGTGGACGGCGGCGGGCGGCGAGGTACTCGAGGTGGAGGTGGCGGTGGTGCCCGGATCGGGAAAGATCCAGCTGACCGGCACTCTGGGCGAGGTGATGAAGGAATCGGCTTTTGCGGCGGTTACCTACGCGCGTTCGCGGGCTCGCCGGCTGGGACTCGAGGAGCAGTTCCACCGTGAGGCGGACATTCATATCCACATCCCCGAGGGGGCGACTCCGAAGGATGGGCCCTCGGCCGGGATCACGATCGCGGTGGCTCTGATCTCGGCCCTCACCGACACGCCCACACGGTCCGATCTGGCGATGACGGGCGAGATCACGCTGCGGGGACGGGTCCTGGTCGTGGGCGGGATCAAGGAAAAGGCGGTGGCGGCGCTTCGCGGCGGAATCAAGCGGGTGCTGCTCCCTGCAACGAATGCGACGGACATCGAGCGGCTGCCCGACGAGGTTCGCGCCGGCGTCGATATGGTGCCGGTCGAGACGATGGACCAGGTGTTGAGGGAGGCGCTCGTTTCGTCCCGTGCGGCGGCGCGCAGCCATGAAGGACCCGTGCCCGACTCCGGCAGCCTGCGGATCACATAGCGGTGTTGATTCGCGAGGTCGAATTCGTGGGGTCGGTGGCGGCACCCGGCCAGCCGCATCCCTCTCTCCTTCCCCAGATCGCCTTCGCGGGCCGGTCCAACGTGGGGAAGTCGTCGCTGATCAACCGTCTTCTGGGGCGCCCGCGGCAGAAGATCGCGCGGATTTCGGCGTCTCCCGGGAAGACTCAGGCGCTTAACTTCTACAAGGTCAATCGCTCGTTCTGCCTTGTCGATCTTCCCGGCTCGGGTTACGCCAGGGCACCCAGGGCGGTCCGGGATGCGTGGCGGCTGCTGGTCAGATGGTACCTGGCCGAGAGCGCCGGTTTGCGCGGGGTGGTGTACCTGGTCGATTCCCGGCGTCCCCCCGCTCCGGGTGACCTGGAGTTCGTCGGGCATCTGGCCGACAGGGGAATGCCGACCTTGATCGCGCTGACCAAGGTCGACAAGCTGAAGCCGAGTGTCCGGGAAGCCGGTATCGTGGAACCGGCCGTGCGAAAGCTCGGTGTTTCGGAGGAACAGGTCGTGGAGAGTTCGGCCCGAACGGGCGAGGGAGCACCCGAGCTCCTGGCCGCGATGGAGGCTCTGCTCGAGGAGGAATTGTGATGCGGGGCCGATTGCGGAACATTCTTGGCGGAATCGGGGTCGCGTTGATCGCCGCGTCTCTCGGAGGGGCGGTGTGTGCGCCCGCCCCTCCGTCCGGCGGCACGGCCGGTCCGGCCCAGGCCCCCCCTCGCGGAGCCGACTCGGAGCCGGGTGTCTCCGGGTCGCTGCGGCAGGATCAGATCTCGGTGCGGATGAGGGCGGGCGATGTGCGCGTCGAGCTGACTCCGCTGGCCGGGTGGGTGCTGGAGGCGGCGGCGCCCGACACGCGCGAGCGGCTTGTCCGCATCGCACAGACCCATGCTCCCGGCCTGGCGCGCCGCGCGGGGGAGGCGGATGCGGTGCTCTTCCTAGTGACCTTTTCCAGCCTGCGTGCCGACGCCGAGTTCCAACCGGACGGCATCCACCTCGTTTCGCGGGGCCTCAGGGAACGGCCGCTGGCCATAGAGGCAATCACGCCGAGCTGGGGAGGTCACCGCCTGGCCCAGCAGGAGAGCGCCGTGGCGGTGTACGCCTACCCGGCATCGGTGGACCTGTCGCAAGACCTCGTCGTGTCCTACCGAGGCGAGGAGAATTCGTCCTGGTCGAGCATCGTGAACGCCGTGGAGGCCGAGCGGGGGAGGATCCCGGGGGGGGACTCAGTTCTCTTCCAGGGCGTATTTCTTGACCTTGCGGTAGAGCGTCCGCTCGCCGATTCCAAGGATCTTCGAGGCCTCGCGCCGGTTCCAGGCGACCGAATTCAGCACGGCCTGGATGACTTCGCGCTCCATGTCGTCCAGGGTCATTCCGGGCCGGTAGGCGACGGTCGCGGAATCGGAATCGGGCTCCTCGAGAGCTGAACGGCGGTCGTACACGATCTCCTCGATGGGACCGTCCTCGTGCCGGGGCGACGGTGGAGAGATCAGGTCCCGGCTGCGGTGCTCATCCGCCTGGAACTGCTCGAACTCCTGTCGAAGGTCATCGATATCGACCTTCATCTGCCTCATGGTGCGGAAGATGAACTCGATCTCGGGCCGGAGCGAGGCGGCTCCCTCGCCGCCCGGCCCCGGTCCGGGTCGTGCAGCCGGCACCAGAGCGAGACCCCGGTCCCCGGACCTCACATCCTCGGGAATGTCCTCGGCACGAATTTCACGCCCCGGGGTAAGGACCACCATGCTTTCGACCAGGTTGCGGAGTTCGCGGACGTTTCCGGGCCAGCGGTGGCGGACGAGGATCTCCATCGCTTCCGGCGAGATGCCCCGGAACGGGCCCCGTTCGTGCCGTTTGCCGGCATCCTCGACGAAGTTTTCGATGAGCAGCGGGATGTCGGCCCGGCGCTCCCGCAGGGGCGGCAGCGCGATGGTGAGAACGTTGATGCGGTAGTACAGGTCTTTGCGAAACCCACCCGACACCACCAGCTGCTCCAAGTGCTGATTGGTCGCCGCGATGATCCGCAGATTCACCCGGATCATCTTCTGTCCCCCTACGCGATGGAACTCCTGCTGCTCGAGAGCCCGCAGCAGTTTGGTCTGGGTCTGAAGCGGCATCTCGCCGATCTCGTCGAGAAAGATCGTACCCCCGGAGGCCAACTCGAACAGGCCCTTGCGGGTGTCGATGGCTCCTGTGAAGGCACCTTTTTCGTGACCGAAGAGCTCGCTTTCGAGAAGCGTTTCGGACAGCGCGGCGACATTCACGGGAATGAAGTTCCTGTGGCGGCGCCGAGAGAGCGCGTGAATGCCCCGGGCCACCAGCTCCTTGCCCGTGCCCGATTCGCCGGTGATCAGAACCGTTGCGTCCACCGGGGCGATCTGGACGATCCTCTCCAACACTTCGACCATGGCGTCGGTCTCGCCGACGATGCCCGTGGCTCTGCGCAACCGCTTGCGTTCGATCGCCCTCGCGCCCACCAGCACGATCTCTTCGGGATCCGCCGGACGCCGGAATGCGATGGTTGCGCCGGGGGGGGAAGCATCCGTCTGTCCGGGCTCGACCACGGCGAACACCGGAAGTCCCCGCTCGGAGGCCTGCTTAGCATGTCGCCTTCCGGCTTCCGTGCCCGCGTCTCCGGTCAGCACGAGCAGAACCGGATCATCGACGCTCGCCACGTCTTCGGACGGGGTGAACAGCTCCACCCGGTAGCCTTCGCGTCGGAATCCGTGCCGCAACCTGCCGGCCAGGGGAAGATCGCGCGTGGTGACGAGAACGGTCTCGGCCATGCCGCGGCTCCGGTGACGAGCGGCCCGCTATCTGCGGATCGAACCCTTTGTGTAGAACGGCAGGCGCTGAGTACGTGCCGCAATGGTCCTGCCCCGTATGCGGATCCCCACTTCGGTGCCGGGGCGCGCGGCATCGGTAGGCAGGTAGCCCAGCGCGACACCGTCGCCGAGGGTCGGGCTAGCCACCCCAGAGGTGACCGTCCCCACCTCGACGCCCTCGTGCACGATCGGGTAGCCGGGACGCGGGAATCCGCGCTGGGTGAGGCGGATCCCGGTCAGGCGTCGGGACACTCCGCGCGCCTTCTGGGCGGCGAGGGCCTCGCGGCCGATGAAATCGCCGGCGTTCAGCTTGACGATCCATCCCAGGCCGGACTCCAGCGCCGTGTGTTTTTCGTCGAGGTCGTTGCCGTACAGGGCGTACCCCATCTCGAGGCGCAGCGAGTCGCGGGCTCCCAACCCGGCTGCGACCAGGCCGTGCGGTGCGCCCGCCTCGCACAGGGCCGTCCAGGCGGCGAAGGCCGCGGCCGCGGGGAGGTAGAGCTCGAAGCCGTCTTCGCCGGTGTACCCCGTGCGGCTGACCACGCCTTCGGTACCGGCCACCGAGCCCTCGGCGAAGCGGTAGTAGCCCACAGCGTCGAGATCGATGTCCGTCAAGGGCGTCAGGACAGCCTGGCCGGCGGGGCCCTGCAGCGCGATGAGGGCGATGTCGTCGGAGTCGTCCGAAATATCGACGTCGAAGGGAGCCGCGTGCGCGGTCACCCAGCTCCAGTCCTTGTCTCTGTTGCTCGCGTTGACGACGAGGACGAAACGGTCGGCGAAGCGGTAGACGAGGAGGTCGTCGAGGATACGTCCGCTTTCGTTGCAGAGCGCCGAATACTGCGCCTGGCCCGGAACGACCCCGGAGACGTCGTTCACGGTCAGGTACTGGACCAGGGCCTCCGCCTGCGGGCCTCGTACCGTGAACTCGCCCATGTGGGACACATCGAAGAGCCCGGCGGCGGTCCTGACGGCTGCGTGTTCGGCGCGGATGCCTCCGGGGTACTGGATCGGCATCGTGTAGCCCGCGTAGGGAACCATCCTGGCTTCCAGCGCTGTGTGGACATCGTACAGCGGCGTCTTGATCAATGTTTCATCCATTTTTCCCCGGCCTTCTCCCTTCCTCGTCGCAGGCGGGTCCCGCCGCGTCGCAAGCGAGTTCCGCCTCGTGGCAGGCGAGTCGATCCCGCGCTGTGCCGCCACGATGATCGCGCCCCCCGCCGCTCGAATCAGCTCATGAGATCCAGTGTCAGCCCATCAGATCCAGCAATACGGCTTTGATGACATGCAGCCGGTTCTCGGCCTCGCGGTATACGCGAGAACGCGGACCGTCGATTACCTGCGCCGACACTTCCTCGCCCCGGTGTGCGGGCAGACAGTGGAGAAAGATGCCCGAAGGGTCAGCCCGCGCCATCACGGACGCGTCGACCTGGAAGCCATGGAAGGCCGTCTCCCGGGTGCTCTGCTCGTCCTCCTGCCCCATCGAAGCCCAGACATCGGTCGTCACGACATGCGCACCCTCGGCGGCTTGGGACGGGGTCTCGATCGTTTTCACATCCGCTGCGGACCGTGCCCGTGCCAGGATGTCCGCGTCGGGTCCGTAGCCGACGGGACACGCCATCCGCAGCGAGAACCCCAGCCGGGAGGCGGCGTTGAGCCAGGAGTTCGCCATATTGTTCCCGTCGCCGATCCAGGCGACGCGCAGGGAGCCGATGTCGTCGCCGAACTCCTCGACGGCGGTAAAGAGGTCGGCCAGTACCTGGCAGGGGTGAAGGAGGTCGGTGAGGCCGTTGATGACTGGGACCGACGCCTCCTCGGCCAGCTCGACGACCTCGTCGTGCGCGAAGGTGCGGATGAGGATCGCGTCCACATAGCGGCTGAGGACTCTGGCCGTATCCCGCACGCTCTCGCCGCGCCCCATCTGGGAGTCACGGTCCGAAATCATGATGGCGTGGCCGCCGAGCTGCACCATGCCGGCCTCGGTGCTGACCCGGGTCCGGGTCGAATTCTTGCGGAAGATCATCGCAAGGCAGCGGCCCGTGAGAGGACGGCCCGACATCGCGCCCGATTTGACGCGCCCAGCCAGCTCCAGCAAGCGGAACAGATGCTGCGGAGTGTGCTGCGCGAGGTCGATGAAGTCGTGGTTCCCTGTCGGCATGTAGGGGCCGGATCGGAGGATAGGGCTGGATTACGTGATAGGGCTGGATCAGAGGATGTAGCGGCTCAGGTCGTCATCGGAAATGATCCTGTCCAGGCGCTCGCGCACGAAGCCGGAGGTTACCGTCATGGTTTCGCCGCGCCCCTCGTCCGGAAGGCCGAAGAGGAGTTCTTCCAGGAGGGTGGTCAGTACGGTTCGCAACCTGCGCGCACCGATGTTCTCCATGCGGTCGTTCAGTTCGGCAGCGACCCGCGCGATCTCTTCGATACCGCCGTCGGTGAACTCGACGGAGGCGCCATCGGCCTCCACGAGAGCCTGGTACTGACGCACAAGAGCGTTGCGCGGCTCTCGCAGTATCCTCACGAACTCCGGAGCGTTGAGGCTGTGGAGCTCCACCCGGATCGGGAACCGACCCTGCAGTTCGGGGATCAGATCGTTCGGTTTCGCGACGTGAAACGCGCCCGCCGCGATGAAGAGCATGTGGTCGGTGCGGACGAAACCGTACTTGGTCTGGACGTTGCACCCTTCCACGATGGGCAGGAGGTCGCGCTGAACACCTTCGCGGCTGACGTCGGGGCCGCCGGCGCTTCCCCTGCCCCCTGCCACCTTGTCGAGCTCGTCAAGGAATATGATTCCCATCTCCTCGGCCCGGTCCAGTGCCTCGTTGACGACTTCGTCCATGTCCACGAGACGGTGGAGTTCCTCTTGGAGCAGGATGCGGCGAGCTTCTGAAACCGTCACCGTGCGCCGCTTCGAACGCTTCGGCAGGATGTCCTGGAGCATCTCCGTGAAGTTGAGGTCCATTCCGTCCATTCCCCCCATGGGGAACATCATGCCGCTTACCGGAACGCCCTGCTGCACGCTGATCTCCACGGTCCGGTCCTCCAGATGTCCTTCCCGCAGGAGTCTGCGCAGCTTTTCGCGGGTTCGCTTCCGACGCTTCGCGATCGCCGGGTCGTCTTCCGCGCCCGCGGCTCCGTCCTGACTCCTGACTCCCCGCGGACCCGCGACGAAAAGCCTTGCACGGATGTCGCCGGCCGGTTCCTTCCCTTGATCGCTGTCGCTGTCCGGAGGTGGCGAGGGGCCGGCGGCTGCCCGCGGCGGCTCGGGAAGCAGCAGGTCGAGGATGCGCTCTTCGGCTCGCCGGTCGGCCTCCTCTTCCATCTCGTCCTCGCGCGCCGTCCGTACCATCGCGACCGCCGTGTCGACCAGGTCGCGCACCATCGACTCGACGTCCCTGCCCACATAGCCGACCTCGGTGAACTTTGAAGCCTCCACCTTGATGAACGGGGAGCCTGCGAGCCGGGCGAGACGGCGTGCGATCTCGGTCTTCCCCACGCCTGTGGGGCCGATCATGATGAGGTTGTTGGGCAGGATCTCGTCGCGCAGTTCGTCGTCCACCCGCTGGCGGCGCCATCTGTTGCGCAGCGCGATCGCCACCGCCTTCTTGGCATCGGACTGGCCTACGATGTACCGGTCGAGTTCCGCGACGACTTCACGCGGGGTGAGCTGGTCGAGCCAGTGGGGGCGATCTTCCCGGAGGTCCGGCTCGGGCGGATCGGTGGTCGCGGGAACGCCCGCCGAGGTCGTCGCGGAGGTCATTCGGGATCCAGCTCCAGCAAAGTGATCTCCCTGTTGGTGTAGACGCAGATGTCGGCCGCGATCTCGAGGCTGCGCCGGGCGATGCCCGGGGCATCCAGATCGGAGCATTCGTAGAGGGCCCTGGCTGCCGCGAGCGCATAGGCGCCGCCGGAGCCGATTGCAAGGACGGGCTGGTCGGGTTCGATCACGTTGCCGTCGCCGCCGACCAGGAAAAGGTGGCTGCGATCCGCCACCGCGAGCAGGGCCTCGAGACGGCGCAGGTAACGATCCGTTCGCCACTCCTTGGCCAGCTCGACACAGGCGCGGGACAGGTTGGAGGGCCACCGTTCGAGCTTGCCCTCGAGCAGGGAGAAAAGGGTGAACGCGTCCGCCACGGCACCCGCAAATCCGGCCAGAATCCTTCGGTCCGCCAGAAGCCTCACCTTTCGCGCGGCTCCCTTCACCACCGCGTCCCCCATCGTCACCTGGCCGTCCCCCGCCATCGCTACGCGACCGTCGCGTGCGACAGCGATGACCGTTGTGGCGTGTATCGACACGCCCGGGCGAAAGGAGGCGGGGGAGGAATACATCCGCGAGAGAGAAAGGGGTCGAAAAGCCATATCCTGTTGGGCAGCCGCAAAGGCATCGGACGGGTGGGCATCGAACGGGATGCTTCGCCGGTCGAATGACGCGAGGGACTTCTGCCACGAACTGTCAATCAAAGGTAGGTATGAGCGATTGTGCCCGGAAGGGGGAGTCTTGCCAATGACGGATGATCATGAACAGGAGACCGACATGACGACCTCGGGAAGCCCGGCGAGGCGCTCCGCAGGGGCTGCTAGGCCCTCGGATGAGCGCCCATGTATTGCCTTCGCAGCCGCTCCTTCGAGGTATGCGCATAGATCTGGGTGGTGCTCAGCGACGCATGGCCGAGAAGCTCCTTGACGGCCATGAGGTCCGCCCCGGCATCTAACAGGTGGGTCGCGAATGTGTGCCGCAGCGAATGGACGGACAGGTCGGCCGCCGAAGCGAAGCGGCGGATCGCCATCCGGACGGTGTGCTGTATGTAGCGGTTCGACAGGCGATTGCCGTGGCGGCCCACGAAGAGCGCCGGGCAGCCGGGAGCGACCACTTCGGCACGTCGGGGCAGGTAGTTTCGCACGGCCTTTGCAGCGGAGTCGGTGACGGGCACGATCCTCTCCTCCCTTCCTTTCCCGAGGACGCGCAGCTGGAGTCGATCGAGATAGACGGAGCCCGTGTTCAGGGAGCCGAGTTCGGCGAGGCGCAGGCCGCTGCCGTAGAACATCTCCAGCACGGCAAGGAGCCGGGTCGTGGTGAGGTCGTTGCGCTGGGCTGCCCGGGCCTCCGTCCAGCGAAACAGTTCTTCCATTTCCCGGACCCCCATGTGGCCGGGAAGGGTGCGGTCGAGCTTCGGGCCGCGGACCTCCCGTGCGGGGTTCGCCGGTACTTCGCCTTCCCGGCGAAGATGGCGAAAGAAGGCCCGGATCGCGGCGAGCTTGCGCGCGACCGTACGCGGGGCCAGCCCGCGACGTCCGGATTCGCCGAGGAAGGCGCGGATGACGCCGCGGTCCACCTCCTGCCACCGGAAGTTGTCGCGGCCGAAGTAGCCGCCGATGAAATCCTCCAGATCGCAAAGGTCGCGCCGATAACCCGCGATGGTCCTCTGGGAGAGATTGCGCACCACTTCGAGATGGTCGAGGAACGATGCGACCTGGGCTGTCATACGGCCATGCTCCGGGTTGGGAGGATCCCGCACTCGGCGACCCGGCGTTTCATGATGCGGTCAGCACGCCGCTCAGCCCCGCCGTGCGGCGGTCCTGCGCCGTGCGCGCGGCCGGCGGGTCTTCCTGCGAGCACCCGCCTCCGCAAGGAGCTCCACCGCCTCCTCGACCGACGTCGTGAGAGGGTCATTGCCCTTGCGGATGCTCGCGTTGACACTGCCGTCGGTCACGTACGGACCGTAACGCCCCTCGATGAGCTCGATCTGTGCTCCCGTTTCCGGGTGCGTGCCCACAGCCATCAACACCTTCCTCGTCCGCCCTCCCCGCGGCTTCTCGCGGGCCAGCAGCTCCAGCGCCTCGTCCAGGGTGATCTCGAAAGCCTGCTCCAAAGACTCGAGACTCCGATACTCCCGCTCTCCTCTCCGGAGCCCTCTCTGGACATAGGGGCCGTATGGCCCCAGGCCGACCCTGACTTCCTGTCCGCTGGACGGGTCCTTCCCCAGCACCCGCGAGAGGCGCAGCACCCGAAGCGCGTATTCGAGGGTCACATCCGATGGATCCACACCCTTGGGAAACCCGACCCACTTCGGTTTCGTCGGTCCGCGGGCATCTCCCAGCTGCACGTACGGTCCGTAGCGGCCCACCTTGACGTAGACGGGCAAGCCGGTGTCGGGATCCATGCCGATGGGTGTTTCGGCATCGGTGGGGGCATCAAGCAGCTTCACCGCCCGATCGACCGTCAATTCATCGATGAGCAGGTCGTCGGGGATCGTTGCCCGCTTGGCTCTGTCCCCCTCTCCCCGTTCGGCATAGACGGACTTCCTTCCGATCTTGATCCGAATGGTCTGCCCGGTTTCGGGATCGACGCCGATCGGGACGGCCGGATATTCGATGGCGGGGAGCGTTTCCTCGACCTTGCGGGCGAGGCCGGGAGTCTCGCCTTCTCCGCGGTAGAAGGCCTCGAGAAAGCCGCGCCTGTCCGCCTCGCCGACGGCGATGTCGTCGAGGGCGTCTTCCATGCGGGCCGTGAAACGGAGGTCCACATACATTTCGAAGTGCGTGCTGAGCAGGTGATTGACCGCCATCCCCGTATAGGTCGGGACAAGACGGCCGCGGCGTTTGCGCACATAGTCTCGCTCCTGAATGGTGGAAATGGTCGGTGTGTACGTAGAGGGTCTGCCGATCCCTTCCTCTTCCAGCCTTTTCACCAGCGACGCCTCCGAATAGCGCGGAGGCGGCTTCGTTTCTCTGCGTTCCGGCTCCACCGCGTGCAGGACCACGGGTGTCCCGCCGTCTTCGCGCTCCGCATCTTCCGGCGCCGCTTCCGTCGCGGCGTATACCCTGTCTCCCGCTTCGAGGTGCGGCAGGAGCTGATCCTTCCGCTTGTCGCCGTACACCTTGAGAAAGCCCGGGAAGCGAAGCACCGATCCTCTTGCGCGAAACGTGTGGTCGACCTCGCCGACGCGCACCCGAAGATCGATCGTAGTCCGGTCGACCTTCGCATCGGCCATCTGAGACGCGACGGCGCGGCTCCAGATCAACCGGTAGAGAGCCAGCTCTTCCTTGCGCAAGAACCGTGCCATACGATCGGGAGAGCGTGCGGTTTTGGTGGGGCGGATGCCCTCGTGGGCTTCCTGCGCCGCCTTTGCCTTGGTTCTGTAGCGCCTCGGCCCCTGATAGCAATCGCTTCCGAACGCTCTCTCGACGTATCGGCCGATGTCGCCCAACGCCTCGTTGGACAGGGTGACCGAGTCGGTCCGCATATAGGTGATGAGTCCTTCCCGGTTCCCTCCGCCGAGGTCGATTCCCTCGTAGAGGCGCTGCGCGACCCGCATGGTGCGCTTGGGAGACATCTTCAGGCGACTGCTGGCGGCCTGTTGGAGCGTCGACGTGGTAAACGGAGGCCCTGGCCTTTGTCGGCTCGATTTGCGCTGGACGCTTGCAACGGACCACGGCGTCGCCGCGCGCGCTGCCTCGGCGATGCCCGATGCCTCCTCCTCCCCGAGGGCGAGCGCCCGCGTCGAAGGGAGCAGCTTCCCGGTGGTGGAATCGAAGTTCCTGCTCGTGGCGACCGGATTCCCTCCCACTCTGACGAGGGTGGCCGAGAACGCTTCGCCGGCACCGGACAGGGCCGCCCTCACCTGCCAGTATTCGGTCACGCTGAAGCGGCGTCGCGCCTCTTCCCGATCGACGATCAGCCGGAGGGCTACGCTTTGGACGCGCCCCGCGCTGAGCTTGGTCCGCACCTTCTTCCAGAGAACCGGCGACAGGGTGTAGCCGTAAAGCCGGTCCAGGACGCGCCGGGCTTCCTGAGCTTGAACGAGCCGCCCGTTCACTTCTCCGGGGTTGGCCAGCGCCGCATCGATGGCGGACCGGGTAATCTCGTGGAAGGCGATCCGTCCGACCGGCACGCCCGGCTTGAGGACCTGCACGAGATGCCAGCTGATCGATTCGCCTTCTCGGTCTTCATCGGTCGCCAGGAGGACCTCGTCGGCCTCGGCCGCGATCTTCTTGAGCCTGCGTATATGCCTCCTGCTCTCCGGAGGCACGATGTAGACGGGCTCGAAGCTGCCGTCGGTGTTGACGGCGAGTCGGCCCCACGGCTTGCCTTTTATGGCCGCCGGAGTCTCGCGGGCGGACCGGGGGAGATCCCTGACGTGACCGTATGACGCTTCTACCCGGTACTCCGGCCCGAGAAACCTCCCGATCGTCTTCGCCTTTGCGGGCGATTCCACAATCACCAGCTTCACTCTGCTTCGTCCTCGTTCCTGTCCGTCGATCCGTCCTTCGACGGGTTGATATGTTCCAGTATCCTGCGTACCACATCGCCCGGCGATCCCTCATCGGCGTCCACGACGATGTTCCCGCGTCCGTAGTGAGGAGTACGCTTCCTGAGCAGCGCTTCTGCGGCTCCCCCCGGGTCGGGGACTTGCAGCAGAGGTCTCACCGCGTCCGACGCCGCAATCCTCTTCAGCGCCGTTTCCGTTCCCACCCGGAGCCAGACCGACATCGTTCCGTCTTCCAGCATGTCCATGTGACCCGGCTCGGCCGGCCACCCGCCGCCCATGGAAATCACCACGCTCCGCCTGCGCAGAAGCTCGCGGCCCAACTCCGATTCCGCACGCCGAAAGCCGGTGATTCCACGGTCGCGGATGATTTGATGCACGGGCATCCCCTCGCGTCGCGCGACTTCGTCGTCCAGGTCGATGAAGTCCCAGCCGACGGCCCCGGCCAGCAAGGACCCCACCGTGGACTTGCCCGCTCCCATGAAGCCGATGATGACGATGCGGCGCACGGGAGCGGCTGCGCCTTGCCGGACGGGCGTCTCGCCGCTTTCGGTGCTCGCGTGGGTTTCACCACGGGCGGCCGGCGCGTGCACTTGAAGCGGCGGCGTTGTCACAAGCACTCTCGCTCACGCTCGCCGAACCCCCTTGCGGCCAGGCGAGCTGCATACGACTCGAAATTCCGCCGCAGCTCCGCCAGGGAGTCGCCTCCGAACTTCTCCAGGATCGCGTCGGCGGCCACCATCGCCACCATCGCCTCGGCGACTACCGCGGCCGCGGGCACGGCGCAGACATCGCTCCGCTCCACCGTGGCGTCCCTGGCGGAGCCGTCCCTGAGGTCTACGCTTGGAAGACGCTTGCGCAAGAGGGTCGAAATCGGCTTCATGGCGCCGCGCACGACGAGCGGTGCACCCGTCGTGATTCCGCCCTCCAGGCCGCCGGCGCGGTTGCCCGCGCGTCCGAAACCGCCTGAGCGCTCTTCTGACTCGTCGCGATAGATGGCGTCGTGTACTCGGGATCCGGGGCGGGCCGCGTTGGCGAACGCGGGACCGATCTCGACCCCCTTGACTGCATGCACGGACATGACGGCCTGCGCCAACCGTCCATCCAGTTTCCGGTCCCAGGAAACATGGCTGCCAAGTCCGACTGGCAGGCCCCTTGCCACGACTTCGAAGCACCCCCCCACGGTATCGCCCTCGGTCCTGGCCGCATCGATGGCGGCGATCATGGCGGACTCGGCCTCCGGGTCGAGGGTGCGCACCGGCGAGGGATCGGCCGTACCGTTGAGGTCGTCCGGAAGCACCTCCGGGATGCGAGCCTCCACGTTTCCGATACGGGTGACGTGACTTCCTATGGTCGCTCCCAATTCGCGGAGCAGGGCCTTGGCCGCGGCACCGCAAGCGACCCGAGCCGCGGTCTCGCGTGCGGACGCCCGTTCGAGGATGTCACGGGCATCGCGACGGTCGTACTTCAGGACGCCCGTGAGATCGGCGTGGCCCGGCCTCGGCAGGTACACGGGCCGGAGAGCCTTCGGATTCCCCTTCGGATCGGGAAATCCGTGGGCCATGGCCGTGGTCCAGTTCGTCCAGTCGCGGTTCCAGATGACCATCGACAGCGGCGAACCCAGCGTGACGCCGAGTCGCAGGCCCGAGATGATTTCGGCCCGGTCGGACTCGATCTGCATCCGCCGCCCTCTGCCGTACCCTCCTTGGCGTCGCCGGAGATCGGGATCGACGTCCCGTGCGGCATCCAGCGGCATGCCGGCCGGCAACCCCTCGACGACGGCCACGAGACCGCGTCCATGGGATTCGCCGGCGGTGTGAAACGACAGGTGAGCTTGTGGCATTCGGGCGGGATGAATTTGAGGCTTGACTCGCTGACCGTGCCCGGCATGGCCGGACTGTCATAGATAGCAAAGGCCCCGGTCATGGGGAAGCGGAAGCAACGATCGCAGGGCTGACCATTATGATCAGATCGCGCTGGACGGTCGCCTCCGTGTAGGAACGGAACAAGCCTCCGACGAGTGGGAGATCCATAAGAAGCGGGATGCCCGAGCGCACCTCGCTCACCTCCGTGACGGTCAGGCCGCCGATCACCACCGTTTCCCCGTTCCCGACCAAAACCTGGGATTCCGCCTTCTGCCGCCGGAACACGAACCCCACGTCCGAAGGCGCCAGATCCGCAGACGACCGCTCGGCCGACAGGTTCAGGAAGATCTCGCCGTTTTCGGTAATGCGCGGAGCGACCTCGAGGATCACGCCGGTCTCCTTGTAGTCGACGGTGGCGACCGGAAACGCGCCCTGCCCTTCCCCGGCGGCTCTGGACTGGACCTGGGCGCCCGCGTCGAGCACCCGGACCGGGGTCTCCTCCCCGACCACGACCCTGGCCGTCCGGTTGTCCATGACCCGGACCGACGGCTCGGCTTCGACCTCGGTCAACTGTGCCGATTCGAGGGCGTTGATGAAGCCGACCAGCGTGCTTCGCCCGATGACCAGCGACGTCAGCAGAGACAGGGTCGGGTTGGAGATGCGGTTCGCAGCGTTGCCGAGCGCAGCAAGGGAGCTGCCGCTGAGAGAGATGACGTCGGTGCCCGCCGGAACCTGTTCGTCGGACGGGGTCACGACGCCGTCTCCGTCCACGTCGACGACCCCCGGTGTGAGGAGGTTGAGCTGATTGCCCCCGATGTCCTTGAGGTCGTAGGTGATGCCGAATCCCTCGAGCTCGGTGCGGTTGATGAAGATGATCTTCGCCGCGATATCGACCTGTCGAACCGGGATATCCACCTTCTGTGCAAGTTTGGCGACGCGATCCAGAACCCGGGGAATGTCCGTGACGACCAGTGTGTTGGTCCCCGCACCGGCCGATGTCCTGCCGCGGTCCGTCAGAAGCGGCAGCACGAGGTTCTGCAGCTCGCCGACTTCGACGTAGGTTGCCTGAAACGCTCTCGTTTCCAGGGGCAGGACCGCTTCCTGCTCAAAGAGGCGACTCGCACTCTCCACCAGAATGATCCCGTCTTCCTGCTCCCGCGAGACGAGCCCGTACGCCGCCAACAGCGTTTGCAGGGCGATATCCCACGGCTGGTCCCGGATTTCCGCCGATACGCTTCCCTGCACATCCGCTCCCGGCACGATGGAGCGGTCGGCGAACTCGGCAAAGGCGAAGAGGGCCTCGCGGATAGGGGTGTCGACGAACGTGACCGTGATGGGGCGGAAGAGTTCCTCCTGTGACGCCTCGCCCGGTGGCGGCACCTCTTGAGCCGCCCCGCGCACTCCCTGCGGTCCACAGGCTCCCAGGGCCGCCAGAGCGGCGAACAATCTGCCGAATGTGAACCGGATCATGCTGGATTCCGTTCGCCGACCCGAGGAACGTGAAGCACCCGGCGGATTTGCCCGGCGGGTGTGTCGACCTCCAGCACGACACGGTCCGCGTGGATCCGGACGAGGCGCGTATTGCCGACCGACTGTCCCAGTCGGAGCTGAACCGTGTCGGGCCGACGCCTGCGGTCGGCCGGACCGCTGTCGTCACTCTCGTCCGATCGAACGTTGCCGAGGAGGACCACACTCAGGTCGGCCCGGCTGTGACGGATCAGGCCGAGAATCTTGGTCTCGTCCCACATCGCGCCGACCGTTTCCGGATCGTCCGGGGGGAGGAAGGGGTCCCTACGCTTCGCTGCGTAGATGAAGCGTTCGCGTTCGTACGCCAACGCTCTCGACGGTCGGGAGGCGCCCGGCCCAGCGGTATCCTGCCGAGCTTCGGCTGCGGTGTGTTCCTGGGACCGGATCTGCTTGCATCCGAGGGGTCCGAACTGGAGAAGCGCGACGCCGCCCACGGCCATGGCCCACCGGGCGACGGACTGAAGGCGCAGGATGCCCGCCTCGCGTCTCGAGGTGAATCGTCTTTCGGTTCTCATGGTTGAATCGATTCGTTAGGAGTACTTGGGATCAGAGCTTCGGGAGCCCGCGGCCCGGGCGTATGTACGTCCGGATCCGGAAACCGGCCACCAGAGAAGCTCCTGCATCGTATGGGTTCTCACGGGGAGCGGGGTCGACGCCGATGTTCACGTCGGAGGGGACCATCGTCCGTTCCAGCGAAGCGATCGCCGTCATGAAGGAGGCGATCTGGTGATACCCGCCCCTTGCAGCTACCTGGTAGCTCCAGCGGTCGTAGACTTCGCCCGCCTCGTGCGGCCCGGGTCTCAGCATCGTCACATCGACCCCGGTCCGGCGTTCCGCGACGGAAATCGCCGCGAGAAGGGCCGCAACTTCTTGGTCGGCGGGGAGGAGCGTCTCCAACCGTGCAAGATGAGCCGCGTACGCCTCCAGCCGTCCCTGCGGATCGTCCGTGCCGACCGGAAGGTCGACTTCAAGCTGCCGCCGGAGGGCCTCAAGATGGTCGATCCGCAGCCTCAGGGCGTCCGCCTCTTCCATCCGAGGCCGGTGCACATAGGTGTGGACGAAGTACAGGGCCGACAGTCCCAGGAGCGCGACCAAGACGGCACCCCTTCGAAGCGGGCAACTGGGCAGCAGTGCCTTCATGTGCCGGACTTCGCGAAGGGAACGAAGTCCAGAACCGCCTGCGGAGGGTCCGCCCCGTCGGCTTGAAGCACAAAACGGTAGGCGGTGCGCACCCCGTTATCGGTCGCCGGAACCTGCATCGAGAAGTGTTCCGTGCTGACCAGCTCCACATCCTCGATGAAGAAGGAAGTCTCCAGCGCATTCCAGAATCGCGTGAGGCTGAAGTTGTCGAGTGCGGTTCCCTCCAGCCGAAATCGGATTCGAGGCCGGCCGGAAGTCACATCGCTGATTCGCGTGATCCACACCCCCTCCGGTACGGCACCGGCGACCTCGTCCAGCAGGTGGGGCCAATCATATCGCCGGGCGTCGATCTGCTCGATGAGCGCCACTCGGGCAGCGATAGAGTCACGCCTCTGCTCCAGTTGCAGCCGCGACTGCGACTGCTCCGCCGCACGTGCCGAATCCCGGATCGCCTCCCCGAGCACCGCATCGAGCTCCGAAAGCTGTGTTGAAGCTCCGAGGATCAGTTGAACGGAAGTCGCCAGCGAACCCAGGAAGATGAGACCGGATGCGACAACCCACCGGTCGAGGGATATCCCCGGCAGCCTCCACCCCGATGAGCGGGACTGCCGTTTGCCGGGTCTTCTTTTCTTGCCGCGACCGCTTCCGCCCTGTCCGCCTGGAAGAAGATCGACTTCGAACATGGTTCTGTGCCTTTCGCAACTGGTGTCCGTGTGACCGGTGTCCGTCTACGCGCCGCGCAACGCGAGTCCGATGGCCTTGAGGAACAGGGGTGCCGCCCCCGCCAAGGTGTTGCGGCCTCGCAGGTCCGGGGCAACCGAGACCCTTTCACAGGGATTGGCGACGCGGGTTTCAACCTTCATGCGGCGTCCGATGACCTCCGCCGCCCCGGGTACGCAAGCGCCTCCGCCGCTGAGAAACACTCTTCCCAGTCCCCCGCCGGGCCGCCGGGTTCCCAAGAATGCGCATGCGCGTTCGATCCCGACCGCCACTACGTCCGCACCCGTCTCGAGCGCACGGCCGAACCCCTTGAGCTCCCTGCGCCCCCGGATCACTTCCTGCGCCCACTCAGCGGGCAAACCGTGCACCTGCTGCAATAGTTCACTGAAGCGCCTCAGGCCCAGCGGAACGTCGCGGATCAGCGTCGGAGCCCCGTCTTCCAGGATGACGATGTTGGTGACCTCGTGACCGAGGTTTACGAGCACGACCATGCCCTCGGACGCGCCGGGGTAGTTGTGGCACAGGCCGTTGCAGAGCGCGAGAGCCTCGACCTCCATGAGGGCGACCGAGGCGTCGGCGTTCGCCAGCAGCGAAATCCGATCCTCCACGCACTTCTTCTTGGCCGCGACCAGCAACACGTCCATGCGCCCATCCGGCCCATGGGCGCGCAGAATCTGGAAGTCGAGCTGGACGCTTTGAAGGTCGAACGGAACGTACCGCTCCGCCGCACGCCCGATCAGATCGCGCGCGTCCGCTGCCTTGACCCGGGGCATCTCGATCTTCTTGATGAAGATGTCGTGGCCGCCCAACGCGGTGATCACGTTGCGCGACCGGACTGCGGCGGCGTCCAGAAGCCTGCGAACCTGGTCCGCAAGCAGATCTTCGTTTGCGATCTCGCCCTCGGCGAAAGCTCCCTCAGGGAGCGGTCTCGCCACGATCTGTCGGAGTTTGGGGTGATCTCCTCCATGGTCGACCTCGGCCAGCTTGACGAAGCTGCTGCCGATGTCGAGACCCGCCGTTACCCTCTTCTTCCCGAATATCCCCATCGTATTACCCTGAAGCAGGAGCGGAAGGAGCCAGCCGGGAGCGCCCGGGAAAGGTGATGGGCCGGGCCAGCGAACCGGCCGCCAGGAGCGCTTGAAACGCCGCGCAGGCGGAGCCATCCACAATCGATCCCGGATCGAGCGTCACTGAGCCGCCGACGCGCAACAGCCCCCTGATGACGGCCGTGTCACGGGCGGTGACGTTACCGGACACCAGGGTGAGCCCGGTCCAGGATGCCCCGGGCGCGAATGTCAAATCACCGTTCACGACGAGCACGCCTGCACCCTGCCGGGTCACCTCGGTGCTCCCTTCGCTGAACACCAGCCCCGACCAACAGCCGGTGCACCCGATCCCGGGCGGCGAATCCCCCGCTGCGACGCTGTGGTCGGCGAGCCGTTGGAGCGTCGGACGGCTGAACCAGCCGAGCCGTACCCCCGCGAAGTCGGGGCCGTCTCGGCCGGATCCCCACTCGGGAGGCAGCGGGAGTCCTGCGGCGGCCTGGATCGGTCCTCCGAACGCATTCGCCAAAAGCGGCAGAGCATCGCAGGCCGGGATCCCGGGGCGTCCGGTCAGAATCGAATCGGCGACCACGCTTGCGCCCGCCTGAACATCGATCGTGGCTGCCTGCACTGCGCCGGCGTGGGCAGCCACCCGGGTTTCCGGATCCATCCACCAAATCATGTGCACATCGCGCATCGGGACACCCGTATCCAGAATCGCCTCACCGAGAAACAGGTGGATTTCCGCGGACAAACGAAGGTCGAGTACACGCTGCCATCCATTCCGGCCGAACGGCCTCCGCACCATCTCCACCGCGGAGTCGCCGACCTGCACCACCGGGAACCCGCGGGTCGTGCTCAACGCGATGTCCACGGCAGCACGGGCTCCAGTGCGTTCCGAATGCACCCGGCCCGCCGCGGTCGCCGCGCGGAGTTGCCCGACGGCCGCCACCAGGGCGGCGGAAGCGACCGCGGTGAGCAGCGCGAGCGCCAGGAGAACGAGCACCAGCGCGAAGCCTTCTCGGCCAAAGTTGCGGGTGGCCATCAGCGTGCTCCCCAGACCGTCCAGGAAAAGCCCTGCGACGGCGTGACCGCTTCTTCCCAGACGACTCGCACGGCGAGACCGGTCGTGCCGACCGAGGTCATGCCGGTCGAGTCCGTGGCGATATTGGTGGATGTGAGCGGTTGCCATCCGCTCGTCCCGACGCGATAGCGTAACGCACCGGCGGAGAACCGATAGGCTCCGCGCTCGAAGTAGAGCGCGGCTACACCGTCGGGACGCGGAGGGTCCAGCGTCCATACCTCTGCGGAAAAGCCGGGGACATCCTGGCAGTCGAGGCTCCCGGCACCGGCGCGCCCAGCCAAGCCGGAGAGCTGCCAGCCCCCGGCCCCGGTGAAAACCATCACGGAATCCTTGTCCGGATCCGGCGCACGGTATCCGGACACGGCGACCCCCCAACCTGCGGCCGGCTGAGAGCGGCACACGAAGCCGATCCCCCGGAAGGCTCTCAGCTCCAGCAAACCTCCGTTCGCGCTCCAGTCCGTGGGCCCCCGCCCCTGGCCCACCTCCGTCGCGAGCACATGACGGACGAGCCTGGTTTCGTCCAGAATCATCGCCTCGCCCACGATCCGGTTGGCCACTGCGCTCTGCACCGCCGTGACCCACCAGGCAACCTGGATGAGCAGCAGGAGCAGGGTACCGCCGACGACCGCCTCGGCAAGCACGAACCCTTTGTTCCTTCGGGTGAGCCATGTCATCTCCGGTAACCTCGGCACGGGCTGTCAGGGAACGGCGGGTTCCGACGGGACGCTGAACCGGACCAGGACCGAGTCCGAAAGGGCTATATGGTCGAACTGCACCCAGGCCTCCACCCCCGGCGCGTTCGGGACACTCCAGGTCATGGTGCCCAAAGGGAGAGCACTCTGGCCCGAACCCGGATTTCCGTCCAATCCGGCTGAATCCGCGAAGCTCAGCAGGATGGCATGGGCCTCGTCCAGGGCTCTCGCCCGCACCATGGTCCGCGCAGCAGTTGCGGTCAGGGACGCGACGCCGGTCATACCGACGCCTACCACGGCCACAGCCACGATGAGCTCGACGAGCGATGCACCGGACTGGTTCATCGCCGTGACACCCTGCCCAGAGAAGAGATCACGATGGCCCGCTCCTCTCCGGCCTTTGCAAAGCGCAGTGTCTGGCTCGAGACCCACCCCAGGCCCATCGGGCCGTACCGGACACGACTGGCCGCCCGATCCCCGGACAGCCGCAGGGTCACGCCGCCCGGAGCGAGATCGGCGACCATGACCGTATCCCCGGTGGCAGAGACGACCCGGCCCTTCGGGGGATCCGCGACGAACTCAACCGCGGCGCTCCCTTCCCTGATGGCGGTCCAGCGTGCCTCGGCGAGAAGCCGGGCCGCGTTCTCTTGGGCCTGGCGCAGGATGAAGGAGGCACGCAGCCTCGCGGCCGACCCGAGCGCCGGTGGTGCGAGCGCCGCCGCGATCGCCAGCACCAAGGTGACCTCGATGAGCGAGTACCCCGCCCTTGCAGGCGGTGGACAAAATCCCCACGGCATTCGAGCGGCGGTGTCCTGCCGGGCGACCGACGCACCGGGATGAACCGGTTCTAGTTGGTGCATACGACTTGCCCCTCCTCGGTCGGCGACACCGACCCGATCTTCGGTGCGGTGGCGTTGCCGTAGTAGATCGCGCACCCCTCCGTCGCCCCCAGCGCCGTGTGCGTCACCGTGGCGGACCATCCCGAAGAGGTGGCCGCGGGCGAAACGTGGACCGCTTCCGAAGCGACATAATCCAGATCGGCCAGCGAGCTTGTGTATTGGTAGTTAGCGGCGTAGTAGAGCTCCTGCTGGGCCGCCAAGTTCCTGACATCGGATTTCATCGCCGCGAAGTAGGCCATTTCACGGGTCTGTGAGAACTGGGGAACCGCGATCGCCGCGAGGATGCCGATGATCACGAGTACTACAAGGAGCTCGATCAGTGTAAAGCCATTGTTGTCAGTCATTTGCTATCTCTTTCCTTAAGTTGATTGTAGGCGATTCGGAACGCTCCGCTCGTCGGCTTTCATCGCGTTCACCGACCCGTCTCTCGAGTTCTGCGAGCCATCGCAGCTGCTGGGGATGGTCCTCGCCCAGCCGTATCACCATCCGTCGTGCTTCGAGCGCTTCGCGGTACCTTCCTCGGGCCTCGAGCGATCGAGCCAGGATATGCGCGTAGATCGCGTTGGCCGACTCGGTGCCGAGCGCCGCCCGGGCAGCCCCTTCCGCGAGCTCCCAGCGCTCCTGCCGGTCGTAGAGAACGGCCAGCAGCGCCGGTGCCGGTCCGAGATCCGGATGCTCCTTCCACGCACGGCGCAGGACATGTTCTCCGGCTCTCTCATGCCCTGCCGCATTCAAGCGGCGACCCACCTCGGAGAGCAGGGCGTAGCTCCCCCCGAGCAAGCCGATCGCCCGCCGGTATGCGGCCAGACCCCGCTTTTCGTCCTGCCGGGCGAAGTGCATATCCCCCAGAAGCCACTGGGCTCGTCCGGACTCCGGGTGCTCGCGGATCAGCGTTGAGAAGACCGCGGCGTTGTCGCGCCAGACCGGGTTCCTATCCACGGTTCGACAAAACCATACCGCCAGAATGATCAGCACCAGGGCCGCACCTGTCCGCGAGTGCTCTCTCCGGAGCCCCGCCAGCAGCCATCCTGCGGCTGCACAGAACCCTACGGAGGGCAGGTACAGCGTCCGTTCGGCGAGCAGAACGCCCGAGAGGAACAGGAGGTTGGATGTCGGCAGGGCGGTGATCACGAACCATAGGATCCCGAATCCCATGCTCCGCACAGTCGATCGACGGGGGTCCATGGCTCCCGTCCTCCAGGCAGCCCACGCCGCGCAGAGCGCCCCCAGTCCCATGACCAGGCCCAGTGCGGCCTGCGGCGTCCAGCCGTAGGCCGGCGCGATCACGCCCGGGGCATAGTCGGCCGACAGATCCAGGGGCAGGAAGAGCAACCTGAACACCACCGGCCATGTTCCCAGAATCGTCCACACGCGGGGCACGGCCCCGCTCGAAAGCACCTCCGCTCCCAGCGGCGGCAAGGGGGCGGCGACGCTTCCCAGCACGACCGCCCTTCCCACGCAAACCAACCCCGCCGCGGCGGCCAGCGCACCGTAGAGGAAACCGCGCTCCGCCAAGTATCTTCGCAGGTGGACTACCCGCAGATCGCCGCGCGCGCAGTCGAGGAGAAGCACCGCTCCCGGCAACGTCACGGCGCTTTCCTTCGTCAGTGCGGCCGCGACGAAGAGGGATACCGTCCCGAGCAGCGGCCCTGGACGCATGCGCCCCGGCTGTCTGACGACCAGCAGGCACGCCCCAAGGTAGAAGGCGGCGGCCAGCAGCTCCGCCATCCCGACGACATTCGCCACGGCTTCCGTATGCACGGGGTGCACGGCGAAGAGAAATCCCGCCGTGAGGGCGGCCCGCACCGGCATGAGCTGCCCCAAGAGGACCACGACCAAGCCCGACGCGAGGCTGTTGAGCAGCACGTTCACCGCGTGAAAGCCGGCGGCATCGCCGTCCCAGAGCGCCCATTGCAAGCCGTAGACCAGGGTGGTGACCGGACGCCAAAGACCGAGCGCCTCCCCATGCTCGTCGGGCCAGTAGGGCTTCCAGAATGTGCCGGCGAGGTTCTTGAAGCTGTGGATGTCCTCGTTTCCGGCGACGATCGGGTGGTCGTCGTAGGCGAAGTCGTTCGCGAGGCCGTTCGCGTGCGCCGACATCCCCAGCGCGCCCGTCAGAAAGGCAGCGGCCCGGAGTCTCGATCCTGACTGTTTCAGGTGTTCCAGCGAGTGCATCGCCCATGTTCTCTGATCTCCGGGAGAGCGGCTCCACCGGCCTCGCAAACCGCGCCGGATTCCGTACCGCCTGGAAGGACAGCGGGAAGATCAGGAAGTTTCGGGGGCACCGGAATAGCTGGATGGGACTGATTTTGCCGCGCCCGCGCCGTGTGGAAGCGGCGAGTGCCGGGAGCTGCTGGCAGCCCGTGGAATAGTCCGCACGAGCACCGAGAGGCGGCGAGGCACCGGGCCGGCGAGGCGCTTTAAAGGGGGAACAGCACCGCTGTTCGCCCGAGACGCAACGAAGAGCGAAGCGATCCGGCCCGGATGCATCGCCGCTCGAATGCCGTGGGGATTTTGTCCACGGGTTGCTAGGGCCGGCGCCGGTCGTCCATGTCAGCGTGCAGCCAAGCTGGCCTGGGCCCCTTCCAGGGCGCGGCCTTAGGCGCCAAGAGACTGGAACGCAGGATGAACCAGATTGCCGACACTCCGTCGCGCCATCCGATCTTCTTCCCCTCCGCGTAGGACCGACCCGTGTAGCGGATCGGAAGCTCGATCACCCGCGCCTCCGCCTGCGACAGACGGGCGGTGATTTCGGGCTCGATACCGAACCGGTCCACGGTGAGCGGAAGGGAACGGAGGAGGTCCGCCCTGATCATCTTCTGGCAGGTCTCCATGTCCGTGATCCTGAAACCGGTGAAACAGTTGCTGAGAAAGGTCAGGAACCTGTTTCCCATCATGTGCCAGTAAAGGCGCACTTCCCGGCTCCCGTCCAAACCGAGGAACCGGGAACCGTACACCGCATCCGCCCTGCCGTCGGCGATCGGGGCGAGCAGTCGAGGAATTTCGCCTGGATCGTACTCCAGGTCCGCGTCCTGCACCACCACCACATCCCCCGCCGCATGGTCGAACCCCGTACGCAGCGCGGCCCCCTTACCCCGGTTGCGCTCGTGGAGGAAGAGGCGGTCGATCAGTGCCTCCTCCCTCGAGCCCTCGAGCCGGAGGAGCAGCTCGCGGGTACCGTCGGTGGAGCCGTCGTCGACGACAATGACTTCCTTGGAGATCGGGACCTCCGCCACCCTGCGCAGCCCCTGTTCGACCGTAGCGACTTCGTTGTACGCGGGAATCACGATGGACACCGTGATTCCGAAGAGGATGTCGCCGGTGGGCGCACCGGCTTTGCCGCCGATCACCGACAAGGCCGTCTCCGGTCGCGTCCCGTTGCGAGAGCCGCAACCGCTCTAACGGGAAGTCGACCGGGTTACTTGGAGCAGCTGGCCCGGATAGATGCGAGAGTTGCTTAAGTTGTTGGCCGACATGAGCTGGTTGATCGTGGTGCCGTAGGCACGCGCGATTGTCCAGAGCGAATCGCCTGCTCGCACTCTATACCGGATCACCCCGGGCTGCAGGGCGTTCGCCGGCGGGAGCGCGCTGGCAACCCGCGTGTTCTGCGCAGTCCTCTGCGTATCTGCCAGCCGCTCCACATACGCAGCATACTCCCGGGTGTAGACGGCCACATGGTAATGGGGCGGGCGGCGTTCGAGGGTTACGTCGAGGGTCCCGATCCCCTCCAGATGCAGGAGGACATCCTGCAGCCAATGCCGACACGCGGGAGAACGACTCCTGCGCAGATCGACCGCCATTCCCCTGGGGTGAACCGAAAAGCGGGAAGAATTGGGAGGCTGGCGGTTCAGCGGCCTGGTCAGGCTGGTCACCACGAGCTGCTCCCCGCAGTTATTTCGGTACTGGCGGGAAAGGCGTTCCACCAGCAGCTTCACCTCCGGGCGCGCGTACGGAAACGACACCTGGTGGAGCCGGTAATCTGCGTTTCCGGGCACGGGCACGAGCAGCCCCAGCTCCACGAACCGCTTGACGTGGGCGGCGTCCTTCAGGGGCGTGTAATCGTATTCCTGGCCCTTCGCGAACTGCTCCTGCATGACCCGCCGACCGCCGTTGAGGCTCTGTGCAGCTGCATCACCCCCCCAGAAGACCGCAGCCAGAGCGAAAGCCGCGCAGGACAGGCTGCCTCTCTTCCGTCCGGTGGCGCCGGTCCCCGTCGGCGTGGTGTTCGATCGCTTCGGCCGAGCTCCCAAGATCACACCTCCTGCAGACTGTTCCGGCGTTTCGCCCGCTCCGCGACCCGCTCCGTAAACATATGACGGGAGGGGACGAATTGCCACACGAACGTAATGAAAACGCCTCCGTCGCGGGCTTGCCGCCCACGCGCGTCCGCTCTCTCGGCAGCCCGTGGATGAATCCGTGCGCGAATGCCGGGGGATTGTCCACGGGCCGTCAGGAACCCACCCCCCACGAAGCGACGATGACGGCCGCTCCGTTGATCGCGAGCTGCACGCCGACGACCATCACGAGCAGCCCCATGATGCGGTTCACGACGTTCAGCCCCGTGCGGCCCAGGGCATCGAGCAGGACGGGCGCCAGCAGCAGGCACGGCATAGTCACCAGTCCGACCAGCAGCGAAGCCCCGTAGACGGACGCCAGCTGGGCCGGGTTCGCCGCCTGCCCGGCGAGCGTGATGACCGTGACGATCGTCCCCGGCCCCGCCAGAGTCGGCAGACCCAGCGGTATGATGGCCAGGTTCTCGCGATCGGATGCTTCGTCCTGCTCCCTGCGCGTGGTTTTGACCCGTGACCGCTTGGCCTGCAGCATGTCGGATCCGATCCCGAAGAAGATTACCCCGGCGGTGATCTGGAAGGCCTCGGTGGTGATTCCGAAGAAGCCCAGCACCGAAGACCCGGCCAATGTGAACGCCACCATGACGATCACCGAAGTCAGGACCCCCGCGGCGGCCGTCTGCAGGCGCTCGCCCCGCGTCTGGTTCGCGGTGAACTCCGTGAACATCGGCATCGCGCTGAGCGGGTTGTAGACCACGAGCAGCGACGTGAACGCGACGACGGCGAAGGAAATGTCGTCCTGCATGGCAGACCGTCAGCGGGCCGCGGCGCAGTTCTCCGCCACCACGGTCCAATTGACCACGTTCCAGAAGGCGGAGACATAGTCGGGCCGACGATTCTGATAGTTGAGATAGTAGGCGTGCTCCCAGACATCGATGCCCAGGACGGGCGCCCTGCCCTCCATGAGAGGGGTGTCCTGATTCGGCGTCGAGACGACCTCGAGCACTCCTGCGTCGCCGGCGACGAGCCAGGCCCAACCCGATCCGAACCGTCCGACCGCCGCCGCCGCAAACTGCTTCTGAAATCCCGAGAAGCTCCCGAAGGACGCTTCGATGGCCTCCGCCACTGCACCGCCGGGCGCATCGTCTCCACCGGGGGTCATGAGGTTCCAGAAGAAGTTGTGGTTTACGAAACCGCCGCCGTTGTTGCGCACCGCGGTGCGGATCGCCGCGGGCAGCGCGGAAAGATCCGCCACCAGCTCCTCGGCAGACATCCCGTGCAGTTCCGGGTGTCCCGCGAGGGCCGCATTCAGGTTGGCTGTGTAGGCCGCGTGGTGTCGCCCGTGGTGGATTTCCATCGTGCGGCGGTCGATATGCGGCTCGAGTGCGTCGTGGGAGTACCCCAGGTCGGGGAGGTCGAAGGGATAGGCCATCTGTCCGGTCTCCTGAGAGTGTGGTTACCTTGCCCGACGATCTGTTTGCGCCGTCGGGAGGTAGAACGTTGTCCAAAGACACGATGCCCTCGCAAGGTGCCAGAAGGATTCTCCTTGTCGACTGCGACAGCTTCTTCGTGCAGGTAGCACGCCTCGAGGATCCCGAACGCGCGGGCAGGCATGCTCTGCTGATGGTGGGAGGCCGTAGCGGGCGAGGCGTCGTCACCTCGGCTTCCTACGCGGTCCGCGAGTACGGCGTCCGCTCCGGGATGCCGACCGCGCAAGCCCGCAGGCTGTGCCCCGAAGCGCTCGTGGTGCCGGTACCCGGGGCGGCGGTCGCCGAACGGAGCCGGGCGGTGAAGGCGGTCCTGGAGGAGCTGTCGCCGGTCGTGCAGGCCGCCTCCGTCGACGAATTCTACCTGGATCTCACCGGGACGGAGCGGATGCTGAACGGCGAGGACCTGGCCGCGACGGCGGACCGCATCCGCGGCGTGGTGCGGGAGCGGGCCCGCGTGGCGGTCTCGCTGGGCGGAGGCACGCAGCGCGTCGTGGCCAAGGTGGCCACCCGTCTGGCGAAGCCCGACGGTGTGCACGTGGTCCCCGCCGGCGAAGAGGCCGCCTTCATGGCGCGCTTCCCCTTGGAGCAGCTGCCGGGGATCGGCCCGGCCTTCCTGAAGCAGCTGAAGAATAAGGGGCTCGCGACATGCGCCGAAGCGGCCGGCGTGGAACGCTGGTGGCTCGCGCGATGGTTCGGCCCCGCCCGCGGGGCATGGCTCTGGGAGCGGGTGCGGGGCATCGATCCGAGCGAAGTGGATGTCCGCGACCGGCGCAGGTCCATAAGCTCGGAGCGCACCTTCTTCGCAGACATCGACGACGGCGACGAGCTGGAGCGGCGCCTCCTCCGACTGAGCGGCGGTGTGGGGAGAAGGCTGCGCGGGAAGGATCTCCGCGCCCGGACCGTCACCGTCAAGATACGCGACCGCGACTTCATCACGCGGCAGGCGGGCAGCACGCAGCCTGCGGGGCTGGAGACCGACGGAGCGATCTTCACCGTGGCCGTCTCCCTGCTCCACGACCTCCGCCGCCGCCGGAAGACCGCCGTGCGGCTTCTGGGAGTGGGCGTCTCCAATCTCATCCGCCATGCGCCCTCGGATCAGTTCGACCTCTTCGGCGGACGGACGGCGCTCGAAACGGAGCGCGATCGGATCATCGCGCGGGCGGCCGACCGGATCCGCGACCGATACGGCCGGGACGCGCTGCGGCCCGCTCGGGCGCTGGCAGTAGGCGGCGGCGTACAGGGGCGGCACGGAGGGCCGAGGGCTCTATGATCGCCGCACTGCTCGCGCTGGTCGTCGGCGTCCCCTTCGTCGTGGGCCGAGCCGTCGCGCCGGAGCCGCCGGTCGTTGCTTCCGCGGCGTCGGCGCGGTCGGCCGCGGCACCCGGACTACCCTTCCCAGGGCTTCCGCCCGAAGTAGTCCTTGGTCATCTCCACCACCTTGGGCGCGAGGATCGCCAGCGCGATCAGATTCGGCCAGATGACGATCGCAAGCAGCACGTCGCCCATGTCCCAGATCACGCTCAGCGGGAGAAGCGCCCCGACGAAGTGCACGATCACGAAGACGATCTTGTACGGGATCACCGCACGGGCCCCGAAGAGGTAGTTGGCGCAGCGGTCGCCGTAGTAGCTCCACGCGATGGCCGTCGAGATGGCGAAGAGCAGCACCGACAGCACCACGATGTAGTGTCCCCAGTCGCCCAGCGGCGACAGTCCGCGGCGGAAGGCCGCCATGGTGAGCGGCGCCCCGCTCTCGACAGCCATGCCGTAGAGGGATGTGTAGGTCCGCCCGTCGTCGCCGGTCGCCGTCGCCGACGCGGGATCGACGACGCCGTTGAAGGGCTGCGTCTGCGCCTCGTCCACATAGAGCGCAGGCACCGGAACTTCGTGCCACGAGATCTGCGGGTCTTCGGGTCCGACGGCGGCGTGCGCGCCGCCGTCGATGCGGATCGGGGCGTCGGGCGTCAGGTCGGCATAGCCGCCGTCCACCTCGACCGCGCGGTACGACAGATCGCCCCCGCTCAGCGTGATCTCGGTCTCGAAGCGGTCGCTCCACACGCCCGTCATGATGACCAGCAGGCCGGTCATGGTGCAGATGACGATCGTGTCGATGAAGGGCTCCAGCAGCGCCACTACCCCCTCCGACACCGGCTCGTCGGTCTTGGCGGCGGAGTGCGCGATCGGCGCCGACCCCTGGCCCGCCTCGTTGGAGAAGAGTCCGCGCCGGACTCCCCACATCAACGTTACGAGAAAGGCGCCCACCCCCGTCCCTGCCACCCCGGCGGTCGGATTGAATGCCTCGCGGAAGATCAGGGCGAAGGTCGGGCCGACCTCGCCGATGTTGAGCACGATGATGATCAGCGCCCCGAGGACGTAGACCACGGCCATCATCGGCGCCAGCACCGAGGTCACCCTGCCGATCCGCGAGATGCCGCCCAGGATCACCGTCGCGACGACCCCCGAAGTCACCAGCCCGCTGACCCAGGTGGGAATGCTGAACTGGGTTTCCAGGTTGTCGGCGACGGTGTTCGCCTGAATCCCGTTGCCCGTGAGGAAGGCCGTGATTCCGAGGACGAAGGCGAAGAAGATGGCCATCCACTTCCAGTTCGGCCCCAGACCCCGCTCGATGTAGTACATGGGCCCGCCGGAGACGGTGCCCGCCCATTCGCCCTCGTGCTCGTGCACGCGGTACTTCTGGGCCAGGGTGACCTCGGAGTACTTGGTCGCCATCCCAAGCGCCGCCGTGACCCACATCCAGAAGAGCGCGCCGGGCCCGCCCCAGTGGATCGCCAGCGCCACGCCGGCGATGTTGCCGATCCCGACCGTCGCGGACAGCGCGGTGGTGAGCGCCTGGAAGTGGGTGACGTCCCCCTCGTCGTCGGGATCGTCGTACTTGCCGGACGCGACCGCGGCCCCGTGCCGCAGGCGCGTGATCTGGACGAAGCCCAGCCGGACGGTGAGGTACATCCCGATCCCCAGCAGGATGATCACCATGAAGGGAATCTTCTCGCCGCCGACCGAGATACCCGCAGTGACGACGTATTCGGTCAGGAAGTCGGTGACCTGCTGGATGAAGTCCATGACGGATGGGCTCCTTGTAGGTGACTTGGCCGCCGGTGCGCTGCCGGACGCGACATCGGCGACGTGAAAACCTACCGTTCCGGCACCACCGGAAACAACCTTGGGGAGCGAGGCACGCCGGTACCGTGTTTCATCAGGCCTCCCGCAGGAGGTGGCCCCCTGCTTCCCGAGGCCCGCGACGTCCGATCTACTTCTCCGATGTGATCGGGTAGACGGCGAGCGTCTCCACACCCGGGTCGTCGGTCGTGTGTCGAACCAGAATCCAGTCACGACCGGCGTCCTGCAGGAACATCCGCATCGGCAGACGGAGGCTTGATGCCCAAGTGCCGTCCGTGTCGAAGGCGAGCCATCGGCGCGATTCGCCCGGGCGGCGGAAGTGTTCAACCCACAGGCGTCCGTCATCCGCGACCAGCAGCCGCGCGACGGAAGGGAAGGTGGACGGCAGGTAGGGTTCCTCTTCCTCCCATCTCCTGTTGCATCGCGCTCGCCAGTTCTGCCTGTCGAGCAGCCGGTATCCGCGGCAAAGCCGTTCCCGGAACGCACTGATATAGCCGGCAGTGACGTTCCGGGCCGGCCCCAGCCAGCGGATCCGGCGTACGGTCGCGCCGGTCCAGTCGAGGAACTCCACTTCGTAGTCGTCGCCGGTCGCCATCCATACGCCGTCGTCGGTCGGTGCGAACAAGAGTTCCCTGCCCCGGGTGCGAGGGTCTGACACCCAGGGTTCGCCGTCCTCGAAGATCTGAAAGCGGTCCTGGCCGGGAATGCCGCTTCGGAGCACCTCGATGCGGGAGTCCGTCGCATCGGCGTAGGGTGATCTCCCTGGCCCGGTCCCCGCGACAGTGCCTTGCGCCGCCGGGTGAGGTCCCGCAGGTCGCGAATTGGCCCGGGTGGGACGAAGCTTCCCAGAGCAGGTCCGTGTTCGAGAAGCTGCGCGAGCCATTCGCAGCCCTTCACGTCCGTCTTGTGTCCGGGAACGTAGACTCAATGGCCGATGCATCTCGTCCGGTTCGCGGCCGCTTCGTCACCCCACCAAGTTCATCATGTCGAAGATCGGCAGGTACATCGCGACGATCATGCCGCCCACCACCACGCCCAGGACCACGATCATGAGCGGCTCCACCGCGGCGATCAGCACCTCGAGGGCGGCGTCCACCTCCTGGTCGTAGAAGTCGGCGACGCGCGTCAGCATTTCGTCCAGCCCGCCGGTCTGTTCTCCGACTTCGACCATGCGCACGACCATCGGCGTGAAGACTCCCGATTCTTCCAGCGGTCCCGCGATCGTGGCGCCTCCGGCGATCGCCGCGCGCGATTTCATCACCGCGTCCTGAATCACGCGGTTTCCGGCAGTGCCGGCGGTGACATCAAGCCCTTCCAGAATCGACACCCCCGACGCCACCAGCGTTCCGAGAGTCCTCGTGAACCGGGCCACGGCCGCTTTTCGCAGCAGATCTCCCAGAACGGGGATCCCCAGGACGAGACGGTCCATCGTCAATCGTCCCTTCTTCGTGCCGTACCCGCGTGCGACCGCCAAGGCACCCGCGACGGCCGCGGCGGCGAGCGCCCACCAGTATCCCTGAACCAGGCCGGAGGCATCGATCACCAGACGGGTCGGGAGCGGGAGCGGAACCCCCGCGGAGGCGAACATCGTCTCGAAGGTCGGGATCACGAAGATCAGCAGGATCGCGACCGCCGGCACCGTGACTCCAAGAATCATCGCCGGGTAGATCATGGCCGCGCGGACCTTCCTGCCGAGCGCATGGCTCTTTTCCAGGAAGTCCGAGAGGCGCGACAGGATGGTGTCCAGCGCGCCGGCCGCCTCGCCCGCGGCGACCATGTTGACGCTCAGCTCCGAGAACACCTTGGGGTGACGGCGCATCGCGCCGGCCAGGGTGTCACCCGACTGCACGTCGTAGACCAGTTCGCGAATGATCTTGCGGAACGCCTTGTTGGTCGTCTGACGCGCCAGAATATCGAGGCTCGGAACGATCGGAAGCCCCGCGTCGATCATGGTGGCGAAGAGCCGCGTGAAGACGGTCACCTCCCGCGCCGGGATCCTGGTCATGGTCCCCACTCCCGGCCCGCCGGGTCGAATCCTCCCGGCATCGGACCGAAGTCGTCGGGCGCGGGCTCGCCGACCGAGCGGAGAAGTTCGGGCGGGTCGCTGCTCGCCCTGAGGGCCGCATGAAGCGTGACTTCTCCGTTGAAGTACAGTTTGGAGAGCGCGTCGTTCATGGTCTGCATGCCGTGCTTTCTGCCTGCCTGCATCAGGGACCGGATCTGGTGGACCTTCTCGTCGCGGATCACCGCGCGTACCGCCGCCGTGCAGACCATCACTTCGGCCGCGGCCACCCGCCCGCGCCTCGCCGCGCGCGGAATCAGCACCTGGGTCACCACGCCCTCCAGCACGGACGCCAGCTGGGTGCGCACCTGGGCGTGTCGCTCGGACGGAAATGCGTCGATCACGCGGTTGACCGAATCCGAAGCGGAATTGGTGTGCAGCGTCGAGAGCACAAGGTGGCCCGTCTCGGCGATCGTCAGAGCGGCGCCCATGGTCTCGACATCTCGCATCTCGCCGATGAGGATGACGTCGGGATCCTGTCGCAGCGCGTGCTTCAAAGCGGCCGCGAAGCTGCGGGTGTCGGTGCCCACTTCGCGCTGGTTCACGAGACAGCGCCGGTGTCGGTGCAGGAACTCGATCGGATCCTCGATGGTCATGATGTGCCCTTTTCGCCTCCGGTTGATGCGATCGACCATGGCGGCGAGCGTCGTGGACTTGCCCGAACCCGTCGGCCCGGTGACGAGTACCAGTCCGCGGGGAAGCTCGGCGAGCTGATTCAGGATGGGCGGCAGTCCCAGATCCTCCAGCGACGGCGTTCGATCCGGGATGTGACGGATCGACATCGCCACGCTCCCCCGCTGCCGGAAACAATTCCCGCGAAACCGCGCCAGCTCCGGCAAGCCGAAGGAGAAGTCGAGTTCGTTCTCGGCCCGGAAACGGTCCTCCTGGCTCTCCGTGAGGACCGAAAACGCCAAGCGGGCCGTGTCCTCGGGCTCCAAGGCGCTCCACCCGTCCGCGTCTGCGAGGAACCCGTCGATACGCAGCCGGGGCGGCAACCCGGCCGTCAAGTGAAGATCGGACGCCCCGCGGCGGATCATGTCCTCCAAGAGCGGTTCCAGCCCGGGGGAGTCCGCCGACGATCCGGTCTGCCCGTGTGACGGAGACGAGCTCATCGGTGCACCGTCACCATCGGAGCGATCCGGGCGAACGTCTTGGGGCCGATGCCGGAAACCTCCATGAGCTCTTCGGTCGTCCGGAAGCCACCGTGCTCGCCCCTGTACGCGACGATGCGATCCGCCGTCACGGGTCCGATTCCCGGAAGTTCGCGGAGCTGCGATTCCGTGGCCCGGTTCAGGTCGACGAGACCACCGGACCGGGACGACGAGGACTCACCTGCCGTGACGACCATCGCCGGAGACGAGGCCGGGGCCGCGACCCTGACCCCCCGGGGGGGATCAACCCGCAGAAACGGCCTGAGCCGCTCGACCGACGCCGCACCGACGCCGGAGACCCGTGCCAGGTCCTCCACGCTCGCGAAGGGCCCGTTCTCCTCCCGCTCCTGCACGATCCGCCGCGCCCTGGACGCACCGACCCCCGGCAGCCGGTCCAGGTCCACTTCACCCGCGACATTCGGGTCGATCTTCTCGCCCGGCTCGAACGGACGACTCCTGCGCGCCTTCTCCTCGAGCGCCGAATCACCTGCGGCGAGAAGGCTGTCGGCGATCGATTCGCGACCTTCCAGCGGGCCTTCCGCAGGCGCAGGCGCCACGATGAATCGAACCAATGCGGCTCCTGCCAGCAGCAGACCCGCCCGCGTCATGCTCTTTCGTTCTCTGTCCGTCACACCTCGGCTCCCGGCTCTCGTGTCCCTCTGCGAGGCACACCCTCGCGGTGCGCGCCAACACTGTGCAAAGATTGCGCGGGCGCTTCCATAGCTGTTTGGGACTATCTTCGCGCGGTCGTCGCGCGCGGTTCTCGCGCGGTCGTCGCGGGTCGTCTTCCGCCACTATCGTCCGCCGCCCTGGGAGAGAAGTGCCGAAGTCAGGAGGAAGCGCCCGAAGATGTTGAGCTGGAACTGGGTCGAGCCCGCTCTGAGTCCCACGAAAGAGCGCCGGTCCAGGTATCTCAGGCGAAGACCGAGCTGGAAGTCCTGCACCGCCGAGTCCACCGACAGCGAAGCCTCACGCTCGAGCTGATCGATGAATGCGACGCATCCGCCGTCGAGCCCGGCGATCCGGCACTGCACCTCGTCCAGATACATCAGGTTCAGCGTCACGCGAAGCGGTGCGCCCCTCTCGCGGAACGCTCCCAGCGGCGACCGGAAGCGGGCCGTGGCCGCCAGCGAGTGGGTGTTCGCTGCGCGTCGCGTGTCGCCCGTCGGGTCATGGCTCTTCCCGCGGTTGATCCGGCCCTGGTAGCTGAGGGTCAGACCGGGCGCCGACACCACCGTTACCGACACCGGCACCTCCCGGTCCTCGCGGAAGCGGTCCTGCAGGGTTCCCGCACCGAACTCCAGGCTGCGCCTCTCTCTCCTGTATCCGGAGCTCAATGAAAGACGCTCCACGGCAACCGACAGGAATCGCGGGAGGGGAACATCGGCGACGGAAGCCTCGAGATCCGGCCATACCCGGCGCATGCCGTCCCGGTCGGAACGGGTGTCCAGCGTCTCGTTGAGGGACAGATCGTAGGCGAGGCGAAGGGCCGAGGAAGCCGGCAAGCGAATCCCGCCGCGCATGTGGAGCCGGTCCCGCTCGCTCAGAGTCGACGCCGAATCCGACCCGATCATGAGGAAGTCCTCGCGCCGGCCCCAACCCAACTCGTAGATCGCCCCCGGATCCACCGCGTCCCGGTTGAACCGAGACGTCAGTCCGCTTGACCACGTGAGGAAGAGCGGATCGAAGGTCCGCGTCCACCATTGCTGCGACGCGCCTTCGACCGCCCGCCGCCCCATGCGGGCCGGATCCAGAGAGAATGAAGCGGTCAGGTTCCGCTGCCCGTCCACATTGCGCAGCAGCACCAGGGCCGTGTCCAGCGGCGTGTTCCGCGTCTCGACCAGGTCGGAGTTCCGCTGGGAGAGGTAGATGGTCGTGACTTCGACGCTGGTGCGTGCCCACTCCGGCAGCCTGGGCTGGTACGCCAACCGGGTTCGGAGGCGCCGGTCCACCTCCCAGCCCAGATCCGCCCCGCCTACGCGCCGCCGTTCCGCGGCGAGGAGCTCTCGGGCGGCGGCGTCGGGGGAGAGGCGTTCCACGTCGAGGAAATCCCTTCCGCTCAAGAGGTCGGCCTGCGCGGTGAGCGATTCGACCGGGCGGAACGCCACGCGGGCCGATCCCGTCACCTGTCTCCTGGGCGCTTCGGTGGCCGCCACGACGGAGTCTTCAGGAGTCCAGATGATCCTGTCGAAGCGGAAGATGTCGAGGTCGCTGCTGAGCAGCTCGCTCTCGAAGGCGAAGTGCTCGGGGGTCCACCGCAGCCGAGTCCCGGCGATGCGGTCCTCGAGGAAGCACGGGAGGATCGCACGCAGCAGCGACCCCGCACGGCCCGGGAACAGCGGAAGATCTCGCCGCGGAGGTCTCGCCCCATAGCCCAGGAACGCGTCGATTCCGTCGCCGGCGCTTTCCGTCGTGATGGTCCTAAGCGACGAGCGCGTCACGCCCGCCCGCGCATCGAATCCTTCCAGGAACGCGTCCCAGAACCCGCCGCCCTCCGAGGCGCGCCGCTGCAGCGAGACATCGATTCTGGTGCGGTTGAAGCCGGGCTCGCGCAGCCCTTCCAGCCGGTCCGCGCGTACGTCGCTTCGACCGAGAAAGATGGGGGCCTGGCTCTCCCGCTCGTAGCTGATCGACAGCGGCGCCTCCAGCCCCCAGCCCTCGGGCGCGAACCGGTCCAGACGCAGAGTCGTCCGGATGTCCAGCGTGCGGTCGTCCTGGAACGTCGGAGCCGCGCGGAGCTGTCGGTAGTACCCGCCGCGGCTCCGGAAGGTCCCACGGGCCTGCAGGAACTCGCCCCCCAGGAGCTCGGCGTCGAAGGCCGACACCAACCCGGCGTCTCGGATGCCGCGAGAGAGACGAAACTCGTCGACCCACACCTCGCCGGATACGGGAACCCCCGACGCGTTCACCACTCCGAGGCTGATCTCCCGAACCGACGCGAGGTTGGGCGCCCGCCCCCGGTCCTGCAGGACCATCGAGTAGGTGGAATCGGCGGACCAGAGGACGAGCGGCGGGTCTCCGGGAAGCCTCGGCTCCAGAGTCAGCTGTTCCTCGGCCCGGCGCCGCAGCCGGAGCAGCGGCTCGAAGGCGATCACGATCTCGGGGAGCCAGTCCCCTTCCCGTACCGTGCCGGGAGCGTCCGCCGGGTCGAGACGGGTGCGGAACATGTAGAAGTTGCTGTCGTCCGTCCCGATCTTGACGAAGAACCACACGGGAAGGTGCAGCCCGAAGCCGCCCCGCGCGGCGACCGCCCACAGTCTGGCTTCCCGGTACGAGAGGAAGTCGCGCGGCCGCTGCGGAAACCGGTTGTATACCTCGACGCGGTTGCCCGGCAGCACATCTTGGAACCCGATCGAGAGCGACCGCTCGTTGAACTCGATCCCCTGTCCGCCGAAGGCCGCCGTCGCGTCATCAAGCTGTTCGACGACACCGGGCGGGGAGGCATAGGCGTCGCCTGCGGTCAGCCGCGATACCGGTCCCACCTCGACCCGGCCCTGCACCGAGGCCGTGTCTCCTCCGAGTCCGGTGAGCACCCCGGTAAGGGAACGCTTGATCCAGGTCGACCCCACGATGCCCATGCGGGTCATCACGAAGGAGTCGCTGCGCTTCCCGGTGACCGTCAGGCGCATATGGCGGACCGCCCGCAGCTCCGCCTCGGTGACCGGCCCTCCCACATCGACTCCGGAAGGGTCGCGGATGGGGACGCGATAGAGCCGGAACGCCGTCCCCGTCTCGTGGCGGTCGCGCACCAGATAACCGGAGGAGCCGTCCAGGCGGATCACGAAGCGCCGGTAGCGCTCCAGCGTATCCAGATTCCCGTCCTCGTCGAGGTCCTCCGTGTCCGGCCTTCCGTTTCCGCGGGTGCAGTTCGCGTTCGGATCCCCAAGACGATATATCCGGGCCCGCTCTGCGAAGCAGTCCTCCACCCACACCCCCCGCCCGTCCGCGGTCTTGCCCCACACTTCCCCGCGGCGCGGATCGGCCTCCTGGTCCAGAACGCCCTGCCCCCACGGCACGTGCGCGATCGGCTTGATCCCGCCCACGGCGCCTGTCGCGTCCACGAAGAAGGCATCCTCGCTGACGATCCCCAGATCCAGCACCAGCGTCAGGAACTCGCCGTCCCGGGCGTAGAACTCGATGAAGTCGCTCCGCGTGAGGTCGGAGCCTGTGGGGCTGAGCACCGTCGTGATCGACGACCACCCCCCCGGCCCTTCCACGTCCCCGCTCTCGGGCCGAAAACGCACGAACAGGGCGGGGTCGCGCAGAGCGCTCCCCGTGACCCGGATCTGCTGGTCGATCTCGGTACTGGGGTTGAAGCCCCGGAAGACCCCCAAGCTGTCGCCGCCCACCCCCTCCCGGATCCAGGTGTGCTGCCACGTCAGCGCCGCCGCGGCGGCCTCGGAAAGCACCGGCGGCAGCACTCCTTCGGCGCCGTCCGGAAAGGCGGGACGGCTGCCGCGGCGCCAGTCGCGGCTCTGCACGGACAGGGGACGCGCGTTCAAGGCGTCGTAGTCGTCGATGTACACGTCGCCCTGCTTGTTGGGGTTCGGCAGCGATACCGCCGCCTCTCCCGAGAAGTGAATCGAGGAGCGTCCCCCCGGGTCGAGCCCCGGCACGGCATCCAGCAAGCGCGTCAGCAGCGGTGCGTCCAGATCCAGGTTCGCGTTGATCCCTCCGAACCCCACTGCTCCCGCCTCGACACCCAGCTGCGGCCTCCGCACCAGCTCGTTTTCGGTCTGGTACAGCCCGGTCAGGTTGACGGCTCCGTAGTCTCCCATGTCGTAGCGTGCGTTCATCCCGAAGACGGACGAAGGCGCCACCTGGAAGAAGCTCCGCTGCTCCCACGAGACATCGAGGAAGCGGCCCGGGTTCGCTGCCAGGAGCGCCTCCAGGTCGACAAGGGTCAGCTGCCCCACGTCGTAGTCGATCACGTAGTCGGTCCCGCGGATCAGCGGCCTTCCCTGCAGTGTCACGCGTTCCGTGCCTTCGCGGATGCCCACGGCTCCCAGAACGAACGACGACGCAAGCCCCTCGCCGCGCACCTCGTACGACATGTTCAGCCGAAACACACCCCCGCTCTCGCGTTCGAAGGGATTCGGGTCGCGGTAGATGCGCTCGTTGCGGTTGGCCCCCAGCATCCTGCGCGCCTCCGCCGAGTCGACCGGCAGGCTTCTCAGCGGGGCGGGACGTGCGAAGGGCTCGGTCGTGGGGAAGACGATGAAAGTCCCCGAAACGGGCGGCTGGTCCTCGAACGAGTCCAGGGCCGGACGGAAGATCTGCGAAGGGTCGATGCGGTCCACCGGTGTTTCCTCGTCCAGTCCGAACAGACGGAGGTACGTCAGGTCGTCCCCGTTGGACCGACGCGCGAAGGTGCGCCCGGAGCTCTCTTCGCCCAGCGAGATCGTCAGCTCGACCGAGCCCGGATCGACATCCCCGGACGAGGAAACCCGGTAGATCTGGTGCATTTCGTGCCGCCAGGTCGGCCTCCCCGGCTGATGCTGCGCAGAGGTGGCCTTGAGCAGCTTGAGATGCGGGCGCTCGCCCTGCAGGTATGTCCGTTCCGGGTTGTAGGTGCCGATCGTGTCACCCGATTCGGTGATGTAGGTGACGGCGAGCAGCTCCCCTGGTCCCAGCGGCGAACGCAGTGCAAGCCACAAGCCGCTCGGGTGAATCGCGTAGTCCTGCCCCGGCTGCAGGTAGCGGAACCACGCCGACTCGGCGACCGTATCCGACCCGGTCCCGGCAAAGGCATCCGCCTGGATATAGCCCTCCACCTGCTGCCGCGCGTAGAGGTCGATCTCGGAGCGGTAGAGCTGGACCGGCTCCGCTCCCGGAGTGACCGTCCGCGGCGCGTCGGAGCGGGAGAGCGCCAGCACGTCGACATGCGGGTAGTCGTAGAAGGCGGCCGGGTCGAAGAGGAAGAAGAACTGCCTGTCCACATAATCCGCGTCGTCCAGCACCAGGGTGTCGGTCCTCGCGTAGCCGCGCCCCGGGCCTTCCAGCCGGAACCGTCTCGAAGTGACCTCCCCGTTCTGTTGAGCCCACACCGACCGGATGTCCAGAGGGCCGGCCTGCAGCGCGGCCTGAAAGCCGAAGTTCCCGGCGGGTACGGCCTCGGCCAGAAAGCGCGACGGGTGCAGCGAGAAATCAACGTCCCCCACGTTGAACCCCTGCAGAAACTCGCCGGGGAGCCCCTGGTAGCGGATTCTCACCCGGTTCGCACCCTTGAATTCGCGCCTCTGGTCGTAGTCGACGTCGACCCGCACGCGCCCCGCGATCGTTCCGTCCGCGTCGGCCGCGAACTGGATATCGGGCGTCAACCGGGGCAGCAGCGAGAGTTCGCAGGTCACCTGCACGGTTTCGTCGCAGGGCCTGTAGCGAGTCCAGTCGCTCCCGAGCTGTCCCGTTCCGCGAAGCAGGAAACCCAGGTCCGTGAACTCGTTCTGGAAGCGGACGGCTTCGGGTGCTCGTCGCAGCGCACCCGCGCGCGCCCGCCCGCTCGGGATATTTCCGTAGTGGACCGTGCGCCCCAGCGTGCCGAAGCGCAGCAGAGGGTTTGCGGCCCAGCCGGGCGGTTTGGGCGGGGGCAGGGCGAAGGAGGCCGAATCCGCTCCCATCCCCGCGAGGAGCGGTCCGAACGGCGGATCCGGGGGCGTGAGAACAGAACCGAGACGCGTGACCGGGACGCCGGCCAGCCCCAGTCGCACGACCGGCACGGGCCGGGGGAGCGGCGACAGCAGCGACCGGACCTGTCCTCTCAGATCCGGAATCACCCACAGGACCGATTCCGGGCCGGGAGGCCCCGCCTGCTGCGCGGATCCCCGGGCGGCCCCACCCGCGACGGCGAGGGCGAACGCACACGCGGCGGGGCACAGGGCCCCGCCTGCGGAACGCAGGACTGCGCCCCGGAATCGGTTACATTTCATGGTCCGGCAGCCCGTGGATGCATCCGCGCGAGCGGCGAGGCGCCCACGGGCTGCCGATCCGGGATGCCGTCAGCTCCCGGCGAACGAGACAACCGGCGAAAACCCCGGGAGCATCCAAGCGGCGACCTCTCACCGAAGCGGACCTCGAGTCCCGGCCCGACCGATCATGACAATCCTGACCCGCTACCTGCTGCGCTCGATGACGGGTCCTTTCCTCTTCGCCTTCAGTCTGCTGACCGGGCTCCTCTTCGTGAACACGGTCGCGGGGCGGCTGGAGGATCTGGTGGGCAAGGGGCTGCCCAAGGAGATCATCTTCGAGGCGCTCGTCCTGTCGTTGCCCCACACCATCGCCGTCACTCTCCCCATGGCTGTCCTCCCGGCGGTTCTGTACGCCTTCAGCGAGCTGGCCACTCACAGCGAGATCGTGGCCATGTCCAGCGGCGGGGTCCGGCCCGCCAGGTTGTTCCTTCCCGCATTGGGCTTCGGCGCCCTCCTCACCGGCGCGACCTTCGCGTTCAACGACCATGTTCTCCCGGAGGCGAACCACCAGCTCAAGAACCTTCGCAATTCGATCCGCCAGAAGAGTCCCACCTTTCAGCTCCGCGAGCATGCGGTCAACCGGATCGAAGCCGAAAACGGCATCGGCCCCTACTTCCTGGTGGCCGACGCCATCGATCAGGACTCTTCCGAACTCACCGGCGTCGCCATCTATGATATGAGTCAACCGGGAGTCCGGCGCACCACCTACGCCTCCCGGGGCGAGATGGAGCTGAACAGTTCCTTCACGGATCTGCACCTCCGCCTCTACGACGGGCATGTCTACGAGGTGGGAAGCGGAGAGACGGGAACCTTCCAGCAGGCCGAGTTCGAAAGGCAGCTGTACGTGCTGCGCGGAGTGGGCAACCTCTTCGAGGACTCGGGAACCGATCAGCGCAGCGACCGGGAGATGTCGGTCGCAATGCTCATCGACGCCGAGCGTGCCAGACGCGAAGAGCTGGAAGCGGTGCGCAGCGAATCCCTCGAACAGACCCGAACCGCGGTGGAACGCGCGCTGGGGCGCGGCGCGGCCGCGGATTCCGCGAGGCGCGCCGGACCGCCGCTGGCCAGGACGCTGGCCGTCCCGGGGACGTCGCAGCTGCCCGACGACGACCTCGCTCGCACACTGGCTGCCGCCGCTCGCACGAATGCCGCCCGCGCCGAGGCGCTGAGCCGCCAAGTGAACCAATACCGGGTCGAGATTCACAAGAAGTTCGTCATCGCCACGGCCTGCATCGTCTTCGTGCTGGTAGGGGTTCCCGTCGGGATCCGGTTCCCGCAGGGCGGCGTGAGCATGGTCATCGTGGTCTCCGCGCTCGTGATCGGCGTGTACCAGTGGGGTCTCACGAGCGGCGAGAAGTGGGCCGACCGCAACCTTGCCGACCCTGTGTGGAGCATGTGGGCGCCGAGCGTCATCTGGTTCGTCGCGGGGACGCTGATGGTGTCCCGCATGGGCCGTTGGATCGCCTCCGCCCGGGACGGCGGATGGCGGGAGATATGGCTGGCCGTCAGAAAGCCGACCTCCCGGCACCGGTCGCAAGCGGCGCCAGCGGCATGATCCGCACCCTCGACCGGATGGTCGTCGGCAGCTTCGCCACGCTTTTCAGCGTGTTCCTTGCGAGCGTTCCCGTGATCTTCGTGCTCGGGGATCTTTCCGAACGGCAGGGACAGTTCCTGGACCGCGGTCTGACGGTGGCGGACATCGCTTTCGGGTATGTCTTCATGTATCCGCACTTCATGGTCTGGTCGGCACCGATCGCCGCGCTGATCGCAGCAGTCTTCACGGTCAACTACATGACCGTCCACCGGGAGATCATGGCCGCGAAGGCGGGCGGCGTCTCCTTTCACCGGCTTGTGGCGCCGTTGTGGCCTTTAGGCGCCGTCCTGACCGTGGGGGTTTTCTTCCTCGGGTCGCTGGTCCCCTCCACCAACAGGAGAGCGGCCGAGATCTTCGGGGACCGGGAGATTCGCGGGGACTGGCGCAACGACTTCGTGCACCAGACGGAGAACCAGGAGACCATCAGCATCCAGCAGCTCTTCGTGTCCAACCGTTCCATCGACCGGGTTCTCGTCGAAAGCCGCGACCAAGACGGATCATTGCGCCACGTGTGGGCCAACCAAGCGCTCTACAGCGAAGAGGACGGGTGGACGCTCCAGGACGGCTACCTGAGAGTGATCCGCCCGAGCGGACAGGAAATCTCCTACACCTTCGAGCGTTACCGGCGAGCCGGGCTCAGCGTTCCCCCCGAGGAGCTCCGGAACGACCCTCCCGCCGAGAACGAAATGGGATACCGCGAGCTGGGAAGGCGAGCGGCGGCGGTCTACCGCTCGGGAGGGGATCCCGACGAGCTGCTCGTGAAGCGTGACCAGAAGCTGTCGATCCCCGCCGCGACCCTCGTCATCATGCTCTTCGGCGCTCCGCTCGCGACCACCGTGAAGAAAGGGGGCGCCGCGCTCGGCGTGGGGGTCTCGCTCGGCTCCACCATCCTGTACATCATGCTGCTGAGGCTCTTCGGCGCGATCGGGGCCTCGGGCGGAATCCCCGCCTTCTGGGCCGCCTGGATCCCGAACTTCATCTTCCTCGTGGTCGGGGTCGCGCTGATGGCACGGGTGCGGACGTAGGATAAGATCCCCCCGGCGCCTCGCCGCTCTCGGTGCTCGTGCGGATTAATCCACGGGCTGCAGAGGCGCCGGCGGCGAGGAAGCCGTCCGCCAGCCTGCCCGTGCAGACTTCCTCGACCGGCCCGCGAAGCCGCACCGACCAGTCCGGGCGCAGCTCCACCTCCATGTCCCCGCCCTCCATCCTGACGGTCGCGGGTCCGGGCGCCAGGAACCCCGATTTCACTGCGGCGGCCACCACCGCGCACGCCGAAGTGCCCGACGACAGCGTGGGCCCGACCCCGCGCTCCCAGATCCTGACCGCGACCTCGCGCCCGACGGGCGACTCGGCGAACTGGACGTTCGCCCCCTGCGGGAAGGCCCCGTTCGTCGCGACCAACGCCCCGTAGCGCGCCACCTCGTCGCGGGTCCAGCCGTCGCCGAAGATCACCGCGTGGGGGTTGCCGACCGAGACCGGCATCGCCTCCAGGCGCGTCCTGCCTCCGCCGAGCGACGGCAGCTCGAGTGCGGTGCGGCCGCGTGCGTCCACCAGGCCGGCGAAAACGAAGGGCGGCCCGGAGGGGAATCCCACCCGTCCCATCTCGACGCTCGCGTCGCAGATGCCCGCCGCATCCGGGGCTGCCGCCCGCAGCCGCACTCGGTCACCCCCCACGTTCACGGGAAACCATTCGTCTCCGGCCCTGCCCAAGCGTCGCAGGTAGACCCCGGCGATCCGCAGCCCGTTCCCGCTGCGTTCGAATTCGCCTCCGTCCGGATTGAACATGCGCAGACGGGGCTCCGCGCCTTCGGGCACGGCCTCCACCACCACGATCCCGTCTCCTCCCGGGCCCCGTTGACGGTCGCAGATCCGGCTCGTCAGAGGTTCTGTCAACTCCGGTCCGCAGCCCTCTTCGAATACCAGGTAGTCGTTGCCGTGGCCGTGGGCCTTGAAGAATGCCGGGCTGATCCTGGGGCGGGTTCGCAACTTTTCGTCTCCGTCTCTCGTCATTTAGTCAGTCGCGGGCGGCGGAACCGGAGTCATCGCGGCCCGGTCAATACCAAAGTTCGTCAAAAAGGGGCCTGGGAGGGCTGAAAAACGGGGAGAGGGGACGATGATGAGGGGAATGTTTTCGATGCGGGTGTGCGTGTGCGCGGCGGCGGTGACGATGCTGGGAGGAACGCCCCCGCCCCTCCTGGGCCAGGGCCCGGAGAACGATGCCGATGCGCGTCGGGACGGGAGAGGAGCCGCGCCTCCTTCGCTGGTGGCGCACCGGCTCGGCGGAATCCCGCCGACGATCGACGGACTTCTGGACGAGTCCGACTGGGAGGCCGCCGTGGTGGCCGATGGCTTCATCGTCTTCGAGCCCAACGAGGGCGAGGCTCCTCTGCAGCAGACGGATGCGAGGGTGCTCTACGGGGACGAGGCCGTATACGTCGGGATCCGGGCATTCGACAGTGCGCCGGATTCCATCGTGGCGCAGCTCGCACGCCGTGACGACCGGCCCCATTCGGACTGGGTCGACGTAGTGATCGACAGCTATCACGACCGGCGCACCGCCTTTCGGTTCGGAGTCAACCCGGCGGGGGTGAAGTCCGACGCCTATATGTTCGACGACACCAACGAGGACGACTCCTGGGACGCGGTGTGGGATGTGGCCACCCGGACCGACGACCGGGGCTGGACCGCCGAATTCCGGATCCCGTACTCGCAGCTGCGCTTCGACGGGGCCGCGCAGCAGACCTGGGGGATCAACTTCGCGCGCTTCATCGGACGGCACATGGAGCGCAGCCTCTGGGCCCCGATTTCACAGGGAGACGGGGCGCTGGTCTCGAGGTTCGGGGACCTGGAAGGCCTGACCGATCTGTCCCCGCCCGCCCGCGTGGAAGTGCTTCCCTACTCGCTCGTCAGGATGGAGGCCGTACCGGGGAGCGATGCGGATCCCTTCTACGATGCCCGGGACTTTTCGTCCGCCGTCGGAGCCGACGTCAAATACGGGATCACCACCGATCTGACCTTGGACGTCACCGTCAACCCGGACTTCGGACAGGTCGAGGCCGACCCCGCGCAGGTGAACCTGACCGCGTTCGAGACCTTCTTCCAGGAACGGCGGCCCTTCTTCGTCGAGGGGTCGAACATCTTCACCTTCCGCTTCTCGGAAGGCGACGGAGACATGGCCGGCGAGGGACTGTTCTACTCCAGGCGCATCGGCAGGGCGCCGCGCGGACGTGTTTCGGGCGCAGTGTATGCCGACTCTCCCGAGCGTACGCGGATCCTGGGCGCCGCCAAGTTGTCCGGGAAGACGCGGTCGGGGTGGTCGCTCGGCCTCCTCCACGCACACACCGGACACGAGACGGCCCTGGCGGCCAACGAGTCCGGTCCTTTGGGTGACGAGGTGGTAGAACCCTCCGCCCAGTACGGCATGGCCCGGGTGAGCAAAGACTTTCGCGACGGCAAGAGCGCCGTCGGAGTGGTTTCCACCTGGACCCTGCGGGACGGTGCAGCAGCCGAAGCCCTCGCGCTCCACTCCGACGCCTGGACCTTCGGTGCCGACGCCCGCCACCGCTTCGGCCAGGATCGCTTTTTCGTATCCGGCTACCTCCTCGGCTCCACCGTCCGGGGCTCGGCGGACGCCGTCGCGCGGACCCAGCGCTCGCCCGCCCGGTACTTTCAGCGCCCCGACGCCGAGCATACCGAATTCGACCCGGCGCGCACCTCGCTGAACGGCTGGGCCGGATCGGCCCTCTTCGGCAAGATCGCGGGAGGCTACTGGCGCTTCGCGACCGGCGCGATGGCCCGTTCGCCCGGCTTCGATTCCAACGACATCGGCTTCATGCGCGAGGCCGATTTCGTGAGCCCCTTCGTCTGGGTCGGATACCAGCACTTTCGACCTACCGGGCATTTTCAGCGTTGGAACCTGAACTTCAATGCGTGGGCTCCGTGGAGCTTCGGCGGCGAAGCCTTCCAGAGGGGCGCCAACGTCAACGGGAGCTTCACTTTCAGCAACTTCTGGGGCGGCTATGCCGGTGTGATGAGGGAGACCGCAGGTCTCAGCAACACGTCGCTTCGAGGCGGCGAGATGCTGCGCGTCGACCCCTCCTGGGGAGGCTGGTTCGGGTTCTGGTCCGATTCGCGCAAGGCGCTGCAGGTGAACGCGGGCAACAACTGGGGAGTCAGCCCGGACACGGATTCCTGGAGGTACGGAGCCGACGTAAGCCTGCGCTGGAGGCCGTCTTCGAGGGCCACCGTGTCGACCGGGCCCTTTGTGAACCGGCGTCACGAGGGCACCCAGTGGGTCCGTCGCTTCGACCTGGCCGAGCCGCGCTACCTCTTCGCGCGCATGGAACAGACGACCGCGGGCATTACCGCACGGGCCGACTGGACGTTCTCGCCCACGCTGTCGCTCCAGATGTATGCCCAGCCGTTCGTATCGGCCGGCGCCTACCGGGAGTTCAAGCAAGTGGTGAATCCGCGTGCGGAGGCGTACGCGGAGCGGTTCGCGCCCGTCGAGGTGCGCACCGGCGACGGCGACGAGCTCTCCGCCGACATCGACGGAAGCGGAGCCGCCGAATCGTTCCGCAGCCCTGACTTCAACTTCAAGCAGTTCCGTTCCAACGTGGTGCTGCGCTGGGAATACCAGCCCGGCTCCACCCTCTTCGCGGTCTGGTCACAGGGGCGCGACCACTACGCGCGCGAGGGCGCCTTCTCGTTCGGAAGCGATCTGAGCACGCTCCTGAGCCAGCGCAGCGAAGACGTGTTCATCCTGAAGCTGAGCTACTGGATCGGCTGACGGGGCGGGAACCGCGTCAGGCTTCTCCGCCGGCGCGGCCGCGCCTTTCTTCGTCGAAAGCGAGGGCGACGACGGACGAGTCGGCGCGCCGTTCGACTACGAACCCGTCGTCCGCGGGCTCCTATGTCACCGTAGCCGCAATCAGCGCGACCAGCACCACCAGGGTGAGCGGCGTGCCGAGCCGCGCGTAGTCGCCGAAGCGATACCCCCCCGGGCCGTACACCATCAGGTTCGTCTGGTACGCGATCGGAGTCATGAACGAGGCGGAGGCCGAGAGCGCGACCGCCACCGCCGCCGAACGCGCGTCGATGCCGAAGTCGGCCGCCGTGGAGATCGCGATCGGCAGAACGAGCGCGGCCGCGGCGTTGTTGGTGATGATGGAGCTGAGCGCGACCGTGCTGATGACGATTCCTGTCATGGCCCCCTGCGGCCCGAACCGTCCGAGAGAGTCAGCGACCAGGCCCGCCGCCGCTTGGCCGAGCCCCGAATTCTCGACCGCTGCCGCGAGCCCGAAGGCGGCCCCGATCACCACGATCACATCGAAATCGATCGAGTCCCTGGCCTCGTTGGGAGTGAGGATGCCGAATCCGATCAGCGCCAGCGCGCCCAGGAGGGACAGGTGCAGGATCGGCAGAACGCCCAACCCCGCCCCGAGCACGATCGCCGCACCAATCGCCACCACGATCCCCGCCTTGGCCGTGGGTTCGGGCGACGGCGCGCCGAAGCGCGACACGAGCAGGAAGTCGTTGCGGTCTCGCCAGCGGTCCCCGAATCCGCGGTCCGAGATCACCAGCAGGGTGTCCCCCGGCTTGAGCGGCTCCAGTGCCAACGCGCCGTGGACCGGCTCTCCGGCCCGGTGGATCGCCACCACGGTGGCCTGGTAGCGAGCCAGAAAACGGACATCCGCGAGCGAGCGGCCCACCAGACGCGACTCGGGAGCGATGACGGCTTCGAAGTATGCATGGCGTGCGCTTCTGAATTCGTACGGCAGGTGCGGCTGCTGCGAAGACGCGAGCCCGGAGACCTCGTGCAGGTCGAGCACGGCGTCGGTATCGCCGATGAGGGTCAGGAAATCACCCCCTCGGAGCACCTTGTTCGGCGCGATCTGTCCCGCGCCCTCGCCTCCGCGCTCGAAGTAGACGATCCTCGTCGTCTCGGGCAGCACCACCTGCACGTCGCGCACCGCCATGCCGTCCAGCGGGCCGCCCGGCTCGACGATCATCCGCACGGAAAAGCTGCGTCCGCCGGAGCGCGCTTCCTGGCGCGGCGGAAGGCGGTCCGGCAGCAGATTCGGGGCGGTGAGCACGTTGATGGCCAGGGCGACGACCGCGATCGGCAGTGCAATGCGCGTGAGCTCGAACATGGTGAAGGGATCGTGCCCCTCCGCCTGCAGCAGCCCCGACACCACGAGGTTGGTGGACGTGCCGATCAGCGTGGTCATCCCGCCCAGGATGGCCGCGAACGAAAGCGGCATCAGGTAGCGCGAGGCCGAGTCTCCGCGCTGGTCCGCCCACTCCTCCACCTGGGGGGTCAGCATCGCGATGATCGGGGTGTTGTTGAGGAAGGCCGACGCGGCCGCCACAGGGACCGTGAGCCGCGCCAGCGCCATGCGTATGCTCCGGCCCGTGCCGAGGGTCACCCTTACGATCGGCTGCAAAGCCCCGCTGCGCTCGACCGCTCGGGCGAGGACGTAGAGCGCCGCCACCGTGATCGGAGCAGGGTTCGCGAAGCCCTGAAAGGCCTCCCCGGGAGCCAGCACGTCGGCGACCAGGAGAACGACCACCGCCGCCATGAAGGTCACCGCGGGCGAGATCAGGTCCCGCGTAAGCACGAGAACCGCCAGAGTGATGACCGCCAGAGTGAACCAGGCTTCCCAGTTCATCTCGCTTCGCCCTCGCTATCCGCCGCTGTCGGCTGCGGCGCGCTCGTCCAGCGAGGCACCCGGCGTCAGCTGCGGTCGTAGGCCAGAACGAGCGGCTCGCCCGCGCCGGTGCCCGAGATCGTGCGCGTCATGATCATGCGGTCGCCGATGACCTCGAACGTCACGCGAACCATTCCCCCCGACACCACCTGGTGCTTCAGCGACAGCACCGGCCCGTCCCACTCGATGCCGGTGCGGACGCGGTGCTCGCCTTCGCGCACTTCGATATCGGTCCCGTCCATGGGCACGGCCAGCGTCTCGCCCGGTATGGGCGTATAGACCAGCTCGGTCTCGCTGATCGTCAGGACGAGCGTTTCCGGGCGTCGGCGCAGAACCTCGATGGTCGTGCGCATGTGCGCGACCGACATCCGCCGCGACTCGTACATCCTCCGGTAGCGCCGCATCTCGCGGGTCTCGTTACGGGCGATGTCCGCGACCGGCGCCTCGTCCTGCACTCCCTCGAGCTGGTTGGGGATCTGGGCGGTGCTGCTCGACTCGTCGAGCTCCCAGCGGCCGGAATAGGCGGCGAAGAGCGAAGCGGCCGCCTCACCCGAAACGGGAGGGCCGCCGCCCCCGCCGGCACAACCGAGGGTGATCGCGAGCCCCGGCAGCCCGGGGATGAATCCGCGCCAGCACCGAGAGCGGCGAGGATCTTGTCCACGGGCTGCCGACGATGCTGCGAGGAAGCGGTGGCCACGAGTCATGATGCGTCCACGGACCGGGGGATTCCTGTGACGGATCGCTAGTATAGCCGTACTGTTTCCGGGCGCAAGACAATACGGAACGACGAGCGGGCGGCGCTCGTGGATCTTGGCGGCGAGTGGACGAAATCCCCCCGGCATTCGAGCGGCGAGGCATCCGGGCTGGATCGCTTCGCTCTTCGTTGTTTCTTGGGCCAATAGTGGCGCTGTTCTCCCTTCAAAGCGCCTTGCTGCCGGCCCGGCGGCGGGCGTCCAACGCCTTTTCGCACTCGATGCGGGCTTCCGGCACCTGGGGCGGCGGAGCGGATCGCGCGCGCCGCCCGACTCGGTCCGCCGTGCGCAGCGTCGGCGAGCGGCCCCCCTTGATCTGGCGGATCAGGTTCGGGTTGCCCAGCGCTTCCTGCCGAGCGCCAGCCCGTCACCCTCATCGCCCCGAGCTTCGGGCTCATTCCCCGCTGGAAAACGCTTCTTCGTTCGGACTCATCTGTCATTGGATAAGACTGGCACTTGCGCTTGGGCGCTCGACCACTCAAAGTTGGTCTTGGGTGACTTTGGTCGCTCGAATCCGAGTCCCGCCGTGGGACTTGGAGGACGACCATTCAGCCAGGAGGATTGACACCTGAAGGGCTACTCCACTCTGCTCAGGCTGCCTGCATTGGCCCTGATCTTCTGGTTGGGGTCGATCTCGGCCCCTTCAGCCACCGCCAGCGCGTCGGCCGGGACCTGTACCTCGTGTCCCGGTGAGGATGAGCCCGAATACGGATGCCCCCCAGCGGCCACGGAATAGTGGGCAGCCGAGCACCTACTCGGTGATCAGTGACTCCAAAGCCAGCGGACCCCTCGATATCGGGTAAAGCCCCCGGAAAACTGAGGCGGGTGGTAGACGTGGCCATTCTGGTCACGTTGGCGTATTTCCTGTTTCAGCCCTCGGGACCCATCGGGAGCCGGTTGATGCCCGCTTTCGAGGGATCGAGGGTAGGCCGTGCGCTCGACGAGGTGTGGCTCGAGTTGATTACGACTGAGAGCCGACTGGTAGGGAATACGGTTCAGCTGGATCGGACAGTCGTGGAGTTCGTTGACTACGAGTGTCCGTTTTGCCGGACGGGGGCAAGCCGACTGTCCGAGTTGGCGACGGCGGAAGGGATCGACATTGTGATCCGCCATCTTCCGCTGGAAGCGCTTCATCCCCGAGCTCGCGAGGCTGCTGAAGCCGCGATCTGCGCCGAACGACACGGAGTGTTCGCCGACGCGCACGCATCTCTCCTGAAAGACGATGGCTGGTTGGCTGGCAGTGACTGGGGATCGTGGGCCACGCTGAACTTGGGGATCCCAGATGCGCTGGCGTTCGAGCGATGCATGGCGGACGAGCAGACGGCACGGCGAATCGAAGAAGACAAACGCTTGGCGGCGTTGCTGGGCGTCCAAGGCACACCTGGATTCGTGACCGCGCAGGGGGTGTTCGGAGGGGTTCTCGACGAAGCGCTCGCCAGTCTGCCCGTGCCCGTCCTGACGCTGGAGAACGGCGTTCTGTTCGCGTCCGGAGAGCACGTGGATCCGGCGGTGAAAGAGATTGCGGTCCTCGGCGGAGCCTTATTCACGGGTGAGGAACGGATCGTGCTGGTGGACAGGCTGTCGATGTTGGTCCTTTTCGTCAACTTGCAAACGGGTAAAGTACGGGTTCGAGGTGGGGACGGACAGGGTCCGGGCGAGTTCTACGGTCTGGCACCCGCCCTCGGGCGGGGACCGGATGGTCCGGTGGCTTGGGATACGAACCAGAAGCGGGCCACGTTCTATTCACCGGACGGAGACCTCATAGGAACACAGAACGTCAGAACGGGATTGAAACACGCCGGTTCTGAGACGTTTCTGGGTGCATTGGACGGGGACGGTACATTGGCGTTCAAGGTGTCTTCGGAACCGGCGCAGGAACCAGACGGCACCGTTGTTCGGAGGCACGCATACCTGAGTATACAACTCCCAGACAGCGATGTGGTTACGCAGGTTCGTGAAGTTCCAACGACCGAAGCCCTGATTGTCAGAAACCCGCCCTCCTTCCCGTATGCCGAAAAGGGGGTGCTGTTCGGGTCCAGGACATATTGGACGAGAGCTGGCAGTCACATAGTGGTCGCCGACACGGATACGGGCGAGATCGTCAGCTACGACCGGGCGGGAGTGGCCGTGGCGGCCGTCAGTATCCCCGGCGAGGGGTTCGGAGTCTCGAGGGCACACATCGAAGCCGAAACGAATGCACTCAAGGACCGGGATCTGCAGTTTCAGGAGATGCGCCGACAGGCGGGCCTACCAACCCACGAAGTGTTTTGACGACTATGTTTCCAGCGCTGAGGCTCCACCAAAGCACGACTCGTGTTGCTCCGGACAGAAGACGAATTCGGGGTGCAGCAAGCAGTAGTCCGCAGAGTTGGGTGATCTTGGCGGGCGAGGAAATCAGGCGCGATGCACGCCGGGCCGAATGCCGGCGGCGGGAGCTCTGCCGCGGGCTGCTTGGATCAGATCCCGATCACCAGCCTCCCGATCACCAGCCTCACCACGATGTTCATCAGCGCCAGAACCACGGCTCCCATCAGCGCCGCACCGAAAGTCCGGATGTCGAACCCCCGCACCACGGCGGCGGTCAGCTTCAGGGCGATTGCGCTCATCACGAAGCTGAAGAGGCCGAACGTGAGAATCATCAGCGGCACCGCCAGGACGGCCAGCAGCTTCCAGATCACCCAGTTCATGAACCCCAGCACGAGCGCGCCCGCGACCGCCGCCCGGGCACCGCGCACCTCGATGCCACCGACCAGCCTGCCCAGCACGAAGAGCAGCGCCGCGCTGACGAGCGTATGGATCACGAATCCCACGATTCTTCCTCCAGGTTGAGTTTCCCACTGCATTCACAGTAACGAGTTTCGCACGCGCCGGGTTTCCGCGACGATGCCGGACCCGGTGCACATGGACCACGTAGCGGCCCCGGCGGATCGCTTCAGCGCCCCCTGCGGCGACTTCTTCCGGCATCGGCAGGGGTCGGGACGGCGGGGAGCCCCGCGTCAACCGGAGTGAGGGCCGGATCGCAGTCGGCGGAGCCTACTTGGCACCTGTGCCCCGTCGGAGGCGGGCTTCATCGGCTTATCGCACACATCGCTCGTCGAGTGGATGGCTCTACACCTCGTCGTAAGCTCCGACTCCATGAAGCGAACGACCAAGGCCGACCATCTCATGACCGCCTGGAGCTGGTCAGGCTCCGAGCTCTCGTCAGATCTCGAGGATCTCGGCGAGGTCCTGGACCATGGAGTCGCCAAACCGGGGTGTTGCCTTCAACATCCAGCGGTGGCGCGAATACCGGTTCTTCGTCACCGCGATGATCGACTGGTTCTCCCTTCCCTCGGAAGACCGCGAATCGCTCCTGGCCGATCCGTGGCGCTTCGGCCGGTGGCTCGACAGCCGGGAGCACGTTCACGACCGTGAGCTTCGCCACATTTTCCTGTTCCTTCTCTTCCCCGACTCCTTCGAACCGACCTTATCGGCACGTCACAAGGATCGGATCGCCGAAGCAGGCCCGCAAGCGAGAGGACACAAACCAGGCCCGCCCTCGCCTTCATCGAAGCGCCTCCCTTGCTCGAAGCTCCGCCCCCCTCGCAAGCCGCTTCTCCCGGCCTTCTTCGGATTCAAGGCTCCAGCCACCGAACCCCACGGATCTGATCCGCCAACCGCCGTTATCCCGGACGATATCCGCGTTCATGAACTTGAGACAGATACCCTGTTCATGAAGATCGTAAACTTCCACCTCGATACTCGTTGTCGGATCTCCTCCAGGGAGGTAAAAGTCATTGACCTTCAGAATCCAGGCGGCTTCCTCCGGCAGCCGTTCCGCGACATGCCGGAATCCTTCTCGAAGCTCCGGGTCCTTGACCCCGGCCAAAGTCGTTTCGTCCAAGGTGTACGTGGATACCTCGCCTTCCCAACATGTCGGCGTAGACCTGCGCGATCTGGGCGACGGCCTCCTCCGCCGTCTCTATCGCGCGTTCCTCGCCGGCCAGCACCTCGAAGGTCTCGGCCTCGCACGCCGCCAGTCCGACTGCCGGCCCGGCAATCAGGCACAGGCCCGCAACAATCTTCCCGGTCTTCATCTCGATTCGCCTTCGTCAAATGGGGTAACGAATTCTCGGTCTTCACGTCGTGCAGCAGCTTGTAGACGGGTTTGCGAGCCGGGGGCCGTCCGCGCGCCCGGTCCAGCACCTCGCGAGGCGCCCGGGCAGCGCGACGGACGCCGGGGCCTTCCGGGTCGCGCATGATCGCCAGCAGCACCGCCCACGCCTCGCGCTCCATGCTCCGGGCCGTGTCCACCGCGCCTCCCCTCGACCGCCTCCACGCAGGCCAGCGCCGCCGCCAGTGCCTCGCGCCGGTCCGTCTTCGCACCCCCCTGGGAGGCGTCGTTGCCGAAAGATGTCGATCACCTTGACCAGAATCCGGTACCTGCCCGGCTGCTCGTATGTGTGGGGGTCGAGAGCGAGCGGGAGCGACCACCATTGTTGGGACCGGCCAAGCGATTTTCCCCATCAGAATATAGTCATCCTTCTCCATCGGCACATCGACTTCGGTGTCGAAGAGCCGGCGCTGCCGCGCACCGACCGGACCCGTCGCGCCTCACCTCAGCCGCGCTGCCAGCTGAACCAGATGGGACGCCGCTCCCGTCGATCCGTAAGCCAGGGTGCCGTCCCGTTCCACCAGGTAGACCAGCGACGGGTGGATCATGTCGCCGGTTCGCGGGTCCCGTTCCCGGGCCATGCCGAAGGCGTCCAGGGCCGCGTTCACCTCCTCGACGGGACCGCCCACGACGAAGTCGCGCTCGGGGTCGAGCCCGAACTGGGCCGCCAGGACGGGGAGGCGGCCGGGGGTGTCCCTCCAAGGATCGAGGGTGAAGACCGCGACCGCCGTTTCGCGCTCCGCCACGAGGCGCGCCCGCCGCGAGTTGTGCACGACCAGGGGACAGATCGTCTTGCAGTGGCCGAAGGCAAAGGTCACGAACGCCCGTCGGCCGCCCAAGCTCTTAAGGGAGAAGGGCTCGCCCCGCTGGTCCACGAGCCCCGGCGTCCCGGGCCAGGGCCGGTCGAGGCGCGGATAGGTTTCCGGCAGCGCCTCGGCGGCGTCCGGGCCGAAGCCGGGAGGAAGCACCGGCGGGGGAATCCGGGCGCCCGCCACCCGGATCCCGGCCAGCGCGAGCCCCGCCATCACGACCAAGGCCGTCCCGCCCAGCAGGCGCCTACCCCCGGTAGACGCCGCCAGTCGGCCGAGCGCGCCCCGCACCTCGGTGCCCCACCCGGCGTACAGCAGCGCCAGCATCGCCGGCGGCTGGCCCAGCAGCAGCAGCCACCCCTTCGGGTCGGGCAACCCGGTTTCGGTGATGTTGAAGCACACCGCCCGCGCCCGATCCAGCCATTCCGGCGCCCCGGGCACCGCAAAGAGGGCAAACCCCCACCAGGCCCCCGACACGGCCAGGATGAAGCCGACCGCTCCGAGAGGCCACCTGTCCTTCGGTCGCAGCGTCATCGGGGTGCCGGAGGGGCGGGCGGGTGCGTCATCCGATGAGCCACATCGCCGACAGGAGCTTCCAGTTGGCGAAGTAGTAGACCACGAAGGCCAGCAGGAAGACGAAGACGAGGATCATCGTTCCGGGCATCATGCCCAGCCTGCCGTGCTCCTCGAGCTCCACCTCCTTGTCGGGCAGCTCCGCGAAGGGGCGGTTGTACAGACCCGGCGGCACGGCACCTGCCAGCGCCGCGGCGGTGTTTTCGCTGCCCAGGGGCCTGCCGAAGAAGACCGACGCCACGGTGACGAGGATGTACATCCCGCCGCCGACGGCCGCGACCAGGCCGCCGACGGCCATGACGGCGATCAGAAGGTCTGCCGCCGGAGAGTAGGCGACGCCGAAGGGAGCCCCCGTGAAGGTGATGTCCCAGTGGCGGCGCGGGATCCCGAAGGTTCCGGCGAAGGTCATCGCCATCGAGAAGACCAGCATTCCGGCCGCGAACACGTAGGGCTGCCACTTCGCCATCCGGTAGAAGGCGATCCTCTTTCGGAAGATCAGCGGGATCACGTAGTAGGTGATGCCCATGAAGGCCACGGCCGTTCCGCCCACCACCGTCGCATGGAAGTGCCCGGGGATCCGAAGCGTGTTGTGGGCGACGATGTTGATCTGCTCGGTGCCGAAGGTGACGCCCGTGATCCCGCCCACGAAGCCGAAGACGACCACCGACAGGCACAGCGCCGAGAAGCCCGGGTCGGCCCAGGGGGCGCGCCGCAGCCAGCCGAAGATCCCCTGGGTGAAGCCGCGCAGCCGCATCCCCATCTCCACGCCCGCCGGGACGGTGAAGCCGTGCAGCATCGAAGCCAGCACCGCCATGTACATGAAGTAGGAGGTGTTGACCACCTTCCACGACGGCCCGAACCCCGGGTCCACCAGCAGGTGGTGCGCCGAGGCCATGGAGATGAAGAGGATGTAGAGCACGAAGGCGGTGCGGCTGATCTTCTCGTTCACGACGACGGCCCCGACCGCGAGGGCGCCCAGGAGGTACCAGATCGAGACCATGGCGGCCACGTTGATCTGCTGCGACGAGTGGCCGAGGCCCCACCACACCAGCCGGTACACCTGGGCATCCACGTTCATGAGGTCGAGCGACCACAGGAAGGTGGGAATGTAGATCGCCGCGCCGTGGGCGAGGGTGATCACCGCGATGATCGCCGCCGTGATCGCGCCGAAGGTCACCAGCGGCACCGAACCCGTATAGGTCTTCTCCCGCTTTGCCACGACCAGCGTCGCGAAGAAGATGGCGGTCACGACGATCGCGCCGACGGCGAAGAGGATCACGCCCAGGTAGAAGGCCGGATGGGCTCTGAGCGGCACGTACGACGTGAACAGCACATCGGCCTTGCCGGTGAACATGGTCCACTCGACGAGCCCGGCGCCGAGCAGCATGAGTGCGAAGGCGGCCCAGCCGGTCTTCGGCGCCGCCACGCGGGAGTTGAGCAGCACGGCCGACGCGAAGTACAGCACCGCCATCTCGAAGAACAGGATGAAGAAGATCAGCATGTTCATCCCGTGCACGGTCAGGATCCGGTAGAACCAGGCCTCGTCCAGAAGGTGGACCGCCTGCCAGCGGGTGAGCAGGACCAGGATCGCCGCGACCCCCCCGATCAGGAGGGCCACCGTGGCGGCCACGGCGTTGGCCTTGATCAGCGCGTCGGCGTCCTTGTGGACCTTGAGCCCCGTCGTGGGACAGATGCGGGAGAGTGCGTTCACGGCCCTTCTCCCGGTTCCGTGACGATGACCTTGCCCACCATCAGGTGGTGGCCCAGACCGCAGAATTCGTTGCACACGACGCCGTATTCGCCCGCTTCGGTCGGTGTGACGCGCAGGCCGTAGTCGTAGCCGGGAACGACCTGGAAGTTGACGTTGAAGGGATAGAGGTTGAAGCCGTGGTTCACGTCCAGCGACGACAGGTGGAGCGTGTACTCGGCATCCTTTTCGAGCCGGAGGACCGGCAGCCAGGCCCACATCTGGCCCAGGAGGTACACGTCGCTGCCCGGCGGCGGCGCCACCACCGGGAACCCGTTGTCGGTTCCGACCTGGTGGTCCTGGATGAACTGCTGCACCCGCGCCTGGTATGCCGCGGGATCGACCTTCGCCCGGATGCCCGAAGGGTTCTGTCCCCCGCGCAGATGCCAGACGGGCATCATGGCGAAGAGCACCATGCACCAGGCGAATGCGATGGCGGCCCACACCTTCTCGGACTTGTGAGCGGGCTTCCACCAGACCCCCTGCGGAGGCGTGATGCCCGTGGCGTGCATGACTTTTCTCCTCTCCTCAGGGCAGGGTGGCTGCAGGAAGGGTCAGCACCTCCCACAGACCCCACGCAGTGAACAGGACCAGCATGACGACCAGACCCAGCGCGAGCAGCACGAAGGGCCGGTCGTAGAGCCGCTGGAAGAAGGGGATGTCGGGGGGTTCGCGTCGGTTCATGTCGCAGCCTCTCTGCGGTGTTCTGCGGTGCGGGACGGATCTTCCGACCGCGCGCCTCGCGCGAGGTCGGCGACGGTGGTCTCCCGGAAGAACTTCTCCACCGACCCTGCAACCTTCTCCCAGCGCCCGTGGGCGGGACACGGGTCGTCGTCCGGACACCGGTCGCGGCCGAGGAGGCAGCGCCTTACTCCGGCACCGTCGTCGAAGGGCCCGACCACATCCAGCAGCGTCGTGTCCGCGGGGGCCTTCGCCAGGCGGAAGCCTCCATGCGGGCCCCGGGCCGAGTCCAGAAGGCCGCGCCGGACCAGGATGTGCAGAATCTTCGACAGGTAGTTCCGGGGAATGTCCAGCGCTGCAGCGATGTCGTCCGCCCGCACCGGCGCTCCTCGTCCGCGCTCCGCCAAGTGGAGCGACGCCCTCAGTGCGTAGGCCGCGGTCTTCAACAGGATCATTCCGGGAGTGTTCCTCTCCGATTCATCTGATTATCATGACAATATGATGAATAAGGGGAGTGCACAATGGACGATTAGGGGAATCGCACGTCTCGACGCCTGGTTCAACGCCCTGTACACGTGGCGCTGGAACCCTCTCTATCACTCGGGTGCCCTGGTGGCGGCCTGCCTCGCCGTCCTTCTCGTGACGGGACTCTACCTGCTGCTCTTCTACCGCATCGGCAGTCCCTACGAATCGGTGCACGCGATCGATGCCCAGTGGTGGGGCGGAAGATGGATCCGGGGGCTGCACCGGTATGCGTCGGACCTGGCGGTCCTGGCGGCCCTGGTGCACGCGGTCCGAATGTTCGGCCAGCGCAGGACATGGGGACCCAGAGCTCTGGCGTGGGTCTCGGGGGTCGTCCTCCTGGGCATCCTCTTCGTATGCGGATGGACCGGGTACGTCATGGTCTGGGATGTCCACGGCCAGCTCTTCGCCGCCGAAGGCGCTCGGCTGCTCGATGCGCTGCCGATCTTCTCCGAGCCAATCGGCCGGGCGTTCACCGGCGAGAGGGCGATCCCGGCGGCGTTCTTCTTCATGAACCTCTTCGCGCACATCGTGCTGCCCGTCGGCATCGCTCTCTTCCTGTGGATCCATGTGTCCCGCCTTGCGCGCATCCGCCTTCTGCCGCCGAAACCCCTCCTCTGGGGCACGGTCGCTCTCTTCGCCGCCGCCGCCGTGCTCTGGCCGGCGCCCCTCGCGCCGAAGGCCGACCTTCTGAGACTTCCGGGAGACCTGCCCCTGGATGTCGTGTACGGCTTCTGGCTCCCGGTCACCCGGACGATGGGGGCGGGGTGGGTCTGGCTTGCGGCGGCAGGAACGACCGCCGCGGTCCTGCTGGTTCCGGTTCTCACGAGACCCCGGGGCGGAAAAGTCCCGCCGCCTTCCTACGTGAACCCCCGCTTCTGCACCGGCTGCGAACAGTGCTGCGAGGACTGCCCGTACGAAGCCATCAGCATGGTGAACCGGGACGACGGGCGAGACGGCTACGTCGGCCTGGTCGATCCCGCAAAGTGCGTAAGCTGCGGAATCTGCGCCGGGTCGTGCGCCCCCATGGGCGTGGGCCCTCCGGGACGGACGGGGCGGGACCAGCTCGCCCGGGTGAAGATGTTCCTCGCCGAGACCGGCAGCCAGCGGCGTCCCCGGCATGCGCGCGCGCGACAAGCTCACCGGCATGCGCGCCGCGGCAGTTCAGCCCGTCCGGTCCCGACGCACGCTGCCGGGGGCCTCGGGCCCGCAGACGTGGTCGTCATCGCCTGCTCCCGGGGGGCGGCCGGACAAGGCGCCGCCGAGGTCGCCGGCGCAAGGGTCTACCCCGTGGGCTGCGTCGGAAACCTCCACACATCGGTGATCGAATACCTGCTTCGCGCAGGCGTAGGCGGCGTCATGGTCGCGTCCTGCCCGCCCCGGGACTGCTGGAGCCGGGAGGGACCGAAGTGGCTCGATGAGCGGATCTACAACCAGCGCGAGGCCGAGCTCAAGGACCGGGTCGACCGCGCGAGGCTTCGGGTCGTGTACGCCGCGGCGGCGGAAGGCCGCCGACTGGAGCGGCGCGTGGCCCTCTTCCAGTCGCAGCTGCGTACGCTCGGCCGGGCGCTCTCCGAACAGGAGATCGAAATCGACGCCGAATGCGTCGTGCCCGAAGTGTCGGCGGCCACAGCGGAGACTTCGGCGGCCGGGCAGATGTCGACGTCGAGTGTGGGACGGGCCGGGCAGATGTCGAGGTCGAGCCGGGGACACCCGGCGTGACGCCGCTTCACAGCATTGCGTCCCCGGCAGCCCGTGGACGAATCGTCCCGGCGGTCCTGCTCGCCGCCGCCTTGACCGCAGGAGTCGCCTGGCTCTCCCGCGTGCCGTCGGACTTTGCGGCCGGAGACCCGGACCGCGCCGCCATGGTCCGCCTTTCCTGGCGGGTGGACGGCGTGCCCGCGGAAGCGTGCCGGACCCGGAGCGAAGAGGAGCTGGCCGAGCTTCCGCCCCACATGCGGAGCCCCCGAGCGTGCGCCAGGACGCTTGTGCCCTTCGAGCTGTCGGTGAGGCTCGGTACCGATCCGGTCGTTCGCGACACGGTGTTTCCTGGCGGGATCCGGGGCGACCGGCCGGTCTATGTGTTCCGGGATCTGCCCACGGGGATCGGGCGCAGCGCCCTTTCCGTGCGCTTCGACGCGGTGCTGCCCGAAGGTGCGGAGCCCGGCGGAGACCACATAACGAGCTACGCCTGGGACGGCGAAGTCGAGCTGGGGTCCGGCGAGGTGGCGCTCCTGACTCTCGTCGACGAAGGGGTCTTCGTACTGCGGACGCCTTCGGGCTGACCGCCTGGCCTGCGCGAGTCGGCGCGGTCAGCTCGGACGCACATACCGGCACCCGGCCCGCGATCGCGTCTGCTCGCCGCCCGCTACGGAATCAGGTTCCGCCTCCCCGTGTTCCGCACGATGAAGAGACCGTCTCCGGTGCTCGTCATGACCACGACGCCGCTCTCGAAATAGGGGTAGTTGCTCCACGAGGCGCCGCCGTACGGCGAGTTGTCGAAGTAGGCGATCTCGACCGGCTCGGTGCGGTTGGTGATGTCCAGGATCCTCAGCCCGGCGCCGTAGTTCGACTGGTACATCAGGTTGCCGCGGATGTACAGGTTGTGGTCGGTGTCCGGCGTCGTCGCGATGTACTCGGCGGCGAGGATCGGTTCGTCGAGGTCCTCCACATTCCAGATCAGGGTCCGCGTGCCCTCGACGAGCCCCTGCGGTTCGTCGCCTTCGTCGTTCATGTAGAAGAAGCGGTGATCGTCGGTGAGCCATCCCTGGTGCGCGTACGCGACATTGGGGTACTCGGCCATCGAGATCGAGACCGGATCGTCCTTGTCGGTCACGTCGCTGATGCTGAGCGCGGTCTCGTTGGAGCCCAGGCAGACCTCCCGGCCCCGGTAGTCCTCGTCGGGACCGTCGTATATCACGCACTGCGCGTCGTGGGAATAGCCGGTGCCGCGCCGCCCGGTTTCGCCGTCGAAGAAGCACCCGGCGAACGCAGGCCGCGAGGGCTCGTCCAGGTCGAGCATGTGCAGACCTCCGCCGCACGTCTCGCCGCCGCCGCTGCTCCCCACCACGTAGGCGAAGCCCGTCTCTTCGTTGATCACGATGTTGTGGGCGCTGTGGATGCCCTCGTAGAGGAAATCGGGCTCGAAGGCCGCCGACTCGCCGCCCGCCTCGCGCAGACGGCGCAGGTCGAACACCTGCACGCCGTGCTCGCCGGCACCGTCGGCCACGATGTAGGTGTGGTCGCGGTAGACCTTCATGTCGCGCCACACGCTGCTCCGCGAACCGGGCGTCTTGGGCAGATTTCCCAGCATCACGGGGTTGTAGGGGTCGGTGAGGTCGACGAAGGCCGTCCCGTCCGTGCGTCCGACAATGGCGATCTCGCGTCCCGTCTCGGGGTCGGTCCAGCCCCAGAGGTCGTTGAGGCGCGCGCCCCGTTCTCCGGCCAGCTCCTTGACCGGCAGGAACGAGATGATGTTGACGTTGTCGCACTCGTAGCCTGCGGCGGCGTTCTCGACGCAGGGAATCTCGTCGTCCAGCCCGACGATGGCGGGAAGGCCCCGATGGTCGCCGATGACGAGGTCGCCCCCGGCCCAACCCCCTCCGGCCGTGCGCTCCATGATCACCGCGCCGCCCGCACGGCTGTCGATGCCGCCCGCACCGACGACCGCGACGTCGCCGGCCACGGCCACCGAGCTGCCGAACGAGGCGCCGTCAGCCAGATCGTCCTGCGCGGACCGGGTCGCCGCTCCCCACCCCGGCCGCCCGTCACGCGGCGTGAAGCGGTATACGGCGCCCTTCCTGGAGTTCGCCCCCGGGGCACCCACCCACAGCCCGTCGCCGTCAAAGCCGACCGAGGAGCCGAACCGCTCCGGGCCCTCGGAGTAGAACGGCCGAAGGACGCCGGTCTGCACCCATGTGCCCGTTTCGGCGTCGAGCTCGAAGATCGTAACGGCTCCGGCGGCTCCCGAAGGGCCGGGCGCGCCCACCACGGCGAGCGCCTCCCGGACCGCCAGCGCGGTCCCGAAGAGGTTTCGTTCGCCGAGGTCCGTGCCCGGCTCGAGCCTCGTCCGCGGCCCGACCGTTCCGGTCGCCGGGTCCACGCGGACGGCGTACACCTCGACCGGCGCATCGCGGCTCGGCGCGGTGGTCGCCAGGAGACTGCCGCCGTGCAGCGCCAGCTGCGTTCCGAACCCCTGCCCCGCACCGTCTCCCGCGAGGACTTCGCCGCGCCGAACCCATTCGCCGCCGTCCTCGGCGAACACGTGGAGCACGCCCGCGCCGTCGTTCTGGCCCGTGGCAGAGACGACGACCACGGCTCCGTCGACGGCCACCGCCGCCCCGAATCCGGCGTCTTCGGCCAGGCCATCCGGCGACAGCCGCGCGACCTCGCGCCACTCGCCCCCTTGGTCCCGCCGGTAGATCATCGCCGCTCCCCTTCCCCCGTCCCACCCGGGAGCGCCGATGACGGCGAGGTCGGCGTCAGCGTCGAGGGAGCGGCCGAAGCCGTCCGGCGCCGCATCGATCGGGGAGACGGTCAGCCGTCCCGTCTCGCTCCATCCGCTCCCCGTGCGGGAGTAGACGTACACGATGCCGGGCAGAGTCTGGTTGCCGGGCTCGCCGATCAGCACCTGGTCGTCCGCGACGGCGGCGGTACCCCCGAACTGCTGCGCGACCAGTGCCGGGGCGGCAGCGGCGACGGCCATGAGGGAGAGGGCGGCCGGAAGGGGGGCCGACGGGGCGGGTGCTCGGTTGCGGGCGGACTTCATCGCTGCGGGATCCTTTCTGATTGTTTCTGCTCGCTTCTGCTTGCTTTTGCTTCTGCTGCGTTGCGCTCGGCTCTCCTGCTCGACCTCGCTCGACCAGGCAAGAGCCGCGAGATTGGACCTGACTGAAAGTATGTGGTGGCCGTCGGCAGGCGAAACAGGGCAGGATCATCTACCCTTGTGCGTGGCCCCGCCGCCGACCCGACTCCCGTCAGGCTATTTGAGTACACGCCCGAGGTCCTCGCAGAGGTCTGCCGGATCCTCCAGCCCGACCGACATCCGGAAGATCCCGTCGCCGGCGTACGCACGGTAGCTCTCCAGCTGCGCGCCGTGCAGGCGAAACGAAGACTCCATCAGAGACGGCGTGTCCATCCGGAAGATGAGGCTTCGGTGATGCCCGAGCGAGACGGCGTAGTGGATGACCCTCAGCTCCCGCGCCATCTTCTCCGCCACCTTCTCCGCGAGTTGCGCCCGTCCGTCCCTCGGCGGCCCGTCGCCCCACGGTTGCCTGCCGCTCCCCGGCTGTCCGCCGTCCGACGGTGCCCCGCCACCGACCTGGAAGGTGAGCATCCCCGAGAAGTTGTCCATTTGGCTCCGCGCCAGGTCGTGCTGCGGGTGCGACGGCAGGCCCGGATAGATCACCCGGGCGACCCGCGGATGGCTCTGAAGGAAGTTCGCCACGGCGAGCGCGTTCTCTTCATGGGCCTTCATGCGGATCGGAAGGGTGGCCGCGCCGCGCAGGATCAGCCAGGCGTTGAAGGGCGACAGCACGCCGCCGTAGTGAATCCCCGCTTCCAGCCGAAGGGCCGCGATGTCCTGCCTGCTGCCCAGCACGGCTCCCCCCACTGCGTCACCGTGGCCGCCGATGTATTTGGTGAGGGAGTGCATGACATAATGGGCGCCCAGCTCGAGCGGACGGGTCGCAACCGGCGTGGCGAAGGTGGAATCGACCGCCACCCGGACGCGGGGATGTTCCGAGGCGATGGCCGCCACCGCACGCAGGTCCGTCAGCCGGACGATCGGGTTTGCGGGGGTCTCGAGCCAGACCAGCCTGGTCTCCGGCCGGATGGCGGCCTCGACGTTGCACGGGTCGGAGGTGTCCGCGAAGGAGACGCTGATCCCCATCCGGGGCAGCGTGTCGCGCCCGAGCTCGGCCACCCCGGCGTAGCTCGTGTCGGACATGACGACGTGGTCGCCTCTCCCCAGGAGCGAGAAGAGCACGCCTGCCGCAGCCGCCATCCCCGAACCGAAGCAGAGGCATGCCTCGGCTCCTTCCAGCGCGCACAGCTTGGCTTCCAGCTGGGCCACGGTCGGGTTCGACCAGCGCGTGTAAAGGAAGCCGGAAGCCTCGTCGAGGTCGTGCGCGGAAAAGCCCGCCGCGTCCCGGGCGACGAAGGTCGAGGACATGACGAGGTTGGGCGCGGAGGCCCCCGTCGCCGGATCGGGGGATTCGCCCGCGTGGACCGCGGCCGTGCGGAGGCGGTGGTTGGGCGGCTTCACTGTGGGCTTCTCCGTGGAGGACGAAATCCGATCAACATCGCCCGCATTGGTGCGACATGCCATGTCGGGTTTAGGTTCACTCTCGGTTCACCCTCGACTTTTGTCCGCTCGACCGAGGAACGAACGTGGGCATCAGGATCGACACCGGAGGCTTCCTTGCTGCGCCGGCAGCCCGTGGAAAACCATCTCGGTGCTCGTCCGGATTCATCCGCGGGCTGCTAGCCTCGACGGCGCTCCTGTGGTGCGTATTCCCGTCCGGCCCGCTTGCGGCCCAGGAGACTCCCGAGAGCCGCAGCTGGACCGTGGGCCTCTGGATGGGCGGCGGATACCAATGGCCTGCGGGCCGGCTCGCCAACAACGCCGCCTCGGACAACCCGAACCTTCGGCTCCTCGAAACCGTGGCCGACCTGAACCCGTCCGCCGTGGCGGCCGGCGGTGTCGAGGTGCGGATCCCCCGGCAGGAGCTGTCTGTGCGAGTCGGGATCGAGGCGACTGCGGGAGCGGAGGTCACGGGCCAGGTCGCGATCTGCGATCTGGTCGCCGGAAGCATCTGCGTGCCTCAGGTGGCTCCCGTGCAGATCCTCTCCGTCACGTCCGCAGTGCGCTTGCTCGCAGGAGATCCGCGCGCCAGCGTTCGCCCCTTGTTCTCGGGAGGACTCGGCTTCCGACGTTTCGACTTCGAGATTCCGGCATGTCCCCCCGTTTCGACCGAGGACGCGGCACTGATCTGCCGTGCCGTGACGGATCTGTACAAGGATGCCCGGCCCCACTGCTTCCTCCGCGCGGGAGTCGGAATGCAGGCGGACGCCGGCCCGGTTTCCCTGGGTATCGAGGCCATCGGAACGACCGGCCGCTACCGTGGAGGCGCGGGCCGCACCGACGGCAACTGGTACCACGATCTGCGGGCGGAAATCTCCACCGCCGTGTCCCTCCACTGAACGGCCGTCGCATGATCGGCTTCGGGACGCGGGCGGGTCTCGTACCGGCGGCACTGCTGCTCGTCGCCGAAGCCGCTGCAGCCGCCTCGGGCGCGCCCCAGACACCTCCCGCAGACCCCTATGAGCTCGGCCGGGCGCTCATCGAAAGCGGTGACGCCGAGGGCGCGCTTGCGCTCTGGATCGCCGTGCGCGACAGCCTGTCAGCGGAAGGAGCCGAGGACGCCCGCATCGGCACGGCCTTCATCCGGACCGTTGCGGAGAACGATCTCGAGCGGTACGAGGAGATCGCCACGGTCATGTTCTATTGGGGCTTCTCGGGCGTGGCCACCGATCGGACCCGTGACGAAATCCTGGCAGAGGCGCGACGCACCTTCACCCTCGTCGACTCGACCGCCACCGAGTACTGGGAGAACATGGGCCGGCGGAATCCGCGCGCTCTCGCGCTGGCGGTCAAGCGGTTCTGGATCGAGCGCGATCCGACGCCCGCGACGCTGGTCAACGAGCGTCTGGTCGAGCACTGGAAGCGGATCGGGTACGCCCGCAGGACCTTCGTTTACAACCACTCCTCGGTCTACCGGACCGACGATCGCGGGACATTTTATGTGAAGTACGGACTGCCCGACCGCGTCACGCGCGGGCACCTGGGCGTGAGCGAATCCGAGCGCCGCTTCCGGAATCTGCCGCTCGACTACATCACCCGCTTCGATCAGCAGCCCCAGTACGAGATCTGGCGCTACGCCACCATGCACCCCGGCGAATTCACCTACTTCCTCTTCGGCAACACGCAGGGTACAGGCCCCTTCCGGCATGTCCAGGGTCTGCACGAGATCATCCCCGCCTCGGCGCGGGTGTCCGGCGAAGCCCGGCACGACGGGATCCGCGCGCAGCACTACCTCGAGCTCTTCTACTACGAGGATCTCGCCAGGATGGGCGGGCCCTACGGGCTCAGGTTCGGGGAGCTCGAGAGGCTATGGAACGCGGCGCGGAGCCCCCAGGAAGGCACGCTGGAGGCCATCTCGCGCCGCCACATCTCCGACGACCAGTGGGCGGCCCGTCAGCCGTCTCCGCCCGCCATCTCCGAATTCGACGACCGGCCCAGGAGTGCGCTGTCGGCACAGGCGGCGCGGATCCTCCAGAACGGGGAGCCCCGGCTTCTGGTCATGGCGGTATCCTCTCCCGTCTGGCTCCCCTCCGCCGACCGGGGAGAGATCCGCGACGGCCTCGCGCTGGCTCCCTACACCGCCAGCCACACCGTCATCCTGCGCGACGGGAAGCTTGCCGAGGTCGCGCGGGCCGGGATGCTGCCCGTCGACGGGCCGGGTCACCTCTCCACCCTGGTGCTCCGCCACCACGAGCGGATCCGCCACCTGTCCGTGTCGGCCCGGCACGATGTCCAAGAGGAGGCGAGTCCCGACACCGTCCACCGCCGCCTGCCGGGACACCTGCACTTCGCGGTGGACGCGCCGCTCCGGCCCGTGGGGGCGGTCGGCGGCGGCTACGATCCGGGCGGCGCGGATCGTGCACAGGACGCGGCACCGAACCCGGCCGTGGCACCGGACCCGACCGACTTCGAGGTCAGCGACCTGATCGTGGGCATCGCCCCGCGGCCCCAACTGGATCTGGGCGATCTCCCTGTGCCGCTCCTGCCCGCCACCCGGTTCTGGCGGGACGATCCCCTGCGCGTCCACTTCGAGATCTACCGCCCCGCCGAGGTGAACATCGGCGCGGTGGACCTCCGGGTGCACCTGGCTCCGGTGGCTCTCGCCAACCCGGGCATCCCTCTCCCCGAGGCGGAGGAACTGGATCTGGAGACGGCGGGCATCGCTCTGTCGGTGGAATCCCCGTCGGCGCACGGCGAGCACTTCTTCGATCTCGACCTGCGCAACGAGCGTGCAGGCATGCTGCGGGTTGTGCTTCAGGTCACCGACCGCGAAACGGGGGCCACCCGGGTTCGGGCGACCCCCGTTCGTCTTCTCGAGTACTGACACGAGAGCCACGGGTCAGCGTATCAGTCCGGTACGCACCTCCAGCATCAGGTCGGAGTAGATCGGGCGGAAGTCCTCGATCACCTGGTCCGGCACGACATCGGGGTGCCAACCTTCAACGCCCGCGGTCGTGACCTCGTTCTGCAGCTCCCAGGTAATGCGGTACACCCCCGCCCCGCCCATCGTCGACTCCAGCCTGTGGCCCCTGACAAGGATGCGGTTGCGCGCGTGCGTCACGCCCCGCACTTCCTCGTCGGCCAGCACCTCGCGTCTCGTCCAGACCGTCTCGTAGTAGAACTCGCGGGAGCTGTCCTGCATCCGCGCGATCTGCAGCGCGTGCTTGCGCACGATCTTGTCGAGCCCGGCCTCCAAGGTCGCACGCGTGACCCGGCCCATGTCCTCACGCCACTGGTCGGCGGATCTCGACGATACGCCGCCGCTGGCGCACCCCGCCGCCAGCGCGGACAGGAGCACGCTTCCGGCCGTGAACATCCGCCACGCGTTCCGACGCTGCCTGCCCATTCTCATCTGCGCACTCCCACGTCGTCGATGCGCTCCATGTTGGCGAGCCGCCACAGCTCGAACGACCTCGCCTTCTTTCTCAGGGCGCGAGGACTCACGTCGTTGATGATGTCGGGAGCCGTGCTCTCTCCTCCCGGACCGCCGAAGGTGTACATCTCCCGAAGCAGGATTTCGAGTTCGCTTCCCGGAATCGGCAGCTGCAGGAAGGTGTGCTGCACGAGGTCGCCCCACCCGCGGTCGTCGAAGTACTCGGTGCCGAGGCCGTAGTGGAACAGCTCGATCCGCTTCTCGTACTTCAGCGCCTCCCACAGATCGCCGCAGGCTCCGCTGGGCATCTGCGGCACGCACCGGTCGCCACCTGGAGCCACGCCGTTGGGATCGTCGAAGGGCGGGAGTTCGCCGTTTGTGGTGCGGTACTTGTTCACCACGGCCATCGCGGCTGGCCGGTCACCCATGCGGTAGCTGGCCTCCGCCGCCAGGAAATCCAGCTCCTTGTTGGTCATGTCGGGGTACTCTCCCACCCAGTTGTTATCGAACAGGGGACGCCACCGCCAGTCGATGTAGTTCGAGTAGTGGTAGATGCCGCGGTCGGCCGGGAAGGGACTGTTGCCCATGTAGCGGATGTACTTGCCGCTGACGTCGGGAGCCCCGCCGGTGATGCGGCGGTCGTCGGTGTCGATGTCGAACGGCACCTTGTCGTTCGGGCCCGCGGCGATCCACGTCTCCCAAGCACCCGACGCGTCGGAGGGGCCCACGGTTCGGTAATCGATACGCGCCCATCCGGTGTAGTGGGCAGTGTGTTGCTTGCTGCGGTGCCATGCCCAGTTGCCGCCCTCTTCGTAGTAGCCGGCCAAGTCCTTGGCCATGCCGGCGGACACGTCCGACAGCACCGCACTCCAGTCGACGGCCTCGCGCTCGGCGGGCGTACGGGGTACCTGGGTCCGGTAGCGTGCCCGGTAGGCGCGAGCCACTTCGCCCATGTACGACGCCGACCAGTCGCCGTTGAAGCCCACCCAGGTCGACGGAATGGAGAATCCCCCGCCTGCCATCTGGATCACTTCGGCGTACTTGGCCTCGGCCGCCGCCCACACCTGGTCGTAGGGTTGCAGATCCAACGCGGCCACATCTTCGACGGTTTCGTCGACGATAAAGGCCTGGTCGAAGAGCACGGCCAGATTCGACAGGGAAAGCGCCTGAACGAACTTGCCGAAGGCGACGGCTCTGTCCGTGTTGTCCGGGCCGTCGCCTTCTTGGATGCGCACCCCGCCATCAATGGCCAGAAGTCCATCTCGGACCGCAGCCAGTGAGCGGTAGGAGTTCTGCCACGGTGTCTCGGCCATGTTGTTGTAGCTGTAGGCCGGGTCGTTGTTGTAGGCCTTGCGGGGCTCCCATCCGGAGTCGCGCATGCCCCAGTTGCCCCACGACGAGGAATGCGCGTCTGCCGCGGTGCTGAGCGCGGGACCCGGGTAGTTCTTGTGCGCGACGTCGTACCAGGACTGGAACGCCCCGGCGATCAGCGATTCGACATCGGTAGGGCTCGAGATCGCACGCTCGCGGTCCGGATCGTTGAGGTTGGTGACTTCGAGGTCGACGCAGGCTCCCAGGAGGGTCGCGACGGCGACGAAGATGCCACCCGACAGTATCGTCTTTCTTGTGTTCATAGAGCTGGATATCTCCTTTCTCCGTTCCCCGGGTCGATCAGAAGACCAGCTGAAGGCTTGCGGTCAGCGTCCGGAAGTTCGGGTACTGGTAGTCGTCGATTCGTCCGATGACGTCCGATCCGCCCGAGGAATTGCCGGCTTGGCCCACCTCGGGATCGTACCCCGTGTAGTCGGTCCATGTAAGCAGGTTGCGGCCGATCAGGTTCACATCGGCCCCGGTCACCCGCCCCTGGAAGATCCTGTCGAGCCACTCCGGGTTCAGCGAGTAGCGGAGCGACAGTTCGCGCAGCTTCACGAACGCGGCTTCCTCCACGAACCAGGCGTTCATCGCGTTGGTGTTGTACAGCCTCTGGTAGTAGGCGACCGGCTTCTTCAGGTCGTCCGGCTTTCCGAACTGATCCTGGTCTCCGGAACGGTTTTCGCGGTACGCCCACTGACGCGTCTGATTGTAGATGTCGGCTCCGAATTCGCCGTCGAAGAGCGCGTAGAGCGAAAGTCCCCGCCACCGGAAGGAGTTGACCAGGCTGAGGTTGACATCGGGGGTGGAGTTTCCGAGGTAGAGGAAGTCCTTGCACCCGGAGTCACCCTGCCGACGGGTTGCGCACTCACCGAACATCCGGACCGGCATTCCCCACTGGAAGACATCGTCTCCGGTCTGGCCTTCGCTGTCGGTGCCCCAGAGATCGCTCGAGATGCCGCTGGTGTAGGCGGCGCCCCCCGTCCAGACGAGCAGGCCGTCGTCGTTCATCTCGAACTGGTCGCAGGGCGCACCGGCGGGAAGATCGTCGCAGACGGTGGCCCACTTGGCACCGTAGAACGCGCCGAAGACCTCGCCGTCGCGGAAGTAGAAGTAGTTGCTGCGATAGGCGGGCCGGTTCAGCTGGGAGATCTCCATTCTGGTGCGGTCCACGTTCACGCGCACATCCCAGCCGATCTCGTCGGTGCTAATGATGGGAACTTCCAGGTACGACTCCCAGGTGTTGGACTCCAGCGTGCCCGCGTTCTGCCACTGCGACGAGAACCCGCCCGCCTTGGGCAGCGGTACCTCAAGAAGCTGGTCCTGCGATACGGTGTTCGCATAGGTCACGCCCGCGCTGGCGGTGTTGAAGAGCACCATGTCGAGCCCGAATTCGTTCTCGGTGGAGCGCTGGGGCTTGAGATCCTTGTTGCCGAGGGTCACGGGCGTGATGGCACCGCCGCCGACGCGGTAGGTCTCGTACTGGGCCGAGAAGCCGGGCCGACGGCCTGCCGTGCCGAGCGACCAGCGCAGCTTAAATTCATTTACGTTCGGGAGCGGCCACCAGGACTCCTGGGAAAGCCGCCACGCCAAGGCCGTGCGATAGTAGTTGTGCCAGCGCTCGTTGGCTCCGAACAGGCTGGAACCGTCCCTGCGGGCGAGGGCGTCGACGATGTACTTGCCCTTGTAGTCCAAGGCGGAAATCAGGAAGTAGCCCTCCGACCGGATGTCGCGGACGAAGGACTGTGCCTCGTAGGAGTCTGGATTGAGGTTGTTCAGCCGAGGCACTTCCGCCGCCACGAAGTCACTCCCTTCCGCATCGAACCATTCGTAGTGGGAGCTCTCCTGCAGGTAACGCAGCCGGGTTCTCGTGGCCAAGTCGCCGAACGCCCGGTTCAACGACACGGTCAACTCACTGTTGATGTTCTGCCGGTGATCCTGCCGTTTCCAAAGTGTACCGGTAACGACGCTCCCTTCGGCGGTCTCGCGGCCGGGAGGCGACAGGTTCGACTGGAGGAAGGCGTTGCGGTCCAGCCCGAAAACCCCCTCCACGTCCATCCAGGCGAAGGGCGTCCAGCGCGCGTTCACGCTCGCCTTCACGTCCTCGCTCCAATCCCGGTTGTCGATCAGCTCGAAGTGGTAGAGAGGGTTGTCCTGATTCGAAAGCGGATCCGGGTTCACGTACAGACAGCCGTTGGCCGGACAGTGGCGCAGTCCGATCGTGTTGGGATCCCTGCGGAGCAGGTCCACATAGGGACCCATGAAGGTCAGGTCGTAGAAGGGCGCGCTCCCGAGGTCCTCCTGTTCCGACTCCGTGTAGGCGGTGCTGAGGGCCACGACGAGGTTGTTCCGCACCTGGTTGTCCACGTTGATGCGGAAGCCCTTGCGGTCGAATCCGTCGTTCCACCGCGACAGGACGCCGCGGTCGGTCTGCCACTCGAACGACGAACGGTAGTTGGTGTCTCCGCTGCGCCCCTCGACGACGGCGTAGTTGGACATGAAGGTGCCGGCGGTGTAGACCCGGTCCACCTGGTCATACAGCGGAAGCTGGCTGGGCCACGGGTTGTCCTGGAAGGACTTGAACACGCCGTCGCCGTTCAGCGCCGGGTTCTCGATGTCGGGATCGGTGATGTCGCTGATCACATTGCCGCGGACATCGACCAGGTTTCCGCTCCCATCGGTCTCCCAAGGGTGGTAGTTCGACAGCTGGATGTCGCCGGCGATCCGATCCTGGCCGGTCTCGTTGCGCATCACGAGCTGGGTGTAGTCGCGGCCTCCGAAACCGGTACCCCGCTTGGTGCGGATCTGGATCACCCCGTTCGCCGCGCGGGAGCCGTACAGCGAGGCACCGGCCGCGCCCTTGACCACCTCCATGGACTCGATGTCCAAAGCGACGAGGTCGTCGAACGAATTGGTCGTGATCACGCCGTCGATGATGATCAGCGGATCCTGCGACCCGTTGATTGAGGTGGCGCCCCGAAGCAGGATGTCGCCTGTGCTGCCCGGCTGCCCGCTGCCGCCGACGACCTTGATTCCCGGCACCTTCCCGATGAGGTAGTTTTCGGCGGATACGGCCGGGACCGGCGTGTTGGCAATGTCGAGCTTTTCGACAGTGAACGGCAGCTTGACCCTCGGGGTCGCACGCGCCACACCCGTCACGACAAGCTCCTGCAGCTGCAGGGCCCCGATGACGAGCTCGGCATTCAGCACCGCGGTCTCTCCGGCGACCACGTCGACCGTAAGGGTCTGGGAGCCGTACCCGACGATTTCGAAGGTCACGGAGTGCGAACCGGGCGACACCCCGAGGATTAGGTAGCGCCCCGCGTCAGTGGTCAGGACGCCGGAATCGCCACCGTCCAGCCTGACCAGGGCAGTCTCCAGCATCTGCCCCGTGGCCACGTCGGAAACGGTCCCGGTGATGGAGCCGGTCTGGCTCTTCACCTGCCCGGGAGCAAGTGAGAGAGCAAGGATGGCGATGGCGAGCAGCCCCCCCCCCCCCCCGGAATTTTGGCCCCGGAAGCCCCTGCTTCCGGATGGTGGACCTGAACGGTGTTCGCGCCATGATCACCTCCTGATGGTAGTGGTGGGAAAGTTGCGCAGTCATTTTTCAGACCCCGCTGACTTCGGGCGTCGAACGCGAAAGGCGCTGTGTCGCGGTCAACAGGTTCCAAAAGACGGCTTCACAGCCGGAAGCGCAAGAGCACCTGTTCGGAACCGGCATGTCGAGTCTGGGATCGCCGTGCTCTCGTGCTGGCGGTCAAGCGGTTCTGAATCGGCGCGATCTCACCCCCGCCACGCTGATCACCGAGCGCTTGGTCGAGCACTGGAAGCAGGCCGCGGCAGCCCGGAGGACCTCGGCTACAACCGATCGTGGTCTACCTCTACCGAACAGACCGCGGGATTATCTCCGAATTCGACGGACGGCCCAAGAGTGCGCTGTCGGCCCGCAAGGTGGTGCGGATCCTCCAGAACGAGGAGTTCCCGGCTCCTGTCCATTGCAGCATCCTCGCCCATCTGGGCTGTCCTCTACCGAGCAGGAAGCGATCCTCGACCGCTTGGCTACTGTTCCCTACACCGCCGCGGCCACACCGTCATCCTGCGTGACGGAGGCTTTCCGAGGCTGGCGCTAGCGTGGCGGACATGGATAGTCGGGATACAGCTCCATGAGGTACTCGCAGTCCCACCGGTCCACGAAGCAGAAGTCCGGAACGCAGGTCACGGCGCACACCGGCCCATCTTGGAACCCGCCGAAGCACATCGACCAGTCCAGATGGCCCTGGGCTTCGAGGATGTCCAACGTCGCCACGGCGAGAATCGTCACCGCGAAGATGCCGGCGACCGTTCGCTTGATCCACCGTCTGTCCTTCATGCAACTAACCTCCTGCTGGAATGAGAGCGGCAATCCGTGTCGTTGCCGCGATGGATACTGCAATCAAGAGCGCATCGCCCGCCAAGTCAAACCCGCTGACCGGGTCGGTGCCAGCCAAGTCGGCGGAGTTCAAGTACGCTCCAGCTTCCATGTCATAGCGGTCCAACCACCTGAAGTCGACCAGCACCGCAAGTGTGTCACCGCGCACCGCCATGTCAAGAGCCGTCCGGCCAGGGAGCCCGACAAGTGACACCCGGCGAGCTCCGCCGGAAACTCGACTCGCCACCGCTCCGGGGAAACCCACATGCTTGACATACGGATACGCGCCGACGGACAGGGAATCCTGGAACACGAAGAAGCCGTTACCCGTGGAAAAGCCGAAGGCCCACTTGCCGTCGTCCCCTCCAGCGACTTCTCCGTAGGTTTGTATGGGGTGCATCTTCTCGAAGCCTGTCCAGGGGAGTGCGGGAAACGCCGTGGGAGCACCGGACTCCGATACGATGACCCAGCGCTCGGGACCGAGCGTTCCCAAGACATACCCGCGGTCATCGAGGACGGCGATTCCGACTATCTCATTGACGGGCCCACTTTTGGATGTCGATGGCAGCGGAGCGTCGCGAAGCCGCGACCCTTCTTGAGACAACCAGATCAGACGACCGCTGCCGGAGTCGGCAATGACCGTCTCATCATGCGTGTTTACCGCAATGGCCCGTGCATTCACAAGTTCTGACGATGGATCCATACCGCTGCCCCATGACCAAACCACCCCCTGTGGCCCTACGCGATGGACCCGTTGCCGTCGAACATCCAGGACAATGGCGTCGCCTGACGACAAGCCCCGGATCTCACCTGCGCTCTCGATTCTCTGGTCCACGACAACCCACAGCGTGTCGTACGCGGCATCGGCAACCAAGCGGTCACCGGATCCGGATTCGAATAGATCAACGGGCATGAAGGTGTCGCGTGCATCGCCTTGGACACACGCCGCAAGAATCATCGCCAAGCCGCACGACAACCATCGGATGCTCATGGTCTCCCAGCCATCGCTGCCCTGATGAGCCGATCCGCCAACTCCGACGCGCCTTCAGGTCCAAGCAGCCCGAATCGCTCCATCGTACCGATTGAGCCATCGGAACCGATTCCCAGCGCCATCGGCGTTCCGGCCCGTCCGGTGTAGGCGACCGCGCCCCGTAGGGTCGTGGGATGGTGAAGAAACCGCTCATCTGCCGACTTCCTTATGAGTTCAAAGCCCGAGCGACTCAGGCCGTTTCGAATGATCAGTCCCCGTACCGGAATCCCCTCGTCGAAAAGGATTTCGGCGACTCGCTTGCTCAGTTCGGCCGTCGCAACGCAATCGGCCGGCTGAAAGACGAAGAGCACACCGCCACCGGCACCGGCCATCTCGGCCACATGTCGCGCGAAGGCTCTGACGGACACCCTCTGAACGACGGAGTCGACGGCAAACGCACAACACCCCACGACCAGTGCGGCCGTGAACAGTCGCGACGAAACCCATTCCCATGCCGTCCCCAGCAGTCTCCTCGTGCGCCTCCCGCGCCCCAACCCCATCAGCAGATCAGGCACCGGTGGCTGTTCGCCGAGCCCAGCTTCTCCAGCAGGGCCACGGTCGCGGGCAGAGGCGAGACCCGCTGCACGGGGCCGTTCGCCAGATCCGCGACCGTCTGGCCGCGGCGGCTGACGGCGCGGATGTCCGCCCCCTGCACCACCAGGTAGATGATGACCTCGTGGTCGCCCCTGGCGGCCGCGTGGTGCAGCGCGGTGTAGCCGTTGTGGTCGCGGGCGTTCACGTCTGCGCCCAGCTCTTCCACCAGGTAGCGCACCGCCGGGAACCAGCCGTCCGGCGCATGGCGGTGGGCGTTGCCGGCGAAGCCCTCGCCGTAGCCGACGCCGGAGGCCGCGTGGATGGGCCAGACGCCCGGGCCTCCCGCCGGGACCGGGGGCAGTCCCGACGCGTCGGGGGCCAGCGCGCGCAGGGAATCGGCGACCTCGGACGCGTGCACCAGGTCATCCCGCACTTCCCCGCTCGGGTCGTCAAGCAGGTCGTCCGGGAAGGCACCCTGCTCGTCTTCCGGCAGGTCGTTGCGCACGGACTTCAGCAAGGTGACGCGTGCGGAATCGTTCAGCTCGCTGTAGGCGGAATCCGAAGCCAGCCGGGTCCGGTTCTGCTGCCGCAGGAACTCGTCGGTGGAGAGACGGCGGCGCCTGGGCGGTGCCACGGTCGGGATTGCGGGGTCGGCACCATGTGCGGCGAGCAGGCGCATCGCGGCGACATCGGTCGCGTAGGCGGCGCGCCAGAAGGCGGTGGCCCCGTCGGTGTCTACCAAGCCGCAGTTGCGGTTGCCGCAACCGCTGTACTCCATGTACCAGGGGTGCAGCGTCAGGCGGGCGTTCGCGTCGGCACCGGCCTCGAGCATCGCCTCCATGACATCCAGGTAGGTCGACGTCTGCAACCCCATCTCCTGGGGCTGGGGGTAGCGGGTGCGGGGCTGCCACCGTGCGTTGACCGCCGCCCAGAGCGGGGTCGCGCCGTTCAGGGTCGAGGCGATGTTCGGGTCGGCATCCCTTTCGATCAGGGCGAGCGCAAGGTCGAACTGCCCGTTGACCGCGGCCATCAGGAGCGGGCTGGTTCCGTCGCCCGCCGAAGCCTGATCGATGTCGGCACCTCCGTCGAGAAGCGCTACGGCGGCCTCCGCGTGGCCCTGCCGCACGGCATGCAGGAGGGCGGTCAGGCCTCCCTTGGCCTGAACACGCCTCGGCCTGAAGTCGTCTTCTTCTTCCTCTTCCGGCTCTTCGGGCAGCCCCTCGTCGTACACCGTCCGGGAGGCGCGCACCGCCACCTGGAACTCGCCGGGCGTCGGGGCCCGGGACCCGTCGGCGGTGAGCGCCCTGACGGCCTCGCTGCGGCGCCGGCCCGCGATGCGGTCGAGTGCGGAGAGGGTCTGAAGGTCCTGTACCGTGCTGGTGACGCCGGGGTCGGCGCCCCCGGCGAGGAGAGCGCGCACGGCCTCGGCACGGTTCATGGAAGCCGCGAACATGAGCGGCGTCTGTCCCCACACGTCCTCACGCGCATCCGGGTCGGCACCCTGTTCCAGCAGCGCGGCGACGAGCACCGCCGAGCCCGCCGTCGCAGCCAAGTGGAGAGGCGTGCTCCCGGTGCCCGGCGCGGCCTTCGCGGCATCGGCTCCGGCGTCGAGGAGCAAGCGTGCGACGGCCTCGTTCCCGGTTCGGGCCGCGAGGTGAAGCGGCATGTAGCCGCCGATCCGCGTCACGGGCTCGACCGCCGCCCCCGCGTGAAGGAGCATCTGGGCGAGCTCGGAGTCGCCGTGCTCGGCGGCCCAGTGCAGCGCCGTCATGCCGTCGCCCTGCGCCGCGTTGACGTCGGAGCCTCCGGCGAGGAGCTCGCGGACGGTCGAGATGTCCCCGCGCATCGCCGCGTCGGCCACGGGGGAGTCGAGGGTCCACCGGGTGGCCGCGGCGAGGGTACCGGCCACGGGGGAGTCCGCAGACCACGGCGTGGCCGCCGTGAGAGCGACGGTCAGCGCCGCCGCTGCCGCGAGGCCGCCGACCGGCCCCCTTCGCCGCGTCGCCACGGCGGTCATCCCTGCGTCGCCGCAGAGGAGCCGGGGACGAGGGAGAGCTCTCCGGTGCTGTCGCCGAAGCTCTCCATCTCCATCCCCATACCGTTGAGAGCCGCGAGCATCGCGTTGGCCATGGGTGTGCCGTCGGGCGCCTGGATGTGCTGGTTGCCCTCGAGCACTCCGTCGGCGCCGCCCAGAAGGATGAGCGGGCAGCGGCGGTGGTTGTGCAGGTTGGCGTCGGCCATCGGCGAGCCCCACATGATCATGGCCTTGTCGAGGAGGCTCGCGTCTCCCTCCATGCTGTTCTGCAGCTTCTCGAGGAAGTAGGGAAGCTGCCCCACGCGGAACCGGCAGATCCTGTTGAACTCGAGGATTGCCTCCTCGCGGCCGCCGTGGTGCGACGCGGGGTGGAAGGGCCGGTCGGAACCGCTTTCGGGGAAGACGCGGTTGTCGGCGTCGCGGCCCGTCTTGAAGGAGATGACCCGTGTCATGTCGGTTTCGAGCGCTAGGACCTGCAGGTCGAACATGAGGCGCATGTGCTCCGTGAACGAGTCGGGCACTCCGGCGGGCGCCTCGGGCAGGTCGCGCTCCTCGCCGCCCGTGTTGCGGGTCTCCACGGCGGCGATCCGGCGCTCGATCTCGCGCACGTTGTCGAGGTAGCGGTCCATGCGCAGGCGGTCCGTGGCACCGAGCTCGCGCTTGAGCGAGGCGATCTCGCCGGTGATCCAGTCGAGGATGCTCTTGCGCGACGCCCGCCGCGCTGCGCGCTCCTCGGGGCTGCCCCCGGCACCGAAGAGCATGTCGAAGGCGACGCGCGGGTCGCGGATCATGGGCAGCGGCTCGTTCGGCGAGGCCCAGCTGATGGTGTCGGTATAGGCGCAGGAGTAGTTGTAGGTGCAGCCCCCCGCCTGATCGAGGTTCTCGATGCAGAACTGCATGGACGGCAGCGGGGTGTCCTGTCCGAAGCGCTGCGCGTACAGCTGGTCGAGCGAGGTGCCCACGTAGATGTCGGAGCCCTGGGTCTGCTTGGGATGGGCCTGGGTGAGGAACACCGCGCTGGAGCGGAAGTGGTCGCCGCCGATCTCGGGAGCGGTGAAGGCCTCGGCCATGCGGCAGTCGGTGTTGCTGACGATGGTGAGGCGGTCCTGGAAGGGCCCGAGCGAACTGAGCGCGCTCTCGGGAAGGATCTCGAAGTCCCTGCCGACGGTGGACGGCGCGAAGAGGTGCCGGGTCGCGCCCCACTCGTTGCAGCCGGCCAGACCGTGCACCTCCTCGATGCACACCAGGCGGGTCGGCCCCTCGTCGGGGCGGGTGCGGGCGCGCAGGCGTCCCGCCGGGATCATGGCATCGAGAAGGGGCAGCGCCGCCGAGGCTCCGAGTCCCCTCAGGAAGGTGCGGCGCGGGATGTGCGTGCCGGTGATGAAGTGCATCGTCCTCTCAGTCCCTTGAGTTCTGCTTGCGCGTGTCCCGGGACGGTCCCGACCCGGTTCCGGCCTGTTCCTGCGCGGCGGCCGGAGAAGCTCTCTTCATTCTGAACGCATCGCTCTTCACCACGCCGAGCACGAGGGAAGAGATGCGGTAGTCGTCGGCCTGCGCACGGCGCACGATCTGCCTGACGGCGGGCTGGTCGGAGTACTCGACCCGGCGGCCCAGCGCGTACGCCATGAGGTTTTCGGTGAAGGTGCGCACCAGCGGAAGCGGGCGCTTCAGGAGCGCGGCGGACAGCTCGGCCGGGGTCTGCACGGGCGTCCCGTCGTAGAAGTCGCCCCGTGTGTCCAGGGGCATCCCGTTTTCGAGCGACCGCCATTTTCCCGTCACGTCGAAGTTGTCCAGCGCCAGCCCGATGGGGTCCATGAAGCGGTGGCACGACGCGCAGGCCGGGTTCTCGCGGTGGATCTCCATGCGCTCCCGCGTGGTGAGCAGGCGGCCGCCGCGCGAGGACTCGGTTTCTTCGAGATCCGGGATGCCCGGCGGAGGCGGGGGCGGGGGCGTCCCCAGCAACACCTCCATCACCCACTTCCCGCGCAGGACGGGAGAGGTGCGGTTCGCCAGCGACGTGAGGACCAGCACGCTGCCGTGACCGAGCAGTCCGACGCGCCGCTCGTCGGGGTAGCCGACCTTGCGGAAGTGCGAGCCGGGCGAAGGCGGGAAGCCGTAGTGGGCGGCCAGCCGTTCGTTTACGAAGGTGAAGTCGGCGCGGAACAGATCCAGGATGCTCCGGTCCTCTTCGACCAAGTGGTTGAAGAAGGTTTCGGTCTCCCGCCGCATGGCACCGGCCAGGTTGTCGTCGAAGTTCGGGAAGAAGTTCGGGTCCGGGTGGACCTTGTCCAGATCTTGGAGGCGCAGCCACTGGCCGGCGAAGCGGGCACCGAGAGCGCGAGCGCGGGGGTGATCCAGCATTCGCAGCGCCTGGCGCTCGAGCGCTTCGGCGTCGTGCAGGCCTTCGCCGGCCGCGGCCGCGAGAAGGACTTCGTCGGGCGGAGAGCCCCACAAGAAGAAGGAGAGCCGCGAGGCGAGGTCGATGCTCGAGACCGGGTAGACTTCACCGGGCTTCACGCCATCCGGCTCGCGCTCGGTGCGGAAGACGAAGCGCGGGCTCGCCAGCAGCGCCTCGAGCGCCACGCGGATTCCGGTCTCGAAGCCGCCCTGCCCCGCGCCGTTCTCGTAGAAGGTCATGAGCCCGTCCACATCCGCCGCGGTCGCCCGACGGCGGTAGGCCCGGCTCGCGAGCGTCTCGACGATTCTGCGGGCGCACGGCTGCTCCGCCGCCGCCGAGGTGGGACGGCAGACGAAGATACGTCGGCGGGTCGGATTGTCCGACACCCCGGTCACGTTGTGCGGACCTCCGATGATCAGCTCCCGAAGGTGAGGAAGGGTGGTGATCCCGCCCCCGCCCGATCCGCCGCCCGCCATCGACCAGTCGTGGGGGCGGATCAGGTCTTCGTAAGGACCGTCGAACCCTCGGATGAATGCTGCCGAAACGCGTCGCTGGCCGGCGTGGACGAAGACGGGTCCGGTGCTGATCGGCGCAGCCCCGCGTCCGTCGGCTCCTACCCCCGTGCGCGCGTGATGAAGCAGGGCGACGCGCTCGCCGTCCACCGAGATGTCGATGTCCTCGAAGCGGGAGTTGGCGCCGGACGAAAAGCCGAGCTCGAAGGTGTATTCGCCATCCGCCGAGAAGACATGTTCCACGACGATGCCGCCCCGGGTCCCGTAGGGAGCTCCGCCCACGTGGTCCCACAGGTGCTGCGAGGTGTAGTCGGAGACCTTGTAGGAACGGTCCACCGCCGGTGCCGTCCGGTCTCCCACCGCCCAGCGGCTGATCTCGGCCGCCGCGTTCAGATACGATTCGACGAGGGTGGGAGACAGCGCCTGCACATCGGCGATGTTGTCGAAGTTCGCACTCATCTGGTCGAGCGGAAGCCAGTCGCCCGCGTCGACCGAGAGGCCGAGCAGGTCGTGGATCGCGCTCTCGTATTCGGCGCGGTTGAGGCGCTGGAAGGTGCGTTCTCCGGGGTTGAGATGTTCGGCGGCCGCGCCGTCGAGGATCTCCTCGAGCCGCTCCACCAGCATCGCAAGGGTGTCGCCTGCGGGTCTCCGCGTTCCGGGCGGCGGCATCATCCCCGCGCGAAGCTTGCGCACCATGCGCTCGGCGATGTCGGCATCGCGGTCCGCCTCTTCCACCACGAACCCATCGAGCGACAGGTTGCCCGTGAGGCGGCGGTCGTTGTGGCAGCGGGCGCAGACCCGCTGGACGACTTCGGTTTCCGTGGAGGTCGTGCGGCGCGCGGCTTCCCTGTCGGGCGCCGCCGGGCGAGAAGCGGCGGGCGGCGGGGGCCGATCGGCGGCGGGCCGTGCGGGCCGATCGGCGGCGAGCGAGGCGGAGGCGTCAATGACGGATGCGGCCGTGATTCCCTGCCACGAGCCGACAGGGGCACCGCCGCGGCCTGCGACGACCAGAAGCGCGCCCAGCGCCAAGAAGGAAAACCCGTATGGTTTCATGCGAGGTCGGCTCCGAAAGGGGGCAGCCACACTCTTTCAGGCTACGACTCCGGCACGCCATGTGCAAGCGCTTCCTTCCGGATGACCACTGAAGGGTAGAAGAGGGACTCCCGCTTCGGATCGATCCCAGCGGCTCGGGCCAGCGAATCCAATGCTCGAGCCACGAGGGCTCTGTCCTCTACCAGCACCGCCGATAATTCATCTGCCTCGTACTCCTGGCGGCGGCGAACCCACCCCGGAACGACGCCCATGAAAACCGCGCCCCCCAGCCGCGGACTGCGGACTCGTCCGTTAATTCGGCTCTTGACTCGCCGATGAAGGAGCGCCGGAGAACGCGACGGGCCAGTCTGGACGTGCCTCGCGTCATGATCGCGGCGCACGCGGCCATGATGCCGCCCCACACAGGTACGGGCAGACCGGCTGGAGCGGCCATCATAATGGGGGAGCGCCGGTGGTTCTTCCCCTTGTCAGGTGGGCATCAGGTCATGCGGGCAGGCTATCGGGGTAGAGGTCGAGGCCGCCGAGATGGAAGTAGATGGCGTTCGCGAAGCGTTCCCGGTTGCGAAAGCCCCGGCTGCGCACCTTCACGGTCTTGATCCGGCTGTTGATGCCTTCGGCCGGACCGTTGGTGGCGCGGAGGACGACGGCGTTGACAATGCCCCAGAGATGACTGCGGATCATCCGGGCGGCCTTGACGACGGGCTCCAGGCGGCAGCGCGAAGCCGATGCGAGCCACCGCTTCCACCCGGCCGTCGCCCAGCTTCGGCTCCGGTAGTTCCAGAGATTCGCGGCCGCTTCCTTCAGCTCCCACGCCCGGGCCGTCCGCCGCGTGCCGGCGCGCAGCTTCGCGAACGCCGGCTTCTCCCCGTGCGTCTTCCGCCGCCGGCCCTTCAGCCACTGGAATCGGGTGCCCGAGAGGATCGCGTTGCCCTCCTTCAGCAGAGCCCGGTGCTCGGCGCGCCGCACCTTGTCCACCGCATCGCCGAGGTGCTTGGCGACATGGAACCGGTCGAACGCGATCTTCGCCCAGGCGTGCGGAATCATGTCGAGGGTCGCCGCGATGTACGGTGCCCACATGTCCATGCTGACGCTCTCGACGGCCGCCCTCTGCGTCTCTCCCAGCCCCTCGTAGAACGCCGCGAGCGCCTCCCTGCCCCGCCCCTGGGCGACATGCAGCACCCGGCCCGTCTCCGGGTTCGACACCACCGTCACGCAGCGGTGCCGGCGGCGGAACGACGTCTCGTCCACCGACAGGCGCCGGACCTCCTCGGGCCGGCGGCGCGCCAGCCCCCGGGCCACGGCCCGCTGCATGATCCCGTCCGCGGCGTTCCAGCTCGGCCGCATCCGCCTGGCCACCGCCTGCACGCTCGCCTCCTTGAGCCACCGGATCACTTCCGCCTCGAACTGCGCCGTGTACCTCGAACTCCCTTCCGCCCAAGGCACCTGCATCGTCAGCACCCCGTGCTCCCGGCACCGAACCCGCGGAACATCGCAGACGAGAAAGGTCTTGTACCCCCAGGCGTCCAGGTTCCGCCACTCCCGCCGCCGCGTGTCGTAGCCCGGGCATTCCTCGTTGCAGTCGGGGCATCGCAGCCTGCTCCCCGGGGCACGCTCCACGCCCACCCGCAGCTCCTTCGGCTCCCGCGTGCGCTCCACCCGGACAACCCTCCACTCCGGACCCAGTCCCAGCACCGCGTCCAGCCAGCTCCTCTCGGCCATGCCTTCCTCCTCCTCGTCGGTGATCGGTCATGACTCTGACCCCTCACCGTAACCCCGGCCACCAAGAGGGAGGAAGAGCCTCTGCGATTTTGGAATGCCTAGGTGCGATTTTGGCGTGCTACACCTGTTTCGACCTCGCGTTTGAATGCAACGACCGTGCGCAGATGGCCGAAGCGCTGCAAGCGATCGAGGAACTGGAAGAAAGGGTCAGGCGACTGGAGGAAATGCTCGAACCACACTAATCGATCTGCTCGAGCCGAGCGGTCCTTCACGTCGGGGCGGTCGCGGCTCGCGGTTGCTTGCTCGGGTCCTGCTCGCCGGCGGGTGCAGGGCCTCCTTCGACGTGGCTTTCCCGTGCTGGTGGAGCGCGTCGCGGTCGCGGTGCCGGGTACGGCGGTACCGGGCGGCCGGGGGAAGTCTTTCAACTAGCGCCGGGAAGTGTCCGGTGTCGGCGGCCGTCCACCCGTGATGCTCGCAGGCGGTGGGGGCTGGGTCCGCCCTCGCGGCTCGCGGTCGCGTGTTTTGGATGTCGTCGCGGTGCAGGGCGGTCTGGGAGCGCGACGGCAGTTCAAGGTCGGGTTTGTTCGGTCGTGCTGGGGGGATGTCGCGCGACACGGCGGCACTACGGCTTCACGGGGGCGGTCCGGTCGCGGGGTGGTGTCCGGCCTGCTCCTGCTCGGGGGCGTGCGATCCTTGGGGGAGCGCCGTCGCGGCTCGGGTCCGGGGTGTCTGGTCGTGCTCGGTCGCGGTGCTGGGCTTGGGAGCGTTGCTGGGCGGTGCTCGTGCCGGGAGGGCGCTGAACGTCCGGTCGCGGCCTGCGTACCCGGGCGTCTCCGGCGGGCTGGTGGGGCGTCTTCAACGGCGGGTGCTCGGGCGGCTCGCGGTCGCGTCGCGGTGCTCGGTCCGGCCTCGAGCGGCTCCGTTTGGGCTTCTCGCCGCCGGCGCGGCTCTCGCGGGGGGTGTTGCTCGTGCTCGGTCCGGTCCTCAACTCCGAGTTGCTCCTGCTCCGAACGGCTCGTTCGACCGTGCGGGGCGGCTCTGTTTCCGTGCTCGGTCCGGTGTCGCGGCTCGCGGTCGCGTTGTCCAGACGGCGTCTCGGCTCGGTGCTCGGTCCGTGCGGGTCTTCGGGTCCGGCCTCGGGCGGCGCATCCAGCAGGTCGCGGAAGTGTCCGGCCTGCTCCGATCCGGGGGCGTCTTCAACGGCGGGCGGCTGTCGGGCAGCCATCGTCCACCGGGTTGCTCGCGGTCGGTCGCGGTCCTGCTCCTGCTCAGGGGAGATCTCGCCGGCGGTGCTCCGAGCGGCTCGTTCGGGGTGCCCGGTCGCGGCGTCCTGCTCGGGCTCGTGCTCCGGGCCTTCTCGCCGGCGTCGCGGCTCGGTCCGAGGGGTGCCGGGGCGGAGCGCCGGGGGTGAACGTCCTGCTCCGAGCGGCTCGTTCGACATGCTCGGGGTCCGGACGTCGTCGCGTTTGCCCGGTCGGGCTGCTCCTGCTCCGGCGTGCTCGGTTCTGCTGGGCGTTGATGTCGGCTACCGGCTTGCTCGGTCCGGGGGGCTGGGGGCGGTGCTCGGCGACGTCGTGCGACACGGCGGCGACACGGGCTTCATCAGCAGAATGAGCCCGACGGTCACGACGGCGGCTCCCCCGCCGCAAATCAGCGCCAGAGCTACCGCAAATGGCGAAGCCACATCGGACTTGGCCGCCCTCCTCCGGATGAAGAGGGCAGCCGTTCCGGATGCGAGGCGGCCGCCGTGATGATCAACCCGACGATCCATAACCAGTCCACGTGAGAGCCTCCATCTTTTTCGGGGCGTGGCGGATATTCGACGGACGGCGGGCAACGGACGCCCGCCGGGGGCCGGTCGCAGCCGGACGGGAAAGGTAATGCGGACATGACATTTCGTAAGGTTTTCTGTACAGTACAGCCATCCTTCGTACCGGCCCCGGTGCGGATGCGCCGGTGTTTCCCGAACGGAGCGCCGGTCCGTTCCGCGGCCTGTAAAGGCGCGCCCACCTGCCGTCCGCCGCTTTCCAGCGCGAGCGAAACCGAATGACCGCACCGAGTCCGGGAACGCGGCCCCGCACGGCGGCCGCCCGGTGCGCCCGTGCCGCCGCCGTCGCCCGCGAAGCGTTCGGCTTCCGGGGTGAAGCCGCCGCCCTGCCCGGCGAGTTCGACCTGAACTTCCACCTCTCGGGGCCCTCCGGCGACATCGTCCTGAAGATCAGCCCCGAGTCGCGGCGCACGGTCTTCGACCTCGTCACGGCCGGCCTGCGTCACGTGGAGACCGCGGTGCTGTCGGCAGCGATCCCGCGGCTGGTGCCCCGGCGCGGCCCGGCGGCCCGTCCTTCCAGCCCGGTCGTCCATGTCGACTTCGAGGGCGCGCCCTGCGCCGCGACCGCCGTCACCTACGTCAAGGGGATGCCCCTCGCCGAGCTGCGCCCCCGCCCGATGCCGGTTCTTGAATCCCTCGGCGCGCTGCTGGCGGAACTCGACCTCGCGTTCGCCGGCTTCGATCATCCGCAGCTCGACCGCGACTTCCCGTGGAAGATGGAGTCCGCGCCCGAAACCATCCGTGCGCGGCTGGACGATCTGGCACCGGGAACGGCACAGGGAAGGAATCTCGTCGAGGCGACCCTCGGGCGCGCGCTGCGCTGCCTCGACCCGGTGCGTGACGCGCTCCCCGTCTGCGTCATCCACAACGACGCCAACGACTACAACGTGATGGCGGCGCCGTCGCCGGTGGGCGCGCGCCTGTCGGGGCTGATCGACTTCGGGGATGTCGTGCGCGGTTGGCGTGCCGCCGAGGTGGCGGTCGCGGCGGCCTACGCCATGATGGGGCTTCCGGACCCTTTCGAAGCGGCGTGTGCGATTGCGCGGGGCTACTCCTCGGTGGCGCGCCTCGACGACGCCGAGTGCCGGGCCATCGTTCCCATGGCGGCGCTGCGGCTCTGCCTCTCGGTGTGCGTTCAGGCGCGGGAGATGGCTCGCCGACCGGACAATGCGTACCTGGCCGTGAGCCGGGAGGGCGCCTGGCGGCTGCTCGATGCCCTTGCCGACGCCGACTGGAGAATCGCGGAGTTTCGGATCCGGGAAGCGTGCGGGCTGAGCCCCAACCCCGCCCTGCGCACCGTGATGTCGTGGATGTCGGCCGCCGAACCCCGGGCCCCGGTGATGCCGCCCGAACTGCTGGCACGCCCCCACGCACTCGACCTGTCCGTGGAAAGCCCGGAGCTGCCGCATCCGGATTCGGCGGGGTCCACTGACGCCGAGCGCTGGATCGCCGACCGGCTCGCCGCCGCAGGAGCGACCGTCGGAGTGGGACGCTACGGCGAGGCCCGCCTCGTCTACAGCACGCCCGCCTTCCGCTCGGCCGGGAACGACGGCGACGAAGCCCGCACCATCCACCTCGGCCTCGACCTCTTCGCGCCTGCCGGCTCCCCCGTCCACAGCCCGCTGCCCGGCACCGTCGTTTCGGTCGCCGACAACCGGACACAGGGCGACTACGGCCCCACCGTCGTCCTGCGCCACGCCGCCCCGGACGGTACCTGCTTCCACACGCTGTACGGGCACCTGGACCGCGCCACCCTCCGCCACCTCGTCGCCGGCCGGAAGGTGGGCGCCGGCGACGTGATCGGCTGGCTCGGCACAGCGCGCGTCAACGGCGGCTGGCCGCCGCATCTGCACTTTCAGGTCATCGCGCTCGACGCGCTGCACGACGACGGTGAACGCGCCGTCGAACCCGGCAACTTCCCCGGTGTCGTGCTCCAGCGCCTGCGCACCGTCTGGGAATCAGTCCTGCCCGATCCCGCCGCACTTGCGGGACTCCCCGCCTCGGCCGTCACGGCCGTGCTGCCCGGCGACAGGCCCGTCGTGCGGAAGCGCCGTCTGGCGGAGAGGCGCAGGACGGTTCTCGGTCCGTCGCTGAGTCTGTCGTACCGCGACCCCATACACGTCGTGCGGGGCCTGGGCGCCTATCTGTACGACGATGCGGGCCGCGCCTACCTCGACACCGTCAACAACGTGCCGCATGTCGGGCACGCGAACTTCCGCGTGGCCGAGGCGATCGCGCGGCAGTCCCGCATACTCAACACCAACACCCGCTACCTGCACGGCGAGATCGTCGCGCTGGCGGACGAGCTTCTCGCGCACTTCCCCGCCCCGCTCGAAGTCGTGTTCCTGGTGTGTTCCGGGAGCGAAGCCAACGAGCTCGCGCTGCGCATGGCGCGGCAGCGCACGGGCAGCGACGGCGTGGTGTGCCTGGAGGGCGGGTATCACGGCAACACAGGCGGCCTCGTCGAGGTCAGCCAGTACAAGTTCGACGGCCCAGGGGGAGCGGGGGCCGGTCCGCGGGCGGCGGCGGCCCCCATGCCCGACACCTACCGCGGACGGTTCCGGCGAGGGCAGGGCATGTCCGATGCCGAGCTGGGGGCGGCCTACGCGGAAGAGGTCCGGCGGACGGCGTCGCGGCTGAGCAGCGGTCCCGGCGTCGCGGCCTTGATCGCCGAGCCGATTCTCAGCTGCGGCGGCCAGATCGAACCGCCGCCCGGATACCTGCGGAACGCCTTCGCGGCGGTGCGGGAGACCGGCGGCGTGTGCATCGCAGACGAGGTGCAGGTCGGATTCGGGCGGGTGGGGGACGCCTTCTGGGGATTCGAGCTGCAGGGCGTCGTGCCCGACATCGTCACCCTCGGCAAGCCGATGGGCAACGGCCATCCCGTCGCCGCCGTGGTGACGAGCCGCGAGATCGCCGACTCGTTCGCCGACGGGATGGAGTATTTCAGCACATTCGGCGGCAATCCCGTGTCGTGCGCGGCGGCGCGGGCGGTCCTGGCCGAGATCCGCGACCGCGGGCTGCAGGAGCACGCCCGGGAGGTCGGGAAAGGGCTGCTGCGGGAGCTGGAGGTGCTTGCGGAACGCTACGCGATCGTGGGCGACGTGCGGGGGCGCGGTCTTTTCCTGGGCATCGAGCTGGTGCGGGATCCGGTGACGCGCGAGCCCTTTGCAGAGGCGTGCCGCTACCTGGTCGACCGGGCGCGGGCGCGCGGCGTGCTGCTGAGCGCCGACGGACCGGACCGAAACGTGATCAAGATCAAGCCGCCCCTTGTGTTCGGCGAGAACGAGGCGGCTCTGCTGGTGGAGACCCTGGACACCGTGCTGGGTGAAACCGCGCTTCGGCGGCCGTGGTGCCGGGGGGATTCCGCGACAGGCCGTCAGGGGTAGAGCCGCCGCCGCACCCATGCGCCGGCCGCGTCGCGGTCGTACACGAAGCGGTCGTGCAGCCGCGACGGGCCTTCCTGCCAGAACTCGATCGCATCGGCGACGACGCGGAAGCCGGACCAGTGGGGCGGCCTGGGCACGGCGGCTGCGGCGAAGCGCTCTTCCAAGGTGCGCAAACGGTCCTCCAGCAGCGCCCGGGTCGCGAGATCGCGGCTCTGGTCGGACGCCCACGCGCCGATCCTGCTCCCCCGGGGACGGGTCTCGAAGTAGGCATCGGCCTCCTCCGGGGCAACCGGCTCGACGGTGCCGCGAATGCGGACCTGGCGGCCGAGCGGCTGCCAGTAGAACGTCATCCCCGCCTTCGGGTGCGCGATGAGCGACCGCCCCTTGCCGGACTCCAGATTGGTGTAGAAGACGAAGCCGCGCTCGTCGAAGTGCTTGAGCAGGACCATGCGGCCTTCCGGCGTGCTGTCCGGACCGAGCGTCGAGAGGCAGACGGCTTCTGCGAAGATGATGCGCGGTTCCGCCTCCGCATCGGCGAACCAGCGGGCGAACTGTTCGACGGGATCGGAGGCGAGGTCGCCGCGCACCAGGCCGTGCCGCCCGGAGGCCGTGCTCATCCCGTCCGCCGTTCCGGGCCGAACTCGCCGAGCTGATAGGCGAGCGACTCCCCGAGACCCTCGAAGTCGAAGCGGAAGCCGCTCCGCACGGCGGCTTCCGGAACCACCCTCGCGCCTTCCAGCAGCAGCGCGGTTCCCATCTCGCCGAGCATTCCCTTGACCGCCAGGGAAGGCACGGGGAGCAGCGTCGGGCGCCGGAGTGTGCGGCCCAGAATGGTGGTGAAGGTGGCGTTCGGGACCGGGTGCGGGGCGGTGGCGTTTACCGGTCCCTTCAGGGACGGTGTCGTGATGGCGTGGAAGACGAGGGCGACCAGGTCGTCGTGGTCGATCCAGCTGACGTACTGCCTGCCCGTGCCGAGGCGGCCGCCGATCCCCATCTTGAAGGGCAGGAGGATCGTCCCCAGTGCGCCGCCGGCCGGGCTGAGGGCCAGTCCGGTGCGCAGCTGCACCACCCGCACCCCGGAGGCGCTCGCTTTGGCCGCCTCGTTCTCCCACTCCCGGCACAGATCGGCGAGAAAGCCCTTGCCGGGGCGGGCGGCCTCGGTCAGCCGCTCGGTTCCGCGGTTGCCGTAGTACCCGATCGCCGACGAGGAGACGAAGACGCGGGGCGGGCGGCGCATCCGGTTGAGCGCGGCCACGATGAGCCTCGTCCCCGCGATCCGGCTCTGCCAGATGGACTTTTTCCTGGCCGGGGTCCACCTGCCCCGCGAGAGGTTCTCTCCCGCGAGGTGCACAACGGCGTCGATCCCCTCGAGGTGCTGTCCCTCGATGCGGCGTTCCATCGGGTCCCAATAGATTTCCCCCCGGTCGCGGCGTGGTTTGCGCCGCACGACCGGCAGCACCTCGTGCCCTCCCGTGACGAGGAAGTTGCACAGCGCCGAACCGATGAAGCCGCCGGAGCCGGTCACCGCGACGCGGAGCCGCGGCCCCCCGTATGCCGCGTGTCGCGCCATGTCCAGCGCGATCCGCCTGCCCCGGAAGGTCAGGAACCGCGCCAGTTCGGCTTCGATGACGCCGCGCGCCAGGACTTTCGCCGCGGGGCCGAGCGGAGACTTCCACTCGATCCGGTCGCGGAGCAGCGTGGCGCCGTCTCCGCGCGCTTCGAATTCGTGATCGTGCACCCACGACCCCATCGGCCCCGACACCTGTTCGTCGCGGAAGAGCCGGTCACGCTCGAAGGCCGTGTGGCGGATCTTCAGATCGGCTTTCAGGGGGCCGCGCCGCGCCCGGATCCGCACCAGTCCGCCGTCGTCGATTCCCCCCTCGCGGGACACGACGCGGACATCCTCCCACGGGGGGAGGATGCGCTCCAGGGCACGGGGCCGCATGTGCCACGCGAAGACCTCGCCGATCGGAAAAGGAACCTCGCACTCGTGCACGAATGTCGGCATCGCTCAGCGGCCTCCGTCCTTCCAGGAGATTCCCTCGACGGCGGAGCGAATGGCGCCCACCCCGCCGGCGCTCCCCGCCCGGTGACCGAAGATTGCGGACCCGGCGACGAGAACCGTAGCCCCCGCGCGGACGAGCGTCGGGGCCGTTTCTGCGTTCACGCCGCCGTCGACCTCCAGTTCGATCGCCCCCGGACGCCGCGCTTCGATCAGGGCCCGTGCCCGCGCAACCTTGTCGACCGACTGCGGAATGAACGCCTGGCCCCCGAAGCCCGGATTCACAGTCATGATGAGCAGCAGGTCGATGCCGTCGAGCACCTCTCCGACGGCCGACAGAGGGGTGGACGGGTTGAGCGCCACGCCGGCCCGCTTCCCCAGCCTGCGGATCATGGCGAGCGTGCGATGAAGGTGAACCGCAGCTTCCGCGTGGACCGTGATCACGTCCGCGCCCGCCTCGGCGAACTCGGCGACGTAACGCTCGGGCCGCTCGATCATGAGGTGGACATCGACCGTCCGGGAGGTCACGCCGCGCACCGCGTCCGCGACGAGAGGCCCGACGGTGATGTTCGGAACGAAGTGGCCGTCCATCACATCGATGTGTATCCATTCCGCGCCCGCCTCGTCCATTCTCCGCACCTCGCGGCCCAGTTCGGCGAAGCGGCAGCTCAGCAGCGACGGGGCGAGCTTGATCACGTCAACCCCTTTCGGCCTCGCCGGCCCGGCCATGTCCCCGCTCTCGGTGCTCGCGCGGATTCATCCACGGGCTCCAAGCGGCATACGCCGTCGGACCCGGCGACCACGACCTCTTCGGCCATGCCGAGAAACAGCCCCGATTCCACCAGCCCGGCCCGGCGAGCGAGCTTTCGTTCCAGCGCCGCCGGATCGCCGATCCCTCCGCTGAAGCGGCAATCGATGATCAGGTTGCCGTTGTCGGTCCGGTAGGCACCGCCTCCGCCGTTCATTCGTACCTTCGGCTCGGCCCCCTGTGCCGAAAGCCATGCCAGGTGGACGTCGAATTCGAAGGGTACCGCCTCCACCGGGACCGGCGCGCGTTCTCCCAGCCGGCCGACGAGCTTGGTCTCGTCAACGACCGCGATGAACCGCCTCGACGCCTGGGCCACCATCTTCTCGCGCAGCAGCGCCCCGCCCCGCCCCTTGACGAGGTTCAACCGGGGGTCCACCTCGTCGGCACCGTCCACGGTGAGGTCGAGAGGTCCGAGCTCGCTCAGCGTGCCCAGCGGAATCCCCAGCCGGCGAGCCGTCGCCTCGGTGCGGACCGATGTCGGAACTCCGGCCACCCCGGTCAGCTCGCCGCGCGCCAGACGTGCACCAAGGTACCTGAGGAAGTGGGCGACCGTGGAGCCCGTGCCGAGGCCCACGCGCATCCCGGACATGACGCTCGCGGCCGCCTCGCGGCCCGCCTCGTTCTTCAGCTCTTCCACCGAGGATCGGGTCAAGGACTCGCCGAGGGTTCGAGGATCGTCTTATCCGAAGTTCTGGGGTCTACTTCCGCCGCGCCGCGAAATCTACGCCGCGACGGGTGCGGTTACCAGTCGCGTCAGGGCATTTTGCCCCGGAGCGGAATTCGCCATCTTCCCGGTTCACCCCGCTTCCAGCGTGTCCAGCGTGATCCCCCCAAGAATCGCGGGGCATCCGCGCCCCGAACCCCACGCGCCCCGAACCCCACCGAAGACACCATGATCATCGTTGCCAGGAAGGGCATCACCGCGGACGAGCTCGACCACATCCGGGAACGCGTGGAAGCGCTCGGTCTGCGCACGCACGTCTCGATCGGAGAGACCCGCACGATCATCGGGTGCATCGGTGACGAAGCTCGCCTCGGCCACGTGTCCCTGCTCTCGATCCCGGGGGTCGATTCGGTCCATCCGGTCATGCGCCCGTACAAGCTCGCCGCCCGCGACTTCTCCGCCGACAGAACCACAAGCGTGCCGGTCGGGCACCGCACCTTCGGCGGGGACTCGTGCCTGGTCGCAGCGGGTCCCTGCTCGGTCGAGAACGAAGGGATGATGAAGGCGACGGGGCGTGCGGTGGCGAAGGAGGGTGCAGCGCTGCTGCGCGGGGGCGCCTTCAAGCCGAGGACGTCTCCGTATTCCTTCGACGGTTTGAAGGAGGACGGGCTGCGCATCCTGGCGCGGGTGCGCAAGGAAACAGGTCTGCCCGTCGTGACCGAGGTGCTCGACCCGAGGCACGCGCAGCTCATAGCGGGCTACGTCGACATGCTGCAGATCGGGACGAGGAACATGCAGAACTTCTCCCTCCTCAGAGAGGTCGGGCAGCTGCAGCGGCCCGTCCTGCTCAAACGCGGCATGTCGGCGACGCTGAAGGATCTGCTCCTCGCGGCCGAGTACGTGATGAGCCGCGGCAACATGCAGGTCGTCCTCTGCGAACGGGGCATCCGCACCTTCGGCGCCGAGATGCGCAACACCTTCGACCTCGCGGCCATCCCCTGGCTGAAGATGGAGACCCACCTCCCGGTCATCGCGGACCCGTCTCACGCGGGCGGCCGCCGCGATCTGGTCGCGCCGCTGAGCTTCGCGGCGGTGGCGGCCGGCGCCGACGGGCTCATCGTCGAGGTGCACCCCGATCCCGAGACCGCGCTCTCGGACGGCGACCAGTCCCTGACCTTCGACGGCTTCGCCGCGCTGATGCGCGACCTGAAGGCGTTCGCCGAGGCGGCAGGCCGGACGCTTTAGTTCGGGGCCTTCGGGCCGTTCAGGCAGCACCCCCGGGCCCGTACGAGTTGAAGCGGCTGCGTCAGCCCGTCATCCATCGGCGCGCGCCAGCGCCTCCTCCATCGCGCCCAGCTGATCCTCCATCGCCTGCGCCGACGTGCCTCCCCGCACGGCACGCGCTTCCACGGATGCGGCGTGGTCGAACACCGCGAACACGTCCTCCCCGAAGCCCGGATGGACGGACCTCATCTCTTTCAGCGTCAGGGCGCTCAGCTTCCTGCCCGATTCTTCCGCCATGCGGACCAGTGCGCCCGCGACGCGGTGGCTCTCGCGGAAGGGCACGCCCAGCCGCACCAAGTGGTCGGCCAGGTCCGTGGCGAGCATTTCGGCACGGAGCGCCTTCCGGATCCGGGAGCGCACCACGGTCATGCTTCGCACGGCGCCCTCGATCGCGGGCACGACGAGCGCAAGGGTGTCCACCGAGTCGAAGACGGCCTCCTTGTCCTCCTGCAGGTCGCGGTTGTATCCCGTCGGCAGCCCCTTGAGCACGGTGAACATCGTCATGACGTTCCCCACCAGCCGCCCCGACTTGCCGCGGGCGAGCTCCGCCACGTCCGGGTTGCGCTTCTGCGGCATCAGAGACGACCCCGTCGTGAAGCCGTCGCCCAAGCGCACGAAGCCGAACTCGGCCGTCGAGAACAGAACCAGATCCTCGGCGAGCTGGGAGAGGTGCACGCCCGCCGTCGCCGCCCCGAATACGAGGCGCACGGCCCAGTCGCGATCGGACACGCCGTCGATCGAGTTCTCGGAGACGCGCCTGAACCCGAGGTCGCCGGCGAGCCTGTCGCGGTCGACGGCGAAGGGGCATCCGGCGATCGCACCCGAGCCGAGCGGCAGCACGTCGCACTCGCTGCGGACGACACGCAGCTGCTCGAGGTCGCGGACCAGCGGCCAGGCGCGCGAAAGCAGCCAATGACCGACCGGCACCGGCTGGGCCTGCTGGAGGTGCGTGAAACCCGGCATCACGATGTCGGCCGTTTCTCGCGCCTTGGCGGCCAGGGTCTTGACCAGCGCGGCCAGCTGACCGTGCAGCGTCCGTATCGCGTCCCTGCCCCAGAGACGGAAGTCGGTCGCGACCTGGTCGTTGCGCGAGCGTCCGGAGTGCAGCTTGCCGCCGACGGGTCCGATCCTCTCTGTGAGCAGGCGCTCCACGACCGTGTGGATATCCTCGTCGGCGAATGCTGTCGGGCCCGGCTGTTCTGCGAGAAACGCGCCGACTTCGACCAGTCCCCGGTCGATCTCGCTCGCCTCTGCTTCCGACAGGATTCCCGCCCGCAACAGCCCCCGCGCCCAGGCGCGGCTCCCCCGGATGTCGTAAGGCCAGAGTCGCCAGTCCACATCCAGCGACCGGTTCAGCGCCTCCATTTCGCCGGAGAGGTCTCCGTCGAAGCGCCCGCCCCACAGGGCGCAGTCCGAACCGCCGCCGACAGACCGCATGCCTTCCCGTCCAGGTCGGGGCGTCAGCCGGTGCTCGTCACGGCGAGCGCCGTCGCGGAACGCTGCGGCGACGGAGGCGCGTCGGCCGTGGACCGAAGCGCAATTCGCCGCTGCGCCGCCAGAGCGCGTTGGGGCAGGCTGAACAGCTTCACGAAGCCCGACGAGTCGGAGTGCGCGTAGCCCTCGCTCGCGCTGAACGAAGCGAGGTCGAGGTCGTAGAGAGATGTCGGCGCCTTCCGGGAGAGAACCGACGCCCGGCCCTTGAAGAGGCGCATCCCTACCGTGCCGCTCACATGTTTCATCATGGAGTCGACCAGGGCGTCCAGGGCTTCCCTTTCGGGAGTCCACCACCGTCCCTCATAGACGAGATCGGCGTAGCGCGGCGCGACTTCGTCCTTCAGCCCCAGGCAGCGCCGGGAAAGCACGAGCTGTTCCAGCTCCCGAAGCGCGGTGAGCAGGATCGTTCCTCCGGGAGTCTCGTAGACACCCCGCGACTTGATCCCGACCACCCGGTCCTCGATCACGTCGGCGCGACCCACCCCGTGCGCCGACCCCGCCTCGTTGAGTTCTTGGAGAAGCGCCATCGGCGAGAGCACGCGCCCGTCGATGGTCACGGGGAGCCCGGCCTCGAAACCCAGCTCCAGCTCAAGAGGCGTGTTCGGTGCATCCACCGGGTCGGTCGTCCAGATGTAGACATCGCGGTCGGGCGCGTTGGCGGGATCCTCGAGCGGCCCTCCTTCGTGGCTGATGTGCCAGAGGTTTTCGTCGCGGGAGTACAGCTTCTCCTGGTCGATGCCGTCAAGGCAGATGCCGCGGGGGCGCGCATAGGCGAACGCATCTTCGCGGGAGGCGATGTCCCATTCCCGCCATGGAGCGATCACCCGCAGGTCCGGCGCCAGGGCGGCGAAGGAGACCTCGAAGCGGAGCTGGTCGTTGCCCTTCCCGGTGCAGCCGTGGGCGAGCGCGTCAGCACCGGTCCGCCGTGCGACCTCCACCATTCTGCGCGAGATCAGAGGGCGCGCCATCGCAGTGCCGAGCAGGTACTTCCTGCTGTACACGGCACCCGCCCGGAGAACGGGAAAGGCGTAGCCGGAGACGAACTCCTCCTTGAGGTCCTCGCCGAAGAAGGCCGTGGCCCCGGTCGCGAAGGCCTTGGCGGCCAGCCTGTCGACACCGCCCCGCTGCCCCACGTCGGCAGCCATGCAGATGACATCCGCGTCGTAGTTTTCGCGCAGCCACGGCACGATTACCGAAGTGTCGAGGCCCCCGGAGTATCCGAGTACGATCTTCATGTTCTAGTTCTCCCTGTGCCGGGCGGCTCGGGCACCCGCTTCCGGTCGCTGAATGGTGCGCAGTGTCTCTGTTGTGAATAACAATCATGCAATTCTGAATAATATATAATCCGGTACCTGCCGTCAACGACTGGCGGGCCACGCTATCCCGGTACCTACTCGCTCTCCGTGCTCGTGGTCCGTCAAAGCGCCGCCGTCAAGCTTGAGGTGACGATCAAGGCCGGGGGGGCCGCGTCGTACGCCTTGCAGCCCTCGCTCCCGCAGGCCCCGCAGGCGAAGGTGCCGCCGACCTCGAAGTTCAGATGGATGTCCAGCCGCCGTTCCTCGGCGTCAAACGCCGTGCTCTCCCACGTACCAGGGCCGCTCGAGGCCCAGCGCCTGCGCGAACAGTCTCGTCCTCTTCATCTCCGCTCTCTCCCGCCCGGTCCCCGCGGCACCGCAGGACCGGGTCCAGGACCAGTCGGTCACCGGCCTCTCTCGATTGCCGCGCGATCGTTCATCCCGGATCGCGCGCCGCGAGCTCCCGCAGCTCCTCCGCCACCGCTTCGGCAGCCTCGGCACTGCGCAGAATGATCAGGACGGTGTCGTCGCCGGCGATCGTACCCGCGAGACCGTCGTATTCCTCCCAGTCGATCCCCGACGCGACCGCCTGAGCGGCACCGTTCAGAGTCCGCACCACGGCCAGGTTGGCCACCGTTTCGACGGACACGAACAGCGCAGGCACAACCGTGTCGAGCGGTGGGACGTGCTCCCACTCGTCCGGCAGCGTGTAGTAGGGCTTGCCTCCGGCTCCCGTCACCTTCACCAGCCGCAGATCCCTCACGTCGCGCGACAGCGTGGGCTGAGCGACGGGGAATCCGCGGGCAGCCAGACGCCGGCGGAGTGCCTCCTGGTGGGGCACTCTCCGTTCCCGGACGATCTTCAGGATCGCCGCCTGCCGGCGGCGCTTGCCTCCGGAAGTCATAGAACGCCTCGCCGCTCTTGGTGCTTGCGAGGGTTTCGCCACGGGCTGCCGGCTGCCATGTCCCCGAGTGCCGCGGGCGGCGCGGCACCGACAGTTCCCGCGTCAGAAATCGTAGCGCACGCGCAACAGAAGCAGTCGGCCCACCTCCGGGGCCCCCACGAACTCGCGGTGCCGATTGTTGAGGATGTTGTTCGCGGTCAACGACACATGCGCGCCCGTCTGGAAGGGAAGCCGATAGCCGAGCCCCGCATCTAGGACCGCGTAGCCGTCCACGGCACCGATGTATACCCCGGAATTCATGGGGAAGCCGTCGGTCGCCCGGAGCCGCCCCTGCGCTGAAAATCCCGAGGTCCGGTCGTCGAAGACGAATCCCAGCGAGCCCTTGTGGCTCGGCGCGTTCAGCGCGATGTCGTTCGTGCTGGTGCAGTCGCCGTCTTCGTTGAAGTCGAAGCACTCGTCGCTGCTGAAAGAGTAGTTGGCGTTGATCCGTAAGCGGTCGGAGGCCAGGATCTGGGCGGACAGGTCGGCCCCGAAGAACGAGACTTCACCGAAGTTCCGGTAGGTGACGAGCAGGTCGCCGCTGTCCACTTGATCGGGAGTCACCGTGCCGAGCGGAATGCCGGCCGCCGTCGCCACGATGGTGGCGACATCCTGGGCCGACAGCAGCCCCGCCTGGATGAGCGGTGACAGGCGCCCGGTGACGAAGGCCTGAAGGCTCGCCGGGTCAAAGAACACGTTGGGCGTGATGACCCGGAGCGGACCTACGAAGTTCTCGACCCGTGAATGGTAGACATCGGCGGCCAGCAGAACACGGTCTCCGAGCAGCCCCTTGTATCCCACTTCAAAGGTGTTGCTGATGGTCGAAGTGAGGTCCGCGATGTCGGCAGTCGCCGTGTTATCGATCGGAAACGCTTCGCCTCCGCTTTCGGCCGCCGCCTGGTCCAGCCGACGGAACACGGTCCCGATCTCCGGATCCCCGGGAAGCGCACCCGGCATCTTCAGGAAATCGACGACCGGGGCCAGCCTCGGATCAAGGCTCGGCAGGAGCTGAAGCAGACCCTCCCACAGAACCACGGCGTTCGCCGGGATCTGCCCCGGTGCGAGGGGGGAGCGCATGCAGTAGCCCATATGCCCTCCCGGGCACCGGGCCGAGAATGTAAAGCCGCCGTCGGGTACGCCCAGAGCGCGGATGTCGTAGCCGAGGGGCAGCGGATCAAGTGGAATCCGGGCCGCCACGATGTCCAGGAAGAGGTTGGTCGAGGTCGGAGTGGCGAAGGCCCGGTTGAAGGTCAGGCGGAAGTTCTGGTTCTCGGTCGGCTTGAACACCACGGCCGCCCTGGGCGAGGTGTTCACGTCGGTGAGGCGGTCGTGGTCGTCGATGCGGATCGCCGTCACGAGGTCGAATTTGTCGCCCAGAGAAGTCTCTGAGTGAAGATACGCACCGATCTCCGTGATGAGGTCGTCGTCCTCGTTGCGCCCGAAGATCGTCCCGCCGCTGCGGGGCTCGGTCCGCTGCCAATCGACCCCGTAGGTAAAGCTCTGCCGGGAGCCGAGGTCGAACCCGTATTGAAACTGCAGGGCCATGGTACGGGACTGGTCGACGACGGGCAGGTTGGTGCGGAGCAGAAAGGTCCCTCCGGCCGAACCGACTTCCGCGCCCGAATCGGTCTGGTTGAGGAAGAACTGCGCGAAGAGCCGGCCCTTGGAAAGCCGCATCTGCCCGTAGTTGTATCCCCAGCCGTCCACCTGGGCGGCCCCGATGCCGGTCATCTCCACGCCGCTGCCCAAGGTGGACGTCCCGCCGTTGACGATCAGCTCGCCGTCGTCCCCGAAACGGAAATCCATGCGCGCGTCGGCGCTATACCGTTCGGAGAAATTGATCCGGGGGGTGATTTCCTGGGGGTCGGCGTACTCCCAGTCGGTCCCGCGGCTGTACTGGCCGGAGACCTTGAAGCCGAAGCGGTCGGAAACCGCATGAGCGCTTCGGAACTGTCCGTGGAAGAACGAACGTTCGCCGCCGGCCAATGAAATCGAGCTGCCCGGCCTGTCGATCGGCGAGGGCGTGATCAGGTGCATCACTCCGTTCGACGCATTGGGTCCGTAAAGGGCCGCGCCCGGCCCCAGGGCCACCTCGATCCGGTCGATGTCCAGGTCGTTCGTCGGGAACATCGAATAGGCGTTGAAGCGCAGGGACGGAACGCGGGCGTACCGGTTGTCGATGATCGTGAGCAGGGTACCCGAGAAGACGTTGTTGAAGCCGCGCGCCACGAGGGTGCCCGAAGCGATCCCCGTCTGGGCGGCATCGATGCCTGCGACGGTTCTCACATGGTCGGCAACGGTGGCGGCCGCGGTTCTGGCAACTTCGGAAGCGGACACGGTGGTGATCGAGGCCGGGGCGTCCAGCGCCTTCTCCTGGCGTCTCGATGCCGTAATCACGATGGGGTTGAGGACAAGGGCCTGCGAACGCATGGAGATCGTCACCTCCGTGGTCCCCCCGGCTTCCACGCCGATCCCGTTGACCCGCGTGGTCTCGTGACCGATGAACGCCGCGACCACGGAGTGGGTCCCCGAGGCTACCGAAAGCGTGAAGCGGCCCGCTTCGTCCGTGCCCTGGGGTTCGCCTTGTCCGAGCGCCTCCACTGCGACGCCGGAAAGGGGTTCTCCCGTCTCGGCATCGGTGACCCGGCCGGTAATCGTGCCCTGCTGCGCCTGAACCGGAGCAGCCGACGCGATGGCCGCGGCTGCGAGCGCCAGCAACCCGTGGATGAATCCGCACGAACACCGAGAGCGGCGAGGTGCCGGGCCGGGGGGAAGTTGTCCACGGGCTGCCAAGAGTGCGGGAAACCTTGATCTCGATTCCATGAAGCCCCATCTTCGCCTTTGGGAGTGAACATGCCGCCGGAACCGCTTCCGCCGGTTGCGACGCTGACTGCTCCGAAATATTGGGGCTTGCCGCGGCGGAAAGCAACCTCGGCCGAGAGGGCCGCCAAGGTGAATGCGGGGTGGCCTGACAGTATCGTGAATGACCCGACTCGGGCGCGGAGACTTCGAAATTGCAAGGCGGCGGATAGCCCCCCACATCCACCGCACCCCGCTCCTTTCGTTCCGGACTCTGGGCGAGGCGATCGGTGCCGAAGCCTGGCTGAAGTGCGAAAACCTGCAGAAAACGGGGTCTTTCAAGGCGCGGGGCGCTCTCAACGCGATCTCGACGCTGAGCGAAGCCGAACGTTCCCGGGGCGTAATCACCGTCTCCGCGGGCAACCACGCACAGGCGGTCGCCTGGGCCGCGCGGCGCGGCCGCACCAAATCGGTCGTTGTCATGCCTGAACGGGCCGCACCCAACAAGGTCAGGGCCGCAAAGGCCTACGGGGCAGAGGTCGTCCTCCACGGCGACGCGGCCCAGGCGTTCGCGGAGGCCCGCCGCCGCGCCTCATCCCGCGGGCTGGTGTTCCTTCATCCCTTCGACGCTCAGGACGTCATCGCCGGGCACGGGTCTGCGGGTCTGGAGATCGCCGAAGATCTCGGCAGACCCTCGACGATCGTGGTGCCGGTCGGGGGAGGAGGCCAGATCGCAGGGATCGCGGGCGCGCTCGCCGCCACCGGGCGTTCGGGGTGCCGGGGCGGGATGTGGCGCGTCTTCGGCGTCGAGCCGGAGGGCGCCTCGGCCATGCGCCAGAGCCTGGACAAGGGACGACCCGTGCACCTGGACGGTGTCGATACGATCGCCGACGGTCTCGCGCCCCCGATGGCAGGCGGGCTGAACTATCGCTACGTCGCCGATCTCGTGGAGGACGTGGTGGTGGTCTCCGACGAGGAGATCCTGTCTGCAATGCGCCTTCTCATGACCCGGGCCAAGTTGGTGGTCGAACCTTCAGGAGCGGCGGCCGTGGCCGCGCTCATGTACGGCCGCGTCCCGTCGGCAGCGGCCGAGAGGGTGGCGGCCGTGGTCACCGGGGGGAATGCGGACCCGGAGGTCATGGTTCGGGCGCTGCGGGAGGGTACGCCGTGGCCCTGATCCGAATCGAGGGAGCCGTCAAGCGACACGGGGCCACGGTAGCCTTGGACGGCGTATCACTTCGCGTCGAGGCCGGCGCGTGTCTGGCACTGGTGGGGGGGAGCGGATCGGGCAAGACCACCCTGCTGCGCACCATCAATCGCCTCACCCGGCTGGACAGCGGCCGGGTGCTGGTGCGCGGCGATCCGGTGGACACCCTGGAGCCGGTGCGCCTCCGGCGCTCCATCGGGTACGTACAGCAGGACGGCGGACTGATCCCGCACTGGACATGCCTCGCCAACGCCTCTCTGGTACCGGCTCTGCTGGGGCAGGCCGATGCACCCGAAAGCGGACGGCGGGCACTCGGCGCGGCCGGACTCGACCCCGGCATCTTCGGAAACCGCTATCCGCGCGAACTTTCAGGTGGCCAGAGGCAACGCGTCGCCATTGCGCGGGCCATGGCCGCCCGGCCCGACATCCTGCTCATGGACGAGCCATTCGGAGCGCTCGACGCCATCACGCGCAACGAGGCCCAGGAAACCTTCATCGCGCTGAGGGAGTCGGCCGGCGTGACCGCAGTCTTCGTGACGCATGATGTGGCCGAGGCGCTCCGCGTCGCCACGCAGATCGCCGTCATGGAAGCCGGCAGGATCGTTCTGGAGACTCCGGCGGCCGATCTCGCAGAGACCGCCACCGGCTACGCCGCCGAGCTCCTGGAAAAGTCGGGGGTCACGCCTTGAGCGCCGCGCCGAGCGGATTCCGTCCACGGGCTCCCGGCAGCCCGTGGACGAATCCGCGCGAGCACCGAGAGCGGGGAGGCGTCGGGCTGGGATTCCGTCAACGGGCTCGTATGATTCTCGTTGTTCGCGCCTGTGCGCTCCTTCCGTGGGCGTTCTGGCCGCCCGGCCCCGCGCCCCTGCACGGACAGAACGAGCAGGATGCCGTGGTCGTCGCCTCGAAGACATTTGCAGAATCATATCTGCTGGGGGAGGTCTTCGCCCAGCTCCTCGAGGCCCACGGATATGCCGTCGACCGGCGTCCGGGGCTCGGAATGACCGAACTGCTCCTGCAGGCGCTGATCAACGGCGACATCGATGTCTATCCGGAGTATACCGGAACCGGACTGGCCGCGGTGCTGGGCGAAACCGCCGAAGGTGGTTCCGTCGGGGTCTTCAACCGGGTCAGCGACGAATATCAGGCGCGCTGGGGCTTGAGGTGGCTCCCACCGCTGGGCTTCGAGAACACCTATGCGATGGCGATGCGGCGCGAAGCCGCCGACTCTCTCGGCGTTCATACGCTGTCCGCGCTGGCCGCGATCGCACCGGGACTCGCGGGCGGGTTTTCACCGGACTTCATCGGACGCGCCGACGGCCTGGACGGACTCGCCGCGGCCTACGGGATCGAATTCCGCGAAACGCGCAGCCTCTTGCAGGCGGTGAAGTATCAGGCGCTCGAAGAGGGGGCCGTCGACGTTATAGACGCCTACTCGACGGACGGCGCCATCGCGCGCTACGACCTCGGCGTGCTCGCGGACGACCGCGAGTTCTTTCCGCCGTACGACGCCGCACCGCTGGTGAGCCGCACATTCTTCGAAGAACGTCCGGGAGCGGCGCTCGTGCTCAGCCGGTTGTCGGGGAGGATCGACGAGGAAGCCGTACGGCGGGCCAACCACCGGATCGAGGTCGAGGGCAGGCCCATCGCCGACGCGGCAGCGCATCTTCTGGCCGAGGTCGGACTGGGCGCCGAGCCGTCGGCTGAATGGGACGGGACCCGCGGCAGGGACACGACAGCACCGACGCTGGTCGCGCTGGCCTTCCACATGTGGGACAACCGGCTCGATCTGGCTCGTCAGGTCGTTCGCCACCTCCTGCTCGTGCTCGCCTCGCTCAGCGCCGCGATCGTGGCGGCGGTTCCGGCGGGAGTCGTGCTGGAACGGGGCCGGGCGCTGGCCGGAACCGCCTTGCGGGTCGCGGGGCTGCTGCAGACCATCCCGAGCATCGCCCTTCTCGCGTTCATGATCCCGATCCTGGGGATCGGCGTGGCCCCGGCGGTGGCGGCGCTCTTCCTCTATTCGCTCCTGCCGATCCTGCGCAACACCTACACCGGGATCATCGAGGCGGCGCCGGACGCGGTGGCGGCGGGGCGGGCTCTGGGAATGACCGAGGTCCAGCTGCTGCGGCGCATCCGGCTGCCTTTGGCAGCGCCGGTCATCATGGCGGGCGTACGGACCGCGGCCGTCATCAACGTCGGGACCGCCACCCTCGCAGCCTTCATCGGCGCCGGGGGACTGGGGGATCCGATCGTCGCCGGGCTGAGCCTGTCGGACCCCGTGATGATTCTTTCCGGCGCCGTCCCCGCCGCGCTCCTCGCCCTCGTCGTGGACTGGGGGCTCGCCGGGGCCGAAGCCGCGGTCGCGCCCAGGGGTGTGGCGGAAGGGCGGCGGTGACCCCAACCTTGACGCCCGGACGGACCCGCAACCAAGGAGACCCCGGGTGAACACGCTGCGCCGTTACCTGCTGCCGGGTTTCGTATTCCAGTCGGTGGTGATCGCCGGAGGGTACGGGACCGGCCGCGAGCTGGCCGAATTCTTCCTGTCGCGCGGTCCCCTCGGGGGTCTTCTGGCCATGGCGCTGGCCACCACGGTGTGGAGCGCGGTCTGCATGGTGAGCTACGAGTTCGCACGTGTTTTCCGCGCCTTCGACTACAGGAGCTTCTTCAAGCGCCTGCTGGGACCATTCTGGGTCGCCTTCGAAGTCCTCTACATCGCCCTCATGATGATCATCATGGCGGTGATCGCCGCCGCGGCCGGCACGATCCTCCAAGAGACATTCGGCTTTCCCTATCTGGCCGGCGTCACCGGGATCATGATTCTCGTCGGACTCCTGGTCTTCGGCGGCAACAAGGCCATCGAGCGCGCCTTCACGGGCTGGTCGGCGGTCCTGTACATGGTCTATGTACTGTTCTTCATCGGGTGCGTCACGCTGTTCGGCCCCGAAATCCGAGCCTCTCTCACGTCCGGGATCGTCGAGGGAAGCTGGGTCCTCGGCGGCTTCGAATACGCGGGCTACAACCTCGCCGTCATCCCCGCCGTGCTGATCACCATCCGGCATCACCGGAGCCGGAAGGACACCTTCGTCTCGGGACTCCTGACGGGGCCGCTGGCGATGCTGCCCGCCTTCCTCTTCTTCGTGGCGATCGTCGGCGAGTACCCGGAGATCGTGAGCGAGGCGGTTCCGGTGAACCACATGCTCGAGCTGCTGGGCTCGCGCACCTTCCAGATCGTCTTCCAGGTCATGCTCTTCGGGACGCTGGTCGAGACCGGTGCCGGGATGATCCACTCGGTCAACGAGCGAATCGCTCGCGCCTACGCCGAAAAGAACCGGGAGATGCCGACTCGGACCCGCGTCGGGGCCGCCGTGGCGTTTCTCGCGCTCGGAGCCCTGATCGCCCAGGTCGGCCTGATTCCCCTGATCGCGCAGGGCTACGGGGCCCTCACCTACGGCTACCTGGCGGTCTTCGTCGCGCCGGTCCTGACCTGGGGAATCTTCCTCATCCGGCGCGAGAGCCGGCGCGTGCGCGCCGAAGGCGGTTGATCGCCGCGATCCCCGCAGCCGGTCCCAGCGCCAGCACCGAGAATGTCCAATGCCAACCCGCTGCGCCGGTAACGGCGGGCATGGCCTGAACCGTCGCCGAGGCCAGCAGGAATCCTGTGCATGTCTGCAGGGTCAGCGCGGTACCCGCGGCCTCCGGCGGCGCGAGCTCGGTGACGAGTGCGCTGAACTGCGCGGAGTCCGCCACCGCGAAGAATCCCCACACGAGCGTCACGGTCACCACGAGCACGAACATCTTGCCGAACAGCAGACCGATGCCGAGACAGCACAGCCCGCTCACCGCCATCGCCCGATTCACGAGCCGCTCGCGCCCGATCCGGTCGGCCGCCCATCCGCCCCACACGCACCCGAGCCCCCCTGCGGCGAGCGTCCCGAAACTCGCCAGCTCGACCCAAGCACCGCCCTGCCCCGCCGCCTCGCTGGACGCCGCCAGAAAGGCCGGCGCCCACGCCCACATCGCGTACAGCTCCCACATGTGCCCCAGATACCCCGCAACGGCCAGCCGCGTTTCGCGATGGCGGACCACCTTCGCCGCAAGCGCCCACGAGAACGGACCGCGACGGAACGGATGCGGTCCGTCGCGGTACAGGACCAGCACCAGGAGACCCCCGGCCAGCGCTCCCGCCGACGCCGCCGGAATCACCACTTCCGGACCGGCCGCAGGCAGCACCTTCAGAAGGTAGGGCACGGCCTTCCCGACGGCAAGCGCACCGACGATCGTCCCGATCGCCAGCCCGCGCGCCGAGCGGAACCAGGTGGCCGCCATCTTCATCGCCGGGGGATACACCCCCGCCAGAAACAACCCGGTCGCGAACCGCAACGCCACCGCCGTGCCGAAATCCCCTGCCGCCGGCACACCCAGGTTCGCCAGTGCTGCGAGCGACGCCGCCGCCGCGAAGTAGACCCGCGAACGGATGATGTCGGCCAGGTTCAGGACGGCGGCCACGGCCGTGCCCGCCACGAACCCCAGGTTGACGGCGGTGGCCAGCCAGCCGACCTCGGACGGCGAGAGCTCCCACCGCGCTCCGAGTTCCTCCGACACCGCAGTGGCGGTGAACCACAGCGACATCCCGAGCAGCTCGGCCAGCGAGAGCAGCGCGAGAATCCGCCAACGTCGCGCACCGTCCACCTTCAACCTGCCCGCGTCAGCCTTGGCAGTCCGTGGGCTGCCGAGGCTAGGGCTTTTCTTCCCTCGTGTCCGAACCGTCGGTGAGCATCCGCAGGCCACTGCGGCCGAGGACGATGTATGCGTCCTTCCCGACTTCGGCGCCGCACTCGAGCAGCGCTTCGCGCAAGCGTCCGACTTCGGGCCCGTTGGGGTCGTAGGACCTCCATATGACCGACGCGTCGTCAACTCCCGCCGGCCGTGAGAAAGGTATCTTCACCGATTGGTCCAGTCCCACCCCCAGGTATTGTGCGACCGCGCCCGAGACCTTCTGACTGTTTCCACGCAGGTGGTGCTCGCCAACGAGGAAGCGCAGGACCGGAGTCCCGTCGCGGGTCCATACCACGTCGCGTGCCTCGGAGAGGTGTTGCGCGGGCACCGCAGGATTGGTCACGATTCGGACCTCGTTCCCTTCGATCGCGAACTTCCTCGTGCTGAGGTAGTTGCGCACCGTCGCCGGAAGCACTTCGAAGCGTTCCGGGATCTCCCTGACCAGTTCGTCGATCCGCGCCACGCCCCCGCCGTCCTCGATCCTCTTCACGAGGGCCTCGACGACACCCCCGTAGGGCTCGTCGGTCCAGTGGGCCAAGCCCCATTTGTCCTTCGTGAACCGGACGAACAGAGGGTCGGAGGACAGCAGGCTCGACAGCGACGACCTGTCCTTGAGCCGGGTCTCCGCGGCGATGACTGCTCTCTTCAACGGTTCGCCCCTGCGCTCCAAGGCCAGGAAGACCCGTGCGCGCCGGGTGTCGCGGAGCACCAAGTGCCCCGCAAAGCGCACCAGACCCGCATTGCGGGCCAGCGATTCCCATTCCGCCGTCGTCTCGGAGCCGATCCTCGTCCGAAGGGCCTCTTCGTCGACGACCCCCGCGACATTGGCCATGTCCGGGGCGCAACGCCGTGCTTCGGCTACCTGATCCCGATAGACCTCGCTTCCGACCACGCCGTCAAGGTATCGGTAACCTGCTTCGCGCATCACCGCCACTTCGGCCGCTGTTCGCCATTCAGGCGGCGAATCACCGATCAGCAGGTCGAGAACCCTGCGAAATTTCGTCGGCGATGCGGCGAGGCCGATCGCACGGCGCAGCCACTGGGCAGCCTCCTTCACCGAGTCCGAAACCCGGTCGTCGACGGTCTCGCGCAGCCTCACCTCCAGCTGGCGCGCGCGTTCGCGGCTTACTCCGAACTCACTGCCCAAGGCAGCCAACTTCGCCGATTTCCAAGCGTAGGTACGCTTCCGTGCGATGACCTGGCGTCGTGGATCGAGCGACTCCAGGACTCCTGCGAATTCGGCACCCATCTGGATCTCGGAGCGCAGTGCCCCGGCAGCCTCGACGACATTGATCTTCCGAGCCAGCTCGCCGAAGCCGCTCTCCTCGACGAGGGTTCCCAAGTCCAGTTCGGACAGATCCGCCAGGTTCTCGGCACCGTGGATCAGCACGGCGCATCCCAGCATGCGATCCAACGCCTCCTGGTAGGTCGGTAACGTAATCGGGGCCATCACCAGGCTCGGTTTATTTCAAGGTGGCTCGGAAGTGCTAACATCCACAATAGACCGCATAAGGTCAAGCTTTTTCAGGCGTTCGAGGGGCCTTGCCAACTCCCTTCGGCCTGTGTAGCATGCTCACCATGACCCTCCGCACGGCTACCCGGACCCACACCTTCACCGAATCCGTCATCCGCGACATGACACGGGTCGCAAGTCGCTGCGGAGCCATCAACCTGGCACAGGGGTTTCCCGACTTTCCCGCTCCCGGACTCATCAAGGATGCCGCCTGCCGAGCGATTCAGGACGACGTAAACCAATACGCAATCACCTGGGGCACAACAGCCCTGCGAAGTGCGCTCACCCGGAAATACCGGGAGTGGTACGGTATGGAAGTCGACCCGGATCGCGAGATCACGGTCACCTGCGGCGCGACCGAGGCGATGGCCGCGGCGATGCTGGCGGCCGTCGACCGCGGCGAGGAGGTGGTCATCCTCGAGCCCTTCTACGAGAACTACGGCCCCGACACGGTGCTCTGCGACGCAGTTCCCGTCTTTCTTCCCCTCAGGCCCCCTCGCTTCCGGCTCGATCCCGACGAGCTGCGGCGCGTGGTGACCGGCCGAACCCGTGCCATCGTCATCAACACCCCCAACAACCCCTCGGGCCGCGTCTTCGATCGCGACGAAATGACGGCGGTGGCGGAGGTCTGCATCGAGCACGATGTCCTCGCCATCACCGACGAAATCTACGAACACATCATCTACGACGGCGAGCACATTCCGATGGCCATGATACCGGGAATGCGCGAACGCACGATCGTGATCTCCGGACTGTCCAAGACCTTCAGCATCACCGGGTGGCGCATCGGCACGATCATCGCGCCTCGCGACCTCACCTCGGCGATCCGAAAGGTTCACGATTTCCTCACGGTCGGCGCCCCCGCCCCGCTCCAGGAAGCCTGCGCGGCCGGCCTCGATGGTCTTCCCCGGGCCTACTACGAGGGCATCTCGCAGGACTATCTGAAGCGCCGCGACATTCTTTATGCCGGACTGCGCGATTCCGGGTTCAAGTGCGGCCCCCCCGAAGGAGCGTACTATATCATGGCCGATTTCTCGGTGCTGAGCGGGCTGGACGACATGGCGTTCAGCACCTTCCTGGCGAAGGAGGCCGGGGTGGCGCCGGTGCCCGGATCCTCCTTCTACAACCGGCCCGAAGACGGCGAAAAACTCGTTCGCTTCGCCTTCTGCAAGCGCGCTGGGACTCTGCGGCGGGCGGTGGCGCGGCTGCGCGCCTTCTTTTGAAACCTTCCGCGATGCGCGGCGTATATGAATCCGTGCGGGAAAAGCGCTGACGCCTCACGGACGCAGCCCGTCTCTCGGCGAGCACGCACGACTTCGCCGCGATCCGCACGCGACAACCAACCAACACCCGGTATCGGGGAGGAACTATCATGAAGAATCCCGGAAGCATCAGCGTCGCCGCTGCGGCGCTTCTCATCGCTGTCGGCGCCACCGGCGCCACGGCTCAGATCACCACCGAGGCGGCCATCGACGAGATCGCCGCCCTCGAGACGGACGCGAGGGACTACCTCAGCGACGTGACCTCGTGGGACCGCGCGGCGGCGCTCTTCCGGCGTGCCGCGGAACTCCGGCCGGAGGGCGACCCCGCCGCGACGGAGGACCTGATGTACGCCGCACGGCTCTCCTTCTACGAGGGGAAGGAGCGCCAGGCGATCCGCGACTTCGAGGCCGCGGGCCAGCGCGCCCTGGCCATGGGCGACGTGCTGGTGGCGGCAAACGCCTTCGCAGACGGCGCGTGGATCGCGCAGCACCGCGGATACGGCGAGCGGGCGCACACGCTCCTCGGCAAAGCGCAGCTGCTCTCCAACTCACCGCTGATTCCCGAGGACGCCAAGGTGCATCTGCGGGCCCGATGGGACGTGACGGGACCGCAGCAGTAGCGAACCGGTCGGTCCGGCCGGGCCGATAGCACCATTCGGCGGGGCGCCTCCCGGGAGGCGCCCCGCCTTCTTTTTTTCGGTCCGGCCGCCCTCCGCTTGACCGCGGTGCCGCCGCACCCATAATTCCTTCCGGATCCTTCAACCGCAGGAGACTCGCCAGTGCCGCCCTTGCGAACCGGGAGAATCCCGTCCGGCGTTGCCCGCAAAGGCGCAGTCGCAGCGGGGATTCTCGCTATTCTGATGGTCGTCTTCGTGGCCGCGGGAATCCTCTTGCCCGACACCTTGGAAGTCACCCGCTCGGTCCGGATCGCGGCGTCGCCCGAGCGCATCTTCCCCCTTCTCAACGACCTCGCGGCCTGGGACGCCTGGACTCCGTGGGGCGACATCGAGTCCCGGCTGGAAGGACCCTCCGCCGGCCCGGGCGCCCGCCGCGTGTGGGACGACCGGCGCCTCGGATCGGGATCGCTCACCATCACCGCATCCATGTCCCCGTCCGTGGTGGGCTACACGGTGGACCTGGAAGACGGTGCGATCCGCTTCGAGGGGGTCTTGTCGGTCGCAACCCGCGGAGACGCGTCGCTGGTCACCTGGACCGAGCGCGCCGATCTCGGCTGGAATCCGTTGCTGGGGTGGACCGCTCTCGGCATGGAGAAATCGCAGGGAAGCCAGTTGGAAGAGAGTCTGGCACGGCTGAAGGAACAGGCCGAGTCGGCCCGGTAGAGTCCTCTGTCCAGCCGACGACCCGGCTTGGGCTCCGTCCCCTACAGCCTCTCGAGGGCGAGCCTGATCAGCTCGTCGTTGGAGCGTGTCTGGCGCATCACGCGCTGGAGCTCGTCCATCGCCTGCGCCGGCGGCGAATCCGAGAGCTGGCGCCGCATCGCGCGCGACAACCTGAGCGCCTCCGGCGAAAGGAGGAGCTCCTCCTTCCGCGTCGCGGACGCCCTGAGGTCGATCGCCGGGTAGATCCGCCGATCGGCCAGCTCACGGCTGAGGACGAGCTCGCTGTTCCCCGTGCCCTTGAACTCCTCGAAGATCACCTGGTCCATCCTCGACCCGGTGTCGACCAGAGCCGTGGCGATGATCGTCAGCGAGCCCCCTCCCTGCTCTTCCTTGATCAGGCGGGCGCTGCCCAGGAAACGCTTGGGCTTCTCCAGCGAGCTGGCGTCCAGTCCCCCGGAGAGGGTGCGGCCGGTTCCCTCCTCGACCGTGTTGTGCGCACGCGCCAGCCGCGTGATGGAATCGAGGATGATGACCACGTGCCGCCCCGCCTCGACCCTCCGCCGGCATCGCTCCAGCGTCATCTCGGCGACCTGGCAGTGACGCTCCGCCGTGAGGTCGAAGGTCGACGAGATCACTTCTCCGAACCCGCACGCCTCCATCTCGGTCACCTCTTCGGGACGCTCGTCGACCAGGAGGATCATCAGCTCGCATTCCGGATGATTGGTCGAAATCCCCTCTGCGATCGCCTGCAGGATCGTCGTCTTCCCGGCCTTGGCCGGCGCCACGATCATCGCGCGCTGACCTTTGCCCAAGGGGCAGAAGAGATCGATCACCCGGTTGGTCAGATCGGGTTCTCCGGCGAACATCCTCCCGCACTCCATCTTGAGCTGGTGTCTCGGGTGAAGTGCACTGAGCCGGTTGAAGTCGGGCCTGCGGGTCGCGCCGTCGGGCGGAAGCCCGTTGACCCGGTCGAGGTATCGCAGCGGCGGACTCTTCCCGTTGCGCGGCCTCCTGCCGACGATTCCCGCCAGCTCGTCTCCGGTGCGCAGTCCGAACCTGTGGATGAGGCGGGAGCCGACGTAAATGTCGTCTTTGCTGGGGACGTACCCCGCTTCCTGTCGGCGGACAAAGCCGGATCCGCTGGCGAGCACCTCGAGGGTGCCGAGGGTCGGGCCGGGCTCTCGATTCTTGTCGGCCAGACTGGGATGCGGGCCTCTCGGCCGACGCGGGCCGCGCGGGCGGCCACGGCGAGCCCGGCCGGGTTGTGCGGCGGAGCCCGGTCGCGCCTGCGGGCCGGCTGACTGCGCGTTGCCGGATTCCGTCGCGGCAACCTTCTGGGTCACGGCCTCCTGGGCCGCGGCCCGGTCGCCGACGGCCGAAGTCGCGGTCTTTCTGTCCCGCGAACCGGGAAGTTCTTGATCGGTCAAAATGGTCACACCTTCCGGAAGCGCCGCCCGCATCGGCCGGGCGGTTCGCAGCTTCCTTGACAAGAATGGGAGCACCAGGGATTGTCCGCGCGCTCGACGCGGAACTCACCCCCAGGAACTGGACCAGGCGGGGGCGGCTTGCCCGACGCGAAACCAAGCAGGTTCAGCGGCCCGACGCCAAGGGTCCGAGAGCGCGCTGCCATGGAAACCACGCGTGCCGACAAGTGCCGCGGTGGAGAGGCCACTCTGCCGGGTTGCGTGGTTTCGGCGCGGCTACCGTGCATCCAAGATTCATGCCGATCCCCGTGTACGCAAGTGCCACGGTGTTCGACTCGTCTTGCGGTGCGGTGGCGAAAGGGTGAAAGTTCCTCGCGGCACAGCACGGAAGAGCGAACAATGCGCCGAGACGAAAAAGAGCGTGCGGAGGCATGGGCGATTGCTGCCAAGCTGATTCTGACGGCCGGCCCGTTCGTTTTGTTGCTGGCGCTGGCCGCCCTGCACCGGTGGCTCGGCTGACAGCCCCGTGGCGCCCCGAACGGCTGGTCCGATGTCACCGTCCGGGGTCAGGCGTGTCCGATGTTGTGGACATATACGGACGGGCCGGGAGCGGCTGTGCGGCGGATTCGCGCGGTGCAGAGTCGTGGCACGGTGAATGCATCTGTCCTTCGCATCCGCAACTGCGTCCGGGAGGGTGAAATGAAAAGAGTGATGACACCGCTGATCTTCGCGGCGATGCTGTTCGTCCCGTGGGCCGGAGCCGCCCAGGTCACCGGCCACGTATCCATGTCGTTGGGGTTCGAACCCTGGGTGGGGTTCGGAATGAGCAGCGGAATCGGCTTGGGGTTCTCGCGCCACCACGACGAATACTACGACGACGATTATCGTGTCGGCGTGTACGAGTCTCTCTGGACCCGTCCTATCCACTGCTGGGATCCATTCTGGTACGATCCGTTCCGGCCGTGTCACGGCTACTTCGCCATCGGGTTCCCGGTCTACGACTACTGGATCTGGCACAGCCCCTGGCGTTTCGGCTTCGTCGGGTGGCCGTCCCACCGGTACGTGCGGTCCCATTGGTGGAGCTCGCCCTTCTGGACCCACCGGTATTCGCCCTTCTGGACCGACCGCTACGCGTGGGGATACGGCGGATTCGGCAGATGGGGATGGCGGTACGGCTACGACCGGCGGTACGGCTACGACCGGCACGATCGGATCGTACGGCGGAGTCCGCTTTACGGACCCCGCTACAAGGAATACCCCACACGCCCGGTCTACGTGACGGACAACGGCCCTGAACGTCCTGTTTCACGGGCCGTGCCACGATTTGCCGACGGGGACGGCTACTTCGACGGCCGAGCGGGCCGCCGGACGGACGGTGCCAGAACCGCCCGCCCGCAATCGGGCACGGACGTCAGGACCGCGCGTCCTAGGACCGGTGCCGATGCAAGAACATCGCGACAGGCTCGCCCGCGCGTGGGCACCCGACCCGAGCCGACTCCACGCAGGCGGATCGAACCGCCGAAACGGGAACCGCCGAAGGCGCGGTCGGTCCCGTCTTCTCGAAGGCCCGCACCTATCGTCAGGTCGGCACCTTCTTCGAGGCGGCCCGCACCCATTGCGCGCTCCACCCCTTCGCGGCGCTCTTCGCCCACTGCGCGCCCCACCCCTTCGCGGCGGCCCTCGCCAACGGTTCGGTCGGCCCCGTCGCGCATACCTACACCGCGACTGCGCTCATCTCCGGCGCGCAGGCCCGCGCCGAAAGCGCGCCCGACCCGGACGAGACCGGCTCCGAAGGCACGGGCCGCGCCTTCGAGAGCACCCAGGCCGAAGGCGCGCCCGGCTCCGCGGGGTTCTGGAAGCCGCAAGGCTCCTCCGCGGCGTCCGGCACGTCGTCCCGGAGCCTGATGCGCGAAGGCGGATCCCTGATGCGCGAAGGCGGATCACTCCCGGCTTCGCCTCAGACACCCCCGGCTTCGCCTCAGGCAGGACCGGCGACCGGCACACCGTCCTTGACGAGCGATCGCAGGGGGCTGGGCCCTATCCAGTAGCAGAGCCGAGCCAGGTCGTCCACGTCCCAGAGGGCGAAGTCGGCGCGCTTCCCGGGCTCGATCGCGCCGCGGTCGGCTTCAAGCGCGAGGACCCGCGCCGCCGCAGCGGTAAACCCCAGCAGGGCCTCCTCGGGCGTCAGGCCGAACTGGATGCAGGCAAGGTTGAGGACCAGGCCTATCTGGGTGATGGGGGAAGATCCGGGATTCGCGTCGGTGGCCAGCGCCATGGTCACTCCGGCCCGTCTCAGGGCGCTGACGGGCGGCCTGCGGTCCGCCCCGAGGGTGTAGGCCGCGCCTGGGAGGAGGACCGCGCACACATCTGCCGAGGCCATGGCTTCCACGCCTTCCGGCGACAGATACTCCAGGTGGTCGGCCGAGCGGGCTCCGACCTCGGCCGCAAGCGCACCGCCGCCCCGGTCCCCGAGCTGGTCGGCGTGCACGCGGCCGTGAAGTCCGGCCGCGATCCCCGTCTCGAGGATGAGCCGCGCCTCTCCGGGGGTGAACGCGATATCCTCGCAGAAGACGTCGACGGCGGTCGCGTGGCCCTGCTTCAAGGCGGCGGGGATAATCTTCCGGGCGACGAGATCCACGTAGTCGCGGCGCCGTCCCGCGTACGCCGGCGGCACGGTGTGGGCTGCGAGCAGGGTCGGCGAGATGTCCGCCGGAAGGTGATGCGGCAGGTCCGCAGCCACATCGAGCATGCGGAGTTCGGTTTCCAGGTCCAGGCCGTACCCCGACTTGACTTCGATCGTGGTAACGCCCCAGGCGGTCAGCTCGCGCGCCCGAAAGACGGCGCTCAGGGTCAGCTCCTCGTTCGAGGCCGCCCGAGTGGCGCGTACGGTCGACATGATGCCTCCGCCCGCCCGCGCGATGTCGGCGTAGGACTCCCCGCGAAGACGGCGGCGGAAGTCCGCGGTGCGCTCGCCCCCGAAGACGATGTGGGTGTGACAGTCGATGAAGCCCGGAGTGAGCCACGCACCGCCGCATGGGATCACTTCGGTCGCCGTCTCCTTGCGGTGCGGGGGAATATCCGCCTCCCTGCCCACCCATGCCGTGCGCCCGCCGGTGCACGCGACCGCGCCCCGTTCGATGATGCCGAGCGACGAGTCGGTCATCGTCGCCACGTTCACGTCGATCCAGAGTCGCTCCCAGGGCCGGTCCGGCAGCCCGTCGCCGGTCGAATGCCGCGAGGGATGCCGCGAGGGATGCCGCGACGCGGGCCGTGAGGGGTGCCGTGAGGGGCTTCCGCCGCGGGATGCCGGCATAGAGCGCTCCCTGTGTTCGTCTACGTGCCGCCCTGCACGGCACCGGATTGCAAGCCAGATTGTCGTACGGACCAGATTGTCGTACAGATCCGTCCTGCTCCGCAATCAGGCATCGAGGAATACCGTGTCGTCACCCGCACCGCACCACGGCCCCTACCACTTCGACCGGCTGCTGGTCGGGGACCGTTGGGAGCGCGATGTCCGGCTGGAGGTGGCCGAAAACGGCCGGATCCACCGGCTGGAAGCGGGGAGCGCGACCGAAGGTTGCGAGCTGGTGCCGGGTTGGACGGTACCGGGCGTCCCCAACGTTCACAGCCACTCTTTTCAGCGCGCGTTGGCGGGGCTGGCCGAAGGAAGCGGTCCGGACTCGTTCTGGAGCTGGCGCGAGGTCATGTACGGGTTCCTCGAACAGCTCACACCCGATCAGGTGGAAGCCGTGACGGCACAGCTCTACTTGGAGATGCTGAAAGCGGGCTTCACCTGCGTCGGCGAGTTCCATTATGTGCACCACGCGCCGGACGGACGCAGCTACGACGATCCGGCCGAGATGAGCCGACGGATCATCGGGGCGGCGCGGGAGACGGGGATCGGCCTGGTTCACATGCCGGTGGTATACGAGGCCGGGGGCTTCGGAGGCAGGCCTCCGGAGGGGGGACAACGCCGGTTCCGCCTGGACCTCGAGGGGGCCGCCCGCCTCCGCGAAGCCTTGGCCGATGAATCGTCACGGGCCGGCATCCGACTCGGACGGGCGCTGCACAGCCTCAGGGCCGTCTCGTCGGAGACATTCGGACGCCTGGAAGAATTCCTTCCCGGAGGCACGAGCGCCGACAGCGGGAAGGATAGCTCCGACAGCGGGAAGGATCCGGTGGAAAGCGCGGCGGGTCCGGATCCGGCCCCCGTGCACATTCATATCGCGGAACAGAAGCGGGAGGTGCGAGAATGCGTGGCTCGCCGCGGCGCACGCCCGGTCGCATGGCTGCTCGACCACGCGCCCGTGGACGAGCGCTGGTGCCTGGTGCACGCCACCCATGCCAACGACGACGAGCTGGACGGCATCGCGGCCCGCGGCGCCGTGGTCGGTCTGTGTCCCACCACCGAGGCCAATCTGGGCGACGGGTTGTTCCCGCTCGGGGCGTTCGCCGCGCGCGGGGGGCGTTTCGGGATCGGAACCGACAGCCACGTCTCGCGCAGCCCGGTCGACGAGCTGCGACTGCTGGACTACGGACAGCGGCTGGTTTCGGGTCGCCGATCCGGAGTGCCGCACGCGTCCGCGACAGGCCCGGGCGAGGCGAACGCCCTGTCCGGTGCCGGAGGCGCGCTGCTGGCGCACGCCTGGCGGGACGGGTGCGGCGCGCTGGCGTGGAACGGCGGCGGGATCGAGCCCGGAAGGCGGGCGGACCTGGTGGTCCTGGACGCCGATCATCCCGCGCTGGTGGGACGAGCCGGGCACACGGTGCTCGACTCGTGGATTTTCTCGGGCACCGAGAGCCCCGTTCGGCATGTCATGGTCACAGGCGAATGGGTGGTGCGGGACGGGCATCACCGGCGCGAGGAGGAGATCGGCCGGGCGTTTGCAGAAAGCGTGAAGCAGATTACGGGAATCGCGGTCGCGAAGCCGCGGGCCGGAGCTGTCCCATCGGGAGTCTGATCCCCTTGGCCCGCGCCGTCTCCAGCGCCTCCGGGTACCCCGCGTCCGCATGCCGGGCGACCCCCAGCCCGGGATCGTTCGTCAGCACGCGTTCGATGCGGACCCGCATCTCCGGCGTCCCGTCGGCGACCAGCACCTGCCCCGCGTGAAGCGAGTCCCCGATCCCCACGCCGCCGCCGTGATGGAACGACACCCAGCTCGCTCCGGAAGCCGTGTTCAGGAGCGCGTTCAGGACCGGCCAGTCCGCCACCGCATCCGTGCCGTCCTTCATCGCTTCGGTTTCGCGGAAGGGCGACGCCACCGAGCCCGTGTCGAGGTGGTCGCGTCCGATCACGATCGGGGCACTGATTTCGCCGCTCGCGACCAGATCGTTCATCGCGACGCCGAACGCCGCCCTCTCTCCCTGCCCCAGCCAGCATATCCGGGCGGGAAGCCCTTGGAACGCGACCTGTTCCCGCGCCATGCGGATCCACCGGCAGAGGTGCTCGTCTGCGGCGAACATCTCCAGCACCAGGTCGTCGGTTCGGTGGATATCGGCCGGCTCTCCCGAGAGCGCGACCCAGCGGAAAGGGCCCTTGCCCAAGCAGAAGAGCGGGCGCACATACGCCGGTACGAACCCCGGATACGCGAAGGCGTCCTCGAACCCGGCCTCGCGTGCGTATCCGCGCAGGTTGTTCCCGTAGTCCACCGCCACCGCCCCGCGCTTCGTCATCTCCACGATGGCTTCGCAGTGCCTGCGGATCGATGCCATCGAGTGCGCGCGGTACTGCGTTCGATCCCGCTTCCGCAGGCCGGCAGCCTCATCGATCGTGAAACCGCCGGGCACATACCCGTCCACGGGGTCGTGCGCGGACGTCTGGTCGGTCACGATGTCGGGCGTCACCCCTCGCCGCACCAGCTCGGGGAGCACGTCGGCGCAGTTCCCCGCCAGCCCCACGGACAACGCCTTCCCCGCACCGGCCGCTTCCAGCACCCACGCGACCGCCTCGTCCCGATCGTGCGTCATGCGGTCGCAGTAACGCGTCTCGATCCGGCGGCGGATGCGCTCGGGGTCGACCTCGACCACCAGGACCGCGGCACCGTTCATCGTGGCCGCGAGGGGCTGTGCACCCCCCATGCCGCCCATGCCGCCCGTCAGGATCCAGCGCCCCGCGAGCGATCCTCCGAAGTGGGTCCGCGCCATGGCCCCGAAGGTCTCGTAGGTTCCCTGCAGGATTCCCTGCGTGCCGATGTAGATCCACGAGCCCGCGGTCATCTGGCCGTACATCATCAGGCCGCGGCGCTCGAGTTCGTGGAAGTTGTCCCACGTCGCCCAGCGCCCCACCAGGTTCGAGTTGGCGATCAGCACGCGGGGGGCATGCGCGTGGGTGCGGAAGACCCCGACGGGCTTGCCCGACTGCACCAGAAGCGTCTCGTCGTTCTCGAGCGCCCCCAGCGCCGCGACGATGGCGTCGAAAGCGGCCCAGCTGCGGGCAGCCCTGCCGGTCCCCCCGTAGACCACCAGGTCGTCGGGCTTCTCGGCGACCTCGGGGTCGAGGTTGTTCATCAGCATCCGGAGCGCGGCCTCCTGCGTCCACCCCTTGCAGCGAAGGGTGGTGCCGCGGGCGGCGCGGACGACGCGAGGGGCGGCCGGAGCGGCTCCGCGAGAGGAATCGGCGACGAAATCGGTCATGTTGCTATTAGGGCGGTCCGGCCAGCGCCCCGGCCCGGACCATCTTCACGAGTACGGCGATGTCGTCGCCGAGCACTCTGTCCTCGACAAGCGGCGGCACCCTGCCCCGCACCGCCCTCAGCGCCGCCTCCACTCCCCGGCCCGCGCGCAGGGGACGGTGGAACTCGACCGCCTGCGCACCGCACAGCAGCTCCACCGCCAGCACCGTCTCGAGCAGCCGGACGCTCCTGCGCACCTTCCGCGCCGCGGCCATCCCCATGGACACGTGGTCCTCCTGCGAGGCGCTCGTGGAAACGGAGTCGATGCTCGCGGGGGCGGCAAGCACCCGCATCTCGGCCAGCGCGTCGGCAGCGACGACCTGTGCGATCATCAGCCCCGACCGGATCCCCGGCTCGGGCGTCAGGAACGCGGGCAGGCCGGACAGAGCCGGGTTCAGCAGGCGGTCGATCCGCCGCTCGGATACGGAAGCCAGATCGGCCGCCGCGATCGCGACGAGATCAAGGCCCTGTGCGACGATCTGGGCATGAAAGTTGCCGCCGCTGAGCACGCGTCTCCGGCCGAGCGCCCCCCGGGCGGGCGGGCCATCGCCGGCCGCACCCTCGCCGCCCAGCACCAGCGGGTTGTCGGTGGTGGAGTTCGCCTCGGTCGTCAGAATGCGGCGCACGTACGCACACGCCTCCCGCGCCGCCCCGTGCACCTGCGGCATGCACCGGAGCGAGTATGCATCCTGCACCCGCGGATCCCCCGTTCTGTGCGACTCCCGGATCTCGGATCCCTCCAGGAGCGCCCACAGCCGCCGTGCGCTGGCGATCTGGCCCGGATGCGGACGGGCGGCGTGAATCTCGGCGCGGAAGGCTTCGGGCGTCCCCTTGAGCCCTTCCAGCGTGGTCGCGCCCGCAACGTCGGCCGTGTCGAGGGCGCGTCCGAAGCGCTGCAGTGCCAGAGCGCCGATCCCCGTCACGGCCTGCGTCCCGTTGACGAGCGCCAGCCCCTCCTTCTCGGCGAGTTCGAGGGGCGCGATCTCCGCGCGGATCAGCAGCTCGCCCGTGGCCGCCACCTCACCGTCGGCCTCGGCCCTGCCCTCCCCCGTCAGCGCCAGCGCGACATGCGCCAGCGGTGCCAGATCGCCGCTCGCTCCCACCGACCCGATCTCCGGCACGACGGGATGGATGCCGCGGTTCAGGAATTCCACGAGGCGTTCGACCACCACCGGGCGGCACCCCGAATGGCCCCGCGCCAGCGCGTTGGCGCGCAACAGCAGGATCGCGCGAACCTCGTCCGCAGGGAGCGGACGGCCCACGCCCGCCGCGTGGCTTCGAACCAGGTTGCGCTGAAGCAGCCGCTGCTCGTCGTGCGCGATGCGCACTTGGGCGAGGCTCCCGAAGCCGGTGCTGACGCCGTAGACAGGTTCATCATCGGTCAGCAGCCGTTCCAGCACGTCACGCGCCGCTCTCACGCGCTCGGCAGCGGTCGCGTCCAGCCGCACCGGAACGCGGTCCCGCGCCACCGCCTCGATGTCCGCCAAGGTGAGACCCGTGCCGTCAATGACGATCACGGGGCCGGATCCCCCGGCATGGCCGCGGTGCTGCGCCGGATCTCCCTCATTTCTCCGCATCCGGCTCGTGGGCGGTGCAGTACTCGGCCCGGCATGGCCGCCCCGCTGCGCCGGGCCTCCGTCATGGCGACGAACTCGTCCCGGGTCAGAGTACAGTCATCGTCATGCCAGTGCTCTTCGAGCTCCACCCCGAGCCCGTCGGCCAGACGGTTCACATAGTTGTAGTAGGACGCGACCTGGCAGATGTCGAGGACGGCCCGTTCGTCGAATCCCGCCGCGCGGAGCGCGCCGACGTCGTCCGCCGTCATGCCGCCGGGGTCCCGCGTCAGCTTCAGGACATAGCGCAGCATCGCCGCGTCGCTCGCCGTCAGCGAATCCGGGCGGAGGCCTCTGGCCAGGGCGTTCCCCAGTTCCGGCGTCCCGGTGATCGTGCGGAGACCCGCCCCGTGATGGTTGATTCAGTAGAAGCAGTCGTTCTCGGCGGAAACGGCGACCGCGATCATCTCGCGCTGCAATTTGGAGAGCGGCGATGGACCCGCCATGAGGTGCCGGTACATGTCGTAGTGGTGCTTCATAGACGGCGGGTCGAGGGAATGGATACGCAGGATATTGTCCAGGTTCCCCCGCGGTCCGGCGTAGCGGCAGTAGAGAGGCGAGAGTTCGGGCCCCGCTTCGTCGGGTGGGATGTACCGTATGTGAGCCATGTTTCAGTTCTCCGGCGCGGTGGGAGCCGCCAGACGCGCAGGGCAGGCGTGCGGGCATGGCCGACCGCCCCGCGGCGACGGATTGCCCGACCCGCGCAGCAACGGATTGCCCGACTGGGAAGGTATCCGCAGCTTCATCGTTGATCCATCCATAGGAGAGATGCGATGTTCGAGGCGACAAGGAGTCTCAGCGCCGCCGCCCTCTGCGCGGGGGCCGTCGCGGTTTTCGCGGTCGCGACCCCCGCGGCGGCGCAGGACCGATTCGGTGCCATGGTCGCCGTCGCAGGGGGGACCGTGATCGTCGGCAAACCGGGCCCGGCCCGCGGCCCGGCGGCACTGTACCGTTTCGAGCGGGATCGCTCGGGGAGGTGGGTGCTCGCCGAGACCTTCTCACCGCCGGGAACGGCGGAGAACGGCTTCGGACTGGCACCGTCGGTGCAGTGGAGCGGCGGGCGTCTGGTCGTGGGTTCGGCCGACCCCGACATTCGGTTCGGCGCCCATCTGTTCGAGGAGTCGCGTGACGGCCTGGTGCACGAGACCGGCCTCGAGCTTCCCAAGCCGCCCGGCACCCAGCCGACGACGGGTCCCGGCGGGCCCGGTGCCACGGCCGTTGATTTCGCGGGGATCATGCGTATCCTGCAGCCCCCGCTCAGGACGGTCGCCATGGACGGCGACCGGCTGGCGGTTTCGGTCGCCGGCGGCGGACCCGGCCTGGGCGGAGTGCACCTCTTCCAGCGCGACGACAGGCGCGGCTGGGGCGTTTCGACCATCCTGCCGCGTCCCGGCCCGGATACCGAGTTCCGCGACTTCGGTGCCGCAATGGCGCTCCGGCGCGACGACGTACTGGTTGCCGCACCCAGTGCGGGCGGCACCGGACAGGTGTTCGTCTACCGGCCCGAAGACAGCCTGCTCGGCAACATCACCATCCGCCCCGATTCCCTGGAGGAGGGAGCGCGCTTCGGAACCGCTCTGGCGGTGGAAGGAAGCCGCCTTCTGATCGGCGCTCCCGGCGCGCGCCGGGACTCCGGCCTCGTCTTCGCCTACCGGCGCTTCGACCCCGGCGATTGGCAGCTGCATCAGGTTCTGTCGCCCCGCACGCAGGACTCCCCCGACACCCAGCAGGCCCCGCCCACCGGCCAAGACGTGCAGAGCCGCGCCGCTCCCCCCGACGCCTTCGGCACTGCCCTCGCCGTGCTCGGCGACGAGCTCTGGGTCGGAGCCCCGCAGGCGGCTTCGGGGGAGGGCCGAGTCCACCGCTTCCGCCTGGTCGACGGCGACTGGCAGCCCGCGCCGTTCGAGGCGCCGGAGGCCGGGCGGGATGCGGCCCTCGGTTCGGCGATCGCCGTCGGCACGACCGTCGCGGCTCTGGGCGCCCCGGGGACGGAGGGGGGCTACGGCGCGGCCATGGTCTTCACGCGCGAACCGGGCGGCCCTTGGGGAGAGCCCCGGTGGCTGCGCCCCGGCACCGGCTTGGAGCCCGTGACCGAGGGCGAGGTGCCGTGCGACGACGGGGCCGCGGCGGGATTCTCGTGCGACGGCGTGGACCTCCTCGCCTTTCTTCCCGTCTCTGCGATCGGGGCGGAGCCCTGGGAACGCGTCAGCGACGTCTGGGGATGGACGGACCCGGAGACAGGCCGCGAATACGCGCTGGTGGGCCGCAGCGGCGGCGCGGCGATCGTCGACGTGACCGATCCGGCCGTCCCCCGCTACGTCGGCGTCGTCTCCGCGAACCCGAGCGGCGCACGCGACCTGAAGGTGTACGCCGACCATCTCTTCTTCACCGGCGACGGCGCAGGCGACCACGGGCTCGTGGTCTTCGACCTGACCCGGCTGCGCGACTCCTCCCCTAGCTCCACCGACCCTTCAGGCGGCATCGAATTCGAGCCTGACGCGGTCTACCGTGGCATCGCGAGCGCCCATAACCTCGCGATGGACGCAGAGAGCGGCTTTGCCTTCCCCGTCGGTTCCAGCGGCGGTGGCGAGACCTGCGGGGGCGGACTCCACATGGTCGATGTCCGCACGCCCAAGTCACCCGTCTTCGCGGGCTGCTTCACCGACACGGCGGGGCTGCTGTCGCCCGGCCGCACCCACGACGCCCAGTGCGTGGTGTACCGCGGCCCCGATCATCGTTACCGGGGGCGGCAGATCTGCTTCGTATCGAACGAGAGTGTGCTGAGGATCGTGGACATCACCGACAAGGAAGCCCCCATTGCCGTCGGCGGCGCCGGCCACCCGGGTGCGGCGTATATCCACCAGGGATGGCTCACCGAAGATCACCGCTACTACTACCTCGACGACGAGCTCGACGAACTGGTCGGCACGGCCCCGAAGACGCGCACCTACATCTACGACGTCGCCGAACTCGACGACCCGGTCCTGGTCGGCAGCGTGGACGGCCCGACCGGCGCGACCGACCACAACCTCTACGTCAAGGGGGACCGGATGTACCAGGCCAACTACCAGGCCGGCTTCCGCCTCTTCGACATCAGCGACCCGGAGGCGCCGGAGGAGATCGGCTGGTTCGACACCACGCCCTACGAGGGAGACCCGCCGGGATTCGCGGGAGCGTGGACGGCCTACCCGTTCTTCGAGAGCGGCACCGTGGTGGTGACCAGCATGTACGAGGGGGTGTTCCTGCTCAGGCCGCGTCCCCGGCGGCTGATTCCCTGACGGGGACACCGGGTGCGCGCCAGAGGCGCCGGGCGGATTCGAACCGCCGAATAGAGGTTTTGCAGACCTCTGCCTTACCACTTGGCTACGGCGCCGACAAACAAGGGGGCGCGACATGTCGGCCGCCGCCCCCCGAAGGCGGTCCCGGCCGATGTCTTCGCATTCGCGGCGGCATCTTGCCGCACCGGCCGGACTGCCTGCAGAGCGGGAAACCGGACTCGAACCGGCGACCCCCACCTTGGCAAGGTGGTGCTCTACCAACTGAGCTATTCCCGCATGACGGCACTCGTTTCAAAGCGCCCGCCCCGCCCGCGACAACGTTCTCGCCGACTGCATCGTCGCAAGGGGACAGCAACGTTAGGCACGCGGTCGCAGGGTGTCAACCGCCGCTGTCGGGAGCAACCGCCGCCGCCCGGCGGCGGATGTCTTCGTTCACCCCGCATCGGTCGCTGTTATGTTGTCACCGCTCCCCTTCCCTTGCCGGAGGAGCCGTGCTCCGCAACCGCTCGACATTCCTCGCCCTCTTCACCCCCCTCCTCTTCGGTCCGGCGGGCACGAGCGCCCAGGAGCCGTATTCGCCGCTGGTACCTGGCGGGCATGTCCGTCTCGGGGTGCTGGGCCGGTACTCGTCCTTCTCGGATCTCTACCAGATCGGCGGAATGACCGGAGGGCCGCATCCGTTGCGCGATCTTTTCTCGGGACCGGTCGGCAGCGGCATTTTTCCGTTTCTGGCGGAGCCCGAGGACGCCGTGCGCGCGGCGATCGACGACGATTACGAGCTGAGCCTGGGCACGATGTCGTCGGTGCTGGAGAAGAGCACCGCACGGGTGCCGGTCTCGGTCGATGCGGGGATCTTCGAGTGGCTGACGGTGGGCGCGGCGGTGCCGTTCGTGCAGAACGAGACCGAGTTCACGACGACATTCGCGGCGGACTCGGCCGGTGCCAACGCGGGGTTCAGCCCCGGAGTGGAGGATCCGGCGGCGGTCACGGGGTTCCTGACCGGGCTGCAGGGGTCGATCGGGGGCTACGACGTCTTTCGCGGCGAGATGTGCACGGCCGATCCGGCTTCCGACGCGTGCCGTGACGCCACGGAGGTGCTGGCGGATGCGCGCAGCTTCGAGCGGCTGCTTTCGCTGATGTACGGGAGCATGTTCGTCCCGCTGGACTGGTCCGCCGCCGGCACGGCGCTGCAGGCGCGGCTGGCCGCGTTCTCCGAGGCGTTCGAGGCGGCGGGAGTCACGGCCCCGCCCGGAGCGCTGCCGCTGGCGGACGCCATGCTGGCGGCGGATGACATCCATCGGCTGGCGGCCGAGCCCGCCTTCGGGATCGAGGCGGCCCATCCGCTCGACAAGTGGCGGTCGCCGTGGCGGATCGGGGACATCGAGGTGCGCGCCGACGTCCGGCTGATCGAGGCCGGCGATCCGGACGGGCCGGACCAGCTGACGGCCGGAGCCGGCGTCATGGTCCGTCTGCCGACCGGGACGCAGGACGATCCGGCCAACTTCCTGGACGCAGGCAGCGGCGACGCGCAGACCGATGTCGAAGTGCGCGGGTGGATGAACGGCCGGCGGGGGGGCAGGTTCGGTCTGTGGGCCGATCTGCGTTACGGCCTGCAGATGGAGGGAAGCACGGTGCGGCGCGTCTTCGATCCCGGCCGCACCTTCGCCCCCCGGTCCTCCGAGGCGGCGCTCGATTGGAAACCGGGCGACTATCAGTTCGTCGAGCTGACGCCCTGGTACCGGATCACGGCTCCGTTGACGCTGACGGCGGGGTATCGGTTCTTCCGCAAGGCCGAGGATGCCTTCAGCCTGTCGGCTGCGGTGGAGGACGAGGAGGAGGAGAGTGCCGCAGGCACCGCAGCGGCCGGGCCCAGCGGCCCCGCGGATCCCGAAATCCTGGTTCCGGGGAGCGGCGGTTCGGTGGGCCAGGCGATGCTCGGCATGGTGTACAACCGGGGGGCGTACTTGGGCGAGGACGGCGCGTCGGGCGAGCCGCTGGAGATCCGGGTGATCTACCGGCGCGCGGTCGGCGGAAGCGGGGAAATGCCGGTGTCGCAGTCGCTGGAAGTGGGGTTCCGGGTGTTTACGGGGATCTGGGGATGGGGCGCGCCCGATTCGCGAGAGTGAGGTAGCCCCCCCGGCAGCCGGATGAATCCGCGCGAGCGGCGAGGTGCCGGGGTCGGCAAGGCGCTTTTGAGCGGGCTGCTACTCCGGCTGCGGCACGATGCGGATGTAGGGCAGCGGCTGCTCCCAGCCCTCCGGATACTTCTCTCTGGCCGCCTCGTCGGACACCGCAGGCAGGATGATCACGTCCTCGCCCTGCTCCCAGTCGGCGGGCGTGGCCACCTGCTGTGCGGCGGTCAGCTGGATCGAGTCAAGCAGCCGCAGAATCTCGGCAAAGTTGCGGCCCGTGCTCATCGGGTAGGTCAGGGTGGCCTTGATCCGCTTGTCCGGACCGATCACGAAGACCGACCGCGCCGTGGCGTTGTCCATCGGAGTCCGTCCCGCGCTGGTGTCACCGGCGTCCGCGGGAAGCATGTCGTACTCCTTGACCACCGCGAGCTGCGGGTCGCCCACCAATGGGTAGTTGAGCGCGTGTCCCTGCGAGCTCTCGATGTCCTTCGACCAGGCGCGGTGATCGCTGACTCCGTCGACGCTGATCCCCAGCACCTTGCAGTTGCGCCGCTCGAACTCGGCCTTCAGCCCGGCCACGGTGCCAAGCTCCGTGGTGCACACGGGGGTGAAGTCCTTGGGATGCGAAAAGAGGATCGCCCACCCGTCCCCGATCCAGTCGTGGAACCGGATCGGGCCCTCGGTAGTGTCGGCCTCGAAGTCGGGAGCTGTGTCGTTGATTCTCAGTGTCACGATGGTTCCTCCGGTTCGCGGTCTGCACTTCCTTTAAGGTTACGGTCACCAGCCCGCTGATGCACACCTCGGTCTTTTCCGGGGCGCGTGCGGTCGGTCATGACTTGTTGGTCCTCCTGCCCGATCCCGGCAGCCTTCAGCATGCTCGCCAAGTGTCCCGACTCGACGACGGCGCGCATGAGGTCGGCTCGGTTTTGGGTACCCAGCTTGCTCTTCACCGACGCGCGGTAGTTCGCGATGGTCTTCGGCGACAGGAAGAGCCTGCGGGAGACCTCGCCGGCCGTATAACCGGCCGCCGTCAGGAAGAGAACTTCGCGTTCCCGTTTGCTCAGGGAGCCCAGGTCGTCGCGCCGCCTCGCCTGGCCCGGCGTCTTCGACAGCCGCTTGGCGAGATGTCCCGGAAACGACATCCTCCCCGATGCCAGCATGTCGAGCGCGGCGACCAGATCCGAGCGCGCCCGCCGCTTGCTGAGGCAGCCCATCGCGCCGGCCTCGATCGCGGCTTCGACGTACTCCGGGGAGTCGTACGCGCTGAGGACGAGCACGCGAGCGTCGGGGTTCTGCTTCGTGATCCGGCGGGTGGCGGCGATCCCGTCCATCTCGGGCATGCGGATGTCCATGACGACCAGGTCGGGCTCGAGCGTCGCGACCCGCTCCACAGCGGCCTTTCCGGTGCCGGCTTCTCCGACCACCTTGTAGCGCTCGGTGAGCTCGATGAGCAGCTTGATGCCGGCACGGACGACCGCATGATCGTCGGCGAGCACGACACGGCAACGGTCACTCATTCGGGATCGTCCTTCGGCGGCGGACCGGACCCGACGGGCACCTCGAGCAGGACGGACGTTCCGGTGCCGGGCGCGCTGGCGACGGTGAGGCGTCCTCCGAGAATCCGGCTGCGCTCCCGCATGCTGCCCAGCCCGACCGACAAGTGCGGCTCCATGTCGCCGGGCGAGAATCCCGCGCCTGAATCGCTGACCTCCGCGCAGAGCAGACGCTCCTGCCGCCAATACCTCACCGCCGCACGACCGGCTCCGCTGTGTCGCTTGGCGTTGTTCAGCGCTTCCTGAACGATCCGGAACACGGCCAGGCACCCTTCGGCATCCAGCACGTCGCCGACCCTTCGGATGTCCCGTTCGACGACGAATCCGTCGTCCTCCGTCCGCCGACACAGGATGCCGAGCGCGAACTCGAGCGCATGCCCCTCCAGTTCCACGGGCATCAGGTCGTTTATGACGCGATCCAGCGCGTCGTGGCAGCAATCCAGATCGTGCTGAATGCCCAGGGCGATCTTCGCCGCGGGCTCCTCGGCGAACGACATTTCGGCCAGGGCGGCGAGATGGAGCTGGATGCCAGTGATGCTTTGCTTGACGTCATCGTGCAGCTCGCGGGCGATCCGCCTGCGCTCGGACTCGGCCGCCAGGATCCGCGCCGCCGACACCCGGCGAAGCGTTTCGCTCCGAGCGAGCCCGCGCACGATGCAGACGACCAGAAGTTCGCCCCGCAGGCCCGCCGACGGGCCGAGGCTGATTTCGACGGGGAACCCGACGCCGTCCCTGCCGACGGCTTGAAGCTCCACGCCGAGGCCCATCGGACGCGACGCGGGACGGCGGCCGTACTCCGACCGGTGACGGCGGTGGGCGCCCCGAAGCGCCCTGGGGACCAGCATCTCCACCGATTCGCCGACCATTTCGTCGCGGGTCCACCCGAACATGATCTCGGCCCGGAGGTTCGCCTCCCGGATGATGCCGTCGCCGCGCACAAGGAGAATCGCGTCCGGCGAGGCCTGGAAGATCGCCTCGAAGTCGCTTCTGCGCGCGAGCCTCCCGATGGAAGCCGCCTCCGAATGCAGACCCTCGGTCAAGGCGTTCCTCCGCCGGGCGCCGGGGCGGAGCCGCTCCGTTGCCGAGACCACAGCGAAGGACGGCGCGGCGCGTAGCAGACGATCTCGGGCGAGCGCCGCAGGCGCAGGCAGGCGCGCCGCAGGCGGGTCCGCACCGTCGCGGCGGACAGATCCAGACGGCGAGCGATCTCCGCCGCGCTGAGGCCGTACTCGTAGCGCAACTCCAGCAGCCGTCTCGGCTCGGACCCGATAAGCGGTTCCAGCCGCCGAAGCAGGTCCTCACCGTCCTCGCATCCCCGTGCCTCCCGGCTTGTGGACCTGTCCCGGTTTCGTGGACGGGTGAATACTGCGGTTGAACTGCTCGGTTTCTCTTCGTCTCCCCGCTGCTGAGGAGAGCTTCTCCGGCCGAGGACATCCAACATCCCGAGCCGACCGGTCCGGACATCCTCCTCCGATCCTGTTTGAAACATATCCTCCGTCTTCCCGCCGGGACATGCTGCCGGCGGGAAGACGGAGGGACCGGCGCTCAGCAGCCCGGCCGCGCTCTCAGGCGTCGCCTCGCCGGTTTCCCGCTTGCAGCCGGCGTCGCACCGGATCGATCGCGAGACCGCCCGGGCCGACGACCCTGCCGGGCCAGGCCGCATGCTTCTTCTCGAAGTCCGCCGGCGACTCGTACCCCGGCGCCGAGTGCCGACGCACCCGGTTGTAGAACCCTTCGATGAAGTCGAACACCGCACGCCTCGCTTCATCCGGGCTGCGGAACCGGCTGCGGTCCGGCAGTTCGCAATCGAGCGTCGCGAAGAAGCTCTCGCACATCGCGTTGTCGTACGCATCCCCGACCGATCCCGCAGAGGACCGCACCCCGGCCTCCCGGCACCGCTTCCCGAAGGCGTACGACGTGTACCGGGAGCCCTGGTCCGAGTGATGGATGACGTCCTTCGGCCGACGACGCCACACCGCCATCGCCAGCGCCTTCTCCACCAGCTCCGACCGAAGGTTGGTTTCCATCGCCCAGCCCACGACGAGGCGGCTCCACGCGTCCACGACCACAGCCGCGTACAGCCAGCCCGCATCCGTCGGCACGTACGTGATGTCCGCCACCCACAGCCGGTCGGGACCGCCGGCCGAGAAGTCGCGGTCCACCAGGTCCGGCACCGCGCGGGCCTGCGCGTCCCGCCGCGTCGTGACGACCTTCCGCCGCCGCCGGGTCACGCCCTCGATCCCCGCCTGCTTCATCAGCCGTCCGACCCGCTTGCTTCCCACCCGCTCGCCCCGGGCCTTCAGTTCCGCATGGATCCGGGGCCGGCCGCAGGTCCGCCGGCTCTGTTCCCAGGCGTCTTCGATCTTCTCCCGAAGCTCCGCGTCCCGCCGGGCCCGCTCCGGAGGCGTCCGCTTCAGCCAGGCGTAGTACCCGCCGGGGGAGAGACCCGGCACGCGGCACATCGCCCGGACGGGGAACTCGGCCCGGTGCGCCTTCATGAACTCGAACCCCTTCCGGGGATCGAGCCGCTCTCCATCGCGAACCAGGCCGCGGCTTTTTTTAAGATGTCCCGCTCCATGCGGAGCCGCCTGACTTCCCGCTTGAGGCGGCGAACCTCCTCCCGCTCCTTCGTGGTCAGCCCGTCCGCCCGGCGTCCCTCGTCCAGGTCCGCCTGCCTGACCCAGTTCCGGATCGCCCCGGACGAGGGCTCGAACTCTCGCGCCAGCGACTCGGGCGACCGCCCCGAGCGCACCAGCCCGACCATCTCCCGCCGGAACTCCGGCGGATACCGCAACCGCTTCTTCGGCATCGTGGAATCCTCCTTCCCCCTCAAGTTGGATGTGTCCACGAAACCGGGGCAACTCCAGGGTGGCGAAACCTCGGTATGATGAAGTACCTGTACGGCGAGCGATACGGACCTGCTGTGACACCGCAGGTGCTGGTGCTTGCTCGGAGCGTGGTTGTGGAAGCCGGACTCAGGTCGGTCCACAACGAACGGCTGTTGGTTCGTCACCGCGGGCTGTCGGGAATCCGACAGTGGGTCGAGGGCGGATCCAAGATTCCGCAGTTGGGAGAGGTAGAGCCGTGACCGATTTCCTACGAACACCGGTAATGCTGGTCGGCGTGCTCTCGGCCACACTCCATACGGGTTGCGAATCCGAGGCACGGTCCCCCCTGACCGAAGGGCGGCAAGTCGGCCCGCTGGAGGATGCCGGCCCCATGTCAGTGCGGATCCGCGAAGTTTGGCGTCGGGAGCTGGGTGAGGAGGTTGACGCCCGCGGAGGAATGGCGGTTTGGGAGGACGGCACGATCTGGATCGGGGGCAGAGAGGGGATATGGGAGATGAGCCCGCAGGGGGAAACCCTGCGTGCGCTCTCGGAGCCTGCGGCCGCGGACCGAGGCTACGCGCTTGCGTTGCTTGCAATGCCGGATCGTCGCAGCGTCGTGCTTGTGAGTCGAAACGGTACAACGTTCTATCCCCGCCGGGATGGGGCGGCCGGAGTGTTCTCGGCGATGCACCGGAACAGCGTGCCCGGCGTTGCGGCTCTTCAGAACGACCACTTCGTGTTGAGCTATGGTCAGTATCCGGACGACCCGCACGTTGCGTTCGCGTTACACCGTTACTCGCGGGATGGGAGCCATGTGGGAAGTTGGCATCCCGCCTTTCCGGCCGACGACTGGAGAGTTGTGACGCAGATGACCGGAGGGCCGGTCACCACGACATTGAAGGGCGATCTTCTCCTAGCGGAAAAATCTCCTCCTTTTCGGATCGTCCGCTACGCTGGTGGATGGGGCGACAGCGCGGCGGTAGTTGTCGAGGACGAGACCATCGTGCCACGGGATGAGCTTCACAGGGCGCTGCCGAAGGGGAACAGAGGGGTCCAGTGGAACCGACCGGTCTTCATAGACCAGATGCACGATGGGAACATCCTCACCGTCATACGATACTACCCGACCAGGCGGCGTTCTCGACAGGGGTTGTGGGTGGTCGTGTCGCCGACGGGAGACATGCTGGCGAGAACCCGATTCCCGGAGTCCTATGAACTCATCACACCGACCGGCGTGGATGGCCGATACCTTGCATGGATCGCCGACGGGATTGTCGCTCTGGATGTGGCGGTTGAGCCCCTGCGTGACGGGCAACGCTAATAGCCAAACTACGACGCACCGTCGCGCAACGCCTTCGTCCCTTCCTTCAATGCATACGCCTCATAACCCGCGGTCTGCAGAAGATTTGCGAATTGTCCGGATTGTATTCCGTTATCGCAAAACAGTACATATTCAACATCCTTGTTCAGTGCTGCGGCCAGTTCGGGAAAGTCGCGGGGCAGCACGCGCCGGGAGCCGGGATGCCGCCATCCGTCGTCCTGACCGGGGGGGCGGCAATCGATCACGCGGGCTCCTGCCGGGAGAGAATCGACCCACAGGTAGTCGCGTTGCAGGGCGGCATCGGCGACACTCCGCACGTCCAGCACCTTGCGCGCGGCCACGGCGCGGCCGGCCAGGCCGGGATCGAGCGGCGCCTCCTCTCGGTCCACCGCCTCCGCCTTCGCCGCAGTGACCGGTTTACCCGCCAGAATCGCGCAGTGCTCCTTGATGCGCGCGGAGAGAGCGGCGGTCCCGATCCGCTCGGCGATGCGGATGATCTCCTCCTTGTCGAAACCGGTCAGCGGGCGCAGCACCGGACGGGTCGAAGCGGCCTCGATCGCCCGCAGGTTGCGGAGGGTCTGGGACGACACCTGGCCGACCGATTCGCCGGTGACCAGCGCGTCGGCCCCGATGTCGGAGGCCACTCCTTCGGCGGTCCGGTACATGAGGCGCTTGAGGACGACCTGCCAGTAGCGGGGAGTCACCCGGCGCTGCAGCTCGCGCAGCGGTTCGCCGAAGTCCACGATGTGCATGCGCGGGCGGTCGCCGTAGCTCCACCGGTCGGTGAGGACCTTGGTGACGCGGATCACGGAGTGCTCGAATGCGGGGCCGGCCAGATTGCAGAAGACGTAGTCGAGGGCGACGCCGCGTTTGAGGAGCAGCCACGCCGCGACCGCCGAGTCGAAACCGCCGGAGATGAGGCACACCGCCCTGCCCTGTACGCCGAGGGGGAGGCCGCCGGGGCCCTCGGTGCGGCTGCTGAAGAGGAAGGCCCGGGCGTCGCGCACCTCGACCGAGACCGTGACCTCGGGCGCAGTCAGGTCGACGGTGCCGTAGGGATTGAGCGCGGCGCCGAGCCGAACCGCGACATCCCGCGACGAGAATGCATGGCGGCCTGTGCGGCGGGGGGCCACAGCGTAGCGGCGGCCTGCAACCTGATCCCGGTAGAGCTCGTGCCCGACGCGGACGATCTCGTCCAGGTCGGCACCGACCGTCGCGTCGATCTTGGAGAATGAGCTGATGCCGAAGACGCGGGCGGCGGCCTGTATGACCTCGTCGGCGTCCGGCGCTCCACCCGGCTCCGCCAGCGTGACGACCAGCCGGCTCCAACGGTCGCGGACCCGCGCCCCCCCGGTCCCTGTCGAGGCCAGGGCATCGTCCAGGTTGCGCACCAGCTGCTTCTGAAAGCGGCGACGGGTACGGTTGGACTTGTTCGCGACCTCGGATGCCACCCGGACGAGGTAGGCCGCGTACCGGGCACGGGGCGCATGGTCGCCTCGGCTCGGCTTCAGACTGGCCTTCAATTCCAGGACAGCCCCCGCAGCTGCTCCACGTCCAGGTTCCCGCCGCTCAGCACGCACACGGTCTTCGTCCCCGGGGGTGCGTCGACCAGCCCTTGAAGCACTGCGCCCACGGGTGACGCGGCGGCGCCTTCGGTCACCAGCTTGGCCCGTGTCATCAACCAGAGCACGGCGTCGAAGATCTTCTCGTCGGGGAGCGTGACGATCTCGTCCACGAAGCGGGAAACGACGGAACAGGTGTGGTCGCCCACCCGCATGACCCGCAGCCCGTCGATGATGCAGCCCATTTCGTCGAGGACGATGCACCCGCCCGCCTCGACGCTGCGCTTCATGGCCGGGGCTCCGGACGACTCGACGCCGATGACCCGGACCGCCGGGTTGATGGACTTCACCGCCATGGAGATGCCCGAGATCAGCCCGCCGCCGCCGATGGGCACCACGACCAGCTCCGCCTCGGGGAGCTGCGCCATGATTTCGAGCCCCAGGGTGCCCTGTCCTGCGATCAGGTCGGGGTCGTCGAACGGGTGGAGGTAGGTGTAGCCCTCCTTCTCGACGAGCTCGAGCGCCTTCTCGTCGGCCTCGTCCCAGATCATGCCGTGCAGGACGACCCGCGCGCCGTAGCCCTCCGTCGCCGCGATCTTGGCCGGCGTCGCGTTCTCGGCCATCACCACCACGGCCCGCACCCCGTAGTGCCGCGCCGCGATCGCCACGCCCTGCGCGTGATTGCCCGCCGACGAGCAGATCACGCCCCGGCCCCGTTCCTCGTCGGTCAGCCCGGCGATCTTGTTGAGCGGCCCTCGCACCTTGTACGAACCGCCGCGCTGGAAGAGCTCGGCCTTGAGGCGCACGTCGAAGCCGCACGCCTCGCTCAGCGACCGGTTGGTCAGCAGCGGCGTGCGGTAGACGTGCGGGGCGACGTTCTCGTACGCGGCTTCGAAGTCGGCCCGGGTGAGGGTGAGGCCCGGGATGCCGGGACGCGTGCCCGGGGCGGTGCCGGTTTCCGCGGCTGCGCCGCTCGCCGCCGCGCTCACGAGCTGATCCCCGGCAGGCGGAGCGGGCCGCCGAGCCAGCCGCGCACCTCGTGGGGACGGTAGGGGGCCTCGAGCTCGGCGCACTCCTCGTCGGTGAGCGCCAGGTCGACCGAGGCGGCGGCCGCGTCCATCTGGCCGACCTGCGTGAAGCCCACGACCGGGGCCGCCACCGCCGGCCGGGACAGCAGCCACGCCAGCGCGACCTGCACCGGCTCGACGCCGCGCCGCTCGGCGACACGCAGGGTCGCGTCCACGACCTCCCAGTCGGAGTCGTGGTCGTAGAGCTCGTCGGCCAGAGGTGCGTCGTGCTCGTCACGGACCGAGGTCTCGTGGCTCCCCCGCGAGCGCTTGCCCGCAAGCAGGCCGCGCGCCAGGGGCGACCACGGAATCACGCCCAGACCCTGGTCCACGCACAACGGCATCATCTCGCGCTCCTCTTCCCGGTACACGAGGTTGTAGTGGTTCTGCATCGAGACGAAGCGCGCCCAGCCGTTCCGCTCCGACACCGACAGCATCTTCATCAGCTCCCACGCGAACATCGAGCTGGCGCCCAGGTAGAGGACCTTGCCGTCCTGGACCAGGCGGTGGAGCGCCGCCAGCGTCTCCTCGACCGGGGTGCCGGGATCGGCGCGGTGGATCTGGTAGAGGTCGATCCGCTCCATCCCGAGACGCCGCAGCGAAGCCTCGCACGACTGGACGACGTGCTTGGCGGAGAGCCCGCCGCGGTTCGGCCCCGTGCCCATCCGCATCCTGCACTTGGTCGCCACCACCGCCTCGTCCCGGTCGGCGTACTCGCGCACCGCCCTGCCGGTGATCTCCTCGCTGACCCCTAGCGAATACACGTCGGCGGTGTCGAAGAAGTTGATTCCGAGTTCGACGGCGCGCCGGAAGAAGGGCATGGCCTCGTCCTCTTCGAGCACCCAGGGGCGCCATGCGCGGCTGCCGAAGCTCATGCAGCCGAGCGCGATGCGCGAGACGACCAGGCCGCTGTTTCCGAGGCGGGCGTATTGCAACGGGCGGGCTCCGGGCTACGGATTCCTGTCCAGGCGGACAAACCCCTCGGGGTTCGACTGCTCCGAAAGCGTCAGAATGAACACGACATCCGTCCCGTAGTTCTGCGGTGTCGCTCTGGGAGCGCCCGTACCGGCACCGGAGCCGACATAGGTAGAACAATAGGCGGCCGAGAGATCTTCCGCAATCATACCGTCCCGAATCATGATACCGAGCCGCTCCACGATACCCGGCCGCTCCGGCCCACACGTCAAGGTGACCGATCATGCTGATTCCATTCCCGCGGACCCGCGCCTGCCCGCTGCCCCGACTCCCGCTCATGATCGCGGCCGTCCTCGCCGCCTACTCCCCCGCCTCCCCACAGGACCGCTCCTTGGTCACCCCCGACGACTACGGCCGCTGGGAGAACCTCGGCCCTGCCACGCTGTCCCCCGACGGCACGTGGATCGCTTACACCGTCACCCGCGTGGACGAGCACAGCGAACTGCGGCTGCGCCGCCTCGCCGAGGACTCGACCCGTGTCTTCCCGTGGGGCGCGTCGCCCACCTTTTCGCCCGACGGCCGCTGGTTCGCCTGGACGACCGGCGTGTCGCCCGACGAGGAGGAGCGGCTCGGCGAAGCAGACGAGCCGGTTCGCCGCACCGCCTCGGTGCTCGACCTGCACACCGGCGACACGCGCGAATTCGACGCGGTGGCCCAGCTCGCCCTCGGGGCCGGCACCGCAACCGGCGACGCAACCACCTTCGGCAACGTCGGCGAGATGGCTTGGAGCCCGGCCGCACCCCTTCTCGCGATGGCGATCTCGACAGGCACCGACGTGGGCAACGGGGTCCAGATCTTCAATGCCGCGGCCTGCACCCTGCGCTCTGCGGACGCGTCGGGCTCCCGCTATCGGAGCCTCAGCTGGCGCGACGACTCCGCCGACCTCGCCGTCCTGCGCTCTCGCGACGAGGCTTCCGCCGAAGGCACCGGCTACGATGTGCTCGCCTGGCGCGAACTGGACCGCCGCGTCGAGGTCGCGATCCTGGGCGCGGACACCCCCGGAATCCCCGACTCGCTCGAGGTCGTCCGGCATCGGGCCCCCCGTCTGGTCGGATGACGGCACGATGATCTCGATAGGGCTCCGGCCCGCCGAGCCGGACGACCCTGCGCCCGACTACGATCCGGTGCCCGACGACGACCCGGTGCCCGACGACGACCCGGACGCGGAACCCGACCTTCCCGGCTTGCAGATCTGGCACACCAAGGACATCCGCCTCTTCCCGGAGCAGCGGTTCTTCCAGGGCTCCGACACCACGCGCACCCTGTTGGCCGTCTGGCGCCTGGACGACGAGCGCCTCGTGCAGCTCGGCTCCGAACTCGGGGCCGGTGCCCGTCTGCTGCACGGCTGGGACTTCGCGCTGGAGGACATCAGCGACCCCTACCCCTGGGGCGCGATGTTCGGCCGCCCGTATCACGATGTCTGGGCCATCGATACGGACACCGGCGAGCGCCGCCGACTGCTCAGGCAGGTGCGCTACGAGTGGCCGAGCGCCGGCGGCGACTGGCTGCTGTCGTGGGACGGCACCGCCTATCATAGCCTCCATGTCCGCTCCGGCGAAAAGCATGACGTCACGTCGGGGTTGTCCGCCGAGTTCGCCGACACCGACTACGACACGCCGACCGACGTCACCCCGCCGCGCGGCTTCGGTCCCGGAGCGTGGCTCCGGGGCGACGACGAGGTGCTGCTCTACGACAAGCACGACATCTGGCGGGTCGCGCTGGACGGCTCAGGCGGCGAGCGCCTCACCCGAGGCGCGGAAACGGGCATCACCCATCGCGTGGCGAATCGCGTCAACGACGATGAAGACGATGACGAGCCCGGCCTCGACCCTGACGCGCGCCCCTACCTGAGCCTTTACAGCGAAAAGACGGAGCAGCGCGGCTACGCCCGTCTCACGAGCGGCCGGGACTCGGCCGAGGTCCTCGTGCTCGAGGACGCGTTCGTGGGCGGCCTGGTACGCGCCGACAGCGCCGATGTCATGCTGTACCGCTCGGAGGCGTTCGACGACCCGCCGGACTACTTCACGGCAGGCCTCGACCTTGCGGATCCCGTTCAGGCGACCCGCATCAACCCGTTCATCGACGAGGTGGCCTGGGGCCGGGCGGAGCTGGTGGACTTCGTGAGTGAATCGGGGAGCCGGAGCGACGGGTGAGGCCGCCGGGGTCGGCGGAGGGGTTGAGGCGCCCCCGAGATGCCGCTGGGCCGCGTCCGGGATCCCCGGGCTACGAGTACGCGGTGCGCCGGTGGGCGGGCATCGAAGCGACCACGACCTGCCGGGTCCGCTCGTCCCAGAAGTAGTAGATGCGCATGCAGCGGCGCGGATCGCGCGTGTTGGCGCCCCCCTTGATGTGCCAGTCGACGGTATGGGTCCGGCCGTTCCAGGAGCACTCGAAGCTGTCGCCGCCGCAGGGCACGTTGAAGACGCTGTCGGCGATGTCGTCGATGCGCCCGTGCAGCCGGGGATTGCCGCCCTTCAGGCGTCCGTCGCGGTATTTCTTCGCCAGCCAGCCGAGGCAGCGCGCGGCGAGGCCCACGTCCCGGAACTCGGCTCCGCTCAGTTCGCGCTTGGCGGATGTCGTGAGCGCCACGCGTCCGGCAAGGTTCTCGTCGCACCATGCCGCGAACTCGTTCCAAGTGGCCGGGAACGGGATTGCGGCATCCGGATCGCCTCCCATGGACCGCACCAACCCCGCCAGCTGTTTGGCGCGCCGAACCGCCGCGTCCCGTTCGCGTTCGGCCTTTTCGGCCCTTTCCCGGGCCAGCTCGTATCGCCTCCCGCGCTCTCGCGCGGTTTCCCTCGCCGCCGTGAGCTTGCGGCGCAGCATAGGCGTCTCGCGAGGAGCAGCCGCGGGGGCGACCTGCCGGGCGCCTCCGGAGGTTCCGGCGGGCGGAGGCTCGCTGACGAGTGCGGGCACGGGGGTCGTCGCCTCTGCGGCCTCTGCGGCACCGTCAACCGGGTCCGCATCGCCGCTCGAGGCCATGTAACCCCGCCGTGGAGCACGCGGGGCTCCCCCCCGGATGGAATTGCGCAGGAAGGAAACCAGGCGCGCCGGACCCCGCGTAACGCTCGCGGCCTCGCGGGCGACGGCCGCATAGTCCGGGCGGTCGTCCGCGCCGGAGTCGGCGCGCATCCGTTCTTCCGCCGCCATTCGGAGGAACTGCCGCGTGACTTCCCGGACAGCCCGCTCGCCCGCCATGCGCTTTCGCAGAACCAGCGGGTGGTCCGACCGACTCGCACGGGGGTGGAACCCCGGACGGTAGAATCGCCAGGCACCGAGAAACACCGACAGCGGTTTGCTCACCGTGTCGCTCAGATCGTAGGTCATGGCGGCCGGGAGCACCCATGTGACGGCCAATCCGGTCAGCGACCGGGCGAGCGAGTCCACCTGTTCGTCGAAGGCGCCGCGATCCTCGTCCGGCGGGACGGAGGCCACCGCGAAGGGCGTGTCACGACCGGGGTCCACCAGCATGCTGATGAAAGTGTTCATGGTCGCGGCCGACTCCACGACGATCGGTCGATGGGTGAGCCTTCGGCGTCCGGTTCCCGTTCCCTGGAAGAGGGCCAGCCGCTCGGCCATCGTCGCCAGCATGTCGGCCGGATAGTCCGATACGGCTTCGGCGGGCACGACCGATCGGTCGCGAACTGCAACTCCGACGGACGGCACACTCTCCTGGGGCCGTGCGACGACGATCTCCGTCACCGTTTCCTGGCCCTGCCCCGGAGTGCGCTCGACCTGTACGGCCCAAAAGTCGCGGTGTTCGTCCCGGAGCCCCACGGCCCGGCATGCCGCGTTGTCGCCGCTGTGGGAAAACGGACGTTGGCGCCACGCCTTGCGCGGCAGCCTCCTTCTCAGAGTCTCCTGCAACCATTCCAGCACGATCGCACGGCATTCGTGGAGCTCGGAGGGGCCGGCGTTGCCCGCCAACTCCGCTCTGACCCGCAGCCGGGCATCTCCGGTACCCGCCGGCGACGCCGGCGCCTGCCCGATTGCGGCGCGAAGGCGCTTCGCCTGCTCTTGTCTTCCCAGCTCCTCGAAGGACTTGAAGTTCTGTCGTGCCATGGGCGGACCTACTGCGAAACCGGGGCGGACGGGCGGGATGTCCGGAGAATGAACGAGTCCAGCGTCTGCTTCCACTGCGGCAGCAGCGACTGCTCCACGTACATCATGTGGCCGGCGGCGAAGTCGGTCCGCTCGATATTGTCCCGCAGCTCCGGCGGCAACCCCATGTGGTCCATCGTCCAGACGGCGGCGAAGTAGGGCGTGGCGAGGTCGTATATCCCGTTGATCAGCAGGACTTCCAGCCTCGGGTTTCGCTTCATCGCGGTGGCCAGATCAGGTGCCGCATTGGGGGTTCCGCCGCCGCGCACGAATGCTCCGCCGCCGCCCGTCCGACCCCAGTTCCAGTTGCGCACGGCACCGCTCGGAACGTACTCGCGGTCCCCATCGTAACCGAGCTCGTCGCGCAGGTAGCTGTTGAAGGCGGAGGTGTACGCCGAACTGATCGCGGTGGACTGGGGGTCGTGCGAAGGCCGTCCTCCGAGCAGATCGCCCGCCGGTCCGGTGAAGCGCGCATCGAGCCGCCCCACGATCCTCCCCTCGTCGCGCAGCAGCTCGGCCTCGAAGGCCGGCGCCGTGACGCGCAGGTCCGACTTGTCGATGAAGTCGCGACCGAGCCCGGTGTAGCGGTGCATCCGGTCGATTACGCGGGTGCGGGTGGCGGGATCAAGCGTGCCGCCCGCCAGCAGCGCCGTGGCGTATTCGGTGAGCGACCATTCCTCGACCTCGGCCATGAAGGCTTCGAGGTCGGGAGGCCAACCGCCGGGAAGCGCGTCGAGATACCGCGCCGTGATCGCATACGAGGGAAGGTTCACAATGTAGGGCAGATCGTCGCCCGGCGCGAACTGGATCGTGTTGAACTGCAGGACCGACGAAACCAGCACGATCCCGTTCAGGTCGATGTTGGCGCGCTGCAGATGGCCGGCCAGCACGGCCGAACGGGTGGTCCCGTAGCTCTCGCCGAGCAGGTAGCGCGGCGAGTTCCAACGCTCGTAGCTGCTGAGGAAGCGCCGGATGAACTGGGTGAGCGACCGCGCGTCTTCGTCGATGCCCCAGTAGTCAGAACCGGGCGTGTCGCCCAGCGTGCGGCTGAACCCTGTGCCGATCGGATCCACCATGACGATGTCGGCGATATCCAGGATCGTGTAGGCGTTGTCTTCGAGAGGGTACGGGGGGGCGCCCTGCGGGCCGACCTCGGGGGTGACCACCCGGCGCGGCCCCATGATGCCCATGTGCAGCCAGAAGGAAGCCGACCCGGGACCCCCGTTGTAGGAGAAGACGATCGGCCGCTGCCCGGGCGGTGTCCCGTTGGTGCGGAAATAGGCCGTGTACCACAGCTCGGCGGCCGCCTCGCCGCTGTCGTTCGTAAGGGTCGTGCCCGACACGACCGCATCGTAGTCGACCGTCTCGCCGCCGATCACGATGGAATGGCTGCTCTGCCAGCGGGCCGGTTCTTGGGCGTCGGCAGCTTCCCGGGCGTCGGCAGCCCCATGGGCGTCACCGGCCCCCTGGGAGTGAACGGGAGCGGCGGCGAGCAATGCGCCGGCGCAAAGGGCCATGGATAGGATCGATCTCACCTGAGTCTCCTCGAATCAGTAGTCGCCTCGAATCGCACTTGGATATAAGATAAAACCGTCTCGCTCATTGCAGGGCTGCTCATCGCACGGCTACCGCGCCCGTTTCGGTCATCCTCACCGGGCAGCGCTACCGTGCCCGTCTCGCTCGTCCGCACCCGGCGGGGCTACCGTGGCCGCTTCCCGCGGTCCCGCGCATTCAACAGCGCCGACAGCGTCAGCGCTGCGACCGCCGACCCGATCACCAGACGATCCACCACGGCCGCGCTCCAGTCGAGGCCGGTCAGCCGATCCAGATAGTACTTCACCCAGGATGCGGGCAGAACGGTCTCCCCCAGAGCCCGTTTGACGTTCCAGTGCCAGTCGGTCAAGGGGCAGTACCCCCATCCGTACACCGCCCCGAGACCGAACCACGACAGCAGCGTCGCGCCGATGGTGAAGAGGTGCAGCCGCCGAGTCCTTCGCCAGGTCCAGCCGAGCATATTGAATGCGATCAGCGCCGTGTGAACGGCGACGAAGAGAGCGTCGAGGAGCCGGTAGAGAACCAGATCGGTGATTTTCGGTCTCCATTCCTCCGGTTCATTCCTCCGGTTCCTTCGGGCAGGCCGCGTCGGACGGTAGCCGACGGTGGCCGCACGGCGACCCGCAACCGCATATTACGTCCTGATGCGCGACCTGTGCGAACCGCCGAGTCCACCGAAGCCATGCGAAGACAAGGGAGCAGTACGACCATGCGGATCCTCCTCTGCGCCGCCGCGCTCCTCACCCCTGCCGGGGTTCTCGCCCAAGAATCCGGCAGCGACGAGGACACCGGTCTCCCCCTTTCTTCGGACCGTACTCTCGCGATCGACATGACCGAGGGCTCCTGGATCTCGCTGGACGTGAGCCCCGACGGTCAGACGATCGTTTTCGACCACCTCGGCGATCTCTTCACGGTCCCGATCACCGGGGGCGACGCCACGCAGCTCACGTCCGGGATGGCGTTCGACGCCCAGCCGAGGTTTTCGCCCGACGGCTCGCGCATCGTGTTCACGTCGGACCGCAGCGGGGGGCAGAACATCTGGATCATGTCGCTCGACGGCGCGGATACGACGCAGGTGACGAAGGGGGCGGCCAACCGTTCCGAGTCGCCCGACTGGGCACCGGGGGGAGACTACGTGGTCTCTTCGAAGGGCGGGTTCCGCGGCGGCGGCCTTCCGAAGCTCTGGCTGCACCACGTCCACGGCGGCTCGGGCGTTCAGCTGATCGACGAACCCGACAACCTGAAGACCCTGGGAGCGGCCTTCGACCCCAGCGGGCGCTACATCTGGCACGCCCGGCGCACCGGCGACTGGACCTATAACGCGCAGCTCCCGCAGTACCAGCTCGCCGTCTACGACCGGGAGACCGGTGAGAGCTACGTCCGCACATCGCGTTACGGCTCCGGCGTCCGCCCCACGCTCTCGCCCGACGGGCGCCTGCTGGTCTACGGCACCCGGCACGACGCCCGCACGGGGCTGCGCATCCGCGACCTCGAGTCCGGCGACGAACGCTGGCTGGCGTACCCCGTCCAGCACGACGACCAGGAATCGCGCGCCACCCTGGATGTGCTTCCGGGGATGTCGTTCACCCCCGATTCGCGTTACCTGGTGGCCAGCTACGGCGGCAGGATCTGGAAGCTGGACGTCGAGAACGGCGGCGCCGAGGAGATCCCGTTCCGGGTCCGTTACGATCTGGACCTCGGACCGCTGGTCGAGTTCGACTACCCCGTCGAGGACACCCCGACCTTCACGGTGCGCCAGATCCGCGACGCCGTGCCTTCGCCCGACGGATCGCAGATCGCCTTCACCGCGCTGGACCGCCTCTGGGTCGCGAACGCCGACGGCTCCGACCCCCGGCGCCTCACCGACGCCGTGCACTCCGAGCACTACGCGGCCTGGTCGCCCGGCGGCGACTGGATCGCCTACGCCACCTGGGACGGCGAAGCGGGCCATCTGCACAAGGTGCGCGCGGACGGCGGGGGCCCGCCGGTACGGCTTACGGAGCGCGGCGCCGTCTACGTCACGCCGACATGGTCTCCCGCGGGCGACCGCATCGTGGCGCTGCGAAGCCATGCGCGCGACTTTCGCGAAACGGCGGGCGGCTTCGGGTCCGGCGCACCCCGTCCGGCCGAGATCGTGTGGGTGGCCGACGGCGACGGGCCGGCCGCCGCCGCCTTGATCGCCCCGGTGAACGCGCGCCGGGGCCCGCACTTCGCCGCCGGGGCAGGCGGGGCGGGCGCCGACCGCATCTACCTGCACAAGAGCCCCGACGCCCTGGTCTCGATCCGCTGGGACGGCACCGACGAGCGTTCGCACGTCCGCATCCGCGGGGCCACCCCCCCGGGGGCCGAGAACGCACTGTCCCCGTCCGTGCTCCGCATGGCCCCGCAGGGCGACCAGGTCATGGCGCTCATCGAGGGCCAGATCTACACCGCGACCGTGCCGATGGTGGGCGGCGAAGCCCCGCTCGTCAACGTCGGCAACCCCGGCAGCGCGTCGATGCCCGCCCGCCGCCTGACCGACATGGGCGGCGAGTTTCCCGCGTGGGCCGCGGGCGGCCGCGCCGTGCACTGGTCGCTGGGCCGCGCGTTCTTCACCTACGACCTGGACGCGGCGGAGGCCTTCGAGAAGGCCCGCGAGGAGGAAGAGAAGGCGGCGGCGGAAGAAGAGGAGGAGGGTGAAGAGGCCGAGGAGGGCGACGAGGACGACGAGCGCTACGCCCCCGTCGAGGTCTGGATCGACATCGAGGCCGAGCGGGACACGCCGCGCGGGACCGCGCTTCTGACCGGCGCACGCGTGGTGACGATCGCGGACGCGGGAGTGATCGAACGGGCCGACGTTCTGGTGCGCGACAACCGCATCGCCGCGGTGGGGCCCTCCGGCACGCTGGACGTTCCCGCCGACGCCCGCGTCATCGACGTCGCGGGCAAGACCATCGTGCCCGGCTTCGTCGACACGCACGCCCACATGCGCCCCGCACGCGACCTGCACCGCTCCGACGTCTGGCCCTACCTGGCGAACCTGGCCTACGGCGTCACCACGACGCGCGATCCGCAGACCGGCACCACCGACGTGCTCAGCTACGCCGACCGGGTGCGCACGGGCGAGCTGGTCGGCCCGCGCGTGTACTCTACCGGCCCCGGCATCTTCTGGCAGCACATGATCGACTCCGAAGACGAGGCGAGGGACATCCTGTCCAAGTACTCGAAGTACTTCGACACCAAGACGATCAAGATGTACGTCGCGGGCAATCGTCAGCAGCGCCAGTGGATCATCATGGCGGCCCGCGAGCTCGGCCTCATGCCGACGACGGAAGGATCGCTCAACATCCGGCAGAACCTGAACGAGACCATCGACGGGTACCCCGGGCTGGAGCACTCGATCCCCATCTACCCGGTCTACGACGACTACGTGCAGCTCTTCGCAGCCACCGGCCGCACCTATACCCCCACGCTTCTGGTGTCGTACGGCGGGCCCTGGGCCGAGAACTACTTCTACAGCCGCGAGAACCCGCACGACGACGAGAAGCTGCGCCGTTTCGTGCCCCATTCGGTGATCGACTCGGGGACGCGCAGGCGTGCACAGTGGTTCCGCGACGAGGAGCACGTCTTCGCCGACCACGCGCGCTTCGTGAAAGACCTGGTCGAGGCCGGGGGGCGCGCGGGGGTGGGCAGCCACGGGCAGCTTCAGGGGCTGGGGTACCACTGGGAGCTGTGGGCGATGGCGGCCGGCGGCATAGGAGAACTCGACGCGCTCCGCATGGCGACCATCCTGGGTGCCGAAGCGATCGGGCTCGACGAGGATCTGGGCACGATCGAAGCCGGGAAGCTGGCCGATCTCGTCATCCTCGACGCCAGTCCGCTCGACGACATCCGCAACACCAACCGGATCCACATGGTCATGATGAACGGTCGGCTCTTCGACGGGGACACGCTGGCCGAGCAGTATCCGGGCGACCGCGAGATCGCGCCGCTGTGGTGGTGGGACGACGAACCGACGGACGTTCCCGGGGTCGGCGAAGGGCCCGGCGAGTTGCCCGGCGCGGAGGGCGGTTGATCTCCGTTCCGCAGCGATCCGGCTCACGATCGGCCGGCACCATCCCCTTGCGATCCCGGATTCTCGACCTCGAGGCGAGGGCGCGGGAGCTCGACCCCGGCGCGGACGAGCGCGACCGGCTCATGGCGCAGGTCCACGAATATGCGCAGCACCTCCTGAACGAGCTCCCGGACATACCGGTGTACAACCGCGACAAGTCGGGCGTCGCAGAGCTTTGGAAACATCCGGCGGGGCGCGAACCCCGGTCCATCGAACGGCTCGTCGAGCTGTTCGACGAATCCGTCGTGCGCCCCGGACTGCTGCCGTCGCACGCCGGACACCTCGGATACATCCCCGGCGGAGGGCTCTACGCGTCGTCGCTCGCAGACTATCTGGCCGCCGTGACGAACGAATACGCCGGCGTCGCCTTCGTGGGGCCCGGGTCCGTGGTCATGGAGGACGTGATCCTCGAATGGCTGGCAGAGCTCGTCGGATACCCCCGGAGCGCCGACGGGAACCTCGCCTCGGGCGGTTCCATCGCAAGCCTCATCGCGGTCGTCACGGCCCGTGAAGCGGCCGGGCTTCGGTCGCGCGACTTCGAGCGCGCCGTCGTGTATGCGTCGCCTCACGTTCACCACTGTCTGCACAAGGCGATCCGCGTGGCCGGCCTCGGCGAATCCGTGCGCCGAGATGTGGACTTGGATCACCGCTTCCGGCTGTGCCCCGAATCGCTCTCCGAGCTCGTGGCCGCAGATCGGGCCCGCGGGCTCCGTCCGTGGCTCGTCCTCGGCACTGCGGGCACTGCGGACACCGGCGCGATCGATCCGCTCGCGCGAATCGCGGACGTAGCGCAGCGCGAGGGTCTGTGGTTCCACGTCGACGCCGCGTACGGCGGCTTCTTCGGGCTGCTGGAAGAGTTCCGGCCGGTGCTCTCAGGAATGGAACGGGCGGACTCGCTGGTGCTCGATCCGCACAAGGGGATGTTCCTGCCCTACGGGACGGGCGCCGTGCTGGTCCGGGACGGCGCGGTGCTCCGGGACGCACACGCCTTTTACGCCAGTTACCTGCAGGACGCGGTGGAAGACGAGTGGGGATCTCGCTCGCCCGCCGCGGTGTCGCCCGAGCTGACCAAGCACTTCCGCGCGCTTCGCGTCTGGCTGCCGCTGCTTCTGCACGGGGAGGCACCGTTCCGGGCCTGTCTTCGCGAGAAGGTGGAGCTGGCGAAGTACTTCCACCGCGAGATCGGGGCGCTCGGGTTCGAGGTGGGGTCGGAGCCGGAGCTGACGCTGGTAACCTACAGGTGGATACCGGAATCGGGCGACGCGAACGCGTTCAACCGGGCGCTCGTCGAGGAGACGCACCGCGACGGGCGGGTCTTCTTCTCCTCCACGACCATCGACGGGAAGTTCGTGCTGCGGATGGCGGCCCTCGCGTTCCGCACGCACCTGGACACCATCGACCTCGCGCTCGAGGTCCTCGGCGACGCCGTGGAGCGGCTCGAGGCTCATCCGGAACGGTGGCAGGCGAAGCACGGACGCATATCTTGAAGCGAGCGGCTGAAACCGCCGCCGTGCGCAGCCAGCCCCAGAGTCTCACCCAGCCCCCGAGTCACACCCGACCCACGGAGCACCGCCCATGACGACCCGCCGACCCTTCGCACACGCCCCGCCGCTCGGCCTTGCACTGGCCGGTGGCCTTGCCCTGGCAGGCGCCCTCGCACTGGCCGGCACCGCCTGCACCCCCGGCGACGACCCGGCCGCGGAATCGGACGAGGCGATGACGGAACGCGCCCGCGCGATCCACGACCGCGTCATCACCCTCGACACCCACGCCGACATCAACACGTCCAACTTCACCGCCGAGCGCAACTACACGATGGACCTGCCCACCCAGCTCACGCTGCCCGGGATGGAGGCCGGCGGACTGGACGTGGCCTGGTTCGTCGTCTTCACCGGCCAGGGCCCGCTCACCGAGGAGGGGTACGCCGCGGCGTACGAAAACGCGATCGACAAGTTCGACGCGATCGACCGGCTGGTGAACGAGTACGCCCCCGACCGGATCGAGCTGGCGCTGACCTCCGACGACGTGCGCCGGATCGCGGCGTCGGGCAAACTGGTCGCCATGATCGGCGTCGAGAACGCCTATCCGCTGGGCGAGGACATCTCCCGCATCGAGGAGTTCTACAACCGCGGCGCCCGCTACATGTCGCTGTCGCACACCGGACCCAGCCAGCTTTCGGATGCGCATTCCGGCGAGAACGACGGCAACTTTCTCCACGACGGGCTGAGCGAGATGGGCCGTCAGGCGATTGACGAGATGAACCGGCTGGGGATCGTGATCGACATCTCGCACCCGTCCAAGCCGTCGATCATGCAGACGCTCGCGCTGACCCGCGCACCCGTCATGGCATCTCATTCGGCGGCCCGCGCGCTGAGCGACGTGAGCCGCAACCTCGACGACGAGCAGCTTGCGGCGATAGCGGAGAACGGCGGCGTGGTGCAGACGGTCGCGTTGCGCGCCTTCGTCAACACGGTGAAGGACGCGGCTCGTGGCGAGGCGATGGACGAGATTCAGGCCGAAATCGCGGCCGAAATGGGCATCGAGATGCTCGAACGCGCTGAGGCGTACGCCCTCCCCGACGACGAGCGCGAGGCCTACATGGAGAAGGCGGCCGGAGTGCGGCGCGCCGCGGCCGAGCGCCTGGCCGAATCAGGCCCGCCCGACGTGAGCGTCGCGGACTTCGTCGACCACATCGACTACATGGTCAACCTGATCGGCCTCGAGCATGTCGGAATCAGCTCCGACTTCGACGGCGGCGGCGGCGTGGAGGGCTGGGACGACGCTTCCGAGACCTTCAACGTCACGCTCGAGCTCGTGCGCCGCGGATACACCGAAGAAGAGATCGGCATGCTCTGGAGCGGGAACCTGCTGAGGGTGCTCGACGAGGCGCAGGCCGTGGCAGCGATGATTCAGGCAGAAGAAAGCTGAGAAAAATGAGCCGGATGAAAGAGACTTTCCCGCGGGCTGGCAGGCTGCTCATCGTCCTGGGGTGCGTCGCGGCGCTGGCCGCCGTGGCCTGGGAAGCCGCGCCAGGACCCGCCGAACACGCACCGGCGGCCAGCGAGGACGGCGTTTCGGGGGCCGCGGCGGCCTTCCTGGCGCTGCTGGACGACGACGCGCGGGCCAAGGCGACCTACGACCTCGGCCACGAAGAGCGGTTCAACTGGGCCTTCACGCCGGTCTCCCGCAACGGCCTGCCGCTGAAGGAGATGACGCTGGAGCAGCGCAGCGCGGCCCACTCTCTCCTTCAAACCACGTTGAGCAGCCAGGGGTACCACAAGGCCAACGCGATCATCGAGCTGGAACGGATCCTCGGCGTCCTCGAAGGCCGCCCCGGACGCCGCGATCCCGAGGGCTACTTCGTCACGATCTTCGGCAGCCCGGGCGAGGGCGCGCCCTGGGCGTGGCGGTTCGAGGGCCACCATCTCTCGCTCAACTTCTCGTTGCCGTCCGACGAGCTGACCGTGACCGGGCCCGCCTTCATGGGGGCGAACCCGGCGCTCGTCCCGTCTGGACCGAAGGCGGGGTGGCGCCCGCTGGGCCGCGAGGAGGATCTGGCGCGTGCGCTGGTCATGAGCCTCACGGCGGAGCAGCGCGGCATGGCGGTGATCGCCGCCGAGGCCCCGCGCGACATCATCACGGGGAACGACCGCGAGGCGCGGCTGGACGGCTCCGAGGGGATCCCGGCTTCGGCGCTGAGCGCCGAGCAGCGCGAGATGCTCTTCGGCGTGATCGCGGAGTACGCGGGCAACATGGAGGCCGCGGCCGCGCACGGGTGGATGGCGCGCATCCGCGACGAAATCTCGCCCGACGAGCTCCACTTCGCCTGGGCGGGCCCGACCGAGCCCGGCGCGGGCCATTACTACCGCGTCCATGCGCCCCCCTTCCTCATCGAGTACGACAACACCCAGGGCAACGCGAACCACGTGCATTCCGTGTGGCGCGACATGGAGAACGACTTCGGCGGCGACGCGCTGGCCAGGCACTACGAGGAGGGGCATCCGCACAGCTGAACGAGCCGGCGACACAGCTGAGCGAGCCGGCCACGTAGCTGAACGAGCCGGCCACGTAGCTGAGCGAGCCAGGCGCACAGCTGAACGAGCCGGCCGCACAGCGGATCCCGGGCCATGAACCACACTCGGATCGTCAGCTTCATCTGGGGCGTCGCGGACCTGATCCGGGACAGCTTCAAGCGGGGGAAGTACCAGGACGTGATCCTCCCGCTGACTGTGCTGCGCCGCTTGGACTGCGTGCTGGCTCCGACCAAGCTCAGGGTGCTGGAGCGGATGGCCGAGCTGCGGGAGCGCGGACTGGAGGAGCTCGACCCCCAGATCCGCACGGCGGCGGGGTTCGCCTTCTACAACACGTCCCGCTACGACTTCGGGCGGCTGCTGGCCGACCCGCCTCAGCTGGCCGCCAACCTGCGGAACTACATCGCCGGCTTCAGTGCCGACATGCGGGAGGTCATCGAGCGGTTCGACTTCGACAACACGATCAGCAAGCTCGACGAGGCCGGACTGCTTTTTCAGGTGGTGGAACGCTTCAAGACCGTGGACCTGCACCCCGACACGGTCGACAACCCGACGATGGGAACGATCTTCGAGGAGCTGATCCGCCGCTTCAACGAGGCTCTGGACGAGAACCCGGGGGAGCACTTCACCCCCCGCGACGTCGTACACCTCATGGTGGACCTCATGCTGGCAGGCGACGAGGAGCGCATCGGCCTCCCGGGCGTCGTCCGCACCGTCTACGATCCCTGCTGCGGGTCGGGTGGCATGCTGATGATCGCAAAGCAGCACATCGTCCAGGCACGGCCGCCGACGGCGACCTGCTGCGGCCCGCCGACGGCGACCTGCTGCGGCCCGCCATCAACCCCCTGGGCGGACATCCACCTCTTCGGCCAGGAGGTGAACCCGGAGACGTGGGCGATGTCCAAGTCGGACTTCTTCATGAAGGACCCGACCGGGCGGGACGCCGCCAACATCGCGTTCGGAAGCACGCTCTCCACCGACCGCCACGCGGGCCGACGCTTCGACTACCTGATCGCGAACCCGCCCTACGGCAAGAACTGGAAGCGCGACAGGGCCGCCGTCAAGGCGGAACACGCACGCGGCGCGGCCGGCCGGTTCGCCCCCGGTCTGCCGAGGATCAGCGACGGCCAGACCCTCTTCCTGCTGCACATGCTCGCCCACGCCAAGGCGCCCGAGGACGGCGGCTCGCGGATCGCGATCATCATGAACGGATCGCCGCTGTTCACCGGAGACGCGCGCAGCGGCGAAAGCGAGATCCGGCGTTACGTCTTGGAGAACGACCTTCTGGAGGCCCTGGTCGCGCTGCCCGAGCAGCTCTTCTACAACACCGGGATCGCCACCTACGTGTGGATCCTCACAAACCGCAAGGCACCGGCGCGCCGGGGCAAGGTGCAGCTGATCGACGCCACTTCGTTCTGGAAACCGATGGGCAGGAGCCTGGGCGACAAGCGGCGCAGGATTCCGCCGGAGAAGGCGGCGGATGTCGTACGGCTGCTCGGTGACTTCGAGGACGGCGAGACGCGCCCGATTCCCGCAGACGGCGTGGACGAGGAGGTCGTCGTCAGCCGGATCTTCCCTTCGACCCGCTTCGGGTTCCGCAAGATCACCGTCGAGCGCCCGCTGCGGCTCAACTTCCAGGCGAGCGCGGACCGCATTGCGCGGCTGGATGGGCAGCGGGCCTTCATGAACCTGGCCAAGTCGAGGAAGCGGGGGGACGCGGGGGCGCGGGAGGTGGAAAAAGGACGGGCGCTCCAAGAAGCGATTCGGGCCATGCTCGGCGGGATGCCGGACGGGTTGTACAAGGAGAGGGAGGTGTTCCTCGCGGCACTGGACGCTGCGGCCAGCGATGTCGGCCTCAAGCTGAGAGCGCCGGTGAAGAGGGCCGTCCTGGCTGCTCTGGGCGAGCGCGACGAGAAGGCGGCGGTCTGCCGCGGCAAGGACGGCAGGCCAGAGGCCGACCCCAAGCTGCGCGACACCGAGCGCGTGCCGCTGCCGGAGGGCGAAGACCCCGCCGACGAGTCGGGCGTGCCCGCGAGCGTTCGGGCGTTCTTCGACCGCGAGGTCAGGCCCCACGTCCCCGACGCCTGGATCGACACGAGAAAGCGCGACCACCGGGACGGCCACGTCGGCCTGGTCGGCTACGAGATCAACTTCAACCGCTACTTCTACCGCTACAAGCCGCCCCGCCCGCTGGAGGAGATCCAAGCCGACATCCGGGCCGTCCAGACGGATATCGTAAGGATGCTGGAGGAGGTGGCGGGGGGAACCGAATATGGTACCACGCAGTTGAAGGGTATGGTGCCGAGACCCGAACGCCCGGTCGGCCTTGAGGAGATGGACGAGGCCGTTGCCAAAGCGATCGGCGGCCGGACCGCCCGATCGCGTGACTCACTTACCTAGGATTCCGACGAATGGCTATCACCGTCTTCGGACAAATCACCTACTATCTCACGACACTCTTGGCTCTGATCGACAAGGGGCAGATCGCTCTCCCGGACATCCAGCGTCCGTTCATCTGGAAGAGCGCAAAAGTTCGGGATCTGTTCGATTCCATGTACCGCGGGTTCCCAGTCGGACACCTGTTGTTCTGGGCAACCGGAGCCGAGGCAGGCGCAAAGCGCATCAGGACGCACAAGCCCGAGTCGGCTCCTCAGCTCATGATCGTGGACGGCCAGCAGCAGCGACTCACCAGCTTATACGCCGTGCTCATGGGCAAAGGAAAGCAGTACGTTTCTCAACCACCTCGAAGCAGGCAAGGGGAAACTGGCCGAAGACGAGCGGAAAGGTATCCGATCAGCGATTTTCCGCCTTCAGAACCTCGAGAACTACCCGTTCACGGTCGTGCAACTCGGGGCAGACGTCGTCCGTCACCCGCGAATCGCTTCATAGATCCCTCGCCCGACCAAATGCTCCGAGTCGTGGCGGGTCTGGCCTTCAGGCGCGCCAGACTTCGATACGTCTACCAAGTGCTGAGAGGAAAGGATCTCGAATTCCTGAAGGCCGTGAGACGCGCGGGATACTGCAAGCGGCAAGATGATCAGCTCGGAGAACAATCTGTTGTTCTCGTACTTGATGTACCTGATCGGCCGCCGGGACTACAAGCTGGAGTGGCATCGGCTACGCATCGCGTGATCTACGGTCCAACTTGGCAACCCGACGCAGAAGTGCCTCGCGGCGGTGCGGGCGTCGAGGCCAGGTCGGCTCTGTCCTACTCGGCCAGCCATGCCCGTGCTCGAGTAGTTCCCCTTCTATCTTGACAGTAGTCGCTTTCGTGCTTGAAGTCTACTACTTTGGCATGATTCAGTCTACTCGCGGCATAATTCAAGTATTGGGGGGCAGGCCTAAGGGGGGCAGGCCGTACAAGCGGGAGTCGGGGAGCCGGACGAGAGCGGGCAGAGCAACTTCACGGACCGGCCGGAGCGTTGTCTGCCGTTCCCAGCCCTACGTCAGCGCCCACTTCGAGGCCCGTCGCGATGAGTATTACGAGAGGCTGCTTGCCGTCTCCAGCGACTACGACTGGACGGGGTGGTGCCGGTTCTTTCTGGGAAGCGGTGCGTGCCCGGTCCGAGGAGCCCGGCAGCACGGCCAGACGGCTGCGGCACCAATGAATGAACCCAGCTTGTCGCCCACTTTAGCCGGAATATGGTCGACAAATCCCGTTGTCGCCCACAAGTGAGCGACAAAAAGGGGGGACAGCCCGGCGACGGTACTTCTCCGCGCGGCCGCGCTGGACCTCATCCAGTAGCTCCATGCTAATATTACAAGCTGGCGGCAGCGCACCAATCATCGTTCGGAGATCATTCGCGCCACCCTGCCGAGTAGAACCACCCTATCGAGGAGAAGACGACAGGTGTCGCCAGTACACTACCAAGAAGGGGCATTCCCGCCCGAGGGACGCCTCGACTGGCATGCCCTCATTCCGCTGATCGGGCCGGCGGTGGCGGCGGTGGCGCGCTATGACGGAGCGCTGTCTGCCGTTCCCAACCCTCGCGTCCTGCTTTCTCCGCTTACTACTCGCGAGGCGGTGCTGTCGTCGCGCATCGAGGGCAGCCAGGCCACGATGGCGGAGGTTCTGGAGGTCGAAGCCGGGGTAGAGCCGAAATCGCCGGGGCATCGGAGCGACATCCGAGAAGTGCTCAACTACCGGACGGCGATCCGGGAGGCGGAGCGGATGCTGCGGGAGCTGCCCCTCTGTCAGAGGGTCGTCCGCAACACCCACCGGATACTGCTTTCTGGTGTGCGGGGAGAGGGCAAGTCCCCCGGCGACTACAGGCGCATCCCCAACTGGATAGGCCCGCCCGGATGCACCATGGCAGAGGCGACTTTCGTTCCGGTCGGAGCAGAAAGGCTCACTGCGGCCATGAGCGCGTGGGAGAGGTACATCCATCACGATGCGCCGGACCGGCTGGTTCAGGCCGCCATCATCCACGCTGAGTTCGAAGCCCTCCATCCGTTCCTGGACGGCAACGGCCGCGTGGGCCGAATGCTGGTCCCTCTGTTCCTCTGGCAGTGCGGTCTCATCGAGCATCCGACGCTCTACGTCAGCGCCTACTTCGATGCCCGTCGCGATGAGTATTACGATAGGTTGCTTGCCGTCTCCAGCGACGACGACTGGACGGGGTGGTGCCGGTTCTTTCTGGAAGCGATGCGTGCCCAGTCCGAGGAGAACCTGGCGAAGGCCAAGGGGATTCTCGCTCTCTACGACGAAATGAAGGGCCGGGTGGCCGACGTGACCCGCTCCCGATACGCCATCCGCGCTCTGGACTGGATCTTCGAGCATCCGATCTTCAATAGCGGTGCCTTCGTAGCCTCGTCGGGCATTCCCGGCAGCACGGCCAGACGGCTGATGGCAGCACTGCGGCAGGACGGAATCCTGCAGGGGATCAGAGCCGGCAGCGGTCGCCGGGGAGCCATACTGATGTTCCCGCGCCTCCTGACCATCGCCGAGGGCAGAGATGTCCATTAGCATTAGCTGCGGCACCAATGAACCCAGCTTGTCGCCCACTTTAGCCGGAATATGGTCGACAAATCCCGTTGTCGCTCACAGGTGAGCGACAAAATGGGGGGACAGCCCCGGCACTGGACCTCATCCGGCGAGGCGGCTGGCTGGGCTACAACGTGCGCAGACGACCGGATCTGGGATCGTAGCCGGGTGCGGGAGTCAGTGGTTCGATCCATTCCGGTCCCTCGATCCGCCGGTGCGACGGATTCAAGCCGCCGGGCTCGTGCTCTTCGAGCTGCCGCGCAAATCGTGCCCACCGGGAGCTGGAAGGCCAGCTCATCTTCTCCGGATGCCGGAAGCTCCAGGCCAGCCTTTCCATGTCTTCGGGCCCCGCCGCGGCCGCGAATGCGTCCAGGGCTTTGGATACCGAAATCCGAGCACCGAAGAGGACAAGCAGGTCCACGCCGTCGCGCTCGGCCCGGCGGTCGGAAGCGGCCAGCAGTTTCTGGAACAGGATGTCCGTGAGCGAGGCGATCCTCAGGCCGTTGGAAGCCCGCTTCGGCACCTCCAAACAAGGCATCCTCGATTTCCCGTGTACATCGATCTTGGGTGCGGTTTCCGTCTCCCGGAACTTGATGTAGTGCGAGCGCTTCTTTCTGATCCACTTGTGCGCCCCGAGACCGTCGATGCCGAGCTGGCTTCTGAGCGTGCGGGGGTGCGGACATGGCCGGCTGCTGACCAGATCGACATCCACCGACTCCCGGTGTCCGATCTGCAGAGCCATTGCGCTCCCGCCCACCAGCACGAACTGGTCGCGGCCCCCGACGCGTCCCAGGTTGGGCCATACCATCTGGATTTTTCGGGACAAGCTCGCCAGATGCTCCACGCCCGCCTCTCCTGCGATCAGGTTTGCGCCGCTGCCCGTGCCGTCTCGACGAACTCCTCCGCCGTCCCGTTAGCTAGCCGACGACCGCGGGATAGACTTCGCTCGTATCCGGGTCCACCAGCCAGACCGTATTCTCGTCCGGGTCGGTCACGGGCAGCACGGTCGGATCGTCCGGGTCGTAGGGATCGTCCCCGTCGTCCGGGTGTTCGAACATGTCGCCGCCGAAGTGGCGGGCCGGATCACCGAATGCTTCGTCCGGAAACTCACGACCGTCCGACGGCGCGCCGCATGTCTTCATCCAGTAGCTCCACGGCCCCCGCTCCATGATTCTTCGCGGCATCAGCAGCGCCAGCAGCTCGACAATGGCGGCCGGGCCAAGTACCGCACGCATTCGCTCGATCTCCTCGTCGCAATCGACGTAGAGGTCTCCCAGCTCGTTGAAGATGTGCGCCAGCGCACCGGCCTCCGAGTGGACAGGCTGGTCTTCCGCGGGGTACTGCCAGAGACCCTTGTCGCAGAGCCGCTCCCACAGCCCGTCCGCCCGCAGCTTGGCGACGGCTTCGCGAACGAGGGGATGGCCGGACGGTGCAACGTGGCTTTTCGGGTGCCGGCTGGACACGGGGGGACTCTCTCTGATTCGGGTCATTGCGACAGTACGTAACAGTACGTATACTAATAGTAGAATACGTATACGCATCACGTTGGAAAGCAGACAAAGCAGACCCGGAATGAAGAAAAAGCTCACGGTCACGGTGGATCCCGAGGTGCTCCTCCAAGCCAAGCTGTATGCCCGTTCTCAGGGCGTGTCGCTCTCGTCAATCGTCAACCTGTCGCTCCGGGACGTCACGGGCGAGGAAACACCCACCTTCGCGGCCCAGTGGCGAGGCCGGTTTCGCCCGGCACACCGTGACGACCCGCGGTACGACTCCCTGTCGAGAAAGTATCTCTGATGCTTCTCGATACCGACATTCTCATTGATGTCGCGCTTGACCGGCAACCCCACTCGGAAGCCGCATCGGAGATCCTCGACCGACTTCAGCGAGGGCCGAAACGCGCGTTCGTGGCTTGGCACACACTCTCGAACTTCTACTACCTCGTTGCTCCGTCGCACGGCGGCCCAGATGCGCGCCAATTCATTGTCGGCCTGACCCGTTTCGTGGCGGTTGCGGAGACGAGCGTCCAAGCCGTCCGCTACGCGGCCCGCCTCCCGATGGCCGACTTCGAGGACGCCATGCAGGTGGCTGCTGCACGCGCCTGTGGGGCCCAGAACATCGTCACGAGGAACCTCAAGGACTACCGGCGCTCGCCGATCCCGGCGGTCGGCCCCCGACAAGCGCTCGACGAACTGTTCTGAGCCCGGGCACCGGGTCGGCGCACTGCCCGTATCCTATCCTCTTGAAATGAACCGGCCTGGACGGCGAGCCGGCCGATGCCCTGGAGTCGGAGATGCTGGAGCCGGAGGGACGGATCCTGGCGATCCGCGTTCCGCGCGGAATGCCGCCCCACACGACGACGGACGGAGTCGCACGAATTCGCGTCAGCAAGGAAAGCAAGCCGCTGACCGGATCCGGTTTTGGCCGAGCTCGTGGTGTCGCGCGGACGGCGCGACCTCACTGCCGAGGTGCTCGACGGCGTGTGCCCCTCGGAACTCGACCGAGACCAGTTCCGCCGTCTGCGCCGCACCATCAGAGGAGAGGCGCAACGCCGCGATCTGGCGGAACTCGGCGACGAGGATCTGACGAATGCGCTCGGTCTCGCCCACGGCGCTCGCGTGACCCGTGCCGCCGTACTCCTGCTCGGCTCGAGGGCCTTGCTGGCCCGCCACGCCCCCCGCCACGAAGTCATCTTCACCCGGAACAACGGCACGGCCGGCTACGATGTTCGCAGAGAATCGCTTTCGCTCGGCAAGGACCTGCCCCGGTACGAACACGACGAATCCCATGTAAAGCTCGTTCTTCCGACCAGGAGCGACGGCGACTTCGCCCGGTTAGTCCTCGAAGTGCGCGGAAGCGGCGGAAATCTCGACTTGGACGACCTGATCGTGCTGCGCGGTCTGGTGCGGCGTAGATATCTGGTCCGCCGCCGAGCTGCAGCAGCTGTCCGAAGAGGCGGCCGCAGCTCGTCTCGTCTCCCTTCGTGAACGCGGGTTTCTGGTTGCCCGGGGCCGGGGCCGGGCAACCGCCTACGGGATCGCTCGTCGCCACGCCCGGTTGATCCGGGTTTCCGGCTCGGCCGAAGACGCGGCCTGGCTGGACGAGGAGTCGGTGCGCATGCATCTGCTTGCCGTTCTGTCCGACCGGGGGCGACTGACCAACGCCGAGATCCGGCATCTCTCGGGCTACTCCCGGTTCCAAGTTGTGGCTCTCATGGGCTCGCTGCGCGCCGCGGGGTTGGTCGAGCTCCGCGGGCGGGGAAGATCTGCCCACTACGTACCGGCGGCCTACCGGCCTGGAGACCATATCGCATGGACGCGGTTGGAAGGGGAATGACACGGGGTGGGGAGCACTGTCGTCCGTGTCGCCCGTCTTGACCCACGAGCCTTCCAGTGGTGATAATTGTCGGCAATCGTCCGAGAATGCCGACATTTTTTCGCAACGCACGATGACACCGACTCCCACAGCGACCGAACACCTCCGCACCGCCGACCTGGGCGCGTTCTTCCGGCCTCGGGACGCCGAAGCCGCAGGGATCACCTACCGCCAACTGCGAAACATGGAGGCGCGCGGTCTCCTCGAACGAGTCGGCAGGGGACTCTACCGGCAGACCGGCGCGGACATCACGGAGAACCACGGCATCGCGTGGGTATGCGCCCGTGTGCCGGACGCCGTGGTGTGCCTGCTCACGGCGCTGGCGGTGCACGACATCGGAACTCAGGTTCCGCACCAAGTGTGGATCGCCATCCCTCACAAGGCGCGCGCACCGGCGGCAGGAGACCTTCCGCTCCGCGTCACGCGCTTCTCAGGGCCGTCCCTCTTCTACGGCGTGACGGATACCCGCTTCGAGGGCGTTTCGGCCAGGATCACCAGTCCGGCACGCACCGTCGTGGACTGCTTCCGGTTCCGCAGAAAGGTCGGGCTCGACGTGGCGCTGGAAGCGCTGGAAGATGTTCTGCGCAAAAGGAAGGCGACGCCGGACGAGCTGTGGCGGGCCGCCGATGTCTGTCGCGCCAAGTCCCTCGTCGGACCGGCGCTGACGGTGTGGGCATCCTGAAGTGGCTCGGAGGCTCCCCCACAACTATGCGGCGTCCGTGCTCGACCGCCTGCTGGATCTGGCGCGTCGTCGCGGTCAAGACTTCAACTCCATCCTCCTCCCACGGTATGTTGCGGAGCGGTTCCTCTACAGGCTCCAGCGCAAGGGGGAGCAGGTCAAACCATGACTCATGAGCGCCTTCGGCTGTCGGCCAACCCGTCGTTTCTGTCCTATCGAAAGTACCGCGACTCCGGGGTGGAGTGGCTGGGGAAGATTCCGGCGCACTGGGAGGTGAAGCGGCTGAAGTACACTGCTCCCATCCGTGTCAGCAAGCTTCTCAGCAAACCAGAGGGCACCATCTACGTTGGCCTTGAGCATATCGAGTCATGGACTGGTAAATTGTTTGTCGACAACCAACCGGATACTGTTGACAGCACAGTTGTAGCTTTCAGTACAGGTGATGTTCTGTTTGGCAAGCTCAGACCTTATCTTGCAAAGTCGGCTCGTCCTGATTTCGACGGAACGGCTACAAGCGAGATTATCGTGCTGTGTCCGTTCAATGAGTGTTTGCAGAGCTATGTTATGTACTGCTTGCTGAATGCATCATACATCCGCTGGATAGACACGTTGACATACGGTGCCAAGATGCCGCGTGTCGCCCCCAATGAAGTGGCTGGTAGTTTCATGCCCCATCCCCCCATCTCCGAACAACGCGCCATCGCCGCTTTCCTGGACCGCGAGACCGCTAGGATCGATGCCCTCGTCGCCAAAGTCCGCGAGGCCATCTGCAATCTCAAGGAGTACCGAACCGCCCTCATCTCATCCGCCGTGACCGGCAGGATCGACGTACGCATGACCACGACCGGGCCATCGACGGCGGCAGACGGCGAGCCTCTGAAGTCGCAGACGGGATCCCAGGCAAAGGCCGTCTCATGAAGCCAACCACGAAGGACGCACCCGCATCCGACCAAGCGCGAGCCTCGACACCCGACAACGCGCTTGCCACCGAGCGGATTCCATTCCGCTTTCACCCCCGTGCGTTGGCGGCCCTCGGCCGGGATCTCGTCACCAACGATGTCGTGGCGGTGATGGAGCTGGTCAAGAACTCCTACGACGCGCTGGCCACACGAGTCCGGGTGCGGATGCACCGGGGAGACGGAGATACCCCCCGGGGGGGATACATCGAAATCGAGGACAACGGGCACGGCATGGACGAAGCCGCCGTCAGGAACGTGTGGGCCGTGGTCGCAACTCCCTTTAGGAGCGACAACCCCGTCTCGCGGGCCGGTCCGCGGTCGCGCCCGGTCACTGGCGAGAAGGGCCTCGGGCGTCTGTCCGCGGCTCGGCTGGGGACCGACCTGCACATGACCACGAAGACGAGGGGCAACCCCGTGCTGGGAGTTTCCGTGAACTGGGAGCGACTGATGCAGGCCGAAGATTCGGCGGACATAGCGTTTGACGTATCGCGGCTGCCGCTCGCTTCGTTTGACGGAGAGCACGGCACGCGCATCCGCATCGGGGCGCTCAGCAGCGAATGGTCCGACGAAAAAATCCACGATCTGCGGGAGAACCTGGCCAGGCTCGTCTCGCCGTTCTCGGCTCTGAAGGACTTCTCCCTGCATCTCGATGTCCTTGGCGACAGGAAGACATCAGATCTCAGCAGGATCAGGGCTCCCCAGTTCATGAACGAGCCCAAGTACCGTATCGCGGGCACCGTGAGTGCCGCGGGGACTATTGTCGCGACGTACGAGCATCGCCCCATCGGCGGATCGGACCGCCGCCGGCAGTCTGTTCGCGAGGAATGGGCAGGCGTCCGCGACACGATCCAGAAGACTGAACGAGCGGGCCTGAGCAAGCTCATGCCCGACTGCGGACCCTTCAGCTTCGAGATACGGGCCTGGGACCTCACGAAGGACGACACGCGCGACATTTACGAGCACTTCCGGGAGAAGCGGCAGTACGTTCGCAACGCGATCAAGGCGCAGCGAGGGGTGTCCGTCTACCGCGACGATGTCCTCGTGCTCCCGAAGTCGGACGGTGCCCGTGACTGGCTCGGACTAGATCTGCGGCGCGTGAGCCGCGTCGGCGTTCGCCTGAGCACCAGCCAAGTCGTGGGATACGTGCGCATTACAAAACGCGAGAACCCCGGAATCGTAGACACCAGCGACCGCGAAGGCCTTCGGTCGAACGCGGCCAGCATCGCTTTCCGGCATATCGTCCTGAGGATCGTGACGCTGCTCGAACAGCAGCGCCACGTTGACCGGATGCGGGAGAAGGACGCCTGCAGCGCGACGGACCTATTCGCTGACCTGAACGCTGAACCTCTGGTCAAGAAGCTCGAGGAGCTCCGAGAGAAAGGCGGCGACGTAAGCGCGGCCATCAAGGCCACCAAGGACTTCGGCCATGAGCTCGGCAAGAGCCGACTTCTCATCGAGAAGCGCTTCGGCTACTACAACCGCTTGGCGGTCATCGGGACCATCGCGCAGATGGTCGTCCACGAAATCCGAAATCGCACCACCGTAATCGGTCGAGCGCTCCGCAAGGCTCGCGACTTGGCGCGGCGCATCCGGGACGGTGTGGCAGACCGCGCGGTGGACATGGCCAGCGACTCGGTGGAGGCGCTGGAGTCTCTCGCCGACCGCTTCGCGCCACTGGCGAGCCGAGGGTACCGCCCGGGCCGGAGGACATCGGTCGTGGAGGAGTCGATCGCCCGCTGCTGTGACATGGTGGCGGCGGAGATCCGCTCGCACCGGATTGTGGTCGAACGGCCCGCCAATGCCTGCACGGTCGTTCGGATCGATCCAGCGGAAATCGACGCCGTCATGCTCAACCTGATCTCCAACTCTCTGTACTGGATGCGGCGACACGGGGGCAGCCGGAGGCTTCGCTTCCGCGTGACGCAGGGACGGCCAGGCGACTCTCGCGTGACGGTCTCCGTGGACGATTCCGGGCCGGGCATCGAGCCCGAGGAGCGGGAACGAGTGTTTTGGCCCGGCGTCACCCGCAAGCCGGACGGCATCGGGATGGGCCTTACGGTCGCGTCCGAGCTCGTGCACGGGCGCGGCGGGAAGATGCACACGACAGTCCCGGGAGAGCTTGGCGGAGCTACGTTTGAGTTCGATCTTCCGCTGGCTACGCACGGAGACACGGAGCGGCGACTTTGACAGATATCGTAATGAAGGTGCTCATCATCGACGATGATGCGGAGGTTCGAAGAACCCTGCGGGACACCCTCTCCGAGAGCGGTTCGTGGGATCCGGAGGATCAAGGATTCGAGGATGTTGCGGAAAGCCTCAAGCGGTTTCGGCCGGACATGGTGGTCCTAGCAGCCCGTGGATAAAGTCCGGTCTTCTACGCCTGCACAAGTTCTGCAGAAGCTGCTGGATTACAGGTGTACAAGGATCTCTGCCATGGAGGACGGCGATGGCGGTAGGCAGGCGGCGCAAGGCCGGGCAGGCGGAGTTGTTCGTGGCCACGGACAGGATTCGGGCGCTGGGCAACCCGTTCTACCGTGCTCTCGACAGGCTGCTGGAGAAGCACGGCTTCGATGCGTTCGCGGAGGAGACGTGCGGCGGGTTCTACGCGGAGCGGCGGGGGCGGCCGGGGATTCCGCCGGGGGTGTATTTCCGGATGTTGATGGTGGGATACCTGGAGGGCCTCGGCTCGGAGCGGGGCATCGCCTGGCGGTGCGCGGACTCGATTTCGCTGCGCGAATTCCTGGGCTGCGGGCTGTCGAGGAATCCGCCGGAGCACTCCACGCTGTCGAAGACGCGGAAGCGGCTGAGCCTCGAGGCGCACACGGCGGTCTTCGGCTTCGTGCTGGAGCGGCTGATGGAAGCGGGGCTGCTGAAGGCGAAGACGCTGGGGGTGGACGCGACGACGCTCGAGGCGAACGCGGCGATGCGGACGATCGTGCGGCGCGAGGACGGAACCGGCTACGAGGAGTTCCTGGAGAAGCTGGCGAAGGCTTCGGGGATCGAGACGCCGACGCGGGAGGACCTGGCGAAGCTGGACCGGAAGCGTCCGAACAAGGCGTCGAACAAGGAATGGGAGCATCCGCACGACCCGGAGGCGCGGACCACGAAGATGAAGGACGGCCGGACGCGCCTGGCGCACAAGCTCGAACACGCCGTCGACATGGACACCGGAGCGGTGGTCGGCGTGACGGTGCAGACGATGGACGGCGGAGACACGGCGTCGCTGCCGGTGACGCTGGACGAGGCGGAGCAGCGGCTGGCGGAGGTGGGGGCGGAGGCCAAGGAGGTGGTGGCCGACAAGGGGTACCACTCGAACAAGACCATGACGGGCGTGAAGGACCGGGGGATGCGGAGCTACGTGAGCGAGCCGAACCGCGGCCGCCGGAAGTGGAAGGGGAAGCGGGACGCCCGGAAGGCGGTCTACGCCAACCGGCGGCGGATCCCGGGGAACCGGGGCAGGCGGCTGCTGCAACGGCGCGGGGAGAAGGTGGAGCGGGCGTTCGCGCACATGCTCGAGACCGGCGGCATGCGCCGCGTCCATGTCCGGGGGCAGGAGAACATTCGAAAACGGATGCTGATCCACGCGGCGGCCTTCAACCTCGGACTTCTCATGCGCAAGCTGTACCGTGTCGGCACGCCGCGGAGCCTCCAGGGGCTCGCGACCGTGCAGACCGCGCTCGCGGACCGGGCCGCGACCGCTGTTTCGCCCGATTCTTCGCCGGTTTCGCCCCCGTACCGGCCTTCCAGGCCCGTCTGGGCCGCTTTTGCCCGTTATTGCCGGCTCTTCAGGCCGAAACGCCCGCCGTCGGCATCAAACTCGACCCTCCCGGCGTTGATTCCCTGCGCAAGTCCGGCGGCCTGGAAACCCATTTCTTCCACGGGCTGCTAGACCTCGTGGAGGACTCTGAACGTGATCCGGCGGGTGGTCCAGCGACAGGAAACAAGTCGTTCGAAGAAGTCCGTGGAAACTGGTTCTGTCCCGTGGTCGTCTATTCGGCCTTTCCCGAAAGGCAGGAGTTCGAGCACGGCCTCGTAGTCGAAGTCGAGAAGGGACGAGATTCCGACGAGAAAGTGGCCCGTGCCCTCGAAGGGTTCAGGACGCAGGCGGAAGTCATACGTAGCGTTCATGCGGACTTCGATGCCCGAATTCGGGAAGCGCTTCACGACTCGGTGTACAGCCTTTCCGAACAGCCGGGGGCGACCAGCGGCGATCCGGGAGATACTTCTCTCGCAAGGGCCGTCCGCAGGCTCGTGGCAGCCCGGACGGACCGGAGCGCATCGGGCGAAGGGAGACTCAAGGCGTGGGAACGTTTCGTAATTCCACCCTTGGGAGATGATCTTCTGACTGCGGATCTGCTCAGGCGTCCCAGTGCGGACTGGCGGGACGAAGAAGCGTTCCGGCTGGTGCTGACTCCTTCGTGCGACCTCGTTCGGAGCGGTGGCCGGACGCCCAGAGCCGACCGGATTCTGGTGGCCCGCTGCGAGCGGCTGCGCAAGCTGGGAACGGTGGAGATCAAATCTGGACAGGCCTTGAATTCAAAGCAGAGGGGGAGAGTCAGACCCGTCCTGACCGAGGGAATGGACGGCACTCGTCTCCCCATCCCCCGATTCCAAGGACAAGTGCCGCCGATGGCGGCCAACCTGAAGCGGCTGGATCTGATCGAGTGGAGCGACGTGAAGACGAACGGGCGAGACGGCAGCACGACGGAGGGGCGTGCCAAGTTCGTGCGTGTAGCTTCCACCGACAGTCCGTTCCGCGAAATGGTGGTCTGGGCGTATCTGCGAGTGACCGGCAGGCCGGGAGTGCCCGGGTTCCACGCGGACGAGTGGCTGGACGACATTTCGGAATGGAATAAGAAAGCCGAACAATAATGAAAGCCATTGATCTGTTCTGCGGCGCGGGAGGACTGACGCGAGGACTGCGACACGCCGGATGGAGCGTAATCGCGGGGATCGACGTGGACGGAACCGCCGCCAAAAGCTACGAGCACAACAATTCGGGCTCCCGCTTCGTCCGCGCCGACCTGCGCCGTGTAAGTGGCGACGACATCCGTGCCCTTGCGGGTTGCGTTTCGCGCCGCAGGCTGCTCCTTGCCGGGTGCGCCCCCTGCCAGCCCTTCAGCAAGCAGCGGCGGAGGCACGGCCTCGGGAAGCGCACGGACGCCACGCTGCTCGTAGACTTCGCTCGCCTCGTTGCGAAGCTGCGGCCCGGCGTGGTACTGATGGAAAATGTTCCCGGGATCACCGCAGTTCCCGGATTCAGCTCGTTCCGGCGTTTCCTCAAGACCCTGCGCGACTGCGGCTACCAATGCGAGCATCGCGTCTTGAACGCCTGCGACTTCGGCGTCCCGCAGCACCGCCGTCGGTACGTGCTCTTGGCAGCCCGTAGCGCAATGCCGCGACTGCCCCGCGGGACCGCCGACATCCCTGCCGCCCATCCCGCTACGGTCCGCCGCGCCATCGGCCATCTTCCGGCCATCGGCGCAGGCGAGACCCATCCCCGCATCCCCAACCACAGCGCCGCTAGGCTGTTCCGGCGCAACTTGGCGCGCATCAGGGCCACCCCGGCCGACGGTGGAAGCCGGTGTGACTGGCCGAAGCGGCTGGGACTGGAGCTGGACTGCCACCGCAAGGCCGGAGTGGGGTTCAGCGATGTCTACGGACGGATGTGGTGGGACCGGGTGGCGCCCACGCTGACCAGCCGCTGCAACAGCCTCTCGAACGGGCGGTTCGGGCATCCCGAGCAGGACCGGGCGATCAGCCTTCGGGAGGCTGCGGCGCTCCAGACTTTCCCGGACGACTACGAGTTCTTCGGAGCCCAAAACCGCATCGCGCGCTGGATCGGGAACGCCGTGCCGGTGTCGCTTGCAGCGGCCCTCGGCAGAGCGGCTGCGGATTCGGTCTGAAGCCGTATGAACCGGGTCGGGATAGAGCCTGCCCTGCTGCAATGGGCCTGCGAACGCTCTGGACGGGGTGCAGAAGACCTCCTGAGGCGGTTCCCGAAGCTTGAGTCCTGGAAGCGGGGCGAGATACAGCCGACGCTCAAGCAGTTGGAGTCCTTTGCCAATGCCGTTCGTACGCCGATCGGCTACCTTTTCCTCGAAGAGCCGCCCGTCGAAAAGCTTCCCGTTACCGACTTTCGCACCGTCGGTGACGTGGCCGTCGGGCGTCCCTCCCCGGACTTGCTGGACACGCTTTACCTCTGCCAGCGGCGCCAGGACTGGTATCGGGACGAAGCACTCAGCGTCGGCAATCCGCCGCTGCAGTTCGTAGGTAGCCTGACCGCGGCCGACGATGTCATCTCCTCCGCCGCCCGCTTGCGATACACTCTGGGTTTCGACGTGGAACAGCGCGGGCAAGTGCCGACTTGGAGCGAAGCTCTGCGGCAGTTCATCGAGCAGGCAGACACGCTCGGCATTCTCGTCATGGTGAGCGGCGTCGTGGGCAACAACACCCATCGTCGTCTTGACCCCGAGGAGTTTCGCGGGTTCGCTCTTTCGGACACGTTGGCACCCCTCGTCTTCATCAACGGCGCGGACACGAAGGCCGCGCAGATGTTCACGCTGGCCCACGAGATCGCGCATCTGGCGCTCGGCGAATCCGGGGTCTCGAGCGCCCAAGCGTCTGCCGTCCCCGACCACTCCGTCGAACGCTGGTGCAACCAGACGGCAGCCGAGCTGCTCGTACCTGCGGAGTCGATTCGAGAGGCGTTCAACCCAGCCCATGGGCTGAGCGCAGAGATGAGCCGACTAGCCAAACGCTTCAAGGTCAGCACTTTGGTCGTCCTCCGGCGCATATACGATGTGGGAGAGCTGACCAGAAACGAGTTCTGGTCCCTCTACCAGGAGGAAACGAACCGTTTACGGAAAATCCGCGTCAGCACCGGTGGAAACTACCATCGCAACGTGACCGCCCGGGTCGGCAGGCGCTTCGCACGCGCCCTTATCGCCAGTGCCCTGGAAGGCCGGACACCCTTCGTCGAGTCCCTTAGGCTGCTGGATATCAAGAAGATGTCGGCGTTCAAAGAGATCGCGCGTAATCTGGGTGTGGGGTCATAGCTGGATGGCATATCTCCTCGATGCCGACGTATTCATCCGCGCCAAGAACCAGCACTACGGGTTCGACTTCTGCCCGGCTTTTTGGGACTGGCTGATTCGGATGAACCGAGGCGGCAAGGTGTACAGCATCGAGAAGGTCCAAAGCGAATTGGTGGCAGGGGATGACGAGCTGGCCGATTGGGCCCGGGACAGAGGGAGCGACTTCTTCATTCCACTGGACAAGACCGCAAGGCCTGCATTGACAGAAGTCAGCTCGTGGGTCATGGAACAACCTTACGCCCATGCTGCCATGAGCACGTTCTTCCAAGTTGCGGACTACTATTTGGTAGCGCAGGCTCTCGCCGGACAACACACGGTCGTCACTCACGAAGTACCGGCCGCTTCGGCGCGCAAAGTCAAGATTCCCAACGTCTGCAAAGGACTTGACATCATATGCGTCGATCCCTACAAAATGCTGAAGAGCGAAAAAGCACGGTTCGTTCTGGGTGGAGACTATACGCCTGAGTAACCATGCCAAATCAACAGGACTTCAGGACGTCTCCCGGTTGAGCGCTTGAATCGCTCCTACAATAATCTCTCGGTGGTACTGATCCACGGTCATCTGGTCCAGATGAGCTTCCAACGCATTCATGATTCTAACTCGTTCTCGATAACACTGGTCCGACATGCGTTTCTGCTTCTTCTCAACATCTAGGAGTTTTTCGTTGATTTCGGGTATCATGTCGAGGGCGTCGGATTTCAATTTCAATTGAAACGAGGCCTTTCGCAGAACCTCATGGAGGGCCTGCATAACGACTTCACCGATGACTTTCCCCATCCGCACAGCGTGCTCATTCAGCAGTTCTTTCACAGCATCATCGAAGTCATCTTTAGTCATCTGGATAAGCGTTGAGCGTTCCGCCATCAGCCTGGACCCATGTTTCGTGTACGTTCTACAGAATAAAACATTTGACCTTCAATACATTCTATTTCTTCTATTTCCACAGAATCTTTTACCCGAGCCCAGCGTTCTTCTACACCCAATCAGCGTCCAACTCGTGGTTACTCAGGCGTATAGTTTCTCCTTCCGTTCGCTCCCCGGCCGTGTCTTCGTGGCGTTAATTGCTGCCCGGGTTACGCCACCTATCGTTCTTGCGGTGACGAAGGCGACACCGTGGGAGAGTCTTCGTCAAGGGGAGTGATCTTTCCAACTGGCTTCGGTGGGTCGAGCGGGTAGGTTTTGCCCATCAGGTGCACAGCTGGACCCACTACGAATGTGGAATTGCGAATGATCGCTGCCAAGTTGTCTGTCGGTGCGGTGGTCTCTTCGATTCTGCCACCGGCACTGCCGGTGAGGCGACGGTTTCGAACGCTTTCTTTTTCTCCATAGCTTTCACGCATGGTGGTGCCTCCAACCCCCGAACGAGTCAACAGGTGCAACGTAATACGAATCCGGCTGTTCCGCAACATCGCGGCCCGGCGATCCCCACCGCGTCCCACCCCGTATCCCCCCCAACCCCTTTCCCCCAAACCACATCCGGCGCTATCATCCATCTCTGCCCAGCGAAGATACCCCGGTTTTTCGCTGGCAACCACCACTCCGGCCCGCGTCCCACATGACAATCGACATCTCCGAACGCGCCTTCGAGGATGCGATCGAGCGCGCCCTGCTCCGGCACGGCCCCGACGCCCACCCCGGAAACGGCGCGCAGGTCGTCGAACCTCGTCCCCCCTACGGCTCCCGCTTCGCCCCCGGCGGCTACCATAAACGCGCAGCCAAGGATTACGACCGCGCCCTCTGCCTGCTCCCTCGCGACCTCTTCGACTTCTTCCTGGCTACCCAGCCGAAGGAGTGGACAAGACTCGAACAGCACCACGGGTCGGCAGCCAGAAAACGGTTCGCACGGCGCGTCGCCACGGAAATCGTGCGGCGCGGCGCCCTGGACGTTCTTCGCAACGGCGTCAAGGACTCGGGATGCAAGTTTCAACTCGCCTACTTCCGCCCGGCGAGCGGCCTGAACGAGGAGACGCGGCAGCTTCATGCGGCCAATCTCTTCTCGGTGGTGCGCCAGCTGCGCTACAGCGAAAAGACCGGCCAGAGCCTCGACATGGTGCTGTTCCTCAACGGCATCCCCTTCTTCACGGCCGAGCTCAAGAATCCTCTGACCGGCCAGGACGTCCAGGACGCCATCCACCAGTACCGCACCGACCGCGATCCCCGCGAGCCCCTCCTCGCCCACCGGCGCTGCCTCGCCCACTTCGCGGTGGACACGAATCTCGTGTACGTGACCACCCGCCTCGAAGGCAAAAAGACCCGCTTCCTTCCCTTCAACCGGGGCAAGTTCGGCGGTGCCGGCAACCCGCCCGTGCCGCCGACGCGACCGGGCTACGCCACCGGCTACCTCTGGGCGGAGACCTGGGCCCGGGACAGTGTTCTCGACCTCGTGCGGCAGTTCATCCACCAGGTGAAGGAACAGAACGACAACGGCCGCAGCGCATACCGCCTCATCTTCCCCCGCTACCAGCAGCTCGACGCCGTGCGCCGCCTGGTGGGCCACGCCCGGGAGCACGGAGCCGGGCAGCGCTATCTGGTCCAGCACTCGGCCGGGAGCGGCAAGAGCTTCACCATCGCGTGGCTGGCCCACCAGCTCTCGACCCTGCACGACGCGCGGGACCGGGCGGTCTTCGACTCGATCGTCGTCATCACCGACCGCCGCGTCCTGGACCGCCAGCTGCAGGACAGCATCCGCCAGTTCGAACAGACGCTGGGCGTGGTGGAAAACATCGACCGGACGTCACGCCAGCTGCGGGAAGCTCTGGAATCCGGCAAGAGGATCATCGTCACCACGCTTCAGAAGTTCCCGGTGATCGCCGAGGAGATCGGCGTGCTGCCGGGGCGCCGCTTCGCCGTGATCGTCGACGAGGCCCATTCATCCCAGTCGGGCGAGAGCACGAAGAGCCTCAAGTCCGTCCTCGCTTCGGGCAGCTTGGAGCAGGCGGAACGGAAAGAGGCCAGCGCCCAGACGCCCGAAGAGGAGCAGGAAGCCGCGATCCTGGCCGAGATCGAGAAGCGCGGGCGGCTGCCGAACGTGTCCACCTTCGCCTTCACCGCAACGCCGAAGCCAAAGACCCTCGAGCTGTTCGGAACCCGCCGCAGCGACGGAACGTTCGAGCCCTTCCACCTCTACAGAATGCGCCAGGCGATCGAGGAAGGCTTCATCCTCGACGTGCTCGCCAGCTACACCACCTACGCGGCCTATTGGCGGCTCCTCAAGACCATCGAGGACGACCCGCACTACGACCGGCAGAAGGCCGTCCGCCTGCTCAAGTCCTTTGTCGAGCTGCACCCCCACGCCATCCGCCGCAAGGCGGGCGTCATAGTCGGCCACTTCGCAACTCAAGTGCAAAACGAGATCGGCGAAAAGGCCAAAGCGATGATCGTCACGCGCTCCCGCCTGCATGCGGTACGCTTCAAGCTTGCCGTGGACGAGTGCCTTGCGCAACACGGCCACCGTTGGAAGTGCCTGGTCGCGTTCTCCGGCACGGTGAACGACGGCGGCAGGGCATATACCGAATCGGGCATGAACTCGGCCGGCGAAAGCCACGTCATCGGCGAACGCCGCACCGCCGCCGAATTCGCCAAGCCCAAGTGCCGCTTCCTGGTCGTCGCCAACAAATTCCAGACCGGCTTCGACCAGCCGCTCCTGCACACCATGTACGTGGACAAGAAGCTGGGCGGCGTGAACGCGGTGCAGACCCTGTCGCGCCTCAACCGGACGCATCCGCACAAGACGGGCACCGCCGTGCTGGACTTCGCCAACGAAGCCGACGACATCCGGGACGCCTTCAAGCCGTACTACGAAACCACGCTGCTGTCCGAAGCGACCGATCCCAACATGCTCTACAACGTCCAGGGCGAGCTACTCGGCTTCGGCGTGTACACCGAGGCCGATGTGGACGCCTTCGCGCTTCTATACTTCGGGGACCGTACGCCCTTCGGGGACCGCACGCCCTTCAGGGACCGCACGACGCAAGACCGGCTGTATGCGTTACTGGCCGACTCCGTAGAGCGCTTCCGCGAGCTGAACGCGACCGAGCGAGCGGACTTCCGGGCAAGGCTCGGCTCCTATTCGCGTCTCTATTCCTTCCTTGCGCAAGTGCTGACCTTCGCCGACCCCGACCTCGAAAAGCTCCATGTCTTCGCCCGCCACCTGAGGCGGCTCCTGCCCGCGGACAGAAGCGAGCTGCCCCGCGAGGTGCAGAAAAACATCGACATGGAGTCCTACCGCATCGAGAAGACGGGCGGCGGCGACCTGACGCTGCCGCGCGGGCCCGGCGTGCTCGCCCCGCGGGAAGCCGGGCCGCACTACGGCGGCGACGATGCGGAGATCGAGGTCCTCTCGCGCATCATCGCCGAGCTGAACGAGCGCTTCGGCCTCGACCTCGGTCCCGAGCACCGCGTGACCCTGGAACAGATGATGAAGCGGCTCGCGGGGGACGTTGCGCTCGACGCCGCGGCACGGGTCAACACGCGAGAGAACGTGCGCCTGGCGTTCGACCGCAAAGTCGAGCAGGTGATCCAGGAGATCGTCGATTCCAACTTTCACCTCTACAGGCGCATCACCGACGACCGCGCCTTCGGGGAAACGTTCAATAACCTTCTCTTCGACCAGTACCTCCGAAACCGCCGGAACGCACACGAACTGATCGAACGGGGCGAATCCAAGACCCTCGAGTTCAAGTCCACCCTCCGCTGGAACCTGCGGGAGGACCGCAAGGACGACCGGCGGGTGACCTTGGCCGTGCTCAAGACCATCGCGGCGTTCCTCAACACGGAAGGGGGCGACCTTCTGATCGGGGTGGCCGACGACGGCTCCGTGGTGGGCATCGAGCGCGACCGCCTCGACAGCGACGACAAGTTCATGCGCCACCTGGCCCAGGTCGTGCGCAACGCCCTCGGCGACCGGGCCGGAACCTGCATCGACCCCAGGACCCATATGCTCGAAGGCGGATCCGTGTGCGTCGTGAGCTGCCAAAGGAGCCCGGAGCCCGTCTTCCTGCGCTGGAAGAAGACGGAATCCGATCCCGGCGGCGACTTCTTCGTGCGCAGCGGACCGACGACCGTGAAGCTGCCTGCGGAGAGCGCTCGGGAGTACATTCGGACGCGCTTCCCGGCTTCAGCTGGTGTGTCGTCCTGACCGGTGCCCAGCCGCTGCGTCGTCCCGACCGACGCCCAGCCGCTGCGTCGGAGGGTAGCGGCGTCAATGCACTTGCCGAAGGCTCCCAACGTCATCGCACAACCTGTACGTGGAACACGCGATGGTTCCCAGCATAGAGCAGATCACAGCCGACGAGCAGGGTCAACTTGTGGACCAACAGACCATCAAGCGAGGCGACGTAATACGAGAAGTTCAGGCGACCTTGGTCATGACCCCAGAGACTGCAACCAGCCTTGGCAAGTGGTTGCTCGGCCACGGCAAGAAGGCGTACGAAGCTCGACAGAAGCTGGACCCGCCAGGCTAGAACCTATCTCAAAAATATGGCGGGATGGCGGGATTGCGGCATCCGGGTGCACCTGGTACCTTATAGATATGCGAAAGCTGACGATAACCGACGAGCAGTGGGAGCGCATTCGCCACCACTTTCCCGAGGAATCCGGGCCGCCGGGCCGGCGCGGCCGGCCGCCGGTTCCCGCCAGGGACATTCTGGATGCCGTTCTCTGGATTCTTCATGCCGGCGCGCCGTGGCACATGCTTCCCCGGTGTTACCCGAACTGCAAGACGGTGCACCGGCGCTACCAGAACTGGGTTCGCGAAAAGGTGCTGGAAGGGATTCTGGAGGACCTTTTGTCGGAGCTCCGCGAGCAGGGGGTCGTTGGCGGATCGGAAGCGTACATCGATGCTTCCTTCGCCCGGGCGAAGGGGGGAGGTGCCGGTGTCGGGAACACGAAGTCGGGAAAAGGCGTGAAGATCATGGCGGTTGTGGACCGTTGCGGCCTCCCGCTCTCGCTCTGCACGCACGCGGCGAACCGTCACGAAGTGAAGCTCGTGCAACTGACTCTTGACCTCGTGTTCAGCGGGGAGAAGCCCGCCAACTTAGTCGGCGACAAGGCGTACGACAGCGATCCCCTGGACAGGGAACTCCGCGAACAAGGCGTGGAGATGATTGCGCCGCACAGAAAGAACCGGACAAGCAAGAAGACACAGGACGGGCGCCGGTTTCGCCGGTACAAGCGCCGGTGGATCGTCGAGCGGTTCTTTGCGTGGATGCAGTGGAACCGCCGCGTGCTGACCCGCTGGGAATACTACCCGGAGAACTTTCTCGGCTTCGTTCAGTTGTCCGCTCTCTGCATGTTTCTCAAGTGACATTTGTTGGCTCTTCCTCCCTCTTGGTGGCCGGGGTTACGGTGAGGGGTCAGAGTCATGACCGATCACCGACGAGGAGGAGGAAGGTATGGCCGAGAGGAGCTGGCTGGACGCGGTGCTGGGACTGGGTCCGGAGTGGAGGGTTGTCCGGGTGGAGCGCACGCGGGAGCCGAAGGAGCTGCGGGTGGGCGTGGAGCGTGCCCCGGGGAGCAGGCTGCGATGCCCCGACTGCAACGAGGAATGCCCGGGCTACGACACGCGGCGGCGGGAGTGGCGGAACCTGGACGCCTGGGGGTACAAGACCTTTCTCGTCTGCGATGTTCCGCGGGTTCGGTGCCGGGAGCACGGGGTGCTGACGATGCAGGTGCCTTGGGCGGAAGGGAGTTCGAGGTACACGGCGCAGTTCGAGGCGGAAGTGATCCGGTGGCTCAAGGAGGCGAGCGTGCAGGCGGTGGCCAGGCGGATGCGGCTGAGCTGGAACGCCGCGGACGGGATCATGCAGCGGGCCGTGGCCCGGGGGCTGGCGCGCCGCCGGCCCGAGGAGGTCCGGCGCCTGTCGGTGGACGAGACGTCGTTCCGCCGCCGGCACCGCTACGTGACGGTGGTGTCGAACCCGGAGACGGGCCGGGTGCTGCATGTCGCCCAGGGGCGGGGCAGGGAGGCGCTCGCGGCGTTCTACGAGGGGCTGGGAGAGACGCAGAGGGCGGCCGTCGAGAGCGTCAGCATGGACATGTGGGCACCGTACATCGCGGCGACCCTCGACATGATTCCGCACGCCTGGGCGAAGATCGCGTTCGACCGGTTCCATGTCGCCAAGCACCTCGGCGATGCGGTGGACAAGGTGCGGCGCGCCGAGCACCGGGCTCTGCTGAAGGAGGGCAACGCGATCCTCTCGGGCACCCGATTCCAGTGGCTGAAGGGCCGGCGGCGGAAGACGCACGGGGAGAAGCCGGCGTTCGCGAAGCTGCGCGCCGGCACGCGGCGGACGGCCCGGGCGTGGGAGCTGAAGGAAGCGGCCGCGAATCTCTGGAACTGCCGGAGCCGAAGCTGGGCGACGGCCGGGTGGAAGCGGTGGCTCGCATCGGCTTCGCGCTGCCGCCTGGAGCCCGTCGTCAAGGCCGCCCGGATGATCCGCAGTCATCTCTGGGGCATTGTCAACGCCGTCGTCCTCCGCGCCACCAACGGTCCGGCCGAAGGCATCAACAGCCGGATCAAGACCGTGAAGGTGCGCAGCCGGGGCTTTCGCAACCGGGAACGCTTCGCGAACGCCATCTACTTCCATCTCGGCGGCCTCGACCTCTACCCCGATAGCCTGCCCGCATGACCTGATGCCCACCTGACAAGGGGAAGAACCCATTTGTTTTTGAGATAGGTTCTAGATCATGGTAACAACGACGAGAGCTCACGATGACGACAATGGTGCCCCTACCAGCAGAGCGTGACGACATCACTTGGCTTGCGAGACCAACCGGAGGTACGCTGCCATATGTCGGCGGGAGGGACTCTGGAGATCCGTCGCCATCTCCAGCCATGACCTATACTCATCAGCCAACCGCCCAAGAGGTCTCACTTGGCGAGGTCGTCCCAGTGTGCAAGCAGGCAACTGCGGATTTCCAAGATGTTGACACCAAGCTGTTAGGACGAGTGTCTGTCATGGGAGAGCGCTTTAGGATCGAGCTTGACGACCAAGGGGACGTAATGGTAATTCACCCGGTTTGGAGCTTGATGGGTACCGGTTCAACCCTCCAAGAAGCTACCCTTGACCTGATGGCGGAGGCCCGCGAACTGGCCGAAATGCTCGTCGACGCAGCAGTAACCGATCTGGACCATCAAGGCAACAGGATGCGCGGCTTTGTCCTGCCATTCCTGACGCTCCGCCCGTAGGGGTTAGTGTGGGTGGCGACCCGTAAGAAGCGGAAAATCCGTCAATCTTTGGAAGCGAAGGGCTTTAGGCGAGAAGAAGGCCGAGACCATGTGTTCTTCTTCTTCTACGATGGCAGGCGGAAGACCAGCGTCTTCACGAAGATGTCCCACGGAAGTCCCGGTAGGGATGTGTCTGCCCGTAATCTCTCCCGGATGGCCCACTGGCGAAGAGCGCCTACCGGGATAAACTGGCGGCTGACGGTTTCCTGACTTCGCCGAGCAGCTCGGATCCCTACCGTCCTTGACTCGATTGAAGGTGCGATGATGCGGCACGGCGGGCCATTCCGTTACGTACCAGCCTTGGTCCGCCCCGGTCTCATGCCCGCTCCGCCTCGAAGGCCACGATGTTGCGCGTCTCCTTGCTGAACTCCACGCCGACGAGATGGACGGGCTGGCCCCGGCCCCGGTACTTGTCCGCGTACCCCTTGGTCTTCAGCTGCGCCAGAGCCACGCCGGTGGCGGCCGAGTCCACCACCTTGAACTCGAACAGATACACGGTGCCGTTGAACAGCACAGCCATGTCCACGCGGCCGCGGCGGCTGCTGTCCTCGACCCGCATGTCCAGGCCGAGGGCCGCGAAGCACGAGTAGAACACGCTGGCGTAGTAGCCCTCGTAGTCGGCGATGTCGTTCCTTGTGCGCCACTGGTAGGGGATCCCGGCGAAGACCGCCCGGAACAGCGTCTCCAAGCCGACGAAGTCGTCGGCCAGCAGCGCGTCGTAGAGCCGGTTGCCGTGCTCCTCCCGCCGCGCAGGATCCCCCGTCAGGTGGTCGAGCAGGCTGGCGTTCAGGCCTTGGCGCACTTCCCGGTTCGGATAACCCAGCCCGTAGTACGCCGTGCCGCCGAGAACCTCTTGGTCGCGGATGGTCAGGTAGCCGGTCTGGAACAGCAGCGCCTCGGGAGCGATGCGGTCCACGTCAAAGGCGGACAGGAGCGCGTCGTCGGCAAACAGGTTATCGAGTGCCAGCGAGCCCGCGCCGCGCTTCACCAAGGTGTCGACCAGGAACGCAGGCGAGCCCGTCTCGAACCAGTACGCTCCGAACTCGCGCGCATCGAAGAGCAGCAACACGCTGAAAGGGTTGTAGACCCGTTCGTCTCCCCGCCAGCTGTAGCCGTCGTACCAGGCCCGCATCTCGTCCCGGTCCAGCCCCGCCAGCTCGGGCGCGAACACCGCGTCCAAATCGGTCTCGGTGTATCCGCAGATCGCCGAATAGCGCGGGTCGAGCGTGATGTCGATGAGGTTGTTCAGGCCCGAAAACAGGCTGGCCATGGAAAACTTGCTGACGCCGGTGAGCAGCGCGAACCGGATGTCGGCGTCGCAGAACTTGATGGTCCCGTACAGCCCGCGCAGGTAGTCGCGGTTGGCACGGGCCACATCGGGCTTCTCCAGCGCGTCCAGCACGGGCTTGTCGTATTCGTCGACAAGTACGACGACGCGCCGCCCGGTGCGTTCGCGCAGCATCTCGACCAGGTGGGCGAAGCGTCCCGACGCGGTGGCGTACTCCGTCGTCAGGCCCTCCCGCCGTTCGATGGCCGCAAGCTGCTCCATGACGTTCGAACGCAGCTCGCCCGGCTTCGTGAAGTCGCCGCGGCTGAAGTCCAGGCGCACGACGGGGCGGGCGGCCGACAAGGCCGAGTGGCCTTCGGCGGCGAGGCCCCTGAACAGCTCCGCGCTTCCCCCGAACAGCTCGCCGATGGTGTCCAGCAGCAGGCTCTTGCCGAAGCGGCGGGGACGCGACAGAAAGTAGTACTTGCCGCCGTCCACCAACCTCTGGACGTAGCCGGTCTTGTCGACGTAGTAGTAGCCCCCCTCGCGGATCTCGCGGAAGGTCTGGATGCCGATGGGCAGCTTCCGATTTGGCCCCGGCGACCCCGGGTTCGGGCCGTGCACTGCGCGCGAGCCGGTCGTCGTGTTCATGCGGCAAGAGTAGGCCGCGGAGTGCCATGGTTCAAGCCTGTACGCCGCCCCGGAGGTCTCGTCAATCCGGCTCGAACAGGGCGGAGCAGTGGCCGCCCCCCGTGAGCAGCAGGGTCCCGTGAACACCGGGCAAGCTTGATTCTGATGCGAATGACTGATAATGTGACTCATATTGCATCAGAGTACGAGTCACCGGGAGACTCAGTGTGAACCAGCTCACGATACGCGGCTTCGGCGACGAACTGGCCAAGACCATCCGGCGGCTCGCCAACCGAGACGGAACCTCTCTCAACCGGGCTGCACTCAAGCTGCTTCGCAAAGGTGCGGGTCTGGGGCACGGCAGGGCGGGATCCGATACGGTCGGCTCTTCGCTGGACCACTTCATCGGAAGCTGGGATCCCGTCGAAGCGGATGAAATCGACTGCGCGCTGCGGGACTTCGAGACGATCGACGAGTCGGCCTGGGAATGAGGGTTCTTCTCGACTCCAACGCGTACACCCAGCTCATGCGCGGGTTCGAGCAGGTCAGTGAAGTCGTTCGTGCAGCCGAGGAAGTGCTGCTGTCGGCCATCGTGCTCGGTGAGCTGCTGTACGGGTTCAGACACGGTTCGCGCTTCGAACGCAACACCGCGCAGATGCGTGCTTTTCTCGACAACCCGTACGTCTCCTTCGTGCCCGCCGGGCCGACAACCGCCGACCGCTACTCGAGGATCGCCGCGTCGCTGAGGGCCAAAGGCTGCCCCATCCCCACCAATGATGTCTGGATCGCGGCGCACGCGATGGAAACGGGTGCCGACCTCGTCTCGGCCGACCGGCACTTCCGGCATGTGGACGGCATCGCATGGATTCGATTGAAGGCGCGGTGATACAGCGAGGCGGGCCGTCCCGTTATGTATCAGCCTTGGTGCGCCCCGATCTTATCCCCGCTCGGCCTCAAAGGCCACGACGTTGCGCGTGTCCTTGCTGAACTCCACGCCGATTAGGTGGACGGGCTCGCCCCGGCCCCGGTACTTGTCCGCGTACCCCTTGGTCTTCAGCTGCGCCATGGCCGCGCCGGTGGCGGCCGAGTCCACCACCTTGAACTCGAACAGATACACGGCACCGTTGAACAGCACGGCCATGTCCACGCGGCCGCGGCGGCTGCTGTCCTCGACCCGAACGTCCAGTCCCAGCGCCGCGAAGCACGAGTAGAACACGCTGGCGTAGTAGCCCTCGTAGTCCGCGATGTCGTTCCTCGTGTGCCACTGGTAGGGGATCCCGGCGAAGAACGACCGGAACAGCTTTGCCATGCCCTCGAAGTTGTTGTTGGCCAGCAGCGCGTCGTAGAGCCGGTTGCCGTGCTCCTCCCGCCGCGCAGGATCCCCCGTCAGGTGATCGAGCAGGCTGGCGTTCAGGCCTTGGCGCACTTCCCGGTTCGGATAACCCAGCCCGTAGTACGCCGTGCCGCCGAGAACCTCTTGGTCGCGGATGGTCAGGTAGCCGGTCTGGAACAGCAGCGCCTCGGGGGCGATGCGGTCCACGTCAAAGGCGGACAGGAGCGCGTCGTCGGCAAACAGGTTATCGAGCGCCAGCGAGCGCCAGCGAGCCCACGCCGCGCTTCGCCAAGATGTCGACCAGGAACGCAGGCGAGCCCGTCTCGAACCAGTACGCTCCGAACTCGCGCGCATCGAAGAGCAGCAACACGCTGAAAGGGTTGTAGACCCGTTCGTCTCCCCGCCAGTTGTAGCCGTCGTACCAGGCCCGCATCTCGTCCCGGTCCAGCCCCGCCAGCTCGGGCGCGAACACCGCGTCCAAATCGGCCTCGGTGTATCCGCAGATCGTCGAGTAGCGCGGGTCGAGCGTGATGTCGATGAGGTTGTTCAGGCCCGAGAACAGGCTGGCCATGGAAAACTTGCTGACGCCGGTGAGCAGCGCGAACCGGATGTCGGCGTCGCAGAACTTGATGGTCCCGTACAGCCCGCGCAGGTAGTCGCGGTTGGCGCGGGCCACATCGGGCTTCTCCAGCGCGTCCAGCACGGGCGTGTCGTATTCGTCGACCAGCACGACGACGCGCCGCCCGGTGCGTTCGCGCAGCATCTCGACCAGGTGGGCAAAGCGCTCGGGCGCCCCGTCGTGCTCCCCGGCCACGGACGCCTGGCGTTCGAGCGTGCCGAGCTGCGCCATCGTGTTCCGGTGCAGGTTCTCGGGCCGGGTGAAGTCGCCGCCGCTGAAGTCCAGGCGCACGACGGGCCGGCCAGCCGACAAGGCCGGGTGGCCTTCGGCGGCGAGGCCCCTGAACAGCTCCGCGCTTCCCCCGAACAGCTCCTTGATGGTGTCCAGCAGCAGGCTCTTGCCGAAGCGGCGGGGGCGCGACAGGAAGTAGTACTTGCCGCCGTCCACCAACCGCCGGACGTAGCCGGTCTTGTCGACGTAGTAGTAGCCCCCCTCGCGGATCTCGCGGAAGGTCTGGATGCCGATGGGCAGCTTCCGCCTCGGCCCCGGGAGTCCCGGGTCCGGGTCGTGCGCCGCACGCGAGTCGATCGTCATGTTCATGCGACAAGAGTAGGCGGCGGAGTCGCGACAGGGCCGATCACCGCAAGCACTCGTTCGCGTACGGGCGGGACACGGGGCCTTATCTCCGGGTCGTCATGAGGAACCTCTCAGTGACACATGCAAGTGGTCGGCGGTTCCCACGTGACGCAAGGTGTGGAACCCCATCGCCCGGAAGGCGAGTTCCGCGGCACTGTTGCGCCACTCGGGCCGACCGACCGTGCGCAGATCGATGGCGTGTACGAATCCATCGTCCTGCCGAAAGTGCAGCGACGACTCGTTGACGGAAAGTCCCATGCGAGTGTAGAACTCGGGCGTGCGGCCCGCATCCGTGATCACCGCGCCGCCGTCGGCGAGCAGGAAGACCGACACGGCCGTCCGCAGCAGGGGGTGAAGCACCGAGTACTCGGCCCGCACCTCTTCGCTCTTGACGTTGGCGCCCGCAATGAAGACGAGCGAATAGACCACGAACGCGACACCGACGAGCGCCGCCATCCGGGTCATGAACTTCCTGAGTCGCTTCCCCGCCCCGAGGCGCCGGCTCGCGCTCCACGCATACAGCGCCAGGAGAAGCACCGTTGCGCCGGTCGACACGGCCAGCGCCGGCCACGCCTCCAGCCCCCATTGCTGGTATGCGAAGACGCCGCCCCGAACGAGCAGGAAGAAGCAAAGCAGTGCCACCAGGACCGCCCCGACAGCCCACCGCAGGATCCCGCCGAGAACACGGAACGGCCCACGACCCCGGCGCGTCCCTCCACGCCCGCTCGACCCCCTCGGCCCGCTCGACCCTCCCGGCCTCGAGGTCTCGCCAGACCCCGGATACTCGATTCTCAGCGCCAAGATCCCCTCCTCCAAGAGAGCGATACGCCACCCGGCTCCGTATCTTCTGCATGGTAAAACTGTCTGGGCCTTCCGTCTCCGGTCAACGAGGAGCGTCGTGTACAAGTCCTGCATGTTCTGCAGCAAGCCGCTGGGAGCGAACGCGGTGGTCGAGTCCTTCCCCGTCGGGCGCAGGCTGGCCTTCGACGCCGCGAAGGGGCGTCTATGGGTGGTGTGCACAAAGTGCGAGCGCTGGAACCTGACACCGCTCGAGGAACGCTGGGAGGCGGTCGAGGACTGCGAGCGGATCTTCCGCGATACCCGCATTCGCGTCTCCACGGAGAACATCGGCCTGGCGCGCCACCCCGAGGGGCTGACCCTCGTGCGCATCGGGCAGCCCCTCCGCCCCGAGTTCGCGGCCTGGCGTTACGGCGACCAGTTCGGCCGCCGCAGGCGCCGCAAGATCCTCTACGCCACCGGTACCGTGGTGGTGGTCGGCGGCTTCGTGGCGGGCGGCGTGGCGGCGGGTGTCCTGAGCGGCGCCCTGCTCGCCAATAGCGGCACCTGGATCGACATTTGGATGAACCGGCGCACGCTCGTGAAGCTCCGCCCCGAAGGCGGCGGGACCATCAAGCTCAAGCGACCCGACCTGCTCGGCACACGCGTCCGCGACGGCGACGAGCGGGGATTGATGGTCGAGATCCGGAAGGGGAAGAAGAAGACCTGGCACGGCGGTGCCGAGGCCCGGCGGTTCGCGGGTGCAATCCTGCCCAAGATCAATGCCATGGGCGGCACGAAGGAGACCGTGCAGCACGCGGTCGGCGAGATCGAAACCGCGGGGCACCCGGAAAGCTTTCTCGCCGATATCGCGCGCGGCGATCGCTTCAAGGACAAGAAGGGCGTGCCCGGCTACATCAACAAGATGCCCAAGCCGACGAAGCTGGCCTTGGAGATGGCGCTCCACGAGGAGCAGGAGCGGCGCGCGCTGGAGGGCGAGCTGTGGCTGCTGGAACGCGCGTGGGAAGAGGCGGAGGAAGTGGCCGAGATATCCGACAATCTCCTGCTTCCCCAAGGCACGGAAGATTTTCTGCGCAAGCACGATCCGGGATCGCCGCATCGCTGAGGACCAACTCACACCTGCCCCCGCGCCGCTGCTTCGTCCCCGTGCCTGACGACGCGCAACAGCCCCAGTACATCCCTCTTCCCCGCCATCGCCTCCCCCCTCACAAGAAACGGTCGCACATCGGCGGCCACCGCATCCCACGGCAGCCCCTCCACCCGTCCCGCCACCGCTCGACGCCATGTGCCCGCAGTGAGCGTCACGGTCCCCTCATCGCTCTGCCTCAGCGCGGCATTCAGCAGTTCCAGGTTCGGGGACGGCCAGGTCGGATCGCTCAGGTACCAGGCAAGATCGTAGATGTCCCTGCCCTTGGCCCAGGGGCGGCACAGCACCGCATGCAGCTTGCCCGCCAGAAGCGATGCCGGGTCGTGATGATGGATCCGCAGCGACACATGCTTGCGAACCAGGCGCGTCTCGGTAACGGCACCCTCCGGAGGGTTGCTGTCTACGTCGATCTTGACGCCCAACGCTTGGTCCCGGTGCGGCGACAATCCCATTTCGTACAGCAAGCCCCGAAAGCGGAGCCAGCCGGCGGGCTCGGCCCCGCGGTCGCGCACCGATCCGTCGACGTCGTAGCCCTCCCGCCGGAACTGTCGCGCGATGTCCGTCATCCAGCCGCGCAGGTCATAGAGTTCCCGCGGCCCCTCCAGCGCGAAGTCGAGATCCTCGGAGTATCTGGGCAGCCCGTACAGGAATCGCAGCGCCGTGCCTCCCTGGAAAGCGAGCGGCGACATCGCTCCCGCCCGATGCAGGCCTTCCAGCACTCGGGCCTGAGGGTGCTCCCGCATGACGTTACGGCCGACCAGAGGATCAAGGCCACGGACCAATGCGCGCAGATGATCCTTCACAACGGCTTGAAGGCAAGGGCCGGGTCGCTCTTCAAGCGGCCGACATGCGCAGCCGCCCGGATCAGTTTCGGGCTCCCGGCGGCGACGGCCAGCCGTTCCATCCGCGCAGGCGAGAACGTATCCGGATTCAGCCTCAGCTCGTCGATCCAAGCGGGATCGTCACCCCCGGGCTGAAGATGAACCAAGTCGAGGAAAGCCTTCTCCGGGAAGGCCACGAACGCCTGCTGATCGCCGCCGAGATGCATCAGCCGATACCCGCAGCGCAGGTCCCGCTTTACGTAGCGAAACGAGAACCGGCCAAGCGGCGTCTCTCGCACATGCGGACGCACCGGCCCGCAGCTGGTCACCTCGGGCACGAACTCTGGAATGGCACCCGCATGGGCCAGCGCCGAGAGGCCGCTGACGTAAGAGCCGGGTGCCAGCCGGTTGGCGATGAGGAAGGGATGAGGAATCACCTTGCGGTACGGCGGCGCAAGAGCATACAGACCGCGACGCAGCCGGCACAGCTTGCTCGAAGCGGACCACCGGCTCATCTGCGCGGGGAGACCCGGCTCGAGGCCGCGTCCAGCCATGAGGAAACCAGTCTCGAAGACGGGTTAGCTATTGAAGAGCACTTGCAAAGGATCTACAACATCCCCGGTCAGGGGCATGTCACCATAGGAACGCTTTCAAGCGCCGGGAGTATCTCGGCAAAGGTAGCACTCAACGAGCTGGTGACACGGCACTCTGCCGTTCTCGGTTCCACCGGATCCGGCAAGTCCACTACGATAGCCAGCCTCCTCAGGGCCATTACTACTATCTCCTGATGGCGATATGCCATACCCCAATGCACGAATACTCATGCTCGACGTGCATGGCGAATATTCGGCGCCTCTGGCCGATGTCGCCCAGGTATTCAGTGTCGAGCCACAAGTCGGCGAAGGCCGACTGTTCATTCCTTACTGGGCGCTCGACACGAATGACCTACTCGATTTCCTCACTGGCAGCCTAGAGATTAACCAAGAAACTGCCTTTACGGACAAAATCTTCGAGCTCAAACTGACTGCCCACGAGGCACAGCTCTTTCCGGGTGTCAATTCGGCTTCGATTACGGTTGATACGCCTCTGCCGTTTAGCCTCAAGAAACTTTGGTATGACCTCATCGACTTCGAAATCTCGACTTTCGAAGGTCCAAACCGTGATCAACCTACCCGTCAAAACAAAGGCGATCCAGACACCCTAACTCCGCCAACATACAAGCCACATGCGATGGGTGCCGCCGGACCGTTTCTGAATCAACGAGCATTGGGGATTCAGCGACCTTTGAAGCTCCTGCGATCTAGGCTTCTGGATCGCCGCTACGATTTTCTGCTTCACCCAGGACCGTGGGAACCCGATCTTTCCGGAAACCCCCAAAAGGACTTAGATGAGCTTCTCTGTGGCTGGCTTGGGGGTTCCAGACCCATTACAATTCTCGATCTCTCCGGGGTGCCGAGCGGGGTTCTTGATCGGCTTGTAGGGTCTATCCTCAAGATTGTCTATGAAGCATTGTTTTGGAGTCGGGAGAAGACGGAAGGCGGAGTCGAGCGTCCGCTGCTCGTGGTGATGGAAGAAGCGCATCGCTATCTTTCCGACAGGTCGGATGATTCGGCTTCCGAAATAGTGCAAAGAATCGCAAAGGAGGGCCGAAAGTACGGCGTGGGTGCTATGATCGCCAGTCAGCGCCCCTCCGAAGTGAACGAAACAGTTCTGTCGCAATGTGGTACTTTCTTCGCGATGCGGTTGTCGAATCCATCTGATCGAGCGCGCGTTCAAGGAACGCTACCAGATGGCATCAAAGGGCTTCTCAATGTGTTGCCGATTCTTCGTACGGGCGAGGCCATCATCACCGGAGAAGCGGCAAAGTTGCCGATGCGCTGCCATGTTGCCTTGCCAGCCAAACAGCACCGGCCACGTAGTGAAGATCCAGAGGTAAGCGCCAAATGGAAACTGCAAAGGCGGGCAGAAGGATACGAACGTGTGGTTGCTTCTTGGCGAGCACAGAGACCACTTGCGGTCGCCGTTGACCAGAAGATCGACCGAACTCCCGTTGACGACAAATCGTGATAGACGAATAATAGGTAAGGAGAGAACCAACCATGGCTAGATACTCGGTCGATTCGTCAAATGTAAGATCGATAGGGTACAACCCGAGAGCCCACACCCTTGAGGTGGAGTTTTTGAACGGGTCCGTGTATCAGTACTACGGAGTGCCCGAACATCTGCATCATGGGATCATGCGTGCACCTTCCAAGGGCAGATTTCTTCATAACTACATAAAGAACAGTTACCCGTATTCGCGAGTGGGGTGACGACCGTACGACAACCGTGTGTTCTCCGTCCGCGATGAAAAAGGGTTCCTCGCTGTTTCAAGTAGGGAGGTTAAACTGGAGCTTGCCGCACACGAGGTGGGCCAAGGTGATGAAGTTCTCGGTGGTGCGGCAGCCTCGGGTGCGGACCTTGGCCGCCTGCACGAGCGAGTTCACGGCCTCCGGCATCCCGTTGCTGATCCGCGAGTGAAGCCACCGGAGGATGCCCGTGCGGTGCCTGCGGACCGTCCCGGCGACCTTGGCCATCGGCGCGAGGCCGCTCTCTTCGGCGTCCGCGCACCACCGGTCGAGCCGGCGTTCGGCAAGGGGTCGGCGGCAGGTTCCGGAACTCTTGGAAGGAGACCTTGAGCCGGTACGCCCGCGCCGTGTCCGGCGCGACCTGCGCCGGATCTAGCAGCGCGTCCGGCCGGAGCCTCTGATGCGGTTTCAGGCGCTCCGGGTTCCACAGCCGCAGCCGCCGGGTCCGCTTCAGGTCCGGGCGCTCCTTCTGCTCGGCGCGCCGCACCCTTTCGACCGCCTCGTTCAGCAGCTTCACGACGTGGAAGCGGTCGAAGGTGACCTCGGCGTCCGGGAACGACTCCTTCGCCCCCCCGATGTACGCCGCCGACATGTCCATGCACAGCTCCCCGAAGAAAGTCACATAGCTGCGGCCCCGGCGGCACGCCTTTCGTCGACGCCCGCGGCCCGCACCTGCGAATGGTCCGCCTCCGCCCTCGCTTCGTCCACATGGTGCTTGACGATCCGCCACAGCCGGGTGTCGTGCTCCTCGACGATGCGCGCCACCGCCTTGACCGGCATCCCGGACGCCATCGTCACCACGAGGGCCTCGAAGAGCAGCGTGAAGCCGCTCCGGGGGCGTGCCCACGGCAGCCGCGCCTGCCGAACTCCGCACTCCGGGCACTTCACCCGGGGAGACGGCGCGTGCAGGCAGGCCTGGTGCTGGAAGAAGTTGAGGTGCCGCCACTCCTTGAGGGCCGTGTCGTACGCCTTGCAGCCCTCGCCCCCGCAGCCCCCGCAGGCGAAGGTGCCGCCGACCTCGAAGTTCAGATGGATGTCCAGCCGCCGTTCCCCGGCGTCGAACGCCGTGCTCTCCACGTACCAGGGCCGCTCGAGGCCCAGCGCCTGCGCGAACAGTCTCGTCCTCTTCATCTCCGCTCTCTCCCGCCCGGTCCCCATGGCCGTCGGCCCGGCGGAGCCCGGGGGGCAGCCCGGGCCGGCGAGACTCCGCTCGGGTTCCGGGAGCGGCCGCCCCCGGATGCGCTCCGGCCAATCTTCCCCGAACCGCACGATTCCGAAAGGCCGCGCCCTCCCACCCGACAAGCGGCCGTACCCGGTCGCGTCGTGCGCCCGAAAGCCGTTGTGCGTGGAGCATGCACCGGGTCGCCGGCAAGTCTCGGCGGCACGTCCGGCAGGACCTGCGACATCAGCCCGAACCCCAGGCCCCGGCCACCCCCCCTTGACCGACCCCTGCCCCATTACCCATTATGCATGGTGAGGAGCCTCCTTAGCACTGTCTCAATCCAGAGTAGATCATGAACACGGGACGAGTCCTGCGTGCATCTGCGGCACCGAAGATCGCCGTGGCGTTGCTGGTGGCATCCTGCACGGACAGGCCGCCGCCGGTGGCGACCGACCCCCATCTGATCGGCGGTGAGTTCGCCGACGAGTTCTGGGGCGGGGATGACGCCTCACAGCAGCCGTTCGTGGACATCGCTTCGATGGCCTTTGCGCCGGGCGGGGATCTGGTCGTGGTCGATGGCGGTGCGTATCTCGTAACCGTGTTCGATGTCGGCGGCCGCGAGGTCGTGCGGTGGGGCAACAGGGGTGAGGGTCCCGGGGAGTTTCCCCGTCCCCCAAGGGATCTGGCCGTGTCCGAGGATGGCGTTGTCGCGATCTCCAACAGCGGCCGTGTGGATGTCTTCGGCACCGGCGGAGACCTGATCGAATCGCTCCCCGTGGAACGCTTTATGGTGACCGATGTCGCATTTGACCGCGAGGGTAACGTGCTGGTGAAGGCGCGCTCGCCTGCGTCGTTGTCGCAGGCCGGGCCCACGGAGATCGTGCGGCTCGCCGACGGAGAAGCGCTGTGGTCGTCCAGGCCGTTGCCGTCGATCAGGAGCCTGCAGCTCCTGGCACCGAACGTGGTGATGGCGGAAATCGGCGGAGGGCGAATCGCGGTGGGCGTGAGCCACACCTACGACATGGACGTGATCGACGCATCCACCGGCCAGAAGCTGGGTCGCATCGCTCGGGATGTTCCCATCAGGGGTCCAACCGAGGACTTCGTGAACCGCTTCAAGGAAACAGTCGATTGGGAGAGGTTCCAGAACATCGATCTTGACGACGTGACGTTTGCGGACAGATTCCCGGTGACCAACCGGATTCTTGTGGGACCTCCGGGCCGAACCATCTGGGTTCGTCGCCATTGGGGGGTCGACGACTCGTTGGCTCCGCCGGTCGAGGAGATGCAAGACAGAATCGTGTCGCTCTACGATCTGTTCTATTCCGACACCTACGATTACCTCGGCACGGTTCGCGTCCCCGACCGCCTCTCGCTCATGGCGGGCGATTCAACGCGCGTGGCCGGCGTCTACACCAGCGCGCTGGACGAGCAATCCGTCCGCGTAATGCGTTTCAGTCTGCCTCTGCCCCAGTAGCCGACGGACGAAGAGCCAGCCCCCCAAGAGGCGAGGATCCGGCCAAGAGGGCGGATCATCGGCCTGCGCCGGAATGGTCGGGCTCGACGCCCCGCAGCATCCCGACCGCAGCCTCCAGCGCCTCGCTGGCCCGCAGCAAAGCCGCCGCCAGCCTCTCCATCTGCACAGGCACAAGCTCCCATTCGCGCTCCTCGACGGCTTCGCGGATCCCGGGCAGCGTCTTGACGCCGTAGCCCGTGTAGAATCCGGGGGCGTAGATCTGGTGTCTGAACCAGGGGCGCTTCGGCAGGCCGCTGTCGTCCGTCAGCAGCTGCTCGATCCCCTTGAGGTGGTCGTTGAGCGTCTCGGCCCGGTCGGCCGACAGCGCGGGGCCGGAGCCGTCCAAGGCGGCATCGGTCGCCGCGTCGTATGCCTTCGCCGCCGCCTCCAGCGCGGCCACCGCATTCTGCACGGGCGCGAAGTTCAGGTGCGGGACCGCGTCCTTCGCTTCGGGGGGCACGTATGTCATCGTCGGGTCGGCGGCCAGACGGTAGGCGTCCATCCCGACCAGCCGGTTCTCCCGTTCGGTGCTCGCCCGCAGGTCGGCGGCAAGCTGCTCCACCTCGCCCAGATACCTCCGCACGTTGTCGGCCAGCCCGGCGAACCGATAGGGCAGAACATCGGCGTTGGCCATGCGGAGCGTGACGCGGCCCGTCACCTGCGCCAGCGCCACCCCGTAGTGAAAGCCGGGGTCGCCGAAGCGGGTGTAATGGTCGAACGAGTCGTACTGGGAGTGGTAGGAACCGCCGCCGCCCTCTCCGCCGAAGCTGAGGTTGAGAGTGGGCAGACCCAAGTGCTGCAGGAACGGTGTGTAATCGGAACCGGAGCCGAGCGGCGAGATGCGCAGATCCCCGCGCGACAGGACCTCGGCGTCGCCACCCACCGCTCGTCGCGCACGCACCCGTTCGAAGACGCTCACGCCCGTCTGCGGATCCCGCACGTCGCGCGCGACGCCGTTGATCATGGCCTCGAGGCTGTGCGAGCCGCCCATGTTGAGGAAGCCGCGGTTGTTGCCGTCGGTGTTGACGTAGATCGCGGCCTTGTCCCTGAGCTCGGCCGCGTGATGCTCCGCCCACTCCGTCGAGCCCAGGAGCGCGGGCTCTTCGGCGTCCCACCCCGCGTACACGATCGTGCGGCGGGGACGCGATCCGGCCTCGGCGAGCTGCCCGATGGCCCGCGCCTCTTCCATCAGGGCGACCATTCCGCTGGTCGGGTCGGCGGCGCCCATCGCCCAGCCGTCCCGGTGGTTGCCTCGGATCACCCACTCGTCCGGGAACTCGGACCCGGGCATCCTTGCGATCACATTGTAGGCGGGGGTCAGGTCCCAGTTGAATTCGACATGCAGGCGCACGGTTGCCGGACCGGGCCCGAGGTGATAGGTGAGCGGCAGGGCGCCGCGCCACGCCTGCGGCGCCACCGGCCCGCCGAGCGCCTCCAGCAGCGGCTTCGCGTCTCCCCACGAGATCGGCAGCACCGGGATCTTCATGATCGTGGGCGCTTCAAGGCGGTCCAGCCGCTCGGCCTCGGGCACGGCGCCGACCATCGGGGTGAGCGGGTCGCCGGGGTACTGCGGCATGTCGAGGACCGATCCGAACTGCACGCCGTGCTCCTGGCGATAGGCACCGTCGGGGTAGGTGTCGCCCTGGAAGTACCCGTCGTCGCGCGGGTCGGAGTAGAGAATCGCACCGACGGCCCCCTGCTCGTGGGCGACCTTGGCCTTGATGCCGCGCCACGACCCCCCGTAGCGCGCGATCACGATCCTGCCCCGCACATCGATCCCGCGCCGCTTCAGCTCCTCGTAGTCGGCCGGGATGCCGTAGTTCACGTAGACCAGCTCGCCGGTGACCTCGCCGTCCGCGGAGTAGGCGTTGTAGGGGGGAAGCCGATCCTCCTCGATCCCCGAAGTCGCGTCCTCGGCGAGCGCCGGCTCGCGCAGCCGGGCGGTGTACCGGGACGGTGCCGTCATCTCGAGTTCGCGGATGCGCGGCGTCGGGAAGAGCACGTGGTACTCGGCGAGATCGGCCTCGAACCCCCACGAGCGGAACTGCTCGACCATCCAGTCGGCGGTCTCCCGGTTGTGGGGCGACCCGACGTAGAACGGCTTCGAGACGATGTACTCCATGCGCTCGCGGAGGTTGTCGGCGCTCAGCTCCGTGTCGTACAGCGCTTCGAGGACGCGCTGCGCGGCGGTGCCGTCGGCGGTGAATCCGTGGAGCCGGTCGTCGCCGGGGCCGTCCAGCGGGTCCGGCCCGATCTCGGCGGGGAGGTCGTCGCGGGTCCCCCAGTCGCGCCAGCTGCCGTCGTAGAAGTGGATGTCGAGGCCGTTCATGCGAGCGGCCAGGTAGACCACGCTGGCCCGCATCCCGATCATGCAGTAGACGACATGGGTATTCCCCTCGTCTGCGCCGTGCCGTTCCAGGATGCGGGCGATTCGGTCGCGCGGCAGGAAGCGCGTGTCGTTCGCGGGGTCCGTCAGCTCTTCCCAGTAGAGCTGGGCCGCGCCGGGGATGTGGCCCGGGCTCGCCGTGCCTCCGAGTCCCGCGTCGGTGCCGGTGTATTCGTCGTCGGGGCGCGCGTCGAGGAGGACGACCGAGGGGTCGCCGAGCCGCATGTGCACCCAGTCGGCGGAGACGCGGAAATCGACGGGCGCGTTCGGTGCCACGTCGCCGGGCTCGACCGGTGGGGATCCGCCGCTCTCGACGGGACCGCCGACGGCCTTCCAGTCCTCGATCCCGCCGTTCAGCAGGAAGGCGCGGTCGCCGAGGCCGAGGAAATCGAAAGTGACCCATGTCCGGGCGGCGGCTGTCATGCTCGTGCCGTAGATGACCACCTTCGACTCGCGTCCGACGCCCGCCGCGCGGAGGGCTTCGACTATTTCGTCCACCTCCCGAAACTCGGCGATCCAGCCCTCTTCGCCTTCCCATGCGATGTCCCGGAAGCGCAGGGGACGGGCTCCGGCGATGTGCTCCTCGGCGAACTCGCCCGGACGGCGCTCGGCTTCGACGACCACGATGTCCTCGTCGCCGATGCGGCGCAGCAGCCATTCGGCATCCACGAGCGGATCGACAGGGACGGTCTGCAGCCGGGGCTCCTGAGAGGCGACCGGCGAGGGGGCAAGCGTGTGGGCAAGCGCCGCGGCGACGGCTGCAACCCACACTGAGGGGGCTATACAGCATGCGGCCTCGGCGTACGGGCGCTTCGCCGATCTCGGCGCTCGGGAGGGCTTTACCACGGGCTGAAGGCGGGCTGACTTCTTCTTCATCGGCGTTGGTCCGGTTTCGGGAAACGCGCGCGGGGGCGTGCGTGATGCGGAAAGTTCAGAAACGAGAGGTGACGGTGATCCGAAAGCTGCGCGTGGCTCCCGGGTTCCGCTCCTGGATATCCACGTATTCGGCCTGCAGAAGGTTGGCGATCTTGGCCTGAATATCCATATCCGTGAAGGCCGCCTTCATCCGCAGATCAACGAGCGTGATGTCGCCCCGATCGTCGAGCGGATAGGCCAGAACCTGATCCGGGCGGCTGCGGTAGCGCACATCCAGCGCGACCCGGCCGCTCCAGCCCGAAAGCGTCGTGGTGAGGTTGTGGGTCGACCGGTAGGGGAGCGGCCGATCGTTGCGCCGATCCCGAGAATCAAGAAGCAGGTAGGTGGTGCGCAGGTTGAGCTTGTCGGGGATGACGCCGAACTGTGCACCGAGATCGAGGCCGCGGACCCGCGCCTCGGCGACGTTGCGGAACTGGAAGGTCAGGATCTGGCCCGGAGCGCCGCTCACCTCGATCAGCCCATCGTACTCGCTCCAGAAAAGCCCGGCGTCGAACCAGAGCCGGTTGCCGGGGCTGACGGTGGCGCCCAGCTCGCCCGCCCACGCCGATTCGCCGCGAAGTTCCAAGTTGGGGACGACACGGAAGCCGAAGACGGTCGTCGAGGTGTACTGCTCGGACACGCTGGGGGCGCGGTACCCTCGGCTGAGCGAGGTTCGCAGGCTGACGCTGCGGGAGGGCTTCAAGACGATGCCGACCTTGGGGTTCACCGAGATGTCGCCCTCGACGACGGAAGCCCGGTGCATGTCGAGGCGAACTCCCGCGGCCCCGCGCACCCGGTCGGAGAACTCGATCTCGTCCTGAACGTAGGCGGCCAGATCGGTCACGTCGGGGTCGGGGGCGAGGAAGTTGGAAGAGATGCGGGTATGCGAGGCCTCGGTTCCGGCGGTCACGGAATGGCGTCCGCCGGTGAAGCGCGAGACCTGGAGGTCGGCGCCGTAGCGCGTGGAGCGGTGGAAGTCGCGATTGTCGTGGAAGTCGTTCCGAGAGCGGACATGCTGCACCTGAGGCCGGATCTGCACCTTGAGAACCGGCGTCACAACGGGGTTGGCGGTCGCTCCGAGGACGAGGTCGATGCTGCGTGTCCGGTCATCGAGCTGCGAGGGATCCACTTCGAGTGGACGCTCGGGCGAAAGCCATGTGAAGAACTCCCCGGCCTCCTCCCGTTTCCAGTTGACGAACACCTCCCACGGGTTGAGCGATTCCGCGCCGAAGACGGTCTTGGCCCTGACGCGCCACCGCTGCAGATCTCCGTTCTGCCTGAAGCCGTCCGAGCCCTCGCGCCCGACCGTCACGGCGGCGGCGGCACCGGCGATCCGGCGCGCATGCTGAATCAGCAGCCCCTGCATGTCGAGCCGCTCTTCGGTGAAGGTCCGTTCGCCGGGGGTGTCGTAGACTCCGTAGTAGGCGCGCAGCACGGTCCGCAGGCCGTTGATCGGAGGACGGGTGATCACGTTGACCACGCCGCCCATCGCATTCGTGCCGAAGAGCGTGGAGTGGGGACCCTTGACAATCTCGATCCGCTCCACATCGAGGATGGGGAGCATGCCGAAGTCAATCGCCGAACCCACACCTGTAAGGACGCGGTGTCCATCGAGGAGCATCAGCACGCGGCTTCCCACGCCGCGCGCGATGCCGCTCGACCCGCGGATGTCCATGTGGCCTGCGTTGAAGGTCACGCCCTGGGCGAAGGGAAGCGCCTCACTGAGGTTGGTGACATCGCGGCGCTGCAGCTCGTCTCCGCTCACGACTGCGACGCTAACCGGGGCCTCGCCCGGCTGCGCGTTGCCGCGGTTGGCCGTCACGGTCAGTCCCGGCACTTCGAATAACGTCCTCTCAAGCGCGATGTCGAGCCGGACGGTGGTCGCCGCCTGCGGATCGACAACCCGCTCGACGCTTCTGAACCCGCCGGCCACCACCATCAGGCGGATGCGCTCGCCGAGATCCGGGAGCTCGATCTCGAAGCCGCCGTCCTGCCCGCTGATTGTGCGCAGCTGGGTCGAGCGAACGAGCACTTCGGCCCGCGGGATGCCCTCGCCCGACTCGGCGGCCACCACCCTGCCGCGGAGCGTTCGGGCCTGCTGGCCGGTCAGTGACGGCGGAAGCAGGAGGACGGCGGCGAATGCAACCGCCAAGAAGGCGGCAACGCACGCGACCGCCCGGGGATCGTCGAGCGGCTCGTGCGTACTCCGGGATTCCCTCCGGCGCAACATCCGCCGCAAAGACCGTCCCGCCACTTCTATCGGCGCTGCCAGACCGTGGTCGACACGTTGATGACGGGCTCCGTGACCTCCACGGAAAGTGTGTTGCCGACCAGCGCAAAGGTTCCCTTGGCCTGCACCAGCTCGCCCGTCTGCTCCCAGGTTCCGTCGCTGCGCACGGTATAGGTGCCGGCGTCCCCGATCGTCGTCGTTCCGCCCAGGCCGTCCGGAATGGTGATGCTCATGGTCATCGTGCCCGACGCCTGGTCTCCGACCGGCGGCGACTGCTGCAGGACGAAGCTTCCCGATGCGTCAGGAGGAGTCAATACTTCCCCACCGGTCACCAGGGCGGAAATGGACACCAGCGTGTAGGTCCCGGTCAGGTCGGGCGGGGCGTTGTCGGGTTCGACGGGGTCCTCGCCTCCGCAACCCGCCGCCAGCGCCGTCGCCGCCAAGAGCGACCACATCCGTCCGGGAGCGCCGGTAGATTTCGAACAAGGCACGGTTTCTCCTCTCGGGTCGGTTCCGGGAATCACGCACGGGACGGTGCGGCCCGGAGCGCCGCACACTTGGACAACCGGCAACTTCAATGACAACGTAAGGTACCGTCCCACCTGTCACCAGAAGAAGGAACGGTTCCATGGCCCGAACCCGACCACCGCTGATCGACGGAAGCAAGCCTCGCGGACCTGCCGATCTGTTCCGGCGGCTGGATGCGCTGGGCATCGCTCACAAGACGACGCATCACGCACCCGTGTTCACCGTGGCGGAAGCCCGCCGTCTCCGCGGTCGCGTCGAGGGTGCCCACTCCAAGAACCTCTTCGTGCGTGACAAGAAGGAGAACCACTGGTTGGTGTCGTGTCTGAGCGAGCGCCTGGTGGACCTGAAATGGCTGGCGAACGAGCTGGGCACCAAGCGTCTCACCTTCTGCAGCGCACGGCGTCTGGCCGGCTACCTGGGAATCGGGCGCGGAGCCGTGTCTCCTCTTGCTGTTCTCAACGATGTCGGAGGCGTCGTCAAGGTGGCGCTGGACGCGGAGTTGATCGAGGCTGAGCCTCTTAACTTCCATCCTCTCGACAACTCCAGGACCACGACGGTATCGAGGGCCGGGCTGTTGCAGTTTCTGGAGGCCGTAGGGCATCCGCCCCGAGTCGTCCGCTTCCCTTCGTTCAACGGAACGCGGGAATGATGTCCTCCACGAGGATGTCCATGGTCGCCCGCTCGTAGTGAGCGGCACCGCCGTCCCGGCTCACCCCGTACCAGTCGCTGGTCGCCACCACGACCAGATTGAGATCCGGGACGACGACCACGTACTGTCCGCCATACCCCCAAGCGAAGTAGAGCGGCTCGGCAGCGCCCGGCACGACCCACCACAAGTAGCCGTACGAGATCCCGTCGAGCGAGCCCAGGCTGATGCGCCAGCCGAACTCCTCGGCGGAGGACAGGCCGACCCAGCCGGCCGGCACGATCTGCCGCCCGCCGCTCGAACCGCCCTGGAGGAAGAGCTGCCCGAAGCGCGCCAGGTCTCTGGGCCGCAGGTCGAGCCCTGCGCCGCCGTTATAGTATCCGCTGCCCAGCGGCTCCCAGCGATTGAGGGAGATTCCCATCGGATCGAAGAGTGCGAATTGGGCCAGGGTGGGCAGCTGCATCACGGTGGCCTGCTCCAGGACCACTCCGAGGAGGTGAACGGCGGCCGAGTTGTAGTTGAACCGGCTCCCGGGAGCGGCCGCGAACGGCTTGTCGAGGAGGAAGCCGAGGTGGTCTCGCGAGCGAATCCAGTCGCTGTACGATCCGAAGCCGCCGGACTCGTCCCACTCCAGGCCGCTGGTCATCGTCACAAGGTGACGAATCGTGATTGCGCCTTTCTCGGGGTCGAGGCCGGGGACCAGCGGGCCGAGATAGTCGGCAATCGGATCGTCCAGGCTGCGGATGTCTCCACGTGCGAGCGCGATCCCGGTCAAAGCCGACACGACGCTTTTCGTGACAGAGCGGACATCGTGAAGATCGTCGCGGCCGCCGACGCCGAAGTATTCTTCGACGACGAGGAGTCCGTTCTTGACGACGAGCAGGCTGCGCAGGCGGTGGTTGGTGCCTGCGCGGTCCAGCCCCCGAACCACCTTCGCAGGAGAACCGCCGACTTCGGAGACCGTGGCCGTACTCCAAGAAAGCGCGAGGTCGATATCGAGAGGTCCGCCGGCTCCGGGGCCCACGGCGGTTTCCGAGCAGGCACCCAGGAGCAGGACTGCGGCCAGCGGGTGAAATCGTCTGCGGATTCTCACGGCACCAGCACCGGCAGCTCGTGGCAGAAGTCCCTCGCGGCGTTCGACCGGCGATGCATCCCGTGCGTACCCTTCGGAAGTGTTGCTCCCCAGCAGCCCGCGGACGAAACCCCCGGCATCAAGCGGCGATGCATCCGGGCCGGATCGCCTTGCTCTTCGTTGCTCCTCGGGCTGACAGCAATCTGCGACATATGTCGTACCTCGCGCCAGTCACGGCCGAACCGCGACCGCCGGGCGAAAACCGCGTACGGAACATATCTTTGGACATGACGAGCTCCCGGACGGTCGTGCAGACAGTCCCGGACGAAATCTCGTTCCAGTCCCTCGTTCCAGTCCCTTCCGATCAGAGGTGTCGAATGCTCATCGAACATGTTGTTCCCCCTTCACAGCGCCTTGCCAGCCCTGCGCCTCGCCGCTCTCGGTGCTCGCGCGGATTCATCGACGGGCTGCTGGGCCTGGCAGTCCTGGCGATCTCCGCCTCCTGGAGCTGCGCGTCGCCGCAGGTGGCCAACCCCGAAGAGCAGATCGCGCAAGCTCTGGCCGCCGCCCCGGAGGACCAAGCCGAGGGTGCCCGGATACTCGGCTACGCGACCGACGGCAGCGTGGTGGAACTGAGACCGGGTGCAAACGACTTCATATGTCTGGCATCCAACCCGGCGAACGAGCGCTTCTCGAGTTCGTGCTATCACGCGTCATTGGAGCCCTATTTCGCACGGGGCCGTGAACTCGACGCGGAGGGTGCTTCCACCGAGGATCGCTACCGAATCCGCTTCGAGGAGATGGAGGCGGGAACCCTCGCGATGCCGGTCATGTCGGCCACTCAATATGTGCTCGACGGGAGTTGGGATTCCGACGCGCAAGTCGCCGCGGGAACGATGCGCTGGGTCATCTACGTCCCGGGAGGGACTCCGGAATCGACCGGCCTGTCCATCGTACCCCGGGAAGGCGGGCCATGGATCATGAATCCGGGCACGCCGGGGGCCCATATCATGATCCTGCCGCCCAGAGGCGAATAACGCGACGGGCGGCGGGACCGAGACGGTGCGTGTGCAACTCGCGGCGGGACACGAATGCTAGGAAACGTTTCTGCGTTCGCCTTCACCTTGGCGACGTATGGCCTTCATGTCCTCTTCGTCGTGTATGTCCTTCTGCGTCCGCGATCCCGGCAGAATTCGTCGATGGCCTGGATCTTCTTCATCGTCGCGGTGCCGTTCGTGGGCATCGTCTTCTATCTCGTGGTCGGCGATATCCGCCCGGGGAGCCGACGAAAGCGCCGCCACCGAAGGATTCAGGCCAACCTGAGAGCGGTGCTGAGAAGGGCGTGGAACGACGCAAGTGCAACGGCGACCGTCCCGGGGGGGGGCACCGAGGCCATCGCGCGCATCGCACGCCTCGGCAGCGAGACCCTGCCCCGCAACGGCAACAGGCTGAAACTCCTCACGGGCGCCAACGACTTCGCAAGGGCGCTGGTGCACGACATCGACAACGCGGAAGCACATGTCCACCTGCTTTTCTACATCTATCTGGACGATCGCGTCGGGCGGACGGTGGCCGATGCCCTCGTGCGGGCGGAGACCAGGGGAGTCGACTGCCGACTCCTCGTAGACCATGTGGGATCCAGCGAGTTCCTCAAATCGGAGCTCTGCCGGGAGCTGAAGCGAGCCGGTGTAAAGGTTGTACACGCCCTGGCCACGCACATCACCCAGATCGCCTCGATCCGCTTCGACATGCGCAATCACCGCAAGATCGCGGTTCTGGACGGCAAGGTGGGGTACACCGGAAGCCACAACATCGCCGAGGAGGCTTTCCACCCCAAGCCCCGATTTGCACCCTGGGTCGACGCGACGCTGCGAATCGAGGGCCCCACGGTGCGAGACTTGCAGGCGCTCTTCATCGAGGACTGGTACATGGACAGCGCGGAGAACCTCGATCACCTGATTGCGGTGGAACCGCCCGAGTACGAGGACGGCCGGATCGTGCAGATCGTCGGGACGGGAGTGAACTCGCAGAACGAGGCGCTGGTGCGGGTCATCCAGTCCGCCGTGCACATGGCGCGGGAGGAGCTCATCCTCACCACCCCGTATTTCGTCCCCGACGAGGGGACGCTGACCGCGATCACGACGGCGGCCATCCGGGGCGTGCGCACGATCGTCGTCGTTCCCGCGCGGAACGACTCTCCGATCGTGGCGCTCGCGAGCCGCAGCTTCTACCAGCCCCTGTTGGAAGCAGGGGCGGAGATCCACGAATTCACTCGGGGGCTGCTGCACGCCAAGACCATCACCGTGGACCGCGACTTCGCCGTAGTGAGCACCGCGAACCTTGACCGACGCAGCTTCGAGATCAACTTCGAGCTCACCACGCTGGTCTACGACAGTGATTTCGCTTCGGAACTCCGACTTCTCCAGAAGCGTTACTTGGAGGACTGCCGCCGAGTGGACCTGCACCGCTGGGCGGCACGCCGTTGGCCGCGCCGGTTGGTGGAGAACGCGGCCGGCCTGTTCAGCCCGCTGTTGTGACACGCTGTTGTGACACGCTGTTGTGACACCTCGTCGCGACGACGACCCCGCCCCGATGGTGGCCGCCGAATGGGCGCGGACCTGTCCCCCCGCCCCACCCGGCGTCAATGTCGTCACACCCCCCGCCGCGCTGGTCCTGGGCGACCCCACCGCCCACGTCGCCGGCGCGCGCCGAGCGACCGGCCACATCGTCACCCGCTGGAGCCAGCACCTCGCCCCGGACCAGCAGTGCTCGCCCTGGCCCCCGGACGGCCCCTTCACCGAGGTCTGGGTACGCATGCCCCGATCGTCGCTGGAGGCCGCCATGCTCTTGCACGCCGCCGCGGCCCGAGTCCTCGACGGCGGGCAGCTCTTCCTGTACGGAGCCGGCGGCGAAGGCATCCGCTCGGCGGCACGGCACTTTCCCGAGGGTACCACGGCACCCCGACCCGTCCTCATCAAACGCCGGTGCCGCGTCCTGGCGGCGATGCGCACCGCCGCTCCGCCACGTACGGACGGCCTCGACAGCTGGGAGACGCGGGCGCCCGTCGACTGGGGCGCGGGCGAGCGCGAGTGGACTTTCTACCCGGGCGTCTTCGCACACGGCCGTCTCGACGCGGCCACTGCCCTGCTCATCGACCACCTGCCGCACATCCCGGCCGATACCCGGGTTCTGGACTTCGGAGCGGGCACGGGCATCATCGCAGCCGCGGTCCTGCAGCGTCGTCCGGCCGCCGATGTCGTGCTCCTCGAAAGGGACGCCATCGCGCTGGCCGCGGCGGCGCGCAACGTCGCCGCCGGCGCCCGCGTCCTGGGAAGCGGCCTCGCGCAGGTGCGGGGACCTTTCGACCTGATCGTCTCCAACCCGCCGGTCCACATCGGGAAGGCCCAGAGCCTGGGGACGCTTCAAGCGCTGATCCGGGACGCTCCGAGCGCGCTGTCCGTCGGCGGGACGATCACGCTCGTCGCGCAGCGGCGCCTCCCGGTTCCGTCGCTGCTGAAGCGGTCGCTCAGCGGCGTGCGCACAGTCGCCGACCGGGGCCCCTTCCGAGTCTGGGCGGCGGACAGGCCACGGCGTTAGCGGCCCGTCAGCCGTACCGCCCCTCGATGTAGTCGGCAGTCTCGGAGTGCTCCGGCGCGAGGAACAATTCCTCCGTGCGGCCGTGCTCGACGATCCGTCCCAGCAGCATGAACACGCATTCGTCCGACGCCCTCCGCGCCTGAGCCATGTTGTGGGTGACGATCAAGATCGTGTAGTCGCCGCGAAGCCGCCAGATCATCTCCTCGACCGCCTCCGTGCCCGCCGGATCGAGCGCCGAGCAGGGTTCGTCCATGAGGAGCACCTCGGGCTTCACCGGGAGCAGCCGCGCGATGCACAGCTTCTGCTGTTCCTCCAGGGACAATCCGGTCGCAGGCTTGTCCAGGCGATCCTTGACCGTTTCCCAGAGGAGAACCTGGCGGAGCGAAGACTCCAGAACTTCGTGCTCCTCCGCGGCCGGGACCTTGCGGGTCCTCGCCTCGTGCAGCCGGAAGCCGAAGAGGACGTTGTCGCGGATGGAGATCGGCAGCGGATTGGGACGCTGGAAGACCATTCCGACCTGCTTGCGCACCTGGACGATTTCCACCTCGTCGCCCAGGATGTCGTGGCCGAGGACGTACACGCTCCCGGTCGTGCGTACGTACCCCAGCCGCTCGATGATGCGGTTGCAGGTCCTGATCAGCGTGGTCTTGCCGCACCCCGAAGGGCCGATCAACGAGGTGATGATCCCGCGCTTGACCTTCAGGTCGACATCGTACAGCGCCTGGAAGTCGCCGTACCAAAGGTTGAGGCCCCGGGTCTCGATGGCACCGTAGCCGCGCCCTTCGTTATCCAAAACGTCCCTCGAGGTAGCCGGTGGTGCGCTTGTCCCGAACCTTGCGTTCGAACAGCTCCTCCGTGGCGCCGATCTCCACCAGTTCACCCGTCAGGAAGAACGCGGTGCGATCCGCGAGCCGCCGCGCCTGCTGCACGAGGTTGGTCACCAGCACGATGGTGAGCTCCGAGCGCAGTTCCTTGAGCACGCCCTCGATGCGCATCGTCGTCACCGGATCGACCGCGATCGAGAACTCGTCCAGCAGCAGCAGCTCGGGCTCCTGCGACAGCGCGCGCGCAATGGTGAGCCGCTGCTGCTGTCCTCCCGACAGAAGGCTCCCCAGCGAGTCGAGCCGGTCCTTGACTTCGTCCCAGAGGGCGGCCCGGGTCAGGCACCGCTCGACCACCTCGTCCAGATCGGCCTTCCTGCGGACCCCGCGCAGGCGAGGGGAGAGCGCGACGTTCTCGTACACCGTCAGCGGCAATCCCACGGGGAGCGGAAACACGACCCCGATCCGGCTCCGGAGCGCGTACACGTTCCGCCAGTCGTCGATGTCCTTGCCGTTGATGCGGATGCTTCCTTCCACCTTCATGGCCGGATTGAAGGCGTCCATGCGGTTGAGCGCGCGCAGAAACGATGTCTTGCCGCTGCTGGCCGGGCCGATGATCCCGAAGATCTCGTGGCGGTACACGTCCAGCGTGACGTTCCGCAGCGCCGACCTGTGCCCGTAAGCGATGCTCAGGTCCCGGACTTCGACGATGGGCGGTTCTTCGTACAGGGGGCCGGCCACGCCGACGGCCGGTTCCGTCACGCGCCCCGCATCCACCGCTTCGCCAACCTCTACCACTTCTTCAATCCCCTGAGATAGATCCGGAAGCCGATCGAAACCGCATTCATGACCAGCACGATCGCAATCAGCACCAGGGCCACGCCGAAGGTGAGCTCTTCGGGGACGCCGGTCTGCTGGGTGGCGAGCGTGTACAGATGGAGCGACATGGCCATCGTCTGATCGAATACGCTCTCCGGCAGGAACGCCACGAACGCGGCCGCTCCGGTGAACATGATGGGCGCAGTCTCGCCGGCCGTGCGGGAAACCTCGAGGATCACACCGGTAAGAATCCCGCTGACCGAGTTGGGGAGAACCACCTTGCGGATCGTCTGCCAGCGCGTCGCTCCCATGTTCCAGCATGCCTCCCGGAACGCCTGCGGGACCGCCTGGAGCGCCTCGCGGGTGGCCACGATGACGACCGGCAGCGTCATGACCGCCAGGGTCAGGCCCGCCGCCAGGATGGACTGCCCCATGTTGAAGAAGTGGACGAAGGCGCCGACGCCGAAGAGCGCGTGCACGATCGAAGGCACGCCCGCGAGGTTGATGATGGCCAGGTTGATCGCTCGCGTGAGCAGGTTGTCCGGCGCGTACTCGCTCAGATAGAGGGCCGCGGCCACTCCGACCGGCACCGACGCCAGGAGTGCGACCACCACCAGCCAGATCGTGCCCACCAGCGCCGGAAGCACCCCCCCCGCCGTCATGTAGTCCCGTGGAGGGGTGAACAAGAATTCCCAGGAGATCGCCGGACCGCCCTTGACGACCAGGGTGCCCAGGATGATCAGCACCGGTATGACCAGAGCCACCGTCATCAGGAAGAACGCGGCCTTCGCCAGGCTCTGGGCGCGGTAGCTCCGTCTGTTGAGACGAGTTGCAGCAAACACGGCTACTTCTTCCGGACTCCGCGGACCACGATGTCCGCCGTGAGGTTGATCAGGAAGGTGACGACGAAGAGCAGGATGCCCAGCGTGAACAGAGAGCCCCAGTGATCGCCTCCTGTCACGGTGTCTCCCAGCTCGGCGGCGATCGTCGCCGTCAGCGCCCGGACCGAATCGAACGGACTCGTGGGAAGGTTGATGGCATGTCCCGAGGCCATGAGCACGGCCATGGTCTCGCCGAACCCCCGCCCCACCCCGAGCAGCACCGCCGCCAGAAGTCCGCTCTTGCTGGCCGGAATCACCACCTTGAGGATCACTTCCCAGCGCGTCGCCCCCAGGGCTTCCGCCGCCTCCCGGTACGTATCGGGCACCGCCTTGAGGGCGTCCTCGGCGATCGTGGTCATGATCGGTGCCGCCATAAGTCCCAGGATCAGCCCGGCGTTGAGCACATTCAGCCCCATGGGCACGTCGAAGACCTGAGTAATCAGCGGATGCATGATCGACATGCCGATGAAGCCCCAGACCACCGACGGGATCGCGGCCAGCATCTCCACCAGCACCTTCAGCGTCTCGCGGACCTTGCCCGTGGCGAACTCGGCGATGAAGAGCGCCGCGCCGAGGGCCAGCGGAACCGACAGGAGCATCGCGAAACCCGTGACGCTCGCCGTCCCCGCAATGAGCGCCAGCGCTCCGTAGGTCGGGTCGTTGGAGGTGGGCCGCCAGGCGATGGAGGTGAAGAACTCGCCGAGGCTCAGCGGCCCCAGGACGAAGTTCAGGCCTTCCTTGGTGACGAAGACGAAGATTCCGATGATGAAGACGATCGCCGAGATGCCGCCGACGAACACGACAACTTGTGCGGCTCGGTCCGCGTACCAGGCCGCGTCCCTGCGATCCATGGCGCCCGGATTCGCCGCGACGCGGGGATTATCGGCCGGCGTCACTCGGCGTCCCGTACCCCCAGGGTCGTCATCAGCCCCCGAATTCGCACCATGAGGAGACGGTACAGCTCCGCCGCCCCCGTCTCGGCAGTAACGCCGTCCTCCTCCAAGTCCCAATGAAGGACGGCTGTACGGTGCGGCACGTCGAAGTGCGGCGACGGATCCAGGCCGAGCCCTGCGATGACGTGGTAGTGCGGACCTACATCGAGCGCCTCGTCGAAGGAGCGGGGGGCATCGCCGGACGGCAGTACGATGCCCCGCCGCCGACAAAAGGCCATGAGCCTCGAATCGAATTCGTCCGCCGGTGCCAGTCCCGCCGAGCTGAAGCGCCCGGCGTGCGGATGGCTCTCGGCCAGCGCCACCTCTGCCAGCTTGGCGGCCATGGCGTGGTCTTCGTCGAGGAAGAGGATCCGGTAGCGCTTCGCCTCCTTGCGCTTCCCCGTCACGGCGAAGAGGGTCATTTCACAGGCGTTCTCCGCCTGCTCCGCCGTCCGCTGGAGGAGCCGGAAGACCAGCAGGGCACCGAAGAGATCCCGCGCGGGACAGCGTTCGGACTCGGCGGCCGCGATCAGCATCTCGAAGGCATACGGATAGATCGCCGCCGTCTGGGACGCGATTCCCCGAGAGACGCGCGCGCTGTCGGGATCTCCGTCCAGGAACCCCTTCAGTGCGGTGCCGAGCGCCTTGCATGCGTGCTGGCCCATCATCCCGATGTTGCGCCGGAGCGTATCCGGCAGCGGCGACTCGATGTGGCGCGCGACACGGCAGATGGCGACGGAATAGTCCCCCACGCGCTCCAGCGCCACGGCGAGCCGGAGGACGGCCGAGATGAAGCGGAGATGACTGCCGCTGGGAAGGTGCCGTGCCACGAACAGGTGGCACCGATGATCGAGATCCCTGATGTCCTGGTTGACCGCACGATCCTTGATCAAGGTCTTGTTGGCCAGACGCGGATCCATGTCGAGGACTGCTCGAACCCCATGCCTCAGGTTGTCCTCGACCTGTTCTGCGACCGTCCGCAAGCGCGCCCGGGTTTCCAGCAGGTCCGCTTCCAGCCGCTTGTCGTAGAAGCTCAATCGCACTCCGTGTACGTGTGCGGTGCGTACCCGCGCTCGACGATCACGCATTGGCCCTCGTCCGAGAGGATCCAGTCCATGTAGTCCTTGACCGCGCCCTGCGGCTCGCCCGCCGTATACATCATGAGCGGGCGGGCGATGGGATAGCTTCCGTCGACGGCCGTGGCGACGGTCGGCTCCACGCAGATGCCGCCTTCTTCCACCGCGACGCACGGCGTACCGACGTGTTCGGTCGCGTAGGCGAGTCCGCTGTACCCGATCGCGCAGGGGGTGTTCTCCACCAGATCGACGACATCCTTTGAGCCGTGCATGTCGCGGGAGCCGAGTTTGTACTCGGTGTCGTCGCCCAGCACCGTTTCCTTGAAGTAGACGTAGGTGCCCGAGTTGTTCTGCCGGCTCACGAGCACGATCTCGTCGGAGCCGCACCCCGGCACGGCCACGCCCAGATCCGACCACCGCGTGACCGGTCCTCCCTCGCCGTAGATGGCCTTGAGCCGGGCCAGGCTCAGGTTCTCGATGGGATTGTCCTCGTGGAGGTAGACTGCCAGTGCGTCGTAGCCGACGATGAACTCGACGGGCTCGACGCCGTTTTCGCGGGCCGCTGCGATCTCCGCCTCTCGCATCTTGCGAGACGCGTTGGCGATGTCGACGTTGCCGTTGATCATTGCGGAGATTCCCGTGCCGGACCCCCCGCCCGTGACCGCGACCGCTACGTCCGGATTGACGGCCGCGTACGCCTCGGCCCAGGCCTGAGCGACGTTGAGCAGCGTGTCCGAGCCCCTGTTCTGAATGAGCACCCGGTGTTCGCGGTCGCTGTCGCCGCCGCAGGCGACGACCGCCGATGCGACGATGGGAAGAATTCGGTTCATACTCTCTCTTTTCGGCTCCGTTTTCGGTGGTTGTGGATCGTTCCGGGGTCCGGCCAGCCCGCCGCCGAACCGACGTCAATAGTATAGGTAGGTCTGCAGCTTGAAGGAGAACTCGGTGGGCAGCGATTCCGTGCTGTAGATGTCGAGATTGGCTCCGATCCGGTTCTTTCCCGCCACGTACAGGAACACACCGGGGGTCAGGAGCAGCCCGGCGGCGTCCGCCGCGTCCCGATCCGGGTCTCCCCAGCTCACCCTTGCCATGGGCTCGACGCCCGCGAACCTTCCGTCCTTCAGGGGAACGTATCGGCTGAGGATCGCCTGGCCGGTCAGAAACCGGGGGGGGCCGTCAGCCGAAGATGCTTCCAGTCGCCAGTTCGCACCGCCGACGAGCCCGACCTGCAGGTGGGTTCCGTCCCGGAAGTCACCGATCTCCAGATCGCCGCCGAACGCGGTGGCGGCATCGGCGGCTCCGCCCTCCCGAACGAAATCATGGCGCGACAGGTTGGCCGAGATCGAAACGCCGTCGGCCAAGCGAACCGAAAGGCGCCCCGCGACCGACTTCCCCGAGTTCTCATCCGCTCCCGAAGTGCCGGTTCCGTTCGTCAGCGTGACCATGTAGCTGACCCGTTCGCCGATCGAGCCGTCGGCCTTGAAGCCGATGTCGCGGTCGGAATACGCGAGCTTCTCCGTGAAGCGGCTGAGTGCGCAGATCCCGCCCGGGCCCGAACACCCGCCCGCCCCGTCGATCCTCCCCGTCCGCTCCACCACGACGATGTCGGTCGAGCTGTCGAGCTCGAAGATGTCGAAAGCCCTCTTGAACTGACCTGCCGAGATCCGGAATCCGCGGTCGATGTTGATTCGGAAGTAGGCGTCCTTCAGATCGAGTTCGCCGCCTCCGAAGTCCGGCTGGACACGAGCATCGAGAAGGTCGGAAACCTGGACGTCGAGGGTGAAGCGCGCCCGGCGCGTGAAGAAGTCGGTCGCCTTCCCTCCCTGGGCGGAACTGGTCGCGAACTGCGAGTGAAGACGTCCGCCGAAGCGTACCTGGGCGCTTCGGGCCGTGATTTCCATCTGTGCCTGCAAGACCTGGGCTGCGCCCGCGGCAAGTGCGAAGGCCGCGGCGAGCACACGAATCCTGATCACGAGTATCGCACCTCCCGTGCGAGGGGAGCGCCCTGTCGGGCGCATGGGGAATCTGCAGGAAGCCCTGACTGATCCGCCGGGTTCCGCTGGTAGAGCCTTGATCTAATCTAATCCGCCGGCAGAGCCTTCCGGGCTTCGTTCTCGTCCACCGCGGCCCCGCCGACGGCCTTCCTCAGGACCTCCTGGATGTCGAGACCCAGGACCGAAGCGAGTCCTTCCATCGTGCCGTAGGCGCTCCTGACCCGCTGATTCAGCGCCTTCGAGACGCCTTCGCCCTGCCCCCCGTCCATCACCACCACCCGGTCGATGTCGACGCCTTCGACCGCACCCACCGCGATCTCCAGCAGTTCGGGCAGCTTCTCGGCCATGAAGACCGCAAAGGCGGCCTCGCCCCCGGCCCCGACCTCGGCGTAGAGGCGCCGCAGCACTTCGACTTGCGCCTTGCCCCGCTCGAGGATCGGCGCGGCTTCCGCCTCGGCTCGCGCAAACGCGGCCATCTTCTCCGCTTTCGCGGGCGCGATCACATCGGCCCGGAGACGCTGCTCCTCACGTTCGACGCGCTTCATCTCGAGGATCTTCTCGGCTTCGACCTCGGCTTCCTGCGCCTTGACCCGCGCGATCTTCTCGGCGGTCTCGCCTTCGCGGTCCAGCTCGGCCTGGCGCACCCGCAGGGAGTTTCGCGCCTCCGCCACCTTGATCGACGTGGCGGCCTCGCGGACCTCGGCACGCCGCCTGGCCTCCGCCCGCGCCTCCCGCGTGTCCGCTTCGGCCTGGGCCTCGGCGATCTCGGCCTGGCGGATCGCCTCGGCGGACTTCTCGCGGCCGATCGCCTCGAGGTAGCCGCGCTCGTCCATCACGTTCTGGATCTTGAGCACGTCGAGGTGGAACCCCAGCGACGCCAGGTCCTCGCCCGCGTCTTCCGACAGGGCCTTGGCGAAGCCCAGCCGGTCCTCGTTGACCGCCTCGGGGGTGAGCGTGGCGAGCACCCCGCGGAGGTTTCCGGTGAGCGTGTCCTGGGCCAGCGCACGGATCTCGTCCTCGGTCTTCCCGAGCAGCCGCTCCACGGCGTTGTTGAACACCCACTCGGGCTGCGACGCGATCTTCACGTTGGCGATCGCTTCCACGTTCAGAGGGATGTTCCCCTTCGAGAAGGCATTGCGGACCATCACCTCGATCGGAATGGTCTCCAAGTTCATCCCCTGCACGGTTTCGATGATGGGAACGCGGAAGGTGCGCCCCCCCGAGATCGAGCGGTATCCCACCCTCCGCCCGTCGCCGAGCCGGCGGTTCCTCCCCGTGAGCACGGCCGCCTCGTTCGGCGGCGCGATTACAATGAGGTTCTTGATGGTCAAGATGACCATGATGATGACGATGACCGCAACCAAGCCGATTCCCAGCGCCGCAATCGGGTCCATAGTTGGCACTTCCTCTTTTAAAAGGGGACGGGACCCGCAGATGTGAGTGGCCCCGCCGATGTGATCAGTCTTCTGTAATCAGTCTTCGAGCAGCCTGTCGTTCACAGGGGTGACAAGCGCGACGCCGTCCGTCACGTCCACGACCACGACCGAGCGACCGGCTTCAAGCTCCGGTGCGGCCCCGGGGGGAATGTCGGCCCGCGCACGCATCCTGTATTGTCGCTCCCCGCTTCGGATTCGCACGGTGCCGGTCTCGCCGTCGGCGATGGTCATCAGAACCGTCCCGCTCGATCCCACCAGAGACTTCTCTCCCTGGATGGCCCCTGCCTCGGTGCGCTTAAGGTAACCGAACACCGTGCTCACGAACACACCGGAACCCAGACCCATTCCCCCGGCGATCAGAGCAGTCAACGCGGGTTGCGCACCGGCCCAGATCAGGTGGAGGAGAAGCCCGGTTCCCCCGAATCCGAAGAGCGCGTAGACGAGCGAACGCAGCGACAGCAGCTTGGCGATTTCGCTCCCGCCCGAAACCCCGTCCGCGTCGCCGTCCAGATCGATTCCGGTGTCGGCGTCAACATCACTGTCGAAGAAGTCGCCGAAGAGCGAGAGCGCCAAAAGGCCCCCTCCCACGACGAGCGAAAAAATGTAGCCTGCAAGCATCGACGCCCTCCTCGTTCGGCGGACAGCGGACAACACTGTATTATTACCATTCTACTCGCAGCCCGCGCATCATCTTCACCCGGCGACGACCTGCGAAGCCTCCCTGCCGCGCCGGAAAAGTGCTGGTAGAATACAGCGGCGGCATGAGGCGGTGCTGCCGCTAGCTTCGGGGAGCAGCGGAGCAGAAACCGCCCCCGACAACACTCCACCTTGCGTTGGGACTGGAACCATGATACGGTTTTACATGGAAGCTCGCTGCCCCGCCGGGTGCTGGGCTAGGGGGCGGCGAAAACCGAAACCCCTTGCGGAGGACGATTCCATGAAGGAGACGACACGCCACCCCCTACCTTCCATCATTGCTGCGGTGCCTCTGTTTATCGGCGCACTGCTGGCAACGATACCCGCCGAAGGTGCTGCGCAGGCACCTCTCCCCGAATGCTGGAGATGCGCTTGGAGTTCGGTCGGGCCGTGGCCGAGCACAACGTGCAGGGGTGCCTACGGGGGCGTTGCAGACTGCGCACAGATAGGTAATGCCGACTACCACACCTGTGTGCCTTCCGGGGGAGGCTGCAGTTCAGCTGCGGCAGCCGATCAGCAGGCGATCAAGATGGTCATGGGACGTGAAACGTTGCCCGCGGACGGTGGCTACTTCTTCGTGGTGGACACCGAGCACGCGGTCGTCGTGCGAAAGTGCGATCTTTCGCTTGTTGCCCGGATTCCCGTGTGGGCGCTTGAGCCCAAGCACGCTGACCGCTTGGCGTCGGGTGGAACACATGCGCGGCCGGTCGGAGACGGCGACTTGGGATCGTTGGGCGAAAGCGCAAGTGCGACCGCGGTGGCCGGAGCCCTCCTTGACGGATAGGGAGCGCCGCAGTCCGCGGCCGACAAGATCTCCCCAAACCCGACCTCGTTGCCCAAGCGCTTCCGCGGCAGTTCGCCTGCGCGGTGTTCTGCCGCCGGTGCTGTTCCTGTGCGCCGCGTGCGCTGACGGCAAGAACGCCAACGCCGGGCGGGCGGCCCCTTTGACGTGGATCACCGAAGCGGAGTACCAGTTCGGCGACGCCCCCGAGAGGGACGTGACCTTCCGGCGGCCTTCCGTGCGCGCCGATCCCGCGCGGAACCGGGTCTTCGTCGTGGACCCGAACTACTCGCAAGTCAGCGCGTGGACCCCGGAGGGTTTGCTGCTCTTCGCCCGCGGCCGAGGAGAGGGGCCCGGCGAATTCATTTCCGCCGCGGATCTGTTCTTCGAGCCGGACGGCACCTTGGCCGTGGTGGACCAAAGCGGATCGCGGTACACGTATCTCACGGCCGAGGGAGATCTTGTAGAAACCGCGCTCGGACCGGGAATGCGGGTCAGCCATCAAGGCTTCAGTGTGGCGCTGGCTCCTCCCAGGGACGGGGTCTACGTGGGTGCCGCAAGCATCCCTATAGACCTTGAAGTCGGAGCTGCCGCCGGTGTTCGCCCGATGCACCGGCAGCCCCTGCTGCGCGTCAGCCGTTCCGATGCCGGGCAATGGCATGATCCCGCGCCGGTGCTCTGGCTGGACTTCCGCAACCGGACTTTCGCCCCCCGGTTTCCCGACGGTGGCCGGTCGTACGGAGCCCAGCCGTTCGGAGATGGGGATCAGTTCCGCTTGTGGCCGGGCCGGGCCGTGGTGATGCGGCAGAAGGGAGTACCCGGCGCAGTCGAGCTGACCGAAGTGACCGGGGCGGGAGACACCGTCTGGCACCGGCATCTGCAGTTCGAGCCCCGGAGGCTGACTCCCCGCATGGTGGAGGACGTGGTGGAGGAAATGGTTGAGGTGTTCGCACCGTTCTACAGTCCGGACGTGTCCAGGCAGGAGCTTCGAAGCATGTACAACGAAGCGATTTACGCGCCGGAGTACGTGCCGACGGCGGAGGGGTTCGTTCTCACTGCCGCGGGCGAAGAGGTCTGGCTCAGGACCCACGAGGTCTCGGACACGATGAGAACGCACTACGCGGTGCGGAGAGACGGCCTGGACGAGGAGCCGCGCCGCGTACTCCTGCCCGAATCCATGCGCATCCACGACGCGACCGCAACACACGTCTGGGGGGTCTGGTCGGATTCGCTGGATGTACCCCACATTGTGGGGCGGAGGCTGCGCCCTCTGGACGCCGACTCGCCGATCGAGCAGCTGCGCGGGCCGCGCTAAGCTAAACTGATCCTAATCCGCTGCCCGACCCCGAAGCTCGCCCGTTCCCCCCCTGCCGCATGAACACTTGCTTCTCGTGTACGTCAGCGCGCTTGTCCGCCCAGGCGCGCGCCAAGCCTCGCCGCTCCGGCGCGGCCGCGGCGCTCGCGGCTGCGCTCCTCGCCGTCTTCACTGCGCCGGGCGCCGCCGCCCAGTTCGGCACCCGTGACGGAGAGTGGCGGTACTACGGCGGCGACCCCGGCAGCACGCGCTACGCCCCCCTCGACCAGATCAACCGGGACAACGTGGCCGACCTGGAAGTGGCCTGGCGCTGGAAGTCGGACAACTTCGGACCGAGGCCCGAGTTCAACTACCGCTTGACCCCGCTCATGGCGGACGGCGTGCTCTACGCGACGGCGGGATACCGTCGCTCCGTCGTAGCGATCGATGCGGGGACCGGGGAGACCCTGTGGACCTGGCGGCTGGACGAAGGGGAACGATCCGCGCCGAGGAGAAGCTCGGGAAGGGGTGTGGCCTACTGGGAAGCGCCCGGCGGAGGCGCGCGCATCTTCATGGTCACGCCGGGCTTCCACCTGGTTGCGCTGGACGCCGAGACGGGCCGTCCCGTGCGCGGCTTCGGCGAGGAAGGGGTGGTCGAGCTGCGCCGGGATCTCGTACGGGAGCTGGATCTCGACAGCGCGCCGATCGGCTCCAGCTCGCCTCCGATCGTCGTGGACGGTGTCGTCGTCGTCGGGTCCGCGCTGCCCTCCGGGGGCGCGCCGCCGTCTCCCGAAATGCCGCCGGGACACGTTCGCGGTTACGACGCGGGCACGGGCGAGCTCCGGTGGACGTTCCGCACGATCCCGCAGCCCGGCGAGTACGGCAACGAGACCTGGGAAGACGGTTCCTGGGAATACACGGGCAACGCGGCCGTGTGGACCGCGATCAGCGCCGACCTCGACCTGGGCCATGTCTACCTGCCCGTCGAGCTGGGCACCGGCGACTACTACGGAGGCCATCGTCCCGGAGACAACCTCTTCTCGCAGAGCCTGGTCGCCCTCGACGCCGCCTCCGGCCGACGGGTCTGGCACTTCCAGACGGTGCACCACGGCATCTGGGACTACGACCCCCCGGCGGCGCCCGTCCTGGCGGACCTGGTCGTCGACGGTCGCGAAGTCGAGGCCGTTGCGCAGATCACCAAACAGACCTTCACCTTCGTCTTCGACCGCCGCACGGGGGAACCCGTATGGCCGATCGAGGAGCGGCCCGTGCCGCAGACCGACGTGCCGGACGAGCAGACCGCCCCGACCCAGCCCTTCCCCACCAGGCCGCCGCCATACGACCGCCAGGGCGTAGACCCCGACGATCTCATCGACTTCACTCCCGAGCTGCACGCCGAGGCCGAGGAGATCCTGGCACGGCTTCACTACGGCCCGCTCTACACGCCTCCCACCGTCCCGGTCGAGGGGGGCACCCAAGGCACGCTCATGGTGCCGGGCTCGCTGGGCGGCGCCAACTGGCCGGGCGGCGCGCTCGATCCCGAAACCGGGTATCTGTACGTTCAGTCCGCCACGGCGCCGAGCGTCATCGCTCTGATGCCCGACCCGGACGTGTCCGAAATGGACTACATCCGCACGGGAGGGCTGCGCCTGCGCGGCGGAGGCGGCCCTCAGGGACTGCCCCTCTTCAAGCCGCCCTGGGGCCGGATGACGGCGATCGACCTGAACAGGGGCGAGATCGCGTGGCAGGTGCCGAACGGCGACGCGCCCGACTATGTCAAGAACCACCCGGCACTGGACGGGATCGACGTCGGGAGAACCGGGAGGCCGGACCGAGGCGGCCTCCTGGTCACCCGCACCCTGCTCTTCGCGGGAGAGGGCGGCGGGATGTACGCCGCGTTCGGATCGGGGGGCAACATGTTCCGGGCTCACGACAAGACCACGGGTGCGGTCGTCGCCGAGATCGAACTGCCGGCCAACCAGACCGGGCTGCCCATGACGTACATGCACGAGGGCCGACAGTTCATCGTGGTGGCGGCGGGGGCGCGGGGGCACGCCGGCGAGCTGGTGGCTCTGGCACTGCCCGGCACATGACCGCACCGACCCGCATTGCCGAGGCGGACGCGGTGCCGACCGGAGCCGGGCCGTCGATCACGCTGCGCGCATGACCCCGCCGACCCGCATCGTCCGGCTCCTCCGGACCGGCGCCTCGAGCAACGTCGCCTTCAGCGCGCCGGGACGCCCCGATCTCACCTACGAAGGCCTTCGTCGTCATGTGGCCGCCACCGTCGCCGCACTCAACGAGCGCGGCATCGGACGCGACGACCGGGTGGCGATCGTGCTGCCGAACGGGCCCGAGATGGCGAGCGCCTTCGCGGCGATCGCGGCCGGGGCCGCCACCGCTCCCCTCAACCCCGCGTACCGCCGGCCCGAGTTCGAGTTCTACCTTTCGGACCTGGGGGCGAAGGCGCTGGTGCTGGCCGAGGGCGACGATTCGCCGGCCCGGGCCGCCGCGGCCGCACTCGGAGTGCCGACCCTGGAGATCCGGACGGAGCCGCGCGGTCCGGCGGGCGTCTTCAGCTTCGTGGGAGAGCCCAAGGGGGAACCCGCGGCTCGCGGAGGCGTGACCGGGCCCGACGACGTCGCTCTCGTCCTTCACACATCGGGCACCACGTCGCGACCCAAGATCGTGCCTCTGCTCCACCGCAACGTCTGCGCGACTGCCGAAAACATCCGGCGGACACTGCGGCTCGCGGCCGGCGACCGCTGCCTCAACGTGATGCCGCTCTTCCACATTCACGGGCTGATGGCGTGCGTGCTGTCCACCCTACACTCCGGCGGGAGCGTCTACTGCGCACCCGGATTCAACGCGATGAGGGTCTTCGGGTGGCTCGCCGACGCCGACCCGACCTGGTACTCGGCGGTGCCGACGATGCATCAGACGATCCTGGCGCGGGCCGGGCGCAATCCCGAGGTCGTCGAGCGGCTGCGGCTGCGTTTCATCCGTTCCTCGTCGGCGGCGCTTCCGGCGCGGGTCATGGCGGAGCTGGAGGAGGCGTTTTCGGCTCCCGTCGTCGAGGCCTACGCCATGACCGAGGCGGCGCACCAGATGACGTGCAACCCGCTTCCCCCCGCGCCCCGCAAACCCGGCACGGTGGGCGTCGCCGCGGGCCCGGACGTTTCGGTCATGGACGCCGCCGGCAACCTCCTCGCGCCGGGCCGGGAGGGCGAGATCGTGATCCGGGGACCGAATGTCACCCCCGGTTACGAGAACAACGAAGCCGCGAACCGCGAGGCGTTCACGCACGGGTGGTTCCGCACCGGCGATCAGGGATTCCGCGACGAGGACGGGTACTTCACGATCACGGGGCGCCTCAAGGAAATCATCAACCGGGGCGGGGAGAAGATCTCGCCGCGCGAGGTGGACGAGGTGCTGATGGACCACCCGTCCGTGCAGCAGGTGGTCACCTTCGCGATGCCGCATGCCAAGCTGGGCGAGGAGGTGGCCGCGGCGGTGGTGCTGCGCGACGGGACGGACGCAAGGCCGGGCGACATGCGCGACTTCGCGGCGGAGCGCCTGGCCGGGTTCAAGGTGCCGCGCCGGGTCGTGATCTTGGACGACATCCCGAAGGGTCCGACGGGAAAGCTGCGCAGGATCGGGCTGGCGGAGCAGCTGGGGCTGACGGGGTGACCGGATGAGAGTCGCCATCTACGGTGCAGGGGCGACGGGCGGCTACCTCGGGGTGAAGCTGGCGCTGGCGGGAGTGAACACCACCCTGATCGCGCGGGGACCGCACCTGGAAGCGATGCAGCGCGACGGCGCACGGCTGCTGATCGACGGCGGCGAGCGGGTCGCGCATCCCTTCTGCACCGGAGATCCGGCCGAGGCCGGGCCGCAGGACTACGTGATCATCACGCTGAAGGCGCACTCGGCGACGCGCGTGGCGGACGCGATGCAGCCGCTGCTGGGACCCGAGACGGCCGTGGTCACCGCGCAGAACGGGGTGCCGTGGTGGTTCTTCCACGGCATCGGAGGCGAGTGGGAGGGGATGCGCCTGGAGAGCGTGGATCCGGGCGGCCGCCAATGGGACGGGATCGGGCCTGAACGCGCAATCGGCTGCGTCGTCTACGTCGCGACCGAGATCAGCGAGCCGGGGGTGATCCGGCATCTCCACGGGAACCGGTTCACGCTGGGCGAACCGTCCGGGAAGAAGACCGCGCGGATCAGGGCGCTGAGCCGGGCGCTGATCGGGGCCGGGGTGCGCGCGCCCGTCCGGGACATCCGCCGGGAGATCTGGGTGAAGCTGCTCGGCAACGTCTGCTTCAACCCCATCAGCGCGCTCACCCTGGCCACCCTGGACAAGGTCGCCACCGAACCCGGGACGCGCGCCGCGGCGCGGGCGATGATGGAGGAGACGCGTGCGATCGGCGAAGCGCTCGGGGTCCGGTTCCGGCTGGACATCGAGCGGCGCATCGACGGCGCGGCCGACGTGGGCGCCCACCGGACTTCCATGCTGCAGGATCTGGAGCGGGGCCGCGCCATGGAGATCGACGCGCTCGTCACTTCGGTGCAGGAGCTGGGGCGTCTGGTTGACGTTCCCACGCCGACCGTCGATGTGGTGCTTTCGCTGGTGCGGCAGCGGGCGGAGACGGCGGGACTGTATCCGAGGCGGTGACCGCGGACTTGCGCGCTCCGCTCGGCCCCGGCCCCGCTCAGCCACCGAAGGGCGTTACGTCGAAGATGCGGCCCAGCACGAGGATCAGGCTCATCCCCGTGAAGACCGCGATGCTGATCCAGGTGAACACCCGCGCAAAGGGCGACGGGTAGAAGTACGGATCCTCCCTGGGGATCACCTTCAGGCAGTAGTAGAAGTTCAGGCAGAAGATGACCGGCGCGACGAAGTAGGCCAGCGCCGATGCCGCCAGCACGAGGAACACCGGTCGGGGGACCACGGCGATGAAGACCACCGCGGCCGCCAGGGAAAACAGCATGGTCGCCCGGTAGATGTTGTACTCCGAGTACCACGCGCGGCGGTGGTCCCGCGTGAGCCGGTCGGCCGCCGTCCCTGCGAGCGCCGCCGTCGGGCGGAAGAGGTTGCGCGCGCACGCCCCCACGATCCTGGGCCAGCCGTCGAAATAGTTGAACGCGGTGGAGAACGTCGCCGCGAAGGCCCCGATCACGAACACGGTCATCATCCACGGACCCACGCTTTCGGTGAAGATGCCGGCGATCTCGCCCATCACGGCCGTTCCCTCGATCGGACTGGGGTAGAGCCACACGGCCGCCAGCAGCAGGAAGATGCAGGCGATGACGAACGATACCGCGTGTCCGAGCCTGAAGTCCCAGATGCTGATCTTGAAGCAGCGTCGGCAGTATTCCTGTGCCCGGTCCGGAAGCTGCCGGACATCGACGGCCAGGTCGGAGAGACGGGGTGCGAACGGGTCGAAGGCCCGTGCCGTCCCCGAGCGCTCCATCCGCTCTCGGATCCTGGCCATGCCCGTGCGCTTGGCCTTGCCCCATTCCGAAGCCTGGAGAGACACGTCGATGCCCGTCGGGAGCAGACCGAGGAACGCCGCTATGACGAGCCAGGAGCCCTGGGGCGCGTCGAAGACCAGGAAGCGGCCGAGCTCGCCGACGGGGGCGGGACGCACGAAGTAGACGACCACCGCCGAGACGAAAAGCAGGCCGCCGGCGATCTTGGCCCCCGCCTCGAGCGCGGCGTAGCGCCCCTTGAGCAGAACGATCACCGAGCCGATCCCGAGAAGCGCCGCCCACCCGGCCAGGGGAACAGGCAGTCCCGCGGTCACGGTGAAGAGGTAGTACAGCACCGCCGCCGCCGCGATCAGACGGCCCGCCTGCCCCACCGCGCACTGCACCAGCGTCGTCACGAGCACGTACCACACCGGGAGCTTCTTCCACGACGCGGCGTACGCCGCCATCAGGCTCTTCCCGGTCGCGTTCGTGAAGCGGAAGGCCAGCTCGAAGCCGTAGTACTTGAAGACGTAGGCCAGCGGGATGCACCAGAGCAGCGCATACCCGAAGCGACCGCCCGCCGCCGGGGCAGTCACCAGGTGGCTCGTCCCGATTCCAGTCATCATGAGGATCATCCCGGGCCCGAACTGGCGCAGCAGGCTGCGCGGGCTCATGTCGGGGATCTTCAGGTCGTCGAAGGATGCGGACGGGGCGTCGGCCATCGGTGTCTCCGGTGGGGAACAGCGGGTCGGCGGGAACGGTCGGGTCGGCGGGGAACGGTCGGGTCACGCCGCCCCGGAAGAGTACCGGACCGGGTCGGCGGGGTGCAAAAAGCGCACGCTACCCTTGTCGGGTCCCAGGCCCGGGGTACATTTGGAGCGGATTCGAACCTTTAGCCGCGCTGCCGCCTTTGCTGAAACCGACGGACACGGCCGACCCGCGCCACTACCACCGCGTTGTCGACTGCCAGTGGGGCTGTCCCGCCCATACCAACGTCCCCGAGTACATCCGCCTCATCGCCAACGGGCAGTACACCGAGTCCTACTTGCTGAACCGGAAGTCGAACGTCTTCCCCGGCATCCTGGGGCGCACCTGCGACCGGCCCTGCGAGCCCGTGTGCCGGCGGGTACGCCTGGATGCGGAGCCGGTGGCGATCTGCCGGCTCAAGCGGGTCGCCTCGGATCTGCGCGACGACGTGACCGGATTCCTGCCCTCGGTCCCGGAAGAGAAGAACGGCAGGCGGATCGCGTGCGTGGGCGCCGGCGCCGCGTCGCTCACGGTCGCCAACGACCTCATGCCGCTCGGATACGAGGTCACGGTATTCGAGAAGCTCGCAAAGCCGGGCGGGCTGATGTGGACCAACATCCCCGAGTTCCGGCTTCCCGCGAAGGTCCTCTGGGAAGAGATCGAATACATCACCCGCATGGGGGTGGACCTGCGCCTCGACAGCCCGGTCGACAGCCTGGCCGAGCTCCTTCAAGAGGACTACGACGCCGTCTTCATCGGCTCCGGCGCGCCCAAGGGAAAGGAGCTCGACCTCCCCGGACGCTGGGAGTCCGACCGCATCCACATCGGGATCGAGTGGCTGGAGTCGGTGCGCTTCGGCCACATCGAGAGCTGCGGCGACAGGGTGCTCGTCATCGGCGTGGGGAACACGGCCATGGACTGCTGCCGCACCGCTCAGCGCCTCGGAGCGCACGACGTCAAGGTCATGGCCCGCAAGACCAAGCCCTACTTCAAGGCGTCGCCGTGGGAACTCGACGACGCAATCGAAGAACAGGTCGAAATCCTGGAGAATCATTCACCGTCGCGGTTCATCGTCGAAGACGGCAAGCTGGTCGCCATGGAGTTCGACCTGGTCAGCTGGCACTCCGGCGAAAACGGACGCCTGAAGGCCGAGGTCCACGACAGCAAGATCATCGAGTGCGACGAGGTGATCCTTGCGATCGGGCAGGACACCGCCTTCCCGTGGATCGAGCGCGACATCGGCATCGACTTCAACGACTGGGACATGCCGATCGTCGACAAAAGCACCTTCATGACCTCGCGCCCCGGCGTGTTCGCAGGCGGCGACGCGGCGTGGGGCCCCGAGAACATCATCTGGGCGGTGGAACACGGCCATCAGGCGGCCATCTCGATCCACGCCTACTGCGACGGAAGGCCGCTGGCCGACCGCCCGCCCGAAGAGATGAACCTCGTCAGCCAGAAGATGGGGCTGCACGAGTGGTCGTATTCGAACGACTACGACGAGGCCGCGCGCGTCAAGATGCGCCATGTGGACCTGCAGGAGCGCTTCAAGCGCCTGGACATCGAGGTCGAGGAGGGCTTCGACATCGAACAGACGCTGACCGAGGTGGAACGCTGTCTCAACTGCGATATCCAGACGCACTTCGAAGCGAATTTGTGTATCGAGTGCGACGCCTGCATCGACATCTGCCCTCTCGATTGCCTGACGATCACCCCGAACGGGACGGAGGAAGAGGTCGTCCAGCGCCTCACGGCTCCGATCCTCAACCCCGATGAACCTCTCTTCGTGTCCGAGAGCCTCCCGCAGACCGGGAGGATCATGGTGAAGGACGAGGACCTCTGCATCCACTGCGGCCTTTGCGCCGAGCGGTGCCCCACGGCGGCCTGGGACATGCGCAAGTCCGACCTGCTGCTCCCCTACGCCGGGCTCGGCGCGGGTGATTCTCATGCGAGTCCGCTGTCCGTGGTTCCGGCGGGGGCGGAGATCGGGTGATGGCCGTTGCGATCCGCGGCGCTTCGCGCGCCGCCGGAGGTGCCGCCGCGACTTCCGCCGTCAGGTCCGCTGGTTCCGGCGACGCCGGCCCGAGCCCCAAAGGCCCCGCCACCTCAATCCCCGGCGGCCGCCCCCCCGAGCGCCGGGTAAACGACCTCGCGTTCAAGATCGGTACCGTGAACGGGACCGGATCGGCGAGCGCCAACGGGCTGCTTCGGCGCGCGATCTTCCGCATGGGGATCCCCGTTTCGGGGAAGAACCTCTTTCCGTCGAACATCCAGGGTCTCCCCACCTGGTACGAAATCCGCGCCAACGCCGACGGTCACACCGCGAGGACCGCACGCTTCGATCTGATCGTCGCGATGAACCCGGCCACCTATGCACGCGACGTCGAAGAGGTGACGCCGGGCGGCTGGGTCGTCTACGACTCCACCTGGCCGCTGCCCAGGGAGCTGAACCGCGACGACGTCGAATTCCTCGGGAACCCGCTGGCGAAGATGACCGTCGACAACTTCCAGGGATCCCGGGTCCGGATCCTGATGAAGAACATCTGCTACGTGGGAGCGCTGGCGGCGCTGCTCGCCATCGACATGGAGATCATCAGGGAGCTGCTCAAAGAGACCTTCGCGGCGAAGGCCAAGCTCCTCGACGCCAACTATCTCGCCATCGATCTCGGGTACGAGTACGCGCTGACGCACTTCGACTGTCCGCTGCCCGTCCACCTCGAGCCGATGGACGGCAACAGAGACTCCATCGTCATCGACGGCAATACCGCCGCGGCGCTCGGTTGCGTCTACGCGGGGGCGACCGTGGCCGCCTGGTACCCGATCACGCCGTCCACCTCGCTGGTCGACGCTTTCACCGCCTTCTGCGGCCGGTTCCGAAAGGACCCCGATACCGGCAGAAACCGCTTCGCGATCATCCAGGCCGAGGACGAGCTGGCGGCCGCGGGGATGGTGATCGGGGCCGCGTGGGCGGGCGCGCGCGCGTTCACGTCCACCAGCGGGGCCGGCCTGTCGCTGATGAGCGAGTTCATCGGGCTCGCCTACTACGCCGAAGTGCCGTCCGTCTTCTTCGACGTGCAGCGGGTGGGTCCGTCGACGGGGATGCCCACGCGGACGCAGCAGGGCGACATCCAATTTGCGGCCTACGCCTCGCACGGCGACACCCGGCACATCGTCATATTCCCCGCCGATCCGCACGAGTGCTTCGATTTCGCGGTCAAGGCCTTCGACCTGGCGGAGCGGTTCCAGACGCCGGTCTTCGTCCTTTCCGACCTCGACATCGGCATGAACGACTGGGTCGTGCCGAAGCTCGAATGGGACGATTCGTACCGGCCCGACCGCGGCAAGGTGCTCACCGCCGAGGAGCTGGAGGCGGAGACGGGGCCCTTCCACCGGTACCTCGATGTGGACGGCGACGGGATTCCGTGGCGGACGCTGCCCGGCATGCACCCCAAGGGGGCCTATCTGACGCGGGGGTCGGGTCACGACCGCTACGGCAACTACACCGAGGACTCGGAGCCGTACGCGGACGTGCTGGCGCGTGTGGGACGCAAGATCGACGGCGCGGCACCGCACCTGCCGGCGCCCGAAGTCCGGCTGCGCGAGGGGGCGAAGATCGGGCTGGTGACGATCGGCGGGTGCCGCGGCGCGGTGCTGGAGGCGGTGCAGGAGCTGGCGGAGCGCGGTGTCGAGGCGGACTACCTGCGCGTGCGGGCCTTTCCCTTCCACCCCGATGTCGAGCCCTTCCTGGCCGCTCACGAGGTGAACTTCGTGATCGAGCAGAACCGCGACGGGCAGCTGCGCAAGCTGCTGATCGCCGAGACGGACGCCGCGAAGGAGTCGCTGGTGTCGATCCGCTACTACGGCGGCTATCCGATGAGCTGCCACCACGTGATGGACGGGCTGGGGTCCTGGCTTGGAGAGGGCGCGGCTCCGGGCGCGGCTCCGGGCGCGGTCGGAAGCGGCCCTGCCGAGGCGGCGTCCGGCGAGCCCGGGCGGCAGGCAGCTGCGCCGAAGTCCGGCCCGCGCGATCCGGCCCGCGAAAGGGCTACCGCGTGAGCTACATCAAGAAGCCGCGCGTCCACCACCCGGGCCTGACCCGTAACCGGCTCGGGCTCACACGCCGCGACTACGAGGGGACCATGTCCACTCTGTGCGCCGGGTGCGGCCACGACTCCATCACCGCGGCGATCATCGAGGCCTTCTGGGAGCTGGAGATCGCGCCGCACCGGGTGGCCAAGACCTCGGGGATCGGGTGCAGCGGCAAGACCCCGACCTACTTCCTGAAGGAGGCGCACGGCTTCAACGGCGTGCACGGCCGGATGCCGTCGATCACCACGGGAGCGCACGCCGCGAACCGGGAGCTCGTGTGCATCGGCGTCTCCGGCGACGGCGACAGCCTCTCGATCGGAATGGGTCAGTTCGCGCATGTCGTGCGGCGCAACGTCGACATGCTCTACATTATCGAGAACAACGGCGTGTACGGGCTCACCAAGGGACAGTTCTCGGCTTCTGCCGATGTCGGCTCCACGGCCAAGCGCGGCCAGGTCAACCGGGAGCACCCCATCGATTCTGTCCTCCTGAGCCTGAACCTGGGGGCGGGCTTCGTGGCTAGGAGCTTCTCGGGCGACAAGGAACAACTTGTCCCCATCATCAAGGCGGGCTTGCGCCACAGAGGGTTCGCATTGATCGACGTAATCTCGCCGTGCGTCACCTTCAACGACCACCGAGGCTCGACCAAGAGCTACCGGCACACGCGCGACCACTGCAACCGGCTCGTGTACGCCGACTTCGTGCCGCCCGCGCTCGAGATCGAGACTTCGATCGAGGCGGGCGACGCGCGCGCGGTGAAGATGCACGACGGGAGCCGCATCATCTTCCGCAAGGTGCCCGGTGACTACGATCCCACCGACCGCGACCGCGTGTACGGCTACATCAGGGAGCGGCAGCGCGCGGGAGAGGTCGCGACGGGGCTGCTGTACGTGGAGGAGGCCCCGCAGGAGGGCGATCACTCGGACTTCCACGGGCTGCAGGGAACCGTGGAAGAGCCGCTGGTCAGCTGCGTGTTCGAGGATCTGTGTCCCGGGGCGGAGGCGCTGGAGAGGTTGCAGGTGCGGTTTCGGTAGGGGGCCTGCTGTCGGCCATGGCGTCCATGAAGGCAGGTGCGACGGCCGACTCAATCACGTCCGCCACCGCCGCCAAGTCCCGCCGCACATCCGACTCCCAGAACCTCAACACTGTCCACCCTTCTTCCCTCAGCGCCGCGGTCACTTCGTCGTCCCGCTTCATCCGCTTGGTGAATTTGTCGATCCAATAGTCCCGATTCGCGGTCTTGATCCGGGCGTACAACGCCTCCGGCCCCTTCTCGCGCAATACGCGGGCATGCCAGTAGTCCCCGTCGATGAACACGGCCACCCGGGGGCCCGGGAACACGATGTCGGGCTTGCCGGTCAGCTTGGCGCAGTTCTTACGGAAGCGGAGGCCACGGCGGTGCAGAACCGATCGAAGGGCAACCTCCGTTTTGCCGCCGGTACTGCGGATGGCCGACATGTTGCGTCGGATCTCCTCGGGAGACTTCGGCCGGTATTCCACGGGAACAGCCGAGCTAAGCTAAACGGCGAGGTCGAGGGGCAGGTCGGAGATGTCCCGAAGCCTCTTTCCTTCCACCATGGTGGCAAGCAGATCTTTGGCTTCGCTTGAGGATTCTGCGGAGACGGCATCCTGGAGCTCGTGAAGCGCCACATGATAGGTGCAGTCGATGTCGCCGGTCCCGATCGCGATCGACACCACGCGGCTTGGTAGCGACTCCGCGGTGACCACTGCAATGTGCGGGGCTCGGCCCTTTCGATTCCTCAGAAGATTGAGAGCCTCCGCCCGCGAGTTTTGTGTACGGTCGCTGCGGATAGTCCACTTGCAGGAGACGCTGGCGTGAAGGAGCTCCAACTTTGTATTTGCACGGCGAAGGGGCGTGAACCGAGCAAGCCCCGTAGCCAAGAAGGTCTCATGCTGGTCGATGCGTTCGTCGGGCTCGGGACGGCGTGTGATGATGATGTCAGGCTTGATCGTGTAGTCGCTTCCCAAGGCGGCTGCGAGTTCGCGGTTGTCCGCGGCAGCTTGTTGCAGTGCGTTAAGATGCGAGTACTGCTCAAAGTGGAGAATGGCCGTGCCGGCCTGAATTCGCCACGTACCTGGGCGGACGTGAGTTAGGCGAGGGAACGTCGCTTCAAGAAAGTCCATCGTCTGCCGCTCGAACTCGCTCCCTGCTTCCGAGCCCCGAAGGCGCTCCCGATCAGAGGTAATGCCGACAGCCTCCGCGAGGGCAAGCCCGATCCTTTTGCTGGTGGCGTTGTTCCTGTCAGAATTGCTGGGAATTCCTTCTCGAACGGACCAAAGCCGCTGTTGCAGTGCCGAATGGAACTCGCGTCTGGCGACGGACAGAATCTCTTTCGTCATGCCATCTGAGGTTGCAGTGACAGTTGCTGATCTGGATGTCGCACCGGTGTTTCCTGCCGAAGCGCCCTGGCCAGAGAACGGCCGACCGCCTCGGCGACGGGAGGCGGCAGAGCGTTGCCGACCTGCCGGTAGGCCGCGGTCTTCCCACCGGCCAACTGCCACGAGTCGGGGAGGCCCTGGATCCGCGCGGCCATGCGTACGGTGAGTCGAGGCATCGTTCCGGTCGGGAAGTCATGGGGCGGAGGACCGTCGGCCAAGGAGAGACCGTTCACCCCGAGGCGGCTCCAAGCGGCTCTCGCCCGAGTCGGCCCGAGGTCCGCCCCACCGTGCTTTTTCGACCCTCCCACCAAGGTGGGCGCAATTCCGTTCGCTCCCCTAGCCCATTCGCGCGCCGCGGCCCAGCCACCCTCCCTCATCAGATCGACCAAGCATTCTCCGACCGTCTGTGCTATCCGAGTCCTATTCGGCCACTCGAAGTACGGGGCGAACTGCTCCCGCAAAGCGACCAGAATGAACCGGGGCCGCAGCTGAGCCACCCCGTAGTCGCTCGCATTAAGGATCTTCCAGTCAACCCAGTACCCGAGCGAGTCAAGATCCTTCGCAAGCGCTCTGCGATAAGAGACAAAGCGTCTGGCAGCAAACCCTGGTACATTCTCCAGAAACACGGACTGGGGCCGGGTGCGCTCGATCAACTCCAACGCCGTGGGAAAGAGGTCCCGGTCGTCGGCCGCTCCCAGCTGCTTTCCGGCCACAGAGAACGGAGGACACGGCACGCCGCCCGCGAACAGGTCTACACCGGTGAAGTCCTTGGCGTCAATCCGCCGGATATCGGTCTCCAGGACATTCCAGGACGGTCGGTTGGCCCTTCAGCGTCGCGCATGCGTGCGAGTCGATCTCAACCAGCCCCACCGCCTGAAAACCGGCGCTCTCGAGGCCTAGGGCCATCCCGCCCGCACCCGCGCAGATCTCGAATACCTTCAGCAAATCCGGTGCGTCTCCCCGGTTGTTCGTCGAAAACAAGGTTTTTCGGACACTGTGTGTATTGTCGGGCGAACGAGGGGCGATGCCATGCCCAGAAAGGCCACCCTATCCGCCCCCGAACACTCCGTCCGTCTTCGCCGCCATCACGAAGTCGTTCACATGCAGGCTGCGGATCTTGTGGGTCCACCAGGTCACCGTCACTCGCCCCCACTCCGTCAGCAGCGCGGGGTGATGGCCCTGCTCCTCGGCCAGCTCGCCGATCCGGTTCGTAAACTCCATCGCGGCGGCGAAGTTGCGGAAGGGGAACACGCGCTCCAGCCGCGGAATCCCCTCGCGCACGACGATCTCCCATTCGGGAACCTGCCTGCTGTACTCGGCGATTTCGGCCTCGGTGGCCGACGGCGCGCCCGCGCGACACGCCTCGCATGTCTGCCCGGCGAGATCGGTCATGGCCACAGCCACCCGAAGACGCCTCCCGTAACCAGCGCGTAGACGAGCCCGTCGAACATGCTGCGGGCGGTCGCAGCCCACCCCTGCGACATCCAGATCGCATCCTGGGCGTGCGCGAGGGCGTATCCCATGAAGGACGCCGTCGACGCAAAGCGGAACACCGACATGTACTCGGTGCCGGGTCCGAGCGCCATGCCGGTCACGTAGGCCGCGAACAGACCCACGACGACGCAGTACGCGAACCACTGGAACAGCTGCTTGCCCATGGCGGTCGGATCCCCGGCGCGAAGCACGGTCAGGAACGCGACCGGACCGCGCTTGGCTTTGGCCTGGAACTCTTCGCTCTTGTGCTCCGCCGTGCTCTCCGCGCGGGGAATCACGTAGTTGCCCGGCGCGATGTCGAAACCGCGCAGGGCATCCATGACGCCGTCCTCGTCGGGGACGCCCTGGAAGTCGTTCTTGTGGAAGTTGAGCACCATGTGGATGAGCGAGCTCGCCACGAACACGAGCACGGCCGACACCAGCACGGGAAGCCAGAGGCTGAAGGCGGAAATCATTTGGGCACTCCGATCTCTTGGGGGTGGACAGCGGTGATCCAGATGCACCGAGCGGTGCGGTCACCAGCCATTCGCGGATATTCCAGCATACTGAACGTATTAGTCCAAGTGTCAGTCTCGCATCCTTTACCGGATCAGGTACCACTCGGTCTGGTACGGCCGGAAGTACCCGTAGCCCTCCGGGGTCAGATAGCCGTCATCCTCCATGGGGATCGTCACCGTGCCGCCGCCGTACTCGGGGATCGCGGTCGTGGCGCTGGATTCGATCGAACGGTACGATCCGTCGCGCAGGTACGAGTCCCGCTCGGGAGGCGACGAAAGGTCCATGTTGCGAGCGTTGATCGCCGGACCCAGCGCGTGCCCATGGTAGCCGATGGGGTGTGAGTACAGGCTGGGAAGGAAGTCCACGCCCTCGAGCTCGGCCGCGATCGCAAGCGTGGCCTCCCAGCCGGTCATTCCCGGACGGGGCGCGGCGGCGCGACATAGTGCAGCGCCGGGTCCCGGTGGAACTCCTCGCTCACCACGATCCACTTTTCGACCCCTGGGCGCGCATCTGGTCCAGAAGAAGAGCGCGCTTCTCCGCGAGCCACTCCAAGCGGACTTCGTACTGGGCGCGCATGCCCAGCAGCTCCGGCATCGCGGGGATGACGCGGCCGTCAAAAAGCCCGACTGGACGAGAAGACACGGAGGCGCGTCCGGTGACCGCCCCGGGATCCGCCCGCGTGCAGCCGCTCGACGCGGACGCGAGGGCGACCGCCGCAGAGAGCGCGCCGGTGCGGGCGGATCGGGCGGCGCATGACCGGCGTCCGCAGGACCATGACCGTTTCATGCGGGTGCCTCCGGTTCTGCTGTGACATTCATTCATCTTGTTCATCTTGCCGACCGGGCACCGGGGCGCAAGTGTAGCAGCCCGTGGATGCATCGCCGTGCGAATGCCGGGGGGTGTCCGCGGCTGCCACGGCCATGCCGCGCCAACCGAGCCGGAAGCCACGCCCCCCCTCAGCCGGAGACTCGCCATGCGTATCCCGTTCCTCACCGTTCTCTGCTTTTCCGTCGGCTGCCAAGCCGGCGATCAGCCGGACACGGATCCGGCGGGCGACGCGCCGCCTCCACCCGGCTCCGACTTCGACGGAGCAGCCTTCGAGTTCGAAGAAGTCGTTCCAGGGGTGTTCCACGCGCGGGGAACGGGCGGCCTGGCGGTCGGCTCCCACGGAGCGGTGATCGTCAACGAGGACGATGTGCTGCTCGTCGAGTCGCACATCTCGCCGGCCGCCGCCCATGCCGCGGTGGACGAGATCGAGGCTCTGACCGACAAGCCCGTGCGGTTCGTGGTCAACACGCACTACCACTTCGACCACGCGCATGGCAACCAGATCTATCCGCCGCACGTGCAGGTGATCGGTCACGAGGCGACGCGCGAGATGCTGGAGAACGGCGGCTCGGTCGGACGTTCCTACCAGCTCTTCGTCGGCAGGCTGCCCGACCAGGTCGCGGCGATGGAAGAGCAGGTCGAGGCGGCCGAGGACGAAACCCGGCGCGCCGAGATCGAGGCCCGCCTGGCGTACATGAGGAACTACCTGGAGGGACAGCGTGACCTGGTCCCCACGGGTCCAAACACCACCCTTTCGGAGCGCATGACCCTTTTCCGCGGCGACCGCGAGATACGCCTCCTCTTCTTCGGACGCGGACATACCGGGGGCGATGTGGTCGTTCATCTGCCCCAAGACCGGGTGGTCGTCACCGGAGACCTGCTGGTGCCCGGCCTTCCGTACATGGGCGACGGCTACCTGGACGAATGGGACGACACGCTGGAGCACCTCAAGTCGCTGGAGTTCGACTGGGTTCTCCCCGGACACGGCAACCCGTTCCAGGAAAAGGAGCGGATCACCTACCTGCAGGAGTACATGCGCGACCTGCAGGCCCGGGCCGCCGAACTGCACGCACGGGGACTGTCGTACGAGGACGCGGCCGCGCAGATCGACATGACGAATCATGCGGAGCACTATCCGCAGATCACCGGGCCGGGCGTCCCGGCAGCGGCCGTGCAGCGGGTGTTCGAGCTGCTGGAGGGGGAATAACCGAATAGGCAATGACCGCGTGGTGGGGTCGCCGCCGTGGCGGCCCTCGATGCGGAACCCATCCGGGTTAGCAGGTCGGGTTAGGTTACGTTTCGGATGGTGGCCCACAGGGCTGCCAGGCCTGACCGCATGAACACGGAGGATCCGTCGTGCCGCTCACCGACTCGCAACACCTGCCCACGGCGACCCGACGCCGACCGAAACCACGCTCCCGGCCCGTCCGGCCCGCGCCCGAGTTTCCGGGATGCCGCCCGTTTCGCCTCAGGCGCGAGGACTTGGAGACCTACGAGGGCCGCTTCGAATACTGGGACGGGGACACCGAAACCGCCTGGAAGGTACGCGAACCCACCAGCGTCACCCACGAAAGGCCTTCCCAGCGGCTGGCCAGACTGGCCGAACTCATCGCCCAGACTCGGGGCTCTCGCGTCCGCACCGTCGGCACGGCGGACCTGATGCTGCGCGACGAGCACGGCGCCAAGTCGCGCATCATGCAGGCGGACCAGTGCGTATACGCGCACCCGGAACGCGCCGACATCCCCTTCGACGGCCCGGAAATCGTGATCGGCGAACACGACTTTCCGGACGTGGTGCTGGAGGTGGACCACACGACCGATGTTCGCCGGGGCAAGCTGTGGCTCTACGAAGAGTGGGGCTTCCCGGAGGTCTGGGTGGAGGTCCCGGAAGCGGGATACCCCGTAAGGCGGGCTTCCGGCGCACCGCCGGGCCTGACCGTCTACGTGCGGAAGGGAGGCGTCTACCGGACGGCGTCGGCGAGCCGCGCCTTCCCCGGGTGGACGGCCGAGGAGATTCACGCCGCCATGAACGAGCCCGGGATGTCGGCGGATACCAGCCGGGTGCTCCGCAGGGTGGGCCGGGCGATGGGCAAGCGCCAGGGCACGGCTCCCGGCGACCTGCCCTGGCTGCGCATGGAGCGCCGGGAGGCCAAGGCCGAGGGACGGGCCGAAGGGCGGGTCGAGGGCGAACGTGCGCTCCTGGTCCGGTTGGCGGCACGGCGTTTTGGCCGCGGCACGGGGGCAAGGTTGTCGGAGCTGCTCGCGCGCACCGACGCTGCGCATTTCGCCGCAGCGGGCGAGGCGATAATCGTATCCGGATCGGGAGCCGACCTGATCGAACGTGCGAAGGCGCTCGTTTCCCGGTAGGCCCGACCTGGCCCGGATGATCACGGACAAGGGCGGGCCGGAGTACTGCGACCCGGGCGGTAGGCGACGGTGGCGGAGTGGTGTTCCCGCCATGCTCGTCGCCGTGCGCAGGTGCTGGTCATTCACATCGTGAATGAATATCATTCACGATGTGAATGACATCGTTCTGCCTCGAGCCGTCGCCCCCACCCTCGAAGCCTCGTTGCGCGTCATGCCCGCTGTAGTCGTCGCCGGGGCGCGCCAGACAGGAAAGAGCACGCTGGCGCATGCGCTCGGACGGACGGCGGCCGGACGCGGAACCGGGCAGCCCGGGCAGTCGGCTCACCGTGGCCGACGATACCTGTCCCTGGACGACCTTGATGTGCTCGATCTGGTTCGGCGCGATCCCGACGCTCTCGTCCGCAGCCCCCATTCGATAACCCTCGACGAGGTGCAGCGCGAGCCGAATCTCCTCAGCGCCGTCAAGCGCGAGATCGACCGGGAGCGGAGACCGGGGCGTTTTCTCCTGACCGGTTCCGCCAATCTGCTCCTGATGCGCCGGGTCTCGGAGTCGCTGGCCGGTCGTGCCGGCTATCTGACCCTGTGGCCGATGACGCGCCGGGAGCAGCTCGGGCTTGGCCGGTGCGGGGTGTGGGAAAGGTTGTTCGAGACACCGGACCGTGACTGGCTGGATGCAGTGGCCGGGCAGCCGGGCGACCCGGACGATTGGCGCTCACTGGCGCGGCGCGGCGGCTATCCCGTTCCGGCCGTCCATCTCGGCGCTTCGGACGAGCGCGCGATCTGGTTCGACGGCTATGTCCGAACGTACCTCGAGCGAGACCTCCAGGCGCTCTCCTCCATCGCCGCCCTGCCCGACTTCCGCCGGCTTATGCGGGCCGCGTGCCTGCGCCTGGGCTCGATGCTGAACCAGACCCGGCTGGGTAGTGACGTCGGACTTCCGCAGCCGACCGTTCATCGTTATCTGAACCTGCTCGAGACCTCGTATCTCCTGGTGCGGGTTCCCGCCTATTCGGTGAACCGCACCAAGCGCCTGATGAAGTCGCCGAAGCTGTACTGGGGCGACACGGGTCTGGCGCTGCACCTCTCGCAAGAGGACGAACCGCGCGGCGCCCACCTCGAAAACCTGGTGTTGCAGGACCTGCTCGCGTGGCGAGACTCACGCCGTTCCCCCGCCGAGGTGCTGCACTGGCGCACGACCACCGGCGAGGAAGTGGACTTCGTGATCGAGGCCGGGGGATCGCTGCTGCCCATCGAAGTCAAGGCGACCAGGAGACCGCGGCTCCGCGACGCCGCGCACCTGCGGGCCTTCCGCACGGAGTACGCTCGCACCGCCCGTTCCGGCCTGCTTCTTCACGGCGGAGACACGTTGGAGTGGCTCACCCCCGAAGTGCTTGCCGCGCCGTGGTGGATGGTGATGTAATGTTTACTATACAATCTGTAATGTGCGGTTTACATTCCGCATTTCACCGTGCAGGGAGCACCACCGCCTCGCCCGACTTCGGCATCACGCCTTCCGCGTAAAGCTGCGCGTTCAGCGCGGGCACGCGCGACGTGATCAGCTCGTTGAGGGGATCGAGCAGCTCGGCCATGACCTCCCAAGCGCGGTCGACCTGCCAGAGCTGGTCGGCGGTCGGCAGGGTGGACGAGCCCTGGATGGCCCCGGCCACCCCCGCGTTGCGGCGCGCCTCGCCCATGTCGTCCTCGACCTCTTCCAGCGCTTCGCGGATCGCTTCCAGCTCTCCCTCGACGCCCTCAGGAGGCTCCTCGACTCCGTCGATCAGCTTCTCCGCCGCGGCGGCAGGAAGCCCGGAAGCAGGAACAAGCCCAAGAAAGTGACGGTTCCGACCTTATACGACCTTGATGCCCGCGCGGCGCACGCCCTCGGCGTCAAGGTTGTACCGGTGCTCCGGGCGATGGCGAAAATAGCGCTTGACGAAAACGAGCCCGCCGCTGGGCGTGTCGCCGCCGCGAAAATCGTTCTTGACCGGGCCATGGGCCGGACGTTCGGCGTGAAGATGGAGCAGGCGGGCCCCCGCCCCCACGAAGACATCAAGGTTTTCTTCGGGCCGAAGGGGGCGAAGGGTACTTACACTTCCACCGACGGGAAGACCTACAAGAGGCTGCCCGATGGGGAATACATCCCCTTGGATGACCGCGAATGATGCTGTTCGCCGACCCCCCGCCGGACCCCGGGGATGGCAGGCAGTTGTTGGACCGAGTGGCCCGCGCGGCCCCGGTGCATGCTCCACGCACAACGGCTTTCGGGCGCACGACGCGACCGGGTACGGCCGCTTGTCGGGTGGGAGGGCGCGGCCTTTCGGAATCGTGCGGTTCGGGGAAGATTGGCCGGAGCGCATCCGGGGAGCGGCCGCTCCCCGGAACCCGAGCGGAGTCTCGCCGGCCCGGGCTGCCCCCCGGGCTCCGCCGGGCCGACGGCCATGGGGACCGGGCGGGAGAGAGCGGAGATGAAGAGGACGAGACTGTTCGCGCAGGCGCTGGGCCTCGAGCGGCCCTGGTACGTGGAGAGCACGGCGTTCGACGCCGGGGAACGGCGGCTGGACATCCATCTGAACTTCGAGGTCGGCGGCACCTTCGCCTGCGGGGGCTGCGGGAGCGAGGGCTGCAAGGCGTACGACACGGCCCTCAAGCAGTGGCGGCACCCCGACTTCTTCCAGCACCGGGCCTGCCTGCACGCGCCGTCTCCCCGGGTGAAGTGCCCGGAGTGCGGAGTCCGGCAGGCGCGGCTGCCGTGGGCACGCCCCCGGAGCGGCTTCACGCTGCTCTTCGAGGCGCTCGTGGTGACGATGGCGTCCGGGATGCCGGTCAAGGCGGTGGCGCGCATCGTCGAGGAGCACGACACCCGGCTGTGGCGGATCGTCAAGCACCATGTGGACGAAGCGAGGGCGGAGGCGGACCATTCGCAGGTGCGGGCCGCGGCCGTCGACGAAAGGCGTGCCGCCGGGGCCGCAGCTATGTGACTTTCTTCGGGGAGCTGTGCATGGACATGTCGGCGGCGTACATCGGGGGGGCGAAGGAGTCGTTCCCGGACGCCGAGGTCACCTTCGACCGCTTCCACGTCGTGAAGCTGCTGAACGAGGCGGTCGAAAGGGTGCGGCGCGCCGAGCAGAAGGAGCGGCCGGACCTGAAGCGGACCCGGTGGCTGTGGCTGTGGAACCCGGAGCGCCTGAAACCGCATCAGAGGCTCCGGCTGGACGCGCTGCTCGATCCGGCGCAGGTCGCGCCGGACACGGCGCGGGCGTACCGGCTCAAGCTCTCCTTCCAGGAGTTCCGGAATCTGCCGCCGACCCTCGCCGAACGCCGGCTCGACCGGTGGTGCGCGGACGCCGAAGAGAGCGGCCTCGCGCCGATGGCCAAGGTCGCCGGGACGGTCCGCAGGCACCGCACGGGCATCCTCCGGCGGCTTCACTCCCGGATCAGCAACGGGATGCTCGAGGCCATGAACTCGCTCGTGCAGGCGGCCAAGGTCCGCGCCCGAGGCTGCCGCACCACCGAGAACTTCATCACCATGGCCCACCTCGTGTGCGGCAAGCTCCAGTTTAACCTCCCCACTTGAAACAGCGGGGAACCACTTTTCGAGCCCCCCGCTCGTGCTGATCAACGAGAAACTGGGGGCCGCGTGGAAGCAGGGAACCCTCATTCACGAGGCCCAGCATTGGGCCGGGATCAACAGCGAAGACGTCGCCGATGCCGCGATGCAATGCTTCCCCGGTGCGAAGGAGGATGATGAAGATGAAGATGACAGCGAGGAAGGCAATGACGGCAACACCGGTTCCGGGGGCGGTGGAAGGATCGTCAGCAAGAGGCAGCACTACCAGCGCCCCGGCGTCTGGATGATCGTGTGGATTCCGCCCAGGAACACCGGCGGCGGGCACGTCGGAGAGGTCACGGTCGTCTGCGACTACGATCCCGATACGTGGTGGCCCGACTGCCCGGACATGGAAGAGCAGGAAAACTAGCCCGGCCCTTCGTCGAACGCATGCGACCGGCCCCGCCCGCCGAAGGGACCAGCGAGGAACGTGCGATAGAGACGGCGGACGAGGCCGTCGCCCAGATCGCGCAGGTCTACGCCGTCAGGTTCCGGGAAGGCGAGGTGCTCACGGTAGCCCTGGACGAAACGACTTTGGCTGATGTCAAGGACCCGGAGCTTCGAGACGGATTCCGCCATGTCGCGGAACGGCTGCCGGAGGAAGCCCCCTGGATTCTGAAGTCACGATGGCCATCTCCATGAAACCGACGAACTCCGAAAGAAGCGGCTTGCGAGAGGAGCGGAGCTTCGAGAAAGGGAGGCGCTTCGATGAAGGCGAGGGCGGGTCTGGTTTGTGTCCGGCTGATCGTCGAAGAGCGGCGTCCATGAAGTCCCGTGATTCTCGGTCTTCCCAGACGCCGCCGGTTCCGGTCGCGATGTCGAAGACCTGGGGCCGGGACTCGACCACCGAGAGGTCGGCGATGCGTCCTCCCATGAGCGCGGGGCCGATGCCGCGGTACCGGAGGTGCGCAACGGCGGATTCGAGGGTGGTCTGGGCAGGGGCGGAGGCCGGGACGGAGAGGGCGGCCGCAGCGAAGAGGGCGGCGGCTGCCGCATGTGCGGGCCGGACGTATGCGCGGGGCGTCTTCATGGTGAGCTTTCGGTTCGCGGGTCAGTTGGCTAACACCTTCCACGCCCGCCCGCCGTCCTGCCAACCAGAGTCCGGCGCACCGCGACAAGCCCGATTCAGCATCCACGGACCGGATACGAGCACGGGCAGCCTATTTCGACCGCGCAGAATCGCCCCTGACGCACTTTCTCGGTGCGACCAACTGGTGCGCGCGCGCGCCGCGCGACACAGGAGGCTCGGGTGAGGCTTTCCCCCTCGAACTGAAGGTGCCGAATGCCGAGACCCGACGGGCGATGGCCGATTCGGAGGAGATGATGAGGCGGGGGACGGCTCGATTCGCCAGTGCGGACGAGATGTTTGCGGAGCTTGAAGAAGTCGGCAGCCGGTAAGCGGGCGCGTCCGCCTCGGCAAGTTGACTTTACGCGCTGAGATTCGAATAACCTCGGTCAAGCGTACTTCTTCGCTTGGACGTAGACCTCGTCGAGAGTCGTCTTGCGAATGCACAACGCAGCGTTCCATCTTGCGCGGATGACTACGACCCCGCAGCGGTCGTCCCGCACCGGCCGTTTCCGCCTCGCCATCGCCTCGGCAGCCCGTGGACCACTCCTCCCGGCGTTCGGGCGCGGATTCATCCACGGGATACTGGCACTGGCCATCGCATGCGGCGGCGACGGCACCGGGCCGACTCCCCCGCCGCACATCCCGGTTCCCACCTCCGTGGTCGTCACCCCGGTGTCGGTCGCGATGACGGCGATCGACGACACGACCCGCTTTTCGGCACAGGTCCGCGACCAGGACGGCCAACCCATGACGGGCGCGTCGGTGAGCTGGCTCTCGGACGACATTCTCGTCGCGGTCGTGGGCCCGGGCGGCCTCGCCAAGGCGACCGGGAACGGCACGGCCACCGTGACCGCGAGGGCCGGCGACGCGTCGGGCACGGCAACCGTCACCGTCGAGCAGCGGGTGGTGACGGTCAAGGTGTCACCGGACTCGTCGGTGCTCGTGGTCGGCGAGACGCTTTCGCTGGAGGTCTCGCCGGTGGACGCCAACGATCATGCGGTCGGCGGTGCGCAAGTGGCCTGGGAGTCGAGCGACACGGCAGTGGCCACGGTCGGAGAATCGGGGCTGGTCACGGCGGCGGGCGTGGGCCGGACCCGCATCGTCGTCTCGTCCGACGGAGTTGCGGGCGAGGCCGTCGTGGCGGTCCTGCCGACGCCGGCCGCCATTGCGATCGCACCAAAGGCGATCGACTTCGCGAGTCTGGGCGACACGATGTCGATCTCGGCCACGGCCCTCGACGCTCAGGGCCGGGAGATCGACGGCCTCGCCGTCACCTGGTCGAGCGCCGACTCCACGATCGCCACGGTCGATACGCTGGGTCGGGTCGTCTCGGTGGGCAACGGCGAGGCCGACATTTCAGCCGCCCGCGCGTCCGCATCCGCCGTCGCGACCGCACGGGTCGCCCAAGTCGCCGCATCACTCGAGGTCCTTCCGGCAGCCGACACGGTGCCCGTGGGCGACTCGCTCGCCCTGACCGCTGCGGCCGCCGACGCGAACGGCTACGCCATCGCCGCACCCGCAGCACCGATCTTCTCGTGGACCTCCAGCGCCCCCGAGGTCGTCGCGGTGGACGTCGGCGGCCTGGCCGCAGCGCTTGCTCCCGGCAGCGCTTCGGTCACCGCACTCACGGGCGACCTGGAGGCCGCCGCCTCGCTCACGGTGGAGGCCGCCGCCATCTTCGACAAGCGCATCCTCTCGGCGTTCTACGAGGCGACCGACGGACCGGAATGGACGCGCTCCGACGGCTGGATGACCGACGCCCCGCTGCAGGAGTGGTACGGCGTCGGGGTCGGCGACGACGGCAGGGTCGAGTCCCTTGCACTGTCCGAGAACGGGGTGGACGGCCCGATCCCGCCGCAGCTCGGCGACCTTCGGTCCCTGCGGTTCCTCGACCTGGGCCGCAACGCCGTGAACGGCGGCCTGCCGGACGAGCTGGCCGATCTCGACCGCCTGGAAACGCTGCTCCTTCACTCGAACGACCTCGTCGGCGGAATCCCGAAATGGCTCGCGGACATGCCGTCGTTGCGATCGCTCGTGCTCTTTTCGAACGACTTCGACGGGCCGATCCCGAAGGAACTGGGCCGCATGCCCGTCATCACCAGGCTCGACCTGGGCTGGAACTACCTCACCGGCGAGATTCCGCCAGAGCTGGGCGACCTCTCGACTTTGGTCTACCTCGACCTGGGCAGAAACGATCTGGAGGGCGACATCCCGCCGCGGCTCGGCAACCTGGCCGACCTCGTCCAACTCAACCTGCGTTCGAACGAACTGACCGGCCCCGTCCCGCCCGAGCTGGGCCGCCTGGCCGAACTCCAGTGGCTGGAGCTGAGCTTCAACGCGCTCTCGGGCGAGATCCCGCCCGAGCTGGGCGACCTCCGGAGCCTGGTCGCGCTCGGCCTGACTGCGAACCGGATAGCGGGCGAAATCCCGCCGCAACTGGGCAGGCCGACCCGCCTGACGCGGCTCTACCTGGGTCGCAATCAGCTGACGGGCGATATCCCGCCCGAGCTGGGCGGCCTGGGAAGCCTGGAATCGCTTGACGTCCTGAGCAACCATCTTGACGGCCCGTTGCCGCCCGAACTGGGTCGGCTGGCCGCCCTCAGGGAGCTGCTCCTGGCACGCAACCACCGTTTGCGAGGCGTGTTGCCGCCTGAGCTGACCTCGCTTGCGCTTGACGAGCTTCAGCTCGGGGGGACGGGGCTGTGCGCACCCGCGGACGACGGATTCCGCGCGTGGCTGGCGTCAATCGGAACGGGATGGGCTCCGCTCTGCGCCGAGGAGCGCACACACGCATATCTGGTGCAGGCGTCGCAGTCCGCGGCGGTTCCGGTGAAGCTGGTGGCGGGGGACGAAGCGCTGCTGCGGGTGTTCGTGGTGGCCGACAGCGGGGCAAGCGCGAGCTTCCCGACGGTCCGGGCCCGGTTCTTCGCCGACGGCCGGGAGGTTCACTCGGTAACCGTGCCGGGATCTTCGCGGCCCATCCCCACGGCCATCGACGAAGGAGCCTTTGACGCCTCGGCCAACGCGCGGATTCCGGGTTCCGTACTGGTGCCCGGGCTCGAGATGGCGATCGAGATCGATCCCGAAGGGCTGCTCCCTTCCGGCATCGGGGTCCCGCAGCGTTGGCCCGAGACCGGCCGTGCCGCGTTGGATGTCCGGGAAATGTCGGCGCTCGACCTCACGCTGGTGCCGTTCCTCTACTCCCAGAACCCGGACGAAGCGCTGGCCGCGCGGGTCAAGGAACTTACGGCGGCGAACCCTCTGTTCCGCTCGACTCGCGACCTGCTGCCCGTCGAAGAGTTCAGCGTCACGGCCCGCGAGCCCGTGTGGACCTCCGTCGATCCGGTGTTCGACAACAGTTCGGCGTTGCTGCGAGAGACATGGGCCCTGCGGACGATGGACGGCGCCACCGCCTACTACATGGGCGTCATGCGCGGCGGGGGCGGGCGCGGATACGTCGGCTGGCCGGCAAGCGTGTCGGGCCTCTCGGGCGGCACGATATCCCACGAGCTGGGACACAACATGTCCCTGCGCCACGCTCCGTGCGGCGATCCCTCCAACATCGAACTGTCGTATCCGTACCTGGACGGATCCATCGGCTCCTGGGGGTACGATTTCCTGTTCGCGGTCCCCGTCAGCCCGACGCGACCCGACCTGATGTCGTACTGCGGCCCCGAATGGGTGAGCGATTACAACTTCAACAAGGCCCTCCGATTCCGAGAGACCCTTGAGCCGCAGCGGACGGGCCAAGCGGCCGCGGCGGCCGGAGCGCCCCCGGTCGCCGGTCCCGCGCTGCTCCTGTGGGGCGGCACGGACGCCGACGGCGTGCCGGTCTTGGAGCCGGCCTTCGTCGTGCACGCGCCGTCGTCGTTGCCCCTCGAGGAAGGACCGTTCCGCCTCGCCGGACTGACCGCCGACGAAGACACCCTGTTCTCGTTCTCGTTCGCGATGCCGGAGACGGCCGACGGCGACGGGGAGTCGGCGTTCGCGTTCGCGCTTCCGGCGCAGGATTCGTGGGCGGACGCGCTGGACGAAATCGTTCTGATCGGCCCCGGAGGGTCGGACTCGGTGGGACGGGAGAGCGGAAGCCGGAGGCCGGAGTCGCCGGGCCGCGCGTCCGTGCTTCTGGTCGACGGCGCAAGCGGGCGCGTACGCGGGTTTCTGCGTGACGAGCCGGGGCGGGCGCAGACGGTTTCGGGGGCGATTCTGCGGTTGCCCGAGCCGGGGCTGGAGGCCGTCGTCAGCCGGGGAGTGCCCGATGCCACGGCCTGGCGTCGATAGGCGAGCCGCGCAGCAGCCGACCGGCACCCCGTTCCCGCTCGGTGGGCGAACGAGGCAGCCGAGTTCCGCAACCCGTCATCGCCTGCCGCACTGGCACGCCGAACGCGGCAAAGACACCTTAGTCTTGCCGCTTTGGCCGCTCTTTCACCAAGTTCCGCTTGACCGGAGAACCCGCATGCGCGCGACCGCCTTCGCCGGGCTTGCCGCCCTGACCCTCGTCCTCTTCATCTCGCAACCCGCCCATGCCCAGAACCTCGACGACCTTAAGGACGAGGTTCTCGGGATGGTCGAGGCCCGCTCCAAGCAGGTCCAGGAGATCGTGGACATGCTCTTCTCGTTCGGCGAGCTGGGCATGCAGGAGTTCGAGACCCAACGTTACCTGACCGGCCTTCTGGAGGAGGCCGGATTCGACATCGAGCTGGGCGTCGCGGGCATGCCGAGCGCCTGGACGGCACGCTGGTCGAACGGCAGCGGCTCGCCGGTCATCGCGCTGGGTTCCGATGTGGACGGGATTCCCCAGTCGAACCAGAAGCCCGGCGTCGGCTACCGCGAGGCCATCATCTCGATGGCGCCGGGACACGGCGAGGGCCACAACTCCGGCCAGGCCGTCAACATCGCGGCGGCGCTCGCCGTCAAGGAACTCATGGAGCGCGAGAGCATCTCGGGTACGCTCCTGCTTTGGCCGGGAGTCGCCGAGGAGCAGCTCGGGTCGAAGGCGTACTTCGTGCGAGAGGGCGTCTTCGACGGGGTGGACATCAACCTGTTCACCCATGTGGGCAACAACTTCGGCGTGTCGTGGGGCCAGGGCGGCGGCAATGCGCTCATGTCCGTCCAGTACCGCTTCACCGGCGAAACCGCGCACTCCGCGGGTGCGCCGTGGCGGGGACGTTCGGCGCTCGATGCGGTCATGCTCATGGCGCAGGCGGTCGAGTACAAGCGCGAACACCTCCAGCCCGCGTACCGAATCCACTACATCATCGTCGACGGCGGCGATCAGCCGAACGTGGTGCCTCAGACCGCGACGATCTGGTTCTTCTTCCGAGAGCGCGACTACGAGAACGTGGTGGCGATCTACGAGGCTGCGAACCGGATGGCCGAAGGCGCCGCCCTCATGACCGACACGCAGATCGACACGATCATGACCGTCGGCTCGGCGTGGAGCCGCCACTTCAACAAGCCCGTGGCCGAGGCGACCTACGCCAATATCCAGCATGTCGGCCTTCCCGAGTGGAACGACGACGACATCGCGCTGGCCACGGCGATCCAGCGCGAGCTGGGCAGCGAGGAGACCGGGCTGGCCACCGAGATCGGCGAGCTGCGCGGCCCCGTGGACCTGAGCCGTTCTCTGGGAGGAGGCTCCGACGACATCGGCGACATCTCGTGGAACATGCCGACGGTGACGCTCCGCTTCCCGTCGAACGTGAGCGGCACGCCCGGACACAACTGGGCCAACGGGATCACCATGGCCACGCCTATCGCGCACAAAGGCGCCGTGGCGGGCGCGAAGGTGCAGGCGCGGACCCTTCTGGATATCCTCCTCGAAGAGGATCTGACGACCGAAGCGTGGAGCTACTTCAACGACGTGCAGACGAAGGAGACGACGTACACCCCCTTCATCACGCCCGACGACCAGCCCGCGATCTGGCTCAACGCGGATATCATGGGGCGGTGGAAGCCGGAGCTCGAGAAGTACTACTACGACCCGTCGCGCTTCAACACATACTTGGAGCAGCTCGGCATCGAGTACCCGACCGTGCGGGCACGGCCGGTCAGCGAGGATGGGGACGAGGGGGGCAGCTGACCGGCCCGTGACCACCCTCTACGACCCGCTGAACTACGACAATCTGGCACGGAGCATCGTACGTGCCCTTCTCGATCGTTCACCGGAGCCGCTGGTACCGGACCCCTTCCCCGGTCCGGGCGTCTATGCCATCTATTATCGAGGAGGCCTCGGCTACGCTCCGGCGAGCCAAGAAGATGCTCCGATCTACGTCGGCAAGGCCGTTCCACCCGGTTCTCGCACCGGAAGTCCACATTCCAATGTGCTGACGGACAGGGCGCTGCACCGTAGGTTGCGAGAGCACGCGAAGTCGGTGACGCAGGCGGAAAACCTATCAATTGACCAGGCCTACTGTCGGTTTTTGACGGTGGTACCCGTGTGGATTACTCTCGCCGAGCGATTCCTGCTGGATCACTATAGGCCAGTCTGGAACACCGTACTGGACGGCTTCGGCAACCACGATCCTGGTCGTGGTCGGCGAGGCACCGCTCGCTCGCGGTGGGACATCGTGCATCCGGGCCGCCCGTGGGCAGCGCGGCTTCGCGCCGACGAAACACGCGATGATGTCATAGCCGAATTTCGGCGACGGCTGAATCAAGACTCCTGACTCATGTCGGTACACCGAGCTCCACCACGGTCTCGTACAGGCGAGTGGGACGCGAGACCGTCCCGACGCGAATCGACGAGTTGACGACGCTGTTCCCCGTGCGCTTCTTCCTGACCTCGTGCAGTCCGAGTGTCTTGAAGCCCTGCGTCTCCGCAATCTCGGCGAATATCCTGTCGGTCTGGAACTCCAAGCCCTGCAGGATGCTGTTTCCGATGACGACCAACAAACGTCCGCCCGGGCGCATCAGCGGCCTGGTGACCCGGCAGAACCTCTGGCAGTCGTTGAAGTAGGTGGCGGCGTAGTTGGCCCATCCCGGTCCGCCGTACGCGCCCCGACCCGCGTTCCGGCTCCTGAGGGCATCGAGCAAATCCGCCAATCCATCGACTTCAGGGCGCAGCGGCACCTCGGTGCCCGACCGGACGGTCTGCCAGAACTGCCCGAAACTCGCCCGCTCAATCGTCTTGACTTCGGCAGGATCGTCGACCAATCCCAGCCAGTAGAGCTGCGGCCGCGTGTTGCGGATGTAGTGGTAGTTGTTGAGGTATGGGGGAGAAGTGACGACGAGGTCGATGCTCTCCGACGGCACGCAATCGCCGTTGCTCAGGTAAGAGTGTGTGTGCACCGTTGCATCGGGCGGGTAGTCGAACCGGGATACGACATGCTGGAAGGCCGCGACGTCGTTGTGGATGTCGCCGATCTTCCTGCGGACGATACCGAATACGTCGGCGTGGTCGATGTTCGGCTTCCCTGCACCGGCGCGAGTTCCCAGGCTCGGTTCGTACGAGTAGTTGGAGAACCCGACCATGACGGATCCCAGCGCCAACTGAAAGAGCGCGCGGATCCACTTCACATCCTCCTCCCGGATGAAATCCATGCATGCAAGCACTTGCCGCTCGATGGATGGGCTGAAGAACGGGACGCGACTCCTGAATCGCGGCGGAGCGACGCTTCGCGGATCGGCGTCAACCTCGGAGCCCTCGTCCGCAAAGTCGTCGAAGCGGTCGATTGCCGAAGACAGCTCGTCAAGATCGTAGTTGGCCGCCTGGGACTTCAGTTTGCAGGCCAGCGCAGCATACGGATTGATCTCGAATCCCGTCGCACGGTGACCGTTCCAAACCGCCTCGACCAACGTCGTGCCCACTCCCGCGAAGGGATCGAGGATGTTGAGACGCCGACCGTTCGGAGCCGCGTCGTTGATGACATCCATGACGAAGGAACCGGAAAAGCCGGCGATCCACGGTACCCACCTGTGCATTCGCCTCTTGTAGTTGTCCGCGAAGGCGGTGTCGCTGAACCCGCCAAGTGCCAAGCCGTACTGCCCGTCCGGCTCGGCCACCGCGGCGGGCATTCCGAAGGCGGAAGTGCCAGTGGCGCGTCCCCCGGCAGGCCTAGTGGCGACCGAGTCTGCGATCCAAGCCTCCAGCGCGCTCCGAAGGAAGCGCCATTCCCGGCCGACCTTCTTCCCGGGCACGCGGCCGTCGCGAGCGAGCTGGCGCATCGTCTTCTTGCTCACACGAATGTAGGCAGCCGCCTCTGCGACGGTCAGGATGTTCACTTCGCCCACTAGTTCTCCCAACTTCGCGTAACGTCCGTTATCTTTACGAGAATGGACGGAACGTAACCTCTGTGGACGTGATGTCAAGCCGCGGAAGGTACCGGCTGCGTGGATGACCGAACTGCTTCGTCCACCAGCGGGGCCAAGTCATGCCATGCCCTGAGAATGGTCTCCACGAGGTAGTCGCGGTATTTCTTGAGGTTGTCGCCCTCCCAGAACCTGCCATCTGGAGGGTCTACGTTCTTATAGGCCGGCCACGCGTGGTTATGTTTCGGAAAACCCGGTCGCATCTCCTTGGTAAAGGGCTGCCTGCAGCGCTCCACGGTCGTTCTGACTCCGCAAACCACATTGGCACTTGCCGAGAAACATGTCCACTTGAGACTCCATTTCAGTCTCACATCCGGATCCTCATTGCCCTTGGGCCAATCTTGTCGGCGGAGACCCAATCCTGGCCAGAACTTCGCCTGTATATCGAAGAACGACTCGACATCATCGTCGGCGATTTCTCCGCTCTCGAGAGCCGCGTCGAGATCGCCCTGGAGACTGCGGTAGAAACGATCTGTGAACTGGCGGACCTCCTCTTCCAGACCGGCCCACTCCCTGATCCGCGCTTCGTGCTCCAGATAGAATCTGATCCTTTCGTCTTCGATCCGGTTCATCCGAACTGCTCCCTTGAGCGTCCGCAGGTAGTTCTCGACGACATCGCCGGCGTCGGCGGCCGCGGACCCGGGCCGAGACTCTTCCAAGGCCGTCTCTATCATTATGCGGACCTGTCCCCACGAGAGGGTTTTGAACGCGTGCCGCGCGTTCCGTGTGGTCGCCGACAAGGCTTGTGGCCATCCGGGGTCAGAAACAGGAACAGCGGCGTGCACTCGTTGCTGAAGTTCTTGTACAAGTCGTCACACTGGTGGGGCTGCTCGTCCGCGTCAACCTTGTTCTCGATCACGAGGGTGAAGTCCCCGCCCCATACGACGATGTCGGCCTCCCTGCCGCCCCGCCGCACCGAGAACTTCGCCTTCCTGACTGTTAGGGACGCGGGTGCCGGCTTCCCGGTGCAGTGTTCCACCAAAGCCCTGGCCAGCCCACAACCGAGCCCGTGCCGACCGGTCGGATTCAGGAGCCACACGAGCATAATCGAATGCGTGTTTCCCAGCGGGCCAGACCGATGATTCTGAGGAAGTCCGACGGTCCGGTCACCCACAGGCCGTCGGATACGAGACGGTCGTGTTGGTGCCGCATCTGCGACATGGCCCCGCGCCAGTCGTGCAGAAGCGCCTCCGTGCGGCGAACGGAGATCTCGTCCCACTCGCATTCCATTGCATGGAACTGCTCCTTCCACGAGGAGACACGATCGACCGGCGCGACTTGCAGGGACATGGCAAACTCTATCTATCGACGCCTGACACGGCAACGCAAGCCGTGCCGCGCGCCGAATCACGACCCGCGGCACCCGGGACACGAGATGTGTCAAACGCGCCGACTGGCACCTCCGACGCTTCGCACATACCCTACCGCTCATCGACACCGCGTGCTGGACCCGCATCCCCACCATTCACGCCCCCCAGCACCCGGCAGCCCACCCAATAACCACCGAGCCGAACGTGCCCGACTCCCTCGACCCTCGCATCTTTCTCTTCACGGCCCTGGCGCTCCTGACCATCTGCTTCCTCTTCGCCTGGTACCGTGCGGCAGGCGCAGCCACCAGAGCGGGCCGTCCCGGCGACGGATGGAGTGGACCGCCCAGCTTCTACGAGAGCGCGGTCGGCTTCGTCACCAACTTCTTCGACACTCTCGGGATCGGGTCGTTCGCCCCCACGACGTCGCTTTTCAAGCTCAGGCAGGTGGTGCCGGACGAGAACATCCCGGGAACGATGATGATCGGGCACACGCCGCCGGTCGTTGTTCAGGCCTTCATCTTCATCACGATCATCTCGGTGGACCCGGTCACGCTGGTCTCGCTGCTCGTCGCCGCAGTGCTCGGTGCCTGGCTGGGCGCGGGGGTGGTCGCGCGGCTTCCCCGGTACCGGATCCAGGTAGGCATGGGGATCGCGCTGCTGATTGCGGCGGTGACCTTCATCCTCCGCATCTTCGATATCGCCGCGGTGGGCGGAGATGCCACCGGGCTGTCCGGTGTGAACCTCGTAATCGCTTCCGCCTGTCTCTTCGTCCTCGGCTCGCTCATGACCATCGGCATCGGCATGTACGCCCCGACGATGATCGTCATTAGCATCGTCGGCATGCACCCGGTCACGGCGTTCCCGATCATGATGGGCGCGTCAGCGTTCCTCATGCCTGTCGCCGGGATGCGCTTCCTGAAGGCCGGGCGCTACGGGCTGAAAGCGGCCTTGGGACTCGCCGTCGGCGGCGTTCCGGCTGTGCTGATCGCGGCATTCGTCGTCAGGTCGATGCCGCTGAACGTCATGCGCTGGCTGGTCGTCGTGGTCGTGCTCTACGCGGCGATCCTGATGCTACGGTCGGCCGTGCAGGAGCGGCGGGCGGCGAGGGGTTAGCGCGCCCGCACCTGACCGCTTGGACAGTCGAAGTGCGCCAGTGGCTCTTCGGCCACGGACACCCAAGGCGCATTCTGCTGCCGCCACAGCCGCCCACCTCCCTGCCATCGTGCTGCCTTCAGCGTCGCCAAGGGGATTGCCTTCAGGACACCGCTATTGACCTCGGCACACCATCCTGCTAAACTTTCCTCTGCTTGGATCCATCGGCGCTGCCCTTGCCGACCGGGTTCCCCAACCCTCCAGCTAGAGGGAGATCTTCGCAATGAAGACGATCTTCACTCCGTCCCGTGTCTTCCTGCTTCTCGCACTGGCGGTTGCGAGTTTCGGGGCGTACGAATCAGAGCGAGCAGTCGCCGGACAACACCCCAACCAGTGCTGGCGGTTCGTGTGGCAGCCGCCCGATGCCTGCACTCTGTGCGGGTTGTCCTGCCAAGGGGCGGGGTACAGGTGTTGCTCGTTCACGCCTGAACCCCTGTAGAGGGCGCGGCAAATCCTGCACACAGCAAACCCGGCGAGGTGCTCCCGTGCCCGTCCTGTCCTCGGAAGCATCGTGATGTCCGCTGCCTCCCTGTTCGTGCTGGGCTCCTGTGACCCTGGTCGCAACGACGACGATGCAGGAGGCGGCAGTTCGCTGCCACTTCCGCCCCTGCGCTCGTCCCCGCTGTCCTTGGCGGAAGCGCCGTTGTTCCCCACGGACGACGACGGGCACCCGATCCTGGGCAGACCGATGTCGATATCGGAATCGCACGACGGCGTATTTGCTTTCGCCGATCTTTCCGACAACGACGTCAAGCTTTACGGACTTGACGGACGGCGCTTGGGTACTCTGGGGCGATCCGGCCAAGGACCCGGTGAGTTTTCGTCGCTAACTGGCGCGGTGTTTCTCCGCGATTCTCTGTTTGCCTTCGATTTCCTTGGGCAGAGGATCACGGTGTTCGATGATGCCCGCAGTTTGGTCCGTAACCTCGCCGTCCCGGAGGGGCTGGACGGCTTGCCGGCTTTCTTGAAGTCGGTTGACGATTCCCTGCTACTGACCGTCGGAATGGCGATGTCCGTAAGCCAGGGCAACATGGTTACCCTGCTGCGGCGGGACCGGTCCTGCTGCACATCGAGAATGCTGGAGAACCGGTTGCGTGATCCGATCCTGATCCAGGCGGTGTCGGTGATGGCGGATGCCCGGGACGGCGTCGTGTATGGACTCGTCGACGATTCGCTGTTCGCCTTCGGCTACGGCGGCGGACGGATAGCGTCCGGCAAGCTGCCCGGCGAGCTGATGCCGAGATCTTGGGCGTCGCTACTGGCAGAAAACGACGGGCAGGAGCGGACTGCGGACGGTCGGTACGTGTTCCATGGGCACGATATGCCGTTTGGCTTCGTGGCGTTGGACAGCGGCACTGTCGCAGTGCAGTCAAGCAAGTACGATGAAGAAGTCGGCATCGATATCGTCGGTGGGGGCATAGTTGGACTTCTGGCGATCGATGGACGAGGCGGGTTCACGATGCTGGGCTCCCTTGAGGCTTCGGGAGGACTTCTCGGTCGAAGGGCAGACGGGTCTCCCTTGATCGTCAGCTACGCGGGCGATTCGGACGCGTATCGGGTGTCCACGCTCCGACTCTCCGCGGCCATTGGGACGGAGGAACGATGACCGGGGCTGAGCGCTGGCTGGTATTCGCGGTTGCGGTTGCGGGGATCGCTGGGTGCGGCGGTGATGCCAATACCGAGGGGAACGACGCGACTTCGATTCTTCGATTCATGACACCGACGCGCGCTCCGGAAGCGGCCGAGGATCCGGGCTCCGTGTTCCTTTCCGGCAAGCTGGTGCCCGAAGCGGCACAGATTGTGATCGACAGCGTCGGATCTGCCCCTCTCATTCTCATGGTGATCGCCAGTTCCGATTGCTTCACCTGTGAGAACCTGGGTCAGCAGCTTCGTGAAGTAGTGCGCCTGGCATCGTCGGACTTCCGCGTTGTGGTCGCTACAAATGCCGATGGGCTTCGGCGGACGCGCGAGTTCCTGAGGCGGGAGCGGGTCAGTCCGACGCTTGTGTTTGGGGTCGAGTCGTTCTCCATCCTTGAAGGTGCTGCGGAAGTGCCGACGCCCGCTGTGCTTCTCGGGCGGTCCGCTGCCGACAGCCTGGGCGGCGTTGCTCATGCGACGCGGGCCGCCAATGCTCGCTCGGTTTCTTTTGCGGAGGAGCTCGGTCTGGCTCCACCGTGAGCGCCTAACGCACCTTCCGCGAGAAGTTCCCGTGCACGCTGTAGCGTTCGACCGCACCCGATTCGTCCCGGTGAAAGATGTACGCCTCGCCCAGCTCGCCGTCGTCGCGGACGCGCCGGAAGGTGTCGTCACCGCTCCTCCGCAGCTTGACCATGGCCTCCATCGGATCGTTGTTGGGCACGCGCATCGACACGATGCCGTCGTCCCACCCGAGGATCGCCGTCTCTCCCCAGCTGGATTCGTACAGCCCTTCGTACTCGGCCAGAGCCGCCGGACGCTCGCTCCCGCCGCCGGGATCGTTCCGAATCGACTCCAGCGCCGGACCGAAGATCGCCGCCATCTTCGACCACATGTCGTCGGGGCTCGTCCCCTGGGCGCTGATCATCACCACGCCGGCGAGCTTCTTCGCGGGGATCAGCTGCAGGGTCGTCCTGAATCCCGGACAGCTGCCCCCGTGGCCGACGGTGCGGTCGCCGTTGCGCTCCGAGACCGCGAAGCCCAGTCCCCACATGGTGTCGAAGTCGGGATCCACCCAGTGCACGCGGTGCATTTCCCTGAGCGTGTTGACGTCGAGCACTTCGGTTCCGCCGTTCTCGAGGAGCCGGAACTGCCACGACGCCAGCCGGGCCAGGTCCTCGACGGTCGATGAAAATCCGGCCGCCGGAGCGATTCCCCGAGCCTGGAAAAAGGGTGACTCGGCACGCATGCCGTCCCGCTTGAGCCGACTGTATCCGGTAGCGAAGCGATCGCCCCTGTGCTCGTCCGGGATGTCGGTGTAGGTGTCCGACATGCCGAGCGGGTCGAGGATGTGCGTGCGGATGTAGTCGTCGTAGGTCATCCCCGAGGCCTGTTCGACGATCTGGCCCGCAAGCGCCATACCCAGATTCGAGTACTGGAAGTAGCGCTCGCCGGGGTAGAGCGTCTCCTGCTCGACGAGCCCGTCGATGATCTCCTCCCGGGTCGGGAAGGGAAAATCGGGGCCGGTCCAGTAGGGATGGGCCGACTCGCGCGGGAGCCCCGAGGAATGGGTGAGGATCCCCTCGACCCGCACGGGGGGACCGTCAGGATGCGCCTGCTCGAGATCGTACCACGGCAGGATGTCCGACACCGAGTCGTCAAGGCCGAGCTTCCCCGCGTCGCGCTGCTGCATGACGCCGATCGAGGTGAACAGCTTCGAGATCGAGCAGATCGAGTACATGGTCGCAGGCGTCGCCTCGACACCGCCGTCGGGGTGCGCGTACCCGTAGCCCTTCGCCCAGACGAGATCCTGATCGTGCACCAGCCCGACCGATACCGCGGGAATCTTCTCGTAGTCCATCTTGGCGTCGAGCCAGACTTCGAAGAGATCGACCGCCTGCTCGAAGCGGGGGTCTCCGGCGGGGTCGCCGGCCGACTGCGCGCAGCCGAACGCGGGAGCAAGCACGAAGACAGGAAGGGAGAAGAGGGCGAAGGTTCGGCTCCGGGAACGACTTGGGCGCTTCATGTGACCTCCATGGCGCAGGACGGATGACAGGGGCGGGCGACGAGGCACGGTTCGGAGGACCGCGCTTCACCGCGTTCATCATCAGTCTACGGAGCCGACCGGCTTCCCACCACCAGTTTCACCCCGAACTGGTCCGTCTCGATGAACCCGCCTCTCCAGCCGCCGATACGCCGCGGCCAACGCCCAAGCCGCCCCCGCGACGATCAGCAACAGCGCCGCCCACCGGAGAACCGCCGCCCCGAACGCCGCGTCGAAAGCCGGCCGCTGGAAGTCGTAGGCCGTGAGCACGCCCCACCGCTCGGCCATCCAGTGCCAGCTCGTGTGGGCGACGAGCGCCGAGATCACGATGCCCCCGGTGCGCGCCGGAATCGCCTTCCCAAACAGAAGCCCCAACCCAGGGATCATGAAGAGCAGCGCGAAGAGCTGGCCGAGCTCCACACCGGCGTTGAATCCGAGCAGCGAAGTGAAGAGGTGGGGACCCGCGAACTGCAGCGACTCGCGCAGCTGGAAGGAAAAGCCGAAACCGTGCACGAGACCGAAGCCGAAGGCCCACATCCAGCGGCGGCGCAGGGTCCTGGCGACGATGTTCTCGACGGCCATGAAGACGATCGACGCCGCGATGAGCGTCTCGATCAGCGGGGGGAACCAGAGGGTGTTCGGGGCGAGACCGAGGACCGACGCTCCCAGGGTGATCGAGTGGGCCGCGGTGAAGGCGGTCACGACGGACACGAGCGATCCGTAGCCGAATCCGCCCCGCTGCATCGTCGCCCGCGTGCCGGGGGTGCTTCGTCCACGGCCCGCCGAGGGCCGGAACCGCCGGAGCGGGATCACCAGGCAGAGGAGGAACAGGAGGTGGTCGATCCCGTCCAGGATGTGGGCGAAGCCGAGCGCAACGAAGCGCAGGAAGGCCTGGTGCCATCTGGGATCTAGGCCGACGCGCCCCGGATTCCCGGCATACTGGAAGACCCTCTCGGCACCGTCGGGGGTTATGAAGCGCAGCACGGTGGTGGTGCGGAGCCCTAGGTGTGCCCAGGCGGGGTCGATCGAGAAGCGGGATCGCGCGGACTCGATGGGACTGCTCATGACCACGTCCAGCATGGCCTGTTCCAGCACCAGGTCGATGCCGGACGGGAGCGGAGGGGCGCTCATGTGGGCGAGCGCGCGGTCGTAGTCGGCGAAGGACGGGTCCGACGGCAGCGAGATGCGCGTCGCAGTGACGACGGGTGCGGGAAGCCGCGAGGACTCCTCGTAGAGCGCCACGTAGCCCGCGATCCACAGCGCCGCCTGCTCGTCCAGCAACGCGCTCGCCTCGTCGATTTCGACGTAGCCGGGGCCGCGGACCGGAAAGTCCACGTCGCGCATGGAGGCGAGGGGAACCCGGACGACGAGCCGCAGCACCCCGTCCTCGGCCTTGACGAAGGCGCGGACGATCACATCGGCGGGGATCTCGTGGAGCGTGGGGACGAGCCGTAGCGCTGCCTCCTCGTGGGAAGCGGGGACGAGCCGGAGCGCTGCCTCCTCGTGGGAAGCGGGGACGAGCCGGAGCGCTGCCTCCTCGGCCGTCCCCTTCGCCGGGACCGCCAAGCACGCCATTCCCACGGCCAGCGCCACCGAACGCGGCCACCTGTGACGATTCATCGGGCTGTCTTCGAGGGGGTCGCTCTGGCCCGGCGCAGCCGGGCATCCACAACAACCCTCGACCTTCGGCCCTTGGCTGACAAGCCGTCCATGCCGTACTTTGCCCCCGTCTCCAAAACTCTCCGCCCCAGCAAGGGAGCCCCCAGATGAAGCGCAGACTGCTTCTCGGTGCCGTCCTGGTCGTCGGCGTCGTCATCGCGTGCGTCGCTCAGGAGCAAATCGAGAACGCTTCGGCGAGCGCGGTCGAAGCCCCGATGTTCGAAGTCGATCCGTTCTGGCCGCAGCCGTTGCCGGATCACATGGTGCTCGGATCGGCCATCGGCGTCGGCGTGGACTCGCGCGACCACGTCTTCATCGTGCATCGCGGCAATCTCACCGAACGCACGGAAGGCGGCGCCGACGCCGACCCCCCGATCGGGGAGTGCTGCCGGGCTGCGCCGCCGGTGCTGGAGTTCGATCCCGAGGGCAACCTCGTGAACTCCTGGGGCGGCCCCTCCGACGACTATGTGTGGCCGGCGTCGAACCACGGGCTCACCGTCGATCACATGGACAACATCTGGATCGGCGGGAACGGACCGAACGACACGCACATCCTCAAGTTTTCGCGCGACGGCGAGTTCCTGGCTTCGTACGGGGAGCCCGAGGCCGGGTCCGCACCCGACAGCCACAGCCGGACGCGCTTCAACCGGGTCGCCAAGCTCGCCTTCGACGCCGAGGCCGACGAGGCGTACCTGGCGGACGGGTACGGCGGCCGCCGCGTCACGGTGCTCGATGCCTCGACCGGTGCCTTCAAGCGCTATTGGGGCGCCTACGGCAACGAGCCGGACGACACGCGGACGCCGCCCTACGATCCGGATGCCCCGCTCATCCAGCAGTTTCGGACGCCCGTGCACTGCGCCGATCCCTCGCGCGACGGACACGTCTACGTATGCGACCGTCCCAACAACCGCATCCAGGTCTTCCGGACCGACGGCACGTTCGTGGACGAGGTGCAGCTCGCGCCGCGCACGCTGGGCGACGGATCGACCTGGGACGTGGCCTTCTCGCGCGATCCCGAGCAGAAGTACATGTACGTGGCCGACGGGAAGAACATGCGGGTCTACGTGATGGACCGGCTGAACCTCGAAGTCCTGACCAGCTTCGGGGACGGCGGGCGTCAGCCGGGGCTCTTCTTCGCGGTCCACTCGATCGCGACCGACTCGCAGGGCAACATCTACACGACCGAGACCTACGAAGGAAAACGCGTGCAGAAATTCGTCTACATGGGCATGGGGCCGGTGACGGCGATGAATCAGGGTGCCCCCTGGCCGAAGGGGGACTGAGGGGACGGCGGGTCGGCGGCCTGGACGGGCAACACGAGCAGACGGATAATGAGCAGCACCGGACACCATCGGACACGAGAGGTGACACCATGAGGGACCCCATCAAGACCTTCCCACTGGCAGCCTGCGCCATGCTCGCGGGCGCCCTCGCTTCGGGCGCCTGCGCGCCAAGGGACGCAGCCGACGCCGAGGGCGACGCGGCCGAGAGCGCCGAGCAGGCTCCCATGACCTTCTTCATCACCAGTGCGGGGCCCGGCGACGGCGCCAACCTGGCCGGCCTCGAAGGCGCCGACGCCCACTGCGAAACGCTCGCTTCGGCCCAGGGCGCCGGCGGCATGGGCTGGGCGGCCTACCTCAGCACGATCAACGAGGACGGGAGCGCCGGCGTGAACGCACGCGACCGGATCGGGACCGGACCCTGGCACAACCAGGCCGGAGTGCTGATCGCCGCCGATGTCGCCGAGCTCCACTCGGAAGCGGCCAACCTCACCAAGGAGACGATCCTCACCGAGATGGGCGACATGGTGAACGGCCGCGGCGACGACCCCAACATGCACGATATCCTGACCGGCTCGAACATGGACGGCACCGCGACCACCGGCGAGGGCTACGACAACTGCGGCAACTGGACCAGCAACGGCGAAGGGACCGCGCAGGTCGGCCACCACGACCGGACCGGCGGCGGCCAGAACCCCACCTCCTGGAACTCCGCCCACGGGTCGCGCGGATGCAGCCGGGAGAACCTGCAGGGCACCGGCGGCAACGGCTTCTTCTACTGCTTCGCGGCGGGCAGCTGATGGGCGGGGCGCGGGGGCTTCGCCGGGGCCCGTCGTTCGCGGCTCCGTTGTTCGCGGCTCCGTTGTTCGCGGAAGCGGCAGCGGGTGGATTGCTGGCGGTCGCCTTGCTCGGGGCATGCGGCGGAAGCGGCGAAGAGGCGGCGGGGGGCGGCCCAGCGGACGGCGGTGCCCCGGCCGAGACCGCCGCCGAGGTCCAGGAGGTCAACACCGTCTTCATCGAAGAGATGACCTGGACGGAGATCCGGGCGGCCATCGACGCCGGAAAGACCACCGTGATCCTGCCGACCGCCGGCACGGAGCAGAACGGTCCCCACATGGTGATGGGCAAGCACCGCTACATCATCGACGAGGCCAGCGACCGGATCGCGCGCGCGCTCGGCAACGCCCTGATCGCGCCTGCGGTGACCTACGTGCCGGAGGGCGAGGTCGATCCGCCGTCGGGACACATGCGGTACGCCGGGACGATCACGCTCCCGAACGAGTTCTTCATGAAGCTGGTCGAGTACGCCGCTCGCAGCTTCCGCGCCCACGGCTTCACCGACATCGTGTTCATCGGAGACAGCGGCGGGAATCAGAGGGGGATGGAGGCGGTCGCGGCCCGGCTGAACGAGGAATGGGGCGGAGACGGCGCGACTGTGCACTTCATCGGCGACTACTACGCGAATAACGGCTTCCGCGACTGGCTCATGGAACAGGGCGAAACGGACGAGACCATCGGACGGCATGCGGGCATCACCGACACCTCCATTCTGCTGTACGTCGAGCCTCGGCACATCCGCCTGGACCAGCGGGCCCCGGGAGGCGGTTTCGAGGGCAGCGGCGTATCGGGCGATCCGACGAGGGCCACGGCCGAGTACGGCCGGGTGGGGATGGAGATGCGCGTCGACGCGGCGGTCAGGCAGATCCGGGCGGCGACGGGCTCGATGTAGGCGGCCACCTCGTGGGCATCCGGGCGGCGGGCCGGGCATGGGCGGCCTGGGCGAAAAGCGGCTCGCACGGGTTGATCCACGGGCTGCCGGGGTCACGAGTCGCGTGGATTGCCGTTGGGGCCGCGGCCGCGCTGGCCGCTGCCGCGCCGGTCCGGCCCGCGGCCGGTCAGGACACCGTTCCTCCGGTGCCGACCTTCACCTTGGCGGGGCGCGTCGCGGACGCGCAGAACGAGCGGCCGGTCATCTCAGCCGTGATCAAGGTGCCGGAGCTCCGGCGCTTCGTCTTCTCGGATGTGAACGGACGCTTCCGCTTCGCCGACTTTCCCGCAGGGACCTGGGAGATCGTGGTCGAGATGCTGGGATACGACACCCTCGACGGGTTGGTCACCGTTGCCGAGGGAAACGGGCTTCTTCTGCGGTTGACGCCGGACCCGATCGCCCTGGAGGGTCTCAAGGTGCGCACTCGGGCCGACGGGCTGCTGGAAAGAAGGCGGCGACGGTATCCGTTCCGGGTGACCACCATCTCGACTCGCACCATAGCCGCCGCCGTCAACCCCGACCCTGCGGCGATCTTCCGGCGGAACGCCGCCTCGCCCGTCACATCATGTGTGGACCGCTCCGGCTTCTTGACCCTGGGAGCCTGCTACTACAGGAGGGCGCGGAAGGCACGCGTCACGGTCTTTCTTGACGAGGGGGAGCTGCTGGGCGGCATGTCCGAGCTGTCGATGTTCCCCGCCGAAGACATCCACTCGATGGACTGGCTCAAGGACACGGGCGAGCTCCACGTCTACACGAAGTGGTTCATCGAACGCCTCAACACTTCGCGAACCAGGCTCGCGCCGTTCAAGTGGCCCATGGATCTATGAGGTCGGCACTGTTCGAATGATCGGATCCGTGAAGGGGGCGGCCGTCGTCGCAGCGGCGGCTGCCGTGGCCGTGACGGCGGCATGTGTCCGATCTCTCCCCGAGGCTGCGGCGGTCGGCGACCCCTTGCCGGGTTTGACCGACGAAGAACTGGTCCGCTTCGAGGCGGGCCGCGTGCTCTTCAACCGCATCTTTGCGGTGGACGAAGGGACGGGGCCGCTCTTCAACGAAAACCAGTGCAGCGCCTGCCACACCTTTCCGGCACCGGGCGGGACGGGCGAGCAGCTCGTCATCAAGGCCACGCGGCGGCTCCCGGACGGAAGCTGCGACATCCTCGCGGGGGAGGGTGGAAAGAACCTGCGGCGGCAGGCGATCCCGTCACTTGCACGGCTCGGCATCGAGCGCGACACGATTCCGTCGGCAACGGCGGAGATCGCCACCTTCGCGGTGCCGTTCCTCTTCGGCTTGGGGGCTGCCGACCTCGTTCCCGAAGACGTGCTCCACGAGACCGCCGACCCTGACGACCTCGACGGCGACGGCATCTCCGGCCGGGTCGGCCGCACGCCCGACGGCCGCGTGGGACGATTCGGGCGCAAGGCCGACGTGGCTACGCTGCACGACTTCACCCACCTGGCCCTCTTCAACGAGATGGGGATCACCACCACCGCACACCCGCGCGAGCGCGGGCCGAACGGCGCCCCCCTTCCCGGCGGTGCCGACCCCGCCGCCGACCCTGAACTCGACGACGCCTCCGCCGACCTCATCACCGATTTCGTGCGGACGCTGGCCCCACCGCCCCGCGCCGTCCCCGAACCCGGCGCGGCTCCCGTCATCGCCCGCGGAGAACTCCTCTTCACGGCGATCGGCTGCGCGGCCTGTCATACCCCCTACGTCACCACCGGCAGGTCCCGGCTCGCTGCTCTCGACCGGGTCCGCGCACCCCTGTACTCGGACCTGCTTCTGCACGACCTCGGACCCGCCCTGGCCGGCACCTGCGCTCCCGCCGCGACCGAGACCGAATACCGCACGGCTCCCCTGCTCGGCCTGGGAGCGCGGCGAAGCTACATGCATGACCTCCGTGCCTTCAACCTCGAACGCGCCGTCGAGCTGCACGGCGGCGAAGCCCGGTCGGCCGGCGCCGCCTTCGTGGCGCTGCCCGTCATCGACCGCCAGGCGCTGCTCCGCTTTCTGCGCTCGCTGTAACAAGCAGCCGCGGCACATCGCCGGACGCATCGCCGCTCTCGGCGCTCATGCGGATTAATCCACGGGCTGCTGGCTGATCAGGCCAACTGGGGTAGGCTGGGCAAGGATCTCCCTACGGATCTTCGATCTCCGAACGGAACAGCCTGTCCGCAAGCGTCGCCGCCAGCGGCACGGCAACCGCCAGCGTGAACCGGCCCACCCCCTCCATGACGCCCGTGTCGTCGCGCTGCCCCGCGATTCCCAGCGCGTACCCCGGGATGAGCGTGACCGCAGCCCCGATCAGCGCCGCACTCAGGGTGCCGCGCGACCGATCGGTCGCCCCCGTGAAACGGGCACCCAGCGCGGACCCCAGTGCAGGCAATCCCACCGCAGCAGCAGCCGCGGCCATCGTGGCGGTACCGCTGCACTCGGAAGTGATCGCGTCGTTCTCGGCACCCCTGAATCCGATGCACCGGCTCGCCACTGCGACTCCCGCGGCCAACCCGGCCGCGTTGCCCAGCGCGGATCCCAGGAAGACCCTCCCGGTTCGGTGGGGCGCTGCCTCCAAGGTCCAATCGTGTCGTCGGGGACCCCTCGGCCTCGATCCCGGCGCTTCGTCCGGATTGCGCCCGGGCCTCCGAGTCTCGATGACCAGCGCCCCCCACATCGATCCGGTACCGAACCGCGCTCCCGCTTCGGAGGGCTGCACGATCTCGATGTTCTCGATCGTCCCGATGGGCAGGGTCGCGTACAATGTGGACGGATTACGGACCAGCACTCCGTCGAGGTAGACCTCCGGCGAGTTGCAGCCGGGATCGCTGCTGCTCAGCCCACGAATGAAATTGCCCGAGCGCGCCCCGCGAAACTCCAAGCAGGTGGGCTGCCCCACCACACCGCTCCTGGTGATGCGAACTCCGGGAACCCGCGCAGTCAGCAGCTCGACGAGGCTCAGCGCCGTGTTTTCGTACAACATGATCTCTTCGCGCGAGATCCTGTTCAGCTGGCGGCCCGCACCGCGTCGATCACGCTCGCCACGGCTCTTCGCCTCCACCACGATGGGTGCCAGACCGATCTCCTCCGGCGTCACCTCGACAGTGAGCCGCTGCGGCGAGGCGCCCACCTCCAACCGGCGACGGTGCGTCCCGTATGCGACATGGCGCACCGTGAGAACCCATTCCCCCGGGGGCACGACCGAGAATCGGAAGAAGCCCCGGGCGTCAGTCACTCTCGCTCCCACGCCGTCGATGGACACCTCCACCTCGGCCACCGGCACACCGTCGGCCCGATCCACCACCTGTCCCGCCACGGAAGTCCCGGACTGAGCCGCACCTCCCGACGCCGCTGCTCCGACGGCGGACAAAGCGGTCCAAAGCGCCGCCCGCGTTCTATTCCGATCAGACCGCTTCATGGACATCTCCGGCTCCGGCGCACGAACTCTGCCGCGCACGAACTTTCTCGACAACACGGTACGTGATCTTCACGTAATCTTCGCCGGACGGTTACGTACATGGTATGTCCTTCCACTTTGACAGCGATCAGCGGTCAAGAACGGGTCGCCGGTGCACCCCGCCGTCGCCCGCGCTGTCCGGGTGAAGGGGGCGAATCCGGGGGTACCCCCCCTACCCTTGCCGGGGCCCCCTACCCTTGCCGGGGGACGGGAAAGCGCGTCACGGGCGATCCTGGGCGGTCGTAAACCGCGGTCCGCGCCTCGGATCGCCGGACATGGGCGTTTCCGGGCCGAATCCCCGTTTCGGCCCGGGCGGGGGCTTCGGGGGGCTCAATGACGGGCGGACGGGATTGCCGGAGCACCTCGTTCCCCGCCCCGCGAGCCCCGCCCACCAGGACGCCGGGAACCGCCCCTTATCGCGTTCCGTCCGGCGTGAAGGCCGATGAAAGCCCTGGCCGCCGTGCTCGAAGCCCGCACGGGCGATTCCCGCACCCCGCTATGGTCCCTTCGGCGGCGTCCGGGGGATCCAGAAGTCTCGTCTCAATGTGGAGGAACACCCGCTCTCCAAGTCGTTAAAGCCGTCCTCAATGGTAGAAGTAGTCTCTTGCGCACCTTTCAACGACAAAATACAGGTCGCCGCCGTCGATGCGGCGGTGGATCGGTCATCGGTCCAAGTTGTTTGAGAAAGCGCACCCACCGGGGTTGCCAGCCAGGCCGCAAGCGAGAGGACACAAACCAGGCCCGCCCTCGCTTTCATCGAAGCGCCTCCCTTGCCCGAAGCTCCGCACCCCTCGCACGCCGCTTCTTCTGGACTTCTTCATCGAAAGAATGGATAAAGCCACCGAGATCCACCGATGTGATCCGCCAACCGGCGTCATCCCGGACGATATCCGCGCTCATGATCACGCAGCAGAGACCAGGATGATTGAGATCGTGAACTTCCACTTCAAGCGTTGTCGGATAGTCCTCGGAAAACGGATGGACCATCAGAATCCAGGCGGCTTCCTCCGGCAGCCGTTCCGCGACATGGCGGAATCCGTCTCGAAGCTCCGGGTCCTTGACCCCGGACAAAGTCGTTTCGTCCAAGGTTACCGTGGATACCTCTCCTTCCCAGTATATTTCGGCGTAAGCCTGCGCGATCTGGGCGACGGCCTCCGCCGCCGTCTCTATCGCGCATTCCTCGCTGGCCAGCACCTCGAAGGTCTCGGCCTCGCACGCAGCCGATCCGACCGCCGCCCCGGCGATCAGGCACAGGCCCGCAACAATCTTCCCGGTCCTCATGGTTTCTCTCCTCGAGAACAGGGTGAGCGGGAAGCCGCTTGCTTCCTACGGGGACACGGTAACTGGCCTTTCCGGGGAAGGCAAGGCCGGAGGGGGGGAAACACCCTCGAAAAAGGGGCTTGCCGGACATGCCGCCCGTCGTGAAGGAAGGCGACCCCGGCCGCCGTGCTCGAAGCCCGCACGGCGTGACCGCCCCCGCGCATGTCGGCGCTTATCCGCCGGGAACGAGCTTGCTGGACCATGATCAGGTGCTTGCGGAGACTCTCCGCTTCCGCGGTCCGGCCTGTTCGTTGCGGCCAAGAAGGGGCTCGCCGGTGAAGGGGGGTCCGCCGGACGGGCTGACCACGAAGGACCGGGAGGAGGTTCGCCGCCTCGAGTGGGAAGTCAGGCGGCTCCGCATGGAGCGGGACATCTTAAAAAACGGGACTTACATACCTAAGTAACCATGGCCCATAAATCCGCCATCGTCCCCCGAGCAGGCCCGGATTCAGTCGTTACACTGGGAACAGACACGATGGACTGAACGGATTCTGCGCACAATGGCGAATCCAGTCATCCAGTATCCGTAGTGCTTCATCTAGTACATGTAGCGCTTCTTCAGCACGCTCCTGCCAAAACTCCACAGCACAACTGTAAGCTTCGCTAATGCATTCGTTGCATGACAGGTAAGCGCCAGCGCAATCGGCGACGGCAGCCGCTATCTGCCAAGGTATCCTTTGGACCTGTCCCGGTTTCGTGGACGGGTGAATACTGCGGTTGAACTGCTCGGTTTCTCTTCGTCTCCCCGCTGCTGAGGAGAGCTTCTCCGGCCGAGGACATCCAACATCCCGAGCCGACCGGTCCGGACATCCTCCTCCGATCCTGTTTGAAACATATCCTCCGTCTTCCCGCCGGGACATGCTGCCGGCGGGAAGACGGAGGGACCGGCGCGCAGCAACCCGGCCGCGCTCTCGGGCGTCGCCTCGCCGGTTTCCCGCTTGCAGCCGGCGTCGCACCGGATCGATCGCGAGACCGCCCGGGCCGACGACCCTGCCGGGCTAGGCCGCATGCTTCTTCTCGAAGTCCGCCGGCGACTCGTACCCCAGCGCCGAGTGCCGACGCACCCGGTTGTAGAACCCCTCGATGAAGTCGAACACCGCACGCCTCGCTTCATCCGGGCTGCGGAACCGGCTGCGGTCCAGCAGTTCGCACTCGAGCGTCGCGAAGAAGCTCTCGCACATCGCGTTGTCGTACGCATCCCCGACCGATCCCGCGGAGGGCCGCACCCCGGCCTCCCGGCACCGCTTCCCGAAGGCGTACGACGTGTACTGGGAGCCCTGGTCCGAGTGATGGATGACGTCCTTCGGCCGACGACGCCACACCGCCATCGCCAGCGCCTTCTCCACCAGCTCCGACCGGAGGCTGGTTTCCATCGCCCAGCCCACGACGAGGCGGCTCCAGGCGTCCACGACCACGGCCGCGTACAGCCAGCCCGCATCCGTCGGCACGTACGTGATGTCCGCCACCCACAGCCGGTCGGGACCGCCGACCGAGAAGTCGCGGTCCACCAGGTCCGGCACCGCGCGGGCCTGCGCGTCCCGCCGCGTCGTGACGACCTTCCGCCGCCGCCGGGTCACGCCCTCGATCCCCGCCTGCTTCATCAGCCGTCCGACCCGCTTGCTTCCCACCCGCTCGCCCCGGGCCTTCAGTTCCGCATGGATCCGGGGCCGGCCGTAGGTCCGCCGGCTCTGTTCCCAGGCTTCTTCGATCTTCTCCCGAAGCTCCGCGTCCCGCCGGGCCCGCTCCGGAGGCGTCCGCTTCAGCCAGGCGTAGTACCCGCTGGGGGAGAGACCCAGCACGCGGCACATCGCCCGGACGGGGAACTCGGCCCGGTGCGCCTTCATGAACTCGAACCCCTTCCGGGGATCGAGCCGCTCTCCATCGCGAACCAGGCCGCGGCTTTTTTTAAGATGTCCCGCTCCATGCGGAGCCGCCTGACTTCCCGCCTGAGGCGGCGAACCTCCTCCCGCTCCTTCGTGGTCAGCCCGTCCGCCCGGCGTCCCTCGTCCAGGTCCGCCTGCCTGACCCAGTTCCGGATCGCCCCGGACGAGGGCTCGAACTCTCGCGCCAGCGACTCGGGCGACCGCCCCGAGCGCACCAGCCCGACCATCTCCCGCCGGAACTCCGGCGGATACCGCAACCGCTTCTTCGGCATCGTGGAATCCTCCTTCCCCCTCAAGTTGGATGTGTCCACGAAACCGGGGCAACTCCACCTTGTAGCGATAGCGGATTGTATCAAATATGGACATGCATACGCCGCGCCCACGCACACAACGCAAACTGCTACAAGCAAGTCCAATCTCCATTCGGTGCAAAAGGACTGCTATCGCCATCATCTTGAGTAGCACTTGGCATTGACGCGCATATCGCTACCTCCAGCGTATACTCCGCTGGAGGTGCGTTGGAAGGTGCACTCAAGGCCGATGACGATTCAGCCCATACAGGCAATGACGGGAACATTGCTGTGCACACAAGCAGTATGCCTGCGATATTGCGCTTCGACTTCGACGTGTCGCGTCCCGACATGCGTTTCTTCGGCACTTCGATGTTGGATGTCAGGGCACGTATGGTGCCACCTCCAAGTGCGAAGATAATCATGGGTAAGGGACCGAAAACGACCAGAAGGAGTATTCCGATGGGAAGCACCCACACCATGTCACGCAACAACGGTACGAGTGAAAGCAAATACCATTTCGTGGTACTAGAACCTATCTCAAAAACAAATGTCACTTGAGAAACATGCAGAGAGCGGACAACTGAACGAAGCCGAGAAAGTTCTCCGGGTAGTATTCCCAGCGGGTCAGCACGCGGCGGTTCCACTGCATCCACGCAAAGAACCGCTCGACGATCCACCGGCGCTTGTACCGGCGAAACCGGCGCCCGTCCTGTGTCTTCTTGCCTGTCCGGTTCTTTCTGTGCGGCGCAATCATCTCCACGCCTTGTTCGCGGAGTTCCCTGTCCAGGGGATCGCTGTCGTACGCCTTGTCGCCGACTAAGTTGGCGGGCTTCTCCCCGCTGAACACGAGGTCAAGAGTCAGTTGTACGAGCTTCACTTCGTGACGGTTCGCCGCGTGCGTGCAGAGCGAGAGCGGGAGGCCGCAACGGTCCACAACCGCCATGATCTTCACGCCTTTTCCCGACTTCGTGTTCCCGACACCGGCACCTCCCCCCTTCGCCCGGGCGAAGGAAGCATCGATGTACGCTTCCGATCCGCCAACGACCCCCTGCTCGCGGAGTTCCGACAAAAGGTCCTCCAGAATCCCTTCCAGCACCTTTTCGCGAACCCAGTTCTGGTAGCGCCGGTGCACCGTCTTGCAGTTCGGGTAACACTGGGGAAGCATGTGCCACGGCGCGCCGGCATGAAGAATCCAGAGAACGGCATCCAGAATGTCCCTGGCGGGAACCGGCGGCCCGCCGCGCCGGCCCGGCGGCCCGGATTCCTCGGGAAAGTGGTGGCGAATGCGCTCCCACTGCTCGTCGGTTATCGTCAGCTTTCGCATATCTATAAGGTACCAGGTGCACCCGGATGCCGCCATCCCGCCATATTTTTGAGATAGGTTCTAGTCATTGTTCCGCTCCTTCCCCCTTTCACGGGTCCGCGCGATGGCATCGCGTATGATAGCTAGGCTGTCCCTCATAGCCTTGATACCCGCGACGGCATCTCGGCGTTCCTCTTCGCTCATGTTGGTCAGATCCGGTAGCCATCCTTCCGAACGAAGTTCACTCATCGCAGCCCTGGCCTTCACCACGCCTATTCGTTGCAGGTCCAACACCGCATCTTCCAGCGTGATGCCGTGCGCCTCTAGAACCGATTCTCCGTCGGGGCCGATGACGCGCAGGCGCACGGGTCCGTCATCACGTGACGAAAGCTGCTCCCGCAGAGCATGGAAGTCAGGACTCGTGGTATCCACCAGTGCGGAGATGTTTATCGTATCCACGTTCCCTTCTCTCGATGGCAGGTCGCCGCAGGCAGCCAGCATTACTACCAGTGACAGCACTAGAACAGCACCGGCCAGATACTTCGTTCCCCAGTTCCTAATGTCTTCTCTCCTTGTTCTACGCGTCTGATTCATGGTCATCCTACCGTGCCGCCACTCGTTATCCTTCTTCGGCGGTGCGAACAGTATCGCCCGGGCCACGTTCTCCGGCGTATCCGGTATCGGGTCCGGCAGGGTGCGGCTGACCGGCCGCCCCAGCGGCCGCTTCTTCGATTCCATCTCTTCCTTCTCATCATTCAGCTAGTATCAAGTCGCACACCGAAGTATACACGCCATCCGCCCTCCATGCAAGTGTGGGGCGAACTGCCACACCGATCCTGCGATTCCGTCCGGCGACCGGTCATGAGTCATCAGCCGGTTCCTTCAGGTCCGAATACCGGAGCAGCTTACCGTCTAACCCCTTGGCAATCAAGGACATCTGCATCACGGTGTCCATATCCCGGATGTTGTGACGCCCCGCGAACTCGTTCACGTACCGCCAGAGGTGCTTCGGACTCATCCGGTGGTAGATCCCGTAATACCCCCGTTTCAGCATCGCCCAGAAGCTCTCCACGCCGTTCGTGTGCGCCATTCCCCGACGAACTCCCCCACGCCGTGCTTCACTGCCTCATGCTTCTTCCGTCCACCGTAGGCTGTCGCACCGTCCGTGTAGAGCATCGCGTCCGGCGCAACCCGCAAATCCACGAAGTCACGCAGGGTCGCCTTGTCCACTCGCTCGACCACGGCGGCGGACACCCGATTGGTTGCCCGATCCTTCGCGCCGACCACCGCCGTCTTACCCACGGTGCCCCGGCCAGCCTTCAGCTTCTTCTTCGCGTGCTTGTTCCGCTCCTTCCCGCCCATGTACGCCTCGTCCATCTCCACCGGTCCCTTGAACATAGTCGCCTGCCGATCCTCCCAAGTCTCCCGAATCCGATGTGCCAGATGCCACGCCGTCTTCTGAGTCACCCCCAGGTCGCGGTGCAGCTTCATGCTGGACTGCCCCTTGATGCCCGTGGTCATCAGGTAGATCGCGAATGCCCATGTCTGGTAGCCCAGATTCGACCGGTGCATGACGGTTCCCGTCTTCACGCTGAAATACTTCGGGCAAGACCGGCACCGATGCGGCATCGTGGGATGCGCCGTCTTCTCCTGAACATTCATGGACCCGCACTTCGGGCATTCCGGTCCCTCCGGCCACCGTACCTCCGAGAACCACTTCTCGGCGGCGGCATCGTCGGGGAACATCCGTGTAAGTTCAACCAGCGTAATTCCCTTCCTGTGATATCGTCCTGGTCCCTTCGCCATGACTCCATCCCTCCGTTCACAAGTGACTCAATGATTACGGAAGAATAGTAACCGCGGTGGTCCCTTTGGACAACGGCTGTTACATGATTGTTACATAACTTCTTTTGAAATATTTATTGAGTTTTCCAGTACAGATATTTGACGTAACTTTCCATCACCGGATGCCCCCGGTGATGGAAAGCGGGACTGAGTCCCAGTCAAAACCCACCCGGCACCCCACACAACGAGAATGCCAAATGGAAATCTTTCTGCTAGCAGTATCGTTCATCCATTTGTACGAGGCCTACAAGTGGAGTTGCCCCGGTTTCGTGGACACATCCAACTTGAGGGGGAAGGAGGATTCCACGATGCCGAAGAAGCGGTTGCGGTATCCGCCGGAGTTCCGGCGGGAGATGGTCGGGCTGGTGCGCTCGGGGCGGTCGCCCGAGTCGCTGGCGCGAGAGTTCGAGCCCTCGTCCGGGGCGATCCGGAACTGGGTCAGGCAGGCGGACCTGGACGAGGGACGCCGGGCGGACGGGCTGACCACGAAGGAGCGGGAGGAGGTTCGCCGCCTCAGGCGGGAAGTCAGGCGGCTCCGCATGGAGCGGGACATCTTAAAAAAAGCCGCGGCCTGGTTCGCGATGGAGAGCGGCTCGATCCCCGGAAGGGGTTCGAGTTCATGAAGGCGCACCGGGCCGAGTTCCCCGTCCGGGCGATGTGCCGCGTGCTGGGTCTCTCCCCCGGCGGGTACTACGCCTGGCTGAAGCGGACGCCTCCGGAGCGGGCCCGGCGGGACGCGGAGCTTCGGGAGAAGATCGAAGAAGCCTGGGAACAGAGCCGGCGGACCTACGGCCGGCCCCGGATCCATGCGGAACTGAAGGCCCGGGGCGAGCGGGTGGGAAGCAAGCGGGTCGGACGGCTGATGAAGCAGGCGGGGATCGAGGGCGTGACCCGGCGGCGGCGGAAGGTCGTCACGACGCGGCGGGACGCGCAGGCCCGCGCGGTGCCGGACCTGGTGGACCGCGACTTCTCGGTCGGCGGTCCCGACCGGCTGTGGGTGGCGGACATCACGTACGTGCCGACGGATGCGGGCTGGCTGTACGCGGCCGTGGTCGTGGACGCCTGGAGCCGCCTCGTCGTGGGCTGGGCGATGGAAACCAGCCTCCGGTCGGAGCTGGTGGAGAAGGCGCTGGCGATGGCGGTGTGGCGTCGTCGGCCGAAGGACGTCATCCATCACTCGGACCAGGGCTCCCAGTACACGTCGTACGCCTTCGGGAAGCGGTGCCGGGAGGCCGGGGTGCGGCCCTCCGCGGGATCGGTCGGGGATGCGTACGACAATGCGATGTGCGAGAGCTTCTTCGCGACGCTCGAGTGCGAACTGCTGGACCGCAGCCGGTTCCGCAGCCCGGATGAAGCGAGGCGTGCGGTGTTCGACTTCATCGAGGGGTTCTACAACCGGGTGCGTCGGCACTCGGCGCTGGGGTACGAGTCGCCGGCGGACTTCGAGAAGAAGCATGCGGCCTGGCCCGGCAGGGTCGTCGGCCCGGGCGGTCTCGCGATCGATCCGGTGCGACGCCGGCTGCAAGCGGGAAACCGGCGAGGCGACGCCCGAGAGCGCGGCCGGGTTGCTGCGCGCCGGTCCCTCCGTCTTCCCGCCGGCAGCATGTCCCGGCGGGAAGACGGAGGATATGTTTCAAACAGGATCGGAGGAGGATGTCCGGACCGGTCGGCTCGGGATGTTGGATGTCCTCGGCCGGAGAAGCTCTCCTCAGCAGCGGGGAGACGAAGAGAAACCGAGCAGTTCAACCGCAGTATTCACCCGTCCACGAAACCGGGACAGGTCCAAAGAACCGACAGAATTCCCGTGTAGTGATTATCTACTTGCTGCCGCCACCCGATTGATCCCGCCTTATTCATGAGGGCAGAGGCCGGGGGGACCATGGTTACTTAGGTATGTAAGTCCCTTAAAAACATCCCATGGCCAGCCTTGGGGCTGGCCACCCCGCGGCGCTGAAACTATGCTCCGGCGGGGGCAGAGGTCGTCCGGCTTACTGGTGCGACGAGCCCGGCAAAAAACATGACCCACGGCGCTTCGAGGGACCCCGCAGTGTTGACGCGGCCCGGTCGGCCGGGCCGCCGTCACGGACAGAAAAATCGAAATCGCACAAGCGCCCGCCCCCGTCCCCGGACCCATCGGCCGAAGGAGGCGGAGAATGGACTTGGTGAACGAACGGTGCGCGGGCCTCGACGTGCACAAGAAGACGGTGGTGGCGTGCGTCCGGGTCCCGGGACGGGACGGCGGCGGCCGCCGGAGGAAGGTCACCCGCACCTTCCCGACGACGATGGCCGGGCTCGGCGCCCTGAGGGACTGGCTCGGATCGAAGGGCGTGACGCATGCGGCGATGGAGTCGACGGGCGTGTACTGGCGGCCGGTGTACGCGGTGCTCGATCCGCGCTTCGAGCTGATGCTGGTCAACGCCCGCCACGTGAAGCACCTCCCCGGACGCAAGACGGACGTGAGGGACTGCGAATGGCTCGCGCAGCTTCTCGAACACGGGCTGCTCCGGGGAAGCTTCGTTCCGCCCGCGCCGGTGCGCGACCTGCGGGACCTCACCCGGCGGCGCAAGGCGCTGTCGCGGGACCGGGCCAAGGAGATCACCCGGGTGGCGAAGACGCTCGAGTCGGCGAACGTCAAGCTCGGGTCCGTCGTGTCGGACATCATGGGCGCGACGGGGAGAGCGATCCTGGGAGCGATGATCGAAGGGGAGGAAGACCCCCGGGTCCTCGCCGGGCTGGCGCGCGGGTCGCTTCGCCGCAAGCGCGGGGAGCCGGCGGAAGCGGTCCCCGGCCTGATCCGGGACCATCACCGGTTTCTGCTCCGGGAGCAGCTCGCGACGATCGACCATCTGTCGGAGCGCATCGGCAGGCTGGACGCCCGGATCAGGGAGGTGACGCGCCCTTTCTCGGCGGCCCTCGAGCTCCTCGAGAGCGTGCCCGGCGTGGCGAGGCGCTCGGCCGAAGCCGTTCTCGCGGAGATCGGCGATGACATGTCGAAGTTCCCGTCGCCCGCCCGGTTCGCGTCGTGGGCCCGGGTCTGCCCCGGCAACCACGAGAGCGCCGGAAAGCGGAGGCCGGTGTCGACGGGAAGGGGCAACGCGTGGCTGAGGGCCGCGCTGTCGCAGGTCGGGTGGGCCGCGGTGCGGACGAAGGGGAGCTGTTACCGCGCTCTGTATCACCGGCACAAGTCGCGGGGCGGGCCGAAGAAGGCGATCGTGGCGGTGCAGCACGCGATCCTGGTGGCGATCTGGCACATGTTCTCCACTGGGGCGATGCACGAGGATCTGGGACCGGACCACTTCCGGACCCGTGACCGGGAACGCCGGAAGCGCTACCTCCTCAATCGTCTCCGCAGGCTGGGCCTGGATGTCCGCGTGCAGGATGTGCAGAAGGAGGCCGCGTAATCGCTCGTCCCCCGCCCCTCCGCCACCCCGTGTTTCACAGAAAAGGCGCGGCCTGGTTCGCGATGGAGAGCGGCTCGATCCCCGGAAGGGGTTCGAGTTCATGAAGGCGCACCGGGCCGAGTTCCCCGTCCGGGCGATGTGCCGCGTCCCGGGTCTCTCCCCCGGGCTGGCTGTACGCGGCCGTGGTCGTGGACGCCTGGAGCCGCCTCGTCGTGGGCTGGGCGATGGAGACCGGCCTCCGGTCGGAGCTGGTGGAGAAGGCGCTGGCGATGTCACACTCAATTGTACATTGTAAGGAGTGAGCGTCCGGGCCGCACCTTAGCACTCGGCCGAATACACTCTCGAGTTCATGTCCCGGTCCAAAGGAGGACCCCCATGGAAGAAACAAGAGTACGAAACCGCATCGCAAGAGTGAGGAGTGTCGTCGCCCTGGCGGTACTTGTCCTCGCTCCCACCGTCCTCGAAGCGCAGACCGGTTCGATTCGAGGAGAGGTGGTGGACGCCGTCACCCAGAGGCCGATCGGAGGGGCGCAGGTCGAGATCGTGGATACCCGGCAGGGCGGCCTGACCAACACCTCCGGCCAGTTCCTCGTCCTCAATGTCCCCGTCGGGGACCACGAGGTGCGGATCCAGTTCATCGGCTTCGCCACCATGTCGCAGACCGTATCGGTCGCGAGCGGCGAGACCGCCGTCCTCGACTTCGAACTTGCCCGGGCGGCGCTCCAGCTCGACCAGATAGTGGTCACGGGAACCGCCCAGGAGACGCAGGCACGATCGGTGGGGAACACGGTTTCGACTATCGACGCGGCGGAAATCGTGGAGATCGCGCCCATCAGCACCGTTCAGGAGCTCCTCACCGCCCGGACTCCCGGATTGACGCTGATGAGCAACTCCGGCCAGGCCGGGTCAAGCTCCAAGCTTCGCATCCGGGGAGCCGGATCCCTCGCCGCGGGGCTCCAGCCCGTGGTCTATGTCGACGGAATTCGCATGAAATCGGGCACGCAGGGAGGGCTGGACGTGAGCTGGGGCGGCGCTCAGGGAACAGACGCCCTCGACTTCCTGAACCCCAACGACATCGAGTCGATCGAGACGATCAAGGGCCCGGCCGCATCCACCCTCTACGGGGCCGACGCGGCCGGAGGCGTCATCCAGATCATCACCAAGAAGGGCCGTGCCGGATCGGGACTGGTATGGAACGTCTCCTTCGAGACCGGCTACAGCGAGTGGGCGCTCGACACGCCGACGAACTACTGGAGGTGCACGGCATCCAACATCGCCAGCCCCGACGTCTACCCCGGCTGCGCGGGTTTCGCCGAAAACACGGTGCTCACGGACGACCCCGTAAAGCGTCATCCGATGGCTCTTCGCCAGAATGAGGGCGGACCCGATGACTACGCCGATCTCAGCACCATGAACATCTCCGCACGGGGGGGGGGGGAAGCCTTCAACTACTACCTCTCGTTCGAGAACAGCGGCGAGGAGGGCGTCTACTACAACAACTTCTCCAACCGGACCTCGGGGCGCGCGAACTTCGGATTCACGCCCACCGAAAGGTTCTCGGCGACGGTCAACGTCGGGTACGCGCGCACCCATGTGAAGATGCCGTTTGCAAACAACTCTTCGAACTCGATTCTGCGCAACGGTTTCAGGGGAAGGCCCGGGTCGTCGGCACCATGGGAAGAAGGATTCCGGGGCTTCGGGCCCACGCTGGCCAACCAGTATGACAATCAGACCGAGGCCGAGCGCACGACGATCGGCCTGACCGTCAATTACCAGCCGTGGGACTGGTTCACGAACCGACTGACGCTGGGGATGGACAAGCAGGATCGATTCAACACCGAGGTTTACGAGATCGACACCACCGGCGCCCAGCCATGGGGAGTCACGGCCGCCGCCGGCCGGGTTCAGCGCGACCTGCCCATCGACCACTCGTGGACGGCCGACTACGCGGGTACGGTCGGCACCGACATCACCGACGATCTCGTCTCGTCTCTGTCCTTCGGGGCGCAGCTGGTGATGGAACAGTTCTCGTCGCACTACGTCGAGGGACAGGGGTTCGTGGCCAACAACCTGAACCTCATCGGAACCGCCGCGACCACGCTGGCTTCGCAGGGTTTCGTCGAGCAGACCTCGCTGGGCGTGTATGTGCAGGAACAGGCGGCCTGGCGAGATCGTCTGTACGGCACGGTGGCCGTGCGAGTCGACGACAACTCGGCGTTCGGCAACGACTTCTCGCTCGTCGTCTACCCCAAGGCGTCGGTGTCGTACATCATCTCGGACGAGGACTTCTTCGATCTGCCCTATGTGGACGAAGTGAAGCTCCGCACCGCGTGGGGCCAGGCGGGGAAGGCACCGGATCCCTTTACGGCCGACCGGGCCTATGCGCCGGACGTGACCGTCGTCGGCGACGCGGCCGTTAACCAGCTTTCGACCGCCTCGTACGGGAATCCCGACCTGAAGGCCGAGACGGGCTCCGAGCTCGAGATCGGCTTCGACGCGTCGTTGCTGCAGGGTCGTGCGGCTCTCGAGGTCACGTACTACAACCAACGTACCACCGATGCGCTGATCCAAGTGCCCGATCCGCCGTCGAGCGGGTTCAGCGGCAGCCACTTCGTGAACATCGGCGAGATCGCGAACAGCGGATTCGAAGTGCTCCTCACCGGATCCCCGGTCTACACGCGCGACCTTCAATGGGACGCGACGGTGTCGCTGTACACCAACTCCAACGAGCTTGTCTCCTTCGGCGGCGCTCTCGAAGAGATCGCATTCGGCGCGTTCGCCCAGGTTCACAAGCACCGCGAGGGCTATCCCCTCGGCAGCTACTGGTCCGTCGATGTTCAGCGCGACTCGAACGGCAATCCCATCCTCGACTCGAACGGCAACGTGACCGTCGACTACGACAACGAGGTTTACGTGGGACCCCAGCTGCCTACGCGAGAAATCGCGTTCTCCAACTCGTTCACGCTCATGGGGAACCTGCGGCTCTTCACCCAGTTCGACTACAAGGCCGGTCACCACCAGTGGTGCGCGATCTGTTCCATCCGCAATCGGATCGACCGCAACAGCTGGGAGGTCAACAACCCCGACGCCGATCCGGTCGAGGTTCTGGTGTGGCGCAGCCGTCAGACCAAGACGCACCTGTTCCCGGCGGATTTCCTGAAATTCCGCGAGATCGCGCTCAGCTATACGCTCCCGGCACAGTGGAGCCGCGCCTTCCGTGCCGACCGGGCCACGGTGACGCTGACCGGCAGAAACATCTGGATGTGGACCCGATACGGAGGTACTGCCGATCCCGAGGTCACCTTCTACAGTGAGCGCGAGTTCAGCGAGCTCGACTACGCATCCACGCCGATGACCCGCAGAATCGCGGCGTCGGTCGCCCTGCAGTTCTGAGAGGAGAACGTACAATGACTCGATTCAGCAAGACGCTGCTGCGGCTCGGGGCCGTAACGGCGATCTTCGGCACGGTCGCGGCCTGCGACACTCTTGACGAGCTCCTCGTGGCCAACAATCCCGAACGCATCTCGGAGGACGCCCTCAACGACGCGCTCCTGGTAGACGTGCTCACGAACAGCGTGGTCGGCGAGTTCTCGGCCATGTACGACGACCCGTTCATCTGGCGGGGCAGCATGTTCACCGACGAACAGATCACCGGAATCAACTGGGAATCGACAGCGCGGCTGAGCCAGAGGCTGGTTCGGTACGACGAGGGCGACCCCGACAACATGTTCTCTCAGATCAGCGCTGCCCGGGTCATGGCGGACAGCGTCGCAGGACGGTTCCGCACGCTGCTCGACAACTCGGCGGCGGACGAACGCATGGCCATCGCGCTCATCTACGCCGGCTACTCCCACATCATTCTGGGCGACGCCATGTGCGAGGCCGTCTTCGACGTGGGAGAAACCATCGCGTCACAGGCGCAGGTCTACGAGCGCGGCCTGTCTCGATTCGAGGAGGGAATGCAGGTGGCAGGCGCCGCCGGGCGCCAAGATCTGGTGAACCTTGCCCGCGTGGGGCTCGCCCGCGCGCACCTCAACCTCGGAAACCACAGCCAGGTGACTCAGTACGCCGGCGAAGTTCCCGCCGATTTCGTCCACTGGGTCGAATACGAGCAGACATCCGACGACGGAACCGACCTGGTGCTCTGGGGAAGGATCAACGGCGGCAATCACTCGCTCGGCGTGCACCCGAGCTTCCTGAACGGAGACTTCGGAAGTCAGGACATCATCGCCGGCCAGACCGACCCGCGGGTGCAGCATACTCCGAGCTGGTCGCTGGGCCACAACCGCCTGACCCGGCTTTACAAGCCCTATCAGTCGCTGCCGTTCAGCGGATACAACGGAGAAGCGATCGCCGACGGCGGGTCGCCTCCGTTCTACGAGAGGGGTACGGACATCAGGATGGCTTCCGGGCTCGAGGCGATGCACCACTACTACGAGGCGGCGGGACCTGACGGCACGGGACCTGCCGGATCGACGCTGGACTTCGTGAACTCCCGGCGGGCCGCAGGCAGGCAGGAGCCGGTGGATCTCTCCGGCGCGAACCTGATGGCCGAGCTGCGTGAACAGCGCGGGCGCGACATGTACATGGGCGGCTTCCGTCTGGGCGACCTGCGGCGATGGAAGAATCATGGAGAGGGCGACTTCTTCCCGAGCGGAACCCACCCGACCACGGAGTGGGGCTCCTACGGAGACGCCACCTGCTTCCCGCTGCCGCTCGAGGAGTACGAAGGCAACCCCAACCTGACGAAGCCGTCCTGACGGTCGGCCGACCGACGAGACGGGCGTGCCCATGCACCGGAAAGGAGGGGGGCGCGGCGGCCGTGATCGCCGCCGTGTCCCCCTCGCCCATCGGGCGGCGGGACTGGCTGCGGCTCCGGCGGCGGTCGCCGCGGCGCTCGCAAGCTGCGATCTGCTCGACGACAATCAGGATCTCCCGGATGTCGCCCGCGTGGAGATCACGGGCATGTCGTCCGAAGCGCTCGAGCTGGTCGTCTCGGACGATTTCGAGAGGGTGTCGGACCTCGACCAGGGAGCGAGGTACACGGTGCTGGTGCAGGCGGACACCGCCTTCGTCCGGCCAGACTTCTCCAAGGACTACGACATCGCGGTCTCGCACCGCTTCTTCGTGCGGCTGACCAACCATTCCGTCGAGGTCGCAGAGGTCACGCTTTCGGTCGCCTTTGACGGCGAGGGCGGGTACTCGCAGCGAGCCAGACTGTCCGAGGGCGGGGCTCTGGAGTTCAGCGAGATATTCTTTGGCACCTGACAGCCCGAGCCGGAGGAGCGCGTGAAAGCACTCCTGCCGCAGCGCCATCCGGAGCCGCCACGTAGTACCGGCGTTCCGCGAGCCCCAACACCGTCTCCTCGAGCGAGAGGATCGCGCCGGTCGCCGCCATCACGAGAATCACCGCCCCAGCGGCGACGGCCACCGATAGGTGCAGCCGGAAGACAACCGCACGGATCATCGCTTCACTGGCGCGCCGATGCGGCGAACGCTGTTCGTGCGGCGGCCCGGCACCGCCGCACGCCGAATCAGTTCAACGTCACGTAGCGCTCGAGCCGCGCGACCTCTTCCTCGTCCACGTACTTCCCGATCTCCCTGCGGAAGCGGTCCATGTCCTCGTAGGGACGGTACTCCTCGAACTCGTGCGCCATGCGATCGGTCATCCCCGGGACGGCCATGATCGCCTCGCGGGAGGCGGCGTTCAGGTCGATGGGGACGTACACGTACCGGGCGAGCCGCGCGACCTCTTCCTCGTCCACGTACTTCCCGATCTCCCTGCGGAAGCGGTCCATGTCCTCGTAGGGACGGTACTCCTCGAACTCGTGCGCCATGCGATCCCCGACCCCCGGAATCAGCAGGATCTCCTCGTTGGTCACCTCGTTGAGGTTGATCGGCAGCCAGAGCGATTCGTACGCCGTCATCGCCGCATCGTCGCCGATTCGTGCCGACAGCACCGCGTGCAGATCCGCCGCGCGCAGGTAGGGCCGCCCGACGACGACCGCCGCGGCAGCCTCCGCCGTGATCCCCGGGACCGACGCGAGCTCGTCTTCCGAGACGAGGTTGGGGTTGAGCAGGGCGGCCATCGCTTCGGCGGCACCCATCTCTCCCATCGCCTCCATGGTCCCGGCGGCAGCGGGCTCGGACCCCGCCGAATCGTCGCCCCCGCCGCAGCCGACCGACAGCACCGGAATCACGACAAGAACGAACGGCACGGAATGATTGCGGAACATGCTTCTCTACTCCCTGTTTCTGGTTCTGGGTTGTCCTGCAGGTATCGTCTCCGGGGTCCGCGACCCCTGCGCGCATGATGACGCTAACGCCAACGGAATGCCGACGGAACCGTCGCTGTGCCGAAGCCGACCGACCGGCAGCCTACGGAGATGCCGCCAACGATCACCCCGGACCAGGTGTCTTTAATCCTGTAGCGGCCGGACCAACTGTTGCACCCGGCCAGTGGCCGAGGAAGCGGAAGCGAATGAAATCACTGCTCACTCCTGTGCCGGGGTTAACGGTCCCGGCTCTTTTCCTTTCGTCTCTGGCCGTCTCGACGCCTGCGGGCGACGCCGCGGCCCAAGCGTCCGACGGCGACAACGGAGCGGCCGTGGTGCTCGAAGCTGCACCCCTTCCCGCTGCCGTGAACATCGACCTCGACGGGCGCATCGAAGAGGAAGTCTGGCGCACCGCCACCCCGATCACCGACTTCACCCAGCAGGAGCCGGTCGAAGGCGGCGTCCCCTCGGAGGAAACCGAAATCCGCGTCGTCTTCGACGAGGACAACCTCTACATCGGCGCGGTCTTCTACGGCGATCCCGCGAAGATTCTGGCCTACCAACGGCAACGGGACGCCGGCCTGGGGACCGACGACCGCTTCATGTGGATCCTCGACACCTTCCAGGACGGACGCACGGGATACTTCTTCGAAATCAACCCCGCCGGACTGATGGGAGACGGAATCCTGTCGGGAGGCGGGGGAGGCGGAGGCGGGTTCGGGTTCGGCAAGGCCTGGGACGGCATCTGGGAGGCCCGCACGGCTCGGCGGGAGGACGGCTGGTCGGCCGAGATCCGCATCCCGTTCAGGACCCTCAACTTCAACCCCGACCTGGACAGCTGGGGGATCAACTTCCAGCGCACGATCCGGCACCGCAACGAAGAGATCCTCTGGCGGGGCTACCGGCGCAACGAAGGACTCTGGCGGCCGGTCTACGCTGGCCGCCTCACGGGCTTGCGCAATCTCTCACAAGGGCTCGGGCTCGAGGCTCGGCCGTCCGCGGTGACGACCTGGAAGAACGTGCCCGGCAACACCGACCCCACGACGTTCCCGAGCGACGTCAGTCTCGACGTCAACTACAGCGTCACCTCGAGTCTGCGCGCCTCGGCCAGCGTCAATACCGACTTCGCCGAGGTCGAGAGCGACGAGCGCCGCGTCAACCTCACGCGGTTTCCGCAGCGCTTTCGCGAGCGCCGCGATTTCTTCCTCGAAGGCTCCGGGGTCTTCAGCTTCGCCCCCAGAAGCGGGCCTTCCCCCTTCTTTTCCCGCAGGATCGGCCTCAGCGAAGGGCAGCAGATACCGATCCGGTACGGCACCAGACTGACCGGGCAGGCGGGACGCTACGAGCTGGGCTTCTATCAGATCGGCACGGCCGCCCATTCGTTCTTCGACGAAGGCGACCTGGCCGACGCGAGCGTCCCGAGAGAGACCTTCACGGTCGCGAGGGTGAAGCGTTCGATCTTCGAGCAGTCCAGCATCGGCGCGATCTACACCCGCAGGGCCGCTGCGCCCTGGCCGGATGGAGTCGCGGCACCCGACGGCCACACGGCCGGAATCGACGCCCAGCTCAGCACGCGGCACTTCTTCGGAGACAAGCGCCTCGAAATGGAGGCGTTCATCGTGTGGAACTCCAACCCGGATCCCGCGGTCGACCGTTCGCTGAACGACCTGACCGCGCGCGGTCTGCGCTTCAACTTCCCCAACGACGTCTGGACGGCGCACATCTCGTACCGCGAGTTCGGCGACGATTACGACCCGTCGCTGGGTTTCGTGCGCCGGAACGGCTTTCGCCGCGTCGAACCGAGGGTCGGGTGGGCACCGCGGCCCGCCGGCATCGACTGGATACGCCAGCTTGACTTCGCGGTCCAGTTCCGCAACCTCACCAACCTCGACACGGGAGCGCTCGAAGAGCGCGAGTGGGCGTTCGATCTCTTCGGGATCGATTTCGAAAGCGGAGACAACATCGAGATCGAGGCGACCCGAGTTCTCGAGTATCTGGACTACGGATACGAAGTCAGCGACGGGATCGAGATTCTCCCCGGCGAGTACACCACGTGGGAATGGAACCTCAGCGGCAGGACGGCGGGCCGCCGCAGAGTCTCGCTGTTCGGCGGTTTCAGCCGAGGGGGCTTTTGGGACGGGGACCGCACGCGCATGAACGCCCGCATCTCGTTCCGGCCGAACCCCGGGGTGAGCATCTCCACGAACTTCGAGCACAACGACGTCTCGCTCCCGCGGGGCGACTTCACGGCCGATGTGTACGAGATCGAGGGGCAGTGGAACGCCAATCAATGGGTCAGCGTCACCAACCAGGTCCGCTACGACAACGACAGCGACATCGTGGGCCTCTTCGCGCGGCTGCGGTGGATCGTGCGGCCCGGCAACGACCTGTACCTGGTCTACACCCACAACTGGCGGAATCTGGGCCTGGACATCCTCGACGACCGCGACCTGATCACCCTCTCGCGGGGCGGCGCGATCAAGGCCAACTACACCTATCGGTTCTAGTGTCGTGTCCCGGAAACAGACAGACATAATCTTTCTGTCTTCCGAAGGATGGAGTCCGCGGTGGCGGTCCATGCGAACGGACGCGCCCCCGGGTTGTATTCGCCAGATCTCGACCTGGTTGAGCCAGGGGAGTACGTGGGGGTTGAAGTGGATGTGGTAGCGGGGTCGGGCGGCTCGCCCTTGAGCGTCTTCCGCGGCAGCGCCGTGACCTCGGCGTCTCCGATGGAGCGCGGCCTTCCCGGCCTGCGTTCGTCGTACAGGCCCATGAGCCCCTGCGTCCGGAAGCGCTCGCGCCACTTGCCGACCGTCCGGCGGCTGGCGCGGACCCTCTCGGCGACGTTCTTGTTGCTCATCCCTTCGGCGCACGGAAGCACGATCTCGGCGCGCCTCACGAGCCCGGCGGGCAGACTGCGCGAACCCGCGAGCGACTCGAGTTCCTCGCGGGTGCATCGCCGCTCGAATGCCGGGGGGGGGGGTTATCCACGGGCTGCCAACCGCCGCCGGAGGGCTCGACCAGCCGCAGGCCGATCACACGCTCTGCATCGGTGGCCGGATCCGCCCGAACGCCCCACACATGCGTTGGGGCCGCGGGCGGATTCGGCGGTGAGGATCCAGACTTCGCCGAATGTCGTCGGGACCACCGCTACGGCGGGGAGATGATCTGGCAGGTACACGGCGCCTTCGGCCAATTCGCGCGCGACCGCGGGCGTCAGGGGATCCCCGGTTCTTTGCGACGCAGCCATGGCCTGCTGCGCAAACCGTTCTATCGCCTCGTCGCGGCGTTCCGGCGACAGGGGCACCACCGGAAGAACAACGCTGCGGTGCCAAACTGTATCGCCACCGACCGTCACTTCCACCAGCTCGATCCGGCCTGGGCCCACGTTCCGGCGCAGGACACCGGCCCTGTCGAGCACGGCGACCGTGTCCAGCGTCCACGCTTGCCCGGACCGGGAGACGTGCAACACCGCCTGGCGCGCGGTCGCCTTCTCGCTGCTCCACCCCAGCAGCGCCCGGGCGCTTGGCAGTTCGGTCACCGCAAAAAAGCTGTCGTCCGGCAGAACCGCTTCGGGTGAGAGAGTGGCAGGGGCATCTACCACTTCCATCAACGCGCCGTCCCCAGTGAACCGCCCAAAAACCCCGGCGGTACCGAACCCAAAACCCAGTACGGCTCGTGGAAATCGTTAAGCGGGCACCGAACTCCCCCAGCTCTTCATTCCTCGCGACCTCTCGCACGAGCGACCCCTGGGGTGTCCAGATCGTCAGGCGAGGGACGAGCGGTTCGGCAACGATGACTCGTGTGCCTTCTCCAGTCAGCCGTACGCCGCCGATCCTCCCGAATCCCGCTTCGCCAAGTACACTGCCCCGTATCTCGAACTCCGTGCGTGCAGTCCAAGATTGGCTGCCGACCGCGCTCTCGGCGGCAGTGCCGAATGCAAGCGCCGCGACAGGCAACAAGAACGACTTCGCTGAGGCCACTCGGGCCGTCGCTGCCGAGCCAAGCATCGAGGTTGGGCGGCCCGCTCCTAATCGGGCGGGCGTACCAGCTTTCGGCCCACGACGTAGTTGATGTCTAGGCCGAAGTTCGGCGGCGGCGATCTGCCAAGTGATTGCGGCGCTGCAACATAAGCGATTTCCGGGGTGTACGCTACTGGGTACGGCTTATGGGCGGACGCCGAGCAGGCGGAAGGCTTCGGCCTGGAGCGGGGTGGGGCGGGCGAGGATGTCGGCGGTCATGGCTCCGTGCACGGGGGGCCTGACGCGGTTGCGGGTGAGGGTGGCGAGGTCGTCGAGCAGGGTCCGGAAGCTGTGGACGGGAAGGCCCTCGGGGGTGCGCTTCCCGGCCTTCTTAGCGCGTGCCGCGCGGGAGACGCGGGCGGGCGCGACGGGCGAGGCGCGGGCGGCTTCTGCGGCGGCCGGGTCGTGGTCGTCGAAGAGCAGGGGGGCCAGCGCGCGGCGCATGTGCCATTCGACGTAGTAGGCGAGCATGCAGAGGAAGACATGGGCGCGGACGCGATCGGCGAGGCGGTGGTGGACGGGGCGGACCTTGAGGTCCACCCCCTTGAAGCTGCGGAAGGCGCGCTCGACCCGGCTGAGGCTCTTGTAGGCGCGGACCGTGTCTTCGGGCCCCATCTCGCCGGCGGGCACGTTGGTGCGGATCACGCAGATGCCGTCGAGCGCCGACTCTTCGGCGATGCGCTGCTCGTCGCGCTCGTAGGAGAAGCCGTCGTCGGTCACGGTGGTCTTGAAGTGCTTGCCGACCTTGCGGGCGCGCAGGGCCCGGTCGGCGCGCACGGCGATGCGCTTCTCGCCCCGCAGCGGGCGGTTGTCGCGCTGCGTCGCCCGGACGACCTGTTCGAGCTTGACCTCCGTGGCCGCGAGCAGCGCCTCTCGCTTGCGCGCGCGCTCGGCCGCGAGCAGCGGGTTGCGGCAGACGACCAGCCGCTCGCCCGGACAGAGCTCGGGCGCGGAGACCTCGGCCAGGTCCTGCTCGTCGAAGATCGACAGCTGCAGGTCGCCGCCGGAAGCGAGCCTGCGGATCGCCGGAGCCCGCAGCGAGGTGATCCACCGCAGCCCCGCGGGCCCGAGGTCCTCGCGGATGCGGGCGTCGGTCAGCATCCCCCGGTCGCCGGCCACGACGACCCGCGAGAGCGAGAAGCGCCCGGTGAGCTTCTCGACCTGGGCGGCCACGGAGCCGGGGTCGGCCGTGTTGCCCTCGAAGACCTGGGCGGCCACCGGACGGCCCTCCCGGTCGCAGAGCAGGGCGAAGACGATCTGAAGCTTGCCGCGCCTGCCGTCGCGAGAGTAGCCGCGCTTGGCCAGCGGGCACTTCGTGCCCTCGAAGTACACCGAGGTCAGATCGCAGAGCACGAGCGAGCCGTCCTCGACATGCCGGGCCGCCAGAGTCCGCTCGATGCGCGGCTGCCGCCGCAGCAGCCAGTCCATCGCCTCGTAGAGCTCCTCCGCCGTCGCGTCTTCGGCGCCGAGCTCCTCGCCCAGCGTGTCGGTCTGTGTCTCGGAGGCGAGGCCCCGGGCGGTGGCGAGCTTCGAGCGGGGGTCGAGGACGCGGGCGGCGATCATCGCCGCCGCCAAGGAGCGCATCCGCGAGGGACGGCGGTCGAGCAGCCTCTCGAGGCCCAGCTTCCGCGCCGTGCCCGCGACGGCGGCGACATGCCCGTGGGGTCGGGAGCGCAGGATCTCGAAGGCGTCGTCCATCGACTTCAGGGCGACGCCGCCCTTGAGCAGGATGCGCAGCCCCCGGACGATCTCGTCGGGCCACTTCGAGAGGTTGGCGAGGGTGCGCTTGCAGACCTTGCCGTCCTTGCGGAAGGACTCGCGCAGCAGGACGGCGGGCGGGGAGTTCCGGTTGGGCACGCGTTCGATGTACATGGGTATCATGGTAACGGATATGCTGAATCATGTCAATATGCACACCGAATCGTTACATGGGTACAGCATCCGGATGCCGAAATCGACTCGGGTCTTTCGGCTGCAACACGTTAACCGCGATAATCGGCCCGATTCTGTCCCGAACTTCGGTCTAGGAATCCTCGTGGACGCCCCACACGTGATTCGCGGTCCCGTCGTGCATGGCGAATCCGGTTGGCAGCAGCACCCGTCGCAGGGATAACCCGGTGTCACCGCGACCGATCGCGTACCACACCGCGAGGGTGTCCACCACGCCAAACACGGCGTCGCCTTCTAGTGCGTCGCCGATCTCGAACTCGGCTTCGGTGGTCCACGTCTCGGCTTCGCCTGTCGGTCTGTCCCCCGACTCGCAAGCGCCTGCAAGCAGCAACGGTACGGTTGCCGACAGAATCGGGGGAAGGCGGCGGCAAGACCTCATCCAGCGCGAGTCTTCGAATCGATTCGTTCGTGCGGCACGACTTCGTCCACGAGGGCTCCGTCGCACTTTCGCCTAAGGAACTGCCGGTGACCCAGAAAGGCGAGATAGAACAATCCGTCTGCCGACAGCGTCCCACCACGTGCCACTAGGTCCAGAGCATCGCGCTCCACTGCTTTCCGTTGGGCGTCCGCCATCGGAATGCCACATACCCCTCCGCCCGGACCGCAAAGACAGAACTTGTTGCCGTCGTGCTCGAAGGGCGCGTCCGTACAGCTGTTGCCGCCTATCACCCCGTCCTCGTACTCACACGAGCCACTGCCGACATGGGGCAGTACCCATGGCAAGTGCTGCACGAGTCCTCGGACGGAAGCTGCGCCGCGGCGGGGTGCGGGTCGGCCGAAGATTGCGATGGCGCAGAACACCGCTGCGAGGAGCCGAACCGAGATGGCAGGTGCGGAAGCGTTTGGGATCGGCGTGATCGACATTGGATCCTCCCGGGGATACGGAAATCTCTTTCTCCCAAGAGGCCTTTTGCTTCTCCGAGAAGGCTCTTTATCCAGCAATGAAGTTGCTAAGCCGGTTCGGATTCCGTGTTAAGAGACTCCGCATTTCGTGTCGGACTCCGCACCGTGTGTCGGGGAAGCGAGATGAACAATCCACCTCCCGCATGGAGCCAACCGGGATCGAACCGGTGACCTCTGGCTTGCAAAGCCAGCGCTCTCCCATCTGAGCTATGGCCCCCTGCACCGGCCTCCGCCGGTGGCCCGACAAGATAGCGCCGCGCGGTCGGGAACGGAAACCCGTGCCTGCCCGAAAACCAGCGAAGACGCCCCTGGGTTACACCCTGCCCGATTTCCGTTACGTTACAGGTATGAAACGCGTCCTGCAGGTTCTGCTCTCCGTGGTCCTCGCGGCGGCTTGCACTGCCGACAGCGGCTCTGACAGCGGAACCATCGACCCGTCGTCCCAGGGTAATGCTCCGGCGGCTACCGAGTCCGATGCGCCGACCGCCGAGTCCGATGCGCCGACCACCGGCCCCGATGCCGCAGATGGCGCGGTCGCCGTCAACGTGAGCCCGTCCGCAAGCGGTTCCCAAGCCGAACCGGGCTCGATCGACTCCCAGGCGGACTCGGTCCCGAGCGACCCGAGCGCCGAAGGCCTCGATCTGGACCGGGTCTTCGTCTTTCCTCGCCCCGACAAGGTGCGCGGGCTCTATGTGAACGCGTGGTCCGCGGGGTCTCGGAGGCGCATCACGGCGCTCACCGAGCTGGCGCGGCGCACCGAGATCAACACCTTCGTCGTCGACATCAAGGACGCGACGGGGTATGTCAGCCATCCCAGCGAGGTGCCCCTGGCCGGGCAGATCGGAGCCACGGGAGAGATCCGCATTCCGAACCTGAGGCTGCTGCTCTCGAGGCTTGAAGAGGCCGGGGTCTACCCGATCGCCAGAATCGTGATCGTGAAGGACCCGCTCGTCGCGGCCGCGCGCCCGGACCTGGCCGTTCAGGATACCGCCGGCGGTCCCTGGATCGACGACAAGGGGATCGTCTGGCTGAATCCCTACAATCCCGAAGTGTGGGACTACCATGTGGCGATCGCACGGGAGGTCGCCGAGATGGGATTCCCCGAGATCCAGTGGGACTACGTGCGCTTCCCGGACGCCCCTGCCTCGGCGATGAGGCGCGCCTACTTCCCCGGAGGTGCCGGCCGGCCCAAGGCGCAGGCGGTACGCGACTTCCTGGCCTACAGCCGCGAAGCCCTTTCCGATATGGATGTTCGCATGACGGCCGACGTCTTCGGCGTGACGACCTCCGCGACTCGAGACGTCGGGATCGGCCAGGTGTGGGAGTCGTTCATCGACGTGGTCGACGTAGCGCTTCCGATGGTGTATCCCAGCCACTACTGGAAGGGCAGCTTCGGGTACGACCAGCCCAACTCGCACCCCTACGAGATCGTGCGCAAGGCGCTCGAAGACGCGCTCCGGCGCTCCGCGGCGATCGACGACGCGGGCACCACCCGCCCTTGGCTCCAGGACTTCACGCTCGGGCCCCCGCGCTACGAGGCACCGGAAGTGCGCGCCCAGATCCAGGCGGCATACGACGTGGGAATCGAGGAGTGGATCCTGTGGAATCCGGGCAGCCGTTACACGGAGCCCGCACTCGAGCCCGCAGGCGGGTTCGCGGAAGAACCTCTGCTCAGGGTCGCGAACCAGATCGTTCCCGTTTCCACACGCTTCGAGTTCTATGACACCGCTGCGGTCGTAGTGCCCGAAGGGACGGATCCGGACGAGGGCAGGGACGGCGGGCCTTCAGCCTGACGGCAACGCTTCCGGTTCGCGCGCCCGCGTCCGCAACAACGCCGCCGCATATCGTCGCACGATATCGCCCGCCGCTTCCAGCTTCGAGATCCCCGAGACGCTCTTGCCGGCCTGCCAAAGCTCCCGGTCTTCGCGGCGGAGCGACTGCTTGAGCTGCCGGAATGACTTTGCGGCGTAGAGGAGTCGCATCCAGTGCTTGGTGCGGTTGTGCCGCAGCAGTCGCTTGGCGAGCGGCCCGGCACGCAGTCCCATCCGCTGGATGTGCGGCGTGTCGAGCACCGAGACGGGGATCCCGGTGATCTTCTCGGAGAGGACGACATCCTCTTCGTGCGCCTCCAGGATCGCCTGCTTGTAGGCGTCCGACGCCGTGCATTCGTGCGTGGCGATGAATCGGGTTCCCAGCTGCGCTCCCGCATACCCTGCCTCGACGGCCCGGACGAATTCGCCCGGCGACCCCACTCCTCCCGCGCATACGACGGGAACTCCCAGGTCACCTACCTCGTCGAACAGCTCCTCCGCACCCCTCGGGCCCGCGTGTCCTCCCGCTCTGCGATTCACGCCGATCAGCCCGTGCACGCCGGATTCCAGCCCCTTGAGCGCCCACTTCCTCTCGGTCACGTCGTGGTAGACGATTCCTCCGTACGGCGCGACCCGGTCCACGACCCACCCGGGCTTGCCCAGCGAAGTCACGAAGAAGCGTACACCCTCTTCAAGCGCAATGTCGAGCCACTCGGACATGCGGTCATGGTAGCGCTTCGACCCTTTTTCGATCAGCGCATTCATCCCGATCGGCCTGCTGGTCAGGCGTCGCATGTAGCGCAGCCCCTCGCGAAAATCGTACCCGTGCACATAGGTGAGGCTCAGCGGCTGCAGGATCCCGATCCCACCGGCATCGGACGCGGCGGCCACCAGTTCGGGGTTGCTGCACGGGTACATCGCGCCGCAGATCAGCGGCACTTCGATTCCCGCGTGCTCGGTCAGCGCCGTCGGGAAGGCCGCCGTCTCAGCCCGCATCGGGCTTGACCGCCAATACCGCGATCCTCCGCCGCAGCAGCGGCAGCCACCTCTGACCGAGCCGCTCCAGGATGCTCAGGCCCGGCAGGTGCGATTCGGCGAAGCAGGCGCGTGCGATCTCGAACCCCGCCCGCACGAGGATCCGCTTCATCCGCGCCATCGACTTGTAGTCGACGTGGCTGATGTCCCGCTTCAGCACGATGTCGTTGTTCTTGAGCACTTCGAGGATGTGGGTGCGGCACGGAGTCCACACCGCAAGGCGGCCACCGGGCTTCAGCACCCGGAACATCTCGGCGGCCGCCTCTTCGGAGTCATCCGGATAAAGGTGCTCGAAGAGATCGGCCGCCACCACGGCATCGAACGACGAGGCGGCGAGTCCGCTGGCCCGCGCATCGCCGACGCGGAAAAAGACGTTGTCGAGACCGAAGGCGTCCAGGCGCGCGTTGCAACGGTTGACGGCCTGTTCGGCGAAGTCGATGCCTACCACTTCGCGTACCTTGGGACCGAGTGCGAAGCTTATCGTCCCCCAGCCGCAGCCGAGATCCAGGATCCGGTCGGTCGGCCTGGGTGCGCAGAGCTGCAGGACCTTCCTGACCCGATAGCGCTGGAAGCGGCTGCCGAAGTCGTGCAGATGACGTGCGTCGGCGAAATAGGTCGACTCGTCATAAAACGACCTGCCGATCCGCCCGGAAGCGGGCACCGCCCAGCCCGTTCCCGGCGGGCCCGTTCCCGGCGGAGCCCTGCTACCAGGATGACTTGCGTACGCCGGGGATGAGGCCGTGGAGGGACATTTCCCGAAAAGCGATTCTCGAGAGGCCGAACTTGCCGATGAAGCCCCGGGGGCGTCCGGTCATCTGGCAACGGTTGCGGTAGCGCACCGCAGACGAATCCCGGGGAAGGGCCTGAAGCTTCGCCATGGCCTCCCACTTCTCCCGCTGGGTAGCGTCGGCGCTCTTCAAGATCGTCGTGAGCCTGCGCCGCTCGTCGGCGTACTTGGCGATCAGCTTGGCACGGCGATCGTTCTTCTGCAGTTTCCCCTTTTTGGCCATTCAGCGAGTTCTCTGTCGGTAGGTTCGGCAGTGGCGCGATTCTTGCGCGGATTCTTCACGATTCTGTCTTCGGTCCGCGCCGGACGGAGCGGAGCCGTGCAACGTGGAAACATCGCTGGAACGTGCGGTCAAGTCAATGGAGACCGTGGGGTAGTGTGCCGAAGCGCCGAGGACGTGACAGGAAGTAGTGCTTGCCCGAGACCGGACGACGGTCCGGGAAACTGAACTGTATTCGGGTTGGTGGTCAACCGACCCGGCAATTCGCGGGAGCGCGTCGCTCAGTGCGGCCGATACGCCTTCACCCAGGCCGGATCCGTCTCCACGCGGGGTCCCCCGATCAGGTCGACGCAGTCGGGTATGGCCGCGAACACGGCATCCAGGCATTCGCGCACGGCCTTGGGTGAACCCGGGAGGTTGACGATCAGCGCCGAGCCCCGCACGCCCGCCGTCTGGCGCGACAGGATCGCCGTCGGTACATGGGGCCGCGACACGGCGCGCATTGCCTCGCCGAAACCGGCAAGCTCCTTGTCCAGCACGGCGGCGGTCGCCTCCGGGGTGACGTCACGCGGGGCCGGGCCGGTGCCCCCGGTGGTCACCACCAAGCAGCACCCTGCGCGGTCCACGAGCTCGATCAGGGTGGCTCGAATCAGGTCCTCCTCGTCGGGAATGACCCGCACGACCGCCTCCCAGCGCGAAGCCAGCACCCTTTCCAGATAAGCCTGAACCTCCGGCCCGCCCCGGTCCCGGTACTCGCCCCGAGAGGCTCGATCCGAAACCGACACGACGCCGATCCGAACCGGTCCCGCACGAGAGTCTGCTGGTGAATGGCCCATGTGTCGGAATATGGGCCCTCGGAGCCGTTTTTCACTAGTGCCGTTTTTTTCACTAGCTTGGACGAAGCCGCGAACCCCGAGCCTGCGCCTATGTGCCCACCAACCGACCCGGACTCCGCAAGTCGGATCCTGCCGGCAAGCTACGACGGACTTCGGACCCTGCAGGCGGAATTCCGCCGTTATCAGGACGCCGCCTTCCCGGAGCGTCCTCCCCGCTTCTTCGCATTGGAGCTGGCCGGGGAAACCGGCGAACTCGCCAACCTGGAGAAGAAGGTCTGGAAGGGCAGGACGATCGACGAAGCCGACATCGGGGACGAGGCGGCCGACGTGTGTATCGCTCTGCTGAACTACGCCAACAGCCGCGGCATCGACCTGGCGCGCGCCGTGGACGAGAAGATGCGCCGTATCGACATGCGACGACTGGCCGAGCCGGAAGCCGACGCTGAGCCGGAAGCCGGCGGCGAGCCCGAAGACATATGACCGGAATCCCCGACCCATCCGCCCCGGCCCTGGCCGATGTCCAGGCCAACCCCGACACGCGCAGGGTGCCGATCAGCCGGGTCGGAGTGCAGAACATCCGCTTCCCCATCTCGGTGAGAGACCGGCGGAAGACGGCGCAGCACACCGTAGGCACCATCGACATGTCAGTGGACCTCCCCCAGCACTTCAAGGGGACCCACATGAGCCGGTTCATGGAGATCCTCAACTCGTACGACGGCGAGATCTCGGTGGAGACCCTGCCCGCGATCCTGCGTACCATGCGCGAGCGACTCAACGCCGAGACCGCCCACCTCGGCGTCTCCTTCCCCTACTTCATGGAGAAGGAGGCGCCCGTCACCCGCGCCCGCGGTCTGCTCTCGTACGATTGCGCTTTCGCCGCATCCAGCGGAGCCGACGACGACTTCGTCCTGACGGTCAAGGTTCCGGTCACCACGCTGTGCCCGTGCTCACGCGAGATCAGTGCGCGCGGCGCCCACAACCAGCGCAGCATCGTCACCGTTCAGGCCCGCTTCACGGGCGAGCTCTGGATCGAGGAGCTGGTTGCGCTGGTCGACGACTCGGCTTCTTGCGCGCTCTACCCGGTGCTCAAGCGCGCCGACGAGAAGTGGGTCACCGAGCACGCGTACGACAACCCCCGGTTCGTGGAGGATCTCGTCCGCGAGGTCACGCTGCGCCTGCGTGACCTGAAGCAGGTAACCTGGTTCAGCGTCCACGTGGTCAACTTCGAGTCGATCCACGAACACGACGCCTACGCGCAGGTGGAGGAGCCGGCACTGACGGAGGCGGGGATCGCCAGCACCGGGAATCGGGATCCGGGGCCGCGGGCGGCTACCCGCTCCCGCGCCCGTAGCGGCGCTGGAAGCGCTCCACGCGTCCGGCCGTGTCGACAAAGCGCTGGGTGCCGGTGTAGAAGGGGTGGGACGAAGAGGAGATCTCCAAGGTGACGAGGGGGTATTCCCTGCCGTCCTCCCACTGGATCTTGCGCTTCGTGGAAATCGTGGAGCGCGAAAGGAACGCGTAGCCGGTGGAGACGTCCTGGAAGACGACGGGCCGGTACTTGGGGTGGATGCCTTGCTTCACTGCTGATCTTCCGGGTTGTCGCTTGATCTTCCGGGGTTGTCTCACCGCGGCGGCGCACGGCGAGCAAACGGGTCAGCGGTAATTCTATTCCATCTGGACGAGTGCGGTCAACGGGCTATCTTTTATCCGGCAGAAGCCTGCGGCCGGCGATGCCGGGTCCACACCCCGGCGATGCCGGTCCACACCTAAGGAGAGATCATGGCGAAGAAGTCGTCGAAGGGCCCTCGGGTGATCGTGAAGATGTCCAGCACCGAAAGCCCCTATCGCTTCACCACGACCAAGAACAGGCGGAACAACCCCCAGCGCCTCAAACTACGGCGGTACGATCCCGTCCTGCGCCGCCATGTGCTCTTCAGGGAAGAAAAGTAGGCGTCCGGGGTACGAACCGGAGGACACGATGTCCCGCAAATGCGACATTACCGGGAAGCGCCCCCTCGTCGGGTACAACGTTTCCCACGCTCACAACAAGACCAAGAAGCGCCAGCTGCCGAACCTGCAGACGAAGCGGATCTTCGTTCCGGAGCTCCGCAAACGGGTTCGCATCAAGGTCTCCGCCTCCGCCCTCAGATCAATCGACAAGGTGGGGTTGAGGGCCTTCCTGCGGAAGAACGGGCTCACGCTCAGCGATATCACCTGATTCGGCGGTACCGGCCGACTCGGCTGACCCGGCAGAACCGGCCGACCCGTCTCGCCGAGCGGCCCGCTTTCTTCAGTCTGCGGTTCGCTTGCGCCCTGCTTTCGGGGGCGGTCCCCGCGGCGGCCCAGGACGCCGCCGTTGACGATCCCGCGGTCCTGACGCTCATCCGCAAGGCACGGGAGCTTCGGGAGTCGCTCCTGTCCGACGCCGCGGCCGCTTCGTACAAGCTGGGCGCCGAAGGTCACATCCACTTCTACCTCGACCGCGACGACGGCGGCGCATCAATCCCGATGCGTGTGGACCAGGTTGCAGTGGACCTCTATCAGAACTCCCAAGGACGGAGACGGCAGGTCATCCGGGGGCTGCGGAAGCGGGAACTCCTCCCGATCGAGGACTTCCACTACTACATCGACAGGCTCACCGCGGTTCAGAACGGTTTCGGAGACAGGATTTCCATCGGGGAGGGGCGCGACGTACGCGATGTCCCTCACCCGCTGGGCACCGACGGGGAGGCGACGTACCACTACTTCGTCACCGACTCGATCCGAATGAGCTTCCCCGCTCTGCCTTCGCCGCTGCGCGTCTACGAGGTGGAGGTGCGGCCGCGCCGGGAGGACCGCCCGGGCCTCGTCGGCAGCGTCTTCGTGGAAGCCGAGACGGGGGCGCTGGTCCGCATGGTGTTCAGCTTCACCCCGGCGTCCTACGTGGACCCCCGAACGGACCGGATCACCGTCAGACTCGAACACTCCCTGTGGGAGGAACGCCTATGGCTGCCGTACCGCCAGGTCGTGGAGGTGCGGCGGGAGATCCCCCAACTGGATCTGCCGGTCGGGTCGGTGATCCGGGCGACGCTTGAGGTGGTCGACTACGAATTCGACCCGGAGCTGGAACCCGGGTTCTTCTCCGGTCCGGCCCTGGTGACCAGGCCCTACGGCACCGCCGACTCGACCGCATTCCGCGAAGGTCTGATGGACCGGATGGCGGAAGAGGGGATGTTTCCGGTGAGTATCGCCGACATCGAAGCCGAAGCGCGGCGTGCGGCCAGGGCCCGTCTGGCGAGCGGGCTGCCCAAGGTGCGTGTCTACACCGATCGCCTTTCGTCTGTCCTGCGCGCCAATCGCGCCGAAGGCGTGCATTTCGGGCTCGGGGCCTCTTATGTACCCGGGGAAGCGTTCAAGGTCGATGCGCTGCCGGGGTACCGCACCGCGGACGGCACGCTCACAGGGAGGGTGCGCGGGCGATGGATCGCGGGGGAGACCGTGACGGCCACGGTGGCTTTCCATGGCCGCCGGCTGCGCGATGCAGGGCCGTTTCCGGGTGCGTCCGGAGCCGTGAACACCGTGTCCGCCCTCTTCAGAAACCTTGACTACACCGACCCCTGGTTCGCGACCGGAGTGAGAGTCGACCTAGACCGCGCGTTCGGAAGCGGCACGGGCATCCGAATCGGGGCCGTATGGGAGGATATGTCGGGCGTGCGTTCACCCACCGGGTTCGGCTCGTCGGAACCGCGACGTTCGCTTCGCCCGGTCGATGAGGGTGTCTTCGCGGGGGCCGACATCGGGCTGGTCCGTCAATGGAAGGGGCCGGCCGCATGGCGAGGCGAAGCGGCCGTGACCGGGACCGCGGGCCGGTGGGACGGCGGCGGAAACGCGAGTCTGGTCGTGCGGGTCGGGGGCGGCGCGGCCCGGAATGATCTGAGCGGCCGCGCGTTGTTCTCCCTGGATGCCGGTGCGGCCTGGGGATCGCTGCCCCATCAGCTGCACTTCCTGCTCGGCGGGCGGGGTACGCTGCCCGGTCACCCCTACCGCGCATACGGGGGGCGTCGGTTCGTGCTGGCCCGGGGCGAAGCCGCTCTGGCGCTCGTGCCCGGCTGGCTGTCGGCGCGGCTCGTGGCCGGCGCCGGTGCGGTCGGCGCGACTCCTGCGTCGCTGGCGGACGCCTGGGGGGTGGGCGGGAGCAACGGGCTGCTCGGCTTTGCGGGCGCGGGACTCGGGATCATCTCCGGCATCGCCAGAATCGACGGCATATGGGGGATGCCGAATGGGACATTCGAGCTGGTCTTCAGCGTGGACCCCATGCTTCGCCCCTATCTTTGAATTTCACCTTCGCGAGGGAGAAACGCGATGATCAGCCGCTGCTCGGCACTGTCAGGAGCGCTCGCCGCTGCCGCCGTCTTCGCAATCGGCGGCACCGGGGGCGGCCCCGGGCTCGTCGCCCAGGAGAGCGAGCAGCTGTCGATGGGCCAGATGGTGCGCATCACCGGCGCGACCGTGCTGCGGGGAGGTCCGGCATCCCCGCCCGTCCTGTATCCCGTTCCGATCGAGGGCAACGTCGTCGGCATGCAGGGCGACACACTGCTCTTCGAGACCGGCAACGAACCCGTCTACTGGATCCCTTTGAGCGAGCGCCCGCTGCTTGAACGGCGCGCCACCGTCACGGACACGAGGCGCGTGCTCTTGGTGGCGTCCGGCGTTTCGGGCCTGGCAGGCGCCACATTCGCCTGGGGGCTGCACGACGAATGTCACCCGACAGACGCTGCGATCGTGCTGGATCTCGCGACCGCTGATTGCAGGGAGGCCGAATCCGGCGGGGCCGCGGCGCTCAGGGGTTTTGCAATCGGGACCGGTGTAGGAGCGGCGGTGGGGCTCGTGCTGGGTCGTTTCGCGAAGCGCCGGGCGTGGGTGCCGGTTCGTCTGGAGGGCCTGCGCTTCAGCGCTCCCACGGGGGCGCGACCGGGGGCGGCGGGTCTGGCGCTGCGGCTGCCGATCGGCGGAAGGCCCAGCGGGGCCTGAATTGCCTTGGCCGTACGCCCGGTCGGCTCTGCGCCGGGCCACCCTTGTCAGATCGAGGCCCGGCCTTCCGCCGCCGCCGTCTCGTACGTGTAGAGGAAGTTGGTGAATCCCCGGTCGTAATCCGACAACCCGTTCTGCCCGGTCATCTTCATCCGCGAGTCGTAGAATTCCTTCAGGGTGTCGGACACGACTCCCGGACGCCGGTCCGGGGGACGGAGACGACGGAAGTCTTCGAGCACGTCGCCGGAGAGATGCGTCTCGTCGAGGAGCTCGCCGTACCGCTCCGGATCGTCGCCGTCCAGAACACGCAGGTTTCTGTAGACGCGTTCCGCAAGCGCCGACTGCCGGAGCTGCGCGTCCCGCGATCGCGACAGCGCCAGGTAGGCGAGCGCCTGGGCTTCGAGCTCCTTGAGGTATCCCTTACGATGGGAGAACTCATGGGCCAGAACGTGGGGTTCGAAGACACCGGTGCTGCGGAACACCGCGACGTCGCCGGACAGGATGTCGCAGCTCCCGACGGCGAAGGGCATCAGAAGACGGGCCAGCGTCATCTCGCGCACCGAATTGCTCGTCTCCACCCGCTGCCCCGTGATCCCCGCAATGTACGAAGTGAGACGCTCGTTCACGTCGGCCGCGAGGATGTCGCGGCTGCGCTCCACGGGCTCGTAGATCGCCATCAGCTCCTCGGAAAAGCGCACGACGTCTTCCCTGCGGCGGGCCTCGGGCATCTCGTCCATGTGCCGGACATCGGACGTGTAGGTGGCGAGAAAGTCGATCTTCCTGACGCCGCGCCGGCTCATCCAGTCGCCCAGCACCGAGCCCGCGTACGCCCCCGCGGCGGCCGCCTGCAGGAGCCTGCCCGGCAAGGTGGCACCGAGCAGGAGCCGGGAAGCCAGGGGCGCCGCGAACATCAGATCGGTCAGCGCAACGGGCGAATAGGTCGCGCTGTTGGGGATCCTTATCGTCTCCATATCCATGATACCTTCATCTTCGTTTCTTCCCGTCGCTCGAAATCCGGCCTTCCTGTCCTTACTTGTGAGGAATCTGGCCTTTCTGTAAAGAAGCCGTCCATGTCATACCCCTGCAAGGGCCGCGGATCCGGCGTCGATCCCCGCACCGGCGTCGATCCCCGCACCGGCGTCGATCCCCGCACCGAGCGTTCCGGCCCGGCCATCACCCCGCTCGCCGGGCTTCGAGTGGCGGATTTCTCCCAGAACCTGGCGGGACCCTGCGCCACTCAGATCCTCGCAGACCTGGGTGCCGACGTCGTCAAGGTCGAACCCCCCGGGGGCGATCCCGCCCGGCGATGGGGTCCCCCGTTCATCCGGGGACAGAGCACGCTCTTCCAAGCGGTAAACCGCAACAAGCGCAGCGTGATTCTGGACTTGGCGACCGACTCGGGGCGAGACCGAGCCCGCAGGCTCGCTGTCGAATCCGATGTGGTGTTGCAGGCGCTGCGGCCCGGGGCCGCTGAACGTTTCGGAATCGGCTGCGAATACGTCCGCAGGGCCAACCCCTCCGTCATCTACGTGTCAGTCCTCGCCTACGGGAAGGAAGGGCCGCTGAGAAACGATCCCGGCTACGATCCGCTCATGCAGGCACGGTCCGGCCTCATGTCGGTGACCGGTCACCCCGAGGGCGGCCCCGCCCGCGTCGGCACGTCGATCGTCGATCTGGGCACGGGGATGTGGATCGGGATCGCCGTCCTGAGCGCGCTCATGGAACGCGACCGGAGCGGACACGGCTGCCACGTCACCGCGTCGCTGCTGGACACTTCTCTCGCGTGGATGTCCTACCACCTGACCGGCTACCTGGCGACCGGGAAAATCCCCGGGCCGATGGGCACCTCCATCGCGATGATCGCCCCGTACGAGGCCTTCCCGTGCACCGACGGTTGGGCGATGATCGCGGCCGGCAACGACGACATCTTCCGCCGCCTCTGCGGCGCCCTCGGGCTGGATCCGGCGACGCACCCCGAATACGCGGAGAACGCGAGCCGCGTGGCAAACCGCGAGCGGCTGGCCGAGCGCATCGGGGAGCGGACCCGGCACCGTTCCGTCGAGAGCCTTCTGCGCCTCCTGAGCGACCACCGCGTGCCGGCGGCGCCCATTCACGATGTGGCTTCGGCGCTGGCGGACCCGCAGACGGCAGCCGCCGGGATGGTGCAGCGCTACGAGGATCCCGACCTCGGTGACTACGTGGACATCCCGATGCCCGTGCGCTGGGACGGTCTCCGCCCAGCCCTCCGCCGCTTCCCCCCGCTGGAAGGGGAGCACCAGGGGGAGTTGTTTCCGGAGGACGAGTGAAAGTGTCGATCGGGCACTCTTGCCCGGTGGAAGAACCCTCCCGGCATTCGAGCGGATTCGTCCATGGGCCGCCAGGGCCGAAACCTTCCGTGCGGGCGGCCGGTACCGTATATACAGTGCGATCGCAACGTCGCCGGAACGATTCCCATGCGCCGGGCGCGGTTCAGGCCCGATGAGGAGATGAATGCCATGTCCGACAGTCGCTTCCTGCGCTACGGTGCCTTGGCGCTGGCCATCGTGCTGGACGCGCTCTTCTTTCGGCCTGCGGGCGGTCCAGTGGGTGCGGTCCGAAACTTTGAAGTGTTCGCGCATGGAGACCTCGCAGCCGCGATGGCCGCCCAGGAACTTCTGAACCGGGATCTGCTCGGCCGGCCCGGCGTGGCCGGAACCGCAGTCGCCTTCGACCTCGCGGGGCGGCCCGTAGTGAAGGTCTTCCTGACTCACATGGCCGCACTGGAACTCCCGGCAAGCTTCGACGGGCATCCGGTCGTGAGCGAGGTGACCGGGCCGTTTCGCGCGCTAGGCGCTTCCGGGGTCCCGGCTGGGGCGGGAGGCGCGGGCGCTTCGGGGGATGCAGGCGACCGCGCCGCCCCTTCCGACCTCACCGACCCGCGGCTCCAGTTCCCCCGCCCCGTGCCGATCGGCGTATCCACCGGCCAGGTCGATGTGACCGCCGGCACCATCGGCGCGCGGGTCGTCTCCGGCTCGGAGGTCTTCGCCCTCAGCAACAACCACGTGTACGCGAACAGGAACAGGGCGGAGGTGGGCGACAACATCCTGCAGCCCGGAACCGTGGACGGAGGCGCCGACCCGACCGACGCAATCGGCACTCTGCACGACTTCGAGCCGATCAGGTTCTGCGAGCCGTTCCCCGTGTGCCCCGAGAACCGCATCGATGCCGCCATCGCCGTGACCACCGCCGCGCATCTCGACAACAGCACTCCCTCCAACGGGTACGGCACTCCCCGCGGCAGGACGACCTCGGCGCGCCTCGGGGCGGCGGTGCAGAAGTACGGTCGCACGACGGGTCATACCAAAGGGCGAATCACCGGGATCAATGCCACCATGAACGTCAACTTCCGTGACCGGACAGCGCGCTTCTTCGGCCAGATCGTCGTCTCGGGCAACGGGTTCTCGGGCCCCGGAGATTCCGGTTCCCTGATCGTCGTGGACGGATCCGGTTCCGAAGACCGTCGGCCGGTCGGCCTGCTCTTTGCGGGCAGCGAGACGACCACGCTCGCCAATCCCATCGACCTGATTCTCGACCGGTTCGATATCGAGATCGACGGGAATTGAAAGCCTGAATCCGTGAGCGACTCCGTAGACAGGGCCCAGAGCCGGTTGAATCGCAGGGTGCTGGGGATCGAGGGCGTGACCGGCACCGCGCAGGGGCTGTTGGGCGGCAAGCCCTGCATCAAGGTATACGTGGAAAAAGACGACCGGCGCCTGCGTGCAAGGTTGCCGCGATCGGTGGCGGGGATTCCGGTGGATGTGGAGGTTACGGGGAAGATGCAGCGGTGGTGAGGTAGCGCTCCCCCGACCTTCTCCCCCACCGTCTTCGCCAGGGGGGCCTGATCCGCCATTTCGACGATGATTCCAGAGGGGCTCGCCGCGCCCGGCGGCAGCATCCTTCTGACCCCGAACGAGCTCCGCGGCGAGCGGATCCACGCGGCCGTTCAGCAACCCGTGGTGAAACCCTCCGGGGGCGGATCCGCACGGCCGCCGCCTGCGCGGCCGCTGGTGGAGACCGTCCCGTCGCCGAGCCCGTGGATGCGGCAGGCCAGATACCGGGCCGCTTCGCCCATGCGGGGGCCGGCCCGATTGAACAGCGACGCGTCGACCGAGACGACCCGGCCCTCCGCAACGGCAGGAAGCAGGCTCCAGGCGGCCGAAGATGCGAGTCGGCGCAGCGACGGGTCGCGATGGTCGGAAGGAACCCTCGGCGTGCCGTATCCTGCGACCGGTACGACAACGTAGTCCGGATTCCTCCGTACGATCTCCTCGAAGCTTACCCGCGGCCAGTGGCCCTCGACATTCCCGAAGACGTTGGCCGCTCCTCCGGCCACGAAGACCGAGTCCAGGAAGGTGCCCGGACCGGCGGTCATCGGAGGGTCCATCTGCACGACGTAGAAGATGCTGACCGGGCTCCGTCCGGACCAGCGCTCTCTGGCGTCGAGCAGGTCGGCCTGCACCGAAGCAATGACGGATTCCGCCTCGCTCTCCAAGCCCGTAAGGCGGCCCAGATTGTGCGCGTGGCGCTCGAAATCGGCAACGCTCTGAATCGCCGACCCGTACCAGTCGATCCCCACGTCGTCGAGCTTCCCGCCGATGGCGCCCCCGTCCCCGCCCGACGGCCACATGACGATCAGATCCGGGGACATCGCCGCGAGGACCTCGACACTCGGCTCCAACACCCCGCTTACGACGGGCAGGGACGCGAGTTCGGGGTGCTCGTCGTACCGGGTGCGCGCGATGAGGCGTTCCGCGGCGCCCATGGCCACGAGCGTTTCGGTCACTTCCGGCACGAGGGAGACGATGCGGCTGCGCGGCGCCGCTGCGGCGTGCAGGCGTCCTGCGTCGTCTGCGACGGCACCTGCGGGCACGGGGCTGTCGCTGTCCGGCGCGCAGCCCGCGAGCAGGACGGCCAAGCCGGCGAAGAGCGGTCTCAAAGCAAGGCGTTCGCGGTCCATGCGCCCGCATAGGCTAGGAACAGCATGTAGACGAACTGAAGGGTCGGCCATTTCCATCCGCCGGTTTCGCGCCGCATCACAGCCACGGTGGACATGCACTGCAGCGCGAAGACGAAAAAGATCAGCAGGGCTACCGCGGACCCGAGGTCCATATTCTGCCGGAGCGCGGCCTGAAGCTCGAAGTTCTGTTCGTCGTCGCTCTCCACTCCGTAAATGGTCCCCAGGGTTCCGACGATTACCTCGCGGGCCGCCAGCGACGTCACGAGGCCGATTCCGATCCGCCAATCGAATCCGAGCGGTTCGATGACCGGTTCGATGACTTGCCCCATCCGCCCCAGGGCACTCTCTCCGATCTCGGGAGGCCCGCCGCCGGGCGCGCTCGGAACCTGGGTGAGCACCCAGAGCACCACGGTCACGGTCATGATGATCTTACCGGCGCGGCGCAGAAAGACCTTGGTGCGGTCGAGGAGCCTGGCTCCGACCGAACGCAGACTCGGCAGCCGGTAGGGCGGCAGCTCCATCACGAAAGGGGTCGGCCGACCCCTCAGGAGCGTACCCTTCAGCAGCGCCGCCGTGGCCACCGCGGCCAGCAGCCCGAGCGCGTAGAGCCCGATCAGCACGGTCGACCGCATTCCCAGGAAGGGGCCGAGCACAGGTACAGCTGGAATGAAGGCGGCGATCAGCAGCGCGTAGACCGGCAGCCGGGCGGAGCAGGTCATGAACGGGGCGACGAAGATGGTGGCGATCCGGTCGCGCTCGTCTTCGACGGTGCGAGCCGCCATGACCGCGGGTACGGCGCAGGCGTATGCGGAAAGCAGAGGAAGGAACGACCGGCCCTGCAGTCCCACGCGATGCATGAGGCGGTCGGCGATCACGGCCGCCCGCGCCATGTAGCCGGAGTCCTCGAAGACCGCGATGAAGGCGAAGAGGATGAGGATCTGCGGAAGAAAGACCACCACCGAGCCGACGCCCGCCCAGACGCCGTCGATCAGCAGTGACCGGAACCAGCTCTCGGGAAGCGTGCGCGCCACGAACTCTCCCGAGGCCGCGACAAGGGCCTCGGTCCCGTCCATGAGGGGCACGGCCGCGGTGAAGATGGCCTGGAAGACCAGTGCGACCGTGGCGGCGAAGACCAGCGGCCCCCAGAAGCGGTGCAGGACCACCGCGTCGATCCGATGCGTAATGCCGGACGGACGGGGATCCTGGAAGGTCGCCGACCGGCCGAGCGCGCGCGCGCGCTTCCTGATCTCCGCAAAGAGGTCGATCACTGGAAGCGGACGCCCGCGGGCGTGTTCGGCCGCCGCCGCCTCCGCCACCGAGATCACCGGACAGGCGCGAATTTCGTCGCCGCCGGTGTGAAGCGCCCGCAGGAAGCGGCGCACGGGCTCCAGGCCGGCCCCGTCCCGCGCGTTGACCAGCGCCACCTCGACCCCCAGCTCCGCCGACAGCAGGCCGACGTCCAGCGCACCTCCGCGCCGTTTGAGCTCGTCGGCCATGGTGAGGACGACAAGGGTCGGCAGCCCCAGGCCGAGGACGGGATCGGCGACCATGAGGTGGGTCTTGAGACGGGTTCCGTCCAGAACCAGGATCACGGCGTCGGGCTGCCTGTCCCCTTCCATCCCGCCCATCAGGAAATCCCGCGTGACCCTTTGATCCAGGCTCCGCGGGGACAGGCTGTGAACCCCGGGGAGGTCGATCACCTCCACGGAACCGACGGATTCGGTCACGACGCCCGACCTGCGTTCGACGGTCACCCCCGGGTAGTTGGCCACCTTCTGGCGCAGTCCCGTGAGACCGTTGAAGAGCGTCGACTTGCCGGAGTTGGGCGGTCCGACCAGAGCGACACGCGGGCTGGCATGGCCTGCCGAGACCCGCGGTGGAGGCGCGGTGGAAGCCGACGGCGCCGCGTTGCTCAATTCGCGTCGAGAACCCCAGCGGCCTCGAGGGCGCTACGCACGCAGAGACAGGACGCGGTCTCCCTCCGCAAGGCGATCAGGTGTCCGTCCACGCGATAGACGGTCGGGCCCCCGCCCGGAGAATGCCGCACGGGACATACCTTGCACCCGGGTACGATGCCTCGCTCCAGGAGCGGCTCGATATCCCTCCCGGCCACATCGATCCTCACCAGAACGACCTCCTCCTTGAGCGGCACGTCGGCCAGCGTGCGGTCGGCAGGTTTCGAGGCTGAATCCCTGGTGCTGTCCAAGTCTCCTCCGGCGAATGCGTTGCCGTATGTGATCGTGCGATGCGTGGAATGGTCACCGTTGAGATTGAGACCGATTCTCAATCAGCATCTGCGGATGTACAGTAAGGGAGCGATTCCGAATTGGAAAGACCCCCGTTGCGATCAGGGGACGCCGGATTGTCTGACCGATACCATGCAGGACGGGCCGCCCGGGGGGAAAGGCGATCACCCAGTTGCACTCGTGCACATCGGCTTGTCTGACCGATACCCCGTGCCCGCGACCATCGTCGAGGTCAAGGAAACGATCCGGCGCAGTCGGTTCGTGACCACCGTGGGCCGCGCCGCCGGCCGCGCAGAAGCCCTGGCCGTCGTACAGCACGTGCGGGAGCGATTCCCCGGCGCGACCCATCACTGCTGGGCATTCAACGCGGGGGCTCCCTCCTCGACCGCGCAGGTCGGCATGAGCGACGGCGGCGAGCCACGCGGCAGCGCGGGCAGGCCGATGCTCACCGTCCTCCTCAATTCGGGGGTCGGCGAGGTGGTTGCCGTCTGCGCGCGCTACTACGGCGGAGTGAAGTTGGGCAGGGGCGGACTGGCCCGGGCGTACGCCGACGGCGTGAAGCGCGCTCTGGAAGCGTGCCCCAGGATCGAGAAAGCCTCGACGGTGCCGATCCTTGTCGTGGTGACGTACGACGCCGCGGAGCGCGTGGAACGGGTCCTGGCAGCGCTCGATGCGGTCGTCACCGAGAGAAACTTCGCCGCGGACATCCGTTACCGCGTCCTGATCCCGCCCGGTCGTCGCTCCGCACTGGCGGCTGCGGTCAACGATGCGACCGCCGGCCGTGGGATCGTCACCGACGACCCGGCGCAGCGGGACGGCCAGCCGGTGTGACGCGGCCGGCCGCCCCAGGAGTTGTTGTTGTGGGGTCCTGCTCGGGTCAGCCGACCCGCACGACGTTTTCCGCCGCGGGCCCTCTGGCACCGTCGACCACGTCGAACTCCACCCGCTCACCTTCGGTCAGGCTTCTGAAGCCCTCTCCCTGAATGGCGGAGAAGTGCACGAAGCAATCCTTCCCGTTATCCCTGGAGATGAAGCCGAAGCCCTTCTGGTCGTTGAACCACTTCACGGTTCCCTGCGTTCGCACGTCTTGATTCTCCCTCGGTGTCGTGGAGCAGCCTGTGGATAGAAAAAGACGGCTCCCCCCAACATGGCTCGGGACCCGTCGTGGATGATGGTTGCTTCTGCCGCGCAGACATGCTCCTGTTGATGCAGGACAAAGGTGTACTGATACGACGCGCACGTCAACAGGCGCTAAGCGCCGAGAAGGGCCCGCCCCGCCGATTCCACCAGCCAGAGCGCCAGCGCGGCAACGACCGGGACGGTCAGGTTGTCGTCGATTCCGGTGGGGAGGACCTCGAAGATCGCGACAGCGCCCGCCGCCAGAACCGCGCCGGGCACCCCCACGAACGGGAACATCACGGCGCTCGCGACCAGGAAGAACGTGCCGGTGCCCTCCCAGCTTCCCTTTCCGAGGGCGTGCCGACCCCACGACCGGCCCACGACGCTCGCCGCGGGATCGGCGAGCGAGAGGACGAGCACCGCCGGCGCGAACAGATGGGCGGGAGCGACGAGCAATGTGGTGAAGACCCCCATCAGGAACCATGTGGAAGATGCGATCCTGCGCGCCTCCCGCGGCGACGCCAGTGCCGCGAACCAGCGGAAGAAGACCACATTGGCGCAGGGAACGCGCAGCCGAAGCCAATCGAGAGCCAGACACGCCAAGATGCCCCCGCCGAGCAGCAGCAGGTTGGTTCTCGGGTCGAGAGCGCCGTATTCCACCAGAGCCGCGATTGCCACACCGCAGGCGGCGTGGAGGACCCGTCGCCAAGGCTGAAGCCCCTCGGTGCCCTGAACCGCAGCCTTGAAGCCGCCGGGCGGCCGCGCCACGCGCCCCTTGAACTTCCCTTGAACCGGCGTCTCTTTCTGGCCATCTCGGGTCTCCATCTCACATCTCCGGGACGGAGCGGATGCGCCTACAAAGCTCGCTCATCGCTGACTGTTGCTGGACACTCATCCTTATCGTCGCAGCATGCGCGTCGCTCGCCGTCTGTCCGCCGGGAACGGTGAGGGCCCAACAGGACACGACTTTCCAAGTCCGGGAGGTCTTTCGCGTCGGCGGTTCGGGAGACCGGACGAACTTCACCGAGGTTACCGACGTCGCGGTACCGGTTCAGGACGCGGAGGGGCCGACGGCTCGTGGCGGAATAGCGCCGATCGGATCGCCGGGGGGCAGTTCCAGCGACGGGTCGGGTGTCGTGTTCTCGATCCTCGCCTGCCAGCGCCGAATGTCCGCCGCGACCAGGCGCTGGTGCGGCGACGGAGCCGCGAGCGCCTCCAGCCGGCTCGCCAGCGCCTCCAGCCGGTCCGACAGAACGGCCCGCGCTTCGGTCATGACGTCGGCGCTGCCGGCGTGCCGCATCATGCGGTCGGCCACGGCGCGCTGAATCGTGTGCTGGACCCGCATCCGGTATTCGTCCTCTTCCACGGGCCCGTTCCAAGAGGCATCGATCAGTCGGTCCACCACCTCTTCCAGATCCGGGTAGTCATCCATGCTTCCGTAGACGACCAGGCGCGCCATGCGCTGAGGGTGCAGGATCTCGCCCACCGTGAAGCCGGCGGCCGCCTCGGCCGCGGCCAGGGGATCGAAGAGCAGCTCCGTGCGGCCCGCGAAGACTTCCCCCTCGTCGTGACGGAAGGCCGGCGGCGGAATCATGGTGATCACGTCCTGCGGGAGGGCAAGGAAGTCCACCGTCATCGCCGACAGGATCGTCTCCAGCGCGTCGCGCTGCTCCTCGCCGGGGACGATCGACAGCGGCGTCCTGCCGTCTCCCCTCAGGGCGTAGCTGTAATCCGCCCCGCCGAGGCTCTGCGCCGCGGAGCGGAGCTGGAAGCGGTGGTGCATGTAGAGCGGAAGCAGTACGAACCCCAGATCGGAGAGGGGCCGCCCCATGCGGATCATGTCCTCGCCGAACCCTGCCAGTCCGATGTTGCGGACGCGGATTTCGTGTTTCAGGTGGTCCACGAGGTTGGCGCCGTTGTCCCAGACACTGGCGTAGGGATGCGCCGCGCCGATGAAGTTGTTGTTCGTGTGGCCCATGTAGACGAGGCCGTCCCGGATCCCGCGGTTCACGATTTCCTCGAGCGCGACCGACTCGTTCGTCCCTTCGGGAAATTCCCGGTAGAGCCAGTCCACGGAGAGCTTGTCGTATTCCCCGATCCTCTGCACGTAGGCGTTGGACAGGTCCAGGTTGCCGTCTCCGTCGATCTCCACGAGAGGCGCGGGGTAGTCCATCACGCTTTCACGGCCGTATGTGCTGGTCATGTAGTTGTGGGGAAAGCCCAGCGTGTGGCCGACCTCGTGGGCCGACAGCTGGCGCACCCGAGCCAAGGCCATCTCGACGGCGTCGGAACCCTGCGAGACCTGCGCCAGGTACTCGAAGCCGGGTGCCAGCGCGAGGTCGCAGGACATCGACCCCATGTCGTCGCCGTCACCGACGGTGCCCCCGAAGGGCGCCACCATTCCCTGGCCGTGGAGGTAGTCCTGGCGCAGGCGCAGGCTGCCGAGATTCACGACGCCGCGGACGATCTCTCCCGTGCGGGGATCGGTGACGGTGTTGCCGTAGGAGTATCCGCGGGTCCTCCGGTGCGTCCAGTGGATCATGTTGTAGCGGATGTCCTGAGGGTCCGCGCCTTCGGGGAGCACCTCCACCCGGTAGGCGTCGATGAACCCCGCCGCTTCGAAGGCGTCGGCCCACCACTCGGCCCCCTCGATGAGCGCGCTGCGGATCGGCTCGGGCGTCCCAGGGTCGACGTAGTAGACGATCGGCTCGACGGGTTCGGACGGCTCCGGCCCCGGGTTGCGCTTCTCGAGCCGGTGACGCGCGGCGAGGCGAACACGGAGATCTTCGTCGATGGGTGCCGCATAATCGAAGACCGTGGGCCCGTTCACCCCGATGCGCGGGTCCGCGAAGCGCGGCCGGTATCCGTCGTCCGGAAGCCGGATGAAGGAGTGGTGCTGGCGAAGCGTGACGGCTTCGGGGTTGACGGCCACGCCCCTGACCAGACCCCCCGGATCGCTGCTCGTGAAGGTGAGCAGCGCCTCCACTTCGGTGTTCTCCGGGAACGATCGGGTCGCGGGCATATGAATCGCCGAACGGGTGTCGTCAAGGCGGAAGCTCCCTTGGCCCCGCTGCGCGATCTGCCCGATGACGTTGCGCGCGTCCCGGATGAAGAAGGGGGTGGCGTCCACCAGCACTCTGTCCCCGGTCTGCGCGGCGATGTCGAAGCCCCAGTAGACCGACGGCGCGAAGGCGTCGCGCACGGCCTGCACCTCGGCGAGGTTGTCGCTGCGCGCCTGAAACCTGTAGTTCGGCTCCATGAGGAGGACGCGCGGTCCCACCCGCTTCGCTTCCAGGACATGCGTGCCGCGAAGCTGTCCGCGGTCGATCCCGACGGGATTCGAGCCCAGTCCCGATCCCATCGAGACCTGGTACAGAAACTCGCCCCCGGCCAGGTCGAGCTCCCAGTACAGGCGACCGCCGCCGTCGTCCCAATAGAGGTTGAAGAACCCCTCCATCGGCGACATGCCCTCGGTCTTCTGCTCAATGGCGGGGCGGGGCTCCTGGGCCGCGGCGCGGGGCGCGAGGAAGGCCGAGACGGCGGTGACGGCGGCCGCGATGGTGACGGCGGCCGCGATGGCCACGGCCGACGGGGCGGCCGGGGCGAAGAGACGAAGGGGACGCGTGGGGGCGATTGAAGCGAACATCTGGCTGCCTTACCCGGACTTCCGCCGGAGCATCGGGTTCGTCGAGCCGCCCGCATTCCGCACGGGAAGCGAGCGGCGGGTGCGATGGTACGCCGAAGAGACTGAAAGCGGCGTGGTATGCGCGCAAGGCTCGGGGTTCCGCGCGCCGACGGCGTTGTCGGAGCTGTCGCCCCCGGGGTTGGAGAAGAGAGCGCCGACCGACCGTTACCGCGGCCTCTCCACGAGCACAGGCGGGATCCGGACAAGGGTCGCCTGCTCGATGTCGTAGGCGTATGCGAGCAGTGCCGCATCGGTCCAGAGGTCGCCTATGAACGCCACGACGAAGGGCGTCCCGTCTTCGTAGTAGCCGAAGGGAACGGCGACCGTCGGGACCCCGATGTCGTTGACGATGTTGCTCGGCAGCTCGGCGTGGTTGTTGGGACGGTGGTCCGGGCGTTCCGGATCCTCCACCAGCGGCCGGATCGGCTCGCCGGCCTGCGGGAAAAAGAGGCCGTCGAGCCCGTTGTCTTCCAGAACCGCCCGGAAGAGCGCGCGCATGTCACGCCGCCAAGCCTGAAAGGCGTCCCCCTCCTCGGTGGCCGTCGGCGCGACCGGAGCCCGTCGGCGCCGTCCCCCGCGGAACTCCCGACCGGCCAGCTCTTCCCACTCTTCAACGCTGCGGAAAGCGGCTTCCGGGCCGAGGCCCCGCAGGTAGACTGCCAAGTCGTGGCTCCCCACCGAAGGCACCCCCGGACGGTCCTCGTACAACTCCACCCAGCCGCGTCCGGCGAAGGGATCTTCCACCACTGAAGCGCCTTCGGCCTCCAGGACCTGCACCGCCTCCCGGTAGAGGGTCTCGGTCTCGGGCGCGAGCGGCAGGAAGGAATCGCGCCAGCCGGATCCGACGAGCCCGAAGCGCTTCGCGGACAGTGCCGTCACGGACAGCCCGGCCTCGTAGCCGAACTCGGGGATGTGTTCCGCACCCGCGTAGGACGCCATGTCCCGGGGACTGGGACCGGCGATCACGTCGAGGGTGATCGCGGCGTCGCGGACGGTCCGCGCCAGCGGCCCGACCACGTCCCGGTAGGTCGCGTCGATGGGAACCACCCCCGCGAGAGGAACCAGGCCGAAGGTAGGCTTCACCCCGACCAGCGCCTGCGCGGCCGCCGGATTCTGGATCGAGCCGCCCGTCTCGGTGCCGAGGCCCAGAACGGCGAAGCTTGCGTTGACTGCGGTGGCCGTCCCCCCGCTGGAACCGCCCGGCACGCGGTCCGTCGCGTACGGGTTGAGGGTCTCGCCCGCCACGGTGCTGCGGGTGCGCGTACCGTGCCCGGCAAAATCCGGCATGTTGGTCTTCCCGAGGATCACGGCACCGGCGTCCCTCAACCGCTCGACCGCGACCGCATCGCCCCCCGGCACCATGTCGATGCCCCCGGCGGCCGCGCTGAAGCCGTGGAATCCCGCCGTGGTGACCAGTCCCGCGTAGTCGAGGTTGTCCTTGATGACGACCGGGACGCCGTGCAGCGGCCCTCGCGGTCCGGTGCTGCGCAGTTCTTCGTCGAGAGCGTCGGCGATCCGGATCGCGTCCGGGTTGATGGAGATGAACGCGTTGTAGTGGTCCTCGTAGCGGTCTATGCGGTCCAGGAATGCCTGCACCACATCGACCACCGTGTACTCGCCGGCAACATACCCTTCATGCAGCTTAACGGCGGTGAGTTCCACGATGTTGACGGCGTGGGAGTTGCCGAGAGGCTGGGAGGCGTCAGCGGCCCGCCGCGCAGTAGCCTCCGCCGGGGGGCGCGGGGACCGCGCTTGCGCGGTGAGCACCACGACGGCGAGCAGCGGCCAACCGAGGTGGAGGCGGGCAACGGAAACCCTTGTGGTACGGTCGGACCCCTGCCCAGCCTTGCGCTCCACGGGCTACTGGGGCGTTCCAGCCGATTGCTCGGCCAGCTTCTTCAAGACCGTTGTGATAGCGGTCCGGTCGACCTGTCTCTCCAGCCTGTCCTCACGCTCTTTCAAATCCCGCACCATCGCGTGGACAAAAATCCCCCGGCATTCGAGCGGATCAATCCACGGGCTGTTAGGCCGGTCTGAATGACATGGTAGGGGATCAGCGGTTCCTCCGTCAACCCAGGTGGCCGACGCAGCAGGATAAGGATCCGCGCCGCATCCGTCTCCGCATTCGCCGCGGGCACCCTGGGCCGGCTTGTCCTTAGTCCACCTTCTCGCTCGCCTTCTGCGGTCTGCGACCGGAGCCGTCCAAGACCGCGAGCGCCTGGCGGCTCCTTCGAAGATCCCGGCACGCGCGTTGGGGGCCCGAGTCGCCTCGAGTGAGTTACGTTGAGATGCCATGCCCAGTTCGACCGACATCCTCGTCGCGCTGCTCGACCTCGAGCCGCTCGAGCGGAACATCTACCGCGGCCAGAACCGCGACATCGGCTCGGGGCGGATCTTCGGCGGGCAGGTGCTCGCCCAGGCGCTGGTTGCGGCCCGGCGCACGATCGAAGAAGCCGACCGGACCGCCCATTCGCTGCACGCCTACTTCATCCTGGAAGGCGATCTGGACATCCCCGTGGTGTACTTCGTGGACCGCCTGCGCGACGGCAGGAGCTTCACCACCCGCAGAGTCACCGCGATCCAGCACGGCAGGGCCATCTTCACGCTGTCGGCGTCGTTCCACCGCAAGGAGAAGGATGTGGCGCACCAGGCCGACATCCCCGATGTCCCGCACCCAGAGGAGCTGCGCTCCGAAGTGGACATCTTCCGCGAACAGCGGGACCGGCTCCCGGCGCACCTCAGGACCATCCTCACCCAAGACCGGCCCCTCGAGTTCCGGCCGGTCGAGCCGTTCACCTTCCTAGACCGTGTCCCGCGCCCCCCCCGCCGCTGCATCTGGATACGGTCGCCCGGTGCGCTCCCGGACAACCCAGTGTACCACCAGGCCGCCCTCGCCTATGCGTCGGACTACGGCCTCCTCTCGACGGCGCTGCAGCCGCACGGCCGTACTGTGCGGGATGCAGACCTCATGGCGGCCTCGCTGGACCACTCGCTGTGGTTCCACCGTCCCTTTCGCGTCAATGAATGGCTTCTCTACACCCTCGACAGCCCGGTCGCCCATGGCGCGCGCGGGTTCGCGATGGGAACTTTCTTCACCCGCGACGGGCGGCTGGTCGCTTCGGCGGCGCAGGAGGGTCTGCTGCGCACCGGAATCAGGCCTCGCCGGAAGCGCCGATCACGCACCGGCAACGCCCAATGAAGATCCGAACACGCAACCTTATTCGCGCCCGAACAGCGCGCCGAAGCGCCGGCCACGGACCGGCAACGCCCCCGCGAACGCCAGCCCCCCATTCCCCGCAACCCGCAAAAGGGCCCCCCGCCATGACCGACATGCGCAAACGATACGAATCCGCCCTCTCTTTCTCCCGCTATCTGGAAACGGTGCGCAAGAACGAGGAACTGTGGCGCGGCGTACATGACCGCGTGCGCCTTCCCGACGATGTCGTCGAAGAGGCCCGTGCCCTTCCGGGAACCTGGCGCCTGCTTGCGCTCAGCGAGGACTGGTGCGGGGACGCCGTCAACATCCTTCCGGTCGTCTCGCGCCTGGCCGACCGGCTTCCGAACATTGATCTGCGCGTGCTCTCGCGAGACGAGAACCCGGACATCATGGACGCCCACCTGACCAAAGGAACGAGCCGCTCGATTCCCGTCGTGATCCTGCTGGACGAGGAATACCGGGAACGCGCGTGGTGGGGTCCTAGGCCCAGCGAACTTCAAAAGTGGGTGATGGAAGAGGGGATGAAGATGGATCCGGGACCCCGCTACGCACGCGTCCGCCGCTTCTACGCCCGTGACAAGGGAAAGGCCATCCTCTCGGAGCTTCTCGGCCTCATGCGCTCCGTCGCATCCGTCCCCGCAACCTGACCGGGAAATGATCACGAACACGATCCAGCGCCTCGTCGCCCCAAGCTGCACCCCGGCAAGCCCCGTCCCGGCGACCCATGCCCGGCGATCAGCAGCCGCTGCCCTTCACGCGGCCGCCGTCCTCGCCCTCTCCGCCTCGCCGCTCCAGTCGCAGGCCCGCGACTACCGCCCCGAGCGGCCCTTCGGCACCCTGCGCGAGCAGACCCGCACGCAGCAGGCCTGGCTGGAAGAGCGGCTCGAGACGAACCTGCCCATGCTGATGCGCAAGCACGGCGTGGACATGTGGGTCGTGACCATGCGCGAATACAACGAGGACCCCGTCTTCCGCGCGCTCGTCTCGCCGACCACCTTCGCCGCGCGCCGCCGTACGATCTACATCTTCCACGACCGCGGCCCCGAAGAGGGGGTGGAGCGGCTGGCGCTGGGCGGTACCTCGCAAGGCGGCGTCTACGAAGCCGTGAGGGCCACCGCGACCGCTCCCGACGGCCGCGCGGCGGAGCTCTGGGGCAGGGACCAGTGGGATCTCTTTGCGAGCATGGTGCGCGAGCGCGATCCGTCGAACATCGCCGTCAACATCTCGCACGAGCACAACTTCGCCGACGGTCTCGCGGCGGGCGAATGGGAACAGATGGAAGAAGCGCTCGGACCCGACCTGGCCGGGCGCGTCGTGCGGAAGCCGCTCCTCGCCGTCGACTACCTCGCCATGCGGGTACCTTCGATGACCCCCGTCTACCGCAAGATGCAGGCGATCGTGCACGAGATCATCGGCACGGCCTTCTCCGATGTCGTGATCGTCCCGGGGCAGACCACCACCGCCGACGTGGTGTGGTGGATGCGGCAACGCGTGCACGACCTGGGGCTGGGCTCGTGGTTCCAGCCGTCGGTGTCGGTCCAGCGCCGCGGCGCGTCGATGGCCGATTCGGTCGCGCCGGTCATCCGGCGGGGCGACGTGCTGCACTGCGACTTCGGGATCGTCGCGCTGGGGCTCGCGACCGACACCCAGCACATGGCCTACGTGCTGCGAGAGGGAGAAAGCGGACCCCCCGCAGGGCTGCAGAAGGCGCTCGCCAACTCGAACCGCCTGCAGGACATCGTCTTCGAGGAGACGAAGGTCGGTCGCACCGGCAACGAGATCCTGGCCTCGGTGCTGGAGAAGATGCGTGCCGAAGGACTCGACGGGACCATGTACACCCACCCGATCGGCGACCACGGTCACGGCGCCGGTCCCCTGATCGGCCTCTGGGACTACCAGACCGGGGTGCCCGGACGCGGCGACCCGTAACAGGGTCCCTCCCTCGCGGCTCCCTCCCTGGCGGCTACTGGGCGGCTTCCTGGTCGGCTTGCCGCGAGGGAGGGTTGCCGTCTATCGAGACGCTGTCCGGAAGCTCCCTCCCTCCCTCGCTTGCCGGAGCCACCAAGAAGCCGCCAGGGAAGCCGCCAGGAAGCCGCCCGCCAAGAAGCCGCCGGGGCGGAAGGGGCGGCTTCCCCCGGCGCTTGCCGTCGCCGGCCGTGCTCGATCCGGGGGCGGAAGGCTTCCTCGTTGTCGCGGCTAGTTCTCCTCCTCTTCCTCCATGTCCGGGCAGTCGGGCCACCACGTATCGGGGTCGTAGTCGCAGACGACCGTGACCTCTCCGACGTGCCCGCCGCCGGTGTTCCTGGGCGGAATCCACACGATCACCCAGACGCCGGGGGTGGTATAGTGCTGCCTCTTGCTGACGATCCTTCCACCGCCGCCCCCGGACCCGGTGTTGCCGTCATTGTCGTCCTCGTTCTCGTCCTCTTCTTCCTCCGTCGCACCGGGGAAGCATAGTATCGCGGCGTCGGCGACGTCTTCGCTGCTGATCCCGACCCAATGCTGGGCCTCGTGGATGAGGGTTCCCTGCATATCTGTAGGCAACAGGGCGTCGTTGATCAGCACGAGCGGGGGGCTCGAAAAGTATTCGCCCCAAAGTTTCAGGCCGGTGGGTTCCTCCGTGGCCTGTTCGACGACACCTCCCTGAGCATGTGCCTCAAGTAGTTTGTCCGTGTTCAGCTTGGCATCCCCGCAACGTATGGTAGCATTGCCACTCCCCACGACGAGCCCGGGCGGTTCCCATGAGAGGTTCTGCAATGCTGCAATCTCGGCGCGCAGCCTCGGGCCGGGCGGCTGCTGGGTGGAGAGTATCCAGTGGGTCCCGTCGGGTGCGGAGCGCTGCGCGGACACGGGGAGCACCACGGCGAGGATTCCCGACAGCGCCGCCAGGGCTGCCGCTGCGGGCCTCATTTCGCCCCCCGCAGCGCCGGGCCTTGCTTCGCCTCCCAATCGATCCTGATCCTCTCGTAGTGCTCGTCCAGCTCGTCTCTGGTTATGCGTCCGGTGCGGAAGAGCCTCGGCATGTGATCCGGCGGGCGGGGGTTCTTGCAGTAGGAAAGCCACGGCGTCGGCTCCCTCTCCACCACCCTGTATTCGAGAGAAAGCTTATGCCCCATCGAATGCCGCGGATGCGACGGGTCAGCCCTGATCTTGGTCACCCGTTCGGCATGTTCGCGGGCGAGTTGGATGTGATTCCATGGGTGCGCCGTGTCGGCCTCGATCTCGGCGATGAATCGTTCGCGTTCCGCTTCCTCTTTGCAGAAGTCTCTTTTAGCCCAGTTCTCGAGGTAGCGGGGGGTGAAGTACTGCGATGCCGTCACCATAGGGTCGTCGGGGGTGTCGGGGGCGTCCTGGGGGGTCGGGGCGGCGGCGTCGCACGCCACAAGCAACGGTGCCGCCAGCCAAAGGATGGTTCGAGCCTTCATGTCTTCTCTCCTCGAGAAAAGTTGACCGGGGAAGTCACTTGCTTCCCCGCGGGGGCATGGTAGCTGCCCTTCCCGGGGAATGCAAGCGAGGGAGCTTCCCTCCCTGTCCCTCGCGGCTCCCTCGCGGCTCCCTGTCCCTCGCGGCTCGCGCTTCCCTGTCCCTGGCGGCTTCCTGGCGGCTTCCTGGCTGGTTCCGGCAAGCGAGGGAGGGAGGAAGCTTCCGGACAGCGTCTCGATAGACGGCAACCCTCCCTCGCGGCTCGCGGCTCCCTGGCGGGCGACAACGAGGAAGGCTTCCTCCCTCCCTGGCGCTTCCTGGCGGCTTCCGTCATTCCCGGCATGTGGTTCTCGACCGAGCTGCAGGTCACCACGCCGGTGCCGGAGTGGGACGGCCAGCCCGTCAGAATGGCCCAGGAGGAAGAAGCCGAGATCACCGCCGACGGGGAGATGCGCTGGATGCTCCGGCGCCAGACGGAGCTGCACCTGGTGCGGTAGCGGGTGAGCGGGGGCGCGCCCACCGTGCAGCACGGACGGCCCGTGAACCCACTGTATCCCGCGCGACTGGCACCGACGGACACCGCGCCTTAGAATCACCTGTCCGGTTCACTTCAAGCATCAAGCCGCAATGTCAAGATCCCGCATCGTGCTCTCCGCGGCCGCTGTCGCGCTCTGCTGCAGCGCGGGCGTTCCCCAAGTCGCCGCCGCCCAGATCCCGCTCGGTATTCGAACCGCCGCAGGCCAGACGGTCACGCCGGCCTACGAAGGCTGGTACCGCAACCCCGACGGCACCTTCGGCCTGTCGTTCGGCTACTTCAACCGGAACTTCGAGGAAACCGTCGATATCCCGGCCGGACCCGGCAACCATCTCGCACCCGCGGTCTTCGACGGCCCGCAGCCCACAAGATTCCACCCTCGTCGTCACTGGGGCGTCTTCGCGGTCACCGTCCCCGCCGACTTCGGCGACCAGGCGGTCGTGTGGACGATCGACTTCCGGGGCGAACGCTACTCAATCCCGGGAACGCTCCACACAGACTGGGAGATCGACGCGCTCGAGGGCGAGGCGGGCTCCGGCAATACGCCGCCGGTCCTCGCATTCTCGGAAGACGGCCCGGAGGGTGCGGGACCCGGGGGAATCTGGGGGCCACCGGTCGAGGCCGCGGTGGGCACGCCGGTCCCCGTGACCGCATGGGCGCGGGACGACGGGCGCGGCCGCGCGGGCAGGGCCGCCCGGTCCGCCGTGAGCCTGACGTGGTTCAGGCACCGGGGGCCCGGCGAGGTCACCTTCAGCGAAGACAGCGGCGAAGTGCCCGTCGCGGGAGGCAGGATGACGACCGTGGCCACCTTCGACAAGCCGGGCGACTACGTCCTTCGCGTGCGGGCCAACGATGCATCGGGCGTGTCCGGGGCCGGACATGCTCAATGCTGCTGGACCAACGGATTCGTGAGAGTATCCGTGAGAACAGAGGTCAATCACTGACGGTCAGGAGGAACCGCATGAATCGGAGCAGAATCATCCGCGGGGTCGCGACCTCGGCAGGCCTCGCGCTCACCTGTGCCGTCTTTGTCGCCGAGGCGCCGGCCGCTGCGCAGGATCACCCGACATTCGCCAGAGACGTGGCACCGATCCTCCAGGAGAACTGCCAGGTCTGCCACCAGCCCGGGTCGATCGCGCCGATGTCGCTGACGACCTACGATGCCGTCAAGCGCTACGCGCCCCGAATCCGGGAAAAAGTCGCCGCGCGCGTCATGCCCCCGTGGCACATCGACCGGTCCGTGGGAATCCAGGAGTTCAAGAACGACCGGGGTCTGACCGACGAGGAGCTGGAGACGCTGGTCACGTGGATCGACGGCGGCATGCCCTTTGGCGACGATGCGGACCTGCCGCCCCCGCCCGTGTTTCCGGACGAGCGCGAGTGGCAGTTCGCGGAACGCTTCGGCGAACCCGATCTGGTGGTGCGGTCCGAGCCCTACACCCTGGCCGCGGAGACCCAGGACAAGTGGTTCCGCCCCGAAACTCCGACCGGCCTCACCGAAGAGCGCTGGGTCAAGGCCATCGAGATCCGGCCCTCGTATCCCGACGGCCGCAGGATCACGCACCACACTCTCGCCTACCTGATCCAGGACGAGGATCCGGACGAGATGACGCCCGAGACCGCTGCCCTGGCCTCGAGCAGCCGCGCCATGGGAGGCCCCGGACTCTTCATGGAATGGGCCGTCGGCAAGGTCGGCGAGATCTTCCCCGACGGGGCCGGGAAGCTGATGCTGCCGGATTCCAGGATACGCTGGGAGGTGCACCTGCACGCCATCGGCAGGGAGGTGAAGGACAGCTACGTCGAGCTGGGCATCTGGTTCTATCCCAAGGATCAGATCCCCCGGAACCGCACGCGCCTCCGAATGTTCAACGCGACCGGCGACGGGCTCGACATTCCGCCGGGCAAGATCGCGGTCACGCAGGACTTCCATACGCTCCGGTGGCCCGCCCGGCTCGAGAACTACCAGCCCCACATGCACATGCGCGGCAAGGCCATGTCCATGACAGCCGTCTATCCGAACGGCCGCAAGGAGATCCTGAGCCAGGTCAGCAACTTCCAGTGGAACTGGCACGTCAACTACATCTACGCCGATCACGCGGCGCCGCTGCTCCCGGCAGGCACCACCCTGGTGTTCACGGCATGGCACGACAACACCGCCGAGAACCCCAGCAACCCCGACCATACGCAGTGGGTCGGCTGGGGCGACCGGACGGTGGACGAGATGGCCCATGCGTGGGTGGACGTGACCTACCTCACCGAAGAGCAGTACGCCGATGAAGTGGCGAAGCGCGAGGCCGCGGCAGATGAGACAAGGAGGCTACCCGAAAGCCAGTAGCGGCGGAGCAAAGAAAAGTTCAGCAATATTACCCGAGTATCGACGCTGGCGAAAGGCCGCAGTAGTCCCAAATGAGCCGGGTCTTTAGTTAGATGCTTAAGCGATACTGATGCTGGAAACCGTCGGCCGGACTTGAGGAGCTGGCATTGCCTGGCGATACAACGAGGGCCTCTTGGATCGCGTTTCTCAGGGACTCTGTGGCTCCCAAATGATAGAAGTGCATCGCAGTGAGCACCTCGTACGACGAAAAATGCTTCTCCAAGTGATCGTTGCGCCGATAGCGATTCTCCTTCCACATTGAATATGCCCAAGCACTTGGAAGTTTCTTGACAGCCAACGCCAACTCATCGGTCTCGTCGTGGGTCCATTGGTTATAGTAATCCGTGTGACGTCCGACGTAAGGCGGGTCGAGGTAGACGAAGTCGTCAGCGTCAATCCGTTGAAGCGACGTTCGCCAATCGGCAACTTGGAAAGACCAGTCCCGACCCCGCATCCGATCCGCGGTCCAAGCCACTTGGTTGCTTATCTTGGTAATGTATGCTCGCCGAAACCTATCGGGTTTACGACAAAACGGGACGTTGAAGTGTCCTTTCTTGTTGAAACGCACCATTCCGTCAAAACAAGAACGATTGAGAAACAGGAAGTCGAGAGGATCTGTCGTCCGGTTAAAACGATCACGGACAGCGTAGTAGTACTGCTCTTCCTTCCGAAAGGAGCTGACGGCCCTCGTGGACGAGGAATTCAGCTACCTCGGCTGCGTCGATCTCGCCGGACTGGATGCCGCGGTACAGAGCGATGATATGGGGATTCGCGTCGAAGACGGCAGCTCGTTCCGGCCGGGCATTGAACAAGACGACGCCGGATCCGAGGAAAGGTTCCACCCATCGGCCCCGGCCTTCCCAGGAAGGCCCGCCGGTTATGAACCGAACCAGCTTGGTCTTGATCCTCTGGCATTTGACCGGCGGAACCCTTACCCTATCGATGTGCTTCGGCAAGACCATTGACCGACGAACCATGAAAGCGGAATGAGACGGCATACAGGATAAGATGTACTTCAGATACGATAGCCGCCGCGAAGGAAAAGGGAAATGCCGCGCCGGAGCGGTGACCGTCTCGGCGGTTCCGCCGACGGTTCCGTAGCTGCGGGCTCAGGGCCTGATGGCGATCGAAAACCAGACGCGCGCCGGAGGCCGCACCATCGGCCTGTGGCTCGGCCTCGGCGCGTTCCTTCTTCTCCTCGCGTTTCCGGTGGACCCCGGCAACGTCCCGGCCAGCCGTTTGGCCGCGGTGGCCCTTCTCATGGCGGTCTGGTGGGTCACCGACGCCATTCCGCTCTTCGCCACCGCGCTGATCCCCCTCGTCCTCTACCCCCTTCTGGGAATCATGCCGGGGCACGACACCGCACCGATCTACTTCAACAGCACGATCGTGCTCTTCGTGGGCGGCTTCATGATCGCCCTGACGATGGAGAAGTGGAACCTGCACCGGCGCATTGCGCTGAACATCATCCATGCGGTCGGGGGCGGGCCGGCGCGCATCGTGCTCGGCTTCATGGTCGCGGCCGCGTTCCTGTCAATGTGGATCTCGAACACGGCGACGGCGGTGATGATGGTGCCGATCGGTCTCGCCATCTGCCTTCAGATCGAGGGCGAAGCGGGCCGCGAGGGCGGGCGGCACCTTTCCGTCGGCCTGATGCTCGGGATCGCGTACGGCTGCACGGTCGGGGGGCTCACGACGCTGGTGGGCACGCCGCCGAACCTGTCCTTCGTGCGCATCTTTCAGATCCTCTTCCCCGACGCGCCTCAGATCGCCTTCGGCCAGTGGCTGCTCATGGCCTTTCCCGTCGGCCTCATCCTTCTGGTGGTGGCGTGGTTCCTGATCACGCACGTGCTTCACCGGGTTCCCGATGGGGTGACCATCGACCGCGCGGTGGTCGAAACGGAGCGCGGCAGCCTCGGCTCCATCTCGTTCGAGGAGCGCGCGGTGCTGGGCGTGTTCGTCGCGACCGCCCTGCTGTGGACCTTCCGCGTGGACCTGCAGCTGGGCTTTGTCACGATGCCCGGGTGGTCGCGCCTGCTGCCCGACCCGGACATGATCGACGACGGCACCGTGGCGATCACGATGGCTTCGGTCCTCTTCCTCATCCCCGCCCGCAACCGTAAGGAGGGTGCCGCCAGGGTCATGGGTCCCGACGTGATCCCGCGCCTCCCCTGGAACATCGTTCTCCTCTTCGGCGGCGGCTTCGCGCTGGCGGCCGGTTTCCAGGAGACGGGGCTTGCGCAGCTCATCGGCAACCAGTTCGAGGTGCTGGGGAGTCTGCCGGTGTTTGTGATGATCCTCCTGGTCTGCGCGGCGCTGACCTTCCTAACCGAGTTCACCAGCAACACGGCTACGACGGAGATGGTCCTGCCGATCCTCGCATCGGTGGCGGTCGTGACCGGCACCCATCCCCTCGTGTTGATGATCCCCGCCACCCTGTCCGCTTCCTGCGCCTTCATGATGCCGGTGGCGACCCCGCCCAACGCGATCGTCTTCGGCAGCGACCGGATCACCGTCGGAGAGATGGCCCGCGCCGGCATTTTCCTGAACCTGATCGGCGTGGTCGTCATCGCCACTGTCGTCTTCACGGTGGGATTGGCGGTCTTCGGCATCGACCCGTCGATGGTGCCGGAATGGGCCCGGTCGATGGCGCAGGGGGTGCATGAGTAGGCGCGGGCGGAGCCGGGCCGTCGATCACGGACAGCACACTGGCGTCCACTCCGCCGACGCGATAGTAATGTGAGCCGTATGAGTCATGCCGCTGCCGGCGACTCCATCCCGGCCATGAGCACACCCGGGGTGGTCGTCATCAAGGAACCGCCTCCCTGCTCTCTGGCAGAGCTGCGGCGGCGGGTCGTCCCGCTGCTGCAAGAAGCCGGAGTTCAGCGTGCCATCGTCTTTGGATCGTGGGCGCGCAGCGAGGCGGACGGCTTCTCCGACCTTGATCTCGTGGTGGTGATGAACAGTGATCTGCCGCGTGTGGAACGCGGGTTCGAGCTCGCGAGGCGGTTGGACGAAGCACTCCCCGTAGTGGTGGACCTGCTCGTGTATACGCCGACCGAATTTGCGACTGGCCAGACCCGCGGCCTCGGCGTGTTCGACCTGCTGAAACGGGACGGCCTTGTGCTTTTCTAAACTAAACTAAAGGGGACCGGCAACTATGGAGCGCACACATTCAGACGAAGGTCGCCGATGGCTGGACACCGCAGAAGAGGACCTTGACTTCGCCCGCTTCTCGGCAGAGGGCGGGTTCTTTCATCAGGCCTGCTTTTGTGCGCAGCAAGCGGCGGAAAAAGCCGTCAAGGCGGTTCATTATGCACGCGGAGCCCGAAGCGTTCTCGGCCACAGCGTCCGCGGCTTGATCAAACGGCTGGGCACTGGCGCTTCCGGGATGGCAGAGGTCCTGGACGAGGCGGGTGAGCTCGACCTCTTCTACGTGCCTACCCGATATCCCAACGGCCTGGAGGAAGGCACGCCTGCGGAAGCGTTCTCGAAGTCGCAGGCTGCCCGTGCGATCACGGCGGCCGCAAAAGTAATAAGAGCGGCAAAGAGAGCAGCCCTTTCTACCGACCCATCCTCGCAGGAGTAAGCGGGCCGGACCGCGGGCCGCCGCTGCCAGCGGACCACGAGCCGCCGCGGACAGCCGAGGCCCATTCCACCGGTTCCGTCCGGGAGCGCCTCAGAACGCCTTCAGGTACGTCAGCTTCACCACGCCCGTCCGCCGCTGCCAGCGCTCCGTCCTCGGATCCGGCAGGCCGCCCGTCAGGTACCCCGTGTCGAAAACCACGAAGAGGTCGCTGCCGGGCGTGTGTATCCAGTCGATCCGGACGTTGGCCTGCACGACGTGGGACACGTCGTCGTACTGGACGAGGGCGTTCGCGAAGAGCGACCGGCTCAGCGCGCCCAAGATCGTGAGACCGAAGAGCTGCGTGGTGAAGTCGCCGTCCTCGACCGGGAGACTGATGTCGTTGCGGGTGTAGTCTCCGCTGAGCGTGAGATGTGGACCCGTCTTCCACATCCCGCCCACCGCGAACTCGGTGCCCGTTCCGCCCCAGAATCCGCCCCTTGAAAAGCCGCCCCGTGCGGAAAAGCGACGGCTGTCGTTGGTGTTGAAGCGGAACTGCACCCCGCTGAATACGTAGTCGCCGGCCGGCAGTTCGCGTCTCTGAATGCGCGCCGGCGACCGCAGAACTTCGGAACGACGGGTGATGTTGATCATCGCGCGATCGCCGCTGTCGAACGTCAGCATGTTGTGCAGGAGCAGGAACGTGCTCTGCTTCTCGCCGTCCAGACCGGCGATGCGGTCTCCGGCGACCACCGAGATCAGCTGCCTGGCCCACGGGTTCCGTTCGAAGCGCGGGAAGGCGGCGACCGAGCCCGAAACCTTGCGCATGTCGCGACGGCGCACGAAGCCCAGCGCCGGGTTGAAGTCGGCGGGCACCTGGGTGAACCCGGCCCCGGCCGACAGCAGGCTGTTGCGGAGGTCGGCCTCGATGGTGCCCGCGGTGGCGCTTTCGCCCGGCGCTGCGCCGCTCGTCCCGGCATCAGCCCCATCGGCCCCGCCCCCGCCCGCGCCACCCGACGTGATTCCGCCCAAGCTCCCGCTGTTCGACGACCGCGCAATCCATCCCCTCACGTAGCTCGACCCGCCGAACCGGACCTGCATGTCGCCGCCCGCCACCCTGCTCGCGCCCTCGTCCGTGTCCAGCGAAGTGACGATCCCCCCGATCGTGGTCCTGGGAAACGGGTCGGTGCGGAGCCGCAGCACCGAGTTGACTCCCCCCGGAAGGGTCCTCCCCTCCGCGTCCCGCGCGTCGTCGGTGTAGAGGCTCAGCGCCCCGACCGAAACCGGTCCCGCCTGCCCGGTCAGCCGCCCGCCCCCGACGATGTCGTTGGTGATCCCCACCCGCCTGCTGAAGAAGATCCTGGTCTCCTCGCCGTCGCCGAAGTCGAACAGCCCCGCGCGTTCGAGGAAGAACTCGCGCTTCTCGGGGAAGAACAGGTTGAAGCGGGTCAGGTTGATCTGCACGTTGTCCGCTTCGACCTGGGCGAAGTCGGGGTTGAGCGTCGCGTCCAGCGTCAGGTTCGAGGTGATCGAGTACTTGAAGTCGAGGCCCAGATCGTTGAGCGTCTCGGTTTCACCGGCAAGGTCATGCTGCCGCCCCGTCACCGTCCGGCCCGTGATCGCGAAGGGCTTCACCTCCATGTACCGGCCCCGGCGCAGACCTTCGAGCCCGGTCAGCACGGCATACTGCGAGACCTGGGTCAGAGCCCGGCTGAACTCCTGGCCCACATGGGGGAAGTAGACCATCTCGTTTTTTCGCCGAATGGTGCGTTCCATGAGGATCCCCATCTCGGGGGCCTCCGCGTCGGCGAAGCGGACGGTCGTGAAGGGAACGGCGGCCTCCACCACCCACCCGTCCTCGGTGATCCGGGCCTGGCTCTCGTAGACGCCCTCCCAGTTCCAGTCCGCCAGCGTCATCGACTCGTCGGCGATGAGAGCGTCGCCCTGGGTGCCGAAGGGGTTGATCTCGAAGATGTACGCGTTGCGCCTGTCGTGATACGTGTCCAGGCCGATCCGGATGTTGTCGTCCTGGTCGATCCGGCCTTCTCGGTGCAGTATGCTGCGCCGGATCCCCGACGGATCGGAGTCGTACAGCACCGCGGCGAAGTACAGGTTGTCGTCGTCGAAAGCCACCCTCAGTTCCGTGCGTTCCGAAGAGGGAGCACCGTCGACCGGGACTCGCTGGCGAAAGTCGGTGACCGGCTCGATTGCCTGCCAGATGGGCTCGTCTAGGACGCCGTCGATTTTCGGCGGCTCGTCGGTGCGGACAGCTCGGACCTGCTGTCCGCGGGCCGCTGCCGGAACCCAAGCCACCAGCCCGACGATGAGGACGCCCGCGGTGGAACCCCGGCGGACCGTCAACTCAGGAGTCGTCCTCTTCTTCGGCTTCTTCGGCCTTCTGGGCTCCGGCGGTCCCGCAGCAGCACCCGCAGGTGCACTCGCATTCCGAGGATCCGCACGTCCATGTCCAGCACGACTTGCTGCCGGACTTGCCGCACTTCCTGCGCCGCAGCCAGCAGATGAGCAGGATCACGAGCAGGAGCTGAGGCAGGCCGATGCGAATCGCCATGCCCCAGAACTCGGCGAGCGAGTTGAAGTACCAGTTGAAGACATCGAACATGATCGCTCCTTCCTATACCAGGGAATTTCCTATATCAGGGAGTCGGATCTCAAGCGATAGACGGCAAGCCCCACCCAGGCTCCCAGAACCGCTGACCCAACGGTGGCCCACAGCGTGCGGGGAAAGAGGAGGCCCGACCACGCCACGACGGCGAGAACAACGGCCCCGATCCCGCAGTGCCATGCCAGAATACGCATTTCGCGGGCACGGGGATTCATCGTGCCCTCACCACCGCGATACGGGACCCTTCCGGGCTCACCGCCAGCCGGGAGATCTCACCCGCGGCAGCGGCTTCGTCTTCCGGCACCGTGACCTTCGTCCATCCCGCGTCGGCCGTCCAGGCGAAGAGAGACATGCCGTCGCCCATGAGAATCTCCCCGCTCGGCGTCCAGGCGTAGTCCTCGTGCCCCGGCAGCGTCTGCGCGATGCGCTCGGTCATGCCGGTCGCCGCGTCGAGCCGCTCGATCCACCATTCGTCTTCCGACACCTTGCGTACGAAGGAGATGTCCGGCGTGCCCGGGATCCGGTGGATGGAGCGGCCCGGGTCTTCGGCCGCCGTGCGCAGCTCGCCCGAGAGCGCATCGCCCACCTGCAGCACGGGGGGGCTGCCCAAGATGAACATCGCGACAGTGCGCTCGTCGGCCCACGCGTGGTATCCCACCGGCTCGGCGGTCGCGAAGACGGGTCCGAGCTCGGTGCCGTCGGTGCCGTAGCGCCAGAGGTACTGCTCGCCGCGCACCTCGCGGATCGCCGAGAAGGCGTCCTGGCCGGGGATCATGGTGGGAGAGAACTCGCTGGCGTCGGCGCTGTGCGTGACCTGCTCCACGGCACCATCGGCCATGCGGTACCGAAAGGTCTCCGTCTGCGTCGCGTCCACGCCCGATGTGTAGTACATGGCCGAGCCGGACGGGTCGAAGGAGGGCTGGTTGTCGTAGCCGTCGCGGTCGGTGGCGTTGACGAGGTTCCGCACGGACAGCGCGCCGTCCGCCCCGCGATCGAGCTCTCCGACCCAGATGTCGGTCGAGGGGGCGCCCGCCGCGGTGGGGATGTAGTCGTCGGGGGCGGGGCCGATTTCGGGAGCCGGGCCGTCCGCGGGCGTGGCGGCGAAAGGGTCGTCGTCGGGTGGAGGGCCCGATTCCGCGTCCGGGGCGCAGGCGAGAGAGAGCGCGAGGAACAGGGCCGTGACGACGGCACCGGCGGTCGTGCCCGCGGCCTTGTCGTGGTCGCGCCCCGGCTGCGCGGCCAGCGCCGCCGCGAGGGCGTCCTCCTTCATCCCCCACTCTTCCAGCACGGCGCGCGCCTCCTCGTCGCCGGCCTTGGCCACCCCCAGCAGCAGGTGGGAGCCGGCGGTCGCGGGATGCCCCCCGGCGGTGCTGGATTCGATGGCCGCCGCCAGCACCTCGTGAGCGGAAGGAGTGAAGGGAAGGTGTCCCCCATACGTTTCCGGGGCATCGCGCATCGGTTCCGGCAGCGCTTCAATGTCGAGCGAGAGTTCGGCGAGGGTCGCGAGCAGCGCGCGGTCGCGCTGGGAGAGCACACCGACCAGAATGTGACGGGGCGTGGTCGCTTCTGCGCCCTCTCGGGCTGCCGCGGCGGCGGCGCGATTGAGCGCGTGGACGGCATCATCAGCTAGGTTAATGGCCATGCAGGAATCTGTACGAATTCCGGCCCGCTGTTCAAGGGCAGCGGGGCGGTGGGCGGTGTCGTGGCGCTCAAGGGCGGCTGGGCGGTGGGTGGCGGGACGGTGTTCGAGGGCGGCGGTTCGATGGCCGTCGGCGCGGTGGGCGGCGGCGCGATGGGCGGCGGCTCGATGGGCGGGCGCGTGGAGGGCGGCGGTTCGGTTGCTGATCGCGTCCCTTTTCGCCTGCACGCAGATTCCCCCGAGGGAAGTCACCGAACTGGTCGTCCAGGACAGCACCTATCTCGATCCCGAGACCATGCTGCCGTATTCCGGCCCGGTGTTCCGCAACTTCCCCGGCGAAGAAGACCGGACCCAGTTCGAGGCGACCCTCCGCGACGGCACCTGGGAGGGCGAGTTCACCGTTTACCACGAGACCGGGCGCGTCCGCTACCAGGGGGAGATGTCCGGCGGTGCCCAGTGCGGAGGCTGGATCGAGAACGAGGACCGGACGGAACCGGAAACGGTCTACGAAGCGATCAAGCAGGATCTGGAGGCGCTCGTCATCTACCCGGATTGCCCCGGTTCATGAGCCACAAGGATCGTGACGGCAGCCCTGCGGTATCGGCAGACGACACCCCGACGGAACCGACGTGCCCAAGTGGGTACAACGCAAGAACCGATTCCGGTCAGGGTGTGCCAAGCGAGGGTGTTCCGAGCGAAGAAGATCGATGGGCCGCGCTCGCAGCTTCCGCTCGCGCCAGTTGGGCGGCGGACAACCCATTTTGACCGATTTGGTTCCGGTGAGATAGAGCTCGGCATCACGGCCCGCTCTCGCCCCCGGTCCCCTCGTCCCCGGTCTCCTCGTCGTCGGTCCCTGCGCTCTCTTTCCCGGCCCCGTAACTCTTCACCGCCGCTCCGGGGCTCACCAGCCCGTCGAGCACATCCATGCGCACCTTCTCCCGGGAACGATCGCGGGGGTTCCCCAGCCCTCCGCCCCCCGGCGTCTCGAGCACGATCCGGCGTCCCGGCGGCACGACCTCGCGACCCTTCACCCGCAGCTCGCCGACGCCCGGAATGCGGACCCGTCCCGGGGAGCCCGCCCCGCCCCCGTCCCTGCCCCGTGCGGCGTTGCGGACCCGCTCGAACATCTTGGAGACGGCGAACGCGGCACCGGTCGCATGGGAGATCTCGATCACTTGGCCGAGACCGCCGCGATGTTCGCCCGGGCCGCCCGAGTCCGGGATGTATTCCTTCCGCCAGAAGATCAGCGGCGCCACGGTCTCGGTGATCTCGACCGGGGTGCTCCGCACGCCCGACGGGAAGGCCGTCGCCGAGAGTCCGTCCTTGCCGGGGCGCGCGCCGGTGCCGCCTGTATGGAAAGGGTTGACCACGAACGGCTCGGCGTCGCCGTAGCCGTACGAGCCGACCAGCCCCGGCCCGCCCATGATGACGGGGTTCCACAGGCAGGACGCGCCCTCGGCGGGAACGGAGCCGCGGGGCATGGCCTGGCCGAGCGCGCCCAGAACCACGTCCGGGAGCATCTGCCCGATCGAGTGGCGGGCCGAGACGGCGGCCGGGGGCGGCGCGTTGAGGAGGCAGCCGACCGGCGCGACGACGTCGATCGCGCTCAGCGAGCCCGCGTTGTTCGGCACCTCGGAGCCCACCACGCAGCGCACGCCGAAGGACGCGTAGGCCCGCGTGTAGGTGACGGGCACGTTGATTCCGTACGGGGACTGCGGCGAGGTGCCGTCGAAGTCGATGACGATCCCGTCGGGGGATACCGTGAGGCTGCACACGAGCTCGAGGTCGCGGTCGTAGCCGTCGATCGTCATGCGGTGGCGGTAGGTGCCGGGACGCAGCGCGCGGATGCGCTCCAGCATGGCGCGCCGGGAAGCCGCAACGATCTTCCCGGCCAGATCGTCGAGCCGGTCGAGGCCGAACTCGGTCATCATGGCGGCGAGGCGCGCGCAGCCGGTCTCGTTGCACGCCGCCAGCGAGTACAGGTCGCCCCGCGCCACATCGGGATCGCGCACGTTCGCCCGCACCAAGCGCATCAAGGTCTCGTCCACCTCCCCTGCCCTGACGAGGTAGCCGACCGGGATGCGGATCCCCTCCTCGAAGACCTGGTTGGCGTCGGCGCCGAAGCCGCGTCCGCCCACGTCGGCGATGTGGCTGGTCGCCGCGAAGAGCGCGACCGGGCGGCCGTTCAGAAACGCCGGCGTCACGACCGTGAAGTCGTTGAGGTGGCCGGTGCCCTCCCAGGGGTCGTTGGTGACGAGGACGTCGCCCTCGCGCAGTGTCTCGACGGGATGGTCGCGAAGGAAGCATCCCACCGAAGCCGCCATGGCGTTGACGTGCCCGGGCGTTCCCGTGACCGCCTGCGCCAGCATCCGTCCCGTCAGGTCGAAGACGCCCGCCGAAAGGTCGCCCGCCTCGCGAACCGGGGTGGAAAAGGCGGTACGCACCAGGGTTCGGGCCTGTTCCTCCACCACCGAGAGGAGCCGGCTCCACATGATCTGATCTTCCAGCGCGGAGAAGCCGGTCTTCGCCGCGTCCCGTGCCCGGCTCTCCGCGTCGCGCCCGCGTCGCGCCACGAGGAGGTGGCCGCCCTTCAGTACCCGCGCCTCCCACCCGTCCGGAACGACCGTCGTCGTCTGTGCTTCGGAGATCAGCGCCGGGCCCGGCACCAACGCGCCTTCGTCGAGATCGGGCCGCTGGTGGACGGCCGCCCTGACGCGCCCCTCTCCCGTTCCGGTGAAGAGCTCGGCCCAGCCCGAGGGAGATGGATCCGGGTGCGACCGGTCGGAGAACGAGTGCGCCGGAGTCGCCCCGGGCGATGTCGGCCCGACCGGCTCGGAGCTCCGCGCGGGCGCCGACACGACGAGCGTCCAGCTCAGCACCTCCACGTCCAGGCCCGGAATCGTGCGCCCGTACACGGCTTCGTAGCCCCGGTCGAACGCGGCGCGCAGCGCGCCCGCCGGGTCCTCGCCTCCGTGGACCACCGCGCCAGGCAGCTCGACGCCGATCTCGTGGCCCTGCCCCACGTAGCGCATGTAGGCGTGGGAGCGCTCGGCGGTGGCCGCGCCGGGCGCCCCGCTGGCGACCACGGCCGCCGCCTCCGCCCTCATCCCGGCCAGCACATCGCGCACGAGTTCCGGATCGAAGCCTGAGATGCGCATGTAGCGGCTCCGCACGACCTCGTACGAGATCGGCGCCAGGAGGAACCCCACCGCCGAACCCACCCCCGCGTCGCCCGGCACGAGGAAGCGGTCCAGCTCCAGCTTGTCGGCCACGCGGGCGGCGTGGATCGGCGCCGACCCCCCGAAGGCGATCACGGTGCGCCCGCCCAGCCCCTTCCCCCACTCGACGGCGTGGGTGCGGGCGGCGTTGGCCATGTCCTCGTCCACCATCTCGCTGATTCCCAGTGCGGCCGCCGGGGCGTCGAGCGCCAGCTTCGACCCCACGCTGCCCGCGATCGCCGTCTCGGCGCGGCGCCGGTCCAGCGCGATCGCACCCCCCGCGAAGAGGCCGGGATCGATGCGCCCCAGCACCACGTCCGCGTCGGTCACGGTCGGATCGTCCCCGCCCCGCCCGTACGCCGCCGGCCCCGGCTCCGAACCCGCGCTCTCGGGTCCCACCTGGATCCGGCCGAGATCGTCCACCCCCGCGATAGACCCCCCCCCCGCCCCTATCTCGACCATCTCGATCACGGGAATGCGCACGGGAAGACCGCTCCCCTGCTTGAAGCGGTAGGAGCGGGCCACCTCGAACGTGCGGGAGTGGAGCGGCTCGCCGCCGTCGATCACGCACAGCTTGGCGGTCGTGCCCCCCATGTCGAACGAGAGCACGTCGCCGAGATCGAGCTCCCGGGCGAGGCGGCTCGCCAGGATCGCGCCCCCGGCGGGGCCCGACTCGACCAGGCGGACCGGTGCCGTGACCGCAGTTTCCAGCGTGGTGAGCCCGCCGCCCGAGGTCATGAGGAGGAAGGGGCACAGCAGGCCCGATTCGCGCAGCGACGCCGCCAGGTCGGTCAGGTAGCGCGCCATGAGCGGCTGCACGTAGGCGTTGGCGCACGCCGTGGAGGTCCGCTCGTATTCGCGGATCTCGGGACACACCTCGGAGGCGAGCGTGATGGACAGATCGGGTCGCGCGGCGGCCAGGATGTCGGCGATGCGCTGCTCGTGAGCGGGGTTGGCATACCCGTGGATGAGGGCCACGGCCACGGCTTCAACGCCGTGTTCGTCGAGTGCCGGGAGGACCGCGCGCACCGATCCCACGTCGAGCGGGACGAGGACGCGCCCGCGACGGTCCATCCGTTCTTCCACCGGAAGGCGAAGGCGGCGGGGGACAAGGGGGGGGGGACGGTCCACCCCGATGTCGTACTGCTCGAAGCGGTTCTCATGGGCCATCTCGAGGGCGTCGCGGTGTCCCGAGGTGGCGATCAGCGCCGTGCGCGCGCCCTTGCGCTCGATGATGGCGTTGGTGGCGAGCGTGGTGCCGTGAATGACCAGCCGCACGGCCGAGGGCGGAACGGCCGCCGCCTCCAAGACCTTGCGGACGCCCTGCAGGACGCCCTGTTCGGGGGCCGCGCGGGTGGTGAGCACCTTGGTCGTGACCAGGTGCCCGCCGGTCTCCAGCGCCACATCGGTGAAGGTGCCGCCGATGTCGACCGCGAGGCGCGCGCCGTCGGTCGGAGGGGCACCGTCGGTCGGAGGGGCGCCCTGGCCCGCGGGCGACGACGGGTCGGCGGCGATGCGAGCGCCGTCCGGTCCCGTCCTCACGCGGTCCGCGGCGCGCGCTCAGCCATCTTCCCTCACCGGCACTTCTCTCACCGGCACCGTGTAGTTGAGCGAAAGCCTGCCCCCGTCCGGGTAAATGGTCTCGCCGGTCAGATAGGACGCATAGTCGGAAGCCAGGAACACGGCCACGCTCGCGACCTCGCGCGGTTCGCCGATCCTGCCCATGGGCGTGCGAGACAGAATCGTGCGCCGCACCTCTTCGTTCGCAACGACGACCTTCGCCATGTCGGTGAGAATGGTGCCCGGCCCGATCGCGTTCACGCGGATGTCGTGGGGTGCCAGAGCCAGCGCCATCGCGCGGGTCATCTGCGCCACGCCGCCCTTGGACGCGGCATACGGCAGCTGGTTCGGAATCGTCACGACGGCGTTGACGGACGACATGTTGATGATGGTGCCTTTCGTCCCCCGCTTCACCATCTCCCGCGCGACCAGGCGGCTGAGCAGGAAGGTGCCGCGCAGATTCACCGCGAGCACGCGGTCGAAGTCCTCGACGGTCGCGTCCAGGATCGAGCCCGGCACGATGATCCCGGCGTTGTTGAGGAGGATGTCGCAGGCGCCGAACTGTTCCAGGCATGCGTCCAGGATCCCGGCACAGTCGCCTTCTTCGCTCACGTCCGCGTGGACGGGCAGCGTCTCGGCGCCCGTGTCGGCGGCGATCCGGCGCGCGGTCTCGGCGCACTGCGCCGCCTGAACGTCGGCCAGCACCACGTCGGCGCCATGTTCGGCGAAGCCCCTCGCGCACGCGGCCCCGATCCCTCTCGCCGCCCCCGTGACGACGGCGGTCATGCCCGCGAGCGAAATCATCCGCTGTACGGCATCGGCGGCTTCCTGCCCATCACACGGAGGTACACCGCCAGCGAACCCCGGTGGTGCGCAGTGTGGTCGACGATCCCGTTCACGATGCCGGCACGGGGCATGCCCTTCATCATCCGCTCGTCGGGGATGGGGCTGCGAAGCTCTTCGTCGGTCGCCGATTTCACCGCGCTGATCGCCGCCTCGAACGCACGCCCCAGCCAGGCGTTCGCCTGGGCCAGCGACTTCACCGCCCGGACGCGGGCTTCGATCTCCTCGAAGTTCAAGTCCCAGCCCTTGCCGAATGCGCCCTCCACGAACCAGTAGACCGTGTCGGCGGTGTGCGCGACCTGTGCCGCGACGGTGAACATCTCGGGATGGGGCGCAAACCCCGAATCGTACTCGTCGAAACCGGAAGTCGTGCCCCGGAAGTATTCGAGCGAAGTCCAGAGCTGCTCCGCGAGGTTCTCCTGCCAAGTCATCTGATCTCCTCGTGGTTTGCTGATTTGGTCCGCTTGCTGATCGGTCCGTGATGCAGGCGTCCGATTGTGGGCCAACCGGCAAAAGTCTAGCTTACAGCATCGGTCGTCTCCAGCCCAGAGTTGGTGTTGATCCCGTTTCGCATCCGCAATATCGAACGAACCCGCGCTGCCTCGGCGCTTGCCGCGGCGCTGCTGTTCGCCCAATGTACGCCCCCTCCCGCCGCGACCACGCAGGAGCTGCCCCGCGTCGCCCCCGAGGACGCCGGATTCGTGCCCGAGAGGCTCGACCGCGTGACTGCCTTCTTGCATGCGTACGTGGCGGACGGCAGCATTCCGGGTGCCGTGACCGCTGTGCTGCGCGACGGAGCGGTCGTCTATGAGGAGGCCGCCGGTTACGGCGATGCAGAGGGGGGAACGAGTTTGGAGGTGGATGCGATCTTCCGCATCGCTTCGCAGACAAAGGCGATCGTGAGCGCGGCCGTGATGATGCTTCAGGAGGACGGCGCGCTCCTGATCTCGGATCCTCTGGCGAAATACCTCCCGGCCTTCACCGAGACGACCGTCGCGGCGGCAGACGGCGAGGGCGGCTACGACATCGTCCCCGCCGACCGCCCAGTCACCATCCGCGACCTCCTCACGCACACTGCCGGAATCGGCTACGGCTACGGCCCGGGCGGCGACCTCTGGAGAGAGGCCGAAATTACCGGCTGGTACTTCGCCCACCGGGACGAACCGGTCCGGGCCACCGTGGACCGCATGGCCGCCCTGCCCTTTCAGGCCCAGCCCGGCACGCGCTTCGTCTACGGCTACGCCACCGATATCCTCGGCGCTCTCGTCGAAGAGGTCTCGGGCCTGACCCTCGACGACTTTCTCGCGACGCGCATCTTCGAACCCCTCGGCATGCGCGACACTCACTTCTACCTGCCTCCCGGCAAGGCGGGTCGTCTGGCCGCCGTGTACGGCCACGACCCCTCGGGCAGACTGGTCCGCGCTCCGGAGGGTCCCGGGATGGACGCGCAGGGGCAGTACGTGGAAGGTCCCCGCACCAGCTTCTCCGGCGGCGCCGGCCTCCTCTCCACCGCACGCGACTACGCCCGTTTCCTGCAGATGATGCTCGACGGCGGCGTCCTGGGCGATGCCCGCGTCCTGTCCCCTGCGAGCGTGGCGCTGATGACCGCCAATCACGTCGGAGATCTCCTCGGGAACGGCGTCGGTTTCGGCCTCGGCTTCCAGATCCGCCTCGACCTCGGCGCCGCCGGCCGGCCCGGGTCCGTCGGCGACTACGGTTGGGGGGGCGCCTATCACACCACCTACTGGGTCGATCCGGCCGAGCGTCTCGTCGTCGTCTACTTCACTCAGCTGCGGAGCGGCAGGCCGCTCGACGATCACGCGAAGCTGCGGGTCCTCGTGTACGGCGCGCTTGCACGATGATCCTCGTCGATCGCCACACGAGCTCCGGGAAGGGGCCGTTCCACGCCACGCTGCGGATGATGCCGGCATCGCGCATCGAGCTCATCAACGTGCGCGGCAGGCTGCTCGAGGAGTTCGGCGACGATTTCACGAAGTACACCCGCTCGTTCTACATCTCGAACCACACGACGGCGGGATACCTCGACCAGCGCCTCGCCGAGCTTCTCGAACACGACGGACGCGGCATCAAGGGCTACCTCCAGCTCTTCCAGGAGCTCTTCCCCGCCGGCGCCGACTACGTGCACGACGCGATGCATCTCAGGTCCGAGCTCTCCGAAGAGCAGCGCGGCAAGGAGCCGCTGAACGCCGACTCCCACCTCACCTTCATCGGCGCGGGGCTCCACAACTCGGCCTCCTACCGGCTGAACGGCTCCGAGCCCGTGTGGTTCGTGGAGCTGGACGGCGTGCATGTGGGGGGCACCCGGCATCGGCGCACCACCGTCATCGCCTACGATCACGAAGAGGAGGTCGCCAGCCGGCGGGTGCCGGTCCCGGCCTCCGCGCATCCGATCGACGCCCAGAACCTTCGCGACCCCGAGCTGGGGTTCATCGGCACGCTTCAGAGGATGGTCGAGAAGCACCGCGTGGCGTTCGGGCGCTTCGACGTGTCGCTTCCCGACGAAGAGCAGGACGCGGGGCTGACGGTGAACGAGTACGAAGCGCTGCTCATGCACTACGATCTCCGCGATGCGCTGAAAAACCCGTTCCGCTTCATGGCGCGGACGGGGAAGGACGTCACGGCGGCCTTGCGGCACCCCCTCACCATCCCCGCGAAGGCCGTGAACTTCGCCCAGTTCGACGCCTTCCACGTGCTCAACCAGGTGCTGGACCGCATCGGGCTGCGCGATTCACTGGTCGAGCGGGTCGTCAACAGGGCGGTCGCGCTCCCCGTGTCGCACTTCCTGCGCATGAAGCGCGGATTCAGCCTCCCGGTCCTCGACCGCAGCGGCGACGGTGCCGGCGAGATCGGCTGGGGCACCTACCAGAGCCCGATCCTGGTCCAGTGGAAGGGTGCGCCGCGGCGCGTGCGGGCGCTCGATGTGGGGCTGGTGCGGTTCGTGTAGTAGTCCCCTGGGGGGGCGGCCATTCGGCAGGTGCCAAGTTAGCGAGGAGAGAAGCAGGATGCCGGAGATACAACCGCTGAAGCGTGTGAGCTTGCGAGAGGCTTGGCCCGACGAGGCGCGCGATTTCACGCCATGGCTGGCCGACAACATCAATCTACTGGGTGACGAGCTGGACTTGAGACTGGAACAGGTGCAGTCGGAGGTAACGCTTCCGGACGCCGGCCGGGTTGACATCTTGGCCCGGCAGGCCGGAACCAAGGCCATGGTGGTGATCGAGAACCAGCTCGAGGAGTCGGATGACTCCCACTGCCTCCGGTTGCTGGGATATGCCGCCAACGCGGAAGCCAGCATACTGGTGTGGGTGGCTCGCGCTTTCACTGGCTACCACAAGAGCATCTTGGAATGGCTGAACGACGCCGACACCACCCATGTGTACGCCGTCGAGGTGAAGGCCTACCGAGTTGGTGAAGCTCTTGCCTACGATTTCCACACGGTGGTCGAGCCGCCCCAATCGCAATCGCAACCGGGATCGTCCCGTTCCGCCAAGAAGAACGTGAACACGCTCTACGCCGAGTTCTACCGGCCCTTGGTGGCGCAGCTGCGCAAGAGCGGGGTGCACCCGAGGGGCAAAGGAGGATGGCGGGGCAGGTGGCGGTCGTTCCAGACCGGACACCGAGGTGCCGTCTACGCCACGGGGTTGGTCGACGGAAAGGCCAGGGTGTTCCTGTCCTTGGGGGCCAGCCACCAACAAAGGTACCTTGCCTTGCGCCAGCACCGGGAGGAAATCGCCGGAAAGGTGGACGGCACCATCTTGTGGCAAGAGCAAAAGGGAGAGGTCATTCTGGAAAGGGACGAGGCGGTCAGTTTGACAGGTCCCGAGGAAGAGCTGGAGATCGCGCGCCAGTGGATGGCAGACAACCTGCTCCTGCTGCGGGACGCTTTGCAGCCGTACTTGGACGAGCTGATGCGAGCCGAGGACAACGCCGCGCCCGACGAAGTCGAGGGTGCCGATTGAAGGCTTGCGTGGGTGCGTCCCCGACGCGTTCAAGAGATCCTGCCACCTGCGCTTCCGATTTTTCCAGCAAGGTGACCCCCGCCCGGGCCGGCATGGTCTGCGACATGCGCAGGCGTGTCATGTCGCCACCCCGCGCCGTATGTAAGGTACACTTGTCATAGTGTCATGTATAGTTTACGTTACGAACGACGTGACCTGAGCGAATCGGCCACTGGTATCGTCAGACCGTCAGGAAAGCCATGAGCACGCGCTGCCATTCCAATGGTACCAATGAACATCGCGGCACCTCCCTTTCTTCGCCGACGGTCACGCATTACCGTTCACCGTCACCCACCGTTTCCCGATAAGGAGCCTGTCCAGTGGACGAGGTTACTGTCGCCGACTTCCGTTGTTTCCGTGAGGAGCAGACTGCGCGACTCGCCCCGTTGACCATACTGGTGGGTGAGAACAGCACCGGGAAGACCTCGTTCCTGGCACTGGTCAGAGTTCTGTGGGACATGGCAATCCGGGAACAGCTCCCGGATTTCAAGGAGCCCCCCTACGACCTTGGCAGCTTTGATGAGATCGCCCACTACCGTGGTGGAAGAGGTGGACGAGCTCCCCGCTTTAGTGCGGGGTTCTCGACCGGCACGGCAGGCCAGAGGCGGCGGCCTCGCTCCATCGTGAACTGGCCTCCGTCCCGCTACCATGTGACCTTCCGGCGAGACGACTTGGGGATCCTGCCCGGTCTCCGCCGTGTCGCCAGTGCCAGTGGAAAGCCATGGGCAGAGTGCCGCATCTCGGAGGACAGACTCGTCTCACTAACCGTTGCGACCTCGAACGGACAATGGACGATCACACTCCGTCATCGCGGAACCGAGGAACGCCTCGCCTCATCCCCCGGCTGGGACGACCCGCAGCACGACCTGCCACCGTTGGGGTACCTGATGCGAACATTCCAGCGCGTCGTGGATGCTGAGCCGGAGCGACTCGAATGCTTCGATGGAACCAAGCGGTTGCCGACCGCTAAAGACCTCGAAGAGATCAGACGGCTCCCCATGCCTAGTTCATGGCGGCTTGCTTCACGACACGACCGCCGACCCTTCGCCAGCGCTCCGGTCAGATCCCGGCCGCGCAGAACATACGATCCCACTCAAGCAATCCCCGACTCGGAAGGCGAGTACATTCCGACGCATCTTGCGACCGTGGCACGAAGATACCCGAGAGCATGGAACTCCTTGAAACAGTCGCTTGAAGACTTTGGACGAGAGGCTGGATTGTTCGACGAAATCGGGATCAAGGTACTCGGAGGAAAGACCGGAGGACCGTTCCAGGTTCAAATCAGAAAGTTCGGCAGTCGCGCCAAAGGCCCCTTCCGCAATGTGATCGACATCGGCTACGGTGTGAGTCAGGCCCTGCCCGTGGTCACCGAGCTTCTACGCTCCAAGGTGCCGCAGATGTTCCTGCTGCAACAGCCGGAAGTCCATCTTCACCCCAGTGCCCAAGCCGCGCTTGGTGGCCTGTTCTGCAGAGTCGCCGCCAGCCGGAGACGGCAGCTCATCGTCGAGACCCACAGCGATCACCTCATCGACCGGGTACGCATGGATATCCGGGACGGCAAGACCAAGCTGAAGCCCGACGATGTGTCCATTCTGTATTTCCAGCGCCGAAACCTTGCGGTCACGATTCACTCCCTCGGCTGGGATGCCGACGGCAACCTGGTGGCCAAGCGGGGCAACATCCCAGAGGGCTATCGCCAGTTCTTCCGGTCCGAGCGACGGCGGTCACTCGGGCTCTGAGACATGTGCGTTATCCTCGACGCCAGCGCGCGTGACAACGTATTCGGCAAGGAGCGGACCGCCGCGGGCAAGCAGTTCTTCGATTGGCTGGAGACTCGGCGCGCGCTACTCGTGATCGGCGGCAAGCTTACAGACGAGCTCGCCAGCAGCCGGGCCTTCGAGAAGTGGGCGGAGACGGCGGTCTCCGATGGGCGGGTCAGGGTATTCCGGCAGAGCGAAGTCGACACGGAAACTCGTACCCTGTCCGAGGACTGGTCCGGCAAGTCGAACGACCAGCATGTAATCGCCCTCGCTCGCATCAGTGGTGCCCGCATTCTGTATGCCAACGATGGGTCCTTGTGCGACGACTTCAAGGATCCGACGCTTGTCTCAGGGGGGCGCGGCCGGATCTACCCAGTCGGCGAGAGCCAGAACGCGGCAGGGCACCGACGCCGACTTCTCAATCGAACCGACCTCTGCCCCAACCGCTGACCCCCCCGCCCAGGGTATCGGCAGCCCTTGGCAGCCACGCCCCGCGCGAGGCTTGATTCCCAACTGTCACAGGGCCATAGTCTTCATTCAGCCGGTGGGAGGCGATTGCCCGTGGGGGGCGCACGTTCCAGCGGGAGAGTTGAGCATGGCACGAAGACTTCAGCGACGGAAACGGATCCCTGCCGCCAAAGCCGACCGCGGCGGCGGTAACGGTGCCACAACCGGCTACGAGGCCGATCTGTGGAAGATGGCCGACGCTCTGCGCGGCAGCATGGACGCCGCCGAGTACAAGCATGTCGTCCTGGGGCTCGTCTTCCTCAAATACATCTCCGACGCCTTCGAGGAGACCCGCGCCCGGCTGGAGGGCGAGTGCGACCAAGGTGCCGACCCGGAAGACCCCGACGAATACCGCGCCGAGAACATCTTCTGGGTGCCTGCCGAAGCACGGTGGGATCGCCTGAAGGCTCAGGCCAAGCAGCCCGGAATCGGACGCCTCGTGGACGACGCCATGACCGCGGTCGAGCGCGACAACCGGACGCTGAGGGATGTGCTGCCCAACCAATACGCCCGCCATTCGCTCGACCAGACGCGCCTCGGGCAGCTGGTCGACCTGGTCAGCAACATCAAGGTCGGCGACGAAGAGGCGCGCTCCAAGGATGTGCTGGGGCGGGTGTACGAGTACTTCCTTTCCCGGTTCGCCGACGCCGAAGGCAAACGGGGCGGCGAGTTCTACACCCCGCGCTGCGTGGTCCGGCTGCTGGTCGAGATGATCGAGCCGTACCGCGGCCGCGTCTACGATCCCTGCTGCGGTTCCGCGGGGATGTTCGTGCAGTCAGTGGAATTCATCCGCGCACACCAGTCCGGCGGCGGCGGTGGCAACGGCGGCAACGGAACTTTCAGAGGCGGGCTGGTTCCCCGGGCCGGAGCTGACATCTCCGTCTACGGCCAGGAGTCGAACCATACGACATGGCGGCTCGCAAAGATGAACCTCGCCATCCGGGGTATCGAGGGCCAGATCGCCCACGGCGACACCTTCCACAACGACCGGCATCCCGACCTCAAGGCCGACTACATCCTCGCCAACCCGCCCTTCAACGTGAAGGACTGGGGCGCGGAGCGGCTGAAAGAGGACCGCCGCTGGAAGTACGGAACGCCGCCCAAGGGCAACGCCAACTTCGCCTGGGTCCAGCACATGGTCCACCACTTGGCGCCTTCCGGCATGGCCGGTTTCGTACTCGCCAACGGCTCCATGAGCTCGCAGCAGTCGGGCGAGCGTGAAATCCGCAAGGGCCTGCTCGAAGCGGAGCTGGTGGACTGCATGGTGGCGCTGCCCGGCCAGCTCTTCTACTCGACCCAGATACCGGCGTGCTTGTGGTTCCTGGCCCGGGACCGCGGCAACGGCAGGTTTCGCGACCGCCGGGGCGACGTGCTGTTCATCGACGCCCGGAAGCTGGGGCGCATGGTGGACCGGACCCATCGGGAGCTGACCGGAGACGAAATCGCCCGCATTGCAGGAACGTACCACGCCTGGCGCGGTGAGAAGGACGCGGACGAATACGAAGACGTGCCCGGCTTCTGCAAGAGCGCGACCTTGGAGGAAGTCGGGAAGCACGGCCATGTCCTCACTCCGGGGCGCTACGTCGGCGTCGAGCCGCAGGAGGACGACGGCGAGCCCTTCGAGGAGAAGATGAAGCGCTTGGCGGCGCAGTGGCGCGGGCAGGTGGAAGAGGCGCGGAGGCTGGATGCAGCCATCGAGGCGAATCTGGAGGCGCTGGGGTTTCCGGCGCGAGGGGCACGGGAATGAGCGGGGTCGATTACGGCAAGTTCCGGATGTCGCTTCAGCGGTTGCGGGAGCAGTATGAGAACTATTGCCATCTCGATGCGTCGTTCCCGAGGGCTATCCGGGAAGGCATGGCCGAGTCGGTCATCCACCGCTTCGAGATCTGCTACGATTGTCTGTGGAAGGCCCTCAAGCGCCACATGATTGAAGTGCTGGGCGTGGCGGACGCCCCCAACAGCCCCAAGCCGATCTTTCGGCTGGCTTTCGAGAACGACCTGCTCGGGGGTTCCCTGAAAGGATGGTTGGATTACGCTGACCGGCGTGTGGGCACCGCCCACGACTACAGCTTCGACAAAGCCGAAGCCTGCTTGGACATCGTGGAGGACTTTATCGCGGACTCCAGCGGCCTTTACAAGGCCATGACCGAGGAACCATGGGACTGAATCACGCGATCGACATCACTGCTGACCAGCACAAGACCATCTTGCGTTTGGTGAAGGCGCACCTGCCGAAAACCGATGTCTGGGCGTACGGCTCCCGCGTGAAGTGGACATCGCGGCCGCAATCGGACCTGGACTTGGTGGTCTTCTCGGTGCCGGAACAGCGTCGCCAAGTCTCCGACCTGCGGGAGGCCTTCGAGGAAAGTGATCTGCCGTTCCGGGTGGACGTACTTGTATGGGAGAAAATGCCCAAGTCGTTTCGCGAAGAGATCGAAGAGGAGCACGCGGTGCTGGTGGAGGGGCTGCTGGGGACAGGGGACGATGGGTGGCGGAACATGGCGTTCACCGACGCAGTTGTCGTCAATCCCCGGGTTCAGCTCCAGCGCGGCCAGGCCTATCCCTTTGTTGCCATGGCCGATGTAACCCCGGGTGTCCGTTGTACCCATGCAGGTTCAGAGCGTCAATACACCGGCGGAGGATCGCGGTTTCAATGCGGGGACACGCTCATGGCTCGCATCACTCCCTCCTTAGAGAACGGCAAGATTGCCCGCTATTGTTCGGATGATCGCGAGAAACCCGCACACGGCTCAACCGAATTCATCGTTATCCGAGGGCGGCCGAGTGTCACGGACAATACATTTGCTTACTACTTGACACGTTGGCAGGAGGTTCGCGATTACGCCGTGGGCCAGATGACCGGCACGTCGGGACGCCAAAGGGTGCCCGTCGGTTCGCTGCGCCACTTTCCGGTTTCCATCCCTCCCATTTCAGAACAGCGAACCATTGCCCGCATCTTGGGTACGCTGGACGACAAGATCGAGCTGAATCGGCGAATGAACGAGACGCTGGAGGAGATGGCGCGGGCACTCTTCAGATCGTGGTTCGTGGACTTCGACCCTGTGCGCGCCAAGATGGAGGGGCGCGGCACCGGATTGCCGGAAGATATTGCCGATCTCTTTCCAGATCGGCTGGTGAAGCTCGCAGGAAGGAATGTGCCGAAAGGATGGGAGGTTGGCACGGTTGGGGCGCACTTCAGGCTGACGATGGGGCAATCGCCGCCTGGAAGCACATACAACGAACACGGTGAGGGTCTACCGTTCTTTCAGGGCAAGACCGATTTCGGCTTTCGGTATCCAGAAAATCGAAAGCACTGTAGTGCTCCGGTTCGCGTTGCCGAGCCGGAGGATACTCTTGTCAGCGTCAGAGCACCTGTCGGCCATATCAACATGGCTTGGGAGCGATGTTGTATAGGTCGGGGAGTTGCAGGCTTACGGCATAAATCAGATTCTAGTTCGTTCACGTATTACACAATCGAGGTATTACAAACAGATATTCAGCAGTACGAGCATACGGGGACAGTGTTTGGGGCTATCAACAAACGGCAGTTCGAGGATTTGTTGACGACAGAACCTACCGTAGATGTAGTTGATGCTTTCAGCACTTTTGCTGTACAGACGGATAGTTTGATCCGGTCAAACGAGGCCGAAGCACGCACGCTGGCCGTCTTACGAGACATGTTGCAATCCATGCTTATTTCCGGAAATGTGGTACTTGAGCATATGAGCAGCACCCTGGTGAATGCTTGATGACCATGCAAGATTTGTCCCACGAGCGGCTGGAGAGTATGATGGCAAGCCTTCATCTAACTCAATCGGAAGCGGACACACTCATCGCCATGGAGAAGCGCCGGACAGATGTTAAAGCATACGACTATCCGGACTTCGGTGGCAAGATATCGATACCTTTGATCTCGACGGACCAGCGCGAATTGTTCTCTCTTGACCTGGCGCGGGGCCGAATCAATCTTGCCAAGCGCAAATACCAGAATCGTGATCGGAAGGTCGTGGTCCTTGTTCGCTTGGATGTGGGCGGGCGTCCGCACCGAAACCCGGATGGCAAACAGATTGTTTCATCGCATCTTCACCAATACCGCGAGGGATTCGGTGACAAATGGGCGTTTCCGGTTCCGCCGAGCCGATTGGCGGATCTGAACGATTCATGGCAGACACTCGCAGACTTCATGCGGTTCTGCAACATCGTCAAAGAGCCGAACATACGGCAAGGACTTTTCACATGATTAGAGAGGTGCAGTCGCTACTGGATCGTTACTGGGAATGGTTACGGGACCAGACTGTCCTGCGTGAGGCAGGTGACTGGATTGAGATAACAACGCCTTACTTGGATCGTCACAACGACTGTCTTCAGATATACGCAAAGAGGACTGGAAACGGTTACGTGCTGACGGACGACGGGTATGTGCTTGAAGACCTGGAGCAGTCTGGTTACAACATCAACAGTGTCAGGCAGAGATCCTTGATCGAGACTACGCTCAACGGATTTGGTATTCGAATCAGCAATATGGCGCTTGAGGTACGCGCATCAGCAGACACCTTTGCGTTACGGAAACACAATCTCCTCCAAGCGATGCTCGCCGTCGACGACATTTCCTATCTGGGACCCCTTTCGTCCTCGAAACAAGGATTGTTCCACGACGATGTGCTCGCATGGCTCGATGTATCTGACATTCGGTACACGCCTAACGTGAAGCTGGCTGGCAAGAGCGGCTATGATCATCGTTTTGAATTCGTCATACCCAAGTCGAATACCCACCCCGAGCGTCTGCTTCGTGCGTTCAACCATGCAAACCGTAATGCGGCGCTGGCGATGGCCTTCTCTTGGATTGACACCAAGAAGGCGCGTTCCCCCGAGTCCAGTGCCTATGCGATTCTAAACGACTCCGGGCGACGGGTGCCAGAGGGAGTGCTCGAGGCGATGCGCAGCTACGGGGTACGAACAGTCTTGTGGTCCAGCCGGGATGAAGTGCGCGGAGAGCTCGTTGCATGACGGCGCTCGGCATCTCAACGGACGTTGGCGAGGGAAGGACTGGACTGGCAAACGCTAGTAATGACCGGACTGCTATCCGGCCACGATGAGGAGACAGGTTTACACATGACGAAGAACAAGCTTCATGCAGTTACCCTCAAGGGCTTCAAGACCATCCGGGAGCTAGATGATTTCAGGCCCCGCCCCCTTACGGTGCTCATTGGTCCCAACGGCGCGGGCAAGTCCAACTTCATTTCATTCTTCCGCATGATGAGCTGGATGCTGGCAGACCCCAGCCATCTTCGGTTGCATGTGGCACAGCAGGGCGGAGCCAGCAAGCTCCTGCACGACGGTCCGTCCATCACTCGGGAGATCGAGGCCGAGTTGACGATTCAGACCGAAAAGGGAGAGAATCAGTACGCCTTCCGGATGGTCTTCGCAGCCGGAGACACTTTGATCTTCGCCGATGAACGCTACCGGTTCTCCAGCAAGGGTATTCCCGGTGTTCCACATTGGCGAGAGACGGGCGCTGGCCATCACGTCCCCCAGCTCCTCACTATGTCCGATAAGGATACGACTGCCCGTGTCATTCTGGGCATCCTGCGGAGGATCATCCTGTATCAGTTCCACAACACATCGGCCGCGGCCCGCATCCGAAACAAATGGAGGGTGTCCGACAACCGCTTCCTGAAAGAAGACGGAGGCAATATCGCGCCCGTGCTATATCGCCTGAGGGAGCAAGACAGCCAGTGCTACCGGCGGATTGTGGATACCGTCCGCCTAGTCCTGCCGTTCTTTTCGGATTTCGAACTGGAACCCGACCAAGGATACCTGCTGCTGGCTTGGCGCGAACGGAACAGCGACCGGGTGTTTGACGCTTCGCAGGCATCGGACGGCATGTTGCGCGTGGTGGCGCTTGTCATGCTCCTCCTTCAGCCGGAAGAGAGCCTGCCGGATGTCCTGATTCTGGATGAACCGGAGCTTGGACTTCATCCTTACGCCATTACCGTCATCGGCGGATTGATACGCGCCGTATCCACGAAGGCTCAGGTCATCGTCGCCACACAGTCCGCGACTCTTGTGGACTGCTTCGAGCCCGAGGACATCGTCGTCGTGGAGCGCAAGGGACGCGAATCCGTGTTCCGGCAGCTGGGTACCGAAGCTCTAGGGGAGTGGCTCGAACATTATTCTCTTTCCGAGTTGTGGGAGAAGAACGTGCTCGGGGGGCGTCCGCAATGGCGATAAGGCTGAACTTCATTGTTGAAGGACAGACCGAGGAGACCTTCGTAAACGATACCATCGGTCCGTGGTTGGCGATGCGGGCGATCTGGGCCAGCGCACGCTGCGTGTTGACAAGGAAGAGGCACGCAACCAAGTATCGAGGAGGCCTTGGGAAGTATTTTCAAGCGAAGAGGGATATTGCCACCTGGATGAAGCAGGACCGAGGCTCCGACGCACGCTTTACGACCATGTTCGACCTGTATGCCCTGCCAGCGGACTTTCCTGGACATGCAGAGGCCATGCAGGTGCGGGATCCCCGTGACCGGGTCAGGGTTTTGGAGAATGCCCTGAAGAAGGACATTTCCGATCGACGATTTATTCCGTACATCCAGCTGCACGAGTTCGAGGCGCTGCTGCTGTCCGATCCTCGGAAGCTCGATTCGCAGTTCTCTAATCGTGACCTTGGGATACAAAGGCTCGTAGAGATGGCTCGAGGGTTTGGTTCGCCCGAGCTCATTGATGACGGAGGCCAAACTGCGCCGTCGAAGCGAATCATCAACGAGATACCGGAATATGCCGGACGGAAGGCATCGGCCGGTCCCATTGTAGCTGGACACATCGGGCTGAGTACCCTACGATCGAAGTGCCAGCACTTCGGACGGTGGCTCGGCAAGCTTGAGGCCCTGAGGTGAGGAGGTCGGGTCGATTACCAGCGCAGAGCCGCATGCCGCCTCAAGCCAGTCCCCTTCTCATGAGCGACCCCAGAATGAACCAAGCGATCGGAAAGAACGCCGTTCCAGCCCGGATTGAGTACCTGAAGGTTGCGAACTTCCGCGCTCTACAGTCCGTCGAATTCAAGAACTTGACACCTATGACGGCTTTGCTCGGACCTAATGGAAGCGGCAAGTCCACGGTGTTCGACGTGTTCGCGTTTCTGGCGGAATGCTTCGAGTCCGGGTTGCGACGCGCTTGGGACCGCCGCGGGCGAGCCAAGGAACTCAAGACTCGAGGTGCGGAGGGGCCCGTGACTATCGAAATCAAGTACCGCGAGCGTCCGCGAACGCCGCTGATTACCTATCATCTGGCTGTAGACGCCCGTACGAATGTGCCGCTGGTTATTCATGAATGGCTTCAGTGGCGGAGGGGAAGCTACGGGCGGCCTTTTCGCTTTCTCGAATACCGAGAAGGCCAAGGCCGGGCTGCCAGTGGCGAAGCGCCAGACGCGGAAGACCAGAGAGTGGAAATCCCACTCAAGTCACCCGACCTGCTGGCAGTCAATGCGCTGGGGCAGTTTAAGGAGCACCCGCGGGTGGCGGCGCTGCGCGACTTCATCATGGGCTGGCATGTCTCTTACCTCTCGGCGGACAGCGCGCGTGGTCAGCCGGAGGCGGGGCCGCAGGAACAGTTATCCCGAACTGGCGGAAACCTTGGCAACGTCATCCAGTACTTGGCGGAACAACATCCCGCACGGCTCGAACGCATCTTCGGCACACTACGCGAACGTGTACCTAGGATCGAACGGGTACTGGCGGATACCATGCCGGACGGACGCTTGCTGCTTCAGATCAAGGACGCACCGTTCGACAACCCGATCCTCGCGCGTTTTTCTTCCGATGGCACGTTGAAGATGCTTGCCTACTTGGTCTTGCTGTACGATCCCGAGCCGCCGCCCTTCATCGGCATCGAAGAGCCGGAAAATTTTCTGCACCCGCGCCTGTTGCCGGAGCTGGCCGAAGAATGTCGGGCGGCCTGCGAGCGTACGCAGCTGCTTCTCACCACGCACTCGCCGTTTTTCCTCAACGCGCTGAAGCCCAAGGAGGTGCGCGTGTTGTGGCGGGACGAGCGGGGCTATGTAAACACTAGATGCGTGAACCGGCTGGAGGGTGTCCGCGCCTTTGTGGAGCACGGCGGGCTGCTCGGTGATCTGTGGATGGAAGGCCACTTCGGCGTGGGTGATCCCTTGGTTAATCAGGGTGTTCCGGTACGCAGAATCGGCAGAGGCACGCCGTGATGGCACACCACTTGGAGTTGCTCGTCGAGGAGCCGTCGATGGAGGCATTCCTACATGTTCTGCTTCCTCGCCTATTGCCCGAAGGTCGGACCTTTTCGGTCCATGCATTCCAGGGCAAACCGGATTTGTTGCGCAAGCTGGAAAGCCGCTTGCGAGGCTACGCGAAGTGGATCCCATGTGGCTATCGCCTCGTTGTACTGGTCGACCGGGATGACGAAGACTGCCACGCTCTGAAATCACGTCTCGAAAGCGCAGCTTCGTCGGCCAGTCTGCTTACGCGCTCGAAGGCTAAGGCCGACAACTGGCAGGCAGTCAACCGTGTCGTCGTCGAAGAACTCGAAGCATGGTTTTTCGGCGACTGGGAAGCGGTGCGCGGTGCGTATCCGAAGGTGTATCCTCACATTGCAACCAACAGGCGCTACCGTGACCCCGATGCCATCCGAGGCGGAACTTGGGAAGCCTTCGAGCGAATTCTGCAGCGTTCCGGCTACTTCAAGACCGGGTTGCGCAAGGTGGAGGCGGCCCGGGCCATCGCCGCCCGCATCGACACTAAACGGAATCGCTCCCGCAGCTTCGCGCACTTCTACAACGCCATCGCCGAAGCAGCCTCATGAGCGAAATCTCATCCAGACGCCACGGCCCGCAGTACCAAGCGCGGACGAACGAACGACAGTAGCCGCGCCGCGCTGGACCTCATCGCCGACTATGCTGACACGTGGCACCTGCTCTCGGAGTACGACGAAGGCCGCTTGGAGCTTCCTCCGGGCACAGGACCGACACGCGGCGTGCTCGACCCCGACAGCGCCAATCGGGCAATTAGCGAATTCAAACGCGAACTGAAGGCACGCGGCGAGGCTTCCTCGCTCTTCGGCAACTCCTGCGGCGACGCGCTGGCTGGCATCCTCGGCAACATCGAGCAGACCATGTTCGGCGATCCGCTCTATCCCTCTCGCGAAGAGAAGGCGGCCCACTTGCTATACTTCGTCGTAAAGGACCATCCTTTCAGCGACGGCAACAAGCGGATCGGCAACAAGCGGATCGGTTCTCTGCTTTTCCTGCTCTACCTGAAGCAAGAGGACATGGCACACCAGATCAACCCGCAGGCGCTGACCGCCCTGACCCTGCTCATCGCCCAGAGCGCCCCCGCCGACAAAGACCTGATGATCGGCCTCGTCGTAAACCTGCTCGCGAATCCCGCGAACCCCGCAAATCCCGCAAATCCCGCCCCGTGACCTCCTTCACCGAGTCCCTCGTCGAACAAGCCGCCCTCGGGTGGCTCAGGCAGTCCGGCTGGAGCACCGTCCGCGGCCCCGACATCGCGCCGGGCGCACACGGTGCCGAACGCTCCGACCACGCCCAAGTCATCTTGGAACACCGGCTTCGCCGCGCGCTCTCCCGCCTCAACCCCGGCCTCCCCGCCCGTGCCCTCGACGACGCGTTCCGCAAACTGACCCGCCCCGCCGGAGCCACCCTCGAAGCTCGCAACCGCGCCTTCCACCGGATGCTGGTAGACGGCGTGCCGGTCGAGTACCGCATCCCAAGCGGCGCGGTCCGGGGCGCACGAGCGATAGCCGTCGGCTTCAACGACCCGGCCGACAATGACTTCCTGGCTGTGAACCAGTTCACGGTCGTCGAGAACAAGCGCACCCGCCGCCTGGACATCGTGCTTTTCGTCAACGGCCTGCCCCTCGGCATCATCGAGCTGAAGAATCCGGCAGACCCGGACGCCACGATCCGCACCGCCTGGCACCAGCTTCAGACCTACAAGGCCGAGCTTCCGGCGCTCTTCGCCGTGAACGAGCTGATGGCCGTATCCGACGGCGTCGAAGCCCGTGTGGGCACGCTCACCGCCGGGTGGGAGTGGTTCAAACCGTGGCGCACGATCTCCGGAGACGCCGAAGCCGAAGCCTCTGCGTCTCAGCTCCAAGTCGCGCTCCAGGGGCTGTGCGAGCCCGGCCGCCTGCTGTCCTTCGTGCGCGATTTCATCGTCTTCGAGGACGAGGGCGGGGGCAAGCTGGCCAAGAAGATGGCGGGCTACCACCAGTTCCACGCCGTGCAGGTGGCCGTCGAGGAGACGCTGCGGGCCGCCCGGCTGCAAGGCGCGCAAGCGTTCGCCGAAGCTGAAGGGCCTGCCGTCCGCGCCGCACCGTTCCGTCCAGACGTCGTCAGCCGCGACCCGCGCACCCGCTACGTCACGTCCGCGCCCTTGGTGCCGCTTCAAGCCGCGGCCGGTGCTTTCAGCGATCCGCATCACTTCCCGGAGGCCGACTTCGAGTGGGTCGAAGTGCGGTCCCGGCGGCGCCTGCGCAAGGGAATGTTCGTCGCACGGGTCGTGGGCCGTTCGATGGAGCCGACCATCCCCGACGGCGCTTGGTGCCTGTTCTCGGCACCGGTCGTTGGCACGCGCCGGGGGAAGACCGTGCTCGTCCAGCTCCGCGACGAGACCGACCCCGAGACCGGCGAACGGTACACCGTCAAGCGCTACGAGAGCGAGAAGGCTCGCGCGGGTGAATCAGGCGGGTCGTGGCGTCACACCCGGGTCACGCTCAAGCCTCTGAACCCGGACTTCGCGCCGATCGTGTTCACCGCAGAAGACGAAGGCCGGGTGCGCGTGGTGGCGGAGCTCGTCGAAGTGCTGGGCGCGGGCCCAAGGCAGACGGGCGCAAGAGATCCGCGGCTCGGCGACAGCCCCGCTGGCAGGAACGAAGTGCTGGGCGCTGGCGCAACGCAAACCACGGCGTCGGCAATCGGCGACCGCCGCGTCGGCGTGGTCTGGCACACCCAGGGATCGGGCAAGAGCCTCACCATGGCCTTCTACGCCGGGCGCGTCGTCCGCGAACCGGCCATGCAGAACCCGACCCTGGTCGTCCTCACCGACCGCAACGACCTGGACGACCAGCTCTTCGGGAGCTTCTCGCGCTGCCGGGACCTGCTGCGCCAGCCGCCGGTGCAGGCCCGCAACCGCGCCGACCTGCGCCGGAAGCTCTCGGTCGAAGCGGGCGGAGTGGTCTTCACCACGATCCAGAAGTTCTTCCCCGAAGCGAAGGGCGACCGCCACTCCCTGCTCTCGCGGCGTCGCAACATCGTGGTGATCGCCGACGAGGCGCACCGCAGCCAGTACGACTTCATCGACGGCTTCGCCCGCCACATGCGCGACGCTCTCCCCGGCACCTCGTTCATCGGCTTCACCGGAACGCCTGTCGAGACCGGCGACAAGAGCACCCGCGCAGTCTTCGGCGACCACATCAGCACCTACGACATCCGGCGCGCCGTGGAAGACGGGGCCACGGTGCCCATCTACTACGAGAGCCGCCTCGCCAAGGTGGAGCTGGACGAGGCCGAGAGGCCGCAGATCGATCCAAGGTTCGAGGAGGTGACCGAGGGCGAAGAAGCGGCCCGCAAGGAGAAGCTCAAGCACAGGTGGGCACAGCTCGAAGCCATCGTCGGCACCGACGAGCGGCTCGGCCTGGTGGCGAGGGACATCGTCCGTCACTACGAGCAGCGGTGCGAGGCCCTCGAAGGCAAGGCGATGGTCGTGTGCATGAGCCGCCGCATCTGCGCCGAGCTGTACCGGAAGATCGCGGTGCTGCGCCCGGCATGGCACGGGGACCAAGACGGCGAAGGCGTCGTCAAGGTGGTCATGACCGGCTCGGCCTCCGACCCGCCGGACTGGCAGGGGCACATTCGCAGCAAGGCTCGCCGGGAGGAGCTTGCCAAGCGCTTCCGCGCCCCGGACGACCCGTTCCGCATGGTCATCGTGCGCGACATGTGGCTCACGGGCTTCGACGCCCCGGCGCTTCACACCATGTACTTGGACAAGCCCATGCGCGGCCACGGCCTGATGCAGGCCATCGCCCGGGTGAACCGCGTCTTCCGCGACAAGCCGGGCGGCCTGGTGGTGGACTACCTGGGCTTGGCCCAAGAACTCAAACAGGCCCTGGCGACCTACACGGAGAGCGGGGGCAAGGGACGGACGACGGTTGACCAGGACGAAGCCGTCCAGCTTATGCAGAAGTACTACGAAGTCTGCTGCGGCCTCTTCCACGGCTTCGACCGGTCGGCGTGGACGAGCGGCACGCCCGAAGCCCGGCTGGCGCTCCTTCCCGCCGCCCAGGAGCATATCCTCGCGCAGGAGAACGGCAAGGACCGGCTCGTCGGCGCGGTCAACGATCTGTCCCGGGCCTTCGCCCTCGCCGTCCCCCGCGACGAAGCGCTGCGCATACGCGACGATGTCGGCTTCTTCCAGACCGTGCGGAACATCCTCGCCAAGCGGGCGCGGGGCAAGACGCGCTCCGACGAAGAGCTCGACCACGCGGTGCGCCGGATCATCTCCCGGGCGGTGACTCCCGAGGACGTCGTCGACATCTACGCAGGTGCCGGGCTGAAGAAGCCGGACATCTCGGTTCTGTCCGACGACTTCCTGGCCGAAGTGCGGGGTCTGCCGCAGCGCAACCTGGCCGTCGAGGTGCTCCGCAAGCTTCTCGTCGGCGAGATTCGGACGCGGCGGCGCAGGAACGTCGTGCAGGGCCGGTCCTTCGCCGAGATGCTGGAACGGGCGCTGCGCCGATACAAGAACCGCGCCGTCGAAGCCGCGCAGGTGATCGAGGAGCTGATCGCGCTGGCCAAGCAGATGCGCGAGGCCGACCGCCGGGGCGAAGACCTGGGGCTGTCGGAAGACGAACTGGCCTTCTACGACGCTCTCGAGACCAACGACAGCGCCGTAGCCGTGCTGGGCGACAAGGTTCTGCGAGGGATCGCGCGGGAGCTGGTCGAAGCGGTGCGCGGGAACGCCTCCATCGACTGGACCGTGCGCGCCGATGTGCGCGCCCGCATCCGCGTCATCGTCAAGCGCATCCTCCGCAAGCACGGCTATCCCCCGGACAAGCAGGAGAAGGCGACCCGAACCGTCCTGGAGCAGGCGGAGGCGCTGACGGCGGAGTGGACGGCGTGACGGCGCTTGCCGAACGACCACCGAATCCAATACCTTGACGACTTGGAACGAATCACCTCGCAAGGGAAACCGCCGCGGAGCAGCACGATGCCTGTACCTGACTATCAGTCCCTGATGCTTCCGGTGTTGAAGGCGCTTTCCGGCTCGGCGCAGATGTCCGTTGCCGATGTGCGCGAACGTGTCGCCCTTGCTGAAGGGCTGACCGACGACGATCGACGGGAGTTGCTCCCCAGCGGTAGCCAGCCGGTATTCGTGAATCGGATCTCCTGGGGATTAACGAAGCTGACAATGGCTGGGTTGGTCGAGAGGGTTCGGCGCGGTGTCTACCGGCTGACAGAGGACGGCCAGCGACTGCTGGGCCGGCCGCCGAAGCGGATCACGATAAAGCTCCTTCGCGAGTATCCGGCTTATGCACAGGCTTCCTCCAGCTGGGGCAAGGGGAAGAGCATGTCATTTGCGAGCGAGAACGACGAAGACACGAACGGGCCGCCTGACGCTCACCCAGAAACGCCAGAGGAAACAATAGACAGGGCATACCAGGAACTTCGCCTGGCACTGCAGACAGAAGTGCTGGACCGGATCCGTGAAGCGGAGCCTGAGTTTCTCGAACGAACGGTGGTGGACCTTCTGGGCCGTATGGGTTATGGCGGTGGAGATCCCGCGAGGAAGCGGGTAACCGGGGGCCCGGGCGATGGCGGAATCGACGGAGAAATCCACGAAGATGCGCTCGGTCTGGACAAGATCTATATACAGACCAAGAGGTACGCCGCCGGCAACCCCGTGGGCGCATCCGACATTCGGGGGTTTGCCGGGGCACTGCTCCAGGCAGGTACGACCAAGGGTGTGTTCGTTACCGCCTCCAGATTCACCGACGCTGCACAGGACTATGTGGCAAAGAGTCCGCAGCAGCGCATCATCTTGATCGACGGAGAGAAGCTGGCGCTGCTCATGGTCAGGCATGATCTCGGCGTGCGAGAGAAGATCCGCTACGAGGTCAAGCGAATCGACGAGGATTACTTTGCGCCGTAGAGGGATCTCTCAGGTGATCTTGACCGGCTGACGCACTTCCCTGTATTCCAAAATCCGTTCGGCCGCCGTCGAGAAGCTCCACCTCACAACAGCGAACGCCCCTGCCCCCCGTCCACCGCCACACACGCCCCCGTGATCAGCGCGGCCCGCTTCGAAGCGAGGAACGCCACGACGTCCCCCACCTCCTCCGCCCTCCCGAACCGCCCCAGCGGCAGGTTGGCCTCGACGAACTTCCGCATCCCTTCCGGGTCGGCCTTCACGCGCCGGTCCCAGCTTCCGCCTGCGAAGCGGATCGATCCCGGCGCCACGCAGTTCACGCGGATGCCGTCCCTTGCGAGCTCCAGCGCCATGATCCCCGCCGCCGAGATCAGCGCCGACTTGGTGGTGTTATAGATCGACAGCCCCGGCCCGCCCTTCTCGCGCCCGAAGACGGAAGAGATGAAGACGATCGACCCCCCGCCGCCCTCGCGCATGAGCGGGATCGCCAGCCTCGCGGCCCGGAAGCCCGACAGGACGTTGAGCTGAATGATGTCCAGCCAGTCCTGGTCGCTGGTCTCCTCGAAACGGCCCCGCCGGTTGCCGCCGACGTTGTTCACCAGCACGTCCAGCGCGCCGTAGCGCTCCCGCACGGCTTCGATCAGCTCCGCGGCGGTGCCTTCCTCGGCGACATCGCATGTCACCGTGAGCACATCGGCGCCTTCGCCCCGCAGCGACGCGGCCGCCGCCGCGAGACCGTCTTCGCCCCGCGCACAGATCGCCAGCCGCGCCCCCTCGGCGGCCAGTGCCCGTGCAGCGTAGAAACCCAGCCCGCGGCTGCCCCCTGTAACGACCGCGACCTTGCCCGCCAGCCCCAGGTCCACGGCGTCAGCGCCCGGATGCGCCGCCCGCGCCGCCCGTGGGCACTGGGGCACCGCGGGGCGTGTCGGCGGTCCGGGGATTCCACGGGCCGCCAGGCCCGTCCTCCTCCTCCGAGATGTTGGCGCGCAGAAACCGCTCCAGCCGCGTCACATGCGCTTCCAGCTCCGCGTCGAGCTGTTCGTAGCGCATAACCGCGTCCTGGCCAGGCTCCTGGTCGGCGCGAGTCAGGTTGCCGTACAGGTACTGGAGCTGGTCGACGAGCATCGGGCGGGAGTAGCGGACGGGTGCGGTGACCAATGCCTGCTCGATCGCCGCCACCTCGGCCGCGAGACTGCCGCCGCCACGCTCGCGCGCCTCGGCGATGCGGTGAACCGCCAGGCGAGCTTCGCTCAGCGCGTCGCGAGCCTGCAGCGCCAGCTCGACCTGGCGCCGCACGACATCTTCGCCGACCCCCTCGGCCACCACGCGCGGATCGAGCCGGACCTCGAAGGAGCGGCTCGCGCTCCAGTCGCCGGCAGCGAGCCGCGCGGTGTACCTCCCGGGGGGGGCCATGGGGCCGCCGCGTCCCGACCGCGCCGGGTTGGCGTCCCACGGTCCCGGATGGGCAAGGTCCCAGACGAAGCGGTGAGTCCCGGCGCCGGAAGGCAGACGCGGCGTGCCGAAGCGTTCGAGACGCCACTCGCGCATGCCCGGCTCGGCCGGGACGGTGTACTCACCGGGGCTCTCGCTCGAGAAGGAGCGCACGACCTCGCCGCTCGAGTCCACGATGTCGAGGGTGACGGGGCCGCGCGCCGCGTCGGCCAGCATGTAGTCGATGGCGGCGCCCGCCTGCGGATACTCGGGCTCGTGGGGGCTGCGCGCACGGAAGCCGCCGAAACCCCCGCCGTAGCGAAGACGCTGAGCGTCGCGGATTTCGAAGAGGTGTGCGCTAGCGCCGGCTACACGGTCGCTGAGCTCGTGCAGCGGCGTGAGGTTGTCCAGGATCCAGAAACCCCGACCCATTGTCGACAACACCAGATCCCCGTGAACGACCTTCATGTCCGTGACGGGAGTCGCCGGAAGGTTGAGCTGGAAGGGCTGCCACGAGCCGCCGTCGTCGAACGAGATGAACATCCCGAACTCGGTGCCGAGGTAGAGAAGTCCCTCGCGATCCGGATCCTCGCGCACGACACGCACCGGGTGGTTGTTCGGGACGCCGTTGTCGCCCGTCGTGATCCGCGTCCAGGTCGCCCCGTAGTCGTCGGTGCGGTAGGTGTGCGGCGTGAAGTCGCCCAGCTGGTAGCGGAGGATGGCCGCGTAGGCCTTGGCCGGGTCGTGATGCGACACCTCGATGGTCTGCACGCGCCCGTAGGGGCCGATTCGGGGAGGCGTCACGTCGGTCCAGCTGCGGCCGCCGTCGCGCGTCACGTGCACGGGACCGTCGTTCGCCCCGGCCCAGATGACGCCCGGCTCCAGCACTGACTCCTGGATGTCGTAGAGGACCGAGAAGTGCTCCTCGCCGGTGACATCGATGGTGATCGGCGCGCCCGAAACGACCTGCGTCTCGGGCGTGAACGCGGTCAGGTCGTGCGAGATGGTCTCCCACAGCTGCCCGCCGTTGGTGGTCACGTGAACGTACTGCGAACCGTGGTAGACCTTGTTGGGGTCGTGCGGCGAGACGTGGATGGGCACCACGCGCTGGAAGCGGTATTCGAGGTCGCGGGGGTTGTGCCCGTAGAGGTTGCCGAAGCCGACGTAGTACTGCTTCTCCTGCCCGGTCCGACGGTTGTAGAGTCCGAAACGGCCCTTGCAGTTGGCGTAGACGATATCCGGATCGCCGGGCTTGGGCACCACCGGCCCGGTCTCGCAGCCCCCGTGGGCCTCCCACGCCGACCGGGAACCGCCGGGCTCCGACCGCTCCGGCAGGCCGGGCACCGAGATCGTCGAGTTGTCCTGCTGGCCCGCGTAGAGACGGTAGGGGAAGTCGTCGGAGACATCGACCTGATAGAGCTCGGCCGTCGGCTGGTTGTACTGGGTCGACCAGGTCTCGCCGCCGTCGAGCGACACGTTGGCGCCCCCGTCGTTGGACTGGATCATGATGTCCGGGTTCTCCGGGTTGATCCACATGTCGTGGTTGTCGCCGTGGGGGGTCCGCCGGGGCATCCAGCTCTCGCCCCCGTCGGTCGACATCCAGTGGCCCTCGGCCATCCCCCAGAGGATGTCGGGATCGGTCGGGTGCGCGTCCAAGTTGTTGTAGTAGAAGGGCCGGTTGCGGATCGGCTGGAAGTCGGTGATCTGACGCCAGGCGGCGCCGCGGTCGTCGGAGCGGTAGACGCCGCCGGTGTCGGCGGGCGCCTCGATGAGGACGTAGACCCGGTCGGGGTCGGCCGGGCTTACCGCCAGGTCGGACTTGCCGCGGAGTCCGGCCGGGAGTCCGTCGGTCGCCTGTTCCCAGCTGTCGCCGCCGTCGCGCGATATGTAGACGCCGCCCTCCATGCCGCCCGAAATGATCGTCCAGGGCTTGCGCTCGGCCCGCCACATGCTCGCGTAGACGGTGTTCGGATCGCCGGGCGCGAACTCCAGGTCGACCGCTCCGGTGCTGTCCGAAACGAAGAGGACGTTCTCCCAGCTCGCGCCGCCGTCGCGGCTCCTGTAGACGCCCCGCTCGGGGTTCGGCGCGAAGGGGTTGCCGATGGCCGCGAGGTAGACGAGGTCGGGGTCTTGCGGGTGTATGAGGATCGCCCCGCTGTTCCCGGTGCGCTCCAGCCCGACATGCTCCCAGGTGGCCCCGGCGTCGGTGGATTTGTAGACGCCGTCGCCGATGATGACGTTGCTGCGCAACCCGTCCGAACCGGTCGCCACGTAGACGATGTCGGGATTCGACTCCGCCACCCGGATCGCGCCGATCGACCCGGTGCCGATGTACCCGTCAGAGATGTTGCGCCAGACGTGACCGTAGTCGGTCGTCTTCCACACGCCGCCCCCGGTCGCCCCCATATAGAAGGTGGACGGCTGGTCCGCATGTCCGGCCACCGCCGTGACGCGCCCGCCCCGCGACGGGCCGACGTAGCGGTAGCGGAAGCTCCCGAAGAGGTCTTCGCTGAAGCGAGGGGTGGCGTAGCGCGGGGTGGCGTGCGGCGTGCCGCTGCGATTCCCGCTCTGGGCGTGCGCGGGGGAAGGCTGGAACGCAGTGATGGCAGTGGCCGCGGCGACGATGAAGGTCGTGATGCCGGGGATCCTTTTCATGCAGGGTCTCTTTCGGGGCGGGGCGTGGTGTGGTATTTCTTGGGCTGACGCTCAAGGTATCGTCGGGAGCTCGCTTGGTACAGCGGACAGTGTTATACCGCGAAGATGGCGAGGCGGTCACGGTTGCCCACAGAGGTTCCGTGCCCCTGATGTCTTCAGGTACGTACGGTTAGCCTCAACGATGGATTAGCGATCAGCTCAGCGGCCATGGGAAAGACAAGAGGTTCTTCCGCCGAATGGCGGACAAACGGGGCAGGAGGGCTCGGTTCGCTTGCTTCGGGCAAGCCCCGAGCCTCTCCTGTCCATCGGCGTGCTGGAAGGTGCGCCGCCGTACGAGCTCTTCAATGTGGACGGAGCTGTGCGGCTCTCGGACGGCAGTGTCGTCGCCGTGATCCGGGGGAACTATGAGGTGCGCGCGTTCGGGCCGGACGGGCGGCATCTGTGGAGCAGGGGTCGTCTTGGCGAGGGTCCGGGAGAGTTTCAGGGTCCCCAACTGCTTCCAAATTGCACGAGCGACGAGAAGATCGTCGTCTACGATCGCCTCAGCTACTGGGTCACCGTGTTGGACAGGGAAGGTGAGCTCGTGGACGGCTATCGCCTCCGGTTCGGCGACAGGGTACCATATGGTCGGATCGAGTGCTCTCCGTCCGGGCGGATGGTCTTTTCCCGATACGCGGATCGCAATCAGCGCCCAAGTCAACCAGGACCCTATCGGTGGACCGTGGACTTGGCGTACTTGGATGGCGAAGCCTCGGGTGTCACGGTGTTTCGGACGGGCGTTCCCGGGGCCGACCGGGTTCTGTACTTCCAAGGCGGTGTGCCGTCCACTGAAGGGCCGCAGCGGTGGGGCCGGGACATGGTTCTTGCCCCGGTAGAGAATGGTGTATGGATGGGAACGGGGGACGGATATGAGATCGAACTCGTCGACTGGACCGGAGCCGCCGTGCGCCGTATCCGGTGGGCGGGACCGAACCTTGATGTCACGAAGAGGCACATCGACACCTACCACGACGGCTTGTATCGGTCATATGAGCGGCGAGGTGAGTCCGGTTGGCGCGAGCGTTTTCGGGACATGTGGAGTCGACGACTCCCAACGCTCCCGGCCACGTTTCCGGCCTACACCGCCCTTGCGGTGTCGGGCGATTGGATTTGGGTCCGGGAGTTCCGTCGGCCGGGAGAATCGGACTCCCAGCTCCGGGTTCTCGCGGACCCGCCACCCTCTTCCAGCACGAGCATGGTGGTCGGCGCGGCCTCGATGACCAGACCCATGTGGTCGGTGGTCTCCCGGTACACGACATGGCGGATCGTGTCGCCCTCCGCGACCGTGCCGAGGATCCTGAAGTCGGTCACCACCTGCGACTCCATCAAGCCGCGGGCATAGCGCGTCCAAGCCGCGGGCATAGCGCGTCAACCCCGTCATTGAGCGCTCGAAGACCTCCGGGCTCGACCATCTCTCCCACTCCTCGCGCGAGGCGTCGTAGAGCCGGATCAGGATGCTGTCGCCCCTCAGGCTCTCGACGAGCTGCCGCGAGATGAGGTGGAATTCGTCCAGTGCGGCGGTGTGGAGCTCAGCCGATGCCTGCTTCCAGCTGAGCCGGCTCAGCGCATCGAAGAACCGCCGGGCGGCCTCTTCGGGGGTGCCTTGGGCCGTGGCACGACACGGTGCGGCGGCCGCGAGTACGCTCAAGGCGAGGGCGAGCACAGGAAGCGGCAGCCGGGCTTCCCGATGACGTCGGGCCCATGCCGAGCGCCGACCGGGTGCTCGTACGGTGATCTCGGCGGCTTGACGTCGTGCGCGCTGCACGCTCCTACCTCAGTACCGCCTTGTCCTGCGAGTCCCAGCCGTAGGCGCGCTGGACCCGTTCCACCACCTCCCGGAAGACTTGGCCGCCACCGGCGGAATTGGTCATGACCGCGACCCCGTAACCCTTCACCTTGTGCGCGACGAGGTAGCAGGTGAATCCCCAGTTGCCGCCCGAGTGGCTGAAGTACCAGCCTTGACCCTGCCGTGCGATGCTGAAGCCCACCGCAAAGTCACCCACGCCGACGGGGCTGAGCATCTCGGCGGCTGAAGCAGCCGTGATCACGCGATCAGGGTCGCCGCGCGCCGCCCTCTGCACCTCGATGGCAAACCGCGCCAGATCCCGGGCGTTGGTCCAGAGGCCCGCCGCCGCCATGGCCGAGTAGACATGCCACTTGGCGCCGCCCATCGGTTTGCCGTTGGCGTGCGCGCGCGCCGCGTTGGCGTCGCGGTCGCGGGGAAGGGGCTGGACAAAGGTGCTGGTCGTCATCCCGGCGGGCTCGAGCACCGTCTTCCGCATGAGTTCCGGGAAGGGCTCGCCGTAGACATCGGCGAGTGCGAGCTGCATGATCGTCGTGCCGCCGCCCGAGTAGTGCATCGCCGAAAGCGGAGGCCGCACCATCGTCACGGCCTCTACATTGGACGGTTCCTCGCCGTTCAGGATCTGCACCACAGTGGGGCGAGGCGCTTCGGGGTCGTAGCCGGGGAAGCCGTGCCCGTCGCCCAGGCCCGCCGTGTGGCTCAGGAGCAGGCGCGGCGTGACCGGACGATCGTCCGTGAAGCCGCTGCCGGGCAGCTGCCACGACCGCAGGATCGCGTTGATGTCGTCGTCGAGGGAAAACCGGCCTTCCTGCACGGCCACCATGGCGGCCATCGCCGTAACGGGCTTGCTGATGGACGCGGCCTGAAAGAGCGTCTCGACATCGACCGGAGCCCCGGTTTCCACATCCGCGATCCCGTATCCCTTGGCCCAGTGCATGTCGAAGTCGTGGATCACCGCCACGCTGATGCCGGGCACGCCGAACCGCTCCATGACCTGTTCGAGCGTCAGGACATCCAGCCCCTGGCGGTTCGGCATCTGGACGCCCTCGATGACCGCCTGCACCTCCGCCGGACTCCCGGCCGAGCCTGTCCCAAGATCGCGCTGCAAGGAAGCCACCGGCCCTGGCACCGCCGCAGAGGCCAGCACACCGGGCAGCACCGCCACGGCGGTCATCGCAGCCCGCCCGACCTTGCCGGCGAGTCTTATCACCTTGCCGTCAACACGCGTCGTGCGGCTTCACCGCCTGAATGGCTCCGCCGTGAATCGACTCCACGAAACTGCGGACCTCGGCCTCCTGCGCGGGATCGCGGCGCACGACCTCTCGGACCTGCGGATCGGCGAGGATGTGTTCGGACGGATACGGCCGGCGCTTGTCGACGCTGACATCGGTGAACCCGGCAGCGGCAAGGTCGGCTTCGTACTCGGCGATACGGACCGGGAGGCAGCCCACCAGCGACTCCTTCGAGTTCGCGACGAAGTCCGGCATGGGCTGATCCGACACGAGGTCCGAGATCATGACGCGCCCCCCGGGCCTGAGCACGCGCATCACCTCGCGCAGCACGCGCGGACGGTCGGCCGAGAGGTTCAGGACGCAGTTGGAGATGACCGCATCGACGGTGGCGTCGCCCACCGGCAGCGCCTCGATCTCGCCCAGCCGGAACTCCACGTCGGCGAAGCCGCCCTTGACCGCGTTGGCGCGGGCCCGTTCCACCATTTCCGAGGTCATGTCCACGCCGATGACGAGGCCCTCGGGCCCGACGCGCTCCGCAGCCAGAAAACAGTCGAAGCCGGCGCCCGAGCCGAGGTCGAGCACGGTCTCGCCGGGGGCCAGCGATGCCAGCGCCACGGGGTTGCCGCAGCCGAGACCGAGGTTCGATCCCTCGGGGACGCGGCCCAGCTCGCTCTCGTCGTACCCGACGGCGCAGCTGATCTCGTCGGCCACGGAGGTCGCGACACCACGGGCACCATCGGCGGAAGGAGTCCCGCAGTCGGACGGCCCGCAGCAGCCGTCTCCCGTCAGCGCGGCCCGAGCGTAGCGTTCCCGCACTGCGGTGCGCCGTTCCATGGCGTCGATGGTCACGCCGTGCTCCCTTCCGTGGCGGGCGCCTTCGGGTCCTTCACGCGCTGCAGGAGGATGAGACCGATCAGGAACAGCCCGGTAAGCACGAGGAAGCCGGGGCGCTGGTTGCCGCCGGCCAGGTAGGTGGCCCAGCCGAAGAGCACCGGACCGAGGACGGACGACGACCTTCCGCACAGGGCGTAGAAACCGAACATCGCCGCTTCCTTGCCGTCCGGGATCAAGGATGCCATGAGCGCCCGGCTTGCAGACTGCACCGAGCCGAGACCGAACCCGGCGACGATCGCCAGCGCGTAGAAGGCGGTCTGGGTCTGGATGAAGTAGGCGGTGACGCCCGCGGCCACCCACATCATCAGGACGCCCGAGAGCACCTTCTGCGGACCCAGGGTGTCCGTCGGCTTCGCCATTGCGAGCGCCCCGGCGAGCGCCGAGAACTGCACGATCAGGAAGAGGACGATCACTCCCTCGGTGCTGAAGCCGAAGGTGATTCCAGCGATGACCCCGGCCATGGCGATGATCGTCAGCACTCCGTCAATGTAGAAGAAGAATGCAAAGAGGAACTTTCTGAGCTCCGGGACGGCCCACACCTCTGCGGCGATCGTTCTGAGGTTCGCCAGCCCCCAGAGCGCGGCCCGCCCGACCGGCATTTCGCCCGGCTGGTCGCGCGGCAGCGAACGGAAGGCGGGGATCGAGAAGAGCAGGAAGAAACCGGCCACGATGAGCCAGACCAGCTCGGTGCGCTCGGTTGCAAAGGGGACCACCAGGAGAAGCCCCAGCGCCGATCCCAGATACCCCGCCGCGAACCCGTGGCCCGACACGCGCCCGAACCGGCCGGGAGACGTGATGTCGGGAAGGTAGGCGTTGTAGAACACGTTGGCGCTCTCGAACCCGATGTTGGCGATCACGAAGAAGAGGAACCCTGCCAGCACCATGCCGGGTCCGAGGGTGGACATCAGCGCGACCGCGATCAGACAGGTGGCTACGTAGAACGCGAAGAACTTCTTCCTCCCGCCGCTTCGGTCGGCGATCGCACCCAGAAGCGGTGAGGAGAACGCCACGACCAGCGCAGAGAGAGAGACCGCCCAGCCCCACCACAGCTCCCCCAGCCCGCGGTCGTCCGCCACGACACGGTTGACGTAGAACAGCGGAAACACCGCGGTCGTCACGACCGCCGGATAGATGGAGTTGGCGAAGTCGTAGAGGATCCACGCCCGCACCGTGCGCTTGCCGTGGTTCAAGGGATCAAGTCCTCGGTGGTCGTCGATGGGCGTGCCGTCCCTCCAGAACGGGCGGCGGCTATCCCTTTCGCGCCTGCTTTATTCCAGCGGCCACCCCGGTGCCGATTCCCGCGCCGACCACCACGGCCGGCAACGCGGCGACGAACGGCAACGCGGCCAGACCAATGGCGGTAGCGGCACCCGTGGCCAGGCCCATCCCCATGGCCGGCTTCTCCGCGATCTTCGTGTAGCGGAGCTTGCGGCGGATGAAATCCCGCGACTTCACGTGTCCGAACACGCCCGCTCCACCTGCGAGGCCGAGGGCAATCATTTCCAACATCCTGATCTGTCCTTTCCCGGGAGCCGGGCTCCCGAACTGTTCCGCACTCCTGACCCTAACCTAACAGCTACGGCCCGCGCGCCCCGATCGTTTCCTCATCGCCGGAAATCGCCGGAGCCGCGACGGCCGCAGGAGCCGACCACCGGGCTGCTAGGACGAGCCGCTCATTTCGGTCCAGGCGCGGCTCACCTGCGTGGATACGTCCTGAAGGGCGAAGATCGACGCCGCATCCAGTCTTCTGCTGATCTTTCGTCCCACCAGTCTCTTCAGGAAGCGCAGGGGCTCCTTGAATTCCGCGTCGAACAGCGGGTCGGCTCCGCGGTTCAGATTCTCCAAGATGCGCAGCGCGAGATAGGTGTCGTCCAGCAGCCCCGCCATGCCCTGGGTCATCTCCGGTATCAGGTCGATCGGGTTGACGAAATAGCGGGCAGCGTGATCCAGGAGGGGCATCACCACGACTTTCAGCCCGCGCTGTTCCGCGGCCTGGGCGGCGCGGGCCAGAAGCAGCGGCACGGTCTCCACCACCTCCACCGCCACCGACGCCGCATCGGCCACCTCCTGTTCGGTGGCGGTCGGTGCCGTCATGCGGATGAAATCCTCGAGCCTTCCCTCGTCGCGCACCTTGGCGCTGTCGATGACCGCCTGCACGTCCCGCAGGTTCATCTGGTCCCCGTCTTCGTCATCTGGTCCCCGTCTTCCGATAGAACGTCAGCCCGCCTCCGCCTCCGCCCGCCATCAGGTCCAGATCGCCGTCGCCGTCCAGATCGGCGAACGCGGGAGCGGTGAAGGTGGGGACCGGGAACCCGAACGGCACGGTCTCCACGAAGACGGGCTCCGTGCGCGACCCCTCGTTGAGGTAGATGCGGATCCCGGACGCTTCCGAGCCGACGGCCAGGTCCGGATCGCCGTCGCCGTCCCAGTCCAGGATGGCCGGAATGCTGCGGCGGCCCGCGTCGATGTCTTGGAACTCGTCCGAGACGAGCTGGAAATCGGGCTCCTGCGGCGTGCCGTCGTTGCGGTAGTAGTTCAGCGCGCCCGACGACTCTCCCATGAGGAGGTCCAGGTCGCCGTCGCCGTCGAGATCGCCCAGCGCGGGGGTCGTGTTGCGCCCCCGGGTGAGGGTGGCGGCGGCGGAATCGACCAGCGTCCAGCGCGGCATGACCCCGTCGCCGCCGGCCTCCCGGTCGTTGCGATAGTACGCGACCCGGTCGCGCCATTCGCCGAGGATGACGTCGTCGTCGCCGTCGCCGTCCAGGTCGCCGAAAGCGGGCGCGAAGTGGTACGCATCGGGCAGCCCCGGCACGGGTCCCCTGGCCGTGAATGCGGGCGCGGTCGCAGACCCGGTGTTCTCGTACACGTAGATGCCCCCGGTGCGCGTGTTGTCGGTCTCGATCTTGTTCGAGAGGAGGAGGTCGAGATCGCCGTCGCCGTCCAGGTCCGAGAAGGCGGGGCAGGACTCGCTGCCCACATCCACCGTGCGGATCAGCCGCGTGGTCGCGACCGAGAACCCGCCGTCCGCGCGCTGCTCGAACCCGTAGAGGTTGTCGACGCTGGTGTGGTTGGGGTTGAAGGCTCCGCCCAGGACGCCCATGACCAGGTCCATGTCGCCGTCGCGGTCGGTGTCCCCCAGCGCGGGGGCGTTGTACCCCGAAGTGGCGACCGGCTCATCCACCGGAAACGGGCGCGGCACCCCTCGCAGCACGGGACGCCGACAGGTCCCGGTATTCTCGATCAGCAGGAGGCCCGGCTCGAAGAAGTCGCCCCAGAAGAGATCGTGGTCGCCGTCCTGGTCGAAGTCGCCGAGCGCCATGGTGTTGGCGCCGTGGAGGCTGCCCTGCATGGCACCGATGATTTCGATGTCCTCGAAGTAATCGGTGACGTGGTGGAAGCGCGGCACGCCGTTCTCGTCGACGGTCTCGGCCTCGTACCGCGTGATCGTCCCCGTGAGACGCCCGATGAGGAGGTCGAGGAATCCGTCGCAGTCAATATCCGCCGCATTCGGGATGTTCTGGCGGTCCGAGAAGACGGCCTCGCCGGCCACGTCCCTGAGGGTGTCCGCCGCAAGCACGTACGAGGCCGGCCCCGAACCCCCGTCGTTCCGGTAGTAGCGGATGCGGCTGTAGGGCTCCTCGGCGAGAAGGTCGAGGTCGCCGTCCAGGTCCACGTCGACGAAGCGGTACCATTCCCCCACCGACAGATCCTCGAAAGCGTCGGTGATCCACCGATACTCGCTCCGAGGCCCTTCGGCGACGTTGCGGAAGTACATCACCTGGCCGGAGATCTCCTGGACGAACAGATCGAGGTCGCCGTCTCCGTCCGCATCCGCCAGCTGAGGCCGGGGCAGGTTGAAGCCGCCGAGGAAGGGATGGTCGACAGGATCCCCGGCCTCGTCGCGAACCTCGATCCCGTACACAACCCGCTCCCACCCGGCGGAGCCTGCGGCATTCGCTTCGGCGGCGCTCCGGGGGGTGGCACACGCACCCAACGCGACGGTCCCGCAGGCCATGACCGCGAGCGCGGCTGCCCACCGGCGCGGACCGACGGCCACGACGGCGAGCGCGGTTGCCCGGCAGCGCGGACCGACGGCCACGACGGCCCGAGTCACTGTCGGCCGACCCCGTTCGGTTGCATCGGTGCGCAGTCCCCGCATCCGCCGTTCCCCCCTCCCCGCCTACCCCGCGGGCCCGATCGAAATACCGGCCGGATAGGCACCGACCTCGATGATCTGCACGACCTCGAAGGTGCGGGTGTCGATCTTCACCACCGTGCCCACATCGGCGTTGTTCTGCACCTCCCGGCGGGGCGTGTAGGCCCCCTTCTCGTTGCGGTTCGACACGAACAGCCATCGCCCGTCGGCGGTCACCGCGCTTCCGTGCGGCTCCACGATCCCGGGCCCGGTCGCGCGGCGCGTGACCGTCCACCCGTCGGTCTCGACCTCGACGATCGCGTCGTCGTTCTTGGCGCCGAAGTACACGCGGGAGCCGTCCGGCGAGAAGACGGGGTGCCAGGGCTGCGTCCCGACCTCGACCTCGCCGACAAGGTCGAGCCCCGGCGATGCGGCGTCGAAGACCAGGAGCTTTCCGGTGAGCTGCGCGGTGGCGACGAGGCGGCGACGGTCCGGCGACAGCGCGAACTGCACGAAGGTGTGCGCGGGACCGGCGACATCGGCGAGATCGACATCGCCCGAGCCGCCGTCCAGCACCGCGATGCGGTTCTCGACCAGCGAGGCCGCGAAGACGCGCCCGGCCTCGGCGTCGACGGCCAGCGCGTGGGGGCGCGGGAAGAAGACGTCGAGCTCTTCCACGCTCATGTCGCTGCGGACGACGACGCCGATGCGCCGGGGCGGATTCACCGCCATCATCGAACGCCCCACGTAGAGCAGGTCGGATGCGGGGTCCACCGCGAGGAGTCCGGGAGTCTCGAAGGGCGCCTTGCCGACGAGCTCGCCCTGCGGGGTGAAGCGGAGGACGTGTCCGCCCCCGATGAGGGAGACGTACCAGTGCCGCCCGTCGGGGTCCACCGCCGTGTCGTGCGGCCGGCTGTTGGCGTCGAAGCCGAGCGCCGTCAGGTCGATGGTGCGGACGACCTCGCCGGCGGCGACATCGATGATCGACACGCTGGCCGAGGATTGGTTGGCGACGTAGACGCGTTCGCCGCTGACGGCCGACTGCGCGGCGGCGGGGGCCGCGCCCCCGCCGGCCAGCCATGCGAGGCCTGCCAGCAGCGCTCTGCCGCAACACCATCTGCCTCGTTGATGCATCGTCGATCCTCCCGTGGCGTGCGACTTCCCCGCTAGGAAACGGGGGTCCGGTCTCTCTTCCTCACAAGGAAAAGCCCCTGGCGGCCCGACGTGACGACGATGATGCCGGACTCGAAGAACGGATAGTTGCTCCAGGAACCGTCCATTGCGGGGAAGTCCTCGCCCGGAACCGTGTCGAAGAAGGCTACCTCGCGGGGATTCTCCACGTCCGAGATGTCGAGCACCCGCAGCCCGCTGTTGTAGTTGGACTGGTACATCAGGTCGCCCTTGATGTACAGGTTGTGATCGCTCGACCGGTTCTCCGAAAGGTGCTCCTTGATCATGATCGGCTCGTCCAGGTCCCGGACATCCCAGATCAGCGTCCGCGTGTTCGACGTCAATCCCCGGACTTCGTCGAGCTCGTCGTTCATGTAGAAGTATGACTGGTCTTCCGTGAGCCACCCCTGGTGGATGTAGGCCACGTTCGGGTAGTCCTCCATCGCGAGGGCGAACGGATTGTCCTTGTCGGTCACATCCGAAATGCTGAGCGCCGTTTCGTTGGAGCCGAAGCAGATCTCCCTGCCCGCGTGCTCCTCGTCGGGACCGTTGTAGACCACGCACTGGGCGTCATGCGAGTATCCCGTACTCTCGCGCCCGGTGTTGGCGTGCGCGAAGCACCCGGCGAAGGTCGGATTCTTCGGTTCCCGAATGTCGATCATGTGAAGACCGCCGCCGCAGGTGTCGCCGTCCCCGCTGCTTCCCACGGCGTAGGCGAATCCGGTCTCTTCGTTGATCACGATGTTGTGGACGCTGCTGACCCGGTCGTAGCGGGCATCCTCGCCGAAGGTGAGCATGGTCCCGGAAAAATCACGCAGCCGCGTCAGGTCGAAAATCTGCATGCCGTGATCCGGGGCGTTGTCCGACACGACGAAGACATGGTTCTCGTACACCTTCATGTCCCGCCAGGAGCTCCCGGGCACGGATTCGGGCTTCGGCAGGTTGCCGACCACGACGGGGTTGACCGGGTCCGTGACATCCACGAACGACGTGCCGTCCATGCGCCCGACAATGGCGTAGTCACGGTCGGTCTCGGGATCGGTCCATCCCCAGACATCGTTGACGCGCGTACCGCGGGCACCGCCCAGGTCCTCGACCGGGACGAAGGACACCAGATCCACGTCGCTGCACCCGAAAACGGAAGCCTCGCCCCCGGTGCAGCCGACCTCGCCTCCCAGCACCGGGGCGAAGCCCTCGATTTCCGAGAATACCGAGTATCCCTCGCTCCAGCCGTCGCCGGTGCTCTCGAAGATGAGCGCCGTACCGAGTCCGTAGTCGTCGCGCGGCATTCCGGAGACCAGTACCCCGTCGCCGAGAGCGACGATGGTGCCCATCCCGTCGCCGACCTCGGGGCTCGGCGCCGCGACCTTGCTGACCGATGTCCATCCGTCCGTGCCGCTTCCCCCGAATTGGTAGATGCCGCCCCGCCGACCGTGCGCTCCCGGCGCGCCCACCCACAGGGTCTCGCCGTCCGTGGCCATCGCCGAGCCGAACCCGTCTCCGTCTCCTCCGTCGAACGCCGCGAGGCGGCCGCTCTCGCTCCATTCGCCGTCCTGACGATTGAAGGAGACGACGCTTCCGGACTGTCCGGACGGCCCGCCGGCACCGACCAGAACACGATCCGCCATGACCGCAGCCGACATGCCGAAGAAGGAGCTCGGACCGTCGTCGATCGTGAGCTCCCCCGTCATCGCCCAGCCGTCGGGCCCCTCTCCGTAAACGTAGACGGCCCCGGACAGCGAGTCGACGAGCGGGGCGCCCACGACCAAAGTCCCGCCGTCGATGGCCAGCGCGCTCCCGAAGCCGGACCGCTCATCGCTCCCCGGGTAGTCGAGCATCGCCTCCTGGATCCAGCTTCCGTTCATGCTCCGAAAGACGAGAACGGCCCCGCCGCCCGACCGGGAGGCGGCACCGATCGCCGCGAAGTCTCCGCTCATCGCGATGGCCGTTCCGAAGATCATTCCTTCGGCAAGGCCCTCGGCGACCACGAGTCCGTCGTGATTCCATCCCCCTGCGGTCCTGGACCAGGCGTGAACGCTCGCCCCCTCGGGAGATCGCGGGTTCACGGCCGTTACGAGCAGCCGGTCTCCGGAAACCGCCAGACTTATGCCGAAACCGTCGTTCTCGGACGGATCCGGGTGCACCAGTCTTCCCGTTTCGACCCAGGCATCCCCGCTTCGGGTGTAGATGTACACGACTCCGCCGCCGGAACCTCCGCCGCCGGTTTCGCTCACCAGCACCTCGTCGCCGGCAACCGCCACGCTTGATGCGAACCCCTGAGCCAGAAGGGACAGGGGCACACCGAGGCTGCCGAGCGCCAGAGCCGTACCCATCACCGTTCTTCTCATGTTCCTTGTTCTCCCCGTTATTCTTCCGATTGTCGCCCGGCTTTCCGCAGTCGCCTGGCTTCCTCCCGCTGTCCACAAAGCTGGACAAGGCTGCTCTCGGGAGCAAATGGAATGTCCGGTGTTCGCAGCCACGTATCACGTATCGTGTCCCCCAAGGCCGATTCGCCCCGATGCGTCATCGAGGTCAGCTCCTGCATCGCCGCCCGGTCCAGCAGGCCCAGCCCCGCCCGCGCGGTGCGGCCGGGACCGACGCGCGGCTCCGGCAGCTGATGCGGGTGCGACATCTCCGTGCGGCTATCTCCTCCTCCTCTTCTTCTTCTTTTTCCTTGCGCCGCGCTTCTTCTTCTTCGGCGGCTTGGGTTCCGGCGGAGGAACCAGAAGGTTCAGCAGCCACATCGCCTCGCCGAGACGCTCCGCGATCTCGTTCGCATGACGCCGGAGTTCCGTCTTGATGAACGGAAGCCGCTCCGGCGCGTGCTCTTCCAACGCCTCGATTTCGTGCAACTTCGCAAGTCCGGGGATCGGTACCCTCGGGGTGGCGGGATCGTGCTCGAACCGCGCCCCCTCCGCATAGCCCAGAGGCACCAGGAGCCGGCCGAGCTTAAGGATCAGCTCGTTGGCGACGGCCGGGCTGACCTCGCCCGCCTCGATCTTCGGATAGACGTCGTTCAGGCGCATTACGACGGCGTTCAATCTCCGCCGAATCGGACTCAGGTCGAACCGCTTGTGGGCTTTCACCTCGTAGTCCACGAGGGCCTCGTGCAGTTCCGCCACCGTCCTGCGGTAGTCCAGCGGGATCACCTCGGCGGTAGCGAATTCGCCGATTGCGGTCAGGTACACCCGGAGATCGCGCTCGAGGTGGGCACGGTTCGCAACGTTGATCCTGTCCTTTTCGGTATGCCATGCGATGTTTCCGCCGCAGCCTCCCACCGCGTAGAATCCGAGCCGTTCGCGCTCTTCTTTCGGAATGTTCGAGAGAAGCATGAAGAACGAGCTGATCCCCAGCTGGTTGAACGAATAGTCACCCGCCCGGAGCGGACGCTGGTGCCCGGGTTCAACACCCGCTACCGAACGGATCGACGCGCGGCACACCTCTTCCGCTTCGGCCATCCACGCTACTTCGTCGTACTCCGTGGCACCCCAGCAGCCCGGGGAATCGATGTTCACCGACGCCACGCATCGGCGGCGCAGATCGAGTCCGAAGTTGTCGGCGTACCAGGTCGATCCGCCGTACCTGCCGGTGGAGTGCGCGGGCCACCATGCGATGTGCACGGACCGGCGAAGCTCTTCGCGGTGCCGGTGAAAGATTCGCGCGAGCTCGAGGAGGGTCGCGTCGCCCACGGCATTGTCCCCGATTCCGATGTCCCAGGAATCGTAGTGGCCGTGCGCCAGTACGTATTCCTCTTCTTTTCCGTCGATTCTGGCGACCGGGATGGGGCACGAGCGCCACCCCTCGTCGAGCTCGGTGTGCAGCGCAATCCGGTCGATCCCGTCTTTGACGGCCTGGATCAATCGGTTGCCGTCGATCCGGTTGATCGCCACGACGGGCGTGGATGGCTTCTGCGACAGCATTGACTCGTCCGGGGCGCCCCAGATCGGCGTGCAGGTCCCCCAGTGGACATGCATGCCGGGGTTGATGTAGACCTGTCCGGCCGCCCCGGCCGCCTCGAACTTCGCGACCGATACGGGCATGGGGAATCCCTCGGTCACGACCACCTTGCCCCGCACATCCGGCAGCTCGCCCTCGACTGCCTCCTCGAAAAGTTCGGAGGTTTCGCTGATCGGCGCTGCCTGGACATGGATCGGTCGGGCGACCAGCCCCTTCGGACCCGTCGAGGCGGAAAACGAGGGAGGCTTTCCGGCCATCGAAGTCCCTTTGACCTCGACCGAAGCGCTCCGGGGCACGGAGACGAAGAGCTCCGGCTCGTACACGACGCAGGGTATGTCCAGCGTCTGAAGGCGCGAGGCGATGAAGTGGGCGGCCGCTCGCTCGTCGGTCGAACCCGACTCGCGAACGAGTACGGCGAACCTCTCGATCAGACTCCACCCCAGATCGAAGGAAACGTCCGCGACCAGTTTCTCGACCAGACTCACGGTGCGCTCGTGATACTTGGAGACATAGCTGCGTCCACATATCGGAGTATCTATCCTGTTTGATAATATAATGGTGCGCACAAGGGGCGGTTCCGCGGCGGGAGGCGTTCCTGCCTTGTCGGACGGATCGAGGGGGGGGGGATCGGCCCGTCCGGTGGGCCCCGCCCGTCCGCTCGGCGATGTCGGCCTCGGCAGAGCGCCGCGTGAAGTCGCCCGGAGGGCAGCCCGTCCGGCTACCAGTCGGCCGCGTCCGGCTCCGGACGGTAGTCGTGCATGGCAGCGCGGGTCAGGAAGAACGACCCGACGAGCACGGCCGCGGAGAGCGCGAGAGCCGCCGAGACGAGGGTCCATCGCCCCGACTCGCTGGCCAGGGCTCTGACCAGCATCTGCATAGGATCGCCGAAGAGGGTATCCAACACCCAGAGGAGGGCGATCACGGCGATGACGGAAATGGCGGCACCCGCACTTTGCAGCTGAACCACCTTGAAGCGTGTCAGAAATGCGATCGTCAAGCAGGACAACACAGTCAGGATCATCCACAGCGCCGGATACGACACCAGTACGGTCCGGGCGACCGAGAGCCCGAGCATCGAGGGGAGCACCATGGCGCACGCTGCCGTGAAGAATGCCGAGCTTGCGGCCGCCAGCGCGCTTGACGCCAAGAACCGTGCCAGCACATGGGTCGACATGTCCGCGGGGAGTGTCGCGAGGAACTCCATCGTGCCTTCGAGCTTGTCCTTGACGACCTGCATCGGCGTCAGGAAGGCAAGGCCGAAACCGGCGATCATCAGCAGGAACGGCATCGTCCCCGCACCCACAACACCGGTGAGCGACAGTGCGGGGAAGAGAACCGCCGACACCGCCGCCGTTTGCAGCGCCTGCTTGCGTACGCGTCGTAGCTCGAGTCCGAGCAGACCGGCAAGGGCACGGCGCCGGAGGGCTTTACGATCGTTATCCATCGGCTGACCTCCCCTTGGCCGACCCTAGGAGAGCGTAGAGGATGCGAGACAGAGGACTTTCCGGATCGCGCTCCTGAACCTCGGACGTGGACATGTCGCCGATCAGGCGACCGTTTGCGAGCAGGATCATCCGGTCGGCGATGCGTTCCACGTCTTCCAGAATGTGGGTGGAATAGAGAACGAGCCTGCGGCCGCCCGAAGGCGCGCATTCGTCGATCAGCTCCAGGAGCTCGCCGCGCATGACCGGATCGATCGCGGAAGTGGGCTCGTCGAGGATGAGAACAGGCGGCCGCGGCGCTTCGGCGGCCACCAACGACAGCTTCACGGACATGCCCTTGGAAAGGGTTCCGACCTTCGAGCTGGGCGGCAGCTCAAGGCGCCGAAGGAGGGCTTGCGCGTAGTGGCGGTCCCACGTCGGGAAGAAGTTCGACAGGAAGCGGAGGTGTTCGGCCACGGTCATCCATCCGAAACCGAGAAGGCGCTCCGGCAGGAAGCCGATCTTCGCTCTGACGCCCGGGATGAGTGAACGGATATCCGTGCCGTCCATGGTCACCTGTCCTGCGTAGTCCGTCATTCTTCCCGCGATCGCCTTTAGCGTAGTGCTCTTGCCTGCACCGTTGGCGCCCACGAAGGCAATGCGCTCTCCGGGCGAGAACGCGAGGTCGAGCGGCTCCAGCAGAAAGTTGGGATAGCGGACGCTGAAGTCGTTGAGATGTACCACGGGATTCACCTTGTCTCGGCCTCAGAGCGCGATGAGAGTTCGGGCTGCCACGAAGGCCAGCACAGCCCCCCAGAAGAATAATGCCAGAGCAAGCGAGGCGGCCGTGCCGAAGCCTGCACAGAAGCGCATTGCCACGGTCATGAAGATAACCCACGCGAGGTGGAACACCGTCACGTTCTGGGCGACGGCCCACAGGACCGGCTCGGCGGGAGTGACGAGCGCCGCCATGCCGAGCGGGAGCTGAAGGTCTTGTGCCGACGTGACGTTTCCACCTGTCGTCAGGTGCACCAGCAGAGCCACGGCGACGCCCTGGAACATCAGGATCGCCTCTCCGTACAGCAGCACCGAGAACATGAGCTTCACCCGGCACCCCGCATTCGCGAGAACCAGCACTGCCCATCCGAGGGCCGTCAGCAAGGCGGCCTTCAACAGCATGATGAGCGGAGCGGCCAGCGCAGCGAACAAAAGCATCGTCTCGATTGTCGCTGCGGCCCCCGGCTGCTGGCCGCGAATCGCACCGAGAACCAATGGACGCGAAGCGAATGCGGCCACCAGAGAGAATGTCCAGCCCACCATGAGAGGGGGCAGAACGGGTTCGAATCGGCGAATATCGCCCAAACTCGGGACGAGAAGAGTAAAAAAGCGCTTGACCCGTGCCCCGGCAGTCAGACCGGGCATATTTTCCATCACCACTTCATTCATTGTCCTGCACCAAGTTTATTGTCAGAATGTTGTCGATCAGTCTTTGCTTGCTGCTCTGCCCGATCTGTACAATTCGAACCGTGTCGGTCGCGTCGACCCAGAACGTGGCGGGTACGGCGTTGACCCCCAGCAGAGCGCGCACGCTGCCGTCGAAATCCTGCACCGTTCGGCCGCGGAGGGACGGGGACACCCAGTGCGCCTCATTCATTTCCGATTCGGGCGACGCGATCACCCAGACGCGGGAAACGAAATCGAACTCGCGGGCCAGCATCTCCCACCGCCGCAATTCCGCCTTGCAGTGCGGGCATTCGCGATCCACATAGATCAGCGCGGCGGGACCGCCGCTCGCTTCGGTGACCCAGCTCCAGCTGCCTCCCCTGGCGGCGCGCGCCGCCAGGGGAGGCATTGCCCAAGACGGGGGCTTCGGTCCGGCGGCCGCCGGACCTCCGTTCAACAAGACCACCGGCAGCAGTGCTGCGGCCGCCGTGCCCGCGGCCACGGAAACGGCCGCGAGCTTTCGGAGGACTTGTCCGCGCGTGCTCTCGCGCGCGGCCGCGGCTCCGGGGCAGCCCCGGAGCGGGTGCCGACGTCGACAATCCGTCACGGGCGTCTTACCCCGACCTTACCTAACCGAGCGTCCCGGTAATGACGCTGAAGCAGACGGGTATCGCCGGGATGATCGCCAATGGGAAGAAGGGGGTGGCTGCGAGCAGCCCCAGGCAGACGTAAACCTTGATGTTGAGCGCCTGCCCCCCTACGATCTGGTCCGTTTCCACCACGTTCACAGCGGCCGCAGCGGGATGCGCATTCTCTGTCACGGACTCATCGTCGTACCCGAGCAGTGAAGCTTGAGCGACCGAGAACGCCATTGCCAGAGCCACAACGGATCGAATGATATTTGACTTCGTGATGTTCTTCATCGTTACCCCCACGTTCGAACGACAGCCGAAAAGCACGCTGGTCCTGAGATCAGACCCATGAACGGAAAGAAAACGGCGCCCACACCCGCCACGGCGCAGACAACCCAGTCGATCGCCTGGCCGCCGACGATGTCTTCGGCGCTTGCGACGCGGAAATGGTTCTCCGCGACCGAGGACGGGTCAGGGCCTCGCGTGTCGTAGCCGATAACGGCGGTGTGCGACACGGAGAGCGCTGCCAGCACACCGAGTATTGGGCGATTCATTCTTGACTTCATCGTTCCTCCTGTTTGATGCTGCTAAAAGAATCCGACGGTGCAGAAACCGGCGCAGAGTCCGACTCCCGCGGCTTGAGCGCCGACGATTGCAATCAGTCCGACGATGGACGACCCTCCAAACGCGAGGATGACGCCTCCGCATGTCGCGCACGCCATCTTCGCGAGCCAGGGACCCGTTCCGGTGATCGAATCGGGTCCGTCGGCGACGGTCTCGACAATCGGTCCGGCTTCGAGGGCAACGCCGCCGCCGGCCGCAGCACCGGCCACGACGACAAGTGCCATGATGCCGGCGAGTATCCGTACCGCCATGTGCTTCTTCATTGTTTGTTCCTTTCCCTGACTTGTCTTACATGCTCAAACAGGCCGCAATACACCCGCCCAGCGCCACCGTGGACCCCGGTGCGGAAGCGGCGGCGGCAATGGTCGCGCCGCCCCCCAGCAGGATGGCGATTCCGCCCCCCACGCACCCTGCGCAGATCACAAAGGCCTTCCAGCCGCTTCCTTCCACGTCTTCCGCAGCCGCAACGGGAGCGGCTTCCTCGTAGGTGGTGCCCTGCACCGTGGCCGCCTGCAAGCCCGGGACGGCCAGACAGGCGGCGAGAGCCAGTGCTCTCATGCTCGATCGAAACATTTCTCCCTCCAGAGAAACTGTGATTGGAACCGTGACGCCTCTCGTCACGGACGATCCGGTGCTACTCGGCCGGCAGAAGCGCCTCGCCGGACCAGATCGATGCGAAATCGGTTTCGCTGACTGAGTAACGACCCACGCGGGGATCCAGGACGGTCATCGATCCGCCGGGAGTCACGTCGGTCACCGTGACGAAGTGGTTGCGGTTGACCCAGGCGATGAACGGCCTCGGCGCGTCCGACACCTCCGACGGAGATATCCGGTCGAGCGTCATCGAGACTCCCAGCGCGGCACCGGCCCGTATCAGGCCGCTGGCGCGGGTACCGGCCGGGCCGGTACCCGCGAGCACCGCCAGAGAGTCGAGCGACGGCGGTTCGATGTCCAGGACTCGAAGCATGTTGGCCAGGGCGGCGGGTCCGCAGTCGTTGAGGGCGTTCTGGAGAACCACCCCCTCGCGACCGAGGAACGTCGCCCCGAAGTCAGCCAACTCGGCGCGCGCGGCGATCCTCCCGACACGCGGCAGGTCCGACAGAACGAGAGTCGCGGCCACGACGGCGGCTGGAGCCGCCAGGAGCAGCCCGCAAGCGGTCGCCCGCGGGTGTGCGGACAAGCGTCGGAGCAGCGCTGCGATTCGATTTGTGGAGCCAGATTCTCGTGCGTTCATTCCCGAGGATCCCCCGTAGCGAGTCGCCAAACAATCAAGCGAGAGACACGCTACATGGATCTCAGGGGCACTTCCATAGCTGGATGGGACAGATTTTCGGACGGGCGAACGACGGGCGAAAACGGCTCGGACGGGATGCGTGGCCGGTCGAAAGCGGGGAAAAGCCGGGAGGCCGGTCGAAAGCCGGGAGGCCGGTCGAAAGCCGGGAGGGACTTCCGGCGCGGGCTGCCGGCCCCTGCTGACGCTACAGCGTCTTCAGCACCGCCAGGATGTCCTCGTTCGTCGGACGCACGCGGTAGTCCACCTCCACGAAGCGGTACCGCACCACTCCTTCCTTGTCGATCACGAAGGTCGCCGGGTGCGGGAGGGGTCGGTTGGGAGGAGCGTCCGGATTGAAGAGGCCGTAGCGGTCGATCACCCGGTGGTCCGGGTCCGAAAGCATGATGAAGTCGGGCGCGACGCCGTCGGCAGCTGCCACGCGGTCGATCATCCGCTGCATGCCTTCACGGTCGTCCACGGACACGGTCACGATCTCCGTGTCTTCCTTGATGTCTTCGGGAAGAAGTGCTCTCAGCTCCACGAGCTGACCGGCGCAGTACGGTCACCAATGTCCCCGGTAGAAGACCAGCACCACATTGCGCTCGCCGCGGAAGCCGGCGAGCTCCACCGGTCCCCGGTCGAAGGAGTCGAGGGTGAAGAGCGGCGCCTCGTCCCCGATCGCCACGCGGTCGATCTCGGTGGGAGGCAGGTCGTCGCCGTCCACAGGGCCGAGGGTCTGGGCCCGCGCCGAAGCGGCACCCACCGCGCCCGCGCACAGCAGGAACGGCAGGAGAAGAAGGGCAGCGCGGAGCAGCGACGGGAAGGTGGGATTCACCAGGGCGGGTCTCATCAAGGCGGGTCTCATCAAGGAGCGTCCTATCGAGGAGTGGTTCATCGGGACCATCCGCTTTTCATCGGGACCATCCGCTCTGCCCCGTCGCCGGTCTTCCCGCCTCGAGGTAGTCCAGCAGCAGGTTCGTCATGGCGCGTATGCCCACCGGCACGGCCGAGTTGTCGGCCTGGAAGTCGGGGGTGTGATGCCCTCCCGAGCTCCCTCCGGGCCTGACCTGGCCGAGGCGGAAGAAGAAGCCGGGAACCTCGTTGGCGAAGTAGGCGAAGTCTTCGCCGCCCATGGTGGGGTCGAGGTCGACGACGTTCCCGGCGCCCACCGCCCGCACGAGCGAGGGCAGCATCTGCTCGCCCAGCGCGGGGTCGTTGATCGTAGCGGGCGTGCCCCGATCGTAGTCCAGCTCGAATGTACCGCCTCCCGCCGCGGCGATCCCGGCCAGAATCTCGGCCATGCGCTGCTCGACCGCGTCGCGCACGTCGGGATCGTAGGTGCGCACCGTCCCCTCCATCTCGACCACGGCCGGGATGATGTTGAAGCGGGTCCCGCCGCGGATGATCCCAACCGTCACCACGCTGGGCTCGAGGGGCGGCAGGTTGCGCGACCGTATGGTCTGGAAGGCCGTCACGGCCTGCGAGGCCATCACGACCGGGTCGATCCCGAGGTGCGGCGCCGCACCGTGAGACTGCTGCCCCACGATCCTGATCTTGAAGTGGTCGACCGCGGCGAGCGCCGGACCGGAAGTGAAGCCGACCTTGCCCACCTCCATCTCGGCGAAGCTGTGCAGCCCGAAGATCGCGCTCGGCGCGGGATCCTCCAGCACGCCCTCCGCCACCATCATCCTCGCCCCCCCGTCCTCGCCCGGCGGAGGCCCTTCCTCGGCCGGCTGGAAGATGAACTTGACGGTCCCGGGGAGCTCGTCGCGCATGGAGGCCAGCACCGAGGCCACCCCGAGCTGCACGGCCACGTGGATATCGTGACCGCACGCATGCATCACCCCCACCTCCTGGCCCAGATAGGTGGTGCGCACGGTCGACTTGAAGGGGTACGGCGTGTCCTCGGTGACCGGCAGCGCGTCCATGTCCGCCCGCACCGCCACCACCGGCCCGGGACGCCCGCCGCGAAGGATCCCCACCACCCCCGTGTGGGCGATCCCGGTGCGCACCTCGTCGAAGCCGAGCGAGCGCAGGTGGTTCGCGACGAGCTCGGCAGTCTTGAACTCGCGGTTGCCGAGCTCGGGGTACTGGTGAATGTGCTCCCGCAGCCGAATGATCGTGTCGCGCACCTCGGCCAGCACCTCGTCCACCCGGGCGTTCTGAGCCTCCGCGGGTGCGTGCACCGCGGCGGCACCGACGAGAACCGCACCGAGCAGGGCTGAAAAGCGTCTCATCGGCTTCCTCCGGTCAGGCTGCGATACACCGCCCGGACGAAACGCCCGTCGGCGTCCTCTCCCCAAACGGCGTCGAGGTCCGCGGTGGGGGCAGCCGCTACGACATCGTCTTCGCCGCGGCCCTCCGCCGCCATGCCGGCCACCCGCTGCCGCACCGTCACGAGCATGTCCCGGTACTCGCGCAGGTGCTCCGGCGACGCCAGGTCGCCGTGCCCCGGAATGATCCGCGTGGCGTCGCTCGACCGCTCCAAGACGAAATCTGCGGCGGCGATCACGCCGTCGACTCCGCCCCCGCTGTTCACGTCGATGAACGGGTAGCGGCCCCGGAAGAAGGTGTCGCCCATGTGGAAGACGTCGGCACGCGGGAAGTGGACGATCGCGTCGCCGTCGGTGTGCGCCGTCCCGATGTGCGTGACCCCGATGTGGCGTCCGTTCCAGTGGAACTGCACCCCCTCGTCGAAGGTGACCACCGGCAGCGCGGCCCGCGGAGCCTGGTCGGAACGCCCGACGAGATCGGCGAACTCGGCCGGGTTCATCCGCCGGTAGACGTTCTGGTGGGCCACGATCAGCGCCCCCGCCTCGCCCAGGTTCTCGTTGCCGCCCGTGTGATCGCCGTGCCAATGGGTGTTGAGCACCCAGCGCACGGGCCGGTCGCTCACCTCCGCCACCGCGGCCTGTATCTTCGCCGTCAGGGGCGCGAACTGGTCGTCGATGAGGAAAGCGCCGTCCTCGCCCACCGAAAGCCCCATGTTGCCGCCCCGGCCCACCAGCATGAACAGATCGCTTTCCAGCTCGATGGTCTCGATCACGACATCGGACATGTCCTGCCGACCGGCGAGCGGCGCACCGGCCGCCGACAATGCGGCCAGCCCCGTCGTCGCGACCACGGTGGCCACGGTTCTCGTTGCGCGTCGCAATCTCACTGCTCGCCGCAATAGGGTCATGCTGTGCTCCTGACGGTCAATAACTGTATGGTTAATGATTGCGCACCGGGACTCGGCCGGTCAACGGGGACGGGCCTTTGGGGGCCAGAGCGTCCACTGCGAATGCGGCGGGCGATACCGCGACCGGATGCCGGATTCCGCGCACGACGCTGAACGCAGAACGGAGTTTGCACCCATGCTTCGACCCCTTTCCCTGGCAGCCATCGCCGCGCTGGTGGCGGGCTGCGGCGACGCCCCGCCGGCAGACGACGCCACGCCGACAGGCGACGCCACCCCGGACGGCTCCGGCCCCGGCCCCGATCTCCCCCCGGCCATCGTCGGAAACGGCGGCGAGCTCGCGGGCGCCGACCTCCGCTATGTGGACGGAGACACGCTGACCACCGGCTACCTGGCGGTACCGGAGGGGCTCGGGCCATTTCCGGCGCTGGTCATCATCCATGAATGGAACGGCCTCCAGGACCGCGTGCGGCAGCTCGCCGACGACTTCGCCGACGAAGGCTACGTGACGCTCGCGGCCGACCTCTTCCGGGGGCGCACCGGATCCGACCGGGACGAGAACATGGCGCTGGTGCGGGAGGCGCAGGCCGACCGCGCGGGAATGATCGCCAACCTGAACGCCGCGGTGGCCTACCTGAAGGGGCGCTCCGACGTTGCGGGAAGGGTCGGCGCGATGGGGTGGTGCTTCGGCGGCGGCGTGGCGCTGTCGTTCGGCCTGGACGGCGACGACCACGAGGCCACCGCCATCTTCTACGGCCGCCTGGTGGACGACCCGGCGGTCGTGGCCCGGCTGAACCACGAGGTCTACGGAACCTTCGCGGCGCTGGACGCCGGCCCGTCTCCCGAGTCCGTCGCCGCCTTCGAGTCTGCGCTCCGCGCCGCCGGGATCGAGAACGACCTGCACATCTACGACGACGTGAATCACGGCTTCTGGCTGCGCGTGGACGAGGATCCGGAAGTGCGGACCGCGCCGGCCGAGGATGCCTGGCGTCGGCTGAAGGCGTATCTGGATCGCACGGTCGGCCCGGTGCCCGGAGTGCAGGGCCTTTCGCTCTTCGGCGACCCGCTCTACGAGATGGTGGATACGACCGGGGCGATCGCGGAAGCCGACGCGAACCTGGCCGCCGCGCCGGACGACGTGGAGCTGCTTATTGCGGCCGGTCGTGTCCGGCGGAACTTCTGGCAGTACCGCCAGGCGATTGATCTTTACACGCGTGCGATGGAGCTCGCGCCCGACGACTGGCGTCCCTACCGGTTCCGCGGGCACCGCTACATCTCGCTGCGGCGATTCGACGACGCCGCCGCCGATCTCGAGCGGGCGCGCGACTTGGCGCCGGCCAATTGGGATGTCGCCTACCATCTGGGGCTGGCCTACTTTTTGGCGGGGCGCTTCGGGGATGCGGCCGACGAGTACCAGCGCTGTTTGGACGCCGGTTTGGAAGTCGGCGGCGCTGCCGTGCAGAGCGGCGGCGCGGACGACGCGCCTGACCAGGACGAGGCCCCTGACCGGGACGACGAGGGGTTTCGCAGCTGCGCCGCCAACCGCGACGACCCCGAGTCGACGGTTGCAATGGTGGAGTGGGCGGTGCGGGCGAACCTCCGGTCCGGGCGCGACGAGCAGGCCGCCGCGCTGCTGGACATGATCGGCCCGGACATGCCCATCGAAGAAAATGTCGCGTACTATCACGACCTGCTCTTCTACAAGGGGCTGAAGACCGAGGAGGAGCTGCTGAACCCCGGCGACGACGCGCCCTACCGCTTCGAGACCGTCGGCTACGGGGTGGTGAACTGGCTCCTGGCGCACGGGGACACGGCTCGGGCGACCTCCCTCCTGGAGCAGCTCATGGACGATCCGTGGTGGCCCGGCTTCGGCCGGATCGCCGCCGAAGTGGAGCTGGCGCGGATCCGTGGTGTCCCGACGGAGTGAGTGGTGTCCCCTCGGGGTGACGCGGGTGTCCCCCCGGGATCTTGGAGATCGCGGAATTTGGGCGCGGGTGCGCCCTACGAACCCCTCCGGCTCGCCGCCTTCGTCCGGCACGCTTCTTGCGAGCACAGTCGGCATTCGCCGCTCTCGGTGCTCGCGGGGATTCATCCACGATTCAGCCACGGGCTGCCAGGCCGACGATTTCCAAATCGACGAAAGAAATACCACGAACAGGGAAAGAACGTCCATGAATCGAGCCAGAGTCGGAATCAGAATGAAAACGAGCCGGTGGGTGTTCGCGCCGTTCGCCGCACTTGCCCTTCTCGCCGTGACCGGCACCGACCGTCTGGCCGCCCAGAGCGGGGGCCGCGGCTTTCTCTTCGGACACCCCAGGGCGACGCTGACGCTCAAAGGAGGCTTGAACCTTCCGCGCGCGGCGAGCGGCAACGGCCAACAGAGTCTCTGGGACCTGACGCGGGAGGAGCTGACGGTCGAGAACTCGGATCTGGCCGGCACGCTGATCATCGGAGAACTTGCCGTGCGCGTCTCGGAGCGCCTGGACGTCACCGTGGCCGTGGGGCATTCGCTCAGCGAAACCCACTCGGAGTTCCGCGAATGGGTGGGCACGGACGATCTGCCCATCGAGCAGGTCACCGAATTCTCGACGACGCCGGTGACGGTCGGAGTCAAGGCCTACCTGCTCGAGCGAGGGCGTTCCGTGGGCAGCCTCGCCTGGATCCCGCGCACCTGGAATCCCTATGCGGGCGTCGCCGCCGGGTTCGTCCGCTACCGTTTCGAGCAGCACGGCGAATTCGTCGACTTCGAGACATTCGACATCTTCCAAGACAACTTCTTTTCAAACGGCCGGGCACCCACGGTCCACCTGGTAAGCGGGATGGAGTTCAGCCTCAACCGCCACGTGCTCATGGTCGGGGAGGCCAGGTACGGGTTTGCGAGCGCGCCGCTGGACGCGGACTTCGTCGGATTCCCCGACCTGGATCTGGCCGGTTTCCAGGCGACCGCGGGGATCTCCCTGCGCTGGTAGCGTCTTGCGCCGATGGCACCGACGTCACAAGATTGCACACACGCGACGGAAGGATATTAACGCGATGCGGGTATTGATCCGGTGCGATGCCGACTGCGGCGAGAAACCGGGGCAACGCCTGCGGGACACCAAGGGGTAAGCATGGTTACGAAGGGGGTAAGCATGGTCAGGAAGAAGATCGGCATCGGTATCGGCGCCGCCACCGTCGGCTTCGGCGCTTTGGCGCTTGCGAGTGCGCCCGAGCCGGGAAGCGCTCAGGAGGCGGACACCCGGTTGGGGTGGCAGCCCTACCTGGGGTGCTGGGCGCAGCCCGCGCACCTCGTCGAGGTCGACCGTCCCGAGGGCGAGGAAGCGGACGAGGGCGTCCTGTGCTTCGTGACCTCCGGAGGGGATGTGGAGATGCTCACGATCGTGGACGGCGCCGTCACCCACAGGGAGCCCTTCCCGGCGGACGGACAGCCCCGCACGGTCGAGCAGGACGGCTGCACCGGTACGGAAACCGCGTATTTCTCCGAGGACCGGCGGCGGATCTACACCACATCCGAAGCCACCTGCGAGGACGGGGCTCTTCGGCGCAGCACCGGGATCATCTCCATGCCGGGTCTCGCCGAGTGGCTGGATGTACGCGCGATGGAGGTGGACGGAAGGGCGATGGCCTGGTCCCAGTGGTACCAGCGCACCGATTCCGATGTCCTGGACGATCTCGGGATTCGGAGCGGCGAGCTGGCGGCACCTCTGGCCGTGAGGGGGGCCGCGATGTACGCGGCGGCCAGGAACACGACCGACGACGTGATCGACGCCGTCGCGAACGTGCACCCGAAGGCGGTCGAGGCCTGGTTGGCCGAGACGGGCCAGCCCTTTGCGGGCCTGAACGCGGACGATCTGGTTCGCCTTGACGACGCCGGGGTGCCGGCCGGCGTGATCGATGTGGTGGTCGCGGTGTCGTTCCCGCAGAAGTTCGCGTTCAACCGCCGTGACGCCTACGAAGAGCCGCCGGCCCAGGCACTCTATCCCCGCACCGTCTGGGCGCAGCGCTACTACGATCCGTTCTACTACGGCTACGGCTACTACGGCAGCCGCTACGGCCGCTACGGATACGGCTACCCTTGGGGCGGCTACGGTTGGGGCGGTGGATACTACGGCGGATACTACCGGCCCGTGGTCGTCGACGTGACCCGGACCGAGCCCCGGGGCGGCGGCCGGGTGGTTGCCGGGAGGGGCTACCGAGGCCCCCGGTCGACGGCCAGCGGCCCGTCCAGAACCTCGGGCGGCGCGTGGGCGACGAGCGGCGGCGGCAGTTCTCGCGGCGGTGCCGCCGCCTCTAGGGGTGGAAGCAGCAGCAGCGGCGGGTCGCGGAAGGCGAAGCCGCGCGGCGGCAAGTAGACACCGGCAGGTAGACCAACTAATCGGCCGGGTCGGCTTCGCTGCTCCAGCTCGACGAAACGGCAGGCCTTTCGGAGGCGCTCGCTTCCAGCCCGCTGCTGGCGCTGGTCGTACTGTTCGGTGCGGGGGTCGCGATCAGCCTGACCCCGTGCGTCTACCCCATGATCCCCATCACCGTGTCGGTGATCTCGGGAACGGCGCGCACGGGGCAGCCTTGGAGCCGCACGCTGGGACTCACGATAACATACGTCGTGGGACTCGCGATGCTCTATGCCTTCCTCGGCATGCTGGCAGGGCTGACCGGGACGCTCTTCGGCACCGTGGGCGCGAGCCCCTGGGCGCTGCTGGCGATCGGGAACCTGCTCCTGCTCTTCGCCCTGGCCATGTTCGACGTTATTCCCGTTCGGGTTCCGCAGCGTCTGATGACATGGGCAGGCAGCCGCGAGGGCGGATCCTACGGTGCCGTCTTCGTGCTGGGGGCCACTTCGGGTCTGGTCGCGGCCCCCTGCGGCGCACCCGCCTTCGCCGCCGTCCTCGCGTGGGTGGCGGCCACCCGCGCCGGGCTCATGGGGTTCGTCTACCTCTTCGTCTTCTCCCTGGGAATGACCGCGCTGCTCGTCGCGGTGGGGCTCTTCTCGGGCACGTTGTCGCGTCTGCCGAAGTCGGGGAAGTGGATGGTCGCCGTCAAGCGCGCGGCGGCGGTAATCATGCTCGGCGTCGCACAGTACTACTTCATTCAGGCCGGATACAACCTGTGAGGCCAGCCGTGAGTAAAGCCGGAGTTCAGCCGTGAGTAACGTCGGGAATCGTCGGAACACCAGCCGGTATGTCACTGCGCGGGCCGCCGCGCGCGCGTCGTCGATCATCGTCATCGTCGCGGGGACGCTGGTGGCGGGGACGCTTCTCGGTTTTCCCGGAGCCGTCTGCGCACAGGACGATGGGCTGGGCCTTCCGCCCGGGACGCCGGTGCCCGACGCACAGGTGGAATACCTCGACGGCAACACCGTATCCCTTCTCGAGGTGATGGGCGGCGGCCCGGCGCTCATCGAGTTCTGGGCTTCGTGGTGCGAGCAGTGCGAGATGCTGCAGCCGCAGATCGACGAGATTCAGGAGCGCTTCGGAGACCGGATCACGGTGGTGGCCGTCGCCGTAGCCGTGAACCAGTCGCCGAGGCGGGTCAGGCGCCATGTGGAGCGGCACGCGCCGGGGTATGCCTTCGTGTACGACGCGAAGGGCGAGGCCGTGAGGGCCTGGCAGGCGCTGACGACCTCGATAGTGGTTCTGGTGGACGGCGATGGGCGGGTCGTGTCCACCGGGGTGGGACCTCGGCAGCCGCTGGTGGAGGCGGTGGAGGGGTTGCTGGGGGAGGGGCCTGCCCGGCTCTACCCTTCCTCCGGTTCCGGCGTCACCTCGTCAATCACGGCGGCCAGCTCCTCGTCATGCACTGATGCTCGTTTAGGGAGGCTATCATGCTATTTGTAGTGACTTTAGATTGAGACGACGAAGACGGCATCTGGGTCGCCGAATGCCCATCCATACCAAGCTGTGTAAGTCAAGATCGAACGAAAGAAGAAGCCGTTGTCAACATACGGCAAGCTATTCAGTCGTGTCTGGAAGTCAGATCCGAACGCGGCATTCCCTTGACCGTCGAGACCCGGCAACTGGAAGTAGGGATAGCCGTTTGAGCTTGCCGGTACTCAGCGGTCGTGAAGTCGTCAGAATCACGCTGATCAAGCACGTGCACCTCCGCACCACGCTCGCCAAGGCGAAGGAAGTGCGGCCCTTCCCGCCGCTCCGATCTCGCCGCGCGGCGCCGGGCGCCTTCCGAGGGGACGCGGTCGTGGATGAACATCTGCGTTCGTCGCGGAAGCTCTCCGGCGCCGGGCTTCGAGATCGACCCGTTCCGTAGCGCCGGCGAACCCGACTTCGCCCCGTCCCGGGCGAATCGTAGGCCCCCGGATCGGGCTCGGGCGCCGACGAGAAAGGCGGGCGTTTCGACAGGTGGTCGTAGGGGGCATCGCCAGCCCTCCGGCCGGCAGTTCCGCTCGGGCCAGCACGTGGCCGGCCAAGGTCGTCGGGCGCGCCGTCGGCGACGGCGCCTGCTCGTTCCCGACCGACCGAGTCCGTGGCGCCCGCGCGCCCCACACCTTTCTCGATGACCGGGCACCGTTAATCTTCGATGAGCTCGAAGCCGGCGCCCAACGGGCGCAAGAAGACGATTCTGGATCGGTCCACCAGCAAGGCCAGGCGGCCGTCCGCCATCCAGGTCATGTCCCGTATCCTCCCGTGCCGGGTGTCGGGGCTGATCTCGATCTGCTCCACATACCGAACGAGATCGCCGGAACGGCGAACCCGAAACACCGAACGAGCACGCAGCGAAGCGACCAGGAGATCGTCCCTCCACATGGGGAACGCACGCGCGTCGTTCACGACCAGGCCGGAAATCCCTATCGATGGCACCCAGGCGAAAGCAGGCTCGGTGTAGCCGTCGTGCAGGCTCATCTCACCACTGTCGGTCAATGCTCTGCCACTGTATCCGATGCCGTAGCTGACCCGAGGCCAACCGTAGTCGTTACCGGGTTCGATCCGGTTGAGCTCGTCGCCACCGAACGGCCCATGCTCCGTCGCCCACAGATCGCCGTCCCGGTCTCGAGCGAACCCTTGCGGATTGCGATGGCCCAGCGTCAGTACTTCCGCTGCGCCGGTTCCGATCTCGATACGAACGAGCTTGCCGAGGTGCGAGTCGGGATCTTGAGGCAGAATCGGGTATCTGTCACTTCCGAGACCGTCCTTCCCGTGATCTCCGATGAGGACCAGCAAGTGATCGGGCCCATCCGTCAGCATCTTTCCGCCCGCCTGGTTTCCCTGGCTCGCGACGGTCAGGCACGGCTCCGCGTCGAAGATCGTCTCCCACGCGACAGCGCCGGGAGTCCCTTCCTCGTCCCGGAACAGCGTCGTGGATGACAAACGGAACCGATAGCCACATTCCCCGGCGAAATGGTGGTGGGTGACGAACAGTTCCCCCCCCCCCCCCCCCGATATCTTCCTTCAGCAGGATATCGGCAACCCGAAAGCGACCCTCGAGTACCGGACCGAGATCAAGCGATTCCAGGGCGCTGCGATTCATCGGAACCCGTCCGCCGAGATACTCCACGGCTCCGTCCGACCGGATCAACGCCAGCCTGCCGTCCGGTGTCGCGAGCAACAGGTCGTCGGCCAGGGGTTCAATGGCGCCACCCTTGTTCGCGCCAGAGAACCGCTCGAATTCCACGGTCTCGACTCCCAGCCAGTACAACTGGGTGAACAGCGTCACCGGAGAATAGTGCACCGTCGCCGACGGGCTGTTGCCGAGCGGGGCCGGATCGTTCCCACCGGTGCACACCGCTCCGTTCGTCCCACAGGCCCGACCGCCCGGAAGGGTGATCGTCACCGCCTCTCGCGATTGACGCTCGACCGCGATGTCCCAGAGATCGTTGCGGCCGTCCATTCGCCGGGCCACAGTGACTCTGCCTCCTCCCGTCACATAAAAGGATTCGTCGCGCAAGGTCTCGTCGCCGATCGCGATGTCCTCGCTGAAGGCGACCCGGAAACGGATGGCGCCCTCTCCATCGTGCGCCGGTGGCATTCTCCGGAATTCGGCCGTCAGCGGCTCCCGGGCACCGCCGCCACGAGCGACTGGTCGGATCTCCCGTTCTCCTCCTGCTGGATACAGGAGACCCCGAGAAACACCGACAGGACGCCGAAACCGACGGTCGCCGCCCGGCCGCCTCCTCCGGGACCGGAAGATGACGAGCACATCAACTGTGACCTCCCGGGGATGCGGCGGCACGCCGTAAGCACCAGCGCTTGTCCTCGGCCAGACGCTCTCCGCCCCAGTCCGAGACGTTGAACGGCGGGTTGGCGAGGATGAAGTCGGCCTTCAGGTCCGGGTGGCGGGAATGACCGGTCGGGGGAGTTCACAGCTTCACGCTGAGCAGAGGACGCTTCTTGGCTTTCCCGGAGCCGTCTCTGCGCGCAGGACATGCCCCCCCTACCCCTCATCCGGTTCCGGCGTCACCTCGTCGATCACGGCGGCCAGCTCCTCGTAGGCCGCGGGATCCACCTGGTTGAACTGCGGGATCACCTTGGCCACGGTGCCGTCGGGGCCGATCACGATCACCGCCCGGCTGCCGACCATGTTGTTGTCCATCAGCGAACCGCCGAAGTCGGTGAAGGTGGCACCGTCGTTTTCCGCGTCGCTGGCGAAGACGTAGGGGAAGTCTTCGTCCTTCAGCCATGAGGCGAGCTCTTCGGGGGAGTCGTTCGAAATCCCCATGAGCACGACGTTGCGGCCTTCGTTGAACAGTTCTGCGTACTGATCACGGTACGCTCTCATCTGAACCGTTCAGCCGCGCGTCCTGACTCTGAAGAAGAACGCGAGGACCACCGTCTCCCCGCGGTAGTCGCTCAGCCGGACCTTGTCCCGCAGCACCCCGTGCCGGGTCGCTCCGGTCAGCTCGAAGTCGGGGGCGGTCGCACCGACCTGGATGAGGTCTTGGCCCGCTTCCTGGGCCGTGGCACCGTTCGGCGCGGCCGTCGCCGCTGCAGCGATCAAGGCACCCACTAACGCCACTCTGCACATTTCCGTCGTCTCCTTGTTTTAGGGCCAACCCGCCGAATCGAGGTCGGCGGCGGCAGGCTACCCCTGGTCCGCCGGGGTCCGCCATTCGCGGATCGCCTCCATGATCCGGCCCTCCACACGGTCCAGCCGCCTGCCCAGCCGTGCCTCCATGTCCCGCCTGTCCGCCCGCACCGTCGCCTCCACGCGGTCCAGCCGCTTGCCCAGCCGAGCCTCCATGTCCTGCCTGTCCGCCCTCGCAGTCGTCTCCACGCGGCCCATGCGTTCGCTCACGTCATTCAGGCCGCTGTCAATCTTGGCCTCGACATGCTTGAAGTCGTTGGCCTTGAGCCGTTCATACAGCGCTTCGGTGGCCTTCGCCGCTTCGCCGGAGCCTTCCTTCACCGCCCGTGATACCAGTCGGTCCCCCATTCGCGCCAGCGTCCATACCGCGCCGAGCACGCTGCCGACCACGCCTCCGACCATGGCCAGCACCGGCAGCACATCGCCCCACCCCGGCCAAGTCATCGTCCGGCCCACTTTCGGATTGCCTCCTTCTGCATCGGTTCCCTCAACCAGACCGTATCCTCAGGCTGCCATGGAGTCCCCGAATGGCATCCAGTATCTCCTTGCGTTCGACTCGGGCCCGCTGATCCATCCGGTCCATCCGGCTGTCCATCCGGTCCATTCGGCTGTTCAGGTCCTCCTTCAGAACCTTCTGGTCTCTGCAGGTACGGGCCATGCTGTCTTCAAGATGCTTCATGTGGTTGTCGATCAACTGCCTGAAGAACTTCCGCCTCTCTCGGCTGGCTTCTCTTCCTTCTCTGAACACGGCTGCGGCCAAGGCCAGCAGTCCGACCGTCACGGAGATCATTTCCCAGTTCATTTCGGCCAGTCACCCTCCTTCCTCTCATGTTTGGTGTGTACACCGGTGTGGCTACCGGATCGCCTCGAATGAGTACACGATTCGGCCCTTGGCCGCAAGGGATTGTCGGGAGAAACGGAAATGTCCGATCCTACGGAAATGTCCGATCCTTCAGTGTCGCCATTCCCGGATCGCCTCCATGATCCGGGCCTCCATCCGGTCCAGCCGCAGGCCCTAGCCGTACCCACATGTCCCGCCTGTCCGCCCGCACCGTCGCCTCCATGCGGCCCATGCGCTCGCTCACGTCCTTCAGGCCGCTGTCAATCTTGGCCTCGACATGCTTGAAGTCGTTGGCCTTGAACCGTTCATACAGCGCCTCGGTGGTTTTCGCCGCCTCGCCGCCGGAGGCTTTCTTCCCCGCCCTCGATACGATTCGGTCTCCCATTGGCGCCAGCGTCCATGCCGCGCCGAGCACGCTGCCGACCACGCCTCCGACCATGGCCAGCAACGGCAACACATCGCCCCACCCGGGCCAAGTCATCGTCCGGCCCACTTTCGGATTGCGTTCTTCTGCATCGGTTCAGGCAGCCATGGACTCCCGAGTGGCATCCAATACCTCCTTGCGTTCGACTCGGGCCCGCTGGTCCATCCGGTCCATCCGGCTGCTCATCCGGTCCATTCGGCTGTTCGGGTCCTCCTTCATAACCTTCTGGTGTCTACAGATACGGTCCATGCTGTCTTCAAGATACTTCATATGGCTGTTGATCAACCGCCCGAAAAACTTCCGCCTCTCTCGGCTGGCTTCTCTTCCTTCTCTGAATCACGGCTGCGGCCAAGGCCAGCAGTCCGACCGTCACGGGAGATCATTTCCCAGTTCATTTCGGCCAGTCACCCTCCTTCCTCATGTTTGGTGTGTACACCCGGTTGTGGCTACCTGTTCGCCTCGAATGAGTACACGATTCGGCCCGTTGGCCGCAAGGGACCGCGGACGAGCATGGACTGCCTTTCCCTACGCTGCGGGCTGCCGGGGCTTGACCCGTTCGGCGATCTCTCGGCCGGTCTCGATCTCCGCCCGTCGAAGCTCCCAGGTCTTCTGAAGGGTTCTTCCCCTTGTCAGGTGGGCATCAGGTCATGCGGGCAGGCTATCGGGGTAGAGGTCGAGGCCGCCGAGATGGAAGTAGATGGCGTTCGCGAAGCGTTCCCGGTTGCGAAAGCCCCGGCTGCGCACCTTCACGGTCTTGATCCGGCTGTTGATGCCTTCGGCCGGACCGTTGGTGGCGCGGAGGACGACGGCGTTGACAATGCCCCAGAGATGACTGCGGATCATCCGGGCGGCCTTGACGACGGGCTCCAGGCGGCAGCGCGAAGCCGATGCGAGCCACCGCTTCCACCCGGCCGTCGCCCAGCTTCGGCTCCGGTAGTTCCAGAGATTCGCGGCCGCTTCCTTCAGCTCCCACGCCCGGGCCGTCCGCCGCGTGCCGGCGCGCAGCTTCGCGAACGCCAGCTTCTCCCCGTGCGTCTTCCGCCGCCGGCCCTTCAGCCACTGGAATCGGGTGCCCGAGAGGATCGCGTTGCCCTCCTTCAGCAGAGCCCGGTGCTCGGCGCGCCGCACCTTGTCCACCGCATCGCCGAGGTGCTTGGCGACATGGAACCGGTCGAACGCGATCTTCGCCCAGGCGTGCGGAATCATGTCGAGGGTCGCCGCGATGTACGGTGCCCACATGTCCATGCTGACGCTCTCGACGGCCGCCCTCTGCGTCTCTCCCAGCCCCTCGTAGAACGCCGCGAGCGCCTCCCTGCCCCGCCCCTGGGCGACATGCAGCACCCGGCCCGTCTCCGGGTTCGACACCACCGTCACGTAGCGGTGCCGGCGGCGGAACGACGTCTCGTCCACCGACAGGCGCCGGACCTCCTCGGGCCGGCGGCGCGCCAGCCCCCGGGCCACGGCCCGCTGCATGATCCCGTCCGCGGCGTTCCAGCTCAGCCGCATCCGCCTGGCCACCGCCTGCACGCTCGCCTCCTTGAGCCACCGGATCACTTCCGCCTCGAACTGCGCCGTGTACCTCGAACTCCCTTCCGCCCAAGGCACCTGCATCGTCAGCACCCCGTGCTCCCGGCACCGAACCCGCGGAACATCGCAGACGAGAAAGGTCTTGTACCCCCAGGCGTCCAGGTTCCGCCACTCCCGCCGCCGCGTGTCGTAGCCCGGGCATTCCTCGTTGCAGTCGGGGCATCGCAGCCTGCTCCCCGGGGCACGCTCCACGCCCACCCGCAGCTCCTTCGGCTCCCGCGTGCGCTCCACCCGGACAACCCTCCACTCCGGACCCAGTCCCAGCACCGCGTCCAGCCAGCTCCTCTCGGCCATACCTTCCTCCTCCTCGTCGGTGATCGGTCATGACTCTGACCCCTCACCGTAACCCCGGCCACCAAGAGGGAGGAAGAGCCTTCTGAAGATTCATCCAGAGCTGCGAGGTCGTCCCGAAATACCGTGCCAACCGCAACGCCGTGTCCGCACTCACGCCGCGCTGGCCGTTCAGGATCATCGTCACCCGGTCACCGGTACGTCCAGCGCCGTAGACAACGCATCGGCCGATAACCCGAGCTCGTCAAGTTCCTCGCGCAGGATCTCACCCGGATGCACCGGCCTCATGCCGTTCTTCGGGTTCACCCTGTCTGTCATTTGCATTTGTTGCATTCTTCTGGTCCAAATTTAGAACACTTCATACAGTCCAATTTAACGAATGTATCCAGCTCAAAACGATAACGTCCATTGCCCCAGAATTCTATTTCTTTTTTCAAACTATAAATTCTGGCTGTACCCCAGATGGCGCTGCCGGGGCTGAAAGGAAAGACGGCGAATTCTAAATGCCCATCCCCGTCTAAGTCTGCCAGAAATTGCCGTCTGCTGACACGGACAAATGGCACTTCATTCCAAGGTGCATCACCACTTCGTCGCAAGCTTACTTTGGACCTGTCCCGGTTTCGTGGACGGGTGAATACTGCGGTTGAACTGCTCGGTTTCTCTTCGTCTCCCCGCTGCTGAGGAGAGCTTCTCCGGCCGAGGACATCCAACATCCCGAGCCGACCGGTCCGGACATCCTCCTCCGATCCTGTTTGAAACATATCCTCCGTCTTCCCGCCGGGACATGCTGCCGGCGGGAAGACGGAGGGACCGGCGCGCAGCAACCCGGCCGCGCTCTCGGGCGTCGCCTCGCCGGTTTCCCGCTTGCAGCCGGCGTCGCACCGGATCGATCGCGAGACCGCCCGGGCCGACGACCCTGCCGGGCCAGGCCGCATGCTTCTTCTCGAAGTCCGCCGGCGACTCGTACCCCGGCGCCGAGTGCCGACGCACCCGGTTGTAGAACCCCTCGATGAAGTCGAACACCGCACGCCTCGCTTCATCCGGGCTGCGGAACCGGCTGCGGTCCGGCAGTTCGCACTCGAGCGTCGCGAAGAAGCTCTCGCACATCGCATTGTCGTACGCATCCCCGACCGATCCCGCGGAGGGCCGCACCCCGGCCTCCCGGCACCGCTTCCCGAAGGCGTACGACGTGTACTGGGAGCCCTGGTCCGAGTGATGGATGACGTCCTTCGGCCGACGACGCCACACCGCCATCGCCATCGCCTTCTCCACCAGCTCCGACCGGAGGCTGGTTTCCATCGCCCAGCCCACGACGAGGCGGCTCCAGGCGTCCACGACCACGGCCGCGTACAGCCAGCCCGCATCCGTCGGCACGTACGTGATGTCCGCCACCCACAGCCGGTCGGGACCGCCGACCGAGAAGTCGCGGTCCACCAGGTCCGGCACCGCGCGGGCCTGCGCGTCCCGCCGCGTCGTGACGACCTTCCGCCGCCGCCGGGTCACGCCCTCGATCCCCGCCTGCTTCATCAGCCGTCCGACCCGCTTGCTTCCCACCCGCTCGCCCCGGGCCTTCAGTTCCGCATGGATCCGGGGCCGGCCGTAGGTCCGCCGGCTCTGTTCCCAGGCTTCTTCGATCTTCTCCCGAAGCTCCGCGTCCCGCCGGGCCCGCTCCGGAGGCGTCCGCTTCAGCCAGGCGTAGTACCCGCTGGGGGAGAGACCCGGCACGCGGCACATCGCCCGGACGGGGAACTCGGCCCGGTGCGCCTTCATGAACTCGAACCCCTTCCGGGGATCGAGCCGCTCTCCATCGCGAACCAGGCCGCGGCTTTTTTTAAGATGTCCCGCTCCATGCGGAGCCGCCTGACTTCCCGCCTGAGGCGGCGAACCTCCTCCCGCTCCTTCGTGGTCAGCCCGTCCGCCCGGCGTCCCTCGTCCAGGTCCGCCTGCCTGACCCAGTTCCGGATCGCCCCGGACGAGGGCTCGAACTCTCGCGCCAGCGACTCGGGCGACCGCCCCGAGCGCACCAGCCCGACCATCTCCCGCCGGAACTCCGGCGGATACCGCAACCGCTTCTTCGGCATCGTGGAATCCTCCTTCCCCCTCAAGTTGGATGTGTCCACGAAACCGGGGCAACTCCACTTTCTCAACTGCTTTGTCATGTCTATATCTTATAAGTTCTTGATAGCCATATTCATATTCACAGGGGAAGGGGCGCGGGCCGGCGTGAGGCAGCAAACGACACACGCCGACCGTTACGCCCAAGGTGAAGATAATGACTCACGGTCTCGGTTTCAACAGGTCGCTCCGAATCGGGGGCCGTCCGGAGAGGATCACGGGAGGAGACGTGGAAGGGGTGTCACGGCCCGGGAAGTCCTGCGCCGCAGCGGCATGCTGTGCTGGGCGGCGAAGCGGGTCTCCGACCCCCTGGACGCGTGGAAGACCGGCATCCGGCGGCGGAGCTGCAAGAGGTAAAGACGCAAACTCAAGGGTCAATTGATGGTCTGGGCAACCCGGAATCCTTTGTAGAGAGGTGGTGGTGGTACCAAGGCGAGATACTCGTTGCGGTGCGCCGAACGGAGGCGCACCGGATAGTCGTCCGCGGAGCCACCGCGCAACACATGGCTGAAACAGTCGTCGCCACCCTGCCAAGCGCTCCCGGCGCTGGGTGCCCCCCGTAGCTGTAGTGCCAACAGTCCTCCGTCCACTCCCACACGTTCCCCAGCATGTCGTACAGCCCCAGCCGTTCGGGGCGAACGAGCCCACCGGCGCGGTTTCGACATGTCCGTCGCTACACGATACCCCGCCTACCCAGTATCCCCGGTCCCGCAATGTCTGGTCCGCCCCGTTCGCATAGCTCGCACTGCCCCGCCTCGTCCTCCCCCAAGTACCGTGCCGTCTCCGTCCGGCCCGCGCCGCGTACTCCCATGCCGCCTCGATCAGCAGACGTACGCCTCGCCCGTCTCGCGCGACAGCCACGACACACCCCGCAGTCCCGAAACACCCGCGCCCCTAGCCGGGAGCGCCGCCGCGCACGGACGGCTCTGGCCCGTTCGCCACCGTAACCCTTGCCTCGCCCGCGGCCGCACGGTTGAAAGCGCTGGCGGAATTGGTTACGTTGTGTCGGCATCGGTCCTCCCTTTGCGGGTTTCGCTAAAACTGTCTGTCATCCTTCAAATTTGGCGCACTTGGAGGGTCGATGCCACACCCAGGTGTGACAAATCCCGGACCAAGGAGGCTATCGTGCTGTTCGTAGTGACTTTAGATCGAGACGAAGACGGCGTTTGGGTCGCCGAGTGCCCGTCGATACCGGGCTGTGTGAGTCAAGGTCAAACGAAGGAAGACGCCGTTGTCAACATGCGCCAGGCTATCCGTGCGTGTTTGGAAGTCAGATCCGAACGCGGCATTCCCTTGACCGTTGAGACTCGGCAACTGGAAGTAGGGATAGCCGTGTGAGCTTGCCGGTACTCAGCGGTCGTGAAGTCGTCAGAATCTTCGAATCGTTGGGGTGGGAAGTGGCTCGACGGCGAGGTAGCCACATTATCTTGGTAAAAGAAGGCCAGAGTGTCACACTCTCCGTGCCTGACCACAGGGAGATCGCCAAAGGTACCTTACGCGCTCTCATCCGGATGGCAGGAATGACCGTCGGAGAATTTACAGCTCCTCGCTGATCGTGGTTCTGGTTGACTGCGGCCGCCATGGCTGCAGCGATCAAGGTACTAACGCCATTCTGCGCATTTTCGTCGTCTCCTTGTTTTCGGGCCAACCCGCCGAATCGAGGTCAGCGGCGGCAGACTACCCCTGATCCGCCGGGGTCCGCCATTCCCGGATCGCCTCCATGATCCGGGCCTCCACCCGGTCCAGCCGCCTGCCTAGCCGTGCCTCCATGTCCCGCCTGTCCGCCCGCACCGCCAGCGTCCATGCCGCGCCGAGCGCCGAACGGAGGTGCACCGGATAGTCGTTTGCGGAGCCACCGCGCAACACACGGTTGGAACAGTCGTCGCTACCCTGCCAAACGCTCCCGTCGCTGGGTGCACCCTCGTAGCCGTAGTGCCAGCAGTCCTCCGTCCACTCCCACACGTTCCCCAGCATGTCGTACAGCCCCCAGCCGTTCGGCGCGAACGAGCCCACCGGCGCGGTGTCGGCGTATCCGTCGCTACACGATACTCCGCCTACCCAGTTCCATCCGTGGTCCCGCCATGTCTGGTCCGCCCCGTTCGCGTACCCGCACTGCCCCACCTCGTCTTCGCCCCAGTACCGTGCCGTCTCCGTCCCGGCCCGCGCCGCGTACTCCCACTCCGCCTCGCTCAGCAGGCGGTACGGCTCCCCCGTCTCACGCGACAGCCACGACACGTACTCCCGCGCATCCTCCCAACGATCCTCACCGTGTGCCGCGGACCTTCCCGCAGGACCCCGACGAACCAGTTCCCCACCTCCTCTTCCGACGACCCCCTCCGGTAGCTCCCCGTCGGTAGCACCACCATCTCAGGACACACCCCGCAGTCCCGAAACAGTCGCCCAGCCCGTCGACGCTCCGCCGACGCTGCCTCCGGTTCCGGCGTCACCTCGTCGATCACGGCGGCCAGCTCCTGTAGGCCGCGGGATCCACCTGGTTGAACTGCGGGATCACCTTGGCCACGGTGCCGTCGGGGCCGATCACGATCACCGCCCGGCTGCCGACCATGTTGTTGTCCATCAGCGAACCGCCGAAGTCGGTGAAGGTGGCACCGTCGTTTTCCGCGTCGCTGGCGAAGACGTAGGGGAAGTCTTCGTCCTTCAGCCATGAGGCGAGCTCTTCGGGGGAGTCGTTCTTACACAGCTGTGTCGGACTCTTTCCCACCAGCCGTTGCATGAATGAACCGACACTACCAAACTCGCCGTCGCCGTGAAGCGCGAGGAGAAGAGAAAGGTATGGCCGGAAGCAGTTGGCTCGACACGGGTGCTGGGGTTGGATATGGAGCGCCGGGCGCACCACACGCCCCGGACGGGGAAGACGCGGAGCAGGCGGGAGGACGAGAAGGCGCGGATCGTGCGGGAGCGCGGGTACGTCGACAAGCGGCTGAACTGCGAGCACGTCGCCGAGTTCGACTACCGGCCGATGAAGTGCAGGAAGACCTGCCGGATGGTGGTCGTGCGCAAGAACATCAGCAGGCAGAAGGGCGAACTGGCCCTGATCCCCGACGTCGAACACCACTTCTACGTCACCACGCGGCGGGACATCGGCGCGGCCGAGCCAACGCCCGCTGCGACCAGGAGAACGCGGTGGCGCAGCTGAAGAGCGGGGTGAACGCGCTGCGGCTCCCGGTCCACCATCTGGTGAGCAACTGGGCCTGCATGGTGATGGCGGCGCTGGCGTGGGAACCTCAAGAGCTGGTTCGCGATGATGATGCACCGCAAGGCCGACCGCCGGAAGTAAATCGCCATGGAGTTCCGGCGCTTCGTCGCCGAGATGATCCCGCTGCCCTGCCAGGTCATCCGCCGGGCGGCGCACGACGCTGCGGATCATCGGCTGGCAGCCCACCACCGACCGGCTGTTCAGCGTCTGGAACACGATCGAGCGGACCGGATTCGGCTGACATCGCCCCGGCCCCTTCGTCCCTCTCGCCCGATGTTCGCGCTCCACGGGCATCGGTGTCTACCGCGGCCACGACAGCTCGGCGAACGCCCGGACGCGGACCCGAACCCTCGCTCATGGCCCCGAAAAAACACGGGCGGCCGGGCTTCCTGCGCGTCGACACCGTCCACCAAAGCGACAAGGGCGGCGAGAAGGGCATCTACATCATCAACGTCGTCGACGAGGTCACCCAGTTCCAGCATCTCGCAGCGGTTCCCCGCATCACCGAGCACTTCCTGAACCCCGTCCTCGAAGCCCTCATCACCGCCTTCCCCTTCACCGTCCTCGGCTTCCACGCCGACAACGGCTCCGAGTTCATCAACCACCGCGTCGCGGCGCTGCTCGCCAAGCTCCACATCGACGAGTTCACCAAGTCGCGGCCCCGGCGCTCGAACGACAACGCCCTCATCGAGGGCAAGAACGGCAGCATCGTCCGCAAGTGGCTCGGACACACCCACATACCACGCGACCTCGCGCCGCTCGTCGACACCTTCCTCCGCGATTCCCTCTCCCCCTTCCTCAACTTCCACCGGCCCTGCCTCTTCGCCGTCGAGGTCGTCGGAGCCAACGGCCGCGTCAAGAGGCGCTACCCCCCAGGACCGGGTCGCCACGCCCTGGGACCGCTTCCGGTCGCTGCCCGGCGCCGAAACGTTCCTCAGGCCCGGCGTCACGTTCGAGGCGCTCGACCGGATCGCCTCCGCCTCCTCCGGCTTCAACGCCGCCAAGGCCGTGACCAAGGCCCGCGGCGAACTCGTCCGACCGCCGATTCTCCCGGTGCCCTCGTGTCTTCGGCATCCGCCGGATCGCCGACGTCGAGAGGCCGGGGCGCGACGAGGATCTCGGAGGCGTCGTGAGACGATCCGGCGCGACGATGCCCGCGAGCGCGCCGGGATCGCAGCGCGCCGGTCCTTCCGTCTTCCCGTCGGGAACATCCCGCCGGAAAGACGGAGGATATGTTCAGCCGGAGGATCGGAGGAGGATGCCCCGGCCGGACGGGGCCCGCCTCGGGAGAGATGACTTTCGAGGGCTCCAGAGACCACCGGAATCCACCTTAAATTTGCCCTTGAACTGTCCAACGAAGTAGGACCGCCTAAATCTCCCCGTACTGATCACGCACATCGGCGGTAAGCTGGGAAATATGGCTCTTCGCCATGCACAATGGGTAATGGGGCAGGGATCGGTCAAGGGGGGGTGGCCGGGGCCTGGGGTTCGGGCTGATGTCGCAGGTCCTGCCGGACGTGCCGCCGAGGCTTGCCGGCGACCCGGTGCATGCTCCACGCACAACGGCTTTCGGGCGCACGACGCGACCGGGCACGGCCGCTTGTCGGGTGGGAGGGCGCGGCCTTTCGGAATCGTGCGGTTCGGGGAAGATTGGCCGGAGCGCATCCGGGGGCGGCCGCTCCCGGAACCCGAGCGGAGTCTCGCCGGCCCGGGCTGCCCCCCGGGCTCCGCCGGGCCGACGGCCATGGGGACCGGGCGGGAGAGAGCGGAGATGAAGAGGACGAGACTGTTCGCGCAGGCGCTGGGCCTCGAGCGGCCCTGGTACGTGGAGAGCACGGCGTTCGACGCCGGGGAACGGCGGCTGGACATCCATCTGAACTTCGAGGTCGGCGGCACCTTCGCCTGCGGGGGCTGCGGGAGCGAGGGCTGCAAGGCGTACGACACGGCCCTCAAGGAGTGGCGGCACCTCGACTTCTTCCAGCACCGGGCCTGCCTGCACGCGCCGTCTCCCCGGATGAAGTGCCCGGAGTGCGGAGTCCGGCAGGCGCGGCTGCCGTGGGCACGCCCCCGGAGCGGCTTCACGCTGCTCTTCGAGGCCCTCGTGGTGACGATGGCGTCCGGGATGCCGGTCAAGGCGGTGGCGCGCATCGTCGAAGAGCACGACACCCGGCTGTGGCGGATCGTCAAGCACCATGTGGACGAAGCGAGGGCGGAGGCGGACCATTCGCAGGTGCGGGCCGTGGGCGTCGACGAAAAGGCGTGCCGCCGGGGCCGCAGCTATGTGACTTTCTTCGCGGACCTCGACGAGCGGAGGCTGCCGTACGCCGCGGAGGGACGGAAGTCGGAGGTGCCGGGAGAGTTCCGGGACGACCTCGAAGCCCGCGGCGGCCGTGCGGAGGGGATCGGGGAGCTGTGCATGGACATGTCGGCGCGTACATCAGGGGGGCGAAGGAGTCGTTCCCGGACGCCGAGATCACCTTCGACCGCTTCCACGTCGTGAAGCTGCTGAACGAGGCGGTCGAAAGGGTGCGGCGCGCCGAGCAGAAGAAGCGGCCGGACCTGAAGCGGACCCGGTGGCTGCGGCTGTGGAATCCGGATCGCCTGAAACCGCACCGGAGGCTCCGGCCGGACGCGCTGCTAGATCCGGCGCAGGTCGCGCCGGACACGGCGCGGACATACCGGCTCAAGGTCTCCTTCCAGGAGTTCCGGAACCTGCCGCCGACCCTTGCCGAACGCCGGCTCGACCGGTGGTGCGCGGACGCCGAAGAGAGCGGCCTCGCGCCGATGGCCAAGGTCGCCGGGACGGTCCGCAGGCACCGCACGGGCATCCTCCGGTGGCTTCACTCCCGGATCAGCAACGGGATGCTCGAGGCCGTGAACTCGCTCGTGCAGGCGGCCAAGGTCCGCGCCCGAGGCTGCCGCACCACCGAGAACTTCATCACCATGGCCCACCTCGTGTGCGGCAAGCTCCAGTTCAACCTCCCCACTTGAAACAAGCGAGGAACCGGAAATATCGCCCAGAGCGGCAAGACCGAATATCGGCGGGGATGACCGACAGCATTGTCGGCACGGGAGGTGGCGGCACCGTTGGGGCGGTGTCGCGTTCGCCACAGGCTACGGCCGTACACAATCCGGCATTAAAGAGACGAGCGGTGTGGCCGTGACCGAGAGCATCGCTGGGTCTGGAGTGGCCGTGAGGTACGTGGAGAGCGCGCCGTTCACCGCCGGGGTTCGGCGGCTGGACATTCGCCTAAACTTCGAGGCCGAGGGCACCTTCGCCTGTGGGACCTGCGGGCGAGAGCTGCAAAGCGTATGACACGTTCCTCAAGGAATGGTGGCGATGGCGGCCCGGATGTGCACTTCTCCCTTACGGGGCTCAGTGCCCTTCATGATCTTGGCGAGCTTTAAGAAGCTTACTCAATCTCGCGTTCAACGTATCTAGTTTTTCATTCAGGTTGCGTTGCGTATCCAGCAATGAATCCGATGTGGCACTCATGGAATCCGTTTGGGCGTTCATTGACTCCCGTATGCCAAGCACGATGTTAGTCACCTCATCTACATCTACCTTTACCTTATGGAACCTCACCCACACCCCTACGTATGCCCCTGCTCCCGCCAATAATAATGGCAACAAGAATTTTATACACTTCATAACATCAAGCCCCTTTGGCCCATGTCGTCCGCCTTCTTTTTGTGCCTTTGACACACTCTTTCTCCAATCCGTGACTATTACGGGAACGGCGCGTTGGGGACGCCAAATCATAGTTGGTAGTATAACTACGATCGGCTTCCCTGATCCATACCCATTTCTTTGTTTTTCATGTCTTTGTCGAACCCACGCCGACTCCTCGTCCAGAATCGGCCCGCCCAAAACACCCTCACCACCCTCTCCCTCGCCCCTTTCTCCAAGCAGTGGGGTCCATCTCACTAAGTCGCATCGGACTCTCCCCCCGCGAGTCGTTTCGTGAACCGGCACCAGTTCTCCCCGTCGGCGAATCCGAGCCGCCACGTGAGCGTCTTTCTTTCTGGAGCCCTCGGCGTGCGGCACCACCGCCCGGCAATAGCCTCATCCAGCGTACGGCAAGGCCCGTGTACGAATAGCCTCGCTTGCGCCAAAGATCCCCCGGACAAGCCCCGACGCGAACGACCATCCGGCGGCCTCGCGGCGACACCTCGCCGGAGAAGCCGTCGCCCGAGAGTCGGCGGAGCCCTAACCTAAGCATAAATGCCGGGCCGCCCCCGGCCAAGCAGGGCCGGGGGCGGCCGCGGGGGGAACGGCTGCCACAGGCAGTTACTTTACTGTTGCGCAGTTATGGTGATGGTGAACGTCAGAATAGCGGTGTTCGCGGGGGTAGCCGAATCGCTGGCGGTATAGGTCATGCTGTAAGTATCCGGCGTGGTCGGCGTTCCGCTCAGGGTGCGCGCCGCGGGGTCGAACGTCAGGCCCGGAACATCCGGCGAGAGCATGTAGGACAGCGTGCCGTCGCCGCCCGACGCTTCCGGGAGAGTCAGGTTTACGGTACTGCCGGTCGTGAAGTTCTGGTTGGCTACGCTCTTGCTTCCGAAGTTCAGGCACGCGGCGAGGTCCCCGCCGCTCTGCGGGCTGATCTTGAAGTTCGAGTAGTTCGAGTGGCCGGATAACGACGCGGGGATGCAACCCGTCAGGCTGTTGCCGCTTAAGTTCAAGACTCCCAATCTGGACAGGTCGCCCAGCTCAGACGGGATCGAACCCGTCAGGCCGTTGTTGGACAAGAGCAAGAACCTCAGGCTGGACAGGCTGCCCAGTTCCGACGGGATCGAATCCGTCAGGCTGGTGCCGCTCAAGTCCAAGCGCGTCAGACCAGACAGGTCGCCTAGCTCCGGTGGTATCAAGCCCGTTAAGCCGACATCGAACAAGCTGAACTCCGTCACGTGGCCGCTGGCGACAGTGACGCCGTCCCAATCTGCGATGGCGGTACCGGCGTCCCAGTTCAGCACGCCGTCCCAGTTCAGCACGCCGTCCGGGTTGAGCGTCGCCAAGCCGGCTAGGAGCGACCGGCAGTCGCCGTACAGGCCGGGACTCCCGGATGCGACCACGCCGCCGCAGGGGAGCGCGGCACTCACGGTGATGATGAACGTCAGGGTGGCGGTGTTCGCGGGGGTGGCCGAATCGCTGACGGTATTAGGTCATGCTGTAAGTATCCGGCGTGGTCGGCGTCCCGCTCAGGGTACGCGTCGCGGGGTCGAACGTCAGGCCCGGAACATCCGGCGAGAGCGTGTAGGACAGCGTGCCGTCGCCGTCCGACGCTTCCGGGAGAGTCACAGGTTTACGGTACTGCCGGTCGTGAAGTTCTGGTTGGCTATGCTCTCGCTTCCGAAGTTCAGGCACGCGGCGAGGTCCCTGCCGCTCTGCGGGCTGATCTTGAAGTTCGAGTAGTTCGAGTGGCCGGATAACGACGCGGGGATGCAACCCGTCAGGCTGTTGTTTCGCAACTCCAACGCCCACGGCACGCGGACAGGGTGGATGGGGCGTGTTTCGATCGAGCAACAGGTCGCCGGCCACTCCCGCATCCCCGGACGGAATCAGAAGGGAGAGGACAGCGACCCACACCATCCCGGCGATCGCGCCGCATCCGAGCGAAACGGCGCGGTTGATCCGCATTCTACCTGCCCTCCTCGCGTGACGCGGAGCGACCCCCGGTTTGTGTCATCGCCGCACGACGCCGCAACGTTCGCTCGCAGCAGCCGGGCAACGTGTCGCTCTGCGTCGGATGGGAACGGATCGTGACCGAAGCCAGGCGCGACGTATCCGCGCCGAGACCGGCGAGGTTCCCGAGAACCCACGACCAGTTCTCGTTGCCGGACAGCCACGTTTCAACCACAGCGACATCAACGGAATCGCAGCGGGGCAGATCGACGGACAGGCGGAAGGGCCGATCGATTGCAGCCCCGCCCCACTGCTCCGCGCGGACCAGGCCGTCCGGGCTCATTACTTCGGTGTCGCCGACGCGCAGCACGCGCAGCGAATCGTTGAGCGGCTCCAGAGCCAGCATGTCCGCCCCCATGCGTGACCTGATCGTCACCGCTACACCGCGTCGCGCCCGTGAAGGCGGCGCCTTGCACACGTTGGAGTCCAAGTAGAAGATCGAATCCCAAACGTGGTCGCCCGCATCCACCCACATGGTATCCGTGCCCGTGCCGTCGATCGTCTCCACCGCCGCCAGCGTGTCGCCCGCCCGAGGCAACCTGACGACCACCTCAGCGGTACGGTCCACTGGATCCCCCGGGTCGGCGTCGCAAGCCGGGACGCAAGCCGGGACGACCGGGACGAGACAGGACATGACGATTCCCCGGAGCACACCGATGCGCCTAGACCCATGGCAACGCCGCCGTGGACTGCGAACCTGCGCCGGGCTGTCTGCCATAGGCTCGAAATATTCCCTTCCGGTCGTCATCCGGCCCTCGCTTCAGCCGATGCGCTCGGAACATGGTGGGTGGGCTTCCTCTCTAATGGGAGGTGCCCGTGCCAGCACCCGCTACACCTGTTTTCGTGTTATTCATGGTTAAATTGAACTACCCCGATCCTTCTCCCGAACCACCCGCCCGAACACCCTCTCCGCCCCCTCCTTCGCCCACTCCTCCAGCGGCAGGTCCATCTTGCGCAGCTGCGTCGGACTCTTCCCCACCAGCCGCTTCGTGAACCGGCACCAGCTCTCGCCGTCGGAGAACCCGACCCGCCACGCGACGGTCTTCCGTCTGCAGCCCTCAGCGTGGAGCGCGAGACCCATCAGCAGCCTCACCCAGCGCACGGCTAGCCCGTACGAATACCCCCGCTTGCGTGCGAGCCGACCAAGGTGCCCCGGACTACACCCGAGAGCTCCGGCAATGCCCTTTATCGAGCGAAGCGGCCGTTTCGGACGTTTGTAGAGCCGGTGGCCGGAACCCCGTGCCGGATGCGCCGGACGAGCAAGTGCCCCCCCTCCCCCGATTTTATTTATTCGGTTTCGGGCAGCCGAACCGCGTCCGGCCAACCCGGGAATCCCGTCGATCCGCTGATACGCCATCAGGCGCAGACCCTTCGCGGCGAGCCAAGGTCCCGGACAGGCCTCGAGGAACAGCTCGGCCGCCTTGAGATACGAATCGTCAGCCTCCAGTAACGGCTGTCCGCACTCCCGGCAGACCCTCACGCCCCTCCGCTGCCCTCACGAAAACCTGAACCAAGCCCGAATCCACGACCATGAGCGCGATCCCTCAGCGCGCCGCCGCCCCCACCGCCGCCCGGATCGCCTCCACCGTCCGATCGACCCGGAAGCCCAGCAGCTTCCTGCCGATCTCGATCGTGGCTTCCTTGTCGGCGATGCTGACCCCGTTGATCGACGCCTTCCCCGCCGCCACGCGCTGCTCGTGCCGGACCGAGGCCGGATCCTCGACCATCATGATCGACGTGATCACGAAGTCGTCGTGGAAGCCGTCGTTGGTGGGCTCCGTGATGCCGAGCTCTCTCTCCATCCACTCGTGCACTTCGCCGTAGCGGTAGAACTCGGGGATGAAGTGGGCGCGCGCGCTCCCGCGCCAACGCTCGTCGAGCGCCGCGGCCACCGCCGCCATCCCGGCCTGGTTGCCCCCGCTGTCGCCGATGAACACGATGTCGGTGAATCCGTGGGCGCGAAGGCTGCTCGCCACGTCGTCGAGGACGGCGCGGTACGTCTCCTCGCGCAGGCTGATCGTGCCCGGATAGCGCATGTGCCCCGAAGGGTTCGCAATGTCGCCCTCGGGGACGAGCTTGAGGACCGGGGCGCACAGCGCGTCGCCGAGCTTGCGCGCGATCCCCTCACAGGCTGCCGCCAGCACGTAGTTGTGCTTGCCCGTCGCCAGGTAGGGCCCGTTCTGCTCGATCCCGCCCGTCGAGATGATCGCGGTCGTCTTCCCGTCCCGGAGCGCGTCGCGCACCTCCATCCAGGTCAGCTCCTCGATCCAGACCGAGTTGAGGGCTTCGATCGGGCGCTCCATCCGCATGTCGGCCGCCATGACCTCCCACTGCCGGAGCTGCATCATCGCGCGCTGCTCCGCGTTCACCGCACGCCGTCCCGGCTGCGCCAGGCCCGGCCCCGGAACCGCCAGCATCAGCCCGGTCGCCGCCAGCAGCCCGCGGGCTGCCAGGATCCATCCACCGTACTTCATCGCAAGTCCTCCGTCGTGTGGGTGTCCGCCTCGCGCGGGCACTTGGTCGAGCGGATCATTGTAGCGCGCGACCACCCCCAATGCGACTTCGGCTCCGCGGGACGGCCGCCGCCACTCGGGCCGGGAGCGCCGTCGCGGGCACCCGCGCGGCTCTGGCCCGACCGCCCCGCACCGGAGTATTCTCACTCGGTGCTCAGCCGGGTGCCGCACCCACCACTCCGGCACTCGTACCTCACTCCACCCAACCCCGGAATCAAAAACTCGGAGGACCATGTGAAACCGACCCTTCGGGCCGTGGCAGCAGCACACCCGCCCGCGGCCGCGTTGCTCCAGACGGCCGCGCTCCCGCTGGCCACCGCCCTGCTCCTAGCCGCCGCACTCCCGCTGGCCACCGCCCTGCTCCCCGCCCTCCCCTTCCCCGCCCCGCCCCCCCTCGCCGCCCAACAGCACGAATGGCACCACTGGGGCTCCGACGCCGCCGGCACGCGGTACTCGCCGCTCGACCAGATCGACGCCTCCAACTTCAACGACCTGGAGGTGGCCTGGGTCTGGAGGAGCGACAACTTCGGCCCGGAGCCCGAACCGCTCCTGCGCGCGACTCCGATCTACGTGGACGGCATCCTCTATTCGGTCGCCGGTTCGCGACGGACGGCGGTCGCCATCGACCCCGCGACCGGAGAGACGATCTGGACCTTCCGCGAGCCCTACACCAAGCGGTGGGAGGACTCGATGCGGAAGAACTACGGGAAGGGCGTCGCCTACGCCGAAGTCAACGGGCGCGGCATGATCTACCTGGTGACGCCGGGCTTCTTTCTGCACGCGCTCGACCCCATGACCGGAGAGCCCGTCGAGTCCTTCGGCAAAAAGGGCAAGGTGGACCTGCTCGACGACCTCGGGCCCTGGGAGCACGACACGCAGGACGGCCTGCCGCCGGAGGTCGGCTACATCACAAACTCGTCGCCTCCGATCGTCGTCAACGGCGTGGTGGTGGTCGGCAACTCGCACGAGCAGGGCTACTACCAGACCATGCAGGAGAACGTGCCGGGCAACGTGCTCGCCTACGACGCGGCCGACGGCCGACACCTGTGGACCTTCAACGTGATCCCGCAGGAGGGCGAGTTCGGCAACGAGACGTGGGAGAACGACGCCTGGAAGTGGACCGGCAACGTGTCGGCCTGGGCGCCGCTCTCGGCCGACCCCGAGCTGGGGCTCGTGTACGTGGTGACCGATCCGCCGACGGTCGACTACTACGGCGGCTTCCATCCGGGCGACAACCTCTTCGCCACGAGCATCCTAGCGCTGGACGTGCGGACCGGCGAGCGTCGCTGGCACTTCCAGACCGTGCACCACGACGTGTGGAACTACGACAACCCCACGGCACCCAACCTGGTGGACATCAACGTGGACGGGCGTGCGATCAAGGCGATCGTGCAGACCACCAAGCAGGGCTGGGCGTACGTGCTGGACCGCGAGACCGGAGAGCCCGTCTGGCCCATCGAGGAGCTTCCGGTGCCGCAGTCCGACGTGCCGGGCGAGCGGCTGTCGCCCACGCAGCCCTTCGTCACCCGGCCCGCGCCCTTCGAGATGCAGGGCATCACCGAAGACGACCTGATCGACTTCACCCCCGAGCTCCGCGCCGAGGCGCTGGAGATCGTGAGCGGCTTCCGGCTGGGACCGCTCTTTAACCCGCCCGCGCGCGAGGACGGCCCCGGCGGCCCCGCGATCCACTGTCCGGGAGCCAACGGCGGCGCCAACATCCCCGGCGGCGCGGTCGTCGACCCCGAGTCCGGCGTCCTGTACGTCGCTTCGACCCGAGGATGCAGCGCGCCCCGGCTGGTCCCCGGCGTCGACGTCGATCCCGACTCGAACGTGGAGTGGGTGAGCGTCGGCCCCGGCGGCGTCCGCGGCCCGCGCGGGCTCCCGATCTTCAAACCGCCGTACAGCACGATCACCGCGATCGACCTCAACACCGGCGACCACATCTGGCAGATCCCCAACGGCGACACCCCCGAATCCGTCCGCAGCCACCCGGCGCTCCAAGGCGTCGACATCGGCAACACCGGCTCGCGCGCCCACGCCACCAAACTCGTCACCAGCACCCTCCTCATGTACGGCGAGGGCCGCGGCGCCGCCCCGGTCTTCCGCGCCGTAGACAAGCGCACGGGCAAGGAGCTGGGCTCCGTCGAGCTCCCTGGGTCCACCCTCACCGCCCCCATGACCTACATGCACGAAGGCGTTCAGTACGTGGCGATGGCGGTCGCCGTGCGCGGGTCGGCGGGCATGCTGGTGGCCCTGCGCCTGCCGGAGTAGACGGGAGCCCCGAATCGAGGAGAAGACGAAGATGCCACACACGCGATCCGGCACCCTGGCGCTTGCCGGTGTGCTCCTGGCCGCGGGGTGCCTGCAGGAGGGTCAGCCCGACTACGCCGCCATCTTCACCGGCGCCCAAGGAGAGTGGGTCGAGCTCGGCCACGCATTCGGGCCGTCCACGATCTACTGGCCGACGGACACGCTCGGCTTCCGGCTCACCGAGCTCGCGTACGGTCATACCGACGCCGGCTACTTCTACGCCGCCTACTCCTTCGCGTCGGCCGAGCACGGCGGCACCCACCTCGACGCCCCCGTCCACTTCGCCGAAGGACGCCGCACGACCGACCGGATCCCGCTGTCCAGCCTGATCGCCACGGCCTCGGTGGTCGACGTCTCGGCCTCGGCCGACGCCGATCCGGACTACCTCGTCTCGGTCAGCGATCTCACGGCCTGGGAGGCCGAGCACGGCCCCATCGCCGACGGCACGGCGCTGCTGATCCGGACCGGGTGGTCGTCACGCTGGAACGACCGTGCCGCCTACCTGGGCACGTCGATGACCGGGCCCGAATCGGTGCCCGAGCTGCACTTCCCCGGCATCTCGCCCGAGGCGGCGCAGTGGCTCGCGGACAACCGCGCCGTCGCGGCGGTCGGGATCGACACGCCGAGCATCGACTACGGCCAGTCCAGCGACTATCGCGCCCATGTGATCCTCTACAGCGAGAACATCGTGGGGTTCGAGAACCTCGCGAACCTGGACCGGCTGCCCGCGACCGGGGCCGGGATCGTGGCGCTCCCGTTGAAGATCGAGGGCGGGAGCGGCGGCCCGTTGAGGATCGTGGGGTGGGTACCGGAGGGATGAGCCATCAGCCCGTGGACAAAATCCCCCCCCCCGGCATTCGTGCGGATTTATCCACGGGCTGCTAAGGTGCGCGCGGGATTGCGGATTGCGCGGGGATTGACGCGAAGAACCCCGGCGGACCGTTTCGGGCCCGCCGGGGTTCTTGGTTGCGCCGTCCGGTCGGTTGCGGCCGGCCGATCAGTCAGCCGACCGACTCGACCGACTCCCCGCCGACTCGGGGCCGCCGCCGTGGATCCGGCTCAGCGCGTCTCCCACAGCCAGTTGTAGTTCATGCGGATGTAGTAGTAGCCGCCGTTGAACCCGAAGGGAGTGCTCTCGGGGTAGCGGGCTCCCACGTTCAGGGCCGTCGGGCTCTCGTCCGGATAGATGTTCAACAGGTTCTGCGCGCCGATCGTGATCGACGCGTCGTCCGACAGGTCCATCGAGGCTTCGGCGTCCACGATGAAGCGGCCGGTGTAGTCGTGCTCGTCGCCGACATCGTACCAGCCGTCGTACCAGGTGCCCCTGAGAAGGGTCTGCACCCTGCCGAGCGGATGCGTAGCGCTCAGCGATCCGCGGAAGTTCGGCAGCGACTGCTCGAGCTGGTGCACCCGGTCGTCGTCCACGACGTCGGGGTCTCGCTCCGTCACCTCGGTGCCGGTGTAGTTGAAGAGCAGGCTGAAGGCCGTGTTGCCGCCCATGCCTTCGGGCGTGTAGTTGGCCACGAAGTCGAGGCCCTGCGTCAGGGTCGAGAAGTCGTTGGTGAAGAAGCGGAATTCGGCCAGGTTGCCGGCGCTCGTGATGCCCTCCGAGATGAGCCGTTCCACCTCGGCGTCGGTGAGCTTGAAGGTCTGGGTCTGCGCGAAGCGGTCGGCGATCGACACGCGGAAGTAGTCCGCGGTCATCCGCAGTTCGCCGGCCTCGTAGACGATCCCGCCCGCCAGGCTGACCGAGGTTTCGGGCTCGAGCTGCCTGCCTCCGTGCACCGCCGCGACGGCCGAGGTCGAAGGGATCGTTCCCCGGTTGACCAGATCGCCGATATCCGCGTCGAACACGGTCGACACGTTGAAGGCATTCTGCTGTCCGGGCGTCGGAGCACGAAAGCCCGTGGTCGCGCTTGCCCGGAAGGCGACCTGTTCGCTGGCTTCGACCCGGGCGGACACCTTGCCCGTGGCCTTGCCGCCGAAGTCCGAGAAGTCCTCGTACCGGCCGGCCACGCCGAGGCTCCATCGGTCCTGGGCGACATCGCCCAGATTCAGGTCCGCGTAGACGGCGATGTTGCTGCGGCGCCAGTTACCGGCCGCGAGCGGACTGAAGCCGGGGAAGCCGTTCGACGAGGAGCTGAAGCCCTGCGACGCATAAGGCCCGATCTTCCAGGATTCGTCCTGGCCCTGTCCGATCTCGAAGCGCTCCTCCCGCCGCTCGAATCCGCCCGCGAGGTGCGCGCGGCTGCTGACCTCGTAGGACAGATCCAGGTTGAGGTTGATTTCTTCCTGATTGTAGAGCCCGGGGTCGAAGTGCGTGGGGGTCTCGGGCCCCAGAGCCGCGTTCACCGTGTTGTAGATGAAGAAGTCGACGAGGTTCTTCCCGTAGCTCGTGCTGGCATCCCAGAAGACGCCGGAGTCCGTCCGGCCCTTGATGCCCGCCACGACCGATGCGTCGAGAACGTTGCCCCCGAACTGAGGCGTGAATCCGCCGGGGAACATCTCCTGGAAGGAGAAGCAGTTGGGATCGTCAAAGACCTGCGCCAGGGCCGCGGCGTCGGGAACGTTGTTCACGATGTTGACCACGGGGCAGCCGGCCGAGCCGTCGTTCACGCCGTCCGCGGCGTCGAGCACGTCGCCGATCAGCAGCGTCTGGCCGCCGTCGCCGCTGAACACGCCGCCCCGGGTGTTCGGATTGCGGAAGAAGAAGCCGCCGTCGACTTCCTTGGTTCCCAGGTTGCCGAAGGCGTACGCCTGCTCGTCGTCGTCGAAGGTGTAGCCGGTGTTCACCCACACCTTCAGGTCGTCCGTGACCTTGGGCGAGCCCCAGATCTGCGCGGTGGGCGTGCGGACGGCAGTGTTTCCGGCCGCGATCAGGCCGGCCGCGTCGCCGCGCTGGACGGCGCGGTCGGTGGGATCCTGGTTGCCGTACTCGACGGTGACGTTGGCGAAGCCGGACTCGCCGAGCGGCATACCGAAGTTGCCGGCCACCGACAGGGCGTCGCCGTCGCCTTCGTAGAAGCTGCCCTGCTTCACCTCGACCCTGCCGCCCGAACGGTCGTCCGAGAGGATGAAGTTCAGCACGCCCGCGATCGCGTCCGAACCGTACTGCGCCGAAGCGCCGTCGCGCAGCACCTCGACCTGCCGCAGCGCGATGCCCGGGACGGACCCGATGTCGGGGCCCTGGGCGCCGTCGGAGAGACCTCCCCCCAGCCAGGTGATGACGGCGCCCCGGTGGCGGCGCTTGCCGTTGAGCAGCACCAGGGTGTGGTCGGACGCCAGGCCGCGCAGGTTGGCCGGACGGGTGACCGTCGCGGCGTCGCTGATCGGCTGCATGTTCACGTTGTAGGACGGTACGACCGTCCGGAGCAGGAAGTCGATGTTGGTCTCCGACTGGCGGGCGATATCAGAGACCGGAATCACGTCCACGGGAACCATCGACTCGGTGACGGTGCGCGGCGGCGTGCGGCTTCCCACCACCACCAGCTCGTTGAGCTCGAACGCCACGACGCCGAGCAGGATATCCAGGTTGACGGTCTGGCCGGAGGCCACGGTCACTTCTTGGGTTTGCAGTCCGAATCCGAGGAGCCGGACTTCGAGGGAATGCGTCCCGGACGGAACGCCGGTGATCGAGAAGGCGCCCGTCGCACCCGTGTACTCCACGAGCCCGAGGGCGGGAATCTCGACGCGGGCGTTGCCGAGTCCCATCCCGCTGTCTCCACTGCGCACGGTTCCTTCGATCGTGGCCGTCTGCGCATAGCCCGTAACGGGAATCGCCGACAGCGCGAGGATCATGAATCCGTGTCTGATCATTGGTTTTTCTCCTTGAGATTGATGATGTTGCCGAGGCGCGGTTCCCGCACCCGTGCGGCGCTTCCCCGCGCCGTCAACGCCGGAAAGGTAGCCCAGGGCCGAAATTCGGGTCAACTCGGCCGATATCCGGTTGACCCTGCTGCCGTGCCGCCTCGCCGACCATGCAGTACAGTATCGCACGACCGTCGGAATCGTTACACCCTTCGCGGCGCAATGGTCCGGGCCCGCCGGACGGGATCCTCCGTATCTTCGGCTCCGGGGCCCACGGGCTGCTAGATTCAGTCATCTGCCGTTGGAGACAACCCGAGGCGCACGACCATGAAGACCGCAACAGCCGCCCCGCACCGGGTCGCAGCCGATATCGAGCGGCCCCCCTTCAAGGTGGCCGACCTTTCGTTGGCCGAATGGGGCCGCAACGAGATCCGTCTGGCCGAGCACGAGATGCCCGGGCTGATGGCGATTCGGCGCGAGTGCCGGGACCGTCGGCCCCTCGCCGGGGCCCGCATAATGGGTTCACTGCACATGACCGTGCAGACGGCCGTGCTCATCGAGACCCTGATCGACCTGGGAGCCTCGGTCCGCTGGGCCTCGTGCAACATCTTTTCCACGCAGGACCGCGCCGCGGCGGCGGTCGTCGCGGGCCCAGACGGCAGCCCCGACGACCCCCGCGGGCCCGCCGTATTCGCGTGGAAGGGCGAGACGCTCCAAGAATACTGGTGGTGCACCGAGCAGGCGCTGGCCTGGCCGCGCGGCTTCGGCCCCACCCAGATCCTCGACGACGGCGGCGACGCCACCCTGCTGGTCCACAAGGGCGTCGAGTTCGAGCGCCTCGGCCGGGTTCCCGACTTCGATCCCGCCGCCGACAGCAGCGAGTGGGGCGTGATCCTGGAGCTCCTGCGCGTCCACCGTCGCATCGACGACCGACGCTGGCAGCGTATGGCCGACGACATTCGCGGGGTCTCCGAAGAGACCACGACCGGCGTGCACCGGCTCTACGAGATGGCGCGGCGAGACACCCTGCTCTTCCCCGCCGTGAACGTCAACGACTCGGTGACCAAGTCCAAGTTCGACAACATCTACGGGTGCCGTCACTCTGTGATCGACGGACTCAACCGCGCGACCGACGTGATGCTTTCCGCGAAGGTGGCGGTCGTGATGGGGTACGGCGAGGTCGGCAAGGGGTGCGCGCAGGCGCTGCGGGGACAGGGCGCGCGCGTGGTCGTCGCCGAGATCGACCCGATCTGCGCCCTGCAAGCCGCGATGGAGGGCTTCCAGGTGTCCAGGCTCGAAGACGTGGTGGGGACGGCCGACATCTTCATCACGGCGACCGGCAACCGAGACGTGGTGACCATCCACCACATGCGCCGCATGAAGGACAAGGCCGTCGTCGGCAACATCGGCCACTTCGACAACGAGATCGACATGGCCGGGCTGGAGGCGTCCGAGGCCGTGCGCAGGACGATCAAGCCGCAGTTCGACGAATGGACCTTCCCCGACGGCCGGAGCATCCTCGTACTCGCCGAGGGCCGGCTTATGAATCTGGGGTGTGCGACGGGCCACCCGAGCTTCGTGATGTCGGCCAGCTTCTGCAACCAGGTGCTCGCGCAGATCGAGCTGCACCGGCGGGCGGAGGACTACGGCCCGGGCGTGCACATGCTGCCCAAGTCGCTCGACGAGAAGGTGGCGCGGCTGCACCTGGATCACCTGGGTGCGCAGCTGACCAGGTTGACGCCTGAACAGGCGGACTACATCAACGTACCGGTGGAGGGGCCGTACAAACCGGAGCACTACCGGTATTGAGAGGCCGGCGTGCCAGGAGGCGGGACGGGGACGAGAGGGGCGGCAGGCCGGGGAACAGCGTCTGGACCGCCTTGGCGGCATCGGCGGTTCTGTCGTGCGGCGATCCGGCGCAGCTGCTCCTGGGCGAATGGGTGTCGGTCGGGTCCGGGAGCCCCTCCATGACCTATGTCTTCGAAGAGGACGGCCGCTCCCGATGGATCCTGCACCTGCCGCGAGGCCCCGATACCGTCGCCGTCAAATATCGGGTGGATTACGGCGAGACTCCGTTCCATCTCGATGTCGGCCCATGGTCCACCGGACCGATCGCCGGACAAACGCTCTTCGGCATCGCGGAATTGAGCGGCCCGGATCGATTCCGCGTCGACTTCGAACCGGGCGATCCCGACACGGGAATGTCCGAACGTCCGACCGGCTTCTCGGATCAGACGGTGACGTTCGTCAGGAAGTAGGACTCATCAGGCAGGGCTCCTCGCCGTTGGCCTCCCTCGCGGAGCGACAGGGGCGGGCACAGCGACCTTCACCGCACCCGCCCCCGCATCTCCACGGACCCGCAGCCCGTGGTGCCGGATGCTCCGTGCTAGTTCCTCCGGCCGACCTCGATCTTCCTGCTGAGGGCCTCGTCGGCCTTCGGCAGCCGCACCGTGAGAAGGCCGTCGGCGAACTCGGCCGTGATGCCATCGGCGCGGACCGTCCGCGGCAGGGTGAAGGAGCGGCGGAACGAGCCGAAGCTGCGCTCGACGAGGTGGAACTTGCCGTTGGTCCCGCCCTCTTCGCGCGACTCGGTCTTCTCGCCCGAGATCGTGAGCACGTTGTTCTCCAGGCCGATCTCGACCGCGTCCTCGGTCATCCCGGGGAGCTCGGCGGTCAGAAGAATCTCGTCGTTCCTCTCCTCGACGCTGACCGCAGGCACCCAGTTGGCCCCGTAGGTCAGGTTGCCGAAGCCGGTGTGGCCGAACAGCCGGTTCATCCGGTCGGACAGGACGTCGAGGTCGTTCCAGGGGCTGGAGCAACGCGTGTGTCTGATAAGAGACATTGCGATTCCTTTCTTTCTTTGAACGGGTTGGTTGTTTCGTCGGCCTCTTGGCGGGCCGGCCTGCACAACAAGCACGATGCGTGCCGCCCCATAGCTGCCAAAACGGCAGAAGTGCTTGGGGGACAGAAGGTTGAAGACTGCCAAACTGGCCGCCGGTCCTGCCGGAACGGCAGAACATCTGCCAAGTCGGCAGAGGTGAGGGAGGCCCTTGTCGTCGCGGGTCACAGCCGGCCGAGGGGTGCCGGTCGGCGCCCGTCTCCGGGAGCGCCGGTCAGCCCCCGGGAGCGCGCCGGACGGCGTTTCCGAGGGCACCCCGCTCCGGCACGACAGGCCGGGAATGCACGCTGCACCCCAGCTCCGCCGCAATCGCCGTGACGGGTTCGCGCAATACGCTCTCGTCGCCCACGAGTCCGCCCACGAAGGCGACCACCGGGGGGCCGTCCCACCCCGGCGTCCGCTCCAGCGCCGCCTCCAGATGCGAGCGGACCGCGCCGAGCGCCGTGTGGATCACGCAGGCCGCGACCGCATCCCCCTTTCGGGCCTCCCTCGCCACCGGCACGGCCAGCGCAGCAACCTCCCCCTTGGCGGCGCGCGCGGCCCATCCCACCAGATCACGCGGCTTGGCCGCTCCCGCAGCTTCGAGGATCGCAGCGCTGAGCGACGTGCGCGGCCCCCTCCCGTCGCTCGCCTGCATGACCGCGCGCAGGCCGTCCAGGCCGATTCGGTAGCCGCTCCCCTCGTCGCCCAGGAGCTGTCCCCACCCCCCCACCTGCACCACCTTCCCGCACGGTCCCACGGCCCGCACGGACGACCCCGTCCCCAAGACGCACAGGATCCCGGGCCCGGCGCCGAAGGCATCGGCGTGCGCGACCTCGACATCGCTGCCGACCGTGACCCGGCCGGCCAGTCCGGCGCGCAGCAACGCCGCCTCGACGGTCGCCCGCGCCCGTGCATGTCCCGTGCCCGCCAGCCCCGCCCACAGCCCGCGCACCGGAAGTGCGACCCGCGCCGCCGCGGCGGCGGCGCGCACCAGCGCGGCGACGGCATCCACCGTCCGGTCCGGGTCGGCGGGATCGATCAGCCCGGACCCCCCGTCCGCAGCGCCGAGTCTTCGGCCCCGCGCATCGCCCACCAAGGCGCGGGAGCGCGTGCCGCCCCCGTCGACGCCGATCCAGTGGTCGTCGGCGTCGTCGCTGGCGGGCTCGACGCCTGGGCCGGACATCGGGGCTTGGGGCGCGGAGCCCGTGTCGGACATCGGGGCTTGGGGCGCGGAGCCCCTGGCCCGCCGCGACGTCACTCTCGCTGACGGAAGAAGGATCCCGCCGCGAGCGTCACCACCAGCCCGATGAAGACGAACCAAGGCCACGCCACCGAGTCGCGGGCGGTGATCCAGATGGCCACGACCGAGCCCACGCCCGCGATCATGCCGACGACCGCGCCGGTCTGGCCGACGCGCCGCGTGAGCACCCCCAGAGCGAAGGCGCCGAGCAGCCCCCCGTACGCCATCGAGGCGGCCGCCAGCGCGACCTCCACCGCCGCCGTGCCGCGGGCCAGCGGGATGAACACGATCGCGCCGGCGATGAGGAGGCCGGCCCACACCAGGGTGAAGACCTTGCCCGCGATCATCGCCGAGCGGTCGTCGCGGCGTCCCGTGAGAGGGCGCCAGAAGTCGTAGGCGCTCGCCGAGGCCAGCGAGTTGATCGACGAAGAAAGCGACGACATCGCAGCCGCGAAGACGCCGGCGATGAGGAGGCCGCGCAGCCCGGCCGGCATCTCGTCGATGATGAAGCGCGCGAAGATCTCGTCGGAGCTGTCGAAGGCGCGCCCTTCAAAGAAGACCCACAGGCCCAGGCCGACGAAGAGGAAGAGCGCGAACTGCGCGATCACGACGATGCCGCTCCCGACGAGGGCACGCCGGCTGTGACGGACGTCGCGGCAGGTGAGGAGGCGCTGCACGATGAGCTGGTCGGCGCCGTGCGACGCCATCGAGAGGAACCCGCCGCCCACGAGACCCGCCCAGAAGGTGTAGGCCACCGCGGGCGAAGCCGAAAAGTCCAGGGCGGTCAGCTTGCCCGCCGCCGACGCCTGATCGAGGATCGCGGCCCATCCCCCCTGGACGGCGCCCTGCAGCAGGACGAGCGCGATCAGCCCGCCGCCGACGTAGAGCACCATCTGCACCGCATCCACCCAGACCACCGCCTTGATGCCGCCGTAGTAGGTGTAGATGAGCGTCGCCGCGCCGATGACCAGAATCGAGACCGGGTACGACCACCCCGTGATGATCGCGAGGGGGATGGCGGTGGCGAAGAGGCGCACCGAGTCGGCCAGCAGGCGCGTGACCATGAAGACGCCCGATGCGCAGCGGCGGGCCGCGGTTCCGAAGCGGGTTTCGAGGAGCGCGTATGCGGTGGACAGCTCGCCCCGGTAGTACGCCGGCAGGAGGACGCGCGCGACGACGATGCGGCCGGCGAGGTAGCCCAGGGCCAGCTGCAGGAACGCGAGGGTGCCGAGGTAGGCGATGCCGGGGATGGAGAGGAAGGTGAGGGTGCTGGTTTCGGTCGCGACCACCGAGAGCATCACGGCCCACCAGGGGAGGTTGCGGCTGCCGAGGAAGTAGTCGCTCCCGCCGCGGTTGGCGCGTCCCAGCCAGGCTCCGCCGACGGTCACGGCGACCATGTAGACGGCGAGCACCGCGAAGTCGGCGGCGCCGAAGGTGGTCATCCCGGCCGGTCCTCGCGCGGTCCCGGCCGATCCTCGCGCAGTCCCGGCCTGTCTTCACGCGGCCCCGGCCTGCCCTCGCGCGGTCCCGGCCGGGTGTCGGTGATCGCGCGCGCCACGCGGTCGTGGACCTCCCGCCGCAGCGGCACGTGCTTCGAGTTTTCGCGCGTCGGGTTGACCCGGTTGGTCAGCAGCACGACGGCTAGCTCCTGCGTGGGGTCCACCCAGATCGAGGTGCCGGTGTATCCGGTGTGGCCGAACGAGCGGCGAGAGAAGTAGTCGCCTGCGGAGGAACGCGGCGAAGGGGTGTCCCATCCCAGCGCGCGGGTCGACGCGGGGGATTGCCTGCGGGTGAAGCGGTCCACCCGTCCGGGCGCGAAGACGGCGACGGGATTGAAGCGCGGGCGGTGGCAGGGCAGGCCCGAAAGGCGGTCGGCGCGACAGGGGCCGGCGACGCCGCGGTCCAGCACCATCTGCGCGAAGACGGCGAGGTCGCGGGCCGAGCTGAAGAGCCCGGCGTGCCCGGCGACGCCGCCTATGGCGTAGGCGTTCTCGTCGTGAACGACGCCGTGGACGTGGAAGCCGCGGTAGTCCTCGTCGAGTTCGGTGGTGGCGACGCGGTCCCACAGGGAAGGGTCGGGGGTGAAGCCCGTGTCGGCCATGCCGAGAGGGTTCCAGACCTCGCTGCGCAGGAAGTCGTCCAGGGTGCCGCCGGTCACCGCCTCGACGATGAACGCCACGGTCATGAGGCCGATGTCGGAGTAGACGGTGCTGTCGCCGGGGGAGTAGTCGAGGGGGAGCGCGCCGATCGCGTCTTCGTAGGCTTCGCGGCCTTCCATCTCGAGGAAGAAGCGGCGGAAGGGCGGCAGGCCGCCCTGATGGACGAGGAGGTGGCGGATGGTGACGCGCGCCTTGGCCGGGTTGCCGGCGTCCCACCAGGGGAGGTGGTCGGTGACGCGGTCGTCCAGGGAAATGACGCCGCGCTGGGCGAGGATCATGGCGGCGGAGGTGGTCCCGACGACCTTGGTGAGCGACGCCATGTCGAAGATCGAGGCCGGGGTGACAGGGGGCGCGGCCGGGTCCCAGTCGAGCCGCCCGTAGCCGCGCAGCCTTACCAGCTGGCCGCGCCGAACGACCGCGAGGGCCGCGCCGGAGGCGGCGGAATCGGCAAGGGCGGCCACGATGAAGTCGTCGAGGGCGGCGAGGGAGTCGGCGCTCACGGCGACCCGGGCGGGGTCCACTTCGCGGGGCGAAACGACCGAGGCGCCCCGGCGGCAGAAGGTGTCGGCGAGGTCGCCGGACTCGGCGGAGCCGGACTCGGCGAGCGGGCCGGTCGCGGGCTCGGCAAGCGGGCCGGCGGGCGGGAGGTCTGGGCACGAGGGGACGGGCGTGAAGGGCCGCCACCTTCCGGGCCCTCCGGCTGCGGCTTCGCTTGCCGTGCCGACGGCGGCGCCTGCCGTGTCTGCGGCGGGTTCTCCCGGCCGACTGTCGGTGCCCGGAATGAAGCCCGCCTCGCGGAGGGGGTCGATGGAAGCGTCCGGGTTCGGTGCCGCGGCGTGGACGGCGGTGCGGTCGAGGCCGTCGCCGACATCGTGGAGGGGAGGGATGGAGACCGGCAGCCGTCCGGTGATCGGAGCGATGCCCGCGACGGCGTGCGCCGCCGCCCGCTGCGACACTTCCCGGCCGCCCCAGGCGGCCAGGTACGTCCCCGCGCCGGAGAAGGCCGAGAGGAGGTACGGGTTGCCGAAGGAGAGGACCGCCGCTTCGGTTCCGTCGATGCGGCTCGCCGCTTCCACGAAGGCGCGGAAGGCGCCGGGAACGCCGACCGAGCCGGTACCGGAGCGCGGCGGGACGTATGCGCCGACGATCACGACATCGGCCCGGCGGGCTTCGTACAGAAGGGAGTCGTAGACCGGCCAGGGGGTGTCGGGCCCGACCCGCGCGGTGGCCACGGAGGCGGCAGGCGCGCTCGCGGGCGAGCGGTTTGCGGAGGTGAGCCGTCCCGCGACGCTCCGCAGCGTGGTATTGAAGGTGCTGCCCGCCAGCAGATCGTCGGGCCGGGCGTAGGTGACGCTCAGGATCGCGGTGCCGGAGGAGAGCGGAAGGACACCGCGCTCGTCGCGCACCAGGGTGAGCGAAGCGGCGGCCGCCCTGTCGGCCGTCGCACGGTGTTCGGCCGTGCCCACCCGTGTGGCCACGGTCGCCGGATCGATCAGGCTGCCGCGGTGCAGCCCGAGCCTCGCCTTCGCTTCGAGGAGGCGGCGCACAGAGCGGTCGACGCGGGCGCGGCTGACCCGGCCCGACTCCACCGCCGCGGTTACGGCGTCCACGGTCTCGCCGATGTCGGCGGGCGCCAGCAGCATGTCCGACCCCGCCTCGAGAGCCATCACGGCGGCCTCCCCCGTCCCGTAGCCGTCGGTGATCGCTCCCATGCGCAGAGCGTCGGTGAAGAGGATGCCGTCAAAATCCCAATCGTCGCGGAGCAGCTCGGTCATGAAGTACGGCGACAGGGTCGCGGGAAGGTCGTCTCCGAGGACCTCCGGCACCGCGACATGCGCGGTCATGACCGCGTCCACGCCCGCTTCGACCGCGATGCGGAAGGGGAGAAGCTCCACCCGGTCGAGGCGCTCGCGGTCGGCGGCGATCACGGGCAGCTCGATGTGCGAGTCGGTACGCGTGTCGCCGTGGCCGGGATAGTGCTTGGCGGTGGTCAGCGCACCGCCCGCCCGCGCCCCCCGTATGAAGGCCGCTCCGAGCCGGCCCACCGCCTCCGGGTCCGCGCCGAATGAACGGGTGTTGATGACGGGGTTGTCCGGGTTGCTGTTCACATCGAGCACCGGCGCGAAGAGCCAGTGCACGCCGACCGCCCGCGCCTCGGCCGCCGTGATGCGCCCGTACTGGAAGGCGAGGTCCTCGTCGGCCGCGGCGCCGAAGGCCATCGTCGGCGGAAAGCTCGTGCCGCCGCCCTGGGGAAGAAGAGAAGGCAGCGCGTAGCTGTGGTTGATGCGCATTCCGGGGCCGCCGTTCTCGAAATCCGCCGTCACCAGGAGCGGCACCCGCGCGCCGGACTGGAGGCGGTTCAGCTTCGCCACGTACGCGTCGGGAACGCCGATGGAGATGGAGACGCCGCCCAGTCCGTCCCGGACCCACCCCAGCAGCTCCTGGTAGTCGGCGTCGGTCTCCGATGCGTAGCCGCCCGGGATCCAGGGAATCACCAGCTGTGCGACAGCCTGACGTAACGTCAGGGTTGCGAGCGTCTCGTCCACCCAGCGGGCGGCGGCGTCCCGGGAAGCGACAGGTGCCAGAGGGACGGCGGGTGTCAAGGCGAGAGGTACCGTGGAGGCGGCGGGGCCGGACGGGACGGGGGCGGCAGGGGTGGTGGTCGGCGCACCCGTGCACGAACCGAGGATCGCGGCCGCCGCGGCGGCCAGAACCCCGCGCGCGGCCGGCGACGTCAACGGACTGACGTGTTTCGCGCCGGGATCTGCAGGCCGTCGCCGATCCGGAAGCTCGCGATGCGGGTGGGCGCACGGCCGGTGACGTCGATCCGGCCGAGCATCCCGTCGACCGCCGCCCGCTCGGAGACCGGAACACCCGACCACGCGGTCAGATAGGTCTGCACTTCGGGGAAGTCCGAGAGAAGGTACGGGTTCCCGAAGGCCACCACGATGGACGGACTTCGCGAACGGGCCAGCGCCCGCACGAACTCCAGCGCCTGTTCGGGGAGCGCGACCGATCCGGATGCGGTGCGCACACCCACATGAAGCGACACGATCGTGAGATCCATCTGCCGCGCGCGGGCAAGGATCACATTGTATTCCGGCCGCGCAGTCCCCGGCTCGACGTAGTCGGACCTGAGCATCCGGTAGGTCCGGCGGAGCGCGGAGTTGAAGGACCGGCCCGCACGGAGATCGGTGGGGCGGCGGTACGTGACGGAGTAAACGCGCGCGCCCGGTGTGCCGAGCAGCGGAAGCAGCCCGCGTTCGTCCTTGAGCACGGTGACGGACCGATCGGCCACCTTGCGGGCGACGGCCTGGTGTGCCTGCACGCCGACGACGCTTCGGACCCGGCTGATGTCGACCGTGCGCTCGCGGTCGAGACCCATCTGCTCCTTGGCGCGAAGAATGCGGAGCACCGAGCGGTCGAGGCGGTCTTCCGCCAGACGCCCGGATTCGACCGCCGCGATGATCCCGTGGCGAGCGGCCCTGAGGTCCGGCGGCATGAGAATCACGTCCGCGCCCGCCTCGAGGGCCCGCACTGCGGCCTCCCCGCGCTCGAACATGCGATCCACCGCTGCCATGTCCATGGCGTCGGTGACCACCAGGCCCCCGAATCCCATCTCCTCGCGCAGCAGGGTCGTGAGTACGTGGGGGGACAGAGTGGCGGGCGTGCGGGCACCGGCGATCTCCGGCACGGTGATGTGCGCCGTCATGACGGCTCCCAGCCCCGCCTCGACCGCACGGCGGAAGGGGAGCAGCTCGACCGAGTCCATGCGCTCGCGGCTGACCCGGATCACGGGGAGCGCGATGTGCGAGTCCACCCCGGTGTCGCCGTGGCCGGGGAAGTGCTTGGCCGTCGCGATCGCGCCGTGATCCTGTATCCCCCTCACGAACGCCGCGCCGAGAACGGCCACCCGCTCCGGGTCCTCGCCGAAGGAGCGCACGTTGATGACCGGGTTGTCCGGGTTGTTGTTGACGTCCAGGACGGGCGCGAAGGGGACGTGGACCCCGATCGCCCGGGCCTCCAGCGCGGTCACGCGCCCCATCTCGTAGGCCATCCCCGGATCGCCCGACGCCCCGAGCGCCATCAGTGCGGGGAACCTCGTCGCGCCGCCGAGCCAGATGTTGGTCGGCGCGTGGATCACGCCGTCGAAGCGGAACCCGGCGCCGGCTTCGAGGTCCGAGCCGACGAGGAGGGGAAGCTCGGAAAGGGACTGGAGCCAGTTGAGCTTGGCGGCCACCTCGGTCGGGGAGCCCACCGAGATGATGATTCCGCCCACCTGGTGGTCCTCCACCAGCGCCCGCGCACGTCGCCCCGCCGACGACCCTTCCGGCGCGAAGTCGCCCATCAGGATGGGCATCATGAGCTGGCTGACCTTCTCTTGAAGCGTGAGGCGCTCGAGGGTCCGTTCGGCCCAGCCGCGGCCGTCGTACCACGCGTCTCCGGCGGGGCCGGGAGAATGCGGCGGGGGTACGGGCTCGGCGGAAGGAGCGGGAGGCCGCGCCGCGGTTTCGGCGGGAGGTGCCGCGGCGTCCGTCGGGACAGGCTCCGGCGCGCCGGCACCCCGTGAATCCAAGGGCGGGAGGGAACAGGACGCGATCGAAAGCGCGCCGACCGTCAGTAGGAGCAGGGCCCGGAGCATGGTACAAGGTAGGCAAAGAAGGGGCGAAGGCGGTAGACTCTGGTCGGCGGAAGGACCGGAGCCCACGTGGGTGGCCTCGGTGGACGAGGACAGGTCAGGCTGGCCCGCGGTCGGTGCTATGGACCTGCGCGGCCGAGCCGTAGAGCGTTAGTTTGAGGGGAGATGGTCGTCTTCCCGATTCTTGGTGCCTTCCTGATTCCCGGAGCCGCCCTCCTGCTCCTCGCAGCCGCGACCTGTTCGCCGGGCAGCGACGCGGACCGCCCCTTGGCCGATGCCTCCGATGGCGGGCAAGACTCGCCGACTTCCCGGACGCGCGGTGTGCGTCCCGGCATCGAGGTGCTCCTGACCGACTCGCTGGCGCTGGTGCGAGGGCGCAGGGTCGGCCTCGTCACCAACCACACGGGCCGCGACCGCAGCGGGACGCCTTCCATCGACCTGCTGGCCGCGCACCCCGAGGTGGAGCTCGTCGCGCTGTACTCCCCCGAGCACGGGATCCGCGGCAGCGCCGAGGCCGGGGTGAGGATCGGGGGGGGGCTGGACGGGCGCACCGGGCTGCCGGTTCACTCGCTTTACGGCGAGACCACGAAGCCGACCGGCGAGATGCTGGACGGGGTGGAGGTGCTGCTCTTCGACATTCAGGACGTAGGCACACGCTACTATACCTACCTGTCCACCATGGCGCTGGCCATGCAGGCCGCGGGAGAGCACGGCATTCCCTTCGTGGTTCTCGACCGGCCCAACCCGATCGGCGGCGATCCCGTCCAGGGGAACATTCTCGACCCTGCCTTCTCCTCCTTCGTCGGCCTTTATCCCATCCCCATGCGGCACGGGCTTACGGCGGGAGAGTTCGCGCGGATGGCGGTGGGCGAGTTCGGCGTGCGCGTCGATCTGAGCGTTGCCGTCGCGGACGGATGGGAGCGGACGATGCCGTTCGAGGACACCGGGATTCCGTGGATCGCTCCGTCGCCCAACATGCCGTCGGTGGAGAGCGCGCTGCACTACCCCGGTACCTGCCTCTTCGAGGGAACGCCGATTTCCGTCGGCCGCGGTACCGATCGGGCGTTCCAGCAGGTGGGGGCGCCGTGGCTCGACGGCGAGGAGCTGGCAGCCCGGTTGGAGGCTCTCGGCGTGCCGGCCGCTCGCTTCGTGCCCGTTCGCTTCACGCCGTCGGATCCCGGGGACGGCAAGTTCGGCGGCGTCGAAATCGGCGGTGTGCGACTGGAGGCGGCCGGGCCTTCGTACGATCCGACGCTCGCCGCACTGGCGCTTCTGGTGGAGGTCAGGGCCACGTCCGGTGACCGCTGGAGCTGGCGTGTCGGCCACTTCGACAGGCTCGCGGGCACCGATCGGCTGCGGAACGAATTGGACGCCGGGGTATCGTACAAGGAGTTGGCGGACGGATGGGGGGATGGGACGGCGCGCTACCTGGATCGTCGCGAGCCGTACCTGCTTTACCGTTGAGGAGGCGGAATGAGACACCGAGCACCAGCAGCCCTTGGTGAAACCCTCGCGAGCACCCGGAGCGGCGAGGCTCCCGTCCGGCAAGGCGCGGCTCCCGTCCGGCAAGGCGCGCCGCTGGGCTTCCGGGGCGCGGTCCTGTGCGCAGTTCCTCTCGTTCTGGCTCTGGCTCTGGCCGGATGTTCTGACGACACCCCGACCACACCGCCGCCTCCCGCTCCGGTCGACGCGGACAACCCCGACCGGGCAGTGCTCATCGCGCTGTACAACGCGACCGGGGGACCGGGCTGGAAAGACGACCGGAACTGGAACGGCGTCTCGAGCATCGGAACCTGGCATGGTGTCGAGACCAATTCGGCGGGCTTCGTCACGGAGCTGGTGTTGCCGGACAACAACCTCGCCGGCCCCCTGCCGGCGCAGCTCGGCGAACTGGCACACCTCGAAAGGCTCGTCCTGGAGAACAACGAGCTCACCGGCCCGATACCGCCGGAGCTGGGCAATCTGGGCAGTCTCACCATGCTCGATCTCTCGCGGAACGGCCTGGCGGGATCAATTCCGTCCGAGCTGGGGATGGTCGCCGCCCTGGACACGCTGGACCTTTTCTCCAACAACCTGGCCGGGACGATCCCGCCGACGCTGGGGGACCTGGCATCGGTGCAGAGACTGACCGTGGGGTGGAACCAGCTGTCAGGTGCGATACCGGGAGAGCTCGGAAGTCTGGCCGATGCGACGCACATGAACTTCAGCCGCAACGAATTGACGGGCACGATACCCCCCGAATTCGGAAACCTGGGTTCAATCGAGGTGCTGTCGGTTTCCCGGAACAACTTGACGGGAACGGTACCGGCCGAGCTGGGCGCTCTCGAAACTCTGGAAGCCCTGTATCTGTACGACAACCGGCTGAGCGGCGAAATCCCTCCCGCGCTGGGCGATCTGTCCCGCCTGGAAACCCTGTGGATCCACGAGAACGAGCTCGCCGGTCCCATCCCCGGCGAGTTCGGCGACCTGACCTCGCTGCGCGTTTTTCGCGCCCACGACAACAATCTGAGCGGCGAGATTCCATCTCTGCTGGGCGGACTTCCGCTGACGACGGCGTGGCTCCACGACAACGCCTTCAGCGGTCGGCTTCCGGCCGAGATCGGCGAGATCGGCACCTTGGAGCAGCTCACGCTCAGCGCGAATCCGGGGCTCGTCGGACTGCTCCCGCGGAGCCTGCTGGCCCTCGAGTATCTGGAGGTGCTGAGGTTCGCGGACACCGGCCTGTGCGAACAGGTCGACGAAGAGTTCCAGGAGTGGATGCAGGGGTTGTCGACCAGCGAAACCAACCCGTGCGACACCGGTCTCGTCGAACGACTGGCCCTGGCCGAGTTCCACGGAATCACCGGCGGCGCATCGTGGCGGAACCGGGGCGCGTGGGGAACCGGCGCGGCAGTGGGAGACTGGTACGGCGTCACCGCCGAAAGCGGGCGGGTCGTCGAGCTGTCGTTGGCGGACAACGGCCTTGCGGGTCCTTTTCCGCCCGAGATCGCCAACCTCACCGGGCTGAGGGCGGTCGATCTCTCGGGAAACGATCTGTCCGGTGCCTTGCCCCGGGCCATCGCCGGATTGTCGGAGCTCAGCGAGCTGCGAGTGGGTCGCAACGCGGCGCTTCAAGGCGTGCTGCCCTTCGCCTTCAGGCGGCTGGAACGGCTTCGCGTGCTGGACTACGACGAGACCGGGTTGTGCGCTTCTCCCTCCGAGAGCTTTCAGGCATGGTTCGGCGCCATCCCGGAAGCCGGCGGCTCGATCTGCGACAACCCGGACGAGGTCACCGTGTCCCTGCCGATCGTGTATCTCACCCAGTCGGTGCAGACCCGGTCGCGGCGCGTCCGGCTGGTGGCGAACCGGGACGCCCTGCTGCGGGCATTCGTCACCGCCGAGGAGCCCCGGGGGTTCTTCGAGCCCGAAGTGGTCGCGGTCTTCACGGGACCGCAGGGCGAAGAGGTTCACCGCGCGGTGATGACCCGCGACGACGACCAGATCCCGGCCGAGGCGCACGAGGGCGACATGGATGCCTCCTACAACGCGGTGATCCCCGCCGAAGTCATCGTGCCGGGCGTCGAGATGGTCGTCAAGGTCGATCCCGAGGGCACCGTGCCCCTGACGGCCGAAAGCGAGAGGCGCTTTCCGGACGAGGGCTCCGATTCGCTCGACATCGTGGCGGTGCCACCGATGGAACTGACCCTGGTTCCGGTCATGGAGGCGGCGGAGCCCGACACGTCCGTCCTGGCGTGGGCGCGCGACGTTTCCGCCGACAGTCCTCAGCTGGCACTGCTGAGGCACTCGTTCCCGTTCGCGGAGTTCAACGCGAACTCGCACGACGCCTACTACACATCGCTAGATCTGACGACCGAGTCCGGGCAGCACGGACTGCTGAGAGAGCTCGAAGCGCTGCGCACATCGGAAAACGGCACCGGATACTACTACGGAGTCGCCTCCAGCGTGAACGGATTCGTCCGCGGATGGGGTCGGCTGCCGGGGTGGATCGGCATGGGCCAGGCGAGCCCGGTCACATTGGCACACGAGGTGGGGCACAACCTCGCGCTCAAGCACGCGCCCTGCGGCGGACCGGAAAACATCGAGCCTGCGTTCCCCTACCCGGACGGCAGCATCGGCGCGTGGGGATACGACTTCTTCGACGGATCGCCGCTGTCTCCGGAGCGCAACAAGGATCTGATGACCTACTGCCGGCCTGACGTATGGCTCAGCGACTTCCACTTCGAGAGGGTGATCGATTACCGGGCCGACATCGCGGGCGATGTCGCAAGTGCGCGCGTAGCAGCCCCGGGCCGACCTTCCGACATGCTGGTGCTGTGGGGCGGCGTGCTCGGGGGCGAGCTGCGAATCGAGCCGGTGTTTTCCATGCGCGCCGCGGCGCGGCTTCCCGAGGAATCCGGCCCGTATCGCATCCGGGGGAGCGGCCAGGGAGGCCGGTCTCTGTTCTCGCTGGACTTCACGCCCGGCGGCGACGAGTTCGGCGGCAAGCACTTCTTATTCACGATTCCCATCGAGTCCGAGTGGGCGGACTCGCTGGAACGCATCACGCTGACGGGACCGGAGGGCGTCGTGACCGTGGACAGAGATGACGAGCGCGCGATCTCGGTGGTGACGGAGCGCGGGACGGGACGGATACGCGCGATTCTGAGGGACTGGGAAGGCACCCTTCCGGCGGCGCTGCTGGGCGGCGCGGGCGAAACGGAGGTCGTGACGACGCGCGGGCTGACGGAAGCGGTGCGGCTCCGGAGGTAGACGAGTCAGACGAGCGGCGGAGCGAAGCGGTCGAGCCCGGATGCATCGCCGCTCGAATGGCGGAGATTTTGTCCACGGGCTGCCGAGCCCGTCAGTCCCGGTCTCCTCCCACCGTCGCGAGGAACCGCTCGAAGAGGGCTTGCGAAACGGGGCCGACGCGACCGTCGCCGATCTTGTTCCCATCGATCTTCACCGACGGGCGAACCTCGGTCGTGGTGCCGCTCAGGAAGACCTCGTCGGCGGCGTAGAGTTCGTCCAGCGTAAAGGTGCGTTCCTTGACGGGGATGCCCAGCTCCTGCGCAAGCTCGATCACGAACCGGCGCGTGACGCCGTGCAGGATGTAGTTGGACTTGGGCGATGTGGTCAGCACGCCGCCGAAGACGGCGAAGAGGTTGGCGTGCGAGCCCTCCAGCGCCATCCCGTCGCGGACGAAGACGGCGTCGGTCACCCCTGCGTCCGCCGCCGCCTGCTGGGCGAGGACGTTGGGCAGAAGCGCGATCGCCTTGATGTCGGCGCGCGCCCAGCGCTGGTCGGGGACCGTGACCGCGTCGAATCCCCGCAGCCACCGCTCCATAGAGGGGCGGCGGTACTCCTTGGCGAAACCGTATACCGTGGGGGCGACGGGCGGATCGGGGAAGGCGTGGGTTCTGGGCGCGACGCCGCGCGTGACCTGGACGTACACATACGCCACCGGGACATCGGTAAGTCCGTTTCTGGCCAGAAGCGCTTCCTTTACTCCCAAGAGCGAAGCGGCGTCGAAATCGATGCCGATGGCCGCGAGCCCACTTTCCATCCTCGCCAGGTGACGATCCCAGCGGAACAGGCGTCCGCGGTAGGCGGGCGTGACCTCGTATACACCGTCGGCAAAGAGAAAGCCCCGGTCGCTGACCGGAACCTTGGCCTCGTCCGCGGGAAGGTACTCTCCCCTCAGGTAGACGATGCTCACAGCCGGTCGTGACTCGCGCATGGCCCGTCGTGACTCGCTCACAGCCCGTTGTGACTCCCTCTCCGCTCCATCCGCTCGAACTCCTCGATGAGTTCCGCGTCGCGGATCGGCGTGCTCGACGCCGCATCGGCTGCGCTGCCGTCTTCCTCCTGCCCGTCACCCGCCCGCAGCTGCTTCGGCGCTTCCGGCGCGCCGGAGGGAAGGAGGCCCATCTTGGCCTTCAGCGCCAGCAGTTTGTCGTCGAGATCGGTGGCGGTGGTTCCCGCTTCGAGGCGGACGAACTCCTTCTCCAGCGTGTCGCCGGCCAGCGCCTCGTTCACCTCGGCCTGGGCCAGGTTCCGCCGTTCCTCTTCCTCGATCCTCTCCGCCATGCGGTTGAACGCTTCAAAAGCCGATGTGTCGGACAGGCCGGACATGGTCTCGTGGATGCGCTTCTGCGCCTGCGCCCGCTTCTGCTTGGCGATCAGCAGATTCCTCTTGCGCTTCGCCTCTTCGATCTTTTCGTGGAGCTGACGAAGCGAAGCCTTGAGGTTCTCCGTTTCCTGCTTCTGAGCCTCCCAGCTACCCCGCAACGCCTTCACGTGCTCGGCCTGTTCCTCGTGCCGGACCAGCGCCTGCTTGGCCATGTCGTCCCGCTTCTCCTGCACGGCCAGCACGGCACGCCTCTCCCAGGCCTTCATCTGCTTCGTCGCCTCGTCCAGCTGACGCTTGAGCTTGCGTTCGTCGGCGATCGCGCCCGCGACTTCACGCTTCGCCTTGGCCAGCTGGTCCCGCATGTCCAGGATGATCTGGTTCAACATCTTTTCCGGATCCTCCGCACGGGAGATCAGGTCGTTGATGTTGGATTTGATCATCGTCGAGAACCGGCTGAAAATGCTCATTCCCGACCTCCCTCCGCCGCCTGGGTCAGATCGCGGATCCGTGAAAGGTGCGAGGATGCGGCAAGCTGGACGCTCTCGAGCGACGCCCGGAGCTCCTCGAAGTCGAGGGTTTCCAGCTGAAGCGTGTCGCTCAGAATCAGCTCGCCCTCCTCGATCCCGTAGGCACCGTGGATCACGTCCGTCGCGTTGAGTTTCAGCAGCGTCTCGTAGAGCCCGCCGAGCCCGTCCGAGTTCTCCGGCAGGTCCATCACCTTCATGCGGACCACCAGAACCGGATCCGAGTGGTGGACCACGATCGGCGCACCGCCGTTGTCCGTGCTGACGAGGAACATCCCGTCGTCCACCTCTTCGAAATCGGTGCCGAGACGAACCAGATAGCTTTCAAGGTCTTCACGGGTGACCATGGCCTTCTCCTTCCAAGTGTTGGGGACCCAAGTCGCGGGCCGAGTGTCGCGGAGCCACATGTTGCGGAGCCAAGCAGGTGAAAGCTAACACGGCCTTGGGGTCGGTGCCCGAAGGACTGGCTCGGATCGAAAGGCGTGACGCATGCGGCGATGGAGTCTACGGGGGTGTACTGGCAGCCGGTCTACACTATGCTCGAGCCGCGGCGCTTTAGGCCTAGTTTTTCGCCAGCTGTACGAGATCCTCCAAGGTGGCCACACCACGGTGGAAACCGCCGTACGAAACGAAGGTCGGGGTCGCGCGGACCCCGATTTCCTTGGCAACGGCGATGTGCCGTGCCAACCCTTGCTCCGTGCCCGGCGCATCCAAGCACTCGTTGAATTGCTTCAGATCCGTAACCCCCGCATCGCGAGCCAATCGGCCCCAATCGGTATCGTCCATCCACTCACGGGTGGACATGAGGATGTGGTTCATCTCATCCGCGGATCGCTGCGCTTCCGCGCACAGACTTGCCTTGGCTGCGGGCTTCGCCAGAGGGTGGATCAACTCGAGCGGGAAGTGCATGACGACCACGTCGAACCCGTTCTCGTCAGCACCCTGCTTGAGGACATCGTGCATTTCCCGGCAGTAGGAGCACTGAAAGTCGATGAACTCGATGATCGTCGGCCGCTCCGGATCCACCTGCCCTTCGGAAACCAGCCGCTCGAGGAAGGCGTGGGCCGCCATGCGTGCGTCTTCGTCACCTCTGCTCGCCTTCGAACCTGACGATGTGGTGCGCTTTCGTCTCGGGCTCTTCTCGCGCCGTGTAGAAGACGCCCGGGGGGCCGAATGCAGTCGGGAAGCCGGGCGGATTCAAGCGCCGGGATTCCCCGGAGGCCATCGAGACGACGAAGACCTGGAACTCCTCGCTGGATTCCGTCCACGCCCGCAGCCAAGCATGACCGTCCGGGTCCACGATGAGTCCCGTCCACCGCTGGAGAAGCGCCGGCTCCCGATTCCGTGGTTGCGTGTGGCCGCCGATGCTCAGCACCTGACGGTCGGAGCGGAGCTCTCCGAACTCCGGCACCTCCCACTTCGGAAGGGAAATCGAATCCGTCTGCAACGTCGCCAGGTCGACCACCCAGAGAAACCGCCTTCCACCATCCGAAACGACGACGCAGTCCTTATGTCGCGCCCAGTAGGACTCTGCCTCCCTCTTGTTGAGCTGCTGACGGGGTCGATCTTCGTAGCGGGCGCGCCAGGGAACGGGGCGTTCCCAGAGGAGCTCACGGTGGTCGCGGTCCAGGCTTTGGACCCTCCACAGCTGAAGGCGCCGGCTCTCGGCGTCCAGCGAGTCCGTCCCGAAGATCATCTTCTCTTCGTCCACCGGACTTACGAACCGCACGCCGTTAGAGCCCGTTATGGTCGGCAGCCGAACAGCCCAGCGAAACTCCCCTTCGGCATCGAAGGCCGCCAGGTTTCGGCGGTCGTAGACGACCAGATGACGTCCGTCGAAGGCCACATGTCCCTCGAAGAGGTCGACCAACCACGTGACGGGAAAGGACCTGTTGAACTCGCCGGGACCTTCCCCTATCCGTCCGAAGGCTTGCCGCTCCTCCAGCTCTCCCGTGAGGTGGACGATGCCCGGCCGCAAGTGGTCGTAGAGGAACAGGCTGTCGCCCGCGGCAGCCAGCCCGCCGTAGGAGGAGATCCACTCCTCCGACCCCGTCCCGTCGCTCAGACCGAACGTGTGGGTCTCGCGGTACGACTCGGCCAGCCAACGCGTCTCCCGGGCCGACGCTCCGCACGACATCGGCGCGAGCTGGCCTTGTGCCGGCGTGCTCGTGCACGCCAGCGCCGTGGCCACCGCCAGTGCTCGCGCTGCCGTCTTCACCGTACGCGGGCCGACCCCAGGAGCGGCGCGAGGTACTCCCCGGTGTACGATGCGGGCTCTTCGGCCACGCGCTCCGGTGTTCCCTCGACCACGATGCGCCCGCCGGCGTCGCCGCCCTCCGGGCCGAGGTCGATGACCCAGTCGGCGGTCTTGACCACATGCAGATTGTGTTCGATGACCACGACGGTGTTGCCGCGGTCGACGAGGCGGTGCAGCACCTTGAGCAGGATCCTGATGTCCTCGAAGTGCAGGCCGGTGGTGGGTTCGTCCAGGATGTAGACGGTACTGCCGGTGGCCTTCTTCGAGAGCTCGGCGGAGAGCTTGATCCGCTGGGCCTCCCCCCCCGAGAGGGTCGTGGCGCTCTGACCCAGGTGGATATAGCCGAGTCCCACATCGGACAGCGTCTGCAGGCGGCGCTTGATCCCGGGCACGGCGTCGAAGAAGTCGAGCGCGTCGTCCACGGTCATTTCGAGGACATCGGCGATGTTGCGGCCCTTGTAGTGGACGTCGAGGGTCTCGCGGTTGTAGCGGCGGCCCCGGCACGCGTCGCAGGAGACGTAGACGTCCGGGAGAAAGTGCATCTCGATCTTGACCAGCCCGGCGCCCTGGCAGGACTCGCAGCGCCCTCCCTTCACGTTGAACGAAAAGCGCCCGGCCTGGTAGCCCCGGATCTGGGCCTCGGGAACTCCCGCGAAGAGTTGGCGGACGGGGGTGAAGAGGCCCGTGTAGGTGGCCGGATTGGAACGCGGCGTCCGGCCGATGGGCGACTGGTCGACTTCGATCACCTTGTCCACGCCGGACAGCCCGTCGATGCGGTCGTGCGCGCCGGCCACGGCGCGGCTCCGGTAGAACTGCCGGGACAGAGCGCGGTAGAGCGTGCCGTTCACGAGCGTGGACTTGCCCGAACCGCTCACGCCCGTCACGGCCACGAAGCAGCCGAGAGGAAAGGCCGCGTCGATGCTCTTGAGGTTGTGCTGGCACGCGCCCCGAACGGTGAGACACCGGGCCGCGTCGGGTCTGCGCCGTTTTTCCGGCAGGGGTATCTCGCGCTCTCCGCGCAGGTAGGCGCCCGTGATCGATTCGGGGTGGGCGCGCACCCGCTCCACGGGCCCTGCCGCCACCACCTCTCCCCCGGCCCGGCCCGCTCCCGGACCCAGGTCGACCACGAAGTCGGCGGCGAGGATGGTGTCCTCGTCGTGCTCGACCACGATGACCGAATTCCCGAGGTCGCGAAGATCCTGCAGCGTGCGCAGAAGGCGGTGGTTGTCGCGCTGGTGCAGCCCGATGGACGGTTCGTCCAGGATGTACAGCACGCCCACGAGGCGGCTGCCGATCTGCGTCGCCAGCCGGATCCGCTGGGATTCGCCGCCCGACAGGGTATCGGCCGAGCGGCTCAGCGACAGATAGTCCAGCCCCACGTTTCTCAGGAAGCCCAGGCGTTCGCGCACCTCCTTGAGGATCGGGCCGGCAATCTCGCCGGACAGCGGGCTGCCGGGCGCGGGCTCGACACCGCGGGGAAGCGTCTCTCCCGTGACGGGAAGCGAGCGCATGAAAGCGAGGACCTCGCCGATGGGCCGGTCCACGATGCCGCTGATGCCGAGTCCCCCGATCCGCACCGACCTCCCCAGGGGACCGAGGCGCGAACCCCCGCACTCCGCACAGCTCCGGCTCGACATGTACTGGTCGAGCTGTTTGCGCACGTGTTCCGAGCCGGTCTCGCGGTAGCGGCGCTCGACGTTGGCGACCACGCCCTCCCAGTAGTCTTCGTAGTGGCCGCGCATCTTCCCCGCGTTGTAGGGGAACCGGATCTTCATGCCGCCCGAGCCGTTCAGGAGCGCGTCGCGCGCCTCGACGGGCAGGTCGCGCCAGGGGGTGCGCGGGTCGAACTCGTAGGCGCGGGCCAGCCCCGGTATCACCGAGCCGCGCAGATGTCCGCCGGGCTCGCCCCAGGGGATGATGACGCCCTCCAGGACCGAGAGCGAGGGGCTGGCCAGGAGGAGCGACCCGTTGACCTCCTTCGTGGTGCCCAGGCCGCCGCACGACTGACAGGCTCCGTGAGGGGAGTTGAACGAGAAGACGCGCGGTTCGAGTTCCGGGAAGCTGGACCCGCAGTTCGCGCAGGCGTAATGCTCGCTGAAGAGGTGGGAGGTGTCGCGACCGCCCTGCCGCTCGATGATCTCGACCACTCCGTCCGCAGCCTGCAACGCCGTTTCGACGGAGTCGGACAGACGCGTGCGGTCCTCCCCGCGGACGACCAGCCGGTCGACGATGATCCCGATGTAGTGATTCTCGTAGCGGTTGAGAGGCGGGATCTCGCGTAGGTCGTGCACTTTGCCGTTGACTAGAGCGCGGACGAAACCGTCGCGGGCGGCCTTGTCGAACAGGTCGCGAAACTCTCCCTTGCGGCCTCGCACGAGAGGCGCCACCACCTGGATCCGGGCTCCCTCTCCCAGCGCCAGCACCTGGTTGACGATCTGAGTCGCCGACTGCCGCATGACGGGCAGGTCGCAGTCCGCGCAGTACGGCGTCCCGGCGCGCGCGTAGAGGAGCCGGAGGTAATCGTAGATCTCGGTCACCGTGCCCACGGTGGAACGCGGGTTCCTGGACACGGACTTCTGTTCGATCGAGATCGCCGGAGACAGTCCTTCGATGGCGTCCATGTCCGGCTTTTCCATCAACCCCAGGAACTGGCGCGCGTAGGCCGACAGCGACTCGATGTAGCGGCGCTGTCCCTCGGCGTAGATGGTGTCGAAGGCGAGCGAAGACTTTCCCGATCCGGAGAGCCCGGTGACCACCACGAGCCGTTCCCTCGGGATCTCCAGGCAGATGTCCCTGAGGTTGTGCTCTCTGGCTCCGCGGACGACGAGTGCGGGAGGACTCAAGGTTCAGTAGCCCCATTCCCGGAACAGGAGGAACCCCCAGATGTTCTCCAGCGCGAGGGAGGCGTCGCCCAGCCCCCGGTAGCGTTCCCGCGTGCACCGGCCCTCCATGAATCCTTGCAGCCTCACATCGCGCGGCATCCCCATCTCGATCCGCAGCCCGCCGCTGTTCCTCGGCAGCGTCGGATCGGTGCAGAAGCCTCTCTGGAACACGCCCGTCAGGAAGACATCGTCGAGGACGTACTTCCCGACTTCGAGCTGAAGCGACGATGCGCCGAAGGCCGCGCTCGCCTGCCCCTCGGACCGTGAAACCGAGATGTGATCCACGCCGAGGCCCGTGGCGACGAGATAGCTGATCTCGTTGGCGAACCGGCCCAGGAGCAGGTCCCGCCCCGCCCCGACCGATGCCCCGGCCTCTCCGATCAGGGCCGAAGTAGGACGCCCGAGGAAGAGGTAGTTGATCAGGTCCGCCTCGGACATCGCCGACTCGGCATCGCTGGAAAAGCTCGGGACGGGCGACAGGAGGGTGCCCGAAATGTCGGCGGTGATCACGAGGGGCTGCCCTTCGCGGGTACGGAGCCTCGTCTCCGCCGTGACCGCAATGCCCGGGTTGAAGCCCGGGGTGCCCGGGAACCTGAAAACACCTTCCGTCAGCGTCAGAGGGCGCGGGCCCAGACTGTAGGTACCCCGCGCGACCTCCATTTCGCCCTGGAGGATCAGCTGGTTTCCGCGGCGGTCGAAGGTCAGCGTCAGGTCACCCGTCGTTTCCACGTTCATCTGGCGCGAGCGCAGGAAATTGCCCCGGCCCACGCGCATGTCGATCAGAACGCGCAGGTTCTGCAGGAACGGAATCCGTTCTCCGCCGGCCTCGTCGTCGTCATCGGAGCCGATCTGCACGGTTGCGGCACTGAACAGGGCCGGGTCGTACAGGTCCACGACCTCGGCGGTGCGCTGGAACTCTTCCATGAAGACGGTGCCGCCCTCCACCTCCACGGTCCCCTCGATGTAGGGAAATTCGTAGGACCCGGTCAGCGTGATCGATTCACTGCTGACCGCAGCCTTCATGTCCGCCCGGTCCACGATCTGGAACCGATCGGTGCGGAAGGCCAGGTTCAGCGGCACGCTGTCGGCGAGCTGCCCCAAGTCAACCGTTCCCTCGACCTCCGCGGTGCCGTCGCCGGAAACGCCCGCTCCGGTGACCCTCACGACTCCGTGGGGGCTGAGACCCACGTCCGCTGCGACGGCGGACAGCCGGACTCCGAGGGGAGCCACCAGCGCGGAGAAGTCCTCCAGCCGGAGCTCGCCGTCGGGTGCCATGTCCGATGGGAGTCCGCCCAGCGTGACATCGCCGGTGATCGTTCCGTCGACCTCTTCGAGCGACTTCAGGGCACCCAGAACCATTCGGGCGGGGAACGAGTCGGCGGCGACGGCCAGATCCACCGGGCGGTCCGGCACCCTGTCCGCGACGGACGCCAGGCGGAGGTCCAGAGGCACGATTCCCTCGACCTGTATGGTGCGCCGGTGATTCGTCCAGCTTTCGAACTCGGTCTCGAGGGTGCGATCCGCGTAGGATCCGCGAACGGACACGCTGTCGAAGAGCAGCGTCTGATATTCCGCCCGGTCCACGCGAATCATCCCCTTCCACTCGGGATCGTCTCCCGATCCCGTCGCATCGAGCGTCGCCGCCAGAATCCCGGTCGGCGGCGCGTCCATCTGGAGAAGGCGTCCCAACACTTGGAGATCAAGCCGGTCGGCCCGCAGCTGGAAGTCGGAATCGCTTCGGCCCCGGGACAGGCGGCCGTGCGCACGGAGACTCAGGCCGCCGAAGCCCGGACGGATCAGGCCGAAGTCCCTGACCTCGACGGCGTCAGGACCCCAGTCGAAGCGGGCCGGTCCCTGCAGATTCCATCGCCGTTCGTCGTCGAAGGCCAGCGTGAGGCGGTCCAGGTCGACTCGCCCTCCTTGCTCGTCGAGCTGTACCACGGCCTGCGCTTCGTAGGACTCGTCCTCCGCACGCCGGACCAGCGCACGCAACCGCCCCCGGTCGCCCAGGGCGAGATCCCCCTCGAGGGCGACGCGCTGGAATTCGCGGTCCCGGTAGGTGAGCGAGTCGCCCGTCACGGTGCCGCGGATCACCACGCGCGACGACGACGGACTGTCGGCAGCGGACCGTCGGTCCTGCACGGCTGTCACGCCGCCCGCGCTCGTACCGGGATCGGCAAGGCTCATGCCGGTCACCCCGAGGTCCACCCCCAGAGACCCGGCCGTGACGTGACCGTACTCGAGCCCTGCGAAGTCGACGGCGGCGGCCGCCGACAGATCGTCCAGGGCGCCGGTGAAGACGACTTCTCCGTCGACCCTGCCGTCAAAGCGGATGTCCCCGGCTCTCGGAAAGGTGTCCGGGTCTGCCCCGTCCACTGCGATCAGCAGATCCTGCTCGATGGGCGGCAGCTCGTCCCATGCGACCAGGTTCGGGCCCATGAAGATGTCGCGCAGAGGACGGATCGACGGCGACGACACGGACAGCACGACACCGTTCCCGGCGGCGTCCGAGGCGACACCGAGGCTGCCGCGACCCCGAACCGCAGTCCCTCCCGCCGCGGCGTAGACGGTCTCCACATGCAGCAGGCCCTCGGCGTCCACCCATGCGTCCAGCTCCGCGGAGTCCACCCGCAGGGGACCGATCGTGGAAGGTCCGGCGTCCAGCGCAAGGTTGCCCCGCAGGGACTCGCGGTCCAGTCCCCGTCCGTTGAGCATCGCTCTGCCGGCCACGATGGTCGAGTCGGGAAGCCGCGCGATGAGCCGTGACAGGTTCAGACCGTCGCTGGAGGCCGTGATGTTGTATCCGGCCGCAAGGTTCCGTGCATTGATCATGCCTTCGGCCGTCAGAGGACCGGCATCGGTTTCGAGGTCGACGGCGACGTTCAGGCGATCCATGGCGCCCCGGAGCGAAAACGATCCCCGGACCGATCCGGTGGAGCGGAAGGCGGGAAACAGCTCGCCGAGCGCGGACAGGGAGAGGGGACTCACCGTCCCGGCGAGGTCCACCACCGAAATCGCGGTGTCCCCGTAGACGCTGCCGGCGAAGGCGACCGAACTCGAGGAACCCCCCGGCAGGGACTGGTCCGCCGCGATCTCGACGGTGATTCCCGTCTCGAGGGCTCCGTCGGCGCGGATCGTCATGTTCCCGTGCCCGCGCCACTCGGCCTGCGAAACGAACATATCCAGCAGCGCGTAGTCGAGCGTCGTGGCCGTCACCGCGACATCGGCAACCCCTTCGGAGCCCAGTGTCGTGCCGCTGCCCGAAAGGTGAACAAGCGTATCGAGGCCGGTCGCGGCGAGAAGCGTCAGCTCGCCCGCGACGCCCAGGACTCCCGCTGCGCCGTCGAACAGCAGATCTCCCGACAGGAATCCGGTCACCGGCAATGCTTCGGGAAGATACCGCTCCAGCTCCTCGGTCGCGAACCGCTCCGGCTCGGCGCGCAGCTGCCTCGGTCCGCCGGCGTCGCCCGGCAGGAACGAGCCGGTCAGGGTGATCCTTCCTCCCGCTCCGAAATCGGCCTCCATACGGTCGAATTCGATCCGAGGACCGGCGGGACCGCCGACGATCCCCACTCTGCCCCGCGCAACGCCGTGATCGAACCTTTCGTCGATCCAGCTCAGATCGGCCAACGCCAAGCGTGTCATATCGAGGTCGAACGTGGTGTGCAGCCGACCCCCGTCGGAACGGGCCTCCATCCAACGGGCCTCCATCCTTCCCTCCCCCTCCGACGCAGGCAGCCGGAACCGCGCGGCGTCGATCAGGACGCCCTCCGGCCCTATCTCCACCTCGCCCGTGATGCCGGACAGGTCGAGCACCCCGTCGCCGGCCGGATACGACAGCGCCACGTCGTCCGCGAAAGCGGCCAGAAAAACGCCGGATCCCGGCCGGATGTCCACCCGGGGAAAGTCCGCTTCGATGCCCGCGACCCGTTTCTGCGTTCCGTCGGCGTCATTCAGAATCAGCGAGCCGTCCCTTATACGCATGTTCCCGATGCGGAACGCCGGCGGCGGAGCGTGCGGACCGGACGACGGCAGTGTGTCCGGACCGGGCGGCGGCGCGCCCTCGGCCTCGGCACCGTCACGGAACACCACGAGGGAGCCGAGGTCGACACGGCCGCCGGACGGAGCCAGATCGACCACTGCTCCCCAGACTTCAAGATCGCTGATCCCGGGGAGACTTCCCAGCATCCCCGCGACCGAATACCGCGCTCGAACCGAGTCGGTCGCCAGAACACGGTGCCCCGTACTGTCCTCCAGCCGGAGCTCGTACAGCGTCGCCCCACCGAGAATTCCCCCCGGGCCCACCGAACCGACCGTAATCGACCCGTTGATCGCGGGACGCACCCGGGCCAAAGCCCAATCGAGCGCGAGCTCCCGCCCAGCTGCGGTACGGCTGATCCACACGGTTCCGGCAACTCCGGCCGCCAGAAACAGGCTGACGGCGACGACCGCCCACAGGAAGAAGGCGCGGATCCACCGTCCCCGTGCGGGCTTCTCTTCCCGGCCGCCCTTGCCGGACGAGCGCCTCGCCGCTCTCGGTGCTCGCGAGGGTTTCACCACGGGCTCAGGGGTCATGATCAGAAGGCCTGGCCGATCGAAAAATGAAGCTGGAAGCGCCGGAGCGAAAACCCGGGATCGTCGCCGAAGAGAACCGGAGGACCCAGAATGGCCAAGTCCTCGGAAACGACCCAATCGATCCACTCGGGCCCTTCACCGGCAGGTGCGATGTCGATCCGGTCCTCCGCACTGTCCCGTCCGGGAGCATAGGGCCGGATCCGGGAGGTGACCACCTGGAGCGGTTCCTGCAGCCGGAAGGAATATGCCAGGTCCGCCCGAACGGGACCGAACCGCGTGTTGTAGCGGATCCCGAGCCCCGGGCTCACCTCCAGGTCTTCGAAGTCGGGGTCGCGCGGCCAGACCTGCCCGACATCGACGAACGCGGCACCGCCCAGAACGCCGTCGGCGAGCTCGAAGCGCAGTTCCGCGCTCGCTTCGAAGGTCGACAACCCGCCCACGGGGCGGAGCTGGAAGAGGTTGTCGTGCAGGGCGGATGCGTCGCAGGTCGAGTCTACGATTGCGGATGGAAGGCAGGTGGGCCGCGCCGCCCCGCCCCGCCGGCGGAGGAGCTCTTCCACGCCGACCGACAGGCTTCTGGGTCCCAGGCTGCTCTGGGCGAATCCGCGCACGCTGTTTGCGCCTCCGCCGTAGAAGCGCTTCTGCGACGGAACCACCTCGGAGAAGCGTTCGGTCTCGGACGCGATGCCCAGGAAGCCGCCGGGACCGATCCGGCCCGCGCGGAGCCGGAGCGCGAGTACCGTTCCCGCGCCGATCCCGTTGTAGAAGCTGGCGTCCGCGAAGGCCCGCACGTACGCGTATTCCGATCCCGTGAAGCTGTCGGCGACCTCCAGGTCCAACAGGGCTCTGGAGCCGCTCGAGGGGTTGAAGATGTTGTCGCTGCGGTCGCGGTTGAAGGACATCGCAACCGGCGAAAGCCGTGTCGTGTTGGACAGAACTTCGATGTCCACCGGGGTGCAGGTCAGAAATGTCGCACACAGCGTGACTTCGGCGGCCTCCAGGCGGCTGAGCTGCGGGCGGAATCGCAGGCTCATGAAGGAGCCGATGCCCAGGTTGCGGCTGAACCCCAGATCCATGCCGAACGCTTGGCGCACGAAGATGTTCTTCCGGCTCTGGCGCTCGGCGAACAGGCCCACTGCGAGATCGTTCCGTCGGGACAGCAGGGTCGGCTGGTTGAAATCGATGCTCGCAAGCCAGTTGAGGCGCCCGAAGCGGCCGGTCCCCGCCTGTGCGCAGAGAGGCGTGGCCTGAAGGAGTCCGGCAAGAAGGTTGGACAGGCGCACCCGGGCTTGAAGGGTGCGGCCGCCTCCCAGAAAATTCCTGCTCGTCCATCGCCCTTCGACGTTGAAGCAGTCTGCGCTGTTGGCGCCGCCGGCCGCCCGGACCCGGTGGACATCGTCCTCCACCACCTCCACAAGTATCGGCATTACAGAGTCGGTCGCCGTCCGGGCCGTGTCACGCCGCACCTGCGCCCGCGAAACGATGCCCAGATCGTGCAGGCTTCTCTGAGCCTCGCGGACCTGATCCTCGCGAAACAGCTGCCCTTCGCGGAACGGCAGGCGCGCCAGAATCACGTCGTCGGCGAGAAGCCTGTTTCCGGTCACTTCGATGGACCCGAAGGTCGTGCGCGGACCAAGCTCCACGCGGTAGACGACGGAGGCGGTGTCGCTGTCCCGGGCACGGTCGAAGCCGTAGAAGACATCGGCGAAGGCGTATCCCGCGTTGCGAAGGCGTTGCGTGAGGGTGTCGCGCGCCACGATGAGCTGGTAGCTCGCGGGGTCGCCCGGTGCGACGGGGATATTCGATTCGATGTCCAGCGTCGGCGGGATCGGGTCGCCGCTGAACTCGATGGAGCCGACCCGGAACAGCAGACCCTCGCTGATTCGGAAGACGACCGCCACCGTACCGTCGCCGTCGTCGCGCACCAGCTCCGCGTCAACGGCCGTCCCCCGGAATCCGTTGGCGCGGTAGAGCCGGCGCAGCCGGTCCGTGTCGTCGCCGAGGACACGCGAGCTCACGTATTGACGATCCCGAAACCAGTCGATGCCCATGGCGCATGTGGTGACCGTCAGGATCGGGGGACAGCTCGAAGCCGTGGTGAGGACGGCGCGGCGCAGCTCGGCGTCCGAAAAAGTGCGGTTGCCCTGGAACTCGACCGCGGTGATCTCCTCACGAACCGTCTGCCCGGAAACGGTTTCGGAGATGGCGATCCCGAATACCGACGCGAGGATCGCTGCGAATGCCGTACCGGGTATTTTTAAGGGACGGTCCATCCCGTGCTATCCCGTGCGCCGGGGATACCGGCGGCTCCCCGCGGGTTCGAAGCAGCCGACGTCCTCGGAATAAAGATAAACCGTGACATCGAGCCTCGAATCCCGAACCCTGACGACGTTGAGAGAGTTCCGCCCCTCTTCCGGCACCCGGCCGCGGCTGGACGACGCGGTGCCGGCCGTGACGACCGGCACAGCTTTTTCCCGGTCTTCCCGGTCGCTCGACGATGCGCACCGACCCAGGCCGAGGTGCGCCCGATGGATGTGCCCCGAAAGCACCAGGTTCACGCCCCACTCCCTGGCCGCACACAGAATGCGCCGGGCCTCGGGGAGGGTGTGGACCGGCTCTCCGTCGTCCGGCTCCAAAAGATTATGGTGGACGACCAGCACGCGAAGGGTCCGGGGCGCGGCATTCGCAAAGGCCGTCGCCGCGAAGCTCAGCTGTGCGTCGGCCAGGCGGCCGTTGACGACGGCGGAGTAAGGGGCGGAGGAGTTGAGAGCGACGAACCGGGCACTGCCGCGTCCGTCCGCGCCTGCCCTCACGCGGCCTTGCGCGGGTGCGGGGACAGTCTCCCGGTCTCTCGCGCTGCCCATGTCGAGGACCGAATCGAGCTCGCTCCCGATGTACGTCCGGTAGTTGCGGTACGGTGCGAAGATGCGCTCCCACACGCGGTAGAGCGGAACATCGTGGTTTCCCGCCGTGACCACGACGGGGATCGGTGCGAGTCGGTCCAAGAAGCGTTTCGCGGCCCGGTACTCCCGCGCCTTGGCCCGTTGCGTGAGGTCTCCCGAAACGACGACGACATCGGGATCCTGCTCCCTCGCGAGGCGGACGATCGCCTCGGCGACGACCGGACGGTGCGGCGCGCCGAAGTGCAGATCGGACGCGTGGAGGATGATCACCCGCGTGCGACGTCCTTATGCGGGCCGCTGGCCCGCCCGTCGCAGCTTGACCATCCAGGTGACGCCGACACCCACCAACAGCAGGGAGATCACCTGGGCGAGGGTCAGCACGCCGAAGAAGCGGTCGTCCTTCGCCCGGAAGATCTCGACCACGAAGCGCTCCGCGCCCGCCAGGGCAAGCCATGTCATGAAGATCCACCCGGCCCGGTGCCCTTTGCCGCGCAGGGTCCACAGCAGGAAGAAGATCAGGGTGGAGATCCCGGTCTCGTAGAGCTGCGTGGGGTGCACGGGAAGGATCTCGCCGTACTTCTCGATCATCGCCGGATCGACCGCGATTCCGAATTGTTCGCTGATCGTGCCGGCGTGCGAAGGCGGCGCGCCGTCGGGGAACGCGATGCCCACCCAGGAATCGGTCGGGCGGCCGTAGTCGTCTCCCACCAGGAAGCAGCCGATTCTCCCCACCGCGTAGGCCAGGGCGAGAGCCGGAGCGGCCGCGTCGGCGGTCTTCCCCAACGGCAGACCGAGCTTGCGGATCCTCCACACCACCAAGGCCGCCGCCAGCAGAAAGCCTCCGTACCAGACCATCCCCCCCCGGGCGAAAAGCATGCCCGCGGGGTCGGCGAAGAAGCGGGGATAGTTGAGGAACACGTAGTAGAGCCTGGCCCCGGCGACTCCTCCCACCACGGCCATGAAAAGCAGATCCCATGCGATCTCGGGATCGCGGCCCATGCGGCCCAGTTCGGCCTTGAGAACATAGCCTCCCGTCAGAAAGGCCAGGAGCATCATGGCTCCGAACGAGGTGATCGGCGCGCCCCCCAGGATCGGGAACCAATCGGGCAAGTGGAATAGAACGGGATACATGTCTATTGCGTCCTGTCAGTGTCGGTTCCTGTCGCCCGGGCCGCCGTCCACGGCTCGATTCCCGGGAGCGGAACGCTGGCTTGGGCATCGTGCAGTTCGCCGAAGTCGCCGTGATCCAACCGGAACTGTCCGGCGCGTGCGATCATGGCTCCGTTGTCGAGCGACACCCGAGGCGACCCGACGAAGAGGCGGCCGGAGGGTCCTGTTTCGCCACCGGCTGCCAGTCCTTCGCGGAACCGCGCCCGGAGGGGGCCGTTCGCGGACACCCCGCCCCCCAAGAGCACCCGGTCGCATCCGACCGCATGCATCGCCGCGAAGGTCTTGCCGGTCAGGACGTCGACCACCGCCTCCTGGAACGAAGCGGCGACGTGCGCGCGTTCGTCTTCGAGCCTGCCCTTGCACACGAGGTCGGCGACGGTCCGCGCGACCGCGGTCTTCAGCCCGGAGAAAGAGAAGTCGAAGGCGGCGCTGCGGCCGGCTACGTTGCGGCCCGCTCCGCACGCCGGTCGGCACCCTGTCCGTCCATGCTGTCGTTCCCTGGACGCGCGGCCGGCACGCGTCCTGCGGCCGCCCCGCATCATCGGCCTCGGAAAGCCGTAGCGGGCGGGATCGCCCTTCTCGGCCGCGGCCTGTACCGCGGGACCGCCCGGGTAGGGAAGACCGAGCAGCTTCCCGACCTTGTCGAAGGCCTCGCCGGCCGCGTCGTCCCTGGTCTGGCCGAGGAGGTAATAGCGTCCCCACGCAGGCACCCAAAGCAGCATCGTATGGCCCCCCGACACCAGCAGGGCGACGAACGGCGGAGTCGCGTCCGGGTCCTCGAGCACGGGACCGAACAGATGACCCTCCATGTGGTGCACGGGCACCCAGGGAACCCCGAGGGCGAAGGCGGCCGCGCGCGCCCAGGACACCCCGACCAGAAGCGCCCCGATGAGGCCCGGGCCCGCCGCCGCCGCGACCGCGCGAAGTTCGCGGCGGTCGACTCCCGCTTCTGCGAGCGCCGCCGTCACCACCGGCTCGATCCGTCTCAGGTGGTCGCGGGCCGCGAGCTCGGGCACCACCCCGCCGTAGATGCGGTGCATGTCCTGGGAGTGGATCACCAGCGCCAGGATCCTTCCACGCTCGTCGAGGACCCCTGCGGACGTTTCGTCGCATGTGGTCTCGACGCCGAGTACGGGACCGATCACGGCGAGCCGGTTCTTCGCAGGGTCACCGAGTCGGGCTCCGCGACGCCGTCCACGAACCGCGGCAGACCGCTCACTTCCACGGGAAGGCGAACCTCGCCGTATTCGTCGATCGCGCGCCGAATCTCCATCGGGTCGGTCGATACCCTCGCCACCAGACCGGCTGCACCGGACTCGCCGAGAAATGCGTCGAGAACCGCGCCCGCGCCCGACAGCCTCACGTTCACCGAGGCCGGCTCCACCGCTGGGGCCGCCACACGGTCTTCTCCGCCGCCGCCAAGCTCCACAGGTACCGGTCCCGTCGCACGGCTCTCCCTGGTCGCGGCCTCCACCGTAACCGTGGCCGTCATCGGGCTGACGACCAGTCCCGCCAGCCCGGTCGTGTCGATCCCGATGTCGAACCGTCCCGATCCGGTCAGGCCGCCGAGGTCGAAGGGGCGGAGGAAGACCGTCTCCAAAGCGTCCACTTCCGAAGCGGAACCCCGTACCTGTGCGAAGAGCAGGTTCGCGCGGGGCTCGGCGACCAGGGCCAGCGAGTCGGGAATCCGGCCGACAAGGCGCAGCGATACGGGGATGTCTTCGATCCTGTACCTTTCGAAGAGCAGCCGCACCGAACTCGGTGTGAAATCCTCGATGGCTACGCTCCCGCGGTCCACATGCTGCACCCAGTCCGACTCGAGTTCGAGCACCAGATCCTCCCCGGGAACCGAGTCCACGGGGATCACGACGACCGGCTCGGCCATCGCGACGCGAAAGAGATCCCGCATGGGACCGTCGACGGTCATGGCGACGGTGGAAGGCGAAGGCTCGCCTTTCAGGAGCCATTCCGAGTCCACCTGATCCACGCGCACCTGAACGCCCGGGATCGCCAGGCGGCTCACGCGGTCGTCGCTGAGCCGCATGGTGACCCACAGGAGAACGGCCAAGGCCAGGGCGGCCAGTTTGATCCGCCAGTTGCGCGCGAGAAGACCGGGGAACGACACGCTGCTATCCTCCTTCTCCGATGAGGCGTCTGACGAGACCGACGTTGGCGTCGGAGTCCCAAGCCGTGGCTCCGGCCACCTTCTTGTAGATCACGCCGTCCCCGCTGATGAGGAAGGACTCCGGCACGCCGGAAGTGCGATAGGTACGCTGGATGTCTCCGGAGGGGTTCAGGAGGATCGGGAAGGTAAGTCCCAGGTCGCGGGCGAAGGCCAGCGGATCGCCGCCGGGGTTGCCGGCCGCGTCGGCTTCGCCCTCGGCCGCGTCGATGCTTATCGCGGCGATCTCGAAGTCATCGGGTGAAAAGTTTTCGTAGAGGCGCTGCATCGACGGCATCTCCTCGCGGCAGGGCGCGCACCATGTCGCCCAGACGTTCAGAAGGAGGACCTTGCCTTCGTAGGTCGCCAGGGTCACTGCCGAGCCGTTTGCGTCGACAACCTCGAAGTCCGGTGCCGGGTACCCTGAAACAACCGGCTGGACGCGATTCCGGGCGAGCCACGCGGCTGCGACCACGCCGCCCGCAACGACGATCGCCAGCAGATACGGCCAGCGGCCGACCCGTCGTGCGACGTCCCCGACCTGTCGTGCGCCGCCCGCGCGGTCCGATTTCATCGCCAGGAAACCTCCCGCCCGACGACCAGCCGGACATTCGTGCCCTCCGCGACGGGTTCGTCCGGTCTGGGATACTGGCCGAAGACCAGTCCGACATTCAGTAAACTGTACCGTATATCCACTTCTTCCAGGACCAGTCCCAAAGCCCGCACCAGAGCGAACGCCTCTCCCTGCGTCGTTCCGGCAAGGTCCGGCATGAGGAAGGTGGGGGGACCGCTGCTGACCATGATCCGCACGCTGCCGGGAAGTGCGACTTCGGTCCCCGGTTCGGGATCGATCCCCAGAACGCGGCCGACGGCGACGGTCGACTCCACGGTGTCGACCTGCACCGCGAACCCGCCGGCCGCCAGCAGCTCGGCCGCCCGGCCGCCGCCGAGACGAGTCAGATCCGGCACGGGGCGCACCTCGCGGCCCGACGAGACCGTAACGCGCACGGGCGCATGAACCAGAGCGGTCAGCCCCGGCAAGGGACTCTGCCCGATGACCGCGCCGGCCGCCGCCACGGGATGCCGCACCGAATCGACCCGGCTCACGGCGAGCCCCGAGTCCTCCAGCTCCGAAAGGGCCAGCGCCAAAGGCCGACCGCGCAGATCCGGTACGCTCTGCAGCTGGACCGGGGTGTCGGGGACGGGAAAGACGAGGGTGACGGCGACCAGATACCCCAGACCCAGCCCGAACCCGGCGACCATGAGCGCGGCCAGCGCCGGATGCACCGAAATGCGCCTCGCCCGCACCGGTTCGGCTCCGGCACCCCTCGCCCCTCCACTTCCGGAACCGCGTGAACGGCGCCCGGAACCGCGTGGACGGCGCCCGGGCTCGCCTGGACGGCGCGTCTTCTTCGCCGTGGCCCTGGCCGCGCTCCTCCGTCTCCGACGGATCGAACTGCCCAGATCCATCAGTCCCGAGCCCTCCTCATTCTGGCCGCGAAGGCACCGTCGAATCCGCTCTCGTGGGGCAGCACCGCCAAGCACCCCGTCCTGTTCAGAAATCGGGCCGGAGCGGTGCCCGCCTCGATGCGGAAGTCCGGATGGCGCTTCAGAAAATCCTCCACCTGCCCCCAGTTCTCCTCATGCTCGAGGGTACATGTAGCGTAAACTAGGAGGCCACCTCGGGGAACCACGGAAGCGCCGCCCTCCAGGATCGCGCGCTGCAGACCGGCGAGCGGGCGGATGTCGTTTTCTCCGATGCGCCACCTTCCGTCGGGGTGACGGCGCAAGGTTCCGGTCCCGCTGCACGGCACGTCCGCCAGCACCACGTCCGCAGTGCGTATCGGCGGGCGGCGGGCATCGGCGGCCACCGCCCAGATTCGCCTGCCGGGCTTACGGCGCCTGACGGCCGCGGCACCGCTCAACCGGCGCTCGCCCTCGACTACCCGGGCAAGACGGCGCTCCGAGAGATCACCGGCCAGCACGCGTCCCGCCGTTTCGCTCAGCGCGAGCGCCTTGCCGCCCGGGGCCGCACAGAGATCGGCGACCATGGCCCCGGCCTTTGAAGACACGTAGTCCACCACGAGCGACGCCGCCGGATCCTGGATCACTCCCTCGACGACGGACAGCGCCGTCCCCGGGTCTGCGCCCTTGGTCAGGGGAATCCAGGAATGTCCGCGCGAGCCGGGCCGACACAGCCCGGCCTCGGCCAGCTTCCGCTCCGCCTCGGCCAGCCGTCGCCCCGCCGCGCAGCCGGTCTCGTCTCCTCCGCTCCGGGCCGAACTCCGCTCGACACCGCCCGAGCTTCCTCCCACAGGGCGCAGGTACACGGTCGGCTCCCGGTTGTTTGCCTCCACCAGTGCGCGAGCACCGGCGGGCCCGAAGGCGGCGATCCATCTGCGCACCAGCCACCGAGGGTGTGATCCCCACGTCGCCAGGTAGGCTTCCAAGTCTGTCCCGGGGTCCGGAAAGGACGATTCCGTCCAGCGACCTCGCGCGACCCTCCGCAGGACGGCGTTCACCAGTCCCGCTGCGGCACGGCTGCGCGTGCCCCTGACCTGCTCGACGGCCTCGGAGACGGCGGCGTAGGCGGGAACGCCCCCCATTTCCAAAATCTGATAGGCGCCCATCCTGAGCCCGGCGAGCACCTCCGGGTCGAGTTCCGCCAAGTCTCGCCCGCAGAGCCGCGCGAGGATGTGATCGATCCTTCCCCGCAGGCGAACCGTGCCGTAGACCAAGGTCCGGACCCAGCCGCGCTCCGGGGATCGGGCCGCACCGGAGGCCTCCCAGGCAACGTCGAGGCGGCGGCCCGATTCCACCCCTCTCAAGATCGACGCCGCCAGGACGCGGCCGGGAGACGGCCGCCGCTTCCCGCCTCGCCCGCCGCCCGCGCGGGTCAACCCTGCTCCCGATCCAGCATCCCCGTTGCGGGTGAAGACGGGACCGCGATCTCCCTCGCGGGCATGCGTCCGGCAAGGTACGCCGCCCTGCCGGCGAGGACCGCGAGCTTCATGGCGCCAGCCATGCCCACCGGGTCGGACGCGGCGGCGATCGCCGTGTTCATCAACACGCCGTCCACGCCCTGCTCCATGGTGATGCACGCATCCGAAGACGTCCCCACACCCGCATCCACGATGACCGGAACGGTGAGCCGGCGCTTGATCTCGCGGATGTAGTAGGGGTTGACCACGCCCAGGCCGCTTCCGATGGGACTCGCCAAGGGCATCACGGCCACGCATCCGGCGTCTTCCAAGCGCAGCGCGGTGATCAGGTCGTCGTTGGTGTAGGCCATGACCTTGAAGCCGTCGGCCACCAGCTCGGCCGCCGCCTCGAGAGTGGCGGCCGTGTCGGGCAGGAGGGTGCGCTCGTCGCCGATCACCTCCAGCTTGACCCAGTCGTTGAGCCCCGCGGCGCGTCCCAGGCGGGCGTAGCGCAACGCATCCTTCGCCGTGTAGCACCCTGCGGTATTGGGCAGCAGGAAGAACTCGTCCGGGGACAGGTGGTGGAGGATGCCTTCCTCCTGACTGCGGTCGAGATCCACCCTGCGCACCGCCACCGTCACCATCTCGGCACCGCTGGCGCGGACGGCGGCGACCATCTCGCCGTTGGTCCGGTACTTCCCGGTTCCGACGATGAGTCTCGAAGCGAAAGTCCTGCCCCCTATGTTCAACAGCCCATGGCAGTAGTCCGCCGCGGCATTCGACCGGCGATGCATCCCGTCCACGGGCGTCTATCCCCCTCCTACGAAGTGCACGAGTTCGATCCTGTCCCCTTCCTCGACCGGCGTGGTGTTCAGCGCCCCGCGCGCAAGGATCTCGCGGTTGCGTTCGACGACGACCATGCCCGCATGAAGTTGCAGATCACCCAGCAGGTCGGCCACGGTGAGCCCGGTGCGGACCGCGCGGCTCTCTCCGTTGAGCACGATCGACACGCGGCCCGACGCACGGCCCGGGATCATGCCGCACCCGGCCGCTTCAGCCTCGCGGCCAGCTTCAGCCTCGCGGCCATCGCCCGACCCGTCGTCGTCCTGGCGGCCATCGTCCGACCGGTCATGGTCCGTCCTCCTGACGGAGTACTTCAAGGTAGCGCGTCACGGCCCGCTGCGGGCTCTTCGTCCGCCACACCCCACTCAGCACGACCACGCCGTGCGCCCCGTGGGCCAGAACGCCGCGCACATCGGTCGGCGAGATTCCTCCGATGGCGAGCACGGGAAGGTCTCCTCCGGCGACGGCCGCCGCCAACGCCTTGACGCCCAGCGCAGGTCTGCCCGGATGCGAACGCGTAGGGTTCACCGCCCCCAGCACCAGGTAGTCCAACCCGCTCCCGTGCAGCTCCGCCGCCTGCTCCGGCGAGTGGATCGATCTGCCCAGGCGCATCCGCGCCGCCGTGATCCGGCGCACCGCCGGGGCGGGCAGAGAATCTTCCCGCAGGTGCACGCCGCCAGCACCCGCGGCCATCGCGATATCGATCCTGTCGTTGATCACCAGCAAGGTTCCGGTTTCCCGCGAAGCGTGCGCGACCCAGCACGCGGCATCGAAGAGACGTCGAGCCGGAGTGCTCCGCGTTCGGAGGTGCAGCGCCATGGCTCCTTTCCCCGCTGCGAGGACCGGACGGAGCCGTTCCCGACAGTCGTCCGCACCCACGACCCTGTCGTCGGCGATCACATGCAGCCGCGGCAGCCGCCCTGCTCCTCGCACGACGCCCCCTACTCGAAGCGATCGCCGGGTCGGGGTCCTCGTCCCCGCAACCAGGCCGCGGCATCCATGCGCCGCTTTCCCGCGGGCTGGACCTCGCCGATCCGGAGCACGCCGTCCCCCGTGGCCACGAAGAGGCCGCGCCTGGGGCCCGCGGCCACGACCTCGCCGGCGAGCCCCTTCGTCGGCATCGGAGGGCTGGCCACCACCGCCGGACGAAAGAGCTTTACCGGTGCTCCGCCGAGCCGCGTCCAGGCTCCCGGGATCTCGTCCATCGCTCTGATGAGGTCGGCCACCGCGCGGGCATCCCTCCCCCATTCGATCCGTGCCGACCGGCGATCGACCTTCGGCGCGAAGGTGGCCGCCTCGTGATCCTGCTCCACCTCCTCCACCGATCCCGCCTCAAGCCGGGCCAAGACTTCCACCACGAGGCGCGCGCCCATGTCCGCGAGGCGACGCGAAAGCAGGAACGCCGTGTCGCCGCGGCCGATGGGAAGCGCCTGCTGTGCCAGCACCGGTCCCGCGTCCATCGCCTCGACCATGCGCATGACGGAGACGCCCGTGACCGCGTGTCCGCGCTCGATGGCCCGGTTGATGGGGGCCGCGCCCCTGAGCGCCGGAAGGAGCGACGCGTGCAGGTTCAGCGAACCGAGACGCGGGATGTCCAAGACCCGGCGCGTCAGGATGCGCCCGTAGGCGACGACAACCGAAACATCGGGACACAGCGCCCGGATCGCGGTCTCGAAGGACTCGCCCCGCGGGCGCTCGGGAGTAAACACCCGATATCCTTCGGCGTCCGCGACCCGTCTCACGACCGATGGTTGCAGCGTGCGGCCACGTCCGCGTGGCCGGTCCGGCCGGGTCACGACCCCGATCACACTGTGCCCGGCAGCCGCGAGGGCCCGCAGCGTGGGGACCGCAAACTCGGGCGTGCCCCAGAAGAGGATCTTCACGGGCTGTCCGCGCTAACCTGCCCCGGAACCGACCTCGCCTGTTCCGGATCCAGCGGAAGCAACCTGCGCCCGACGATGTGCGGCACATCCAGCGAATCCCACCGGACCCCCCAGACATGGGTTGCCGTCGCGGTGCTGACCCGCAGGGACTCGGGCAGGAGCACGCGCCGCGGCTCCTCGCCCGGGTCCCTCGGCACCGCGTAGTGCGTCCTGAGCGTGTCCGAAACCTCGTGGGTCGCGAGCCAGACTTCGCCGGAGGCTGCAAGCGTGAACTCCTTCGCTGCCGGCAGTTCCGGCCTGTAGAGCGCTTCGTCGTACATGCGCCGAAGCTCCTGCCTGGACATTCTCTCGGCACGCAACGGCGGGAACACCCTTCCCTGCATCCAATCATCCACCATTCGGGAAGTCAGCCTTCGCGGCTCGAATTGCAGGTGCCGGTGCCAGACCGTATCCCCCTCCCCGTTCACTTCGAACAGTTCGACCGCACCGGGCGCTTCGTTCCGCCGCATCACCACCGCCCCGCCCGGCATCAGCCGGAACTGATCCGAATCTCGAAACGGCTGGGCTGAGTATGCCCCACCGTCGGGAAACCGGAGGGCGAGAGTCTTGTTGCGAACGTCCAGCCACAACAACCGCTCGGGAACATTCCACTGCCCGGTGGCGGAACGGCTGACGCGCAGCAGGGGCTGTCGGTCCATGGGGTCGACACCGTCCGCTCCGACTTGAAGGCGTGAAGGGATTCTCGCAGCGCCCACGAAGACGCCGTCCCCGGGAGGGGCCACCGCAACGGCGAAGCCCTGGTAGCTGACCCGCATTCCCGGTCCCAGCGCGGTCTCGATCAGCTCCCCATCCGCCGTGAAATAGGCGTGTCGGGTTCCCCAGAAGTCCACTACGGACAAGGTGCCGTCCGCCTCGAAGAACAGGTCTCCGGGAACACCGAACTCGCCGGGGCCCTCTCCCCTCCCGCCCACGACGAAGAGCAGGGAACCCTCCGGAGACCACGCGCTGATCTGGGGGCTGCCGTGGTCCACGACGAAAACCCGGTTCCGCACGGGATCGGCGCGCACGACCGGCCGCCGGAAGATCACATCCCGTTCGGGGGCGTCGCCGAACTGGTACTCCGCTTCGGTGATCCACATCGAAGGGGCGTCGCCGGAGGTGGCGCTCTCGCCGCCGCCGCATGCGGCGCACAGGGAGAGGATCAGCGCGTTGCGCAGACGAACGGCCACGGAATCACCGGTGGGGGGAAGAGGGCAGCCCTGACGAAGCTCGTGTGTGTTGTAGACCGTGGCGATCCCTACCCGCCAAGGGGGGCTCCGACCGCTGCGGTCGCATCTTCAGCTTCCAGCCGGCACTCTCGCACACGGTGCTTCCCCGCTAAGCTAAGGGACACTGTCGTAAGGGACACTGTCGCCACAATCCCAACATACGCGAAGCGGTGCCCGCTAACCTAACCTGCCCTCGGGACCGCCCTCGCCTGTTCCGGATCCAGCGGAACCAACCTGCGCCCGACGATGTGCGGCACATCCAGCGAATCCCACCAGACCCCCCAGACATGGGTCGCCGTCGCGGTGCTGACCCGCAGGGACTCGGGCAGGAGCACGCGCCGCGGCTCCTCGCCCGGGTCCCTCGGTACCGCGTAGTGCGTCCTGAGCGTGTCCGAGACCTCATGGGTCGCGAGCCAGACTTCGCCCGTGGCGGCAATCGTGAATTCCTTCGCTGCCGGCAGGTGTTCCGGCGCGTAGACCGCTTCGTCATATATGCGCCGAAGCTCCTGCTTGGACACTCTCTCGGTATAGTACGGCGCGAACGCCTCGACCTGTTTCTCGACCCAGTCGTCCACCATTCGGGAAGCCAGCGCTCGCGGCTCGAATTGCAGGCGGCGGTGCCAGACCGTATCCCCCTCCCCGTTCACTTCGACCAGTTCGACCGCACCGGGCGCTTCGTTCCGCCGCATCACCACCGCCCCGCCCGGCATCAGCCGCAACTGATCCGAATCTTTAAACGGCTGGGCTGAGTATGGCCGCCCACCGTCCGGAAACCGGAGGGCGAGGGTCTTGTTGCGAACATCCAGCCACAACAACCGTTCGGGATCATTCCACTGCCCGGCGGCAGAACGGCTGACGCGCAGCAGGGGCTCTCTGTACATGGGGCTGACACCGTCCGCTCCCACTCGGACGTCCAAAGGAATGCTCGCAACGCCCACGTAGACACTGTCTCCGGGAGGAGTCACCACGACGCGGAAGCCTTGGTAGCTGACCCTCATTCCCGGTCCCAGCGCGGTTTCAATCAGCTCCCCTTCCGCCGTGAAATACGCGTGCCGAGCTCCCCCCATATCCACTACGGACAAGGTGCCGTCCGCCTCGAAGAACAGGTCTCCGGGAATACTGAACTCACCGGGGCCCTCTCCTCTTCCGCCCACGACGAAGAGCAGGGAACCGTCCGGGGACCACGCGCTGATCTGGGGGCTGCCGTGGTCCACGACGAAGACCCGGTTCCGCACGGGATCGGCGCGCACGACCGGCCGCCGGAAGATCACATCCCGTTCGGGGGCGTCGCCGAACTGGTGCTCCGCTTCGGTGATCCATGTCGAAGGGGCGTCGCCGGAGGAGGTGGCGCTATCGTCGCCGCCGCATGCGGCGCACAGGGCAAGGATCAGCGGCAGGGCGCTGCGCAGACGAACGGCCACGGATTCACGGATCGACAAACGAACCGGCCCGGACAATGCTCGTGTCCGCCGCTAACCTGCCCCCGGAACCGCCCTCGCCTGTTCCGGGTCGAGCGGAACCAGCCTCCGCCCGACGATGTGCGGCACATCCAGCGAATCCCACCAGACCCCCCAGACATGGGTCGCCGTCGCGGTGCTGACCCGCAGGGACTCGGGCAGGAGCACGCGCCGCGGCTCCTCGTCCGGGTCCCTCGGCACCGCGTAGTGCGTCCTGAGCGTGTCCGAAACCTCGTGGGTCGCGAGCCAGACTTCGCCGGAGGCTGCAAGAGTGAATTCTTTCGCTGCCGGCAGGTGTTCCGGCGCGTAGAGCGCTTCGTCGTACATGCGCCGAAGCTCCTGCCTGGGCACTCTCTCGGCATAGTACGGCGCGATCACCCTTCCCTGCATCCAATCATCCACCATTCGGGAAGTCAGCCTTCGCGGCCCGAAGTGCAGGTGCCGGTGCCAGACCGTATCCCCCTCCCCGTTCACTTCGACCAGTTCCACCGCACCGGGCGCTTCGTTCCGCCGCATCACCACCGCCCCGCCCGGCATCAGCCGGAACTGATCCGAATCTCGAAACGGCTGGGCTGAGTATGCCCCACCGTCGGGAAACCGGAGGGCGAGAGTCTTGTTGCGAACGTCCAGCCACAACAACCGCTCGGGATCTTTCCACTGCCCGGTGGCGGAACGCCTGACGCGCAGCAGGGGCTGTCGGTCCATGGGGGCGACACCGTCCGCTCCGACTTCAAGGTGTGAAGGGATGCTCGCAGCGCCCACGTAGACACCGTCCCCGGGAGGGGCCACCGAGACGGCGAAGCCCTGGTAGCTGACCCGCATTCCCGGTCCCAGCGCGGTTTCGATCAGCTCCCCTTCCGCCGTGAAATACGTGTGCCGGCTTCCCCAGTAGTCCACTACGGACAAGGTGCCGTCCGGCTCGAAGAACAGGTCTCCGGGAACACCGAACTCGCCGGGGCCCTCTCCTCTCCCGCCCACGACGAAGAGCAGGGAACCCTCCGGGGCCCACGCGCTGATCTGCGGGCTGCCGTGGTCCACGACGAAGACCCGGTTCCGCACGGGATCGGCGCGCACGACCGGCCGCCGGAAGATCACATCCATCTCCGGTGCGTCGCCGAACTGGTACTCCGCTTCGGTGATCCATGTCGAAGGGGCACCGCCGCCGGTGGCGCTCTCGCCGCCGCCGCAGGCAGCGCACAGGGCAAGGATCAGCGGCAGGGAGCTGCGCAGACGAACGGCCACGGAATCACCGCCGTGGAGGAAGAAGGCAGCCCTACTAACGAAGCTCGTGTGTGTTGTAGACCCGTGGCGATCCCTACCCGTCAAGGGGGGCTCCGACCGCTGCGGTCACGTTTGAGCTTCCGGATGGTGGTGCCGGTGTGCCATCGCCAGTCGGCCGTGCATGTGTTCCACGCCAAGCCAAGCGATCCTCGGCTGCGTGCTCAGACTCAAGCGCCCGCAGGGGTATTCGAGCGATGAGCGAACGATCGCACTTTCGCATGACGACCGCGTTCTCTCCGTCCATGACGAAGAAGTGGCCACCGTCTGCCGGCAGCATTTCACGCGCCATGACCATCTCGATCGCCTGCTGATCGGTCGCCGCAGCTCCGGTATCGCAGTCTCCCCCATGAGCCTGACACCAGTGGTCGTCCGGGGTACCTTGCTGTGCGCAGTCCGCAGAGCCTCCGTGCGCGCCCTTGCACTTGGAGCTGTCCTCATCGAAGGAACTGGGGCCGCATACCACGCATTCGCCGATTGTCGGCTGCGCCGCACCCACGACGGGACTTGCCGCCAGCAGCGCGCCGAAGAGCAGAGGCACGGCAACGATGGTGGTGGACAGGGGATTATGGGTCGTGTCCCTCATGGAAGCATCCTCCCTATGGGGATTTGGTTTCGCCGCCTTGTGTCCGTAGGGGCGGCAGGCTCCAACAACATGAACGATCATACTGTAACCTCCGACGACCTTCGACGCCAGTCGACCACACAGCGCTATCGCCCCGCACCGCCCTGCATCTTTCGCCACTTCTTGAGGAGGATCCCCCGCTTCAGCGGTGACAGCCGGTCGATGAAGAGCACGCCGTCGAGATGATCGACCTCGTGCTGGAGAGCCCGGGCCAGCATCCCGTCGGCCTCGATGCGCACGGCGTCTCCATCCAGAGAGACGGCGTCGACCGTGACGCGCACCGAACGGGTCACCTTCTCCTCGATCCCCGGAATGCTCAGGCACCCTTCGGTCGCCTTGTCCGTCCGCCTGCTCGACTCGACGATGACCGGATTGATCAGCGCGTGCACGTGCCGGCTCTCGTCCTCGTTCGTGACATCGGCGACGACGATACGCCGCGACACCCCCACCTGCGGCCCCGCCAAGCCGATCCCCTCGGCCTGATACATCGTGTCGAACATGTCGCGGGCCAGACGCCGCACCTCGTCGGTGACCTCCTCGACGGGCTCCGCCGTCCTGCGCAGAACCTTCGCGCCCATGATCTCGATATCCAGCATTGCCACGGAAACGCTCGCTCCGCCAGCCCGCGGGCCGCTAACTCGCCTCGATCTTGCGCGCGATGTGGCCCCGGTCGACCACGAGCCGGGTGTTCTCCGCCGTCCTGATCGTCAGTTCGGTCTCGGCGGCGTGCACGATCTGGCCCAGGATGCCGCCGTTGGTCATCACCCGGTCCCCCTTGCGCAGCTTGGTCAGCATCTCCTTGTGGCGCTGCCGTTCCTTCCGCTGCGGCCGGATGAGGATGAAGTAGAAGATGGCGATCATCAGCATGATCTGGAACAGGACCACGGTCATGCCGCTCGCGCCTTCGCGGGGGACCATGGGGGGAGAGGGCGCCGCCGACATCACCGTCGCGAAGGCTGCGTGCATGGCGTGGCCGAGAGCGTGCATGGCGTGGCTGATCATGAGCAGGGTTGTCGTCCTTCCGTGTCGGGTCGGGGCGTGGGTGCGGCCGACCGCTCCGCGCGGTATCGGCGCAGCCAAGTGCGGCTCCACATAGTAAAGCTTCCTTCGCGGATGCGTAACCGCGCCTCGCCCGCGAGCCGCAGAAGGAAGCGCAGGTTGTGGATCGAGACGAGGCGGTGTCCGAGGAGCTCGCCCGCGACGAGAAGGTGGCGGAGGTAGGCGCGGTCGTACCCTCGGCATGCGTAGCAGTCGCACCCGGGATCGATGGGATCGCGGTCGAGCCGGAAACGGGCACCCTTCAGGTTGATCTGGCCTTCGTGCGCGGTCCAGGCGGTTCCGTGACGCGCATTCCGGGTGGGCGCCACGCAGTCGAACATGTCGCAGCCCCGCGCGATCGCTTCCAGGAGATCGTCGGGGTAGCCCACCCCCATCAGGTACCGGGGACGGTCGCGGGGGATGAGGGAATCGAGCAGCGAAACCGTCCGCCACATGTCCTGCTTGGACTCGCCGACGGACAGGCCGCCGATCCCGAATCCCGGCCATTCGCCGAGGGCCGTGACGTGCTCCAGATGGCGGGCCCTCAGGTCGTCGTACACATTTCCCTGCAGCACCGGGAAGAGGACCTGCCGCGCGGGGGCGACGCCCTCCGTCTCCGCAAATCTTGCAAGGCAGCGTTCGAGCCAGGCCGATGTTCTGCGATTCGCCCGCGCGGCCTCGTCTTCGGTGACGCCGCCCGGCGCACATTCGTCGAAGGCCATGATCACGTCCGCGCCGAGCTGCCGCTGGATGTCGATCACGCGCTCGGGAGTGAAGTGATGGCTGCTTCCGTCGATGTGGCTGCGGAAGGTGACCCCGTCGTCGCCGATATCGCGGATCCTGGCGAGGGAGAACACCTGGAAGCCCCCCGAATCGGTGAGGATCGGTCCCTTCCACCGCATGAAATCGTGCAGGCCGCCGAGTTCGCTCACCACCTCGGCACCGGGTCGCAGGTAGAGGTGGTAGGTGTTGGCCAGGATCATCGAGGCACCGGCCCGCTCGAGCTCCTCCGGCGAGACGCCCTTGACCGTGCCGAGGGTGCCGACCGGCATGAATACAGGCGTTTCCACGACCCCGCTCGGCAGCAGGAGCCGGCCTGCACGAGCCCGATCCTCGACCGCTTCGAGCGTGAAGTGCGCCGTGCCGCCCGAGCCCGTCACGGCAGGAGCGCCATGGCGTCGCCGTAGGAGTAGAAGCGGTAGCCCTCGGCGACGGCCTCCTGGTAGGCAGCCCGCACGGTGTCGATTTCCGCGAACGCCGCGACCAGCATGAGCAGGGTGGACCGCGGAAGGTGGAAGTTCGTCACGAGGCAGTCCACGACGCGGAACTCGAAGGGGGGGCGGATGAACAGATCCGTCGTGCCCGGTCCGGCGCGGATCCGGTCCCGACCCTCGACGACGCTCTCGAGTGTACGAACCACGGTCGTTCCGACCGCCCAGACCCGCCCGCCCCTTTCGCGGCACCGCCGGTACTCGTCGGCGGCCGCGCCGGGCACGACGTAGTGCTCGGCATCCATGCGGTGACGGGCCGGATCCGCCGTTTCGACGGGACGGAACGTGGCCGTCCCCACATGCAGGGTGAGCGCCGTCCGGGTCACTCCCCGGGCTGCGATCTCGTCCAGCAGCGCGTGCGTGAAGTGCAGCCCTGCGGTCGGTGCCGCCACCGACCCTTCCCGGCGCGCGTAGACGGTCTGGTAGCGCTCTCGGTCGAGGGGCTCGTCGGCGCGCTCGATGTAGGGCGGCAGCGGGATTCGGCCGAAATGTCGCAGCGCTTCCTGCACCGCGATGCCGCCCTCCGGCTGGCCCTCCAGCTCGAGGCGCACGAGGCGGCGACCATCCGGGAGGGAGGAGAGGATTCGCACGGCCAGCTCCGGCGCGACGCGGATCGACCGGCCCGGTTTCAGCTTCCTCCCCGGACGCACGAGCGCTTCCCAGACCCGCTCGTCGCCGCCATCCGCGGGCCTGAGGAGCAGCACCTCGCCCGCGGCCCCGGTGGGCTTGCGGCCGAGCAGGCGGGCGGGAAACACCCTGGTGTCGTTGACGACCAGAAGGTCGCCCTCGTTCATGAGCCCGGGCAGATCGCGGAACCGCCGGTGCTCGATGCGGCCGGTCGAACGCCGCACGACGAGAAGGCGCGAGTCGGCGCGGCGCTCCGCCGGGTATTCGGCGATGCGCCCCGGGGGAAGTTCGTAGTCGAAGTCCGAGGTCAAGTTCGGTTGAAGAGGCTCGGATGGGGGGAGTCCCCGCCGGGGCCGCCGGGGATGCCGAGGATCCGGTACGCCTTCGGAGTGGCGACGCGGCCCCGCGTGCCGCGCATCAGGAACCCCTCCTGGATCAGGAAGGGTTCGTACACCTCCTCGATGGTGCCCGCGTCCTCGCCTAGGGCGACGGCCAGCGAATTGAGCCCCACGGGTCCGCCGTCGAACTTCACGACGATCGTGCGAAGGATCCGCGTGTCCATCGAGTCGAGGCCGTGTTCGTCGACGTCGAGAAGCTCCAAGGCCTGGCGCACGACGGGAACGTCGAGAACGCCGTCGGCACGCACCTGAGCGAAGTCGCGCACCCGTCTCAGAAGCCGGTTGGCCACCCTAGGCGTGCCGCGGGCGCGCGCGGCAAGCTCCCGGGCGCCGTCCGGCGTGGCCGCGATCCCGATCAGGCCGGCGCTGCGCTCGATGATCGCCGCGAGATCGCCGGCCGGATAGAAATCGAGCCTCTCGGTAATCCCGAAGCGGGCGCGCATGGGAGCCGTGAGCAGACCGATGCGCGTGGTCGCCCCGACCAGCGTGAACGGTTCGACCGACATCGTGACCGTCTGCGCGCGCGGCCCCTCGGCGAGGCGGACCTCGACGCGAAAATCTTCCATGGCGGGGTAGAGGAACTCCTCGATCACGGGGCGCAGCCGGTGAATCTCGTCGATGAAGAGGATGTCCCCCGCCTGCAGATTGGTCAGCGCGGCCACAAGGTCGGCCGGCTTCTCGAGCACGGGTCCCGAAGTCGTGGTGATGTTCACCGACATCTCGCGCGCCAGCAACATGGCCAGCGTCGTCTTGCCGAGCCCCGGCGGACCGTGAAAAAGGATGTGGTCGAGGGGTTCGCCCCTTGCGGTCGCCGCTTCGATGGAGATCTGCAGCCCCTGCTTCACCTTCTCCTGCCCGATGAAGCTCGCGAGGCGGCGCGGGCGGAGCGAGAACTCCGACCGGGTCTCGTGGGGCAGGACCTCGGGCGTGGTGATCTCGGTGCGTCCGGTCAATGACCGATCCGGTACGGCATCGCCGCGCCGGCATCGGCGGGATCACCGCATCTGCCGTCCCGGCCTGGCTTTGTCATCGGCTGCGACCGCGCTGCGACAGCACCTGCCGTATGATTTCCTCGGTGCTGTCGAAGGTGGACTGCTTCATCGCGTCGCGCACCGCCGCATGGGCATCCGTGAAGCTGTAGCCGAGACTCGCCAGACCGGTCACCGCCTCGCCCGCCAAACCGGAATCGAGGTCTTCGTCCTCGGTCACCAGCGCGAGCTCGCGGACCTTGTCGGCCAGCTCGAGAATGAGCCGGGCCGCGGTCTTCTTCCCCAGGCCGCCGACCTGCACGAGGACCGGAACATCCTTCTCTGCCAGAGCGCGGGCCAGCCGCCGCGCATCGTAGGTGCTCAGCATGGAGATCGCCAGGCGGGGACCCACCATCCGCACGGTCATGAGCAGCCGGAAGAGCGCTCGTTCAGCCTCTTCGAGGAAGCCGTAGAGGCTCGGAACATCGTCGCGCACCACATACTCCGTCCGCAGCTCGAGCGTCGATCCCTCGGCGGGCAGGCGTTGGACGACCGTAAGGGGAACGTGGATCTCGTAGACGACCCCGCCCGAGGTGAGCACCTCGACCCGACCGACCTCGCTGCCGAGAAGCTCGCCCCTGACGCGGCTGATCACGGCACCCCCGCAGTGCGGGCCGGACGGAGCGGCAGTGTTCCATGGAATGCGTGGCAAAGCGCGGCAGCGACGCCGTCGGCCGCGTCGCTGGGCGCCGGGTCGGTGCGGAGGCGAAGGTGGCGGCGCACCATGTATGCGACCTGATCCTTCGTCGCCGCGCCCGTTCCCACCACGGCCTTCTTGATCTCGCGCGGCGCGTACTCCGCCACCTCGATCCCGCGCTGCGCCGCCGCCACGATGATCGCGCCCCGGGCCTGGCCCAGCGTAAGCGCGCTGCGCACGTTCTTCCCGTAGAACGTGCTCTCGATGGACAGCGCCGCCGGCGAGAACTCATCGATCAGAGCGGCCACGCCGTCATGGATCTCCATCAGCCGCAGCGCGAGCGCCGACTTCGGCGATGTCCGGATCACCCCGCACCGGAGCAGCGCCGCCCGCCGCCGTGCGCCCACGGAGACGACGCCGAATCCCGTGACGGCGGTGCCCGGGTCGATCCCCAGCAGCACGCACCTCCCGTCGCCGCCGTCCGCGCTCCCGGCACCTGCACCGACGGCACCTGCGCCGACAGCGACTCGTCCGCTCACAGCGTCCGCACGAGTCACAGCGCCCGCGCAAGCACCGAATCGTCCAGATCGGCGTTGGAGTGCACCTGCTGGATGTCGTCGTGATCGTCGAGGGCGTTGAGCAACCTGAGGAGGCGCTCACCTTCCCGGCCCGCCACCTCGACCTCGTTCTTCGCCACCATCGTGAGCTGTGCCGAGGCGACCGCCAGCCCCGCCGCCGCCAGCGCCTCGCGCACGTCGTGCAGAGATCCGGCCTCGGTGGTCACCACGTATTCGCCGCCCTCGCTCGACACGTCGTCCGCCCCGCCCTCGACCGCGGCTTCGAAGACGGTGTCCTCGTCGACCCCGGATCCGGCCACGTAGATGACTCCCCTGCGGTCGAACTGCCACGCCACCGAGCCGGCCGTGCCCAGGTTCCCCCCGTTCTTGTCGAGCAGGTGACGCACCGCGGCCACAGTGCGCTTCTGGTTGTCCGTCAGGGTCTCGATGTACAGGGCGACGCCGCCGGGTCCGTACCCCTCGTAGACGATTTCCTCGTAGGCGACCCCTTCGAGCTCGCCGGTTCCCCGCTTGACGGCTCGTTCGATGTTCTCCTGGGGCATGTTCGCGGCCTTGGCCGCGTCGACCGCGAGCCTCAGCCGGGAGTTGAAGTTCGGGTCCCCCCCGCCCTCGCGCGCAGCGACGGTGAGCTCGCGGATGACCTTCGTGAACATCTGGCCGCGCTTCTGATCATTGACCGCCTTCTTCCGCTTGATCTGCGACCACTTGCTGTGTCCCGCCACAGCTTCCCTCCATTGCGGGGAGTGCTTGAACCGGGGGAGTGCTTGAAACATAATCCGGTGCACCGAAGGAACGATATTATAGGTTAAGGGGTTCGATCTCCGAGAGTCCCCCGTCGCCGCGCAAGACTTCCTCCGGCTTGGTTTCAGCATGCGTATCAAGTGTCGAAATCTCCTCCCGTCCGAGTCCGGGGTCCGCATCTACCCGCTGCTTTGCGCCGCGGCCGGTCTCGCGGCCGCTCCCGCGGCCACGTCCCTGCCGCCCCTGCGCGCCGAGGCCCTGGGGGCTCAGGAAACCGGAGCGGCGACCGGGACGGTCGTCGGACTCGTCTACGACAGCACCACAAGCACCCCGTTGGCGGACGCTCGCGTCGCGGTCTACGGCACCAACGCCTTCACCGAATCGGACGAAGAGGGACAGTTCAGGCTCGACGACGTTCCGGTCGGGGAGCACACCGTGGTGTTTTTTCACCAGCGGCTGGGGACGCTCGGCGTCACCGCGGCTCCCCGACAGGTCGTGGTCGCAGACCAGTCCGTATCCGAAGTCTATCTCACCGTGCCGTCCCGTTCGACGATCCTGTCCGGGTGGTGTTCGGTCGAGCCGGGAGAAGGCGACGCCTCCGTCGGCGGCGTCGTGACCGACGCTCTGACGGGCGTGCCGCTGCCCCGGGCCAAGGTGACCGCTTTCGGGGAAGCCTCCGGGGTCCTTCAGAGACGCCGCGTGGTCCGGGACGTGCGTACCGGGAGCTCGGGCGAGTTCCGGATGTGCCACCTTGACTCGTCGGAGTCGCTCACCGTCACAGTCGTCTTCGGAACCAACGAGGCGATGCCCTTCGACATCACCCGTTCCGGCGCGCAGGTCCGGGACGTGCCCATCCATATTTCCGACCCGGTCACGATCACCGGTTCGGTCATCGATTACGCCACGCGTGCGCCCATCCCGGGGGCGCATGTCCAGCTCGTCGGTTCCAGCCATGCGGAGTTCGCCGATTCGGCGGGAGCCTTCGGGTTTGTCGGCGTGCCGCCGGGCAGGCAGATCATCGAAACGACTTTTCTGGGCTACTCGCCGCGGGTCGATTCTCTGACGGTCTTCAGCAACGAGGCCCTGGGCCTGGAGATCCTGCTCGCCACCGAGGCCATCGCCTTGGAGCCGCTCGTCGTGACCGGCCGCAGGCGGGACAGGGTGTTCACGACCCCGGGAACCCGTTTCTCCGGGCTCACCGAGGCGCAGGTGGACTCGATCATCCCCCGCGTGCTGGACTTCCCCTCGCTGGCGCGCGCTGCCCGCATGCCCGGGCTGTCGGTCACGGAGAAGCCGATGGCCACCGCCTTCGGCGATGTCCAGATGGGCGTCTGCGTCGAGATGCAGCGCAACCGCGGCGGCAATCCCAATGCCTGCAACATGGTGGAAGTCAGGATCAACGACGGCCCCGTGGTGGACCCCGGCTTCTTTCTCCTCGATCTCAACCCGCAGGATGTCGCCAGCATCCAGTTCATCACGCCCATCGAAGCCGGGCTCCTGTACGGAACCCGGGGGGCGAACGGCGTGCTGCTGATCTACACGCGGTAGCAGCCCGTGGATTAATCCGTCGCCGTCTCGGCGGTCTTCATGAGCGGGCGTCGGGCGGATTCGTGACCGGAATTTTCGTCAATCCGGAGAATACCCGCCAAGCTCGAGGTCGTCGGCGTACCTCTTTCGGAGCAATGCCTTGTTCCGATCGGTCAGGCAGGCTTCCATCACCTCCGCCCGAGCTGTCTTCAGCGTGTCCGGCGACGCCTGCCACCCGGCCATCGTGTTCAACAACGGCAGCGCCGGCACCGGCATGCCGAGCCGCACCGCAACCCGGTGCATATCTTCTTCAAGGTGCTCGAAGCGGCCGACGAAGTCGGGCGGGCCGTCCCCGCTGCGTATCTGAACATGCTGGGAACGGAAGTGCCGATCGGCGAACGCGTCCGAGCCGTAGGGCGTGTTCAGCCATCGGCAGACTCCGTCGAAGCTCTCTGCCCGCTCCAGTCCGTAGTAACGGTGGAAGAAGTACCGGCTCTTCTCTGCCTTGTGCCGACCGCTCGCCGCGTCGGCGAGAGTCCACCCGGTTGACACGGCTCGACCGGCGACCGGATCGAAGTAGCGCACTTGGTTCTTCCCCTCGTAGAGATGGTACTGGTCCGCATAGATGCGAGGTGCGGAAAAAACCTCCCGATGCCACGAAATCGTCCGGTGGAAGGGATGCCTGATGAACGCAACGCGGTAGTAGTCCTTCACTTCCGGATGCGCCGCGCAGATTTCCCGGACGGGTGTGTCCAGCCATTGCGCATCGGGGTCCGCATCGCGCAGCACCGCCTTGATGCTCCTCGAAGCAACCTTCGCCGTTAGCAGCCACAGGAACCGGTAGCGGCGGGAGATGACCATCTCGGCGGATATCGGCCTCTGCAACACGGTGCGCACCACATGTCGCACGTCGTCGAACGCCGACCGCGACAACGCGTCGGCGATGTCCTTGGCGATGATCGGATGCCGCGCAAGGGCAGACAGCGCTTTCGGCCATGCCCCCAACAGGACGCGAACTTGCTTGATGCGCGACATTCGACGTTGACTTGATGTCTTGGACACTTGCCTCGAGAGGGAAGACGCGAGGGATTTCATCCACTGGCTGCTAGGCCCGCTCCGCGGCCTCCGCCACGATCTTCTCCGCCCGCATCGGCGGCACCAGGTCGTAGCCCAGCATCTTTCGCCGATGGTGGCCCCTCCCCTGCGTGATCGAACGCAGCGCGGACGCGTACTTGTACAGCTCCGCCTCGGCGACCAAAGCCCGGATCACCGTGTTGCCGCCCAGAGGATCCATGCCGAGCACTCGGGCGGAACGCCCGTTCAGGTCGCCCATGATGTCGCCGACGTACTCGTCGGGCGCGGTCACCTTCACCTCGATGATCGGCTCCAGGAGTGCCGGCCTGGCCTTCTCCGCCACGTTTCTGAACGCGTACGACCCCGCCACCTTGAACGCGATGTCCGACGAGTCCACCGAATGATAGGATCCGTCGTAGCACTCGGCCTCGAAGTCCACCACCGGATACCCGGCGAGAACCCCTTTTGCGGCGGCCTCCTGAATACCCCGGTCCACCGACGGAATGTACTTCGTCGGAATCACGCCGCCCTTGATCGAGCTGACGAATTCGTAGCCCTCGCCCCGGTCCTTGGGCCGGAGCCTGACCCAGCAGTCGCCGAACTGGCCCCTCCCGCCCGTCTGCCTCTTGAAACGACCCTGCCCTTCCGCGGGCGCCGTAACCGTCTCGCGGTACGCGATCCTGGGAGTCTCGGTCTCGACCGACACGCCGTACTTCCGCTTCATCCGCTCGAAGTGCACCATGAAGTGAAGCTCGCCCATGCCGCGCACGATCGTCTGCCGCAATTCGGGATTGAATTCGGCGGTCAGCGTGGGGTCTTCGTCGTGCAGCCTGTTCAGCGCTTCGCCCAGCTTGTCCTCGTCCGCACGAGCGGCTCCCCGGACCGCAACCGCGATGTCGGGGCGCGGAAACTCCACGGATTCCAGCGTCACCGGGGTTCCCGCCGCCGCGAGAGTGTCGTTGGTGCGCGTGGACTTGAGCTTGGCGACGACACCGATGTCGCCCGCGTGCAGGGCCTCCGCCTCCACGCGTTCCTTCGCCTGAGGAATGGCCAGATGATTGATGCGCTCGGTGGTTCCCTGCCGCGTGTTACGGAGCTCGGAACCGTTGACGACCATTCCCGAGTAGACCCGGAAGAGGGAAAGCTCACCCACATGCGGTTCGGTGCTCGTCTTGAACACGAGGGCGGTCGCGCTCTCGTCGGGAGCCGGACGAAGCGCCGCCGGCTCGCCGTCGGCTCCGACCGCCTCGATCTCGCCGGCCTGGCCCGGGTGCGGAACCAGGTCCACGATTCCCTGCGCCAGCTCGCGCACCCCGAAGGACTGCTCCGCCGCGCCGCAGAACACCGGCACCACCTCTCCCTGCGCCATCGCCCCGGCCATGGCTTCGAGCAGCTCCCCGACTGCGATCTCCTCGCCCTCGAGGTAGCGGTCCAGCAGCTCCTCGTCCGCGGTCGCGAGCGTCAGCGTGTCCATGAGCTCCGTCGTCCACGTTTCGACATCGTCCGCCACCTCGTCGGGCACGGGAGTCTCTTCGTACTCTCCGGTGATCGTGCCGGACTTGTAGATGCGGGCTCTGCCCGTGAACAGGTCAACGACTCCACGGAAGCTGCTGTCGGCCCCGATGGGGATCTGCACGGGGACCGCACCGGGAGCCAGCTTCTCCTTCAGCTCCTCGAAGGCGCCCGCGAAGTCGGCATGAGCCTTGTCCATCATGGAGATGAAGGCCATGCGCGGGAGTCGGCGCTTTTCGCAAAGCTCCCACACCAGCTCGGTCCCCACCTCCACGCCCGCCGAAGCCCCCACGGTGATCATGGCGGCATCGGCGACCCGCACGCCCGCAGTGGCCTCGCCGATGAAATCCATGTAGCCGGGAGTGTCGAGCAGGTTGATCTTCGTCCCCCCCCGGATGGCGTGGGCCACCGTCAATTCGAGGGACATCCCGTGCGCCTTCTCCTCCGGCGTCGTCATCGTCAGCGCCGAACCGTCCCCCGCGCTGCCTTTCCGGCGGGATGTCCCCGAAGCGAAGCACAGCGCGTCGATCAGGGTCGTCTTGCCCGATCCGCCGTGTCCGAGAACCACCACGTTGCGGATGTCGTCCGTTCTGAAAGACCTGGCACCGGCCATGCCACCTCCTGTTTCGCGTTGTCGGCCGGTTGCCGGCCGCTCGATAACGGGCCACGCATTGTAGAAACCGCGTTACGGCAGGGTCAAGGCGCGACGGGCGGGATCGACCGGATAGCAGGCACTCGCGATCGCAGCCGTGAAGGCTGCCGGGGGGACCAACCGGCGTCGTAGCCTCGGGGGGTCGTCGATCTCGGGCCGCCGGCGAGGACTTTCGGGCGAGCGGGCGAGGGACCCGGAGAGACGGACCGCGACACTGTCCCCGCAGACGGCCTGCGAATCCCGACGAGTTCGGCCCCGGAGGCTGTTTGGGCGGCGTCACGGTCGGGGAGCGGATCGCGAGCTGGTGCGCCCCGTTCGTGTCTGCGGAGCCCGGCAAAGGGGGCTGGGTCTACATGATGGAGAACGGCTGCGGCTCTTCCTTTGGAACCTGAAGCATGTCGGGGGATGCCCATCCCGATGTTCCCCGAGTCATGATCAGCGTTCGGCCGCGGGTGTCGGGAACGCGGCAAGAAGTCGCTTGAGTGGCAGCCCCGGGCACGGAATTCCGGATCATCTTGGCCACCGTCCCCTCGGAGGACATCCGGCGATTGCCGTATTAGATTAGATTGGAATAGGACGTGATGAAGTGAGATTCCACGCTACAAGCTCGGTCATGTCGCCGTCGGCACCGTTGCGGAGGTGACGCTCCGGGGGAGCAGCCGACGAAGGCGAGCACCGCCCGCCTCGCTTCGTCGGCCTGTCCGACCCGGTTCTGGAGCTACGCCTAAGGAGACGCGCAAGAAAATGGACTGGAAGGAATACGCCGGTCGGCTCAAGTCGCGGCTGGAAAAAGAACGGGACGAGTTGGAGCAGAAGGCCCGCCGGGCCACTCGGGACTTCCGTGAAGATCTGGAGGTCCTGGAAGACAAGTGGCACGCTTTCGTCGACCGACTCTCCGAGATCGAGCTGAGCGAAGTGACAGACGACATTCGGGACACGGCGGACGGGCTGGCGTCCGAGCTGCGAGAGGGCTACGCCAAGCTGAAGGACCGGCTCAGGGAGCACGGAAGCCGAGGCGAGCGCGGCAGAGGCGATGCTTCCCGTTCGAAGGTGTCCTATGAGCAGGACGACGACGATTCATCCGGCGCGGGGGCCGAAGATCATCCGGGAGGACCGGGACCGGACGAATCCAACGACGGCGAGGCCGGCTACACCATGGGCTACGGCGAGGAGTTTCTTCAGGTGCTCAGGCGCCGGAGCGCGGAGACACACGCGGCGGACCTGCTCCCGCACCTCCGGCCCGGGATGCGCGTGCTCGATGTCGGCTGCGGCACCGGAACGATCTCTGTAGGGCTCGCCGACGCTGTAGCCCCGGGCAAGCTCCACGGGATCGACATGGAAGCGTCCCAGATCGAGATCGCCCGGGCTGCGGCCAAGGCGGGAGATCACGCAAACGCGACATTTCGGACCGGCGACGTCACAAGCCTGTCGTTCGAGGACGACTCGTTCGACGTGGTGCACTGCCACGCCGTGCTGATGCACGTGCCCGACACGCGGACTGCCCTGGCCGAGATCCGGCGCGTGCTCAAGCGGGGCGGAATCCTTGCGGCGCGAGACCTCATCACGGCTTCGTCGTTCATTGAGCCCGTCCTGGGCGACATGGGCAGCGCGTGGGGCGCCTTCGCCGATCTTCTGGCCGTCAACCGAGGTCACCCGCAGATGGGCAAGGAGATCAAGAGGATCCTGGTGGACGCGGGCTTCGGCGACGTCAAGGCCAACGCTTCCTTCGAGATCTTCCAGTCCGCCGCCGATCGCGCATTCTACCACGGCTTCGTCACCGAGTGGTTCTTCTCGGACGGCGTGGTGGCGGCCGCGACCCGGCACGGTCTCGTTTCCGCCGAACAGTTCGAATCGTGGCAGCGCTCGCTGGACGAATGGAAAGAGCATCCGGGCGGAATCGCCGCGCTGGCTTGGGGGGGAGCCATCGCTAGAAAGGGCTAGCGGCCCGTGGATTAATCCCCCCGGCATTCGAGCGGATTAATCCACGGGCTGTCAGTTGGCCCGGGTCTGTCTGGAAACCTTGTCGAGGAGATCCCGCTCCTCGTCTGTCAGCGAACCGATCCCCCGAGCGGATATCTTGTCGAGCACTGCATCCACCCTGTCGAGTTCGGCATGCTCTCCGGAGGCCCGCGTCGCCGCACGGCGACGCTCGGACACCTCGATCACCCGCGCGGCGCCCCGGCCGCCAGTCCCACGGGAGACGCTGCGGCGGCTCTTCAGATCCCCTCGACCAAAGCGCCCGAAGCTCCTCGAGCGCAGCCCCCGCCAGCCGCGCCAGCCGACCGGACGACGCGCGCGGGCACGGTCGTGCCTGCCGCGCACACCGGGACCCCGGCCGCGCCCTCCAGCGGCGCTCCGCCCGGATCCCGGCAGCCAGCCGCTCTTCACGAGGAGGAACCCCGCGATCGCTCCGCCCAGGTGCGCGAGGTGCGCCACGCCGTCGCGACCCGGCCCGATGGCGCTGACGAAGCTGAGGGACACGAGGAAGATGACCAGCCACTTCACCCGGACGGGCACCAAGCCCCAGATGTAGACCGGCGCATTCGGCCAGATCACCGCGAAGGAGAGCATGATCCCGTAGCAGGCCGCCGATGCGCCCACGATCGAGGCGCCCGAAAAGGCGAAGCTGAGCAGTACGCCTCCGAGCCCGCAGACCAGGTAGAACTTGATGAAGAGGTCCGAACCCCACCTCGACTCCAGCGGCGGTCCGAAGAAGAAGATGAACATAAGGTTGATGAGCAGGTGCCAGAGCCCCTGATGCACGAACATGTAGGTGAGCATGCCCCACGGTCTCGACAACAGTCGGCCGGGCGAGAAGGCGAAGAGGTCGGCAACGGCTTCGAAGCCGACCGCGATCGAGATGAGGAACACCACCGCGTTGGCGATCAGCAGCCTCTTCACCCACGGAGTCGCTCTGAAGCCGCTCATGGCGGCGCCATGACCCGTCGAACCGGGCGTTCCGAATCTCACGACATCACTCCTGTCCATGCCGGGCGCCTCGCTCCGGCTTCCCACCCCGATCGACAGATGCGTTCACACAGCTCGGGGAATTCAATGCCGGCCGCCCCGGCCGCTTTCGGCAGCAGGCTGTTGGCGGTCAATCCCGGCAGCGCATTGGCTTCCAGGCACCAGGCCCGATCGTTTCCGTTAACGATGAAGTCGACACGCGAGAAGTGCCGCAGGCCCAGAATACGATGCACCCGGAGCGCGTCGGACTGCAAGGCATCCGCAAGATCGCGCGGAATGCGTGCCGGCGCGGTCTCGATCGCCATTCCCTGCTCATACTTGCAGTCGAAGTCGAATATCTCGCGTACAGGCTCGATCTCGACGACCGGCAGTGCTTCTCCATCCAGAATTCCCACCGTGAATTCACGCCCCCGCACATACCGCTCGTACATGACGGCATCGGCGCCCCCCGCCGCCACCTTCGTCGCGTCGTCCACCTCCTCGACCGAGCGCGCGAGCACCAGGCGGACCGACGATCCCCCCGACACCGGCTTCACGATGACGGGGAGACCGAGCCGCTTCGCCACCGCTTCGCCCGCCGTTCGGCCTGCGATCCACTCGGGCGTCGCGATACCCGCGTCCCTCAGAAGGCGCTTCGTGAGGTCCTTGTTCATCGCCAGGACGCAACCGACCGGCCCGCTTCCCGCGTAGACGATGCCCGACGCTTCCAGAAGAGTCTGAATCGTCCCGTCCTCTCCTGCCCCACCGTGAAGCGCCGGAAACACCACGTCGGCCTCGGCGAGCGCCTCCGTGCGTGCGGTCACCTCGGCGTCCGGGAGCGCATGGGGGTTCCGGGGTGCGGGAACGGGAATCTCCGCGCGCCCGATGCCGGCTTCGAGGATGAGCTGTTCCTGGTCGGGGGAGAGCGGCCCTGCGGCAGAATCGATGCTGATCACGTCGTGTCCGGCCGATCTCAGGGCCGCGGCCACTTCGCATCCGCTGGCCAGCGCCACGCCCCGCTCCTCGGAGCTGCCCCCCAACAGCACCGCGACCCGCAACCGGGGCGGCCGGCTCATGGCGAGCCGCGCCGCATTGACCGGACTGCGCGACGAACCACGACCCGCAGCCGAGGCGGCCGGCTCACGGCGAAGCCGCCAGAGAGCGGACCAGGTCGTACCGCGTCAGAATGCCGTCCATGCGGCCTCCGGACCGGATCAGCACGGCCTCCGCTCCCCCCGTCAGCAGCCGGACCGCCGCGTCGGCGTCCGTGCGCTCGCCCAAAACCGGGTACGGTTCCCCCATGACGCGCTCTACCTCCGCATCGAGCAGCGACCGGTCGGACAGGACCGCGCCCATGAGCCTCCGTTCCGAGATGCTTCCCACGCAGTCCCCATCTACCACCACCGGAAGCTGCGAGACGTTGTGGGAGGACAGCGTCGAGACGGCCATGCGCACGGGCATGGCGGGGGTGGCCGTGAGGAGCCGCGGGAGCCGCTCGAACTTCGCGGCCGCCATGTCGGCCACCGTTGATTTCGGGCGCTGGAGGAAGCCGTTGTTGCGCATCCATTCGTCGTCGTACTGCTTGGTCAGGTATCGTTCGCCCCAGTCGCACAGGATCGTGACCACACACGCGTGAGGATCGTCGATCCGGCGCGCCTCCATGAGCGCGGCGTGGACGAGAAGCCCTGTGGATCCACCCACGAACAGCCCCTCCTCCACCGCCAGGCGGCGCGCCATGCGGAAGGCGTCTCCGTCGGTCACGGTCACGTAGTCGTCCACGCAGTCGAGGTCGAGCGCGCCGGGGATCCGGTCGTTCCCCAGCCCTTCGACCTTGTACGGGCGGCCTTCGCCGAGCTCCCCGGTCGCGTAGAACCCGGAGATGGCCGACCCCACGGGATCGACCCCCGTCACGCGGACATCCGGATTCCGTTGCTTGAGGTACCTCCCGGTCCCCGAAATCGTACCCCCGGTACCGGCGCCCGCGACGAAGTGCGTGACCGCCCCTGCCGTCTGTTCCCAGATCTCGGGGCCGGTCGTACGGTAATGGGCGTCGGGGTTGTCGCGGTTCTCGAACTGGTCGGCGAGAAGGGCCCCCGGGGTCTCTGCGGCGATCGCGCGGGCGCGGTTCACATAGTGGTCCGGGTGGTCCGAAGGCACCGCCGTCGGTGTGATGACCACCTCGGCCCCGAAGGCTCGCAGCAGCTTGACCTTCTCGGTGCTCACCTTGTCGGGCATGGTGAAGATGCAGCGGTACCGGCGGATTGCGGCCACCATCGCCAGGGCCAGGCCGGTGTTGCCGCTGGTGGCCTCCACGACGGTTCCGCCCGGGCCGAGCCGGCCTGCGGCCTCCGCCGCATCGATCATCGCCACGCCGATCCGGTCCTTGACCGACCCGCCCGGACTCATGAATTCGGCCTTCCCGTAGACGGGCGTGCGAATTCCCTCGGTCACGCGGTTCAGGCGGATCAGCGGCGTCCATCCCACGAGCTCCAGGACATCGCCGTAGGGCTCGCCGTGCCTCGCGGGCCTGCCTGCGGGCGCGTCCGCGCACGGTTCCCGGTGGTCGGACGGGGCGACCGCGGCCTCTCGCAGCTCTTCCACGGGCTGCTATCTCCCTCTGCCGCCGGTCCGGGGTTCCTCCGGCACGAGCGTCGAATCCGCTTCGCCTTCCGGCGGACCCCCCGGGGGGGTATTTGCATTCTTCTCGAAGTGCACGGGGATCCGCGTCCACACCCGCAACGCCTCGCCTTCCCTCACGGCCGGTGCGAACCGCATCGCCCGCGCTCCTCGCGCGGCCGCGGAGTCCAGCAAGGCATACCCGCTGCTCTCGACCACCATTACGCTGTCCACCCCGCCTTCCTCGTTGACCAGCACCCGAACGAGCGCGGTCCCCTCGACGTTCTGATTCCACATCTCCAAGGGATACTCCACCGGGCTGACCGAAAAGACGGGTGTCGGCTTCTCGATCTCACCGCCGATGTCGCATCCCATGGCCAAGAACCCCGCGGCGAAACCCGGCAGTCCGTGGACGAATCCGCGCCGACACCGGGAGCGGCGAAGCGCTGTGCGAGCTCTCGCCTCGGTCCTCACGCCCTCCCCCCGGTCCTCATACACTCCATCGCCCCACTTCAAGCCTCCGTTGCCGCCTCCCGCAGAGAATAAACTAAACTCAATGCCTCGAGGGGCGTCATACGGTCGGGTTCCAGACTTCGAAGCCGCGCGACTACCGGATGCACCGCTTCGAAGAGCGAAAGCTGGTCCATGCCGGACCCCGCACCCCCTCCCCGGGCGCTCCCGCTCCGTCCGAAGGCAGCGCGGCCTCCCGCCCCGGCTCTCTCCGGCCCGGCTCCCTCGGGCCCGCTGCCCTCCAGCTCGGCGAGAAGCTGCTTCGCCCGAGCGATCACGGCAGCGGGGATGCCGGCGAGCCGCGCCACGTGGATCCCGTAGGATCGGTCCGCACCGCCCGCTTCCAAGCGCCGCAGAAATACGATGTCGTCTCCCGCCTCGCGCACCGCGACGTTCAGGTTCTTCACACGGGCAAGAACATCCGACAGCTGCGTCAGTTCATGATAATGCGTGGCGAAGATCGCCTTCGCGCCCACGTGATGGTGCAGGTGCTCGGTGACGGCCCACGCGATGGACACCCCGTCGTAGGTCGAGGTGCCCCGGCCGATTTCGTCGAGGAGGATGAGGCTCCGCTCGGTGGCTCCGTGAATGATCGCCGCGGTCTCGTTCATCTCCACCATGAACGTCGACTGGCCCGAGAGAAGGTCGTCCGATGCGCCGACGCGGGTGAACACGCGGTCGCACATACCCAGCTTCGCGCTGTCGGCGGGCACGAATGACCCGATCTGGGCCATGATCTGGATGAGTCCGGTCTGACGCAGCACCGTGCTCTTGCCGGCCATGTTCGGACCGGTCACGATCGCTATGCGGCCGTCTTCGTCGAGCCGAAGGTCGTTCGGGATGAAGTCGCTTCCGGGCATCACGGTCTCGACGACGGGGTGGCGGCCGGCGACGATGTCGAGCGTGAAACCGGTGGTGACCTCCGGGCGCACGTAACCGTTTCGCTCCGCCACCTCCGCCAATGCGGCAAGAACATCGAGAGCGGCGATCCGCCGGCTGGCCGTCTGGATCCGCGGGACCGTCAAGGCAAGCTCGCCGCGAACACGGACGAAGAGTGCGCGCTCGAGGTGCGTGATCCTGTCCTCGGCGTCAAAGGCTTTCTCCTCCCAGTCCTTAAGTTCGGGCGTAAAGTAGCGCTCTGCGTTGGTGAGCGTCTGTTTTCGTACGAAATGCTCGGGGACTCTGGAGCGGTTCGCGTTCGTCACCTCCAAGTAGTATCCGAACACTTTGTTCTGGCCGACCTTCAGCGAGGCGATTCCGGTGCGTTCTCGTTCCATGGCCTCGAGATCGGCGATGAATTCCTCGGCGCTGTCACGGATTTCCCTGAGCCTGTCCAGCTCCCCGTCGAATCCCCGGCGGATCACGCCGCCTTCGCCCAACGTCGCAGGTGCGTCCCCGGATACGGCCTCCGTGATTCTGGCTTCGACATCTTGAAGCGTGTCGAGACTGTCCACGAGCTCGCACAGGATGTCGCTCTCGGCCGCGGCGCCCGCATCGATCACCTCGGGGAGCCGACGCACCGACCGGGCCAGCGCCAGCACTTCCCTGGGCGTGGCGCGCCCCGAGCCGATCTTGGCGGCGAGGCGGTCCAGATCACGGATGCCATCCAGGGCGGAACGGAGGCGGGAACGGAGGGGCGGCACGTCGAACAGCTCGGTGACGCCGTCCAGCCTCTTCCAGACTTCCCCCTCGTCGAGCAGCGGCCGCAGCACCCAGCTTCTCAGCAGGCGTGCGCCCATCGGTGTGGACGTGAGATCGAGCACGGAGAGCAGAGAAGACGCCTTGCGGTTCTGGTCCGGTCGCAGCGGCTCGACGAGCTCGAGGTTGCGGCGCGTCATGGAATCCAGGGCCATGACCGTGCCCAGGCGCTGAATCCTCGGGGGCCCGAGGATTTTGGCCGCGCCGGGCCTGATCTCCTCCACATATGCGACGAGTCCCCCGGCGGCCTGTACGAGCAGCTCGTCGCCGGCTTCAAAGCCGAACCCGTCCAGCGAATGGACGTTGTAGCGTTGCGTCAGCTCCTCGCGCGCCGTGACCGGATCGAAGAGCCAGTCCGGGCGGGTGGTCAGGATCGCCGGCGTGCGCCCTCCCAGATCCCGGTCTGCCGATTCGGGCGCCAGCAGCTCGCTGGGCTCCAGACGCTGGAGCTCGTCATCGATCCGGGAGCGCGGGACGCCGAACACGACGAGCTGTCCGGTGGAGATGTCCATCGCGGCCAGGCCGGCATCGGCCTCGCCCGCGGCCGGCCCGGCATCGGCCTCACCGACGACCAGAGCCACGATGAAGTTGTTGCGGCCCGCGTCCAGGAGAGCATCCGAGACCACCGTTCCGGGCGTCACGGTCTCGACGACCTCCCTGCGCACGATCCCCCTGGCCTCGGCGGGGTCTTCGACCTGATCGCAGATCACGGCCTTCCGCCCGAGCCGGACCAGGCGGTCCACATATTCCTGCAGCGCTTTGGCCGGAACACCGGCCAGCGGAACCCGCTGTGCGGCGCCGTTGTTGCGCGAGGTGAGCGTCAGCCCCAGAAGGCGCGAGGCCGCTTCCGCGTCCTCGCAGAACAGCTCGTAGAAGTCGCCCACGCGGAAGAAGACGAGGTCGTCGGCGTGACGGGACTTCACCTGCCGCCATTGCCGCATGAGCGGAGTGTCCAAGCCGGTGTTCGCTCTGGTCACGCGGGTTCGTACCGTCGCAATCGGTTGGCGTTGGCCACCACGGTGACGGAACTGAACGCCATCGCCGCTCCGGCAATCATCGGCGACAGGAGAAGCCCCAGAGCGGGATACAGCACCCCTGCGGCCACGGGGATTCCGATCACGTTGTAGGCGAACGCGCCCACCAGGTTCTGCACGATGTTGCGGTGTGCGGCCCGCGAGATGAGGAGCAGCGTTTCGACGCCGCGCAGCGAGTCTCCGAGGAGGGCCGCGTCGCCGGTCTGCACGGCGACATCGGTCCCTCCCCCCATTGCGATGCCCACATCCGCCGCGGCGAGCGCCGGTGCGTCGTTGACCCCGTCGCCGACCATCGCCACCACCCTGCCCCGCTCGCGCAGAGCGGCGATCTCCCGGGCCTTGTCCGCGGGCGAAACCCCGGCGCGGACATCCTTGATCCCCACCTGTCCGGCAACCCTGTCGGCGGCGGCCTCTTCGTCGCCGGTGAGCATCATGACATCGACACCCCGTTCGCTGAGGCGCTCGACGGCGGCCCGGGCATCTTCCCGAACGGCGTCGGACACACCGAAGACTCCTGCTGCGATCCCATCGACGGCAACGACCACCGGCGTCGCTCCGTCCCGGGCAATTCGCTCCAAATGCCCGCTTAGGGATCCGGTCTCGACCCCCGCGGCCAGCAGAAACACGGGCGATCCGGCGAGCACCCGGCGGCCCTCCGCCACCGCCGAGACTCCCCTGCCCGGATGCGCCGCGAAGTTCGCCGCGTCACCGGGCCGAACGCCCATCTCGCGGGCATACCGAACCACGGCGCGTGCGGCGGGGTGCTCCGACGACGCCTCCGCCGTCGCCGACATCCGCATGAACTCCACCTCGTCGAACGGCGGTGACGGCGCCGCGTGAACGACCGCCGGCTTGCCCAGAGTCAGGGTTCCGGTCTTGTCGAGAACCACGGTATCCACCCGGCGGGCCCTCTGGAGGGCCTCGCCGTCTCGGATCAGCACCCCGTGCGCCGCCGCCTTTCCGATGGCGATCATCACCGAAATGGGCGTGGCCAGACCCAGCGCGCAGGGGCACGCGATCACGAGAACCGAGACGGCGGTCACCATGGCGAAGTTCAGCCGGGGCTCGGGTCCGGCAAAGTACCATGTGGCGAAGGTGGCCAGAGCGACGGCGATCACCGCCGGAACGAAGCGGCCGGCCACCGCGTCGACCGTCTTCTGAATCTGCGGTTTGCTCCCCTGGGCGCGCCGCACCATGGCGACGATCCGGGCCAGCACGGTATCCTCTCCGACCCGGGTCACCTCGACGGTCAAGGCGCCGGTGCCGTTGACGGTGCCGCCCGCCACCTCGTCGCCCTGCGACTTGACGACGGGGACGCTTTCCCCGGTGAGCATCGATTCATCGACCTCGCTGACGCCGCGCCGGACCCGTCCGTCCATGGGCACGCGACTGCCGGGGCGAACCAGGACAAGATCACCCGGATTCACCTCCGCCGCAGGAACGGTCTCGGTTCCGTCCGGCCCGAGCCGTTCGGCCGTTTCGGGGGAAAGGTCGAGCAGCGCCCTCAACGCCCTGGCGGTGCGGCCCTTCGCTCTCGATTCCACGGCCTGGCCGAGAACCACCAGCGTGATCACTGCCGCGACCGCCTCGTAGAAGGGACGCCCGCTGCCCGCCGGAAAGAGCTCGGGCGCCAGCAACACGGTCGTGGAGTAGAGCCACGCGGCGCCGGTTCCCAACGCCACGAGCGTGTCCATGTTCGCCGACCGCCTCCGGGCGGCGGCCCATGCCCCCGTAAAGAAACGCTGTCCCACATACAGGATGATCGGCAGCGTGAAGAGCCCCGAGAGCCACCAGGCCATGCGCAGCGCATCGGCGCTCATGCCCGGAAGTCCCGGAATCATCTGAATCATCTCCCAGTGCCCGATCAGCACGACCGGGACGCCCAGGACCGCGCCGACCCGGAACCGGCGCATGAGGTCTCGATGCTCGGCTTCACGCTCCTCGTCCCCGGTGCGGGCCGCATCGACTGCATCGCGTCCGGTCCCCGCAAGCACTTCGGCCCGGTAGCCGGCCTCCTCGACCGCACCCACGAGCGACGCGGGTTCGGCAACCCCTCCCGCCAGTCTCACCCGCGCGGTCTCGTCCACGAGATTCACGCTGGCCTCGGCGATGCCGTCCACCCCGGCGAGGGCTCTCTCCACCGTCGACACGCAGGAGGCGCAGTGCATCCCGCGTATGCGGAGCTGGATTTCGTCGCCTGCGTCTTCCAGCCGATTCAATCCCCGCCGATTCACGATCTCGCTCTCCCGGAGATCCGGGTCAGGCGGCACGAGAGAAGCCATTCCTCCATGAGTACGTCATCCGCAATCGCGCTGGCTTTGAGGAGTCGATCCAGCCGACGAAGGCCGCGGACGGCCCGTGCCAGCTCCGCCCGTGTCCAACGACTAGCCTGCCCTGCAATGCGACGGGCCGCAAAGCGCTGGAAAGGGGGCAGCACGGACTGCACCGCCCGGGCTCCGCCTTCCGACGCGATACCGATCCGCAGCAGATGCGTCGCAAGCCAGATCACCAGCCCGACTGCCGTCTCCCCCTGTTGCAGCAGGATCGGGAGACCCCGCACCGCCTCCTCGATTCTGCGGTTTCCCACGAGATCGAACCAGGCCCAACGATCCTGGGTCGGCAACCTGAGCCCGCCGCGTCGCACCGCGTCGACATCCACCGGGGCATCATGACCCACCATCTCGGCCAGCTTCCTCACCTCTTGGGCGAGCACCCCGAGATCGGTCCCCGCGGCCCCCACCAATGCCTGCGCACCCTCGATCTCCACGGTCACGCCGATTTCCTCCCGAGCCCAGGCGACCAGCCAGCCGGGGATGCCGTCGACCGGCACGGGCTTGAAATCGACCGCCGTCGCAACCCGGGCCAGATCCTTGTAGAACTTGGCCTTGGAGCGCCGAGGCAGTGTGGCCTGAAGGATCAGGACCAATCCGGGGGGGGGATCCTGCGCGGCCGCCAAGATGACCTTGCGGGCCTTGGGACTTCCGGCCAGAGCTTCCACTTCCTTGAGGTGCACCACACGCCACTCCGCCATCATGGGCGGCGTCTCCACGACCGACGCCAGTCGCTCCACCGACACTTCGGATCCGAAGAGACGGTCGAGGTTGAAGTCGCGCGTCGCCGGATCGGCGTACCGCTCCACGAGGAATTCGGCGGCGGCCCGCTTCCGGAAACCGTCATCGCCGTGAAGGAAGAAAGCCCCGCCTTCGCGGGCGGCGCGCAGAGAAACCGGGATCAAGTTCGTCAGCGGTCGTTCGGCGTTTGGCAGCAGCGATGTCCGAAGCCTAATCGGGATGGACCGCTGCCGCGAGACCCTGGGAAGGCCGAGACGCGATTACCGCTTCTCGATGCACCGGACGCCCGCACGGGCAGCGCGCACGGAATGTGCGGGGGCCGAGACGCGATTACCGCTTCGAGATGCATCGGGCCCCGTACTCGCCGGACAGCGACTCCGAGGTTCCGATCAGGTTCTGTGCCTCGCTTTCCAGCAGCACGGCGACGCCTGTTCGAATCACCCGGTCATAGCGCCGACACGACGAACAGGAGTCCAGGTGAGCCAGCGCCCTGGTCCGCGCGGTCGGGTCAAGCTGATGGTCACGGTACTCCGAATACACATCGAGGAACCACCGACAGATCGGCGGTGAACCGAAGGGGCTGACTGCACTCGGATACTCGTTCATGGTCAAGACGCGCGTCAGCAGCACGCGACAACGGCTTAGGGAGACTTTCCGGCATCCACACACTGTATACCGTCATGGATGCGTGTTTGTTTCCCTAATCCTAACCCAAAGAGGACTCGAACTCCCGGGCCGGCGACTCGGGCGACCGTTCACGGATCGTCTGGATGTCGCTCGGTCGCGCCGGGCAGCATGGCCCTGTCGAACTGCAGCACGCGGATCACCGGTACATCGAGAGGCCCCCGGGCTATTCCGTAGATCCGATTTCCGCCGACCGCCCGCACATCCAGATCGGACGGCAGCGTGACCGCCGTCGAGCCGGTGCCGAACGGCGCGAACACATGCCAGTCCGTGAAGCTCCAGTCCGTCGTGTCGATCATCCCGCGTACCCACACGAATCCTCTGGTGTCCACGATGATCTTCGATATACCGGGCTTCAACGCCGGCAGGACCCACCCCGCGTCCCGGGGGATCACCGTCCGCCTGGCCCGTTCTCGTGCAGTCAACCGCTCGCGATCCGTCGCCGACACCGGATCTCCCGCCAACCCGGTCTTCACGACGCTCGCGACCTTCGCGGAATCGGCCACCAGCGAATACCACGACATGGTTCCCGACAAGCCGTCAGCCACCACGACGACACTGTCCCCGGCCACGCCCCAGTGACCTGCAATGCCGAAACGAGTGGCCGCCGGGCCCCAGGGCACACCCTCGCTGCGCTCGTACCAAATCGCGTCAAGCGATTCATACTCCAGCAACTCGGTCATGACGCGACTGCTGTCCTGCAACAACAGAACATGTCCCGGAACGCCCACCTTGCCGCTCACCGGGTTCCAAGTGAATCTCGGCGGCGCCACCCCAAACCCAGGTGTCGGCACGCATCGGGATGACAAGCGCGAGCGGAGTGTCGCGAACCGTCGGCATCCGATGAGCCTCGATGAACTTTCCGTCCAAGCCGAAGTAGTGAACAAGGTACTGCCCGATGTCGAACACCAGGAGACGGTCTTCGCGCAATACGAGCTCAATGGCCCGGGAAAACTCGGCTGGGCCCGCGGCTCGTCTTCCGAATCTCCCGAATCTCCCGATCAACTCTCCGGTCGCCGAAAGATGGATGACGGACTGGTCGACCCCGTCCAGCACGTAGAAGTCTCCGTCGGGACCAACCTTGATGTCGACAGGCCGCGTCAGTTCGGTACCGGGACGCATTCCATCCACCACGAGCACTTCTTCAACGGCGAGCGCCGCACCGGACGGCGGTTCCTGAGCGACGACGGGCACCGCCGGAGGCAAGTATGATGCACCGATTGTTGCTAGCCCGATTCTTGGTGCTCTAGTCAACGCTGTCACGTCCATATCCTCCCTGGTTGTCAAGCTAGATGACTTACCTTGGATCCCTTGTCGCCGCGACCGCAATACTGATCGCAGCTCTCGGGCGCCGGATCATTGTAGCACTCCAAGCAGACCGCCACCGCGGTGGATCCACCGGAGACGGCCACGAGGTAGGTGAGCGAAATGATCGCTCCGGACAGAAGAGTGCCGAGAATCTTCATGATGCTTCCTTTCCGCTTCTGGTTGACATTTCGGCTCTCAGTGGTCCCCATGACCACCGGAACTGAAGGATCTCGCGCTTCCCGCGGCGTAAGTCCGTAAACCGGAAATACGAGCCACTTCGGCTAAACCAAGCCAGCTCATATGGATCACTCGACTGCGCATACAGAACTCCGCCCCGGTGTGCCGTGACGACATGACCATTCCCCGGAATAGTGATAGTCGAACTCGGTGTTGAATGATCGGAAGTGTCACGAGCCACTACCCGCAACTGGAATTCTCCGTCGCGTATCTCGGCCAACAACCACATCGCGTCATTTGTAACCGCAATGTCGCGTATGGTGATGTCGGATGCCACATACCGCTGAACCAGTGAATCTCGTTGGTCGATGATCCCAACCATGGAGTCAGAAACCAGAAAGATCGTGTCATGGGTTCACGAGTACAGCTCTCCGGCCAGGGCGAAGTCCCTCGATTGACAGACCAAGGCCTTGTTACAATGGCGAGCGCGAAGATCACTGCGAAAACGGCAAGTGCGCTCCTCCGGGTAATTCGGAAGTGCGACAGGCGTGCTCGATGCTGGGCAGAACGCCGTAGGTCAGCGAGTCGCCGTCCATTGGGGTCTCCATCTGGGTCTGCCTTTCTCTCACAGATCTTCCACGACGCTACTTGATCATCGGAGCGATGATGTGCGCGAACCTGTTCCTGGCCCGGTTCAGCCGACTCTTGACGGTGCCCAAGGCGCAACCGGTGATTTCGGCCATCTCTTCGTAGGTCTTGCCGTGCAGCTCGCGCAGGACGAAGACCACCCGGTGATGCTCCGGCAAAAGGGCTGCCGCTTCGTCCACCTTCTCACGCAGGAAGCGCTTGCGGTAGAGGTCGTCCGGGCGCGTGGCCGGGTCTTCCCACTCCAACGGGCGGGAGTCGGCTTCCCAGCTCTTCGTCAGGGACTGGAAGAGCACCAGCGGGTCGCGGGAACGGCTGCGGAGCTCGTTCTTCGCCAAGTTTCCGGCGATGGTGTAGATCCAAGTGGAGAACTTCCGGGTCTGGTCGAAGCTGTGAAGGTGGCGATAGACACGAATGAAGGTTTCCTGGATCAGATCCTCCGCCCGTTCACGATCTCGAATCATGCGGAAGACGAAATTCCGGAGGCGCTTGTCGTATCGGCGCACCAACTCGGTAAACGCGCGCTCCTCACCGTCGAGGCAGCACTGCACGACCTGGCTGTCCTCGAGCTCAGCGAGTCTTTTCCTGCCCAGGCCGGTAGCTCTCCGGTCAGCGAGAATCGGGTTCGCGTGTCCCATGATTCCACCATCCTCTCGGCCATGGTCCGGGTTCAAAGTCACATTATTTATTGCGCATGAATCGTGCCGCCGCTCCAGACGCACCAAGACGCGGCTTGGCTCCGGCCATCTGTCCTCTGGGGGTGACACCGGATTCCCGCGCACAGGACACTACGCGTCTTGCCGACCCGGCGCGCTGCCGCTCCCGGGTGCTCATGCGGCCTCCCGGGTGCTCATGCGGCCTCTCGGTGCTCATGCGGCCTCCCGGTGCCCGCGCGGGTTATCCCCGGGCTGCCAGGAGGAACCGCACGGCGAAGAGTATGGTCACGATCGACTTCGCGTCCGTCATTTCGCCGCGATGAATCAGCTCGACGGCCCGCGAAAGGGGCATGCGCTCGACCTCGAGGAACTCGTCCCGGTCGGCGCAGCTCGTGCCGGGCACAAGATTGAAGGCCGCATAGAGGTGGATCTGCTCGGTCGCGAACCCGGGCGTGGTATGAATGGTCGTGAGTTCCACGAGACGGGCGGCGCGGAAGCCTGTCTCTTCTTCGAGTTCGCGCCGGGCGCAGTCTTTCGGGGTCTCATCGGGCTCGATGATTCCCGCCGGCACCTCGTAGATGACGCCGCCCGCCGCGTAGCGATACTGCCGCAGCAGCAATACTTCCGATCCACCGCCGCGGTCCGGCTCCAACACGGGCAGGACCGCGGCAGCACCCCGGTGTCGGATCAGTTCCAGCTCGCCCACCGACCCGTCCGGAAACCGCACCGTGTCGACGCTCAGGTGAACGACCCTCCCGTCGTGGATGACGTCCGTCGAGACGCAGGCGCGACGATCTTCGGTCATGCTTCGATCATGCGGACCCTTCAGCCCCCTTCGGCATGCACCGTTACCGGGCCGATCTTCAGATCCTCCAGCCCCGGGCCTACGGCATCGGCATCGCCGACCACGACCGTGCGCAACGTTTGCGGCCGGATGTATCTTCTCGCGGCTTCCGCGGCATCATCCCGCGTAACTTCTCTTACCCGCTCCCGATAGCTTCGGTAGTAGTCCCCAGGCAGGCCGAACACGATCAGGCTCGCGATTCTGGACGCGACCTGTCCCGTCGTTTCCATGCGCAGGGGGAAGACCCCCGCAAGATACCTCGTCGCAGCGTCGACCTCTCCGCTCGTCGGACCGGACTCCGCGAGCGCTTCGATCTCCTTGACCATCTCACGAACCGCTGCGGCCGTCACCGAGTTCTCGACCGCCGTCGAAACCGCGAACGGGCCGCGGTCCCGGCGCGCTGCGAACATCGAGCGGACTCCGTAGGTGAAGCCGTGCCGCTCCCGAAGGTTGAGGTTGAGACGCGACGAGAACGAACCGCCGAGCACGAGGTTCACCACCGTAAGGGGGAGGTAGTCCTCGATGAAGCGCGATACGCCGATATGGCCGAGGCGAATCTCGGACTGCACGGAGCCGGGGCGATGCACGACATGGATCGCCCGTTCGGGCTCGCGTCCCCGGACGACCGCCTCCGGCGGAGTGTCGACGATTGCGCTCCAGTCGCCGAATCCCTGCTCCGCGAGGTGACGCGCCTCTCGGCTCTCCACGTCGCCGACCACGACCAGCTCTGCCTGGGCGGGCCCGTAGCGCGCCGCCGCGTAATCGCGGGCGTGGCCGGACTCCACGGTGCTCAGCGAAGTCTCGGTGCCGCCCACGGGCCGGGCGTAGGTATCTCCCTCGGCGTAGATGAAGCGCGCGTGGGAATCGGCGGCGAGAGAAGCGGGGTCCATACGGCGGTGCGCCGCCGTCGCGAGACGCTGAGCCTTGTAACGGTCGAATTCCGCGGCATCGAACGCCGGCGAACGCACCATTTCGGCAAGCAGCGGCATCGCATCGCCGAGGTGTTCCGCGAGGCAGGAAACGGCGACGGTGGTGGAGTCCCATCCGGTCGCGGTTCCGAAACTCGCGCCGATGTCTTCGAGCCTCCGGGCTAGTCGAGTGCCGGACAGCCGGGTGCTCCCTCCTTCCAGCGCGTGCCCGGCGAGGAGCGCCAGACCTTCGCGACCGGGGGACACCGAAGTTTCGCCTGCTCGCAGCACGACCATGGCCGTGACGAGGCGGAAGGGAAGCTTGTGCACGACACGCACGCCCATCCCGTTTCCGAGACGATCGTCGACGACCGCAGGAAACTCGTAGGGGCGGATCGGGCCCGGCGGAGGAGGCGAGTTCCGGTCGGTCATGAGGCCTGCACCGGGATGTAGCGGACGAGGGCCCGGTTGCCGGGGTGCAGGTGGCTCCGGCTCCAGCTTCGGACTTCCTCTAGTGTGACCCGGCGAAGGCGTTTCAGATCATCGTTCAGACGCGCCGGATCGTCGAAGTGCGTCGCGTACATCGAGAGAAGGTCGGCTCGCGTCGCAACCTGCTGCAATGCCCTCAGCATGCGCGTTTCAGCCCCGGTCACGGCGCGGGCGACCTCGTCGTCGGTCAGCGTCTCCGCGTTGTCGATCTCTCGGGCCAACGCAACCTCGAGGTCGTTCACGTCGGTGTCCGGGAAGCCCGTGGCGACCACCAGAAAAATACTCGCTCCCGACGTGAGCGGGAGAAGGTGGCAGGAAGCCGACTTGGCCAGCCGCCGCCGCACGAGGCGGTCATACAATCGCGAAGACCTGCCGGTGCCGAGGCAATGAGCCACCACGTCGCCGGCGTAGAAGAGATCGGTCGTAAACGGAGGCACCCGCGCCGCGGCGTACAGCCTGGGTAGAGGCACGGCCCCCGGCACATCTTCTCGAAGGGTCTCGCCGGTCGACAAGGGAATGCGATCGTTTCCGGGAAGGGGCGGCGGCGGTCCGGACGGGATTGCGCCGAAGTAGCGGTCGACCCGGTCGCGCGCGTGCCCCGGATCGAAGTCTCCGCAGATCGAAATCACCGCGTTGTTCGGCACGTAGTGTGCGGCGAAGAAGTCGCGGACATCGTCCAGCGTTGCGGCCGCGATGTCCTCGAGCCTTCCGATCACCGTGTGATGGTACGGATGACTCTCGGGGAAAAGGAGGGCCTGAATGCGTTCGTCCCAGTCCCCGTAGGGCTGGTTGTCGTACCGTTCCTTCCGCTCGTTCATGACGACCCGGCGCTGGTTTTCCAGCTTCTCGGCGTTCATCGCGGGAAGCATCCATCCCATCCGGTCCGCTTCCAGCCAGAGCGCCAGATCCAGGTAGTGGGACGGCACGGTGTCGAAGTAGTTGGTGCGATCGAACCAGGTGGTGGCGTTCGCGGAGCCTCCCACGCGTTCGATGTGCTTGAAGTGTCCGTTCTTGGGGACATGGGCCGAACCCTGGAACATCATGTGCTCGAACAGGTGGGCGAGACCCGTTCTGCCGGGCGCTTCATTCCGCGAACCGACTCCGTACCACAGGTTCACACTGGTGACCGGAGTCGTCGTGTCCGGCGCCATGACCAGCCTGAGCCCGTTGCCGAGCCTGTGCTCTTTGACCTCGATCATTTTTCGCACCCCCACTTCCTCATATTTTTCCACTTCCCCCGTATTCTTGTTCGTCGCCCGGCGGCGGGTCCGCTCCCGATCCCGAGGCCCTGAGGCTATCCGCCGGCCACGACATCCACAACCAACGAGGAGTCGACATCGTGGGATTCACCCCGTTTCAGATGGAGCGCTGGCAGTCCACCTACGAACACAGGGTCGATTACAATCTGTCGGAGAGCGGCGTGCACCCGTTGACGGTCGGCGAACTGCTGTCGTACGCAGGACCGTCGGCAGACCTTTCGCACATCCGGCTGGGATACAGTCAGTCCAACGGAACGGACAAGCTTCGAGCGCGGATCGCGTCCTTGCATGCGGGGGCGACGGACAGGTCCGTCCTCGTGACCGTCGGCGGTGCCGAAGCCAACTTCGTCGCGTCCTGGGAGCTGGCGCTCCCGGGCAGGCCGGCAGCGGTGATGCTGCCCAACTACATGCAGGTTCCGGGGCTCATGAAGAACTTCGGCGGGGAATGTATTCCGTTCCATCTCCGAGAGGACGCGGGATGGCGTCCGGACCTGGATCAGCTCGAATCGGCTCTCAAGGCGGGCGCGGGATTCATCCTGATCACGCACCCCAACAACCCCACCGGCGTCGCGCTCACCCCCGACGAGATGGACAACATCGTCTCTCTGGCGGACAGGCACGGGGCGTGGATCCTCTCGGACGAAGTCTACCGGGGAGCGGAGGTCGGTTCCGATCCGGTACCGAGCTTCTGGGGACGCGGCGACCGGGTCCTGGTCACGAATTCGCTGTCCAAGGCCTACGCGCTGCCCGGAGTGAGACTGGGGTGGGTGGTGGGACCGGACGATGTGGTCGAGCGGCTGTGGGCCCGCACCGACTACACGACCATTGCGCCCCCGTCGGTCTCCGACGCCCTCGCCGCCATCGCCCTGTCCCCCGAGGTGAGACCGAAGATTCTGGACCGCACCCGGGCCATCATCCGCCGCAACCTGGGGCTCATGACCGAATGGGTCGCGTCGCACGACGGACTGTTCAGCTTCACTCCTCCGGACGCCGGCGCGATCTCGATGGTCCGGTACAATGCGCGCATCGGTTCGCAGGAACTCGCCGAACGCCTCCGGGTGGAGCGCAGCGTACTGATCGTGCCGGGCGTTCACTTCGGAATCGAGTCCGCGATGCGTCTGGGCTTCGGGCCTCCCGAAGAGGAGCTTCAGCGCGGGCTCGACCGTATCGGTTCGGCCTTCGATTCGTTCCGACGACGCCCTGCCGCCTCCCTCACGACGAAGAAGCCGTCATCGCCCAGTTCCTGGTAGAGAGGCATCAGGAGCCTTCCCGTCAGGGGCGCCGCGACTTCGCCCCTGCGGTCGTCACCCACGACCTGGCCCGCCCGAACGGGCTGGAAATTGCTGAAGCCGGGGCGGGTCCGGTAACGGTCGTCCGGCGTGACCGCATGGCGGTGAACGGTCTCGAAGACATCGGGGAGCTGCCGACGGGCAGCCCGCATGATTCGATAGCTGGGCCTTACCTCGGGAATCGCCGTTTCCGGCAGGAGCCCCGCCGCCCGGATCGTCAGCCAGACGGCGGCGCGGGCCCTGGTCACGGCAAGCGGCTCCTCATGCTGTCCGCACTCGCAAACCGTGGTGGTGCAGCCCAGCTCGTCGAGGTAGCCGAGCAGAGTGCCCTCGATGTGTTCGGCGAGGCCGAGAACAAGCGGGACCGGGATCGCCATCGCGAAGCCGCGGTTCCGGGGAAGATCGGCCGTCGTCGTGAATGTTCCGCCCCGCCCCGAGGTGGTATGGAGGTCCAGGACATGCACGGAACCGCGGCGGCGCGCCGACACCATGTCGAGGAGACGCATCATCCTGACCATTTCCGCGTCCTCCGGCGCGGCACGCGAAACCCCGTTCCTAGAACGGTCGACCTGGCCGGGACTCCATGCCCGGTTCAGGTCGTACGACATGAAGCGCCTGCCTGCAGCCAGCGCGCTCAGGTTGCCCACGGCGGCCACGAAGTCGCCCGCCATGACGCCCCGGCGGGCACGTACCTCTTCGATCAGGGCTTCCAGAGCCCATACCCCGGCGGGTTCGTTCCCGTGAAGCCCCCCGATGCACAGCAGCAGCGGACCCTCCGATCTCCCTTCGACCCACCCGATAAGACCGCTGTTCGGATAAGGAGCCGACTCGCTTGCGAGACGCTCCGCGCCGGACCCCACCGTCAGGCTCCGGCTCCTTGCAGGCGTTCCTCGAGAAGATGGTAGGCCATCGGCATGAAATCCGTCTCGCTCACGAGACCGACGAGCTGCCCGTCCTTGACCACCGGAAGCGCGGAAACCTTCTTCGTGCGCATGACGCGGATGGCCTCGAGAGTGGTCGTCTCGGGTGCAATCGTCACGGGCTCACGCACCATGACCTCGCTTACCGGCATGTTTTCTGCCTCGTCCAGAGTCCGCCCCTCGGCCATGATCCTGAGAATGGAGCGGTAGGAAACCACGCCGACAAGGCGGTGATCGCTGTCCTCGATGAGCACATGCCTGATCTGGCGAAAGTCCATCAGGTAGGCGACCAGCTCCACCAGTTCGTCCTGATTCACCGTGGTGAGCGCGGTCGTCATGTATTGCTCCACCCGGACATAGTGGTGCTTCCACCCTCCCGCCTCGTGGATCTGCGCCGACTCCCAGCACGCAACCGGGGCCCCTTCCACCTGCTGCCGGACGGCGGCGGCCGTGAGGGCGGCCAGTCGTTCGGCCCTGGTCCCGGACTTCTTGAGCTGGCTGAGCGACCGCAACGCCCAGGAGGCACCGGTGACTCCCGCGCGAGCACGCGCTTCGATCACGCCCAGATAGCGGGCGGCGTCTTCCTCGTCGATGGGGTATTGGGCAAGGCCCTTCTCGGCCAGAGGGAGCAGCGTCTCGAGTACGAGACGGTCGGATGGGCCGGTCTCGCCGTCCAGCCAGGCCAACCCGGACCTGAGTCCCAGCCTGGACGCGGCAAGGAAGTTGCTCTTGGCATCGTCGAACTCGAAGCGCTCGGTGAGATCCGGGTACTCTCGGGCGACTCCCAGAACGGCGCCGATCCAGAAGACCGCGTTGGCCATCTCATCGAGAGTCGTGGGACCGGACGGGAGCACGCGGCACTCGATGCGCAGATGCGGCTTGCCGTTGGAGATGCCGTAGCACGGCCGGTTCCAGCGGTACACGGTTCCGTTGAACAGCTGCAATGCGCTCAGCTTCGGCACGCCTCCTTCGTTGAGCACGCCGAGCGGATCTTCGTCCGCCGGGGCGGCGAGCAGGACACGGAACGCGGCCATGTCTTCCTGGAAGAGCTCCACAACGGAGCGTTCCAGCCAGCTGCCGCCGAATCGCACGCGCGAACTCATCTCACGCAAGTGGAGATCGGCGCTCCGAGTATCGAGCGACTGCTGGAAAAGCGCGATCCGGGTTTCCGCCCAGAGCCTTCGGCCGAAGAGCAGGGGCGAGTTCACACACGCCGCCAGGACCGGTCCGGTGACCGCCTGCGCGGCGTTGTAGAAGTGGGCGAACTCCTCCGCCGAGACCTGAAGGTGGACCTGGAAACTCGTGTTGCACGCCTCGAGCATGACGGAGTCGTGCTGAATCATGAGTTCGTCGGTGCCCCGGATGCGCAGCCGGAACTCACCGCCGCCGACCTGGTTCATCGCTTCGTTCAGGGCGTAGTAGCGCGCCCGCGGCGTGATGTTGTCCAGAGACATGTCGGACTTGGTCAGCGTGGGGAGGATGCCGGTCAGCATGACCTCCGAATCCTGACGGCGCGCCGCCGCCCGGACACGCTCGACGTAGCCGTCGAGTTCCGCGTGCATGTCCGCAAAGCACGTTCCCTCCAGGACGCGCGGCGACAGGTTGGCTTCTAGGTTGAAACGCGCCAGTTCCGTCGTGAAGGGCTCGTCGTTCAGGTCCTCCAGAACCTCGACCGCGACCGGCGACGGCCTCCAGGCCTTGTTGACCAGGAACATTTCCTGCTCGGCGCCGAAGCGCCGGATCCCGGATTCTATGAGCCCTTCAGCCAGCAGCCGCTCCATGGCCAGCAGATCCCTGAGCAACGCGCGGGTGAATACCCGGATCGCCTCGGGCGATGTCTGCGGCGCGAGGTCCACGCCCATTCAGTCTCCTTGACCGAAGAGAAAGCCGTCCGAAAAACGGAGGACCGGCCGGAACGCGGGCATATCCGCGCCGTCGGTCCGTGACTCCTCCTACATTGGCCCGAAAGTTCGCGGATTACAAGAAGGTCGCGATCTCCTCGAGAGACTTCTTGGAAATCGCAGGTACCCGGGCGTCTCCGGCGGGGTAGCCGACCACCAGGATCAGGAACGGCCGTTCGTTCGACGGACGCCCGAGTATCTCGTTAAGAAAGTTCATCGGTGACGGCGTATGGGTGAGCGTGGCCAGTCCCGCGCGGTGAAGCCCGGTGATCAGCATACCGGTCGCGATTCCGACGCTTTCCTGAACATAGTAGTTCTTGGCCTTGCCGCCGTCCGGGCGACGCTGGTAACGCTCGGCGAAGATGACGACGAGATAGGGCGCCGTCTCAAGAAACGGCTTGTGTTCGTCGGTTCCCAGGGCCGCGAGAGCCTCCAACCACTCCGGTGGAGCCCCGCCGCCGTAGAATGCCCGCTCCTCCTCTTCGGCGGCCGCCCGGATGCGCGACTTCAACTCCGGGTCGGACACGACGACGAAATGCCACGGCTGGTGGTTCGCACCGTTTGGTGCGGTGCCCGCCGCTCGAATGCACTCCTCGACGACATCGAGCGGAACCGGCCGGTCGCTGAAGTCGCGTACGGTGCGCCGCCGCCCCAGCTCCCGCCGAAAGCTCGCCGCCCGCCGCAGCATCTCTGCGGGCGCGTACTCCGTGTAGGAATCCAGAGGGAGGAAGCGGGGCTTGCTCAATGCGTGCCGGGCGAGTGGGGCCGAGTGTGCCGTCGGCGCAGCATCACGGCCCGCTTCCGCCCCCGAGTCGCCGGAACGCTCCCACCATTCCTCCGCCCTGACCGAGCTCCTGAGCCGCACGGCCCGGTGACACCCTCAGGTATCTCGCCAGAAAGCTCACGTTTACGAGTCCCACCACCTCGTCGTCCGACAGCGAGATGTCCCGCCATTCGGAAGCGGGCCGACCGTTGAAGCGGTCGTACACCCCGGCCAGGGGGCCGTAGGGACCATCGATCTGAACATGGAAGTCGCCTGCGTGGAGAGCATACGCCCCGGCGATGGCCATCCAGCTCTCTCCGATGCTCCTCTGTGTGACCAGGACATCCGGGGAAACTCCGGCGCGCCCGGCAAGGAACAGGACGACCGGGATTTCGCCGGAGGACAGGCCCCATCGCCGGATCACCTCCAACTCGCTGTGCGGAAAGCCGAAGTTTTCACCGGCCGCACGCAGAAACGCCGCTTCATCGGCAGCGCTGGTCGCCTGGCCCTGAAGTAGTGCGGGTACGAGCAGGAATGCGGGTCCGAGCAGGAATGCGGGTACGAGCAGGAATGCGGGTCCGAACACGAAGAGCATCGGTACGGCGGAAGACAATCGCGGCAACTTCTGCATCGGGACGCCCCTGTCGTTTCCTGGTGCGACGGTGATCGAATGTCGCCAAGGCCGCGGTGGTCGGTCAACCGGGCCGATCCGGTTGAGCCGCGGGCTGCCAAGCCCGGCCCAGAGCCCTTGCTGCGACCTTGCGCGCCGCCGCGGCCGGAGAGACCTCGAGTCCATCCGCCTCACGGAAGATGCCATCGAGCGACGCGGCGATGCGCCTTCGCACCTCGGCGGTCACTTCCTCCGGATCGCGAATCCCCTGCTCCGTCAAACCGAAGGCCATGGCCCCTCCCCCGTTTATGACGTAATCCGGGGCGTACAGGATGCCCCGGTCAAGAAGTCGATCCGCGTCATCGGCACCTTCAAGCTGGTTGTTGGCCGACCCCGCCACAATTCTGCAACGCAGCCCGGGGATCGTCCGGCGGTTGACGGTCGCGCCTACGGCGCACGGGGCGTAGACGTCGCACTCGGCCCCGTACACATCCCGGGGATCGACGGCGATCCCCCCGCACTCGTCCGCCACCGATCGGGCGCGATCTCCATCCAGGTCCGATGTCATGACCCTTGCCCCCGACCGAGCGAGAAGCACGGCCAGCGGCCGACCCGCATCCCCCACCCCCTGCACGAGCACCGACCTGCCCGCAAGGTCCCCGGTGCCGTGCAGATGCTCGAGACACGCCACGATCCCGGCATGGACTCCGGCCGCCGTGAACGGACCGGGATCGGCGGGATGCCCGCCGTCGTCCGAGCTCGCGACGCAAGCGGTGACCGTGGCCAGAAACGCCATGTCCTCCGGGGTCGTTCCCAGGTCTTCCCCCACGCCGTATGCTCCGTTGAGGCTGTTGAGCAACTTGCCGAAGTGCGTGAACAGGGAACGTCTCCGCTCGCCCTCGACCGGCCCTCGAACGGCCAGCACCGACTTGCCGCCGCCGTAGCCGAACCCCATTGCGGCCCACTTGTAGGTCATTCCCTCGGCAAGGCGCATGGCGTCGCGCAGCGCCGACGCGGGTGAACCGTAGCTCTTCAGCCTGCAGCCGCCGGTGGGGCGTCCCAATGTGGCATCGTGAAGCGCCACGAAGACCCAGGTGCCGGTCTCCCGGTGATACGATGTGACGACCCCCAACCCGTCCCATTTCTCGGTCAGAGACTCCATCGTCAAGCTCATGCGCGACACCTCCCCTGTCGTCGGGATTTTCGCCACCCGCAACAAACCATATACATTTCGGTGACGGGAGAGGCAACCCGCCCGCGAGCGGCCCCGTCGCAGCGACGGCGAGGGCCGAACGTTCAGGTGGCACCGTATGGAATGGATTTCGAGTCCCGAAGCATGGGTCGCCCTTGCGACCTTGGCGATTCTGGAGATCGTCCTCGGAATCGACAACATCATCTTCATCTCCATTCTGGCCGACAAGCTGCCGGAGGAGCAGCGGCCTTCCGCCCGCCGGAACGGTCTCATCCTGGCGATGGCGACGCGCCTGGGACTGCTTCTAACGGTCTCTCTCATCATGGGACTGACCGCCCCGCTGTTCAGCGTCTTCGGGCACGGGTTTTCAGGGCGCGATCTGATCCTCATCGCAGGCGGGCTGTTCCTCCTTACGAAGGCCACCAGAGAGATACACCACCGCCTCGAGGGGGACGACGAAGCGACCGGCAGGGCCCGTGCCGTGAGCTATGGGGCGGTGCTCGTCCAGATCGCGGTCATGGACATCGTCTTTTCTCTCGACTCGGTGATCACCGCGGTGGGGCTGGCCGACGACTTCGCTGTGATGGCGATCGCGATTGTGCTCGCGGTGGTGGTCATGCTGCTCGCCGCGAACGCCGTGTCGGAGTTCGTGAACGCTCATCCAACCGTGAAGATGCTCGCCCTGAGCTTCCTGCTCCTGCTCGGCATGACGCTGGTGGCCGAGGGGTTCGGCCAGCCCATCCCGAAGGGCTACATCTATTTCGCCATGGGGTTTTCGGTCTTCGTGGAAGCACTCAACCTGCGGGTACGCGCACGCGGCAAGCCGATCCAGCTGCGCAGACCGCGGAGCCACCCGGACGCCCCGGGGAAGTCCGCGGCATCTCCGGGCACGGGACCGACGGAAGGGCGGAAGTCTGCGTGACCAGAGAAGTACGCCCGAGAGGATTCGAACCTCTGGCCTCTGCCTCCGGAGGGCAGCGCTCTGTCCAGCTGAGCTACGGGCGCAAGGTACAGTAATGATCCGCCGTCGCCGATCCGGGGTCAACCCCCGGGTTGCGGTTGGCCAAGCGCCAGGAGGACGGGCGTCATAAGCCGAGTTCTGTATAACCGCCGGAGCGGCGGTCCGGGATCATTTATCTGGGATCCGGATCACTCCGGACCTCGAGCGGCCTACCCGGGACTCGGGCGGGACAGGCGATCCCTCGTCCCCTATTTGACCTTGCTCCGGATGGGGTTTGCCATGCGACCCCTGTTGCCAGCGGCCCGGTGCGCTCTTACCGCACCCTTTCACCCTTGCCTGTGCCTCTCGTTGCGAGCGGCCATCGGCGGTCTGCTCTCTGCGGCACTTTCCGTCGCCTCGCGGCGCCCGGGCGTTACCCGGCATCCTGCCTTGCGGAGCTCGGACTTTCCTCCGCGCGGTGAACCCGGAGGTTCCCGGCGGCGATCCCTCGGCCCGTCCTCCTGGACGCGGTACAAAGTTGTCTCCTTGCGGCCCATCTCCGCCAGTTTCGTCCTGTCCGCCGCTCCGCGAGAACATTTGTTTACAAGATATGCCGAACCCGCTACATTACCAGAGCAGCGCTCTCGGTCGGGCACCAACCCGGTTCCGCCCGCCTACCCACAGTTCGCCGGCCCGTCAAGCCGGAGGGAGAAGTTGTGAAGATCAAGCCGCGTCCAAGCCGGTCTCGTCCGGCAGCCCGTGGTGAAACCCTCGCGATCACCGAAAGCCGCAAGGCGCCCGCACGACAGCCGGTGCCCGCACGACAGCCGACCCCCGCGCTGTCCCGGGCAGCGGTCTTGCTCGGATTGACGATCACTTCGACGCTTCAGGCACACGCCTCCGGGCCCCGGGGCGAAGCTTTCCGGGAGACGGACGCCGAGACCGTCGTCGTCTATCTGGTTCGGCACGCCGAAAGGGTCGACGACGGCACCGACGACCCGCCGCTGGCGCTTGCAGGCCGGATCCGGGCCCAGCTTCTGCGTCAACTGCTGAGCGAGGCCCGAGTGACACATGTCCACACGACGGACACGAAGCGCACCAGAGACACCGCACGACCCTTTGCCGACAAGATGGGCGTGGATCCATCCCTTTACGACCCCGGAGATCTGGCAGCATTCGCCTCAAGGCTGAGAGCCACACCGGGACACCATCTGGTGGTCGGTCACAGCAACACGACCCCCATGCTCGTCGAGCTGCTCGGCGGCGACCCTTTCGGCCCGATCTACGAACTCGAGTACGACCGTCTCTACATCGTGGTGATCCCGCGCGGCCAACCGCCCGTGACCACGATCTTGCGGTTCGGCGAACCTTACGTCGAGGGACGTGACTTCGGTCTGCGCACGGGGGCGGATCCCCGGTCGTGCGAACCACCGCGCTAGCCAGAGCCAGCATCCCGTGGACAATCCCCCCGGGCATTCGATCGGCGATGCATCCGGGCTGCCGGCTAGAAGCTCACCACCAACGCCACCGTAAAGACCCGGTCCAGTTCCTTTCGCCGAACCAGGACATCCCCCACCTTTTCTCCCCCGACGGTTGACGTCAGGGGCACTCTTGCCAACGCCGGCTGATTGTCGAAGGTCGTGCGAAACGATGTTTTGAGCCCCAGGTGCTCGTTCATTGCGACGCTCACGGCGTTGGTCCAGTCGGCGCGCAGATCCGATGGATCGTCGCCGTTGGCGTCCATGACCAAGTTGCTCGTCCATTCCGTGTTGCCGGTCACCTTCCGCCAGTACTCCGACGACAGACGCAGCCCAAGGAAGCGTCCATCGGCCTTCGGATCCGGAACAACGTCCTGCTGCACCGTGTGAGTGAACCCGCAGGCCGTTCGCAGTCGCTGCGTGTCCGATGCGGCCCAGCGCGTGGAAACGCCGAGCACGTTGACCAGACGGTGTCTGATTCCCGAGAAGGTGTTGCGGTTCCAGCCCGACTGTACGAAGACGGAGGTCCGCTGGGAGAACCTGCGGCCGATTCGCACCTGCCCGCGGTAATTCTCCGCAGAGACATCGCTCTCCGCGTTCTCCTCGATGCGGTAGGCGGCTTCCGTTCCGACGGCGACTCGCCTGTAGCGGGTCGAGCGGGTTCGGATTCCGCCCGCCTCGATCTTGACTTCGGTGCGATCCCAAGAGCGGGTGACCGTGGCGGCGGCCCCCAAGGTGGACGACTCCGCGTTCCCCCCCGTACGCACGAAGCTGAGTTCGGTGGAGTGATACCAGCGGTCGCCGGCTGCCTGAGCGACGACCGGCGGCGCAAAGGCGACCGCAGCAAGGAACACCGCGACCGTCGGAGCAAGGAATACCGTGACTGTCGCAGCCAGGAACCTGCGCCGGGTATGTTGTTTGCTCCCCGGTGCATCTATAGTTGCTGCGCTCAACTTGTCATCCCCCGTTCACACGTCTCTGGAGTCTTCGATCATGGGCCGATACGCCACCGAGTTCGCCGGCACCTTCTTCCTCGTTCTCACCATCGGTCTGACCGTCGCGCAGGAAGTCTCCATCGCACCGCTCGCGATCGGCGCCGTGCTGATGGTGATGGTCTACATGGGCGGCCACATCTCCGGTGCCCACTACAACCCCGCAGTCAGCATGGCGATCCTGCTGCGCGGCGAACTGCACCGCAGGGATCTCCTCCCCTACATCCTCATGCAGATCGCGGGGGCCACCGCAGCCGCCCTGGTCGTCCGTCTACTGACGGGCCGTTTCCTGACGGTGGCACCGGGCTCGGGGGTCTCGCCCGCCGTCGCGCTGGCCGCAGAATTCCTCTTCGCCTTCGCCCTGTCGCTGGTGATTCTGAATGTAGCCACATCACCCCGCACCCGGGGGAACTCGTACTACGGACTGGCCATCGGATTCACCGTCATGACGGGCGCGTTCGCGGTGGGAGGAATCTCCGGCGGCGTCTTCAATCCAGCGGTGGGAACCGGCCCGATCCTGGCCGCTCTGGCAGGAGGCGGCTCGCTGAGCAACCTGTGGATCTACTGGGTGGGACCGGTCGCGGGAGCCGCCCTGGCCGTGCCCGTGTATCGCCTGCAGCACATGCAGCACGCCGAGGACAGGGCGGACGAAGGGTAGAGAATCACCAGATCGTCTCGTAGCCGTCGGCCGCCAGGTTCCACCGCCGCCCGTAGACGTGAAGCCTGTCGGTGGGAATCCCCGCGTTGACGAGCCGACCCCCCATGTGGGTCCAAGCAAGAATGCTTCCCTGGAGGTTCAGGACCTCGACACCGCGCTTCCCCATCTTTCGCACGTAGTCCGAGCTGCGCCGTCCGATTGTGCAGTAGGCCACCACGGCCCGGCCCGCCAGCTCTTCCAGACGTGACTCGAACTCCTCGCCCGTGATCGCTCCGGGGAGGGTGGAGACACGGCGCTCCCGGTCGGTCCGAACATCCACGAGAACGAAGTCCTCCGTGGAGAGGGCGTCGCGGAGTGCAGCTGCCGAGATCGTCGCCACGTCCGGATAGTCCTCCCGGATCTCCTGCACCATCTGCTCCAGTACGATGCGCCGCCCGGCTTCGGCGTCACGGGACTGGGCGTCCGTCGGGACCGGCGTGAACAGCCCGGCCAGGGTCGCGGCTCCGGCAACCACCGTGAAGCCCCCCGGCAGCCCGTGGTGAGACCCACGCAAGATCACGTGCGGCCGTATGCGCGCCGGAAGATGTCGTTGACCGCGGTGACCCGAAACCCTTCGCGCTCGAGCAAAGAGGCCGCGGCCGATGCGCGCGCACCGCTGAGACAGTGGACCAGCAGTTCGTGGCCGCGCGGCAGCTCCGAAAGCCTATCCGCCAGCCGGGTGTGCGTAATGTTGCACGCGCCCTCTATGCGGCCCGCGGCGAACTCCTGGGCCTGCCGAACATCGAGGACCCGGACATGCGAATCCGTGCGCCGCCGGTCCACCTCGGCGAAGTCGACCACTTCGATGCTCGCCAGTTCGCCGCCCGCGGCCCGAAACTCCTCCAGCGCCTCCGGCGGAGCCCACCCGACCACTCGGTCGAGCCCGATTCGCACCAGATCGCGCACCGCCTCGTCGACCTCGTCCCCGCGGCAGATCAGCACGATGTCCGCCGCCGGTTCCACATAAGATCCGGAGATCGTGGGGAAGGCCTTGTCGAGGGGTGCGTAGATGGAGCCCCGGATGTGCCCCGCGTAGTAGCCCAGACGGTCGGCGCGCGTGTCGATCACCACCGTGTCCCCATCCGCCGACACCTTCCCGAGGTCGGCTCCCGAAAACCGGCCGGGCCGGGGCAGCGGACCGAGTAGTGCGGGGCCCCGCCGGTTCTGCTCCTTCATGCGGCCGAAATAGAGCGGCGGCTCGGATTGGCCGTCGAGAATGTACTCTACGAACGCGTCCTCTCCCTGCTCCACCGCCGCGAGAGCCGGGCTGAAGCGCTTTTCGTACCCGGCGGTGGTGTCGGGCACCGCACCGAGCGCCTTCCCGCAAGCGCTCCCGGCACCGTGACCCGGCCATATGCGCAGGTAGTCGGGCAGGTCGAAGATGCCGCGCGCGGAGCCGTAGAGCCGCCGCGCCGAGGGCTCCATCGCCCCCGCCCGGCCCACCGCGGATTCGAGGAGGTCGGGACGACCCAGGTCTCCCACGAAGATGAAGTCGCCCGACGCCATGCCCATCGGCTCCGTGGCGCCGGCACCCCGGTCGGTGATCAGGAAGCTGACGTGCTCGGGCGTGTGGCCCGGCGTATGCACGGTCCGAAAGTCGATCTCGCCCACGTTGAAGCGGTCGCCGTGACTCAGCAGGGTGACCGATTCGCGACCGGAAGCCCACTCGTACTGCCAGTCCGGCCCGCCCTCGGCAGACAGATACGCCCTGCACCCGTAGCGCTCCACCAGCTCCAGGCAACCCGAAAGGAAATCGGCGTGGATGTGGGTTTCTGTCGCTGCGACGATCCGAAGACCCTCGCGCCGGGCGATCGCCAGGTAGCGGTCGACATCCCGCTCGGGATCGATGATCACCGCCCGCCGGGTGCGTCGGCATCCCACCAGGTAGGCGTGCTGGGCCAGCTTCGGGTCAACGATCTGCCTGAAGAACATCTTGACTCCCTACCGCAGCAGCTTGACTCCCCTAACACAACAGGGCCGTTCCTTGTCGGCAATACGGAGCGGCAAGCTAGCAGCCCGTGGATGGGCTGCCAAGCCGCGTTCCATGCCGACGCACCGAGTCTCCCGCAAAACACGGAGAAGAACGATGAATTCCCTTTCATTCAGGATCAACAACACCGCCGCCGCCCTTGCCGTGGTCGTCGCGACCGCCGTCGCTCCGCCGGAACTGGAGGCGCAGCGTCGGGGCTCAAGGGCGGGTGCAGCCGCCGGAAGCGCCCCGGTGGTGGAACGGGCCATCCGCCTCGCCGACGAAATCGAGCTCACCGCCGACCAGCGGACACGGCTGGAGGCGATCCGGGTCGAGATCCTCGAACAGCGTACCTCGCAGGCGGCTGCTCTCATGGCGCTCCGATCGGAGATCGCCTCGGGGATGCGGGAGCCGGAGGCCTTGCGCGAGGCGCTCGCCGCACAGTGGCGGGAGGGCCGCGACGGCCGCGAGTCTCTGCGGGAACGCATCAGTGAGATTCTGACCGAGGATCAGCGCGATGAGCTTCAGCGCATGAACCGGCGCGACAGCGTGCGACCGCGGGGACCGGTGAACCGTGGCCGCATCGACCGGCTGCGCGGTCCTGGCAGGCCGTTCGACCGTGGCCGCCGGCCCTCGCGCTTTCGGGATCGGGGACGATAAGTCACTGAGCATCGAGTGGGTCGGCGCGGGAGCTCGCTCCGCGGGCCGCGGAACCCGCATCCGGCCGTGCGAGATGTCGGCGGCGCCGTCGCCCTGCTGCGGTACCGGATGAGGGGTGTTGCGAACCTCGCCGGAACGGTATGATTGATTCCCGAAGGGTGTGATTGACTCCTCTTCTTTCGCCCTGCTAGCTCAACTGGTAGAGCATCCGACTCTTAATCGGCAGGTTCGGGGTTCGAGTCCCTGGCGGGGCACTTGCGGGCGGGCAGGCGTGCGCGCAGCGCAACCACGTTGCTCGTTGCGCGCACGCAGAACGCCCCCATCGTCGCGGGCAGCAGAGCGAACCGCACTCCCCGCAGCGCGAGTGACGAGGCACCGTCCGTCTCCACTTTCGCCGTGCCCGACAGCACCCCCCATGTCTCTAAGGTTTCCCCGTCGAGTTCGGACGGGAAGCACGCCCCCGCGCTCATGCTGACGCGCTCTACCGTGAAGTGGTCGCAGTGCGCAATGACGTCCCTCCGCACGCCATCCCGTTCCTCGACGAGGCAGGGCTCCGTCGGTACCGGTTCGGTGCGCTCGAAGCGGATGACATCGAGTGCCCGCTCGATGTGCAGTTCTCTGCGTCGGCCGTCCGGCCCGAGCCGATCCCAGTCGTAGATCCGGTAGGTCGTGTCGGAGCACTGCTGAATCTCCACCAGAACGATGCCGGACAGGATGCCGTGCACGGTCCCGGCGGGCACGAGGACAGAATCTCCCGGCCGCACGCGCACCCGGTTCAGGACATCCTGCACCCGCCCCCCCGCCACTGCGCCCCGGAAGGTCCGCCGGTCGGTCCCGGCGGTCAGTCCGTGAATGATTTGCGACCCCGGCCCGGCATGAAGGATGTACCACATCTCGGTCTTGCCGGGCTCGCCCAGACCGTGTGCGGCCGCGTAGTCGTCGTCGGGGTGCACTTGAACGGAGAGGGCGTGGCTCGCGTCGAGGAGCTTGACCAGCAGGGGAAAGGTGCCGCGCTCGGCGGCGCGCCTCCCCCGCCGACCCACCAGCCGGGTTCCGAACTCGGCCACGAGCCCGGACAGATCCCTGCCGGCTAACGGACCCGAGTCCACGACCGACACGCCTGCGAGGTGGCCCGAGATCTCCCAGCTCTCGGCAACGGGGCCATCGGGAAGCTCCCGCCCGAAGAGGCGTTCCAGCCCGCGGCCTCCCCACAGGTACTGCTTGAGCTGCGGCGCAAAGGTCAGGGGCGCTTCGAGCACCGATGTCGATCCGGACATGCAGAAGTATGGTTGCGCGTCCGCAATCGCGTCCGTGATCGCGGAACGCGCCCCCGTGATATGCTATTTCGTGGTGAAGGTGATCGGCAGCTCCAACCACGCCGGAACCACCTGATCGCGGTTCAGCGCAGGGGTGAACTTGATGAGCGGGGCCACGCGCAGCGCGGCCTGGTCCAGGGCCTCGTGGCCCGAGGTGTTGGCGACCACCTGGTTCTTCACTACGCCTTCCTCATCGATGAAGAACCATGTGCGGACGGTTCCACCGATGCCGGCGTCGCGGAGAAGCGGTGGATACTCTCGCTCGAGCGCCGCCCGAACCTCGTCCCGGTTGATAATGCCGGGCCTCACGGTATACGGCGTGAACGCCGGGCTGGCCGATATGTCCGCCTCGGCCCCCGCCGGCGTCGCGGCCTCTCCCGGATCCTCGCGCGTGATCCCCGGAGTCGACAACGCCACGCCCGCCACCAGGATCGCGCCGAAGACCAGAAAGGCCGCATGGGCCATCCTGACCTCGGGAGCCTTGTCGAGGATCGCGCGGATGCGCCTCTCCAGCAGGGAGCGCTGCTCGGCAAGCGCCGCGACGGCCAATCCCGGGAGAGAGCGGTCCCGAGAGCCCACTCTGAGCAGCAGATCCCCGTAGAGGCGCCGCCGGTCCGGCAACCGATTCATGACGCGCCGGTCGCAGTCCAGTTCGATCGCGAGGCTCAGCCGACGATACTGAAGCCAGAGCGCGGGGTTCCAGGGAAAGGCGAACAGAAGTGCGCTGGAAAGGAAGCGCAGATGCACGTCCCGCGCGCGCAGGTGCTCCTCCTCATGAGCGAGGATCAGCTCCTGCCTGTGTACGTCGGCACCCCGCACCCAGCCGGGAAGAACGATCCGCGGCCGGAACAACCCCACCACCGCGGGCCCGGTTTCGCGAGACCAGAGGACATTCCGTCCGAGAAGGGCGCCGGGCTCCCAGGAAGCACGACGATGCAGGAACCGCACGCCCGCCATGAGCGCGGCGACCAGGAGAATCGCCGAAAGCGCGACCCATGCCATGAGCAGCATGTCGTCGAGGGAGTGAAGCGTGGAGTTCTGCGACACCGTCATCGTAATCGGGTCGCGCAGGATCGGCGGCGCCGGCAGGACGGTCCCTCCCGCACCCCCGCCGCTCGACAGCATGCGGAGCGCAGGAAGGGCAACCGTTCCGGCCCCGGCGGCGAGCCACACCCACCGGCGACCTCCCTTGAGCAGCCTCTCGGTGGCCAGACCCGCCACCAGGAACAGCAGACCCGCTCCGATCGACCAGAGCATCCATGCAGCGATCATTTTTCCTTCTCCCCTTCGAGGCGCTGGTCCAGCAGCGTGCGGAGTCTCCTCACGGCCGCCGGAGACAGCTGTTCATCGGATACGAGATGGGCCACCAGCAGCTCCGCAGAGCCCGAAAACACCTTGTCCCTGAGGCGGCCGAGCACCGACCGTCCCGCCTCCTCCCGTCCCAGGAGAGGATGGTAGCGGTGGGCCCGGCCATGCATCGTGTGGGCCACCAGTCCCTTCGACTCCAGGATCCTGAGGATGGTCAGGACCGTGTTGTAGGCGAGGTCGTCTTCGAGCCGCTCGTTGACCTCGGCAACCGTAGCCGACCCCAGATCCCACAGCACGGACATGACGTCCAGCTCCCTGGCGGTCGGCGTCTTCTTCACTGCCGTCTCCTCGGCCAACTCCTCGCGGGGGCCACGAAGCCGCCTTCGCGTCCCATCTCCTACGTTCTTAGTAAAGAATGGGCTGTTCTGCTCCCGATGTCAACTAAAAGCTTAGGAAAAAGTCCCCTGCCGGGGCCTCTGCCGCCGGACCAACGTCCCCCGTCGGCACCCCGCCCTAGCCTAGCAGCCCGTGGATTAATCCGCACGAGCACCGAGAGCGGCAAGGCGCCGGGCCGGATTTTATCTACGGGCTGCTATCCGGTCGGTCTGGTGATCTCGTACTCCACGGGCGGATCCGCCCCCAGCAGGTGCTCCACGAAGTAGTCCCACCGCCGCCGGATGAAGTACGGCTCGTTGAGCCCGTGCGCCCGGTCCGGCGCCCACACCAGATCGTAGTCCTTGTTCGCCTTGGTGAGTTCGTCGATCAGCTGGACGGTCATCGCGGGGTGCACGTTGTCGTCCATGTCGCCGTGCATCAGAAGCAGCTTGCCCTTCAGGTTCGCGACGTGGGTCTTGTTGGCCTCGTCGGTGAAGTTGGTCGTCCCGCTCGCCGAGTCCGCCACGAGGAGCCCCTGGTACTTCTCGGCCCAGTAGATGTTGTAGCTCGCGTTGTCGTGGTTTCCCGCCCCCGAGACGGCCACCTTGAAGAAATCGGGGAACCGGAGGATCGCGTCCGTGGACGCGAAGCCGCCCCCGGAGTGACCGTAGATCCCCACCCGGTCGAGATCCATGAACGGGTAGCGCGCGGCCAGCTGCTTGATCGCGGTGACGTGATCGGGGAGGCCGTTGTCGTTGAAGTCGCCGTAATAGATGTCGTGAAAGGCTTTGGAGCGGTGGGGCGTGCCCATGTGGTCGAGCTGAATCACCACGAAACCCAGCTTCGCCAGCGAGAAGTCCTCGCCGCCCGACTTGAAGCTCCACGAGCCCACGCTCCCCACCTGCGGACCCGGATAGATGTGATCGATGACCGGATAGCTCCCCGACTCGTCCAGATTGTCCGGGAAGTAGATCACCCCGTAGATGTCGGTCACGCCGTCGCGGGCCTTCACCGAGAAGACCTCGGGAGCGCGCCACCCGACCTCTTCCAGCCGGGAGATGCCGGCTTCTTCGAGCGTGCGGATCACGTTGCCGGCCGAGAGGTTGCGCAGCAGCGTCACCGGCGGATCGCCGATCGTCGAGTAGGTGTCCACCACGAAGCGGCCGCTGGGCGAAACGGCGACCGCGTGGTTGCCCGTCTCGCCGGCGACGACCGTGAGGCCGCTGCCGTCGTAGCCGATCCGGTAGAGGCGCCCGTAGTAGGGGATTCCGTCCTCTCGGCCGTACGCCGTGAAGTAGATGCGCCGGTTGTCCTCGTCGACGTGCCAGATCGCGCCGACCGCCCAAGGCCCCGAGGTCACCTGGTTCTTGACCGTCCCATCCTTCGAGAAGCGCCAGATGTGCGCCCATCCGTCCCGTTCGGACCACCAGAAGGCGTCGTCGGTGCGCTCCGAGACGAACCACGAAGCGGGGTTCCGCTGCGCGGTCTCGACCCAGGTCCGGGAGCTGTCGCCAGCGATGATGCGGAAGTCGCCGGTGGTCGCGTCCACCTCCGCGAGGTGGTTGCTCTTGGACGCGCGCGTCTCCCACTGCACGTACGCGAAGCGGGAGTCGGCCGACCAGAGCGAGTCGACCTGGGAGCCGCCCAGGTAGAGCCGGTTCGGCCGGGGCTCCAGGGACACGCGGATGTTGCCGACCTCGGGGAGCGCGTCAGCGTCTCCGCCGGATCCCGCGCCCATGTCGCCGTCGGATCCGCCCGCCGAGGCCATGTCGCCATCGGATCCCCCTGCCGCGACCGCGTTCAGGGTCTCGCCCACATCCAGGATGTGGAAGGCGGGCAGCGGCACGATCGAATCCCCCGGCAGCGCGTACGGCTGGGAGTAATGCACCGTGCGCTGGGGCGTGTACGACACGTAGTGGTGGTGCTCGACGCCCCGCTGGTCCATTCGCTGCACCAGAAGCCTGCGCGAGTCGGGAGACCAGTACACGCCGGGCCTCCGCACCCGGTCGTTCCTGATGTCGTTGGGGCGCGGATACGCGAGTCCGTAGCCGTTGAACTCCTCTCCGTCGGTCGTCAGCCGGATGGTGTCGCCGCCCGCGGCCGGACGGACGAAGAGGTCATGATCCATCACGAAGGCTTCCCAGCGCTCGTCGGGGGACTCGACAAAGGGCGTGTCGTCGGGCAGCGTGTCGCCCGCCTGGCACATGTACTCGCCCAGGTCGCACTCGAATCGCCTGGCGCCGGCGGTGAACTCGATCCGCCCCTCGTCGCCGCCGACGAACTCGAATTCGTCGAAGGGAAGTTTGCCGGGCACGTAGCTGGTGTCCGCCGTCACCGAGAGCGCCGCCGCCAGCCGCGCGTGGTCGAAGAGCGGCCGCTTCACGTCGGCCGCCGGGTCCACGAAGGTGAATTCGTGCCCCGAGCCGGTGTTGTTGCGGTACCAGAACCGGTCCGAATCGTTGATCCAGTTCGGGTTGACGGGGGTTCCTGAAAGCAAGGGCGTCGTATGCCACCCCAGCAGCAGCTCGGCACGGTGGTAGTCCACCTCCTGCGCACGGGCGGGGGTGACGGCCACCACCGCCAAAAGGCATGAAATGCACCCGATCCAGCGTCCGTTCATGGCTCCGTTCTCTCCGTTGTCATCTCCGTTGAAGGCAGGTTTCCGGCCTTCGTACATCTTGGGCCCCGACCGGGATGGGAGGCAAGCCGGACGGCACCTCGGCGGCTCCACGCCTGCGACAACCCTCACGTAACGTTAGGGTTTGAATCGGAAGTGGCGGATTTGAGGCGGACGCCGCACATGGAGGGCACCCGGCGCACCGGCGCACGTGAGCGTGGCGGGGACCGCAGCGCGCCGGTTCCCGCCGTCTCCCGTCGGAAACTCGCCCCGGCAGGAAAACGGAGTACCTTCAGGCTGTCCAACCGTCCGAGTTCGCCCGTGCATCCCGTGTTGCTGCTGTCTCCCATGCTTCGACCTCGTGATCCGGCGACCGTTGCTTGGCACTGCGTTCTCGCTCTGGTTCTGTGCGCCGCATGCGGCGACGGTGAGGGAACCGGTGCTTCGCTGACGCCGTCCACATGGGTCACGGAAGCGGATGTCCAGCTCGAGGGATTTTTCCGATGGGGCCGTCCTCTTCACCCGACCGGTGCGCGCCGATCCGGTCAACAACCGCGTCCTCGTGATGGATCCGACGACTTCACAGGTCAGCGCGTGGACCGTCCGCGGCAAGCTTCTTTTCGTGGTCGGGCGGAAGGGAGAGGGCCCCGCCGAGTTCTCTTTTCCGCAGGACCTTATCGTCGAGGCGAACGGCTCCTTCAGCGTGGCGCAGTCCTTCGGATCGCGTTTCACGTACTTCGAGCCCGACGGCACCCTGGCCCGGAGCGAGCTGGGACCGGGGACGAGGTTGGGGTATCAAGGCTTCAGAGTCGAGCTCGGCTGGCCCAAGGACGGCGTTTATGTGGGCACTCAGCGGGTTGCTCCCAGCATTATCGTAGGCAACCGCGGGGGTCGTCCTTTCGACCGCCACCCGCTTCTGGGCATGCGCCGGTCCGACAGCGGGGGGTGGCAGGATCCGAAGCCCCTGCTCACGCTGGACCACCGCAACCTGTTCACCGCGGTTGCTGGTCCGCGTGGCGGCTGGTCGTATGGAGGCCAGCCGTTCACGGATGCGGATCAGGTCCGCTACGCGCCCGGCACAGCCTTGGTGATGCGGCAGAAGCGTGCGCCCGGGACGGTGGAGCTGGTCGAAGTGGACGGAGACGGCGATACCCTTTGGCACCGGCACCTCCAGTTCGAGCCCCGCAGGCTGACCCGGCGAATGATCGACGAGCAGTTGGACATCATCGTCGAGGCGTTGGCACCCTACTTGCCGCCGGGGAGCTCGAGCGCGGACCTGCGGCGGAGGTATGACGAAGCGCTGTACAAGCCCGAATACGTCGCCGTGGCGAAGAGGCCGTTTCTCACCGTATCGGGCGAGGTCTGGCTGAGGACCAGCGAGGTGGTGGACACGCTCAGAGTGCACTACGTGGTGCCGCGGGGCGAGTCGAGCGAGCCGCCCCGGCGAGTGCTCCTGCCGACAACGTTGGAGATCGGTGACGCCACGGAGACCCACGTCTGGGGGGTCTGGCTGGACGCGCTAGATGTGCCGCACATCGTCGGGCGGCGGTTGGTTCCCGGCAAGCGACGCAGGGGGAAGTCCTGACCCGGGCCCGGCCCGGATGGGAGGCAAACCGACGGCATCCCCGGATCAGCGAAGCCCCTCCGGCAACCTCTTCACCACTACGTAGGGCACATTGAGGTCGTCCGTCTCCACGAAGGCAACCAGCCCGTCGGGGCCGAAAGCCTCGGGCAGCGCGATGGAGCCCGCCGGGAAAGTCCCGATGTAGTCCCCCCCGGGGGTCAGCATGTCGATGGGGCCTTCCGTTTCCGGATACTCACCTCGGCGGCGGACCCAGATGGTCCCTTTCCAGCCCGTCCGCAGGGCGAGCAGGACCGGCATTTCGGGGTAGAACTCCATGGACTCGATCCGGGTGCGCTCGGCTTCCATCATCGCCTGAAACATAGCCTGCATCGTCGGGTCACCGGGCGGTTGTCGCCCTTCGAGGCTGGCCTCCAGCCGACGCTCGATCTCCTCGTTCCTGATCCGGTCCGTCATTGTCCTGGGCCGGAACGGGCGGGTCACGATCCGGGTCACGCGGCCGCTCGGCGCGGTGAACTTGATTGCGTAGGCAGAGGAGTCGGAGTATGCAACACCCCCGCCAGGAAGCGCACCCGCCATCAGCTCCGGCCTGAATGCCTGCCGATCCGATGGGGGGTTCCATGCCGTCGCAGCCGTGTCGACAGCGGCCTCGTCACCGCTGAGGTCGTAGCTCAAGACGTACCGGAACTCAGGTCTTGGCCCCGGATCAGATCTCGACATGTATACGACCCGGGCCGTGGAGAGCACCCGCTCCATTCCCGGGAAGGCCTGAATGTCCCCAAGGATCGGCCACCGCGTGCGATCGCCGCCCAAAGCGATCGTGCGGCCGAACTCGCCGTCTGCACCGAAGAGGGCGAATCCGATGCGCCCCGGGTCATAGACGGCAACCCGCCCGTCCCGCATGACGGCGAACCGGAGAGCGGTGCCGAAGCCACTCTCGAACTCACCGGGGCCCTCCCCCTCCCTGATGAACTGACGTACCAGATCGCCCTCCGGACCGACCACCGAGATCCGCACCGCTTGTGTGTCGAGGATGTAGAGGTTGCCGGCACTGTCGAAACCGAGGTCGGCAACCCTGCCGAAAGTGTCCCAACCACCCTCACCCAGCGAGCCTAACCGGTAGATTTCCTCGCCGTCGGCGTCGAGAAGCCTGTCCTCGGCCGGCAGTTCGATCACCTCTTGGGCGGCGAGCGGGCGTGCATCAGCCAATCCTACTGTGCGAACATTCTTATCGAATGCAGTCTGCTGCTCCGGCGTCAACAGGCTGCGCACCAGCTCCCGATACTTCATTTGCAGCTCGAGAGCCTGCATCACCACCGCCATCTTGTCATCCCCGCCCAATTTGTCGAACTCTGCCAGATACTCGGTCTTGAGCTCGCCAACCCACTCCAGTTGTTCGGTCGACAGTTCGATCTCGTGGAGGCGGGCGATCCAAGCATCGATTGGCGTGCGGCGTTCCTCGGAAGCCGTGTCGGCGCGCTGCCCCTGAGCGGCCGTAGGCACAGGAGCAAAGCAGAGCGCGCAACCGACGAGGGTCACGTATAGTGCCGTAGCTCGCAATCGGACCCTCATAGTTCTGAATCCTGGACCTGTCCCGGTTTCGTGGACGGGTGAATACTGCGGTTGACTGCTACTCGGTTTCTCTTCATCTCCCCCCGCTGCTGAGGAGAGCTTCTCCGGCCGAGGACATCCAACATCCCGAGCCGACCGGTCCGGGCAACCTCCCTCCGATTCCTTCTGGTTTGAATATATCCTCCGTCTTCCCGCCGGGACATGCTGCCGGCGGGAAGACGGAGGAACCGGCGCGCAGCAACCCGGCCGCGCTCTCAGGCGTCGCCTCGCCGGTTTCCCGCTTGCAGCCGGCGTCGCACCGGATCGATCGCGAGACCGCCCGGGCCGACGACCCTGCCGGGCTAGGCCGCATGCTTCTTCTCGAAGTCCGCCGGCGACTCGTACCCCAGCGCCGAGTGCCGACGCACCCGGTTGTAGAACCCCTCGATGAAGTCGAACACCGCACGCCTCGCTTCATCCGGGCTGCGGAACCGGCTGCGGTCCAGCAGTTCGCACTCGAGCGTCGCGAAGAAGCTCTCGCACATCGCGTTGTCGTACGCATCCCCGACCGATCCCGCAGAGGGCCGCACCCCGGCCTCCCGGCACCGCTTCCCGAAGGCGTACGACGTGTACTGGGAGCCTTGGTCCGAGTGATGGATGACGTCCTTCGGCCGACGACGCCACACCGCCATCGCCAGCGCCTTCTCCACCAGCTCCGACCGAAGGTTGGTTTCCATCGCCCAGCCCACGACGAGGCGGCTCCACGCGTCCACGACCACGGCCGCGTACAGCCAGCCCGCATCCGTCGGCACGTACGTGATGTCCGCCACCCACAGCCGGTCGGGACCGCCGACCGAGAAGTCGCGGTCCACCAGGTCCGGCACCGCGCGGGCCTGCGCGTCCCGCCGCGTCGTGACGACCTTCCGCCGCCGCCGGGTCACGCCCTCGATCCCCGCCTGCTTCCCACCCGCTCGCCCCGGGCCTTCAGTTCCGCATGGATCCGGGGCCGGCCGCAGGTCCGCCGGCTCTGTTCCCAGGCGTCTTCGATCTTCTCCCGAAGCTCCGCGTCCCGCCGGGCCCGCTCCGGAGGCGTCCGCTTCAGCCAGGCGTAGTACCCGCTGGGGGAGAGACCCAGCACGCGGCACATCGCCCGGACGGGGAACTCGGCCCGGTGCGCCTTCATGAACTCGAACCCCTTCCGGGGATCGAGCCGCTCTCCATCGCGAACCAGGCCGCGGCTTTTTTTAAGATGTCCCGCTCCATGCGGAGCCGCCTGACTTCCCGCCTGAGGCGGCGAACCTCCTCCCGCTCCTTCGTGGTCAGCCCGTCCGCCCGGCGTCCCTCGTCCAGGTCCGCCTGCCTGACCCAGTTCCGGATCGCCCCGGACGAGGGCTCGAACTCGCGCGCCAGCGACTCGGGCGACCGCCCCGAGCGCACCAGCCCGACCATCTCCCGCCGGAACTCCGGCGGATACCGCACCCGCTTCTTCGGCATCGTGAAACCCTCCTTCCCCCTCAATTTGAAAGTGTCCACGAAACCGGGGCAACTCCACCGAAGCCTTCTGTCCGGGGCGGAGCAGCGGTAGCCCTACCGCCCCGCCTTCGCCAGGATCGACGCCTCCGGCAGCATCACCGAGCCCCGGCGGTGGCTGATCATGAGCAGCGGGCAGTCGGTCGCGCGGGCGATCTTCAACATCAGGCTGCTGAAGACGGCGCGGCGGCGGCCGCTTCGGTGTAGCCCGAGGATCAGCAGGTCGGTGTCCTCGGCGTGACGGGCCACTTCCGCCGCCACATCGTCGCCGACGGCCAGCTCGGCGTGCGCCGAACCTGCCGCTTCGTCCCACGCCAGGCGCCGGAGATCGCGGAACGCTCTTCGCCTCACCCCCGTGTCCGCCTTCTCGGAGAGCACGCCCAGGAAGGTCACGTCGCGGGCGGCGGTGCGGGCCAAGCTGCCGAGCAGGCGCGCGCGCACCGGGCTCTGGTCGCGGCCGCCCCGTGACGGCACGAGGATCCGGCGGGCGTGCTCCGGCGTCCACCCGCCGGGTGCGCGCAGGATCACCACGTCCGCGTCGACGGCTCCGATGAGTCCGGCGATAGGCCCCGTCATGAGCGAATCGTCGAGATGGCCCACCCCCAGGAGCAGACACTCGCACCGGGTCGCCTCGGCGACTCTCGCGATCTCGCTCCATGGGTCGGCGTGCAGGGTGATCAGCGCCTCGGGACGCAGGTCGACCTTCAGTGCGGTGCTCAGTGCGCCCCCCATGACCGCCTGGGCATCGCGCACCACTTTGGGCAAGCCATCGTCCGGATGGCGTCTCGACGGGGCCACCACCGACAGCAGCTGCACTCGGGAGACCTCGGGAGGGGCAAGCGCCTTCCCCATCGTCACGAGCGTTTCGGCGCTCGCAGGATTCGCGATGGGAACGAGCACCACCGGGCGGCGTCCCCGCAGCTTCATCATTTCCGGGTCGCGCGCCTCGGACGAGGCGTCCACCGCGCGGGCCCGCGGCGCGAGGTAGAGCGAGTACAGCACCGCCCCGACCCCGAGCCACACCGCCGCCAGCACGCCCGCGGCAGGAACCGCGACAGCCTGGTAGATCCCGATCAGCAAGCAGGCGGACCCGCCGACGAGCGGGACGAGCGGGAAGGCGGGGGTGCGGAATCCGCGGGGCTTCCCCCCCCGCTTGCGTGCGAGGTACCCGATCTTGTGCGTCAGCGCAAAGCACGCAAGGAAGATCAGGCTGGCCATGGCGCCGGCGACCGCGACGTCGGGGACCGCCACAACGAGCAGAGCGATGACGACGGCGCTGAGTCGTATCGCAGCGGTGGGCGTACCGGTGCCGGGAGCGTGGCGGGCCAGCCGGGGCGGGAGCGTGCGGTCGGCGCCCATGGTCCGCGCGAATCTGGAAGCGGCGAGGAGATTGGACTGCAGCGCCGAAAGCATGGACAGGAGTCCCGCTGCGACGATGAGCCAGTAACCGACCGGCCCCATGAAGCCGCGGGCGGCTTCGGCCACCAGGATTTCGGGGTTGGCCGCAGCCGCTTCGACGATCGGACGGTCCGGCGTCCCGACCGCGACGATCAGGAAGAGAAGCGGCAGGTAGAGCACGAGAGCCGTGCCGAGCGAGAGGAACATCGCCCGGGGAACGTTGCGCTCGGCGTCGCGAACCTCGCCCCCCACGGCGGCGATCAGGTCGAAGCCCTGCAGCGCGATGAAGGTGTAGCCCATCGCCTGGGCCAGCCCCGCGAAGCCGTCCGCGAAGAAGGGCCGGAACCTCTCGGCCAGCGCTCCGGGGGGCGGGGGCTCGGTGGCCAGCGCCAGGAAGCCGGCGACGACAACGACAACGAACACGACCACCTTGCCGACGGTCTCCCACTGGCTGACGCCGCCGGCCGCACGCGTCAGGCGCCATTTGTAGAACCCGACCGCGGCGAGCGCGTAGACGACCAGCGCGGGGCGTGCTCCGATCCACCCCGGAACCTCGTCGTTCAGCAGCAGCGCGATCCGTTCTGCGAAGGGGACCAGGAAGACGGCGAACCCCATCGCGTACAGCACCGATGCCACGACCGAGGCGAACCACACCACCCATCCGACGGCGAAGGCCGCCTCGACGGCGAGGACGTTGCGCGCATAGGTGTAGGCACCTCCCGAGCGGGGGAAGCGCGCCGCTAGCTCCGCGAACGAGAAGACGGTCAGGAACGCGATGCACCCGTTGAGCGCGAACGCCACGATCGCGCTCGGCCCCGTCGTCGCGAAGGCGACGCCCGCGAGTGCGAGGATGCCGCTCCCGACGATGGCGCCCACCCCGACGCCGGTCGCGCCGAGGAGACCGAGGCGCCGGTCGGTCACGTCACGGGCCGCTCCTCGGCGGCCAGATGCACATCCAGCCAGGCCGCCCAGCGCGCCCACAGATCAAGCAGCGTCTCGCGCGTCGCCGGGCCGTGGTCCTCGAATGGGTACAGGTACATCGCCGCTTCCTTGCCCAGGCCGTTCAGGGCGTGGAAGAGACGCGGCGAATGATCCGGGGCGGTGCCCACGTTCTGGTCGTGCATGCCGTGGTACAGCAGGACCGCTCCGGTCAGGTTGTTCGCGTAGACGAACGGCGACATGCCCAGGTAGACCTCGCGGGCGTCCCAGAAGTGCCGCGGCTCCCTCTGGAAGCCGAGCGGGGTGAATGTGCGGTTGTAGTTGCCGTCGCCCGCGATCCCCGCCTTGAAGAAGGGCGTGTGCACCATCGCGTTGAGCGTGCCGAAGGCCCCGTACGAGTGGCCGCCCAGGCCCAGTCTGCGCCGGTCGACGAGGCCCCGCTCGTCCAGCTCGTCGATCACGGCCGCGAGGTTGTTGCGCAGGTCGTGCTGGTAGTTGTTGTTGATCCGTCCCGATTCGCCGACGATGGGGGCATCGGGCTCGACCACCACGTAGCCCAGCCGGATCAGGTACTCGATCGACCGCGTGCCGAAGTTGGGAAACGCGTTCTTGTTGAAGGTGCGCGCACCCTCGTCGTACGACTCCTGGTCCTCGTACTCGCGGGGATAGAACCAGAACATGGCGGGGCGCTCCTCGCCTTCCGCGAAGTCGGGCGGAAGCGTCACGTTCACCAGGAAGCGGAACCCGTCCGGGCGCTCCACCGTGAAGCGCCGGCGGGGCGCGTTGGTCAGGTCGGGAGTGTAGTCGACGTTGGTGGTCAGCTGTGAACGCGCGCTCCCGTTCACGAGGAACGACTGGGCGACCTCCGTCGGCGTCTCGCGCTCCACGACGAACCGTCCCGCGCCCGCGTCCAGCACGGTGGTGATGCGCTCGGACTCGCCGTCGTTGGAGCTCTCGTAGACGCGCTCCCTGTCCCCGGTCCTGACGGCGACCCGGTCGAGGAAGCTCTTCGGAGACTCGGCCAAGGGATCCTCGTCGTAGACCGTCCCCATCAGGAAGACGGATTCGTCGTCGCCTTCACCGACGACTTCGACGACATGCCCGGACGCTCCACCGCCGCCCCCGAAGCGGAAGGCACCTCCGCCGCCCGCCCGCCCGTCGTTCATGAGCAGTGATCCGGGATTGGCGTAGAAGTCCTCCGTGTCCCATTCGCTGATCGTGTAGCGCGTCTCCGGGTCGTCGAGCCGAACCGCGTACTGTGTGACCGTGCCTCGTCCTCCACCTCCTCCGAATCCGCCCGCACGTCCGCCGCGGCCGCCTCCCTGGGTGACGAAGAGCCAGCCGTAGTCCTCCGAATACCGGTGGTTCGTCATGCGCCGCCGGCTCTCGTACAGCACCGTCTCGTCGTCTTCGCCGAAGGGGGGCGCCCAGAGCATCACCCGGTCCATGCGCCCGTCTTCCTCATCCTCTTCCCCGGCTTCCTCCTCGTCCGCACCCTCTTCCTCTTCGGGCGCAGGTTCCATGCGCAGATAGACGAGGCCGGCGCCGTCCTCCCGCCACGACATGCCGCGACGGTCGGCCTCCTCTTCGTCACCGGCCACGCCGGGAGCCGAGGGAGCCCCGCGAATCCCGGTATTCAATTCGGTTTCTTCGATTTCGGCGAGGACGGCGCCGTCGCGGTCCCAGATCTCCTCGACTCGTCCGAAGCTCGTCACGGGCACGATGTAGCTGAACGGGCGCTGCATGGTCGTCACGCGCACGTGAATCCCGTCCGGCGAGAAGTCGAAGCTGCGGATCATGGCCGGGGCGCCGATGTTCGTCACGCGGCGGTCGTCAACGGCGATCGCGGCCAGCTGTCCGGTGACGTGCCACTCCAAGAGGGCTTCGTCGTGCGGCGTCGCCATCAGGCTCGCGTAGGTGCGCAGGATGTTCCTGCCCTCTTCGGTCTGCTTGACCTGGGGACCGCTCGGCACGGCAGGCGCTGTCGGGCGCGGCGCGCGGCCGTCGGGAACCAGCACCGTCGCGATCTCCTCGCCGTTCGAGGTCCACTCGAAGGCGGTCACCATGGTGGCGAGCACTGCGTCTCGGGTGATCTGCCGCGAATCGCCGGTCGCCGGATCGGCCACATAGATGTGGGTCGCGTCGTCGGTGTGGACGTAGAAGGCGAGCCGGGAGCCGTCGGGCGACCACTGCGGCGCCGAGACGCGCGCGCCCCGAGGAACCTCGATGTCGGTGACGGCTCCGTCCGCCGCCGAAATCGCCTGCAGCCCGGCCATGCTGCGGATCGAGAGTCTGCGGTGACGGTTCGCCTGCGGCTCGAAGAACTGCCCCCCGAGCTCGTCGAACGGACGGGAGAAGCGGTCCATCGTGACCGGACCGTCGCTCACCTCGTGTAGGAACCACTCCCCCCCCGGACTGGGCCGGTTGAGCGTGACGTTCAGGTAGCGCGGCGCCAGCACCGCGTCCGCGATCTCGGGAGGCGGCTGCACCCACTCCGTGGCGTCCAGAACCGCCGTCGCCCCGGTCGGGTCGTTCTGGGCGGCGGCATCCTGGGCGTGCAGCGCGCCGGCACGCCCGGCAGGGAGCGCGAAGGCGAAGAGCGCGGCGAGGGCAAGCGTCGCGGGGCCGTTGCGGGAAAGGCGCGGGCGCGGCAGGGCGGCGGCTGGGCGAGTGCGAGAGCGGGTCATCTTCCTGACTCCATCCGGGTTTGCGACAGGCGCGTGCGAAACTGGGCGAAAAACAGTGGTAAGGTGGGACGCCTGTGGCAAACCCGACAGGGGGACGGGGAGGACGGTACGGACGGAAAACGGGGGCGACAGCCGAAGCCGCCGCCCCCGGCGGGCCCGCCCTGGGCCGGACTCCTCCCTCAGCTTGGGCCCTCCGGCTCGTTCGGGTCGTCCGGCTCTTCGCAGTGGGCGCGGCAGTTGTCGTCCCGCACGCAGAAGGTCAGGTCCCGAAGAGCGACTCCAGACCCGCGGGCGAGGTCCACATCGACCGGCTGGAATGTCCCACTCCGGGCACGATCATCTCGGTGTGGTTGTGGCCGGGATACAGCGCCTCCATGAAGCGCACGATCGTCCGGCCGCGCCGGTATCGGTTGAGGCCTTGGAGGTTGGCCCCGCAGCTCTGATCGAGCGACGCGCTGAGGGTGTCGGCGTCCCCGATGAGAATGCGCACGTCCCGGCGCACGAGGAGCGCACGGATGGTGTCCGCCTCGAGGGCCTCCGCCCAGCTGTTGCGGTCATCGAACCCGTAATGCCACTCGTTGTAGTCGGCGCATCCGCGCCCGGGGAGGGTGAAGGCCCCGTCCGCGTTCTCGCGCTGCGGTCCCAGGTAGAGGTACGTGGAAGGATTGGCGACGACGTAGCGGAACGAGACCCCGTCCCGCGCCCCTTCCTCGACACGGCTCGTCGCCGCGTAGCGATGCAGAAGCTGGCCGCCCGCCGAATGACCGGTCACCACGATCTCCTGCATCGCCGGAAAGCGGTTGATGTCCAGGAGGAGTCGCACAATGCTGTCCAGCGCCGCGTAGGAACTCACCCGCGGCGACGGCCCTTCCGGCCGGGACAGGTTCCCGCGCTTCCACCCCGGGCTCGACCAGTAGGGCTCGTCCGGATCGGGGCCGTCTTCGACGGTCTGGAAGTGGGGCGCGATCACCGCCGTCGCGCCGGATGCGCCCGCATTGGTAACGGCCGCGATGCCGCTGATGAAGTAGTCGTCCGGATTCCGGCTGTTCCCGTGGACCACGATCAGTCCCCGCCGGGCGGCCTCGTCGCCGACCGACAGCGAGTGCGTGCTGAAGACGGGCAGATGCACCCCGGTTCCGATCACCACGCGCTCGGCGCAGATCGCACTGGCGAGGTTGCAGGGCACGGGCCGGGCGGGAGGGTCGGGAGGAGGCAGCTCCACGGGTTCGCTCCCGGTCATCCCTCCGCCGCAGGCGGCGAGCGCCGCCGAGAAGACCAGCCAGAGGGGGGCAGGAGGCCGACGACCCGTGCAAGGAGAGCTCGTCCTCGAGTACCGGCGTGCTCCTTCGCCCCGTGATCCTGCGGTCTTACCCACGATTGAACACGAAGTAGTCGTGTATCGCCCGCGCGATCTGCGCAATCACCGCTTCCCGTGCAGCAACATCCACATCCGATTCCTTGACGTAGACGACGGCGACCACATGCCCTGCCCCGTCCGGCAGGTCGATGATCCCGACGTCATTGGTGTGGACCTGTCCCGGTTTCGTGGACGGGTGAATACTGCGGTTGAACTGCTCGGTTTCTCTTCGTCTCCCCGCTGCTGAGGAGAGCTTCTCCGGCCGAGGACATCCAACATCCCGAGCCGACCGGTCCGGACATCCTCCTCCGATCCTGTTTGAAACATATCCTCCGTCTTCCCGCCGGGACATGCTGCCGGCGGGAAGACGGAGGGACCGGCGCGCAGCAACCCGGCCGCGCTCTCGGGCGTCGCCTCGCCGGTTTCCCGCTTGCAGCCGGCGTCGCACCGGATCGATCGCGAGACCGCCCGGGCCGACGACCCTGCCGGGCTAGGCCGCATGCTTCTTCTCGAAGTCCGCCGGCGACTCGTACCCCAGCGCCGAGTGCCGACGCACCCGGTTGTAGAACCCCTCGATGAAGTCGAACACCGCACGCCTCGCTTCATCCGGGCTGCGGAACCGGCTGCGGTCCAGCAGTTCGCACTCGAGCGTCGCGAAGAAGCTCTCGCACATCGCGTTGTCGTACGCATCCCCGACCGATCCCGCGGAGGGCCGCACCCCGGCCTCCCGGCACCGCTTCCCGAAGGCGTACGACGTGTACTGGGAGCCCTGGTCCGAGTGATGGATGACGTCCTTCGGCCGACGACGCCACACCGCCATCGCCAGCGCCTTCTCCACCAGCTCCGACCGGAGGCTGGTTTCCATCGCCCAGCCCACGACGAGGCGGCTCCAGGCGTCCACGACCACGGCCGCGTACAGCCAGCCCGCATCCGTCGGCACGTACGTGATGTCCGCCACCCACAGCCGGTCGGGACCGCCGACCGAGAAGTCGCGGTCCACCAGGTCCGGCACCGCGCGGGCCTGCGCGTCCCGCCGCGTCGTGACGACCTTCCGCCGCCGCCGGGTCACGCCCTCGATCCCCGCCTGCTTCATCAGCCGTCCGACCCGCTTGCTTCCCACCCGCTCGCCCCGGGCCTTCAGTTCCGCATGGATCCGGGGCCGGCCGTAGGTCCGCCGGCTCTGTTCCCAGGCTTCTTCGATCTTCTCCCGAAGCTCCGCGTCCCGCCGGGCCCGCTCCGGAGGCGTCCGCTTCAGCCAGGCGTAGTACCCGCCGGGGGAGAGACCCGGCACGCGGCACATCGCCCGGACGGGGAACTCGGCCCGGTGCGCCTTCATGAACTCGAACCCCTTCCGGGGATCGAGCCGCTCTCCATCGCGAACCAGGCCGCGGCTTTTTTTAAGATGTCCCGCTCCATGCGGAGCCGCCTGACTTCCCGCCTGAGGCGGCGAACCTCCTCCCGCTCCTTCGTGGTCAGCCCGTCCGCCCGGCGTCCCTCGTCCAGGTCCGCCTGCCTGACCCAGTTCCGGATCGCCCCGGACGAGGGCTCGAACTCTCGCGCCAGCGACTCGGGCGACCGCCCCGAGCGCACCAGCCCGACCATCTCCCGCCGGAACTCCGGCGGATACCGCAACCGCTTCTTCGGCATCGTGGAATCCTCCTTCCCCCTCAAGTTGGATGTGTCCACGAAACCGGGGCAACTCCAGGTGGTCTGGCCGATCGTCCCGGTCTTGTGAGCGACCCGGGTCCCCGCGGGCAGCACGCCCTTCAGGCGCCCCTCGCCGGTCCGGCACCGGTACATGATGTCGACGAGCAGCGCCGAACTCTCCTCCGAGAGGATCTCGCGATTCCAGATCTGTTGCAGCAGCATCGACATGGCCGCCGGCGTCGCGGTATCGCGCGGGTCGGAGTTGAAGTTGGCGTTGTCGGCCGCAACGCCCGCATCGGTCCGCGCTGCGCCGAGCACGACCTCGTAGTCCTCCGGGTCGATCTTGTTGTCCTCGCTGACTTCGGCGGCGCCGAGCCAGTTGGCGATGATCGCCCAGGTGGGCCGGTCGACCCGGATCGCTTCGATCCCGGCATCGCGTATCCGGTCGGTCACGGCCTGCGAACCCCCCGCCGTCTTCATCAGTACGTCGGTCGCGATGTTGTCGCTGATCTGCAGCATGAGCTCGAGCAGGTTGTGCACCGAGATCTGCAGCCCCGGGTCGTCCAACAGGTCGCTGATGGAGCCCGAGGTGACGTATACGTCGCTCCGCTCGATTTCGATGAGGTCGTGAAGTCCGAGCTCGCCCCGATCCACCATGGACAGGATCTGCACGGCGATCGGCACCTTGTAGGTGCTCGCCATCGGGAACCGTTCGTCGCCGTTGAGCGTGATCCCGCGTCCCGTCCCGAGGTGGTAGGCCGCCACGCCGACCCGTCCCTCCGCCTGCTCCGCCAGCCGGGCGACTTCGGCGGCAAGGTGGGCCAGGCCGGGATCGTCGCCCTGCACCCGAATGTCCTGCGCGGCGGCGTCGGTCACGGGGAGGCGGCAGCCGACGAGGCCGAGCGCGACGACCGGCCAGAGGAGCAACCGGCGTGGTGGCCGGAAGGGAGAAGGACGCATGGGGAACCTCCGAAGGGTGGTGAGGACGGGCGTTGTCGCAAACAACTGGGTGTCGCGGGCAACTGAACAGTAAGGCAGGTGGCCTTGAGAGGAAAACCGTCGCAGGGCTCCGACCCGGAGTCCGCGGAAGTTCACGGCCGCCAGCCGGGCAGCAAGTGGAACGGCTACTGCCACGCACGGGCGTACACCCCTCTGGCCTGGGCCCCCCGGGCTCATCGGTTTATCGGCAGGGAAGTATCGGTGAACGCCCCGGGCTTTATCCGAACAGCATGCACAGCTGCTCTAACTTCATCGTAAATGTCCACATTAACCTCCTCAGCCACCTCCAATGTGGTAGCGAGCGCGTAGGGCACCTCATCCTCCAAGATTCCGGCACCCGCTCTGCAGTTCACCTGAATCTCAAGATTCGCACCTTTGACAAACACGTCGGCTTTTCTACCTTCGAGGATCTCGTGCTGCAAGGTACCACGCCGAACGGCCCGCCAGTCCGCCTGCTGTCGCTCTACCTTTAGTGGCTCCTGAGGGGCGACAAACCAAAGATCCGCTCTGCGCCAAGCTTCGTGCCGGTGGTTGATCGGTGATATCCACGCGAGCGTGATCGTGAGTCGGCGATGACCGCTCCGGCCGTTCAAAGACAGCGGCAATGGAAATCGGTGAATATGCGATTCATCCTCTTTGAGCTTCCCCCCGCTGAGGGCGGTCACTCGCCGGGCGGTGCATGCTCGCACGCGATGAACGTTCACCTCACCGTAGCCCAGCAACCGCGTGACATATTCCCTGAACTGGCAGCTGTTGTTTCGGTTCTTCAAGATTGAAGTCAGTTTCTGGCTCGCAGCCCCCCACTCCGCGCCGTGCGCGATCAGGGCTTTGAGCCAGATGGCTCGAGGAACATCGTCTATGATTTCTCCTCCCGGCTCTCGGCGAAGTTCCTCCACGACATCGTAGAGGACACCGGCCGCACGACTGATCAGCGCGGTAGCGTTGCTTGTGCCGCGTGAATGCCGCACGGCGCTTCGGTCTCCGGGAGCACTTCCCGAAGAAGCGACCTTCTGACCCGGAGCAAGTGTCCCTTCGTAGATGTCGAGAGCGGATCCACCCGCTCTCCCCAAGGGTGTTTGGACGGCAACCCGTCCGCCCGCCGTCAGCACATCGGGTTTGATCCCGCGGCGATACCCCATGCCCTGTGCATTAATGGGGCTTGGAAGACACGTGTCGGCGGGATACGGATCGCGCCATCGAGGTGGCGGCGACGAGGTCGCGGCATCGCAATGGATCGATGCCACGGTAAGTGCATTGACGGCCTCCGCAGGGGAGAGAAGGCGTCGATTCCTCGTGTCAGCCGCGACCGACCGGATCACTTGCTCCTGGATGCCGTCGAACAGTGAAGTAGATGTTCCAAGTACTGGCGACAACTCAATCGTCCCCAGGTAATTCCCGGCACTCACCACGAATAGGACCTTGTAGTGCCATGCCAGCCAGTCCAGCAGTTTGGCGAGAGGGCTCAAATCTCGATGGAAAGGACGGTCCCGGATACCGATCGACAGGTTGACTACCGTTACCTGCGGCGCAGCAGGTGGCTCATGTCCGTGCCGCTCGAACAAACGGTGAACTGCCCGGTGGACCAGATCGACCACGAGTGTTCCTTCGGGCACTGTTTCCGCATGATTTACCCAATTACGTGGATCCGGCCGAAGGACTGGACGAACGTATAACGGCCTCCGAAGAGGCCTTCCGTGCGCGGCCAAATCGCCATGAAGAATGAGCGATGCCATGGCCGTGCCATGCCGACGGTTGGTCGCCGGATAGTCGAGTTCGAAGTCGTCCGGGTCATCTACGACGAGACGCCCCTGAAGTCTGCGATGGGCCTGCAGTGGCAATCCGTCGAACAGCGCGACCACCGGAAATCCTTCAGGTTGCTGCGCGGGCACCGATTCTGCATCTCGATCCCCGTCGTCGTCCGGCAGTGAAGAAGACATCTGTCCGCTGGCCCGAAAGAACTGGATCTGCTCGCATTGGACGAGATCGATGTCGTCGTCGATCGAAACCAACACAGGTTCGATTGCAACCACCGGGAGACGAACCAGAAGCGCGTGATAGCGGATTTCTCCGATGTCGGCTTCCGTCACCACCCGACCGTCCAACCGTTCAACGAGAGCGGCGACCCGATTTCGGGCCGTGCGGCGCTGGTCCGGGTCAAGCCGGTACCAGAGTTCGATTTCGCAAGGGACCACCTCCTCACCGTGATCGACGCGACCCCGCCAGTCTTCGAGCACTCCCGTCTCTTCAAGACGATCCCGAACGCCCCAGTGCCGTACATCGTGAAGCTGTTGAAAGAGGGTTTTCCACTTCCTAAGACCCCATGGGAGCCTCTTGTCGGACTTCCATTGATTCCAAAGCGAGATCATCTGCCCCAAGGCAGCTTGATTCGTGAACACCATGAAGACGCGGCCCCGAAGAGTCTTTCCTTGCCGCGCTTCACCATCTCTGGACACGGCGAAAAAATCATCATCCGGGGGGATTTCCTCGGTTTCGATCTCGGCGAGCCATTCCATTCCCGGTACCCGCTCCACAGCGTGAATGAAGTCATCAACCGTCCCCACCGTCTCCAGTACGACGACTTCTTCGGGAACCAGCTCGCGAGTCTCCGTCTGAAGCCGTGCGCGGTGCGCCTCCAATGCCTGCTGCAGACGCTCGAATTTCGGCGACAGCCGTTCAGCTTGACGCTCCACGCTCGGGCGGTGGAATCTCCCACCGCCCCCGCTCTTGTTTCGCCGCGGCAGAGGCTCTCCCGGACTCGGAAGAATCAGCAGAGGACGTTCAGGCATCTCCGATTGTCGGCACTTGCTCGGGTGTCGGTACCGGGTAGCGGCCCTGCCATTGTTTCAACCGTGTGGCTACGATCTTGCGCATATCGCCGTCGGGAAGTGCGAGTATATACCGCAGCCGCACTTCGAGCGCGAACTGTTCCAGCTCGGAGAAGCTGAGGCCCTTGAGACGCTTTGCCAGCGTGGAGGGCTTGTATCCGAGGTTCTGGCCAATGCGCTCCTCGAAACGACGAAACCACTCCTCTGCCAACGAAAGGGTCGGTGCCGGCAAATTCAGACGCAGCTGAAACCGGCGCCAAACCGCTCTATCCAGCAATTCGGGATGGTTGGTCGCAGTGACCACAACGACGTAACTCGGCAGATCGTCTATCTGGAGGAGGAGAGAGCTGACGACCCGCTTGATCTCTCCTGTTTCGTGAACATCGCCGCGTTCCTTTCCAACCACATCGAATTCGTCGAAGAACAGCACGCACCGGCGTGTGCGTACTTCGTCGAAAAGTCGCGAGAGGCGCACCGCTGTTTCACCGAGGTAGCTGGCGATGACCGACTCGTAGCGAACTGTGAAGAAGGGAACCGCGAGTTCCGTGGCGAGTGCTTCGGCCAAGGATGTCTTGCCATTGCCGGGCGGGCCGACGAGAAGTACCCTGTGCCTAGGTTCCATACTGTACGCTCGCAACAGGTCGGCACGCCGGAACTCTTCGACCAGTTCCCGAGCGGAGTCCGTCACGGAGGAGGGCAGGACGAGATCCTCCAAGCGTCGTTCGGGACGCATCTCGTGGAAGGACCCGGCGACGGACCTACTACGGCGTGCTGGATAGGCCGAAGAATTGGTTCTGGGGAGGCCATCCGCGCTCAGGTGAGCGGCCAAGCGATCCGCCAGAATGTGATGCTGCTTCGCACGTTCTTCGGAAACGAGGGCCTCAAGGGCCTTGCGAAACAGCGCATGGTCCCCCTTGGAGCCCGCCCGCACCAGATCGAGCAGCAAGTCGGCTCGGGCCATATTCAATTCCCTTCGAGCGTGGATAACATTGCTGAAAATCGCCGCCTCGCTACAGCAGCTTGTTCAGTGAGCTTCTCTCTGGATGCGATGGCGTTGATCACGTCCAGCGGCAGGTAGTCCTCGATCAGGCGGCGGTCGCGTTCGGTCATCGGGCGTGGTCACCCTCGTTCGGTTCGGTATCTTCATCAAGTCTACCAAACAGTCTAACGCCCATGTCAAACAGCTCCTCGCTTACGTCGGCCACCCGGCCGCTCGCTCATCGTCGCCGAACACGGTTGCTCCGGGACAGCCCATTTCTTTGAGAAATCGAGACGGCTCCTTGTGCCACCCGCGGTACCGCCGTGCCCGCGACAGGATCAGGCGCCTCTTCGTACGCGTCACGGCGACGAAGCAGCCGCGGCGCTCTTCCTCCATCGCGGCGCTGCCGTCGCCCTTCTTCACGCTGTGCCAGGACGGCAGGATATCCTCCGCCATGCCGATCAGGTACACCGTGTCGAACTCCAGCCCCTTGGCACCGTGGATGGTGGCGAGCGACACGCCTCCCGGCGGTGGAACCGGTTCTTTCGAGCGCAGCTCCAGCTCCTGCAGGAACCGGTCGAGTGACGCATGCCCGTTCGCGTTACGGATCTCGCGCTCTATTCTGCGCCAAGCGCTCAGATCATCCTTGAGGTCGTCATCGGAGTCGTTGCGTTCGAGGCAGCCGAGTATCTGCTGAACTGCGGCACGCAGCTTGATACGTCCGGTGTAGAGAGCCGCGACTGCACCAACCACATCGGAAACGGGCTGCGGCGGCTCCCTCAGTGCGTCCGTCCAAATCGACAGGTACGGGACTTCCTCCGACGCCGAGCGCGACGCCAACTCGTCCCAGTCCAGAGGCGATTCTGCGAAGCTGCCGAACGCTTCGATGAGAGCGACCATATTGCGCCTGTCCAGCGGACGGTGGATCTGCTTCAGGCAGGCGACGAACCAGCGCATCTGGGGGGACACGAAATCGTCGCGGCGGGTCAAGACCGCTGCCGGAACGCCTGCGGTCGTCAGGGCTTTGTGCATCGCTTCAAGCAGGGCCCGGTTTCTTGCCAGTACGGCGATCCCGTCGCGAGCCCCCGCATCTAAACGTTTGATTTCGCCAGCGATACCTGCCAGTTCTTCCTCGTCCGTGGCGAATTCCCGGCACTGGACTTGTTCTTCATCCAAAAGGAAAGAGCCGGTTCGGGCCGCGGTCGCGAGCTTCTTCCCCTGCGGCCGGGAGGCGTTGTAGACGACGAGCCGGTTGGCGGCCTCGACGATGCGCGGCGGACAGCGGAAGTTCGTCGGCAGCTGTACCAACCTACAGCGAAAGTCCCGGATCATCTCCCTGATCCGCCGGACATTGGCACCGTTCCATTCGTAGATCGTTTGATCGTCGTCGGCAACCGCAAATACCTCGCGAAAACTGTCGCCCGCCATGCGCCGCAGCAGTGCGTACTGGGCACCGTTGATGTCCTGAAACTCATCGATCAGCCAATACCGGTGAACCGTCTGGTAATGCCGGACCATCGCAGGGTAGGCGAAGAGCTTGTACGCCTCGAAGATCAGCGAATTGAAATCCAGGGCGTTGGCCCGCCAGAGCTCCTTCTCGTACAACCGGTAAGCGCCGGCAACACGGCGAGCGTCTTCGGATGTCGCGCCATTCCGGGCCAAGATAACCCGCTCTGCCTGCTCCGGCCCAACCAGCCGCGCCTTCAGGCAATCGATCGTCGGAAGGAGACGCAGGTCTTCATGGGCCGCAACCTGTGTACTGCCATGACGAAGTGCGTCTTCCAGCACCGCCTGCCGGTCTTCCGTGTGTGAATAGATTGCAAAATCCGATCTGATGCCCAGGTGTGCGCCATGCTGCCGCAAGATTTGGGCGCAAAAGCCATGGAAGGTGTCGATGTTCACACGCCGCTCAAGCCCGGGCGCGAGATGGGTCACGCGGGTCTCCATCTCGTGCGCCGCCTTGTTGGTAAACGTCAGGGCCAAGATGCGAAAGCGCTGTTCCGGCGAGGTGTCCAGCAGCCGGGCGATCCGGCATGTCAATACACGTGTCTTGCCGGAGCCGGGGCCGGCCAGCACGAGCAAGGCACCGCCGTCCCATTCGACCGCTTGGCGCTGAATGTCGGTCAGCTCGGCTAGACTCGATTGCAGTGAGCTTGCCATCATGAAAGCCTCCGCAGCTGCTGGACGGCCCAGCGAAATGCCTCCGGCCCTCGCTGCGCCAAGCTCGAATCGGCCCGCATGCGGGTGGCGAGCGCCGCCGCACAGGCGGTCTTTCTGCCTCGCAGTCGGTTCACCAGCTCTTCGTCATCAAAGCTGAGTGCCTCGTGGGAGCCCAACTCACCCAGGATTCCGCGCAACTCCAAACCAAAGCCGTCGGACACGAGCTGTGCTTCCAGATCTCGCCGAGTTTTCCCTGCAATTTCTCGTCCACGGCAGCATAAAGGGGGTGTCCAGGACCGAGCAGCACGGCATCAAGGTGTCGGTCCTGCTCCAGATGTTCTTTATAGAAGGTCAACTTGCGATAGCTCGCCTCGGGTTTGCCGAGGCGCCGAACAGCGACGAGGCGCTCGGAGCGAAGATCGGCAAGCACGTGCTCGATCCGCCAGAGCCCATCGGCTCTTGAGTTGATCCGCAAGCCTACGGCCCTGGCCGCACTCAGGAAGTGGGCCTCTACGTAGCGCGGCATGAGCCGCCGCTCTTCGGCTTCCAGATTAGTCTGAGCGAACTCGGCGAAGTTCACGTGGGCACGCGCCAGAGCAATGCCGGTCGCATCTTCATACAGCTGAAGCTGCTCTGGGTCGATCCGTTCGATGACATCGAGATAGTCGTCGAGGCGAGCCGGTTCGTAGGCCACCTCGCGCAGCATGTCCGGCAAGTTGATTCTGTTCAGCGAAAGCACTTCGCCGACGACATCGAATACGCGATCACCGAGGGCTCCGCGCATTCGGTCCAGCTTGCTCAGCAGGCGCTCCAAGATGCGTCCCTCGATGACGGGATGGCCATCTTCCGAAGAAGTTGCGACCTGAGCCTTTCTGCGGTCGCGCGGGTTCATTCCGCCGTGGATCTCGCAGGTCGAATAGCCCCACGACTCGAGGTGCCCGCGCAGGTAGTTCAACGTATCCCGATGCTCGGTGAAGACGAGGAGCTTGCCTCGCCCGTCCCTCAGCTCGTCGAACTCCGACCGATCAAGACATCCGCGCAGTGCGACGAGCTTGGCGTCGCGGCCGCTTTTGCGTACCCGGCCGACGCGGGCCGCCAAGTCTCCCAGCGCCCCGACCTCCGCCCGAAGCCGATCCAACTCGACGGCCGCCGTGGCCTCGTCGGCGAGGGTGTCACGCGCCGCTTCGTCAAGGTCGTCCTCGTCCTGCTCCGCGTCGGCTAATCGACCCGAGATCTGCGCGAGCCGCTTGGCTCGCTGTGCGGGAGTCAGCCCGTCGAGCTCCTCAATGAGTGCATTGAGCTTGGCCCGGCGGCGGCGGAGCGATTCGTGGATCGCGCAGGCCGAGCTAGCGAGACGGCGCTGGAAGACCGTGCGCACGAGGGCAACGCTGTTCTTGCGACGCCCGTCCGCTTGGGGCAGGTATTCGTTGATGTATGCCGTGACAGCCTTGTAGATGGCGTATTCCTGCGCGCCGAGGTCGAAGCTGACGGTGTGCACGTGCCGACCCGGAAACAACCTGCGTCCATGCATGTCCTTGAGGTCTTCCTTCAGTCGCCGGAGCGACCACGGGCAGTCTTCGCCCAGCCGGAGGATGTCGCGCCGAAGTTGGCCTGCTTTTTCTCGGCAGCGGTGCGGCGCGGGAAACAGATCGCGGTCGATGAGGCGCATAAAATGCGCAAAGCGGTCGTCGTCGCCGTGATGGGGTGTGGCGGTCAGGAGTAACAGGTTGTCGCAGTGCTCCGAGAGACGTTCGGCAAGTTGGTAGCGTTTCGTGCGCTCGACCTCGTCGCCGCGACCCGCCGACCGCTTGGTGCAGGCGCTGCACTTGTGAGCTTCGTCAATGATCACGAGGTCCCACTGCTGCTGCCACACCCGCTCTCTTACATCGTCCTGCTTGGCGTAATCGATGGACGAAATGACCTGTGCCTCCCGCTCCCATGGGTTCAGGATCTGCTGCCGGTCGTACGCGGAGTGTACGACTTGGAAGGGCTCGTTGAAGAAGCGGGCCAGCTCGTCCTGCCACTGGATGGTCAACGGCGCTGGAACGAGAATCAGGCACCGGTCGATGGCCTCGCGCAGCTTGAGCTCCTTGATGAGAAGACCCGCCATGATCGTCTTGCCTGCGCCGGGGTCGTCGGCAAGCAGAAAACGCAGCCGCGGCTGCGGCAGCATCTTGCGATAGACCGCCTCGATCTGGTGAGGCAGCGTGCGGATGCCGGAAAGGCTGACCGCGAACTGCCGATCATACGCGTAGGCGAGCCGGATGCGAGCGGATTCGACCAAGAGCCTCAGCCGTTCCGCGTCTGCCGGCCTCGTCGCTGACTCGGCGTCTTTCGCGGTTCCCCGGGCATCGAACATGGCCGCGGCCTCTTCGGTGGAGATCACCGCTTCTTCGAGCGTGCCGTCGGGAAGCCGCACCCGGCACTCGTAACCGGCGGAGTCGTCCGCGCCGAGCCGCCTGACATTCTCCAAGGTGACGGGCACGTCGAAGTGTCCCGGCAGGGTCACCCGGCATCCGACCCGGGGCGATACATGATTCTCTGCCATGTCTTCCGGCTTTGCTCGGGCCGGGGAGCCGACGTGATCCTGGCTGCGATGAGCCGGCTGGGGATCGAACCCAGGACCTACGGATTAAAAGTCCGTTGCTCTACCGACTGAGCTACCGGCTCGCCTGAAAAGTAACGCGCTTCAGCCCGATGGGGGGGCGTCGGCCAGGGGGAGTTCGAGCTGGAGCAACCCGAAGCTGGTCCGGTGATGAGGCGTCAGCCCGGTTTTACGCACCGCCTCCCGGTGCTGCCGGGTCGCGTACCCCATGTTGCGCTCCCATCCGTAGCCGGGGTACCTGGCGGCCAGACGGGTCATGAGGCGGTCGCGGCACACCTTGGCCACGATCGACGCGCAGGCGATGGAATGCACGAGGCCGTCCCCCCCGACGACCGCATGGTGCTCCCACCCGAGTTCGCGCATCGGCAGCCCGTCCACCACCACATGGCCCGGCGCGACCGGGAGACGGTGCAGGGCGCGGTTCATCGCGAGAGCCGTCGCCCGCAGGATGTTCACACGATCGATCTCCCTCGCCGACGCGGCCCCGATCGCCACTGCGGCCGCCCGCGCGTGGATCTCACTGGCCAGCTCGCTCCGCTCGACCGGCGCGAGCGTCTTGGAATCGGCCGCACCGTCGATCTTCCGACCCTCGGCGAGTATGACCGCCGCGGCCACGACCGGCCCGGCAAGCGGTCCTCGCCCGGCCTCGTCGACTCCGGCCACGCGAGCGACACCGCGCTGCCAGAAACGACATTCGTAATCAAGCGGATCATCGGTTCGTTCCGGGCCCGGCATGGCCCCCCCGGCCATCCTGGGCAGGCGCGCCCACGGACTAAATCCAGACTAGTTCGGCCGCGGCGTCCGCTTCTCCTTGATCCGGGCCGCCTTGCCGCGCAGACCTCGGAGGTAGTACAGCTTCGCCCGGCGGACACGGCCGCGCCGGACGATTTCCACCCCGCCGACGGTCGGCGCGTGCACCGGAAAGACGCGCTCCACTCCGATCCCGCCGGAGATCTTGCGCACTGTGAAGGTCTCGCCCATTCCCGAGCCCCGGCGCCCGAGACAGACTCCCTGGAAGACCTGGATCCGTTCCTTCTGCCCCTCCCGGACCCGGTAGAGCACTTTGATGGTGTCTCCCGGAGCGAAGTCGGGAAGGTCGCTGCGAGTCTGTTCCATATCCAGCTGATGGAGGATATCCGCCATGACCGGCTCCTCGTCCTAGTCCGTTGCGGTTTCGCCGCAGTGTGATCGGCAACCTGAAAAGGTAGGCCGAACCGTGCCGCATTGGAAGAGGCTCACCCCCCTACGCCCGCTTCGGGCCGCTCCGGTCCCGACAGGCCCTCGTGCCGGTCGTCGATCGGGGTGGGCGTCCCTCGAACCGCATCCGGGTCAGCCGCTGCGACTCGGCGCGGCGCCATTCCTCGATGCGGCCGTGGTCCCCGCTGCGCAGCACCTCCGGGACCTTGAAGCCGCGATACACGGCAGGCCGCGTGTAGGACGGCGCAGAGACGGCGTCGCCTTCGTAGAAGGAGTCGCTCGAAGCCGATTCGTGATCGCCGAGTGCTCCCGGCAGCAGCCGCACGACCGCGTCGGTGACCGCCAGCGCCCCGATCTCGCCTCCCGACACCACGAAATCGCCGATGGAGACTTCCTCGGTGGCCAGGTGGTCGGCGACCCTTTGGTCCACATCCTTGTAGTGTCCGCAGAGGAGGGTGAGCTCGGCCGCCAGAGAGAGCCGCACCGCGTCGTCGTGACCGAAGCGCGGGCCGCGGGCGGAGAGGAGGACGATCGGCCCCGCGGGGCGCAGGTCGTCGATGGCTTCGAAGAAGGGCTCGGGCTTCATGACCATCCCCGCGCCCCCGCCGTAGGGCGCGTCGTCGACCGTGCGATGGCGGTCGTGCGTGTAGTCGCGCAGATCCGTCACGCGATACTCGGCGAGGTGCGCCCGGGCCGCACGTCCCGGAATGCTCGACGCGAGCGGCGCCGAGAAGAAGTCCGGGAAGATCGTGATGATGTTGACGCGGATCATTCGGCCGAACCGGACGCGACATCGAGGAAGCCGGGCGGCAGGTCGACCACGACGCGGCGCCGGTCGCGGTCGAAGTCGGCGACGATCTCGCGGGTGAACGGAATCATGACTTCGCCGGCGGGGCCGATGACCTGCAGCAGGTCGGACGGCTTGACCGGGAAGACCTCGGCGACCTCGCCGAGGTCTTCGCCGTCGCGAGTCGTGACCGCGGCACCGAGCAGTTCGTGGTAGAAGACCTCGCCGTCCGCCAGGTCGTCTACGGTGTCGAAGGGGCGAAGCAGGTACAGCCCCCGCAGGCGGTCGGCAGCGGTGCGGTCGCCGACACCCGCGAATTTGACCAGGAAGCCCCTGCGGTAGGGGCGGATCGCCTCGATGGTCAGCGGCGGGAGAGACCGCGACGGCTTCTCGGCGGCGTCATCGCCGGGAAGATGAACCACGCCGGGCGCGAAGTGGCTCTCGGGGTAGTCGGTCAGAGGCCGGACCAGGAGCTCCCCCTTCGTCCCGTGGGCCTTGTCGAGGTGGCCGACGACCAAGAAGGGGGGATGACCTTCCGCCATCGCGGTGGACCGGGTGCCGTCAGCCGTGGTGAAACCGTCGCCAGGCTGGGCTAGGCCGGAAGGATGTCGGGCGAATCCCCCGCCGGGACATCGTCGGGCGCAGTTTGGCCGGGGGCGTCGCCAGGCAAGGCCTCGGCGGCCGCGTCAGGATCGGCAGGCTCTTCCGGCGCAGCCGAATCCGCGGCGGCCGCATCGGGCGAGACAGGTGCGGGCGCCACAAGCGCAACACTGTCGTCCCCTCCGGCACGCGCCTTCGAGACCAGGCTTCCGACCGTCTGGGAAGCGATGGCGCCTTCGCCCAGCCAGAAGTCGACCCGCTCCAGATCGACCTTGAGAAGGGCCGGATCCGGAATGGGATTGTAGTAGCCCACATTCTCGACGAACCGGCCGTCGCGCGGGGAACGGCTGTCTGCGACCACGATGCGGTAATGGGGTTGCTTCTTCTTCCCCATCCGCCGGAGGCGAATCTTTACGGACATGGGTTTCTCTCGTTTTCGCTCGGTTTTCGGGTTCAGGGTCCAAACGAGGGCATCAGCCCCTTCATCTTCTTCATCATCTTCTCCATCTCCGCAAACCGCTTCATGAGGCGGTTCACTTCGGAGACGGGGCGGCCGCTTCCTCGGGCGATCCGTTTTCTGCGCGATCCGTTCAGGATCTCCGGACGGCTGCGTTCGCCGGGGGTCATCGACAGGATGATCGCTTCGATGTGCTTCATCTTCTTCGGATCCACATCGTTCGCGGAGATGCCGCGCGGCACCCCGGGGATCAGCTTCAGCAGCTGGTCCAGCGGCCCCATCTTCTGCACCTGCCGCATCGCGACGAGGAAGTCCTCCAAGGTGAAGCGGGCACGGCCGAGCACCTTCGCCTCGAGCGCCGCAGCCTCGTCGGCGTCCACCACGGCCTGCGCGCGCTCCACCAGCCCGACCACATCGCCCTTCTGGAGAATGCGGTCCGCAATCCTGTGCGGATCCACGGCTTCAAGGGCATCGATCCCTTCGCCCGTTCCGACGAACTTCATCGGCTTGCCCGTCACGCCGTGGATCGAGAGCGCCGCACCGCCGCGCGCGTCCCCGTCCATCTTGGTCAGGACGAAACCCGTCACGCCGAGCGCGCCGTCGAAGCCTTCGGCTATCCGCACGGCCTCCTGCCCGGTCATGGCGTCGGCCACGAGAAGGATCTCGCGCGGGTCGAGCACATCCCTGATGCGCGCCAGCTCGTCCATGAGCGGCTTGTCGATCTGGAGGCGTCCGGCGGTGTCCACGACGAGGGCGGCGCGCTTCATCCTCCGGGCCGCCTTGTGGCTCGCCCGGGCCACCTCCACCGGATCGGCGGCTCCCCCCTCGTAGTGAACCGGCACTCCGGCCCGTTTGCCCAGCAAGCGCAGCTGCTCCACCGCAGCCGGACGGTGGAGGTCGCACGCGGCCAGAAGCGGCCGCCTGCCCTGTCGCGCGAGGCGCTTGGCGAGCTTGGCCGCAGTCGAGGTCTTTCCGGACCCCTGCAGCCCGACCAGCATGATGACGGTGGGAGGAGCCGGGGACCACGCCAGCTCCGTCTCGCCCCGGCCGCCGATCAGCGACGCCAGCTCGTCGTGCACGATCTTGACGATCTGCTGGCCCGGCGACACGGACTTGAGCACGCGGTCGCCCATCGCCTTCTCGCGCACCCGGTTCAGGAAGTCGCGCGTGACCCTGAAGTTGACATCGGCCTCGAGGAGCGCGCGCCGCACCTCGCGCAGGCCGTCCCGGATCATGGGTTCGGTGAGGAACCCGCGCTGGCGCAGACGCCCCAGTACCCCGTCCAGCTTCCTGCTCAGGTCTTCAAACATCTGGGGTCCGCCGTCTGTGGTGTGCGGTGGGCCGTCTGTGGTGTGCGGTGGGCCGACGTCGGCCCACCGTCTGCCGTCTACGGCCCGCATCGAGGGCGGTACAGCTGTTAAAGCTCGCGATGATGCGCACCGGATTCAAGACGGGCTGCTCTACGTGATGACCTGGCCGCGGCGCGCCCCCACCGACACCATCGCGATCGGCGTTCCCACCAGCTCCTCGATGCGGTGCAGGTAGGCGCGGGCGTTGCGGGGGAGGTCGCCCAGGGTCCGGGCTTCGGTCGTGGGCGACTGCCAGCCGGGCAGCGTTTCGTAGACGGGCTCGACCTCCGCCAGCTCCCAGGCAGCCGCCGGGAACGGGATGCCGGACTCGCCGCGCAGGCGATAGCCGGTCGCGATCCTGAGCTCGGGGAGGGTGTCGAGGACGTCCAGCTTGGTGACCGCGATCCCGGTGAGGCCGTTGACGCGGGCCGCGTAGGCACCGACCGCCGCGTCGAACCAGCCGCAGCGGCGCGGTCGTCCCGTGGTGGCGCCGAATTCGCCGCCGAGCGTGCGGACGCGCTCGTCCATCTCGCCGCTGAATGCCGTCGGAAGCGGGCCGTTGCCGACCCGCGTGGTGTAGGCCTTCACCACGCCGATCACCGAGTCGAGCGCGGTAGGGCCGATCCCGGCGCCCACCGCCGCGGCGCCCGCGGTCGTGTTGGACGAGGTCACATACGGGTAGGTTCCGTGGTCTACATCCAGAGCCGTGCCCTGCGCCCCCTCGAGGAGCACCCGCCTGCCCGCCGCGAGGGCGGCGGCGATCTCTTCTCCAACATCCACGGCGACCTCGGGAACGCGGTCCGCCGTCGTCATGGCCTCCTCGACCGTTCCGGCGAGCACGGGATCGGCCCCCAGCTCACGCAGCCGCCTGCGCGCCCACTCGATCCCCCGGGCGATCCGGCTCGCCCCCCGGTGCCGGTCGAGGAGATCGGCGATGCGCACGCCCCGCCGGCCGGTCTTGGCTTCGTAGGCAGGCCCGATGCCCCGCCCCGTGGTCCCGATCTTCCGCCGGGCGGCCTCTTCGGCGGCGTTGTCGAGCGCAACATGCCAGGGAAAGACGACATGGGCGCGCGTGCTGACGCCCACGCGGCCCCGGAGGTCCACGCCGCGTTCGCCCAGCCGGTCGAGCTCGCCGAAGAACTGTCCGAGATCCACCACCACGCCGTTTCCCAGCAGGCAACGCTTATCGGGGTGGAGAATCCCCGAAGGAACCTGGTGCAGAATGAACCGGCGGTCGCCCAGGTGGACCGTGTGACCGGCGTTCGCCCCGCCCTGGTATCGCACGATCACGTCCGCGCCCCCCGCCAGCACATCGACGACCTTGCCCTTTCCCTCGTCGCCCCATTGGCACCCGACGACGACCGTGCAGGACCCCCTGAGCGCGCTTGTGTTCAATCCTCCGCTTGTCACGCGTGCGCCGGCGCCCCCCGGACCTGCAGGCCCGCTGCGGCCAGACGCTCGGCGACCTCTTCGCGACGCGCTTCCGCCAAGGGCTTCAGCGGCGGGCGGGGCGATCCTCCGTGGTATCCGAGGAGGTCGAGCGCGTACTTGATCCCCGCCACGCCCATGCCGCCGACCACGGAGTTGTGCAGGGCTCCGATGCGCTTCTGCAGCGCCCCTGCGGCGATTGTATCGCCCGCACGGAAGTGTTCGCAGAGGCGTGCGCACTCGCCGGGCGCGAGGTTGGCCACGCCGAGGATCCCGCCGGCCGCGCCGATCTCGAGTGACCCGTAGAGGATGGCGCCGCTGCCGACCAGGACCTGGAAGCCGCGCCGGGTGTGGGTGACCAATGCGGCCACGGTCTCCAGCTTCCCGCGCGAATCCTTGATTCCGATGATGTTTTCGTGGGTGGAGAGCTCGGCCACCAGCCCCGTGGGAAATTCCAGAGTGCTGAAGCGGGTCGGCACCTGGTAGACGATCACGGGGACTTCGGAGGCGTCGGCCACGGCGAGGTAGTGGTCGCGGACCACGGCGGGGGTCATGGCGCTCTTGTAGAAGGCGGGCGGCTGCACGAGCACCGCGTCGCAGCCGCGTGCGACGGCCATCCGGGTCAGGCGGAGCGTCGCGCGCAGCGACTCGGCTCCCGTCCCGGCGACCATGAGCAGGCCGTCCGGCAGGACGCCCCTGACCACATCCCACGCCAAGTCGCGTTCCCGTTCGTCGAGATAGACCGCCTCGCCGGTCGAGCCGCCGATCACCATGCCGCTCACGCCGGTGGCCGCCCACCTCCGCACGTTCTCCCGCAGCGCCACCAGGTCGATCTCGCCCGTGACCGGATCGAAGGGGGTGGCGGCGGGGATCATCACTCCGCCGATGTTCACGTCGCCGATGTCTATGGGAGTCTCCTTCAGGTCGAGCATCTTGCCTTGTGCGGATCGTACGGCGCGCGCCGGGGACACGCCCCCGGAGGAAAGATACCCATCTTCTCGCGGGCCAGCGCCAGCGTCTCGCCCGCCATGGACCGCGCCCTTTCGGCCATCTCCATGATGCGCTCGTCCAGATCCCTCTCGCGGCGAAGGACATCGGCCCTGCGGTCGCGCATTTCGCTGGTGAGCACCACGAGGGCGTCCGCGGTCCGCCCTTTCAGGTCAACGTAGCGAAGGGTATGCGCAAAGTAGTCTTCCCGCATCTGGCGGGCATCGTCTTCGTGGCCGCAGGCCGCGAGCAAGGTCAGAAGATTCTCGATCCCGGGACTCGTCTCGCCGCTGGGCGCAACCCCCGAGTCCGTCACTGCCGACCGGATCTTCCTGCGCACCGAGCGCTCCTCCTCGAAGAGCCCGATGTAGTGCCTCGGACCCAGACTCTTGCTCATCTTCCGCGTCGGATCGGCGGTGGACATCACCTTCGGCACGTGCGTGAGGAGAGTTTCGGGTTCGGGGAAGAGGTAGCCGAACCGGGTGTTGAAGCGCCGTGCGATCCCGCGGCTGAGCTCGAGGTGCTGCGCCTGGTCCTGCCCCACGGGCACGCACCCGGCCCTGTAGGCCAGGATGTCGGCCGCCTGCAGGACGGGATAGAAGAACAGCCCGGCCGAAACGAAGCTGCGGTCGTCGTCGGACGCGCCGCCCTTCAGCAGCACTGCTTTCTCCTTGAACTGCGTCATGCGGCCCAGGTCGCCGAGCGAAGTCACAGCGGCGAGCAGCCAGCACAGCTCGGTCTGCTCGGGGACGGTGGACTGGATGTAGACGGTGGTACGGTCCGGGTCGATGCCGGCCGCCAGCAGGCTGACGAACATCTCGCGCGACGAGTGACGGAGCCCGCCCGTGCCTTCGGGCGCCGTCAGCGCGTGCAGATCCACGACGCAGTAGACGCACTCCCTTTCGCGCTGGAGCCGGACCCAGTTCCTGACAGCGCCGAAGTAGTTCCCGATGGTCATGACGGCGGTGGGCTGGATACCCGAATAGACGCGTGAAGGACGAGACATGACCGTAGGGATTCTGGACGGGTTTCGGTTGCGAAGGCGGGGCCACGGCTGTGTCCGGGACCGGAGCCCGGATAATCTAGCAGCCCGTGGATTAATCCGCACGAGCACCGAGAGCGGCGAGGCGCCCGGCTCCCGTGTGCCGGTGGGGGGGCCGCGTCCGGCTGCGTCGTTCCACGGGGATTGCGCGTCTGCCGCCGATCCGGTAGCGTGGCGTGTTCCGGCGTGTCCCGGGCAGGTTCCGCCCGGGAAACCGTGCAAAGACATTCGGTGCCGCGTGACGGAAGTGAACTGAACATGGACATCGAGGAACTCGTCGCTGTCGCCCGGAGAGGCGAGGACAGCCGACACCAGTTCAAGCGCGACGTGACCAATGACGTGTCGCTTGGCCAGGAGATGGTGGCGTTCAGCAACTCCGGGGGAGGGAATCTGTTCGTAGGCGTCGACGACGATGGTACGTTTTCGGGGTTGGATCGGCGGGACATGGGACGCTTGAACCAACTGGTGTCGAATGCCGCATCCCAACAGGTGAGGCCGCCGATCAATCCGTCTACCGAGATCGTATCGACACCCGCCGGACTCGTGATGAGCATCGATGTCCCGGACGGGATCGCCAAGCCATACATGGACAAGAACGGCACCATTTGGGTAAAGAGCGGAGCCGACAAGAGAAAGGCGACGGCACGGGAGGAATTGCAGAGAATGTTTCAGCGTGCAGGACTGATTCACGGCGACGAAGTTCCGGTACGCGGTCTGACCGTCGCAGACCTGGACCGCCCCTACTTCGAGCGGTTCAGGCTGCCCACTTTCGTCGTGAAGGGAGTTGCATTTCCCGGCCGAACCGTTGACGTGGCAAACTACGACGACAGCGAGGACGTTTCTGGAAAAATGAAGACCGTGTTTGCCGAATCCGTGGCATTCGTAATGAGAAACCTTCGTCATGTTCAGGGCGATCAGAGCGTGAATTCCCTGGGTCGGCCTCAGGTCCCGAGAATCGTGATAGAAGAGCTGGTAGCGAATGCACTGATTCACCGCGACTATTTTGTTTCGGCACCGATCATCATCTTCATCTTTTCGGACAGGATCGAGATTAAGAATCCGGGACACCTTCCGAACAACCTGACGATAAAGAACATCAGGATGGGCACATCAGTGATCCGCAACTCGGTTCTGGCGTCCTACGCAACCAGAATACTGCCTTATCGAGGCATCGGCACCGGGATTCGCCGGGCATTGGCGGCATATCCGGCCATCGACTTCGCCGACGACGCCGACGGCAATCAGTTCGTCGTCACCATATGGCTTGACTGACGACAGGTAGGCGGGGGGACGGGTGCTTGGCGTTCGGGCAACAGTTCAACCCGGCCTTCACCAGCGAGAGATCCCGGAAGGTGATCGCACGTGATCCGAAACCGCACCGACGCCGCAGACCGGCTCTTGGCGACGGCAACCGAAGCCGCACGTGCAGCCGCGCGAATCCACCGGGCCGCGCTCCGGGACGGCGGCCACCACAGGGTGGACTCGAAGACCCTGCACAACGACTTCGTCACCGATGTGGACATGGCCGCCCAGCAGGCCGCGCTTGACGTGATCCGCGCTCGGTACCCGGACCACGCCGTAATGGCGGAAGAAGAAGGCGGCGCGCACCCCGGGGCGACGGACGCCGATCACGTCTGGTTGGTGGACCCCCTCGACGGCACGACCAACTTCATGCACGGCCACCCCTTCCACGCAGCGTCGGTCGCTGTGTGGGACGCCGACGGCCCCCTCGCCGCCGTAGTGGACGCCCAAGCACTCGGCAAGATCTGGGCCGCTGCCCGGGGCCGGGGCGCGTGGGAAAACGGCCGGCCGATCCGGGTCAGCCGCACTGCCGACCCTCGGGGGTTTCTGCTCGGTACCGGCTTCCCCTTCAAGGCGCACGACGTCCTGGACCCCTATCTGCGGCAGCTCGACCGAGCGCTGCGGAAGACTTCCGGCGTGCGGAGAACGGGCGCCGCCGCAATCGACTTGGCCTACGTCGCCAACGGGATCCTCGACGGCTTCTGGGAGTCCCGGCTCGCACCTTGGGACTTCGGCGCAGGGATCCTTCTTGTGACCGAGGCCGGGGGCGCGGTCGAGCGCGTAGAGGGCGGTCCGCTCACCGCGGTGACGGGGTCGGTTCTGGCGGCGAACTCGGCGGAGGCGCTGAAAGCGCTGCGGACGCTGCTGGCCTGTACAGGGTGAACGACGCCGGCACGGCTGCCGACGGCCCATGGACATAATCACTCCTCCGCCGGCCCCACCAGCGCATTGAAGAGCAGCTTGAAGGTCCCGTGCGTCTGGGCCCGGTGCTGGGCGCGGAAGCCGATCATGACGATCGTGCCTTCGCCGTGGTCGACCGAGACCATGGCCGCCTTGCCGGCGATGGCGTCTTCGCCGAGCAGCCATCCGCTCTGCAGGATGTCGCGGTCGATGTAGGTGACCACGCGCCGCACGTCGGCGCTGCGCGCGCCCGGCACCGTTTCGTAGACCTGGCCGCCGGCCAGATACGTCGCCAGGGCGTTCTCGGGCATTCCGTAGCCGTAGGGGCTCGAGGTATCGACCTTCACCCTGAGCGTGGAGCCGGGGGCCCAGAACTCGTTCCCCCACATGCCCGCCACCGCGTTGCGGACCGGGACGTCGAACTCGTCGAGGACCAGGTCGCCGGCCTGGGCGAAGGTGACGAGCGTGCCGCGGTTCTTCACGAAGGCCTCGAGTGCGGCCGCACCTTCCTCGCCGAACCCGCTCCGATATTCGGGCGGCGTCCCGGCCGGATCGGGACCGCGTCCCCCCGCGCCGCGCTCGACGGGACCGAGCATCATCTGCTTCGAGTCGTTGGGAAGGATGATCACGTCCCAGCGCTCGTGCAGGCCGCCCGCCAGGATGTCGTCGTCGAAGAGGCTGGTGTACGGGAAGCCGAAGTCTTCCAGCAACCAGCGTGTCCAGCCCTCGTCCATGTTGCCGCCGTAGAAGCGCTGGTACATGCCGATCCGCTGCTGCTGCGCGACGGGGTAGCTGATCCCGTAAGCGTCGCCGCCGAGCGCTGCGAAGTCGACTCCGGTCGCAGCCGCGATTTCGCGCATCACAGACGCATCGGGCGCGGCGACCGCCTCGATCACGAAGTCGCCCCGCTTCGCGCCCGCGCCGTCCGCGGCGACGCGGCGCACGCCGACTCCGGCGGCGAAGAGATGGTTGACCGCCTTGAAGGCGTCGTTGAGGGAGCCGTCGATCACGTAACCGTGCGGCGCGGCCGAGGCGACCGTCCCCGCACGCTCCACGGGGCCCGATACCGCCGTCAGCGGCGCCTCCACCGCCGTCTCCACGGGGTCGGCCCTCACCCCCATGAACTCCGCGATCACATCGGCCGACATGTCGTAGGGGCGGATCGGGTCGCCGGACGCGGTGCGGGTGTAGCTGTTGTCCGGGTAGTGGGTCCGGCCCATAAGCCAGCGGACGACTCCGCGCTTCGGCTGCGCCAGCGACACCACGTAGCTGCCCTCGCCGTAGACGCGGCCCTCGTGAGTGAAGGCGGCGGGCGCGCGCTCCACGGTGATCCCCTGCAGGAGCAGCTTGTCGACCATCTTGTTCATGGTGAGCGGATCGTGCTGGGCCGCCGGGATCACGAACGCCTTGACGTCTCCCTCCATCCCGCGCCGGATCTGCCGGCTCGCCTTGTTGTAGGCGTTGCGCAGCACGGTCTCGCGATTCCCGGCGGCGATCTCGAGCGGCGAAAAGGTCGCCATGATCTGCCGTTCCACGATGTCGCGCACCCGCCACCAGCCGCCCGGCCACGGGTTCGGGAAGGTCGTCTGGGCCTCGTATTCGGGAAGCTGGCGCGAGCCGCGGAGCTGGTCCGGATGCACGTAGAGCGGTGTGGCGAGCCGGGCGCTGGCCGATTCGGTCAGCATCCCCGCGATGTTGTGGAACGGCGTGATCCAGTGGAACCCGAAGTGCCCCCACCCCGAGTAGATCGCCGCGTTCACCGTACCCTCGAAGCCCGCCTCCTCCATCCGGTAGGCCATGTGCGCCCCGTACCATGACATCTCGCGCCATACGAGCGGGTCGCCCCCGGGACGGATCGGCTCCGCGTACGGCGGAAGGTAGATGCGGGCGGTGTACGGCCCCATCTGGTGATGGTCGATGTACGCCTGCGGGATCCACTCCCTGAACATGATCTCGGCCCCGTAGCGCGACTCGACCGTGTTCTGCATGAAGGCGTCGCGGTTGTTGTCGTGCCCGATGTAGTGGTGGTAGAGCTGCGGCGGGCCCGCACCCTCGTATTCGGTGCCCGCCCACCGGTCGTACCACTCGGTGACGATGCCGATCCCGTCGGGGTTGAAGGCGGGGATGAGGATCGAGATCGTGTTGTCGAGGATCTCCCACAGGCCGGCGTCGGCACGCGTCGCGAAGAGGTAGACGATTTCCGCCGCCGACTGGCTCGCCGCGACCTCGGTCGAGTGCAGCGCGTAGGACTGTACGAAGACGACCTTGCCGTTCGCGATCGCGTCGTCGATCTCTGCCGGGCTGTGCCCGCGCGGATCCTGCAGGACCGCGTTCATCCGCTTGAAGTCGTCGAGCCGCGCCAGGTTGTCCGGCGACGAGATGAAGATCGAGAGGAAAGGTTCGCCCAGCGTGGACGGGCCCATGCGCACGACCTGCACGCGCTCGCTCAGCCGGTCGACGAGCTCGTAGTACTCGACCAGCCTGTCCCAGCGGGCAAGTCTGCGGTCCGCGCCCATCTGGTGGCCGAAGAACTCCTCGGGCGACGGGATCTGCGCGGCGGCGGGGGGCGCGAGGGCGGCGGCCGCGACGGTCATGGCCGCGGCGCAGGCGGCTCGGACGGCGACGGCGGCGATTCGGCGAATGCGTCGGGTCATAAGAATTTACGGGTCCGTGGATCGGGGATGGAGGATCGGGGTCATGGGAGTATGGGGGCGGATCGGCGCGTGTGCGCAAGCTTATCGGCCCGGCCGGGCGCGTCACGGCGGCCCCGGCAGGCACGGCAGGCAGCAGCCCGCTGCCACCGGCTCTGCCACGGGCGGGGCTGCACGGGTTGCCATGTTGCATGAGGTCGTGCATGTCTTGCAAGCCCGAAGTCGCACACTCCACCGAAGGTATCGAAGCCGGATGACGGTGACAGGCCCTGCCGACCCTCGCGTTGAACGCTTCCGGACCCGTGCGGTTCGCTTGTCCAAGTCTGGTTTCGCCCGGCAAAGATGGGTACCTTGTCGCGACGAGAACCTATTCGACGAAACCGTCACCAATCGACACCGAAGGAGAAACACCATGGCGAACGCAAAACGGGTGATCACCGCGGCTCTGGGGACCGCTGTCCTCGTGGGTGCAGCGATGCAGAGCGCTTCTGCCCAGAGCGCCGCGCACCGGCACATCGGCCATGTCGCCGACATGTTCAACGGCACACCGGACAACGTCGGGCTGCTCGCCGCCGCCCAGGCCGAGGCCGAGGTCGCCGCGCAGCACGCCGGGCTGGCCGCCGGGTCCGACGATCTGGCCGGGATCCAGCGGCATGTCGCGCATGTGCTGCACGCGATCGACCCGTCCACCTCCGAGAGGGGACCCGGCAGGGGCTACGGGCTCGCCCGGGCCGCCGAAGGTTGTGCCCGGCATATCGGAATGGCCGGCGGGTCGGACGACGCGTCGGACGCGGTCAAGACGCACTCGAACCATGTCCGAACCAGCTGTGCGAACGTGGCCGCGTGGGCCGAGAGCGTCGCCGAGAAGGCGGCCGCAGTGGCCGGCGCGACCGACATGGCGGCGGCAAAGGTGCTCGCCGAGGAGATCGCGGCGATGACGCAGGCAATCGTGTCGGGCATGGACGCGGACGGCAACGGACGGGTGTCCTGGGGCGAGGGCGAGGGCGGCCTCGAGCAGGCGGCGACCCATCTGCGCCTCATGAAGGAGGCCGAGGGGCTGGGTTGACCACCTCGCAACATCTCATGAGAACGGAACGATTCATGAACACGGCATGGAGTGCGTCCGCGATACGGCAGACCCGCGCGATACGGGGCGTGTCCGCGATCCTGGTTGCGGGCGCAGCATTGGTCGGCGCAGGGGCGGCCGGATACGGCGGCCCCGCTTCGTCGCCGCGCCCGAGCGCCGCCTCCCTCACCGCCCCGCCCGCCGACACCGTCAGCTTCGCCGACGACATACTCCCGATCTTCCGGCAGCGGTGCGCCGAGTGTCACGGCGGCGAGGACGAAAACGGTGAAGTGCGTACGGAAGTCAGCCTGAACCTGATCGAATACGAGCGGGTCATGGCCGGGTCCGAATTCGGCACGGTCATCGAGGCCGGAGACCCCGCCAACAGCTTCCTGCTGGATATGATCGTCGACCAGACCATGCCCGAGCAGGGCGATCCGGTGCCCGAGGAGGAGATCGCGCTGATACGGGCCTGGATCGAAGCGGGAGCGCCGAACAACTGACCGGGCGGCAGAGCGCCCCGGAGCAGCCCGGAGCACATGCGTGATGAGAGTCCGCTTCGAGAACATGGGGCCCGTGGAGCAAGCGGATCTGACTCTCGGTAACCTGACGATCATCGCCGGGCGGAACAATACCGGGAAGACATACCTCACGTACGCGCTGTACGGCTTTCTGAGGAGTTGGCAGGGTTGGCCCAGCGCGGAAGCGTTCTTTCTGGGAGAATCCTACCGCGGGCTGCGCAGGCGGGCTGGTTCTTCCCTGCCCGACGTCAAGCGCTTGGCACGCTCCGTCAGCGACCACGGCCGAGCGGCGCATCGCGTGCATCATGACGAACTGACGGTGTGCCTCGAAGAGCTCTTGCGAGAACTGTCCAAGGACTTCTCCGCGAGTTCCCTCCCGAGCGTGTTCAGCTCGTCCAGAGAAGATTTTCGCGACGCCCGCATCTTGGTGAGGGGCAGAGACCCTTTGCCGGAGTCCGCTGTCGTCGACATCAGCGTCGGCAGGAACCGGAGACTCCTCTTTCAGCTGCAAGAAGGCCAGGTAACCTGCGAATGGCAGGGCGACGGACCGCCGCCGCGGAATATTCTCGACGTGGTTGGCCGCGGGTTTTTTCTGCTCCTGTGCTCCGGACTTCCCGAACCGTTCGTTCTTTCGGCCGAGCGCTTCGGCATATCTCTCTTCCACCGGGAGCTGGATCTGGCGAAGAGCAAGCTGATCGACTACCTGCAGAAGATGGGAACGGAAGACGAGTCGACACGGAAATCACCGTATGTCATCATTGACAAGACCACCAGCCGGTACGCCCTTCCCATCAAGGACAACATCGACTTCACCCGCGGCATTCCCAAGGTACGGCGAAGGCTCGGCCCGCTGGCACAACAGCACCGAACCTTCAACGACATCAAGGACATGATGGGGGGCTACTACAAGGCATCCGGCGACGACATAGCATTCAAGTCCAAAGCGCGCGGCGACAAGGCCTTCGAGATACCGCTGCACCTCGCATCCTCCTCCGCCCGCGGTCTGTCGGACCTGTACTTCTTCCTCAAGCACGTGGCGTCGGCGAACCACCTGCTGATCATCGACGAACCCGAGAGCCATCTCGATACGAGGAATCAGATCCAGCTGGCGTGCATGCTCTCCCGGCTGGTTCGGCTGGGCATCAAGGTCCTGGTCACGACCCACAGCGACTACCTGCTCAAGGAGATCAACAACCTCATCATGCTGAGCCATCTGCCCGAGGATTCGGAGGACATCCTCCGGACGTTGAAGTACGCGAGATCGGACGGATTGCCCGGTAGCGCGGTTCGCGCCTACGTGGCCCAAGACGGCACGCTTGGCGAGGCACCCATCGACAAGTTCGGGATGAAGATGCCGATGTTCGACGAAACCATCGATGAAATCAACACTGCAGCGAACGCCCTGGGGTTCGCATTGACCGACTGAAGCGCCGTTCGTGAGCCGGGATGAAGCTCCGCGGGAGTTCGCCGCGCAGTTGCGCGAGATTCTCAACCGAGATCCGAAGCTGGGCCTTGTCCTGGTTCCGGCGAGAGGTGTCCTTCGGCTCCGCGATAGACAGTCCGGCATGGTCTTCGACGTGCGGGGCGTCTCGGATGAAGCCGTGGCAGTTCGGGTGGATGCCATCCAGCACCTGAAGGCCTTGGCATCCAAGGACAGGCTCAAGCTGGTTTGCGACTATCTGCTCGTGGGCGGCGCGGACGGGGACGCCGACACGCAGGCGATGCTGCTGGAACTCAAAAGAACCGTCGGGTACGACAGCAAGCCTCGCGAACAGCTGCGACGCTCGCTTCCGATCCTCCGATACCTGCAAAGCGCATGCGAGGTTCACTTCGAGCAGCAGCTGGCACTGGATGTAAGGTACGTTCTGGCGGGAAGCGCCTATCACCCGACCTTCGACAAGCAGCCGGTCACGTTCGGAAACGCACAACCCCGCCGCGAGAACTATCACGATATAGCGATCACGGTCCTCGTGGGGCGCGGTGAGAGCTTCAGCACGCTCGTCGCTTGAACGGGCGCTCACGGCCTGACGGACGGACGCTCGTCGCCTGACTGGAACGTGCGCTCAAATAGATTGAACGGGGGCAGGACCACCCCCCCTACCCCGTCCCGCGCCTCCTCAGCCACTCCACCGTCAGAAGCAGGAGCACCGCGAACGCGATCAGGAATGTCGCCACGGCGAGGATGGCCGGGCTGATCTGCTCGCGGATCCCCGCCCACATCTGACGCGGAACGGTGCGCTGGTCGACCCCGCCCATGAACAGCACCACCACCACCTCGTCGAACGAGACGGCAAAGGCGAAGAGCGCGCCGGACAGCACTCCGGGCGCGATGATCGGGAGCTGCACGCGCCGAAAGACGGTCCATGGCCCCGCGCCCAGGCCGGCGGCGGCTCGGTTCAGGTTCGGGTCGTAGGCGGCCAGCGTCGCCGTGACCGTGACCACCACGAAGGGCACGCCGAGGGTCGCATGGGCCAGGATGATGCCCAAGTGCGTCTGACCCAGCCCGAGACCCGAGTAGAAGAAGAACATCCCGGCCGCCGCGATGATCACGGGCGTCACCATGGGAGAGATCAGAATCCCCATGACGGCGCGCCTGCCCGGCATGGAAGGGCTCGCCAGCCCGAGCGCGGCCAAGGTCCCCAGGACGGCGGCGAGAGCCGTGGCGCTGACCCCGATGATCACGCTGTTCACGAGACTCCGGCGCCAAGCCTCGCCCTCGACGATCTCCCGGTACCACCGCAGCGACCAGGCCTCCGGGTCGAGGCGCAGCATGCCTTCGGTGAAGGTGAAGTAAGGCTCGGCGTTGAAGCTGAGGGGAACGATCACCAGGATCGGAGCCACCAGGAAGACGAATACGAGCGTGCAGAACGCCAGGTAGGCGAAACGGCCCAATCCGGGGCTCGCGGCCGTCGTCATGAGCGCGGCATGGCAGCCGGTGGACAAAATCTCCCGGCATTCGAGCGGCGGTGCATCCGGGCCGGACCGCTTGAGGTCGCGGCGGCCATCGGACGCGCATCTTCGGCGCTTAGGCGGGCCGCCCTCACCCCAGCCCCATCCTCTCGACGCCGACGAGACGGTCGTAAAGCGCGTACAGCGCGAGCACGCCCGCCAGCAGGACGCCTCCCAGCGCCGCAGCCAACCCCCAGTTGAGCGATGTCTGCATGTGATAGGCGATCATATTGGAAATGAGCTGCCCGTCGCTGCCCCCGACGAGCGCCGGCGTGATGTAGTAGCCGATCGCCAGGATGAAGACGAGAAGCGAACCTGCACCCACGCCGGGCAGCGATTGGGGCCAGTAGACGCGCAGGAACGCCTGCCGGGGCGTCGCGCCGAGCGAGGCCGCCGCGTTCATGTGGTCGGACGGGATGCCGCGCATGACCGAATAGAGCGGCAGGACCATGAACGGAAGCAGCACGTGGGTCATGGCCACGATGGTGCCGGTCATGTTGTAGATCATGGCCAGCCGCCCGTCGTCGCCGACGAGCCCGACCGCGACGAACAGGTCGTTGATGACCCCTTCGTTTTGGAGCAGCACGATCCAAGCGGTGGTCCGCACGAGCAGCGAGGTCCAGAAGGGCACCAGAACGAGTACCAGCAGCAGGTTCGCCCGGCGGGGCGGTGAACCGGCGATCAGGTGCGCCACCGGATAGCCGAGCAGCAGGCACAGCAGTGTGATCACCGCGCTCACCATCAGCGTGCGCCAGAACAGCCGCACGTAGATCCGCCGCTCCTCCGGCTGCGGAGCGACCGCGCCGTCGGGCAGGCGTCGGAGGTCCACCGCATTCAGATAGTGGCGCGATGTGAAGCGCTCGCCGGTCGTCTTGATCGCATGCCACGTGGCGGGGTCTTCCCAAGCTTCGTCGATCCCCGCCATGACTTCGCGCCACGGGCCCCCGGCGATGCCCTGCAGCTCGCGTGCGGTGCGAGTCACGACACTGCGCGTCCCGCTCTGCACACGGTTGAGACGGCCGGCCACCTGGCCCAGCGTTCGCTCCGCGCGGGCGCGCTCCAGCTCGACGGCCGCCGCTTCGAAGACGGCCTCCGGCGGGAGCTCGTTCCCGTCCCACGCCTCAAGCAGCCCCAGCGTTCGGGGCAGTGCGTCGGCGACGACAGGGTCGTGGACGCTGCGCAGCAACATCGTCGCCAGCGGTGCGATAAAGGTTACGCCGACGAAGATGAGCAGCGGCACCGTCAGCCCGAGCGCCCGGAGCTGGGCCCTGCGCACCGGCGAGGACCGCGCCATCGGGTATCAGCGCGCCAGCCAGGCGCTGAAGCGCTCGTTCAGTTCGTCCTGGTTGTCGACCCACCAGGCCCAGTCGTAGCGCAGAGCTCGCGCCGCATTGGCGGGGTCGGCAGGCATGTGCGGCGCCATCTCCACGCCCGCCACGACATGGGTCGTCACCAGCGGCATGGCGGACAGGCGCACCGGCGAATAGGAGATCCGGCGGGCGATCCGCACCAGCGACTCGGCACCGGTGGCGAACGCCACATACTCCAGCGCTTCCTGGAGCCTCGGCGTTCCGGCCACGATCCCGACCTGGCCTACGTCGAGCAGCTGCCCGTCCCAGACGATGACGAAGGGCTGGTTCTCAAGCACCTGAGCGTTGAAGATGCGCCCGTTGTAGGCCGTGGTCATCGCCACTTCCCCGTCGGCCAGCATCTGGGGCGGCTGGGCGCCCGCCTCCCACCAGATCACTTCGTCCTTGATCGTTTCGAGCTTGGCGAAGGCGCGGTCGAGCCCTCCGGGCGTGTCCAGCACGGCGTAGACCTGGTCGAGCGGCACGCCGTCGGCGATCAGCGCGAACTCCAGGTTCGCCTGCGGAGCGCGCCGCATCCCGCGTCGTCCGGGGAACGTTTCCAAGTCGAAGAAGTCGGCCATGGCGGCGGGCTTCGTCCCGGGAATGTTCTCCGCGTTGTAGGCATACACGGTCGACCAATACAGATTGCCCACCCCGCATTCGGTGCGGCTCTCGGCGACGAAATCCTCGTCCGCCGGCGTGCCGTCCGCCCCCGGCGGCAGGGAGCCGAAGTCGATCGGCTCGAGCAGTCCTTCGTCGCACCCGCGCACCGCGTCGGCGATCTCCAGGTCGACCACATCCCAGTGGATGTCGCCGATGTCCACCTGCGCCCGGATCTGGGCCAGGCCGCCGTTGTAGTCCTCGACTTCCACGCCGATGCCGGTCGCTTCGGTAAAGGGAATGTTCGCGCCTTCGTTGACCGCCCGTCCGTATGACCCTCCCCAGGATACCGTGGTGATCGATCGGGGCGCGTCCGATCCGCACGCGGCGGCGGAAAGAACGACCAGCGGGACAAGATGTCTCATTCCGTTTTCCCTTCGTAGTTGAGGGCGCGGCAGTCGCTGACCGTCCATGCGACACGCACGGTGTCGCCCTCGATCAGACCGCCGTGCCCGAGGATGTTCGGGATCGTGGCGATGAAGTCGTTTCGGCCGCATGCGGCCAGACGTATGCGCAGGTGGTCGCCGAGGAAGGTCATGTCCTCCACCGTTCCGCTCACCTCGTTCCTGTAGCGCCCCGGATCCGGATTGATCGCCACGCGCTCCGGCCGGATCGAGAGCGTGATGTCGTCCCCTGCCCCGCAGGGCACCGCTCTCAACGCGCGAAGCTTGAAGCCGCCGGTTTCCACCTCGCAGATATCCTCGTTGACCATGGAGACGACGCGGCCGTGCAGTTGGTTGTTCTCTCCGATGAAGCGGGCCACGAAGGCGCGCTCGGGTTCTTCGTAGAGCTGTTCGGGTGCGGCGATCTGCTCCACCACACCTCCCCGCAGCACCGCGATCCGATCGGACATGACCATCGCCTCCTGCTGGTCGTGCGTGACGTAGACCACGGTCACCGCGAGGCTCCGATGGAGCCTCCGTATCTCGTACTGCATCTCGTCGCGCAGGCTCCGGTCCAGCGCTCCCAGAGGCTCGTCCATGAGCACCAGGCCGGGCTCGAAGCCGAGCGCGCGCGCAATCGCCACCCGCTGCTGCTGTCCGCCGGAGAGCTGTCCCGGCCTGCGGTCCGCGAACCCCTCCAGGCGCACCAGGCGGAGCGCCCGGTCGACCCTTTCGCGGCACTCCTCCGCCCCCATCCCGCGCACCTCGAGCGGGAACGCGAGGTTGGCACCCACGGTCATGTGCGGGAAGAGGGCGTAGTTCTGGAAGACCATCCCGATCCCGCGCTTGCGCGGCGGCAGATCCTGGATCGGCCGGCCTTCCAGCAGGATCTCGCCCGACGTGGGCGCCTGGAACCCGGCGAGCATCATCAGGATGGTGGTCTTGCCCGACCCCGAAGGGCCGAGGAGCGTCACGAACTCGCCCTGGCGGATGCGGAGGTCGAGGTCTTCGATGACCAGCGTGCGGCCGTCGTAGCTCTTGCTTACGCCCTTGAACTCGACATGGACGCGGTCGGACGGGGGCGGGATCGCGGCTGGCACGGTCGGGATGCTCTCGATTTCTGCGGCGGGTCAGTTTCTGCGGCGGGACGCCATTTCCTGTTTCAATTCGTCAACGGTGACGACGCGGTATTCGCCCTCCGCGTCCCGCAGGGTGATCGTGTCCTTGAAGATATTCACGCTTGCGACCCGTTCGGGTCCGCGCCCGGTTCTCAGCATGCGTCCTTCGCGCGGGAACCTTCGCCGGGCATCGATATAGCTCTTGTGCTCGTACATGAGGCAGCACATCAGGCGCCCGCAGCACCCCGATATCTGTGCCGGGTTGAGGGACAAGCTCTGGTCCTTCGCGAGCTGGAGGCTGACGGGCTTGAGCTCGGGGAGCCAGGTGGAACAGCACAGCTCCCGCCCGCACCGCCCCACACCCTGCAGAAGCGCGGCCTCGTCGCGCACGCCGATCTGCTTGAGTTCGATGCGCGTGCGGAAGGCACGGGCCAGATCGCGCACCAGCGCGCGGAAGTCCACCCGCTTTTCGGCGGTGAAATACACGATGAGTTTCCTGCGGTCGAACTGCCATTCGGTCTCCGTGACCTTCATCCTGAGACCGTGGCGGGCGACATGCTTCCGAGTCTCCCGGCGAGCCCGGCTCTCGTCCTCCGCCTTGAGCCGCGCGCGGCTCACCTCGTCGGGACCGGCGAGACGGAGTATGCGCAGCCTGGGCGTAGGCGTCGCGCACCCGCCCGACGAGGAACACTTGCGCTCGGCGATGTTGCCGACCGCGGTGACCTCCCCGAGATCTTCGCCCCGGTCGGCCTGGACGATCACGGTGTCGCCCGGCGACAGGTCGATCCCGTGGTATCGGAAGTAATCCCGCCGCGTGCCCTTGAAGCTGACCTCCGCGAAGCCGGGCACGTCAGCGACCCGCGGCCGGCAGAGGCTCGTGCCAGGTGCCCATCGCCTCGTATTTGGCCCACCGCTCGGCGACGAGCGTGTCGGTGTCCCGGCCGGCGAGTTCGTCGAGGCACCGGAGGACGGCGTCGGCCACGCTCGCCATCGTGGACTCCGGATCGGCGTGGGCCCCGCCCGGCGGCTCCGGGATGATTTCGTCGGCGACGCCCAGCTTCAGCAGGTCGGTCGAGGTGAGGCGCAGAGCGCGGGCCGCGTCGGACCGCTTTTCGGCGGAACGCCACAAAATCGCGGCGCACCCCTCGGGCGAGATGACCGAGTAGACCGAATGTTCTAGGAGCAGGATCCGGTCGGTGACTCCCAGCGCCAGCGCTCCTCCCGACCCGCCCTCGCCGATCACCACCGATATCGTGGGGACGCGGAGGCGGGCCATCTCGCGCAGGTTGGTCGCGATCGCCTCGGCCTGGCCGCGCTCTTCGGCACCGAAGCCGGGATAGGCACCCGGCGTGTCGATCAGAGTGACGACCGGCTTGCCGAACTTCTCGGCCATTCTCATGAGGCGCAGCGCCTTGCGGTATCCTTCGGGGTGGGGCATGCCGAAGTTGCGCCGCAGGTTCTCCTTCATGTCGCGGCCCTTCTGGTGGCCGATCAGCATGACCGACCGGCCGTCGAGCCGCGCCCATCCGCCGACGATGGCCTCGTCGTCGCGAAAGCGCCTGTCTCCCTTCAGCTCGAACCAGTCCGTAAAGACGGCTTGGATGTAGTCGAGGGTGTACGGGCGTCGCGGGTGGCGCGCAACCTGGACCTGTTCCATCGGGTCGAGGTTGCGGTACGTCTCTTCGCGCAGCACGTCGAGCTTGGCCGACAGCACGCGCAGCTCGTCGGCGACATCCATCCCTCGTTTGCCCGTCATCTCGCGCAGGCGCGCGATTTGATCCTCTATCTCGACAATGTCGCGCTCGAATGCGAAGTGCGCGGCAGATGACATGTGGAAGTCTCCTTGAATATGTCCTTCAAGCCGTTCCGGATCCTTCCGGGACCGTTCCGGCCGGCGGGAAATCGCAGGTCATCACGATACATGCCGGCGGTCAGCCCTTCAACACCCAGCCGTCGGGATCGACAAGCACGTCGACCGTATCGAAAAGCGCGTCGACGGGATACTCCGGGCTGATCCGAAACGTCTGTTCCCGCGAGGTCACTTCGATCGACCGCAATAACCCCGGAGTGCGCGTCATCTCTCCAAGTCTAACCTCGACCTGCATCGGCAAGCGGAAGGTGGGCCAGTCGGGCGACTGCGTCTGGCGGATGGTCAGGATCACCTCGGTCCCGTCCTGCGACATTTCCCACTCGGATTCCAGCACGGGATGGCCCGGTCGGCGGACCCACTGGTCGAAGAACCAATCGAGCGGCCGGCCGGACTCCTCTTCGAATACGCGCCGGAGGTCTTCGGTCAGGGCGCTGCCGAAGGCGTGGCGCTCGTAGTAGGCACGGATCCCGCGGAAGAAGGTCTCGTCCCCGAGCATCCCTCTGAGCATGTGGAGGACCCAGGCGCCCTTGGAGTAGTTGTTGGCGTTGAGGAGGTCGAAGAGGTTTTCCGGCCCTTCCGGGTCCACGATCGGCCGGCCGGTGACGCCGGAGCGCAGGTACGACCGGCGGCTCTGCTCCATCCGTCGGCGAAAGTCGTCAACACCGTCCGCATCCTCGAAGAAGAGCGCGCCGAAATAGGTTGCGAAGCCCTCGGAGAGCCACAAGTGAGTCCAGTCGGACTCGGTGGCCGAGTCGCCGAACCACTGGTGCGCGATCTCGTGGGAAACCGTGCCCTCGCCCAGCCGCCCCGCGGCGATCGCCTGTTCGGAGTAGAAGATGGCCGACGAGTTCTCCATCCCGCCGAACCGGGTCGCCGACTGGACGTTGGCAAGCTTTGCGAAGGGATAGGGACCGATCGTCTCCGTGAAGTAGTCGACCATCTCCGGGGCCCGGTCGAAGACCTGGCGCGCAAAGGCCGCGTCCTGCGGGTAGACCCAGAACGAGACATCCACGCACCCGTCCTCGGCTGCGGCGGCCGGCGCGTTCCCGCACGCCGCGCGTCCCAGCGATTCGACGGCGAAGTCGGCGGCGCCGATCACCATGGTGTAGGTGGGGTGAGGCACCTCGGTCGCCCAGCGCCACGTGGTTTTCCCCTGGCCGCCCCCGAGGGCATCGTCGGCCGCCGGCTCCGGATCGCCGACGAGCGCGCCGTTCGCGATCACCTGCCACTCCGGGGGAACGTGTACCGCGTAGCTGACGGTCGCCTTGTCGGCGGGGTGATCCACCGAAGGAAGCCAGAAGCGGGTGCGGTTGGGCCAGTTGTCCACAAACGCCACAGGGTCGCCGTGGACGTTGTCGCGGATGACGAGGCCGTCGTCGGGGGTGCCGAAGTACTCGATCGCAACGTCGGTGTCGCTGCCTTCGCGGGCCGGGGGGAGGGCGACCGTGAGCTTACCGGCGGCGTATTCGTACCCGGCCGGCCTGCCGTCGGCGAGCACCGCGCTGATTCCCAGCCCCGTGAAGTCGAGGGGCAGCTCCGTCGCACCGCGGGGACGCACGGTGAGCGTCGCCCGGCCCACGATCTCGGGGCCCCCGAGAGACATCTCCACATTGTAGTGCAGGACATCGGCCATGCCGTCGTATTCGCCGGGCGCGGCGGGGAGACCGGCTTCGACGGGGGGCGGCTCGGGGCTGGTCCGGGCCGAGCCGCAGGCGGCGGCCGCGAGCAGGACGAGGAGGGAAGCAGTTCGGGCAGGCATTTGCGGCACCGGGTTTCCGAGGGAATGATGCGGAGAGGTTACCAACTAAGCTAAAGATCAGCCTGAATGACGGAGAGAAAGGCCATGATCGCAAGGCACACGGGTATCGCGATCCTGCTCACGCTGTCGGCGGCGGTGGCGCTGAAGGCACAGGCCGGGGTGGATGAAGAAGCCGAAACACCGGCCAGGATCATCTTTTCGGGAGTCACCGTAATCGACGGTACCGGAGCCCTCCCGCGGGCCGACATGGCCATAGTCGTAGACGGGGAGGAGATCGCCGCCGTCGTTCCCGTCGGCGAACTGGGCGATGAGCGGCGCGACGGCAGCGAAGTGGTGGATGCAAGTGCGTGGTTCGCGATCCCGGGCCTGATCGAGTCGCATACCCACGTGGCCACCCTGGCCAACCGCGCTCGCGCCGAGTTCATCCTCAAACGCCAGCTCTACGGGGGCATCACCACGGCGCGGGACATGGCGGGCGATGTCCGGTCCCTCATGGACCTGCAGCGGGCGTCGCTGGTCAAGGAGATCGATGCGCCCGATCTGCGCTTCTCGGCTCTGATGGCCGGCCCCGAGTTCTTCACCGACCCGCGCACGGTCTCGTCGGCGGCCGGCGAGACGCCCGGTGCGGTCTCCTGGATGCAGGCCGTCACCGAAGACACCGACCTCGCCGAAGCGGTGACGCTGGCACGGGGAACCTGGGCCGCCGGCATCAAGACCTACGCGGCGATCGGCGGCGACCTCCTCGCTGCGATCACGGCCGAGGCCGACAGGCAGGACATCCCGGTGTGGGCCCATGTCCACGTCGGGCCCGCTCGGGCGCTCGAGGTCGCGCGTGCCGGGGTCCGCTCGATGTCCCATGTGTGCGACATCGGAAGCGCGGCCATACCCGACGATGTGTTTCGTGACGGCCAGGCGGGCCGACGGGACGGATTCGTCGACGTCGACCTGAACGACCCGGCGGTCGATTCGGTGTTCGCGGTGATGAAGCGCAACGGTACGGTTCTCGACGCGACGCTCCGGGTCGTGGTTCAGATCGGGCAAAGGCGCATGGCGGCAATCGACACGGTCGGAGCCCGACGGCCCGGCGAGGCCGGCGACAGCGCGAGCGCAGGTCCGGCTCCCCGCCGCAGTCCGCTCATCGACCGGAGACGGCGGGGGGTGCGGCCCAGGTGCGAAACGGCGGACGCCGTGGCCCTCACCCGGCGCGCTTACGAGGCCGACGTCATGATCGCGGCGGGCACCGACGGGATGACCCCGCCCGATTCCGCCTTCCCCGCCCTCCACGACGAGATCCGCCTGCTGCACGAAGAGGTGGGGATCCCGATGCTGGATGTCCTCAAGGCGGCCTCGCTGCACGGTGCCGTCGCTCTGGCGATGGAGGACAGGATCGGCACTCTCGAGCCCGGCAAGCATGCAAACATCGTCTTCCTGAGCGAAGATCCGCTGGTCGACCCGGATAATCTCCGCTCAGTGCGGCTCACGGTCAAGCGGGGCACGCCGTACTACCGCGACGACTTCGTGCTCGGGGAGCCGCCGCCGCGGGGACCGCCGGGACGCTGAACTCGTCCTGGCGGCAACCCGAGACGGTTCAGGCCTCTTGGACACTTTCCCGCAGTTCCGGCCCGGTTCCGGCGCTGGAATGGCTGACCGACGACCGCACTGTCAACCGTACATTACATTACGTAATGTTAACATTACATTCTCGGTCCTACGCTGGCCCATGGGCGATGACCGGCACATCGTCGCCGAACGCCCGCAAGCCCCGGGTGCCCTTGGTGTCCGCCTCGTCGGTGGGTGCAGCGCAGGCCGAGGACAGGGCTACGAGGGGGAACAGGGCGGCCGCCGCCAAGTCTCCTCTCGCCTTTCCGATCCACTCCCTTGATGTGGCGAAGCACCGAGTTTACCTTTTGCTCATTCACTCCTGTCCTAATATGCCTTCCGGAATGCGATGGCCACAATGACCACCCCCGTCGGCACACAAAGCCGCTCCAATCCGAACCAGTTGCGGCCCGAAGATGCGGCGGTTCACAATTGGTACCGGTTTGTCTTGTCCTTTCCGCCCCACTTGGTTCGCGATTACGTTTCTCGTTTTGACATCAGCGCTTCGGATTGCATCCTCGACCCATTCTGCGGAACGGGTACGACACTGGTCGAATGCAAGAAGCTGGGCATTGCCAGTACGGGAATCGAAGCGAATCCCATAGCACATTTTGCAAGTTCGGTCAAAACTTCCTGGTCTGTGGATCCCGCCGACCTGTCGGTGTATGCACGGACCGTCGGACGATCAGCAAAAGCGGTCCTTGCACACCAAGGCATTGGCGACTGGAGTGGCCTCCCACTGTTTTCTGGAAGGTCGGGCCTGCGGACCCCGCCATCGCTCCTTCCTCCAGAACAGAAGGCGCTGTTGCTGAAAAACTCCATCAGTCCGCTACCATTGTACAAGACTATGGTACTCTTGAATGAAATCGACCGTCACGGCGATCGCCACCTGCAACGATACGGTCGCCTGACCCTCGCAAGCGCTCTCGTTCGCGATATCGGCAATTTGAAATTCGGTCCCGAGGTCGGAGTTGGTCGAATCAAGGACGACGCTCCCGTCGTGGACACTTGGCTCAGCCATATGCGAGTCGTCGCCCAAGACATCGGTCTCGTTGCGCGGACGGCCGATGTGCCCACGCGTGCGATTCGGGCCGACGCCAGGATGGCCAATCAAATCCTAGCACCGCAATCCATCGACGCCGTCATCACTTCCCCGCCGTATCCGAATGAGAAGGACTACACGCGAACGACTCGATTGGAATCTGTCATCCTTGGACTAATCCGCGACAAGGGAGAGTTACGAACGTTGAAGCAGGGCCTGCTGAGATCCAACACCCGTGGCGTGTACAAGGCTGACACGGACGACCGCGAGGTCGCAGGTAACGCGACAATCCAGAGTATCGCTGAGGCCATCGAGCAGCGTCGCGTAGATCTCGGCAAGACATCCGGATTCGAGCGCATGTATCCGAGGGTAACCAAACTGTATTTCGGTGGAATGACCAGGCATCTCGCATCTCTCCGTCCAGTTCTCAGACCCGGAGCCAAGCTTGCCTATGTCGTAGGTGACCAGGCGTCCTACCTGAGAATCATGATTCGGACGGGACAACTACTGGCCGATCTGGCCCGGCGGCTGGGCTACAGGGTGATCGGCACCGACCTATTCAGAACGAGACTATCGACCGTCACGGGCAAGCAACTGCGAGAAGAAGTCGTCTTGCTGGAATGGCCGGGAAGCTGATCAAGGAGAACCATATCATGGCTTCCCGAGGTCGTTATGGAGCGATTATCGAAGCGTTGTTCCATGCCAAGTACAGGCGCGGGCGACGCACGGTCGACTTTGAGCGAGAGGACATCGTAGCATTCGCGAATCAGCTGGGAATCGATCTACCGAAGAATCTGGGTGACATCATCTACAGCTTTCGGTACAGGACGGAACTTCCATCCAGTGGAGTTGCCCCGGTTTCGTGGACACATCCAACTTGAGGGGGAAGGAGGATTCCACGATGCCGAAGAAGCGGTTGCGGTATCCGCCGGAGTTCCGGCGGGAGATGGTCGGGCTGGTGCGCTCGGGGCGGTCGCCCGAGTCGCTGGCGCGAGAGTTCGAGCCCTCGTCCGGGGCGATCCGGAACTGGGTCAGGCAGGCGGACCTGGACGAGGGACGCCGGGCGGACGGGCTGACCACGAAGGAGCGGGAGGAGGTTCGCCGCCTCAGGCGGGAAGTCAGGCGGCTCCGCATGGAGCGGGACATCTTAAAAAAAGCCGCGGCCTGGTTCGCGATGGAGAGCGGCTCGATCCCCGGAAGGGGTTCGAGTTCATGAAGGCGCACCGGGCCGAGTTCCCCGTCCGGGCGATGTGCCGCGTGCTGGGTCTCTCCCCCAGCGGGTACTACGCCTGGCTGAAGCGGACGCCTCCGGAGCGGGCCCGGCGGGACGCGGAGCTTCGGGAGAAGATCGAAGAAGCCTGGGAACAGAGCCGGCGGACCTACGGCCGGCCCCGGATCCATGCGGAACTGAAGGCCCGGGGCGAGCGGGTGGGAAGCAAGCGGGTCGGACGGCTGATGAAGCAGGCGGGGATCGAGGGCGTGACCCGGCGGCGGCGGAAGGTCGTCACGACGCGGCGGGACGCGCAGGCCCGCGCGGTGCCGGACCTGGTGGACCGCGACTTCTCGGTCGGCGGTCCCGACCGGCTGTGGGTGGCGGACATCACGTACGTGCCGACGGATGCGGGCTGGCTGTACGCGGCCGTGGTCGTGGACGCCTGGAGCCGCCTCGTCGTGGGCTGGGCGATGGAAACCAGCCTCCGGTCGGAGCTGGTGGAGAAGGCGCTGGCGATGGCGGTGTGGCGTCGTCGGCCGAAGGACGTCATCCATCACTCGGACCAGGGCTCCCAGTACACGTCGTACGCCTTCGGGAAGCGGTGCCGGGAGGCCGGGGTGCGGCCCTCCGCGGGATCGGTCGGGGATGCGTACGACAACGCGATGTGCGAGAGCTTCTTCGCGACGCTCGAGTGCGAACTGCTGGACCGCAGCCGGTTCCGCAGCCCGGATGAAGCGAGGCGTGCGGTGTTCGACTTCATCGAGGGGTTCTACAACCGGGTGCGTCGGCACTCGGCGCTGGGGTACGAGTCGCCGGCGGACTTCGAGAAGAAGCATGCGGCCTAGCCCGGCAGGGTCGTCGGCCCGGGCGGTCTCGCGATCGATCCGGTGCGACGCCGGCTGCAAGCGGGAAACCGGCGAGGCGACGCCCGAGAGCGCGGCCGGGTTGCTGCGCGCCGGTCCCTCCGTCTTCCCGCCGGCAGCATGTCCCGGCGGGAAGACGGAGGATATGTTTCAAACAGGATCGGAGGAGGATGTCCGGACCGGTCGGCTCGGGATGTTGGATGTCCTCGGCCGGAGAAGCTCTCCTCAGCAGCGGGGAGACGAAGAGAAACCGAGCAGTTCAACCGCAGTATTCACCCGTCCACGAAACCGGGACAGGTCCACAGTGTTCTTGCGGCGGCACCTGCCGGCGAGACCTGGATCATCCGCTCCACGGGAAGAGGCAGATACAGATTCGCTTTGGTGTCCGATACGCCGCTTTCCCCCAATCCGAACATGTCGGTCACTAAGATTCCCGACTCCACTCCCGGAATAATCGACAAGTATGCATTTGGCGACGAGCAGGCCGCATTGGCTCGAGTTCGCTACAATAGATTGGTCGATATCTTTTTGGGAATTGCCTGTTACTCCCTACAGAATCACCTGCGGACGACCGTTCGTGGCATGGGCCAGGTAGAGACGGACGAAATCTATGTGGGTGTAGACAAGGGTGGCCGTCACTACGTCGTACCCGTTCAAGCAAAGTGCGGAAACGACAAGCTCAGCAGAGTTCAGATCGAGCAGGACATCGCTCTGTGTTCGGACAAGCTTCCTGCGCTGATCTGTCGTTCGCTAGGCATCCAGGTCATGCATAATGACGTCATCGTGCTTTTTGAATTCGTCGAAGAAGAAGGCGACATCAAGGTGGTGTCGGAAAAACACTATCGGTTGGTGCCTTCGGATGCCGTGGTCCCCGAAGACCTGGCGAAATACCGGCGACGGCTTTCGGGGAACATGTAGTCCACATGCGCCGCGCGGCGGCGAGGGCCATCCCGTCGAGGTTCCCGGTCACCGGTCTACCGCGACCAAAGCTCGCTGAGCGGCGCGGCCAGCATCCTCTTGTCCTCCAGCGGCAGAATATCCCGGCCGTTGTAGAGAAGGACTCCGCCCTCGAAATCCGCTCCGCACAGCGCAGCCAGCCGGGCCATTCCGCGGCCGGCCGACCGTCCCGGCGTGCTTGTCGCCTTCACCTCGATGCCCCAGGTACGTGTGCCGACGGTAATGACGAGGTCGACTTCCTGTCCGTCCTTGTCGCGAAAGTGCCAGAAGCGGATGTCGGGATCGGTCCATCCCGCTTGCGTCACGAGCTGATGAGTCACGAAGGCCTCGAGGAGGTGGCCCATGCGCTCCCTCTTCCCGATCCAGTCTTCGGGCCCGAGTCCGGCAAGCGTCGCGGCCAGCCCGCTGTCCACGACATGCATCTTCGGCGTCTTCACCAACCGCTTCCCGACGTTGCGGTGCCACGGCAAAAGGCGCCGAACCAGGAACAGTCTTTCCAGTACCGCGATGTATTCCCGGACCGTGCTGCGATGGAGGCTCAGCTCTCGTGACAGACCTGCCGTATTGAGCAGTTCGCCGTTTCTCACCGCCAGCAGTCGCAACAGCCGCGCGATGCCGTCGGCATCCCGAACTTTTCCTACATCCAGCACATCTCGGTCCACAATGCTCTGCACGTACTGCCGATGCCACTGGCGGGCGCGAGCCGGGCTTCGGGCGAGCGGTTCCGGGTATCCGCCGGAGACCAGCCGTCGTGCGAGATCCGCCGGATCCGGCACCTGTCCGCCGACACCGAGAGCGGGCGTGATCGCTCCTGCCAGCAGGTCAGCGAGAAAGAGCCCGCGGCGATGTTCCTTCTCGGCCTCGGACAGGGGCATGAGGCGGGCGGTCTCCATGCGTCCTGCCAACGACTCCGTGACCGCGGGCAGCAGGAGCAGATTGGCCGAGCCGGTGAGGACGAAGCGGCCCGGACGGCGATCCAGGTCCACCGACAACTTGATGGCGGGCAGCAGCTCCGGTGCGCGCTGGATCTCGTCGATGGTGACCTCCCTAGGGAGCGCCGCGACAAAACCCGCGGGATCTGCCTTGGCGGCGGAGAGGTAGGGGGCGTGGTCAAGGCTGAAGTAGGGACGCTCCGGCATCATGGCGCGAACCAGCGTGCTCTTCCCGCTCTGGCGGGGTCCGGTCACGCATACGACCGGAGTGTCGGCCAGAGCGTCCTGCAGGACCGAGGCCAGGGGCCGCGGGTACAGCGCCGGTGAATCGAACATGGTCGAATGATAGCGTTCATGTGTCGATTAGAGAAGCGTCTGATTGGCGGTTGGATATGCGGCCATGTGGCGGTTTCTTGCAGCTTATCTGCGCAGCCTCACCGCGTCGCTCAGCCCGCGCGTCGTTCGCACCGCCAAGGCGTCGGCATGTCCGAGAGCCGACGGCAGGGCAGCTTGCCAGTCGCGCAGGATGCCCCGGATCCGCCCCGTCCGGCGACAGCACTGATCCGTCGCGGAAGTCGTATCCCCACACGCCGATGCTCCCGTCGGCGTACGGGAAGTCCGGTTCGGTGCCCAGGGCTCCCCCGCACGGCGCGTGGAGCATATCCAGGTTGTGACCGACCTCGTGGGCCAGCTCGGTGTCCCAACGCCTTGCCGATGCTCGCCCATGCGGCCAGCCTCGCCCGCCCCCGCACGTAACCGTTCACGCTCGCCGCGGCCGCGTAGTAGTAGCCCGTCCCGGCGTCCGCCGCCCGCAACGCCTCCATCTTCAGTACCAGCCCCCACTGGCCGCCGTCCGACGTCAGGTCGAGCGATGTGACGTAGGCGTCGCGGGCCTTCGCGCTGAACTCGGAGAAGGGTAAGGCGTGGCGGAAGAGACCCACCTGCGGGCTGTCTCCGTCAATGCCGCGCGTCCATTCGAAGATGGAAGAGTCGGGGCTTTCCGCCTCGAGGACCGGCACGCCGGTGACTTCCATGGGGGGGGGACCTCCACCACGTCGAGCGGCTCCGATCCCGACGCAGGGAAGCGAACCACGCTGCCCGGAGCGCGGGGCACCGTGCCTTCGGGGTCGACCTCGACCACCAGCTCGACGCCCGGCACGACTATGTGGGCAGGGACGACCGCGTTGTAGGAGAGGCCGAGCTCGCCCTCGTCGGCCACGGTCGCCATCTCGTCTCCGTGGCACTCGATGATCACACGGTGTACCTCCCGTCCCCCTGCAAGGAAAGTCGCTGTGACCTTGGGCTCGAAGAATGCGCGCGGCTGGTCGCTGGTGACGAAGACGCGGTTCTGGTCCTTGACCTCGGCAGTGAGCTGGACCGTCTGGCCCACGGAGGTGAGCGCAGCGGACGACGGCGAGACGGTCACGGTCGTCGGCACGGGCACCGGCGGAGGGGGCGGCCTTGTCGGCGTCTCGGAGTCTCCCGAACAGGCGACCAGCAGAAGTAACGGGAGGGCAAACCATGATTCTGGCCGGCCCCGGTTATCCATCCGCCAGCCAACGGTACACGGCGCCGACGTTGAGCGGGAACCAAGCCGCGTACTGCCCCCAGTGGGCGTAGTCGTCCAGGCGCACCTGCTCCATGGCCTCCTCTTCGGACAGCCCCCGGTCCAGCGCTTCCTGCACGGCGTCGCGCAGATCCGCGTAGTAGGCGAGCTGGCGCTCGATGGTTCCCCGGTCTCCGACTGCGCCGTGCCCGAAGACCACGGTCTCGAAGGGGATCTCCATCAGCTGGTCCAGCGCTGCGTAAAGGCCGTCGAAATGCCACCCCGGGAGGTCCCGGTACCCGACTCGGTCGTTGCTGACGAAATCGACCGCGAATAGAACGCGCTCATCCGGGACGAATGCCACCAGCATGTTGTCGCTGTGGCTCGGTCCCAGATAGTGAAGCTCGATCGCGCGCCCTCCGAAGCGGAGCGTCAGCTCTTCTGCGAAGGTCACGTCCGGAGGCGGCATGTCGGGATCGCCGCGTTCCGCGATGATGGGAAAAGCGTTCTCCTGGGCGATGATCGGCATGTCGCCGCCGAACTCCTGCCGCAGCACGGGCGCTCCGTTACCGTGGTCGGCGTCGCTGTGGCTGTAGACGATGGCGGCGAGCGGTTTGTCCGGGACCGCTTCGCGAATGGCGTCTGCGAGCCCCGCCGCGGCCTCTGTCGATATGGGGTCGAAGGCCACCACGCCGCCGTCCGTGTCGACGAAAAACGCATTGTGCGTGCCGGCGTTGAACTGGTAGACGCCGTCGGCGACCAGCAAGGCCTGAATGTCCGCATCGCCGGTCGGCGCAGCGCAGGCCGCGGACAGGAGGACCAAAGCCGCCATGGGAAAAGCGGCCATGGGGAACCGTGTGGGGATGGTACGGATCATGGTGTCCTCGTATCGGATCGTGTGGGAATCGCGCCACGCGTGGACGCTATCGCCGGGAAGAGCGAGTCGGCAATGCTACCCCAGCAGCGTCTCCACATGCGCCGCGGCGGCGAGAGCCGTCCCGTCGAGGTTGTAGCCGCCCTCGAGCAAAGATACCAGACGCCCCTCGCAACAGCTGTGGGCGTAATCCATCGCCATCCGCGTCATGCGGCGGAACGCGTCGTCGGTGAGATCGAAGCAACCCAGCAGGTCGTCGCGGCGGCTGTCGAAGCCTGCGGAGACCAGCACGAAGTCGGGGTCGAAGGCGGCCACCGCCGGCGAGAGCGCGGCGTCCCAGCGGCGGAGCATGTCCGCGTCGCTCGCGCCGCAGTCCAGGTGCACATTGATGTTGAGGCCCGCGCCGTCGCCTTCGCCGGCGAGCGACGGATCGCCGGTGCCGGGGTAGGCGTTCCAGTCGTGCGCCGAGAAGAACAGCACGGACGGATCGCCGTAGAAGGCGTTCTGCGTGGCGTTCCCGTGGTGGTAGTCCCAGTCGATGATGACGACCCTCTCATAACGGTGCACTTCCTGCGCGTATCTGGCCGCAATCGCTGCATTGCTGTAGTAGCAGAATCCTTCCTCGGCTCCGGTGTTGTTCGCATGGTGACCGGGCGGACGGATGGCGCAGAATGCGTTTCGCACGGTGCCGTCGGCCACGGCGTCCACGGCGGTGAGGGCTCCCGATACCGCGAGCTCGGCCACGGAGGCGGTCACGCCGAGCCGACGGACGGAGTCCACATGCTCGCCGGTGTGGTGTGCGCGGATGCGGAGCAGCGGCTCGACGGAGGGAGCCATCGGGACCGTGGCGTCGATCAGTCCGCGGGCATCGAGCTCGGCCCGGATTCGGACGAGACGCTCGGGGATCTCGGGCGGGCGGCTGCCGTTCGCACGGACGAGGACGTGGTCGAGGTAGCGGGCGTCGGTGACGAGGGCGGTGCCGGTGGCCGAGGCGCGCGTCCCGGCCAACTCGGGTATCCCTTTGGCCGCAGCACCCAGTGCGGCCGTCTTCACGAAGTCGCGTCTGTCCATCACGATCTCGCCGGTCAAACGGGAAACTGCTGCTTCGGCGGCAATGTACGGCGGTTGCCGTGCTTGTGGAAAGGATGCCGCCGGACCGACCATCCGCCCACTGCCCGGGAGCAGCGCCCCACGCCCGGCGAACCTTGAAAAACGAGTATGGAATACTCATTTTTCAAGGATGATCGTCCCCAGAGATGCCCATGTCGAGGCACTGAACCGGAAGCTGCGCGACAATCCGGTGGTCGCGCTCCTCGGTGCCCGGCAAGTGGGAAAGACGACCCTCGCGAGGGAGCTGGCCGCGCGCCGACAGGACGTCAGTCACTTCGACCTCGAGGATCCTCGTGACGTCGCCAAGCTGGACGAACCCACGCTGGCGCTGGAACCCCTCCGCGGACTCGTGGTCATCGACGAGGTTCAGCATCGTCCGGATCTGTTTCCGATTCTCCGGGTACTGGCGGATCGCAGCCCGCTTCCGGCTCGCTTCCTGGTGCTCGGGAGTGCTTCGCCGGAGCTGTTGCGGCAGGGGTCGGAGTCCTTGGCGGGGCGAATCGGGTATCACCAATTGCCGGGTCTCGATTTGGCCGAGGTCGGAGCGGAGAGGTGGCGGCGTCTCTGGCTGCGGGGAGGATTCCCCCGCGCTTGGCTTGCACGAGATGATGAACGCAGCCAGGAGTGGCGGCGGGACTTCATTCGGACCTTTGTCGAGCGTGATCTGCCCGGCTTCGGGATCACCTTGCCGTCGCGCCTGCTCCACGACTTCTGGATGATGCTGGCTCACTATCACGGCCAGACGTGGAACGGTTCCGAGCTGGCTCGCGCGTTCGGGATCGCGCAAACCACGGTGCGGCGCTATCTGGACATCATGACCGGCGCCTACGTCATGCGGCTCCTCCGTCCTTGGAGAGAGAACCTCGGCAAGCGCATCGTCAAGGCCCCCAAGGCGTACATAGCGGACAGCGGTCTGCTGCACGCGCTGCTGAATATCGGTGGCGCACGAGACCTCGCGATGCATCCGAAGGTCGGCGCAAGCTGGGAGGGTTTTGCACTGGAGCAGGTTGTGCGGCAACTGAAGGCCCGGCCGGAGGAATGCTTTTTCTGGTCGGTGCACGGCGGCCCGGAGCTGGACCTTCTGGTGGTTCGGGGACAAGAAAGGCGCGGCTATGAATTCAAACGAACCGACGCGCCCCGGGTCACAAAGTCCATGTTTTCCGCCAAGCGGCTGCTCGGCTTGAGCCGAATCGACGTCGTTCATGTCGGCCGCGACACGTACACCATGGCGGACGGCGTGCGCGCGGTCGCCGGCCGGGACATTCTGGCGGAGATCCCGCCGCTGTAAGACTCCTCGCACCTGCTGATTCCGATTCAAGCCGATGAGCGATTCCGGTTGTCACCCAGCAGTACGATCGTGCCTCCTCCGTTCGATGGAGACGCGATGGCAGCCAACCCGCGCTCGGTCCCTGACGGGCTGCTCGGACAACCCCACATGATGGGCAGCCCGCAGGTTCCACGGAGGGCGGACACCGGGCGAGGAGCCACCACGGTTTCCCGTTTGCACGTTTTCGGGGCCTCGTGCGTTATTAACGATACAGGTCCGAAAACCACCCCGACTCGAAGGAGTGCACCAATGGACCGACTTTCGGACAACCCGGGCTCGGACACGTCCTGCAGGATGGACGGCGAGGTATGCGTCTCGGACGGCTGCCACGCCTGACCTGCCGATACCGCAAGGTGAACGCCGCGGCCGGAGCCATGGGCACGAATGCTGTGACCTTCGTGCAGGCCCGGCGCGGCTTCACCGCCGCATGGGCTGTGTCGCTGGCGGCCGCGCTCGGCGCATGCGAATCCCGCAGGAACGAAATCTCCCATCCGACCCCGGAGAATCTGCCTCCGCGAGGCAATCCGCTCATCGTGTCGGACTCCCTGCCGACCGGCCTCTCGGCCGAATCCTTGTCGGACTGGACCGAAGCCCGGCACAAGTTCCTCCGAGCCCGGACGGTACTGCGGCTGGGCAAGCTCGGCGACGAGGAAGGCGGAGATGAAGACCCCGAAGTCTTCGGACTCATTTGGGGACGTCGAACTCGATGACGCCGGCAACATCCATGTGCTCGATATGGATAACTACCAGGTCCGGGTTTTTGATCCTGCGGGTCGCTACGTCAATGGATTCGGAGGCCCTGGAGACGGGCCGGAGGAGTTCTACGAGCCGAACGGTCTGGCGCTGCTGAGCGACGGAAGCTTGGTCGTCTCCGACCGGGGAAACCGGCTTAAGGTTTTCGCGAAGACCGAATCCGGATACCGGCGAAGCAGGACGATACAGATTCCTCTCGTTCCAACGAGTTTGTGTTCGGTCGAGGATCGGATCTTCGTTGCGGGATGGAAGCGCGAAGACGATACGATCGTCCACGAGATCGCAATGACGCCCGAGGGCGCAAACCGGGATATCGGACGCGGGTACGACGCGGGCAGCTCTCTCGTCAGGGGCCAACTGTCGGACGGACTCATCGCCTGTCTCGGCTACCCGCCCCGTGTGGTCTTCGCCTTTTCCCTGTTCCCCGTAGCCCGAGCATATCGAGCCGACCGGCCGGAGCTGCTCTGGACGACCCGGGTGCAGGACTATGCCCAGACGAAAATCACGGAACGCAGGTATTCCGCAGAGCGGAGCGCAGTCGCCTTCTCGCATGAAGGCGTGATGGAGAACCTGATCCTGACACATAGCGTCTCGCCAAAGCATGTCCTGCTTCAAACAGGCCGCGGAGAACGAGCCGGGCCGGACGAAGCTTCGCGGGATCCGTCCATACGTACCTACCTCGTCGATGCGGCAACCGGGCGGGGAGCTCTGGTGAGCGATTCGCTGCCTCTCATCATGGCAGCGGACTCGAACCGCCATGTCGCCGTTTGGCTCACGCCCTTCCCGCGCCTGGAGGTGCGGACGGCTGCTGGTTCGCCCTAAACTACACTCCAGCTCTCATTGAAGAGTGGGCCGCTGCAGGTGCGCCGCTTCCGCAAAACGTATGGACGGTGGATAAATGAGAAGAAGCACGGCATGTGTCGGCAGAATCGCGATCCCTGTTCTGTTCCTCGTCCTGTCGGGATGCGCGGGCAACGATTTCGTGGACCGGCAGGAACGACCCGTCTGGCCCGTCCTCGAAGACGGAAGAGAACTGGGAATACGGGTCCAGGAAGTCTGGAGCACGCGAAACGGCCCCGGCTTCGGCTACATCTCGGGAATGGCGGAATGGCCCGACGGCACGGTCTGGTTGGCGGACATGGAGGCTGCCGAAGTGTGGGAAATACTGCCCGACGGGAAGATCGCCTGCTGCGTCCTGTCCGGCGGATTCCCCGGAGACGTGGCCTATCTCGCCGCGCTTTCGGGGGGCGGAGCAGTGGTCATGGGCATGGGAACTCGACAAGCCAGCTTCTTCGGAGCCGACAAGAAACCCGGTCACGACGCGGATATTCCCGACATATGGACACGCGGGGTCGCGACCGCTCCCGGCGGCGGGTTCATCGTAAGCGGCGGTTTCCGGGGTGCCGAGGCCGCTGGTTATGCGGTCCACCGGTTCGATCAGGCGGGTCGGCACATCGGAAGCCTGCATCCCGCCGTGCAGCACCAGGACCCGCATGCCGTCCGTCGCCTTTCGGGAGGACCCGTATCGGTCACGGAGGCAGGCGACCTGCTGGTGTCGGACGCGGCTCCTTTTCGGATCACGCGTTATCCCGATATGCAAGGAGATCCCGTCCCGATTGTAGAGGACCACGCCGTTGTCCCCCCGTCCGAACTGGACCGGGCATTGGTGCCGGAAGACCCTCGCATCACGTACTCGCCGCGGTGGAACCGGTCCGTCTACGTAGGAGAGATGGAGGACGGACACATCCTGAACGTCGTGCATATCTATCCCGAGAGCATCCGCTCGCGTACGGAGAGTCTTTGGGTGGCCTTGACGCCGAGCGGGGAAGTCGCGGCACTCACCCGCTTTGCCACCGGATATTTCGTGTGGAACAAAACGGCAGACGGTCATGGAGTTGCCCCGGTTTCGTGGACACTTCCAAGTTGAGGAAAGGAGGATTCCACGATGCCGAAGAAGCGGTTGCGGTATCCGCCGGAGTTCCGGCGGGAGATGGTCGGGCTGGTGCGCTCGGGGCGGTCGCCCGAGTCGCTGGCGCGCGAGTTCGAGCCCTCTTCCGGGGCGATCCGGAACTGGGTCGGGCAGGCGGACCTTGACGAGGGACGCCGGGCGGACGGGCTGACCACGAAGGACCGGGAGGAGATGCGTCGCCTCAAGCGGGAAGTCAGGCGGCTCCGCATGGAGCGGGACATCTTGAAAAAAGCCGCGGCCTGGTTCGCGATGGAGAGCGGCTCGATCCCCGGAAGGGGTTCGAGTTCATGAAGGCGCACCGGGCCGAGTTCCCCGTCCGGGCGATGTGCCGCGTGCCGGGTCTCTCCCCCGGCGGGTACTACGTCTGGCTGAAGCGGACGCCTCCGGAGCGGGCCCGGCGGGATGCGGAGCTTCGGGAGAAGATCGAAGACGCCTGGGAACGAGCCGACGGACCTGCGGCCGGCCCCGGATCCATGCGGAACCGAAGGCCCGGGGCGAGCGGGTGGGAAGCAAGCGGGTCGGACGGCTGATGAAGCAGGCGGGGATCGAGGGCGTGACCCGGCGGCGGCGGAAGGTCGTCACGACACGGCGGGACGCGCAGGCCCGCGCGGTGCCGGACCTGGTGGACCGCGACTTCTCGGCCGGCGGTCCCGACCGGCTGTGGGTGGCGGACATCACGTACGTGCCGACGGATGCGGGCTGGCTGTACGCGGCTGTGGTCGTGGACGCGTGGAGCCGCCTCGTCGTGGGCTGGGCGATGGAAACCAACCTTCGGTCGGAGCTGGTGGAGAAGGCGCTGGCGATGGCGGTGTGGCGTCGTCGGCCGAAGGACGTCATCCATCACTCGGACCAGGGCTCCCGGTACACGTCGTACGCCTTCGGGAAGCGGTGCCGGGAGGCCGGGGTGCGGTCCTCTGCGGGATCGGTCGGGGATGCGTACGACAACGCGATGTGCGAGAGCTTCTTCGCGACGCTCGATTGCGAACTGCCGGACCGCAGCCGGTTCCGCAGCCCGGATGAAGCGAGGCGTGCGGTGTTCGACTTCATCGAAGGGTTCTACAACCGGGTGCGTCGGCACTCGGCGCCGGGGTACGAGTCGCCGGCGGACTTCGAGAAGAAGCATGCGGCCTGGCCCGGCAGGGTCGTCGGCCCGGGCGGTCTCGCGATCGATCCGGTGCGACGCCGGCTGCAAGCGGGAAACCGGCGAGGCGACGCCTGAGAGCGCGGCCGGGCTGCTGAGCGCCGGTCCCTCCGTCTTCCCGCCGGCAGCATGTCCCGGCGGGAAGACGGAGGATATGTTTCAAACAGGATCGGAGGAGGATGTCCGGACCGGTCGGCTCGGGATGTTGGATGTCCTCGGCCGGAGAAGCTCTCCTCAGCAGCGGGGAGACGAGAACCGAGCAGTTCAACCGCAGTATTCATCCGTCCACGAAACCGGGACAGGTCCAGATGATCCATGCGACTTCGACGGAGTGCAGCTGATGTTCTCCGTGTGCGGTTCTTCCCCTTGTCAGGTGGGCAGCAGGTCATGCGGGCAGGCTATCGGGGTAGAGGTCGAGGCCGCCGAGATGGAAGTAGATGGCGTTCGCGAAGCGTTCCCGGTTGCGAAAGCCCCGGCTGCGCACCTTCACGGTCTTGATCCGGCTGTTGATGCCTTCGGCCGGACCGTTGGTGGCGCGGAGGACGACGGCGTTGACGATGCCCCGGAGATGACTGCGGATCATCCGGGCGGCCTTGACGACGGGCCCCGGGCGGCAGCGCGAAGCCGATGCGAGCCACCGCTTCCACCCGGCCGTCGCCCGGCTTCGGCTCCGGCAGTTCCGGAGATTCGCGGCCGCTTCCTTCAGCTCCCATGCCCGGGCCGTCCGCCGCGTGCCGGCGCGCAGCTTCGCGAACGCCGGCTTCTCCCCGTGCGTCTTCCGCCGCCGGCCCTTCAGCCACTGGAATCGGGTGCCCGAGAGGATCGCGTTGCCCTCCTTCAGCAGAGCCCGGTGCTCGGCGCGCCGCACCTTGTCCACCGCGTCGCCGAGGTGCCCGGCGACATGGAACCGGTCGAACGCGATCTTCGCCCAGGCGTGCGGAATCATGTCGAGGGTCGCCGCGATGTACGGCGCCCGCATGTCCATGCTGACGCTCTCGACGGCCGCCCTCTGCGTCTCTCCCAGCCCCTCGTAGAACGCCGCGAGCGCCTCCCTGCCCCGCCCCCGGGCGACATGCAGCACCCGGCCCGTCTCCGGGTTCGACACCACCGTCACGCAGCGGTGCCGGCGGCGAAACGACGTCTCGTCCACCGACAGGCGCGCCGGACCTCCTCGGGCCGGCGGCGCGCCGGCCCCCGGGCCACGGCCCGCTGCATGATCCCGTCCGCGGCGTTCCAGCTCGGCCGCATCCGCCCGGCCACCGCCTGCACGCTCGCCTCCTTGAGCCACCGGATCACTTCCGCCTCGAACTGCGCCGTGTACCTCGAACTCCCTTCCGCCCAAGGCACCTGCATCGTCAGCACCCCGTGCTCCCGGCACCGAACCCGCGGAACATCGCAGACGAGAAAGGTCTTGTACCCCCGGGCGTCCAGATTCCGCCACTCCCGCCGCCGCGTGTCGCAGCCCGGGCATTCCTCGTTGCAGTCAGGGCATCGCAGCCTGCTCCCCGGGGCACGCTCCACGCCCACCCGCAGCTCCTTCGGCTCCCGCGTGCGCTCCACCCGGACAACCCTCCACTCCGGACCCGGTCCCAGCACCGCGTCCAGCCAGCTCCTCTCGGCCATGCCTTCCTCCTCCTCGTCGGTGATCGGTCATGACTCTGACCCCCCTCACCTTAACGCCGCCCACCAAGAAGGGGGAAGAGCCTCTTTTGCTATGCCGCACAAAGCAACAAGCTATTGGCAATGCCGCCGGGATGGAATACGGGTCCGATTACGAAGCGAATGGCGCAAGTTTGAGTTGTTACCGGATATTCAATCCGATCACTGGAAGCAACTGCCGCGCGATGGCCTTGATGAGCTGAAGCTTCGGGTCGCGAATGTTCGTGCGATAGGCATAGACGTCTACTTCGTCTGGTTCCATAATCGGAACTACTCTATTTTCTACTATGCGAATCAATACGGCCTCGAGGAGCTCGTTGAAGCGTTTCCTGGAGCGGGAGCAGCCGGTCCATCGCCTCGCAGAGCTCCTCCGCCGTCGCGTCTTTGGCGCCGAGCTCCTCGCCCGGCGTGTCGGTCTGCGTCTCGGAGGCGAGGCCCCGGGCGGTGGCGAGCTTCGAGCGGGGGTCGAGGACGCGGGCGGCGATCATCGCCGCCGCCAAGGAGCGCATCCGCGAGGGACGGCGGTCGAGCAGCCTCTCGAGGCCCAGCTTCCGCGCCGTGCCCGCGGACGGCGGCGACATGCCCGTGGGGTCGGGAGCGCAGGATCTCGAAGGCGTCGTCCATCGACTTCAGGGCGACGCCGCCCTTGAGCAGGATGCGCAGCCCCCGGACGATCTCGTCGGGCCACTTCGAGAGGTTGGCGAGGGTGCGCTTGCAGACCTTGCCGTCCTTGCGGAAGGACTCGCGCAGCAGGACGGCGGGCGGGGAGTTCCGGTTGAGCACGCGTTCAATGTACATGGGCATCATGGTAACGGATATGCTGAATGATGTCACGCGTTCAATGTACATGGGCATCATGGTAACGGATATGCTGAATGATGTCAAGATGCACACCGAATCGTCACATGGGTACAGCATCCGGATGCCGAAATCGACTCAGGTCTTTCGGCTGCAACACGTTAACCGCGATAATCGGCCCGATTCTGTCCCGAACTTCGGTTTAACCCAGTCGAATATCTCCTTCACGCCTTTCCTTCCCTTTGGCGTCCGGCTGGCTTGCGCGGTCGCAAGCGACTCAGGTCTCGATGTCCATCGCATTCAGAAGACGCGTCGTTTCGGCGCAAAGATACAGCTCATCGTCCTGGGTAATGATTCGGGCGTGCATGGTGCAAACCCGGATTGGGTAGAGCCTCTGGAATGATTCTTGGACCAAAGACTTACGTTGGAAGATCTTGGCAAAGACTGGGTTCCAATTGTCGTTCCGCACGATGATCTTCACATAATCGGTAAAGTCTGCGTACGCGATCAATGGTCGCTTGGATTCACCTGCATCGAGTGCTTTTTCCTGCTTTTTCTTCCATTGTTGGCGTATGTCGCCGGGGACGCGATGCTTGATCCAATTATCTCCGAAGCTCGTGGTCATCCGTTGATCGATGAATGCACGGAGATGGGACTCGAACCTCTGCAGGCGGTCATGGGCCGCGTTGTTGCGTTCGAACCCAGCGTCCTCCTCGCCTCGATTATCATCGGCACGAGCGTAGGCACGGATGTATGGCGGAGGGGCATGCTTGACGCCCGCATTCGTGATGGCTTGGTCGAAGGCGATGGCTGGGTAGAAGGTCAAGGCCGGATCGAGACCACGCTCAAGGTAGAATCCGGCACGTGCCAGCGTATCGGTGAAGATCGCGGACGACCAGTCGATCCTTGCGCGCCAATCGCCGAGGTAACGCCGTAACCGCTCCGCCGATTTCACATCGAAGACGGGGGTCGAGTGCAACTCATGGCCGATGTGTTGCAATCCAAGAAGGCCGTTAAGGGATCGGAGTTGGTTCTGACTGTCGAGCCACGGGGTGGTCATCGCCTTGATCGTCTGACGCAATCGACTCACATGATCGTGATAGGGCGAGAGCATTTCTGCCGTCCTGCCCATCTCCAGCGGCTTGAGAAGCTTCAGGGTGTCCGGCCACTCCGGCAGGAGGAACTGCTTCTCCAGCTCCACCCCCAATCTTCGGAATGTCCTCAGCTTCGTATCCAGTAGTTCGGGGTTCAACTGGAAGCTGCGACGCAGGTCCTCAAACGGACCAAGGGCAGCGCGCATCAGCGGGCGGGTTCGGTCAGCAGTCTCAATGAAACGGCGAATCGCGGCATTGGACTGTAGCGTCTCAATCTGCGCCGACAGCGGTTCGAGTTGAGCCCGCAGGGCTTCCAAGGTTGTGATCGCTCGGCTCAGCGTGTCATTAGACATGTCATGTCCCCAGTAGATTGGACCTGTCCGGTTTAGTTAATGGACGGGTGAATACTCCGCTTCGTTGGACAGTCGAGGGCGGTTTCAGGGGGATTCCGATGGCCTTCAACGCCCGCCGGCGGTTCTCTTGATGCCGGGTAAGCGCGTCCGGCCTGGGACCGCCGAGATCCCGAGCCAGTCGTTGCGGAACCGCTTCTTCGAGCCCTGTTTGATAATGGCCTCCGCCTGCCCGGCGGAGCAAGTTCCCGACGGGAGACGGAGGGAACCGGCGCGCCACGATCCTGCCACGCTCGCAGGTGCAGGGTACGCCGGTTGCGCTCCATGTGCGACGTCGCGCCGGATCGTCCTCGTGGCACCACGCCTTCGCGATGGGTCTCGCTCGCGCAGCTCGCTGCGTGGTCGCGACCTTCCGCCGACGCCGGGTCACACTTCGACCCTCGCCCACTTCATCAGCCGTCCGACCCGCTTCTGCCCGACGCGCTCGCCCCGGGCCTTGGCTCCGTATGGACCCGGGGCCGCCCGCAGGTCCGGCGGCTCCAGGCTTCTTCGATCTTCTCCTGCAACTCCGCGTCCCGGCAGGCACTGGCTGCATGTGCCGCGCGGAACCTCAGCGGTGCCGTGCTGTGCGGGGGCTATTCCCGAGGGACGCGGTCGCATTCTGCCTACCTATCCATGAGCTCGCGGCACAGGAAATCGACCCGCACGCCGTGCCGCTCCAGAGCCCGCCGGTGATTCCACCAACCGGTATCGGAAGCATTGAGCACCACCGGCGATTCCTGGCTGGCGAGGGCGACGGCCACGAACACTCGGTCGTCCCTGTCGAATGCCGCCAGGTCATCATCGTTCGGGAACTCCTTGAATCCTCGGTCCTCATGAGACCTGACGGTTACCTGCATGCACATCTCTGGATTGCAGTGATTGATCCAAGCCCACTTGACGAATGCATCTCCCGCACCCGGCTGGTGTGATGGAGCGGGGTATTCGCCCAGAATCAGGTATCTGTCGTCGAGCAGCAGTCTCTCCCGGTTCTTGATTCGCTCCAGCCGTTCGACACAAGCAATGACGCACTTCGGACCGGCCTGGGGGGTCGCTCCATTCGCAACATATGCCACGTTGGTATCCAGCACCACCGGCGGTCTCATCGGGGCGCTCCAGCCGCCGTGTTCCGGCGTTTCTGGGCAGCTTTGGTCATAGCGGCGATTTCTCCGAATTCGTCACCGAAGAAGTTCTCGGGCCAGTTCGTGATGTTGCCGAGCAAGTCGATGTCGAGCTCCCTCAGCTCCGGGCTGTCACCTCCGGCGTCACAGAAGAACAGTCCCACATCATTCGGCGCCACCTTCTCTTCAGCGATACGCCGCTGCAGCCGACGCAAAAGGTGTTCGCTGTGGCTCTCCAACAGTATCTGAACCTTGCGCGTCTGCCGAGCGGCGATGAGTACATCCGCAAGTCCCGATTGAACCGCCGGATGAAGGTGGATTTCCGGTTGTTCAAGAATGACGGTCGAGCATTCCGGTACAAAAAAACAGAGCACCATGACCGGAAGGATCTGAGAAACGCCGAAGCCCACATCGGTGATGAGCACTTCCGGCGACCGACAGGTTCGGCGGACCCTTACTTGGAAGATATGGCTGTCGTCACCGATCGGCATCACGCGGAAGTCGTGAATAAGGCCGAGATCCTTCAGCCACTGCGCGACGTATGTCTCGAGCGAGACACGCGGCCTCCGATAGCCGGGCGAAATCATTGGGCCCCGCTCCCTGGCCGCCAACAAGGCGTCGACGACGGCTTCGCCCGCCCGCCCCACATCTCTGGGTTCAGCACCAGCCCATGTGTAATGGCGTTCAGGAGATGCACGCAACGGCCCAAGGTAGGAAATGCTGTCGAGCCGCCTTTCGAGTTCCAGTGCCAGGCGTGGAAGGAATCCGGCGTTCTGGTAGTAGGCACGTGTCTGGTCGGGAAAGCCGTAACCCTTGATCGGCGGCGGCAATGGCCACTTTCGACCGAGGCTGCGAATGAACCGAAAGGCTTCCGCCTCGGCAAAGACATCGTATTCATCCTGATCCTTTCCCTGCCTTCGCATTCCGAACCGGGCGTCGCCGACCCCGTAGGACATCTCGTCGACAGCCGGCCGCGGAGGCATGGCATTTCTCTTCTGCCCGATGATGACGGAGAACCCAAGTCGGCGGCTTTCGACCACTTCCCTGTCATCATGCTTGGTGTCCGCAACCTTGAACGGCCTAGCCGTCTTCCAATCGAGCGACACTTCCATACTCTTGGCGGTATCGTGGTCGTGAACCACGCTTGCAAAGTCACCAAGGTCGACGAGCGTTGCCTTGTCGCCGAAGTGGAAGACCAGTCCGCGATCCGAAGAATCCGAAGTCTGTTTGAGCAGCAGCAGGGCCTGAAGCAGGCTGCTTTTGCCGGAGCTGTTGGTTCCGAAAAACGCCGTGATCGGGCGCAGCGGGATCCGCCCGGTATCGCCCCATGACTTGAAGTTGCGCAGGCGCATTCGCGTCAGCATGGCTGCCTCCCTGTGCACGGGCGGCCGAACGGGCCCGCTGCGCCCATCTTATCCAGGATTGCACGGATGTAGGCCTTCCCGTCCTCTTGGAAGTAGACGTGACGGGATTCAAGCTCCGCCCTGTCCATGCCCCACAGGTCCTTCACCGCGTGGAAGGGCGTGTTGGACACGATGAAAGATTCAAGGGTCACATCCGGGCTGCCCAGTCGATCTTGGATCCTCTTGATGGTCTGGTGGAAGCGCACCTTGGGATGGTGGGGTCCGACGTAGCGGAGCCCCTTTGGATCGACGAACGCAATCCTCTGGCGACTGCCGCTGACCGCCCACAAGATGAAGTCCGGGTGGAAATTGGCCGCTTCGAAGAAGCCGATGCCATGACCCCGGCTCATGTTGCGCATGAGGTAGACGCGGGTTCCTCGGAGGGTGCCGGGGTCTTGCCCGAGGTAGTCCCGAAGGTCGCGGACGAACTGCCATTCGCCCTCGTTCAGAGGTGTCGGGGACACCGCTACGCTCTGCTCGCCGGCGAAGAGCAGCGGTCGATAAAGGTGCTGATCGAAGGACATCGCCTTGATTTCCCCGAACTCCCAGAACCGGTCGCCCCGCCTGACGGTCCGTGCGAGTTCGCCGAGCTTGGCGGCGATCTCGACCGCTTTCGGATCGTGCGCCGGCCCGTCGATCAGTATGCGATAACCATGTTCGCCGCCGCCTCCCGAGACAACGGGGAAGTTGGCGTCCCCCGAGGTCAGATCGCTGTACTCCAAGTGCTTCGACTCCCACTGCCCCTGGCAAATTTTGTAATACCGTTCCATGTACTTCTTCAGCAGCGCAAGGGCGATCTCCTGCCACCGCCGGACCTTGGAATAGTCGTCGAAGCGCAGCTCGCTATCGGGGATGCGGAGGCTGTACCAGGACTCATCGCGCAGCAGATCGCGAATCGCCGTGCGCGAGACCGTGAGGTTGTTCCAGCCCCGTTCAGACTTGAATCTCTGGAGGTGCAGGAAAAGAGCTTCGAGATCAAGCAAGTCGACGTGCTTCTGTTCCAAGCATCCCTCCTGGGGCTGTACGGCCCCGCTGTCGGCACCTTCCTCGGACCGGAGCGCGCGAATCTTGGGATACCAGTCGAGGACGACGCGATGTCGCCGCAGCTTTCGGCGAACGGATTCATCCAAATCCGAGTCGGCCGGGGCACTCAGGCAGGGAGCGGGCCCGAGTTGCCGGTACGCCGCGCCGGGGCTCCCGGAAACGGACGCGACGGCCTCTGCGAGGCGGATCGTCTTGAGGCCATGGTCCGGCAAGTCTCTCGGGATGACCGGCAGAACCATCTCGGTGCGATCGAAAGGCAGCTCCTCCTCTCGGAGGAAGTCGCGGAACTGCGCCATGTACTTGGCCTTCACCCCGAACACCTCCAGCGTTTCCAAGTGGTGAAGGCCGACCAGCGCATCGTCGTTCTCGGACACGGCGGAGCTGCGCTTCAGACACATTCCTTTGCCCTTGAGCCGCACGCCGCGGCCGAAGAGCTGTATGATCTGCGCCCCTTCGCTCTTGCCGACGTTCATCAATCCCATCGTGCTGACGCGCCAGCTGTTCCACCCTTCCGTGAACTTCTTGGCCCCGACGAGCAGGTTGATCCGTGAATCGTGGCGGTTGATGTCGTGGAAGAGCGAATCCGAAAACTCGCGGTCCACGGCGTTCAGCCCGTTGGCCAGACAGTGCCTTGCAAGTTTCCGAGAGTCCCCGACGTTGATTACGCCGAAAGGAGGGTTGTCGCCGAGCCGCACGGCCAGCTCGCCGTCGGCACCGCCTGTCAGACGCTCAATTCGGAGCGACCCTCGCCCGGGGGCGTTGAACACGAGCTTCAGCGTCTCGTCGTATACGGCCCGGGCGGAGAGTCCGGCGGCGTTGAGCGGCCCGAAGTGTCCGTCGAAGAGAGACTTTCCGCCGGTAGTATCCAGTCCCTGCGCCAGAAGGCGTCGGATGCGCCGTTGGCTCGCCTGACGGTCGGAGACGTAGTTCTTCAGAAACCGCAGTATGTCCGCGATGTCCGAAGCCTCGACCGTGGAGAACCCCTTGGTGACGCGTCCGCCCACGAAGATCCAGAGCGGCCGTTCGAGATTGAAGGCGCGCAGGGCCGACCTGCGTTTCCCGTAGAGCCGCTGCTGCTGAAAGAACGTGAGCAGGCACGCGGTCAGGTACGAGCTGCGCCATGCTTCGTTCCGGTCCTGTTCAAGGTTGAAGATTCGATAATCCTTGCCGAAGCCGTCGCCGTAGAACCACCGGTAGGAGTAGTCGAACAGGGTGCCGCGGGCGTACACGGCGGCCAAGTTCCGATTGCCCTTCACCGCCTGCCCGAAGGTGGCCGAGTACTCGAAGGAAAACCCGTGCTCGCAGAGCTGGTTGCGGAACCTCATCCAAGCGCCTCGGTTGCCGGAGGAGGCACCGCGGTGCCCCTCGTCCACCAAGACCAGGTTCTCGCCTTCGAACGCCTCGGCGGCCACCGTCTTCGGGCCCTCCTTCTCCTTCAGCTTGTGGATGTCCAGTATCTCGACCATGCGTCCAGAAAGCACTCCGCCGCTCTCCTTGCTGAAGATTTCGGCGGAAATGCCGGCCATTGCGAACTCGTCCAGATGCTGGCGCGACAGTCCCTCGTTGGGCGTGAGCAGGATGATACGGTTCAGCGTCCGAGTCCGGCCGTGCTCCTCGAGAAGTCGCCGGTACTGCAGGATGTTGGCGTGCATGAGAAGCGTCTTTCCGCTTCCGGTCGCCATCCAGAAGGCGACCTTGTTGAGCTGGGGCCGCGCGTCCGAGTCCAATTCGAACGCCGGGACATGGTCGCGTGCGGGCTCCCCGGCGTTGAACTCCTGCACGGAGTTGTTCAGACGCGCCAGCAGAGCCTCGGGCTCCGCAAAATAGCGGTCCAGGTAGACTTCCGTGAAGAGTAGCGCAAGGTATTGAAAGTACTTCCACGCGACCGGGGGCTTGCCGGCGACGGCGCGCGCTTCGTTGAGCCGGTGCGTGATCGACGTGACAGCGTGGTCGTAGCGCAGGAGCAGATCATCCGGAAGCTCGGGTCGCCGGGCGGCAGGCAGGTGGAGTCGGATCGCCTTGTGGAAGCGGTGCACGCCGTCGTCGTCCAGCCCTTCCAGCTCCTCGTCGCGCAGGTGCTTCGCCAGGTCCTCGAAGCGCTCGCAGCCGAAGAGGCCGAGGAGCCACCGGTTGAGGATCAGCTTCCGGTTGAGCGGCAGGGCAGGTCTAGTGCGGCGCATGAAGGCCGAGACTGGGCACGCGTTCGTGTGTCGGGCAGGAAACGTCGGCGATCCTGAGGACCGCCTGGTCACACACTTTCGCAAGGAAGGCGGCGACGAAGCGCTCCGGGCTCACGGCGTGTCTCCGATGTCGAACATGAGCCGACGGAAGTGTCCCTCGATCATGTACGCCTGCCAAGCAGCATCCCCCCCAAGGTTCGCGAGATTGTTGTCTCCGTTCACGTACACCGCGTCGTACCTGCGATCTTCGGTCCAACGCCGGGCCTTGAACCACTCGTTCAGCACCAGATTGTCCTCTTCGAGACCGGCAGGATCGTCCTTGCCCGGCCGGTTGCGCCAGATGACGAGGGCCCGACGGCCATCTGGAAGAAGCCCCTCGACGGCACGGAAGGACCAACCGTCTTCGGAGCAGGCTTCGAGCGCACCGTCCAGCCGGAGGCGGCCCTCGCCGTCCCGGCGGAACGAAGCATGATACACTTGGGGCGCTTGCATGCGCTCAACCCTGAGGCCAAGGAGCCAGTTGAATGTCTCGATCAGATCGACCGCGACGTCCCGGCTTTCGTCGGAGCCGGGGACCTTGATCTTGAGCCGGTAATTGGCAGGGTCCGTGAACCGCCCGATGTCGAGAAGGGAAGCACTTCCCCGGGTTTCGACGTCGAGCATGTAGTGGAGCAGGTATTGCTCCCGGAAACGATCTGAACCTGAAGCGGCGGGAAGCGAAAGCGCGGTTCGCCCGCTCTCGGCCAAGTTGTTGAGCGTGTCCTCGTAGGACTCCAGGCGGACGACCTTGAAGATCCGGGGCGAGCGTTCCGCCTCGTCCGGCGTCGCTCGTCTCTTCGGTTTGCCCGCCTTCCATTCCGGGGAGTACGTGATCTTCTTGAGGCGGGGGAGCAGGACCGTATCGAAGTGGGCACCCATCTCGACGAGGACGAACTTTCGGCGGCCGCCGTCGTCCCGGTTCAGGTTGATGACGGCGTGACCGGTCGTGCCGGAGCCGGCGAAGTAGTCGAGGACGGTCCCTTCCTCGGAGGTAACCATCCCCACACACTCGGCAATGATCGTGTCGTCCTTAGGGTAGCCGAAGTCGGCCGACCCAAGGACATTTCGTAGGCGGTTCGTGGCCGCCCGTCCGTCTCGGTAAAAGACACTGTACGGCGACTCGTACTCATGATCTGTCAAGTAAGATTTTCGGCACGGAACCTTGGTCTCGTCTGCCCCGAAGTGAATTCTGTCCTCCTCGATATGCTGCTGCATGGTTTCCGGCTTGCTGAACCGCCATCCCGCGGCGGGTACGCGCACCGGCTTCTTGGTAACCGGATGCAAAACCTCGTACTTCGGCCCCGCACCACCGGGCCAGGAGATGTTATCCGGAAAGTAAACTCCTCTCCTGTCGACGTGGCTATAGTGCCTGTGCGCCTTCGCCGGATGTGAATCCGGGAGATCCCTGAACCACTTTTTCAAGTTATTGGTTATCGTGCCATAATCGGTTTTATGTTTCCTGATGAGCCTGCGGTGCTGCAGGTATATGTCGTCGAGTCCTCTCTTCCTCTGCCACCACTTGGCCTTGGATTCGCGAAGGTGCTCGAGATCGGTGGCGTAAACGAGAATGTAGTCGTGCGACACGGACACAAAACGTGAGTCGTTCTTCCGGCCAGCCGCCCAACACATGTCGGCGACATGATTGGCCGGTCCCCATGCTTCGTCGAGTAGGAAGCGGAGCATCGGCTGCTCGGCATCGTCGATGGATGCAAAGATGGCACTGCTTCGTGTTCCAAGACGCTTCGCCAACGGCAGACCCTGTGCTGCCATGGCGGCCCAGCTGGAGTGCTGATAGTTGTCCCGGTATACGAACCCGTCATTGCCGGTGTTATACGGCGGATCAATATATATGCAGTATACCCTTCCGCGGTACCGCGCCTGCATCAGCGACAGCGCTTGGAAGTTCTCGCTGTGCACCAATACGCCGTCCATCGCATCGTCCAAATTATCAATGGTACTCAACAGACGAGCGGTGAAGTCCGCGGAGAAGTGCTTGGTGTCCAGCATGAGGGTGGAATGCGCCTTCAGGAACCTGGAAGTCAGCGGCACGGTGTAGCCGGGGGCGGCCAAGTCGCTCTCAATTTCGTTGATCGCGCAGAGCTTGACCCATTCTTCCCGCTGAGCTTCGTTCGCCGTGATCTCGGCATGAAATTCCTCGGGGATGCAACCGATCCGAACGCACCACGAGGCATCTACCACGAACTTCTTCTTGAGCCAAAGACGCTTCTGAAACCCTTCCAGCTGCGCGAGGAAGTCGATGATCTTGTGAGCGATTCGCCGGATCACCCTGATCTTGGAAAGGTATTGCGCGACGCGGGGCGCGGATTCGCTCTCAATGTCGTCGAGATGTATGACCTCGTTCTTGATGTAGAAATCGAGCTCTCGGCGCAGGAACGCACCCAGGTCCTTGTGGATGAAGTAATCGTAGGTGTTGCGAGCCGTGTAACGATTCAGATGCGCACGGAGACAGGTGTAATCGGCTTTGGATCCGTCTGCCAGCACATGATGCTCGGAAAGAGCCCGAGCCCAGCGTGCGAACCGATCTCGGCCCTCCAGCTGCTGCATGACCTTCGATTCGGCCAAGTCGACGAGGTCTTTCTGCTTAGGCGGCTTCTTCTTCCCGTTGGACGCCCCGTCGTCGGGCGATGCGGGGCGGTACTCGAAACGGATGACGAGTTCCCCCTCCTCTTCGCCGATGAAGTCGCCGCTGCACAGCACGAAGACACGCTTGCGCACGGCCGACGACTTGATGTTTCCGTGCTCCGCCTCTGCGGCATCCGCCAACCGGAAATGGACCCGCATGGGGTCGGCATCGTCGTCGGGTCTCAGCTTGAATGCGTAGTTTCGGAGGTACTCGTCGGTCTTGATGTAGTACTGGTCCGCGTTGGCCCAATGGAGCTTGACCTCTTCTCCCTCGTAAGGGACGGCGTACACGCCCGGCTTGTAGACGCGCCTGCTCAGGAAGTCGCCTTCGCTGTAGTAACGGCGGAAGAACCGGTAAAGGTGGTCGTAGACATCGGCTTCCAAGGAGTCGGTGGATTCTCCGGCTTCTGCGAGGCGCCGCTTCGCATCGCGCACTCCGGGCAGAGTCTCGGGATCGGGAGCGCCCAGCTTTTCGGCCTGCTCGACGGCCGAGCGATATTCCTCTTTCAAGCGTTTCCGATCCCCGGAACCGTACTCGGAGAAAGCCGTCTGGACCTGGGGCAGCAGATCCCGCTCCAGAAATCGTGTGACCTCGGCACTCTTCGCGTGCATGATCCGAAAGAATCCGAAGTCCAGATCGGGCCGATCGAGCTGGAACAGCTCCTTCAGGAGCGTTACAAGCTTGTCGAAGCGCGCGGTATTCACGGTCGGGACGGTGTCGCTGCGCATGGGACTGCGGAGAAGTCGGGACTCTGGTCGCATACTTTCTCGTGGAAGGCGGCGACGATGTGTTCCGGGCTCATGGTGTCCTCGAAGGCCCAATGGAGGATGAAGCCGAACAGAAGGGCAGGTTTCCAGCGAGAAACGAGCCCGAAGCGCGCGGGGCAGGGAGGTCATGGGGAGCGACCGCCGTGCCACCACGGCAGTTCAAGCAACCTATTCCAATGGACCACGGTTCGCTCGCACCTCCGGCACGCCGTCCGCCGATTGCGGGAGCAGATGGCGAGTCGAAGCCACTGAAACCATACCGCCCGTTCCGTTCGCACTGGACTGTCCGGTCGCAGTCCGCACCCCCTTTCACTCGGCCACGCCCTTCTCCCGCAGAATCTCCCACACCCGGTCCGGCCGAATCGGAATCTCCACATGCGTCACGCCCAGGTGCGCCAGCGCGTCCACCACCGCGTTCGCAATGGCGGGAGGCGCCCCCACCGTGGCCGACTCCCCCACGCCCTTCGCCCCCAGAGGATGGTGCGGCGACGGCGTGACCGTATGCGCGGTCTCCCACGCCGGCGTCTCGACCGCGGTCGGCACGAGATAGTCCATGAACGAGCCCGCCAGATTGTTGCCGTCCTCGTCGTAGGGGATCTCCTCGTAGAGCGCCGGTCCCAGCCCCTGGGTCAGTCCGCCGTGGATCTGCCCCTGCACGATCATGGGGTTGATGATGTTGCCGCAGTCGTCGACGGCCACGAAGCGCCGCACGCTCACCTCGCCGGTCCCGCGGTCGATGTCGACGACGCAGATGTACGTGCCGAACGGGAAGGTCAGGTTGGGCGGGTCGTAGTAGTTGGTCGCCTCCATCCCCGGCTCCATGCCCTCGGGAAGGTTGGTGTAGGCCGCGAACGCGCAGTCCTGGATCGTGACCGACCTGTCCGGCGCGCCCTTCACGGAGAACCGGCCGGGCTCCCACTCCAGGTCCTCCTCGCTCGCCTCAAGCAGGTGCGCGGCGATCTTCGCGGCCTTGTCGCGGATCTTCCGCGCGGCCATCGCCCCGGCCGCGCCCGCCGTCGGCGTCGAACGGCTGGCATACGTCCCCAGTCCGTACGGCGCCGTGTCGGTATCGCCCTCCTCGACCTGCACATGCGCGGCCGGGAGGCCCAGCTCCTCGGCGATGATCTGCGCGTAGGTGGTCTCGTGGCCCTGGCCCTGGGACTTGGTGCCGAATCTGGCGATCGCCTTGCCGGTCGGGTGCACGCGCACCTCGGCCGAATCGAACATCTTGATGCCCAGGATGTCGAAGTCCTTGGACGGTCCGGCCCCCAGCACCTCGGTGAAGCTGCACACGCCGATCCCCATCAGCTCGCCGCGCTCGCGCTTCTCGGCCTGCTCGCGGCGAAGCTCGTCGTAGCCGATCATCTCCCTGGCCTTGTCCATCGCGGCCTGGTAGTCCCCGCTGTCGTACTCCCAGCCCAGCGGCGAACGGTACGGGAACGCCTCCTTCGGGATGAAGTTCTCTTCGCGCAGCGTCGCGGGATCCTTCCCCACCTTGTGAGCGAGGGTGTCCACGATCCGCTCCATGCAGTGCACGGCCTCGGTCACGCGGAAGGAGCACCGGTACGCGACGCCGCCCGGCGGCTTGTTCGTGTAGACCGCGTCGACCTCGGCGTAGGCCTGCTCCATGTCGTACGATCCCGTGCAGATCGAGAACAGGCCCGCCGGCCACTTCGAGGGCGCCGCCTGGGCATCCGCATACCCGTGGTCTGCCAGCGTCCTGATCCGCAGCGCCCTGATCTTCCCGTCGGCGTCCGCGGCCAGCTCGGCGTCCATGTGGTAGTCACGCGCGAACGAGTCGGCCTGGAGGTTCTCCATCCGGTCCTCGATCCACTTGACCGGCTTGCCCAGCACCACCGACGCCGCGATCGCGATCACGTAGCCGGGGTAGACCGGCACCTTCCCGCCGAACCCGCCCCCGATGTCGGGCGACACCACGCGGATCTTCTCCTCCGACAGCCCGACGTGTCCCGCCACCAGCGCCAGCACGGTGCGGATCGCGTGCGGGGCCTGCGTCGTCATGTACACGGTGAGATGTCCCTCGACCGGGTTGAAGTCGGCCAGACACCCGCATGTCTCGATCGAGGCGACGTGAATGCGCGGCACATGCATCTTCTCGCGCACGACCACGTCGGCCTCGTCGAAGACCCTGGCCGTCGCCTCCCTGTCGCCCGCATCCCAGTGCCAGATGCGGTTGTCGGTCTTCCCCTCCTTGTCGGTCCGCAGCACCGGCGCATCGTCCTCGAGGGCCCGGAACGGATCCATCACGGGCGTCATCGTCTCGTATTCGACCTCGACGGCCGCAACGCCGTCGGCCGCCGCATACCGCGAAGTCGCGATCACGCCGGCGACCTCCTGCGCCTGGTACATGACCGTGTCGGTCGGAAGCACCATCTGCGTATCCGACATCAGCGTCGGCATCCAGTGCAGCCCGTACGCTTCCAGGTCCTTGCCGGTCAGCACGGCGAGCACGCCGTCGATCTCGAGCGCCTTCGACGTGTCGATGTTCTTGATCGTGCCGTAGGCGACCGGGCTCCTGACGATGTCGAGCCACAGCATGCCCGGCAGGGTGAAGTCGTCGATGTACCTGCCTCTGCCCTGCAGGAAGCGCGGATCCTCCTTGCGCTTCATGGAGTGCCCCATGCCGCAGATCTCGGCGGAAGTTCTCGGTGCCATCAGTCGCCCTCCCTCATCTTGGCGGCGGCGTACTCGACCGCCTTGACGATGTTCACGTACCCCGTGCAGCGGCAGAGGTTCCCCGAGATCGCCTCGCGGATCTCGGCCTCGCCGGGGTTCGGATTGCCTGCAAGCAGCGCGGTCGCTGTCATCAGCATGCCGGGGGTGCAGAAGCCGCACTGCAGTCCGTGCTCCTGCTGGAAGCCCTCCTGCAGCGGGCTCATCCCGTCGGCGCCCGCGAGACCTTCCACGGTGCCGATCTCGGCACCGTCCGCCTGGACGGCCAGGACGGTGCACGATTTGGCGGGCGTGCCGTCGACCAGCACGGTGCACGCACCGCAGTGCGTGGTGTCGCAGCCGATATGGGTGCCGGTGAGCGCGAGCTCGTCGCGGATCAGGTGGACGAGGAGCAGGCGGGATTCGACCTCGCGCGAATACGCCTCGCCGTTCACGGTGACGGTGATCCGGTGACTGGCCATTTCCCTATCCTCCTGCGCGTGCGAGCGCCCTGACGACGGCCCGCGCGGTCAGCACCCGGGCCATGTTCCTCTTGTATTCGACCGAACCGCGACGGTCGGCGACGGGATCGGCAGCTTCGGCGGCGGCCTGGGCCGCCGCGGCGATCGCCTCGTCGGCACCGTGCCGGGAGAGGGCCGCGCCGGTCAGCGCTTCTTCCGCGGCGGACGCCCGGACGGGCGCGAAACCGAGGTTGGTGAGCCCGATTCCCGCCTGCGTCACCGCGCCCTCGTCGTCCAGCGTCAGCTGCACCGCCACGCCGGCGACCGCGTAGTCGCCCACCTTGCGCTCGAGCTTCAGGTAGGCGCCCCCGCTGCGTTCCCCGGGCGACGGAATGCGGATCTCGGTCAGGATCTCGTTCGGCTCCAGCGCCGTCATGAAGAGGCCGTGGAAGAAGTCGTCGGCCTCGATGGAGCGCCGGCCGCCGGGCCCGGTGGCCACGAAGTGCGCGCGCAGCGCCAGCATGGTCGCCGGATGGTCGTTGGCCGGGTCGCCGTGAGCCGCGTTGCCGCAGACGGTGGCGCGGTTCCGCACGAGCGGGTCGGCGATGACCTTCGCGGTGTCGAGAAGGATCGGGAAGCGCTGCGCGACGGTCGCGTTCTTCTCCAGCGCCGTCTCGGTCACGAGCGCGCCGATGCGCAGGAAACCGTCCTCCTCGCTGATCGAACCGAGGCCGGGGATGCGCCCGATGTCCACGATGTGGGCGGGCGCCGCCAGGCGCAGCTTCAGCATCGGCAGCAGGCTCTGGCCCCCGGACATGATCTTGGCGTCGTCGAGGCTGCCGAGCAGCCCCAACGCTTCGTCGAGGCTGCCCGGCGCATGATAGTCGAACGGCGGCGGGATCATCCGTCTTCCTCCTTGGCTGTCGGCCCGGGGGAGCCGCTCGCGCGAACGCCCGTCCCGGTCAGTCCGGTGCGAGCTCCTTCCCCAGCACATCCGTGAACTCCTTGAACATCTTCTTGCTGACGTGCTGCATCATGCCGCGCCCGAGCTGGGCGAGGATGCCGGTCACCGAGAGTCTGGCCTCGACCGTCACTTCGGTTTCGTCCGGGCCGAGGGGCGTGACGCGGCTGGTCATCTTCATGTCCGCATTGCCCATTCCGGCCTTGCCCCGGCCTTTCGCGCGGACGACCGCGGCGCGCGCCTCCTCGTCGAGATCGAAGGCCACCGTGCCCGTGTAGGCTGCGGCGAGCGGACCCACCTTGACCTCCATTGCACCCTTGTAGGTGGTCTCGTCGAGCTTTTCGGCGATCTCGGCGCCGGGCAGCGCGCCCGCGACTCGTTCGGCGTCGGTGAGGAACGCCCACACCTCGTCGGCAGGGGCCGCCACCGTGAATTTTTCTTCTATTCTCACTGGCTCGCCGGTTCTGGTTATCCGGTTTCTTCGGTCGGATCGTTCGGCCCGACGGTCGGCGGTCTCCGGCGGTGGCCGGTTCGCGCTCGGAAGCGTAGGCGCGTCTACAGCAGCGGCAGCAGACCCTCGAGCGACTCCAGATTGTGGGCAGGCACCAAGTGGTCCACATGGGGGAGCGCGGCCTTCATGCCCCGGGCTTCGGGGCGGTATCGCGGATCTCCCATGAGCGGGTTGAGCCAGATCACTTGCCGGGCCCGCCGCCGGATCGCCAGGAGCGCCCTTTCCAACGCTCCCGTGTCGCCCCGGTCGAGCCCGTCGCTGAAGATCACGATGGATGTATCACCCGTGACGGTCTCCCGCAAGTGATCGTCGACGAAGGCGGCCAGGCATCTGCCGATGCGGGTGCCTCCCGACCAGTCCTCGACCTCGCGTGCGAACCGGCTCAGCGTGGCCGCGACGTTGCCCGCCGTGATCCACGGCGTGAGCCGCGTGAGCGAAGTGTTGAAGGCGAAGCACTCGGTGCGGCGGGCCGCTTTGCCCAGCGACAGGACGAAGGCCAGCAGGAACCGCGAGTAGGGGTCCATGGAGCCGCTGGTGTCGCAGAGGACGACGATTCGCGGCAGCTCGACGGCTCGGTCGCGGCGGGCCAAGTCGATCGGCTCGCCGTCGCGGGACAGGAATCGCCGGAAGCTGCGGCGCAGGTCGACTGTTCGGCCACGAGGCGAGGGGACGAGGCGCCGGCTGCGGCGAACGGCGAGCTTGCGCGCCACCTGGGCGAGCAGCCGCTCCATCTCCTTCAGCTCTTCATCGGTGCACCGGTCGAAGGACTTGCGGCGCAGCAGGGCGCGCGGGCTGTAGCCGGGACGCCCTCCTTCGGGACCCGCGGGTGCTGCCGGACCCACCCGCCCGTGTTCCGCAATCGTGCGCGCCAGCTCGGCAAGCGGGTTGCCGTGTCCGGGCCAGGGCCGGGGGGCACGGCGGTCGGCGGGCCTGCGGGTGTCGCGCTGCTCGGTGGACGGTCCGTCGGTTCGCCAGTGGAGAGCGAAGAGGTGATCGAAGAGGGGCCAAGCGCGGTGCTCGATCTTCAGGCTCGTCCTCAGCGCGAACCGGACCTCGGCACGATCACCGATGTCACTGTGGAGCAAGGCCTTCGCGGCATCGATCTCGTCGCCCGGCATCACGGCGATTCCGGCCTCGCGCAGCGCGGTCGAGAAGCGGACGAGGTGCGTGACGAGGTCGGCGCGGGGGCCGGGCGCGGCGGGGGCGGCGGGGGCGGCGGCGGGCGCGACGGGGGCGGCGGCGGGGGCGGCGGGCGAGGCGACGGGCGCGACGGGGGCGGCCATCCGGTCGGCAGGCGAAGCGGCGGGGGCGAGCGGGCGGGCGCGTGAGTGCCTCGGAAATGACACGATGAGGTGACGAACTCCCTTCAATGTGTGCGAATACCCCTATGAGTGTGCGAATACCCCCATGATCGTTTCACGAATATCGGACAATCGTTTCATGCTCACCATAGATCCGGCGGGCCAAGGGCTGGCCCGATGACCGCGTGCAGCCCGACCTTCTCTTCGTGTCCGACGAGCGGTGGGGAATCGTCGGAGAGAAGGGGTTGCAGGGTGCCCCCGACCTCGTCGTCGAGATTCTCTCCCCTTCCACCGCGCACCGCGACCGCGGGATCAAGCTCGATCTGTATGCACGAAGCGGCGTGCGGGAGTACTGGATCGCGGATCCCGTCCGGGACCTCGACGAAGTCTTCTCGCGCCACCTGGACATTTGGGCGAAGTCGTCCCCTTAGCAGCCCGTGGACGGGCTGCTAGATCGCCCAGAGCACCAGGGCAGCCCAGACGCTTCCCGCCAACGCCCCGCCATAGCAGGGCAGCTTCAGGAAGCCCGCGAACCGCCGCAGCCCCAGGTCCATCAGCGTGTGGCGGATCCGGTGCGCGCAGTGGAAGAACGAGAGCACGATCACTCCCAGCAGCACCAGCTTCACCGGCCACCAGCCCGCGAGCACCTCCAGCCGTCCGGCACTCTCCGCCGCCGTGCCGGCGTCCCCGCTCGGGAGGAGGAAGCCCGTCGCCAGGACGAAGGCCGGCACGAAGAGCGCCGCCATCACGCCCCCCGCCGAGAAGATCGCCCACCAGAACGCCTCGCCGGAAGGACGCGCGGGGCGGCCCCTCTTCTCCCCGCTCCTTCCGTCCGCGCTCATCGGAGCACCGCCCACACGATGACTGCGGTGACGGTCAGCCACGGCCCGTACCCCATCGCCGCGGCAGCCAGCGGAGCCGACAGCCGCTTCTCGCCCAGGAAGACCGGGATCGCCTGCGGCACCGAGTTGAACCAGGTGACCGAGTGCCAGACCGCCGCCGCGAGGGCCAGCGCGTGCGCCGCCTTCCAGCCCGCCCCGCTCAGCGTCTGCAGCCATGCGGCCGCGCCTGCCTCACCGCCCCCGGCCCGCGCAAGCGTGATCACGAGCACGATCAGGTAGCCCGTGATGAACACGCTCGTCAGCTCCCGGATCATGAAGCGGATGTAGGCGGGGCGCTCCAGGAACCACGCCCATCGGTGCGGCCGATGGTGCCTGCTCATGCGCCCGCTCCTTTCGGCGTGCCGGCGTGATCGCGGGAGGGGGCCCGTCGCCGGTGGCCGGTCATGCTTCCGCGCCCCTCGGCATCACGAAACGCTTGAAGTACTCCTGCGCGCCCACCGCTTTCGCCTGCTGAATCGCTCCGGCCGGATCCACGTGCTTCGGGCAGACCACCGAACACTCGCCTACGTAGGTGCAGCCCCACATGGCCTCGCTCGAAAGCATCACTTCAAGCCGCTCCGACCGGCCCCGGTCGCGCGAGTCCTTGTTGTAGCGATGCCCGAGCGCGAGCGCCGCCGGGCCCAGGAAATCCTCCTCGTGGCCCACGACCGGGCAGGCCGCGTAGCAGAGCATGCAGTTGATGCACATCGAGAACTGCTTGTAGCGCGCCAGCTGGGCGGGAGTCTGCCGGTACTCGCCCTGAGACGTGTCGTTCACGTCGTCGCGGATGATGTAGGGCTTGACCTCTTGCAGCTTCTCCATGAAGCCGTCCATCGAGACCACCAGGTCCCGTTCCACGGGGAAGTTGACCAGCGGCTCGATCCGCACCGGGCTCGGATGGTAGTCCTTCAGGAAGGCCGCGCAGGTGAGCTTCGGCTCGCCGTTCACCATCATCCCGCAGCTCCCGCAGACCCCCATGCGGCAGCTCCAGCGGTAGGTCACCGAACCGTCGACGTAGTCCTTGATCCAGTTGATCGCGTCGAGCACCACCCAGTCTTCGTCGTAGGGGACCTCGTACGCCTGGAAGTGCGGTTCGGAGTCGGTTTCGGGGTGATACCGAAACAGCTCCAGCGTCATGGTGTCCTCGGCGGGCATGACTTTGTCGGACATGATCTTCCAGGGCCAGGGCTACGAGGTTTCGCCCGGCGACCGCTTCAGCCCCGAACCCGCGCCGTAGGTGCGCGCGCCGGGCGGCCACTTGGTGATCGTCACCGGCCGGTATTCGATCCGGGGAGCACCCCCGTCGCCGTCCCGGTAGGCGAGCGAGTGGGCGAGGAAGTCGTCGTCGTCGCGCTCGGGGTGGTCGAGTCTCTGGTGCGAGCCGCGCGATTCGGTGCGCGCCATCGCCGAATGCGCCATGGCCTGCGCGACGTCCAGCAGGGAGGACAGCTCGAGCGCGGCCGTCAGCTCGGTGTTGAAGCTGTTGGTGCGGTCGTCGAGGACGATGTTCGCATACCGCTCCCGCAGCTCGGCGATCTTCGTGCAGGCCGCCTCCAGCCCGTCCGCGTCGCGGTAGATGCCGGCGCCGTCTTCCATCGCTTCGTGGAGCTCCTTGCGCAGAACCGCGATCCGCTCCCCGCCGGATGTGCCGGGGGATGCGAAGTAGGTGCGCCCGATGCGTTCACCCTCGTCGGCCGCCTGCGCCGCCGGGCCGGACACGTCGTAGCGGGGATTGTCCATCGCGAAGCGCGCGGCGTGCGTTCCCGCCTGGCCCCCGAAGACGAGCAGCTCGGTCAGCGAATTCGACCCCAGCCGGTTCGCCCCGTTGATCGACACGCAGGCGCACTCGCCCGCCGCGTAGAGCCCGGGAACGATCGTGGCCGAGTCGCCGTCGACGTCGATGCCGCCCATCACGTAGTGGACGACCGGGCGCACGGGGATCGGCTCGTAGACCGGGTCGATCCCCGCATAACTGCGCGCGAGCTCGCGCACGAAGGGGATCCGCTTGTCGATCTTGGCCTCGCCGAGGTGGCGCAGGTCGAGGTGCACGACATCTCCGTCCTTGGTCTTGATCGTGCGGCCCGCCCGCATCTCCTCGACGAAGCACTGGCTCAGCTTGTCGCGCGGGCCCAGCTCCATCGCGCGCTTCTGCGGGTGGCGCGGGTCGCTCACCTCCAGCGGCCGGCCCAGGTCGTAGTCCTGGAGGTAGCGGCGGCCGTCCCTGTTGACCAGGATCCCGCCCTCGCCCCGGGACGCCTCGGTGATCAGGATGCCCGTGCCCGGCAGCCCCGTGGGGTGGTACTGGATGAACTCCATGTCCTTCAGAGCGACGCCCGCCCGGTAGGCCATCGCCATCCCGTCGCCGGTCTTGATCGCCCCGTTGGTCGTGAACGGGAAGGCCTTCCCCGCCCCGCCCGTGCAGATGACGACCGACTTGCCCAGCACCGCCCTCACGCTCCCCGTCCGCAGCTCGATCGCGGCGCATCCCCGGCACCGGCCCTCGTCGTCGAGGAGCAGCTTCGTCGCGAAGTGCTCGTCGTAGCGCACGATGTTGCCGTACTTGAGCGTGGTCTGGAAGAGCGAGTGGAGCATGTGGAAGCCGGTCTTGTCCGCCGCGAACCAAGTCCGCTCGATCTTCATGCCGCCGAACGGACGCACGGCGACCGTTCCGTCTGGCTCGCGGCTCCACGGGCACCCCCAGTGCTCCAGCTGGATCATCTCCTGCGGGGCGCGGTTCACGAAGTACTCGACCGCGTCCTGGTCGGCGAGCCAGTCGGCGCCGCTCACCGTGTCGTAGATGTGGTCTTCCAGACTGTCGTTGTCCTTGATCACCGCCGCGGCGCCTCCCTCGGCGGTCACCGTGTGGCTGCGCATCGGGTAGACCTTGGAGACGCATGCCACGGAAAAGGAAGGGTTCTCTTCGGCAATCGCGATCGCGGCGCGGAGCCCCGCCCCGCCGCCGCCGATGATGATCACGTCGTGCCGATGCGTCGTCACGCGGCTCGTGCCTGTCATGCCTGCGAAGCTAAAGGTGCCGGGGACGGGGGATCAAGGGCGCGGGCAGTGCCGTCGGGAGCGGCACCGGCTCGGCGGTTCGGCGCTCCCCGCGCCGCGGCGGCGGCCATCTCCCGGATTTCTCCCCGTTCCAGCTCGCCGATGTCGTGCCGGTCCTTGATCAGACAGCCGATCGTCTCGCCGACGATCTCCGCATCCAGGCGGTCCTTGTGGAGCGTGACCAGCGCCCTCGCCCAGTCCAGCGTCTCCGCCACGCCGGGGGGCTTCATGAGCGAGCGCCCGCGCAGCGCCTGAACGAAGCGGGTGATCTCGTCCGCCAGCCGGTCGGCGACGCCCGGAACCCTGGTGCGGACGATCTCGAGCTCCTTCTCGAAGGGCGGATGCTCGATGTACAGGTACAGGCACCGCCGCCGCAGCGCGTCTCCGATCTCGCGCGTCCGGTTGGAGGTCAGGAGGACGAGCGGGCGGTGCACCGCCCGGATGGTCCCCAGCTCCGGAACGGTCACCTGAAAGTCCGCCAGGACCTCGAGCAGGAACGCCTCGAAGCCATCGTCGGCCCGGTCGATCTCGTCGATGAGGAGCACCGTTCCTGCGTCGGACCGCGTGATGGCCCGCAGCAGGGGCCGTTCCAGCAGGTAGCTCCGTCCGAAGATGATGTCTTCGATGCCGTCCGGGCCCGCCCCCGCGCCGCTCCCGGCAGGCGCCCGGCCGTCGGATCCGCCCGCAGAGTCCCGCACGAGCGCCGCCCGCTCGTCCGCGGCGATCCGCAGCCGCAGCAGCTGCTTCTGGTAGTTCCACTCGTACAGCGCGGTATTGACGTCGAGCCCCTCGTAGCACTGAAGCCGGATCAGCTCGGTCCCGTGGATCCGAGCCATGACCTTGGCGATCTCCGTCTTGCCGACCCCCGCATCGCCCTCGACCAGCAGCGGCTTCTCCATGGCCCGCGCCAGGTGCACCGCCGTCACGATGGAGCGCTCCGCAATGTACCTCTGCTCGCGCATCAAGGTCTGAAGCCGACGGATTTCGGGCCTCACGGCCGACCTCGCCCGCGCGTCGGACCGCTGACCGGACCGCGCGTCGGACCGCTACGCATAGGCCGCGGGATTCGCGTCGAATCGCGCACGGCACCCCGGGCAGCAGAAGTACACGGTGCGTCCCTCGTGGGCGGAGGAGGGCCGCGATCCGTCCGCGGCAACGGTCATGCCGCATACCGGGTCGGTCGCTCGCCCGGGTTCGCCTGCGGGAGCCGCATCCACTTCCCGTGAAGCGTCCGGCGCGCCGGGCGCGGCTCGGCTCGCGGCCCGGACCGGCGCGGCGGCGTCATCCGCACGCTGCCTCCCCGCCGCACGCCGCCTCCCCGCCCCCTCGGCCACGATCTCCGCGAGGATGCTCACGGCGACCTCCTCGGGGCTCTCGGCTCCGATGTCCAGCCCGGCGGGGCCTCGGACGCGGGCGACCTCGTCATCGCCCACCCCATCCTCGCCGAGCACCCGCCGCACGCCGCGCATGCGTTTCGGCGACGCGACCACCCCCAGGTAGTCCGGCTTCGCGGCCACGAGCTGCTGCACGGCCTGCTCGTCCCACCGCCCCATCGTGGCGACCACCGCGAACAGCTTCGCACCCGGCGCGCGGTCGGCCCATTCAGCCGCGGCCGCACCCAGGTCGCCGGCCGTCGCACGTGCGACCGGGTAGCCCATGGCCCCTCCGAGCCGCGCCACGGCGTCCGCGACCGGCGACGAACCCGCCACGACCATCTGGGGAGCAGGAAACACGGGATTGATGTGCACCTCCACCTTCCCTTCGCTGCCGCAGGAGACGGGAACCGGAACGAGACCGTCGCGCTCGCCGGGCGACATGCCAAAACCGAGCAGACGCGGCCGCCCGTCCGCCAGCGCGGCGAGAGCGTGGCGCACCACTTCGGGACGGGTGCAGCTTCCGCCGATCCAGCCGTGCAGCCGGCCGTCGCGGGTAATCACCGCGGTGTCGCCGGGGCTCGCCGAACTCGGGCGCTCGCGCCGCACGACCGTTGCCAGCGCGTACGCGCGCCGTTCGTCGAGCAGCCGGGCGGCCACGCTCAGCAGCCTGCTATTCAAGGGCCGACCCGCTTCCATGCACGGACTCACGCCCCGTTCCCGCCAGCTCCCGGCGGGCGCTCTCGTAGTCCGACGGGCGGTCCAGGTCGCGCATCCGTTCGAGAGGCCAGTGGATCGCGACCGCTTCCGCACGGCGACGCTGCACCACCCTGCGGCCGCAACGCCGGTCGAGCCGGGAGAGTTCGCCGAAGAGACGCCGGTCGTAGAGGATCGGAGGCGCGACCGTGTCGGCCCCGTAACGCGATGCGACCAGGGGAGCGCCGGTCTCCGCATGGCGCGCCGCCACCGACCGCAGCATCGCCGAGGTCACGAACGGCATGTCGGCGAGAATCACGATCGCGGCGGCGCAGTCGTCGTCCAGCGCCCGAACCCCGGCGCGAACCGAGGTGTGCTGCCCCGCGGCGTGTTCGTCATTGTAAACGGTTCGGCACGCCATATCGCGCAGTTCGGCCTCCACGGCCCCGCGCTCGTGACCGGTCACGACCACCACCGGGGCCAGCCCGGCGGCGCAGGCCGTCCTCACGACACGCCGCGCGACGGTCTCGCCGCCGAGTTCCAGAAGCAGCTTGTTGCGGCCCATCCGGACGGACGATCCCGCCGCGAGCACGATCCCCGCGACCTCCGTCACGCGTCCGGGCGGGCCGGCCCCGGCGTCTCGGCGGCGCTTTCGTTCCAGGCCGAAACCCACAGGGCGGCAAGCATCTGCGCTCCGGCGGCGATCCTCGCAGCCGCGAATTCGACGGTGGCTTCGGGAGCGGGCGCGTCCGGGTCGAAGCCGATTTCGAGGTCGAGCCGGTACAGCATTTCGACCTGTTCGTGCGCCGCGAGGATGTGAGCCATGACCGCCTCTCGAACCCGCCCGTACGGCGTGGTCGGAGGTTGCGTGCTCATATGCCGGGCCACGTCGGCGCCGGTCACGTGAGCCTCCACGAAGAAGCGCTCGAAGCGCGCATGAAAGCGAGGATCCCGGGTGAAGCGTTCCGGGTTCGGCGCCCCGCGCGCCCAGCCGTTGAAGTGGATCGTCGTGTGGTGCGGTTGCGACGCGTCGGTGACGTAGTGGCCCAGGATTCCCGCGTCGTTCACGATGCGCTCAGCGATCCAGCCGCGTCGAACCGGGTCCTCCTCGGCTCGCCAGAGCCGCCATTCGGTGACGAGCCGCTGATACAGCTCCAAGATCCGGAAAGGCAGGAACCCCACGTCCCGTTCCGGACGTGCAATCCCGGCCGCGTAGAGGATGCGCAGGAATTCGAAGCGGTTGGATGCGTCGAGCCCGCCTTGCGGCACGTTTTCGAGGTCGATGTAGTGGTCGTAGGCGAAGCCCTGATCCATCTCCTCCTGTTCGCGCACCCGCCAGCGATCCGGCTCGGGGTTCAGGTAGACGAGCTGCTCGCCGGCCTGCAGGAAGAACTCGGGCATGTCGTCGGGCAGCACCGAGACGGCGGCCCGCGCCGCCATCAGATGTCCGACGAAGCCCCATAAGGGTGCGGGGCGGGGGGCCGCGGCGTCCGGCCGGGGTGCACCGGGCGCGGCATGGAGGATCCCGGGCGCGGCATGGAGGGTACCGGGCATGTGCTGAGCAGCCGCGGGCTCCGCCGCCGGAGACGCAGCGCACCACAGTGGGGCTGAAGCCGCAACACCGATGAGTCCTGCGAAAGTATGCATCCGACGGGTCACCATAGCTCCTCCCTGTCGGTGGTAGTCGTCATATAGTAGCGAGTCTGGGGACCGGCGGCCAGCCGACGATCCGCAGCGCGGGGCACCGCTCCAGATGGCTTGCCAGGGCGGCAGCGCGGGCGGGTATGGACGCGCATACAGAAGCAGTTCTTCGTGGATTCGATTCTACGAGGCTACCATATCCCCCTGATCTACCTGCACTTCAAGAAGGGCATGGTCATAGGCGACTTCCGGCGCGGTGACCGCCTGTGCATCATTGACGGGCAGCAGCGCATACGAGCGCTCTACGAGTTTTCCGAAGGGGCGTTTCCCCTCCTAGCAGCCCGTGGAAGAAATGGGTTTCCAGGCCGCCGGACTTGCGCAGGGAATCAACGCCGGGAGGGTCGAGTTTGATGCCGACGGCGGGCGTTTCGGCCTGAAGAGCCGGCAATAACGGGCAAAAGCGGCCCAGACGGGCCTGGAAGGCCGGTACGGGGGCGAAACCGGCGAAGAATCGGGCGAAACAGCGGTCGCGGCCCGGTCCGCGAGCGCGGTCTGCACGGTCGCGAGCCCCTGGAGGCTCCGCGGCGTGCCGACACGGTACAGCTTGCGCATGAGAAGTCCGAGGTTGAAGGCCGCCGCGTGGATCAGCATCCGTTTTCGAATGTTCTCCTGCCCCCGGACATGGACGCGGCGCATGCCGCCGGTCTCGAGCATGTGCGCGAACGCCCGCTCCACCTTCTCCCCGCGCCGTTGCAGCAGCCGCTTGCCCCGGTTCCCCCGGATCCGCCGCCGGTTGGCGTAGACCGCCTTCTGGGCGTCCCGCTTCCCCTTCCACTTCCGGCGGCCGCGGTTCGGCTCGCTCACGTAGCTCCGCATCCCCCGGTCCTTCACGTCCGTCATGGTCTTGTTCGAGTGGTACCCCTTGTCGGCCACCACCTCCTTGGCCTCCGCCCCCACCTCCGCCAGCCGCTGCTCCGCCTCGTCCAGCGTCACCGGCAGCGACGCCGTGTCTCCGCCGTCCATCGTCTGCACCGTCACGCCGACCACCGCTCCGGTGTCCATGTCGACGGCGTGTTCGAGCTTGTGCGCCAGGCGCGTCCGGCCGTCCTTCATCTTCGTGGTCCGCGCCTCCGGGTCGTGCGGATGCTCCCATTCCTTGTTCGACGCCTTGTTCGGACGCTTCCGGTCCAGCTTCGCCAGGTCCTCCCGCGTCGGCGTCTCGATCCCCGAGGCCTTCGCCAGCTTCTCCAGGAACTCCTCGTAGCCGGTTCCGTCCTCGCGCCGCACGATCGTCCGCATCGCCGCGTTCGCCTCGAGCGTCGTCGCGTCCACCCCCAGCGTCTTCGCCTTCAGCAGCCCCGCCTCCATCAGCCGCTCCAGCACGAAGCCGAAGACCGCCGTGTGTGCCTCGAGGCTCAGCCGCTTCCGCGTCTTCGACAGCGTGGAGTGCTCCGGCGGATTCCTCGACAGCCCGCAGCCCAGGAACTCGCGCAGCGAAATCGAGTCCGCGCACCGCCAGGCGATGCCCCGCTCCGAGCCGAGGCCCTCCAGGTATCCCACCATCAACATCCGGAAATACACCCCCGGCGGAATCCCCGGCCGCCCCCGCCGCTCCGCGTAGAACCCGCCGCACGTCTCCTCCGCGAACGCATCGAAGCCGTGCTTCTCCAGCACCTTGTCCAGAGCACGGTAGAACGGGTTGCCCAGCGCCCGAATCCTGTCCGTGGCCACGAACAACTCCGCCTGCCCGGCCTTGCGCCGCCTGCCTACCGCCATCGCCGTCCTCCATGGCAGAGATCCTTGTACACCTGTAATCTAACAGCTTCTGCAGAACTTGTGCAGGCGTAGAAGACCGGACTTTATCCACGGGCTGCTAGACCCCAAACGGCACCCGGGGCGCTTCCCCAAGTCGCTGGTTGACGCTCCCTGCGCTTGGGCTGGACGAGACATTCACCAGCTTGACCATGAAACGCGCGCACGCTTCTGCGCTACCAAGTTATCCGTAGTTGAAATTGAGACAAATGACGAGAACGAGGTACGTGACCTTTTCATCAGGCTACAGGTCGGCAAGCCGCTGACGCCGCAAGAACAAAGAGACGCGTGGCCGGGCAAGTTCGGTGCTTTCGTCGGGCATCAAGCTATTCATCTGGTATTGTTGGTAGGCACGCTGCTCGACAACGGATACGTATCTGAATCGTGGCAGCCCAAGTTTGCCGAGGCATTCGACCACTTTACCAAAGACCTGGCTCAAGCTAGAGCGAACGAACGTGCTAACCAGATGGAACCCAAGAACTACGAATACATGCGTCAGTATGGCTACAAGACCAGAACGAGTACCGATGTGGCGCATGCCATTCGAGACAGACATCTTTTTTTCAGCACGAAGATGCTTGAAGAGATGCAACCCAAGCTGAAGGATGGACGACGCGTATTGGGTCCTTTGGAGCGTGAGATCGTCTATAGACGGGACGGCAAGCAATGCCGAGTCTGTATTCACCCGTCCACGAAACCGGGACAGGTCCAGAGTTTGGTCAGGACTGGTTCCGCCCCCGCACGGCACCAGGGGGCTCGGCACGCGCCATCACGTACGGCGACCTCTGCACCGTCGGCATCATGACCAGGTGCAGCACGTTGACGTGCGGGGGCGTGTTGAGCACGTAGCAGACCGCGTCGGCAACGTCATCGGCCGAGAGCGGTTCGGTGCCCTCGTAGACGGTGCGTGCGCGGGCTTCGTCGCCCCGGAAGCGCACCAGCGAGAATTCGGTCTCCGCCAAGCCGGGATCGACGCTCGACATGCGCACCTTCGTGCCGACGAGGTCCACGTTCGCGCCCTGGGTCAAGGCCTTGACGGCGTACTTGGTGGCGCAGTAGACGCCGCCCTTCGGATACACCCAGTGGCCCGCGATGCTGCCCAAGTTCACGACATGCCCGGAATCCCTCTCGATCATGCCGGGCAGGACGGCCCGGGTCATGTTGAGAAGTCCCTTGACGTTCGTGTCGATCATCTCGTCCCAGTCTTCGTGCTTTCCGTCCTGCACGGCGTCCAAGCCGCGCGCCAGGCCCGCGTTGTTGACGAGGATGTCCACACTCAGTCCCCGACGCACCAGCCAAGCCATGAACTCGTCGATGGCGTCGCGGTCCCGCACATCGAGCGCGCGCACGACAGGCGTGACGGCGCTCTCGCCGCCGATGTCCGCTGCCAGGGCGGCAAGCCGGTCGTGCCGGCGGGCGGTGAGCACGACGCGGGCACCCAGGGCCCCCAGAGAACGGGCGCACGCCTCGCCGATCCCGGCGGTCGCGCCGGTGACGACGGCGGTCCTGCCTCGAATTCGATTCATTAGGTTAGGCGTTGCATCGGGGCCGACAAGCTCCTGCAAGGCAGGGACATGTTCTGCGAAACTCCCGGGCGACGGCCGGGTTGGGTTCAGGCCGGGCATCGGGATCACCCAAGGCGTAAGGCATTCCACCATACCTCGGCGTCCCGGGGACGGTATAGCAGCCCGTGGATAAAATCCCCCCGGCGTCTCGCCGCTCTCGGTGCTCGTGCGGATCCACGGGCTGATAGGCCCGAAAGACTGTTGCTGCCAACAGATCAGGTGGTCTTAACTCCTTGGACAGCTAATCGTAGTACGACACGGCGAGCGGTGTCAACTTGTTCCTGCGGTGCGGTTCCGGTACCACTGCGGCCTGTCGAAGCGTGACAAGAGCTCGACCGCCGCCCTGCCACCGCGCGGGCTGCGAGCGCCTTCCCGGCCCGGTCCTCTCCGGCATGACGGCGGCAGCACCGTAATCTTGGCTTTACAAAGTGTCATGTCCGGTTGACACTACCAGCGTCTCGGCGACCGCGCCGCGGCCCGGAGGCACGAAGAGCGTGGTCACCCGCAGCGGCGCGGCGCCGGAAGCTCCCCCGTCGGCAGGGCCGGCGACGGTGACGCGCAGCCGCGAGCCGTGCGGAACGTCGCACAGCAGAAACAGGCCGCGCTCGTCGGTCGCGGTCCTGACCGTGGCGTAGTGGCCGTCACGTCCGGGCTCCCACGCGGGGCCTGCTTCGCCGTCGCGGCGCAGCGGCGCCGCGCTCGGTGCAGGCGCGTATCCCGTCGCGGCAGGCCAGGCCGCCTCCACCCGCAGCCCCCGGGGCGCCGCGCCGCTTGCCGCGACGATGCGTCCCATCACGTCGGCCGTCCCCTCCGGGCGCGGGGCGCCCCCGCACGAGTGGGCCAGCACATCGCCCATCGACGGCACGCGCAGCCGCACGTACGCCACCTCGCCGGGCTCGGCTTCCACCGCCGTCTCGGGAACCGCGATGCCCCACCGGGCGAAGCGGGGCGACAAGACGCGCAGGCTGTGCGTTCCGGGCGGAAGTCCGCTGAAGAGGAAGGATCCGTCCGAGTCGGTGACGGTCAGCCGGCCGGTACCGGCGATCTCCAGCCCCGCCGGGGCTTCCGGGGGCCTGGTACCGACCGAATCGATCAGGACGCCGAACACGCTGGCCGAGCCGGCGTCGAGCACCGTGCGGCCGCGGGCGTCCGTGACCGCATCGGTGAAGCCTCCTTCTTCGCGGTATCCCGAACGCCGTATGCGCCGTCTCACCACGTCGAGCAGGGGCATCCTTATCCGCCACTGACGGACGATCCATGCGCCGTTCGGCAGCCGCGCGAAGTAGACCTCGCCGCCGGGCTCGCCGATCTCGCGTGAACGGAGCAGGTTGACGTAGCGGTACACCAGCCGGTCGAGCTCGGCGGTGGCCTCGTCCAGCCACAGGACCCCTGCGATGTCGGGGACCTGCCGGCCCTGGATCGGCTCGAAGGTGAGGCCGATCATGCCTTCGGCTTCGTCGGTGACCCCGAAGCAGTGCGTGTCGAGAAAGGGATCCGAGAGGAGCGCCTCGGCGTCGGGCGCGTAGTAGACCGTGGCCGTGTCGCCTTCCGCCTGCACGAATCCCCGTTCCGCGAGGGTCTCGATCGCCACCGAGGCAAAGGCGGCGTCGCGGTCGTCGGAAAGCTGCGACAGGTCCGAGACCACGTTCTCGGCGTCTCGGTCCAGCGTGCGTTCGAAACGGAGGAGCGTGTAGCGGTAGAGCCCCGCCTCGCGTGTCCACGCCTCGGCCGCGAGCGCCTTCCGCACTTCTTCCCACACCTGGGCGGTGACTCGCCCCTCTTCCGGCCGCACCTCGCATCGCGGCCCCGCCGCGACGGCGAGCCTTCTCAGTTGGACCGGCTCTACGGGGACTTGGATGACCATGAGGTCCTGGCCGGGCGCGGGCGCGAAGCGGTCGCTGATCCGGTCGGCGTAGCCGATGCGCTCGACCGTGACGTAGTGGGGCCCGGGTCGGCGGGCCTGCAGGGAGAACCTCCCGGCCGCATCGGTGAGCATGCGGTCGATCCGGGCGCCGCCGTCCTCGAAGAGAATGACCATCGCGCCCGCGACCGGCAGGCCGGTGCCCTCCTCGACGACGATGCCGACGACGGGCTGGGCAGTCGCCGGCGACGGGGCGACCGCCGCGAGGAGGCCGACGAGGAAGAGGAGTCGCGGGGCGCGGAGGCCGCGAGTGCGGTGTCGCAGTCGAGGACGTAAAGCCGGACGCGCCGGAAGAGGCACCGCGGGGGCGCGGAGGCCGCGCGTACGGAGGCCGCGCGCGAAGGGGCGCGTGCCGCGGGAGCGCGGGGCCGACAGCGTCACGTCGCGTCGCCGCCTTTCATATTGGGAGGCCACCTTGCAGATTGGTGGCCTTGCAGATTGGTGCCTTGCGCCCGGGCCCGGAGCCGCGCCGGGGCGTCTAATGCTTTCCCAGGAGCCGTTCATGAGCAACACCCCGGTCCGTCGCTATCGCGTGGCCGAACAGCCGAGGGAGACCCTCAATCCCCTCATCTCACGCAGCCTGATTACCGGAGAGCGGGCCATGCTCGCTCATGTCTATCTGAAAAAGGGCGCCGTGGTGCCGATGCACTCGCACGACAACGAACAGATCACGTATGTGCTCGAGGGCGCGCTGAAGTTCAGGATCGGCGACGGCGGGCCCGACGGGCTGGTCGTCCGCACGGGCGAGGTGCTGCACCTGCCGAGCAACGTGCCGCACGAAGCCGAGGCGCTGGAGGACACGATCGACGTAGACGTGTTCACGCCGCCGCGCCAGGACTGGCTCGACGGGACCGATTCTTATCTGCGCGACGCTCCGTCCGCAGACGAAGGCTAGCGGCATGGGCGGCATGGCGGGAAGGCTGGAGGGCAGCCCTTGGATCTGGAAGGACGGAGAGTTCATTCGCTGGGAGGACGCCACGGTCCACATCCTGAGTCTCGCGGTGCAGTTCGGGTCGTCGGTCTTCGAGGGCGTTCGGTGCTACGATACCCCCGACGGTCCCGCGGTGTTCCGTCTCCGCGACCACCTGCGGCGCCTTAAGGCGTCGAGCCGAACCTACCGCATGCAGCCGGCGCACACCATCGACGAGCTCGTCGGCGCGACTCTGGCGACCATCCGCCGGAACGAACTCGGCGCGTGCTACATACGCCCGATGGTCCTGCGCGGTTACGGGTCGTCGAGCATGCACCCGGAGCACAGCCCCGTGGAGACGTACATTCCGATGTGGCCGTGGGGAGCCTACCTGGGCGAAGAAGGGCTGAAGCGGGGCGTCGACGTGTGCGTGTCGTCGTGGAACCGTCCCGCGCCGAACACGATCCCGAGCGGGGCCAAATCGGCGGGCAACTACATCCTGTCCAGCCTGATGGTGATGGAGGCGGCGGCGCACGGATACGCCGAGGCGATCGGGCTCGGACCCGGCGGGCTCGTGAGCGAGGGGAGCGGCCAGAACCTGTTTCTCGTCATGGACGGCGAGGTCGTCACGCCGATCCTGGACGGAACATCGCTGTGGGGGATCACCCGCCACAGCGTGCTCAAGATCGCGGAGGAGCTCGGGTTCGCGGTGCGCCAGCAGCTGGTGCCGCGCGAGATGCTCTACAGCGCCGACGAGCTCTTCTTCACCGGCACCGCCTCGGAAGTGACGCCGATCCGGTCGGTGGACGGCCTGCAGATCGGCGAAGGGCGGCGGGGGCCGGTCACCGAGCGGATCCAGAAGCGGTACCTGGAGCTGGCCAAGGGAGAAGGGCCCGATCCGTGGGGGTGGCTGACCTACGTCTGACGTGCGTCAACGCGATTCGTCCAGCGCCAGGACCGAACCGAGGAGCACATCGGTGCCTCTCGCGATGTCGTCGGGCGGCGTGTACTCGTCCGGCGCGTGGCTGATCCCGTCTCGGCTGGGCACGAAGATCATCCCGACGGGGCCCAGCTCGGCCATGCTCTGGGCGTCGTGGCCGGCCCCGGACGGCATCCGCATGCGGGAGTACCCGAGCGCGGCGGCCGACGCTTCGACGATGTCGCGGAAGCGAGGATCGGTGGGAGCGGCGAGCGTTTCGTAGAAGAGATCGAAGGCGATGGTCACATCGCGGTCCGTCTCGATCGCGCGAGCCCGCCGTTCGATCTCGGCGAAGACGAGAGATATCTTGTCCATCGCCAGGTCGCGGACCTCGATCGTGGCCCGCACCTCGCCCGGCACGACGTTCGGCGCGCCCGGCACCGCCTCGATCCTGCCGACCGTCGCGACCTGCCTTCCCGGCATGGTGACCGCGACCTCGTTGACGGCGTGGATCAGGTCGGCGGCGGCGACGAGCGCGTCGCGGCGCTGGGCCATGGGGGTCGTCCCGGCGTGGTTCTGCATGCCGCGCACGGTAGCGTTCCAGCGCCGGATCCCCACGATGCCCTCGACGACGCCGATCTGGACGCCGGCGGCCTCCAGGTAGGCACCCTGCTCGACGTGCAGCTCGAAGAAACCGGCCATGCTGCCGGGTTCGCGCCGTGCTTCGGCAAGCCGCGCGGGATCGCCGCCGAGCCGTGCAGTGCCTTCCCGTATGGTGAAGCCGGACGCCGTGACGAGATCGAGGTCGCCCGACGCGACTCGGCCTACCAGCGCGCGGCTGCCGGTCTTCCCGCCTTCCTCGTTTTGGAAGATGATGACTTCAAGCGGATGGCGCAGCGCGATGCCGAGGTCGCGCGCGGTGAGCGCGACCTCGAGGGCGGCGGCACAGCCGACATGGCCGTCGTAGCTGCCGCCCTGCGGCACGGTGTCCATGTGGGACCCGACGATGATCGGGCGGGCGGCGGGATCGGCGCCCGGGCGGCGGCCGACGAGGTTGCCGGCGAGGTCGACCGAGACCTCGAGGCCGGCGCGCGCCATGACGCCGGCGGCGTATTCGCGCCCGGCGAGATCCTCGTCGCTGTAGGCGAGCCGCGTGGTGCCGCCGTCGCCGGTGCCGCCGAAGCGGCGGAAGTCGGCGAGGATGCCGTTGAGGCGATCGCGGTCGACGGTGGGGGGCTGGGGGGTGCGGCTCGCGGCTGGTGACGCCGGGCCGGAGGGCAGGGCCGGGCCGGAGAACAGAGCCCCGGCCAGAGCCGGTGAACTCTTGACGAAATCCCGCCTTGTGCACCCTGCCTCGATTGTGCACCCTGCCTTGATTGGCTGCCGATCGTTCATCTGCCTATCCTGGACCGAGAATGTTCCTTGTCGCGTGCGCCGCGGGCCGCCCGCTGCCCGAAGCCCTCCTCCTCAGACCCTTCTGTGACCCCGACCACCGTAACCCCACCAACCGTGACCCCCCAACTTAAAGCGGATTCGCGGCGTTGAACGAGGCAGCCTTCGACTTCGACGGCGACTACGGGGAGCGGTACGAGGCCCTCGCCCGCCGGGTCATCCCGGGATACGTCACGCTGTTTCCCATGGTCAGCGCGGTGATCGACCCGGAACTCTCGGTGGGCGCGCGCGTGCTCGTGGTCGGTGCCGGGACCGGCATCGAGCTCGTCAACTTCAAGAAGATTCGGCCCGATCTGCGTCTGTACGGTGTGGACCCGTCGAGGCAGATGCTCGAGCTCGCCAGGCGGCGTGTCGCGGAAACGGGCAGGACGGAGGGCATCTCCTTCCAGCTCGGATACGCCGCCGATGTGCCGCCGACTCCCCGTTTCGATGCGGCCACGCTCATCAACGTCCTCCACTTCGTGCCCGACGACGGGAGCAAGGCGGCACTGCTCCGCGACATTGCACGGCGGCTTAAGCCCGGTGGCGTGTTCGTGCTTTTCGACCTGCACGGCGACCCCGGCTCCGAGGAGCACGAGCACTACATGCCGGCGTGGCGGCGCTACTGGAAGATCCGGGGAATGACCTCGGAGGAGGCGGCCGCGTTCGAGGAGCGCATCCGTCACGGCATCCACTTCATGTCGGCCGAGCGGGTCGTGGCGCTGGCGCGGGAGGCGGGGTTCACCGAGCCGAGGCGATTCTACAAGAGCTTGCTGTACGGCGGATGGACCTTTCGGCGGAGCGGTGAGTGAGCGGCGGGCTGACTGATTTCATATCGTATAGTATATATTATAGTACATAGGTGATACACTATAGATAATCATCCTCCGCAAACGGGTCCGGCAGCGCTTCCACAATCTTCGCCGTTTCGACACTCAGGTGGAGGATCCGCCGGATGGTCGTTACCAGATCCATGGGATCGGCAAACCACTCATTGGCATCCCTTACAATGCCGCTGCGCCTGTCAGTGGCTGTCTTGTAGTAGAACATCAGCCACTGCAGCGGAGTTCGACCGTTTACGACGTAACGGTGCCCTTCCGGTGGAATGCCGCTCAGGCTCACGCGGTCGTTGACGATCAGGGTGGTGCGAGTCTTGTCGCCGAAGCGCATGGCACGTTTCCCCAAGCGGTAGTCGTCGCGCTGAAGGGTATGGCCCGTGGAGGACACTACTTCAAGTGGATACTCCGGGAAGTCCTCGTCCTCGTACCGGAGGTGCAATTCCGCCAACACGGCCCCCGCCCTCGCGAAGGCACGGAAGTCCGGAGCGAACGGAATCCGCGGTAGGCCCTTGGCCAAGTCGTTGGCGAAGCGCTCTCGGTAGTCAGGCGAATGCAGAAAGCCGTACACGTAGTCGAAGATGTCGTCCTTGGTGATCGAGCGGTCGCCGTACACGACGCGGAAGCGCCGGAGGGCCGTGTCGGAGATGTTGTCGATACGGACGAGGGTCTTGTCGCCAGCAAGGAGGTCGCGTTGGCGGACATTCCGCGGTTCGTAGCGCCATCGGGGGAAGCACTGGCCCTTAGCAACCACCTCGAGATCGGGCATCCGATCTACGATAAGGGCGGAGAAGGGCTTGGTAGAGCCTCTGCCTGAGACGCAGATTGCACGGTTTGGGTGATCGCCGACCGGGAAGACGCGGTGCTGCTGGTGTTTCGTCTGCGCGAACAGATAGTCTACATAGCAGTGAATCCCGACGAACGGACGATACTGGGTAGTGTGGATATTGTCGCGGTCGTGAACAGCTCTGATGTCACGTGACAGGTGTCGTTTGAGCTCGCGATCCCACTTGATGTTCGCAGAATGCCTAGTGGTCACTTCGGACAACCGCGCCCCGCCGCGAAGATCCTTCCCTGCTGCCGTGTACTCCCTGATCATTCGGCGCGTGTTCTCGGCGCACGCCGTGGACGAAAAGCTGTAGACATAGGCGTCCCGTCCCGTCTTGTAGCCGCCGCTGTACAGCCTGAACACCGCGTCACTCGACCTGCCCGCCTTCGTCGCTTTGGTGCCGATCGGGTAGAGACCTTGGAAGGCGGCGTCTCGCTGCCCGATCCAGTCGTGGTGTTTGTCGGGCGTGATCTCTCGCCACCCGGAAGTCTTGTTGGCCCCGGCGATCCCGGCAATCGACTCCGCATCACGCAGGATCGTCAGTTTCTCCTCACGCTTCAGGTAGTCGCCGATGTCGTGATACAGGATACGGCATCCCACGTGACGCCTCATCTCGTTGCGCACCAAGACCGTGATGGCCACGGGTGCGCGGGAACCCTGTCCGAAGATCTTGCCGCCCTCCCGGAGTGACCGCTCGCCCTGCGTGCGCTGATTCCCGCGGAGGTTGACCACATGAATGGACGTGAATTCCTCCACCAAACAGGCGCGGACCCCCGAATCCACGTTCCCTTCAATCCAAGACCCGTTCGTCACAAAAGCGACGACGCCCTGCGATCCAATCCGGTCTGAAGCCCACCGGATGGCCATCTTGTATGTGTCATACAGACTGCTTTTAAGGATCGCTGTAGAGCGCGTCGCGTAAGTGTCCGCAATGCGGGCTTCCATCTCCGGATAGCTCGGGTTCGGGTTATCATCCGCCGAACTTGTCTGCCAAGCCGACCACGGCGGATTGCCCACGATCACCTGGATGGGCACATCCTCCTGTCGCTTGGCGCGCTCGCTGTTCTCTGACAAGAACACGCCGACTTGTGGAATGTTCAGGTTGAAGGTGTCGGCCAGCACGATCCCGCCAAAGGGTTCGTAGCGTGCGTCCGCACCGCGCCCCCCTCGGTACGCTTCTTCGATGTTTACCGCCGCGATATAGTACGCGAGCAGGATGACCTCGTTCGCGTGCATCTCGCCCCGGAATTTGCGCTCGAGGTCGGCTTCGCGGACCAAGCCGAGCTGGATGAGGCGTGCCAAGAAGATGCCGGTACCGGTGAAAGGGTCGAGGACATGCACACCGGCATCCGTCAGCCCCTTGCCGAACTCGTCACGGAGGACGTGGTCGGCGCTCCGCAGAATGAAATCGACGACTTCGGTCGGCGTGTAGACGATCCCCAGTCGCTCCGCCTGTTTCTTGATGGCGATCTTGAAGAAGTGCTCATAGAGCTCCTTCAACACATGCTGACGAGCGGCGCTGTTGTCCAGCCCCTGGGCCCGACGGCGCACGCTCTCGTAGAATGGCTTCATTTCCCGGATTTCGTTCTCCAGACCGAATTCCCCGAAATCGCTCCGCAATTCGTCCAAGGCTCTTGCGATCGGGTTGCCGCTTCCGAAGTCGTACCCATCGAAGAGCGCCTCGAACACGGGAAGGGTAAGGATGTGCTGCGCCATCATGTCGATGGCGGCGTCCTCGTTCACGGACTCGTTGATGCAGGCGCGCAGCTCCTCGTGGAAGCCTTCAAACCACTCCCGCAGCGCCTCGTGATCAGGATTGGCAAGCAGCCGACCGATCCGGTCAACGAGTCGTGCGAAGATATCTGCGATGTCCCGCGCCCAGGTTTCCCAGTATTTCCGGTCGCCGCACCGCTCGACGATCTTGGCGTGGATGGCGTCGGGTGATAGTTCGAGCGGTGGGAAGTTCAGGTTGAGCTGGCCGTCCGGGTCGATGTCGCCGTCAACGATAATGCGATCCGGCTTTTGCAGGTCGATGCGGTTGATCTCGGCGTCGAAGCGGTCGTCGTGGGATCGGAGCGCTCGGAGGACATCCCACACGACGGCGAAGCGCTTGTTGTCATTCAGCGCGTTCTCCGGGGATACGCCTGGCGGAATCGCAACAGGGAGCACGATGTAGCCATACTTCTTGCCCTCCGCCTTCCGCATGACACGCCCCACCGCCTGGACGATCTCGACCGGCGACTTGCGCGCCGCCATGAAAAAGACGGCGTCGAGGGCAGGGACATCCACGCCCTCGGACAGGCACCGGGCGTTGCTCAGAATGCGGCAGACACCGTCCTCCCTCCCCTTCAGCCAGTCGATGCGCCCTTTGCGCTCGAGCGCGTGGTGCTTTCCGTCCATGTGTCGTGTCGAGCAGCGCAATGCCCTCGCCCGTTGGGCTTCGGGAAGCATTTCGACGGCTTCCTCGACGACCCTGTCCCAGTTCGCCTCCAACCTCTGCGAGTCGCGAATGGTGTTAGCGAAGGCGATGGCCCGCACGAGCGCCCGGGCAGCCTCGTCGCTCGCAGCGTCGTCACGCCCGGCGCGCCGGCTCTGGAGCGCACGCCAGCACCCGACAATCTTTGCCGCGTCGGTAATACTGATCTCGCTGCCCCGGTTGCGGCCCAGATGTGCTTGGAGCGTACTGTCCACTCCAGTCTCAGCCACGGTGAAAATCACCACCTGATAGTCCGAGAGCAGGTCGCGCTCAATAGCACGCGAGAAAGGCAGCCGGTGAAACTCGGGGCCGTAGGTGGCCTCCTCGTCCATCGAAAAGACATCAACGTCGTGCCGCGCCGCTTTGGTCTTCGAAGTCTCGGTGTAGATGCGCGGCGTTGCGGTCATGTAGAGCCGCTTATCTGCGCGGATTTGGTCATCGTCGTGCACCAAGACAAAGGGGGAGGTGCGGTCGTCCGGGCGGTCCACGCCCGTTGTACGGTGCGCCTCGTCGCAGAGGATGAGGTCGAAAGGAGGCGCTCCCGATTCTTGCGCGCTTTCGACGATGGGAAGCGAGTGGTAAGTGCAGAAAACCACCGTCATGAAGCCGGGCCTGGATTTGCGCAGCGCCGCGGAGATGCCGTCCGGATCGGTGGTGACCGGGATTTCCAGCTCCAGCAACGAGGCGTCCTCGTCACGCCGCCCCGCGCGGGTATCCGAACAGATGCCAATGTAGCGGTGCGGGATCTTCTTCTGAGTGGCCCACTCCCGCATGGACTGTGCGAAGAGTGAGATGGATGGCACCAGATAGAGAACCCGGCCTCCCGTCTTGGCAACCGCTTCGGCGATGCGGAGTGCGGTGAAGGTCTTTCCCGTGCCGCACGCCATGATGAGTTTGCCGCGGTCGTGGTCCTGGAAACCTGCCAGTACATCGTCTAGCGCCTCGCGCTGGTGAGGCCGCAACTCGAACGGCGTGCCCACGTAGCTGATTTCTTCTGGCTCTGCCGACACCAGGTCCGGCCAATCGAACGGTCGGCTGGCAAGGTCACCGAAACGGACAACCGAACACGCGGGTGTCAGTCCCCTGAGGATCCTGATGGCGTTCGGGCCCCAGTCATCGCCGGTGTCCACGATAATGCGCGAGGCAAACGGCTTGCGGGCCGACGCAGAGATGAAGGAGTCGATCTGCGGCTTGCCGATCCGCGTGCCGGGTTTGTGGCACTTACATTGGATGGCGCACCAACCTCCGTCGCGCTCCTTCGCCACGAGGTCGATGCCGATGTCGGTCAGGTCGAACCGAAGCGGAGGCCCAGACTCTGGCTCGTCGGCGGCTCGGCGGCCCTCCTGTTCGTTGAAGTGCGGAACCCATTCCGTCCAGAGCCAGACCTGAGAGAGCCGCTCCTGATACATCGGATCCTCGCGGAAGTAGGCCTTCATCAGACGCTCGAATAGACGCCCCGTCTGGGTTTGGGTCTCGGAAATCGAACGGATGTGGTCGAGGGCGCGCTGGAATCCGTGGTTGTTCATGCCTGAAAAGTTGAGGCTGCCGGAAAGTGCCCGCAATACCGCGCCATGGGGCATTCCACCAACCCAGAACCCCGTTCCTTCCCGTCTTGCGCTATCAGCTCCGTCTGGCGGGGGTCATGCCGTATCCTCCGGTGACCCTCAATCAGACGGGCTAAGCCGTGGGTGTTCCGTCGGGTTTCTCGGCCGGGGGTACCCTCCGGCCGCGCCGTATCCCGCAACTCCGATACCCACGGGGGCGCAGATGACATGACATACAGTGGTCCAATACTATGGATGGACAAGAACGGCGCGGCCGGGCGCACCTAGACCGCAAACGGAAGCGGTGAGCCGCGACGACCGCAAACCCTGATGACACGAGGTTCCCCATGTCCAGAATCAGCAGCAGAGCACGCTCGGCGGCAACCATCTCCGCCCTCTTCCCGTGGGTGGTCCTGGCGGGGGCGTGCGGCACCGGATCCGACGCGCCGGCGTCCGGTGCCGTCGCCTTCGAGAATGCGCGGGTCATCGTGGGAAACGGCAGCGTGGTCGAGGACGCCGTCTTCGTCGTGGACGACGGCCGGTTCGCGCAGGCAGGTCCGACCGGCGAGGTGGAGATCCCCGACGGCGCCGGCCGGATCGACCTGAGCGGCAAGACCGTGATGCCAGGCATCGTGAACGCCCACTTCCACCTCGATCCCGAGCGGGAAGCGCGCACCGAGCAGCTTCGGCACATGGCGTACTACGGGAGCTCGCTGGCGGTCAGTCTGGGGCTGGACAGCGGTGATGCGGCCTTCGAGATGCGAGACGAGATCGTGCCAGACGGCGCACGGTCGCAGACCGCCGGGAGAGGGATCACGTCCCCGGAGCCCGGCCGCAGCGAGGTTCCGCACTGGGTCACGACGGAGGAAGAGGCCCGGGCGGCGGTGCAGGAGCTGGCCTCCCGACGGGTCGACATCGTGAAGATCTGGGTGGACGACCGCGGCGGCCGCTACGAGAGGCTGTCGCCGGAGCTGTACGGCGCGGTGATCGACGAAGCGCACGCCAACGGCCTTCGCGTGACCGCCCATGTCTTCCGTCTCGAAGACGCGAAGGGACTGCTGCGCGCCGGTATCGACGCCTTCGCCCACGGCATCCGCGACATGGATGTGGACGACGAGCTGGTCGAGCTTTGGCGGGAGCGTTCAAACGTCGTGCTGGTACCCAACCTCCCCGGACCGGGCGTGCCCGAAGACTTCGGCTGGCTGTCGGGGACGGTTCCCGTTCGGCGGATCGCAGAGATGAACGAGACTTCCACGGAACGCCCGGCAGCTCGGGAAGCCTTCGCGATTCAGGCCCGGAATCTGGTCCGCCTCCACGCGGAAGGCGTCACGGTCGCCTTCGGCACCGACGGCGGGTCGCCGTGGGCAGTCCATCAGGAGCTGGCCGACATGGTGCGGGCCGGGATGACGCCGGGCGACGTGATCGTTGCGGCGACCGGCACTTCCGCCGAGTTCGTGGGGGCCGCGGACCTGGGCACGATCGAGGCCGGCAAGAGCGCCGACTTCATCGTTCTCGACGCGAACCCCCTCGACGACATCACCAACACGCGGGCGATCAGCGCGGTGTATCTGCGGGGGGCCGCCGTGGACCGGGAAGAGTCGAGCGAGCGCTTGCTGGGGACCGGCGGGTAGGGGCGGGAGCGCATCGGGAACGGGGGCCAAGCGTCGCCGCGGAGGCACGCGCAACACGCCGGACCCTTCACTCTTCGCCGCGCTGCGGCCCGCCGCTGACAGCAAGGAACGGTCCGCAGCGGTGCCCGCCTCCGCCGCTTTCTTCAGAACCTCAGCTCCCCGGACCCGTGATCCTGTACTCCCGCGGCGGAATCTCGCCCCGCAGGTGCTCGACGAAGTAGTCCCAGGTGCGGCGCACCACGTAGGGCTCGTTCGCGTAGCCGTGATTCCGGTTCGGAAGCACGAACATGTCGAAGTCCTTGTTGTGGCGGATCAGCTCCTCGATGACGCGGATGGTCATGTTGGGGTGGACGTTGTCGTCCAGCGTGCCGTAGTGCAGCAGCAGCTTGCCCTCGAGGTTCGCGGCCAGGTTCTGGTTCGCCTGGCTGTCGAAGCTGTCCGTGCCGTCCGGATTCTCGACGAGCAGGCCCTGGTACTTCTCGCCCCACGGGAAGTGATAGCCCCGGTTGTCGTGGTTGCCCGCGCCCGAGACCGCCACCTTGAAGAAATCGGCGTGGCGCAGGATCGCGTCGGTCGAGGAGAAGCCCCCTCCCGAATGGCCGAAGATGCCGACCCGGTCGAGGTCCATCTGGGGATACCGGCCTGCAAGCTCCTTCATCGCGGAGATGTGATCGGGGATGCCGTTGTCGCCCATGTTGCCGTAGTAGGCGTCGTGGAAGGCCTTGGACCTGAGCGGCGTGCCGAAGGCGTCCACCGCGAACACGATGAAGCCGAGCTCGGCGAGCGCCCTGCCGTTTCCGCGTCCCGAAGCCGAGAAGTCGTACCGCGTGACCGCGCCGATCTGGGGACCCGGATAGATGTAGTCGACGACCGGATAGCTCTCGCCGGGGTCGAAGTCCGAGGGGAACCAGAGCAGGCCGTACACGCTGGTCACGCCGTCGCGTCCCTTGGCCTCGAAGGGGACGGGCGGGATCCAGCCGGCTTCTTCGAGGCGGGCGATGTCGGCGGTCTCGACCGTCTGCACCACGCGGCCGTCCCGCCCTCGCACGACGGCCGTCGGGGCCGTCCGGGGAGACGAGTACTGGTCCAGGAAGTAGCGGCCGGAGGGCGACGGCGTGATCCGATGCACCGCATCCTCCGCGCTGAGCAGCTGCAGCCCGGATCCGTCCAGCCCGACCCGGTAGAGGTGGAGGAAGTACGGGTGCCGTCCATTCTCCCGTCCCGCGGCGGTGAAGTACGCCGTGCGGCTGGATTCGTCCACGAAGAGGAGCTGCGTGACCAGCCAGGGACCGGAAGTGACCTGGTTCTTCAGGTTCCCGTCGCCGTCGTAGAGGTAGAGGTGCCCGAAGCCGTCGCGCTCGGACCACCAGAGGAATTCGGAGCCGTCCCCGAGCACCTGCCACGCCGGCGGAAACGAGGTGAAGTTGTTGAGTTCGACATAGGTCGGCCCGGTCTCTTCGAGGAGCTCGGTCGCGCTGCCCGTGGCGGCGTCCACGCGGTAGAGCTTGTAGCTCTTGAAGTCGCGGGCGCGGTGGGTATGGAACACATGGCGACCGTCCGCGGTCCACTGCACATCGGCGAAGGTGGTGTCGCCCCGTGAAAAATTGCCCGGCTGCGGCGGGATGTCGGCGCGGACCGAGGTGCGGGTCTCCGCATCGAGGATCCACAGCTCGGAGACCGGGATCACCGAGTCGCCCGGCAGCGCATAGGCCCAGGAGTGCAGAATCGGGCGCCCGTCCGCCGCTTCCAGCAGGTGGAAGCGCCCTACGTCGCGCTCGTCGTAGCGGTGAGTGGCGATGCGGCGCGAGTCGGGCGACCACTGCAGGACGGGCGACCGTTTCCGGTCGGCGCGTCGGCTCGTGATCTCCTGGCAGCACCCCTCCGGGATCGCGCCGTAGCCGTAGTCCGTCGCGCCGTCATGGGTGAGCTGGATTTCCTCGGCGTCGGCCGCGTCCCGCACCCACAGATTCTCGTCGCGCGCAAAGGCGATCCAGCGCCCGTCGGGCGACGGACGCTCGGCATCGGACGGTGCGGTCTCGCTGGCCGGTCCGGCACAGGTGTAGGCCCGGATGTCGCAGCTCCACTGAACGGAGTCGGCGACCTGGAAGCGCACGCCGGCGCCCCCGTCCACGAAATCGAACTCCTCGAAGGGGAGGGCGCGCCCCTCGTACGCCGTGTCGGCGGCAAGGGACAGCGCGGCGGCCAGGCGCGCGTGGTCAAAGGCGGGACGGCGCGCGGCCGCGCCCGGATCCACGACGACGAACTCGTGGCCGGACGCCGTACGGCTGCGGAACCAGAAGCGGTCGCCGTCGAAGAACTCCGGGACGACCTGGTCGCCGGAGATCAGCCTGGACGCGTTCCAGGGAAGAAACTGTTCAGCCCGGGCGTACGCGCTCTCCGTGACCTGCGGGGCGGCGGAGAGGGCGGGTACGTGGGAGAGCGGCGGCAGGTGGGCGGCCGCGGCGACGACCGCGTGGACGGCTGCGGTCCGTGTCAGAGAGCGAAGCAGCTTCGGCATGGGTGACCTCTCGGGGGTGGATGACCAATCGCGTCGCCGGATATACTGGCCGGGCGCAGTGTCGTCTGCCAGACCTGTTGCGCTGCTGCGACTGTCCTTTACGCCTTTCTGCGTGTTCGGCGCAGCAGTTCCTCAGCGAGCTCCCTGAAGTCATGAAAAGCTTCGTTCGCGGCGACGGCGTGGCTTCCGAATGCCCCGTCCGCGGCAGCCAAGGAAAAGATCGGTTTGCGTGCCTCTTGCCCAAGCGGGATCAGGCTACGGTAGTGCTTGACCGTGGCGATGCAGTTCGGGTCATCGGGGGGCATGCACCGTTGCGGTGACTTCTTCCCCATGACACTTCGGGCGTATTCCGAGGGCATCCGCTTCGCCCATCGGTCGTATGCCTTGACGGGACGGCTCAGACGTACCCCGTGTTGCTGAATCAGATAGCCGATCGGTTCCATAGCTCCGGCGGGCAGATCGAATTCAGGATTGGCCCAGTTTTTTCGACTCGTATCCCAGTCTTTCCGCCATTGCCTGAGGGTCGGTCCGAGATTCCGCAAACCCTGTCGCGAGAAAAGATCGGCACCGAGAGGCACGACCACGAAGCCCGTGGCGATCAGCGCGGAGCGATTGATCGCTCCCAGACTGGGGCCGACATCAACGAGGACGATGTCCGCCCCGCACTGCGCGGCGCCTTGCTGAATCACTTGCCAGAACGCCGTAGTTACCCGGAAGGGACGATACAGGGACGTACTGCGACGACAGTTCGGCCATTCGGTGGCCAAGGTATCCTCGAACCCGGAGAGCAACAGGTCACCGGGGACGAGGTAGAGGCCGGTTGCAACTTCCCGGAGCCCGGGGTTCCGAATGTCGCCCACCTTGGTCAGCGGTTCGACGCATTGATAGATCGTCGAGGTGCCGGAAGAACCTGGCCTGTCCCACAGTTCTTCCAGCGTTTCTTCCCTGAGAAACGCCGCGGTCAGATTGGCCTGCGGGTCGAGATCAACCGCGAGCACGGTGTGGTCGAGATCCGAGAGCATCCAGGCCACATGGTACACGAGGGAAGTCTTTCCGACACCGCCCTTGTTGCTGAAAAAGGTCAAGATAGGTGGTCTCACTGCTCGGCCCTGACGGTGCAGAACACCCAGTTGGGATCAATGCGGAACTCCGGACTCGACTGGCCATTGTCGTGCAGTTCCCGGATTGCACTGGGGATGCCGAAGCCGTATCTCTGTACGAGGCCCAGAACGCGCATTGCCTCTGCCAGGTTCGGGTTGCGGTAGTCGACGATTCCCGGCTGTCCGAAATTATCCGCACTAACCGCGCCGTAGGCACCACCGGGACTGATGATCTCTATCCGGTCGTCGAACCAGTATACCCGCACGGAAGCATTCGTGCCCTCGTAGGTTCGGTGCATTATCCCGTTGTATGTCAGTTGCTGAAGGGCGGTCAAGGGATATGTAGAACGACGCTGCTCGCGCAATCGGGATTTGAAATCTACGCTGGTACGGTTATGAGCGATGAGCTTCTGGTCCAGACACCTAATTTGGTGCAAAAGCGGACCGTCACACCGAGCCTCGTCCACGACGGAGCCTCCCCATTCCGTGCCCGCGATTCGAAGAAACTGTGTGTAGGCGCCCGGAATGAAGTCCTGGGGGCGGATTCCCAAGACAAGAATACCCATGACGGTCGGTACAACTTCCGTGGCCGACAAGACCATCTTGGTCCCTGCGAGGCGCTCTTCAATGCTCCTTTCGTTCGCGGCGATCACCGTCCGGTCAACTGCCCGGGGGAGGTATTCCTCCTCAAAGCGCCGCAAATCCAGATCGCTCATACTCGCTGTAATAACCGCCTGGGCGTCGAAGTGAGGATCGCGATACCGGCGCTTCTCGTTCAATATTCTTTCGTCTTGGGCACTGGCAATCACCCGCCGGGAGCCGACGCGAATCCATATTCGTCCGCGGTACCGCACCGGAGGAGAATCCGACGGCCTAACCGTCATGACGACGACCTCTGCTCCCGCAAGCACCTGCTTGGTGACCGACAGCGTGGGAGGCGGCACGACATTTCCGTCGGTCTTAATGTCCGCCAGTTGGAGCAGCAACCTGTCTGTAATCCTTAGCCCGGTTGGCGTCCCGTCATCACGGGCACCTACGAAAACGACCCCCGGGCACCGGTAATCCGAGAGGTCATTGGCAAATGCGCACACGGCCTGTCGTATCTCTTTGGCCTGCACAGCTTCCTTGCGCTCGACCAGTTCGGACTCGAGATCCGCCATCATGGCTTCGAGTTCTGGTTGAGTATAGGCGCCAGTCATCGCGAAACTTTCCTCAGGTATAGCTGCACGGCTCCTCTTCTATTCTGCGCCAGACCGCCGGGTTCTGCAAGGAGGCCGCCAGCGCCGCGCCCCACGACATCGTGGTCCTGGTTGTCGTACTGACCCAAGGTGAGCCGGGCGCTTTTCGAGGCCATCACCGGGGAACCGGCACCGTGAAGGTTCCGCACGGGGGTTCCATATCGCCCTTCTGGTACCAGCGCACCGCCTAGCCTAGCCCCTAGCCTAGCCTCGCCTACCCGAGTCCGGCCCGGGAGGAATCACCGTTCGGAGCCCGGGCGCCCTCCGGTCGTCACCTTCGGAGATTGCGGGGCTATGTCCGCGACCGGACGGGCCGACTCCGCCGGGTCGCAGTCGACGAACTCCACGGAGCCCATCCCGTTAACAGGTACGGTGTGACCGCGCAAAAACGCGTCGATGAGAAAGCCGTCGCGGACATCCACATCGCCGTCCCCGTCCACATCGGCGTCGCCGATCCGGCGGGAATCTCCGCCCCGCCAGCCGAGAGCGTACCAGTACGCTTCGGAGGCATCGTCCCAATCGACCGCATGGTCGCCGTTGGGGTCGCCGAGAACGCGCTGGCGCTCCGAAGGGTTGACGAAGAAGGAAGCCGCGGAGCTGGCCCCGGCCCGGATCGACCTCACGCCGGCCGTGCACAACGAGGCGTCGTCGTAAGCGTGGCTGCCCGGGTGGGTCGTCACCGTGAATGCCGTGGCGGCGGCCGAGCCGGGGAAAGGATCTCCCGCGTCCCCCCGGTTCCCTAGGTACGCGAAGTCCAGGTCGTTCCGCCCGTCGGCCTCTTCGAGATCGACGCCCTTGTGATTCGCGTCGGCGTTAACCCTGTTGGCCCAGCGGCCCGCTTCGATTCGCTCCGGATCGATGTGCCAGATCAGGAGGCCCGGCTGGTGCAGATGCCGGTCCGAACCGGTGCGCTGCCGGTTGGACAAGAGAAAGAACTCGGCGCTGCCCGGCGCATCGACGCGGACGGCTCTGCCGCTTCGCTGGACGGAGGGCAGCGACACCCACCTTGCCGAACCCCTCACGGTGGAGACGGTCAACCACCCCAGCTGGTCCTTGGACCACGCGCTCATGTGGGCCGGCGACATCTGACGGTTCCAATTGCCGCCTCCCATCAGGCCCCAGTGCCCGATGCCCTGCGAATCGGTTCCGTCTTCGTCATCCGTGTCGTACAGGTCGGGCAGGTCCAGGGCGTGGCCGAGCTCGTGGCTGAAGGTGCCCGTGCCCATGAGGCGTTCGCCGTCGCACCGGACGCCGCTCTGGATGATGTAGTCGTCCACGCGGATGACGCCGCCGTTCGCCGCGGGGTCGGAAGTGGAATACGGGGCGTACGGAGCGCCCGCCAGGTACTGCGCAGCCGAATAGGTGTACCGGTGGGGCCAGATGCCCGTTGCGCCTCCGCCGCAAGACTTCGCCGTCGTCGCATAGATGAACGCCGCGACATCCACGTATCCGTCGTCGTCCCCCGAGTTGGGAACCCCGTCCGCCCCGTCGTTGTCGAACTGGCCGAAGTCGGTCAGCGAATCCGCACGTTCGAGGGCGTCGCGGAGGAACTCGGCTACATTGCCGTAGTTGTCGTCGGTCGAGGTCGGTTCGTAGTGGGAAGCGGGCCCGGGCATGTCCAGCCACGGGAGCACTGCGCCGGACACTGCGAAGACTCCCCTGGACATCTCGCTGTACAGGCCGGACACCGAAACCGCCCCGTAACCGTCGCCGAACAAGCGGTGCCAGTAGTGCGCAGGCGTGTAGGAGGCTTCCCGGTCGGAGTACAGCGCCGGTATGACGGGCACGTACATCACGCCCGTCATCGCAGCCCCTTGTCCTGCCAATTCGACCGATGTGTAGCCGGGACCCAGCGAGGGCGCGACAGCGGCGCGGCGGGCACGCACCGCGGCGGCCTTCTGCTTCCATGCCCGCCTGAACCGGAAGGCGGTCGGGTCGTCGGCGAGAATGCGCAGTATCTCGGCCGGCGGCTCCACTCCCGCCGCCCTTCCCTGGAACGCAACGTCCTGGGCGGCGGCACGGCCGGCAAGGAGAAGGCTGCAGATGACGATGCCGGTCGCTCCGGCGGCACGGAGGCGCTTTGGTCGCGCGATCGTGTTCACCGGATCCTCGTGCGCGTGCCTTCGGCCGCCAAGAGGCGGGAGATGTCGTTGTACGAACCGGCGGCGACCACCTGAACGACCGAGAGGCCGAGGGTCACATCGCTCCCCGCAGCTCCCACCGCACGGAAGGGAATCGTGGCCACCGTGGAGGGCGCACCGAGCCCGTCCGGATCGCTCACGACGATTCGGAAGAGGCCCGTGGTGTTGTCGTGAACGGCGGCCCAATAACTCGACGGGCCGGTTTCGGTCTCCCCGTCGGGGTCGTAACGAACCAGCGCCGGGTCGAAAGAAATCCGTACCGCCACCGCCCCTGCGACTTGGCGCTCCCCGGCCATGTCGAGCGACACGGCGACGTCGAAGGCGGCGCCGGCCGCAACCGTGCTGTCGGTCAGGAGCGAGACGAGCGGAGCCGCGTCGTTGACGATGACCGCGGCGGTCGCCGACAAGACGCCGGTCGCGGCGCTCACCACGGTTCGGCCGGGAGCGCGTGCGGTCACCACCCCTGCGCCGTCCACGGCGGCGATGCGCGGGTTGCCGCTTCTCCACGTCACGGAAGGATTCGCAAGGACGACGCCGCCCGAATCCGAGACCGCTGCCGTCAAGACCTGGCTTCGCCCCGGTCGGCTGAACACGAGTTCGGAAGGGGAAACGTCGACAGCAGCCGGGACCTGCCGGACGACGACCTCGACATCCGCCGAAATCTCCTCGAGGCGGACCGTGACGGTCGTCGCGCCCGCTCCCGCCGCCTCGACCACAGCACTCCCGTCCTCCCGAACCCGCACCGCGGCCACCGCCGTGTCGGCGGATGTCCAGGCGGGCCGCGCGTCCGGGATCGGGACGCCGGTCCGGTCGAACACGGTCGCCGACACCGTCTCCCGCGAGCCGATGTAGTTCAGTACGACCGCGTCGGGGGAGACGGAGATACGCGCCGGCTTCGGGTCCACCACCACGACCGCGGTGTCGGCCTGCCCCTGCGATACCGCGAACACCCGGGTCCTGCCCGCAGCCTCCGGCATGAGCACTCCCGTGCCCGACACCCGGGCGACGGTCGTGTCCTCGACATCCCAGGACAGCTCCGGGTTCGCGACCTCCGCCCCGCTGCTGTCGGTCACGGCGACGACGAGGAGGGCGCTGTCGCCCAAGGCGTCCATGCGTACCGTGTCCTCGGGAAAGGCGACACTGGCCGGGACCTGCCGGACGACGACCTCGACATCCGCCGAAATCTCCCCGAGGCGGACCGTGACGGTCGTCGTGCCCGCTCCCGCCGCCTCGACCACAGCACTCCCGTCCTCTGGAACCCGCACCGCGGCCACCGCCGTGTCGGCGGATGTCCAGGCGGGCCGCGCGTCCGGGATCGGAACGCCGGTCCGGTCGAACACGGTCGCCGACACCGTCTCCCGCGAGCCGATGTAGTTGAGCACGACCGTATCGGGGGATACGGAGATACGCGCCGGCCTGGGGTCCACCACCACGACCGCGGTGTCGGCCTGCCCCTGCGATACCGCGAACACCCGGGTCCTGCCCGCAGCCTCCGGCCTGAGCACTCCCGTGCCCGACACCCGGGCGACGGTCGTGTCCTCGACATCCCAGGACAGCTCCGGGTTCGCGACCTCCGCCCCGCTGCTGTCGGTCACGGCGACGACGAGGAGGGCGCTGTCGCCCAGGGCGTCCATGCGTACCGTGTCCTCTGCGAAGGCGACACTCGCGATCCCCCAAGCGACAACCGTAATCGTGGCCGAGCTGGTTGCAACGCCGGCGACGGCAACAACCTGTGTCGTACCCGGCCTGCGTGCCGTCACCGCGCCCGTCCCGGCGACGACGGCCACCGACGTGTCCTGAGCCGTCCACTGCACGGTCACCGACGAAATCACGTTGCCGTACTGGTCCCGGATCTCGGCCGAGAGCGTCACGGTTTCCGTTGGCCGAAGCGTGGCGGTGGCGGGAGTTACGGTCGCGCTGGTGGGTGTGGGCGGGTCGGGGACCCCCACGGGACCCGGCTGGGAATCGCCGCCGCACCCCCAGACAACAGTCGCCGCGGCCAGGACGAGGCACAAACGGCTGTCTTTGACCATGCCCTTCAAGGTAATCCGCCCTGCAGGTACCGTGAAGCCCGCAGGTAGCGGGAAAACCGCGCCGTGAACACGTCTTCGCCGCCGGGCCGCAATCCTGCCGGACCGCCCGCTGCCAGCGCAGCTTCCGCGAATGTCTCGCCGTAGCCGCGCGCGAAGGTGATCACCGCCAGATGGGTCGCGAAGGTCACGATCTGGCAGGGGACTCGGAGGACCGGTCCCTGAGTGAGGAAGGGAGCGGGGCGGGCCGGATCGAAGAGGTCCAGCGGCGTGAGATGCTCCAGCACCCGGGGAACGCCCGCTCCCGCGAACGCCAGCATGCAGTGACCGTCGGTGGTTTCCGTGAAGCCGGGCTCCGTGAAGCCGGGCTCCGGCGGCGTGCACGGCGGCGGTCCGTCGCCCAGATGCCAGATGGCGACCTGCGTCCGGTTCATGCGGCTGATGACGAGCGGGCCGCGGACGCCGACTTCTCCGAAGCGCTCCGGGACGGGCAGTCCCATGGGTCGCAGCGCAGCCACCCGGCCGTCCTGGAAGTCCCACCGCCGGCGATGGCTCAGGTCGACCAGCCAGGGACCCGCGCGGCGATCCTCGCCTTTGTAGCGCAGGGTCACGATCCAGCCGTCCCGCGGCTCGGTCGCGGCGGGCGTGGCACGGAAGACGACGGGCGAATGCCGGACCCTCATGCACGCAACCGCGTGCCCTTGGGGTCGTAAAAGGGCGGCGATACCACCGTGGCCGAGTAGGTCGCGCTCTTCCCCGGCGCTTCCTCTTCGTGGAGGTGGATCCTGCCCCCCTTCGCGGCATGCCCGTCGCGCACGAGCGCCATCCCGTACTGCCACCCGAGCGTCTCGCTGCGGCGCGTCGTGCACACATACCCGACGATCTCGTCACCATCGACCACCAGCGCCCCGTCGCGCGGACCCCCCCCTCCCCCCTCCGCCCCCTCGTCCACCCGAAGCCCCACCAGCTTCATGCGGCCCGGCTGCTTCGCACAGGCCCGCAGCGCAGGCGCGCCGACCTTCTTCGACGCCGTGTCCTCCCGGTGCCACATCCACCCCATGCCGATGTCCGCCAGCGTGACGCGCTGCTCCGACTCCGCCCCGACGATGACGTGCCCCTTCTCCGCGCGGAGGCAGTACTGGGCTTCCAGCCCGAACGGCCTGACGCGGAAATCGGCGCCCGCTTCCATGAGCAGGTTCCAGAGGTATCGGCACCAGCTCGACGGGACGTGGAGCTCGTAGGACAGTTCGCCCACGAAACCAAGCCGCAGACAGCGCGCCTCGACGCCGTCCCCGACGATGATGCGCCTGCACGCCATGTACGGGAACGCCTCGTTCGAGACGTCGTCATCGGTCACCCTCTCCAGCACCCGGCGCGCGTTGGGACCGGCAAGGTTGAGCGAACCCAGCACGTCGGTGAGGTTGACCAGGTGATAGTCCCACCCGTCGTAGCGGGTGTGATAGCGGAACCACTCCACGGTCGAGGCGGCCCGTCCGGAGCCGGTCGTGAAGTAGTAGGCGCCCCCCCCTTCCCCGACGACGACGCCGTCGTCCATGACGTTCCCCGTGTCGTTGCACATGGCCGAGTACTTGCAGCGGCCGACGCCGGCCTTGCGCATGTCCGAAATGTAGACGCGCTGGAGGGCGTTCAGCGCGTCGGGGCCGAAAATTCTGAACTTGCCCAGCGGAGAGCTGTCCAGGATCCCCACGTTGTCGCGAACGCTGCGGATCTCGTCCCGGCAGCTGTGGTCTTCGTCCCGTCGGTGGTCCTCGCCCCGGCAGGTGGGGTCGCTGCCGAAGTACCGGGCCCGCTCCCAGGAGCCCGCCCGGCGAAAGACCGCTCCCCGCACAGCCTGCTCCCGGTGGAGCGGAGTGCGTTTGTGCACGTCGCGGCCGGGCCCCGCAAGAGTCGCGAGGCTCGGAGGGACGAGGGGCGGGCGCACCGTGGTCGGCGCCGCCGTCTCGACAGGGTCGCCGGCCATCTCGGCCATGATCATCGCCAGGTTCTGTCCCGCGACCCGGTGCTGGCCGGGGCCGAGGCCGAAGCCGCCGAAGCGCTTGGCCAGCTCGGGAACGTCGAAGCCCTGGGCGGCCGACTCCTTCACGTTCTTGTAGGTGCCGTCTTCGTCCAGGTCGACGAACGCCTTGCGCCCGCGGCCGATCGCGGGACCGTGGCTGACCGCGCACCCGGCAGCGGGTCCCGGCCGGGCCGCCGCCTCCCGCTCGGCCGCCGCGACGGCGCCATCGGGCACACGCCCGCACCGCCGCGCCGCCCGCAAGCCCGCGAGGCGGCCGGACGCCTCGATCGATCCGGGGTCCCGGAGTCCCGTCACGCTCCCGGCGACGAAGATGCCGGCCGGCATCCGCACCGGTCGGAAGCCGTGGGTATGCGTGCAGTAGGCAAGCTCGGCCTTGGCGGTGGCGAGCGGCCCGATCCGCGGCTGAAGGCCCGCGTTGGCCACGAGCAGATCGCAGGCGACACGTCGGCCATCCGCCCCCTGTAGCGCGCGGAGTTCGCAGCCCGACACTCGTCCCCCCCGGGACACTCTCCCCAACGCCCTCCCGAACACGCTCCCGAACACGCTCCCGAACACGCTCCCGAACGTCCTCGCGGCCGCCCAGCCGGGAAGAAAAGGGATCCCGCGTTCCTCCAGCCTCCCCGCCAGCGCCGCGTCGCGGTGTTCCCCGCGGGCGTCGGCCACAGCCCGAACCTCGACCCCCAGATCCGCCAGATCCAGGGCGGCCTCGACGCTCAGGTCGTCTCCGACGCTGAAGACGGCGGCGTCGCCGGGCTTCACCCCGTAGATCCGCGCCAGCCGCCACGCGGTCGCGGCCTGCATCACCCCGGGCCGGTCGTTGTGGTTGAAGACGAGCGGGCGCTCCATGGAACCCGAGGCGACCACCACGGTCCGCGCACGGCATTCCCAGTGGCATTCCGCGAAGCCGTCCCCCGGGGCCCCGTCCATGAACCCCGTCAGCAGATTCTCTCCCCATATCCCCGTGACGGGGGCCCCGGTGAAGACGCGGACGTTCTCATGGGCCCGCAGTCGCTCGGCCAGACCCGAAGCCCGCCGATGAAGGGGCACTCCCTGGAAGTCCCGAACCCGCCATGCCAGGTGGCCGCCCAGCCAAGGACGCCGCTCGAAGAGACAGACCCGAAGCCCGTGCCCGGCCGCCGCGAGCGCCGCCCGCATCCCCGCCGCTCCCCCCCCTATCACCGCCAGGTCCGCGTTCAGGTAGCGTTCGGCGCGCATGTTCTCGCGGTACCGCCCGCGGGGATCGAGCACGCCCAGACCGGCCAGCCGCCGGAGCCGATCGCGGAAGAAGGGCCAGAGACGGTAGGGACGGTGGAAGACACGGTAGTAGAAGCCGGCCGGCATGAAGCGGTCGAAGCGATCGATGAACCCGAGCCGGTCGGTCTCCGGGTCTCCGCGCACGTTCTGCGCACCGACCGACATGCCCGCCGCCAGCTGGGTGGTCTCCGCGCATTCGTTGGGAACGCCGTCGATCGCCATGAAGGTCGTGGACGACTCCCCGTCCATGCTGTACAGCCCCCGGGGGCGGTGGTACTTGAGGCTCCGGCCGAAGGTGCGGACGCCGCACCCGTAGAGCGCCGAGGCGACCGTGTCGCCCGCGAAGCCGGTCATCGGGCGGCCCAGGAACTCGAAGGCCAGCGGCCGCGTCCGGTCGATGCGCTGGGTGGATGACGGGGGGAGCCGGCCCCGAGCCCTCCGACCCGGAGCCCGCCTGTCCGGTCCGCCCCCGGCAGCCGTCACTCGCGCACCTCCAAGTTGGTGGCCGGGTTCCGGGTCGTCTTGAACCAGACGCCGCACCCCGCCCGATGGTACCACCACTCCTCCCTGGGCTCCGCCGGAACAGACCGGAACTGGCACCAGCGGAAGTGGGCGGCCGCGCCGAGACCCTCCTGCGGCGGACGCGGCCCCCGCTCCTCTCCGCCGAAGGTGAATTCGTAGATGTCGCGCTTGCCGCAGACGGGACACGTGAGGCGAAAAGTCACGGGCCGTCAGTCCCAGTGTCCGTACTTCATCGCGGCCGCGGTCTCGCCCATGTGGCGATTCTCCAGAAAGCGGCTCAATGCGAATGGCCTGAGAATCTCCGGCGCGTCCTCCCCGGCCATGAACTCCGCCATGTACTTCCCCGCCACGGGGCCGGCCTTGAAGCCGAAGTACCCCCACCCCACGTCGAGGTAGAGCCCGTCGTACGCCACGTTCCCGTCCATGACGGGGGCCATGTCGGGCGTCATGTCGGCGAGGCCCGCCCATATTCGCATGAAGCGGACCCCGCGCAGCGCCGGCATCAGATCGACCAGCGCCTCGGCCTGGTGCTTCAGGTAGTAGGCCGTGGGGTCGGTGGTGTAGTTGACCTGGGGGTCCATGTGGGCTCCCGTCACGATCTCGCCCTTGAGGGACTGGTTGGCGTAGACGTGGTACGCGCCCGAGCTGACGACGTGGCGCAGGAAGGGCTTGAGAGGATGAGTGACCATCGCCTGGATCGTCAGAGGGTGAATCGGCAGCTCGATCCCCAGCATGGCGGCCACGGCCGCGCCGTAGCCTCCGGCCATGATCCCGAGACGGTTGCAGCGAATGGCCCCCAGGGTGGTGCGGACGCCGGTCACGCGGCCTCGGTCGGTGTCGATCCCCCGCACCTCGCACCCCTGGTGGATGTGCACGCCGTGCGTGCTCGCCCCCTTGGCCAGTCCCCACACGACCGCGTCGTGCCGCACTGTCCCCCCCGGGGGGTGATACATGCCGGCGTGGACGGGGAACGCGGGCCGGTCGCTGACGTCCAGCCCCGGAACGATCTCCGCGCACTGCTGCCGGTCGACCATCTCCGACTTCACGCCCAGGAAGCCGGCGGTGTTGACGGCCAGCCGGAACGCGCTCACCGCGGCCTCGCTGTGGGCCAGGTTGAGGATGCCGCAGTCGAAGAACATGAGGTTGTAGTCGAGCTCGTCGGTCAGCACGGGCCACAGCTTCAGCGCCTCGTCGTAGAGGCGGACGTTTTCGGGCGTCCGCTGGTTCGCCCGCAGAATGGCCGTGTTGCGTCCCGACCCGCCGAAGCCGACGTAGCGCCCTTCGAGGACGGCAACGTCCCGGATGCCGTGCGACCTGGCCAGGTAGTAGGCGGTCGCGAGGCCGTGGACGCCCCCGCCGATGATCACGACTTCGTAGTGACGCTTGAGGGGCTCGGGACGCCAAAGGCGCCCCGCCTTGAGCCGGTTTGCGGACATCCGTCGATTATGTCGCCTGTCCGGGCGGTCCGTCACGCGATCCGTCCGTCACGCGATCCGTCCGTCATCCGATCACTGAGTAGGACGAGTCCGGGTTGAGTGACCTTCTCCGGCTGAAGAAGCCGATGTCGCAGGTGCGGCGCGTGTACTGGAGCGGCATCGTCGCCGGGTCCGAGTCGTGGTCGCGTCCGTCCTCCACCTGCTCGATCAGCTCGGCCATGAGCTTTCCCGCCACGGGAGCGTTCTTGAACTGGTTCCCCGACGTCCCGACGGCCATGTAGAACCCGGGCAGATCGGACTTGTCGTAGATCGGGATCCAGTCGTCCGACACGTCGTACAGATCCACGAGGCCGCCGGTCTGGCCGGGTATCCCCAGGCCCTTCAGCCGCTGCGCTTCGCGCATGACCTGGGTCTCCCACTGCCGGGTGAAGTTCGTGTTGTAGTCGTCCGGGTCCTCGACCCACTCCAGCATGTCGCAGGGCGGATCCTCGGAGCCGATGAGGATGTGGTTGCCGGTGGTGGGGCGCGAATAGCAACCGACGTCGCCGTCCGAGATGAGGGGCGCGATCTGGTGATAGTCCATCCCGGAGGGAGCCGGAACGTAGCAGACCTCCTGCTTGAGGGGGCGCGTGCCGACGTTCATGCCGTCGAGCACGCCGGCCATGCGATTGATGATCGCCGAGTGGGGTCCGCCCACATTCACCACCACCGGCGCACGGATCGGGGAGCCGTCGGACAGCCGCACTCCCGCGACGCGGCCGCCGTCCTTCAGCACCTCCGTCACTTCCGCGTTGAAGCGGAACTCCCCGCCGTGCGCTTCGCAGGCCCGCTGCACATTGTGGCAGGCGAGGGTCGGATCGTCGATGTAGCCCGACTCTGGGATGTAGACGGCGCCGCGGATGCGTCCGCCCGTGGGCTCGCCGAAGCGCTCGTGGTCGGTGGTCACGGGGGGGCCGTAGGTGCGGGTGTCGATCCACGGGAAGCGCGCGGCGACCTCGTCGGCGGTGCGGTGGTCTTCGTACGCGACGTGCAGCTCGTCGAGCGCCGCCATGACGTTGACGAGGTTCTTGTTGCGGTCGTTCTTGATGACGAGGCACCCGGTGTTCACGTACTTTGCGAGCCCCATCTCGTCGGCCACGCCCAGGTAGCGCCCCCAGTCCAGCCAGTAGAAGTAGCTCTCGCGGGCCATGGCGCACCCGTCCGGCGTGGAGTAGTGAAGCCGGATGATCGCACACGTATTGCACGTCGAGCCCGACCCGGCGGCCGGCTGCCTGTCCACGTTGAGGGTTCGACAGCCCCGCCTGGCCAGCTCGAAGCCCGTGCAGACGCCGATGACGCCCGCGCCGATGATGATCGCGTCGTAGTCCTGTTTCATGGGGTCAACTATGTCGGCGCCCCCGTCGTTCGGGCAAGCCGATCCGGGGGGGGATTACCGGACGGCGCGGCGCGGCCGTGCGCTCGCGCGGCGTCGACCGGCGGCGGAGCGGCGGACCTCGACGGCTTCGCTGGTGGGGCAGGCGTTGGAGCCCTCGGAGCCCGAATTCACCCGATTTCGCCCCCGATTTTATTTGATCGGTAACCTGCAAGATTGCGTCATAGCATCCTAAGTTGTTGAACTACAACGACTTGTTTTCTTGACGGGTATTTGATTGGGGGTGGAGTGGACGGCGACGGGCAAACAGCGGTGCTGTTCCCTTCAGAGCGCCTTGTTAGCCCGGCCACCTTGCCGCTCTCGGTTGCTCGTGCGGATTCATCCACGGGCTGTTAGAATGTGGTGGCCTCCGAACGCGACGAGCACCTCATTCACGGAAGCGACACTCGGTGACGGCTCCCCGCTCATCCCGCTACCTCGCCGACCTGGTGCGTCGGCTGTGCGCCCTCCCTCACGAAACCGAATGGGTGGAATTCAAGGCGAACTACAAGAGCCCCGAGTCGATCGGCAGGTACATATCGGCCTTGGCGAACTCGGCCGTGCTGCATGGCAAGTCACGCGGTTACGTCCTTTGGGGAGTGGAGAACGGCACGCATAAACTCGTGGGAACGAACTTCGTCCCCGGTTCCACGAGGAAAGGGAACGAACCCGTCGAACCTTGGCTCGCGCGGGTTCTGGAGCCGCAGGTCCATTTCCGCTTCAATGAACTCGAGGTGGATGGATCGCGAGTCGTCGTACTCGAAGTCGAGCGCGCAACGAGCCGACCAGCAGCCTTTCAGGGTATCGAGTTCATCCGCATCGGCAGCTCCACAAGAAGGCTGCGAGATCACCCGACCAAGGAAAGGCAGCTCTGGCGCCTTTTTCTCGCCTCCGCCTTCGAAGACGGTACCGCAGGAGAGCATCTCACCGGCCCGGACATCCTCCAAGCCCTAGATCATCCAGCGTTTTTCCACATGCTCGGGGTTCCGCCGCCGGACGGACGCGATGCCATCCTGAAGGCATTGGCACACGACGAACTCATCAACCGGAACCAAGCCGGTGGTTATGACATCACCAACCTGGGCGCCGTTCTGTTCGCCCGTCGGCTGGCGGATTTCCCCGGTCTGAAGCGAAAGGCCGTGCGCCTGATCCTTTATCGCGGCTCTGGGCGAATGAACGCCGAGCGCGAGCAGGAAGACGGCAAGGGCTACGCGACCGGATTCGAAGGTCTCGTAGACCGCATCCGAGCCTGGACTCCGTCCAACGAGGTACTGGGACCCGCGTTCCGCCGCGAAATGCCGATGTTTCCGCCGGTTGCGATCCGCGAACTCGTCGCCAACGCCCTGATCCACCAGGACTTCATGACGACGGGTGCCGGGCCGATGATCGAGATTTTCGACCGTCGCTTGGAGATCGGCAATCCCGGCGAGCCGCTGATCGACACGAATCGCTTTCTGGACACGCAACCCCGTTCCAGGAACGAAAAACTTGCGTCGCTCATGCGCCGCCTGAACATCTGCGAGGAGCGGGGCACCGGGATCGACAAGGTCGTCGACGCCGTGGAGAGCTTCGCACTTCCGGCACCGGTTTTCGAGAACCCTCCCGGATTCACGCGGGCCTTCCTGTTCGCCCACAAGCCGCTCCGCGACATGGACCGCCAGGAGCGTCTCCACGCCTGCTATATGCACGCCTGCCTGCGCTATGTGACCCAGCAGCCCATGACGAACTCCTCCCTGCGGTTGCGCTTCCAGATCGCTGACAGAAACGCCTCGACGGCGTCCCGCATTCTCGCCGATGCCGTGGACGCCGGGTTGATCGTGGTCGCGGATCCGACGGTGGGTCCCCGGTCGAGACGCTACCTGCCGTTCTGGACGCGATCATGACTGCGTGCCCGCTCGCACGGCCGGAGCTGACCATTGTGATTCTGTGCCTCGACGAGGAGGCGTCCATCGGCCATTGCGTCGGCGAAGCCCGCGGGTTCCTGCGGAGAAACGCCGTCTCCGGCGAAGTCCTGGTGGTGGACAACGGCAGCAGGGACCGCTCGGCGGCCCTTGCGGAGGAGGCCGGGGCGCGGGTCGTCCGGGAGCCCGCCCGGGGATACGGCAACGCCGTCATGGCCGGGATCGAAGCCGCCAGAGGGCGGCCGTCGAATCTCGGCTGCGCATCGCCATTCCGTCATGGAATACGGTCCGATAACGAAGGGAATGGTGCCAGTCAGTGTCAGTGCACCGACGCTGATCCTGTTGGCATGGCCTTCCCTCTGGCTCTTCTCAGCAGCCTATGCGAACTATCACCACATAGAATTCTGGGCGGACTCCATAGACTGAATTATGCCGCGAGTAGACTGAATCATGCCAAAGTAGTAGACTTCAAGCATGAAAGCTACGACTGTCAAGGCAGCAGGAAAACTGCTCGAGCAGATCAAGGCGGCCAAGCCGGGCGGGCCGCAGCGTGTCCGCCCTCTCGACACTCGACCGCGAATCCGGCGTCCTCGATGTCACCGGCGAGCCGATACATCGCCGCGAAGAAGCGGGGATCGCGGTGCTCCCCGACCTGGCCTCGGCAAGAATGATCCGGCTGCCCCGGTGGCTCACATCGGCCGGCCAAGGATCCGGGTGGAGATCCGTGCCTTCGCAGCGCAGGACCTCGGTCCAGCCGTCCCGCAGCTTGGTCGCGGCGGGCGTGGCACCCGATTTTATTTGATCGGTAACCTGCAAGATCGTGTCATATCGTTCTAAGTCCTTGAATCACAACGACTTGTTTTCTTGACGGGTATTTGATCGGGAGGGGGCGGGCTGGATCGAACGGGTAGAGCGGGGTCGGATGTTCCCGCGCTACCGGGATCGTTCAGGCGGAATGGAACATGCTCATCATGAGTGATATCATGACAGCATGAGACGCGTGGGCCGACCCGCGGAGCAACGCCCGCGAACGACCGTACGGTTCTTTCCGAATTTACCACCCTCGACCAATGCGTCGTGTATCTCGTCCCGGGATCAGGATACGCCTTGGCCTCGTGGCCGAACAAGTCCCCGGCGTTGTAAGTCCTTGATTGCCGTCACTGCAAATGGACGATCACATCCGTTGCAAATTCGGGAACGCCCGGCCATATTCACCCATGACATCCGATACCTCATCAGCCCCGACCGTCGCGCGACATCCCGCCTACCGGCCCCGCATTGCCGACCTCGAGCTGGCCCGGCACCTCGCGGCGGCGGGAGCCGTCGTGATCGAAGGCCCGAGGGTCTGCGGCAAGACGACCACAGCCCGGCAGGCGGCGGCGAGCGAGGTGCTCATGGATGCGAATCCGGCGGTGCCGGAGACGATGGCCGTCGACCCCGGACTGCTCTTGGAGGGAGCGGCCCCGCGCCTGATCGACGAGTGGCAGGTGGAACCCGCCATATGGAACTATGTGCGCCGGGCGGTCGATGACCGCGCGGGCCTGGGCCACTTCATCCTCACCGGGTCGGCCGTCCCGCCCGACGACATCACGCGGCACACGGGGGCCGGGCGAATGACCCGGCTTCGCCTCCGCCCCATGTCGCTGTTCGAGCTCGGGCACTCGACCGGCCAAGTCTCCCTGAAGCGCGTCCTGGGCAGTGAACCGGTACCGGCTCTGGTGCGTGAGCTGCCGCTTCCCGACCTCGCCGAGCTGCTGTGCGTGGGCGGGTGGCCCGGACACCTTCGCAGAGCCTCGGCGGACGATGCGATGATGGTCAACCAAGGCTATCTGGACGAGATCTGCCGGATCGACATTCGGCGGGCGGGCGGTGCCGGGAGAGACCCGGAAAGGGTCAGCCGGTTCCTCCGGTCGCTGGCACGCAACTCGGCGACCTGCGCGTCTCTGGCGACCATGGCGCGTGACGCCGGCGGCCCCGACCGTTCGCTCACCGACCAGACCGCGCGCTCCTACCTGACCGCCCTCGAAAGGCTCATGGTCGTGGAGCAACAGCCGCCGTGGGCACCTCATCTTCGATCGCGTTCGCGGCTCAGAACATCACGCAAGCGGCACTTCGTGGATCCGTCTCTTGCGACGGCGGCGTTGGACGCGGGGCCCGAGCATCTTCTGCAGGACATCCCGTGGTTCGGTTGTCTCTTCGAGTCGATGGTCGTTCGGGACTTGCGCGTGTACGCCCAGGCGATGCGAGCCAAGGTGTATCACTACCGCGACAATACCGGCCTCGAAGTGGACGCCATCGTGGACGGCGGGCCCGGCCGGTGGGCCGCCTTCGAGATCAAGCTCGGCGCTGGCCGGATCGAGGAGGCCGCTCGCTCGCTTATAAAGTTCGCGAACCGCGTGGACACGGCCCGAAGCGGCGAGCCGGCGGCGCTCGCCGTGATCACTGCCGGAGGTTACGGGTACCAGCGCCCTGACAGCGTAGGGGTGATTCCGGTTGGGGCGCTTGGACCGTGACAAGCTTGGGGGTTGCCGCCCGTCGTGCGCTCACGCGGCATCGGCCTGCACGAGCGAGTTCATGGCCTCCGGCATCCCGTTGCTGATCCGGGAGTGAAGCCGCCGGAGGATGCCCGTGCGGTGCACAGCTCCCCGATCCCCTCCGCACGGCCGCCGCGGGCCTCGAGGTCGTCCCGGAACTCTCCCGGCACCTCCGACTTCCGTCCCTCCGCGGCGTGCAGCAGCGGCTGCTGGCGCGGGTGGCGGGCCTCGGCGTGGCGGGCTTCGCCGTGCGAAGGTATTTTCCGAGCGCCTCACCACGCCGCGATGCAGCGTCAGAGAGACCCACCGAATGGACATCAGACAATTGTACTCAGGGCGGAATCGCGCTGACGGCGGCGACTACCGGATCGAAGTCAGAGACTTCGGTCCCATCAAGCGCGCCGATGTCGAGTTTCGCCCCCTGACGGTCTTTGTGGGGCCAAGCAATACCGGAAAGTCCTACCTCGCCACGCTGAGCTACGCCTTCCACCGGTACTTTGCGGCCGAAGCCCATCGGTATCCGTGGAACATCGGAAGTCTCGCTCGGGCCTTTGGGGCTCGTGTCTTGGATCACGGGCCGAATGAAGCGTCGGCGTCGGAACTTCCCGCCGAACTCGCATCGTGGACGTCAACCATAACCGAGGACGATGATCTTCCCCGTCTTCCCCGTCCGGTTGCCGAGGCCGTGCGCGGCGAGATTGAAAAAGGCGACCGTGTAGCCGGTCCGCTGCAAGCGGAAATCGCTCGATCGTTCGGCACCGACAGCATCGACGAGCTGGTCCGCCGGTCAGGGTCTGGCACCGCGGAGGTCGTAGTCGTGCCGTCCCGACCGGTGGAGATGGGGCTGCTTGGCTATCGCATCCGAATGACGGGAGATCAGATCGATGTCGAGGGAAACGCCTTGGAATCAGTCGATCCGCTCGCTGGCATTGGTCCGTCGCAGGAGGCGGATCGCTTCACGTATCTGTTGCGACGCGAGGCCCGGCGCTACCAAGCGTTGCAATCAGATGGACCGGCCGACGACCGCATCCGTACGCTGGATCTCAGACATATTGTCCACCAGCTGGCCGAGGCGGCGCGGACACCCGTGGTCGCTCCACTGAAGCGGCTGGCGTATTACCTCCCCGCAGATCGGACGGGGATCATGCACAGTCACAAGATGGTAGTTGCCGCGCTGGTGCAGAGCGCAGCCAAGGCCGGACTGCGACAAACTCCAGATGTCCCCACGCTCTCCGGGGTGCTGACCGACTTCTTGGAGGAACTCATTCGAATGGGTGACGGAAACGGGCCAAGGCGAAGACGCCGGATCGACCGGGACGTCGCTTCGCGGCTCGAAGAGGCCGTTCTAGGGGGCGCCGTGCGAGTCGAATCGTCCGAGAGCAACTATCCTCAGTTCCTTTACCGGCCACAGGGCTGGAGCACCGATTTGGCCCTGATGAGATCGTCGTCAATGGTTTCCGAGCTTGCTCCTCTTGTCCTGTACCTGCGCCATGTCGTGGGGCGGGGTGATGTGCTCATCATTGAGGAACCGGAGTCGCACCTTCATCCTGCCATGCAGGTCGAAGTGATCGGCTGGGTGGCGAGAATCGTACGTGCTGGGGTGCGCGTAATCGTGACCACGCACAGTGAGTGGGTTCTGGACGGACTTGCCAACATCGTGCGCGCGTCGCGAATCGCCGACGCAGCCAACCCGGACAGCAACGGAGACCCTGTCCTCCATTCCCGGGAAGTGGGCGTTTGGCGCTTCTTGCCTGCCACGGCCGCAAACGGCGTGGTCGTCGAGGAAATCGAGATCGATGACGAGGGGATGTACCCTTCGGGATTCGACGAAGTCGCAGTGGGAATTCACAACCGGTGGGCGGAACTCGAAAGCCAGCCGATCTGATTGATGGGTCCGGTCGAGAGGATTCGGCAGAGCTTCCGGAGCACCTGCGTCGTCCGCTGCTTAAGACGCGAGGAGTGTTCAGTGGATCTGGCCGGGATCCCTGAACCGCACTTGCTGATCGATCTGGACCTTCCGGGATCGCCCTTGGGCGCCCAATCAGTTCGGTGCGATTACTTGGTCTTCGCCGGTGACGGGAAGCGTGGTGACGGGAAGCGTGGTGACGGGAAGCGTGGTGACGGGAAGCGTCAGTTCTTGGTGGTGCCAGTAGAGTTCAAGACGAAATGGCGCGAGAAGACAGTGAGGCAGCTCCAAGCAGGAGCGGATGAGTCGGACCGACACGCCCCGGTGACACCTGCTGCCACATTCCGGCCGGTTGTTGCGCTCCACCGCTTCAGCCCGAAGGCGAGACGGAGAAGCCTGCGCGAGAAGGTATCCTTCAGAGGCCGATCAGAGCCCATCCGCGTGGTAAAGTGCGGGGAGAAGCTCGCCGCCGTCTTGTAGCCGTGCTACCACGGAAGTTCGAGCAACCTGTGCCAGGAGATCACCTCAACGCGGCCGCGTGACTGACGCAGCTCGCCGCCGTGGACCAGGCGCCTCTCGACCGCGAATCCGGCGGCCTCGATATCACCGGCGAGCCGATGCATCGCCGCGAAGAAGCGGGGGATCACGGTTCTCCCCGACTTGGCCTCGGCAAGAATGAGCCGGGTGCCCCGGTCGACCACCAGATTGACTTCGGTGCCGGCGGCCCGGTAGTGGCTCAGCCTCGGTTCCTCTCCCCGGTGGGTCACGGCCTTGAAGACTTCGGACGCCACCCAGCTTTCGAAGATCGCGCCGCGCAGAGGATGGTGCCGCAGCTCCTCGGCGGACCGGATGCCGAGCAGGTGGCACGTCAGCCCCGAATCCACGAAGTGCAGCTTCGGCGCCTTGATCTGGCGCTTCCGGATGTTGGTCCGGTAGGCGGGCATCCGAAAAACGAGAAAACTCGCCTCCAGAACGGTCAGCCACGCACGAACGGTGTTGTGACGCACCCCGACATCGCTCGCCAGAGCGGACAGGCTGACTTCCGATGCGGTTCGTCCGGCAGCCATCCGCACAAACGCGGAGAAGGCCTCGAGATCCGTCACGTTGCGAAGCAGCCGGACATCGCGCTCCACATAGGTGGCAAGGTAGTCCCGCAACCACACATCCGGGGGGATGCGACGGTCATGAATCCGGGGATAGGCACCCGTCCAGAGCACATCCAGCAAGTTCCGCGACGGGGCTCCGAAACGGGCCAGCTCGTCGAGGCCCGGCGGCAACAGGTACAGCACGCCGACGCGTCCGGCCAGCGACTGGTTCAGTCCGAAGTGCTGCGAGCCGGTCAACACGAAGCGGCCAGGCTCCGGGTTGTCGTCCACGACCTCCTGCAGGTAGGACGTCAGATTCGGAGCACGCTGCACTTCGTCGATCACCGCACCGTCACGGTACTCGTGCAGGAAGCCGCGAGGGTCATCGCGGGCATAAGCTCTCATCTCCATCCCCTCGAGCGAGACATAGGGACGATCCGGGAAAACCGTGCGGCAAAGTGTCGTCTTGCCCGATTGTCTCGGTCCCGTGACCGTGACGACCGGGTAGTAGCGCATTCGGTCCAGCAGCGGCTCGGCCAGGCTGCGTTCGATGACGGGCATGTTGCTCTTCGTTCTGGAGGCGGGTCGGTGTGGGCGGTGCGGGTCTTCGGATCGTGGCGTACTCCTTGCAGATTGTCAATCGGAATGACAATCTGCAAACTAATGACCATTGAGCGGCCGCCGCAATTTGCTTCAACTCGCTTTCGGAGAATACTTGGTTAGACCTCGCGGGGTGCGGATCCCTCCACCTCCTGAAGGGGCGTGAAAACCCATCCCGGTATTCCGCCTTGATGCTCATGATCCATTGATCCCAAAAAGAAACCGCCACCCTTCAGGAACGGGACGACCATGACACCGACCGCCGCGCCTGCACGCACCGCCGCGCCTGCATGTACCGCCGCGCCTGCATGTACCGCCATCCCTTCACGCACGGCCACCGCCGCGCTGATCGCCGCCCTCGCCGCCCAGACCGCCGCCCCGGCAAGTCACCTCGCCGCCCAGACCGCCCAGACGCCCGCCGTCGTCGTCGGCCCGAACCTCCGCGTCGCGCCCGGTGAGTACAACGAGCCCTGGATCGCGGCCAGCCCCGACAACCCGGACTTCCTGATCGCGGTGACGCAGACCGGGGGATGGACCTTCCCCGACCCGGCCTCGTCTCCGGCCCTTTCCGAGCGCAGCAACGCCGCGTTCGTCAGCCGCGACGGGGGGATCACATGGGAGCCCGTCGTGCTTCCCGGCGACGAGCCCGGAGCGTTCGACCCCATGGCGGTCCCGGGGCCGGACGCCGGTCCGGCGCGACTGCGCAGCCCCGTCCCTCCCGACCATCCCCGCATCGCGGCCGACTGGAGCGACGGCCCCCGCCGCGGGCGGCTCTACGTGGTCTGGAACGACTTGGTCGAGCGCATGACGGTCCAGATGGCGCAGCAGGGACGCGAGGCGAGAACGCGCCACTTCGGCGACCTCGACCACGGCCGCATCGAGCTCACCTTCGACAACGCGCGCGGCGGGCAGCCGGGCCACTACCTGGGACTCGCCTCTGACGCGAACGGCGTCTTCCACCCCCTCTGGATCAGTCGCCGCAACGGTGCGGACGAGCTCTTCACCACCTCAATCGATGTCTCGGCTCCGGCCATCCCGCCCGGCGACGGCGGCAACGCAGGTGACGCAGGCGAGGCAGATGAGGCAGGCGAGACGGATGAGACAGGCGAGGCAACGGACATCACCGCGCAGGTCCTGGTGACCGTCGGCCCTCCCGCCTACGACTCCGCCGCCGGCACCGTCACCGTCGAGGTGCAGCTCAGGAATGTCTCCGACGAGGTCATTAAAGGACCCGTCAGCATGCGGGCCGCGGATGCCGAGGCCAGCGAGTGGTCCTTCGAGGGCCGCCTGGGGTCGCACGACCTTCTACCCCCCCGGGGGATAAGTGAACCGATCAAGGTCGAAATCGAGGTCGGGCCCGGCGTGGACACCCGGCTCGACTTCCGCATCTTCGGCCGGATCATTACTTGACCGACCTCGCCGCGCCCGTCCACGCGCTCCCCCTGGACATCACCCGCATCCTCATCGGGGGCGTCCTTTTCGTCTACTTCCTGAACGCCTTCCGGCAGGCGCGGGATTTCAGCGACCCGGACGGCCTGATCGACCACCGGCTCTCGGCTCGGCTCCTTCCCCCCACCCGGATCAGCCTTTTTCAGCCGGGGATGCCCGGAGCGGTGTTCCGGGTCGTGTATCTGTGCGCGTGCGTCGCCTCGCTCCTCGTGGCTGCGGGGTATCGGCCGCGCGAGGCCGCGCTTTTTCTCTTCGCCGCCGCCGTCTCCACCTACCGCTGGAACGTCCTGGCCGCCTACCTCGACGACGCCATGATGCACATCTTCTGCCTGTGGCTGGTCCTGCTTCCGGTCGGGCGCACCCTGACCCTTCCGGCCCTGCCGGCGAATCTGTCGGCGGGCGGCGACGGTACTGTCGCCAGCATCCAGGCGTGGACCGAGGCGACCGTCCCCGGCCTGGCACCGCGCGCCTTCCTCGCCAACATGGCGCTCGTCTACCTGGTCGCCGGCGCGTACAAGTTCACGAGCCCGATGTGGCGGGACGGCTCCGCCATGCACGCGGCGCTGAGAATGCCGATCGCGCGCACCCCCGGCTTCTGGACGCCGCGCTGGCGCACGCCGCTGCGTCTGGTCACGTACGCCGCGCTGATCATGGAGCCCCTGTTCCCGCTGATCTTCGTGCTTCCGACCGGCTCGTGGCTCAAATGGCCGCTGATCGCGGGGGCCGTCGTCTTTCACCTGGGGATCGCGCTGACGCTCAAGATTCCCTACTGCAACGCGGCCATGCTGGGCGTCCTGCCGCTGGCTCTCGGTCCGGAAATCATGCCGTGGGGGCGGGGGCTCCCTCCGTCGGCTGGCGCGGCCGCCCCGGGCCTCGCGCCGTCGGAAGCCGCCGCGGTCGCTCTCGTGGTTCTGATCGCGATCATGCTGGCCTGGGAGGCCGCGAACACCGGCCGGAGACTGCGGGAGCGGCATTCGTCCCGCGGGTGGGACAACCCGGTGCGCGCGCTGCTGTGGACGCTCGGCATCTTCCAGAGCTACCGGCTCTTCGACTGGGTCGACGCGCGGAACTATCATGTGCGCTTCGAAGTGCGCCAAGTGCGCCAAGTCCCGAACTTCGAGCTGGTGCGCCCGGTCGCATCGCCGGAGTCGACGTCCCCGGGCCCGTGCGCGGACCCCGCCGATTCCGATTCTGCCGCCGACAGCCGTCTCGACCCCGATCCGCTCTTTCCGCAGACCATGCGCCACCTGCTCCTGCAGTCCTACCTCGTCGGCAACATCTGGCTGCGCGTGAGCCCGGACAAACTCGAAGCCGTGCGCCGCTCGCTTCTTGTCCGCCACGCTCGCCGCTACGCCAGGGCGCACCCCGATGCGGGCACCATCGACGTGACCGCAATCGTGCAGCGCGTCACCGCCGACAACCTCGATCTCGACCGAGGCGAGCGGCGGCCGCTCATGCGCTTCACCTGCCGGGGCGGCGAAGCCGTCATGCATTTTCCCGACCGTCATGCATTTTCCCGAGTAGAGGGGGAGGGGGGGTAGGAGGGCGACCATGTGCGGCATTGCAGCGATCCTTTCGCACGACGGGCCGGTCCCCGCGGTCGCCCTGCGCAGCGCCACCGCAACCCTGCGGCATCGGGGGCCGGACGCCGAGCGCACCTGGGTGTCGCGGAGCGGCCGGGTCGGGCTGGGTCACACGCTCCTGGCGATCAACGACCCCGAGGGCGTCCAGCCCATCGCCGACGAGCACGGACGGCTGCACATCGTCGTCAACGGCCAGTTCTACGACTTCGCGCGCATCCGCGCGGAGCTCGAAGCGCGCGGCCACCGCTTCCGCACCCGCTCCGACAGCGAGATCGCGCTGCACCTGTACGAAGACCTGGGCGCAGGGTGCCTTGAGCGCCTGCGCGGCCAGTTCGCCTTCGTCATCTGGGACGAGAAGACTGGGCGGCTCTTTGCCGCGCGCGACCGCTTCGGGCTCAAGCCGCTCTTCTACGCCGAGCACGGCGGCGCACTGTACCTGGCCTCGGAGGCGAAGGCCCTGTTCGCGGCGGGGGTCCCGCGGTCGTGGGACGAGCGCGGCGTCTATCACGCGCTGCACGCGTGTCCGGACGAGAGGCGTTCGCTCTTCGCGGGAATTCGCCAGGTGCCGCCGGGGCATGTGCTGCGGGCGGGCAGCGGGAGCGTGCGGTTGGAGCGGTACTGGGATCTGCCGACGTCGGGGCGGCGGCGGCGCGGGTTGCGGCGCGGTTCGCGGCTCGGGAGACGACACGGTTCGGGGAGCCCCGGCCCCGCGTTCCGGGACGGGGCTTCGGCAGCCGCCGACCCCGCGTTCGCGGCCGCCGTCGAGCGCGTGCGGGAGCTGACGGAAGAGGCCGTCGGGCTCCGCACGGTCGCCGGCGTGCCGGTGGGGTGCCTGCTGAGCGGAGGGCTGGACTCGTCCGCGGTGCTGGGGGTGGCCGCCGAATGCACCGACGTGCCGGTAGCGGCCTTCACGGTGGGGTTCGAGCGCCGCGAATACGACGAAAGCGCGGGTGCGCGCGAGATGGCGGCCGCGGCCGGAGCCGATCACACGGTCGTGACGCTCGGCGACGCGGCGCTGGCCGATCACTTCGCCGAAGCCGTCCGGCACGCCGAGACGCTGCAGTACAACACGCACGGCGTGGCCCGGTACCTGCTCGCCCGCGGCGTGCGCGCGGCCGGGTACCGGTCGGTCATGGCGGGGGAAGGAGCCGACGAGGCGTTCTTCGGCTACGAGTTCCTGCGCGCGGCGGCGGGGCCGAGCGGCGGGATCGGGCTCGGGAGGCTGCTGCGCGTTCTGAGTGGGCTTCTGCGCTCTCCCGCGCGGCACCACCCCGCGCTTGCCGCCGTCTCTCCCTGGCTCGCCCGCATCGCGCTTCTGCTTCCTACGACCCCCTCGCTCTTCACCCGGCTGACCCGCGGGCTGGGCCTCGTCCGGTCGGCGTGCTCGTCCGACTTTCTGCACAGCTTCGAGGGATACGACCTCTACCGCGCGTACTATCGCCGCTGCCGAAGGACCGCCGAACTCTCACGGCGCGAACCCGCCCGCCGGCTCCTGTACCTCTGGCTGCACTCGCTCTTCGTCAACTACCACCTCGCCGCCGACCGTCTGGACATGGCGCACGGCGTCGAAGTCCGTCTTCCCTTCCTCGACCACAAGCTCTTCGAGTACGCCGCCCGGCTCCCCGTCTCGCTGCTCACCGCCCCGCCCCGCGAGAAGGACCCGCCCCGCGAGAAGCATCTTCTCCGCGAAGCGATGCGCCCCTACGTTTCCGCCTCGGTGTACGGCAGAACCAAGCGTCCCTTCATGGCTCCCTCGGCGGTCGGCACCGACGGCCCTCTGCACGATTTCCTGCAGGACACGCTTCGGGGGCGCGCGGCGCGGGCGGTTCCGTTCCTGGACGCGGACGCGGTGGCAAAGGTGCTCGACGGGCTGCCCGGCCTCGCTGCGCAGGACCGTCCTTCGGTCGATTCGCTGCTGCTCATGCTGGCTTCGGCGGCGGTGATGCAGGAGGGTTGAGAACTCTGTCCCATATCGACTGCGAGCTTATGGATCTAGATCGGGTGCCCCCGTCGCGCCTTGAATACCAGCCGCACCTTCGGTATTTGGTGTTGGATCTGCAGGCACTCGACACGCCCAAGCTGGGGTAGCACGAACCATGAGCGTTTCGGTCATCCGTGGCACGAACGACAAGCCCGTCGCCAGCCGGAGTCTCGAGCAACTGATCCGCGCCAGTCGAGGGTTGACCGGGAAGCTGTTCATCGGCTATCCCATCGTGGGCACCCACGAAGGCCCGCGGCGAATCGATGCCCTCCTGGTATCGGAGGACCGGGGGTTGATCGTCTTCGATCTGGTAGAGGGCCGCGATATCGAAGGATCCGAGGATCGCCAAGACGATGCTGCGAATACCCTGGAAGCCAAGCTCCGCGCCCACCGCGGGCTGGTACGGCGGAGGCGACTCCGCGTTCCCATCCACACGGTGTCGTTCGCTCCCGCCATAAGCGGCCGACAGCCCCGCGCAGAGGATGATGATTATCCGGTCGCGAACCGCGACAGCCTTGCCGGAGTTCTCGAACGCTTCACTTGGCAGAGGAAGGACAAGTACGTCTTCGAAACCGCGCTGTCGGCACTGGAGCACATATCGACGATCAGGAAGGTCGGGACACCTCGCCCGCGCACCCGAGACGACTCCCGCAGCGCCAAGCTCAGACGCATGGAAGATTCCGTTGCCACCCTGGACACCATGCAGAGCAAAGCCGTCATCGAAACCGTGAACGGCGTCCAGCGCATTCGAGGGCTTGCAGGATCGGGCAAGACCATCGTCCTTGCACTAAAGGCGGCGTATCTTCACGCGCAACACCCCGGCTGGCGAATCGCGGTCACCTTCTACACGCGATCTCTGAAACAGTACTTCTCCCGATTGATCAAAGATTTCTACGTTGCGCAGACCAACGAAACACCGGACTGGAACAATCTGCACGTGAGAAACGCATGGGGTGCACCGGGCGGCGACGGACGCGATGGCATTTATCATCACTTCTGCAGAATACGAGGATCGCAATATCACGATTTCACCACGGCAAAGCGTCGGTTCGGGGCAGACCAGGCATTCGCCGGCGTCTGCAGACGCGCGCTCGAAGAATCCGTGCGTAACGAACAATGCTATGACGCCGTGCTCGTTGACGAGGCCCAGGATATTCCTCCCGTCTTTCTTCGTTTGTGCTACGAGTTGCTGAAGCCCCCCAAACGAATGGTGTACGCCTATGACGAACTGCAGAACCTCGGTCAGAGGCCGCTGCCGCCCCCCGATGAGATCTTCGGCAGGGCTGTTCGTAGAAACGACGACACGCCGCACGACATCATACTGGATAAATGCTACCGAAACTCGCGGCCCGTGCTGGTCACGGCTCATGCCTTGGGATTCGGAGTGTACCGGGAGAGCAGTTCACCGGATGAAACCGGCCTCGTGCAGATGTTCGACGATCCGAAGCTTTGGGAAGAAGTCGGATACCGGGTAAAGGAAGGCGCACTCCGCGAGGGCTCCGTCGCGTCCCTGGAAAGAACTTCCGAAACGAGCCCCATATTCCTGGAGGACCATTCGGCACTGGACGATCTGGTTCAGTTTCGTTGCTTCGACAATAGCATGCAGCAAGCAGAGTGGGTGGCGGAAAGAATCGAAAGAGACCTCGGGGAGGAAGACCTGAGGCCCGACGACATCATCGTCATCAACCCCGATCCCGCCACTGCAGTGGAGCAGACCGGACCCATAAGGGCGCTCTTGGCGGATCGGGGGATCCAGAATCACTTGGCTGGTATTTCCATCTCACCTGACGTATTCTCGCAGCGGGATTCCGTGACGTTTGCCGGAATTCATCGCGCCAAGGGGAACGAAGCCGGGATGGTCTATGTGATCAATGCTCATGGCTGCTTTTATGCAGATTACAATCTCGCGAGCGTCCGGAATCGGCTCTTTTCTGCAATCACTCGGAGCAAGGCGTGGATACGCGTATGCGGCGTCGGTGACGGCATGAGGAAGCTTGCCCGCGAGTACGAGAAGTTGAAAGACGCCGACTTCGAACTGCGGTTCAGGTACCCGACATCGGAACAGCTCGAACACTTGCGAATCGTACACCGGGAAATATCGACTGAGGAGCGTAAGCGGGTTCAAGATCACAGGGCACATCTATCCCAGTTGATCGATGACTTGCAGGCTGGCGAGATATATGCCGAAGACATCGGCGGAGACATGAGCGCAAAACTCAGGCAACTCCTCGCAGTGCGAGAAGGGAGGCGAAGCCGTGGCGACTCCTGACGGAATCGCGACCCGGATCAACGGAATCACACGGCACCTGCTACAAACTGGTTTGGCGAGGAACTATCAACCGGCATTTGCCCGCCGGGAACGCGACGGCTTTGTACGGGTATCGTTCGGAAAGTCCTCGGCCGTGTCGATAGCACTCAAGGATCATAACTACATCGACATCTACCGACATCTGACCGAGATACGTGCCTATAACATGATGATGTTGGATGGGGCCTTGGTTCAATTCATGTATGAGTTTCGACACAAGGAATTGCTGCGGCACCGGCTTGCGTTTTTCCCCGCTCCTCTCTTGGAGGGATTCCAAAACGATCCGGATATGTACTTGCGCGACGAAACCTTTGGCCATATTATAGCACGAAGAATGGTGCCGTTTCCTTTTCGGTTCGACTACGACGCCAGCGCGAAGCGCCACCTGTTACGTGTGCATCCGAAATCTCATTTGACACTCGGCCAGTATAAGGATTGTCGCATCCCGGTTTCCGGGCCGCTTACTCCCTTCTGGTTCATGGACTTCATTCTGCGAAATCTCTACGATACGGCCGACAAGTCGTACTCCGAGGGGCTCCCTCGAGACCGGATCAAACTCGGAGAGTCGATACATGAAGCGGAACGGGCCTTGGTTCACGTTGTAGTGCCGACATGACCGGTCACCGCTCGTCTCGTTGCACACGGGCTGCTAGTCGTCTACATCCGTAAGAAAGGTCACCCGCACGAACTTGTTATCTACGTCCTGCAAGAGCTCGGGTGCCGTACCGTTGAACGCGCGCATCTCTCGGCGCATGATCAGCCAGCCTCTGCCTCGCTGTTCCGTGAACCCCCTCGCCGCCATGAAGCAGACCATGGATTCGTTCCTGGACCGGGGGTTGGCACCGGCTCGGACGCGCTCCACCGTCATGTGATTCGGGAGCGTACCGGGGCTCGTCACGTCAATTCGGTCGCTGAACACCTCGAACAGTACCTTCGACCCCGTGATCGCGTAGTCGCGGTGCGTCACTGCGTTCACCAACGCTTCCCGAATCGCGACTGGCGGCAGCAGGTAGCGATCCCACCGAAGCAAGTCCCGGTAGCACTCGAAGCGGCCGAGACCTTTGAACCATCCGATCGCCAGATCGACCTGTTGATCAAGACGGCCGACGCCGTCGGCGACCCGAAGGACATCCGACGCACGGTCGTCCCCGGCGTAGGCAACGCACTCGATACGGAAGTTGCGCGTCTGGAGATAGCGCTGCGGGTGCCTTCCGAAGGCGAGAACCCCGTAAAGCGTCGCGCGCAGCTTGCCGCCGATCTCGACGAGCACGTTGCGATTGTGCAGGTCATCCTCGCTGTCGGGCTGCGGATCACTCTCGGTATCGAACCCAAGCGATCTCATATGCGACAGAAACTCGTCCACATCGATGTGCGTGGGCGGCGCGTCTTGAATGGCCCGTTCCTCCGTCAGAATGTATCCGAACGCGTGGTAGAGCTCCTGCAGTTCCGTCGGCGAAGGCTCGACGCTGGCACACGCCCGGCGAATCCATACCCGGCCTCTGCAGCGCATGGGTTCGAATCCACGCTGGCGGGGCACTTCCAGCCAATGCACCCAGCCGCGCGGATCTTCGTGCCGGCCGATGCGGGCCGCAACCGGTGTGCTGCACCCGGTGTGGAGAAACGACGTCAGGCGTTCCTGGACGCGCTCCGGGTCGTCTCTGACACCGACAATTTCCCGCGAGTCGGACACTCCCAGGATTACCACCCCGCCTTCGCTGTTCGCAAAGGCGCATATGGCTCGGCCCGCCGCTGACAGATCAAGGCCGCGTTTGAACTCGGTGTGCTGGTCTTCCCCGGCGATGCGCCGAAGGATGTGCGGCCACTCCATGTTCAGCCCCCCTTCACTCCAACACCTTCAACACCCCGTCCGCCGCATCCCGGTAGAACTCGATGTTCACCTTGGTCCACACGTCGTCTTCCAGATGCATCAGCTCCCGCCGCGCCCCCACCGGCATCAGCAGCACCGTCGCCTGCTTGTCCACCGCCAGCTCCGCCATCGCCGCCGGGTCCGGAATCCGCTCCAGCGATCCGCCGAGGTTCAGCGGCCCCGCGACGATCGTCGCGCCCCGAGTCTTCCTCTCCAGCAGCCCGCCCACCATCGCCGCCAGCACCGGCAGCCCCAGCCCCGCCCCCGACCTGTCGTTGTCGCGGGGCTGCATCTGCACCGTGTACCGGTGCGCGCGCGCATCGCGGTCGCCGACCAGCATCCGCCCGTGCACGTAGAGGTTCTGCTCGCCCACCTTCACGCTCTCCCGAAACGCCGGCGGCACCGGGTGGTTCAGAATCTTCGCGCCCCCGGCTCCCGGCCCCACCACCACCTCGATCCGGTAGAGTCCCGGCCCCGTGCCTTCCGCGCCGGGCCCGATGGCCCACACCTGTCCGGCGGGCAGCGGGTCGCTGTCGATCGCCTCGTCGCTGCGGAGCTCGGGCGTGGCCACGAACCGCTCCGTCCCGTCGACGCCGATCGTGTAGGAGAAGTGCGTGCTGCGGAACTCGGCCTTGAGACAGCGCTTCTGCTGCTCCTTCACACGCCGCCGCGACTCCAGGGCGAGTCGCACCATCCGCTCCAGATCTTCGTCGCCCACCTCCATCTCCGGGTCCGGGAAGAGGAGCTTGATGAGACCGGAGACCGTCTTGTGGACCGCCTCAATGTCCCGTCCCGACAGGGCGCCGCCCCAGAACACGCGGTTCTGAAGGAGGGGCAGGCGCGCGGCGTCGCGCAGCCTGGTCCAGCAGGCGCTCAGGAAGTCGTTGACCAGCCCGAAGTGGTCGGTGAGGTGCTCGCCGGGGTTGAGTTTGGGGAAGTCCCAGCCGGGGGCGTAGCCGTGGATACGGTCGTGGAAGGCCGTATCGTCGCGCATCTGCCTGGGCAGAGGGCTCAACAGGTGGCCGATGCGCTGCTGCTGTTCCACCGACACGTCGAAGTTGCCGACCAGCACTAGCGACCCGTCCGCACGGATGCTCTCCTTGCCCCGGCTGAACTCGCCCGAAGCCATGTATCCCTTCATGATGTTGACGCCGTCCTTCTGATCGAAGGAGATGCCGGCCACTTCGTCGAAGCACACCACGTCGTACTGGCAGACCAGTCCCCGCTGACCGTTCGCCATGTTGACGAACATCTTCGCGACGGTGGCCTTGCCGCCCGACAGCAGGTGGGAGTACGGCGAAAGCTGCTGATAGACGTGACTCTTGCCCGTCCCCCGAGGTCCGAGCTCGACCAGGTTGTAGTTGCGTTCGACGAAGGGAATCAGGCGTAGAAGGGCGACCCGCCTGGCCCGTTCGTCCAGCGCCGAAGGTTCGAGGCCCGTCGAACGGAGAAGGAAATCGATCCACTCGGCGGTGCTGAAGGATCGCCGTCCCCTGGCCAGCACCTTGAGCACCGACGGACTCGACATCTGGATGGGCCGCATCGCCGCGATGCAGAAGGGCCGCCCCTTGTTCTCGAGCGCGATGACCGCGTCGTACTCCAGCGTCACCTCGGCGTAGAGTCCGTCGGCGAGCATGCGCTCGTGCTCGGTGACGAACTCGCTCTCGATGCGGATGTCGCGCAGGCCCAGGCTGGGAAGTTCGGCGAGGTAGCAGTCGTTCCTGGCGTCCAGGCGCGCACGCACGATGTCGATGAGACGCACCGACCCCTGCTCGCGGGCGCGCGACTTGAAGATCTCCTGCTCGGTGGCGCGCACCGTGCGCCCTTCGAGCTGTCTCTTCACGATCGCCAGGCCTTCGTCGATCTCCTCCTGGTCCACGCTCGCGCAGTACCGCCCCAGCAGGAACTCGACGACATAGGTCGGGACGGGGTACTGGCGGGCGTAGCGCCGCACCAGGTCCTTCCGCACCAGGTAGCCGGGGAAGGCTTCGTCGGCGACGCGGTCCAGCGCGTCCATCTCGAAAGCCGGCGCACTTGTCGGCGCACTCATTGGCGCACTCATAGGTCTTCTCCCCTGCGGGTCGGTCGTTGCGCGAGGACGCGGCCGTCGGCGTCGGTGACCACGAGAACCAGGGCGGCGTCCTCGTATGCGTCGTCGGCCAGGACCAGGCTGGCGAACCCGTCGGCGTCGATCGGCTTGGGCGAGGACGCGACCGACTTCCCCGCCGGACCGCCGAGGCGCAGATCCGCGCTGGCGGGACCGCCCCGCGTCCGAACGGTGACGTTGCAGCGGAAACGCACCCAGGCGACCGCCTGGACGGCGGCGGCCGGGCCGCTGTCCGCCTTCCCTTCGACCCGGATGTCGGGGATGAGGCATTCCTGCACGCTGAGGCCGCCGTGCGCGTATTCGTCCCTCGTGCTGAAGCAGGCGATTCCGGGCGGAGAGGCGAACCGCTCGTCCGGGTTCCAGTGCCACGGATGCAGAGGCGCGTCGGGCGTCGAGTCGCCCGCGATGACGGCGCAGCGCGCCCACTTGGACTCGGTGAGGTGCCGGGGCAGCGTGACCATGGGCAGCCCCCCGGGGAGCAGCAGCCAGCCGTGGTCGGTGACGACCCGCACCGAGCGCCATCCCGCCTCCAGCAGCCGTGCGACTCGGCGGACCAGGCGGCGCAGCTCGAGGGCCACCTGGCGGGCGAACCCGACCGCGCCGTGGTGGTGTCCGTGCCTGTCGATCTCCCCCGTCTCCAGCCAGCCGCGGGCTCCCGCGTTCAAGGGAATCTCCAGCGTTTCCGCACCGACGATCTGGTAGCCGGTCTTTTCCATGGCTTCGCGCAACCGGTCGGCCCGCACCGGGCGGGAGGTGCTTCGGAGCACGGGCCGGAAGTCTGCGCCCAGCCGGTCACCCGCGATGTCGTCGGCAACCGGGGTCACGGCCGGCTTGCCGGTGGCCGTCACGGTCGGAACGGCGGCCCACCGGTGCGCGACGGTCGTCGTGTACCCGCGCCCTCCGAGCCGCTCGGCCAGACGCCGGCCCAGCTCGTAGCGCAGTCCGTCCACGAAGACGATGCACTCGTCCTCGCCGGCCTCGACCGCGGGCTGGCCGCCGGCGGACGGGAGCGCCCGGCGTTCGACGGCCGATTGAAAGGCGCGGGCGGATTCTCCAAGCCACGGCTCGATCAGGTGACGGACGGCCTCGGCAACGATGTGTTCACCCCCCGGGGGGGATGAGGCAAGGGTCTCCCTAGCGGCAGCGTCGGCCAGCCACGCGCCGCCGGTGTAGACCCGGGCGATGTCGCCGGGCGCAGCGCCGCCGATCGCGGCCCGGACGGATTTCGCCAGACGGGCCAGCGGTTTCAGCACGGCGGCGAACGGCGAACGGCCCGACTGCGCCCATACCCAGCCTCGGCGCGGGGCGTGTTCCCGTTCGAGCCGGGTCACCGTCCGGCAGGCTTCGCCGTGGGGCAGACCCGGCAGGGCGGCCAGCTCGCGCCGCAGCGCCTGCTCGTCTTCGTCGTTCAGGTCCGGCCAGCGTTCCCGGTCGAACCGAAGCTCCCCGGCGGGACGGCTGCGCTCCAGCACCTCGGCCACGCCCGGGAACGCGCCGGGAGCCTCCGCGAACCGCTTCCAGACATCGGCCCAGCGGCCCTCTCCCTTGCCGAGTCCGGCCCCGGCGGACACGTCCGCCCCGATTTCGGGATCGAAGTCAAGCTCCCTGCGGCATTCGGCGCGGAAAGCGGGCCAGCCCTTGTCGCCCATCTGCGCGCGCGCACCTTCGGGATCGGCCATCCAGCGGAGGATGTCGCGCATGACGTCGACGCCCGCGAGGCGGTTCAATTCCGGCCCACCCAGGCGGCGGCCCCGCAGCTGCTCGACCGGGGTCAGCGCGACTTGATCGAGGGCACCGAGCAGAGCCGTGACGGTACCTTGGTCGGTCGCGATGTCGAGGCCTGGCCCTCCGGGCGATCCGGGCGACGATCCGGTCGAGCGAAGAAACGCCGCTGCGCTCCAAGGGCGGCCCTTCGGGTGCTGCCAGAGAGCGCCGCGGTACATGAGCTCGACGAGCGGCCTGACCTCGTCGGGGCAGTCCTCGCCGGCCCGCAGCTGGCCGCGTTCCACGCCGGGAAGGTAGATGACGGGGGGGCGGAGGGGAGAGTGGTCCGCGGGGCGGCGTGGATCGGACGGGACGGCAGGGGCGGTCGCAGCTTCGATGGTGCCGTCGATCACGCAGCGCAGCCAGATCGCCGGGCCGGTGCGGCGCTCGGGGCGGAAGTCGCCCAGGACGAGCAGCTCGGGGATGCGGCGGAGGGCCGCCGGGAGGAGGGCGCGCCATTGGGATCCCGGATCGGCCCAGAGGATGGCGGCGGGGGGCTCCTGGCCGCTGGGGACCGAAGCGCGGGCGCGGAGGCTGCGGGCGAGGTGGTCGAGGGGGGTGGGGGGCGGGGAGCCGGGGAGCGGCCCCGGGCCCGGGGAGCCCGGTTCCGCCATGTGGGTGACGCTCGGGATCATATTCTTTCGTAAGGTGCTTATCGGCAACGATTTATGATCAAGGTGGGTAGCGGTCATAACCGGGTGGGCGGCGGTTCATAAACCGGCGTCACAGGAAATGCGCGCAGAAATGGGAAATGCGCATTTCCTGCGCATTCCTCGGAAGAAATGCGCGCAGAAATGGGAAATGCGCGTTTCCTGCGCATTTCTACTGGATAATGCGCGCAGAAATGCGATTCTGACATTCGTGCGCATTTCCCGAGAAACCGCGATTCCCGATTCCTCTTCGCTCACGTCCTTCTCCTCTTCTCTCATGTCCTTCTCCTCCCGGAGGCCACATAGAGGTATCGGGCCGCACGGCCGTGTCCTTCGATCACGACCAAGCCCTCTTCGCGCAGCTCGTGGATCAAGCGCCGGACCTTGTAGCGATCGAGTCCCGTGATTCGGCGGACATCGGCATTGGCAAGGGGGTCGGCCCCACTCTCCGCGCTCTGTCGGATCACGCGAGTCACCCTGGCCTTCAGGCCGTCCCAGTCCTCCGACCCGGACGATCCCGTACCGACGGGCACATCCAGGTCATGCCTCGCGGAAACAAGCCGAGCACGGACCGCGGGCGACAGCGTCCAGTACATGCCGGGCCCACCGCCTCTCCGCTCCAGATAACCGAATCCCGATTCCATCCGGCCCAGGATTCCTGCGGCCTCGGACTCCCGCCGCTGGCAGAGCCGCGATGCCGTGGGAACATCGATTTCGCCGTGGCCGACCAGGTGCCGCAGGACAAGCAGGTGGTCCGCCCCCAGAACGATCCCCTTCCCCGACTCGTCGGCCACGAAAACGCGAAACCGGGGCGAAAACCTGTACGCCCGAAGAGTCATCCGGACGGCTCCCCCCATGTCGGCGATCACCGGCGGCGCCTTCCCCTCCATGAGCAGCGCCGAGTAGATGCGCTCCATCCCGAGGTTGGTTCGATTCACCAGCCGGAGCCTCACCAGCGCATCGACAAGGCACGGGTTCCGGGCGGTGGGGGCGTGATGCAGGATGTTCTCCGGCGTTATCCCGCCGATCAGACCGCCCGGGTTGGTGATTTCGACGCGGCCGGCGTATTGCTTGACCAGCCTGGGCGAGGCGAGGCGAAAATCGCCGTGGCACAGAGCATTCAGCAGCCCTTCGCGGAGAGCCGTCTCGGGAAAGGTCCGGTACTCGAAGTGGTAGGGTCCCGCCTGCAGCGTCTCAATCGGATTGTCCGCCATGATGCGCTCGATGAGGCGAGACAGCGCCACGGGAATCGCGTCGCGTCCGTCGGCGCGGTCGGAGTAATCGGTGCTTGACGACATGCGAAGGTGGGTCCACAGGAATCCGGGGACGTAGTTGCGGATTGCGGCAGGCGTGCCGGCGAGCAGCACCGCCGCTCGTGTGGGTATGCCGTCACGTACGACATCAATCGCCCGCAGCAAGTCGCCGTCGCCCAGCCGGAGAAGATCCCCCGGAGCTCGTTCCAGCCTGGAGGCATCGCGCAGCGACTCCATGGCAGCAGCAGAGACGATTCGCGACAACGGAGAGTCAACCCGTGCCGCCGTGTAATCGTCAGCCCCGGATTCAACCAGGAGCTCACTGCGCACGCTTCCCGTGAGCGGCTTGCAGTCCTTCCCGACCCGAACCGTGCCCCGGCCCGAAGTTTCGGTGTACGGCGGCATGCCCCGGTGAACATGCATGAGGACCAGTCGGCCCGTCCCTTCCGGTACCGCCAGCTCTTCGAATTCGGTCGTCAGCTTCGGATCCGTCCCGTCGTAGACCGCCAGCTGGAGCTTGTTGATGGAGACTTCCCGCGGCACTCCGAGGATCGCCGACTCCCGGCCCACTCGTCTGTCCGCAACACCGAAGACGATGGTTCCCCCGCCGCCGTTGGCCATGCACACGGCCGCCGATACCGCCGTCTTGACCGACTTATCGGTGCTGTGAATGTTCCATTCCTTGAAGTCAAGATGCTGGGACTCGAGGTCGTCGGCCGTGCAGGTCTCAAGCTGGGCAAGGAGATTCTCGACATCTGAGCGGGTCTTAGGCATTCGGACAGTCCTCCAATTCCGTGTCCGGCCGCGCCGCGATAACATTTGCTCCAGCAGGTGGATGCTTCCAGCCCTCTTCCGCGTAACGGTCAAGCAGCGAACTCTCGATTTCCATGAACGCAATCGACATTTGCGGTTGTCCGTGCAGGCTAAAGACCCGCCGTCGGTGTCGATTCGCTTGGGGCCAATATGCACTGCTGCCGCCGTATCTTCCGTTGTTCGCCACGATCACCAACTGAAACATATGGTAGTGCAGAGCCAACGCCATGCGGTCGAAAGTCTTAACGTCCTTGTTGAGTGCGGGAATGGCAAACACGTCGGATTTGTCGCGCAGATCAGAAATCAACCGCAAGTCCGTAGCATCGTAGCAGACGGATGCAGTCAGTCGGACACTACCACTGCTGTGCTTGCATGGGTATTCGATCAGCCATTGGCATGGCCGAAAACCTTCTACGTTGAGTTTCTGTTCGTCAGGTGCAAGATGTTGCTTTCCCTGCCTTCGAGTGCGCACCTGAAGACCGTAGTCGGGACTGCATTCAGGCATCAACCAGAGTGCCGAGTTGGTGGGCAAGCCACTGGGCTGAAGTTTCTGATAGGTGAGGCCCGTCAGAACCAGTGCTTTGTGCGCTCGGGCAAACGGTATGACGTGTGTTCGAATATCGCTTGGATGTACAGCTAGCTCGGGAAGAATCAACCAGTCTAGCCGCGGTTTCCCGCCAAGATGAGATGCACGTGCTTTCACCGCCGTCCTCACCGCCATGAGAGTGGTGGCCAAGTGACTTCGGTGACGACCGCGAATGTCCGGGTGGCTGAGCGTCGGGTCGCCATTGACCGGCCCGAAGTCCTCCATTCCCGGAATCACGGACTGCGCAACACACGCGTGAATGGATGATTGAGGCTCTCTACGACGAAAGAACATCGGCAACACCAGTAGGCCGGTGCTACGGCCCTGCCACTTCTCAAGTTGCAATATGCGGGACTCGATCATTAGGAGCGTGCTGTCTATCCCAGCACGTACCTTGGGATACAATTTGCCTGGTCGGCAACCGGGCCAACGAAGCAATGCCAATAGCAGATCCTCCAGCCAGTCGGAGACCGGTAGCCAATCATCCCCAAACGCGCTCTGAGCGCTGAAGAAGCCATAGCGCCGGAGATACCAATGGCTTTCCGGAGGACGATACATCGTCCTTTCCTCTCGCCATACCGGTTCTCGAATCGGCCTGGTGTAGTCCGGACGGCCCCCAAGAACAAAGCGTAGCAGGTATCCGAGCTGAAGACGCCAGCGCTTGCGTTCATGACACCATTCGGGAATGCTATAGATTGATCGCTCTGTCCCGGTGCTTCCCGTAATCGCCACACATCCAACTTGGCTGGCACCTTTGTTCGAAACACCTTTCAGATCCACGTGGACTTGATTCGGGGTGATGACTTCGATGTGCCTTGCAGTGCATCGCCACTGTTCCAGGAACAGTTTGCCGAAGCGCAGGAGGGTAAGCTCATTGCGAAGAGGGCCTACCGATGCATCCTGCTGCACCCATTCGGTCAAGGATTTGCCCGGTCGTCGAGTGTCGGCCGTAATCGGCAGGGCATCGGGCACGCGGCCCAGCTCGAAGCGGAGCCAGTCCTCCACGTTCTCTACAAGGCAATCTCGATCCTCTAGTATTTCGTCAACAAAGGATAGATCCCGAGCTCCGCTGGCCGACAGCATGCCGCTGATCTCCCGTGGCGGCCTGTCGTCAAGTCTCTCCAACACGAGCCCCACAGCCTCGTTCCGAGCCCGAAGCGCCCGCCGAACAATGATCGCCGCCGTAGCGAACGCACTGTGGTCTTGACCTGAACGGTCACCTGAAAGGAAGGAAACCAAGTCCCCGTAATGAGACGGCAGATCATTCACTACATCGTGTAAATCGCCGACGTGACCGCTTGCCGCCAAGAAGAGGAAAGCCTGCTGCCGAAGATACCATGGTAGCATCGGCTCGAACGCCATCACGCGCTTGGCCACCGTTCGCAGCAGGTTATGATAGTCATCGAGTTTGATTCCCCCATGCAGGCTTTCGAGCGATTCGACCATGCCCGTCTCAGTCGCACCTGCACGAAAAATCTCCGACAGGCAATACCACGCTACACGCACTTCGTTCGTGGGGTTCTTTGCGCTCCATACGAATCGGTGAAGAAGATCCAATACTGCACGGAGTGCGTTCGCGTGCGGCCAAATGTCCAACCCGATTCGGAGAATACGAATGTTTGCGGGATCCTTTACCCATCGGTGGATCAAGGTGAGGGCAAAGGATCGCGCTTGGTCATCCAGCTCTTCTTGTGAGTCGATTGAGGAGCCTCCATCGGTTGCGCTTGCATCGGTGGCATCCACTAGCGGGCGCACTGACCGATATGTAGTGCGAAAGCGTGCAGCACAAAACCGCGCGAGTGTATCATCCGTCACATCGGGAACCTGCGACAAATTCCACTTGTCCTCCTTGTCATCAGCAAAGGCCGCCGGTTGCGACTTGATCAAGGATTGCACGGTATCTAGAATGCGTTCGCCCTCCACTGCATCGAAACCACCAGAAACCGCTGTTTGAATTCGGTCCATGGTTGCGCCGATTCGGATCAGTTGCGGACTACCTTCGCCAAACCCGACAGTCTTCGTCTTCCCCATATTGAGCTGCAGTTCGGGCGCGGCCTCGTCGATCAATCCCTGCAACCACTTTCGCACGACGCATCCGATGTGGCCAGCGGCATCTGTAGGTTCCGCTGTGCTCACTACCAGACGTATGTCGTCAACGTATCGACAAAAGTCATGTAGGTAAATACCGGGCATGATTTCCCGGTCGAATTGCACAATGGCGAGCTCATCAAGCTCAAGCAGGACAACATTCGCAAAAAAGCCGGAGGCAACCAAGCCTTGCGGCAGTGATACTTCGTCAGAGAATCCCGTGAGTTGGCCTTCGGTCTCGTACTGCTTGACCTCAGGTATGTCGCTCGGATGCCACCGCCACCTCAACATGGAACTGGCGAACGCGAAGAAGGAGCGCTCTTCGGGTCCGCTGCTTAGAGCATCCAGCGCTCGGGTCAGCAGAGCCGGGCGGACCCGATCGTAGAACTTGCTCAAGTCCATGCAGACTATGAAGGGACGTCGACGCGAAGAACTCGGTGCGTGTTCGGCTGCCTCCCTGATTAATTCACGGGCAACCGTTTCTGGTCGCGCTAGGAAGGTGCGGTAGTCCTGGAAGTATTTCCGATACAGCTTCGTGGAGCCCCAGCGGTGTCGCTGGCTGTCGTCATTCTGATCGGTGTCGCAGAAAAGTCGGTTTCCGTATGAAACCACCGTCTTGCGGTGTTCTGTGCGATTGATATCGACACGTGGATCTCCTTGCCTAGTCTCAATTCGGTCGGCCAAACACAATAGAATGGCTGTGGCGACGACCTGGTCCCTCAATGTCACATGGGCCAGAGGGCGCAGCGGCACATCGCTAGGCGGCATCCAGTCCGATGCTGCCGTGGCCTGCCACCCCGGCTGGACCTTCGGAGCCGGAACGATTCGGATTCGGTCGTTGTGCCAAGGATTGGCCGATGTCAAGGTCACCGCAATGCTGGCTATGAAGTCCGGCAGGTTCACGCTGGTCCAATCAAGTTCCAGCGTGTCCGAGAACCAATTGTGATACCGGATATACGCTGATGCCTTCTTCCACGCTTGGACGAGCACATCCTCGCGCCTAAGGACGCTGAGCCGCGGCTGCAGTGGATCCGATAAGGGGAATGCTGATGTCGTCAAAGTGCTTGCTCCCGGATGGATGCCCGCTGGCACGCCGCGTTCCTTACTGTGCTCGTGTAATGGACATCGTTCAGCGGTTGCGGTCTGGGGACCGAGGCACGACACGAAAGCGGCGTGCGAAGTGGTCGAGGAGGATGGAAGAGACAGTCGCCCGGCCATGGAACGATGGGAGCACGGTCAACCGCGCGCATGACGAGTGTCCAGAAGCGCATATCTCTGTAACGACTTGCCCACCAATGGCTTCGGAAGCGCGCACACGAAGTCGGTGTCGCACGCATATTCATGGGCTTCGCTCCGGGTTGGATACCCGCTGGCGTGCCGCTTCCTTGGCGGCTCTCGTGTAGTGAAGGTCGTTCCAGCGGTTGCCGTCGAAGCTGGCGTCGGGTGCGGCCCGGAAATCGGTCCGCTGCGTCTCGCTTCCGCCGCCCGGACAGCCCCGGAACCACGGGAAGTCCTCTCGGGCTCTTGGCTCCTCCGGCTCCTTCCCCCTGTCCTTCTTCCATGTGATGTTGGGCTTCATGCGAAGCAGCCCGGCACCGGCACGGCCGCCCCTGCCGAGCTCGGCGCGCATGAAGGGCCGGATGTTCAGACGCACGCCGTCGCTGATGTCGGGCTCCCAGCCGATGGCCTGGCCGTGCAGCGGCCTCCATCGGACGAAGATGTCGCACGGCGGTTCCCCGGCGAGGATTCTCCTCAGCTGCTGCTGGAGATCAAGCGCGGCAGCGAGCCGCGCGTCGGCCCCCGGCGTCCCGTCCCGTCGGTCCGCGCGCTGCCGCTCGATCCATTCGTTGAGGTACGCGAAGGTGAGCGACTCGAGAGTGCGGCGGCCTTCGCCGTCGGGTCCGGCCAGCCGGTGGTAGTTGACGAGGGCGTGGAAGCCGTCCTTGCGGCCGTCCCAGATGTGCCAGATGAATGGCCGGTTGTGGAAGAGCGTGCAGTGTTCTTGGAAGAAGCGGTCGCGGAGCCAAGCGTCGAAGGCAGCGGACGGCTTCCTCTTGGTGGTCGCTGCGGCTGCGGAGAGGAGCGCTCGTTCCGTGGAAGCGGACCATGCCTCGCCGTATGCTGCCGCGAGAAGCTCCCGCAGACGGTCGGCCGCACCGAGTTCGCCACGTGCGGCGGAAAGGCAGACGATACCGTCCTCGTCGGCAAAGCCGTCGAGCTTGCCGGAGCGTTCGACCCAAGCGCGTTGCTCCGAGGCAAGACGCATTTCGGGGTCTAGCTCGGCGGGCCAGCGGTAGCCGAGGAGGCGTGTGACGGCAATTTGCAGTACGGTTGGGTCAGTCCGAAGCGGGCCGTGCGCAGTTCGTTTCGCGTCTTCGTCCCAGATGACGCTGCCGACAGGGTGGCCGTGGAAGATCCACTGCGTGGGGTCGTTTGAATAGGGTTCGGGAAGACCGTTTGGATATCGGTCGGCGGCCAGCCTCTTCCAGCGGTCGAGATCGAAGGGGACCTTGACGAGGGTGGCGTTGGTGACCTTGAGGGCGTGGTCAATCTCTCGCACGGCCGCAGCGTATTCGGGCGAGGAGCAGAAGCACCACACGGCAGGGAGATATTCTCCCCTCTTCGGTGATATCACCGCGACATTCTTGTCGAATATCTCACCTGTATACAGTGCGCAAGGGAGAGCGCCCATCTGGCTGACGGCAACGCCAACCTTTCCCCAAGCTATACGTCCTGCGGGAACGGCCAATCCGATTCGACCTCGTTCCGCCAGCACACCTCGCCCGCGTTGCCAGTAAACTACTTGCTCGCACCCTAGCCAATACTGCGTGCTATTGAGCGTAGTTTGGAGAAATTGCCAATCGTCGGCGAACCTCTTGATTTCCCAGAAACGCTTGAAGAATCTGGGAGAATCCTTGCTTCCAAATCCGTGAACGGCGTCGGTGTATTCGGACAACAGTGCAGTGCCTGTCGATTCGCTCAACATCAATCGCGCGTCGGGATTCTTAAGCTGTTCGGCCTGTCTCACCGTGTGAATGACCGCACTGCCCCGCAGCAGCCGGGCCTTCTCGGCCGCCCTGATCGGGCGCCTGCCGCGGGGAGCCGACACGTCCACGCCGGCCATCGTCCGGCCTGAATCCGGATGCCCCGCCGAAAGGACGTTGAGCGCAACATTGACGACATGCCCGGTTATCGTCTCGAAGGCACCCGGACCCAGACGCGCCACCAGATTCCAGGTCCGCCTCTTCAGCAGCCTCTCGCGCAGCTTCCGGTAGGTTGTAAGGAACAGCCAGTTCTGCGGCGACACGACCGCCTGCGTCCCTCCCTCGCCGAGCCACTCGAAGATCCGCGAGACGAAGACCGTGGCGATGTCTCCCTTGGCGTCGCCGTGGTGCGTCTCGGCGAACTCGCGCAGCCCGCCGGCCTGCTTCCCCCGGGCGAGGAACGGCACGTTCGTGACGACCAGCGTGTACCGTCCCTGCAGAATCTCCGCCGCCCGCGCCATCCCCGCGGCCGCCACGGCCCGCTCGTCGCGGCCCGCCCGCCCCCTCTCCCGCCCGATCGCGGCGGCCAGCGACTCGCGGAGGGACTTGAAGCCGGCTCTGAAGAGGTCGCTCTCCGCCGACCGCGGATTCAGCAGGGATCCCAGCTCGGGAGCTCGTGCGAACAGCTCGTGCAGCCCGGCCATGCCCTCCCGGATCCGCGCCCGTTCCCGTGCGGAGACGTCGGCGCCGGAGGCGGCCCGGTCCGCCGGCTCCCGCCACTCGGCCTCCGAGGCGTTCGGCGCGAGTCCCGTGCAGGCGATGTTGAGCGGGGGCAGGGCGACGGGCTCTCCCGCCAGGCGCCACGCGGCGAGAGCCAGGTTGAACGCCGCGATCTGGGTGCAGCGCGGATCGAGCTCCAGGCCGAAGAGGTTGTCCCGCAGCACACGGCGGACCGCCTCCTCGACGGGCACGCCTTCTTCGGCCATGCGCAGCCGCACGAGGAGCCCGAACGCCTCCGCGAGGAAGTGGCCGCTGCCGCAGCAGGGGTCGAGCACGCGCAGGGCCGAGGCCTCGCGCGGCCATTCCGGGAAGGACCCGGCGGCGGGGCGCCATGGGCCCGTCGGTTCGTCATCGCCGTCCTCCTCTCCGGCACCGCGCACGAACCGCAGATGGGAGAAGTCGTATCCGCCGCCCGCGTCCAGGCGGACATGCCGCCTCAGCTCCGCCTCGTCCGCCGCGGCCTCGGCAAGGTCCGGGCGCGCGGCCAGAATCCGGCCCGCGCGCCATGCGCCGATGGTGTTGTGCAGGAGGAAGAGCACCATGTAGCGCTCGGTGAACAGCTGCGTGACCGCGGGCAGCTCGTCGGCGCCGATCTTCGCGCCCGCCCGGTTGACCTCCGTCTTGCGCTCGGCCTGCCAGAACTGGTACGTCCAGCCGAGCGAATCCGGTGCCGAGAACACGGCTTTCGGGAGCTCGCCCAGCAGGCGTTCGAGCTCCTGCCGCGTCTCCGGGGGGAGGGACAGCGCAAGCACGGGATCGTCCCGGCCGAAGATCTCCGGGAGCATCCGCTCGGCGCATCGTCCCGCGAACGCCCACCGATCGATGCCCTCGTCGTCCGCCAGCTCCCGGCAGTCGTCGAGCGACAGGTCCGCGCCGTAGTCCGGGTCTCTGAGAAGCCCGTTCTCGGCCAGATACCGGGCGAAGAGCATCCGGTGCCAGTGTTCGCAGGCGACCTCGCGGACGAGGCGGTCGATCTCCCGGGCGCCGGTCCGGCGGTCGAGGCGGTCCCCGACCTGCCGGCCGCGTCTCCGCAGGCGGCCGCGGAAGGTCCTGTCCGCGGGCGACATGGACTCGAACGGGCCGGCGCGGTCGACCGCGAGCGACCGCAGCGCCTTCCGCGCCCCCGTCTCGCTCTCGCGGCGGGCCTGCCGGATCGCCCCCGCAAGCAGGTCGCGGAGACCGGAGGGGAGGGGGGCATCGCTCACGGGCTCGCTCCCAGCCCGCCCATGCGCCGGATCCGTCGGATCAGCATCGGTGCCACCGCAATTTCACTCGTCATCAGCTGACTCCAGCCAGGCGAATTGGAATTTCTTTCCAACCAGCTGCAGTACTGAAATCTCGTGATATCGTTTGAAGGAAACGAAATGCCCGTGCGAGACCGGCTGCTTCGCCAGTAGCGGACCGGTCCGCTCCCAGATAAGTACATGGTGGGCCGATACGTTGGTCGGCGACGAGGCTGGACCAAACTCGATTCTGCACGCGGAGCGAAGATAGGCCAAGTACGGCGGCGACCGTCGTAGCTGCTCCTTGCTCGATCCCGGACAAGCGGCCGATCTTGTTCAGATTGACCACAGTTGCTCCTGAAGGAACGTCGACCACCTCAACGGTCATATCCGCGTCCTGCTCGCGCAATTCGATGCTCCCGTCTTGAATCGGCACGAGCGCCTTTGTCTTCACGATCCGCCTGATCTGCTCGGCCAGCACCAGTTCCATCCCCCTACGGACCGTCCGTCGCGCGCGACGAAAGCTCAGCCGCCGCATTGTTGATGTCGTCTATCGTCTCGTCAAAGACCGGCATCTCGATCCCGAACTCGCCGATTTCGCACTCCGTCAACCCCTCGCCTTCCGCGACATAGGCGCGCACGAGTCCCGGATCAAGACCTTCACCGCGCTGGTATCCCAGCTTCCTGGCCACCGAGCGCTTCTCCGGGAAGTCCCGGCTGAGCATTATCAGGTTGTTGAGCTCCTTGACCAGGTAGTCGCTGTGAGTCGTGATCAGAACCTGCAATCCGGCCGTGACGAATCTTGCAAGCATACGGGCAAAGAGCACCTGGTTCCGCGTGTCGAGGTGGCTTTCCGGCTCGTCAATGATCAACATCTGGCCCTCCGCCGCTACATGACGGAGGAAGAAGTAGAGATCGGACAACCCCCTTGCCGACGACGAAGCGAGGTGGAGCGGAATGTTGAAGCTTCGGCCCTTGCCGCGCGCCTTGGAGATGAAGCGGATGTCCCCGGTGGCGTTCCCGTAGTACCCGCCAATCAAGTTCTTGACATCACCGAACAGCTTGTGATCCGCAAGTGCGGAGAGGTTCTTCGGCAGGTCCGGGATGCTGCGCGTGAAATCGATGTTATCCTTGATGGGAAGGGCATAGCGGCTCGCACTTCTGCCGATCATCAGATACGGCGATACGGATCTTCGGCTTCCCTGGTCGTCCAGCTTCTGCAGCATGTCGACGAGCTGGTTCTTCGTGAAGTCCAGTTCCCGGTAGAACAGAGAGATTCCGAAACGTTCCGCAGAGAGAATGAACGGATCGGGGAACACGTCACGCAGGAGAAAGATGAAGTAGGTCCAGGCAACGTGCAGTTGGATCGGCTCGGCGACTTCCCGCAGCTCCGTCGGCTGCATTGAAGCGCTCAGAATGCCTCCGTCGTATGCCATCGAGATCGAGGATCGCCCGAAAGACACTCTGGTCGATGTCGGAATGACCTTCTCGGCGCGCTCGCTGATCTCCACCGAGACGCTGGATTCCCGGAAGTTATCTCTGCGCGAGCTGAACACTTCCCTAATGTTCTCCCGGGAGAACGCGCTGCCCAGCTCTTCGGCCAGCAGCCGACGTTGCTCCAGGATCGCCGAAGTGGGGAGCGGGACCTTGGCTTCTCCACTGTTTCGAAGCGTCTCGGCGATTCCCGTCATGCTCGGGAAAACAGCGGGGGCACCCGTCAGAAACTCCGAGGCCCCGGGCCAGTGCCGCCAATTCTTCAGGAACCCATACAGGGAATACGTAATGTAGGTCTTGCCCGTGTTGTTGCGACCCGCGATGACCGTGAGGCGGCCGAGCCTCAGAGCCGCATCCTTCACGGGTCCGATGTCGGCAAACCGAAATGTGACGGGACTGGCGCGGTCATTGGTTCGTTCGCTGTTCATCGGCTGCTCCCTCACCGCACGATCACCGGCCCCTTACGGACCGCCTCGGTCAGCTTCTCCCTGTGTTCCGACACCCACCGCTGCACGGCGGCATCGTCGGCCAGCGTGCCGAGTCGCACCTTCACGTAGCTGACGGGCTTCCCGGCCGTTCGCCTCGCCGCCTCTTCCAGCGCCTTGGCGACCCGCTCCGGCACGGCATCAATCTCCGATCTCCAGGCCGCCAGGCTCCGCGCGTCCAGCGCCGTCTTCAGCGCGTCGTTCGTTCCGACCGCGAGCGGCGAGGGCGGCACGAGGCCGACCTTCTTCAAGATCGCCTCCCGCTCGGCGCCGTCGAGCTTGCGCCACGTCGCGTCGGCGGCGAGCTCGCCGACCGCGCCCCGGACCGCCCGGCCCAACTCTCGGTGCCGGTCCGCCAGCCCCTGCCGCAGCGCTCCCGCCAGCTTGGCCAGGCACGGCGAGACATGATCGGCACCGCCAAGCAGCGAACGCTGCTCCTTGACCGCGGCCAGCTCGGCCCCGGCTTCCCCGGCGACTTCCAGCTCGCCCTCGGCATGCCGGCGGAGCGCCACGGCCATCTCCCATGCCCGCCGCCGCCCTTCCACCCGCTCCGCGAGCCGCTTCCAAGCAGCGACGGCATCCTCAATCTCGTTCCGCGCCTCCAGAATCGCCGCCAGCTGCTCGTTGCCCGCCAGGCGGGACAGATCCTCCGCGAAGACCGTGTCGGGGTTCCGCGGCAGCGGCGGCTCGCCTCCCGCTCGTCCCGCCAGCTCCTTCAACTTGGTCAAGAAGTCTCTCGCACCCGCCTCTTCCTCTCCGCTCCTCGCGCTCACGCCCAGCTCCCCGAACAGCCCACGGAGCGCCAGGCGCTGCTGGGTGGTCAGGCGCACCCTCTCGGGACGGAAATCGGTCGATGCGATCGCCGTCTGGTCGAGCTGGGCAGTGGCCATGGGCCGACCGTTGCGCTCCGCCTTCAGGTGTCCGTTCCGGTGAAGCGCGACCAGCGCCGCGTCTACGGCGTCCCGAGGCCAACCGCAAGGCGCCCCTTCCAGCGACCGGCGCAGGCGAGACCCCCGGGCACCCGTGCCCACCGCCTCCAACACCCTCCTGGACACGGCGTGTTCGGAGACCCGCCCGTCCCAGCCCACCACCACGAAGGGCTGGCCCGATCCCTCCCTGGCGCGCCGGAACGCCGTCTGCCAGCCCCGGTGGTCACCTTCCGGAAACCTCGGGAAGAGCCGTGCCAGCGATGCCTTGCCCCCCTGCCGAAGCTTCGCGGGCAGGTCGTCGCCGTAGACCTCGCTGCCGCCCCCCTGCAGCACCCTGGCCGCACGAACGATCACGCGCACGATCTCGTCGCGGGCCGACTCCGCCCCCGCGAGCCTGCTCTTCATGCTCTCGCGCGCCTCCTGCCCCTCCTTGGACGCGGGATTCCCTCTCTGATGCAGGATTCTCAGGGCGACCTCCGCGCTCACGATGTGCCTTCGCAGCTCGTCGGCGCTCTTCTTCGGCAGAAAGACATGCAGAACCGGATCGTCCATCCCCCGTCGCTGCGCATCGCCGCGCACGCGAGCCCATGAAGAGGACCATTCGTCGCGCAGCCACACCTGAACCGCGTCGCTCCCGGACGCGTCCGGCTCGCCGACCGCCAGCACCACCTTGCGCCGAAGCCTAGCGGAGCCGTGAACCAGCCGGACGCGTGCCACGACCTCCTGCACGGCCCCGTTCAGAAGCTGCTCCCGGCGCGCCGCGACCTCCACCTCGTTGCGCGCCATCGCCGTGCGCTGTTCGCGGAAGGCCCGTTCCCAGTCGGCGCCCTCGGTCGTCTGGATGCGGTATTCGTCCGCGACCTTCATGAGGACGCCGTCGGCGGCCAGCTTCTCCAGCTCGCCCGCCACGCGGTGCCGGAACGGACCCGAGTCCACCGCGATGCGGGTGACCAGCAGATCCGCCACCGTCGGGGCGGTCGCGCGCACGCCCAGGTCCGCCGCGTCCCGGCGGGGCAGCTTGCCGATCAGGAAGACCACGCCGCACAGGTCGGCGCGCAACGTGCCCTCGGCAGTCCCGTCGTCGAGCTTGGCGATGCGCGTGTTGATCTCGTTGAGCAGCACGTCCGAGCCGACCAGGTCGGGAGCCAGCGCGCGGAAGAGGTCGCTGGCGGGGATCACGGTGCCGAGCGGCTTCTGCGCGATCTCCCGCAGCGAGTCGTGCAGGATCCTGAGCTGCGACCGGAGCTGGCTCTGCGTGCCCGAGGGGTCCGCGGTCATGAAGCACGCCTCCCAGAAGCGCCTTCGCGTGCGGAGCAGCGGATAGTCGCCCACATGTTCGTCCCCGTCTTCGGGGCGCACGGCCAGCCGGGTTCCCTGAAGGTGCCGCGACACCTCGCCCGCGTGCTGCTCGAAGATCTCCGCGATCGCCGGCGTGGCGGTGGGCTTCTTCCGCAGCAGCACCTCGCGCGTGACCGCCTCCACCTCGGCGTCGGAAAGCTGCACCGCGATCTTGAAGCGGTCGCTGAGCCACTGCAGCGCCTTGGTGCCGGCGGAGAGGGCGGACTGCCCGGACGCGACGAGCAGCACGCGGCTGTCGAGCTGGGTCTGAATCGCCTCCGCAAGCTCGGTGATGATCGCCGACCGGTCCTGTTCCTCGTTGATGTACTGCTGCACTTCGTCGAGGACGAGGATGGTCGGCGGAACGTCGCCGCCGGGTGCCAGCGCCTGCTTGGCCGCGTTCACGAACTGTTCGGTCGTAAGGTCGGCCCGGGGCGGCGGGAACTGGTTGAAGAGGAGCTGCCGCGCCTCTCTCACGTCGGCGGCGAGCGTGGGGTCGGCCTCGATCAGCGACTTCGCGATGACGGGACTCACGTACAGGTTGTGCAGCTCCCGCGCCCAGTCCCTGCCGGTGCGCTCGACCGCCCGCCGCACTTGCTCGAGCAGCCCGTTTTCGCGCAGCCAGAAGCAGAAGCGGGCCTGCGGATGCTGCTCGGGAAGCCCGCACGCACGCAGCACGACCGAGAGCACCGACAGACGCACATGACCCACATTGCCTCCGAGCAGCGATCCGGCCGCGGCGACCAGGGGCTTGCCGATGCGCCGCGCCCGCACGTCGAGCTCCCGCAGGGCCTCGCCGACTTCGGACGGCAGCCGTCCGCTGACCAGGCCCCGCGCCGTGGCACCGTCGTCGAACTTCGTATTCACCCACAGGTGGGCAAGCATTTTGAGCAGATGCGACTTGCCGCTTCCGAAGAACCCGCTCACCCACACGGCGTCCTGGCGAGATGCGTCGAGGTTCGCCAGATAGCGCTCCAATATGCGTTGCAGCGCATCGGCGAACTTGCCGCGGCAGACGAAGGTCTCGAGCTCGGCGCGCAGCTCCCGCATGACCTTCGGGTCGGTTCCGGCGGTGATCCGGGCCTGGCCGTTGTTGGCGAGTCCGACCCGGAGCGGATCGCGGTCGAGCAGTTCGTGGATCTTCATGCTTTCCTGTGGCTTCGCTATGGCACCCATGCCTCGTGGAGCGTGATCGGCTGGGCGAGATAGCTCCATCCGTCGCGTGCGTCCAGCAGCCGGTAGTTGTCGTCGTTCTTGGTGCCGGGGAAGAAGACGGCCAGGCGCCCCCGGATCGACGGCTCCACCGACTGGATCAGCTCGGACACGCGCAGAAAGCCGTAGAGGGAGGCGGTCCCGACGAGCGCGACGACGGTGTTCTCGTCGGCCTCTTCGAGGACAGCGCGCAGGCGCCCGGCGGCCTCGTCCCTGAACTCTCCCGCCAGTTTCATGCCCAGCAGCTCCGGCCCCTCGAAGTAGGCGTCCCGGTACTCGTCCGAGGCCATCCACTCGGCGAACCAGCGGGTGGCGTCGGCCTCGGCCCAGCCGTGTCCCGCGTTCCGCGTCGCCTGCTCGAACTCCTTGATTCGGTACCTCAGCGCGCGCTCCCGCTCCTTGGCGTACACGACGATCATGACACGCTGCGCGCCCGCCATGGTCCGTCGCCACGGCGCGCTCACATGTCGCTCGTAGATCCCCGCAAGCTTGCTGATCTGGTTCAAGGACCGGCGGCTCCCGGAAGGCGAGTGTCGATCTCGCGAGTGTCGATCTCGACCACGTTGCCCGAGGCCCGCGCACGGATCAGGCCGAGCCGCTTGGCTTCCAGCGTCGGGGAAAGGAGGGCGCGCCCCCGCGCGTCAAGTACCGCCGCCCAGTCCGAATCGAGCAGCGACAGGCCCGCACGCCCCTCCTGTTCGCCCAGCCAGAGCGCCATCGCGGCTGCGCCCGGGGTGGGGCGGACGCGGCGGCGGACCTTGCGCATCCGTCCCGCGAGGTGGCCCGACTGGGCCCACGAGCTGGCCGCGTTGCGGGCCACCTTGTCGAGGACCGCGTCGTTCAGGCGGGAGCCGACGGCCGCACGGATGACCGCCGCGAACCGTGAGCGGACCAGCTCGTCGCCGGGCGCGAGGGCCAGAACCGGGGGCGCGGTCGAGCGCAGCAGCGGGTCGCGGGCGAGGGCGCAGAGCATGGCGAGGAGCGGGCGTCCATGCGGATCGATGTCCCAGAGGCGGCGGAGGACGCGGAACACGGCGAGAGCAGGGTCGAGGCCGTACATCTCGCGCAGGCGCTGCCGGGAGCTTCGCCGGGTGGCGTAGGTCGCCTTGCCGAGGGCGTTTTCGTCGACGATGGCGGTGCAGTATTCGTCCCGCGCGGCGTCGGGAGGCACCACCGTGAAGAGCTCGGTGAGCTCGCGCAGCATGATCGTGCGGCTCGCCTGGGTGCCGCGTGCGCCGAAGCGGAAGCCCGCGCGCTCCATGGCGGCGGCGGGGCGCAGGTTGGTCACCGCACGATGCTCGCCCCGGCCAGCTGCGCGACGGCGGCCAGCGTCGTCTGCGCGGCGTTCAGCCCCAGGCGAAAGTCGTCGTCCGTGTACGTCGTCCACACGTCCGTGGGCTGGTGCCAGTTGGGGTCCCAGCCGGCCCCGATCTGCGCCCCTCTCTCGTTCTCCCGCAGGCTGATCGCGGGGACGATGTTCATGAAGGGAGTGGAATCGGTGTTCGTCATGTGGGGACCCACCGCGGCCGGATAGTCGGTCGCGTACCGTTCGTTGGCGGCCTTGAAGAAGAACGCGAGCTCCATCGACTCGCGGGCCATGTCGGAGTTCGACTGGAACTCGATGTTCACGTCGGCCTCCGGGCGCTGGTCCCGGCTGACCCGCCCGTCGGGACCCGGCGCCCCGTGATCCCACAGCATCATGTCGTGCTGCACCATCCCCAGCCAGCGCGGCTCGGGGTACCGCCCGGAACCGGGAGGATCCTCCACGCCCTGAAGCTCCCGCCGCTGTTCGACGTAGGCCCGCGCGCCGTTCAGCCCGGTCTCCTCGTTGTTCCAGAGCACGAAGCGGATGGAGCGCTCGGTCTGCACGTCCGGCGAGCTGAAGACGCGGGCGAGCTCCATGACCAGGGCCGTGCCGGAGCCGTCGTCGTTGACTGCCTCGTTCACCCCGTGTCCGTCCATGTGCGCGCCCAGGATGTACATCTCGTCCGGGCGGGTCGCACCGACCTTGGTGCAGTACACCTGGGAACGCTCGCCGTCGACCGGCTCTTCTCGGTTCAGCTCCCGGATGCGCTCGTCGGGCTGGGCCATGAGATCGCGGTTGACGCCCGTGCGGCCCCGGTGGCCGAAGATGACGCTCCCGCCGGCACCTGGCCCGCGGCGGCCCACTCGCCCGCCGGTCGCCGTGGTGAGGTCTTCCGCCTGCCGCTGCTGCGGGCGCGCACGCGGCGGCCCGGCGGCACGCCGCGCCGGAGCGCGCCGGGGCTGCGCATCGGGCGGCGGGAACATGTAGAAGATGCGCTCCGTGTCGGTGCAGCCGAAGTCCTGCAGCCGGCCCTCGATCCAGTCGACGGCATCGCGGTTGCGCTGCGTGCCCTGGCGCCGGTCGCCGAACCGGGTCAGGTCCTTCAGCGTGGCCTTGTAGCCGTCGAGGGTCAGGCGGGCGACGAGCGCCGCCGCCGGATCGGCTGATCCGTCCTGTTCGGCCTGCCGGGCCTGAAGAGGCGAAGCTCCGATCCCGGAAGCAAGGACGGAGGCGAGGACGGCGACGAACGGGCGCGGCACTCCGAGCAGGGCCGCAAGGGAACGCCTTGGCATGACAACCTCCGCGGGCTGGTCCGGGCGGCCGACCCGCCGTCCCAACGGCCGACCCGCCGCCCCGATGTGTTATGGTGTATCGTGCGGCCGTACCGTAGGCGTGCACCCCGCCGACCGCAAGCGCTTGCGCGGGAACCCGGCAAAACAGAACAGGAGCTCACCAGAATCATGCAGGTGTTCCAGCGGCTCGGCGAACACGACTACGAGAAGGTGGTCTTCTGCAACGACAACGACTCGGGACTCCGAGCCGTCATCGCGATTCACGACACGACGCTGGGCCCCGCTCTGGGCGGCGTGCGCATGCTGCCCTACCCCACCGAAGAAGCGGCGTTCGACGACGTCCTCCGGCTGGCCCGCGGCATGACCTACAAGGCCGCGATCGCCGGCGTCGAGCTGGGCGGCGGCAAGTCGGTCGTCATCGGCGATTCCGGAACCGGCAAGACCCGGGCGCTGCTGCGCGCTCTGGGCAGGTTCATCGACGCGATGGGCGGCGAATACATCGCCGGGCAGGACATCGGTACCAACTCCCACGACATGGCTGTGATCCGGGACGCCACCCGGCATGTCGTCTGCGTGAACGAGTCCGCCGGCGGCGCGGGCGACCCGTCGCGGACGACCGCCTACGGCGTCAGCTGCGGGATACGCGCCGTGCTCAAAGAGACGACCGGAAGCGACTCCTTCGGGGGTCGGCACATCGCCGTTCAGGGGCTCGGCAACGTGGGCTACGCGCTGGCAGGGTTCTGTCGCGAGGCCGGAGCGCGGCTCACCGTGACGGACATCGCGGACTCGGTGCTGGCGAAGGCCGCACGCGAGCTCAAGGCCGAAGTCGTCGCGCCGGACGACATCTACGACGTCGAATGCGACGTCTTCTCCCCCAACTCCGTCGGCGCCGTGCTCAACGACGACACGATCCCGCGGCTGCGCTGCCCGGCGGTCGCGGGCGGGGCCAACAACGCTCTCGCCGAACCGCGCCACGGCGACGACCTGACCGCGCGCGAGATCATCTACGGACCCGATTTCCTGATCAATTCGGGGGGCCTGATCCGCTGCCAGGAAGAGGTTCTCGACAAGCCGACCGAGGACTTCGCCGTATACGACAAGGTCGCCGAAATCTACGAGCAGACGCTGCATGTGATACGGATGGCTGATGATCTGGGCATCAGCACGGCGGCGGCCGCCGACCGGATCGCCGAGGAGCGGATCGCAGGGGGGAGGTAGGGCGGATGGAGCGGTTCACGGGAGAGCACCAACCACCAAGCCGCGAACCGGACGGCCCCCCCGCGGGTTGCGCTCCGAGCAACCACGGTAGCTTTCACGAGCATCATAGTGTAAAGTGAACTGTAAAGTCGAAGAGTAAGGAGGGACAGTGCAACGAAAGTGCCGGTACGAGCCGCTCGCCGCGCAGCCGTTGGTGCTGGTTCTGTGTCAGGTCCGATTTAGCCCGGTGCGCCAGATGGAGCGGTACATCCCCGCAATCCAAGAGGAGTTTCGGAGAAACGGGTTTCCGATCGAGCGAGCCGGAAAGGTTCAGCAGGTGACTTTCGGGCCGGGCGACGGCGCGCCTGTCCAAGTGGTCGAGCAGCAGCGCTGGGAGTACCGGAACAAGGATCAGACCTGGAGCATTCTGGTCATGCAGGACAGCATGACCCTGCAGACCACGGCGTACACCCGGTTCGAGGACTTCGCCGCGCGGTTGCAGTTGGCCGTCCATACGGTGCTTACCGAGTCCGAACAGCACCGTTTGGGCGTGGTCCATAGAGTCGGGCTCCGGTACATCGACGTAGTCCGTCCGAGTGCCGGCAAGGGCTTCCGGTTCTACCTGAGGCCGGGACTCCATGGAGTTCCAGACGAAGTGTTCTCGCCTGGAGGACACCTCCTTCACATGGAGAGCAGGGGCCGGACGGCGGTCGGCGGAGACCACGGCACGATGGTTGTTCGCATCGTTCAAAACAACCAGGGCTCTTCGCTCCCTCCCGATCTCATGTCCGCTGCGCCTAGGTTCTCACCAAGGGCCACGGCGGGAGAGCTCGTGACCCTGATCGACATGGACCATTACGTCGAAGGCACGTTCGACCCTGATCCAGAGTGGGTGGTGGCCCGGGCCTACGAAATGCACGATCACATCGTCGAGACATTCCACGATCATGTGGTCACCGACGAAGCAATCAAGGAGTGGAAATGACGACTGGTCCCGCCAGAATCCAAGATACTCAGACGAATCCTCGGACGGCTGCATCACGGCCCGGTGGTGACGCTCTTCGCGGCACGAGGGGTTGGTACGGGGACGCCTCTGGCGGGTTCATCCTCGAAACACGTGACGCGTGGGACCCGCGCCTTGCGTTCCTGGTCTTCCCGAGAATCACGTCCAGCTCGCGAATTGACCGCTCTGACATCGCCCGGTTCGTGTTGGGCAGCCACCACATCTCCACGCTCCCCGTCGTGGATCAGGTACGGGAACTGAAGGCGGCGCTCTCGGTCAACAAGTCCGAACTCGCCCGCATGCTGCGAGTCTCACGCCCCACGGTGTACGATTGGCTCGGCGGCGGCCAACCCAACGTCGATAACGTCGCGCGGATCCGGATGCTGCTGCGACTGCTTTCGGAGGCACGGGTTTCGGCGAGCAACCCCCTTCTCCCGCGCTCTGTCAGATCACCGATCGAGCCCGAAGGCCAGCTTCTCCTCGACCTCTTGTGCGGGGAAACGATCGACGAAACGGCCGTCAAGCACGCCATCCAAAGGGCAAAGGCATTGGGCGATGCGATGGACGCACGTCGCAAAGAGCGTGAATCCCGGCTGCGTGAAGCCGGTTTCGAAGAACCGGACGCCGAGCAACGGAAGGCCAATCTTGCCACGAACGTGGCGCTCATGGAGTGGCCACGCGAGTAGACATGGCTCGCGAGTTCGACCGAGACCAGTTGTTGGAACTGGGGTGGCGACAGGGTGCGATCCTAGGGCGACGGCTGGCCGAGTTAGCGTGGAAACATGCGCCAGAGCGAGTGAGCGCGAGTGGTCGCGGTCACCTCGTCGTCACGAGCCACGATTGCGACATGCTCAATGCGAGCATCACCAAGGAGCCGTTGGTAGAGGTGCTTCGCGCCCGGGTATCGGACGAGCCCGCAGTACACCGAAGCCCCCTTTCGTCGGGTCGAAATCCGCGAGCGCTCCGGCTATCGGGAGTATCACTGCGAAGAGACGACATCCTGCTCGATTTTGCCGTTCACGACCGCTGGGAGATTCCACGACAGCTCCTGATGCAGGAGGGTCCAGCCGACGTTTTGCCTCGCAAAGAGAGACGCCTTGTAGCCGAGTGGCTTGCCAAGCGGTACATCCGAGCGGCGTTCCCAACGGCATTCGACTTACGCTGGCGTGAGAAATCCAAGGCTTGGCGAAAGCTCTTGAAGAAGCACAGCTCATGGATTCAAGGTGTCTACCTGCGGTTGGACACTCTACAAGAAATGCCCGACGAAACGCCGTACGGGTGCCATCTGCTCTTGGCCGTACCTGCCGCCAAGAGGGAGGACCGAAAGTGGTCGGAAGCCAGAGACGCAATAGAGCGTGAGTTCACGGAGTTCTGGACATCTCCGCAGCTCCGTCCCGGCATCGAGTGCATGGGCGTTGAAGTTCTCACAACGGATCGGATCACGCTCGCCGACATCGAACGCTACCAGAGGTTTGATGCGGATTGGATCAGCTTCGAAGATGACAGCGTGGTTACTCCCATCGAGATGGACTTCCTCACACCGATGCATGGGCCGACCGGCCGGTGACACGCCGCGGCGTCAAAGGAGTGGAGAACAACAGACATGGCAACCGTCATTTCCTTGACTCCAGAGGCGGAACGGAGGCTCGAAATCCTCGAGTCGCGAACCGGACGTTCCAAGGGGTTCTACATCGACGAGATCGTTGAACGTGGGCTCGACGATATAGAGGACTACTATCTGGCGCACCAAGTGCCGGAGCGCGTCAAACGCGGCGAGGAACGTCCACCCCGCATCTCAAGTCCGGAAAGACCTTGGCTTGGACGGTTGAGTCTACCAGTGACGGATGTGCAGGCCAGGGTCCGTGAAGTTGATCTGCGCGCTCTCGTCCGGCTCCCCGTCTCCCGCTTGTACGGCCTGCCCCCTTTAGGCCTCCCCCCTTACTTTGAATTATGCCGTGAGTAGACTGAATCATGCCAAAGCAGTAGACTTCAAGCATGAAAGCGACGACTGTCAAGGTAGAAGGGGAACTACTCGAGCACGGGCATGGATAGGCTAGCCCTTGTGAACATGCTCCGGCCCCGGATACACGCCCGCACGCACCTCTTTCGCATAGCGCGAGACCGCTGAACGCACCTCGGCTCCGAGATCCGCGTACCGCTTCAGGAAGCGCGGGTTGAACGAGTCGTTCATCCCCAGCATGTCGTGGAGCACCAGGACCTGCCCGCTGCAATGCGGGCCCGCGCCGATGCCGATCGTCGGGATGGAGAGGACGCGGGTGACCTTTTCGGCGATGCGTTCCGGCATCAGCTCCAGGACGATCGCGAACGCGCCCGCGTGCTCCAGCGCCCTGGCGTCGCGGATGAGCTTCTCCAGCGCTCCCGCGGCGCGACCCTGAACCCGGTGGCCGCCCAGCCGGTGCACGGACTGGGGCGTGAAGCCGAGGTGGCCCATCACGGGAATGCCCGCCGCGGCCAGCGCCTCGACCGCCGGGGCGAAATCGGCCCCGCCTTCCAGCTTGACCGCCCCCGCGCCCGTCTCCTTCAGGATGCGCCCCCCGCTGCGCACCGCGTCCCGGGGCGAGACCTGGTAGCTCATGAAGGGCATGTCCACGACGACGAGCGCACGCCGCGCCCCCCGGCGCACCAGGCGCGCGTGGTAGATCATCTGGTCGACGGTGACGGACAGGGTGGTCTTCTCTCCGCCCAGCACCGTCGCCACGGAATCGCCCACCAGGATCGCGTCCACGCCGACGGCGTCGACGAGCGAGGCGAAGAGCGCGTCGTAGGAGGTGATCATCACGATCCGCTCGCCTGCCTTCCTGCGGCGCGCGAAGTCGAGGACGGTGACCGTGCGCGCCATCACGGAAAGAGGGTCTCGCCGGTGACGGGGTCGCTGACGACGATGGCGCCCGTGGGACAGTTCTCGGCCGCTTCGAGGATGTCTTCCCGGCTGCCGCCCCCGGGGTCCCTCACTTCTGACTGTCGACGTCTGTTGTACGCGAACACCCCAGGGGCCAGCGCGAGGCACATGGCGTTGCCGACGCAGCGCCGGCGGTCGACCTCGATGTGCAGAGGGGCACGTCCGGCCGGAGACGGCCCTGCCCGGGCCGCGCGCGGCACGCTCACGCCGGCCACCTCACGGGAAGAGATTTCACCGACCGGAACTGCAGGCTGGGCTGGTACTCGACGGGGCCGCCCGCGAGCTCGAAGCGCTCGAACCGTTCCGCGAGGGCGCGAAAGACCTCCTGCCCTTCGATCCGTGCGAGGGCCGCGCCCAAGCAGTAGTGAATCCCCGAACCGAAGGAGAGGTGAGGGTTCGGCTGCCGCCCTATGTCGAACCTGTCCGGGTCCGGGAAGACCGCCGGATCCCGGTTCGCGGCGGCCATGATCCAGCGGATCCGCTCCCCTCTCCGCATGCTCCGCCCCGAGACCTCCACATCTTCGGCCGCGATCCGCTGCGTGGATTTCACGGGCGGGTCGTAGCGCAGGCACTCTTCGGTGGCCGACCGCGCCATCTCCTCGGGGTCGGCCCGCAGCCTCTCCCACTGGTCCGGGTGGCGGATGAAGGCGAGGAGGCCGTTGCAGATCAGGTTCATGGTGGTTTCGTGGCCCGCGAAGAGAAGCAGCCCGGTGTTCGCCAGCACCTGATGCCGGGTGAAGACGCCGCGCGTCTCGCCGTCGGCGAGCACCGAGATGAAATCGGAGCCGTCCCCGCCGATCCGTTCCTCGACCAGCGGCGCCGCGTAGCCGACGATGCCGCGCACCGCTTCCGCCAGAGGGCGAAGACGGTGCGGCTCTCCCCGGTTGATGTACAGGATCCCGTCGGCCATGGCGCGCAGACGGTCGCGGTCCTCGTAAGGCACGCCCATCATCTCGGCGATGATGCGCACCGGAAGCGGGGCGGCGAGCTCGGTCAGCGCGTCCATCGCGCCGTTCGGGCGGATGTCGTCGAGCAGCTCCTCCACCGCCGCGCGCACGAAAGGACGCCACCGCTCCATCGCCTTCGGGGTGAAGAAGCCGTGGACCATGCTTCTCTGACGGAAGTGCACGGGCCGGTCCTGCTCGACCAGCTGGCCTGCGCGAAAGTCGCGGATCTCGTCGAACAGAGGCACGTCCTCCGGGTCGACCGGCGGATACGGCGGGGCCGAAGCGTGCTTGATGACCGCGGAGGAAAAGAGCTCGTGGCGGCGCAGGATCCACACCAGTTCCTCGTAGCCCGTCACCAGCCAGAGACGGAAGCGCGCGTTCCAGTGAACCGGCTCGATCTCGCGCAGGCGCCCGAAGTAGGTGTACGGATCGGCGATGACCTCGGGAGCGAAGAGATCGTCGGTGAGGGCGGCAGCCGGCATTTGACGGCCGCTCCCCTCCGCCCGCGTGAAGCGCAGGTTCTTCGCTCGTCCCGTGCGGACCGGCGAAGCGCTTACTTTCATCCATGCAACGTGACGGCCTTCGAATCGGGACCGCAAGGGCGGCGCGGTGCTCGTGAGCGCGCCACAGCCCGCTAGTGAGCCACCTTCGGGTGCGGGCCAGTCCCCTACGTCCGTTTATGAGCAGCGCGCCGAGCGCTTCGACGGCGAGGCTGCGGCGAGGAGCGGGGCGGTCCGGCTCTTCGGGCGGATGCGCCTCGCTCTCTTCGCGGCTGCCGTCTCCGGCGCGTGGCTCCTGATCGCCGCGGGGCGCACGCCGACGGCCTGGGCGCTTCTGGGCGGGGCCGCGATCGCCTTCGCGGTGCTCGTGGCGCGGCACCGGGCGGCCCGGCGGCGAATGCGGCGCGCCGAACTCATGGCCGACTTCAACCGGGAGGGGATCGCGCGGGTCGAGCGGCGGTGGGATGCGTTGCGGCCGGCACCCGATCTCGCGGCCGCGCCGGAGCAAGACCCACTCCGCGACCATGACTACGCCGCCGACCTCGACCTGCACGGCCACGCATCTCTCCTCCACCTGATCGGCGCGTGCGGCACGCCCCTCGGACGGAAGACGCTGCAGGAGTGGCTGATGCGCGCGGCGGACCCCGACACGGCGGCACTGCGCCAGGAGGCGGTTCGCGAGATGGCCGGCGCGATGGACTTCAGGGACCGGCTCGCAGCGGAGGCGCGGATGGCATTTCCGCCGCGACGCGCCGAACGTGCGGGCGCTGGCCACCGGGAGGCGCCCTCCGCCGAAGATCCTGGCCGCGCGACCGTCGCCGCCACCGACGCCGACGCGGATACCGCTCACCCGGAGCCGACTTCCGCCGACGGGTTCCTTCGCTGGGCAGAGGGCGATCCTTGGCTCCCGGAACACCCCTGGCTCCGCTTCTTCGGCTTCCTGCTCCCTCCCGTGAACCTCGCGGCCATCGCTCTCTACGCTCTGGGCGTGGTTTCGACCCCGGCTCTGGCTTGGCCGCTCCTCATTTCGACCTTGGTCCTCGCGCCCCGGTGTAGAGCGATCCACCGCGTCTTTGCAGAGGCGGACGACGGCAGATCCGGGGTGCGGCGCCACACTCCCCTTCTCCGCCACATCCGCCGCGCCGCTCTGGAGTCCCGCTGCGCGGCGGCCATCCGCGAACGCATCGGCACGGGTCCGCGCGCCGCGCCCGAGGAGATCGCCGCGCTGCGACGCCTGCTCGACATGGCCGACCTCCGGCGCTCTCCGCTCTTCCACGTCCCGCTGGCCCTGGTCCTTCACTGGGACGTGCACGTGCTGGCCGCGCTCGAGCGCTGGAAGGCTCGGTCGGGTCCGCACGTGCGGGACTGGCTCGACGCGGTCGGCGAGGCAGAGGCGCTGGCCGCGCTCGCCGCCCTGGCAGCCGACCATCCCGACTGGACGATGCCCGTGCTGGACCCCGCCGCCGGCACGGTTCGGGCCCGCGCACTCGGCCATCCTCTCCTGCCGCCGGGAACGTGCGTGCGCAACGACATCGAGATCGGTCCGGCCGGCTCCTTCCTCCTGGTCACGGGGTCGAACATGTCCGGCAAGTCGACGCTGTTGAGGGCGGTCGGGCTGAACGCGGTGCTCGCGCAGGCCGGCGGCCCGGTCTGCGCGGCGGAGCTGCGGATGCCGCCGTTGCGCGTCGTGACCAGCATGCGCGTCGACGACTCGCTCGCAGAGGGCGTATCGTACTTCATGGCGGGCCTTCAGCGCCTGAAGCGGGTCGTGGACGCGGCCCGAGCGCCGACCGACCCGTGCCGACCGGCAAGCCATGCGCCGAACCCCGGTTCCGCGCCCCCCGGCGTTTCCGGCGGCGGTGTCCCCGGCGGCGGTGTCCCCGGCGGCGTTCCCCGCGGCGATCCCGCCCGCGCCATCTACCTCCTCGACGAGATCCTGCAGGGCACCAACAGCGCCGAGCGCAGGATCGCGTCCCGCACCGTGCTGCGGCAGCTCCTCGACACCGGAGCCGTCGGCGCGGTGACGACCCACGATCTCTCGCTGGCCGACGCCGACGATCTGCTCGCCCGGGCCGTGGCCGTGCACTTCACGGAGTCGGTCGGCGCCGGCACCGAGGGCCTCATGTTCGATTACCGGCTGCGGGACGGGATCGCCACGTCGACGAACGCCCTGAAGCTGCTGGAGATGGCGGGTCTGGGGGAATCCGGATAAAGTTGAAGAGGGTCGGGCCTTCGGGTCGGCGCGGATCCCCGGCGCCGGCGACAGGACAGGTTATGCATTCTCGGTGAGGAGACGGTGCAGATGAGAGCACGGTGCGTGAGCGGTCGAGGACTTTGCCCTCCATCACCAGCCGTGCGAGCACAATGGTGCGTGGGCGGTCTACGGTGCGTAGGCGGTCGACGGTGCGTAGGCGGTCGACGGTGCGTGAGCAGCCGGACATTCCCTCTCTTGGCGACCGCCATACTGCTCTTCGCGGCCGCCGTCTCGGCTGCAGCGCGTCCTTCCGGTGCCCAAATGTACATCGGCACGGAGCTCGGGAGCGCTCGCGCAGGCAGCCTGAACAGCACGCTCTCGGGCTTGAACCACCCGACTCGGTGCGACCGTCTGCTGTACGCGGATCCGGCGGACGCACCGACCGACGCCGCCTGCACCGACAACACCGTGCGCGCCCTCGTCGAGAACACCTTCGACGGCAGCGCAGGCTTCGCGGGCGCGGCGAACCTGGGATACGCGGCAGGCCCGGTCCGGATCGAAGCCGAATTCCTGCAGCGGCGACGGCCCGGCGGGATCATGCTCGTCGGCGGGACCACCGATCCGGCCCTCCTCACCAAGGGATCCGAGTGGGCCGCCGACGATCCGCCCTCCGAGAGGATTTCGGACTTCACGTCCCGGCAGCTCTTCGTGAACGTCTTCTACGCCTTCTCGGGCGGATCCCGACTGACTCTGTTTGCCGGAGGCGGCGCAGGAGTTACGCAGACGAGCGTGACGTACAGCAACCGCTGGGTACGGAAGACCCAGCTGGGCGACGAGGATTGGCAGAATTCAGCCGAAGGGACGGTGAGTCTGCTTCATGCCCCGGTGGTTGATGCCGCGCTCGGCTATCAGGTCGTTGCCGGCATCGATTACGGCTTGGCGAGCGACGTCTCGCTGACGGCCAAGCTGCGCTGGGCCGGAGTCGGCAGTGCCGTGAACGAAGAAGGGGCTCGATGGACGGTGATCCGAAGCCATGCACCGGTTCATGCCGACGGAAAGACGCCCTTCACATCCGACATGAGCTTCGACGGCGTGTCGTACTCGGCGCTCACGGTCGGCCTGCGGTACAGCGCAGGCGGCTAGCCCGAAGTTCGGCGGCGGCGATCTGCCAAGTGATTGCGGCGCTGTGACATAAGCGATTTCCGGGGTGTACGCTACTGGGTACGGCTTATGGGCGGACGCCGAGCAGGCGGAAGGCTTCGGCCTGGAGCGGGGTGGGGCGGGCGAGGATGTCGGCGGTCATGGCTCCGTGCACGGGGGGCCTGACGCGGTTGCGGGTGAGGGTGGCGAGGTCGCGGAGCAGGGTCCGGAAGCTGTGGACGGGAAGGCCCTCGGGGGTGCGCTTCCCGGCCTTCTCGGCGCGTGCCGCGCGGGAGACGCGGGCGGGCGCGACGGGCGAGGCGCGGGCGGCTTCTGCGGCGGCCGGGTCGTGGTCGTCGAAGAGCAGGGGGGCCAGCGCGCGGCGCATGTGCCATTCGACGCAGCAGGCGAGCATGCAGAGGAAGACATGGGCGCGGACGCGATCGGCGAGGCGGTGGTGGACGGGGCGGACCTTGAGGTCCACCCCCTTGAAGCTGCGGAAGGCGCGCTCGACCCGGCTGAGGCTCTTGCAGGCGCGGACCGTGTCTTCGGGCCCCATCTCACCGGCGGGCACGTTGGTGCGGATCACGCAGATGCCGTCGAGCGCCGACTCTTCGGCGATGCGCTTCTCGTCGCGCTCGCAGGAGAAGCCGTCGTCGGTCACGGTGGTCTTGAAGTGCTTGCCGACCTTGCGGGCGCGCAGGGCCCGGTCGGCGCGCACGGCGATGCGCTTCTCGCCCCGCAGCGGGCGGTTGTCGCGCTGCGTCGCCCGGACGACCTGTTCGAGCTTGACCTCCGTGGCCGCGAGCAGCGCCTCTTCGCTTGCGCGCGCGCTCGGCCGCGAGCAGCGGGTTGCGGCAGACGACCAGCCGCTCGCCCGGACAGAGCTCGGGCGCGGAGACCTCGGCCAGGTCCTGCTCGTCGAAGATCGACAGCTGCAGGTCGCCGCCGGAAGCGAGCCTGCGGATCGCCGGAGCCCGCAGCGAGGTGATCCACCGCAGCCCCGCGGGCCCAAGGTCCTCGCGGATGCGGGCGTCGGTCAGCATCCCCCGGTCGCCGGCCACGACGACCCGCGAGAGCGAGAAGCGCCCGGTGAGCTTCTCGACCTGGGCGGCCACGGAGCCGGGGTCGGCCGTGTTGCCCTCGAAGACCTGGGCGGCCACCGGACGGCCCTCCCGGTCGCAGAGCAGGGCGAAGACGATCTGAAGCTTGCCGCGCCTGCCGTCGCGGGAGTAGCCGCGCTTGGCCGGCGGGCACTTCGTGCCCTCGAAGTACACCGAGGTCAGATCGCAGAGCACGAGCGAGCCGTCCTCGACATGCCGGGCCGCCAGAGTCCGCTCGATGCGCGGCTGCCGCCGCAGCAGCCAGTCCATCGCCTCGCAGAGCTCCTCCGCCGTCGCGTCTTCGGCGCCGAGCTCCTCGCCCGGCGTGTCGGTCTGTGTCTCGGAGGCGAGGCCCCGGGCGGTGGCGAGCTTCGAGCGGGGGTCGAGGACGCGGGCGGCGATCATCGCCGCCGCCAAGGAGCGCATCCGCGAGGGACGGCGGTCGAGCAGCCTCTCGAGGCCCAGCTTCCGCGCCGTGCCCGCGACGGCGGCGACATGCCCGTGGGGTCGGGAGCGCAGGATCTCGAAGGCGTCGTCCATCGACTTCAGGGCGACGCCGCCCTTGAGCAGGATGCGCAGCCCCCGGACGATCTCGTCGGGCCACTTCGAGAGGTTGGCGAGGGTGCGCTTGCAGACCTTGCCGTCCTTGCGGAAGGACTCGCGCAGCAGGACGGCGGGCGGGGAGTTCCGGTTGGGCACGCGTTCGATGTACATGGGTATCATGGTAACGGATATGCTGAATCATGTCAATATGCACACCGAATCGTTACATGGGTACAGCATCCGGATGCCGAAATCGACTCGGGTCTTTCGGCTGCAACACGTTAACCGCGATAATCGGCCCGATTCTGTCCCGAACTTCGGGCTAGCTGAGCGGGTCGCGGGTCGGAAGCTCCGGGAACAGGGCGAAGTCGCGGTCTCGCGTGAGCAGCGCTTCGGCACCGTGAGCGAGGCAGATCGCCGCAATCCGGGCATCGTGCACGACGGGTCCGCGCACCCGCGGGCGCTGCACGAGCCGGGCCAGTATGTCGAAAAAGTCGGTTGTCTCGCCGATGAGCTGGTTTGAGGGCGATACGGTCCAGGCATTGAGTTGGCTCCAAGCTCGTTCCGGCGATGTCGCCGCCTTGTGCCAGATGCGCCGGTTGGTCACGACGCTCAGGAATTCGTAGCAGCAGGGCCAGGGGATCGCCCACTTCCGGTCCCCTTCGGCAAGGCCCCGCAGCACCCGGCTCGCCCTGCCGTGCATCCGCGATTCCCGGCGGTGCGCATAGACCAGGATATTCGTGTCGACCGCGATCATGGCGTACCGGGATGCTCGTAGATCGTCTCGCACAGATCTTGCCACGAATACGCTTCGAGCGGATCCTCGCCGCACGGGTCCCCGACGCTCAGGTCAGGCAGCCGGTAGACGGTGCGGGACTGCGGGGACGACAGAAGCTCCCGAAGCGCTTCTTCGACCACGGCGCGCAGCGGGCGGCCCGTCTGCCGGGCGTGACGCTTCGCCCGCGCCAGCAGCTCGTCATGGATATCGATAGTGGTCTTCATCCTCCCATACTACCCATATTCACTGGTATGGTCAAGCCATCCCCATCTCCCGCCAGCCTTCCCATCTCCCCGCCAGCCATCCCCCCGCCTCGCACGTTGCCACCGGAGGTTTCCATGGCCGCACATCCGAATTCGCTCCCTCGCCGGTCTGCCCCGAAACGATCGCTCGGCCTCGTTGCGCTGCTCGTCCTGGCCTGTTCCCCGGCTTTGCCGACGGACCAGGCCGGTCTCTCCCCCCGGGCATGGATGGAAGACTACGACCGGTTCATGGCCGCCCAGCTCGTGGAGCGCACCGAAGCCGGGGCGGCCACGGGCAGGAACGGTGCCGTCGCCGTGGCCTACAACGGCCTCGCTGCCCGCGCCGGACTGGAGGCCCTGAAGCGAGGCGGAGGCGCCGTCGATGCCGCACTCACGGCGGCGCTCATGCAGGTCGCTCTCACGGCAGGCGCCCCGGTCAGCTATTTCGGCATCATGTCGCTCGTGTACTACGACGCGTCCGCACACCGCCTCCACACCATGAACGCCGAATGGAACACCGTGCTCGCCGAGGACGATCCCGCGTCGATCCCCGGCAACATCGACATGTCGTCGCCCGAAGGGATGTACGGGACGGAAGCCAGCGGCCGCACGGCCCTGGTGGGCGGCTTCATGAAGGGCGTCGGCGCGGCTCACGAACGGTTCGGACGCCTCGCATGGGCTCAGATCTTCGAGCCCGCGGTCTACGTTGCCGAGCACGGCTTCCCGGTCTCGGAGAAGGTGGCCGGATACTGGGCGATTCGCGCTCCGGACCTTGCCCGGCTCCCGGAAACGAAGGCCACCTTCCTCAAGCCGGACGGCTCTCCGTACCGGGAGGGAGACGTCTTCAGGCAGCCCGCCTTGGCGGCCACGCTGCGGGCCGTTGCGGAACAGGGCGCTGACTATATGTACAGGGGCCCCTGGGCCGAGAAGGCCGTTGCCGCGATCCGGGCCGACGGCGGACGGATGACGGCCGAAGACCTGGCCGCATACGAGGTGCTGTGGGACGATCCCCTCGCGGCGGACCTGGGCGGAGGCTATGTCCTGCACACGAACCCGCCGCCCAACGCCGGCGGCGTGGCCATGATCGAGGCCCAGCGCCTGGCCGAGGCGTCGGGGCTCGTCGGCGGAGGGCACTGGACCGAGTCGGCAGATGTTCTGCGCAAAGCCCTGGACGTCACCCGGAACTTCATGTTCGACTTCCTCCCGCCGGAGACCGCAGCCACCCTGACGGGTTTGGACTTCACCCCCGAAGTCCGGGTCACCCGCGAACACGCCGAAGCCCTGTGGAGGCGGATGGAGGAAGGGCTGTCCTTCGGGGCCTGGGCCGGGCGCGGGCCCGGTCACTCCGACGATGTGGTGGCCGTAGACTCCGAAGGCAACATTGCCGCGATCACCCACAGCATCAACGCCGTGATCTGGGGCAAGACGGCCATCGCGGTGGACGGCATCACCATCGGAGATCCGGCGTCGTTCCAGCAACAGCAGATCGCCCGGACGGGACCCGGCGGCCGACTGCCCGCCCCCACTGAAACGGGGATCCTGTTCAAAGACGGAAGGCCGGTCATCGGCTTCGCCTCCATGGGATCGGGCCTCCACCACCGCACCTTCCAAGCCCTTCTCAACGTCACCCGCTACGGTATGACCGTCGACCAAGCCGTCGACACTCCCGACTTCTTCCTGCCCAGCACCGACCCCGCGACCTCAGAGCTTACCTTCCGCGTGCTCTCGGGCGGCTTCCCCCGGGACGTGCTCGACGGAACGGGGTACGCCTACGAGGAGATCGATCCCGCCGCGGTCCGGCTCTCGGGCGAAGGGCTGTGGGTGGCGGTCAGCCGCGATCCGCGGACGGGAGAGCTGCGGGCGGCTTCCCACAACCGGAACAACAGCGCGGCGGTGGCCTACTGACGGAGCCGAGATGCGCGCCGTTGCGGCGCGTCACGACTCGCAGAGGTCCTCGTATGGGCCGGGACCGGCGGCGTGTGCGTCGTCATGTCAGAGATCCAGTTCGGTCTGTTCGGGAGAACGCAGGAATCGGATCCGGCATCCTCGGGGGTACTCGAATCGTCGCGTCCGCGTGTTCGGATCTACCTCGACAAGCCTTTCGTGTTCCATCGGCTTCAGCACAGGAGTCTTGATCTGTCCCGTATGGTAACTCGTCCTGTCGGAGGCGACGAAATCACGAATTTCCTCGATTGTCACCCACCTGGCGATCCCAAAGTGATTCAGCAAGGCTTCCCGCAAGGGGTCAAAATCCGGTGTCGCCAGATCCGGCAACATCAGCTGTTCATCTCTATTTCCTCGAAATACAAAGTCCCCGTGGGGCGCAGCCTTCCAAATCGCCGCTTTCATGCGATCCGAACCGCGTACGTGCTGTGTGCCGAAAAAGATGGAGTAAACTAACCGGTTGCGGCCACTATCGTACAGATCGAAGTGAACGACATGCTTCGCACCCGCATCTCTCAACTGTTCTTCGTAGAGGTCATACAGGAGCCGACGCCGTTCCTTCCCCTTCAATGCGATCGCCTTATTCCATTCCTCCGTTCCGAAGAGCGCGGACAAATGGTTCTCAAATTCTTGAGTTGGAAGGAAACGGTTGATAGACTCCCACATGAAAGTCACGTACACTTCGCAGCTGCGGTTGGCGAGGATGCGCTGGACTATCTCCATCGGAAACCCCTCGACCCCGAAGGGATCGATCATCAGGAACGCCGGGGCAAGTTGCGTTCCCGCCTCCTCAAGACCGTCAAGGGCTTCGGTCATCCTGCGATCGAACGTATCTTTGATCACATGCACCCTCGCGGTTCCGGGCAGCCTCGGGCGCCACTCTTCCACGAGATGTTGAAGGCGTTGAACCCGGTCTGGCTTTTTCTCAATGAAAATGAACACAACTTCCGCGTTTATCACATGCTGGGCATTGTGATCGGCTAATGCCCGCATCGCGATCAGTGGTGATCCTTCCTCACCGTTCCTGTATTCACCCGGCCCCGCAAACCCGTCGATGAACAGAATGTGGAGTTGCCCCGGTTTCGTGGACACATCCAACTTGAGGGGGAAGGAGGATTCCACGATGCCGAAGAAGCGGTTGCGGTATCCGCCGGAGTTCCGGCGGGAGATGGTCGGGCTGGTGCGCTCGGGGCGGTCGCCCGAGTCGCTGGCGCGAGAGTTCGAGCCCTCGTCCGGGGCGATCCGGAACTGGGTCAGGCAGGCGGACCTGGACGAGGGACGCCGGGCGGACGGGCTGACCACGAAGGAGCGGGAGGAGGTTCGCCGCCTCAGGCGGGAAGTCAGGCGGCTCCGCATGGAGCGGGACATCTTAAAAAAAGCCGCGGCCTGGTTCGCGATGGAGAGCGGCTCGATCCCCGGAAGGGGTTCGAGTTCATGAAGGCGCACCGGGCCGAGTTCCCCGTCCGGGCGATGTGCCGCGTGCTGGGTCTCTCCCCCAGCGGGTACTACGCCTGGCTGAAGCGGACGCCTCCGGAGCGGGCCCGGCGGGACGCGGAGCTTCGGGAGAAGATCGAAGAAGCCTGGGAACAGAGCCGGCGGACCTACGGCCGGCCCCGGATCCATGCGGAACTGAAGGCCCGGGGCGAGCGGGTGGGAAGCAAGCGGGTCGGACGGCTGATGAAGCAGGCGGGGATCGAGGGCGTGACCCGGCGGCGGCGGAAGGTCGTCACGACGCGGCGGGACGCGCAGGCCCGCGCGGTGCCGGACCTGGTGGACCGCGACTTCTCGGTCGGCGGTCCCGACCGGCTGTGGGTGGCGGACATCACGTACGTGCCGACGGATGCGGGCTGGCTGTACGCGGCCGTGGTCGTGGACGCCTGGAGCCGCCTCGTCGTGGGCTGGGCGATGGAAACCAGCCTCCGGTCGGAGCTGGTGGAGAAGGCGCTGGCGATGGCGGTGTGGCGTCGTCGGCCGAAGGACGTCATCCATCACTCGGACCAGGGCTCCCAGTACACGTCGTACGCCTTCGGGAAGCGGTGCCGGGAGGCCGGGGTGCGGCCCTCCGCGGGATCGGTCGGGGATGCGTACGACAATGCGATGTGCGAGAGCTTCTTCGCGACGCTCGAGTGCGAACTGCTGGACCGCAGCCGGTTCCGCAGCCCGGATGAAGCGAGGCGTGCGGTGTTCGACTTCATCGAGGGGTTCTACAACCGGGTGCGTCGGCACTCGGCGCTGGGGTACGAGTCGCCGGCGGACTTCGAGAAGAAGCATGCGGCCTGGCCCGGCAGGGTCGTCGGCCCGGGCGGTCTCGCGATCGATCCGGTGCGACGCCGGCTGCAAGCGGGAAACCGGCGAGGCGACGCCCGAGAGCGCGGCCGGGTTGCTGCGCGCCGGTCCCTCCGTCTTCCCGCCGGCAGCATGTCCCGGCGGGAAGACGGAGGATATGTTTCAAACAGGATCGGAGGAGGATGTCCGGACCGGTCGGCTCGGGATGTTGGATGTCCTCGGCCGGAGAAGCTCTCCTCAGCAGCGGGGAGACGAAGAGAAACCGAGCAGTTCAACCGCAGTATTCACCCGTCCACGAAACCGGGACAGGTCCAATGCGCCCTCGGCGGCTGCCGAGGATGGGAAGCCACGCCTGCATATAGTGCTCGAGAACCAAGTGTTTACCCTTGGTGTGAGGCTCGAGCTTCCAAGTCGTCGATTCTGGCGGCATTGTTCTATCCGCTCCTTGCTTTGCAGTCAGTCATGCTGTTGATCGGCTGGGCCGCCCACGCAGCCCGTCGATTGACCGTCCCCTCCGGAAAATCATCCCAAGTCTTCCCGTCCAGCTCGCGCCCGCCCGCCTTCGGCGTCCTCCCGCCCCACTGCTTGAAGAAGAACGGTACCTTGTCGGCTCGGCACTGATCCCGGAGACTCCGTGCCCACTCGGGCGCCATCGGTCTCGCCCCGATTCCGCTCTCGCCGCCGACGATCACCCAGTCCAGCCGACGCGGGCCGCTCAGAAAGGCGGAGAGATCGAGGGAGCCGATGAGGGGCTCGCAGCTCAGGAACCGCACCGCGGCCGGGACGGCCAAGAGGTGCCGGATGCGGTAGGCCACTGCCTGGTTCTCCACCGAAGTGCCGATCCATATATGCGGGGGCAGACCCCCGGGAAACAGATCGGCGTGATGCTTCGAGACGAAGCGGGCCGCTCTCGCCGGGCGCTTGGTCAGTATCTGATAGACATGCCGGTCCACCCCCAGCATCACTTCGAAGCACCGGCGCACGAAGTCCTCCGGCACATGGTGGTGGAACAGGTCGGACATGGAGTTGACGAAGATTCGGCGCGGTTCCCGCCACGACCGGGGTATCCGAAGCCGCTTCGGCCACACTCGTACTGCGAAGGGGTCGCGCCGGTTCGTCTCCGTGTCAACGACCGGGAGGCGTGCGCGGTACGTGGCCGAAAGAAGCCGCCTGGACAGTTGTTCCGCATAGCAGTGGTCACACCCGGCGGAGACACGGCTGCACCCTGTGGTCGGGTTCCAAGTGGCATCGGTCCACTCGATGGCGCTGCGGTCGGGCATGCATTCCCCCCTGTAAGAAGCCGAAGCAGGAACCTACTAAATTCGGTTTTTGTTCGCAAATCCCTCGGCCTCTCCACCACCAAGGCTCCGCGGCGAACCGGCCGCACGAACTTCCTTCCGCCCCGCGACCACGGCCACCGGGCCCTCATGCCATGCGCATTCGGCCTTGAGCCCGGCGGCCCGCATTGCGGCAAGCTCGTCCTGGAGCGGGAAGTAGGCGTCCTCTTCCGCCCATTCTTCGAAGTGCTCGAAAGCTCGGGCTTCGGCGATCCCGCTCGCGACCATATGGTCGGCCCAGAGTCGGTAGACCGCTTCCTGCTGGCCGGCGTCCGCGGGCATCACGGCGTCGGCGTTGACGAAGACGCCGCCCGGACGGAGCGCATCATGGACCCGCCGGTACAGCGCACGCTTCTTGTCCATCGTCGGCACGTGGTGCAGCGCGAGCGACGCCGCGACACCGTCACATCGCGGAAGCGTATCGTGGAACGACGCTCGGCGGAGGCGCACGCGCTCGCCGAACGGCGCCAGTCGCACCTCCGCCCGCGCAAGCATCTCGGGATCGATTTCGATCAGTTCGACCGCCCGGACCTCATCGTTTTCCAGGATCGCCTCGGAGAGAGCGCCCGTGCCCGCCCCGAGGTCGAGGACCCGTCCCGGCCGGGACGCAGCGATCTCTGCCGCCGCGACCCGAAGCATGGCGTCGTACCCCGGAATGAAGCGGCGGATCGTCTCGTCGTAGGCGTCGATGTCGACGCGCAGGTGCCGCCTGACCGAGTGGGACATGGAATCAGGGTCGAGGTTGCGCCGCCGACCGTCAATCCTGAGTATCCCGGCGACCTGAGTATCCCGGCGATCCAGCACCGCCCTGACCGCGCGGAGGCCTGACGCCGCATCATGCCTGCCGATCCGACCCGTCACGCAACACCGGCAAGGACGCGACGCACCCTCGTCGTCCTCGCCGCCGGGCGTTCCACCCGTTTCGGACGCCTCAAGCAGCTCGCACCGATCGGCCCGAGCGGTGAAGCCCTCCTCGACTATGCCCTGTACGATGCCGCGCTGGCCGGGTTCACCCGCTTCCTCCTCGTCATCCAGGAGCCGCTGCGGCGCGATTTCGACGCGCATCTCGGCCCCGCCGCCGCAGCCGGTCTGGACATCCGTTACGCGTACCAGCGGTTGACGCGCTCCGGGATGGTGGACGCACCGCCCGGGCGGATCCGTCCGTGGGGCACCGGTTTCGCCGTCCTCGCGGCCGGCGAGGAGATCGACGGCCCCTTCGCCGTCTGCAACGCCGACGACTTCTACGGGCGAGACGCCTACGCGGTGCTGGCCGAAGCGACGGCGCGCGCGACGCAACATCATCCCGTCCGCGCCCACACCGTCGGCTATCCCCTCGCGGCCACCCTGTCGGAGAGCGGAGGCGTCTCCCGGGGTCTCTGCGAAGTCAACGAGGAGGACACCCTTCTACGGCTGACCGAAGGCCTGGAGCTTCGCCGTGCAGGGAACCGCGTACTGGGCCGCGACGTCTCCGGAAGGCCGGTCGACGTACCCTTGCAAGCTCCTGTCTGCACCAACCTCTGGGGCTTCCGGCCCGACATCCTACCCGCTCTGCGCGACCTGTTCTCCGCGTTCCTCGCTTCGGGACCGGGGCTCGACCGCGAGTTCTACCTCTCGGAGGCGATGAACGAGCTGATCGGGGCCGGCCGCGCCCGCTGCACCGTGCTGCCGACCCGTGCGCCATGGCTCGGCGTGACCTTCCCCGGCGACCACGCGGGAGTGGCCGAATCGCTGCGGGGGCTGGTAGACTCGGGAGTCTATCCGATGCGCCTCTGGGACGCACCGCCGACCCCTTCCCGCCGCCAACGCCGCTGATGCAACTCACTGCTCTCGACTGGATCGTCATCGCCCTCTACGGGCTCGCCGCTCTCGCCATCGGCCTGCGCTTCGCCCGGCGCGCGGGCTCGGGGGCGGACGAATTCTTCCTGTCGGGCAGAAAGCTCCCGTGGTGGCTGCTGGGCACATCCATGGTCGCAACGACCTTCTCCACCGACACGCCCAACCTGATCGCGGACTTCGTGCGCGGCGGCGGGGTCGCGCAGAACTGGTCGTGGTGGGCGTTCCTGATCACCGGGATGTGCACGGTCTTCTTCTACGCCAGGCTGTGGCGCAGGTCGGGGGCGCTGACCGACATCGAGTTCTACGAGCTGCGCTATGCTGGACGCGCGGCGGCGTTTCTGCGGGGGTTTCGGGCGCTCTACCTCGGCGTCTTCTACAACGTCGTGATCATCGCCACAGTGACGCTCGCAGCGACCAAGATCGGCGGCGTGCTCCTCGGCCTGGACCCGATCACCACCGTCCTGATCGCGGGATCGGTGACCATGATCTACTCGGCGACCTCCGGGCTGTGGGGCGTCGTCGCGACCGACCTCGTCCTTTTCGTCGTCGCCATGATCGGATCGGTCGCGGCGGCGGTCTTCGCGCTTCAGCAGCCCGAGGTCGGAGGGCTCGCGGGACTCGTTTCGCACCCCGAGCTGCAGTCCGCGATGCGTTTCCTCCCTGACTTCTCTGAGTGGAGCGTCGCCGCGGGCATCTTCATCATCCCCGTAGCGGTGCAGTGGTGGAGCGCGTGGTACCCCGGGGCCGAACCGGGCGGCGGAGGCTACGTCGCCCAGCGCATGCTGGCCGCCCGGAACGAGAAGGAATCGATGATGGCGACGCTGTGGTTCAACGTCGCGCACTACGGGCTTCGCCCCTGGCCGTGGATCATCGTGGCGCTGTGCTCGATGCTCGTGTACCCCGAGCTGTCCGACATCCAGGCCCGCTTCCCCGAGCTCGACCCGTCGCTCGTGGGAAATGATCTGGCCTATCCGGCCATGCTGGTGTTCCTTCCCGCCGGGCTGCTGGGCCTGGTCGTCGCGTCGCTGGCGGCGGCGTACATGTCGACGATCAGCACTCAGCTCAACTGGGGATCGTCGTACGTGGTCAGCGACTTCTACCGGCGCTTCGTGAACCCCGATGCGAGCCAGCGGCGGCTGGTCGCGGTGGGGCGGCTCTCGACGGCGGGGCTGATGATGCTCGGCGCAGGAGTCGCCCTGCAGCTCGACACCGCCGGGCAGGGGTTCCAGATCCTTCTCCAGATCGGGGCCGGGACGGGACTCGTGTTCCTGCTGCGCTGGTTCTGGTACCGCGTCAACGTGTGGAGCGAACTCGCCGGGATGACGATTTCGTTCCTCGTCGCGATCTACTTCGCCTGGGTGCACGGGGCGCTGGGATTCGCGCCGCTTCCGGCGTGGGAGCAGCTCGTGATCGGGGTCGCGGTGACGACGTTGGGGTGGGTGGGAGTCACGCTGGTGACGCCGCCCGCACGCCGCAGGACGCTCCAGCGCTTCTACGACCGAATACGGCCCATGGGCAAGGGGTGGCAGCGGGTCGTCGACGTGGGTGACGGGCCGCAGGACGCCGGGTCGATCACCGCCGCCTTCCTGGCGTGGTTCCTCGGATGCGTGCTCGTCTACGCCACGCTCTTCGGGACCGGCTATCTGCTGTACGGGCAGGGGGTCGCGGCGGCGATCGCGCTGGCGATTGCGGCGGCGGCGGGGGTTCGGCTCTTCCGGCTGCTGCCGAAGCTCGGGTATTCGGATTTGGACTAGGAGTCTGCGCCGCAGAACGGTGTTGACCGGCTTTCGACTGACGTGCGGACTCCATAGACTGAATTATGCCGCGAGCAGACCGAATCATGCCAAAATAGTAGACCTCGAGCATGAAAGCTGCGACTGTCAAGGCAGAAGGAAAACTGCTCGAGCAGATCAAGGCGGCCAAGCCGGCGGGCCGCAGCGTGTCCGCGTACCGTGAGCGACGAGGAGGTCGCCGAGAAGGTCCGCGCCAGCCACCGCGGACGCCACACTTCGGAAGACAGAGAGATTATGTCCGTCAGCGACGTTCGGACCGCCTGAGCCATTCCGACTTGTTGAGCGGCATTCGCGACATTCTTTCCGCAATCGCCTGCGCGACGGACTGGGCGAACTCCGCCTTGAGCTCTCCCACCCACCGGTATTCGCCGCCTCTGACATCCTTGAAGGTCCAGTGCTGATCCGGCCCGTTGCCGCGTGCGAGCACACACTGCCGTACCGCGTCCGGTTCGAAGTCCACAATACACCATTGAGATGGGTTCATGGATATGGTCATGCGCCGATGTTCATTCTCACGAGTCGGCACCACGACTTGTGTCGTGTTCGCCTTCGGAGGATCCGAAAGCGGTACAAAGAGAAACGACGATAGCTTTGCCAATCGGACGCTGTCACATCTCGGTGTGACGCAGAGGAGAATGTCGTCTGCCGCAAGTCGATCTCCTTGGTCAGCACCAGACCCGGCAGATGAAGCAGCGTCGACGCGACGGAGCACCGTCCCCATCGACAGCTGCCGTGCAGTATCCTCGAGTACTTGTCGAAAGACCATCGCGGACGCGAGGCGACGATCGGGCTCGCAATTGCTGTCGGTTCCGCCCGAGAATCCACGGGAGAGAAGGCGATAGTTCTTGCGGCCTACGCCTCCGGGCTCCTTGTTGATTCCGTCCTGCAGCATTTTCCGGACTTGGAGGACGGTCGCCTCGCGGTTGCGGTCGAATACCACCCGATCGTTCTTAAATCGGCCAGCGAGCCAATGCGCGATCGCCTCGATTCCCGCCGGGCTCGTCCTCTGGACGGCGTCGTCCATGATCCCGTGCAATTCGCTGGCGATCTGTTCCACGATGTGCTCTTCCGACTCCGGAGGCAGCGGTAGGCAGGCGCGGTGCGCCAGGAAGGCCGGGTCGAGGTCCGGCCCGAAGCGTTCCAGCACTCGGTAGACGTTGTCCCGCACGGCGGCCAGCGCCGTCAGGACCAAGCTGGGCAGAAGCCCCTCGACCATGCCGGCGAAATCGCCGATGAGCCGGTCGGCCAAGTCCTCGTCACCTACCACACGGTTTCGGTCGCGGGTAGGAGAACCCGGCTTTCCGTATATCACAATCCGGCAGGAACAGAAGTCGATTGCACGGTGATCGTCGTTGGTGAACACCGTTCGATCGCTCGCATCAAGGCCGTTGAGGCTGGCCGCTATCTTGTCTCGAAGCGCCTCGTGCTCGGGTTCTCCTGTATAGAATGCGATCAGGCGAAGGCGACGCGGCTGATCCTTCATCAGGATCTTCTTCAACAGCGGCAACGCATTCGCGCCGGTCGTTCGACTCAGCCGCCAGTCCAGAATGACGATGTCCGCACGAGCGACGGCCTTGGCGAGAGCCTCATGATCGTTCTGCCCTTCCCTGGGCGACACCACTCCGCAAACCATGCCTTGACGGGCGAACGACCATGTGATCGGGTCGAGGTCGAGGGGCCGGGGCGGCGGATCGGGATGCGGATCCACCGATCTCGGCGCATGTGGCACCGGCGCACCCGGTCCGGGCACCGTCAGACCGCCGTGGACCGACGGATCCGCAGGGACGGAGAGCTCGTCGTCAACGACCACCGCCGTCAGGAGAAAACGCTCGGCGATCTCTCGGCAGTGCTGCGCAAAGCTATTGCCGGACATCCGTCTCGCTGTTCTCGTTCTTGATCGGCGTGATCAGGAAGGTTGTGCTCCAATCCGGTCCTCGGTCTTCGAGGATCAGGTCATAGCCGACCTCACGAAGGGTTTGTCTCGATATGTGCAGCCCCATACCGCGTCCTCCGGGCTTGCGGGTGAACCCGATATCGAAGATGTCCTCCCGATCTCGGTTGTGAACTCCGGGGCCCGAGTCCGAGACGCGGAACGCCTTGCCAGACGCGTCGAGCTGGATGCGGCGTTCAACGCGCTTGTTCTGACCCGAGAGCCAGTAGATCGCATTGTCCACGAGATTGACGAACACGGGGTAGAAGGACGACGGATACCCCCTGATGGTGGTGCCCGCAAAAGCGTTCGTTCGGGTGAGTTCCACATTGTGTCTGGCCAGCCGCTGGCCGAAGAGGTTGATCAGGAACTCGTGGATTTCCCAGCCCCGAATGTCCACGGCCTTGCGGTAGAGCCTCCTCTGTAGCGGTGTGAAGAGGGTCAGGTATCCGTCGAGGTGGTCGAAGCTGCCGCGGATGGCCCGATATAACGACTGCAGTTCGTGGTTCGCATCCGCCCAGGATTTGAGACTGCGAAGCCCCGACCGAACGGTACGAATGGCAGCACCGAATTCGTGGCTTATGATCTCGATTGCCATGCCGAGCTGGGCGAGCTGAAGGTCCGCTGCGGCCTGCTCCTTCAACGCGACGTTGTGCTGCTCCACCGCAGCGAGCTGATCGACAAGAGTGGATTCGCCCGTTAGGTCAATGCCCGCCAGTTGTGAGCAAAGGGAATCGAGTCTGCGGTTGGCGTCCTCCAAAGCCTCACGGATCGGTGTTTCCAAGGCTGAACGTTCCCTTGCCAGACGCTGGTCGTTCAAGCCCACCAGGTCAAGCCGGGCGAACTGGGCCATCACCGTGCGAAACGCCGAATCGACATCTCGTACGCACTCGGCCGCTATCCTTGCCGTTTCGGCCCGGATACGCTCGGCCTTCTTGTCCACAGCTCGGCGTCCCGCCTTGGTCTCTCGCTTAGCCGCATCCCCGATCTCTTTCAGCGCCGATTCGACACGCGTTCTGGCGCTCACATCGACTTCCGCCTTGGCCGCCTCATTCGTGACGACGCCTTCAATCGAATCACGGATGTCGCGCATGCTGCCCACGAGGTGCCCGAAGGCCTCCTGATAGTCTCTCCACTCTCTTTGCAGAGCTCGGGGAAGGCCGATGCGCGGCTTTGAAATGCGGTAGCGAGATTCCAATTTCTGGATGCTTCTTCTCGCTTCTCCTTCGATCTCCATGACTTGTCGGACGGCTCGCCCGCGGTCAGCATCCCGCCCCGCCTCCCTGACACGCGCTTCGACATCGAGCCCCAATTGCATCAACGATTCGTGCGGATCCTCCTTCTCCATCCGATCGAAGAAGGCGGTCAAGTCTCGCCTGAACTTGGTGCGCTTGGCCGTGACCATTTTCGCCCTGACGCGTCGGTGTCGCTCAGTTTCGTCCAACTCTCGCTTGCGATTCGTGAATCGGTCGCCGTGCACTCCATCCTTGCGGAAGAAGTCGGCAGCGACCTGGACAAGGAAGTTCTTCAATATGCCTCTGAGGTCACGGTAGGCCTTGTTCTCGCGGAATCCCTCGCGGCCCGCCTTCTCGCGAAGATGAGGATTGCGGGTGGAGTCCACTTCGACCAGCCCAAACATTTGGCGGTACGAGAAATAGTAGTACGAGGCGCTCTTCGTCCGTCGGAACTCGATCGCCAGCCAGTCGTAGTCGGTATTCCCGTATGGCTGAATGCGCACGCCATCCCGGTAGATGTACAGGCCGCCGATTCTTCTCGTCTTGCGAAGCATGCGACCGTGTTCGTCGGGCGGAAGGGTGGAATGCCTGGCTGCGCCTTCGATTGCGGCGAACCTGATGTCGAAGGGGCCGCAAGCTGTCGGTCGTCCCTTCCCTCCACGCCAGTTGATCACGTGGTCGGGCACGGCCTCGCCGTATACCGATACGCTGCCCTTGAACTGACCGTATTTGTCGAACCTTCCCGAAATCTGGTGATCTGCGTTCTCGTAGTCGTAGCGGGTAAAGAATTCGCTCTCGCCAATGAGATCTTCGCAGGTGCCGTCCGTCCTGTGGTCTCGAAAGGCAGTGCGGATGACCGGCTTTCGACCATCGGCAAGCGAGGGCGTGGTGAATCCCAACAGCGCTTTCTGCAACGGTGCCGCCACGTCGGAATCCGGATCACCGGCAATGTCATATACCAAATTCGGCGACGCCGGCAAAAGGTAGAAGTGGGTGCCGCTGCCCTCGGCGAGCAGAGTCGGTGTACCCATCCATGTGGCGAGTTCGAGCGGATCAAGCTTGAACAGCGCAAGGTCGGTTTCGATCCGGCTCCATTCCTTCGGGTCGACTTTCTGCTGAAGTCGGGCGTTCCGGCTTCGGAAAACCTCGACCATGTCTGCGACATCCTCGCCGTCGGGGACACTGCCGCCGGGGAACGTTCGAAGCGGGATCCGTATGTCATGAAGGTCCAGGCCGGGACACTCGAAGATCCGCCAGTTGACGAACGCGGCCGTGAGGTCCGACGAGCCGCCATCGCGAAGAGTGCGGGTAAGCACCAGCACTTGGGGGGCGATGGTCGCTATGGCGAGACGACCGATTCCCTTTTCCCCCAGAACAGGTCGTTTCCCGATTCCCGATCTCGCACGGCACAGGTGCGCCCCGCGCCTCCGCCTGCTGGTGGTGTCGGTGGCGATCGTAAGCCATCGGTCGACGAACTCCTCTGTCGCCATCCCGACGCCATCGTCCCGGAGTACGAACAGCCTGTCGCGTCGGTAGTAGTCGACCTCCACCTTCTCCGCGTACGCGTCGTGCGCATTCTTGAACAGCTCGCTGACGGCCGTGGGGATACCGGCGATCTGCTGTCTCCCCAGCATGTCCAGGGTTCTGGCCCGGGCCTTGAACGATACTTCCGTCGCCATCAAATCGCGCCGGCCTCGGCCAAGTGTCCGATCACGTGGCGTCCGACAACCTTCGTCAATCTCACCGGCACGGCATTGCCGATCTGTCGGGCCATCGAATTCAGGCTGCCGGAAAAGGTGAAGTCCATCGGAAACGTCTGGAGACACGCAGCTTCCCGGACGCTGATCGCACGATCCTGCTCGGGGTGTCCGAACCGGCCGTTGGAATAGCTGATGCATCGCGTCGTAAGCCCGGAAGCGGGCCGATTCCACGACATGCGACCGTAGACATCGCTGTAGCCGGAGGTCTTTCTGTGGCAGTCCAGCCGAAGGTCCTCCGGCCAGTCGAGGTTGCCTCCGCCTTCGGGGGTCGCCCGGATTCGCTTCAGGTTCAGTGCGGACAGGCGGGCGGCGCGGTGGTCGGGGATCTCCGGGTGGGTCCGGCCGGCGTCGATCTCCGGAAGGTCGCCGATCCAGTCGCGTACGGTGGCGAACTCGGGATTGTCGGTCCCCGGCCCGTGGGTTTCGGGAGGGAGTTCGATCGGGCCGTGACGACTTGCCAGCAGAAGGAACCTGCGGCGACCCTGTGGTACTCCGTACCGCTTCAGGGGCACTGAAGCGCATGCCGGGTCGGCATAGCCGATGTCCTTCAATCCCAGGCGAAACGCGCTGAGCGGCTCAGAGTCAGGAGACACATTCTGGATCCCCGGCACATTCTCCACGAACACGATGTCGGGCTTGCTCCTTCGGATGAAGCGCAGGAACTCGAGAAGCAACGGTACTCGGTCGTCGTCTTCGGGTCCGGGTCGGGTGGTGTTCTGCTTTGTGAACGGCTGACAGGGGGCACATCCGCAGAAGAGGACGGGACGGGACGCCTGCTTGACGAGCTCGTCAACCGAGTCTTCCTTCACATGCCGAATGTCGGCGGACTCGAAGATGGCCGCCGGGAAGTTATGCTTGAACGTACGCCTGGCGTCAGCGTCCCAATCGAGAGCGAAGACCACTTTCATCTCGGCGTCCTCGAAACCGCGGCTGGCCCCGCCGCAGCCGGAGAAGAATTCGAATACCTTCACTCTTCTTTGTCGGGAGACGGCATCGCCGTTCGCTACGGGCTTGTCGCGTGGCTTCATGACCGGACGGATGCGATGGCAGCAGGTTGGTGAGGCGGGCACCTATCAATATGTACAACAGAGCGGCAGGAAACAGTGCTCGGCGGAGACGGAAGGCGGAAGCGCGCCGCACCAAGGTGCGGCGGACGGCCCGGCCGCGGCCTGTGCTCGAGCGGCGCGCCGGCTCTAGCGCGTTTCGTGAAGGCGACCGTTGGACGGCGATCGCCCCCGGACGCGTCAACCTGATCGGGGAGCATACCGACTACAACGGATTGCCCGTGCTGCCGATCGCGATCGACCGGGACATCCGCACCGACTTCCGGGTGGTCGGTGAACCCGTGGTGCGATTGGACAACACGGCGGCCCGTTTTGCGCCCTTTTCGTTCCGCTTGGACAAGCGGATCGAACCGGCGCCGCAAGGCGACTGGTCCAACTACGTCCGCGCGGCGGCCCGCGGCCTGCAGGAGCACGGCGTCGAGCTGGGGTGCGGGATCGAAGGGACGGTTACCGGGAGCGTGCCGATCGCCTTGGGGTTGTCTTCGTCGTCGGCGCTGGTCGTGGCGTCGGCGCTGGCGCTCCTGAAGGCGAACGGGGTGGCGGTGACCGGAGTGCCGGAACCGGCGGACCGGACGGCCGTCGGTGGCGCGCCGGAGGCCGCGGAAGGCGCGGCAGGCCGGACAGAGCCAATGCTCTCCCGGCTGGAACTCGCAGCCCTGACGGCGCGGGCCGAACGCTTCGTCGGACTGGAGGGGGGCGGGATGGACCAGACCGTATGCCTGCACGGAGTCCCGGGCCACGCTCTCCGCATCGATTTCGACCCGCTGCGGGTGATGCCGGTACCTGTACCCGAGGGGTGGCGCTGGGTCGTGGCGTCGTCGCTGGTACGCGCCGAGAAATCGCGGGGTGCGCGTGCGGCGTACAACGAGCGAGCCAGGCAGTGCCGGGAGGCGCTGCAAGGGTTGGAGGACGCGCTGACGTACCGCGACCTGGTCGCCGACGACGACCTTGAGGAGCTGATGCGGAGCGCCCGCCGCACCCTCGCTCCGGTGCTCTTTCGCCGTCTGCGCCATGTCGTGACGGAGGGCCGCAGGGTCGCTCTGGCCGAGGTCGCGATGCGCGGCGGCGACATGGGCCGGTTCGGAGACCTCATGGTGCGGTCGCACGAGAGTCTCCGGGACGACTACGAGGTGAGCACCGAGGATCTGGACGCGGTCGTCGCGGTCATGCTGGACGCAGGCGCCGCGGGAGCGAGGCTGACCGGCGCGGGATTCGGCGGCTGCGCCGTCGCGCTGTGCGACCCGGCCACCGTAGCGCCGGTCATGCAGGCCCTCGCCGAGCGTTTCTACGCGCCGCGCCTGGGAAGGCCGCCGACAGGCGACGAGATGTTCGCCGCGAAGCCTGCGGCATGCGCCCGTATCGCGAGGCCGACTTAACTGAGCTCGGCAGCCCCTGGACAAAATCCTCCGGCATTCGAGCGGCGACGCATCCGCGGGCTGCAAAGGCGCGGCATCACCACGCTCCCGGCGGACGCGGCGTCCCGCGCCCCGGCGTCCTCTCCCCCTGGCCCGGTCCCGTCCCTCCGCGCCTCGGCCGCCAGAGCTCCCGCACGCTCCGCACGATCGCCTGGAACCTCGGGTCGCTGCGCAGCGGATCCCACACCGCGCTGCCTCTCAGCGAGCCCAGACCCGGATCCCGATTGTCGACGGCCGCCTCCAGGTGCTCCATCGCCGCGTCGTGTTCGCCGAGAGCGATGGCGGTCATCGCCAGCTCCACATCGGACACGCGTTCGCCGCGGGCTTGCCGCTCGGCGTTGTAGTTCCGCAGCCAGCGCCAGTAGCTCGCCGGATCGGTCTCGTCGAAGGTCGTGCGCAGCTCTTCGACCGCGGCCAGCGCCTCGGGCACCTGTCCGTGCGTGGCGATTATCCGGTGCTCCCTGACCTCGACAGCGTCTTCGTAGCGGCCTCGGCGGAGGTGCGCTTCCTCGAGCCCGATCCACGCCGGCATCATCGTCGGATCCGCGTCCAGAATCTCCTGGAACGCCAGGGCGGCGCTGTCGTACCGGCCCGTCCCCAGATGAGCGACGGCCACGGCGAGCGGGGACCGCCGCCCGAATTGGCGCCCGAACCGCGTGGCCTCCAACAGCTGGCGTCGGCGGAGCGAGTCGGCGGAGACGACCATCAGCGCCCGGGATTCGGCCATGGCGCCGTCGACCTCGGCGCTGATCCCCGCCATGCCGGCACCCGGATGCTCCCCGAGAATCACGACCGTCGCCGCCACCTCGTCTTCGGCGCCGCCCAGGCGCTGCGCCCTCTGCACATCGTCCCGCACCTGCGCGAGGAGCTCCTCGGACAGCGAGTCGCCGCCGGCCAGCATCAGGTGCGTCCCCGCCCGCCAGGCAAGCGGCAGCGCGTACGCCGTGTCGAGCTCCGCCGACCGGTCGAAGTGGCCCAGCGCCGCTTCCAGAGCCTCGGGCGTCCCCCGTTCCAGTGCCCGCTGACCCCGCAGCAACGCGCGGTACGCCTCCGGATCGACTTCCGCCACCCTCTCCACCTCTCCGGCCACCTCGTCGCCGAGCTCCCCCTGCACCGTTCGCGCGATCTCGACCGCGACTTCGGTCTGCAGGCGCAGGATGTCCTTCATCTCGCGCTGAAAGCTGCGCGACAGCATGTGCGTATCGGTCTCGGCATGGAGAAGCTGGACCGAAATCCGCACGCTGTCGCTCTCGGACGTCATGGCGACGGAGCCGGTGACGACGGCCTGGACCCCCAGCTCCGCCGCGATTTCGGGCAACAGCATGTTCGTATCGGCGTAGCGCTCGACCGAGGTGCGCGACACGACCCGGAGACTGCTGAGGAGACTGAGCTGCGTAATGATCTCCTCGTGGAGCTGGCGGGCGAACAGGTCGTCCCCCTGGGCGAAGTCCGCGAGCGGAAGCACCGCAATGGCCGCAATCGGAGCATCCCGGTCCAGATCGGCCATCCGCGCCGCGGCGGGAAGCACCGCCTCGACTTCACCCCCGCCCTCGACGCCCCGGCCTTCCCCACCGCCCCGGATCGCGCCGCTTCGCTGGAACCAGAGCGCCCCGAGCACGACGGATATCGATGTCGCGGCCAGCAGGGCCAGGCGCGGCACGACGGTCGCCCTCGCACCGCCCTCTTCCCGCGTCTTCGCCAGCCCCTCCGGCGTCAGGTCGTAGACCCACGCGAACGCCAGCACCACGGGCAGCCCCAAGAATACGAGGACCACCAGCGACTGCAGCACCCAATCGGGCACGTTGAAGGCCGGCAGCACGATCTCGCCCAGCTGCAGCACCACGAAGCCGGACGCCACGTACACGCCGCCCGCACGCACGACACGCCGGCGCTGCAGCTCCTTCCAGAAGGCACCCAGTCCCCGCTTTCGCTTCATCGGTCGACCGCTTTCTCGTCCCGGCATCCGCAATCCCTGCACCCTCCCCATCCCAGTGTACGCCTCGTCACCATATGAGACCACCGAAGGCCCGGTTTCGCTGCCTGCGCGTGAGATGTTCGCAGCCAGCCCGTGAATGTTTCGCTGCCTGCGCGTGAACTGAATCCGGCCGAGTTCGCATCGTATTATCCTTGCTGATCGCTAATTATCCTTTGAGATTAGCAGCTATGATCACACGACGTCAGGCGGCGCTTGTCCAGCGAGATCTGGCCGCATTCCCCTCGGTGGTGCTCCTGGGGCCGCGCCAGGTGGGAAAGACCACCCTTGCCCGGGGATTGTCCGACAGCGATCCGCACTCCAAGTACCTCGACCTGGAAGACCCCTCGGATCTGGCCCGGCTCGACGATGCACGCGGTTACCTAGACCTGCACCGGCACAGATTGGTCGTTCTGGACGAGGTACAGCGGATGCCGGATCTCTTCCGCGTCCTTCGCGGCCAGATCGACGCCCGCCGCCGCGAAGGCCGCGCCTGCGGGCACTTCCTCCTGCTCGGGTCGGCATCCGGGGCCCTGCTCCGCCAGTCCGCCGAGTCCCTGGCCGGGCGAGTCGCCCATCACGAGCTGCCGGGCTTCGATGCGCTGGAAACCGGTTCCGACCTGAGCCGGCTGTGGCTGCGAGGCGGATTCCCCGACAGCCTGCTCGCCGCCTCCGACGATCTCAGCATGCGCTGGCGCACGAACTTCGTCCGCACCTACCTGGAGCGGGACCTTCCCCAATCGGGGCTCAGGTCTCCTGCGGAGACGCTGCGAAGGTTCTGGACGATGCTGTGCCACCGGCAGGGATCGGTGTTCAACGCGGCCAAGCTGGCCCGCAGCCTGGGTGTCTCCGTGCCTTCGGTGAACCGCTACACCGACACGCTGGTCGACATGATGCTTCTCCGCCGCGTCCAGCCCTACTTCGCCAATGTGGGGAAGCGGCTCGTCAGGTCACCCAAGGTGTTCGTGCGGGACAGCGGCATCGTACACACCCTCCTCAACATCCGGTCCCTCGACGACCTCCTCGGGCACCCGGTCGCGGGCGCAAGCTGGGAAGGCTTTGTCGCGGAAAATCTGATCGCGGCCTCTCCCGTCGGCACGGACGCGTTCTTCTACAGGACGAGGTCGGGCGCCGAGATCGACCTCGTGCTGCTCCTGCCCGGACAGGAGCTCTGGGCAGTCGAGGTGAAGCGCTCGACCGCGCCCCGGGTGCCCAGAGGATTCCGGATCGCCGCAACCGACGTCGCGGCCGCCCGAAGTTTCATCGTCTACCCGGGAACGGAGACCTATCCTCTCGGCGAAGGGATGGTGGCCATTCCGCTGCCCGGGCTCATGGAGCGGCTGATCGCGCGGGGGTAGTGTGTTGCCAGACCTCGTGTTCCCGCTCCTCGCTTCATCGGTCAATCGCCTCGCGCCACGCCTCCAAGACCGCCCGCTCCTTCTCCCGGCTCATCCCGGCGCGGCGCTGCTCGCGTTCCGACGCGGGGCGCGCCCTGTCCCAGTCGAGGGTGTCGCGCGTCGTCACCGCCAGGGGACGGAAGGTCAGCCCCGCGGCCACCGCCCTGCTTACATCGACGTACTGGAGCTCGTCGCCCGGCACCCACGCGGGTAGGTCGCGCCAAGGTCTGGCGTCGTTCGCCTGCAGGAAGTCTTCCGGCACCCAGGTGAAGCTGACGGGCCGGGTCGTCACCGCACGGATCCCGTACAGCGTCTCCGCCATCGAAAGTCGGCTCGCGGGACCCGTGGCGTTGAAGTCGCCCGTCACCCCTTCTTCGGCGACGCGCACCGTCCATTCGGTCAGGTCGCGCTGGTCGATGATCTGATTCGAGTGGTCGGGATTGCCGGGAGCCAGCACCTCTCCGCCTTCCTCGATCCTTACCGGCCAGTATGTGAAGCGGTCGGTGGGGTCGGTGGGACCGACGATCAGCCCGGGACGAATCACGGTGGTGCGGCCTGGGAACGCGGCGTGCGCGATGTCCTCGCTCAGTCGCTTCATGAGCCCGTAGTGCGCATCGTCCCCGTCCGTCCAGCCTTCGGGCGGCTCGTGGCGCGGGTACGCCTCGGGGACGGCGGGCTCCCACAGCACATTGTCCTTCTTGTCGAACCCCATGCCCTCGACGGCGTAGGCGGAGATCGACGAGACGAAGATGTAGTGCTCCGCCGCGTCCTTGAGGAGCTCGGTGCTGAGCTGCGCCCAGCGATAGTTCTGACAGTTGTTGTCGAAGACCACGTCCCAGCTCCGCCCCTCCAGCGCAGCCAGGTCGCCGTTGCGGTCCCCGACGAGGCGCTCCACATCGGGGAGGTCTGCGTCCGCGCGGCCCCGCGTGAAGATCGTGACCTCGTGGCCGCGCTCCACGGCGTACCGGACCGTATGCGGCCCGATGAACCCGGTCCCGCCCAGGACGAGGAAGCGCTTCGGTGCGGGGGTGCTGCCGGGGACGAGTCCGGCACCGGCTGCCGCTGCGCTTCGGAGGAAATCGCGCCGAGTGGGGGTCGGTGGTATCGGGACAGTCGCTCGCCGCGAGTCCATGGCTTCATCTCCTTCGCCTGATACGCGGATAGGTTGGATGACCGTAACGCTTCTGTCGCGCTTCGGCCACGGACGCCGGCCCGAAGAAAGATGATCGGTCTGCCTTGCTGCTGGACGAACGCCTGCGTGCGGGTTACCGTTGCTCCCTGACCCGGCAGCCCTTGGCCCCCCTCCTGACATGCCCGTCATCGAAACCACCGAGCTCACCAAGCGCTTTCGCCGGATCCTGGCCGTCGACCGGGTCTCGTTCGCCGTCGAACAGGGCCAGGTCTTCGGGTTCCTGGGCCCGAACGGCAGCGGCAAGACCACGACGATCGGGATGCTGATGGGCATCATCACGCCCACCGCGGGGACCTTCCGGCTCTTCGGCGCAGGCACCCCGCACGAGCTTCTGGCCGCGCGCGCAAGAGTCGGCGCCACGCTGGAGACGCCGAACTTCTACCCCTACCTCAGCGGCCGTGACAATCTGCGGATCGCAGCGGCGATCAAGGGGGTCGGCGACGCACGCATTGAGGAGTGCCTGGACATCGCGGGGCTGCGCGCGCGCGGCAAACACCGCTTCCGCACCTATTCTCTGGGGATGAAGCAGCGGCTGGCGCTGGCGGCCGCGATGCTGAACGATCCCGAGCTGATCGTGCTCGACGAGCCGGCCAACGGACTGGACCCGCAGGGGATGAAGGAGGTGCGCGACATCATCCGGATTCTGGCCGACCGGGGCAAGACGATCTTCCTGTCGAGCCATCTGCTGTGGGAAGTGGAGCGCATGTGCACCCATGTGTCGATTGTTCGAGAGGGGCGGATCGCGGCGACGGGGACGGTGGCGGAGATCGTCGGCGGCGAGACCACCGCGGTGGTGCGTGCGGAGGACGAGCAGGCGCTCCGCGCGGCGCTGGAGGCCTTTCCCGAGGCCTCCTCGGTTCGCGCTTCGGAAGAGGGCCTGGTGGTCGCGCTGCGCTCGGACGACCTGTCAGCCCTCAACCGGTATCTGGCCGGTCGGGGGACATATGTCTCGCACCTGGCGCGACGGCGCCCGAGCCTCGAGGACGCCTTCATGGACCTGACCGGCGCGGGACCGGGGTCGATGACGGAGTTCGCGCCGTGAGTGCGCGGGGCGGCGTTGGGGGTGCGGGGCGGCGGGGCCGTGGGCACGGGTACGGCGTCGCGGGCGAGGGTACGGCATTGGGGGCGTGCACGGGGCGATTGACGTGAGGATGCTGCGCGTACTGCTGCGGATCGAGGTTCTCAAGGCGGTGAAGCGCCCGGCATTCTGGGTGACCTTGGGCGTGTTCGCGGTGTTCAACGCGATGGCGACGGTCGTGCGGCCCGGCCGCCGGGCCGACCTGGTCTTCGTGCTGCCCGACGCGTGGCGGCACATGATCGAGCCGGCCATTGCGCTCGGGCCGGCCTTTCTGGCATCGCTGATGATCCTCCTCCTCGCTCCCGAGTTCCGGTGGAGGACCGCCCGGCAGAACGTCATCGACGGTCTCGGCAAGGATCAGTTCCACTGGGGGAAGATCCTCGTTCTGGCATCGCTGGTCACTCTCTTCTTCGTCACTCCCCTCGTGATCGGGGTCCTGGACGCCGAGGCGAGTCCGGACGCAGGCGGCGCGGCCTTCGCCGAGCCGACCGACCTGAACTACATGCTCGGATACGTCACCGCGCTGCTGCTGTGGGGGTCGGCAGGGTTCATGCTGGCGGCGCTGGTTCGAGCCGCCGGACCCGCGCTCGGGCTGCTGTTCGTGTACTTCATCGGAGAACAGATCTTGGTGTCGCAGGTCAGGGGATGGCTCAACCTGCAGGGCTCCGTCCTGGACTATCTGCCGGTCTCCCTGTACACCACGATCATGGACGCCAAGCTCTACTATCCCCTCGAGCTCGCACGCGACAACGAGAGACGCGCAACAATCGGCATGGATGCGCTGGTTCTCCCGGACGTGTGGATCCCGCTGGCTGCGGCGACGGTCTACGCGGTGCTCTTCCTGGGCCTGGCCTACGTGACCATGCGCAGGCGGGACCTGTAGCGGTCATCCACTCGGGCGGATCGTCGGGCGGGAAGCGCTCACGCGGCTTCATAGATCAAATGTCTGTTCGTCAAGCATCCTTCGCAGTCCAGGTTTCACGTCTCTCTTCCCCGTACCGTTCAGTCCAGCGAGTACGGTCAGTCCGCCGAACCGAACCGCTTGTTCTCGGAAACACTTGAAATTCTTGAGCAGCAGGCGGTCGATCACGACATTGCTCCCTTGATCAGGTCCCCAATTCTTCCAAAGCGGATCTTGACCTGTCTCGTCGTCTGCGTGCCCACGCTGATGCTCTCGAAGAACTCCTGGTCGTCCATGAGCTCCTTCAGGCCTTTCACGATATTTCCCCTTCGGCTCACGATCAGGTCAAACCGCTCCTCGGGAACATCGGCCAGCGCAGCCGCCAAGCTTTCGAACAGAGGCTTGTTGACGGGACTTCTCCGCCTCGTGTGCCCAGGTCTCATCGGCTTGCGAAACGCTTCTCGTCCGAAGATGCTCGTCGCCAGTGACATGGCGCGCTGGAAGTCTTCGCGGAGAGACGGATGCCGGCCGGGGCTGGCGTTCAACGACTTCATCGCCTTCATGAGGAAGTCGTCGAGCTTGCCGGCGTAGGCGTCCACGCCGAGGGAGCGAAACGCCAGGAAGCGCAGGATGCATTCCCGGTCCGCCATCCGCTTCGGGCTCACGCTGCCGTCGGTCGCTGTGCGGAACCCGGCGGACGTCGCCAACTCATTGAGCAGGTCTCGGGCCGGGCCGGGGTTGAGCGCGTGGCGGACTTCTTGGCCCTTGAGCGGTTTCCCTTCGGTGTTGATCCGCTTGAATACGTTGAACATGACCTCCGGCGGGGTTCCCGGCTCGATGATGTGGAAGGCAAGCTGGGTCTCGTCGATTCGTCGCTGCATCGGCCGAGGAAGGTCGTCATAGGAATCGCCCTCGAACTGATTCAGGTATTCCAGGCCCCGCAGACGCAGCTTCTTGTTGAGGACGAAGTTCCTCAGCGTGCCCAGTCTCTGCAGGCCGTCGACCACCCGCCAAGTGTCGTCTTGATCGGCGGCCACATAGAATACCGGCAGGGGAATCCGCAGGAGCAGAGATTCGATCAAGCGGCTCTGCGTGGCGCGCGGCCATATGTTATCGGCCCGCTGAAAATCGGGCTGCAGGTCGATTTCGTCCCTCCTGATCCTCTCGATGACGAGGTACACCGCGGGCTGCTTCGTCACGATCTTTATCTTGGTGGGGTCGAAGGGTTCCGTTATGCGGTCGCCGCCGGCCCCGGCTTCGAGCTGCTCCTGTTCCACTCCTTCGCCCTCGGTCTCTCCTTCTTCCCTTGGTTCGCGAGCGGATTCGTGCGGAGTTCGTCGTGGCCGAACGGGCCCCGACGGATCGCAAGCGACTGCAGCGGGAGCTTCATCCGGGGGCCGATGAAGCGGCGCGGGCAAGGCGGGCGCAAGGCGCTCCCTGACGACATCCGACGGGGGGCGGTCCGCGTCGGCGCTCTGCCGACTCTGGTTTCCCTCGTCCACGTTCGGGCTCCCCTCGTAGGCGGTTGCAGGCGGCGGCGCTCGAGGGATCCGCAGCGCCTCCACGGGCTTCCTCAAAGTTGCCTTCGCCGTACATTTCAACATAGCGTGACTCAACACAGCGTGATGCGGTTCCAGTTGCCCGGCGGGTGATCGGGCAGCCCCCCCGCAGTGCCTGCCCAAGGCTCGGAACTCCAACGAGGAAACGGAAAAATGGGGACGAATCGGCGCGACTTTCTCAAGACGACGGCAGCGGCGGGGGGTGCCCTCGCGGCAGGGGTCGGATCGGCCGCGCTCAGCGGCTGCGGGGCGGAGGACGCGCCGACGGCCGGCGCGTCCGCGCGGCTCGACGCCGACCGGCCCCGGGCCTCGAAGCCGCTCAAGATCCTGATCCTGGGCGGAACCAACTTCATCGGCCCGCACCAGGTCGAGTACGCGCAGTCGCGGGGGCACGAAATCACCCTCTTCAACCGGGGCCGCACCAACACCCACCTCTTCCCCGAGCTGGAGAAGCTCGTCGGGGACCGGAACGACGACCTCTCCGCGCTGGAGGGACGCAGCTGGGATGTGGTGATCGACAACTCCGCGACCAATCCGGCGTGGGTCGAACGGAGTGCCGGTCTCCTCAGGGACGCGGTCGGGCGCTACGTCTTCGTCTCGACCCGCTCGGTGTACGCGGACACCAGCCGGGTGCCGATGTCGATCGCCGCGCCCGTGTGGACCTACGAAAGGGCGGGGCTGGAGCCCGGCGCGACGCAGCGTCCGTACGGGCTCGCCAAGGCGCTCGCCGAGCAGAACGCGCGGGACATCTTCGGCGAGGACCGCAGCCTCGTCTTCCGGCCCGGGCTGATCATCGGCCCCGGGGACACCACCGACCGCTTCACCTACTGGCCCGTCCGCATTCATCGCGGCGGCGAGGTCCTGGCACCCGGCGACGGCACCGACCCGGTCCAGATCATCGACGTGCGCGACTTCGGCGAATGGCTCGTCAGGATGGTCGAAGCGGAGGAATCCGGCACCTACAACGTGGTCGGGCCGCGCACGCCGCGCCCGATGGCCGAGCTGCTCTACGGCATCCGCGCCGTGACCACCGCGGAGACCACCTTCACCTGGGTCGGGACCGACTTCGCCATCAACGCGGGGCTGCGTCCCTACCGGGAGCTGCCGGTGTGGCGTCCCGCCCGAGACGGAGCCGAGGGGTTCGCACGTTTCGACCTCACGCCAGAGGTGGAGAAAGGCCTTACCTTCAGGTCTCTCGCAGACACGAGCGCCGCCACCTTGGAGTATCACTTCTCGAGACCGCCCGAACGCCAGGCCCGGCTCCGCGCCGGGGTCAGCGCCGAGCGCGAGGCGGAGGTCCTGGCGATGTGGCATGCTTACCGGCGGGCATAGCGCAGCACCTTGCCGGACCGAGCATGTGCCGAGAGCGCACTCTCCGTCGAGCTAAAACCGGCCCGCACTGTAAAGAGGACATTGCAACATGTCATCTAAAGTATACATTTTCGGCGGTTCCGCACGGGCGGGCGCCCGCACACTGGCGCGCGCTCCCACGCCGACGCTCGCCTCCCTCTCTCTTCTCTTCCTGGTCGGATGCGGGACAGAGGGTGCCGACCTGGTGCTGCGGGGCGGCATCGTGGCCACGGTGGACGCCGGCGACACCATGGCCGAAGCCGTCGCGATCGACGACGGCTGGATCGTCGCCGTGGGCAGCGACGAGGATGTGGACACGCTGATCGGCAGCGCGACCCGGGTCATCGAGCTGGACGGCCGCCTCGCCGTCCCCGGCTTCATCGAGGGGCACGGCCACTACATGAGCCTCGGCAACTCCAAGACGATCCTCGACCTCAACGGCGCCGCCGACTGGGACGCGATCGTCGCCATGGTCGCGGACGCGGCGGCCGAAGCCGAGCCCGACGAGTGGATCCGCGGCCGCGGCTGGCACCAGGAGAAGTGGGACCGCCCGCCCGATCCCGTCGTGGAAGGCAACCCGACCCACGCGTCGCTCTCGGCGGTCAGCCCCGAGAACCCGGTGCTCCTCGGTCACGCGTCGGGACACGCCTCCTTCGCCAACGCCCTGGCGCTCGAGCTCGGCGGCTACGACCGAGACTCGGAACCGCCTCCCGGCGGCGAACTCGTGCGCGACGAGAACGGAGAGCTCACAGGCCTCCTGCGCGAGACCGCCCAGCGGCCCGTTTCGGCGGCCTTCGCCGAATCGCAGTCCGGCCGCACCGCCGAGGAGATCGACGCCCGGTTCCGGCGCGAGGTTCTGCTGGCCGCCGAAGAGGCGCTCTCCAAGGGGATCACCTCGTTCCAGGACGCGGGCAGCAGCTTCGGCACAATCGACCGCCTCAAGGAGATGGAGGCGGAGGGCGCCCTCCCCGTCCGGCTCTACGTCATGGTCCGCCGCGAGTCCAACGAAGAGATGGACGCGCGCCTGCCGGACTACTACATGCCTTCGCAGGGCGACGACTACCTGACGGTGCGCTCCATCAAGCGGCAGATCGACGGCGCGCTGGGTTCGCACGGCGCGTGGCTCCTGGAGCCGTACGAGGACATGCGCAATTCCACCGGCCTCGTGCTCGAAACCGTGGAGGACATCACCGGTACCGCGCATGTCGCGATCAAGCACGGCTTTCAGGTCAACACCCATGCGATCGGAGACCGTGCGAACCGCGAGGTGCTCGACATCTACGAGGCCGTCTTCGACTCGGCCGGCGGGGCGGACGACGTGCGGTGGCGCATCGAGCACGCGCAGCATGTACACCCGGACGACATCGCGCGCTTTGCGCAGCTCGGCGTGATCGCGTCCATGCAGGGAGTGCACGCCACCTCGGACGCCCCGTGGATTCCGCTCCGTCTGGGCGACGAACGCGCCGAGCAGCGGACCTATCTGTGGCGCTCGTTCCTCGATGCCGGCGTGCTCGTCAACAACGGCACGGACGTTCCCGTCGAGGACATCGACCCGCTCGCCGGCTTCCGCTCGTCGGTCACGCGCCGGACCGCCGACGGGTCGGTCTTCTACCCCGCGCAGAACATGACCCGGATCGAGGCGCTTCGCAGCTACACGATCAACGGCGCGATCGCGGCCTTCGAGGAGCAGTACAAGGGCTCGCTCGAGGTCGGGAAGCTGGGCGACGTCGTGGTGCTCGACCGCGACATCCTCAGCGTGCCGGACGACGAGCTGGCCGACGCGCGCGTCGACGTGACCATCGTGGGAGGAGTGGTGCGGTATGAGCGATGAAGCACGGCCGACTCCCGCGCGGCAGCGTCCCGGCCGCACGCCATCCTCGATCGGGCCGCGGCGCGCCTGCATGACCGCGCCCCTCTTTGCAGCCCGTGGACGGAATCCCCCCGGCATTCGAGCGGCGATGCGTCCGCGCGGATTCATCCACGGGCTGCTGGCCCTCGCCGGGATCGTCGCCTGCGAGTCATCCTCCTCGCCCGGCGAGCGAGCGCGGCAAGAAGACAACGCAACGGCCGAACCCGCTCCCATCGAGCACATCGTCCCCGACGGCGTCGCGCGTCTCCCCGTCTTCACCCCCGCCGTACGGGTAGGCGACCTCGTCTTTCTTTCCGGTGCCATCGGAACCCCGCCGGGCGGCGAACTGCGCGTCGTGGAAGGCGGCGTCGGCCCCGAGACCCGCGCGACCATGGAGAACATCGGGCAGATCCTCGAAGCCGCGGGGCTCGGCTTCGAGGATCTGGTGAAGTGCACCGTCTTCCTCGCCGACATCGCCGACTACGCGGCGATGAACGAGGTCTACGTCACCTTCTTCGCGGACATCGAGCCGCCCGCGCGATCCGCCATGGCCGGAAGCGGCCTGGCACTCGGCGCGAAGGTGGAGATCGAGTGCATCGCGCGGGGGAGGTAGGACCCCGCCTCAGCGGTCCAGGACGACCTTGAGATCGTCGATGCGGCTTGCGGTAACGTCCTTGAGGTCGTTGATCCTGGAGGCCGTGACATCCCTGAAGTCGTCGACCCTGGCAGCCATCACCTTCGTCATGTCACCGAACCGGGCGCACACGCGCCGTTCGACATCCGCGATGTTTTCGCTGATCGCGGCGTGAGCGTCCCTCCCCTCGGACCTCACCAGCGCGATATCGGCCTTCACCTCACCGAACCGACGGTCCATGGAACTCTTCACTTCGCCAAACCGACGGTCCATGGAACTCTGCATGTCGTCGAATCGTCTGTCCATCGAATCGAATCGATGGTCCATGGACTTGAACCGATGGTCCATGGACTTGAATCTCTCGTCCATCGAGCTGAATCTCTCGTCCATTGAGTTGAACCGCTCGTCCACCAGGTCGAACCTCGCGTCCATCCAGGTCTTCATATCCTCGAACCGCCTGCCCATCCATACGCTGATAGCCGTCAGGCCACCGAAGAGCACCACCATTCCAACCGCTGGGCCAATCCATTCCATTGCCGTCCGTCTCCCTTCCGTGAGATCACCTTTCACCCCGGTCCTCCGTGGGCCGGAAACCGAAAGGTCGCACTTCGCACGCGAAGTTCAAAACGCAGGCAAGCGCCATCCCGAGGTCATTCGTCCCGCGCTCGCGGCCCTCGACATTCAAACCCGATAGACCCAGTTCTCGCGTAACCGCGCGATCCCCTCTCGGTGGAGTGCAGCGGTGCGTGTGCCCGGCTCGCTGCGTGGATTCTTTCGGAAATCGTCTTCGGTTACGTGGGCCGCTCCCACCGCCCCCGCGACCAGCTCCCGAAGCTCCTCGATCGCCTCGCCCGCCGTCTCGTCCAGACGTTCGCCCGCCTCCCGTGCTTCGTCCGCCAGCCGCGTCAGCCTGCGCCGCTGATCGTCCGAAGGGCCCGTCAGCGATCCGGTGGTCGAGGGTCCGCCGTCGAAGTTGCCGAGCAGCCCCGTCCACCAGTTGCGTATGTCGCTGTTGATGTCGCGCCATTCGTCGGCTACTTCCTCGATCTCGGCCGCGAGCTCCTTCGCGCGTGCCAGTTCGTTCGCGGCCGCAGCCCCGCCCTCGGCCTCCTCAAACGCCTCCACCGCGGCGGTCGCCTCGCGCTCCAGATCGTAGGCGGCCACGCCTTTCTCGTACGCCAGCCGCTTGAGCTCGTGCAGCTCCAAGGTGAACTCGTAGCGCGCCAGGCGCTCCGCCTCCGACACGCGCAGCCTCCGGTCGGGCCGCACGGCGAGAGGCTGCCGCCTCCGCTCGTCGCCGACTTGGAGATGGACCGTGAATTCGCCCGGCAGGACGAACGGCCCGTCCGGCCCCGAGTCCAGATTCGGCACGTCGTAGCGGGTGGTGTCGTGCGGGATGGGATCGTGGCGCAGGTCCCAGGTCACCCGGTTGAGCCCGGCGGCCCCGGGACCGGCGAGCGTGCGCACCACGGTGCCTGCCGCGTCACGGATGTCAATGCGCGCACCCTCCTCCGCCTCGCCCGGGAGCCAGTAGTCGAGGTTCGCGCCGTAGGGCGGATTGGCGGCCCGATAGATCCCCTGCCCCTGCGAAGGCACGTCGGTGCGGTACAGAAAGAGCGTTGCGGGCCTGGGCGGCGCGAAGATCGGTTCGTCGGCCGAAGTCATCTGCATCGTCACGCCGTCGCTTTCGATGTGCAGGTACGGAGAGATCAGCCCGATGTCGTCCAGGATGTAGATGCCGCGACCGTGCGTCCCGGCGACCACATCGTTGTCGCGCGGGTGGATCTCGATGTCGTCGACCGGCACCGCGGGCATCCCCGAACCGAGGCGGCCCCAGGATCTTCCCCGGTCGATCGACGCGAAGGCCCCGTCCTCGGCGCCGACGAAGAGCAGGTTCGGGCCGGCATGGTGTTCGCGCACCACGTTGACCGTCGCGCTCGCCAGCCCCGCCGACAGCGACCGCCACGTCGCTCCCAGATCCTCGGTCACGAAGAGGTACGGCGCGTAGTCGTCGTCCCAGTGCCCGTCGAGGCTCACGTACGCGCGCTCGGCCTCGTGGTGCGACGCCTCGACCCAGCTCACGTAATAAGGAAAGGGCGGCCCGCCGGGCGCGCCCGCGATGTTCGCCGTGACATCCGTCCACGTTCCGCCGTCGTCCCGGCTCACCTGCACGGTGCCGTCGTCGGCCCCCGCCCAGAGCGTCCCCGCCGTCACCGGCGATTCCGCCACGGCCGTGATCTCCCCGTACCCCGACACCCCGTCGTGCTTCGACAGCGTCGTCGAGTCGGGCATCGTCCCCATGATCGGCAGGCTGTCCGGGTGGAGTCCCCGCGTGAGCTTCTCGGTCCGACGCCAGCTGTCGCCCCGGTCGTCCGAGATGAATAGGCGGTCGCCGCCCAGATAGACGCGCGCGGGATTGTGCGGCGACACCAGGATCGGCGACTTCCAGTCGAAGCTGTACTCTTCGGTGGTGTCGCGCGGAAAGGGCTTCAGCGCCTTGCGGTCGCCGGTGGCCATGTCCACGCGCACGATCCCCGCGTTCTGCGAGGTGACGTAGACGGTGCCGGGGTCGGACCAGTCCGTCTCGGCGTACATGCCGTCGCCGTAGTCCACCACCTGCCAGTCACGGTTCATGATGCCGTGGTAGCGGGTCGTGCGGCTCGGCCCGCGGTACGAATTGTTGTCCTGCAGGCCCCCGTATATGTAGTACGGGTCGGACATGTCCAGGTCCACGTCGTAGAACTGCCCGATCGGGATGTTCGAGATGAACGTCCAGTTGTCCCCCCGGTCCCAGGTCGCATAGAGGCCGCCGTCGTTGCCGAGGATCATGTGGTGCGAGTTCTCGGGGTCGATCCACAGGTCGTGGTGGTCGACGTGCACGCCGGTGTTGTACTCGATCTCCATGGGCAGCGCGGTGAAGTTCTCGCCGCCGTCGGTGGTGCGGTGCAGGGCGCCCGCAACCAGATACACGGTCTTGTCGTCGTTGGGATCGATGCGCAGCTGGCTGTAGTACATGGGACGCTGGTTGAGCTCGTTGACCCGCGTCCAGCTCTCCCCTCGGTCGGTCGACCTGAAGATCCCGCCGTCCTCGGCCTCCACCACCGCCATGACCAGCTGCGGATTGCGGCGGGACACCGCGAGGCCGATACGGCCCTTGTCGCCCTCGGGCAAACCCTCGGCCAGTTCCCGCCAGGTATCCCCGCCGTCCGTGCTCTTGTAGATGCCGCTGCCGGGCCCCCCGCCGATGAACCCGAACGCGCGCCGCCGGCGCTGGTAGGTCGCTGCGTAGAGGATCGCGGGGTCGGCCGGATCCATGGCCAGGTCTATTGCGCCGGTGTTCTCGTCGATGTAGAGGAGCTTCTCCCAGGTGGCGCCCCGGTCGGTGGTGCGGAAGACGCCGCGCTCCTCGTTCGGGCCGAAGAGATGACCCGCCGCGGCCACCCAGACGCGATCCGGATCCGCAGGGTGCACAACGACACGTCCGATGTGACGCGTGTCCTCCAGTCCGGCCAGGCGCCACGTCTTCCCGCCGTCCGTCGAGTGGTAGACGCCCTGCCCCCACGGCGAGCTGTTGCGGTTGTTGGCCTCGCCGGTACCGAGCCACACCTCCAGCGGATCGGACGGGGCCAGCGCGATGTCGCCGACCGAAAGGTTGGGCAGATCGTCCGTGAGCGGCGTCCACGTGGTGCCGTGGTTCACGCTCTTCCACACGCCGCCCGACGCCGCGCCGACGTAGATGTGCGACTGGGTGCCGGGCACGACCTCGACATCGCTGATGCGGCCGCCGGCGATCGCGGGGCCGATGGAGCGCCACTCGAGGCCGGCGGCGACGCGGGCGGGGGTCTGGGCGGCGGCGGGGATTGCGGCGAGCAGGAGGGGCAGGGTCGCGAGGGCCGGCAGCCCGTGGTTAAGCCCGCGCGGGCACCGAGAGCGGCGAGGCACCGGCCGAAGGAGTGTGCGGGTGGTACGGTCGGGGTCGTTGATGTTCATGGCTCCACGTTTCGTGCGGGGAAAACGCGCAGTGTAGCCCGGAAGTGGGAACGACGCACGCGAACGGCGTCAGGATCCCGATGGACCCTGCTCGTCGCGACCGAACTCGATCGCGCTGATGTCGTACCAGTCGATCGCCCGCGGCGCGAAGCCGTTTCGGTCGGGCGTTCGCTCCACGAGGGCCGCGAGGGTCGAACCCAGGATGTCGTAGCCCATCAGCCGGTCGCGTATGCGCACGGTTCCCGCGTACTCCGTGCCTGTCCACACTTCGAAGTAGGAGAAGGCATCGCGGTCGCGTGTGGTGGCCGCCCAAAGGCGGTTCTCGGCGTCGAAATTGAAGGAGACCGGCGTGAGGAACCAATCCTTGGGTTCCTCGCGGAATTCCGCCGCGTAGGCTTCCTTCTGTGCCGGGGAGAGCGCCAGGGCACGACGTCCGATGCCCGCGACGGCATTGACGTAGGCGTCCACATCGCGTTCGTTCGGCAGAGATTCGAAGTAGGCCGGAGAAGCGACCACCGTGGCGCTCGGAGCGTCCCTGTGGTCGAGGAACGCCAACTCGTACCTGCACGCCGGAAACACGAGACCGCCACCCGGAGTCGGGATGCCCCGTACGCCCGTAAAGCAGTCCAGTCCCACGGCGTCTGCCAAGTCCGTGCGCTCCCAAAGCGTCTCCCCGGAGAATGCGTCGACTTCCATGGGAACGTAGTCGGGCAGATCTTCGCGGCGCTCCCGGTCCAGCATCGTCAACTTGAAGCCGAACAAGCGGTCACCATGGAGCATGTCTCCCTGGAAACCGGGTGGCAGGCGCGTTTCCGACACCAAGGTGCCGTCCGGCTCGAAGAAGGTCAGTTGGGCAGACCCGAACTCGACGGCCCCCAACAGGCCGTCCGGTCCGCGCGCAATACCGGTAAGTCCTCGAAACTCCCCCGGAGCCTCGCCTTCGCGCCCGAAGACGCCTGCGGCGCGGCCCCTGCGATCCACGCAGTGAATGCGAGACTCGAAGGAGTCGATGACGCACGCGACCTCTTCGGACACCATCGCGACATCGACGCTGGTGCTGAACGGAGCGCTGCTCGAGGCGAATGGTCGCAACCCCACGACGGATTCGTCCGCCGTGTCCGACGAGCACCCGGTGACGGCGACAGTCACGAGGACGGAGGCCGTGGCGATCAGGCGAAGCACGGAGCGACGATACGATAGGCGGGCCGGGTGGGTGCTGGAGGCTCTATTCCCTTGGCCAGCACATCGGTCGTAATGAGGATGCGTATATCGGTCGGTCGGACGAGTCGTCACCGGGGATCCAGAAACGCCACGCGCTGAACGTCCATTTCGTCTCTCGCGACACCGTAGAGCTTGCCGCCCGCGATCGCACGAAGCGAGAAGCGCTCGGGGAGAATGAAATGGCGCCGAAGAGGTCCGTAGAGGTCGACTTCGGTCCAGTGCTGGCGCTCGTCCTCGTGAACTGCCCGCCGCGCCCACACTTTGCCGTCGTCCGAAACCAGCAAAACGACGGCCACCGACCAATGAGTCGGCCAAGCTTCGAAGGTCACCTGCCCCCGAACATTCGGCCTGTCCCTCCGAAAGTCGGCCTCGGTCCGCTCCTGGTCCGCCTTGGTCACCGGAGACCCTGCGATGCCCATCGTCACCGAGTCCACCGAGAGCCGTGGGGTATCGGTGTCCATCTGCGGCGAGCCGGGCACAGTGAAGACCGAAATCGTGCCCGTGATTCCGTCCGCCACCACGACCGCGCTGTCGCCCATCGTCGTCCAGGCACCGGACGAGCCGAATCCGGTCCTGAACAGCGACATGGTGCCCGATGCCGTTGTCCACATTACACTGGCCCCGTGCCAGCTCGAGATCGTATCGGACCGGCTGGACCCGGCGAACCCCACGGTCACATGACCATGCGGATCACCCTCGATACCACTGGAACTCATCGTGTACTGTACTGAGGTGACATAGACCGTGACACCGTTTCGCAGGACAGCCAACCCGGCTGACGGCACGACCGGGCCGCTGACGCGCCGAGTCTCCAAGTGCTCGCCGTCCAAGGCGAATCGACTCACGCGCACCTGCCGTACATCGGGTATCGTCACCACCGAATCGACGCGCAGTGCGCTGGGCCATTGGAACTCGCCCGGAGCATGTCCCTGTCGACCGAAGGCGACGACAAGGCGACCTCCGGCGTCAAACCGAAACACTCTCCTGTGGCCCGCATCGAGCACCCACACGCCATCGTCCCGGATCGTCATCGCTCCGATCCGATGGAAGTATCCGCCCTCGAACTCGGGGGGGATCAGCGTCTCCGGGGCCCTGTCGGAGAGGTCGACGACCGGAAGCTGGCCGGCCGCCTGCGTCGCCGCGAGCCAGACGGCGACGCAGGCCGAGAGAACGCTGCCTGCATTCCGCAGCGTCCTGGCTGGTTTCGTCACGGAGCGAGCCGCGCCGCGAATCCGGTTGCGGACACTGGCACCGGCGCGTGCCGCACGACGTTGTCGGAACAGCCGGCCAGCTCCGTAGCGCCGTCCACGTCAATGACAGCGTCGTCCGTCAGCACGGTCCCGGCGGGGGACAGAGAGGAAGGAGTAACGAGCGCAAAGTCGTCACACCTCCCCTTCATGTTGCAGACTAGGTCGTGCCCGAACCAATCCAGCAAGTCCTCCGGGGTCTCTTGGGTGATGCAGCTCGACCAGCTACCGCCCGCTTCGCACTGCTGGTCCGAGGTGCAGGTCACGCAGGCTCCGATCCGCTCGGCTCCCACGAAGATCACGGCGACAGCCGCGATCATGCCCATACTGGTCTGAAACAGCTCCTTGGTCGTCATTCTTCCATTCCTTTGCTGTCGGTTCTCGTTGACCAAGACCATTCTATGTGCTGCAACTCCCACGCATCTCCGCGATCCATGAGAGTAATGAGTTTTCGCTCGTTGGGGCGACTAGCGACGACACCGAGGGGTTGATCAATCATCCTGTCCTCCAGCGTCGCGATCCCTTCCCCCGACTCAAGACGACGAACGACCAGCCGCCGTTGCCGCGACATCAGGTCGGCGACTACATGCACGACCGCGCCACAGTCCAGTGGCCAGACACCCAGACTCGCCCACCGGGCCAGTGACTCCTGTTCTTGCACCGTGGGGGTCTCGAAGCGACCGATCGTGGATCCGCTTGAAGCCAACATCCATGTGGCAAACGGCGGTTCCACCGTACCTACGGCGACGGATGAGTTCGTGAGGGTGCGGACCCACACCGGCACATCAAAGGCCCGAACCGAGTCGACGGGCAACCCGGTGCCCCCATCAACCGGCCGACGGTAGAGGGTCCAAGCCCCGTTCTCGGCCGTCACGATCCAGAGGTCACCCGACGCTGCGGCCAGCCCCTGGACAATGCCCCGGGAGAACGGCATGCGGTCCAACAACCGATTCTGAGCGAGCGACCATCCGCCACCGTCTGTGAATTCGACGAGTTCGCCCCCTCGTGTCAGTGCCATCGCTGATCCCGACGGAGAAGATGTCAGGTAGGCTATCGGATCTGATTCCAATACGACCAACGAGTCGGCGGCGAGGGCGTACAGTTCCCCGTTCGTCGTGCTGATCAGGCTGGTGCCGCTGGGGAACGGAACAATGGCCGTCACCGCCAAGGCCCGATTCAGTGATTCGACCGATCGCACCGCGAACGCGATCTCTTCAACCTCCGAGCAATCTTCCGTCCCGCGGAGCAGGGCCGCGATGTCCGGGTGCGGCTGCCACGCATCCGATGGCGTACCGCTGCAAGCGGTGGAGGCGATCAGCAGTGTCCCCCGGGCTTGGTGCACTGAACGTGTCCTGGGGCATCGCCCAGCTAGCCCGGTGGCTCCTCCGTGCCTTCCCGCAACCCGGCCAGATAGCGCTCATAGGCGTAGACCTTGCCGCGCCGACGGCCGGTAATCTCCCGCACGATGCCGAGTTCTTCAAGGAGCCTGAGAACGGCGGCGACCGTGGGTTCGGACAGACCGGTACGGCGGGCGATACCGGCAATGCCGCCGACCGGACGTTCGACGAGCGACTGGTGCACCCGCAATGCCGAGCCTGCTCTTCTCCCCTGCAGGCCGATCCGCGAACGGTCGTCGCGGATCGTCTTGCTCGCGGAGCTTGCCGCGGCGACCGCCCCCTCCGCTACCTCGCACACGCCTTCCAGGAAGAACCGCAGCCACGCTTCCCAGTCTCCGGTGTGCCGTATGTCGCCGAGGAGCTGGTAGTAGCGGCTCCGGTTGCGCTTGAAATAGAGGCTGAGGTACAGAAGCGGCTCGCGGAGCAAGTCGGCGTCACACAGAATCAGCGCGATCAGATGACGCCCCAGTCTCCCGTTGCCGTCAAGAAACGGATGGATGGTCTCGAACTGCGCGTGTGCCAGTCCGGCCTTCACAAGCACGGGCAGGCCGTCGTCGGTCGCGTGGATGAAGCACTCCAGCGCGGCCATGCATTCCTGCACCCGCTGGGGCGGTGGAGGAACAAAGGCCGCGTTGCCGGGGCGCGACCCGCTGATCCAGTTCTGGGACCGCCGGAAGTCGCCCGGCATCGTTGCCGCCCCGCGACCGCTCGCCAGCAACTTGGCGTGCACTTCCCGCATGAGGCGATTCGACAGCGGGAAGCCAATCCGCAGGCGCTTGACGCCGTGATCCAAGGCCGCCGCTGCGTTCAAAGTCTCCACGACATCGCTGCTCGGCAGACCGGGGGCGCCCCCGGCTTCGTGCATCATCAGATCCGCCAGGGATGATTGAATTCCCTCGATCTGCGAGGACAGCACCGCCTCCTTGCGCACGTAGCCGTAGACGAAGTCAGCGGCGTCCGGCAGCAATTCCGTGACCGCGTCGAGCCGTCCCAAGGCGGTTGTCGCCGCCTCGAGAGGACGGTGGAGCCCATCCCGGAAGTTCAGTTCGACCGTCGGCGGCAGCGGCTCTGGTATGAAGGCGCGGACGGTTTCCCCGCCGGCCGCGGTGACTTCGTAGGTTCCCGTGGACTTGCGTCGCATGACGAGATTCACTCCGGTGGTGGCTTGGCTGCCCGTGAGCATCGCCTCGACATTGAGCGGCGATGCATCCGCGGACCGCCAGTTCGCGGGCTTGGGAGGTGCCCCTATTGTGGCATCGCATTAGCAAAAGATCAAGCGCCTGGCTTGGTTTACCCGTCTGGTTGCCAAAAAAACTTTTGCTTGCTTACCGCCCCCCCTCCGACCATCTCGTTAGAAAACTTTACCGCCCCTTGCTTTGCTAGCAGCCTCGCGGCATTCGACCGGCGATGCATCCCGTCCGGCACCATGGGCTCATGGCGGACAACTCAACCGGTCCATCTGCCGATTCAGTCCCTCACCAACGGCTGATAGTCGCTTCCTGTCATCGGCTCGTATTCATCCCAGTGACCTCGCATTTCGACGAGAAGCCGCTGCTTCGAGGGTGCCGGCAGGGGATTGACCCGCACGACCCGGGCGGAATATCGGCCCGGCTTCTCCCTCATGGCCTCCGCCAAGTCGTAGACGAGGTAGCGCGGCGCCCAGCCGATCATATGGTAGTCGGTCGTCTGGATCTGAACGGCGAGTCCGGTGATGGGGTTCGTCAGCTCCAGGGTGACGTAGAGCGCTTCCCCGGGGTTCAGCTTGACGGTGCGCTCCTGCGCCCCGGGAGTGACGTGCCTCCAGCCGTGCAGAAAGAACCTGTACCTGAACGATCCGTCCGAACCTTTGACGAGCTTGGGGAAGACCTCGTAGGGGTCGGTGACGCGGTAGCCGCCGCTGGTCGACAGAATCTCGAAGGGGTCCGCTCCGCTAGGAAGATCGAGCCTGCGCAGGTGTTCCTCCCGATCCGGTCTGCGCCGGTTCATGACCCGATTCTGGAAAAGAGGAAACAGGTGGGCGTCCCGGTAGTCGTGCTCCAGGTCTGGAAATTCGATGAGCAGCGGGAAACCCGCTTCTGACCGGGCGCGCCGGGCTCCGCCCGTGTAGCGGAAGCGGTATGCGGGCCTGTCCAAGTCCGCATCCAGTCTCCCGATCGGAAACCACTGCCGACTGTTTCCCTTGTCCTGCCACGCTAGGAAGAGGCTCTTGTTCATTGAGTCAGCTCCATCAGCCGGTCCCGATTACAGGTCATCAGCTCGATAGCGAACGCTCGTTCGAGATCAGACATCCAACCACGAGGTACTCGCTCTACGATCTCTGTCAGGAGCGAATCGCGCAATCTCTCGACAAGGGCGGGCATCGGGGTGAAGTAGGAAGGGTGGGCTTCGGCAGCCCTTCGTACCAAGCTGACCGGGCTCGGACCGTGCCTCATGCCGTGCTTCCAGTAGATCCCTCCCCGTCCCTTGGCCGAGTACCGGTCGACACGCTCCTCGTCCAACAGGAGCGCACGCCTTTCGTCGAGGAGCTCCCTCCCGAGGGAGGAAGCGTGGTCGAAAGACGGTGCCAAGCGCCCCTTCCATCGCTCTTCCACCCTTCGCCGCAAGAGCCCCCAGTTCTCGTGGTGCCGATCCGTGTTGCCGATCACCGCATCCAGCACCAAGTACATGGCGAACGCTCTTCTGTTCCTATCGGCAGCTTCTCGTTCCTCGAAGACTCGCTCGAATGATTCCCAGATGTTTTTGAACGAATGGTCTGACTGGCCGAATCGGAGGTTCGGATCGTACTTCGCCACCGTCCATCTCATTATCTGGTTGCCGTGGACAAGCTTGTGGTCGCCGGAAACGAACGATTCCGACGCCGATCCACGCCGACCCTCGAACTGCGCAAGCTCGACCGTGGCGTGAGGGATTCCAAGCACGTTTGCCACCTCGGCCGCGATCTTCTCGGCCCAGTGTTCGCCGGTATTCGATCGCGGATGCTTGAAAAGCCAGTCCTTCTCGCCGTCACCCGGCTTCCGGTACCAGAACTTCTTCTTGGTCCCCATGTCCTCCGGTTCGAGCGCCCATTCCGGCTGGACCTTGATGATGGGATAATCCTCTGACATGGCCCCCGTGAGATTTCGAACCACTCGCTCGCCGCCTTCCGGCCGCGCCATAATAGTACCGCCTTGCGGCATCCACCTTGCGGCACCTGCCCCCCCGCGGTCCATTTCCCATCCAGCACGATCCATTCCCGTCCCCGCACATCCCATTCCCGTCGCCGCGCAGTCCATTCCCACCGTGCGCGGCACCCCGTCCCCACCCCGCCCGCCTCACCCAGCAGACCAGGCCGCACCCATGTCCCGCATCATGCCGTCCCGCACCATGACCCGACCCACGCTCGACCTCCTCGCCCGGACCGCCCTCGCCGCCCTCATCCCCGCAACCGCGCTCGCCGCCGCCCCGGCAAGCGCCGCCCCCCAGGCCGCACGGCTCGACCCCGCCCTCTTCTCAAAAGCCGCCCGAGGCCTCGCCCTGCGGGGAATCGGCCCGGCGCTCATGGGCGGGCGCATCGCGGACATCGCCGTCCACCCCGAGGACCCATCAACCTGGTACGTCGCGGTCGGTTCCGGCGGCGTCTGGAAGACCGTGAACGCGGGCACCTCCTGGACCCCGGTCTTCGACGACCAGCCTTCGTATTCCATCGGGGCGGTCGCGGTCGACCCGTCCGATCCGGACGTCGTGTGGGTCGGCACCGGCGAAAACGTCAGCGGACGCCACGTGGGCTGGGGCGACGGAGTTTACAGGAGCCGCGACGGCGGCCGCACCTGGGAGCAGGCCGGCCTCGCCGCCTCCGAGCACATCGGCAGGATCCTGGTCGACCCGCGCGACGGGAGCACCGTCTTCGCCGCCGCCGAAGGCCCCCTGTGGTCGGCGGGCGGAGAGCGCGGCCTCTACCGGACCGGCGACGGCGGCGTCACCTGGGAAGCCGTCCTGACCGTCGACGAGAACACCGGCGTGACCGACGTCGAGTTCGACCCCGCCGACCCCGACATCATGTACGCGGCGACCTACGAACGCCGCCGCACCGTCTGGTCCCTGCTGGCGGGCGGACCCGGCTCCGGCATCCACAAGTCCGCCGACGGCGGCCGCAGCTGGCGCGAAGTCACCGCCGGACTGCCCGCCGGAGACATGGGCAAGATCGGCATCGACGTGTCCGGCGCCGACCGCAACGTCGTCTACGCCACCATCGAGGGCGGACCCGGCGACCGGGGCTTCTACCGCTCCGGCGACCGGGGCGAGAGCTGGGAGCGCCGCAGCGCGTACACTTCGGGCGGCACCGGGCCGCACTACTACCAGGAGATCGAGGCGTCGCCCCACGACCCCGACCTCGTCTACCAGATGGACGTCTTCATCCACGTCACGCGCGACGGCGGCGCCACCTTCGCCGAGCTGGGGACCGGGCGCGAGAAGCACAGCGACAACCACGCGCTCTGGATCGATCCCGCCGACGGCAGGCACCTGCTCGCCGGCACCGACGCGGGCCTCTACGAGACCTTCGACGAGGGCGCGACCTGGCGCCACTTTCCCAACCTGCCGGTCTCACAGTTCTACAAGCTGTGTCTTGACAATACTGAACCGTTCTATAATATTTTGGGCGGTGCGCAAGACCTGGGCACCCTTCACGGACCCTCGCGCACCCTCAACATGGAGGGCGTGCGCAACCGAGACTGGTACGCGCCGCTGGGTGCCGACGGCTACGCCTGCACCTTCGACCCGCACGCCCCGGACATCGCGTACATCCAGTCCCAGCAGGGCAACCTTCAGCGCGTGAACCTCCGCAGCCACGAGCTCATCGGCATCCGTCCGCTCCCGGCCCGCGGCGAGCCGCCCGAGCGCTGGAACTGGGACTCGCCGGTCATCGCCAGCCCCCACGCCGAGGGCCGGATCTACTACGCCTCGCAGCGCGTGTGGCGGAGCGACGACCGCGGCGGCTCCTGGCAGGCCGTCAGCGGCGATCTGACCCGCAACGACAACCGCTACGAGCTGCCGGTGGCCGGGCGAGTCCGCAGCGTCGACGCGCTCTACGGCAACACGGCCATGTCGTGGTACTCCACCGTCACGGCGATCTCCGAGTCACCGGTCGCCGAGGGCGTCATCTACGCCGGCACCGACGACGGGCTCATCCAGGCGACGGAGGACGGCGGCGCGACCTGGCGCAGGGCGGCCCCGCTTCCGGGCGTCTCCGAACGCGCCTTCATGAACGACGTGAAGGCGTCGCAGCACGACCGCGCAACGGTTTTCGCCGCGGCGGACAATCACAAGGAAGGCGACTACACGCCCTACCTCTTCGAGAGCACCGACGCCGGCCGCACCTGGAGCCCGATCGCCGGCGACCTGCCCGGCGGCATCGTCGTCTGGTCGGTCGAACAGGACCACGAGCACCCCGGTCTGCTGTTCGCGGGCACCGAGCACGGCATCTACTTCACGCCGAACCGGGGCGCGAACTGGATCCTGCTGGACGCGGGCGCACCCACGATCTCGTTCCGCGACTTGGAGATCCAGCGCCGAGACGACGATCTGGCGGGGGCGAGCTTCGGCCGCGGCTTCTACATTCTGGACGACTACGCTCCCCTGAGAGAGATGGCCGACGGCGCGCTCGCGGCGGGAGCCGTGCTGTTTCCCGTGCGGGACGCCTGGTGGTACGTCCCCAACACGCCGCTCCAGGCGCCCGGCCAGCCGACCCTCGGCACGATGTCGTTCGTCGCGTCCAACCCCGACTTCGGCGCCGTCTTCACCTACTGGCTGGCGGACGCGGCGACGACCGCGCGCGACCAACGGCACCGAACCGAAGCCGCGGCCCGAGAGCGCGGCGAGGACATCGCCTTCCCCGGCTACGACCGGCTGCGCGCCGAAGCCCTCGAGAGCGGCCCGCGCGTCGCCATGCTCGTGCGGGACGCCTCGGGCGACCCCGTCCGGCGCGTCATGGGCCCCGCGACAGAGGGTCTTCACCGCGTCGCATGGGACCTGCGCCGCCCGGCCCCCGACCCCGTCGACCTCTCGCCGCCGGGGTTCACGCCCCCCTGGGCGGGCGCGCCGCGCGGCCCACTTGCCCCGCCGGGCGACTACACGGTCGAGATGGCGCTGATCACGGAGGACGGTATCGAACGGGTGAGCGCTCCGCAGCCCTTCGCCGTGAAGCCCGTGCCCAACATCGACACGGCGACGGACTTCGCCGCCGCCATGGCCTTCCAGGAAGAGACCGCCGACCTGCTGCGCCGGGCCCGGGGCGCCGCCGCCGAGATCGGGCGGGCGCGCGACCGTCTGCGCCACATGCGCGCCGCCCTGGACGAGACCCCCGCCGCGGGCGAGGAGCTCTACACGCGCCTGGAGGCGATCGAGGCGCGGCTCGCCGGGGTCGCGGCACGGCTTCAGGGCGATCCGGCGCCGCGCCGGCTCAACGAACCGGGCGCGCCGTCGATCCTGGGACGCATCGGCCAGGTCGCCGGGGGGCACTGGGGCACGCGCCAGGCACCCACCGAGACGCAGCGGGCCAGCCTCGCGACCGCACGGGGAGGATTCGCTCGGGTGGCGGCCGCGCTGAGGTCGCTGCTGGACGACGAGCTCGCCGGGCTGGAGCGCGACATGGAGGCCGCCGGAGCGCCGTGGACGCCGGGGAGGCCCTCGATATCCTCTTGACCCGCCGCGCCGACGGACGCACCGTTCGAGCCCGATGGACGATCTCTTCGCTCCCTATCGCAGACTGACCCCGCCGGGGCGGCTTGTCGCCCTGGTCTGCGGGGTCTTGTATCCGCACTCACTGACGTCCGCGCAGCTGGCGAAGGTTCTCGTGCGGGCCAGGTTTCGCGACCGGGGCCGCCTGATTCACTACCAGCGTTACAAGCGATCCTGCGAAGCCGTCGCTCGGGCGGGCATCATCGAGGACACACGCCGCGCGGGAAAGCTGATCGCATCCGGATACTGGGCGCCGTGGCTCACGGTACAGGCTTTCCGCAACAAGAAGCTCGCCGGCATCGAGAGGGCCTACCGGGACGAGTATCCGCCGCGCTGGGGCGATCACGACTTCGGCGCCGATCGCCCGATGAAGCTGCGCTGCCATACCGTCGCCGGGCGCTTCGACCGGATCGAAAGAGATCTGGACGACATCGAACGGGACGACTGGAGCTGGCTCACCCTGCCGGGGGTCGCGCACCTCCTCGCCGAACTCCCGGAGAAGTACGCCGACCAGGCAGCGTCCGCCTGCCTTCACGCGATCCTGGAAACGGCGGAACCGCCGGACGCGATCCTGGAAGCGTACGGCAGGAGCCGGGCCGACCGGGCGCGGCATGCGGCCGAAGTCGCGCTGATCCGCATCTTCCAGGGAGCGCACGACGATGCGCTCGCGGTGTTCGAGGAACTTCCGGCCGACGTGAGCACCCGCAAGCCCGCCCGCACCGGTCTGGCGTCGACTCGGGCGCTGCTGGCCACCGTGCGCGGAGACGACGCGCTGGCCGTCCGATACATCAACGAAGCCATCGCGTCCGAACGGGCGGGCACGCGCAAACGCAACGTCTTTCCGGACTGCGGCACCTTCACCCTGTCCATGCTGTCCCTGATGCGGGACTACACGCCGGCGAATATGGCGAAGTCGGACCACCTGCTGGGCGTCGCCGAAAAGCTCGACCACTATCCCCTGTTTTTCGGGGCTGTCGATATGGCGGTTCACGTTCGCAAAGGCGGCGCCCCGCAGTGGAGCCGTACTCGCAGAGCCCCGACGCTCTCCCGGCTTTTCGAGGGTTTGATCGCCTGTTGGGCGGATGATTTTCCCGAGGACGACGCTGCCGGAGGGTGCTTCGCCGCCCTCCTGGAGTTCGGTGCGAATGCTGGCTCCGCCGGATACCGGTGGCTGTCCGTCGAATGTCTGGAGGCGTACCGGCGATGGTGGCAGGCGACCGAGGGTACGGAGCTCGAGCTCCCGCAGGCGCCCGGCCTCACGGACAAGACGACCAGGGCCGCCGAAATCACCGCACGCGTTCACGAGGAGCTGGGCACGACCCCGCTGGCTGCTCTGATCGCACCGGAGCCGTCGTGGGAATACACGCTGCGGGGAATCGAGCAGGTCGCGTACGAGACGAGCAAGAAGCCCAAACGCAGGAAGAAGGCCGCGTCCGGTCCGCAGCGACGCCTGGCATGGGTGCTCGGGCTGGACGAGGAGGGCAAGATCGAGGCCGCGGCGAGAGAGCAGCGCGCATTCAAGAACGGCAGGTGGAGCAAGGGCCGCCCGGTGGCGCTCAAGAGGTTGAAGTCCCAGGCGGTGACGATGGACTTCCTGATCGACCAGGACCGTGCCGCCGCCGCAAAGATCGTCCACAACACCCTCCGCTGGACCGGCCTGCCGACCTACTACCTTCCGGTCTCGGGGGTAGCCGCGCTCGCAGGTCACCCCTTCGTCTTCTCCAAGGAGGGCGATCCGGTCGAGGTCGTCGCCCGCGAGCCGGAGCTGCTGGTGACCGAGAAGGACGGGATGGTCAGAGCGCGCGTCGATCCCCATGTCGACGAGGCGGCCACGGACTCCTACCACATTCGCATGGCAAGCGATGTGCGCTTCGAGGTGACGCGCTTCTCCACAGGCCACCAGAAGCTCTGCAAGGCCATCCCGGCGGGCGGCATCGAGATCCCGGTCGAGGCCAGGGATCGCCTGGTCGCGGCGGCGTCGGCGCTGGCCGAAGAGATTCGGGTGCAGGGCGCCATCGGAGACGGAGCGCAGGCGGCGAGGCAGACCGAGGCCGACCCGCGACCGTGGGTGCGGCTGGAGCCGACCGGCCCGGGGCTGAGCCTGGCCGTGCGGGCCGAACCCATCCCGGATTCGGGCACCTATTTTCAGCCGGGCGTGGGCGGAACCACCGCCTTCGCCACACTCGACGGCGAGGCGGTTCAGGCGCGGCGCGACCTCGATGCCGAAGCGCGGGCCGCTCGGGAGCTGATGCTTGCCTGTCCCATGCTGTCCGGGATGGGACAGGATTGGTCGCTCACGCTGCCCGATCCGGGTGACTGCCTGGAGCTGGTGGACCAGCTCGAGGCCGCCGACGCCCGCTGCCTCTGGCCGAAGGGCCAGCCGTTCCGGGTCGTGGCCCGTGCCGATGCCGGGTCGCTCCGCCTGTCGGTCAGGTCGGCCGCCGACTGGTTCAGCGCCGCGGGCACGCTGGACATCGACGAGGGCCGCGTCCTCGATCTCCGTGCTCTCTTCGAGCTGATCGACGGGAGTCCGTCATCCCGGTTCGTCCCCCTCGGCGAGGGCTCCTTCGTTTCGCTGACGGCCGGGTTCCAGCGCCAGCTGGCCGACCTGCGCAGCGTCTCCGTGCTCAGCGGCAAGAAGCGGATCCGCCTCCACGGCCTGGCCGCCCTGACGCTGCGCGACTTCTTCGACGGCACGCAGCTCACCGCAGACGGGAAGTGGCAGGAGCAGCGCCGCAGGTTCGGCGAGGCCCGGACCTTCGAGCCCCGCACGCCGGGTACGCTGCAGGCCGAGCTGCGCCCCTATCAGAAAGAGGGCTTCCGCTGGCTGGCCCGCCTGAGCCGCTGGGGCGCCGGGGCCTGCCTGGCCGACGACATGGGCCTGGGCAAGACCGTGCAGACCCTCGCCGTGCTCTTGGACCGAGCGACGGACGGCCCGGCGCTGGTGGTGGCCCCCACCTCGGTCGTGGCGAACTGGCTCGACGAAGCCCGCCGCTTCGCGCCGACCCTGAAGGTCACGGCATACACCGGCCCGGCCGCCTCGCGCGCGGGCCGGCTGGAAGGCCTGGGCCCCTTCGATGTGGCGATCACCTCGTACGGCTTGCTGCACAACGACATCGACGCCCTCGCCGCGGTCGACTGGAGCACTGCGGTGCTCGACGAGGCCCAGGCGATCAAGAACCCTGCCACCAAGCGCGCCCGCGCCGCCCGCAAGCTCGGCGCCCGGTTCCGCCTCGTCACCACGGGCACGCCGATCCAGAACAACGTCGTGGACCTCTATTCGCTCTTCAGCTACCTCAATCCGGGGATGCTCGGATCGCAGAAACGGTTCCGCGAGAACTTCGCCCTGCCCATCGAACGCGAACGCGACCCGGCCGCACGCACGCGCCTCCGCCGCCTGATCGCGCCGTTCGTGCTGCGCCGGGTGAAGGCGGACGTCCTCGACGATCTGCCCCCCCGCACCGATGTCACCCTGCATGTCGAGATGTCGCCGGAGGAGGCCGCCCTCTACGAAGCGCTCCGCCTGCGGGCCATGGACGACCTCGAGGCACTGGCGCAGGCGAGCGAGCCGGAACCGAAATCCGGCCAGCACCGACTGAAGGTCCTGGCCCATCTGACCAAGTTGCGTCTCGCGTGCTGCAACCCGAGGCTGGTGCATCCCGAGGGCGCCCCGCCCAGCTCGAAGCTGCGGACCTTCGCGACCACGCTCGACGAGCTGCGGCAGAGCCGCCACAAGGTGCTCGTCTTCTCCCAGTTCGTGCGCCACCTCAAGCTGATCGAGGAGCACCTGGTCGAGTCCGACATCCCGTACCAGTACCTCGACGGCTCCACTCCGGCGAGGGCGCGGACCGAGCGCATAGCCGCGTTCCAGGCGGGCGAGGGCGACGCGTTCCTCATCTCGCTCAAGGCCGGCGGCGTGGGCCTCAACCTGACGGCGGCGGACTATGTGATCCACATGGACCCATGGTGGAACCCGGCGGCGGAGGACCAGGCGTCGGACCGGGCGCACCGGATCGGGCAGACCCGCCCGGTCACGGTCTACCGGCTGGTGACGAAGGGTACCATCGAGGAGCAGATCGTGCAGCTGCATCGCCGGAAGCGCGAGCTGGCGGACCGGTTGCTGGAAGGGGCCGACGCGCCCGCGCGGCTGGGCACGAAGGAGCTGCTGGAGCTGCTGCGGGGGTGTGAGGGGGGGTGTGGGAGAGCGCCGATCGAGGTCAGCGAGCGCCGGAGACACGGTGTCGGCAGGTGAGGCGAGACCAGCGCATGTCTCTTTGGGACACGACGGTTGCGCGTCAGTCCACCACCCACGAGACCGGGAGAAGCATGTGGCCAGCGAGGCGCAGATCCATCGGTCTATGGAGATCGCGGAATCCAAGACAGGCTTGAAGTTGTAGTGTTCAAAGACGGTAAACCCCGGACGGAGGTATCTCATTGTTGCACCTGGAACTCCTTCCCCGCCTGATTCCGGATTCCTATCTCGATACCATCGAGGAGGCTCTCGAAGAAGTAGAGAAGCGCCGGGCGGCTCCCGTCTCGGCCGATGCGGTAACCCGCTTCGTCGAGTCCCCATACGGAGGGTTCAAGGTCTTCACCATCTCCCGGATGTTGGCCATGGAGCTCCTCGCGGAACACGGCCTCAGTATGTTCGGAGCGCTCTCCTCACGAAAGACAGTTCCCTGATGGACGGCGAAGCGGATAGCGGAAATCCGGTTACTCGTGGAGCGTCTCGCGCTGGCTGGCGGAGAGGGTGGCGGAGATGAAGCGCAGGGAAGACGAATACGAGTCGGCGATGGAGCGTCAACTGGCCTCGAAGCCCCGAAGGCTGAAGGGGCGCGGGGGCCGCTATCCTGCACGAGAGTCTCTGCATGATCGAGCCGGTCTTCGTTGACACGAATGTCTTCGTCTACCGGCATGACGCCTCGGAGCCGGAGAAACAGGCGCGAGCCGATGACTGGCTTCGGCTCGTGTGGCAACGACGCTCGGGCCGGGTGAGCCTTCAAGTTCTGCACGAACTCTACGCAACGCTCACACGCAAGCTGCGGCCGGGAATGCCTGTGGAGGATACCCGGCGTCTGGTGCGCGATCTTGCTCTCTGGAATCCGGTGGCCACCAACCTCGCCGTCATCGAGAGAGGTTGGCGACTTGAGGAACGCTACTGCCTGTCTTGGTGGGACGCGCTCATCGTCGCCGCGGCGCAGGCCGCGGATTGCCGCGTGCTCCTGACCGAGGATCTCGAGCACGGCCAGCTGTTCGGCTCTGTTCGGGTCGTCAATCCGTTCAGAGCGCTCGACATCGCCCCGGAAGAAGTCTTGCGACCGGGCAGACGGGCGCGGTGAAAGTCAAGTCGTTCATCGGGCTGAGCGGCGGCAACGCGCCGGGGCCGCCACCGGCCGTCCAGAGAAGCCGACCACCTACTCCTCCTCGAACCCGAAGCTCTTGAACCGCAGAGTTCGGGCATTCTCGGTGACCGTCCGCACGACATGCTCCGGCGCTCCATCCGGGATGCCCGCCTCGATCTCCAGGGTCAACTCGACCTTGGCGCCGACCAGACCCGCCAGGTGGGACACCACCTCTTCCGCAATCTGCCCCACGGCCTTGGCGGCCCGGAGGGGCTCGACGCCCACACTGCCGTGGAATCGCTTGGGGCCGCTTTCAGGCGGCGGAACCGGATCGGGGTCCGGGTCCGGGTCCGGGTCCAGGACCGGCGGCACCTCCTCGTCCAGCTGCTTCCTTGCCACCTCCGGCCGCACCACCAGTCCCGCGCTGTCGGCGGTCAGAGGCAGAAGCGTCTGCCCCACCCGGAGCCCGACGTAGCGCCCCTTCTCTTCGTCGTAGCTCTCGGCGTAGGCGAACGCGTCGTTCTCCCATGTCAGCAGCCCGACCCCGGCCCGCACCGCTTCAGCGATGACGGACGGATCCTCGACCCGCTGGAGATAGGTGTACTTCGGGTAGTGGTCCGCCAGCTGCCGTATCTCCACATGATCGCCCCGCCATAGGGGTATGCGGTCAAGATCCCTCTTGAGAAGGGCGCTCCCGTAGCCGACCACCATAAGATCCTCGCGCCTCAGCTTGGCGCTCGCCCGAACAGCCAGCGCACCCGTCCCCATCAGGCGGTGCGCCTTCCACTCCACCGCGGACTCCGGCTTCCTCTGCTCGGGAACCAGAAGCCACCGGAAGACCTCGGGCACTTGACCCTTCACTCTGCCGTCCTCGTCGCCGAGACGGCTCCTGGCCTGCGTCAGCTGGAACGGGTCGAGATTCAGAATCTCCTTTTCGTCGACGATCGACTGCCACGCGAGGTACAGCCGGACCGCCGCCTCGAGATCCTGCAGCCGGGTCCTGTCCGGCGCGAGGAACACGACCGCGTTGCGGCAGAGACGGGGCGCGGCCCCTCGGGAATCCAGCAGCGTTCGCGCGGCGGCTTCGGCGGGGCTTCCGCCGCCCTTGATGTAGAACGCGTCCGTGCCGAGGATCACCAGGCGCACACGGGGGTCGTCGGGAACGTCCGCAGCCTCGCGCGGGAAGCAGTGGACGCCGTTGAAGCCGCCCCGTTTCGCGGCGTCCGCCTGCACCCGGCGCCTGATCTCTTCGGCGACCTTGTCGGGCTCGCGTTCCATCTGCGCGGCCCGGTCCCGTGCGAGCTTGGTCACGGTGGGCTGCGTGTCGTACCAGACGCGGGCACCGTCCTGGTACAGGTACGTCGCTTCGCCGGCCAGACGGCGCAGCGCGTCTCCGAAGATCGCGGCCGACTCCCCGGGCAGCACGCAGCCCAGCTTCACGCGGCGGTCGTCCATGCCCCTCCGGGCCGCATCTCTGAGCGGGGCGGATCCGAACCAGACGGTTCTGGCGACGCGCCGGCAGGCGTTCAGCTTGCCCAGGTTGCTGAACCGGCCGTCCATGCGCAGCGGCAGCGAGTTCGGGCCGTCCACGTCCGACTCGACGATCGGCACCCATCGGTCCGGCAGGTAACTCGTGAGCTCGGAGCGGACGCGAGGGTCGTCGACCGGCACCAGGGACGGGAGGATCATCGGGCTCCTGTCCCCCTTCTGCCAGAGACTGTGTATGACGGCGGCCATCAGGCGCAGCACGCCGCGCGTGCGCTGGAACCTCAGGAGCGTGGACCAGTCTCCGTAGAGCCGGTCGAAGACCTCCGGGTGGATGGGGTAAGCCTCCTTAAGTCGGCGCTCGTACTCCGCGTCGCCGCACTCGACCGGAAACTCCCGGCGCTGCCGTCCCCGGTAGAAATCGACGAATCCCCTCGCGACGACATCGCGCTGCCTGTACGCCTCGTCGTCCATGGGCGCGAAGAGGCGCCGCCTGACGATCGCGAAGCCCTCCTCGGCGGTCGCGGAGTGCCAGGCGGACTCCAGCCGACCCACGACGTTGCCCAGCCGGATCAGGGCTTCCCGGCCGCGAACGCCGCCCACTTCCGCATCGTCGGCCTGAGCGTGCGGCGATCCCGCCGTGTCGGAGGACGCAGGAAGGCTGATGACGAGCAGGCAGTTGGACGCGGCCTTGGCCGATTCGGTCAGCGTCTGGGCGAACGTGAACTGCGTCTCGAAGCTGCCGGCGGGCAGGTCGCTGCGATCGTGAAGCTGGCGGGCGTAGGCGACCCACTCGTCGATGAGCACCACGCACGGGCCGAAGTCGTCGAGCAGGCCGCGAATGGCGTCGCCCGGACTCGTGCCCTTCTCGTCGTCGGCGGCGATCCTGGCGTAGGCATCCCGGCCGCCCAGCTGCCAGGCGAGCTCTCCCCACAGAGTGCGGACGACCGTGCCGTCCGGCTTCCGGTCGGGTCTCGCAGGCGAAATCTTGTTGCCGACCAGGACGACGCGCCGAACCCTGGGGAGTCCTTGGACCCGGGCCTCCGCCATGATCTCGTCCACCCCTGCCAGGCTCGTCGGCGGCACGCCCGAAAACAGGTGGTACAGGGCGAGCATGGAGTGCGTCTTGCCCCCGCCGAAGTTGGTCTGGAGCTGAATGACCGGATCGCCCAGGCCAGAAGTGAGCCGCCCGACCGCGCCCACGAGCATGGCGCGGAGGCTCTCGGTCAGGTAGGTGCGCCGGAAGAACTCGGCGGGGTCGCGGTATTCGTCCGACCCCTCGTTCCTGTAGACCTGCCAGAGATCGGCCGCGAACTCGGCCTGGTTGTAACGGCCGCTCGCGACATCCGGGTGGGGCGCCACCACGTTCCGCCACGCCGGAAGGGACGACGCGGCACCGATCCTGAGGGCCGTCTGGGCCCCGTGGCGCCGCGCCTGCCGGGCCTGCTCGTTGAAGCGAAGCCGGAGGAGCTCCGATTTCATCTTCTCCGCTTCTGCGGCCTCGGGCGCCGAGATTGCGGTCAGCAGCCGGTGCGTCGAGTCGAGGACACGGTAAGTGTCGTCGGTGCTGAAGCTTTGCTGGTGCGCCCAGCGGTTCCGAGCGGTGCGGAGCTCGGACACGTAGCTGCGTTCGGCAGCGCCCAGAGTGGTTCTGAAGACCGCGTTCCAAGCCCGCCACATGAGCATGAGGAGGGCGTGAGTGTCCCATTTCGTGATGGGTTTCATGGCGAGCTCGCGCTTGTCCAGATACCGCAGCGTCTCGCGTGCCGGAGTGGTCTTGGGAGGATGTGCGGTCGCGATTTCGCGCTCGACGAAGGGGCCCGAGCCAGTGCGGAGAAGCTCCATCGCCTTGCCGACGCGTTCGTGATTGGTAGTGGCCATATGGGTCAGTGGTGGTGGGTGGGGGAGGGGGCGAAGCGTTCAATACCTTCGAGCATCGCTTGAAAGCTCGGTGAACGATTCCGCGCTCGGCTGAGGTGATGGGACAAGACACGCGCACCCGCAACTTTCTGATACTCAGGGACCAACTTGGTTAGTGCTTTCGCTGGATGCGGAACTGCGTCAGGATTTCGGAAGCGCGCCCGAGAGCCGATCCGTCGCAGCGATTCTTTCTTGAATCCCTCGGCCAGTGCCTCGGGCTCACCCAGATACCAAGCCTCAAGCTCTTGGCATGCAATGCGGATCAAGTAGTCGCCATCCGACCGATCCGAGCAGAGTTGCCGCAGGGACTCCTTCAGGGCGATACAGTCCCCTCCGTCGTTGTCTCTGACGATCACGAAGCGGACTCCGGGCTCTCGCCAAGCTCGGAGCTTCCTGGGGATACTCCTTTCCAGATCGCCTTTCCCGTCGTGGGGCACACACTGAAAGAGCAGGTCTGGGAACAGTCGCGGAAGGAGTCCATCCAGAAGCGCTTTCATCGAGTATTCTTCGAGCAGGAAGACCACTCGGTTCATCGTGGGCCCGCACCGTTGAAGAGTCCCTGCCGCCACAGCGTGCCTAACTTGTCGCCCTCGTCGACCAAGCTCTTAAGCAGCTGGTCGGCGGATGCCCGCCGCACCTTGGTGAAGCCGTCTTCCTTGGCCAGCCAGAAGACCTCGTCCAGTCCGGCCCCGTTCAGGAAGAATGGCGAGTGTGTCGAGACGAACACCTGGCCGCCGCGCCTTGCATAGTCCCGGAACTCTTCGACCAGTTCCAGCAAGAGGTCCGGGTACAGCTGGTTCTCGGGCTCCTCGACGGCGAGAAGCGGATGCGGCTTGGGGTCATAGAGGAGGACGAGGTAGGCGAACATCTTGATCGTCCCATCGCTGACAAAGCGGGCGATGAACGGATCGCGGAACGCGTGGTCCTGAAAGCGCAGCACCAGCCGACCGTCTTCAGTCGGCTTCGCCTCGACTCTGCTGACCCCGGGAACTCGCGCGCTCATCGCCTGCAGCACCTTGTCGAAGCGCTCGGGGTGATGCTGGTAGAGGTACTGCGCGACCTGCGCCACGTTGTCGCCTCTGGTGGACAGGTGCTCCGCGTATCCCGCTTCCACGCTGGGTCGTGCGTCCGAGATATGGAAATCCGAAATGTGCCAGTTCTCGATCATACTTCGGAACTCCGACACCACCCGGAACCGTTGAAACTGTCCCAGCCCCTTGATGGCCAGAACACCCGGGTCGTCCAGCTTGAATTCTTCCCGCTCCTCCTCGACGCCCTCCTGCCCGTAGACCGACTCGTTGGTGATGGCATATCCCGCGCCGCTTCTGAAGTCGACGAAATGCCAAGGCTTTCCGTATTGCCCCCGCCTGTAGCGAAGCACCTCGCGGGTCACAACGACCGGTCCATTCTGACCGGCAATCTGCAAGATATACGTCGCGAGCCGTCCGCCGCTCTCCCGGAACTGAACCGTGATCTCGATCGGCCCCTCGCTACCCCGCGAGACCAGCTCCCGAAAGCCGCCGCGTCGCGCCACGGCAGCCCCAACATTGTGGGTCAAGGCATCCTTGAGGAAAGTGAACACATCGAAGAGCGTGGATTTCCCCGACCCGTTCGCCCCCACGACGATGGTGAGCCGAGGCAGCTTCAGCAGCTCCGCGCGGCGAAACAACCGGTAGTTCCGTATCTTGATGTTCTCAATGTGCATCGCTTATCCCTCGGGCTCTGCCGCCGGTCGGCTGCTCACAACAGCTCCGTCTGCTCGGTCGGGGCCTCCGCGCCGGCCATCCGCTTGATCTCCGCCCAGCTGCCGACCAAGCTGTTGTACTGGAGCGCCTCCTTGGCCCGCTTCTTCCGTTCGGCGATTGAATAGAGCCTGTAGGCCAAATCGCGCGCGACATCGGCGACGCCGCCGAGGCGCCTGAGGAGGTTGGATGCCGACTCTTCACCGGTTTCGAGAAGCCGAATCAGGTGGTGGACCATCTCCCAGGTCGTGAGGCGGTCATCCGAAGAGGGATCCCACTTGGAGGGCAGCTCGGAAGGCCGCAGCAGGCGAACCTTGCCCGCGCGACTCGCAAGTATTCCGGCCTCCACCAACCCGTCCACACTGGTGTTCTTCGCCTTGGACAGCGTTTCCGCCACCCCGAAATCGCCCTCCTTGAAGCCATGTTCCTCAAACCACGCAAGAGCCCACCGGGTGTCGGCGTCGAAGTCGCCTTCCTGCTCGGCCAGCGACTCGTCGAGGATCTGGTTGATCATGGCCAGGGCTTCGCGGACCCGCATCGGCTTCCCGTTGGCGTCGAGCACCTTCCCGTGGCGGGTGTATATGGCCATCCCCGGCCCGATGGCGGCCTGGGCGAGGTCGACGGGAGCGATGTTGCCGGACCGGAGGAGGTGGAGGGCCTTCGGGAGCTCGGCGCGGAGGGCGCCGAGGAACTCGCGCCGGGTGGCGAAGGGGGCGTCGGGGGGGCGGCGGCGGCAGACGAGGACGACGCTGGAGGCGAGGGCGTTGGTGCCTTGGCCGATCATGCGACTCTTGTTTTCTGTGCGCATGGGCCAAGTGCCTGTGATTGCGAACCCAGTCTTGATCACGGCTTCCAAGAAAGTCTCCCAGCCGGTGCTGGCGGTCCCTCCGATCCTCTTGCGCGTTTCCGACTGCTTGAATGCATAGTAGATCGTGACTGGAAATGCCGGGTGGGCCTGCTCAGCAAGGCGCCCCATCGCCTGGGTCATGCCAGCGAGAAAGAAAGCCTCCGCCGCCACTTTTGTGCCGTGCCGATACGGTGTGGCCACGAGCTCCTCCGCCTTCGGCACAGCCAAGGTCGCGAACAACTGCGGAAACACCGATCTCAACGAGCGGCGCAGCCAAACGTAGAAGAAGTCGGACAGGTCTGCGTACCCGATGTTGTCGTAATAGGGCGGGTCGGTGGAGATCACGCGGCCGCGAGACATGTCCTGTGTTCCAGCGTCTGCTTGAATCGCGTCGCCCGACACGGTTTTCGCAACGGACCTGAACGCTTTCGAGAATGCCTTGAAGATGCCATCAACGAAAACCGCCCAAGCACCGGATGCGTTGCCAAGAGGGTTGCCTTCGGCGTAATCCCAGATCATCGGGATAGCTTGTCGCCCGAAAAGTTGGCGCGGACACTGGGCAATGGGTTCCCACCTGCATAGACTGTTCCCCAAGTCGGCTTGCTTGCTCACCGCGAACGCCAGATACACGCCCGCAGCCTCGGCGTACGCCCGCGCTCCGGCGCCGCCGTCGCGCAGCGGGCGGTCGTCGTCCGGAAGGCCCGCGGCCACCGCGTCACGCCGGATGCGACGCATCGCCTCGCCGACCAGAACGGAGAAGGTGGTCAGGGCGGCCAGCTGGCGGGGGGTGAAGAGGTCGCGCCACCGTAGCATCCCATATTGCTGAACACGGAATCCAAGCGCTTTCTCCGGCAGCCTCGTTTCCGGCACTCCTCGTGGCTGGGCGCTTCGTGCGATCGCTTCCATTTCTGGTGTGGGTGTCAGGTAAACGCGGCCGGGAGCCCCTTGGGCCACGATGGTCATCAGCCTGCTGCCCATTCGGCCCGCTCGCGCTTCAGCCCGCAGGTAGGCGAAGGGCATCGGAACTCCCGACATCATGCACAAAAACTCGCTGCCGCTGCCGCCGGACTTGGTCCCCCTTCGGCGGTCGGCGAGATCAGGCGGAGCTCCCGACTTCACCTCGAACCGGTATCCTCGCCCCTCAATCACCGGTTCGACGTACACCTCCTTCCCCTTCTTGGTGGACAGCATCCATGTGGACGCGAGCGGCACCTCGACATCGGCGAATGCCGGATTCGGACTCCGCACGGTGCGGGCCCACAGCCATGCGATCACCGCCAGCTTCCGGCCCTCGTACGGCCCGAGGTCGGAACGCTCGCGAACCATCGCCGACGTGACCTCCGCCTCCGGGTACAGGTGCCCGATGCGCTTCTCCGCTTCGTCCCGCATCCACTTCCCGTACCAGCGGATGTCTTCGGCCAGCCCGCGGGCCCCGCTCCACGTTGCCAACGCCAGTGCCTTCTCCCCTTCGCTGCTCCCTCGTGAATCCGGGTTGACCGGCGACCAGCCCGCGAACTTCGGCGGGATCTCGATCATCGCCTTGTTGATCAGAACGGCTACCGGGTTCAGGTCGCTCGCGTGCGCCTCGAGCCCGAGCCGCTGCGCCTCCAGCGGCAACGCCCCTCCGCCGGCAAACGGATCGTGGAAGGCCGGCAGCTGATTGGAATCGAACAGCTCCGGCGCACGGGGATGGTTCGTGTTATCCGCGCAGGCCCGCCGCCAGCTCCGCAGGATTTCCTCCCGCGCTTCGGCGAGCAATGCTTCGTTCGAGGTGTTTTCCCAAAGGACCAGCTGCTCCAGCATCCCGAAGAGCCGCTCACGCTCGAGTTCCTGAGCTTCCTTCGTGGGAAACCGTTCCAGGTCTTCGGAAGGATCGTCCACCATCTGAGCGAAGATCACGGCCCGCGCCGCCGCCAGCGGCCTGCGCGCCCACCACAGGTGCAGCGTGCTCGGATGGCCATGCCGAATGGACTTCTCCCGCCTTGACGCGGCGCTGATCGCGTCAAGCGGCAGAGCTACCTCGATCAGCTTCCTGCGGGTCACCGTCATGGGCGCATTCGATCCGTAGGAACGATTTCGTCAGGTCAAATCCCCGCGGACGGCGCGTCCGCGACCCTCGCGGATGCTCCACCCGCCATATCACAGGGAGGAGCATGATGTCCACCGATTCCCTCGGCAGCGGCAACACCGCCTGCGAGCCCGTCTTCTTCGAGGCGGTCGCGGAGGAGGTATTCCGAAGATACGGGCGTAGTTGGAAGCCTGCCACCCTCGCCGTGAACCGGAGCTATCTCCGCAATCAGATCATGCCCCGGTTCCTCGGACGGCCGGTCGCCGACATAACCCGGGGCGAAGTCATGCAGTGGTTCGGAGGGCTCCACGCCACTCCTGCGGCGGCCAACCGCTCGCTCCCGATCCTCTCGGTGATCATGCGGCAGGCGGAGGTCTACGGCTATAGGCCTCCGGAAAGCAACCCTTGCCGACTCATTCGGCGCTATAGAGAACCGCGGAGGGAGCGTTTTCTGAGCTCTGCCGAGATGCGTCGTCTGGGCCGGATCCTGGCGGCGCAGCAAGCCGCCGTGCCGCTCCAGGTGTCCATCGTCCGCCTGCTGATGCTGACGGGCTGCAGGCAGAGCGAGATCCGAACACTGCGCTGGGCCGACTACCGCGAGGGCCATCTCTTCCTGCGCGACAGCAAGACCGGACCCCGGACGGTGTGGCTGTCGTCGGCTGCGAGGAGCGTGATCGACCGGTTGTCCCGTACGGCGAACTTCGTCTTCCCTGCTCCCGACGGCTCCGGTCCCCTGTCGACCGAGATGCTGTACGGACCCTGGCGGCGCTTCCGCAGGGAGGCGGACCTGCCCGGCCTCCGTCTGCATGACCTTCGTCACACCTACGCGAGCTTCGCGCTGCGGCGCGGCGAATCGGTCGTGATGATCGGGCGTCTCCTGGGACACCGAGACCCGGACACCACCCTCAAGTACGTGCACTTCGGTCACGCGATGCTGACGGAGGCGGTCGAGAAGGTCGCCGAGGCTCTGGAGAGCTGAACGATGGCGGCACCGAGCTTCGAGGAATTCGTCTCGGGCCCTTGGACGACCGCTTGCTACGACCGCTGCAAGCCGTCGACCCGGCGCCGCATGGACAGCGCGCTCCGCGCCCAGCTGCTCCCCAGCTTCGGGCATCGGCGGCTGGACGAGATCGACCGGTCCACCGTGCTCGAGTGGTTCGACCGCTACAGCGAGACCGCACCGGCCGGGGCGAACCGCACGCTGGACATTCTGCGGCAGGTATGCAGCTACGCAATCGAGTGCGGTCACCTCGACTCGAATCCGACCCGCGGCGTGAGGCACAATCCGAGGCCGAAGATCACCCGCTTCCTGACCCGAGACGAGGTGGCGCGCGTCCACGCCGTGCTCGACGCCCACCGAGGTCGCGGGTCGGGCCGGCAGCAGGCGGACATCATCCGGCTCCTGTTGCTGACGGGGTGCCGCAAGAGCGAGCTGCTGCTCCTGCGCTGGAAGGAGGTGGACGGCGACGTGCTGCGCTTGGCCGAAAGCAAGACGGGACCGCGCACGGTGTTTCTCAGCAGGGCGGCCCGGACCGTTCTGGGCCGGCAGCCGCGCACGGACAGCCCGTACGTCTTCCCGTCGCTGGGGGATGGATCGAAACCCCGCTCCAGCGAACTGTCGCTGTGGCGCAAGGTGCGCCGCGAGGCGCGGATCGAGGATGTCCGCCTGCACGATCTCCGCCACACCTTCGCGAGTCATGCGGCGATGCGCCGGGTGCCTCTGCCGGTCCTGTCCCGTCTTCTGGGGCACAGCCGCGACCGCATGGCGCTTCGCTACGCGCATGTCGGCGACCGGGAAGCGGCGGATGCCGCCGAGCGGATCGGGTCGGCCATCGCGGAACTGTTGGAGTGACCGCCAGGTCGCGCCTGGGCGCGTTGTCGGCCACTCGACGAGCGTTCTCGACGCTCTTGCCCGCCCCGCCCGCCTCGTCCGATTTTACGCCATGCGAAAGTTCAACACCGCGGGGCCGATCCGGCCCGCGCGCCACTACCACATCCCGCCGCTCGACCGCATCAATCTCCCGGAAGTGCTCGAACTCATCCGGGACGAGCGCTACTTCGTGCTGCACGCGCCACGGCAGACGGGAAAGACATCGGCTCTACTGGCGCTGCGTGATCTGCTGAACGCCGGCAGCACGGGCGAGTACCGCTGCGCCTACATCAATGTCGAGCCAGCACAGACCGCGCGCGAGGATGTGGGACGGGCGATGGGCGCGATTGCGTCGCAGATCGCCCGGGAAGCGAAATACACGCTGAACGACTCTGCCACGGCCGAAGCCGCGGAGGCGCTCGACACCACCCGGCGTCCAGACGATGCGCTCGGCACTCTTCTGGAGGGCTGGACGAGGGCCGCGCCAGCGCCGCTGATCCTTCTGATCGACGAGATCGACGCGTTGGTAGGCGACACGCTGGTGTCGGTGCTTCGGCAGCTGCGGGCAGGCTACGTGCGCCGTCCCGAGGGATTTCCGCAGAGCGTGGTGCTGTGCGGAGTACGGGACATGCGCGACTACCGCATCCGAGCCAGTTCGGAGAAGGAAGTCATCACGGGCGGCAGCGCCTTCAACATCAAGGCCAAGTCACTTCGGATGGGGGACTTCGGCCGCGCCGAGGTCGAGGATCTGCTGGGGCAGCACACCGCCGAGACCGGCCAGGGATTTGCGCCCGCGGCTGTGCAGGCCGTGTGGGAGCAGACTCGCGGGCAACCGTGGCTGGTCAACGCGCTTGCGTTGGAGATCTGCTTCTCGGCGGGAATGCCGAGGGAGCCCGGGAGATCCTTCTCCGAGCGCAATGTCTTCGAGGCGCGCGAGGCGCTCATCCTGCGCCGGGACACGCACCTCGACCAGCTGGCCGACAAGCTCCGTGAACCGCGCGTACGACGGGTGATCGAGCCGCTGCTCGGTGGCGGAGACGCCGGGTACAGCGACCGCGACTTCGAGTACGTACGCGATCTGGGGCTGGTCTCACCGGGCCGCACGTTGCGGGTGGCGAACCCCATCTACGGCGAGGTGCTCCCGCGGCAGCTGACATGGGTTCTTCAGCACGAAATCACGCCGCAGGAGACCGCGTGGTACGTGCACCCCGACGGCGGCCTCGACATCGACGGACTGCTTTCCGCCTTCCAGGATTTCTTCCGGCAGAACTCGGAGCACTGGATCCGGCGCGCCCAGTACACCGAGGCCGGTCCGCAGCTCGTGCTTCAGGCGTTTCTGCATCGCGTCGTGAACGCCGCCGGCCGGATCGAGCGGGAGTACGCTCTGGGGATCCGCCGGGTGGACTTGCTGATCGTCTGGCCGCGGGAAGGGGGCCGAGAGGACCGGATCGTGGTCGAGTGCAAGCTCGTCAAGGAGGGCCGCTCCCTCTCGCGAACGGTCGAAGAGGGACTCGAACAGACGAAGCGGTACATGGACATCAGCGGGACCGGCATCGGCCACCTCGTCGTCTTCGACATGCGCCCGGGGAGGAGCTGGGCGGAGAGGATCTACCGGCAGGAACAGGGCCGGAAGGACGCCCGGATCACGGTCTGGGGGGCCTGACCGAATGGCCGGACCCTCAGCGCTGGTAGATTGCGATCCGACGACTCCTGCGCGGTTTCACAGCGGCCGTGCTTCTTCCATGACACGGTCGCGCAGCAGCGATGCTGCGAGTACGGAAACGATGGGTTTGTGAACGTGGAGCAAAAGGGCGTGCTGGGTGGGAAGAGCGCGGTCGAAGGTCAGGCCTAGGTCGCGCCCGAGCGCGTTGCCGGCCACGCGGCAAGCGTTCTTGACATGCTTGCTCCCCCAGCCCGCCTCGCCCACGTTTACTTACCATGCGAAAGTTCAACACCGCGGGGCCGATCCGGCCCGCGCGCCACTACCACATCCCGCCGCTCGACCGCATCAATCTCCCGGAAGTGCTCGAACTCATCCGGGACGAGCGTTACTTCGTGCTGCACGCGCCCCGGCAGACCGGCAAGACATCCGTCCTGCTCGCCCTGCGTGACCTGCTGAACGGCGGGAGCGCGGGCGAGTACCGCTGCGCCTACATCAATGTCGAGACCGCGCAGACCGCGCGGGAGGACGTGGGACGGGCGATGGGCGCGATTGCGTCGCAGATCGCCCGCGAAGCGAAATACACGCTGAACGACCCCGCCACGGCCGAAGCCGCGGAGGCGCTCGACACCACCCGGCGTCCGGACGACGCGCTCGGCGCTCTTCTGGAAAGCTGGACGAGGGCCGCCCAGGCACCGCTGGTCCTTCTGATCGACGAGGTCGACGCGTTGGTGGGCGACTCCTTGGTGTCGGTGCTTCGGCAGCTGCGTGCGGGCTACGTGCGCCGTCCCGAGGGATTTCCGCAGAGCGTGGTGCTGTGCGGGGTGCGGGACGTGCGCGACTACCGCATCCGAGCCAGTTCGGAGAAGGAAGTCATCACGGGCGGCAGCGCCTTCAACATCAAGGCCAAGTCGCTTCGGATGGGGGACTTCGGCCGCGCCGAGGTCGAGGATCTGCTGGGGCAGCACACCGCCGAGACCGGCCAGGGGTTTGCACCCGCGGCGGTGCAGGCCGTGTGGGAGCAGACTCGCGGGCAACCGTGGCTGGTCAACGCGCTCGCGTTGGAGATCTGCTTCTCGGCGGGAGTGCCGAGGGAGCCCGGGAGACCCTTCTCCGAGCGCGATGTCTCCGAGGCGCGCGAGGCGCTCATCCTGCGCCGGGACACGCACCTCGACCAGCTGGCCGACAAGCTGCGCGAACCGCGTGTGAGGCGCGTGATCGAGCCGTTGCTGAGCGGGGACGACGGGGAGTATTCCGACCGGGACCGGGAGTACGTGCGCGACCTGGGGCTGGTGGATCCGGATGCACCCTTGCGCTTCGCCAATCCCATCTACGGAGAAGTGGTGCCGCGGGAACTGACCTGGGTTCTTCAGGACGGAATTCGGCAGCGCCCGGCCTGGTATGTGGAAGCGTCGGGTCGTCTCGACCTCGACAAGCTGCTCGCGGCCTTCCAGGATTTCTTCCGGCAGAACTCGGAGCACTGGATCCGGCGAGCGCAGTACACGGAGGCCGGTCCGCAGCTCGTGCTTCAGGCGTTTCTGCATCGCGTCGTGAACGCCGCCGGCCGGATCGAGCGGGAGTACGCTCTGGGGAGCCGCCGGGTGGACTTGCTGATCGTCTGGCCGCGGGAAGGGGGTCGAGAGGACCGGATCGTGGTCGAGTGCAAACTCGTCAAGGAGGGCCGCTCCCTCTCGCGAACTGTCGAAGACGGACTCGAACAGACGAAGCGGTACATGGACATCAGCGGGACCGGCGTCGGCCATCTCGTCGTCTTCGACATGCGCCCGGGGAGGAGCTGGGCGGAGAGGATCTACCGGCAGGAACGGGGCCGGAAGGACGCCCGGATCACGGTCTGGGGAGCCTGACCGAATGGTTGGACCCTCAGCCGACGCAGACAAAGCCCGACGACGACGCAAACTCATAGAGGTTGCGTTGCCTCTCGATGCAATAAACGCCGCGTCAAGGCGCGAGAAGTCCATTCGGCACGGCCATCCCAGCACGCTGCACTTGTGGTGGGCGCGACGGCCGCTGGCGGCGGCGCGCGCGGTGATCTTCGCGCAGATGGTGGACGATCCGGCCGAGAACCCGGAGCGGTTTCCGACCGAGGAGGCCCAGCGTCGCGAGCGGCAAAGACTGTTCGGGCTCATCGAGCGGCTGGTGCGCTGGGAGAACACGACGGACCAGGAACTGCTTGCCGAAGCGCGCGCTGAGATCCTGCGCAGCTGGCGGAGGACTTGTAACGACAACTCGGAACACCCTCGCGCCGCGGAACTATTTGATCCCGAACATCTGCCCGCTTTCCACGATCCGTTCGCTGGCGGTGGGGCTTTGCCGCTGGAAGCGCAGCGGCTCGGTCTGGAGGCGCACGCCAGCGACCTGAACCCGGTGGCGGTCCTGATCAACAAGGCGATGATCGAGATCCCGCCGAAGTTTGCGGGCCGTATGCCGGTTCACGAGAGTGCTCGCCCGGGCGGAAAATCCGGTTCCAAATCGCTGATCGACCGCGAGTGGAGAGGTGCCCAAGGTCTCGCAGAGGATGTCAGGCACTACGGTAAATGGATGAGGGATGAGGCCAATAGACGGATCGGACATCTTTACCCAAAGGTGAAGGTCACCTCGGCGATGGTGCGGGAGCGTCCCGACCTGAAACCTTATGAAGGCCGGAAGCTGACGGTCATCGCGTGGCTGTGGGCGCGGACGGTGCGAAGCCCGAACCCGGCGTTCGGTGATGTCGATGTTCCTCTTGCGTCGACTTTCATGCTGTCGGCCAAGAAGGGTAAAGTGGCCTACGTCGAGCCGGTGACCGGCGGCCGCAACTATCGGTTCGAGGTTCGCGCCGGCCCGCCACGGGACTTGGCGGCCGCGAAGCGCGGCACGAAGCTGTCGCGCGGGGCGAACTTTCGCTGTGTGATGTCGGGTGCGCCGATGCCGCCGAAGTACATCAAGGCGGAGAGCATGGCCGAGCGTATGGGGTCGCGGCTGATGGCGGTCGTGGCGCAGGGAGACCGGGAGCGCCTATACCTGTCGCCGTCCGCTGAGCACGAATCAGCGGCAGGACGGGCAGAGCCGATGTGGAAGCCGGGCCTGCCCATGAATCGCGATACCCGCGATCTGGTGAGTGGTCGTGGTTATGGCTTCTTCACATGGGCCGACCTCTTCACCCCCCGCCAGCTGGCCGCCCTGACCACCTTCTCCGATCTGGTCGGCGAGGCGATGCGTCGCATCCGGCGTGACGCGGTGGCCGCGGGCCTTCCGGACGACGACCGCCCGCTGCGCGACGGCGGCGCCGGAGCGCGGGCGTATGCCGAGGCTGCGGGCGTGTATCTGGCGTTCGCGGTGAGATAAGTGCAAGCCGACTACTGGGGAACAGTCTATGCTAGGTGGGATGCCCATTGCCCAGTGTCCGTGCGCCACACGTTTTCGGGCGACAAGCTATCCCGATGATCTGGGATTACGCCGAAGCCGCAACCACTCTTGGTTCTTTCGCATCCGGTAGCTTGGGAACGGTTTTCGAATTGATGGTAAAGTCCTTCAAGGCATCTCTCGAAAGCGTTCAGGTCACGGTTGCGAAAACCGTGTCGGGCGACGCGATTCAAGCAGACGCTGGAACACAGGATCATGTCTCGCGGCATGCTGTCGATCTCCACCGACCCGCCCTATTACGACAACATCGGGTACGCAGACCTGTCCGACTTACTTCTACGTTTGGCTGCGCCGCTGGCGTTGAGAGCCGGTGTTTCCGCAGTTGTTCGCGACCTGTGGCTGTGCCGAAGGCGGAGGAGCTCGTGGCCACACCGTATCGGCACGGCACAAAAGTGGCGGCGGAGGCTTTCTTTCTCGCTGGCATGACCCAGGACGCACTGGGGCGCTTCTTGCTGCAGCAGGCCCACGAAGGCATTACCCAGTCACGATCTACTATGCATTCAAGCAGTCGGAAACGCGCAAGAGGATCGGAGGGCACCGCCAGCACCGGCTGGGAGACTTTCTTGGAGCGCCGTGATCCAAGACTGGGTTCGCAATCACAGGCACTTGGCCCATGCGCACAGAAAACGGGGAGCGCGCATGATCGGCCATCGGCACCAACGCCCTCGCCTCCAGCGTCGTCCTCGTCTGCCGCCGCCGCCCCCCCGACGCCCCCTTCGCCACCCGGCGCGAGTTCCTCGGCGCCCTCCGCGCCGAGCTCCCGAAGGCCCTCCACCTCCTCCGGTCCGGCAACATCGCTCCCGTCGACCTCGCCCAGGCCGCCATCGGGCCGGGGATGGCCATATACACCCGCCACGAGTGGTTGCTTCTCGTCGCGATCAAGCCCCGGCGGCCAAGCCGCCAGATGCAAACCGACCAAGAGTCGTCTGTGTACTGCAAAGCGGCATGAGCCATTGTGGCCTAGCAGCCCGTGGAAGAAATGGGTTTCCAGGCCGCCGGACTTGCGCAGGGAATCAACGCCGGGAGGGTAGAGTTTGATGCCGACGGCGGGCGTTTCGGCCTGAAGAGCCGGCAATAACGGGCAAAAGCGGCCCAGACGGGCCTGGAAGGCCGGTACGGGGGCGAAACCGGCGAAGAATCGGGCGAAACAGCGGTCGCGGCCCGGTCCGCGAGCGCGGTCTGCACGGTCGCGAGCCCCTGGAGGCTCCGCGGCGTGCCGACACGGTACAGCTTGCGCATGAGAAGTCCGAGGTTGAAGGCCGCCGCGTGGATCAGCATCCGTTTTCGAATGTTCTCCTGCCCCCGGACGTGGACGCGGCGCATGCCGCCGGTCTCGAGCATGTGCGCGAACGCCCGCTCCACCTTCTCCCCGCGCCGTTGCAGCAGCCGCCTGCCCCGGTTCCCCCGGATCCGCCGCCGGTTGGCGTAGACCGCCTTCCGGGCGTCCCGCTTCCCCTTCCACTTCCGGCGGCCGCGATTCGGCTCGCTCACGCAGCTCCGCATCCCCCGGTCCTTCACGCCCGTCATGGTCTTGTCCGAGTGGTACCCCTTGTCGGCCACCACCTCCTTGGCCTCCGCCCCCACCTCCGCCAGCCGCTGCTCCGCCTCGTCCAGCGTCACCGGCAGCGACGCCGTGTCTCCGCCGTCCATCGTCTGCACCGTCACGCCGACCACCGCTCCGGTGTCCATGTCGACGGCGTGTTCGAGCTTGTGCGCCAGGCGCGTCCGGCCGTCCTTCATCTTCGTGGTCCGCGCCTCCGGGTCGTGCGGATGCTCCCATTCCTTGTTCGACGCCTTGTTCGGACGCTTCCGGTCCAGCTTCGCCAAGTCCTCCCGCGTCGGCGTCTCGATCCCCGAGGCCTTCGCCAGCTTCTCCAGGAACTCCTCGTAGCCGGTTCCGTCCTCGCGCCGCACGATCGTCCGCATCGCCGCGTTCGCCTCGAGCGTCGTCGCGTCCACCCCCAGCGTCTTCGCCTTCAGCAGCCCCGCTTCCATCAGCCGCTCGAGCACGAAGCCGAAGACCGCCGTGTGCGCCTCGAGGCTCAGCCGCTTCCGCGTCTTCGACAGCGTGGAATGCTCCGGCGGATTCCTCGACAGCCCGCAGCCCAGGAACTCGCGCAGCGAAATCGAGTCCGCGCACCGCCAGGCGATGCCCCGCTCCGAGCCGAGGCCCTCCAGGTATCCCACCATCAGCATCCGGAAATACACCCCCGGCGGAATCCCCGGCCGCCCCCGCCGCTCCGCGTAGAACCCGCCGCACGTCTCCTCCGCGAACGCATCGAAGCCGTGCTTCTCCAGCAGCCTGTCGAGAGCACGGTAGAACGGGTTGCCCAGCGCCCGAATCCTGTCCGTGGCCACGAACAACTCCGCCTGCCCGGCCTTGCGCCGCCTGCCTACCGCCATCGCCGTCCTCCATGGCAGAGATCCTTGTACACCTGTAATCCAGCAGCTTCTGCAGAACTTGTGCAGGCGTAGAAGACCGGACTTTATCCACGGGCTGCTAGATCGTAAACGAGGCCAGAACACCTCATGCCTATAATCTATAGCGTCGGTCCTTGCTTATATCATATATATATATATATATATGTGTGTGTGTATATGTATACATTTCGATTGATCTGTTTGCCCGCGAGAAATCCTTCTTGTACAGGCGGCATGCGCGGGCAACACGGTGAGCGCTCTTCGTTCTTTCTGAACTTCCGATTGACAGAAATGACCTTATCCCTCCAGAAACTCAGCCGGTGTTACGATCTGCACACCGCGAAACGGATTCAGAACAAGCAGGTCGTTATCACCTGTGACAATCGCTTCTGCGTTTCCATTGATCGCCAGATCGAGAACATGATCGTCTTTTGGATCGCGGCATACGTGGACGAACTCCGTGATGGTGATCAGTTCGGATTCCCTCACCAAGGATTCGAGAAAATCCAAGCGAATCTCGCGCGAGACATACCGGTCAAATCTGTCACGCGCGAGAACAGCGCCCAGCTCTTCCACGAGTGCACGGGAGATGAGAATCGTTGCGGAACGCAATGCCCGAACGAATGCCTGTCCTGGAACGGAGTTGTCAAAGAGCGCCGCACTGACAATGACGTTCGTGTCGAATACGACCCGGGTCACTTCTCATCCAGGAT